>NZ_OZ245746.1:480000-4260113 GCF_965227465.1 Ekhidna sp.
AAGCGAGTCTTAACAGGGCGATCAGTCAGCAGTACTAGACGCGAAACTTTGTGATCTACCCATGACCAGGGTGAAGTGTAGGTAACACTACATGGAGGCCCGAACCAGTTGACGTTGAAAAGTCTTTGGATGAGTTGTGGGTAGGGGTGAAAGGCCAATCAAACTGAGAGATAGCTCGTACTCCCCGAAATGCTTTTAGGAGCAGCGTGGAAGTTAGTTTATCAGAGGTAGAGCTACCGATTGGACTAGGGGGAGTCAAATCCTACCAAATCCAGACGAACTCCGAATGCTGATAAATATATTCCGCAGTGAGGGCTTGGGTGCTAAGGTCCGAGTCCGAGAGGGAAAGAACCCAGACCTACAGCTAAGGTCCCTAAATTTGTACTAAGTTGAACTAAGGAGGTTCAGCTGCTTAGACAGCCAGGATGTTGGCTTGGAAGCAGCCATTCATTTAAAGAGTGCGTAACAGCTCACTGGTCGAGCGGCAGAGCATCGATAATAATCGGGCATCAAGTACAATACCGAAGCTTAGGATCATTTATGATGGTAGGGGAGCATTCTCTAAACAATGAAGGTGTGACGTGAGTCATGCTGGAGACTAGAGAAGAGCAAATGTAGGCATAAGTAACGATAATGCGGGCGAGAAACCCGCACACCGATAGACTAAGGATTCCCCGGCAATGCTAATCAGCCGGGGGTTAGTCGGGACCTAAGGCGAACCCGAAAGGGGTAGTCGATGGACAACTGGTTAATATTCCAGTACCACCTTTATTTTCGATGGGGTGACGGAGTAGTGAAAGCACCGCGTACTGACGGAATAGTACGTTGAAGGGTGTAGGTATAAGAACTGTAGGTAAATCCGCAGATCTTGCTGAACCTGATAGTACCACAAATCTTCGGATGCGTGGATAGTGTGCCTAAGCAGACTTCCAAGAAAAACCTCTAAGGTTAGGATAAAGGTGCCCGTACCGTAAACCGACACAGGTAGTCAAGGAGAGAATCCTGAGGTGCTCGAGTGATTCATGGTTAAGGAACTAGGCAAAATAGCCCTGTAACTTCGGGAGAAGGGGCTCCTACTTCGGTAGGACGCAGTGAAAAGACCCAGGCGACTGTTTATCAAAAACACATGGCTGTGCGAACTTGAAAGAGGATGTATACGGCCTGACACCTGCCCGGTGCTGGAAGGTTAAGGGGGGATGTTATCTTCGGAGAAGCATTGAACTGAAGCCCCAGTAAACGGCGGCCGTAACTATAACGGTCCTAAGGTAGCGAAATTCCTTGTCGGGTAAGTTCCGACCTGCACGAATGGTGCAACGATCTGGGTACTGTCTCAACCATGAGCTCGGTGAAATTGTAGTTCCGGTGAAGATGCCGGATACCCGCAACGGGACGGAAAGACCCCGTGAACCTTTACTATAGCTTCACATTGGTATTGGGTAAATGATGTGTAGGATAGCTGGGAGACTCTGAAGCTGTGTCGTCAGGCATGGTGGAGTCATTGGTGAAATACCAGCCTTTATTTATCTGATGCCTAACCCCGAAAGGGAGACAGTGTGTGGTGGGTAGTTTGACTGGGGTGGTCGCCTCCAAAAGAGTAACGGAGGCTTTCAAAGGTACCCTCAGCACGCTTGGTAACCGTGCGCAGAGTGCAATAGCATAAGGGTGCTTGACTGTGAGGCCTACAAGCCGAGCAGGTAGGAAACTAGGATATAGTGATCCGGCGGTTCTGTATGGAAGGGCCGTCGCTCAAAGGATAAAAGGTACTCCGGGGATAACAGGCTGATCTCCCCCAAGAGCTCATATCGACGGGGAGGTTTGGCACCTCGATGTCGGCTCGTCACATCCTGGGGCTGGAGAAGGTCCCAAGGGTTGGGCTGTTCGCCCATTAAAGTGGCACGCGAGCTGGGTTCAGAACGTCGTGAGACAGTTCGGTCCCTATCTGTTGTGGGCGTAAGAAATTTGAGTAGATCTGACTTTAGTACGAGAGGACCGAGTTGGACTAACCGCTGGTGTACCAGTTGTTCCGCCAGGAGCACTGCTGGGTAGCTACGTTGGGAAGGGATAAGCACTGAAAGCATCTAAGTGCGAAACCCACTACAAGATGAGATTTCTTTTAAGGGATGTTCTAGATTAGGACGTAGATAGGCTACAGGTGTAAAGGCAGTAATGTCAAAGCTGAGTAGTACTAATTACCCGTAAACTTTTTTGAAGCGTTTCGATAAACTCGCGTTTTTCATGTGAATCTTTCATTTTTAATGTCAAGACATTAAGTCCTGTCCTGAATAAGGATATAGGCAAATTTTATGGTGATTATAGCGACGGAGTCCACCTCTTCCCATTCCGAACAGAGAAGTTAAGCCCGTCAGCGCTGATGGTACTGCCGTAACAGGTGGGAGAGTAAGTCGTTGCCAGTTTATTTACAATTAGGATACTGATTATCAGTATCCTTTTTTTTTGATTATACATTATTAGCTAATAATTCACGGTATTATTCTCCGAAATTGCTAAAATATTAAAAGGGGATATTGGTTGATCAATATCCCCTTTTTCATTTGTATATTTCAGTTTGAACATAATTGCTTTTGGGAACTTGTGTTGTTAAAAATCGTTAGTCCTTCCTTAAATACTTGCTGTGAACATTTTTTGGTTATTCTCGCTTTTTATACTTGTTCCTTTTCTTATTCATTTATTTGATTTTAGAAAGGCTAAGAAGTTTTACTTCTCTTCTATAAAATATATTTCTAGCCTTAGCACAAAGTCGAAAAACCAATCTCGACTTAAATATTTCTTAATCCTGACAAATAGAGTACTTTTATTTGTAACGATTATTGCGAGCATTCTCACTTTTACTACACGAGATTCGAATACTAATCATCCTTTAGCAATTTATTATGACAATTCATTTAGTAGTGAAATTGGAGATGGCGTTGAAATTGTTAAAAGAATTCTCACCGAAGTCGCTCAAAAAGGATCAAATGGCTATTTCTTTAGTAACAATGAACGGGTAGCTTTATCTGATGAGTTTATTTTAGATTTATTGCACATCGGTACTACGGCTAATTCGATGAATTTATCCAACCTTGAGCGAGGTGATATAACTGCTAAAGAATATTTCATCATATCAGACCTTCAGCAATTAGATATTGATCAAGCACTTAGCCTAGTTGCAGATACTGCCAACACGTTCAATTTTTATCTGTTAGATTATTTAAATTCTTCTTCTAACGTGAGTGTGGATAGTTTACTGATAAGCCCTAATCCAAGTGATTTATCACGACTTTCTATCAGTATCCGTTTTAGTGTATTCAACATGGAATCCGGAAGTATAGTAGTTAAGCTGTTTCAAGGGAACAGGCAACTTAGCTCATTGGCAAAAAATGTTTCAGATTTGGATGAAGTTAATTTCGATATTCCTATCGATGGTTTCGGTAATTATCAAGTAGTTTTTGAAGGTGATGAGGTTGCCTATGATAACATATTTCATTTCACGGTTGGAGAACGAAAGAAGCCTAATATTGTAATTTTCAATACTAATGAGGATAAAGATTATATAGGTACCGCTTATAAGAATGATGAACTCTTCGATATGCATTTGCAAAGTCTCAATAGTGTTGACTATGAGCTTTTGAAAGATGCAGACTTAATTGTTTTTAATGGTTTGGAGAAATTGCCTACTTCTTTGATGAAGCAATTTCCTGAAACTAATTATTTAATATTTCCATCAATCAATTCTAATTCAGAAAACTATCAAGAATTTTTGAAGTTGAGATTGATATTGATTGAGGGAGAAAAATATGAGATCGCATTAGAGGAGCAGAACCCATTGCTTAGAGGCATTTTCAATGCAAAGATTGGAAAGGGATTGATGCCTTCCTTGCCGCAGGTCTTTACTGTCAAAGGTAGTTTTGAACCTATCATTCGATTTAGAAATGGCAATCCTTTTTTGCTCAAGACAAACAATAAGTTTTTTTTCAATAGTGCACTCATAGAAGAAAACACATTTCAGTCAAATGCTTTATTTCTTCCTTTGCTTTACCAGATCGCATTCTCATCAAGCCATGGCTTTGAAAATTCTTACTTCTTTCCCAGCGACAGGGTAAGTCTTGAGCTGAAGTACTCGGAAAGTCCAATAAAAATTGCAAATGATAATTCTGAGCTGATTCCAGAATTCAATATAAATTCAGAAGAAATAATTATTGAGATACCAGCGAATATAGAACCAGGTATCTATCAGTTGCTGCAGGGTGATAGTATTTTGAACGATATTGCTATCAATGTTCCTAAGTCGGAATCCATTATGCACTCACCTACTATTGATGAATTGAATTCAATCTTTGCTGATTATAGGAATGTTCAAATACATAGTGTTAATTCGGATATTAATGAATTTCTGCTGTCATCAAGTACTGAGGTTAGCTTATGGAAATATGCATTAATTTTGGTGCTGATGTTTATTTTTTCAGAAACTATGCTCCATAGATATCTCAAATGAGCTTATTGCTAAAGAACGTATTGGTTTTAGATGCGAATTCTCCATCTCACAATAAAAAAGCCAATATCCTTATTGAAAAAGGAATTATTTCCTCACTTAATGCAAAAAGTGGCTCCAAAGAGCTTGACTTCAGCAATCTGACTATTACTCCGGGCTGGTTCGATCTCAATTCGAATTTTAATGATCCAGGTAATGAGCACAAAGAAGATGTTGAGAGCGGATCTCATGCAGCTAGCGCGGGAGGATTTACAGATGTGTGTATAATTCCTGATACTAGCCCTCCAATAGAGTCAAAAGCTGACGTAAATTATCTTAAACGTAAAGCAATAGATGCTGTTGACTTGCATGTAATTGCGTCAGTTAGCGAGGGAAATAAGGGAGAAAATCTGACTGAAATATTAGATTTATATCATGCTGGCGCTAGTGCATTTTCATCAGGAGATCAGCCAATTTGGAATTCTGAACTTTTAATGAAAGCCTTACAGTACACCGAGTCAATAGGCACTCCTATTCTTCAAAATTCAAGAGATATTAATATTAGCGCAAATTCTCATATGCATGAGGGCCTGGTAAGTACGGGCTTGGGATTAAGAGCAGAACCTTCTATTTCTGAAGAACTATCTATTCAAAGAGATATTGAGATATTAAGATACACCGGAGGGTCTATTCATTTCTCAAAGATTTCTAGTGGGAAGAGTGTAAAAATGATAAGGGAAGCAAAGAAACAGGGACTTCATGTTACTTGTGATGTTGGAATCTTTAACCTGATTTTCACAGATAATTCAATTGGTGTTTTTGATACTAATTTCAAGAATTTACCCCCTTATAGAACTGAGCAAGACAGGAAAGCACTTATCAAGGGAGTGATTGATGGGACAATTGATGCAATTTGCTCTAATCATAGGCCACAAGATTCAGAAAGTAAGCAATTGGAATTTGATCTTGCGGATCCTGGGAGTATTGCGTTACAAACCTTTTATTCCAGCTTATTGAAAATTAAGGACCAAGTACCATTTGAGCTTTTAATTGAAAAGGTGGTGAATGGGCCTAGAAAGGTTTTAAACATTGATCCAATTAGCATTGATAAAGGACAAAACGCAAAATTGACAATCCTAGACCCTACTAAGAAATGGATTTTTAATTCTGTAACTAACCAATCAAAATCAAGAAATTCTCCTTTTTGGGAAAAGGAACTTGAAGGGTATGTTCATGGAACCATCAATAAAGGAAAACTCGTAATCCATTAAATGTGATAAAGCACTCATTAAAATATTCCATTCTTTGCGGAATATTCCTTGTAGGATTATTCTTTATTTCCATCAATTTTGGAAGTAATCCATTATTGGACAGCAAGCATTTTTGGTTTGATTTAGGTGTATACTTCTTATTTATATTCTTCGCCGGTAAAGAGTTTAAAGATTTTAGAAATGATGGTATCCTTCATTTTTGGCAAGGCATAAGTATCGGTTTTATTGTTTTCTTGCCTGCAATAATCATTTTTGAAGTTGCGCTCTATATGACTATGGAAATGAATTCAGATATGCTTAAGGCGTATCAAAAAGGTGCTGAAGCACTTATTAAGAGCAATGAAGCTTTTTATTTGGAGGAACTTGGAGAGGAGGCATTAAATGAACGGTATAAGGCGATTTTAGAAATAACACCCGCTCAGCTCGTTCAAATGACCTTTCGGAATAAACTCTTCTCGGCTTTTTTGATTACGCCTGTAGTTGCCATAATTTTAAGAAAAAAACCTAAATAGCTTATGAACAATCACGCGATCAAATCTGGAATTATAGTAGGTGTAATTGGAATTGTATTAACACTATTTCTTTACATAGTTAATGCTGCTCTACTTGCTTCCATGTGGATGCTTTTATTTTTTGTTGTCTTTATTTTTCTGGTATGTTATTTCGGCATTCAGCATAGAAACTCCATCGGTGGCTACATTTCGTTTGGGAAAGCATGGGCCTATTCGATGCAAGTGTTTATAGCAGCTGGATTATTAGCAACAGTGTTTAATATTCTGCTTTATAACGTTATTGATCCTGAATTACCTGAATTATTAGCTGATCAGTCCGTTGAAAATGCAGAGTCTATGATGAGAAATTTTGGTATGCCTGAAGATCAAATGGATGAAGCTCTTGAAAAAACAAGGACTGACACGTTAGATCGATTTACTGTCACAGGTTCTCTTGTTGGATTTTTGTGGGGATTGATTATTTATGCAATATTGTCTTTAATAACAGGAGCAATAATTAAAAAGAAAGAGCCAGAACTTGAATAAAGATTTATCGATAGTAATCCCGGTATACAATGAGGAAGAATCCATTCCAGAGCTTTTGGAATGGATTTTTCGTGTTGTAGACAAGCATGGTCTTGTAGCTGAAGTGTTGATGATAGATGATGGAAGTCGTGACAGGTCCTGGTCTATAATCTCTGAATGGGCTAAAAAGGAGTCTCGGTTGATCGGGGTGAAGTTTAATAGGAATTATGGAAAATCTGCGGCCATTCAAACAGGGTTTGATGAAGCGAATGGAGGGGTGATTATCACAATGGATGCTGATATGCAAGACAGTCCGGATGAAATTCCGGAATTGGTCAAAATGATCGAGGAATACGACCTTGATATTGTATCAGGATGGAAAAAGAAAAGACATGATCCCCTCAGCAAGACGATACCTTCGAAGTTTTTTAACTGGGTAACAAGAAAGGTTTCAGGAATAGCTTTGCATGATTTTAATTGTGGTTTAAAGGCATATTCCAGGGATGTTGTTAAGCATATTCATGTATATGGTGAGATGCATCGATATATTCCATTGATTGCCAAGTGGAATGGCTATGATAAGATTAGTGAAAAGGTTGTGGAGCATCGTGCTAGAAAGTATGGCAATACTAAATATGGAATGAAGCGCTTTATCACGGGGTTTCTAGATTTGATATCCGTAACCTTTGTCTCAAGATTCAAGAAAAACCCAATGCACTTCTTCGGAGTTTTTGGTAGTCTATCTTTCATTGGTGGATTCTTTATTACGCTTTGGGTCATAGGAGAGAAGCTTTATAGGCAATACCACCAACTTGATAGACGAGATGTTGTTGATCAACCTTTATTTTTTCTAGCGCTAGTGGCTTTGATTGTTGGGATGCAGTTATTTTTAGCAGGTTTTATTGCCGAAATGATGATCCAACTAAATCAAAAGAAGGGAGATTATCTCATTTCGGAGAAAACAACTGATTAGATTGGGGATCCACCATGGTCAAATACTCGATAATAATTCCAGTCTACAATAGACCAGATGAAGTTGATGAATTACTGAGAAGTCTAGTTAAGCAAACTTTCACAGATTTCGAGGTTTTGGTTATTGAAGACGGATCAAATAATAGGTGTGATTCTGTTGTTGATAATTACAAATCTAAACTTAACATATCATATTATTTTAAAGAAAACTCTGGACAAGGGTTCACAAGAAATTATGGTTTTGAAAGAGCTTACGGAGAGTGGTTAATTGTTTTTGATTCAGATTGCTTAATCCCGGGTGACTACCTGGCTATTGTCGATGATTATATAAAAAGACACAAAATTGATGCATTTGGAGGGCCTGATCGTGCTCATGAAACTTTTACATCCGTACAAAAAGCTATTTCTTATTCAATGACTTCTCTTTTTACGACCGGAGGAATAAGGGGTGATAAAAACCATATTGGAGTTTTTCATCCGAGAAGTTTTAATATGGGCATACATAAAAGCGTCTTTGAGAAAACAGGTGGATATATCTTGCCTAGAAAGGGTGAAGATTTAGAGTTTAGTATTCGGATTATTGAAAATGGATTTAAAACTGCCTTAATCGAAGACGCGTTCGTTTATCATAAACGAAGAACAAACTTCAGTCAATTTTTCAAGCAGTTACATTTTTTTGGGACAGCAAGAATAAATGTATTCAGGCATTTTAAAAGTGAACTCAAGCTGTTTCATTTCTTTCCTAGTATATTTTTGTTAGGTATTGCCACTGGGTTGTTTCTAGCCATTTTATTTCCAATATTGGGAGGAATAATTCTTGGCTTTTATACTTTGTATTTTCTACTGATATTAATCGACGCAGGTATTAAAACTAAAAGTATTCGGATCGCTGTTTTATCGGTCATTGCTTCTTATATTCTGCTGACTGCCTATGGAATGGGATTTTTAAAAGAAGCACTTTTATACATTAGAAAAGGATAACCAAAATCCATGCAAATTACACTGACAACACCCGCCTTACTATTTCCAGCAATATCTCTTTTGCTTCTTGCTTACACCAATCGATTTTTGGCAATAGCAACATTGATTCGACAGTTACATAAAAGCTACCTGGCAAATCCTAAAAGCGTATTGGAAGGTCAGTTAAAGAATCTTAGACAAAGACTATTACTTATCCGCGCCATGCAATTATTTGGTGTGATAAGCCTATTGCTTTGTGTGCTTGCCATGTTTTTCATTTATCTACAAGTCGGAGGGTGGGGTAGTGTTATTTTTGGGATTTCTCTAGTCCTTCTTATTATCTCCCTAATCATTTCGGTCAGGGAAATTCAGCTATCTACAAAAGCATTGGATATTGAACTTAGTGATATGGAATTGGGGAGTAAGCTTAAATTTTAATAGCCGGATTACTCCGGCTATTATTTCATTATTTCCGAGCTCTAACTATCATGCTAAGGATGATTGCTATGATGTAGATAATTACTCCATAAATGGTTGTAATCATTGAAACTTTGAGTCCGCCAGCCAGCATTGCAGGAGAAACTGAACCAATTTGCTGGATTGCTTCAAATGCAGAAAAAAGACCAATTAATTGCCCTAGAATTCCAGTAATGACCGCTAAGAGTCCTACAGATTTAATACTGCTGCTTTTTTTGTTTTTGTTTAAAAATCCCTTTACCCCGAAATAGATTACTAAGCTAAGCTCTATGGTAAGTATGCTCATGAAAAGCATCCCACCCATTTGAAATAATTCGATCATGATATTTTGTTTTTGTTTAACATGCAGCAAAGCAACTTTGATAAGGTTGATTTAGAAAGGTCATATCCATGCTTAAACCTGTAGTTTATCTACTTTTCTATTTGATTTAAGCAAAATAGCTGAATTTGGACTTATGAATTTGAAAAGACCATTTGTATTCTGGATAGTCATATGGATCCTACTGACCATCTTTTTAAGCACTTCATTAGGTAGTTTAATGATCTCTTTTTTCTTCGTGACCTTCCTGATGCCGGTAATAGTTTCTACATCTCTATTTTTTAATAGATATCTATTGCCGAGGTACCTAATGAAGGGCGATAAGCTCAAATTCGGATTGTATTTATTCTATATGCTTGTGGTCTCCATTTACCTGGAGTTGCTGGTTATGATCCTTGCATTTGTAATATTGGCAGATTATCAGGTCGAAAATCTGGGTAAGATCGCCGGAGATATTTATTTGCTGACAGTTATCCTTTACTTGATTGTATTAATAGAAGGCTTGATTTTATCTGTGTACAATCTTCGTGAGAGTGCAAAACGCATCTCTTTAGTGGAGCAAGAACTGTTGAGGGAAAAGGAACAAGAATTAATGATTCGTGTAGACAGACAAAATGTACTAATAAGATTGGATGAGATTCAGTTTATTGAAAGTCTTTCCGATTATGTTCGAATATACACGGATAGTGAGGCTTTCGTTACAAAAGAGAAAATCAGCAGTTTTGAAGATCGGCTACCATCTTCCTTTATACGAATCCACCGTTCTTTCATCGTAAACAGGCCAAAGATTAATTCATTCAATAAGGAACAAGTTCGAATTGCAGAAACTACAATCCCAATCGGTAGAAAGTATAAAAAAACTGTTGAGCAAGCTTTTACGGCTTAGCTACTTCCTGTAGAATTTGAGACCATTGAATGAGAAGGAATTTAACGTATGAAAAGAGAATACCTCTAGGCCATCTAGTTGAAGGCTAAGTTGGGTGTTTCTATCCAGATCAAAGAACATGGTCTCAGTTCCATTTGAGTTGATTTTCAATAAATAGAACTGCTCTCTTTCGTTGTTAAATCCAAAATATTGAATATGGTCCGCTGCATTTTTGATTTTGTAAACACCCTGTATCTTTTCTGTAATAGTCATTGGTTCTCCGTTTACAGAAATGAAGTTTCCTTGAAGGCATGAAAATATTGTTGCTATATCACGGCTATCTCCAAAAGGATAAATTTGAGTACTAGATATAATTGCTTCTTGGAATTTCTCTTTTACGATTTCTGCATAATTAGAGATACTATCCTCTAATACTCTTGGGAAGGATAGGTATAAAAAGGAGGTACTGCTTGCCCGTTTCCCATTGATGGTTTTATGAATTAAGTTTTGAAATCCGAAAGTTCTTAATTCAAGCATTTTACCTTTCACGATCCTTCCCTTCGTTTTTTTTACATCTGAGATTTTAAGGCTTTCGGGGTTAATATTCTGAATTTGAAAGGTTCTAATTGTATAAGTTTTATTCCTAATGTTGGCTGTGTTGGGATTTTTAGAAGCAATGTGTTTTAGGGTAACTTCTTTATTTTCATTAACATAGAATGTATTGGTCCACCACTTCTCCCCCACATCATCATAGTAGATATAATTGAGCTTGGTATCTAGCCAATCAATTGCGGATTTAAACCTTACTTCGTCATCTTCAAGGTTTTGAGATTTTACGGGTAAGAAGGTAATAGAGGTTATTAAAATAACTAGTAACCTCATCTCAAGACTGATTGTCGTTCTTTATTAACGTTGAGGCTTAACACATCAGGTCTGGAATAGTGTCCCGATGGATCAAAATTTTGTCTTTCTTCTCTTACTTTTTGGTGATCTATTTCCGTAATAATAAGTTCTTCCCTGTCCACAATCGGCTCAATAAGCCAGGTGCCATCCGGAGCTGCCACACATGATCCTCCATTAGCCAGCGAATTGTTAGTTTCTTTCCGCATTTCTTCAGCATAAGGAAAATCATCCGGGATATCAGTACTTCTGAAAAGCCCAGAAACACCTACAACATAAGAACGGGATTCTTGAGCAATAACCGGAATTAATTTCTCTGTGTTTCTCCTGTTTCCGGGCCAAATGGAAACGTGCAGGTCTTCACCCTGTGCATACATAGCTGCTCTGGCTAGGGGCATCCAGTTTTCCCAACAGTTTAAACCACCTACAGTGAAAGGAGGTAGCTTATGTGTTGTTAAACCATTGCCATCTCCTGGACTCCAGGAGAGTCTCTCTTCGTATGTTGGCATTAATTTTCGATGTACTGATTTTATTTCGCCAGTCTTATTAATGTAAATCATCGAGCAATAAAGGCTATGACCCCCGCGATCCATTGGTCGTTCTACTGTGCCTAGATAAATAGCGATTTCTCTTTCTTTCGCTAAATCACATAGATCATTCAAATGGCCTTCCTCGATGCAAACCGATTGGTTCATGTAATGTGCATGAATTTCTTTTTGGATTTTCGAGTCAAATGAAGAACCATTCATTTTATCTAACCAGAATGGATACCCCGGAAGAAGTGCTTCGCCGAAAATCACCAAATCCGTATCTTGATTAGCAGCATCATTTATGTAATCACCTATTTTTTTAATGGTCAATTCTCTATTTAACCAAATTGGTGCTATTTGTGCCAAACCAATTTTCAAAATATTTTCCATAATGATTGAATATGCTAGTCTCGCACTATCTCAAAAGAATGTGTTTGTTCCGCGCTTAATGAGCCGGCAACCGAGCAATATTTGGTTGTCGCCAGGTCTACAATTCTTTCCGCCTCTTCCTCTGTTAAGTCCGGGGAAAAGATGATGTACTTTAAATGTATTCTAGTAAAACCCCTTGGGTGCTCGTCTCGTCTCTCACCACTGATTTCTGCTTTTAAATTC
The DNA here is from genome assembly GCF_965227465.1 of Ekhidna sp. Lineage (GTDB taxonomy): Bacteria > Bacteroidota > Bacteroidia > Cytophagales > Cyclobacteriaceae > Ekhidna. The sequence continues at coordinate 492,391 of NZ_OZ245746.1, forward strand.
CTGAAAGTTTTTCTTCTCTTTTTGACCATAGATACTATTTCAACTGCAGCGCAAGCTCCAACTGCAGACAATAATAGCTCGGTTGGTGATTGATGCTTTTTTTGGTCTGCAGGACGCATATCTACCTCAGCATTGTTACCATTTTCATTGGTTGAGGTAAACTCTTCATCTCCTTTATATTTTAGATCTATTTTCATCTAAGTCTTTTTTTGGTTGTTAGTCTATTTTCCAGGCTAGTGTATCATGATGTTCAGCAATCAGCGAACGCAGGTAGCTTCCAATAAAGTTCACACCTTCGAAACCTGCTTCTTTTGCCGCCTGATCCTCTTTCTCAAACGGAACCTCCGGGCCTGCGAAATCATGTAGATCTTCATAAAATCCTATGGTAAAATTATCCCAACTTGGTCCGAATATGCGAGTGAAAATAAAATTTGGACGATGGTCAATCCCTGCATAAAAATGGTTTTCCGCTAAGCGTTGATCTAATAACTCAGTTTGCTTACCGGCGATTGCAGTGAATATTTCAATATGAAACAGGTCATATTTTTTGAATGCTGCAATAAAGTCATTTACTGGTGGACCATTAACTATTGCTTCTTCTTGAAAGGAGACGATATCAAAAAAGGGATCGCCATAGTTTTTTTCAAATGTTTTAGAATCAGCTCTTTGGTCTCTCTCCTCTTCCGAAAAATAGTCAGCTAAAGACTCTATCGGGTGGATGACCATTAAATCCCAATGATCACCCTGGCTGTGACGTAAAAGGTAAGGTTTATGTTCCAGGTAAGATTCATAATTAGCTATGTCTTCATTTAATTGATCAATTAGATTTAATAGTTCTCCTGGCTTGGCCCTAATTAAGGAAACCTTATATAATTGGTCTTGGCCTGAAGCTGTAAGTGAAATTATAATGGTAATTAAACCTAAGATTTTTTTCATGGTGTTGTGATTTTGAAACCAATACGAATCTGATATATTGTAAAAGTATTTAATCGAATGGTTCTTGCGGCGAATTCAGATAATTTCTAACCAACGCTTAAATTTCGTTAAGCGCGCGAATTATCTTCGGTTGTTATACTCTTTTATCAACACATTCAATCTCTTAAAATCCAATTCACCTTTTGCTTCTTTTAAATGATGCATGATAGCCAAACCCTTCGACAATTGGCTATCTACATTCTTAACCTTTCCGACTATATGTATGAGGCTCCTCTGTTTTCCTTTGGTAAGGTGATGAAATAAGGAACTCCCTTCAGAATCTTGATCTAATAAAACCTGGAAGGATTCTGGTATCGGTATCCCGTATTCCGACTGATCCTTTTCTAATTTTACACTGACCTCATCACCCTCACTAAGTCCATTTTTTTTCATGAATTCTTTTTTCACATAGATGGAGTAGATGTCTCCCTTTGGCATTAAGGCACTATGAATAGGTGTTTGATTATTAATCGTACATATTATTCGCCTGTCATCACCAACAATGAATTTATCTCCAATTGATTTTGGAACAGCCAGATAATAACTCCACATATCGTACTCAAATTTTAATATCGGTCCTGTGAACTTTTCAATCATGACATAAGACTACTAAAACGGATTATTTAGTTTTATAACTGATTTATTAGTTTTATAACTGAAAAATTAGTTATATATTCACTTTATGGAACGACTTACCAGGGCAGAAGAGCCTATCATGAAAATTATATGGGATAAAGGAGATGTTTTCGTTAAGGAAATAGTGGAAGAACTAGCTGAGGAAACACCCTATAATACTGTTTCATCTCTTGTTAGAATTTTGGAAAATAAAGGTATGGTTGGACATAGGGCTTTCGGGCGTACTCATCAGTATTTTCCCGTTATTAGAAGAAGCGAATATCGGAAGCACATGCTAAAAAATATGATTACGGATTATTTCGATGGGTCCTACAAGGGACTTTTATCACAGATTTTAGAAGACGAGGAGGTTTCGGAGAAAGAGGTGAGTGAACTGAAAAAATTAATCAACAGTGAGCTATGAGAGAACTAATGACTTTTTTTATTGAGCTGTTGATTTCATCCTCTCTATTTTACCTGGGGTTTTTAATCATAAAGAATCATACGACTCCAACCTTTAAACGTTTCTATTTGGTTGCCTGGCTGGTATTTTCAGTATCATTTCCACTTATTTCTATTCAGTCAGATCAGTATCCAAGTGTGAGTATTAATCAGATTGTGATCGAAGCGTCTAACCGACCACAGCCTAATTTGGTATTGAAAGAATCCCAATCTTCTGAATCATCTCCTGATTTATCAGTAAATCAAAATGCTGCAGCAGTAGCGAATGATGCAAAAAACGAAATCGATTGGATTATGATCCTTCAAACAGGCTACTTAATTGTTGCCGGCTTTTTCATGGTAAGAATGATAATTGGTCTATTTCAAATTGTGATGCTAAAATCTGATTCAAAACCGGTAAAAGAAAATGGGTTGATCATCTATCAAGTCAACAACCCCAAATTTAAAGGAGCATCCTTTTTTGGATGGATTTTCATTGGTGAGTCAGCCCAACAGGAAAGGGAGATCATCATCTCTCATGAGGGAATACATGCGAAGCTTTGGCATAGCTTAGATATTCTTTTAAGTCATATCTATTGTTGTCTCTTTTGGATTAATCCGTTGAGCTGGGTTTTGAAGAGGGAAATTGGATTAAATACGGAGCTAGAAGCAGATCTTCATATTCTACAATCAGAAAACAGGGTTATACGCCCATACACTACTCTCTTTAGCTCACGGTTCTGCAGGTGCAAGGCTAATGAATCATTTTAGCACGTTTCATTTGAAATCTCGAATTGTTGCTCTAACCAAGACATTTAAGCATAAGCACTGGGTGTCTATATACACAGTGGTTACTATCGTGGCTTTGTTTTTTTTGATTAGCTGTGAACACGTTAATTCACCAGAAGTAATGAAAACACGAATGGATGAAGTGAAAACCATTACTACGAGATTCACAAGTCATCAGTCGGATACGCAGCAGAAGACGGGAAAAATAGTAGCTATAGCAAGTTTTTCTCCCGATGGAAACCTTGAAGAATTAGTAGAGCAAACGACTTATCCTTATGATCGAGAATTCGAAGTAAAAAAGACATTTTGGGAAGCCCCTGAAAGAACTGGAATACCCTTTGTAATGGATGGATTATCTCTTGGGGGTGCTGAGAAGAGCTTCCTATATGGGCACGATTGGCCAAGTGCATATTATAAACATCTCTATGCAAAAACTCAGTCAATTGATCTCCCGTGGCGAGAAGTTGTTTCGGTTGATAATGAAAATTTACCGGAAGAAATTCAAGTTACTCGTGAATATAATGATGATCATTTCATTGATTTTGGAATGCATGATATAACTAATTATTATGAGTATGAAGATGAAAAAGTAGTTCGTGTATTTTCTAAATCAGATTACCCTGAAATAAATGATTTGAATGATACCCAGAAAAAATTGCGAGAGGTTGTCAATAAGAATCTAAGCAAAGAAATGAAGGAAGTCCTAAATCGTGTAAGAGCTAATTCAGGTAAAAAGGGACTGGTATCTGAATATATCTATGATGGCGACCTTTTAATGAATATTATTTGGGGCGAAACAGAAAGAAGATTTTATTACGAGCACAACCTTTTGATAAAGTCGGAATATATTAAATCGGGAGAGATTATCAACACTCGCCTTCACTACTATAAGAATAGTCTAAAAGACAGAACAGAGATATTTAATAGATACAATGAGCCTGAGTATACCATTTCTTATGAATACGAGTTCTGGTAGGTTATTTCTTTAAAAGTGGCAGAGTGACTTTTGCTGTTGTTCCCTTACCCCATTCAGAGCTGTATTCCAGGGAACCACCGTGTTCATTGATAATAGCATAGGTTATAGATAGCCCCAATCCAGTTCCTTTACCTGGTTCTTTTGTACTGAAGAATGGTTCAGTGATCTTTTTTAGGTTTTCTGGTTTAATACCATGTCCCGAGTCAATGAATTCTATTGAAACGAATTTGTTTTCGATTGTAGTTCTGATCGTGATGGTTCCTTTTTTATCAATGGCCTGAATTGAATTGGTAATGATGTTGAGTAATGCCTGATGTAACTTTCCATTGTTCCCCTTGACTATCACTTTGCCATCTGTGAAGTCTTTGATGAGCTCAATACCATTCTTCAATCGATATCTTATCATTGTAAGACAATTTTCAATCAAATGATATATATCACACGGTTCAAGTTTTTTATCGGAAGAGTGACTGAATTCATTAAGGCTTAAGACTATAGTTGAAGCTCTGGATATTCCTTCCTTGATAGCACGCATTAACTCAAAGTACTCTTCTTTCTTTATTTTTTTACTTCGTTTAAGTGTCTGCTCCAATCCTTCAACACCGCCCTGGATAAAGTTTAGTGGGTTATTAATTTCATGAGCAACTCCAGCAGCCAGTATACCTAAAGAGGCCATTTTATCTGATTGGATCATCTGCTCTTGCGCACTTTTTAATTGTTTAATCGCTCCCTTTAATTCACGTTTTTGTTCCTCAAGTGCTTTTGTTCGTTGTGCTACAATCGATTCTAGTTTAAGATTATTCGCGGTTAAACTCCTGGTTCTCATCCAATAAATAAACAGTGCTATGACAATAATGGCCAGCGCCATTAATACTTTAGCCCAAATCGTTTGATACCAGGAAGCTTCAATTATGATTGTTTGATAGGTTATTGGAGTCGTAAAGCTATCATCCAATCCCGTCTGTAGTTGGAATTCATACTTGCCTGGAGCCAGGTTGGTATATAAGCCATTCCTATCATCAGATGCAATTACCCAATGATCATCAAACGGTTCCAGTTTGTATCTAAATTGTAGGAGGTCTGTTTGCGTATAGCTAATTCCGGTGAAATCTATTAAAAGTCTATTTGTTCGGGCAGGAATAATCACCTTGTCCTCCAGATTGATTCTATTATTATCAGCATAAATATTCTCTATTATTGTTTTTGGATTAAAGTTCGGTGTTTGAACTTCATCAGGGTTGAGGCATACGATTCCTCCAATAGTAGGAATCCAAAATCTACCTTGTGAGTCTGTGTGAGATAATACCGCGCCAAGACAATGGCTGTTTTTCATGCCATAACTTTTATCAAATTGTCTGACTTTAATTCGTTTCTCCGGACTATTTACTGCCTGCAATAAGTCTTCCTTTCTCACACAGAGAATGGCATTTTCTGAGGGCATCCAAATATGACCATTTTCATCTTCCAATACATCATAGACAATGTTGGACGGCATTCCATTTTCTGTATTAAAATTTACAATCTGACTATCACTATACCCGGTTAAGCCATCATTTGAGGCAATCCAAATGAATTCATCTGTCGATAAAGTAGAGAACATAAAGTTCGAGGGTAGTCCATCTTCTACGGTCACTGTTTTTTTCACCTTTCTATCTTCAAGGATGTTTAACCCACTTATTGTGCCCACAATGATATTCCCATTTTTATCTTCCTCGATCGATAAAATATAGTTTGAACTAAGTCCGTCACTGATGGAAATTTGCTCCCAATCTTCAAGGGATCTGTCAAACAATATGAGTCCAGCATTTTTGGTTCCTACCCAAATCGTGCCATTGCTATCTTGAAAAGTCAGTCGAGTGAAATTGTCGGGAAACCCATTCCGAGTAGTGAAATGTTTGCTATTTGGACCATCCAATACCACCAGGCCACCGTACGTGCTGATCCAAACTCTACCTCTATTATCAGTGAATAGGTTTTTTAGGCGCTCTGAGGGTATCGGAATGGGTGTTTTATAGCTAGTAATATCCATCCCCTTCAATTGATTGATTTCACCGTTTTCGTTACCTAGTAGAAATACATCTTTTTCTATTTCAGTCACGCTGCTGATGATATTTGTGGATAATCCATCGTTTTCAGTAAAACTTGTGATTGATCCATCCGAAAGGAAGAAAATGCCACTTCTGTAAGTACCTACCCACAAGTTGCCTTGTTGATCAAATAAAAGGTCTTTAACAATATTATTGGGCATCCCATTTTCCTCTGTAAGTGAGTCGAGGGTGGAAGTTGCTTGCTGATACCTAAACAATCCCCGCATGGTACCAATCCAAAGGGTTTGATCGTCTTTAATAAGCGTATTAATTGTTGTGCTTGACAATAACGGACTTTTTTCAATCTCTTCATTATCCAGTATGTAAAGACCCCTTCCGGTACCTAAATAAATTTTTTGAGTATCTGCATAAAGGGTGTTGATTCCATTAGCGTCTGATCCAAGATCGATTTTTCTTATACCAGAATCAGAATATACGATTAATTGAGAGTCGTCAGTGCCAAAATAGATATTGCCATCATTTCCTTCTACTATTGAAAGAATGGTACTGTTATTAACCCCAAATTCAGTTGTGAACTCCTGTAGCTTTTGATGGTCATATAAAAAGAGTTTATTGGATTTTGTACTAAACCACATATCACCACTCTTTGTAATCATGAGGTCTTCAACATTGAAGTTGGGGGCTCCTTCAAAAATATTAGGAGTGGTAAACTCACCATTATCATACTTCACTATTCCATTAAGAGTACCCGCCCATAATTCATTGTTTTTACCTATCTCTATCCGTAGTACATTCGATGAGGGTATGTTGCTATTTTGACTATTAAATACCGTAAAGTTCTTGCCATCAAATCGATGTAATCCGGTATAAGTTGATATCCATATGTATCCGTCACCAGTTTGAACCATCTCGCTTGCAGATTCGGATGTTAGCCCATCATCAGTATTCCAACTTCTCAGGACAAATTGACTTAATCGCTTATTTTCGTCAAGATTACTCTGAGCGGATATACTACCAAGTCCAATAAAAAATAGCCCAATAATTGAGATAGTAAATTTGAAATGTTTTTCCGAGCTATTTAAAAGGTAAATCATGCGGTAATATGAACAGATCAATATAGGAAAACCAGTTCGGATAATTAGTTCTATAAATCAGGTTTTTAGCCACATTCATCTAAAAAACGTGAGCAATCAGCAGTCAAGTATGTATTCATATATCATTATGAAATGACTTGCACTTCCTCCAAGAACAAAAAGATGAAAAATAGCATGGTTGAATGGGAGAGATCGGATACTATATAAAACAGCACCCATTGTGTAAAAAATACCACCTATAAGTAACCAAGTTAACCCCTCAGTACTCATTGTATTTAGCAGTGGCTTAATTGCAAAAATTGCGGTCCAACCCATAGCTATGTACATTATAGTAGATAATCTATCATACTTACCAGTGAAAAATAGTTTAAGAATAACACCACATATCCCAATCCCCCATATAATAACCAATAGCATGTGTCCGATGTTTTGTCCAAGCGTGATTAGGCACACAGGAGTATAGGTTCCGGCAATTAAAATATAAATGGCTGCATGATCGAATATTCTAAGTTTTGATCTTAACTGTGGATCTTTTGAAACGTGGTATAACGTCGAAGCTGTGTATAATAGAATTAGACTTATTCCAAAAATCGTAGCAGACAAGATCTCAATAAATCCATTTGCTTTTAGTGCTAAAAAAATTAATCCAATTAGCCCAAGGATTATACCTACCCCATGCGTTAAAACATTTAATCTTTCCTCTTTAGGTAGGTAGTGAGCTTCACTCATTTAATTTGTTTTTAAAAGATGTTTGTGTAGCCTGGTAGCTGGCGATTAAATAACACGACATGACTACTCTGCTGCAATTGCAAGTTTTTTACCGTCTGGAGAGACACTTAACCTTGTGATAGAGGAGATGCCAAGCCTACTCAGAGCAGCAAATTTTTGCCATTCAGATCCTTCTTTCCAGACAAATAGTTCATTTCCTGATGCCATTAATATTTCTCCATTAGGTGTCCAGCAATAATCCTCAGAACCCTCTAAAACAGCAGTCAATGTCTCTGACTTTTCTGAATGTGGATCCATAGATTTTATGACCCATGGTGACGAAGTTTTATCTACAAAGCTAAATGATGATGTTCCAGGGATTTTATGCAATGATCTTCCAATGTTGTTACCTAGAATGCGCGCTTTTTGAGTATTCACATTAATGATTTGCAGTGTTGCCGGATCGCCAAGCACAAATGCTACTAATTCATTTGAATTGATCCAAGCATGATACCCGATTTTCAAATCTTTGACGAGTACTTCATTGTCCCCGTCAAATTTATACGCATATAATAATTGTAAGCCTGTTGTATCAAGTCGAATACTTGATATACGCCCATCAGGCATTGGAGTAGGGGAATACTCACTTCCTTGCTTAGTGTCAGTAATAACTAATGTATTTCTGGAATCAAAATAGTATCGTGCAATATCGGTTTGGCCATTGATAGTTCTGGCATAGATCATAGATTCTCCATCAACCCAAAATGAGGGTTGATTGTCATACCCTTCGTTATTTGAAATATTTTCAGTCTTTTCAATGAGCAACCCCTCTGCTGACCTTCTGAGGTTCATAACATAGATGTCAGTATCTGGTTGAGCATTAGAAAAATGGCAAGTTAAAATGGCTATTAATGTTAAGGTTAATTCTTTCATGACAAGGTTTTACGTTTAGCTGGTTTGATTCTGATCCTTCAAAGGTTAAATTTAGTTCTTCAACTAAAGACTAACCTCCCTTAATAAATTTAATATGAAACGAAGAAATTTCATTCAACTCAGTGCAATTACGGGTGCAATTCCTTTTTTAGGTTTAAAAGCTTGTGCTACTCCGTCAAATGAGACAAACAATAATAACGATGAGGAACAAGCCTTTGAGTTGGAAGAGTGGACTGCATCACAGCTGCAAGAAGCGATGGAATCTCGCACATACACCTCTCGCCAAATTTGTGAATTATATCTGGCTAGAATAGCGGCAAAGGATCAGTCAGATGGAGGCCTTAATAGTGTAATAGAGGTAAACCCGGATGCATTACAGATAGCTGATGATCTGGATAGAGAGCGAGGTGAGGGGAGTGTCAGAGGTCCATTACATGGCATCCCTGTTATGATCAAAGATAATATTGATACCGGGGATAAAATGATGACCACAGCTGGTTCCATGGCGTTAGCAGGATCAACAGCACCAGACGATGCATTTATTATCAAGAAACTCAGGGAAGCCGGGGCAGTACTTTTGGGTAAAACAAATCTAAGTGAGTGGGCCAATTTCAGATCTTTTCGATCATCGAGCGGCTGGAGTGGAAGAGGAAGACAAACCAGGAATCCCTACGCACTTGACCGTAACCCCTGCGGATCCAGTGCAGGTTCTGGAGCTGCCGTTTCGGGTAATATGTGTGCACTCACTATAGGCACTGAGACAAACGGGTCAATTGTTTGTCCATCCTCGGCAAACGGTGTGGTGGGTATAAAACCTACGGTTGGTTTATGGAGTCGGAACGGAATAATTCCCATATCAGAGACGCAGGATACCGCAGGGCCAATGGGAAGGACAGTAGCGGATGCAGCTGCCTTATTAGGGGCTTGCGTGGGGCTTGATGAGGCCGATAGAGTGACTTATGAAAGTGAAGGAAATTTTCAAACGGACTACACCAAATTTTTAGACGTAGATGGACTAAAAGGGAAAAGAATTGGGGTGTTAGATGGTGTGATAGGTTATCACGAAGCAGTTGATGAGATCATGGAGCGAGCATTTGAAGCGATGGAGGCGCAAGGGGCGACTTTGATTAAAGACATTCGCGTTAGCGAAAATGGCGCATATGGCAACTCAGGATTGGAATTATTGCTTTATGAATTTAAGGATGGCTTAAATAAGTATCTCGCCTCACGGCCGGATGCAAGAGTTAAAAATCTGGCAGATGTCATACAATTCAATAAGGACAATGCCGATGTGGAGATGCCGTACTTCCCACAGGGAATTTTAGAAAGAGCAGAAATAAAAGGCCCTCTAAGCGATAACGAATACAAGGAGCACCTGAAAGTGGTTACTGAGGTTTCTAGAAATGGAATTGATAAGGCTCTTGAAGAAAATAATTTAGATGCAATTATCGGAGTAACAGGAGGACCTGCCTGGCCTATAGATGTTATCAATGGCGACCATTTTGGTACTGGGAGCTCTACTCCAGCTGCCCGTTCCGGCTACCCCAATATTACAGTTCCGGCAGGTTACGTCCACGGACTCCCTGTGGGAATGTCTATTTTCTCAGGAAAATATCAAGAACCTAAACTTATTAGTATTGCGTATGCGTTTGAGCAAGCAACAATGGTGAGAAAAGCACCAAAATTATTACCAACTTTGAATCTGGTATGATAAAGGCAATATTGAAGTTTCTGGGAATAGGCTTAGTTACATTATTAATAATAGGTGTTCTGGTATATCTATTTGTAGACGAGTCTGTGCCAAATGGCACCCGAGGGCAAGGGGCTGAGGAGTTAGCTGATGAAATGCTTAAAGCATTAAATAAACAAGGATTCGATAGTTTATCTACTATCAAGTTTACCTATCCGGGAGGTCATAATTATGTTTGGAATAAAGAAGAAAATACCGTTCAGGTTGCGTGGGGAGAAAGTGACGTGTTTCTTAATCTAAATGAACCCATCGAAGAATTTAGTTCTTTGCAATATGAGGCCTATGAATATTTTATCAACGATTCTTTCTGGCTGATTGCTCCATTCAAGGTTCGAGATAATGGAGTAGTTCGATCGACCGTAAAGGTTGATGGCGGCAGAGGTCTATTGGTTACTTATACGACAGGTGGGGTCACTCCGGGAGATAGTTACCTGTGGATTATTGATGAGAGTGGCTTCCCAAAGGCCTGGAAACTTTGGACATCTAATGTGCCGCTAGGCGGACTTAAAATTGGTTGGGGAGGCTGGGTAGAAAAAGAAGGTGTATGGTTTTCTGTTTTTCATCCAAGCATGATTATTGATTTAGAGATAACCGGCTTGGAGGTGAGCTACTAACCTGTAATCGTTACGCCAATTTTCTTTACTTCCTCCCAAAACCCAGGATATGATTTTTCAACTACCATCGGATCATTGATGGTCACATCCATTAACATGCTTAGTGGAGCAAATGCCATGGCCATTCGATGATCTTCATAGGTTTCAATTTCCACTGATTTCGGGAGTTCAGCAGTTGGTGTTAAAGTCCATTGGTCATTGTTTTCTTCAAGTGTAGATCCAATCTTTTTCAATTCGTTCCGCATGGCAGAAATCCGATCCGTTTCTTTTATTTTGAGACTTTCAAGTCCTGTCATTTCAAGGGTAATGCCTTTTGCAGCAGCTGTAACCATAACCGTTTGTGCCAGGTCCGGGCAATTTCTAAAGTTGAGGCTAAGGCTTCTCTTAATTTCATTTCGTTTTAATAATTTCACTTTTCCGGATTCAAAATGAGAGGCAATCCCCATTTGATACATGATATGAGAAATCTCCTGGTCACCCTGAGTTGAATAATTTCGTATCCCGGGCAAATTTAAATGCCCTTTTTTTTCAGATAGCGAAAGGAAACTATACCAATAACTCGCTCCAGACCAATCACCCTCAATGGCATAACTAGTTGGTAGGTATTTCTGACTTTTCACGGTAATGATTTTACCTTCAAAGGTTGTTTCTACATCAAAAGCTTGCATTAAGTCCAGCGTCATCTGGATATATGGACGACTATAAATTTCAGTGGTAAGTTCAATGGTCAATCCATTTTCCAGGCATGGAGCGATCATAAGCAATGCACTTATATACTGGCTGCTAATATTTCCTGGAATAGCGATATGATCTTTTAATTGATTTTTGACTACACTAATCTTAAGTGGAGGATATCCGTCATTTTCTAAATAATCTACTGTAGCACCAATCTCCCTTAATGAATCTACCAATGGACCAATAGGTCGCTTTTTCATTCGATCGGTTCCAGTAATGGTGGCCTCCTCTCCTTTGATTGCCAGATAGGCAGTTAGAAAGCGCATTGTCGTTCCTGCATCTTTAACGTCATACACTTGATGTCGTTCACCCAATAGCTTTAGCATCGTTTGTGTATCTCTGGCTTTTGAGAGATTCTGAATATTGGAAGGTTTCCCGCCCGCTAGCGCATTGATTATAAGCGCTCTGTTACTTTCACTTTTAGAAGATTCGAGTGCTACAGTCCCTTTTAATCTAGAATTATATCTTTTTAATCGATATTTCAATTTTTGGCAGGTTTTTTGACAAACATATTCCAACTATTCGCGTTGCTAAGATGTCAATAAATTATAATATGTCAAGATCAAAAACTATAGGAACAATCTTCGCCTCTATCGCCTTGGGAGCTCTTACCTTTTTTCTAAGTACACCAAAAAAAGTGGTGAAAAAGAAAGAACAGCAAACAGCACAAGACGATCCAAGTAGCGATAAAGAAGATTTATTTATCTAAGACTTTCTTCAAGATAGTATCTGAAATTAGCACGTCATATGTGCAGGACCCTATTTTAGATAGCAGTGAGAGTCTAAAACCTTCTTTGTCGTTCTTTTTATCCTGCGTTAGAAATTTTTCAATCAATTTGTAAGCTGGCCATTCTGATGGTAAATCATATATTTTTCTAATATATTCTTCCACCACTTTGTTTATTTCAGGCTTTAGAATCTCCATTTCAACAGCAATTTGGTTTTCCAAAATCATCCCCAGCGCTACTGCTTCTCCATGCAACAATGGATTAGAAGTTGTCAGAAAATAGGTTTCTAAGGCATGACCGATGGTATGGCCATAGTTAAGTATTTTTCTTTTGCCTTTTTCCTTAGGGTCTTCCTGAACCACTTTATTTTTTATTGCAATTGATTTTGGAATGATTTCATTCCAGTCAAGAGTTTTAAATTCTTTGCTTAGAAGATATTCCCACTGAAGTGGATCTTGAATTAGGGCGTGTTTAATGATTTCTGCAAATCCTGATTTTAACTCCCTTTGCGGAAGTGTATTAAGAAAAGTAGGATCCACCAATACCTTGTCTGGTTCCTGAAACAAACCAATGTGATTTTTGAGGCCCTTAAAGTCAATTCCTAATTTACCCCCAATGCTGGCATCTACCTGAGATAGAAGCGTTGTAGGAATATTAATAAAGGCCATTCCTCTTTTGAAAGTAGCAGCAACGAATCCGCCCATATCTCCAATAACCCCGCCTCCCAGATTTAGAAGTACACTTTGTCGGGTAAATCCAGCAGTTGTAAGCTCATCCCAAATATGTGAACAAGTTTCCAGTGTCTTATTGACTTCCCCACTTCCTATTTCTATAATCGCATCATAATTGATATCTATTAAATGTAGGCAATGTTTGCGGGTATTCTCATCGACCAAAATTCCAATTTTATCAGGATTAATGCGCTTAATCGTCGCAATTAGGTCGCTGGAAATATTGGTAGAAATGGAAAGGTAAGTGGGTAGATTTTCAGACATTTATTTAAACAGATAATGGTGTGAATCTGTTAGCTATCTTTGCACACCGATTTTCAAAAATATGCAATCAGAGCCAATCAATTTTGATGATACTGCTACGGCGTTTGCACACCGTACTTCAGGAGAACTCAAAAATTCTCATTTTGTGTTTTCAACAATGAGTAAACCCTGGATGGTGAAGGTAGGTACTGTGATGACAAATCTGGCATTGAAAATAAAATTGCCGGTAAAAGGAATCATCAAAAAAACCCTATTTAACCAATTCTGTGGTGGGGAGTCAATTAAGGATTGTTCCAAAACCATCAAACTATTAGGAGATCACAATGTGCAGACTATCCTTGACTATTCTGTGGAAGGGTTGAAGAATGAAGATGGCTATAATAACACAAAGGAGGAGGCACTAAGAGTTGTTGAATTTGCAGCCACCAATGATCACATTCCATTTTGTGTATTGAAACTTTCAGGTTTGGGATCCACAGATCTAATGACCAAAGCACAATCCAAGGAAAAACTTACAGAAATAGAGAAGACAAAGCTGTATTATGCGGAACAACGAGTGGATGAAATTGTAAAAAAAGCCAGCAGTAAAGGACTTATGGTAATGATTGATGCTGAGGAGTCCTGGTTTCAAAGCTTTATTGATGGGGTAGCCTATCGGATGATGGAAAAGTATAATCGAGAGCGACCTGTGGTATATAATACCTATCAGATGTATCGTCATGATATGCTGGATCGTCTAAAGCGAGCACAGATTCAGGCTGAGGTCGATGGTTATTATTTGGGAGCAAAGTTGGTTCGAGGGGCATATATGGAGAAAGAGCGTGATCGAGCAGAGGAGATGGGATATGCTTCCCCTATACATGAAACTAAAGAGGTCGTTGACAAAGATTATGATGAGTCATTGAAGTTCTGCATGAAGCATATTGACAGGATGGGAATTTGTGCAGGAACCCATAATGAAAAATCAAGCAATCTGCTCGCACAACTAATGGCTGATCAGGAAATATCCAATAAGGATAATCGAATCTTTTTCGCACAGTTATTAGGCATGAGCGACAATATTTCATTCAAACTGGCGGATATGGGTTATAATGTAGCTAAGTATGTTCCTTATGGGCCAGTTGAAAAAGTGCTTCCATACCTCTTTAGGAGAGCTGAAGAAAATACTTCGATTGCAGGTCAAAGTGGAAGAGAATATACATTGGTAAAAAGAGAATTAAGGCGTAGAAAGTCGGCATAAGAAAACATTTTAAAAAAGAAGAATACGAGCAAGAAAATGCAGTTAAGCGAACAAGAAATCCAAAGAAGAAAATCTCGTGAAGAATTGATGGCTATGGGGATAGATCCATATCCAGCCGAATCCTTTGATGTCAGTGTGACTGCTAAACACATCAAGAAAAATTTTGATAAAAGACCTGGTGACTATACAAACATTTCTATTGCAGGGAGGCTTATGAGCAGACGAATCATGGGATCTGCATCTTTCGCAGAAATCCAGGATTCCAGTGGAAGAATTCAGATCTATATCCGAAGAGACGATATCTGTGAAGGAGAAGATAAGACACTCTACAATGAAGTCTTTAAAAAGAAGATGGATATTGGAGATATCATTGGCATTAAAGGGTATGTGTTTAAAACAGAGGTAGGGGAGATTTCCATCCATGTGACAGGTCTAAAAATGCTTACAAAATCACTTCGCCCCCTTCCAATAGTGAAAGAGACGACTGATGATGATGGAAACAAGAAAACCTACGATGCTTTCAAAGATCCTGAACAGCGGTATCGTCAGCGTTACCTTGATTTGATCGTTAATCCTGAGATCAGAGATACGTTTGTTCAGCGAACAAAACTGGTAAATTCAATTAGGGAGTATCTGGCAGGAAAGGGATATCTGGAGGTAGAAACGCCTATCCTCCAGCCATTGTATGGCGGGGCTGCTGCACGTCCATTCAAGACGCATCATAATACGCTCGATATGACACTTTATTTGCGTATCGCCAATGAGCTTTATCTAAAACGCCTCATCGTAGGAGGATATGATGGAGTTTTTGAGTTTGCCAAGGATTTTCGAAATGAAGGGATGAGCCGTTTTCATAATCCAGAGTTTACGCAAGTAGAACTTTATGTAGCCTACAAAGATTACAACTGGATGATGGATACGATGGAGGAGATGATAGAAAAGGTGGCTATGGATCTTCACGGTGATACCAAAGTGCAAGTGGGAGAAAACGTAATTGACTTTCAACGTCCATGGAAACGTTTCACCATGTTTGAAGCCATTGAGCACTTCACTAGTATTGATATCTCCGAAATGAATGAGGAGGAATTGAGAGCTACAGCCAAGAAGTTAGAAGTGCCTTTGGACGACACTATGGCTAAAGGTAAAATCATTGATGAAATTTTTGGAGAGAAGTGTGAGCCCCTATTAATTCAACCAACCTTCATCACTGATTACCCGGTTGAGATGTCTCCATTAACCAAGAAACACCGATCCAAAGAAGGGCTGGTAGAACGCTTTGAAGCGATCTGTAATGGAAAAGAGATCATGAACTCATATTCCGAGTTGAATGACCCGGTAGATCAGCGTGAGCGATTTGAAGAGCAGATAGAGCTAGGTAAACGAGGAGATGATGAAGCCATGACACTTGATGAAGATTTCCTTCGTGCGCTGGAATTTGGTATGCCACCAACGGCAGGGGTTGGTTTGGGAATTGATCGATTGTCTATGATCATGACCAACTCGAATTCCATTCAGGATGTATTGTTCTTCCCGCAGATGCGACCAGAAGTGAAATCGAAAGCTGTAGAGCTTGAAGGTGATGAAAAGGCTGTATTCGAAATGCTGGAGAAAGAAGGGAAGATGGACTTGAATAGACTAAAAGAGCAGTCAGGGTTGTCAAATAAAAAGTGGGATAAAGCCATGAAAAAGCTTACTCAAGGTGGTTTTGCTAAGGTTGAAAAAACGGATGAAGGGTTGTTTGTGGAGACAAGTTAACTTTCTCTCAATGCTGAAAGGCTCATTTACCAATTCCTAAAAGGGGTAAATGCTTTACCGTATGATAAGTCAAGGCGGCTTTGATGCATTGCTTCAATTCCTTTACAGGTACCTCATCATCCAATTTGAATGCAATGGCACGGGTTGTCTCGTAATTAAACAAGTCACCATAGGCGAGTTGAAAAGAAGGTACCAGTTTACTCGTGCATTTAAAATACATCGCGTACTGATCGGGTTTTTTCTCTTTCCAGTCAATACGAATAGTGCTGCCGTGTTTGGTGAGATAGCTAGGCTCTCCCCATTTCAGCGTTTCTTCAAGATCGGTAATGCCGATCTCCAGAGCTGTTTCAAGAATAAGCTTTCTAAGGTTTGAAATTTTATCTCTTACCTGAGTGGGATAGTTGTAAAAAACTTTTTGTACCTCAGGATTAATTAAACGTTCTGTTGAGCCCATTGTGTTACCAAATATACGTTTGCATAAAAATAAAAAAACCGCCTTCTCTGGCGGCTTTGATCTTAGGATTCTATTCGTGTAATTATTTAACCTATGACATAGGTGTATAGAAAAATTGTTCTAAAACTACCTTTCCATCTTTGACTTTATAGACGGCAACCTCATCCATGTCTATTTTATTTGGACTACCCTTAAACTGTACTTTAGATTTCATGGAGCATGCAAAGTGATCTCCAGCTACAATTGGATCAGAGATTTCTCCACCTTCAAATATCTCTACCATTTCTTCCCATTTTTTTGCTTTCTCAGCTAACCCATCCATTCCTTTTGAGGTCTCCCAACCGTCAGGCCTTGGTTCTTTACTCTCTATTTCATTTGAGAAAAGTTCTTGATAAACCTGTTCGAATTTTCCTTCTCTACAAAGTTTTACTAGTTGATCTGCTACTTGTTGTGTTGTCATGTTTGCTCGAATTTATTGTTAGAACATGAGACAAAGAAATTAGTTAGAGTGTCAACCCTATGTCACTGCGTTTAGTCGAAATAAAAAAAATGTTCACATCCAGTGTAGGAAATTTGTCGATCTTGGCGAATTCAATGCGTGTGCTGATTTATATTTTTACTTTTTTGGCGTTCAGTTGCTGCTTTTGCCAATACCTGGATATCGCTAAGCTAGAGTATACCTACGTCCCTGGAAATAATTCAAATTTTGAGTATCAGCGTCAAAGGGCCTTATTTAACATACCCATTAAGCTAAAGGAGAAATCGTACTTTTTTGTAGGACTTGATTACAGCAGTATACAGTTCAAGTATAAAGAAGATCAGGACTCCTACGATAAATCGGATGCCGAACGTTTTAAGTCCCTTGATTTGCCACTTACTTATACCCAACAATTAAACGAAGATTGGATTTTTGGGGCTCAAATAGCACCAGCTTTTACCAGCAATCTGGCAGACGGATTGCAAAATGAGGATTTTTTGGTTTCAGGAATAATCGTGTTTGTTAAGGATAAGAAAAATTCAGAGAAGGTAAGAAAGCCATTTAGAATTATCACGGGATTGTATTACAATACCAATTCAAGATTTCCGGCACCCATTCCTTTCATAAGTTACTATCGAAAGTTTCATCCCAAATGGTCGTATACCATAGGTGCCCCGTATTCAAATTTACAATATCATCTGAGCGAGAAGCATCGATTCAAAGCCTATGCGGAAGGAGATGGATTCAATACTAGTTTGCAGAACGGAGTAGTGATAAATGATAATCTTATGGCAAATCGATTGCGTATGTTTTTGATTCTCATCGGATTTAGATACGAATATAATATTGCCAAGCATGTGGAGTCTTATCTTATCGTTACCAGGTCCGTATTCTCTGATGTTCAGCTAAGGGATGGAAGGGAAGATGTGTTTGTTCCCAAACTGGATGATGTGATGCTTTACAGAATTGGTGTAAGATGTAAAATTTAACGCCAGAAAGTGGTCAGAAATGCTTTCCAAAATTGAGGTCTGTTCAACGAGAACATCACTCTGAAATCCTCAAAAATGCTACTTTCTTCATCCAGGAATCGAAAAACTGATTGAATCTCCGGTTTTGTGTAGAGTTTTGTGAAAATATCTTCACCTAAATCATTTCTCTTACTTAAGACATTTAGAAATATTGAATCGTAACTGCGAAACCTTGAGTTAGCTATGCCTTTTTCTGGTCGTTTACCATTTTTGATGTTTTCCACAGTCATGGTAGAATATCGATCAGCATTTTTAAATGAGTAACCAGACGAGGGACGCACCCATCCACCAGCAGTACCAATCTTCGTAGCATACTTGGAGTGGTGCTTGTGAAAAGGATAATCCGACATGGGTATCATACCTTGCTCTACTTCTTCAATTGTATAGTTCTTGACTTGCAAATACGAGTCTATGTATTCCCTTAGGTACATATCATATTCTACATCTGGCAATAGTCGATCGTTGAACAATGTGAACTCAACCAGTGCAGTGTTGGACGAAATGGGTAATACATAAGTAAAGCTGGTACTGTCTTTCCATTTTAAACGGTAATCCATCATGGTAAAGACGTCAGGATTAAAAGCGGCAGTTTCAGTTCGTATAAACCAACCTTTGAAATGTTGGATCAATGAGTGATACCTGTCTTTCTTTTCCTGAAATTCACCAGAAATGCGACTGTCAAAAATGTGATTGGCTGAATAGGTTCCACCTGAGCCAATAATCTGCTGATCATTTAGGTCTAATATTTCATCCTCAACCCAGTCAATATCCTTTGACTTGGCGATTTCAGCTTTCGCATAAGCATAAAAATCTGCAGATCGAACCATCTTATACCTATAGGGCTCCAGGTCGAATGAAATGGTTTCAGTCTTATTATGAAAAAGGCCTGTTTGCCATGTTTGAGTTGCCAACTGATCCCAAATTGTTTCACCTTTTTCCCAAAAACACCACGTTCGATCATTGGCTGTTTTTTTGTCTTTATCAATAAGTAGAATACGCTTCTCATTGAAAAAATCATCTTTGATCATTTTCAAAACAAGCTGAAGTCCCGCGGCTCCAACACCCACAATTGCATAGTCATATTTGGTTTGATCCATCCCTGCCCTAAATATAAGTAGCCCTGCGAAAGCGAGGCTACTACCACCCAAATTCATTGACCTAAGTTTTGGCTAATGATTTAATTCTGAGCACTCATAGCCGATCTTTTCTAAAATGACTGCAATGTTTTGACAGGAAAGCATGTATGATTCTATTTTTAGGACGTGCTCCCAGTCATCTAGATCCACTGTCCATCGTTGGATACACTTTAGTTGACTGAATGCCTGGTCAATTTTTTCAACATCGGATGTAGTTCTGATATTACTTTTTAGAATAAGCACATTTAGCTCTTGCTTTGGTCTGGTGAGTGTTTTCATTTTATTTAAAATTGAATTCGATACATAACGTCTGGAAAGAATCCGATCTGCTCAACCACATTTATCTGGTCTGTTACGTCATTGTATCTTCTAACAAATTCATTTTTTCTATTGGTGAGATTTTGAAAATCTACGAAAAACTGATGCGATACCTTTTTTCTGTTTAGCCTCACGCCAAACTTTGCATCCCATCGAAAATACTGACCGTATCTTTCGCTATATGCAATACTTTCTTGCCGTACCTCCCTGCCCAGGTTAGCGCGCGTAGCATCTAAGTCAAGTGGGGTAAAAGGACGCCCACCTGAGGTTGTCATCTTGGTGTCAAAAGTCCACGCATTTTGGCCATTTGATCCAAACTTCCACTCCTTTCCAAAAAGTATGTTGAGCACATAGTTGTTGTTAAATACAGTATTTCGTTGAATCTCATCACTTCCCTCATATTGAGATTCAAATAAGGAGGTCGTCAGGAGCACATAATAGTTCCGGCTAAAGAATTTTTCCAGCGTAATTTCTGTACCATAGTTAAAGCCGGTTCCATCGCTTACTAATGATCCCTTTTCTTCAAAGATGAAATCATTTCCTTCGTTCAGAACTGAATAACTTGAAGGATTACGCTCCACAGGAACGTCATAAATGCTTTGATAATAAACCTCTGTTTTCAGACGCCAGTCGGTTCCTAAATTTCTATCCATTCCCAAAACAAGGTGATGGGCCCTGATAAATTCCAAACCTTGATTTGTTCGCATGGTATTTCCTGGTGATACTTCTTCCTGAAAAAATAGCACAGGCGAAGGAATTGCTTGTCCATGTAAACCATATGCCAGACTCCAGCGTTGGACTGGTGTTTGTTGCCAACTAATCGCTGCACGAGGCTCTAAAATAAACTCATCCATGAATTCATGATATTGGCTATGCAAACCGAATGTGGTAGAGAGTTCATCTGTTAGCTTGTATTCCGCTTGACCGTACACTTGCAATAGGTTGTACTTCTCATTCACATTGGTATTTGTCAGAAAATAGTCTGGAATTCCGTCATTATCGTTATCCGGAATTGATGCGCGATCATCACGGTCCTCAACAAATAGGTTGAGGTCATAGGTTTCGTTTAAGAACCCAGTCCTTAAACTCCACCTGGCATTGAACTTAGTATTCAGTGTAGAGGTAACTGTATAACGGTTTTCTCTATTTCGTACGTTTATGGCTCTGTATTTCCCAATGAATTGACCATTTTCATCAAGCATTCTATTGTCTTGGAGGTATTCGTTGAAATTAGTTGAAGCACCAAAAGAGGTTTTGAGATAGGTGTTTTGCCCCATCCTGATAGTGTGAGTCAGCCCGATTAATCCGAGTTCGTTTTGTACAAAAGCGTCTTGTTCCGGATCTGCAAAAAGGTCTGTTTCATCAATATTTTCCCCTAAAAAGTCAATACTACTTTTACCCCCTAAGCCAAAGATTTCAAGCCTGCCGATTTTACTATCACCCAAATTTGCCTTGAAGGAGACGTCCTGATAGAATGGAATCGCTGATGTGCCGGTGGCAGCCAGACTTGCTATACCGTAACGATAAGAGGTCACAAAGGACGAATTGTTTTTTTTGCTAATAGGTCCTTCTGCCATAAATTCTAATCCGCTGAAGGCGGACATTTGGCCTGTAAATTCATACTTATCTGTATTGCCGTTTCTAAAGAACACATCAAAAACTGCAGCGTTTGCATTGCCATATTCCGCTGGAAAAGCTCCCGTTAGAAAATCGGATGTTCGCAATAGGTTTGTATTGAGTGCATTTACGGGCCCCCCAGTTGTCCCTTGTGTAGCGAAGTGATTGGTAGTTGCTATCGGAATTCCTTCAATCCTCCATAGCAGCCCAATAGGTGAGTTTCCCCTGACTACAATATCGTTGCGGGCATCATTCGTAGCATTTACCCCGGCAAACGAGGTGGCGAGTTTGGCCACATCGTTCCTTCCACCAGAGAAGCGAGTCACTTCTTCTAGACTGAACGTTCTTGCGCTCACCTTAGCAAGATCATTAATTGGTAGATCCTTGTCTGAATCAGCTGTAACTACAACTTCCTGTAATTTTTCTACGGACTCTTCCAGAAGTATCCTAAGAATTACTTCTTTCCCGGAAGTCACCAATACATTGGGTAAGGAAATGCTCTTATAGCCAATGTAGGTTACAGCAAAGGTCTGTCGTCCGACTGGGACATTTTCGATTCTGAATTCACCATTTACATCCGCAATCGCCCCTTTGATTGGATCTGATCCAACCAGCTGGATGGTGGCGCCAATTAATGGATATTCTACCTGAGCGTCTAAAATGATTCCTTTTACCGTCTGATCCTGCGCCATACTTGCAAGTGAGACCAGTATTCCCAGGATGATAATGATAGCTTTCGAATTTTTCATTGTATCTAAGTATTGATTTTCGAGGCTAACCTATTGGAGAGGCCAATGGTATGAAACGTAAATCACATTCAGTCAACTCGTAATTGATCTGAAACGTAATTTTTACAGGTTGAAATTGCATATTAGGTCATTGAGCACGCTTTTAGATTTCGGTATTCCATTTTCCGGTTTCATCGCTTTATTTCTGGTGTTCATTCGTAAAGGATCAAAATATCTGGAATGCCTTGTCTTATATTTAATGAAATTATGAAAATAGGAGAGCTACATATTCGGTGGGTAGGTATTCTAATAGTATCTGCCCTGGCGATGATCAATGATGGAGAGGGTCATATGTCTGATAAGCCTATATGGTTTCATTATTTTGTGTCGTTATGCTTCACAGCGGT
Organism: Ekhidna sp.; assembly: GCF_965227465.1. Taxonomy (GTDB): domain Bacteria; phylum Bacteroidota; class Bacteroidia; order Cytophagales; family Cyclobacteriaceae; genus Ekhidna. The sequence continues at coordinate 514,953 of NZ_OZ245746.1, forward strand.
CTATTGGAATGGAGCTTGCTCAATTATTTTTTTTCTTAGGAAAAAATTTCCTGAAATTGATAGAACGAAGAGAAGAGTACTTTTATCGGCAGCTTTTATCATTGTTTGGATGACAGTCGGCGGGATACCTCTAAAGATTATTTTCAACTTTGTTGAGGTAAAGGATTTGTTATCATTAACTGAACATGTTCGCTATTTGCCATTCAACTTCATTGTGGCTTCAGTTGTATCACTTTCCTATGAAGCTTTTTACTTCTTTGAAAAATGGAAGGAACAATTCACCTTAAACCAACAGCTGAAAAATCAACAAATCCGTACTCAATATGAGGTTTTGCAAAACCAGATGAGTCCTCATTTTCTATTTAATAGCCTTAATACACTTACAACAATTATCCCTGAAAATGCCGATGTGGCTATATCATTTACTGAGCGGCTTTCCGAAGTTTACCGATACATCCTGCAAAATAAAGATCGGGAGCTAGTCAGTTTGAAAGAGGAGATTGATTTTGTGAAATCCTACCTTTTTCTTTTGCGGATGCGGTATCCTGATAATTTAACAGTTGATTTTAAGATCGATGATAGGTACCTCGGTTTGACAATACCGCCACTTACATTACAAATGCTTGCAGAGAATGCAATTAAGCATAATGTGGTTTCCAAGGCTAAACCATTGCATATTGACATCTACATTGAAAATGGAAGGTCAGTTGTGGTAAGGAATAACTTGCAAAAAAAGAATTCTCTTGACAGGTCGACTAAAACAGGTCTTGAAAACATCCGAAAACGATATCGTATTCTAGGACAAAAGGAAATTGATGTAATTACCAGTGCTAGTAATTTTATAGTTGCGGTTCCTCTCATTGATTTGTTGGAAGAGAGGGACCTAAAATTTACCTGAAATGAAAGTACTGATTGTAGAGGATGAAGCGCCGGCGTTTAGAAGATTAGAGAAAATTCTCTTGGAAATCGACCAGTCGATAGAAATCTTGGAAGTGCTTGATAGTGTGGAGGATACTGTAAAATGGGTAAAAAACCACGAGCAACCAGATCTTGCTTTATTTGACATTCAAATTAGTGATGGTATCAGTTTCCAGATTTTTGATCAGGTTGAAATTAAGTGCCCGGTCATTTTCACAACGGCATTTGATGAATATCTACTTAAAGCTTTTAAAGTAAATAGCATCGATTATTTACTAAAGCCGATAAAAAAGGAGGATTTGGAAGGGGCATTAGAAAAGTATCGGAACCTGCGAGTAAATTTTAGTCAAAATGGAATAGACATGTCTGCACTATTAAGTCAGATTAGTTTTACAGACACAAAGTACAAATCTCGCTTCCTGGTTAAACAGGGGGATAAAATGCTTGCTATTAGGACTGATGATATTGTTTGTTTTCAAAGCAAGCATGGAGTCGTTCACATCAATACCAAGAATGAAAAAACATACTTATCAGACTTCACATTGGATGACCTGATAAATCAACTTGACCCTCGCCTTTTTTACCGCGCAAATCGCCAATTTATTGTTAATGCTGATTATATCTCCACTATTCACAAACATTTCAAAGGCAAGCTCCTGATCGAACTGATTCACTTTTCTGATGAGCAAATTCTGGTAAGTAGTGAAAAAGCAACTTCGCTTAAACAATGGCTTGATCAATAGCATTTGTACTACTATATTCACGGCGTATGAAGTATCCAATAGAGGTAAATGAGAAGCGCACGATCAACAGGATTACACTTAAGCAATCTTTTCTGGATTTGCTCAATGCATTCAATGTTGAAAGAGGTCTTATTTATACGCTAAAGTTATTGTTTGTACACCCTGGTAAAATCGTCAGGCTATACTTGGCAGAGGGACGCTACAAAATAGTGAATGCATTCAGATTGCTCATTCTTTCAACTGCCTTGAGCGTTTTTGTCATGTATCTATCAGGTGTAGATGATTTTCTATTGGAATTTGAAAAAGGATTTAATGAAGGATTTAGAGACACCCAGCAGGGAGATTCTGAATATATTGGAGGTTTGATGCAGAAAATATTCTTTGATCAATACAATCTTTTCCTATGGATAGCTATTCCCATTTATGGAATATTCGCATACTTGATTTTTAAAATCAAACAATATAATTATGCGGAGCATCTGGTTATCCAAAGCTTCTACATATGTGGTTTAAATGTAATAGCGATTGTCATTTTTCCGCTGCATCATATTATGGGTCAAGACCCTATGTTCTACTCAGCATTTTTTCTTTCTTTAATTTATTTTTTCTACTTCACTATAAAGGTGTTTGAGACGAAGAAATTTGGAGCTATTATGAAAACTGTTTTACTGTTTTTTGTAAGTAATTTTTTTTACTTCTTAGTTCTGTTTTTCATACTTGGAATCTTTGTTGGGTATGAAATGGCAGCCGCCAAAGGATAGGTTGAGTATTTCTTGAAAAGAATCGGAATATCCTTCAATCAAAATAGCTGGTTGGCAGTTATATAGATGTGTCAATTCTATTACTCATCATATCTTTAATACAAACCAGTATGAATCCGATTGAATCGCATAAGTGGGAAAAAAGAGTATTAATCTTTTCATCATCATCGCCTACCAATGTTGGTTATAAACGACAAGAACAGATGCTGTCAAAAGGAAAAAAGGGGATGAAAGAGCGAGACTTAATCATATATAAATTGTACGATGAGCACTGGCTGGGTCCAAAAAATAAAAAGATTTCGAAAAAGGAGGCTGACGCCATTCGCAAAGCATATGATATCCCAGAGGGAACGTTTACTGTTACACTTATTGGAAAAGATGGAACAATAAAATTGCAAAAAGATGATATCGTATCGCCTCGTGAAATCTTCGGTTTAATTGATAGCATGCCTATGCGAAAGCAAGAAATGAATTCCAATCATTCAACTGATAAGAAGGGCAAACTATAATGTAAAATATTTAAGGTTAATGACTATCGATCCAGCCAATCTTTAAATCCTCGAACCTTCTCTCTACTGACAATCACATACTCAGAGTAAGTTGGATTAAGAGAGAGAATCAATCGATTATTAAAATAGGAGTCTATTGATGTAATTTGCTCATCACAAACAATCATGTGTCGATTGATTCTGAAAAATTGATCAGGATCAACCATTTTCTGTATTTCATCCAGCGAATGATCGGCGATCGTCGATTCTCCTGAACGTGTTTTGATAAATGTGGTACTTGATTCACTGTAGAAATAGGCAATTTCGTCTACCGGGATTGATTGATACTTCAACCCGATTTTGACAAGAAATTTTTTCTTAAACGGAGATTTAAAACTTGATTTCAAGGAGCCAATCATGCTATCCAAATCGTTGTGACCTCTAACCTTTTTTATTTTTTCTATCGCCTGAACTAACTCATCAGATTTAATAGGTTTTAGGAGGTAATCGACACTGTTGTATTTAAAAACCTCAAGCACATATTTATCGAACGCAGTAGTAAAAATGACTTGTGGATACGATTCAAGTGAATCAAGTAGATCAAATCCTGTTCCATCGCCAAGTTGAATATCCAGAAAAAAAAGATCGGGACACTCATTCTCTTTGAGCCATTTCAAGGCGGAATTCACCGAGTAAAAGATGGATTTAATCTCTACTGCTGTGTGCTGCTCAACCATTTTCTGCAAGCGATGGGCAGATAGCTCTTCATCTTCTATGATAATAGCCTTCATATGTGCTTTAATGGTAATCGTACTTGAAAAATCTGCTCATTATCCAAAATTTCTAACGCCCTGCCAGCAGAAAGTAAGAGCCTTTTAGATAAGTTTTGTAAGCCGATTCTGGTACTTTCTGTCAAATGCTCTTTCTTTCGCTTTTCATTTTCCACTACAATAGCTTGTTCCCCATCATTTTTGATAATAATATTTAATGGTTCTTCCATAGAAAAGGAATTGTGCTTAACAGCATTTTCAATCAATACCTGAATAGACATGGGAGGGATTAGGATTTTCTTGGAAGGCAAATGCAAATGCTTGTGAATATTGATCGCTGATCTATGTCTCATGGATAATAAGAAGATATAGCTATCAATGAATGTAAGCTCTTCTTCGAGTGTGACCAGTGTTTTTTCATCATTTTCCAAAATATATCGGTACATGTCAGATAGCTTGGAAATGAATTTAATAGCTGTTTTTGAATCGTCTTCTACGAGTGAGGATAGCACACTGAAACTATTAAATAAGAAATGCGGATTTACCTGATTTTTTAGACTCTCAAGTTTTGCCGCAGCTAGTTCTTTTTGAATTTGTTCTTTTTCGCGTGCACTTTTAATAGCGGAACGGACATACAGGATAATGATTTCATAAGCTATGACTAAAAGCGAAATAACAAATCCCTGTGCACTATTAAGAAGAAAAGTACCACCATGTTGAGGTTCAGAGCAACATCCCACACTGGCTAATATGTGTTCATATACATACGTAAAAAGAAGGACCAAAGGGATTGCAAGGAGTGTTGCCTTAGTGGAGATGGCATACAGGCCTCTATTAGAAATAAAGCCCGCTTTATCTTTAGCTGAGGTGATAAAACGAGCTACTATTTCCCATAGTGCTAAAATGACAACAATTGTATAAAAAAAGGATATCGCAGTATTGGTATCCCAATGAAGGAATTTATCCCACGTAGCTTCTCTTGTCAGCTTGAAAAAAAAGAAGACAAAGACTGCAATTGTTAATCTATATCCGTATTTCATTCAATAAAGTTACTCTCCATCTTCGGATGCCACAGCTTTTGCAGGCATAACATTGAAAGATAGTGTCGTACCTGTCACCTGGTGAGAGCTATTGCTCCTGGATGAAACAGTGACTGTATACGCTCCCGGAACTACACTTTCTGCATTTACTTTTACTGTAAAGTGATCCGCATTTTCCATATCAGTAGTTACATCAAAAGTAAGACCCGAACTACTCAATAACTTAGGAGCTGAAAATTTGGTTCTTTTAGCTAATCTTGATCTAACAATCCATAAATCAAATGTTTTATCATCACCCTCTTCAAGTGTAATGGTGTATTCTTTAGCGTAAATTTTGGCTCCCTTTTTAGGAGCTTCGAAATCCTGGCCCACTGCTAGTGTGCCTAGTAAAAGAAGGGAAAGAAATGCAATGTGCTTTTTCATAGTAGTATCAATTTCATTTATACAAATGACACGATACTAATTGTCTTTAGATAGTGATTTGCATTGAAGAGTATGATGAAATACTTGAACTGTAGTTTTATCTTATTGAATTGTATGGCTTGAAAAAACTATTTGGAGAAGGATTTAATTGCTGTTTCAAGTATCTCATCCTTATCAGAGGTATAGTATTTATAGGATAGGGGTATCTGAATGTCTGGTATCAGCCCTCTGCCAATAAAAGGAGGATGGTCTACTGCTACGTAGTATCTAATTACAGGTAAGTAGTAGTTGATTCTGGAATTTGGGAGCTGTATTCCATACATCATGGCACTATTATTTCCATAGTATCCACCTCCTGTTTCTTCTCCTATGAAAGTAGCTCGATTGTTTGCGTGGAGGATACTTGCTACTTCCGATGCTGCTGAAAATGTCCCTCCGTCTGTAAGTACTACAACATCACCTTCAAATACATTTTTAATTGGCTTTTGCTTCTTTACTTGTTTACTAAAACTATACGTATAAGTCCCGGGCTTATTCTTGTCTTTTTTTAGAAGCTTGCCCATCGTGTTGAACCCCCTCTGCCGGGAATATTGATTATATCGGAATTTTTTAGTGGTAGCTTCCATTCTTAAGTAATAATCAAAAGGTTGTTTAATTAGGTGGCTAGCCAATGTAGCTCCATAGTTATCCTCACCACCACTATTGCCTCTTAGGTCAATAATCAACCTCTCCAGATTTTTCTCATCGATTTTCTTAAACGCTCGCTTCAAGAACTTTTTATATTTCTGATTGTGCTCTTTAATATCCTCTTTATCAAATGATTTGATTTTAAGGTATGCGATCTCATTATCTAGCTCAGAAAAGTAGAGAAAAGGCTCTTTTGACCGGTCTTTTCGTGGGTACCTGTCTATGGAACGTTGATTCGCTTCATCATTGGGTAAGCCTTTTAATTCTACCTCCTTTATTTTGCCCTCTTGCTTCAATTGAAGATTAAAAATGCTATCCATTCCATATTGAACTTGGTAGTATCTGGAGAAATTACCTGCTAAAATTCGAATTTGACGATTTTTAGCATAACCATCGGTCGGGGTATATTGGATAAGTGAGTCAAGTATTTCCTTCGATTTAATCCCATTAATGGAGAGAACTTCCAAACCCGCTGCAAAAGAACTGTCGTTCGATAAGTTATGCATGACGATAATTCGATCTTTTTCTAAGTAAAAGTTGATCGGGATACGATAAGGGCCATTATCAATGTATGATCGCCATTTCCAAGGCATTGACATCCATGAGTGACCACATCTAATTCCTGCATAAAATTTCTGAAGTATTCCGTAGAAATCTTTAAGTTCTAGTTCATGATTGATTGAGCTCTCCACTTTATTAAACCGACGTTTGATTTCCGCAGAGTCTGCATACCAATAAAGACCGGGATGGATCTCTTTTATTGAGTTTTTGAATATGTCAAAATCTTCACGCATCTCTTCTGAAGAGATCGGAAATTGAGCATACAACGTAATCCCAACGAAGTTTAATGTTAGGACGAGAATTAAGCTTTTCATCATTAACTGGTTCTTTTCAATTTGAACTGATTTCTCAGGAAAAAAGACTTGGTGCCCTTATAAAGGACCATTTTAGTAATCCTAAGTTTCGAGTTTTCGAATTTAATTTCTTGCCTCAAAGTTGACGGCCTATTGTTATCAGTGCTTTCCATTTCGAGTAGGAGTGTCCAGCCATATGAACTTTTCTCAAAGTCAGCAATTTGCCACTTCGAATCAAATTCAAATTCAGATTCGTTTAAAAGTTTCATGTTCTCAGTGGAGTAGACAAGCTTACCATTTGGTTCTTTAAACTCAAATTTCAACTTTCCTTTGCCGTTTTTCCAGGTGACAAAAAGTTTCGTATCTAGTGAATATTGGGTTTGATCATCTCCATAATCGACATAAGTTAGTTGGCCTTCCCATGAACCGTTGATCATGGAAAGGTCTTGATTGGAGATATTCTGACCAAAGCATGGGTTGATGAAAATTGGTGCAACTATGGCTGAATAAAGGAATAACTTGAATATTAACTTTTTCATTTTGTTTTTTGATGCTAAGATGAATATGGTTGTAATACGCATCGTCTCAAAATGTAAAATGAGACCTATTGAAAATACTGAGACGGGGTTTTTCCTTTTATCTCTTTGAAAATCCGGTTAAAAGAAGCCTTGGAATTGAACCCGCTCTCAAACGCAATACCCAATAAGGATAAATGCTCATACTTTTTGTTTTGTGCTTTTTGAATAAATTCTTCAACACGATATGAGTTAATCAGCCCTCTAAAAGTTGTACCCCTTTCTGCCAGTGATTTTGAAATGGTGTTTTTTGGGAGCCCAATTTCTTTTGCCAGATAGTCCATGTTCAGTTCAGGATTTTGATAAATCTTTTCTTCATCAAATAGTCTACGCAATGCAATATCAAGAGAAGGGTTAGGTTTATTTTGTTTGGGTATGATTAAGGACTGATTTTGATAGATGTACGCATTTATTCCGATTACAAAACTGACACCTACATCGGCAAGTTTTAGTGGTAAATCCATCCAGGGTGAGTTATAAATATTGAGTTCGTGATAGTAATAAAAGATCCAGCTTGCTATCTCATAGCCGGAATGAATAAATAGGAGTATCAGGAATGAAATGGTAAATGAATTTAACCATTTATAAACCGGCTTTTGCCAGAGGGTTTTTGGTATTTTTCTACGTAGAAGATGTAAAGACTTGAATAAATAGAATAGGCCTAAAACAATGAGAAGTCCTTCTTCTATATATTGAACATAAGGCCTGACGATATTTTGCCAGATGAGACTCTTTTCCTCAACGCTCCTAAACCCGATGGCTAAATATAATCCAACTTGGATAATCGGAATAATGAAATGGAAATAATCAGTTCCTGAAAACTTAAATGAGGGTTCAATTTTGGATCGTACAAAGAAGTAATAAAGAGGGCCTATACTTAGGCTAAAAATAATGGGAAGAAAGTAGAGCTGTTGATTCTGATTCAAAACTCCAGTTACTGCCATCAGTCCATTCAGTGTGGTAGAAGTATAAAGGACTAAAAGAAGTCCCAAAAGTTTATTGGTAAGATTAATTCCTCGTTTTCTGAAAAGAAGAGATACGCCTACTGTAAAACATATTAATAATCCCGCACCGGCAAGAAAAATAATGATCAGATCAATCAGCTGAATCTTCATTTAAGTGCATTTTAATTATCACAAGGATATATTAATAAACCCTCAAAGCCCGATGGATGTTAGTCTTCTTTCAAAGCGGAAAGCAAGCCTTTTACCTTTTCGTCAACGGATATGTCTGAATATTTTTCCAGTGCCTCAGTCATATATTTAGGTACTCTCTCTCCATTTTCAATTTTAGAGGTGATATCAAATAGCAGTTGAGAAAAGTTTATCAATTCTTTATAATGATTTGCAATTGTTGAGGTTTCTTTATCCGAGCCACAGCTACTGTTATAGATACGTACTATGTCCTCAATATTCGTGAAGCCAAGCTCTTTTTCTTCCAACTTGAATGCTACCGTTTGACAATCACTTAAAAATTCAATTGCATTTGCTCGAAAGCCAATACTGCTGATTGGAAGTGATTGATCATCTTTATAAAGAACTCGTTCAGTGTACTGCACCTTATTTTCAGGACGAACTGCATAGTAGCTCAACGTGCCCTTTGCTAATACTTTTGCAATGGTCTTTCTATTGGCATAGTTTATTGGCTCGAACGTTTCTCCATCTTTTACGACCATTTTTATTTTGAAAGCCTTGAATTCCTGTTTCCCATTAGCGTGCTTAATTTTTACCTCATCAAAATTTGTAGCCCTTAAAATACTTATCTCACCAAAGATGGAGTCAGCTTCCAGAGTTACAAGGTATCCATTTTGGGCCTGTACAATTGTTGCCAATGAGATCATTAATACTATTAAGAGATGTTTCATGTCGATAAATTTTCACCAAGATATGACATAATTTCCGCATCGTTTATGTGTATTTTTTATACAAAATGTGAATAAATAAAAACCATTCTGTTTTTTACTCGTATTCATTTTTCATACATTTAGTGAATTAATCAATAACTGTAACTATGAAAGGAACTAACCTTGGCGAATTTGAGGAGGTTGTTTTACTCACCATTGCTTCATTAATGAGTGAGGCATACAGCGTCAATATTGTTGATGAGATAGCTGCTGTGACGGGTAGAAAAACCAAACTTGGAGTTGTACATGCTGTTCTCAAGCGCTTAGAAGACAAAGGACTAATTACTTCTGAACTAGGAGAACCCACAAAAGAAAGAGGGGGTAGGCGGAAGCGTTTTTTCTCCATTTCTCATGCTGGTAAAGTATCACTAATGAAAGCTAAAGAGCAACGTGACAAGCTTTGGAGCAATATTCCGGAACTCGTATTTCAAGGAATAAGATGAGAAGGCATCAGGGGCCTCCCAAGTGGATGGATAGAATCATAGAATTCTATTGCAGAAAGGATCTACTAGAAGACCTTCAGGGAGACCTCCATGAATACTATTTCCGAAACCTTGAAAAGAGTAGGCAAAGGGCTAATCTCATATTCTTACTCGATGTGCTCAAGTTCTGCAGACCATACACTATTCGAAAACCCAAAATACTCGGACAAATGAATTTCTTCAATTTGATAAGCAATTATTTCAAAACATCGGCAAGGAGTCTTGCAAGAAATAAACTCTTTTCTTCTATCAACATTATTGGACTGGCCATCTCCATGTCTATTGGAATTCTGATGATCACCTACATCAGTGAACTTCTCAGCTTCGATACTTTCCATGAGAAAAGAGATCGGATTTATAGGGTTCACTCAACCTATCAGGATATCTCAGGAGATGATCCATTCGGACTTGCCTCGTCTTCCGTATTCATAGGAAAAAAATTGAAAGAGGAGTATCCAGCCTTTGAGAAGGTATTACTTATGCGCCGAAATTTCAGAGCTGATTTAAATAAAGATGAGAATACGATTGCCGTTAGAGGCCATTACGCTTCTGAAGAGTTTTTTGATGTTTTTTCCTTTAAACTAAAGGCTGGAAATCCTGCGACTGCACTTGTGGAGCCTTATTCAATTATCCTCACCCAAAAGACTGCTGATAAGTTATTCAAAGATAAAGAAGCAGTCGGTCAGATTGTGACTTCTGGAGAAGACACTTATACGGTTACGGGGGTCATGGAAAATATACTCAACAACTCGCACATACAGTTTGAGGCGCTAGCCTCATTTATCACGCTTGAAAATGAATTTTCAGGCAGAGATAATACAACCTTTTTTGACTGGAGAAGCATTTGGATGAACTATGTTTATGTGCTTTTACCGAAAAATCATAATCCTACTTTCGTTGATCAGTTTTTAGTCGACATAGCAGTAGAGGAGAATGCAAAGACAGATCGATATGCTATTACCCATAAGCTGGAAAGTCTTGCGAACATTGTTCCTGGTGAAGAGCTTTCAAATCATATAGGACCAAGTTTTGCTTGGAAGGGTATTTATCAGTTGGTCTTACTCACACTTTTTGTCATTGTCTCTGCCTGCTTCAATTATACTAACCTATCCATTGCCAGGTCTTTGAGGAGAGCAAAGGAAGTAGGCGTTCGAAAAGTGGTGGGAGCAGGTAGAAGACAGATTTTCACTCAGTTTGTTTTTGAAGCGATCGTAGTTGCACTGATTTCATTAGTCCTGTCCTATGGACTGTTTTTATTTATCAAGCCATTCTTTATGGAGATCGTCTTAGACAATCGAAATATGGTAACTATGGATTTTCAATGGATACATGTTTTATATTTTCTCAGCTTTGCATTTTTAATTGGATTGATTGCTGGGGTGTTGCCATCCGCAGTTTTATCAAAACTGAAAGCTATTTCTATTTTCAGAGATGCTTCGTCTGTAAAACTTATCAAGGGCGTGAATTTGCGAAAAGTGCTGATAGTTATTCAATTCACTATGTCGATCTTTCTGATCATTGGTTCCACAATAGCCTATCGACAGTACAAATTTGCCCTCAATTTTGATATGGGATTCACTACGGATAATGTGTTGAATGTTTCCTTGAGTGGTAATGACGCGAAACTCTTAATACCGGAGATCGAAAAATTACCGGAAGTAAGAAAGATTTCCAGATCTGGCATGATACCAAATACTGGAGAAGTTTGGGGAGAAGAAGTTAAATACAAAGACCCGCTTGACTCGGCAGATGTTTTTGTGAATTTTGTTGACAAGAATTATTTCTCTACTCATGAATTTTCCTTTATTGCCGGAGGTTCATTTCCCTATGATCAAGAGGATGGAGATGCGAAGTTTGTTGTAATCGATGAACTTCTTCTTAAGCGGTTCAACTTTGAGAGTGCTGAAAGTGCTATTGGCGAAGTATTGACGCTTGACCGAAGAATTGAAGATTTGAAAGTTGAAATAGTAGGGGTGGTTAAGGAATTTCAATACACGAAAATTCACAGTGAGTCAGAGCCGGTTGCAATTATACAAGGTACGCCTGAAGATTATCAGTTTTTAAATTTGGTCGTGCAGTCAGACGATATGATCGGGTTGATGGCAAAGTTGGAATCCATTTGGACCGATATAGATAAAGTTCACCCGTTTGAAGCTCAGTTTTATGATGAGCTTATCCAGGAAGCTTATGAAGATCAGGCGGTTATGTTTAAAATATTTGGCTTCCTGGCATTTCTTGCGATTTCTATCGCTTCGATGGGGTTATTAGGGATGGCTGTTTTCACCACAGAAACGCGTCAAAAAGAAATTAGTGTTCGAAAAGTTCTTGGAGCCAACAAGCAACAATTGATGTACATCCTGTCGAAAAGCTTCATTGTCATGATGCTTATTTCCGCGCTCATCGCAATGCCATTGAGTTACCTGTTTTTTACAGAAATGGTCATGGAGGATTTTGTCAACCGAATTAGTATTGGACCTCTTGAATTATTGTCTGGTGTATTTATTGTTTTTGCTATTGGGCTGCTTACGATCAGTTGGCAAACGGGCAAGGCCGCAAGAACTAATCCTGCTGAGATGCTAAGAACTGAATAGGTTACCTTCTGTCTTCAGAGTTAGCGATAGATTTTTTACTGTCAATTGAAGCGTACTTAATGATTGATACGAATAATACTCCACCTACAATATTTCCGATGGTAGTGTAGAATTGAAAATGGAAATAGTCGGTCCAGGTGATTTTAGGTGAAGTTATTAGGCCAGCAAATACTTCTATTGACCCAACAATGGAATGGTGTAGACTTCCCAAACCGATTACGAATGTGATCATGATTACAATGAAAATTCGACTCATCGTATCCTGAGCAGAAGTAACCAGCCAAGAAAGCAAACCCATCAACCATCCGGCAAGCAGTGCGCTACCGAAAATAATCCAAGCGTCAAACTTGATCATCTTGTGCGCTAAATGATAGAATGCTTCAATATCTACAACCTCAAGAGGTGGTGTAAGAAAAACAAGAAGTCCGCCAATGATGTATCCGCCTAGTAAATTTCCGAAATAAATAATGCCGAATAGCTTGAGCAAATTGAGGATGGTTTTATTTCCATTTAATACGGGTAACACAGCAAGGGTAGTTTGCTCTGTGAAGAGTTCAGATCTTCCCAATACGACGAAAACAAAGCCAATGGGGTAGCCAATGGCAAGGGCAAAATGAAGTGATATGGGGTCTCCATCGCCGAGATAGGTATAGATGATTGCCAAAACGTACAAACTAAAACCAATTTCCAAACCAGCTGCTAAGGCTGAAAAAAAGAGGTTACGATTAGATCTTTCATACTCACCAAGCCCCGTTTTTATTTGCTCATCTAGTATTTCATCTACAGTTTTTGGCTCATTACTCACATCCCTTACCTCTTTTGGCTTATAAAGAACGGCTCGAATTTTTTCTAAGGTTTTTTTCATGACAAAGCGATTGCCTCTAATAAACAATAAGCAAGGGTTTTTGTGAGAATTTAGAGATTTAAAATCATTTTGTTTAACATTTAATAAATAAAAGTTAAACAAAAAAACAGAACAGGCAGTTGCTTAACCATTAATAAATAAAAACATTAATAATATGAAAGCATTATTAGCCGCAACCCTTCAATCAGGTGATTATGTAGGGTTCACATTTTTTATTGGCAGTATGGCCATGTTGGCAGCAACCGTTTTCTTCTTTTTAGAAATGAAGAGTGTTGACGAGAAGTGGAGAACATCACTTCTTGTATCTGGGCTTATTACGTTTATCGCAGCAGTGCATTATTACTACATGCGAGATTACTGGATTCAAAACGGTACTTCACCGACAGAATTCAGGTACATAGATTGGATTTTGACTGTTCCATTAATGTGTGTTGAGTTTTACTTAATACTGAAAGCATTTGGAGCCAAAATAGGACTTCTGTGGAAAATGATAGCATATTCTTTATGGATGCTTGTAACGGGCTATCTGGGAGAAACAGTTTTTAGAGATAGCAGTGCTATTTGGGGAGCTATATCGACTTTGGGTTATTTAGGAATTTTTTACGAGGTATGGTTTGGTTCAGCTAAACAGCTATCAAAAAATTCTAACGATCCAATCTTACAAAGAGCATTTAATACATTAGCTTGGTTTATACTCGTTGGATGGGCTATTTATCCAATTGGTTACATGGCGATAGAGACAGACGGAATTCTTAGTGGTGTTCTTAGTCCTAGTTCTTTGGATATCATCTACAACATTGGTGATGCGATCAATAAAATTGGTTTTGGTTTGGTTATTTATAGTTTGGCAGTAAGCAAAACTGCTAGTCCAGCTAAAGCTTAACAATTTAAAGGGGGGTGATTCACCCCCTTTATATTATGTTCAAAATAGTACAATATGGATTGGCTTGTATGACTGGTGTCATTTTTCTGGCATTCAATCTTTCTACGGAATTGATCAATTCCATATGTCTTGTCCTAATTCTTCTATTCGGAATACCACATGGAGGTGTAGACCATCTTATTCATGCGTCTACTACACCAGATACAAACGTTCTCAAGTATATTGTAAAGTATCTCCTCATAGCGGGTGGATACATTCTATGGTGGCTTATCGATCCGTCTAAAGCGTTGTTCATATTTATTATTCTTTCCGCCTATCATTTTGGGCAAGAGTTTATAGCAGATATGCGAATCAAAGGGCAGAATGTCATCCTCAATTTGATTTGGGGATCGGTCATCCTTGTAGGACCTATGATATTCAGTTATCAGGAAATAGCTGTTTATCTGCAAATCATTATTCCTAATCTGCCTGATGAGATTGGTCCAATGACAAAATATACTATTCCTATTATTTCGATATTGCTAGCTATTGGAAGTGTTTTCTGGCTTAGACGTCAAAAATTAACAGCAGGAAGAATTTATCAAATAGGGTTATTCCTTTGCGTAATTATTCTCAGTCATATACTGTTACCATTCATACCTGCCTTCACCATTTATTTCATTCTTTTCCACTCAACTAATGCATTCAAACATCAGTTTTCCTGGCTCAAAGAGAAAAAAGACAATTATCACTTCGGAAAATTTATTATCGATCTTCTTGGTTTTAGTCTGCTTGCAATTCTTGGTATTTTAGGTCTGATATGGATTCTAAAACCTGAATCTCAAGCTACACTAGTTACTTATTTCTTTATTTTAACCTCACTCATCACATTGCCCCATGCAATTACCCTGGATCAATTTTACAGATTTAGGAATACACTGAAAATAGGTAAGGCAATTACCGAATCTTCGAAATAGTTTCTATTTTTCATGGATGAATAAGGATGAAGCAAGAGAGATTTTACTTTCCATGACCGACGGTGAGAGCCTATTGAGGCACGCACGAACTGTTGAATTGGTAATGGAAGCTTATGCTGAAAAGCTAGATGAAGATCCTCAAGAATGGGCGGTCACAGGTATGCTTCATGATGCAGACTATGAAAAGTATCCGGATGAACATCCCAATAGGATTGTAAGTATGCTACGTGATCTGGGAGAAGAGAAAATTGCGCATGCGATCTCCGCACACTACACGAAGTGGAATGTATCTTATGATACATTACTGGACAAGGCCCTTCTTGCATGTGATGAGCTGACCGGATTTATTGTTGCGTGTAGTCAGATTAGACCTGAAGGCATAGAGACATTAACAGCTAAATCAGTAAAAAAGAAACTGAAGCAAAAGAGTTTTGCAGCGAAAGTGGAGAGAGATGAAATTGAAAAAGGAGTGGAATTGATGGGAGTAGACTTGACAGAACACATTACCTTTATTATTGAGGTTCTGAAAGTACATAAAACAGAGCTTAGGATTTAAACCCAACAATTATGAAAAAGAAATTACTGATTGGATTCGGAATACTGGTTGTGTTGATTGTGGCTGCAATGTTTTATTTAAATAATAGAAACAGAACACTTAGCCCTCCGGGCGAAACAGCTGTGGAGACTAGCCGGATGACCGTATCTGTTGCATATTCCAGACCTTCGGTACGTGATCGAATGATTTTCGGAGAAAAAGAAGAGGGAGCTCTTCAACCATATGGCTATTACTGGAGACTTGGTGCAAACGAACCAACCTTTATTGAGGTTAGTGAGGATTTCATATTTGGCGAAGAGAGGATTGATGCAGGTAAATATGTTATTTATGCTTTCCCACGGAAGGGAGAAATGGAAATAAGACTCAATTCTGATTTACGTTTCTGGGGGTATACAGAACCAGATTACAGTATGGATTTAGCTACTGTTGTAGTTCCAATAAGTCAAAATAGTCATACAGAGCAATTTACGATAGAAGCTAAGGAGACTGGAAAAGATGCGAAATTGGTTTTTACCTGGGGTAATTATCTCTGGGAATTACCGATTATAAGGCAATAATGATAAAGGCCATCTCAGATGGCCTTTATTTTTTTAGACTACAAATTTTAGTTTGCGCATTCTCGGAACTTAAATGCTTGCAAGCATCCGGGTCCAAATTTCCTCAAGCCAATTATCATGTTCCGGCTTCATGAGTGAAGATCTCAAACAAGTCAAATATTCCGAATCAATTGCAAATTTGGAATTTTTAATCTTGCTGGTAGGATACTTGTAAAGGGACAGATAGAGCTTATTTTTTTCTGCCTTTTTAAAAAACGCAGTTGCTTGATCACTCATTTCACTCGTTTTTTTTCCTTCAATGCCCCAGACAACTATATCCGTTTCTGGTTTTAGTAGTGGGAAAAAATGATCGCTATAATAAAGCTTATTGAAGAATTTCAAGGCTGCATTTCTTGATTTAGCAAGGTCCTTGGCAAATGTTCCATTTTTAATGGGTGGCATCAATTGATGTGTAGCCCAGAGCCCCACAGCAGAAGCCCCCGCACGAGAACATTCCAGACTAATTTCACCCAGATGTAGGTCATCAGATGTGAAGTATGTGTAAGGAGAATCGTGGATATAACATTGGGCAACCTCCGGATTTTTAAAAAGAATACATCCACACCCATACGGTTGTAAGCCCTGTTTGTGAGGGTCAATAACAATGCTGTCTACGCTATCCAGATGTGCGTACTTCTCGATGGTTTCTGGCTCCAGGTTGTCCAATAATCGAAAATAGCCTCCATACGCAGCATCAGCATGAATTCGAAAGGAGTATTTTTCCTGGAGCTCCAAAACCTCTTTCAGCGGATCCACCGAACCAAGCCCGGTTGTCCCCATTGTACATACCACCGTTCCAACGTTTCCACCTTTCAATTTTTCTTCCAGCGCACTGATTTCAATTCTACCGCTCTCATCTGTTGCTACTTTACTAAATTTTAATTTTAGCACCTCTGATATGCGCTCATGTGTGTAATGAGCCTGATCCGACGCGACAATTGTTTTGTCGGGATGAATATTTCCGGCGACCCACAGTGCTTCCAGATTAGCCATGGTTCCACCTCCAGTCAAATGGCCCAAATGTTGACTCCATCCAAACATCTTTGCCAGATCCGAGACCACCTCTTTTTCCATGGGCGAGCTTGCTTTACTGCCATCCATGGCATGATTGTTCGGGTTTATCCACATGGCCATCATATAAGCTGCTTTGGCTATTGGATGTGGAGGTTTAAGCATCTGGCCTGCAAATAGCGGATGGAAGTACGGATAGTTGTTTTGCATGCGTTCAGCAGCCGCTATAATAACCTCTTCCATTTTTTTATGGTCAAAATCATGCCGAACCTCGGGGAGATCAAACCCATCTTCAAGTTTCTCAAGTGCTTTTAACAGTAGTTCAATCGATTCTCTTTCTAGTTTCATTCTGCTATCCAATCTACTTTATCCTCAATGGGTTTCTTTTTAATAATTCGATCACTTGCTTCGCAATATCCAAGATAGAAAAAGCCGATACATTTTTCATTCTCCTTTAATTGTACATGTTCACCAAGAAATTTACATAAAGCAGGACTGCTCCAATATCCACCTAAATCATATTGCTCTAGTGCGATCCAGATGTTTTGAACAGCACAGGCTACTGATGCCACTTCTTCCCATTCGGGAATTCGCTCAGCAGGATCTCTATGCATGATGATCGCAAGTATCGCTCCTGCTTTTTCTGGGTTAGTTCTTATTTTTTCAAATTTAGCAGAAGAGAATTCCGGTGTTATTTCGCGATATTTTTCAGCTAAAAATTCACCAAGATCTTTCTTTCCAATTCCTGTAAAAACCTTAAACCTCCAGGGTTCCGTAAGTTTATGTGTAGGCGCATGATTGGCATTGGTAAGTAACTCCATGAGGATTTCTCTGGGGATAGGCTTATTGATATATTGCGCAGGGTAGACTGAGCGGCGGTTGCGAATAGAATCATTTATTTTACTCACTATAGAAATTTTATAAAATGGCTAAATCTAAAAACGTTTTAATAACCGGTGCTTCAACAGGCATAGGCTATGATCTGGTAAAGATATTTGTTGCAAATGGTTATACCGTATTTGGGAGTGTCAGAAAACAACAAGATGCAGATCGCCTCCAAAAAGAGATGGGTGAAAATTTCAAAGCACTCCTGTTTGACGTGACAGATTACGATGCAGTGGATCAGGCTGCTGAATCCATGCAGAAAGAAATTGGTGAGGAAGGGTTAGGGTTGCTTATCAATAATGCAGGAATTGCAGTAGGAGGGCCGTTTATGGATTTGAGTGTAGATGAATTCAGACACCAGTTTGATGTGAACGTTTTTGGTTTGATCAAAGTCACACAGGCATTTTTACCACTGCTAGGGGCACGAGACAATCATCCAAGCGAGCCAGGCAGAATTATTCAGATATCATCTGTAGCCGGAAGGCATGGAATGCCATTTATGGGGCCATATTCAGGCTCAAAACATGCGTTGGAAGGTATTACAGAAAGTTTACGAAAAGAACTTTTATTATTTGGAATAGATGTCATTTTGATTGAGCCGGGTCCTATTAAAACACCCATTTGGAATAAAGGGGCCTCAGAAATGGTGGAGGAGAAATTTAAGCATTCGGTATTCTACCCTGCTTTGCTAAAGTTTCAGAACAAATTTGTCGCAAAAGCTGTAAAGGATGCCTGGACCTCAGAAAAAGCTGCTAAAATCATATTTAATGCGTTTGAAAGTAAGAACCCTAAAGTTAGGTACCTGATTGTACCTGGAAAGTTTAAAAACTGGATCTTGCCAAGACTATTACCAACTAGAACGGTGGATAAATTCCTCGGCAAGGCGGTAGGTCTATTAAAATAATTACCAAAAGCCATTAGTTTTATCCTATGAAATTCGGAAGTGTAGAAAATCCCCAAGACATAGATTTTAGCTTACCTGATGATCATCACGATACTGAGCGGGTGTTGAAACAAGGTAAAGGACTCCAAAGCGTGTTTGTAGGATGTGCCAAATGGAATAAACAGGATTTGAAACAATTCTATCCAAGAGGTACAAAAGATGAACTGGAATATTATTCTACGCAATTCAATTCCATTGAATTGAATGCGACATTTTACAACCATTTTCGTATTGAGCAAATAGAAAAATGGGTGGAGAAAACTCCGGAAGATTTCAAGTTCTTTCCCAAAGTCCACCAAATGGTTAGTCACATAAAGCGTCTGAATAATGTGGAGGAGCCTATTGAACGATATACAACCAATATACGAGCATTTGGAGACAAGCTGGGTATGTGCTTTTTGCAGCTTCACGATAATTTCAAGCCTGCTAATATGGAGCGGCTGGTTACTGCGGTAGAATTTTGGCCGAAAGACATTCCTTTAGCCATAGAGCTTAGGAATACGGAGTGGTTCAATGATGCCGAAGTAGCTAATGAGGTGTATGCTTTATTTGAAAAATATGGGATTAGCAATATTGTAACAGATACTGCGGGTAGAAGGGATTTGCTACACATGCGATTGACCACACCTTCTGTTTTTGTTCGATATGTGGGAGCAAATCACGAAAGCGACTACACTAGACTGGATGTTTGGCTGGAGCGAGTTAAACAATGGGTAGACCAGGGAATGGAAAACCTCTATTTCTTTGTTCATCAAAACCTGGAAAAAGAGTCTCCCGTTTTGTCTGCTTACTTTATCCAGAAGCTAAACAAAGAGTTTGGTCTTGCGTTGACAGTTCCTGTAGGACAGGATCAGAAAAGCCTTTTTTAAGAAAAAAAAGCCCTCAAATTGAGGGCCTATGTGTCTAAATAATTAATGCTTAACGACCACCTCGTTTCTTTTTTCTTTCATTTCTCCTTGTCTCCATCTTTTCTTTCATTTCTTTCTTGATTACTTCCAATTCAGCCATCTGATCCTCATTTAAAATGCGTGCCACCTCTGTTTCTCTCTTTTCCATCAAATCTGCTCGTGCCCGCATTTTTTCGCTTCGTGCCTTCGCTTCGTCATCGCGAATTGCGTCCAACTCTGGCTTCATTGATTCTTTCAAGGCCTTTAGCTCTTTCACCTGATCTTCATTCAAATTGAGCCTTTCCTTGAACTCTTCGATCCTCAGTTCGGCCTTCTCTCTGATAGCTTCCCTTTTTCCCTGAGCATAAAGGATGTTTGCTGCTACTAGTATTCCTAAGATTAATGTCAGTTTTTTCATCTTCTAAAGTTTTCTTTTCTCTTAGATGACTTAAAAACCGAAAGGTTTAAATGAGTGAAAAAATTATTCGAAACGAAGATGTTTTACAGATTCGCCTGAATCCCTAAGTTCCATTAATGAGTCAATACCAATATCCAGGTGATTCTCCACAAATTGAGAAGTTACTTTTTGATCACTCTTAGAAGTCTTTACTCCTTCTGGTGTCATTGGATTGTCGGATACGAGTAGTAGCGCACCTCGAGGAATTTTATTGGCAAACCCTACCGTGAAAAGCGTTGCAGTTTCCATATCTATGGCAGAGGCTCTGATTTCTTTCAGGTAGTTCTTAAAATCAGCATCATGTTCCCAAACCCTTCTATTGGTTGTGAAAACTGATCCTGTCCAGTAATCAAATCCTTTTGCCTTGATGACGTGCGAAACCGATCTTTGCAAGCGGAATGAAGGTAGTGCCGGTATCTCGGGAGGCATATAATCATCCGATGCACCTTCGCCACGTATCGCTGCAATAGGTAAAATAAGATCCCCTAGTTTATTCTCTGACTTTAAGCCCCCACACTTGCCTAAAAAAAGCACTGCTTTAGGCATAATGGCAGACAAGAGATCCATGGCAGTAGCTGCCATCGCACTACCCATTCCAAAGTTGATGATGGTTATGTCATCGTGGGTTGCAGTCTGCATCGCACGTTTTTTACCTTTGATTTTCACATCAAATTTTTGAGCGAATAGATCTACATAATTCTGAAAGTTCGTAAGGAGAATGTATTTGCCAAATTCATCTAATTCTGTACCTGTATACCTGGGTAGCCAATCGTCTACTATTTCGTCTTTTGTCTTCATAGGACGCAAAGGTAGTTATCTAAAGATTGGATTGGATTCTTAGTCGTGATAGAAATTAAATGAATTTTCAACAAGTACTAGTGTTGAATAATGAGGGTTTGAGAATTTATTTTTTTAAACTCTTTGATTAAATAGATGGTGTAAAGCCCTTCAACTAAATTCAATTCAAGCTGGTTAGTTGCTTCAGATTCATGAACCAACCTTCCGCCCAAATCGTAAATCTCAATACTATCAATTTTTTCAATTCCCATGAAAGAAACGATATCACTTGTTGGATTAGGATAAACCACGGGTTTGATCTCTTTTGTTGCATCAACAGTTAAAACAAAATCGGGAATTTTTGGAACTTCAATGCTGATCACATCACTAAAAGGAGTTAGGTAGACATCTGTATTCTGCCTTATTTTGTAGTAGTATTTAAATCCTGGTTCAACATTTTGATCAGTCAATGAAGATTGAGAATTATCAATACTAAGGGATAAATAATTTTCGAATGTAGCATCCAGGGAACGTAGGATTTCATATTCAATATCCAAGTTACTTGTGTCATTCCACGTCAGCTCGATGTAGTTATTTTCTGTTAGCTCTCCTCTAAAATCAATAGGAGCAGGAGCCTCTTCTCTGGTTGTTGCAAAGTAACTTTCACTCCATTCAGATTCACCAGAATCTCCAACAGCCTTGATTCTGTAATAGTAATCTGTAAAAGGAGTCAGACCTTCATCAAGGTACATTTTATTGTTACTATTTACCTGGATTTCTGCTACTTGAGAAAAACCTTCCTCCTCTGATCTTTGAATAATATAATGTGTTTCCGAAGTGCTCATATGCCCCCAGTCAAGTTGAATAGCGCTGTTGTTAATCGATTCGATTTGGACCAACCCGACATTATGGATAGATGCACTATCATAGACTGTAATGATCTGGTTCGCTGAGAAATCGTGAACCACAGTTGAGTCACCACTTGGCCACTTAATAATGATCTCTTCAATATTCATCTCTTCACCGATCCCAAAGAATGCTTCCGCCGGTTCCTGACCATAAAAACTGATGCCTGATGTAATCGGTCGTATTTGAGGTCCGGATGCTGTCTTAATGCCAACGGTGCTCCCGATTGCCCAATGATTTTGCCCCATCATCCTTGGTTGTACGATTACGTAGTTGCAATCGCTACAGGCACTTTCCTGGAGATCGTTTTTATGGTATCGTAAATTAATAGCTTCGGAATTATCCTTTAGTCCCTGAACTAAATCCAGATCGCCATCCCGGTCAATATCTGCAGCAGTTAGCGAAGAGGCATTTAAGGTATCCTTAAAGTTGACTTGGTCAGAGACATCAATAAAGCTTTGAGAACCGGCACTTCCAAGCCACATTTTCGATTGATCGTTCCGATACAAATTATGGGCCTCCCATCCATTGGTTGTTCCAATATCCAAGCGTCCATCATTATTGATGTCGCAAAATGTCACTCCCCAAGACCAGCCAGCTTTATCAACTCCAAATGCAAGGGCTTCATCGTTATAGGTACCATTTTCATTGACAAATAGTACGTTTCGTGAATCATCTCTAAATCTTTCAATGTTTGAGATGTAAATGTCGAAATCAAGATCCTGATCAAAGTCACCTAGCGTAATACCCATATCATTAAACTTGTGATGAAGGTTCAATTCGGACGCTCTGTCTTCATAAATAAAACTCCCATGTATTTTGTCCAGGTAAGCGTTTTCATCATTTGCATCTACAGCAACATAAATTTCAGGCCAGATATCATCGTCCAGATTAAATATTAATGGCTGCCAGTAGAACAATAATTCTGTTCGATTGAGTTTGTCAGAAGCATTATTAAATGTCCCATCACCCTGATTTTCAAATAGGTACAATTCACCTCCCCATTTTGTAATTATCAGGTCCAAATAGCCATCGAGATTTAGGTCTCCAGCTGCGATTCCTCCGGAGTAATTAGCGTTTGATATTTCAGATTTAATTGCAAGCCCATTGGTGATTTTTGAATCTAAACTTACATCTGTAAATGTGCCATTTCCATTGTTTCTGTAAAGAGCAAAAGATTCAAAATCAAAACATGATGAAGTGTTTGCACAATCTGAAAGAATAAAAACATCCAGAAGGTGATCTCCGTCATAATCGAACCAAACAGCTGCTCTTGAATTCAAATCAGGATCACCAATAGATACAGGTTCGCTCCAATATGTGCCATTATTTAAATAGAGCTTATTGTCATAACCACTTCCTGCAAGAGAGAAAATATCAATAAATCCATTTTTGTCAACATCGACAAGGTTAGAGCCGCTACCATATTGTATTTCAACTCTGGTAGGATGAATTCCAACCTCTCCGGTATGGTCTGCAAATACCTGAGCATCTACCGTTATCGAAAAAATAAATAATAAAATACAAATATGCCTGAAATCCACTTTGACGAGATAAAAAATTGTGCTTATGTCAATACTAAATTGAATATTTGTCAGTAAATCGAATTTTACAATATTATCCCTTTTTGCAATTAAAAAATACTATTTACAGGATATGGAGAGGAGATTCATGAGTTTGATACTCGTATTCATTAGTGTAGCAGGGTTTTCTCAGGAAAAATCTACTGCAAGGATTTGGAATGAAGCCTTACTTGAGGCGATAAGAAATGATTTTGCAAGACCTACTGTACATGCAAGAAATTTGTTTCAAGTGTCAGCAGCAACCTATGATGCATGGTCGCTCTTGGAAGGAGAAACCCCATATTTGATTGGTAATACTGTTCATGGGTTTATTTCAGAATTTGACGGGTTTAATCCTGGTGCTCAAGATGTAAATGAGCTTAAAAATAAGAGTATTAGTTACGCAGCATATCGCCTGATCAAGCATCGATTTCAAAATTCACCTGATTGGGGTGAAACTGAATCCTTAGTAGACTCCTTGTTTACCAGTTTAGGGTATGATCCATCTTTTACCTCCATTGATTATTCAACGGGATCTGCTGCAGCGTTTGGCAATTTCATTGCCGATGAGTACATAAAATATGGATTTCAGGATGGAGCCAATGAAGCAAACGATTATGAGAACGAATACTATGTTCCTATTAACGAGTTTCTAAGTCCTGATTCTCCCGGAAATCCAAACATGACTGACCCAAACCGCTGGCAACCTTTAGGTTTTGAAGTCTTTATAGATCAAAGCGGTAATGAGATTCCTGGTGCAGTACCGGAATTTTTAAGTCCTGAATGGGGTAATGTAAATCCATTTTCCCTCAATACTTCAGCATCTCAAATATTGGAGAAAGAAGGTGATAATTACAGGATTTTCCATGATCCTGGGATGCCACCTTTGCTGGGAGAAGAAAATAATTTGGACTCCTTGTATCAGTGGGGGTTTTCCATGGTAGCGGTATGGTCCAGTCACTTAGACCCGGCAATTGATGTAAGCCTTGATATTTCACCGAAAAGTTTAGGAAATATAGCTATCGAAGAAATGCCAACTTCATTTGACGCATATGGCTCTTTTTATGATTATGTTAATGGAGGAGATGTTTCAACTGGCAGAGAGACAAATCCAATAACCGGCATGCCCTACACTGAGCAAGTAGTTAAGCTTGGTGATTACGCACGAGTTTTGGCTGAATTTTGGGCCGATGGACCGGATTCCGAAACCCCTCCCGGGCATTGGTTTACTATTCTTAATTATGTAAATGACCATCCTGATTTTGAGAAAAAGTTCGAAGGGGAAGGTGAAGTTTTGAGCGACTTAGAATGGGACGTCAAAGCGTATTTTATGTTGGGAGGAACCATGCATGATGTGGCAATATCTGCATGGGGCTTGAAGGGGTACTATGATTATGTAAGACCCATTTCAGCAATTAGATACATGGCTGACCTGGGTCAGTCATCTGATGAGAACTTACCAAACTTTGATGTCAATGGTATTCCTCTTGTCGATGGGCTTATTGAACTGGTTGATGAGAACGACCCGCTAGTTGGAAGTCAAAATGAGCATTTAAATAAAATCAAATTGAAAGCATGGAGGGGACCCGATTATATAAATAATCCGGAAACAGATTATGCAGGCGTGGATTGGATTCTTGCTGAGAACTGGTGGCCTTATCAGCGACCCACCTTTGTAACTCCTCCATTTGCAGGCTATGTTTCTGGCCACAGTACCTACTCGCGTGCTGCGGCAGAAGTTCTAACAATGCTGACCGGAAGTGAATATTTTCCCGGAGGAGTAGGTGAGTTTGTTGCCAGGCAAAATGAATTTCTTGTATTTGAAGAAGGGCCAAGTGAAGATGTGATTCTTCAGTGGGCTACTTACAGAGATGCTTCCGATCAATGTTCATTATCAAGAATATGGGGAGGTATTCACCCTGCGTTTGATGACATTCCCGGTCGAATTATTGGTGAAAGCATAGGAATAGAAGCTTTTCAATTTGCAAAAGCTATATTCGACGGCACTGTCACATCTGTAGCATCTAAATCAGTTGATGGCGTAGAAATCTTTCCCAACCCTGTAGATGATTATGTGTCCATAAGAGGAGTTTTACAAGGGGATAAAGTGGAAATATTGGACCTTGATGGAAAGCTGGTGCTATCATTTGATGAATGGAATATGACGGAGAAAATCAATTTATCAACATTGAAGAGTGGCATCTACATTGTGAACATCACAAATAGAGAAGGAGTATTCACAAAAAGAATTTTCAAGGAATAATAAAAACGATCAGTTAATTAAATCGAACTTTTAGGCAGATTTTCGTTAACAACAATTATGAATGTTTTTATTTCCAGGTCGCTGCTTTTGGTGTTTCTTTTCTTAGGGTATAATACCTGCCAGAGTCAGATACCAACATACAATCCATTTTTCTTTGGAGATAAGCATGTGGAAACCAAAGTCCCGACTGTCGATTTAACTGCTATTGGTAGGTATCATTTTGATCAAAGCTGGAATGCTGGAAATATTCATCTAAAAAACGGGGACTCACTGATCGCCTATTACATGCGATATGACCTCATTAAAAATCAGCTTGAAGTCATACTAGGGAATAACATAAAAGCCATAAATGGAAGTTTTATTGAGTCATTTGAGTGGTTTAGTGTGGATCGATTGAGACCTGAAGTGTTCATTTCTAAACAAAGTATTCAGTTTGAGAATAGCAGAGATGTGACCGGATTTCTTCAACTTCTAGAGGAGGGTGTAGTAAGACTGTTGAAGTGTAAAAGGATGATAGCACCAAAAGCAGCCACATCACCAACATTAGTCAATGATACTGATTCAGACATTCAGGCGATTGAGGAATTCTTTTTAGTCTTTGATGGTAAGGCAATTGAAGTCAGTAGTGGGAAGAAAAAAAATCTCGAAATATTCAACTCTAAATCATTAACCAAATTTGTAAAGCAATCAAATCTCAGGTTTAATAATGAGAGTGATCTTAAAAAGATCGTAGAATATTATAATTCTGGTCAGATAGGCCAAACTCAGGGTTAGGATTACATTTCATGAGGGAAGCTTGTGTGATTATTACCAAATCACATATTTATGAGCTAAATTAATCCTATGGAATCAAACAGAGTGTGCGTAATCACCGGCGCAGCTCATGGAATTGGTGCCGCTACCGCCAGATTAATGAGCCTGCATGGGTCGATGAACGTTGTTTTATCAGACCGGGATAAAGAAGGAGTGGATGCTCTGATGCATCAACTTAATACAATTCGTCCCAAATCTTCTATTGCATTTACTACTGATGTATCGGATCCGAAGCATGTTTCACAGCTTATGAAAGCAGCATATGATCGCTTTGGTAGCCTGGATGTGCTGATCAACAATGCCGGAATAAGTCAATCTAAGATTGCTAAAACTGCAGATTCTTCGATTGAAGATTGGGATCGTGTTGTTTCGGTAAATCAGAGTGGCGTGTATTACGGGATGAAATATGCCATTCCGTATATGGTGGAGCAAGGACATGGGATTATTGTAAATGTATCTTCTCTGGCAGGCCAAATAGCTGCCCCTAACCACGTCTCATATGCGGCAAGCAAAGCAGCTGTTTTGAGTATGACAAAGACCGTTGCGTTGGAGTATGGTCGTCAAAATATCCGGGTCAATGCCGTTTGTCCCGGTTATACGGATACTACCCATTTTGATCAATTACATGCCACCAAGCCGGAATTGAAGGAACGCTTACTAAGAGCTACACCCATGAAACGCTATGCCAAAGTAGATGAAATTGCAGAATCTATTTATTGGTTATGCTCGGATCAGACATCATTTATCACTGGTCAGGCATTGACGATAGATGGTGGTATTTCGTTGTAACTGAGGACACCAAGTCGGTTTTACGAAAGCGACAAATCTTTTGCCATTGTGGAGACGCGCAATTACCTATTACTTTATTTACTTTAGCTTCAATGGGGCGCTCAATGTTAATTTGTAAAATACTGGTATCGGTACTACTTATTACCAGTTGTAACAAATCAAAATCATCCAAGGAGCCATCCATCATCCCTGCCCCGGTTGAGCTGAACATACAAAATGGAGTGTTTGAAATCAATGAAAACACTTCGTTGATCTTACCAGAATCCTGTAACCTTAAGATTGTTAGTGACTATTTAATTGAATTGACAGGCTACTCGATAAATGAGACGACAAACCCGAGCGACAATGCTATTGTCTTTCAGTTGGATGAACGTGGCAAAAATGAATATTTGCTTTCAGTTGATCCTAAGCAAATTACAGTCTCAGGAGGGAGTTGCCAGGCGCTTCTTTATGGAATGCAGACGCTTCGTCAATTATTGCTTCAGAATCAGAATCACCAAATTCCAGCTTTAACGATCGTAGATGGTCCCCGCTTTGAATGGCGGGGATTACTACTGGATTGTTCGAGGCATTTCATGGAAGTTGATTTTGTCAAGAGATACATTGACCTACTGGCATTGTACAAAATGAATGTATTGCATTGGCACTTAACAGAGGATCAGGGATGGCGAATTGAAATTGACAAGTACCCCAAACTTACAAGTATTGGAGCCTGGCGAGATGATGGAAAAGGTGGAAAATATGGAGGCTACTATACCAAAGAAAACATTCGAGAAGTGGTGGCTTATGCGGAAGAACGTGGGGTGACGGTGGTACCGGAGATTGAGCTGCCCGGACATTCACAAGCTGCTCTTGCTTCATATCCAAATCTTTCATGCACAGGAGGTCCTTTTGAGGTAGAAACAGAGTGGGGAGTCTTTAAAGAAATTTACTGTGCAGGTAATGATTCTACGTTCATCTTTCTGGAGGATGTCCTAACAGAAGTGATTGAACTGTTCCCTTCTGAATATATTCACATAGGGGGGGATGAAGTCCCCAAGTTCAGGTGGGAGCACTGTGAGAAATGTCAGCGTAGGGTAAAAGAACAAAACCTGCATGATGAGCATGAACTTCAAAGCTATTTCATTGGAAGGGTTGGTGCTTTCTTGGAGACGAAAGGAAAAAAAATGATAGGCTGGGATGAAATCTTAGAGGGAGGTCTACCTGATGGTGCTATTGTTCAAAGCTGGAGAGGTTTTGATGGTGCCAAAGCGGCTGTAAATCAGGGCCATCATGCAATTATGTCTCCAACATCTCATGCGTACTTTGATTATGGATTGAATGATATTGACATGGAAAAGGTCTATAATTTTGATCCCATTCCTCCTGAAATTTCGCAGGAAGAGGCTCAGTTAATCCTAGGTGGTGAATGCAATATGTGGTCAGAGCGGGCACCACAGCCTAAGATTGATTCTAAAGTTTTTCCACGCATGCTAGCTATGGCTGAGGTGCTATGGGGTACCTCTAAAAACTACTCCGAGTTTAGGTCAAGGGTGGCTGACCATTACACTTTGTTGGATCAGCTTGGTGTTAATTATGGATTTGAAAAGATTCCGGTTCAGACATCTACACAAATTCGGAATAGGAAATTGTTTGCTGTTCTGGAATCCTATGATCCAACGTTCAAAATACACTATTCAGTAAATGATGAGCAACAGACATACTACGAACCTGTGATGATCGAAGAACCTCAAAAATGGTCGATAACTTTTGAACGAGGCGGAACTTCTTTTAGAGACACGATTATGCAAGCTTTTCATCCTCATCTTGCCAATGGATTGATACCGGAATATGCCTATAAGTGGAATGCTAATTATCCAGCGGGGGGAGAGACTGCACTTACCGATGGTCAGCGTGGTAGTCATCAATTTCGTGATGGTAATTGGCAGGGGTTCTGGGGAAATGATATAGAAGTTACTATTGATCTGGGGGCTCCAACAAAGATTCAAGAGCTTTCTTCCGGCTACTTGCAATACAACAACGCATGGATTTTTTATCCAACAGATGTGACCTATAAAGTTTCATTAGATGGAGAGATTTTTGAAGAACTTGGAGTGATTAAGAATCAGAAATACCCGGAAGATAAAAAGGAGGCAACTCAATCATATACCCTAAGGTTGAAAGATGTTGTTGAAACTCGTTACGTCAAGCTAATTGCCAATAACATAGGTGAATGCCCGGAATGGCATGATGCAGCAGGAAGCAAAGCCTGGCTTTTCATCGACGAATTCAGTGTAAGTTTATGAAATTCCAACTAGAGATATGTGCTACTACAATTCATTCGGCAATCAATGCCGAGAGGGGTGGGGCACATAGAATAGAATTATGCGATAATTTGTGGGAAGGAGGAACTACTCCGAG
Source organism: Ekhidna sp. (assembly GCF_965227465.1). Lineage (GTDB taxonomy): Bacteria > Bacteroidota > Bacteroidia > Cytophagales > Cyclobacteriaceae > Ekhidna. The sequence goes on from NZ_OZ245746.1 coordinate 544,737, forward strand.
TCATGCGTCCATCGAAAAGGCTATTGAGCAACTGAGCATACCTGTTTTCGTTTTAATTCGACCTAGAGGCGGAGATTTCACCTATACTGACTTGGAGTTTGATCTCATGAAACGAGAAATTGAACACTGTAAGCAACTGGGAGTTGGTGGCATAGTTTCAGGTGTTTTGTTGCCAGATGGTGCTATCGATAAAGTGAGAACCAAGATATTGATGGAACAGTCTGAGGGATTGCCATTTACTTTTCATCGGGCATTTGATCAGGTTCCAGATCCAATATCGGCGTTAGATGACCTGATCGAATTGGATGTGGATCGCGTACTTACCTCCGGTCAGGAATGCACTGCAGCAAAAGGAAAAGCATTGATTGGAGACTTGATAAAATTCGCACAGGACCAACTCATAATTTTGCCCGGAGGCGGCATTAATATTGATAATATCGAATCATTAGTTAAAGTGGGTTGCACAGAATTTCATCTCTCAGCAAAAGAATACGTTCAAAGAAATTCCATTTATCCTATCAAGGTACCCATGAATGGTTCTGCAGATATTCCGGAAGAGAAGCTTACAGTTTCCAGTATTGAAAAGATTAGGCAGTTAAGAAGCACACTGGATGAGAAAGCTTAACCTTCTGTCGATTTTGATTCTGGTTACTCTGTCCTGTTCGCAACCATCTACCACCAATATCAAAACTGACCTTTCTGGAGGTTGGACTTTCAGGCAGGAGGGCACGAAAGAGTGGTTCCCGGCTACTGTCCCGGGAGTAGTGCATACTGACCTGCTGGCAAATGAGCTCATACCGAATCCATGGAAAGGTACAAACGAGCTGGACGTCCAGTGGGTGGAAAACGAAAACTGGGAGTATCAAACTACTTTTAATCTGTCAACCGATATACTAGCTAAAAAGCAACATAATCTGGTATTTGAAGGGCTGGATACCTACGCAGATGTTTACCTGAATGACTCTCTGGTTTTGGAAGCTGATAATATGTTCAGAACCTGGAACGTAGATGTTGGCGAAATATTGAAAGCGAAGAGGAATCACCTATTGATTCGGTTTAAGTCACCAATTGAGTTCAACAAGACCAGGGTAGAGTCAATGGGCTATGAGTTACCGGCTAGTAATGAAAATGCCCCAATCAAAGTGAGTCCGTATGTCCGGAAAGCACCTTATCATTTCGGATGGGACTGGGGTCCACGCCTGGTTACTGCCGGGATATGGCGATCAGTCTACCTTCAAAGTTGGGATGATGCTAAAATGGTGGATGTTCAGGTAATTCAGCAATCCCTGACCAAAGAGCGAGCTGAACTTCAAATAGTTCTGCAGATAACGTCAACGTCAAACTTCGAAGTAAAACTCTCAACCATGAAAAAAGACTCAATTGTTTCCTTGGTTGAAGGTATGAATGAAATTGATATGTCCATCCATATCGACAATCCCAAACGATGGTGGCCTAATGGCTGGGGTGAACCTCATTTGTACAAGATCCCTGTAACTATGAAAAGAGATGGGATAGTGATCGATGAGCGAGAAGAACGTATTGGATTAAGGACCGTAGAGCTGATCCAGGATGCAGACTCAATAGGTAAGTCTTTTTATTTCAAAGTAAATGGTGAGCCACTCTTCGCCAGAGGCGCAAATTATATTCCTCAAAGTCACTTTCTACCATCTGTCCGGAAAGAGGATTATCATACGCTTATTGGAGCAGTAAAAGAAGCCAACATGAATATGCTTCGGGTCTGGGGAGGAGGAATCTATGAGAATGATATTTTCTATGATTTGTGTGATAAAAACGGCATTTTGGTCTGGCAGGATTTCATGTTTGCAAACACGATGTATCCCGGGGATGAAAGTTTCATCAGGAATGTGGAATCTGAGGTTGTGGATAATGTGAAGCGATTGAGAAATCATCCCTCAATCATTCATTGGAATGGAAACAACGAGATAGAGGTTGCCTGGAAAAATTGGGGGTGGCAGAGTCAGTTTGGGTATTCTAAAGCAGATTCCTCTCAGTTGTGGAAAGATTATCTGCATCTTTTTCATGAACAGCTTCCCGGTTGGCTGGCGCAATTAGATGATCGTAGTTATACCACGACCTCTCCATTGAGCAATTGGGGAACACCGGCGAACTTCAACTTCGGCAGCATGCATTATTGGGGCGTTTGGCACGGCGATGATGAGTTTGAGGCTTATGAGAAAAATGTTGGCAGATTCATGAGTGAGTACGGATTTCAATCATTTCCAAAAAAACAGACGGTCGCCTATTATGCTGATTCGTCTGATTGGGATTTGAATTCAGATGTAATGAAACATCACCAGAAAAGCTATGTGGGTAACGGACTTATTTCAAAGCAGGCCTCCAAATATTTTGGAGAGCCAAAAGATTTTAACGATTTTCTTCTGAAAAGTCAGCTTACCCAGTCGAAAGCCATGAAACTGGCAATTGATGCTCATCGATTGAAAAAAGGGCATTGCTGGGGAAGTCTTTTCTGGCAACTCAATGATTGCTGGCCAGGCGCAAGTTGGAGTGCCATAGATGTATTTGGTAACAAGAAGATCTTTTATGAGGAGTTAAAAACTTTGTTTGCGCCAGTCGCAGTTATCCCAAAGGTTGTTGATAATCAGATTCAACTAACGATCATCAACGACACATTGGAAGAAGTAGAAGGCGTACTTCAACTGTTGCTACATTCGGAAGTAGGTGAAACTGTCACTGAAGAAATTGATTTTTTTGTGCCTGGGAATGACGCTTTGCAATTGTCTACTATTCGAACTGCAGGTTTAAAAACAATTGATTTTATTCTGATTCAGGATGGAAGCGTGTTATTTGAGCGAAGAGAAGAACTAAAGTAGTTTTCAGAGAGCAAACTAGGTCGAGTTTTATGTGTGACACAGTAGACCAAAGAAGTCTTCCATTTTTTGGTCAAAAAATAAACCCCACCGTCTTGATGGGGTTTTAACTCAACTCAACTAATAAAACCGCTTTTATGCTGAGGACAACTTACTTTTTCTTGAATTATTTGATTCGTACTGCTTCATCAAGGTGGTCGTACTAAGTCCTTGATAGAGAATTGAACAAACGACTACCACATACGTCAAAGTCACTATAATTTCCTTTCCTTCAAACCCATGTGCCAGTGAGAGTGTAAATGCAACTGGTAGTCCACCTCTTATGGCTCCCCACGAGAGAACAGAGATGGTGCCTTGATCGAATGTTCGTTTTTTCGACATTAATTTTATTGGTATGAAGACACTTAGCCATCGTGCGAATATGACAACTACAACTGCGAAAAAGCCTATAGCGAAATAATCAAGCCTCAACGGTATAACCAGCATTTCAAATCCAATAAGGACAAACAACATAGCAGCCAGGGTTTCTTCAATTAATCTCCAAAATTTGTAAACATATTCACCTACTGCACTCTCTCCGGTTTCACTTCTACCATAATTTCCTATGATGAGGCCGGTGAGTATGGCAACCATCATGGAGGAGACAGAAAGAGAATCGCCTAGATAAGATCCCATCATGACTAATGCCAGTGTAATTAAGACTTCTGCTTCTACCACATCGTTATCAATCAGTTTTAAAAGTTTAAACCCTAGCCATCCAAATAGAACTCCAACAACTAATCCCCCTATGATATCTCGCAGAAAAATAAATGACACATCCCATGTGGTGAACAAGCCTTGTGATATAGCTTCTTGCTGTACGTTTACCAGTGAATAGGCGAGTACAATAGCTATTCCACCATTCAATAGGGATTCCCCTGAAATCTTGGTCTCTAGCTTTTTTGAAAGATCATATTGTCTAATGGTCTTTGTAATGGCAATAGGATCAGTAGAAGAAATCAATGCTCCAAACACCAGGCAGCTGATGAAGCTTATGCCATTTCCGGTAAAATCCAGCAAAAAGAACATGATCGTACCAATGACAAAGGTGGATATTAAAACGCCAAAGAAGGAAAGCATCAACACGGGGATAAGTTGATTGCCAAGCTTACGAAAATCTATTTTTAATGCAGTAGCAAAAAGCATTACACTTAAAACAAACCGATACATCACATCTGTGAAGTCATATTGCTTAACATGCTGAGCCAGATGATATTCTGGAAATAATATGCTAAAAGTCAGTACTCCAAGCGAAAGAATGAGAGCCAAAACCATTAATCCAATAGATGAAGGTAGTTTTAGAAAAAAGGTATTGATGAAAATGAAAAGCCCGGAGCAAAAAATCAATAGACTGATGATGTCGAATATCTTCATTTAGTTAAACGTTTGATTACCAGATACTAAATTAGGGTAGATATCAAAGTGCCGAACTGGCAATTTATCTGTAAAAATTAGTCAGTAGAAATACGGAGGGTTTGGTTAAATGAGTTGCAGATGTGCTGCTTTCTTAATCAACTCTGCCGTATTTTGAACGTTCAATTTTTTCATCATATTCACCCTGTGAGTTTCGACCGTTCGTGTACTTACAAAAAGTTCTTCAGCAATTTCTTTTGTTGTTTTGCCATCTGAGACAAGTTGTAAAACCTCCATTTCACGTTCTGAAAGTTTCTTATGAGATTCTCCTTCGACAGCCATATTGCCTATCATAAGGTGAGATATTTCTTTATTGAAATATTTGTTACCTAAAGAGACCTGTTTTATTGCTTCGTGCAATTCTGCTTCGTCAGCATTCTTAATTAAATAACCGTAAGCTCCGTTTCTTACTGCTTTTACCACATACTGTCCCTCTGCATGCATGGTCAGTACAATAAACTTAACTTTCGGGAATTCATCACGCGCTTTTTCAATTGCCTGAAGTCCATCTCCACCAGGCATGGAAATGTCGATTAATACGATTTCGACATCCGTTTTTGCCAAAAGTTCAAAGAGTCGATCAACAGAGGATGCATTGCCAACTACCTCGATATTCTCAATTCTTTCAAGTAGTGAAATCATGCCCTCACGAAATAGTTGGTGATCGTCTACGATAGCTATTTTTATACGGCTCATGAATTATTAGGTATTTCGATTTCAATTGTAGTCCCTCTGGAACTACTCTGGATACTGATACTTCCCGATAAAAGCTTCACTCGTTCTTTCATATTCCTAATCCCATTACCATTTCCCAATTCATTCACATCAAATCCCTGTCCATTGTCTGAAATAAACAAATCTAGGTGATCTTCGAAATAAGTCAACGATAGCTTGATATCTGTCGCATTAGAATGTTTTAATGAATTGTTTATGGCTTCCTGGACAATACGATAGATTGAAATTTGAATTTGATCTTCAAGTACGGCATCCAATGGAATGTCATGCTTAAAGCGAATTGAGACGGCCGAGCTACCATCAATTTCTTTTACCATATTAGTAATCGCCTCGCCGACACCAAAATCTTTAAGTACACTGGGCATCAGGTTATTGGACATATTTCTTACCTCCTGAATGGTATAATCCAATTTTTTCAGAAGTTGTTGCTTGAGTTTTTGATTGATGGAAGTTGATTGGATATCCAGTCGTAAGGTTGTTAATATCGGGCCCAGCCCATCATGAAGTTCCTGTGCCAGTCTGGACCTTTCTTTTTCCTCACCGCTCAATATTGAACGCTGATTTTCTTTCTGATGCAAAAGTTCATTTTCGTGATATTGCTGAAGTTTTTCTTTCATCTCAACTAAAGAAGATCCGAGTTTATCATGTGGTCCCAGGGGCTTGAATTCAGCGGTAAAATTCCCCGAACCTATTTCGTCTGCGAATCTGATAGTTTCTCCAAGTGCATGGATAAGTTTATTTAATGCCCGGAACATGTGCCCGATTTCATCTTCACGCTTTTTACCAACAAAATCATCGTCCAGAACTCCCTCGGACATCCGAATTAACTTTTTCTCCATACTAATGATTGGACTTACCAGCATATTGGAAACGTAGTACGATGCGATCAATATAAAGGCCATTATAATGGCAACTATAGCTAACAAGTTTTTTCTTAACCGGACTATTGGCTCCATTGCTTCATCATAGTTTATCTCACTTAGCATCACCCATGTCAGTCCATTAAATTGAATTTTATCATATGAACTAAAAACATGTACACCCCGATAGTCCAAAAAGCTATCCTCACCAGCTTTACCCGAAAGTGCATTAAGCACACCATTTGTCTTTACAGTTGTTCCTTTTCCGAATGGTAAGTCAAATCTTGACCTTGATTTTAATTGGTAATCATTACCTACAAGGTAGGATTCACCAGTTGCTCCAAGTCCGGTACGTTCAAGTAGTATTTCCTGAATCTCAGTTATTTGAGCGACGGCCAGGATATAATAATTGGCTGTTCGTCTAGCAAACCCGATGATGATTTTTCTGGATGGGTGCTGCTCGGTAAAATCAATTAGGTATGTTTCGTCTGACCAAATCACATCATCAGGCAATCGATATTCACCAATTTTCGTTGGTTGGGTTTCAGATTTTGTAAAAGCAAAAAAGCCAGCTGTTTTAACAGAAGGAGAAAGCTCATTTTTGAGAGTGCCAAAGAGCGCTATTCTATCTGATATTTCAGCTTTGATTTTGACTAGTTTGAGTTGCTTGACTGATGATAGTTGAAGGAGTACCCGTTCCTTGAGCGCCTGATCAAACTGATAGTAAAAGAGTGTAGCTAAGAATGTAGTCACTATCATGGCAAGGCCAATCATTATTAAAGCCAGCTTGTTGCCAATTTTACTCAAACCTCGCATTTTGTAAATATATCTTTAAAAGTCACGACTCAGGGTCGGTATTTATACGGATACAATGTTCCGTAATTTCTGCCCTCACATTTACCGAATTTTCCATAGTTGACTGAACCGTTGGTCATTTTAGTTTTGATTATCATAATTAATTGAAATCATGACAAAAGTTATCTACCAAGTTTCAGTACTGGCAGCCTTGAGTTTAGGATCACTAACCAGCCTTAAAGCACAAAATGTTGAAGATCAATACGAAGAATTAACCAATAAGTGGCTAGAGGTGTCATTAGCGCTAAAAAATTATGATGGCCTATCCCAGTTTTGCCAAAATCCTGAATTCCGAGAATACTCAATCACGATACTGAGGGATTTACATCATTTTGATTCCGTTATGATTGATTTTCTACATGAACCTACCACTGAGCTACTCATTGGAAAAAAGGAATACCAAAAGACCCTGAAAGACATCAATAACTTTGAAGTAAAATATAGCAATCAGGCGTTTCTGGATTTTTTACGAGAGAGTTGCATTACACGAAATGATCTGGAGAAGAATAAAGAAGAATTAAAAAAAGATATCGGCATGAATTCATTTGATGGTCAAGTGCTCGTTTTAGAAAGCGGACTGTCGAAGTACCTGAAGCACATTGACAAACGTATCCTGGCGATAGAAAAGCACATGCACATGATCCATCCGGATAGGATTGGACTTCAACTGACCAGTGTGACATTCAATGATTGATCAAGAGGCTAATTGGCTTATGGAGAGAACTGAGTGTGAAAATCGATCCTGTGAATCGATTTAGTAAGGAGACAGGTTGTAGGGGGAGCTCCGACAAGGGATTACTCGTACACACAGGCATGCGCTAAACCCCTCGTGAATTCCGCTTGCGCTACATTTCGAACCCTCTTTTACCGGATTCAAATCCCAAATCATTAAAATCAAAAAAAGCCGACCTTTGGCCAGCTTTTCTGATTTTGTGGAGTCGGAGGGATTCGAACCCTCGTCCAGCAAAGGAAACCATAGACCCTCTACATGCTTAGTTATTCTTTTAATCTCGAATCTCAGGCTGGCGAATAACTACCCACCTGAAAAACCAGTTGCTTTATTTCACTCATGACTCACAACACTGCCTTGAGCTAACCCTTATGTTCGACACCCCAATTCCTCACCCTAAGGATAAAGGTGTGGTAGGATGTGACAGGGGGAACCTATGTGGCTCAACCCTAAATAAACTCTACTTTAATTTGAGATTATGCTGCCATAGCGTAGTTAGACTCGCCAATTACAATTTTGAACGCATTTATTGCGGATGTACGCTCGCCACCCGGCATGCTAGCATATGCTTTGCACTTCCTGTCGATTCCGGTCGACCCCATTATGTAAAAGAACTAATGCAAAGGTAGTCATTACCCAGCGAGACATTAAGACAATCGATGATAAGAAATGGTTCTAAGGTGCGACTTCTTTTTGAAAAGAAAGTTTAATTACCAGCTTCTTGAACCAGGCCGGTTTTTCCCCACTTGGATAGGTCTCATCATACATAGAGAGGTGGAGCATTGCTCCTTCCACTTCTGTTGCATAAACTTGTTCACCTCCTTCAAATCCAGGTACTTTAGCAAAGTCCGGAGAAGCAGTAAATACTCCATCCTCAAAGCGGTAAGAGCCGCTATTAAAAGCGAAAGACCTAAAACCTGCAAGTATCTCTTCTTCAGAAGGAGAGGAAAGATTCCCAAACGGTTTTCGTGGATTCAGCCCTGGATTATAAGCAATGGCATACCTCCGTGGAGATAAAATGAAAAAGCCATCCTGTGAAGGACTTACTTGTATAGTGGTATCCGTGTAGATATAGTTAATTTCTTTAAGGGTGTAACTTCCATATAAATCTTCCTTTTTTAACGATTGAGCATTTATGGAAAGGCTAGTTAAAATAGCCGTCAAGATTAGGTACGTACTTCTCTTCATTCTCTTTTTTTGAAGATAAACCCGATCGATTTCAAAAACCCTTACGAAGATTTCCCCATAATTGATCATGTCTGTATCTTGCCACCCGAATGGAAAATTTTGTGGTATCGGCACGTAAGTACAGACCTCTTGGATTTGAAGAGGTAGTGGGGCAGGAGCATATTACCACCACGTTGGAAAATGCCATTAAATCTAATCACCTGGGGCAGGCATTGCTCTTTTGTGGGCCTAGAGGAGTGGGTAAAACCACATGCGCGCGTATCCTGGCGAAAACCATCAATGACTTTGAGAGTGATTCAGGTGAGGGCACCAATAATTTCAACATTTTCGAGTTGGATGCTGCATCCAACAACTCAGTAGAGGATATTAGAAACCTGATCGATCAGGTGCGGTATCCACCGCAGACAGGGAAGTATAAAGTGTACATCATAGATGAGGTTCACATGCTTTCCACTCAGGCATTTAATGCTTTTTTAAAGACGCTGGAGGAACCTCCCGAGTATGCCATTTTTATTCTGGCTACAACAGAGAAACACAAGGTGATTCCTACCATCCTTTCCAGGTGTCAGATTTATGATTTCAATCGGATTGAGGTCAATGATATCGTCAAGCAGCTGGAGAAAATTGCAACAAGCGAAAAGGTGGATGCAGAGAAAGAAGCCCTTCACCTGATTGCACAGAAAGCAGATGGTGCCTTGCGGGATGCACTCTCGATCTTCGATTTGATCACGACCTTTTCTTCAGAAGGGAAGATCACCTATCAGGATACCATCAAGAATCTCCATATTCTGGACTATGATTACTATTTCAAACTGGTAGATGATCTCCTGGCGCAGAATATGGCCGGGGCTTTGATGCTTTTTGATGAAGTTTTAAGAAATGGATTTGATGGGAATAACTTCCTGAATGGTTTTCAGCAGCACCTCAGAAATCTACTAATTTCTAAAGATGATAAGACCATCACCTTGTTGGAGGTTACGGATAATCTGAAATCAAAATACGGGGAGCAGGCAGCAAAATGTAGCCCTTCATTTCTGCTATCCGCATTAAATATTTCCAATCAATTTGAGTTGAGCTTTAAACAAAGTAAAAATCAGCGACTGCATGTGGAGTTGTGCCTGATGAAGCTCGCTCATCTATCCAACGCGCTAACGCTTAGCTCCACTGAAAATGGAGCAAAAAAAAAAGACCACATAGTGACCTAACAGAAGATAAAGGGGATCAAGGAAAACCTAAGGAAACACCTGGTCAAATTCCAAAAGCCGAATCAGCTAAAGAAGAGAAAGTAGAAGAGCCAATTCCTGTGCAGGATGATGCGCCTCATCCACCTACGGAAGAGCCGCTGCTAAGCTCAAATGAGGGGAGTATTCAATCAGAGCCATTAAAACCAAAACCAAGTCCGGTTCTAAAGCCCTCTACTTCAGATAAGCCAAAAGAGACTCCTAGCATTTTTGGGAAAAAGAAATCCAAAGAAGAAACTGGGGAAGCTTCACCTGTAATAGACAAAAAAGAAACAGTGTATTCGGAGGATGATCTCCAGCGTGTTTGGAAGGCATTTGCTGAGCAAAAAACGGATGCTGGGGATACAGAAAGATTGGTGCTTAGCAAATCGGTAAAAAAAGGAGAAAATCACAGTGTGGTTATCATGTTGGGGAGTCAGTTGGAGGTTTCTTTTTTGGAGAAGTTTGATGCCGAACTGGTTCAATACTTTAGGGCTGAGCTTCAAAATGATCACATCGTCATTCGAACGGAAATAGCAGAAATTAAGGACGAAAAAAAGCTCTACACCAGTACTGATATTTTTGATTACATGGTGAAGCAAAACCCGGACCTGAAAGATCTAAAAGATCGATTAGGGCTGGACTTTGATTATTAGTTGCTAATTCTACTCTTATGATTTATCGATTACGCCACTTTGAAAACAACCTGCAAATCGTTGCATCGCTGGGCTGGATTTTAGTTATCGTTGGAGTTATCGCTTTATTTGTTGGTCCTGTTCCAGGAGCGATAATTTTGATTCTACTTGGTGCAGGTCTTATTTGGCTTCAATTGAGAGGTAAAAGAATCATTGTAGATACGAAAAATAAACTTGTCAAGTCTGGGAAGAGCATCCATCAATTAAAGAATCCTACTATGGTTTTCATAAATGAGGTAAAGCTTTCGCAGACGGTTAACTCAAGAGTAAGCTCAAGTCATGTGAAAATGTATTTTTATAAGGCTTACATTCAGGATGGAGAGAACTGCATTCTGATTTCTTGCAATAGGAATGATCAGCGCGATATGAAAACACTTAAGCAAATAGCGAGCGATTTAAGGGTTCCTTTTGAGCAGAATTATGAATAATGCTAAATCCTTATTCGTTGTAAACCTTCAGATCTTGCCCAACATTCAAATCGAAACCTAATAGGCCATTTAGGTCCATCACTTCATCTACAGTCATGCCATACTTTCGAGAAATTGCATACACGGTCTCTCCGGGCTGAACAGTATGACTGATGATGTTTTTCCCCTCAGAAGCTTCTTCTATTGGAGCTTTTACCTGTATGTTTTGACCAATGCTAATGGCGTCTGGATCGGGTAACTCATTCCATCTTAAAAGTTCATCGAGCTCCACCTCATATAACTGAGAAATGCTCCATAGTGACTCTCCAGCTGCTACAGTATGAATTTTCACTTTCTTAAGGCGTTCTTCTTTGGTATCAACAACAGGAACAATTATGTCGGGTACTTCTTCTTCAATGATTTCTTCCTCGATAGGCTCCTCAAATGATTCATCTGAAATAACTGCATCATCTACGTTATGGGTAGAGGCAGTCACTTTTGCAACAGGCTTTGTAATTACAGGTTTGCTCAATTCGTGATAAGCAATTGGTTCATCTGATGGGCGGGTTTTGTCCATCCAAAGTACCCTTCCAGGTTTTAAAGCATCAATGATGCTCATTCGGTTTCGTTGTGCCAGCTTAGCTAGTCGAATGCCATACTGCTGCGAAATCTCCCATAAGTTTTCATTTCGTTTCGCTACATGAAATCCAATTTTTGCTTTCCCCTTCTTCTTTTTGATGTAATAAAACTCATTTGGGATAATCTTATCAGCAGCTCCCATGTCGTTATACTTTCTGAATCTCTTTTCTGAAATACCTGCGCGTGCAGACAAAGTATGAACATCATCAGCGTCTCGCGCTAAAATCGAAGGAATTCCATTCAATGGAATGATTGTCGATTTATTAGCTTCTGTAAGACCGGGTTTTAGTTCAGTAGGATAAATCTTTTTTTGAGGCTCGGAGATTTTGCTACGTCTGGCGTTGTTTTGAGCTATAGCTTTTTTCGGAGGAGTTCCCTGACGAGGAATTAAAACAGCATACGCTTTATCTTTTGGGACGTCCCCACGCTTTAACCATTTATTATACTTTTTCAGTTCTTCTACGTCTACATTTTGTTCCCGTGCTATTTGTTCAAGGCTTTTACCTCCGGCATCTGTAATCTCATCGAGCCAGATGCCTTCAGAATTTGGAAGACCAACCGCAGGAGTAAACGCGACGATATGAGCAATAAATTTTTTCACATACCAATGAGTCTTGCTGTTTATGGTCATTCGCTTCGCGTTGAGATTGGATTGGTCCACATATTTCTGAGCTCCACCTCTTCCTGTGTTATAAGCCATTACCGAATAGACCCAATTTTTCAAAAAGTAATTGTGGCTGTTGAGATACTTGGCTGATCCTTTTGAGGCAGAAACGATATTCAAGCGCTCGTCTACATTTCTGTCCACCCTCAGTCCCACTTCCCGGGCAGTGAAGTCTTTAAACTGCCAAAAACCTACGGCATTTGCTGAGGAGACTGCATCTGATATCAGTGCACTTTCCTGAATAGCTAAAAATTTGATTTCATCCGGAATGCCCGCTTCACCGTGTTCCCGTTCTATAATGGGAAAATACAGGTTCATCCGGTCCACAAGTATGTTGAAATAGGTTTGACTTTGGGTAAGACGGTCTACATCTTTTTGAATTTGTCTTCTTGTAGACTCATTGATGGTTAAGCGTAAATCACCTAACATCATCTCATTGGGAACGGTCTGAGCTAATAGACTGGTTGTGGTGAGTAAAAACAAGAGGAGACTTGTTACTTGTAACTTAAAGCTTGTAGCTAATCGCTTCATAATTTTCTCAATATCATTAATCCGTCGCGAATCGGGAATAAAACGTTTTGCACTCCTGGATCAGTATGCATCTTTTGATTGAAGGCTCTAATGGCTTCCGTGTCCTTGTCTTTTTTTGAAGTATCAAAAACTTTACCACTCCAGAGTACATTATCAGCAATGATGAATCCCCCTTTATTTACCTGGCCTATCACCTGATCGAAATAGTTTGCATAATTTTCTTTATCTGCGTCTATGAAGACTAAATCCCACTTTTCCTTTAAAGTTGGGATGATATCCAGCCCGTTACCGATGCGCAGATCAATTTGATCTGCATAATCTGACTGAGTAAAGTATTCTTTCGTTCTCAGCGAAAGCTCCTCATTATTATCAATCGTAATCAGCCGACCATCTGGTTGCATTCCTTCAGCCATGCAAAGAGCAGCATATCCTGTATAGGTTCCAATTTCCAGGATATTCTTCGGCCTGATCATATGGGAGAGCATGGATAGTACCCTGCCCTGAAGGTGACCTGAAAGCATCCGTGGTTTTAAAACATGGAGGTGAGTTTCCCTGTTGATCTGCTGAAGCAAATCAGATTCAGGCTCGGAGTGATCTTCCACATATTTCTGAAGATCTTCAGGTAGAAATTCCATGTAGGTAAAGATAGAATTATTCCGGCAGATAAGTCAAGGCACTCATCTGGTCTGTAGGTAAATATTGTTTTGCTAACTCTTGGATATGATTAGCGGTAATGCCATCAATCTTATCAAATACGCTATTAATATCCGGCACTTTATTGAGGTCGAGCTGGCTTTTTGCCATCATTAGCATAATGGCATTTTTATTTTCTTCTGAAAGTGCCATTTGACCTTTGATCTGATTTTTGGCCTTATGCAATTGCATATTGCCTAATGGCTTATTCTTCAACGCCTCTATTTCCTTTAGAATAATGCGTTGGCTTTTCTTTAGATTTTTAGGGTCAGTAGCAAAATAGACAGCAAACTGACCAGTCTCCAGATAAGGAGCGTAGCTGGCATCTACACCATATACCAGACCATGTTTTTCTCGCAAACTCAAATTCAATCGTGAACTCATACTTGGTCCACCTAAAAGGTTGACGAGAAAGAAAAATGGAATTCGATTTTTGTCCTTGATGCTCAGGGAGGGCATCCCCATTGCAAAGTGGGCTTGGGTGATGGATTTTTTCTGTTCTTTTCTGGAAGGGCTATAGCCTGAAAACCAAACTCTTTCCGGTGTATGATTTTTATGTGGGATGTCCTTCAGGTATTTGGTTGCCAGTCGTTGGATCTTCTTGGCGGAGTAATTTCCGACACTTGACAGGATGATTTTCTCTGTGTTCAGATTTCGATCAAGAAAAGCCCTGAAATCTCCTTTTTGAAAAGAAGCAACCGTCTTTTCGGTTCCTAAAATATTTCGTCCTAACGAGTGATTTGGAAAGAGCTGCTCATCAAAGTCATCCTGAATAGAATCTTCAGGTGTATCCCGATACATGCTCATTTCTTCCAGTATGACTGTTCGCTCCTTTTCAATTTGCTTTTCGGGGAAGATGGAATTGAAGGTGATATCGCATAACAACTCTACTGCTTTATCAAGGTGTATATCCAGCAAAGAAGCGTAAAAGCATATTTTTTCCTTTGTCGTATATGCATTGAGTTCTCCACCTAAAGATTCCAGTCTATTGATGATGTGGTATGAACTTCGTTTGTTTGTCCCCTTAAAAACCATGTGCTCAAGAAAGTGAGCAAGTCCTTGCTCTTCCAAAGACTCATCTCGGCTGCCAATGTCCAGCATGATGCCTACATGGGCGATTTTAGTGTGATTTACTTCTTTGTGAATGACCCGAATGCCATTGGGTAGTTCGATCAACTCATATTCCTTCTTGCTCATGGGAGCGCAAAGGTACAGCAACAAGTAATTGATTGGAAGTAGAACTAAACCTCCATTTAGTCACTCTTGCCAGGAAGTTCTTTCATTGCTTTCTCAACCCCTTTCCAGATTTCATCTTTGTTGTAAATGGGGTTCATCTCCAGGTACTTGACAGCTGTAGATCGCCAAACCAACTCCGACTTTTGTCTGTCCAATACATCTATAACCAAACTGCCTTTTAAAAACTTCTGGTATTCCGGATACATCATGGTTAACCATTCTCTTTCACCCTGGTAAGTTCCGCTATACAAATTATTTACCTCAGCAGAATCTTCTTCTAAAATCATAAAGAAATTTACTACCAGATTGGATGAATCATCACCTTGCTGATAACCCTTTTGATACATGTTAAAAGCAACTGCATTCGCAATTTCATCTACTACTCGTTGGTCATAGAGATAGTCCGGTCCCTGGTAAGTCACTTCACACCCTTCCAGCCAGCACCAAGTTTCATAATTCTCAAAAGACTGATCTGGTTTTTGATAGGTTTTCACCGAGACGGCACAGGCAGACAGCATCGAAAGCGTAAGAAGAGTAATGAGATTTTTCATCCTTTAAATTTTCTTGAAAGGTCCTCATTTAGGCTTGTATTTGCTCTGATTGAGATCAGATGCTAAGCTGAATTTTGTCAAGAATAGTCGAATGTAATTAGCTAGGTGAATAAAAGGTGGTTAATCTTTTCATGAGTCAATGCTAAACCCTATGAAATAGCTAAGGATATAGCCTTAGCGACTTATCCTGTCGAGTTTTTTGATCAGGAATAGTTTTTCTTTTTCGTTCTTGGTTAGTTCAATTGCCCTTTTTATCGATTGAATAGCCTCATCGTTATTTCCCATCCGTTGTTGTATTTCGCTTTTTATTGCATAAAAAAGGTAATACTCATCAAAGAACTGAGTAGCCTCCAGTCGCTCAATTTCTCTTAGGCCTAATAAAGGTCCGTGGACTTTTTCAAGCGCTACGACCCTGTTTAATTCCACAATGGGATTAGGAGTTAATTGGAGTTGTAGGTCATAAAGTGAAAGGATATTGTTCCAATCAGTACCTTCAAAAGTAGCAGCTCTGCAATGAGCGGCACTGATGGCAGCTTGAATCAAGTATTCATTTAACTCATTTTCAGCGGAAGCAGCGTCTAAATAGTTGAGCCCAAGATCGATTAATCGACTGTCCCACTTTGAGCGATCCTGATCTTCCAATGAAATGACATTTCCATCGGAATCCGTTCGCGCTTCGAAACGTGATGCATGAAAATGCATGAGGGCCATCAGGGCATTTGCAGAAGGTGTATTGCAGATTTCACTGTCAATGAGGACCTTGTTTAATCGCATGGCATCTTCGCAGAGCTCTTTTCTGATGAGTGTTTCTCCCTCCGCAGATTTGTATCCTTCGTTGAAGAGTAGATAGATAATTTTCAGCACCATATCCAGTCTTTTTTCAATCTCATGGGCAGGAGGGAGGAGCAGTTTTATTTCGTCCTTTTTAAATTTCTTTTTGGCGCGGGTGTAAGTCTTCGCTACTGTTTCTTCCTTTTTCAACAAGGAACTGGATATCTCACGAATCGATAGACCTCCTAATATCTTTAAAGTCAGAATGATTTGATATTCCTGACTTAATGA
Organism: Ekhidna sp.; assembly: GCF_965227465.1. Taxonomy (GTDB): domain Bacteria; phylum Bacteroidota; class Bacteroidia; order Cytophagales; family Cyclobacteriaceae; genus Ekhidna. The sequence continues at coordinate 561,104 of NZ_OZ245746.1, forward strand.
GGGATGACAACATGCAAACATCATCCGTACCATGTCGTCATTGATGGATTCCAGTGATAAATCTGCTCTCATTTCCTCTGCACCTTCAGGAACCTCCTGTTTGTTTGTTTTTTGATCCCTTCTCAGCTGATCAATCATTTTATTTCTAGCCACTCTTAATATCCATCCGGTAGGATTGTCGGGAATTTGTGAATAGGGCCAGGTTTGCATTGCCTTTATTAGTGCTTCTTGCACACTATCCTCTGCCAGCTCCAGATGAGATGCACCAAACCTGCTGGTAAGATGTGATACGGCTTTACCGTACTCAGTTCTAAAAAAATGGTCAACTAATTGAGGCGTTTTCATTAAGGGCACAATTAAAATGTCATCCTGAATGCAACGAAGGATCTTCTTCAAATAAGCGTTAGCTCCTTCATTATGTTCAGGATGACACTAATGATGATTTTACATCCCCATCTCAGTGATGATCTCTCTGACCTCTGTGGTTCCACCAAATTCAAAGATGGGACAGTCTTTAGAGAGCTCTACTGCATGATCCAAATCTTTGGCGTCCAGATGAACATAACCGCCGACAATTTCTTTTCCTTCTGTAAATGGTCCATCGGTTACAATTTTACCACCAGGTCCAACCACCTTTCCTTCTTGCTGAAGTGGGTAGCCTTCTGCTTTTACTTTCTGCATCCATTCTCCCCATCGTTGCATGTGGGCCTGCATCTGCTCTGGTGATTGATCCGCATAGCCTTCATCTCCGCCACGAAATACGTACAAATACTTTTTCATCTTTCTGTAGTGTTTTAGTTAAGATAATTATTTCCTATTAGACGAGTCGACTAATTGAAAATGGACACCCTTAGTGAAAAACTTAATTAATCTTCCCACACAATCTCCGTATTTCCACCTTCCCAAATCACTGTGCTCGATTCAGCTTCCTCTCTACGTTTGATTTTAATATGGGTCCTATCCGTTCGGATCACTTCCTTTCGAATCACTCGCCAACTCATTTTGTGATATACAGTCACGTATATAGAAGGCTCGTTGAAAGAAATAGCTAAACTTTTTTTTTGCGTGTGTGTAACGGTCGGTAATTCTAGTTCTACCCCTTGCAGGAGCTTCATGGCTATTTTAGCGTTAGGCACGCCATACCCAATGTAATTATTTGGTATGGGCAAACTGCCGGATTGAATGATCAAGTTTTTAAGTTCTGCTGGTGTCAATGAGGGATCCATTTCCAAAAGACATGCAGCCAGACCGGTAATAACGGGAGCCGAGAAAGAGGTGCCTAGCGAAGAATAGCATGAAATCTCCGGTTTTACATAATCCAGCCACTCGGGCCCTTTGGAGCTGTATTTCATCCCATCCCACACTTTGATTTTAGTGGCCCCAACCGTTAAGGCACTTTTTGCGTCTCCCGGTGATCCCAAAATTTCCCATTTATTGCTTCCATCGTTACCGGCAGCTACAATGAATAAAATTCCATAATTAGCTGAGATACGATCAATCGCCTGAGTCAGAATGGTGCTCTTACCATCGATTTGCTCTTGCTGGTAATTTTCCCTTTTGTTGTTAAATCCAAAATTGTAGCCCAATGAAATGTTAATGATTTGAACTCCTTCTTTGGCCATCCACTCCATCGCTTCAATAGCAAATTCTTCTTCCTGTCTTCGCTCGTATCCGCCATGGTCTGTTCGTGCGAGGTAGTAGGTAGCGCCTGTTGCAAGTCCATATTGCACGTTTCTTTCGGTATTAAAACCTCCAACTAGTTCCCACACCTCTGTTCCGTGAACATCATCAAATGCTGCACTTCCTGCAAATGATCTAGCTTCAGGATCAAGGTAATCTTTATAGCCAGCCACCTGGTTATTTTCAAATAGACTTTTGAGAGATTCGCTTTTATCTGCTCTCAGAAAGCCTCCATCAATGATACCTATTTTAACACCCTTTCCTGTCAGTCCAGCATCAATTATCGCCTGACCGTTGATCTGCTCAAGAGCAAAGCCTAATTGCTGGCCAAATAGCGGAAGAGAGAGAAAAAGAAATGCTAATTTTATCCACCTCATAGAGAGAAGTTCCATAAATTCAGAACTAAGATAACCCATGCGATACGATCCAATTGATAATCAGCTATTCATTCAAAATCGAGCAAACCTTGCAAAACGAATGAAGCCTCGTTCTGTGGCTATTGTTCATGCTAATGATATCATGCCAACTAATGCGGATGGTACGATGAAATTCATGCAAAACAGTAACCTGTTTTGGCTTACCGGAGTGGATCAGGAAGAGTCGATCGTACTGATAGCTCCCGACTTTCCTGATGAAAAAATGCGCGAAATTTTATTTCTAAGGGAAACAAATGCTGAAATCGCAGTTTGGGAAGGTCATAAACTGACGAAAGAGGAGGGGACGGAAACTTCAGGTATTCAAAACATTAAGTGGACTTCTGATTTTGAAAAGCTTTTTTATACCATTCTGGCAGAATGTGATCACATCTACTTAGACAGCAATGAACATATCCGAAATGCGAGTGAGGTGGAGACAAGAAACTCACGTTTTATTAAAGAGTGTAAGGCCAAATACCCGCTTTATGAATACGAACGATTGTTCCCTATTCTTCAAGATCTGAGATGTATTAAGTCTCAAATTGAAATAGATGTCATGCAGCGTGCTTGTGACATTACGGAGCAGGGTTTCAGGAGGGTTTTAGCTTTCACACGACCAGGCGTTATGGAATACGAAGTAGAAGCTGAATACCTTCATGAATTTGTGCGAAACAGATCAAAAGGATTTGCTTATGAGCCGATTATTGGCGGGGGAGGAAACTCGTGTGTCCTGCACTACCTGGAGAATAAAGAACAACTCAAGGATGGAGATATTTTGTTGATGGATGTAGGGGCCGAATATGGAAATTACAATTCAGATATGACGCGGACGATTCCAGTAAACGGCAAATTTACAGAACGCCAGCGCAAGGTCTATGATGCGGTGTTGCGAGTAAAGAATGCAGCGACTGAAATGCTGAAACCTGGTAACAGAATTCCGGAATATCATGCGGAAGTCGGCAAGTTGATGGAGAAAGAATTGCTGGATTTAGGATTGATTGATAAAACTGATATCAAAAATGAAAATCCGGAGTGGCCTGCATATAAAAAGTATTTTATGCATGGAACCTCACACCATATTGGTTTAGATGTGCATGACGTGGCATCTATCTACAAAGAGTTCGAAGAGGGAATGGTTTTTACTGTTGAGCCGGGTATTTACATCCCAGAGGAAAATATTGGGATTCGATTAGAAGATGATATTGTCATTACTAAAGATGGACATATTAACCTGATGAAAAACATCCCAATAGAAGCAGAGGAGATTGAAGAGTTAATGAAGAGTTAAAAACACACCCTCCTAACCTCCCTCAAGGGAGGAATTGTTAACGGCTAGTGTATAATGTTGTGGCTAAAAGTGGGATAATTCCATATCGAAAAGACTTAAAAGAAAAGGCACGTCAACTGAGAAAAGACAGTACTTTATCCGAGATACTTTTATGGCAGGAAATACGGAAAAGACAGCTAGGTGTGCAATTTCATCGCCAAGTACCCGTCCTCGACTATATCGTTGATTTCTATTGTCATGAGATTAAACTAGCTATCGGGATTAATGGATCGAGTCATGAATGGAAAGTAGAATATGATAAACTAAGAGCAAAAAGATTAAAGGCTGCTGGTGTAAGTACTTTAGTTTTTGACGATTTGGATGTAAAAAGAGACATCAATTGGGTTTTAAATCAAATTGTTGAATACTTGCAAGAAGCTGCAAGATAATTGTCCCCTTGAGGGGACCACAGGGGTGGAAACAAAATACAAATTTATGTCGTCACAAAAATTCGATTCAGATAAAGCACCAGAACCAGTTGGTTTATATCCACATGCCAGGCAAGTAGGTGATTTACTTTTTTTATCAGGCGTGGGACCAAGGGAGCGCGGAACCAAGAAGATTCCCGGCGTTGAACTAGATGATAATGGAGATATTGTTAGTTATGATATAGCTGAGCAATGTCACTCTGTTTTTAAAAATGTGAGATTAATACTAGAAGCTTCAGGGGCTAGCTGGGATGATCTGGTGGATGTAACCGTCTTCCTAACCAATATGAAAGACGACTTTAAAACCTACAATAAAATTTATGCTGAGTACTTCAAAGACAATCAGCCGTGTCGAACGACTGTAGAGATTAGTTCTTTACCTACACCAATCGCAATTGAGTTGAAATGCATAGCAGCAATCAAATAAAATTATGGAAGAAAGTGATTTGAAATTAACAGGCTCAGATAAAACCAATTTTTTGGAAACAGCCAAGTGGGGAAAGTTTCTCTCCATTGTAGGCTTTATCATGAGTGGCTTTATTGTTTTAGGAGGTCTGACGTTTGCAGGAGGCGCTTTTAGTGACTTATATCCGGGACTAGGTGGTGGAATTGGTGTTTTTTACGTGCTTTTTGCATTGATATATGTCTTTCCATCGCTCTATTTATATCGTTTCAGTACACAAATCAAATCTGGTATACACAACGACGACCAGCAGCTATGCTCCGAAGCATATAATAATTTAAGGAGATTATTTTTATTCATGGGTGTACTCATGATTGTAACACTTTCGTTGTATGTATTGATCATCCTATTTGCACTTATGGGAGGATTAATGGGAGGTATGCTTTGACCTATTGTTGAATTAGCTATTTTTGAGGCTTAATATTATTATGAATAAATCATTGGAATACAATACTCAGCGCGTACATTTAAAATTGCGAGAGTATGGAAGAAACGTGCAAAACCTGGTTGCACATCTTAAGACAGTCACTGACAAAGAAGATAGAGATAAAAAAGCTGCTACACTGGTAGAGCTGATGAAGTTGATCAACCCGGATCTTGGTAATGACAGTGAGAGCGATCAGAAAGTATGGGATGACCTACACATCATTTCTAATTTTGAACTTGAGATCGAAGGTCCATATCCTAAGCCGGACGCTTCTGTTTTGACTCGAAAGCCTGAGAGACTGAAATATTACTCTAACGAGATAAAATACCGTCATTACGGACGAGGTGTAGAGTTGCTTATCGACCAAGCCATTGCAATGGAGGACCCTAAAGAAAAAGAGGGAGCTGTAGTTGCTATTGGACGATTGATGAAAGGGTTTTTCCAGACATGGAATAAAGAGAGTATCGAAGACGAGCAAATTCTCAAGAATATTAAGCGCCTTTCCGATAATAAACTTGATATTGATATTGAAACTGTGAAGGAACTAGGATTATTTGATTCCGAGAAGAAGCAATTCAGTAGACGAAGCAACAGCAACAACAAGGGCCGTCGAAATACTAATCAAGGAGGAAAAGGCCGCCGACCAAGCAATCAGGGAGGAAGATCGAATAATAGAAGAAGAAATTAATTCGATTTTTAGCGTACAAGATTTTTTGATTTGAAGATCGTTTCGATAGCTTAGTTGCCCAATCGAATAAATTCTAAAATCATCAAATCTTTTATAGATAATGTCATCTTTTCGGGTAGAAGGCGGTCACCAGCTAAATGGTGAAATCACCCCACAGGGAGCTAAAAACGAAGCGCTACAGATCATTTCTGCGGTATTACTCACCGATCAGGAAGTAGTCATCAATAAAATCCCTCAGATCAGGGATGTACTCAAGCTAATTGATTTATTGGCCGATTTAGGAGTGGAAGTTTCAAAGCTCGGTGATGAGTCTTACAGTTTTAAAGCCGCTAATGTCAATTTAGATTTCCTGGATACCGAAGATTTTAAAGAAAAGGCTTCTTCATTAAGGGGTTCAATTATGATCCTTGGCCCACTCTTAGCCCGATTTGGTATTGGTAAAATGCCAAAACCTGGGGGCGATAAAATTGGCAGAAGAAGACTGGACACGCATTTTGTCGGGTTTCAAAAGCTCGGAGCAAAATTTAACTATGATCCACAAACTTCCTTTTATACCGTTGACGGAAGAAATCTAAAGGGAGCTTATATGCTTTTGGATGAAGCTTCCGTAACCGGAACAGCCAATATCATCATGGCGGCTGTTATGGCAGAAGGACTTACCACTATTTATAATGCAGCTTGTGAGCCGTACATTCAGCAGCTATGTAAGATGCTCAACCGCATGGGCGCTAATATTGAAGGTGTTGGCTCGAATCTTCTTAGAATTGAGGGAGTCAATGTGCTGAATGGTACAGCGCATACCATGCTCCCGGACATGATCGAAGTGGGTAGCTTCATTGGGATGGCGGCCATGACTGGTTCGGATATTAGAATCAAAAATGTGCAGATCAGAGAGCTGGGAATAATACCGGAAACCTTTAAGCGACTGGGTATAAAAATGGATTTTGATGGAGACGACATTCATATCCCTGCTCAAGAGCATTATGAAATAGAATCTTACATTGATGGCTCAATTATGACCATTGCTGATGCAATATGGCCGGGACTAACTCCCGATTTATTGAGTGTGATCTTAGTTACAGCTGCACAAGCCAGAGGAACGGTACTTATTCATCAAAAGATGTTTGAGAGCAGGCTATTCTTCGTGGATAAGCTAATTGATATGGGAGCCCAGATCATTCTTTGTGATCCACATAGAGCTACAGTTATCGGGTTGGATAAAGCATATCCATTAAGAGGGATTACAATGACATCTCCGGATATTCGTGCCGGTGTATCGCTTTTGATCGCAGCAATGTCTGCTAAAGGGGTTAGCACCATACATAACATTGATCAAATAGATCGTGGATATCAATTTATAGACCAACGGCTAAATGCTTTGGGAGCTAGAATTGAGCGTATAAACTAATTGAAAGTAGTGGCCTTGTTGGTCATTGCATTTTTAGTATCTACTTGTATTTTGTAACGCAAACTCGCCCTGCAATCATTAGCAATGATGCTGTAATACATATGTTTGTGACCATACTGTCCAGGATAAAAGGTTACCGACTTGCTGCCGGCCTCTATCTCAATAACATCGATAAAGCCTTGATTGTAAAAATCCCTTAAGATTAAATGGTATCCTTTTTTGTATGTGTAATCCGGGTTAACCCAACTTACCGTTAGTGCCGAGGTGTCACTTTTTATTTTTACCAGCCCTTTTTGATCCAGCTCAATCCTGTCGATTTCATAGTGTCTGCTACTTCCCGGGACCACCAGGGTCTTGTAATTGAAATTACACATGATCATACCCTTTTGTTTTAGCTCTTTTGTCAGTGCAAGATGGGTATTGTACCATTTGTTGTGTCTATTACTCTCCTCACCTACTAAGTGCTTTCCTGGAGCCAACTTCATGTGCATGGCGGACTCCACATCCAGTGTTAGATAGCCTTTTTCTGAAATTGTAATCTCATCTTCTTTTGACAGAAAGTGACCTTTTTTGATTTTCTTGCCCGATAGCTGGCTTACTTTTTTTGCCTCCAGAACTTCATATTGTCCATAAGAGGAAAATAGTAAGTGAAAAAGAAGGAGAAGGAGAACGCTGGATTTCATGATTACAATGGCTTAGACTATAAACGAAAATGGATCATGATAATTATTTGTATGTCTTGCCCTGCTCGGCTATGCTGTATCCTTTCTTTAGTAGCTGGATTTTCGTTCGCTGATCAAATAGCAATGGGTTTGTATGATTAAAATGGATAAAAACAATTTTATTCTTAATAGAACGAGGTTCATTTTCAAATAAGGCTATAGTCTCCGTTACGAATGGATGTGGGACTTCACTCATGGCACGGTTCGGTAGTTCACCCTCCTTGTAAAAAGAAGCATCCAGAAATGCATGATTTATGGAAGGATCTCTCAATAGTTCTACTATACTTTGATCCCATTTACTCCATTTATCTATGTCGGGAATAAATAGCGTGCTTTTATCCTTTTGATTGATTCTGAACCCTGCTGTTTCAGAAAACTCGTCTCTATGTGGGACTGTAAACGCTTCAACCTCAAGATTATCGCTGATTTGAATTGCTGAATTTTCGGATAAAGTAAATAGATCAATATTATCCAAGTCAACCAATTGGCTCCATGGGCCATTGGTTTTTAAGAAGTCTATCATTTTCGGAAGTGCATAAACTTTCATTTCTTTTACACCCAGTGCCTCCCGTCCTAGAAACATGAGGCCTGTGTAATGACCAATATGAGCATGTGTCAGAAATATTCCATCAGGCAGATATGGATACTGTTCATCAGTAATATCTCTGAAAAGTTGAAGTTGCTTATCCATGTTCGGGGTTGCATCAAATAACCACCACTGTTTATTTTCTTCGTCAATCAAAGCAAGCGACGACACATACTTTGATAGATTAGGATTCTTGTGAGCCTTTAAGCATTCATTTTGACATCCAATGTGTGGGAACCCACCATCCTGTGCAATTCCTAATACTATAATGGTTTGAGCAAAAGCTAGCTGTGCGAAGAGAAGAAGAAATAGGGTGATTTTTAATCTCATGATATAAAACTAAGGGCTTAACATCTCATTAAGAAATATTATGATTCCATTAACAGGTGATTTGGTTTCTGGCGGTATTCTTTGAGGAAAAAAACAAATGAAGACCTTATCACTAGTATTACTACTTCTAACAACATCGATCTCTTTCTCACAACCCCTCAATCGCACATTTGAAAGTGCTAATGGAAGAATTACACTTCTTGGTGAGGCTAGTATTGAGCGGCTAAACGAAGAACCTTTCGGCGAATGGTACAAGAAGAATCACGATGAATATCAGGTAAATGAAGCGTCCATGGACTTAGAAAAAGCGGATTCTATTACCATTTTTATGGGAACATGGTGTGGAGATAGTAGAAGGGAAGTGCCACGTTTCGTGAAAATCCTGGAGGCTTCAAATTACGATTTGTCAAAGCTTAAAATACTTTGCCTGAATACCGGCTTTCAAAACTATAAACAGGCACCTGAGCGTGAAGAACAGGGTATGAACATTCATCGCGTGCCGACATTCATCTTTCATAATCAGGAGGGAGGGGAGATTGGAAGAATTGTAGAGGAACCAGTGGTATCACTAGAAAAGGATATCCATACAGTTCTTAGCGGCCAAGAATACTCAACAGCCTATCCAATAGCCCAACAACTCATCAAGTACTTGGATCAATATTCCATGAAGGATCTTCGTAAGATGAAATCAAAGCTGGTGAATGAGTTTAAAGCAGGGGAAAATTTCTATGAACTGAATACCTATGGATATGTGCTCTGGACCTCATTCCAAATTCCTGAAGCACAGTTCGTTTTCGAATTAAATGCTTCACTGTTTCCTGATGAGCCTATGGTCCACCAAACACTTGCGAGGTTTATGAATTCACTTGGGGAAAATAAAGTGGCACTCGCTTCAGTGCAAAGAGGACTCAAGATCGAGCCTGAAAATGAAAAACTCCTGGAGATGAGGGCACAATTACTTACAAAGGAGTAGTAGTAAAAGCCCTGCTTCTAGCAGGACTTTTTAATTGTTTACCTTCTTTGCAATGTCACGGATTCATTGATCCAGCATCCTACTGTAATGGATTGACCTTCTTCCATTCCTTCATTGAAAATTTCTTCGATTGATGGAAATTGTTCTTTTGAAGCTTGCATTTGCATCTCATTGCCCGCTTTCTCGTACATTTTATAGGCTGCCAGGAAAACGCCTCGGTCCATTACTTTGCTCTTATCACCTCTGCAGTCATCATAGCTGGTAAAATATAAGTTACCAATGAGGTTATAAGCCTCCTTACTGGCCGGTTTTGAACTCAGCGCTTCATAGGCAAGTGTCCTTGATCTCGACTTATTGCCAAGTTTGCTATTTGCGACTGCTTGACCCATCAATGATTCAAATTTTTCATCCGCGTTAGAAGCCAGCTTCAATGCCTCTTCGTGGTATTTCAATCCTTTATTTATTTCACCGCTAGCTAAGTACTTATTACCAATGGTACTCGCCAGAGCATAAGATGGCTGTTCTTTAAACACCGGCTCGCTGGCCTCCATAAAGAATGGTTTATCCGTGCATTTTGCCTCAACCGAGTATTTGAAAATCTTCTTTGCAGTATTTAAATCCGTTGGATTAGCTCTGAATTTGGGAACTAACTTTTCTTCAATAAACTCACATGTGAGTATTCCTGGGATTGAGCTTAGCCAAGCATCAGTTTTTGATTGTTCTTTGCTTAGTTTTTCGTTGTTTTCTCCATTCTTCCTTTTTTGATCAATGATATCAGAAATCAATGTATGAATATCCAAAACCTTCTCTGCAGGCATCTTGTCGGCATTGATTTGATGGAAATTCTTCGCTAAAAGCATGTAGGTATTTAGGTTGAAGGTTGAAATCTCCGGCCCATTCATTTCGTAAGCTTCAGCATATAAATCTGCTAGCATAGGGTATTTTGAAGGTGTTTTATAGTAAAGCTTGAATGCTTCATACGCTTTTCGGTCCAGCGTAGATGCCGCATTATCAAAATGTGCTATCCGCTGATCATACATCCATAGCAAAGAATCCTGCAGGCGTTCTTTCCGTGCCTTATCCTTCGTCTTTTTAAGGATATCTTCAATGCAGTCTACTCCTTGAATATAAATGGATGGATTTAGGTTCGGGTTATTTTCATACAACCAGTTAAGAGGTACCATAGCTTCCTCATATTTACTTTGAGCGATAAGAAGCTTATAATAAGCTTGCTTTTCCATGGCTTGTGTTTTCATATCAGGGTCTTCCGGCCAATTCCACCCATTTTGGGCTATTGACAAAGAAGTTGCTAGTACCATTAGTACAAATAATGTCTGTTTTATCATGTCCTTTTGAGTTCTATTCCAGATTCTGCCTTTTTAAAATTATTCAGGCTAAAATAATGCCAATGTGACCTTTTGATTTTGTCATTAAATTGATTTGCAAAATGAATAATTTTTTATGCTAATACGGCTATGAATCACATTAGTTTTGTGTTAAATATCATCTAATAAATCAATCTAATGCTCAATTTTAAAGAAATTATTAGTGTTTCCCTTATTCTATTTTCAGTAATAGACATTTTGGGAAGTATTCCCATCATCATAGATCTACGGAAAAAATTTGGACACGTACAGTCCGAGAAGGCAACTATTGTCTCAGGAGTGATCATGGTTATTTTTCTTTTTGTTGGTGAAAGTATTTTAAACCTTTTTGGAATTGACATCAACTCGTTTGCTATTGCTGGGGCGATAATTATGTTTCTTTTAGGAATGGAAATGATTCTGGGTCGACAGTTTTTTCGGTCAGATCCCGATGAAGCAAAAAGTGCTTCTATTGTGCCAATTGCCTTTCCATTGATAGCAGGTGCAGGAACCATGACCACATTAGTTTCTTTAAAAGCAGAGTTCTCCACAGCAAATATTCTTGTTGGAATAGCTGTAAATCTTGTATTTGTATACGTGGTGCTCAAAACAAGCGGTTGGTTGGAAAGAAAGATTGGAAAGGCTGGCTTTAATATTTTAAGAAAAGTATTTGGTATCGTGCTACTTGCGATAGCGATTAAAATATTCAAAAACCACTTATTGGCATGATACAAATGTTTACAGATGGTGCTGCCAAGGGCAATCCGGGTCCTGGTGGCTATGGAACCATTCTTCGTCATGGTAAAAATGAGAAGGAGCTTTCTGATGGTTTTAGGATGACAACCAATAACCGAATGGAGCTATTGGCCGTTATTGCAGGTTTAGAAGCTATTAAGAAGCCGGGTTGGAAAGTCTTGGTGGTGTCTGATAGTAAGTACGTCGTGGATGCCGTCACTAAAGGATGGCTTAAAGGCTGGGTAGTCAAAGACTTTAAAGGGAAAAAGAATCGAGATCTTTGGGAACGGTATTTGAAAGCCTCGGCACCACATGACGTTAGATTCCAATGGGTGAAAGGGCATGCAGGTCATCCGGAGAATGAAAGATGTGATCAACTGGCTGTAGAGGCTGCTGAACGAAAAAATTTAAAAGTTGATACGGCTTTTGAAGCCAGTAGGGAATGATAGACTATTTTAGTAGAGATTATTTAAGAGGGTTACCGATATGAATATTAATAGAGGCATTTTTTATTTTCTTTTTGCGGCAATCGTGATTGGATCTTTGGTGATCTACTTCAAGATCCAACGTGACATGAAGTTGGAAAATCCAAATTTGACTGATTTGGCTACAGAGCCTGATTTATTGATGAATATTGCAGACCGGACATTACAAGATAAAAAATCAGCCACAGCAATTAACTTTTTGGAAGACGCCATTAAAATGATGAAGCTGTTGGAGAAAGATGGTGACAGTGTCAGTACCGGAGCGATTGAATTGGCCATTAAGGATCTTCAGGTGGTAGAGATGCACATCAAAGCAGAGGATATCAACGAAGATTTAATGTATGAAGCCTTTGCTGATGCAATGAATTCTTTAGCCTTTGCTTCCCTTCGAATTTCCGAACAATTTATTAGAGAGGGGAAGAAAGAGGAGGCACGAGTTACGATCAATCATGCTATGGACCACTTGCAGAACTCGATTCGCTTTGCAAGAGGTGACCAAAAGGAAAATGAGATAAAAATTGCTGCCCATCTTCAAAATCTAATTGATAACCATTTAGAGAATGACGTTTCAGAGATTGATTACGTGATGGCTGAAATTGACTCAGTTGTTAAAGCTCATGTCATCAAGTAATCAGTAGAAAGTAGGCTCTACTTCTCGCTCATTGAATTTTAAGCCGGTATTTATAAGCTCTTCTAACACAGGCTCGTAAATCTCCTTTTTGATGGGTACATGAACCCCGCTCAAATTGATTTTACCTTTCAAAATCAATTTAGCAGCAATTGCTAATGGCAACCCTACAGTTTTTGACATAGCCGTGTTCACCTCATCATCACCTAGTGCGACCATGCTGGATTCAATCTGCTTTGGAGTACCATCTGCAATAAAATTGAACTTATGCCACATGACAATCATGTCTTTATCCTCCGGATCCAACGTCCATTTCTTTTTCAAAATATGCTCAAGAACCTGAGCAGGTGTACCTTTATCTAAGCCTATCAGCTCCTCTTCAAACATTCCAAGCCATCTGAGCTTAAACATGATTCCATTATCCAGATCGAGATTCAAGTAGTGAGCCAATTTTAGCTCTATGGAATCATTTGGATTATAGGTTAGAAATGAGTTGATGAATTGCCTGTGGGTCATTTCAGAAACATTTTCCATTTCATACGTGTCATCTGTTGCTCCCAATTGAACAAAAACATCCCAGGCTGCACAGTATCCGGGTCTTCTTAAAGTGCCTCGGTAGAGTGTTTTGATTCCTCTTAGATTATAAACATCCAAATATGCTAGGGAATCTCTGTTTGCATAGCCTTCGAAATATCCATGATCCGGTATGTAAATGGCCTCCGTACGCCTAAAAAGCTTTTGGTATGGGATGTATTTGTATCTTCCTTCCTGAATGAATTTGCAGGTTCCCTGACCCGCTAGGACCACATTTCTTGGATTCCAGGTAAACTTATACTTCCATGGGTTATCACCGACTGACTCTTCAGCAACCAAACCCCCTGTGAAGGTTTCAAAACCTGTTAGCTTATAGCCCTTTTCTCGTAAATCATCCAATACTTTCATGGCGGACATATGATCTATTCCTGGATCCAGACCCATTTCCATGATCATAAGCTTACCTGCACTTTCAAACTGTCCATGTAAAGCCTTAATCTCCTCGGTTAGATAAGAGGCAGTTAAGAAATGTTTTTGTAGCTCCGCACACTTTCTAGCTACGTGAATGTGGAGTGAAGCTGGAAGCATTGAAATAATCAAATCGTGATCCTGCACAAGCTGAGATAGATATTCTGCATCAAATACATCAAAAGGAACCGCTTTAGCATTCTCATGCCCATTTATTTTTGCCTCAGCAAGAGTTAGGTCTTTTTCAGCAATGGTTAGATTCCACTCTTCAGTGCTGGCATGATCCAGTAGATAATTGATAAGTGCGGTTGATGATTTGCCCGCCCCAATGATGAGGATATTTTGCATCCGGCAAATATGTGTTTATCGTAAATCTTTCAAAAAGACTATTGACTTTTTTTATTCACAATTGTACTACTGGCTTGATCAGTCGGTAAGATTAGCAAGTCACCAATCATGACATGAGCAGGTCGACTAAGTACAAATTCGATGGTTTCGGCTACATCATGCGCGGTGAGAGGTGTGTAGTTCTTGTAAACCTGCTCGGCTTTCTCAGAATTTCCTTTAAATCGTACCTCGCTAAATTCTGTCTCGACAAGACCAGGGTCAATAGAGGTGACTTTGATTCCATGTTCATTCAAATCCATCCTCATTCCCTTTGTGAGTGCATCTACGGCGTGTTTGGAAGCACAATACACATTTCCTTTTGGATAAACCTCTAAACCTGCGATCGAACTTATGTTAATGATGTGGCCCTTCTTCCGTGCTACCATACCTGATAAAACAGCTTTGCTTACATAAAGAAGACCTTTTACATTAATATCAATCATGGCATCCCAATCATCTGTATTGCCATCATGGATTAAATCCAGTCCATGTGCATTTCCAGCATTGTTGATGAGGATGTCTACCTTTTGCCATTCTTCTGGCAATGAGTTGATAGCTTTGAAAACAGTGTCTTTATCTCGCACGTCAAACGAAAGAATTTGTGATTCACCAGCTAGCTCTGCTTGAAGTGATTCCAACCGATCTTTCCTTCTCCCACAAATAATCAATCGATATTGCTTGGTGAGAAGCCTTGCTGTTGCTTCTCCAATCCCACTTGTTGCTCCTGTTATTAATGCTATTGGTTGACTCATTATTTAGCCCCTTCCTTTTCCACCTTTTAATCGCTTTTTCTGTCGGGCTTTTATTTGGCCTGCACCTTTGGTTTGCTTTCCAAGTTTACGTTTAGTGCTAGGTCCCCCCTCAAATGTGATGAAGATCCCCAGGTTTTGAGTAGTCAGTTTTTCTAAACCGATGCTAAAATCATTTGGATCATCTGTTAACATGTTTCTCAACCCATACGAGTACCTGATTTCTGGCGAGAATTTGAAGAATGGGTAAAAAATATCTAATCCTACGCCTACATCGATAGCCAGATTCCAGTTTCTAAGCTCAAGTTTTTGTCCAATATCCTGTTCATCTCCTTTACCAGAAGCTTCCAGTGAAGGATTTATCCCTGCCACCAAATACATAGCGATATTCCCTCTACGAGCAGATTTGTATTTTAAAAGCATCGGTAATTCTACCATGGTAGCGTCTTTTAGTTCTCGCTGAGTGGTGCCATTGGTAAAGCGATAACTAAGATCATTTTCATAGAAACCTACGGTTGGCAATAAGCGAAAATCTAAATATTCAGCAAGCTTCATGTTAATGACGAAACCGAGCTTAAATCCTCCCAGATTGCCGGGAATGATTGAATGCACGGTATCCATAGCAGGAGATGTGAATTCCTCTGAGTAGCGAATCATGTATTTGGAGGAGTGAACGCTAATAAGGAATCCATAGTGGATCCATTGATCTTCATAATTAATGAGGTTGTCAGATGGGTTATTCTGAGCTGTTGATGAATAGCCCATCCCAAAAAGCACTATGAATGCAAGGACTACTTTTCTCCCACGTAGATTGAGCTGATGCCTAGGGTTAATGGTTTGCATTTAGTGTTTTTATATCCTGTTTTTTTCAGAATCTCCAAAAAATCATCCCCAAATGGAAATTCATTTACTGATTCTGGCAAGTAAGTATAGGCAGCATTGTCTTTCGAAACCACCTTTCCAATCTTCGGTAATATCCAACGAAAATAAAAATTATATAATTGTTTGAACGGAAATATTGTAGGTTTTGAAAATTCTAAAATCACCGCGCGACCTCCTGGTCTTAAAACTCGATTCATTTCAGATAACCCCTTTTCCAGATTCTCAAAGTTTCTCACCCCAAATGCAACGATCACCGCATCAAATGTATTGTCTTCAAAATGAATGTTTTCAGAGTCTCCCGATTGCATATCAATGATATCCGAGTACCCTCTTTTTTTCATTTTTTTACGGCCTACATTCAACATTCCTTCAGAAATATCAACACCTATCACTTTTTCCGGATCAAGTCTTAATGACTCAATAGCAAAATCACCCGTTCCTGTTGCTATATCAAGGATTTTTTTTGGTTTTAGGTCACTCAACATCTTGATTGCTTTCTTTCGCCATCTGATATCAATGCCCAAGCTTAAGAAATGATTAAGAAAGTCGTATTTCCCAGAAATGCTATCGAACATTTCAGCTACCTGCTTCTTCTTTGCATCCGACTTATCTTTGTATGGAAGTACCGTCATAATTGCCGCAATATTAGTGGATTAAACCCGTGTACGGTTCAAATGTTATCAGTTTCTTCCTTATGCAGATAAAATCAGCCGAATTTGTTATAAGCAGTCCAAATGTGACTGATTGTCCCGAGTCCTCTATTCCTGAGTACGCCTTTATAGGTAGATCCAATGTGGGGAAGTCGAGTTTGATAAATCATTTGACTAATCGAAAAAAGTTAGCAAAGACTTCATCTACGCCTGGCAAGACTCAGCTAATCAATCACTTCATAATCAATGATACTTGGTATTTGGTTGATTTACCAGGGTACGGATGGGCGCAAACAAGTAAAGTTAATAAAGCTGCCTGGAAGAAAATGATCAATTCATACTTACAAGAGCGTCAAAATTTAGCTTGCGTGTTTGTCTTAGTTGACATTAGGCACGAGCCCCAAAAGGTTGATTTGGAGTTCATGGAGTGGTTGGGGACAGAGGGGATTCCTTTCTCAATTGTTTTTACAAAGGCTGATAAGCTGGGTAAAACGCAGATCCAGTCAAACGTGGCGGGCTATAAAAAGGAGATGAAGAAAACATGGGAAGAGCTTCCTCCAACTTTTATTACCTCATCGTCTGAGCGTATGGGCGGTAAAGAAATTTTAGAATTTATTGATCGAATTAATGCAGAGATAGCCG
Source organism: Ekhidna sp. (assembly GCF_965227465.1). GTDB lineage: Bacteria > Bacteroidota > Bacteroidia > Cytophagales > Cyclobacteriaceae > Ekhidna. The sequence continues at coordinate 578,076 of NZ_OZ245746.1, forward strand.
GATAGGATATTTTTGCGATTTCAAAATTTAATTATGGAGTTTAGTGATATAGCAGCAGTTTCCGGAAAGGGAACACTATTCAATATTGTTCAACCTACACGTACAGGAGTGATTCTGGAGACATTGGATGAGCATAAAAAGAAGATGGTAGCCACCATGCATAATAAGGTAAGCATTCTGTCAGAGATTTCGATCTATACCACGGATGCTGAAGGGGCTGTTCCATTGGAAGACGTCATGAAGAAAATTCATGCAGAATTCGCCGGCGATACCGATCTGGATAAGAATAGCAGTCCGGAAGAATTGAAAGCTTTTTTGAAATTCATTCTACCAGATTATGACGAGTCTAGAGTATATGTTTCAGACATAAAAAAGGTAGTAAGTTGGTATGATCAACTGGTAAAACAAGCTCCGGAAGTGCTTGAGGAAAAGAAAGAAGAGAAGAAAAAAACTCCAAAAAAGAAAGCCGAGAAAGAGGAGGAAAAGAACAGTGAGTGAAATAAAATTTAAATTTCGTGTACGCTGGGCTGATCTGGATCCCAATGGACATATGCGCCATACGGCCTATAATGATTATTGTGCTCAGGCACGTCTGATGTATTTTGAGGAGATCAGCATGCCATTTCAAAAGCTGCTGAGCATGAATATTGGTCCAATTTTATTTAGAGAAGACACACGTTTCTTTAAGGAAATTCGGATGAATGAAGAGTTTGAAGTTGGATTTACAATTTCCAGGCTAAGAAAGGATGGCTCCAAGTGGTCGTTCAGGCATAATATTTATACGAAAGACGGAGATCTATCAGCAAAAATCGATGTAGACGGAGCGTGGCTTGATACTGTAAAGAGAAGAACCACAATTCCCCCAAAGGAGCTCAGTGATATCCTTGTAGATTCGATTAAATCTGAGGATTTCGAATGGATTCGGGATAAAGTCAAGGCTTAATTTCATCTGGGATGACACAGTCCGACTTTCGTCTCGTATCAACCAAATGAAATATTTTCCAGCCATCTTCTCGCTTGATTAAATGAAAGGCATCAACACCGCAGTGTGAGAATTGATCATCTACATAGAAAGCGTAATCAACCCAAACAGAAGCTAAATTTCCATCCACCTCAACTTTCTCATTCCAAATAGGCTCATTCCAAACCTGATCCTTCGGTTGTCCTACCGCATTAATAAATCGTTGAAAATCACCATTTACAAGCGTGGACTTACCCTCTTGATTGATAAAAGCGGTAAAAGTATTCGGCTCTTCAACAAAGCTGCTTTTTAGTAGCGTGCTATCACTCGTTCTCATTGCTTCAAAAACATTGTTAATGACCTGCATAATATCGTTCTTGTCATTTTCCTGACTGAAAGAGGTCAGGTAAAAGCAACAGAAGAGCACGACGATGAGTTTTTTCATAACAAAGTTTTTAAGTAGATTAAAAATCACTGATAATTGCTTAACCAGCCTTTATTCATGGATGAAGTTACATTAGTAAGAAGCAGTTATCAGCTGATCCGAAAAGATTTAGGATTAGAGGAGCATTTAGATTTTAAGGAGGGAGAAAATGAAGCTGATCGGTTAGAAGATTTCTTAACTAAACAGGTCAATTACCTTTTAGATCATGATTTCAATCGATTGCTCAATATCCTATATCGGATAGATATCCCTGAAAATAAGGTGAAAGCATTGCTTCAGAAATCTGCTCAAGGAGAGATTGCTCGTAACTTGGCACTAGCGATTATCAAACGGGAAAGACAAAAAGTCATTACCCGGCAACAGTATCAGCCTTGATAAAAGACATGGCATGCTCTACCATTTTTGCAGATCCGAGGTAAAGGGGAGATCGCTGGTGAAAAGCAGTCGGTTGGATGTCTAGTATTCTTTCTTTGCCATTGGTAGCAACACCGCCTGATTGCTCTGCTATGAACGCCAACGCATTGCATTCGTAAAGCAAACGGAGTTTACCATCTGGAGCTTTGTCAGTATTCGGATACAGGTAGATTCCACCTTTTAGCATATTTCTATGAAAGTCAGCCACCAGAGAGCCAATGTATCTGGCAGTCATTGCTTTTTTCTTACAATCATCCACATACTGCCTTACCCACTCATCAAATGCATAATAATTGCCCTCATTGATTGAGTAAATTTTACCATCCTTTGGACACTTCATGTGATCTTGAGAAAGCACAAACTCACCTAAACTTGGTTCTAGTGTGAATGCATGTACGCCTCTTCCGGTAGTGTAGACTAACATGGTTGAAGAGCCATACAAGATATATCCGGCAGCTACCTGTTCAGTTCCTTTTTGCAAAACATCTTCTTCCTGCACAGGTCCTCCAACTGGAGAAATACGTTTGTAAATAGAAAATATGGTTCCTATCGAAACATTTACATCAATATTCGAACTCCCGTCTAAGGGGTCGATAGCCACTACATACCGGCAGTTGGGGTTTAAATGGATGATTTCTTGCTCTTCTTCTGAAACAACTGCACAAGTCATTCCTCCATTTTTAAGGGCTCTGGTAAATCTAATATCAGCGACTACATCCAATTTCTGCTGGTCTTCTCCCTGAACGTTTTTTTCGCCAAAACCTCCTGTAATATCCAACAAGCCTGACTTGTTCACCTCTTTATTGATGATTTTGCCTGCCAAAGCAATGTCTCTCAAAAGCTGCGAAAGCTCACCAGTGGCAGATGAAAATTCATCCTCTTTTTGCTTAATAAAGCGGTCTAAGGTTGTTCCTATGGGTAGGCCAAGCTTACTTTTGTTCATAAGGGGTAGCTAATTCAGAATTTAGTTTGAATTTCAAACCACGAAATTAATTCATTCATAATTTAAAACGTTTGCATAATGCAGATTTTCAAGTTTGGTGGTGCTTCTGTAAAAGATGCCACAGGAGTAAAAAACCTTGCGGAGATTGTAACGGGCTTTGGGTCGCAAAAATTAGTGGTGATTGTCTCTGCTATGGGTAAAACGACTAACAAACTTGAAGAATTAGTTAAACAAGCGCATAAAGGTGAAGATTACAATGAGACCTTAAGCGAACTAAAACAATATCATCACAAAATTGCGAGGGATCTTCTTGGTGAATTGCCCGAAAAGTATATGAAGTTTGAAGAACAGCTTCAAACTACACTGGTAGGGCTCAATGAATGTGACGATATGCTGGCATACGATAAGGTAGTGCCTTTCGGGGAGCTAATGTCCACATCCATAATTGAAGCATATTTAGCTAAAAAAACTACATGTCAATGGTTTGATGCCCGTTCCGTTATTCGGACGGATCAATATTTCACAGAAGCAAATGTAGACTGGGTGGTGACAGAAAAGCAGGTGAATACTATTTTGAAACCGGTTGTTGAAGCATCAATTGTGGTTACTCAGGGCTTTATTGGATCTGATGTAGAAGGGAATTCCACAACACTTGGGAGAGAAGGGTCTGATTATACTGGAGCGATACTGGCATATTGCCTAAACGCGGATGGCTTTACAGTTTGGAAGGATGTACCCGGTATATTAAATGCAGATCCAAGGATATTAGCGGAGGCGGAGCAATATGAGCAATTGAGTTATCGAGAAGTAACAGAGATGACCTATTATGGAGCTCAAGTTATCCACCCCAAAACACTCAAACCTATTGCCCAAAAGAGTATTCCATTAATTGTCAGATCCTTTTTAGATAGGAACAGGATCGGAACTACGATAGCTACTGATAATACAACTAAAATGATCCCTTGCTTTGTTTTTAAGGGCAATCAATTGCTGGTAACGGCTCAGGTTAAAGATCACAGTTTTATGGATGAGAAAAAATTAGGGCTAATACTTCAGGTTCTGGATTTATTGAATATTAAAATCAACCTGATGCAAAATTCTGCTTTGACCTTCTCGTTTTGTATTGATAATAAGGAGTTTAAGTCCAAACGAATCAAAGAGTTGCTTAATAGAGATTTTATCCTCTCATTCGAGAGCCCATTGAATTTGGCGACCATAAAGAACTATACACCAGACTCATTTAATAAGCTTCCCTGGAACAGGACCGTCATAATGGAACAGAAGACTTCAAATAATTATCAGGTGCTCTATCGCTAGGTAAAACGATTAAGTGTCTGAATAACCCCCGTTAAATAAGAGTTGCCAAATAAGTTTACGTGAACGAGAAGCGGGTATAAGTTGTGTATTTCAATTCTATCATCAAACCCCGGCTCTATTGGATACTCTTCGTTATAGTATTTATAAAAATCGGGAGAAAACCCTCCAAATAGATGAGTGAAAGCCAGTTCTGTTTCCCGATGACCATAATGTACCGCTGGATCATAAATAGCAGCTTTACCTGTATCGGAGATCATGAAATTCCCGCTCCAAAGGTCTCCATGTAGAAATGAGGGTTTTTCAGTTGGGATGAGATTTTCGAGTTTTTGAAACAGCTTGTCAAACTTAGACTGAATGCTACTCTCGATTAGATTGGAAGATCTGGCAAGATTTATTTGAGGGGCCAGTCTCTCATTTATAAAAAAATCAGTCCATTTAGTGTGTTGTCTGTTGCATTGCTTCAGACTTCCAATGAAGTTATTATGATCCAAACCAAATAAACGAGCAGATTCTTTGTGTTGAATGGCGAGAGACTTTCCAAAATTCTCCCAAAAACCACTTTCTGGAGTCCCTTTTTCAATCCAATTTGTGAGGAGATAAGATTTATCATCGATTTTGCCTAAGCCAAAGACGTGTGGAGATGAAATCGGCGATAGCTCATCAAGTAGATTTAAGCCTGTACTTTCAGTCCTAAACATTTCATAGAGCGACGATCTATTCCATTTTAGAAAATATGGTCCTTCTGTGGTTGATACTTTAAGGGTATCATTAATGCATCCACCAGCAATGGATTTAAATGAAGTTACTAATGCAGGTGAAAGATGTTTTTCAATGACTTTTGGGATAAAGTCATTCATAAATCATGCTTTTCTTTCAAATGTTCAAGAAATTTGTCTAACGATCGATCCAGTATTTGATAGACATTTTCAAACCCGTTTATCCCTCCATACCAGGGATCAGGAACATCTTCACCTTTTCCAAAAGGATCAAAATTTCTCATTAAGATAAGCTTGTCAGGGTTATTGCCAATTTCCGATACCATATTTTTATAGTTCGAGCCATCCATAGCAAATAGGTAATCAAATTCTTCTGAGTGGTGTTTTTTGAATTGTTGTCCTTTATGGTTTACGGGTATCCCATGTTTTTCTGCTATTTCTACCGTTCGAGGATCAGGATTTTCCCCAACATGATAGTTGGCCGTTCCGGCAGAGTCACATGATATTTTCTCCCCTAATTGCTCAATTTCAAGCTTTTTCTTAAAAATAGCTTCTGCAAGTGGCGATCTACAAATGTTACCTAAGCAAACAAATAAAACTTTTATCATAATAGGGGGGTTACTTTTTTGCACTGGGTAGTATATACCTAATGCATAACACAAATTTATTCATACACCTGTTTGACAAGTAAAAAAGAAAGTCCCGTTTTTGACGGGACTTTTCTTTTTTTATACGGTTCTGAAAGGCTATCGAATGCTAAGTCCAACACCGGCTGTGAAGGTGTTGTATTTCTGAATGGCATACTCGGCGTGGATAGTAAGGATTAATAACTTAAGTCTCAAACCTGCATTAATTCTTGGGGAGCTACCTCCTGTGAATTTAGCATCAACAGGATCTGTAAACGTAACTTCTCCACCAGAGTCACGGTATGTAAAATCACCATTAACCTTTAGTGAGCTGCTGGCAATATTATATCCAATTCCTAGATATGGTGTGATGATTGCAATTTTCTTAGAAATAACACCTTGGATAGTTAATGATGAAGCTTTCAATTCTGCAAGGCCGTCGGCCTCAAATTCGGAGGCAGCATTTCCTTCTGCAATTGGAAATTCGGCTTTTAAGCTTGAATATCCCATGAAACCAGAAACATCAATTGGCATTTGCTTCAATCCAGGAACCCATTGCTTTAAATCATGCATCACACCAAAACCGAGAAGATTAAAACTTCCGTCATCTTCTAGTGCCCCAAAATCACTTGCATATCTGATTTTTAATTCTGTATTCTTAGGCAGGCCAATTCCTAGCTGAACTGCAGGTACTGGAAAGCCTACAATTGGTAAACCTTCAGCATCAAATCCTGGAGGGGCTTGAAACCGAACATCATTTTCATAAGTAACTCCACCGCCAATTGAAGTACTTGCTGGTATTACTAACTGAGTTTCTGAATCCCCTCCAACTGCAGTAGGTAAAATGTCTGATCCAGATTCAATCCTTAAATTTTGATACTCACTTGGATTAAATGTGAATTTTCTTTCACTCTGAGGGATATTTGCAATGTTTACTGTTGCCGTAAGGTCGAAACCAAAGAGTTTGTGAGGTTTAGCTGTATTATACCAACCACTACCTAGTCCATTATTGAAAGACAGCATAATTGGTTTAGTATAATTCTGAAGATAGGTATTAGCATCCTCTGGTCCGCCTTTAAATATTTCGCCAAATTCTTGTGAATTAGCATTGTGGTTGATTGCAAAAAAACCAACCAGGGTTAGGGTCAAAATCTTAGTTATAAGGTTTTTCATAGTTGTTGAGTTTGATTTAAATAAGGTAAATCATTCGTTTATACTGCAATTAACCAAGATTTTATCACAATTCTTATCCGTAGATAAGGGTATTTTGAGTATTTGGTCGAAATCCTTTGCGTAATCATCTAATTGACCTAACTTCGCAATTAGTAAAAATTCCTAAATGGAAGTAATTAGTCAAATAAAAGAGCGGTTGAGCGAGGTTGGTCTTAAAGCCACACATCCTCGGATTGTTGTGCTTAAAGAGCTAATGGTATCTGACAATCATCCAACTGCTGAGCATATCCACGAGACGGTAAAGGAAAATAACCCTTCCATCTCTTTAGGAAGCGTGTATCGTGTGTTGGATGTATTGGTTGATGCCGGACTCATCCAAAGAGTCTCAGTTCGCTCCGGATCGAAAAGATATGATGCAAACATGAGTCCTCATGGTCATATCTATTGCGTAAAGACTAATAGAATTCAGGATTTTTATGACGAAGAGCTATATGGATTGATAAATGAGTTCTTCCGAAAGAAAAGAATAAGGAATTTCAAGATAAATGAAATAAAGCTTCAGGTAAACGGTGAACGAATTGATCCTGATTCAGATGTAGTAATAATTTAAACTTTTAACACTTAAAAAAAAACGTAAAAAATGTCGTTAGTAGGAAAAAAAGCCCCTATTGTAAATGCACCAGCAGTTATAAATGGTGAAGAGATTGTAGAGAATTTCTCTCTTGATCAGTATATCGGAAAGAAAGAAGTAATGTTCTTCTTCTACCCGAAAGATTTCACCTTCGTATGCCCAACTGAGATTCATGCATTTCAAGAAAAGCTTGAAGAATTTGAGAAAAGAGGAGTGGCCGTAGTAGGTGCATCTTGTGATACTGAAGAAACACACCTTGCATGGTTGATGACAGATAAAGATAAAGGTGGGATTTCCGGTGTGACATACCCTTTGATAGCAGATCCATCTAAAACAGTGGCTTCTAATTTTGGAGTATTAGCAGGTGATTGGTCGTATGACGAAGAAGGAAACCTTGAATTTGACGGTGCACCAGTTGCATTCAGAGGTACTTTCTTTATTGATAAAGATGGTGTTGTAAGACATGAAACAATCAACGATCTTCCATTGGGAAGAAACATAGATGAAATGTTACGAATTGTTGATGCTTGGCAGCATGTTGAAAAGCATGGAGAAGTTTGTCCTGCAAATTGGGAGGAAGGAAAAACAGCGATGAACGCTACAAGAGAAGGAGTAGCAGAATACCTTTCTGCTAATTGAAGATTAAATAATTTAACAATAAGGCTGATCATTTATGGTCAGCCTTTTTTTGTTGATATAAGTGACAAATTCGTACTTTACAGCGATTAAAAAATCAAGATAACTTGAGAGCTTTAGTAATAAAATCAACTGGCCTGTGGTATGAAGTGATGGCTAACCAAAAGCGATTGGTTGCCAGGCTTAGGGGAAAGTTTAAGCTTGATGACAAAAAGTTAACCAACCCTCTAGCCGTAGGTGATTGGGTTGAAGTTACTCCCAATGAGCAGGTCAATAATGAATGGGTCATCACCAAAATTTATGATCGTGATAATTATGTCGTCAGGACGAGTACCCGCAAAAAAGGACACGATCACCTAATAGCAAGCAATATTGATCAAGGTGTTTTAATTGTAACCCTAAAGCGTCCAAGAACTTCCATGGGGTTTGTGGACCGCTTTCTAATAGCCCTGGAAAGTTTCCGGATTCCAGGCGTGATTCTCTTTAATAAAGAAGATATCTATTCAACTAAAGAACTCAATAAATTTGATGAACTCAAAGGTGTATATCAAAAAATAGGATATACAGTTGCGTTATGCCATTTTGAAGAAGGAGTATCTGAGAATGTCCGTTCTTTATTTGAAAATAAAACCAGCTTATTGTCTGGCCATAGCGGTGCTGGAAAGTCAACGCTAATTAATCAGCTGATACCTGAAGCAAGTCAGGAGGTAAATGAAGTCTCTGATTTTGCAAATAAAGGCGTTCATACGACGACATTCGCAGAGCTTTTTTACCTGGATGACAAGTCAGCAATTATTGATACACCGGGTATTAAGGAATTGGGCTTGTCTGATATTGAAGAAGATGAATTGTCGCATTATTTTCCAGAGATGAGAAACTATCTGGGTCAATGCAAATTTCACAATTGTTTGCATACGAATGAGCCTGGATGTGTTGTTAGAGATGCTATTGGTAAAGATATTTCGGAGCTTAGGTATCAAAGCTACCTTTCTATTCTAAAAAATCAAGACGAGAGAAAATAAAAAGGGTCGCTCAAAAATGAGCGACCCATCACACAACCAACCTTATACTACTTCTGCAAGTAGTCAATGATATAACAAGCGTTTGATCTGAATGGTTGGGTAAAATCCTTAACTTTCTTGTTGATTTGCTTTTGAGGTAACTTTTATTGAATTAGCTATATGATTAATATGAAAAGAATAAAAAACATAATCTTATTAGTAGCATTGGCAGCTACAGCAACTTTAGCCTCTTGTGACCTCTTAGATGACGCGGTGGGTACCTTACCTCTAACAGAGGCTGAGATTATTCAGGGATTGAAAGAGGCGCTTAGCATAGGCCTGAATACCTCTGTAGACAATGCGTCTGACCAAGGCGGCTATTTACAAAACGAAATAATTAAGATTTTACTACCGGATGAAGTAAAGGATCTGCAGAGTAAAATACAAACCGAGAGTATTGGAGGGATTGTTCCACTTTCTGTCGTATATGATGCTTACATAGCATTAGAAAATAATGGAAATGATTTGTTTGATGAACTAACAACTGCCATGAATAGAGGGGCTGAAAATGCTGCAGACAAAGCCCTACCTATTTTTGGAAATGCAATTACCAATATGAGCTTTGATGATGCCAGAGGCATCCTTGATGGAAATAATACTGCCGCAACAGATTATTTTTATGATGAAACTAATGTTGCGCTCTTCAACGCATTTAACCCCGATGTAAAAACAGCGCTTGACGGTACTGGGGCCATTCAGATTTATACGGATGTGGTAGGTTTTTTAAATTTTGAATATGATCCTACTGGACTTGGATTATCTACAGTGAGTCCAAACGACGTGCTTAACATTAACCTCCCCAATAGCATCGATGAATACGCTACAAACAAAGCAATTGACGGGCTTTTTCATTTGGTGGGTGAAGAAGAAAAAAAGATTCGAGACGATCCTTTTGCCTGGGGGAGTGCAATTATCGAGCGGGTATTTGGGAGTAAATAAATTACCCTAAAGTCATTGAAAAGCCGGTTTCCGGCTTTTATTATTTATATCAATACTACATTTAGGAGATTTGTGAAACTTTTTGCTTTACTTTACGAATACTACATTTAGGAAATTGACCTTATGAAAAAATATCAACTAGGAGAATTTGAAGAAATAGTACTGCTGACCGTGGGTGTACTTTTTAACGAAGCATATGGCGTAGCTATCAAAGAAGAAATTGAAAAAAGACTCAAGCGTAAAGTGAGTGTAGGAGCCTTGCAGTCTGCCTTGAGAAGAATGGAAAAGAAGGGATATCTCGATAGCAGGCAAGGTGAAGCCAATCAAAAAAGAGGAGGTAAGCCTAAGCGATTCTTTACTATTACTGCTTACGGTAAAGAAGCTTTGAAGTATTCACAGGATGTAAGAATTCAGCTTTGGAATGCCATTCCTGAGGTTGCACTTGATTTGAAAATAAGTTTATAAGGACTATAAAATCGACTAATTATGAATAACAGAATAAAATCAATCATCGTACTTGTCTTCATTATTCTGATGACAAATGGGTTGAATGCACAAGAAACTGACACCAAAGATTTTGAAAACGTTGATCTTAAGAAACTAAGAAAAACATTTGTCAATCAATTACTCGATGATGGATTGATAAAAGGAAAGAAGGAAGATATTCATCTTGCACTTCGCTCAGAAATGACGCTTTTAAACGAAAAGGCCCTGGACGTAGAACTTCATAAAAAATATGGAAATCTGGCTGCTACATTCAATATACAAAGAGGCTCGTACAGAGTCGTTTACATAACACGTCATTGTACTGCCATAGGCGACTTTTTTGATGATTCATTTAGTGGGAAAATTCAAGGAAAAATGAGTCTCAACGAGCTAAAAGTCTCAATACGGTAAAATGGTAAAGAGGCTAGCTGATCGACTTTTTAAGTGGTATTGCCACCCGGACTTCTATCCAGATATCAAGGGCGACTTGGAAGAACTGTATAGCGATCAATTGGAAGGCAGCAATCGATTTCCTCAGCTAAGATATTTTCTGGACGTTATGCTTCTTTTTCGCATTTCTCTGCTCAGACCAATACTCAAAGACTCAATCATAAAGGACACAGGTATGTTTAGGAATTATTTTAAAGTCAGTGTTAGAAATCTTGCAAGACACAAGATGTTCACAACAATCAATGTGATAGGATTAGCTATAGGACTTGCGAGTTTCCTGTTAATGTATGAATACATAAAATTTGAGAAAAGCTATGATGCTTTTCACCCAGATTCGGACAATATCTATCGGGTCTCATATGTACAAGTTCAGAATGGGATGGATACTGACAAAGATGCCATGTCTGCCTATCCGATTGGAAAAAAACTTGAAGAATCTCTGCCGGAGATTGTTCAGCATACGGTTTCAAAAAAGTTTGATTTCCTTTTGGTTAAAAATGGCGATAAATCTTTCAAAGAGCGCCTGGTAATTTCAGCCGATCCGAACTTCCTGAAAATGTTTAATTATCCAGCCTTGGAGGGAGATATTGAAAGTATGTTATCAGAACCTCTTTCAGTTGTATTGACGCAAAGTAGAGCACGCGCGTACTTTGGAGATGCTGATGCGATGGGTAAAACGCTAGAGGTTGTTTCTCCATACAAAGCATCATTGAAAGTTACGGGCATTCTTCAGGACATACCGGACAATACACACTACTCTTTTGAGATGCTGATTTCGGATAAGACATTGACAGATGGTCATGACTACAATAATTGGGACTGGAACAACTACTACGTATATATCAAGTCTGATCAAGCTGTAAACCTCGATTTACTGGAAGCCAAGGCCAATGATGTGGTAAATGGGGATATAAATAATCTGGATAATGATGAAAGCTGGGAAACCAATGGAACACGAATTGATGTGCATCCGGTTAGAGAAATTCATTTAAAATCTGATTTTACCTATGAGCCACAAATCCATGGAAGTGAAAAAGCAGTTGATTTTTTGATTGTTATTTCGCTCTTTATTTTGGTAATAGCCTGGGTGAATTACATCAATTTATCTACCGCAAGGGCCGTGGAAAGGGCCAAGGAAGTTGGATTACGAAAAGTAATTGGAGCTATCAGAAAACAGTTGATTATTCAATTTCTGTGCGAGGCATTTATTGTAAATCTGATAAGCGCATTAATTGCATTGGGTCTTTCAGAGATGGCTTTACCGTATTTCAATCAACTTGTCGGTAGGGAGGTGTTGGATAGTGTATGGAATCAAATGCCTTTCTTGCTGTCTATAGCAGCGTTCGTATTTATTGGAACATTTGCTTCTGGTTTTTACCCTGCACTGGTGCTTTCTAACTTCAAACATATCAGTATTTTGAAAGGTAAATTTCAAAATTCTAAAAAGGGAGTTGCACTTAGAAAGGGACTTGTAATCACTCAGTTTGCAGCCTCACTTATATTAATAGCTTCTACGTTTACCATTTACCAGCAAGTGAACTACATGCAAGGCAAGGATATTGGTATTTCTGTGGATCATGTTGTTAATGTCACGGTTCCTGAATCAGACGCGGAGACCGAGGAAGAATATGAAGCAGACCAAAATAAACTAAGAGCTTTTAAGGAAGCATTAGCCAATCATTCTTCGATCGAATCAGTGGGTGGAGCTTCAAACTTACCGGGCGGTGATGTAGCGGACATTAATTCAACAACAACTGTGGTAAGGTTCGCTGGTGATACTGAACCTACGGAAGGAACCACCTACGTCCAATACAATGATGAGGGATTTCTGGACGCTGTAGATATGGAGCTTGTCGCAGGTAGAAATTTTAATGAGGAAATGAAGTCTGACACACTTGCTGTGATGGCCAATGAAGCATTTCTAAGGAGACTTAATATTCCTGATTTTGAATCAGTAATTGGTGAAAAACTCCAGTTTGGAACAAGGGATACAAATACAAAATATACCCTAATTGGAGTGGTAAAGGACTTCAATAGAACTACCCTAAAGGAGCAGGTAGAGCCTAGTCTTTATTTCCCATGGTTCAATGCAGACGATCTGGTTATTGAGTTAAGTTCTAGTGATTACCAAGCTGGACTAGATAATATTAAGTCAACATGGGAAGAGTTCTATGCTGATGCACCATTGAATTATTCGTTTCTCGATGATCGATTTGCTATGCTTTATAAACAAGACAGAAGCTTTGGTGATACCTTTATGATATTTGCAATACTGGCTGTTTTTATTGCTGTTTTAGGCTTGTATGGACTCGCATCATTTATGTCGATACAAAAGTCAAAGGAGATAGGTGTCCGAAAGGTGTTGGGAGCATCCGAAGGCCAAATTATTTTTCTGTTTTACAAGGACTTTTTTACGTTAGTAGCACTTTCTTCCTTGATTGGATTTCCCGTAGTTTATTTCCTGATGAATGGATGGCTAGATAACTACGCCTACCGAATTAGCTTTCCGTGGATTTTGCTAGGAATATCCTTGCTCATTGTTCTTGTCTTTTCCCTTATCACAGTAGGGTATCAGACATTGAAAGTCGCCAAACTTGACCCGGCTAAAACGCTCAAATACGAATAATGATAAAGCGAGCCGCAGATCAATTATTTAAATGGTTTTGTCATCCGGATTTTTATCCAGACATCAAGGGAGATCTTGAGGAACTATATCAAGATCATCGAGAAAATGGATCTCGGTTTGTACAGCTAAGATATCTATTGGATGTGATGCTTCTATTTCGCATTTCTCTGCTCAGACCAATACTCAAAAACTCAATTATAAAGGACTTAGATATGTTTAGGAATTACTTCAAAATCAGCTTCCGAAACCTAATGAAACACAAAGGCTACACAGTTATCAATGTGATTGGAGTAGCGGTAGGTTTAGCTGCATTCTTATTGATCAATCAATATATTCGATTTGAACGCAGTTATGATTCATTTCACAGAAATCCTGAGAATATCTTCCGGCTTACTACAGATCAGATAGTTGACGGACAATTAGGCACACGTGATGCTATGTCTTTTAACCCTTCGGGTAAAATTATCACCGAGGAGATTCCTGAGGTTAATGCACACACACTAACTTATAACATTGGAAGTCAAACTATCAGGAAAGATGAGTCATTGATTAACGAAGAGTCTGTTAAAATGACTGATGAATATTTTATTGACTTTTTTGGATATAATGTCATCTCTGGCGATCCGAAAACCATGCTGGAAGAACCTAATTCTATTGTTTTAACTGAATCCAAGGCACGATTTTATTTTGGAAATGAGGAACCAGTGGGAAAGACACTTCATCTTTATTCAAGTTTTGATGAAGATTTTAAAGTTACAGGGGTGATCAGAGATATTCCACTAAATACTCATTTTAAATTCGACATACTTATCTCTATTGCTTCAATAAAAGACGTTTTGGAGCGTGAGAGTTGGAATTCTTTTAATTACTACACGTATCTAAGAATCGATGAAGGTACAGATATCGCGATGCTGGAAGAAAAACTGATCCCAATAAAAAATAAATATTTAAACGAGGAAAGTTCATTGTTTTTCAATCTCCAGCCAGTACAGGAAATACATCTTAATTCAAGTATGACATTTGAAATTGAAGAATCAGGAAGTAGGGATGCGATTAATTTTTTGGAGATCATCTCCATTTTTATACTCGTGATCGCATGGGTGAATTATGTAAACCTTTCCACTGCAAAGGCGGTAGACAGGGCAAAAGAAGTTGGGTTGAGAAAAGTTATTGGTGCTGGTAAAAAGCAACTAAGAATACAGTTTTTGGTTGAGGCTTTCCTGATAAATGTGATAGGTGCATTCGTAGCACTAATCATTGCTCAGGTAGTAGCACCAGCATTTAATTCGCTTGTTGATACACCGATTTTGATAGGGGTATGGAAAGAGCTCACGTTCTTAAAGTTACTAGGATTATTTACCATTGTTGGAACGGTAATTTCGGGCTTTTATCCAGCTATTTTTCTCTCAAACTTTAAAATTATCTCCGTATTAAAAGGCAAGTTCAGAAACTCTAAAGGTGGTGTTGGTTTACGTAAGGGCCTGGTTGTTTTGCAGTTTGCTACATCCATTGTGTTGATCGCATGTACACTCATCGTAATTAGTCAGGTTGGTTACATGAAAAGCATGGACAAAGGAATGAATACGGAGCAAGTGGTTGCTTTTAGTAACCCTGAAACAATGCCAGGAGATGATGATAAGTATGAAGAAACGATGGGTGTATTTAAGGATCGACTGCTACAAGAATCCAGTATTATAAGTGTTGCTTCATCAAGCATCATTCCCGGTGGAGAAAGTGATGAGATTTGGTCTACTAGTGGTGGGGTGAAAATTATCGGGTTGACAGATCGCTTAGAGGCAACCACCTATATTCAAATTGTTGATGATCAATATTTTGAATTGCTTGATATCTCATTTATTGATGGAAGAAACTTTATCAAAGACAACTTGCTGGATGATACCACCGCCGTAATTGTAAATCAAGCATTCCTGGATCGATTTAACCTTGCGGATCAAAATGTATTGAACGAAAAAATCCAGTTCGGTCGTGATCCTGAAGGTGATAAGTATACTATTATTGGTGTCATAAAGGATGCGAATAGGACAACCTTGAAAAAGTCAACAGAACCTACTTGTTATTTTTTCGATAGAGTGCAAATTAATTCCCTTGTTAAACTGTCTCCAAAAAATGTTGCTACAGGTTTAGAGAGGATTGATGAAGTATGGGGTGAGATGTTTCCTACAGCAACTTTGGAGTACTCCTTTATTGACGATCGCTTTGATCATTTGTACAGGGAAGATCGACGGTTCGGAGCTGTTTTTAGCGTGTTTTCAGGTTTTGCCTTGCTGGTAGCCGTACTGGGATTATTTGGCCTGATTTCTTTCATAGCATCACAGCGAACCAAAGAGGTAGGTGTAAGAAAAGTGCTCGGAGCTTCAGCACCACACATAGTAGGATTATTTTATCGTGAGTTTTTATTGTTGATTGGGATCGCAACTATTATTGGAGTGCCGATCGTCTTTTTTGGAATGAGCAGTTGGTTGGATAATTACGCCTATCGAATAGATTTCCCGTGGTTTGTTATTGTTATTTCATTAGCTGTGGTTGTGATCTGCTCACTAATCACGGTAAGTGCTCGAGTGTTAAAAGTAGCTGCGATGAATCCTGCAAAAACACTAAAGTATGAATAGCTAAATGAGTTTTAAGAAACCAGTAATTAAGCTCCAATTACCTTGTTTTATGCATTGCTTGATCTCATAAAAACATCTTTTTCGAAGAGCTGAGTTTTCCTCACGGGTGCGATTCAGCTCTTTAATTTTTTGACAGACCTTCAATGTAGAGGCCTGGTGCATTGATCGATAGGTAAACTGCGCTTCTGATAAAGAACCAGCTACTTTTCTTTTTTTCACTAAAACCTCATCAGTAAAAGCATAATTCCAATTTCTGGAAGACCGGATCCAAAAATCAAAATCTTCATAACTAAGTGACTCATCATACCCTTCGAGTTCGACTAAAACTTCACGTTTAATCATCATACTCGGAGGCGAAATGAAGTAGTGTTTTATAAGTTCGGCGTATACATCACCCTCTGGTACTTTTTTAGCTAAATCCCCTCTGTGATTTCTATTAAAATGCGTTCCTAATTCTACTCCATTCTCATCAATGTTCATTACATCACAGTATGTTACTCCGGCTTCTGATGATTTGAGGAATGAATTTATACCTTTTAGAATGCGCTCCGGGAGTAATATGTCATCAGCAGCCAGGTCGATGATGTATTTGCCTGCCGACTTTCTAAATCCTTTGTTAAAGGCAGAACAATTTCCAATGGGTTGAGGGATATCGATGTACTGAATATTTTTATTATTGATAAATGAGTGAATCCAGTCCTTACTGCCGTCAGAACTTCCATCATCTACCAGTATCAGTTCAATGTTTGGGTAAGACTGCTTCATCACTGACGCGATTGCCTGCTTTATATATGCAAGTTGGTTGTGGCTCAAACAAATGACAGAAACCAATGGCAATTGATTCATTCGGGCAATATCATATCTCAGAAGCTTTTTACCAATAAATTCGTGTTTGAAATTTTGAATGCATTGAAAAGCTATTGTTTGTATTTGATCCGAAAAATAAGACTATGGATAGTCTTAAAAGTGAAAGGCAAGCATTATCCTCAAAAGAGCAATACAATCGCTATATTCTCACTTCCCAGATCAGGGTCAACATGGCTATCAGAACTGATTTGTGAAATTCCCAATACCATAAAAGTGGATGAACCATTGTATAGAGGTTTTTTAGCATTGGATGGGAAGATGCCTGCGACAGGACATGGGAAAATTAAACAGCTTGACAAGCTTGAATTTTATTATTATCAACCCATACCGCCTAATGAGGAATTTGAAGAGGCGCACGATTTTTTCAGAAACCTTTTCAGCTTAAAAATCACCAATCCTTATTTATTTGAAGAGACCGATTTGAGGAGTATTCCTACTTCCAAAAATGTACTTTTTAAATTTTGTTATGGCAATCTCCTTCTCCCCTGGCTTGTAAAAAGATTTGACTTTCTACCCATAGTATTGGTACGTAATCCATATGCTGTTGTAGCCTCACAGATGAGGCACCATTCTTTCGAGCGAATACTTAATCAGAAAAGCTTTGAAATACCCAAGTTTAGGTATTCTGAATACCTAACAGAGGTTATAGATCTTGACCAAATCAAACATCCGGAAGAAATTCTAGCAGCTATTTGGTGCATTAATTACCTGGCAGTCTCCGGTAAATCGAGCAAGAAAAACTGGTTGATTATTTCTTATGAAGATCTGGTTAGAAATCCTGATGTTGAAATTAAGAGAATATTTAGTTATGTCAATAACCCCATTCCTTCAACCATTTGGGATCGTTTTCATCAACCCTCAGTAAGTACTGATAAATCTGATTTTCAGAATAAAGAGCAGCTTTTATCGTGGAAAAAAGAACTAAATCCTGATCAGATCAAAAGAATCGGCAGAATACTTACGAAATTTAAAATTGATGACTATTCAGATCTATCAATTACGACTTAAGCTAGCTCAATGAATATTTTCATTATTCCATCCTGGTATCCTTCTGAATCCAATCCGATATACGGCATATTTACTCAGGAACAGGCACGTCTGATAGCCAGAGAAAAACCTGAATTTCAGGTAGGAGTGAGCCTTTGGGGGCAAGGGGTGGATGATTTAATGCTGCCAGCGTTATCGCCTGCATCGTTAGTAAAACTCTTTGACACTCATTCAGAAAAGGTGAACATGCTACAACCAAATTTGGCTGAATATTTCTCTCCGGCTTTCACCTGGACCAGAAGGTTTAGAAAAGGAAATATCGAAGGTATAATCGAGGCGAATCTAAACAACTTGGAGAAGCACATACAAAAATTTGGTAAGCCAGACATTATCTGTGCGCACGCCTCATATCCAGCATCCATAGTAGCTAAAAGAATTTCTAAGAAATTTTCTATTCCGTATACAGTTACAATTTATATGAGTCCATTTCCTTTTGATGAGTTTTTGTCGCGAAATGGAAGCATAAAGAAGATTGTTGAAGAGCCATTAAAACAAGCGGATTTGCTGCTTTGCTCTTGCAGTGCCTTAGAAAAGAGGCTATTTGAATTTGGGTTTAGCAACACAGCGGTTGTTCCGCTCCCTGTGGATGCTGATTTTTTTGTGCCAGGCCAAACAGTAGATGCTAAAAAAGTGCAAATGCTTGCCCTAGGTAGAGTTGTGGAACAAAAAGGTTTCGATTTGTTATTGAAAGCAGTCTCAAAAATTGAAACACCATTTGAATTACGAATTGGGGGAGATGGAGATATGAAGACGAAATATCAGGCACTCTCCAAGCAATTAAAGTTGACCGATAAAGTAGTTTGGCTTGGATTACTTGATAAAAATCAGACGCTCCAGGAAATGCAAAATTGTGATTTTTTTGTGCTCTCTAGCAGGCATGAGACTTTTGGTTTGGTTCAGGTTGAGGCAATGCTTTGCGGTAAACCAGTGGTAGCAACAAAATGTGGAGGACCTGAAGATATAGTAACCAATGAGACTGGTTACCTGTGTGAAAATTTAGATGTTGAGGATTTAAGGGAAAAAATTGAGCTAATGATAAAAAACCATAAGTCTTTTTCTCCTGAAAAAATCAGAACTCACGCAAAATCTAAATTTGGACAGACTGCCTGGCTTACTCAAATCGAAGCTTTATTTAGAGGACTAGTTTAAAAGTAGGTTTGACGGTTTCTTTTGCACCCATCCTTTCTTTAAAAATTCTCAATGTTTCCTGAGGTTTACCCTGAAAAGAAGACACCCCCATGTCAAGTTGCTTAAAACCCTTACTTCTGTAATAACTGACCAGGCCAGAAATCAAAAGTACCATTGGGCTTTTATCCCGGAACATAGGACTGGTGGCTGGCAGGTAATAGTAGGCTATATCAGTAGTAACATTTACAGTAATGCAAAGTGCAGATATCTTATCTTCCCTAAATACGCCAAAGCATTCGTATGCATCTGGCAACTCCATAATAAGATTATTCAGGTGTTCCCAACTAATATTTATTTGTAGTCCCTGTGCTTGCCTACATACGGATAGGAATTTGTGAGCAGTCTCGAATTCATTTTTTTCCATTTTTCGAAACTCAAATCCTTCGGATTGCAATGCGTCGAGTTTACGTTTTTGCATGGTATGGATTGACTCTTCCCAGTCCTCACTTAAATCAATGTGTTGATTTATATCTTCAAATTCAATATTAAAACCAGTAGATTGAATGATTTCCCCGGAAATAAATGAGTGGTAAATCGAAGACGGGTGAATAATTTCAATGTTATTTACTCCATGTTTTATTAAATCATCTTTCACCCTTTCAATAAAATATTGGGCGTCTTTTATTTCGTTACTTCGACAAAAAAAAGAGCCAAAGGGACTCCTTGGTATACTAATTGCCTTTTCCGGAGTTATATCAAAAGGAATGAAAAAATCTTCGGAACAATAACTTTTAAATGTGGAGTATGATTGTGATCGAAAATAGCCTTTTTGGAAATAGGCTAAAGAAAGATTGTCCGGGACCTCTTCAAATGTGTTATGGATATTTAATAACATGTATGACAAAATTAAAACCGAAAGCATCTTTTGAAAGCTATAATCGAACCTTATCTTGCATCTTAGATTTTTACAATAAAATCTTAATTATTTCACTTTGAAAAAATCGCTACTTATAATCTTAATTTTTCTTTTCTCATTACCGATAAGTTCGCAGGTATTTGAGGAGAGTCATGTGCAGGATCTGGTCAAGAAGGGAACTGATCACATATACAATGCGGCAGCAGATTCTGCAGAATTCTACATTTCAAAAGCAGAAAAATATATTCCGGATCATCCGGTCATTCCGCTAATGCGCGCAATGACTATCCTATGGGCAAATATCCCCATAATACCGGAAGAATTATTTCTTAACATGGAATTACAACTAGATTCGGCAGTAGAACTAGCTCGTATGCAAGATCCGGATTTTGAAAATCCCGAAATGATATTCTTCGCAATGGCCTCTTATGGTTTGCTTGCAGAGTATTATGCTGATCAGGATTATATGATGAAAGCGGTTGGTGAGGCCAATAGAGCATATGGTTTGATGAAAAAAGGATTTGAAATAGTAGATGAGTATCCTGAATTCTTGCTGACAACCGGGCTTTACAACTACTTCAGAGAAAAATATCCAGAGAAGCATCCAGTGTATAAACCATTTTTGTGGTTTTTTAGAAGTGGAGATATGGTATTAGGTTTAGAACAATTGAAAAGAGCTTGTGAGGAATCTTTTCTAACAAAAGTAGAAGCCCATGTATATCTGAGTTATATCTATTTGAGATATGAGTATAATCCGAAATTAGCACAACAATACCTCTCAGCGTTATGTAAAATGTATCCAAATAACTACTACGCTAAAGCCAAATATTTAGAGTCTTTGGCAAACCCTGAAGATTTTAAATCTGTCCCGATCGATGTGATTTATTCGCTGATCACTCACGAAAGTCCTTATTACAAACTTGCAGGATACGTCTTTCTCGGTTACTTCGAAGAGAAAATTGTAAAAAATGCTGAGAAAGCAGAATATGCTTATCGATTGGGGTTGAAATATGGTCAGGAATTACCTAGTCACGGCGAGTTTTTCAAGAGTTTTGGATACTTGGGATTGGGAAGAATATTAGTGACAACCGGAAGAGGTGAAGAAGCTGAAGAGTTTTTAGACCTGGCTCTCAATTATGCAGAAACCGAACAGGTTGAGGAAGAAGCAAAGAATCTTTTATCAAAACTTTGAGTACTTATTACACTATCAAGGAAGCTAAAGAAGGATTATTTAAGGAGAAAGGGAGTAAGTTTCTCTCTTTTGCTTTTCCTGTGGAATCTGAAGAACAGGTGAAGGAAATTCAAGATAACCTAAGAAAAGAATATTATGATGCCAGACATCATTGCTTTGCCTGGGTGATAGGCATGGATAATCAGAATTGGAGAGCAAATGATGACGGTGAACCGGCTCATTCGGCTGGCGATCCAATCCTTGGACAAATCAGATCCTTTGAACTTACAAATACATTGGTCGTGGTTGTTAGATACTTTGGAGGTACAAAGCTTGGAGTAGGGGGCTTAATTCAAGCGTATAAAGCAGCAACGGATGATGCACTTTCTAAGGCCAGGAAAGTCGAAATTTTTGAAACCAGTGAGTTAATAATGAAGTTTGATTATGACATGATGAGTCAGGCTGAACGTTTGATCACTGAGTTTGAGCTGCAGGTCAAAAAAAGAGATTTTAAAAGCTCCTGTTTAATAGTTTCAGAAATAAGAAATGATCAAATTTCTTTTTTCCAGGAGAAAATTAAGGACCTTTATAATATGCAATTTCAAATTGAAGGTGATGATGAATGATGAATTTAAAAAGTTGTTTCTAAGAGAGCTGGAGAAGCTCGAAAAGGAGCTGGAAAATTATTCAAATGAAGACCTGCTATGGCAAGCTCCTGAAGGTATTAATAACTCCGCAGGAAATCTTTTTTTGCACTTATGCGGAAATCTTCAACACTTTATAGGTGCTCAACTTGGAGGAACAGGATACGAAAGAGATCGAGAGTTTGAATTCGCAGGAAAGGTTTCCGTGGAAGATCTCAGGAACCGAATCTCAGATACTAAAACTGTGATTAATGATTACTTTGAATCAGTAGAGGATAGTGCATTTGAGCTTGAATACCCTTTACAACCATTTGGCTATTCCATGACGGTTCGATACTTCCTTAACCATCTTCTAGGGCATTTAAATTATCATCTGGGGCAGATAAACTATCATAGAAGAATACTATCATAGATCACCAAATTCTTCGTTTCGACAGGTAAATCATTGAATATTCCTATCAAAAATCGTTAATCGGTAATAAGGATACGTTTATCTAATATTTGGCTTGTATGAACGAATCAGCCACAATTATTAGGAAAAACTTAGCTAACCTTGAAGTAAAGAAATTCAAAGACAATCCATAGCTGGTTGAATTAGAACGGAGTTGCTTTGGTGAGGGCGCTCCGTTTGCTTTTTTTAGTCCCTTCCATTTCTCACTTTCTTCCTAAAAAAATGTACTACGAAGCTTTACGAGCTTTTTGAGTGACTTTGACTCCTAAAATGGTAATTAACAAGGTTGCTAAAATGAGGCCTACTTTCTTTTTCATGCTACTATGTAAAATTAGGTTTAGACCACCCCTAAAAACTCACACGTATTTACTCTACAATGAGGGAATTTTTGCTAATTGCAGCTGTCCCGAAATACCCAAGAACCAGAGTTGAATTATCATTAACATAAAACAAATTTCCATTTACTATCGCCGGAGTTGTTCCTCCTGAAGTGCCTAACGTTGTTATTTGCGATTTAAGTAGAGATAAGTAGTTGTGAGCATCCCGAGAAATGGTCATTAATTGTACCGTCATTTCATCACCAACATCATAGCCAAATGATTGGAAATTGTTTGGAATCACATTCCCATCAAAAAGTCTGTCATTTTGAATGGTGATTGGTTCCGGTTCATTAAATACCTCATCATTTTTAAAGAAAAGCCATCTGTAATAATTAGCGATACCTTCAGGATCTATGGCGTTTAGTTTTGGATAGTAAATAGTGATTTGTTGATTTGGATTATCCGGATCATTCTCTTCAAATGACTCAACCCTTATGTTTCCTACTTCAACTTTCTCGGGTAATTCATCCCATTCAGACCTAATTTCTAAACTATCTATCAGTGCGATAATTCTATATTCAGAATTTGCAATTCCTTGATATTCAAAGTCCGAAACATAAACCCCATTCGGGGTATAAGAATAAGCAAAGACTTGTCCAGAACGTGATTGAACAATGACTTGTGCATCATCAATTGGTGCAATCTGTTCTTGATCTGAAAATGGTCTGGAACGTGTAATTCGAATAGGATGGTTACCTAGAGTATCAGTAACCCAGCCTTCAATGACGATAAGGTTCTGCGATTGAGGAAGATCAACAATGACTACTTCCTCGCAACCGAGTAAAATGATTAACGATATAAAAAGTAGGGCCCTCAAAATCTAAAATTATACGTGAGAGATGGAATGATTGCACCGAAAATGGAATATTTCACTATCTGTGCCACTCCTGGATCTGTAGGAGATTCCCTAAAGAAATAGGAATACGCATTTTTTCGAGCATAAACGTTATAGATCGTCAGGATCCAATAATCATTGTTCTTTCTGCGATTCCCATTTTTCCTAAACTCTGTCCCTTCCCATTTGAGGGATAAATCAAGTCTGTGATAATCTGGTAACCTCGCGTTATTCCTAAACTGAAAATGAGGAACAAGATTTCCCTCAAACTCATATTTGTCTGTAGGCAAGGTCACCGGGATTCCGGAATTGTAAACAAAGTTTGCGGATGTACTCCACCTTTTGCCAAGGTTCATACTCCAGGAGGTAGAGAAATCATGTGTCTTATCGTGATTTTCAACAATATACCTGTTATCACCAAATTCTGATATTCTACTTTCAGCACGGGATAAAGTATAACTTATCCATCCTTTTAGTTTCCCATATTTTTTTTTGGCGTACAATTCCAGCCCATATGCTCTTGCATCGGAAATGATGAGTTCGGTTTCAATATTTTCATTAAACACCAAATCTGCCCCATTTTTATACTGGATGCTATTATCAATGTCTTTGTAATAAATCTCAGAAGAAAGCTCCCACGTATTTTCCTTCAGATTCTTATAAAGGCCTAATGTATATTGATTGGTTGTAGTAGGAGGAATATATTCATTGCTGAGCTTCCAAATATCTGTGGGTGCTGGTGAGATGGTATTTGAAATAAGATGTAAATATTGGGCCGTCCTAGAAAAGGATGCCTTTATTGAAGTCTTGTCATTAAGTCGATAATTTACCGATGCTCTGGGTTCAAAATTTATATCTGTATTTACAATTTGATATTGATTGAATTTCAATGTATCTATAATCGTTGAATCAGCGGTTGGAGTATTATTCTCATACTTAAAAACGGTTCCCGGGCCTAGTTTCAATAAAGAACTGGCACGAAAACCATAATGCAAAGAAAATTTGCCAATGTTGGTTTCATGACCAATGTGAGCTGCAGATTCCATGCCTTGCTCATTTTCTAGCTTCACCCTATTCGTACTGGAATTTTGATCTAAAGGCTCACGTGTTCCAGGAAGTAACCGATGATAAATGTTACTAATTCCAAACGTGAGCTCATTGTTTGGGTCTATGGCATATGTCATGCTAATTTTTGTGCTGTAATCAGCAATTTTGGACCTACCTACGAATGCACCTGGAGCTTCGGTACTCTCTATCCTGTAATTATATTCCGAAACGAAAGCAGAAATGTTTGAAAATAGCCTTGGTGTGAAAAGGTAGTTCCACCTGAAATTCAACATGCGATTACCCCAATTTCTGGTGGAGTTTAGGCCCACTAAATTTCGATCATTGCCAAGGTATCCTGACAAGTAATAGGTGCTCGATTTACTGTACTTGAAATTAAGTTTTACATTCAGGTCTTGAAATTGAATTCTATTTCTTAGAACCGAATTACTTGCAAAATCGTCTGTGGAAAGGTTAAGTAGACTTTGCCGTCCTGAAATAAGGTAAGAACTCTTCCCATTGGTGATGGGCCCCTCGAGCAGTGCTCGTGCTGAAACAACTCCTATTCCTCCCGAAAAACGCGTTTTATTTGCGTTTCCTTCTTTTTGCCTGACCTCTATGACGGATGATGTTCGGCCCCCGTAAGAGGGCGGTATATACCCTTTCATAATGCGGACATTGTTGACAGCTTCAGGATTAAAAACAGAAATGAAGCCATAGAAATGACTGGGATTGTAAATGATAGCCTCATCAAGTAATGTGAGGTTTTGATCTACGCCACCACCGCGCACATGTATACCACTAGCGTCTTCACCAATAGCTCTTATACCAGGCTTAAGAAGAGCGTTTTGGATTACGTCAACTTCTCCAAGTAAATAGGGGATATTCCCATCCGAACCCGAGATTGATATTCGGTTAATAGAGGGGATATTCTCAATTAAATTAATGTCATCTGATAGAGATAATACTTCTACTTCTTCCAGCTCTGTAATTTTAGGAAGTACGGTTACCTCTAAAAAGGTATTTCGATAAAGTGAAATCTCCGATTTCTTCTGTTGAAAATTGATATGAGAAAACTGTAAATTGTATTCGCCCTCTTTCAATGTGATACTGTAATATCCATATCCATTTGTGATAGCGCCAAAACTTGTACCAGTTACCTGAACTGAGGCTCCAATAATATGTTCTCCGGATTCCGCATTTCTAAGCACTCCATGAATGGTATAATTTCTTGAAATATGAGGTGTAACAACTATTTGGGATGAACCATACTGAATGTCAGCTATTAGTTCATTTTGAATGAAATCCAGAAATTCTTTTACCGTTAGTCCTTTCTTAATCGAGAGAGACTGATTTGTTAATTTGTCTTTACTGTATGCGATGGGAATCCCAATGGATCTTAATGAGTCAAGTGATTCAAATAATAAAAGCTCACCATGAAAAATCAGATTGCTATCCAGAGCACTTTGCTGTGCTGTGCTAAGGAACGCACAGCATACAGCTGATACGATTAGTATCTTTTTGATATTGGATTTGAGGGCGAGAAACACGCCCACAAAAGTAATGAATCAATTAGGCTGAAATTAACAGCCTTGCCCCGAAATTTTTACAGTTTTGTTAGAGGTTGAAGTTTTCACATTAAGCATAGAGCTCAATGTTGTTAAGACATCCTTCAGAGGCTGTTTATTGAATGTAACTGAGATCTTACATGTTTTCAACTTCTCATTACCGAGTTCAAACTCTACGTCATAGTATTCTGAGAGTTCTTCCAAAGCTTGATTTAGCGGAGTATTATTAAAATTAAATACACCATTTCTCCAGCTCATAATATTAGCTGCTGCAATTTCTTTTAACTCCACACTAGCGTTTTTTCTATTGAAGATAGCTTCATTGCCTGCCGGGACCCTCGTTTGTTTGCCTTCTTTTTCGAATGCAACAAGTCCTCTGTCCACATAGAGTTTAACCTCCGTATCTGTGGTTATGAGGTTGAATGCAGTGCCTAAAACGGTCACGTCGACTCCATTTACATCAATAATGAATGGTTTATCGCTCTTTTTAATATCAAAATAAGCTTCTCCAGAGAATGCTACATTTCTTTCCTCACCAAACTCTTCAGGATATGTGAATGTAGAGTTAGCATTTAAAATGCCTGTTGAACCATCTGGAAAAGTAATGCTCATTTTTTCAGAAGCTGATGCAACATGAATTTGAGAAGTTGTCGGTTCGTATAGGTAAACGGTTGCTGAAAGTAGTGCCAAAATCGCTACAGCAGCAGCAATTTTCATCCACGCAAAAGCTTTATTTGGATTATGAATTTTATGATTCAAAGCATCCCATGCTTTGGATTCATTTATTTCAGGTGCACTCAATTCTGAATGCTGAAATAAGAATTCAACGAAACCATCCCCCTTATCGGAAGGCTTTTCGTTGTTGTTCAGGTGGTTATATGCTCTCAGGTCGTTCGCCATCTCAAATATCAGTCAATAATCAGGGGATGAACCCCTAATTTTTTTCACTTTATTTTCAATTCATATTTTCCTTATAGTGCTTATATACATGATCGAGTGATTCTCGTAATTTTTTCAGCGCAATTCCCATTTGATTTTCTACTGTTTTCTTGGATAAATCCAGCTCTTCGGCAATCTCTTCATAGGTCATCCCTGCATTTCTGCTAAGGACGAAAATGCGTCTGCATTTTTTTGGTAGCGCATCAACAGCTGTTTGAATGTATTTCTTCAACCGTTCATTCTCTCCCTCATCCTTTTTAGGCATGCTTACACTTAGCAAAACTTCGCTAACATCGGCCATTGACTGCTGTTTGGGTAGTTCAAGCTTGATGTAGTTAAGACATTTGTTCTTAACCGCAGAGTATAAATAGGTCTTAAGAGTCGTTTGAATTTCAATGTTTCCTCGCTTCTCCCAAATATACAGGAAGACTTCCTGAGCCATTTCCTCTGCAATGGTGGCATCTCGTACATAAGTAAAGGCAAATCGATACAATTCCTTGTAATATCTTTTAAATATGACCTCATAAGCGGAGAAGTCATCACTCTTCACTTGCTGGAAAAGCAAAAGATCATTGTCGCTACTCATATTGGTTATTGAAACACTTTGCGAAAAAGCTGTTTGTCATTTGAAGATCAAATAGCATTGTTTAATGCGAAATTAGAAACAATCCAATGAATTCCTGACACATTTCGCTTCTTAAGAGTTGGCTCCTCAACTTAAATAAATGGAATTAACTACGTGAATAGGGTATAATTTCCGTGCTGATCTGATGCTGGAGCTGGTTTAATGAATAAAGCATCATTGCCATCAATATCTTTGATTTTAGGAGATACTGTGTGCGATATAAATTCCTCCAAGGATTCCTTGTTTAGTAGTTCTTGCAACTCTTCCTCATTTTCTGACTGGAGCCAGCTTCTGGTGGATGCTGCATCCAGTATAGCCGGCATATCGTCTTGAAAATCAGCTATTTGCTTATTTGCAGGTCGGGTGATCATGATAAAGGAATGACTTCCATCATCACCTTCTTCCCATAATCCGGCCACAGAAAAAATTTTTTTATCGGGATAAAAAAAATAGTGAGGCACCTGCTGCTTCTTGGCGACCTGTTTCCAGAGGTAAAAACCATCCATTGGAATTACACATCTGTTGGTTAACAATTTTTTTCGATAGCTGGATTTATTCAACACCGAGTCCAGTGGTAAGTTGAAGAACTTGGGGCTCATCGCCTTATTATTGGACCACATTGCCATTAAACCCCAATTAAGGAAAGATATTTTATCCGCATCGCTGCTGACAATGGTCGGTAAAACCTTTGTAGGTGCAGCATTAAACTGCGGTTGATACGTATCGGGAACTTCTGCTCCTAAAACAAGTGCCAACTCGTCTGGTTGAAGGGTTATGGTATATCTATCCAGCATTTTTGGCAATTTAATACTAGAACATGGGTTACTCAATTTTCATTTTGTGCTCAAACCAAATTTTTATTTTCACGGATGGGTTAATTTTGACTAAGAATTAAAGACGATCTAAATGGCGGAAGTAATAAGAATGCCCAAAATGAGTGATACCATGGAAGAAGGCGTAATCGCCTCATGGTTGAAAAAAGAGGGTGATGAGGTAAGCTCAGGTGATGTATTGGCAGAAGTTGAGACAGATAAGGCAACCATGGAGTTGGAGTCTTATCAGGATGGGGTATTGCTTCATATTGGAGTGAAAGAAAAAGAATCGGTTCCGGTAGATGGTATTTTGGCTGTGATTGGAGAAAAAGGAGAAGATTATAAGCACCTGCTAGAAGAATCAAGTAATGGTCAATCTGATGAAGGTGAGGAAGAGGCCAGGGAAGAGAAGTCAGAAAAGAAATCTTCTGAAAAAATAGATACAAGCAACATAAAAGCCTCCGTCATTCGCATGCCTAAAATGAGTGATACGATGGAGGAAGGAGTAATCGCCTCATGGATTAAGAACAAAGGAGACAAAGTCGAGTCTGGCGACATCCTGGCAGAAGTAGAAACTGATAAAGCGACGATGGAACTAGAGGCCTATGAAGACGGCACGCTTCTATATACTGCCGTAGAGGCCGGAAGTGGTGTTCCGGTGGATGGTGTCATTGCGATTATTGGGGAAGAAGGTGCAGATTACGAAGCTTTGTTGAAAGCAGAGGAGCAGGGTGATGACAATGCCGAAGAAGAACAAGTAGAAGAGAAGAAAGAAGTGTCTCAAAGTGCGTCGGCACCCACTCAGTCTTCAGCACCACAACAAACCACTACTTCCTCTTCCAGTAATGGAAGAATCAAAGCATCGCCATTAGCTAAAAAAATAGCTTCTGAAAAAGGAATTGATCTATCTCAGGTAAATGGATCTGGAACGGAAGGAAGAATTGTTAAGAAGGACGTAGAAGAATTCACTCCTTCGACACAACCGCAACAGGGAGCTGAAAAAGCTGGTGATAAACCAGCCATTAATATCCCTCAAGTTGTGGGAGAGGAGCGATCTGAGAAGGTAGAACTTTCACAGATGCGTAAGGTGATCGCCAAACGATTGAGCGATAGCAAATTCTCAGCACCTCATTTCTACCTCACGATGGAGATAAATATGGACAAGGCGATTGAAGCCCGAAAGTCCATGAATGAAGTTGCTCCGGTTAAGATTAGCTTTAATGACATGGTGGTAAAAGCAGCCGCTGCTGCATTACGTCAGCATCCGGATGTGAATGTAAGCTGGATGGGAGATCACATGATGAAGCATTCACACGTGCACATGGGAATCGCAGTAGCCATTCCGGACGGATTGATTGTCCCGGTAGTAAGGTTTGCGGATAATAAATCCTTATCGCATATTTCTGCTGAGGTTAGGGAGTTAGCTCAAAAGGCCAAAGACAAAAAACTACAACCAGAAGAATTTTCAGGGAATACTTTTACCATTTCCAATTTGGGAATGTTCGGAATTGACGAATTCACTGCAATTATTAATCCACCAGATGCATGCATTATGGCTGTAGGGGGAATTAAAGAAACTGTTGTAGTGAAAAATGGCGAGATGAAGCCGGGTAACGTAATGAAAGTTACACTCTCATGTGATCACAGGGCTGTTGATGGTGCGGTTGGTTCTGCTTTCCTTAAAACATTTAAAGAACTATTAGAAGATCCGGTTAGAATCCTGATTTAATAAAATCTCATTTTTTACGAGTCATGCTGAACGAAGTGTAGCATCTTTTCCTTTAATTAAGCAGACTATCATTCTATGGAAAAAATAAAATCAACAACCGTCCTGGCAATCAAGCACAATGGCAAAGTAGCCATCGGTGCTGATGGACAGGCGACTCTCGGAAATACGGTAGCTAAATCCAATGTGAAAAAGATTCGCAAACTGGGTGATGGTAAGATCGTTACCGGTTTTGCAGGGTCTACAGCTGATGCATTCACCTTATTAGATCGTTTTGATGAGAAGTTGAGCAACTACTCAGGAAACCTCAAAAGAGCGGCAGTAGAGCTTGCCAAGGACTGGAGGACGGATAGATACCTGCGAAAATTGGAAGCCATGATGATTGTGGCTGACAAAGGAGAAGTTCTCATAGTATCTGGAACTGGTGATGTAATAGAGCCAGACGAAGAAGTTGCAGCCATTGGCTCGGGCAGTATGTATGCAAGAGCAGCAGCTTTAGCGTTGAAAAAACATGCGTCAAACCTAACAGCAGAGGAAATGGTCCGGGAAGGGCTGACCATTGCAGCTGATATTTGCATCTACACTAACCATAATTTGGTGGTTGAAGTTGTAGAGTAATTCAATAATTTCTACTCAATGTGCTCGTTACGGTTAAGACCGCAATGCGATTCTTTATTTATCCTTAATTACAAAATGAAAAACCTAAAACTCACCATTTTTACTATACTCTCTATTACCTACAGCCTATCCGCTTCTGCTCAGGAAACGCTTCAGCAAAAGTTTGATAACATGCTGGAGAACACCGAAACATATGAGCGATACAAAGTAATCCCCCGCACAGACTTAAATGCTTTTTGGTCGGAGGTAACAGATACATTGAACCAAAAGCAACAAAAAATTCAGCAGCTTCAATCTGAAACACAAGATGCGAAGGCGAATGCTCAGCAATCACGTGCAGAGCTTGTTAGTGTGCAGGCAAAACTCGATGAAAGCCTGGAGCTAAATGACACCATTTATTTCTTTGGTATTCCCTTTTCCAAAATAGGCTATCACATCCTGGTATGGGCAATAATTGCAATTTTAGCTGTCTTAGGCATCATGGCCTACTTCATGTTCATTCGAAGCAACAGTGTGACCACTAAGACCAGACGTGAGTTTGAGACCCTTCAGGCAGAATATGAAGAACACAAATCCAAATCCAGAGAAACTCAGGTAAAACTGAAGCGAGAACTGCAAACAGCGGTGAATCAGCTAAGCGAGCGAAGGAGCTAGAATTTTTTTATTCCCCCTTTGAAGGGGGGTGTGAGAGAGTATGAGGGAGGAGGGGGATGTGATACCAATCACCCAAGTTTGTGTCTCCACATAGCAGTTTAGGGATTTCAGTTCTCATGGATAAAAAAGGGGGTGATTAGTAATACTCCATCATATCAAACTCTTGGCCACTTCCAGGCCAGATATATGATATAAATGGTTATCAGACTTTCCAGAAAGGCAAGAAACACATAAAATTCATACCAGGGAGTCATTGAGTTGATCCCAATTAACAGCATCATCAGTGTAAATAGCATGCCGAAAGAGATATTGAGTATCCTGTTCAGTTTGGCGTTGAGTAAAACAGACAGTGCCACCATCAATGACGGAATAACTAAGATGATAGATGCAATGAGTAGTTTCATTGGGCTGTCTAAGACGTTCTCTCCAGTCAGTAAGCTATCTACCTTCCCCGGAGTATATAATTCAAAATAATCTCCATACAGGAAACAGAATATCAATGAGGTCCACAAGGCAGATAGTTTGATTTTGATATTTATTTTCGGATTGTCTAGCATTTGGGTAGGTCATTTAGATTACTTTCAGGTTGATGCTGGTATGAGTGAAATGGTTGCATGGAAGAAATTACAATTCATAGTCACTTGTCATCCTGAGTAATCGAAATGTCATCCTGAGTTTATCGAAGGAGACAATTACCGATCAATCTACACGCCGCTCGCCCATACCCTTCGACAGGCTCAGGGTGACACTACTGAGAGGCGCATTGATTAATTTCTGGCACCATCTTAGTATGTTGTAAATCGTGAACGTTTTCTTAGACTACTTTTTAACGCTTTTCCATAGCGCTTTTGTGCTTTTCGTCTTGACTGGATGGATGTTCAAATCAACCCGCAAGGTACACATCATAGCTATTGGACTCATCCTGGTCGCCTGGTTAGGAATTGGTTGGTACAAAGGTGTGATCGGTTATTGCCCACTCACAGACTGGCACTGGGACATTAAGCGAGAACTTGGTGAACGAAACATTCCAAGTTCATTTATTGAATACATGTTAGAGAAAATTACTGGTCTTGACCTCAACCGAAAACTTGTTGATATTGGAACTGCAGTTGGATTGATCCTGAGTGTTTTGTGCGCCGGGTATGTGAATCTTAGTTCGAGGTTTTCTAAGAAAAATTAGTGTCATGCCAGACTTGATCCGGCATCTTCAATTTAACGTTTGTTAGGTTAAGCGTAGGACGGGGATGTAAATATGCTCCCTTGGTTCGTGTTTCCGCAAACCAGCTTGCGTATTCAGTTGGTGTGAACACGAACCGGTGTTAGAGAATATAACTAGATGTCATTTCGAACGCATGTGAGAAATCTCTACCATCAAAGTAAATATCTCTCTCTTTGGTCGAGATGACATTTGGCGGGGTATTCCATCTTTGAGGCGGTCCAACGTTTCGGGGGAGTGCGAGCATGTGGAGAGGAGGGGGATGTAATTAGTTCTAGCGTTTGTTTTCTTCACAAACCAAAATCAGTTTTCAGCTCGTGAGGACACAATAAAACTAATATTCATTCACTCCTAAGCAGCGTAGCTGGGTTAACCATAGCAGCCTTTACTATTTGATAGGTTACCGTTATCAAAATCATCAGAATTAATAGCAAACCTGATAGTGGATAGATCATCCAATTGATATGAATATGGTATGCAAAATCTTGTAACCAGCCTTGAAGTAAGTAATGAATCAGTGGTGCGATGATAATCATTGCCAAAAGCACTTGGTATAGGTATTTTTGAATGAATAGGGTGTAAATGGATTGAACACTGGCTCCTAAGACTTTTCTGACACCCACTTCCTTGATTCGATTGTTGACCATAAACGTAATTATTCCATAAAGACCCAGGCATGCCAGCAAAACGGCAAGTACTGCAAAAAATTGGATCATGGCTGATAGTTTCTCCTCTGATCTATACAACTGTTCAAGTTTATCATCTAAAAAACGCCATTCCATCGGTGCACTTTCAGAAATCTCATTCCAGGTGTCTTCTAAAATGTCGATATGACGATTTAACTCACCAGCAGCAAATCGGACATACATATACTCCAAATCAATGAATGGCAAGATCATCACTGCTGGCCCGATTTCCTCATGCAAAGACGTATAATTAAAATCCTTGGCTACACCTACGATGGTTCGGGGATGTTCTGAGCCAAAAAAATATACTTTTTTACCGACTGGGTCTTCCAGACCAAGGTATTCTGCAGCTTTCTGGTTGACGATAATGGAATGAGAAGGATCATTTACGTATTCCCTCGATAAATCACGACCTTCAATTAGTGGGATGTCCATTGTTTCAAAGTATCCGTAATCAGCAAGGTTGAAAAATACCCGTTTACTCATTTCCGGTCCTTGATCAGCTCTTTGAATCACACTCCATGGCCAGGGCTCACCAACAGGACGGTCGCTTCTACTCACATTGATTACCGAAGGATTTTGCGTCATCTGCTCTTTATACAGCTCATAGTACCTGGACAAGTCCTCTGGTAACATTTTGATCATCATGACATTCTTAGTGCTGTAGCCCGTATCCTTATTTCTCAGATAGTTGATTTGCCTTGTCATGATGATTGTGGAGGCAATGAGACCTATGGACACTGCAAACTGTAGCATCACAAGCGCATTTTTCATTTGAAAAGGATTTCTTGATCCCACCTTAAGAGAACCCTTTAGGGATTTGATGATGTCAAAGCTGGCGAGAACTGTTG
The DNA here is from genome assembly GCF_965227465.1 of Ekhidna sp. Classification (GTDB taxonomy): domain Bacteria; phylum Bacteroidota; class Bacteroidia; order Cytophagales; family Cyclobacteriaceae; genus Ekhidna. Next base: position 612,308 of record NZ_OZ245746.1, read on the forward strand.
CTGGATATAACCCTGAAAAAGTTCCTATGATTATCACCGCTAGTATCACAATGGGCGCAGCTTTCCATACATCCCTAAATCCCGGGGTGAATTCCCAACCAATGAAGGATGAAATTGCAGGGAAAACTAAAAGCACGATTACACATGATAGCAACATGCAAAAAGTGACAAGAATCATGGATTCTGTCACCAGTTGAGTGATAATACTTTTCTTACTTGCCCCAAGTACCTTCTTTATACCCGTGGACTTGCTTCTGTTAATAGATAAGGCATTGGTAAGAATGGAAAAATTAAATCCGGCAACCACTAAAATTAACGCGGCAATCATCATTAAGGCATTGATACTGAATTTATTACCGGAGCGAATGTGACTGCCTGTGTCATCAACCATTCTACCGGATCCTAAGTAGATGTCAGATAGATTTTGCACAATTGGCATCATTGGATTGGGATCAGCCGGATTTAAATCTTTGAAGTGCTGCGTTAGTTTTTGTTCGAATTGCTCGGGATCAGATGCTGGTTTAAGCTCCACGTAAGTCAGAAATCCTAACCAACTCCAGCTTGTTAAGTCTGATGCATAGCCTTCAGGAATGGTGTAAGATGAAAAGGAAATCAAAAAATCAAAGTCAAGGTGAGAATTGGCAGGCACTTCTGAGAGTATACCTGTGACCTTCAAAGGGGTGGAATTATTGAACATCAAGGTAGCTCCTATGGGGCTGGGAGAATTGAAATACTTAAGCGCCATTTCTTCGGTAATCACAATGGAGTTTGGTTGATCCAAAGCAGATTCAGGATCACCAGCAGTCAAATCAAACTTCAGTATTTCCAAAAACAATGAATCGGCATAGTAGCCCCCGTCTTCATAGAAATTAACTTCTCCGGCAGATAGTAAGCAATTCATGGTGTATCGCATGCGGGAGATTTTTTCCAGCTCAGGAAATTTTCCCGAAATCCCTTCAGCAAGAGCAGGAGGCGAATTGACCAATGTGGTCACATTGCCTGAATTGTCTGCATACGAGAAATTGATGCGATAAACCTGTTCCTTATTCTCGTGGAATTCGTCATATGAGAGCTCATGATTTACAAAGAAGAGAATCAACAGGAAGCTGCTTAAGCTGAAGGCTAATCCAAAAATATTGATAAAGGCAAATGATTTGTTTCTAGAGAAGAAACGGAAGGAGCTGATCAGGTTGGTCTTGAACATACTTGATGAATAGTAATTGTAAGAAATAGAATTGCGATTCCTTTTCAGTGTAAATCGGTTTATGAACCGAAGGACATTTAGCCAGTAAAATAGCCTGGCCCTGAAAGTACCATGTGATTGTTGATGCTGATAAAATTTTTCTTCAAGATCTCCCAAAATGGAATCACGTAAGTGATTTCTACAGTAGAAACGGAAAAAGTGTTGAGCCAAACGAGGTGGATTCTTTTTCATAGGTCATTGTATGACGGTTTCTGAATCTTATCCCACAACATATTGCGTGTCTGGCGGGATGATTCCAACGCTTGCCTCCCCAATGAAGTAATCTTGAAAATACGTTTACTTCTACCACCTCTCTCGTTAGTAGCACCTCCAACTTCAGATTCCAGATATCCTTTTTCCTCCATTCGATAAAGTGCGGTATGCACACTACTAAGAGTTACTTTCCTATCCAGATCCTTTTCAATGGCATTGGCAATGGAGAGTCCGTAGGCATCATTGTCATGAGCAGCTACTAATAGCAATACAATCTCTTCAAATTCACCTAAGTGTAGCTTCATAGTTATTTACCCATTTGTAAAAGAAATACGATTGGAAGATTGAAAAGGTTATGAAAAAAAATCAGCAGGCCAACATTCACTCGTGCAATACTCAGTGTTTTGAGTGCGGCGTACATAAATCACCAAACGCGATTTTCTAAGAAATATTAGTGTCATGCCGGACTTGATCCGGCAACTTCAGGTAAGCACAAGCAAGAGAATGGAATAGACTGAAAATTTGTGTAATCTTGATGCTAAAAGCACCGCTATGAACCTGGTCGCATTTCTATCTTTCATTTTTATTACCACCTATACACCGGGTCCTAACAATATTACTTGTGCATCATTTGGAATGCATCTTGGCTATAAACAAACATTTAAGTTTTTAATGGGAATAGTGGCAGGTTTCTTTACCGTTCTGTGGATCTGTGTTTTACTGTCCTCGGTACTTTTAGAAGTAGCACCATTCATCAACACCTATCTGAAATATATTGGGGCGGCTTACATTTCATGGCTGGCCTATCATACGCTGAAAGCCAGCTATACTTCATCTTCAGAAATAAAGGAGTTGGCAAAGTTTAGCAGAGGGTTTTTGCTGCAAATGGTTAACCCCAAAGGCATCTTTTATGGCATGACCATTTTCACCACCTTTCTCTATAACCCAGATAAGCAAATACTTTCACATGCGCCATGGATATTTTTTTTAGCTGTGGTGTGCTTTAGCTCAGTTTCAGTATGGACCTTGTTTGGCAATTTTATTCAAAAGTACATGCAGAACAGGATGTTGAAAAAAGCGATCAACATTACTCTTTCACTAGGACTTGTTTATACAGCGTTACAGATTTTGGATCTCTTTTAACTTGGTTACCTATCGACCTGATTAATATGTTTGGTTCGCCTTTGAATAGTATATGATTCTTTCTTTTTTCATGAAGACACATTCTGAGGAAAGATAAGTTAACCATTGTCATCCTGAGTTTATCGAAGGAGACAATCCCAATTAATCAACCCGCCCTTCACCCATACCCTTCGACGGGCTCAGGGTGACACACACGTGTGTTTTGTGTAGGATATACGAATCTATCGCCATGGTTTGTGTCTCCACATACCACAATCAGCATTCAATTCGTTAGCACATGAACCATTGTAGGAGAATTAAACTATTTGTCATTTCGAAAGCATGTGAGAAATCTTTACCTCCTATGTAAATATCTGCCCCTTTGGTCGAGATGACATTTACATTGAACTAGCTGCTTTTTTATTGTTTTGGTTTTTAAACCAAATCGGTAAGTTCGTGACGACACCAACCGGCAGGACTACTCAATTTGCTGATTGCACGACTTCCTTCTGCGTTTCAGGTTGGATCCATGTCCAGGCATACCAGACAATGAAGATTGTTGTTGCAATCTCAATAGTCGCAAAAAACATATAATGATAACTAGCTCCTCCCATTAAAAGTGTCCCAAGCATTATCAACGTTTTGATAAAACCTGCAATAATATTTGCCAGGCGATTGAATTTATACTTCAAAACCCTTGACAGCAGAACCATGGCGATTGAAATTTCCATGATGACACCAGCTGCTAATAAGGTCGTTTCATTCATGTTAATGCCGGCGATTGTACCGGTAAGTAATGCACTTAACATTTCGGCTGACATCAGTGACAAAACATCACAATACAGGTAGTTTAAGGTAACGAAGATCCATAGCGTGGATAAAATGACTCTTCTATCGTTAATTACTTCTTCAGCGTTCATACTTTTAGTTTTTTAAATGACGGTCCATGCTCGATTTTGTTACAGTTAGGACAGAGCCGAGATGGGGAACTATTGTTTGACTTAACCTAATTCTAGGATTTCGGGTAATCGGGATGCGATTTTACACTCTTAATTTGCTTCAAGTGTCTATCTGTATGACTGAAAATTTGCATGCATTTTTGATGAATATTTGGTCCAAAGTTGACGTAATAAAGCCGTAGATTTCTTTCGTCCGTTCTTATGAATTTAATTGAGTCATTCCTCATGGTAGTCAACCAGGTCAAGTTGTCAATCCCATCGTTGTTGCCAAATGGTACAGAATAGGAGAATGGCTTTGTAAAATCTGTCGTACTGTTCTTGTTAGGATCACTACCAAGAAAAAGACTGTCGGCGGGATATTTCTTTATTTGTGGAAATTCACCCATTTGTAAAGCAACTGAAATTTGATTCATGAATATCAATTCATAAATAGCTAAATGTTCAACAATCTGGTTAATGCTCCAGCGATCTGGATTCTCTTTAAAGTTCCATTGTTCTTCGGTTAGATTTTGGACTTCTTTGGTTAGCTCTTCTTTTGACCTTGTTAGATTGTCCAACAGGTATTCTCTGTCTTCTTCAGTCCAAGTAGGAATACCTGATTTTTGATTTCCGCTAACTTGTCCGTTAGTTATGCTTACAAGTCCGATACAGAATAAAAGTGTTAGAAACAATAATCTCATAGTTCCGAGTTTGATCTTCAAGTTAGTTAGCAAATTGATGAGTTGATAGTTAGGAGGCCCTTTTAACTCGAATTAACTAATTGAATGATGAATTCCCCATTTGATGAAGGAGCATGAAGGAGAGGAGGGATTTTCAGTTCGTGAGGACACGAACCGAGGCGGAGATTTTGGATCTCTTTTAACTTGGTTACCTATCGACCTGATTAATATGTTTGGTTCGCCTTTGAATAGTATATGATTCTTTCTTTTTTCATGAAGACACATTTCGAGGAAAGATAAGTTAACCATTGTCATCCTGAGTTTATCGAAGGAGACAATCCCAATTAATCAACCCGCCCTTCACCCATACCCTTCGACGGGCTCAGGGGGACACACACGAGTGTTTTGTGTAGGATATACGAATCTATCGCCATGGTTTGTGTCTTCACAAACCTTAGCTTTCAGTTCGTGAGGACACGAACCGAGGCAGGGGATTTTCTAAGGAAGACTAGTGTCATGCCGGACTTGATCCGGCATCTTCAGGTAAGCACAAGCGATACGCTTGCGCTAATTAGGGGGCATTGGTACACTTAATCCTCTAATATCTGATGAGTAACATTTGTTGTTACAATTTTCCAATCGTTGTTAATCTTTTTTAGAGCGTAGACTGCACTGCCTTTGACTTTGGATGTATCTCCTTTACTATTTATTCTTTCATTGTAATATTCCATCAGGTAAGATGCAGATTCATTGGAAAGAATATGAATTTTCTCATTGGATAGTTCCCATTTTAAGATTTGCTGAGTATTATCTATAAAAGATTTCCATATATTGTTTACTGTCTTATAATCTCCCCAATATTCTCCATCTCCAAAGAGAATATGATCATTTATATCAGCATAGTGCCTCATCAAATTCTCATGATCTAGGTTTTTCAAATCAGAGACATGATGCAAATACATTTCTTGAATTTCCTTCTTGATGTCGTTTTCTGAATCCATCTCAGGTTGTTCACATGCAATAAGAGATAAGTAGATGAAAAAGCAAAATTGTTTGAATGCCATAGTATTATTCTTTTTGTAAAATGCCACAGCGTTATTAACGGTAGATCGCGTTTATTTCCTTTCAAATATAGCGGAATACTAAATATTCGACCTATTTCAACCCCCTCCACATCACATATGTATCCACCAATCCCAATTCCTTGTGCTGAAATCCTTTGGGCGTAGTGCCGATAATCTGAAAACCGAACTGTTGCCAAAGCCGGACGGCTGTCGTATTCGTTGAGACGACAATGTTGAATTGCATGGCTTGATAGCCGGCTTCTTTAGCAATTTGTATCGAGTGCTCACAAAGTTGCTTACCAATGCCTTTTCCCTGGCGAGACGGCTTTACCATATATCCGGCATTCGCAATGTGATTGCCTCGACCGGGATAATTGGGTTTTAGAAAGTAGGTGCCTACAGTTTCTCCATTTTCACTTTCAGCGACATAAGTCTCCATCTCGGATGCAAACCAATACTTGGCCAAATCAGCCCTTGGAGTATCATCCGGAAAGACATAGGTGTCTCCTTTCTTGACAACCTCGGAGAAAATCTCCCAAACGCCATCATAGTCTTTCTCAGTGGCTTTTCTGATTTCCATTATGCGAGATCCAGTTTCATCATCAAATCCATTTGCATGTCATCCCCCAGCTGAAACACATGCGTGTCGAAGGTTTTGAATCCATTTCGCTCATAAAAATCAATGGCATTGGTATTCTGATCCCACACTCCTAGCCACAGAAATGCTGTTTTATGAAACCTTGCTCGTTCCATTGCCTTTTCAAACAACGCCTGTCCCAGTTTCTTTCCCTGATAGGCTTGGGCAACATAAATACGCTCAATCTCAAGACCGTTTTGTTCCTTAATCTCTGTTTGTGCGTTTCCCACGTTCACTTTCAGATAACCCGCTATGGCTCCATCGACTTTCACAAAGTAGTACTCGGACTGAGGGTTTTCAAGCTCTTTCTTTAATTGAGCTGAATTGAAGTTTGTCTCCAGGTAATTTTCGAGATCACTTTTGGTATTCTGAGATCCATAGGTCTCTGTAAACGTCTCTATGCATAATGCTTGCAGAGGTGCAAGTTGATCTTTGCTGACAATTTCTACAGTTACCCCCATATGAATGGATTATGAGTTTAGGTTCGTTGCAACCTCTCTAATAACCTTCAGCAGGTAATCAACAGTTCCCTCATGCATCCGATGATTGATCAGACAGGCACGAATCACAAATTGATTGTGCAGGGTAGTGCCCGTGATAAACACACGTCCATCTTTTTCCAAGGCAGGGATTAGCTTTCTGTTCAGTTCGTCAATGGTTTTTTCATCAGTCAGTCCGTTCGTATATCGGAAGCTGGTAACCGCCAGATGAGAAGTGCTTTTCAATTCAAAGTCATCCGTCTTTTCAATCTGTTCTCCGAGGTAGTGAGCCAGATCTATGTCTTTCTGAATCATCGCCTTCAGCTTTTTCATGCCGTAGGTTTTCAGACTCATCCACACCTTGATGGCTTTCGCATTTCGCGTCAACTGAAAATAATGTTCGTTGAAATTGGTGCGTCCCTGCTCTTCCAGTGTGGTGTCCAGGTAGGAAGCTTGTTTGAAGTACGTTCGTTGCAGAATACTGAAGTCATTTACCAGCAAACAACCAGCCTCAAACGTCTGGTACATCCACTTGTGAAAGTCCAATGCCAGCGAATCGGCAAGCTCTATGCCTTTGTATTCTTTCTGGATACTTTTTAAACACGCAGGCAATCCTCCATAAGCTCCATCAATGTGGAACCACATGTCATGTTCTTTCGCGATGGAAGCCAAAGCAGTCAGGTCATCGATTGCTCCGGTATTCACTGTTCCGGCTGTACCAACCACACAAAAAGGAGTGAAGTCGGCTGCTTTATCCTCCTCTATCGCTGCATTAAGTGCGTCTATATTGATCGTAAAATCCTCATTGACAACAATCTTTCGAAGCTGATTGGTACCAATACCCAGCTCCATCAGACTTTTGTCCACGCATCCATGCACTTCGGTTGAGGCATAAACGGTAAAAGGCTTCATGCCGAAAAGGCCCTTTTCCCGGATGTTTTCTTTCTCAAAGAAGATGTTTCGGGCTACTGTCAGGCCGGCCAGGTTGGCAGCAGAACCACCACTGACCATCACACCCCCACAGTCTTTTCCAAAGGTGGTTAGCTCACCTGCCCACTGCACGACACGCTTTTCAATTTCACTGGCCGCCGGCCCCAAGTGCCATTTCCCAACGTTCTGATTGATGGTAGCTGTCAGTTTTTCAGCAAGCAGTGACATCTGCGAACCACCAGCCATCACATAGGCATACATGTATGGTCCCACATTGTTGGTGGCCGTATCCATGACCAGTTCTTTGAACAAGTCAATCACTTCTTCAGGATTCATTCCTTCTTTAGGCAGGGGCTCATCAAACCAGCTTTCGACCTCTTTTTGAGGATGGTAATGGTAGGCTTTCTTTTCTTCAAGGTCAGAAAGTTGATTTATAACTAAATCAGAGGTTTTATTGAGGAGCTGTTCAAATTGCTCGGGAGAAAAGTCTAATGTGTTATTCATTGCCTAATTCGGTTAGGGTTCTGTCTTTAAAATCTTTTTGGCTGTACTGCACCTCCAGGGCTTCCAGCAGGTTCAGGAAATTGCTATCCTCCGAAAAGAGCTTTTTCACTCCTTCGGTTCCTGCATCCCATATTTCTTCAAAACGCGGTAGGTTTTCTTCAGCTTTCGCAGATAAGAAAAAATGCTTTTTTCGAGAGTCGGATTTATCTATAGTGGAATTGAGGTAACCAGCCTTCTCCATTTTTCCAACCATGGTGATGATGGAAGGGTGAGAGAAATGAAGTTTGGATGCCATTTCTGTTACTGAAAGCTGATTATACTTTTTTAAAAGCCTGAATATCAGGAACCAATTGGGCTCAATATCCAACCCCAACTCCTTGTACATCTGCCTGCCGCTATGGACCATAGCGTCACTTAGCCGTTTCAATCTGACAGCAAGCCCCAGATACCCCAGTTCATTTACAAAATCGTATTTCATATTCATGTAGTCAACTACGTAAATATAATTAAATATATGTAGTGATCTACATAAATTTGGATACTCTAGCTTTTCTTACGCTTTCTAATGGTTCGTAAAGAGAGGATGGAGGTAATTATGAAGGGGATAGTAGAAATAAGAATTTTAAAATTTTCGCTCATGATCCCTATTGCAAACATGATCCCGAGTAATAGCGTCAGGCTTAAAATACCTAAATAGATCAATATTCTGCTTGGTTTTTTTTGAAATAAAGCAACTAAAAGTATCAGTTGCCCTAACAGGGGAATTATTACAAAAGGATGAGCGACGGATTTTGGTTGACTCAATAGGCTTACAATAATTTGATATTCGATTTCAAAAAGAAATGAATGATTACCTCCACCCCATTCCAGATATCCGAATAGTGAGGATAGTATTACCAGAAGGATTAAAAGCCTAATATTCACGACTTGATTATAACATTTCTGATGATAATCTATCAGAAAAGACAGCTAAAAGCAAGAAAATTTAGCAGGGGTTTTTACTGGAAATAGTCAACTATTTTCAACTATTTATTAATTTCCATCGAGTATGGAAAATCAGAAGTTCTTCAAAAAGATCATGGTCGCCAATCGGGGGGAGATAGCCATTCGTGTTTTACGTGCGATATCTGAATTGCACATTCGATCAGTAGCGGTTTACACTTTTGAGGATCGCTATTCGCTGCACCGCTATAAAGCTGATGAGGGATATCAAATTGGCCCTGATGATGAGCCGTTAAAACCCTATCTGGACATTGAGGAAATTATTTCAGTTGCCAAACAAAACGAAGTGGATGCGATCCATCCGGGCTATGGGTTCCTATCCGAGAACGTAACATTCGCTACACGGTGCAAGGAAGAAGGAATCGCATTCATTGGACCTGAACCCGATGTGATGTCTCAATTGGGAGACAAGGTGATGGCTAAGAAAGTAGCGAGAGCTGCAAAGGTTCCGGTCATAGAGGACAACCAAAAGACTTTAGAAAATGATGCAATAGCCAAAAGCGAAGCAAAGCGTATTGGCTATCCTGTGATCTTAAAAGCTTCTGCCGGAGGAGGTGGAAGAGGGATGCGCGTGGTAAGGGATGAGCAGACCCTCATCAAATCATTCAATGAAGCGAAATCGGAAGCCGGAAAGGCATTTGGAGATGACACGATTTTCCTGGAAAAATATGTTGAGAACCCTAAACATATTGAAGTGCAGATCCTGGCGGATGGGGCAGGTAACATTGTGCATTTGTATGAACGGGATTGTTCAGTCCAGCGACGATTCCAAAAGGTAGTGGAGGTAGCTCCAAGTGTTGGGTTAAAAGATGAAACTCGCGAAAAGCTTTATGAATATGCTTTGCGAATTGCCAAACAGGTAAACTACAACAACGCTGGAACAGTAGAATTTCTGGTAGACCCGGATGAGAACATCTATTTCATTGAAGTAAACCCAAGGGTGCAGGTGGAGCACACCATAACCGAGGAGGTGACAGGTATAGACATTGTTCGAACGCAGATATTGATCGCAGCAGGGTGTAAGCTCTCGCATCCGCAGATTTTCATTCAGTCACAGGATGATATTCAGGTTCGGGGCTTTGCTGTTCAGTGTCGTGTCACAACAGAAGACCCGGAAAATGGCTTCAAACCAGACTATGGCACCATCATCGCTTACCGAAGTGCCGGTGGGTTTGGTATTCGACTGGATGCAGGAAATGTGTACAACGGAGTGAAAATTTCACCATTTTTTGATTCGCTATTGGTTAAAGTAACTGCAAAGGGAAGAACACTCAAAGGAGCTGCACAACGATTGCACCGTGCGTTACGGGAATTTAGGGTTCGAGGTGTGAAGACCAACATTGGTTTTCTAGAGAATGTGATCTATACCGAGGATTTTTTCAATGGAAAGGCCACCGTTGGATTCATTGACAGTCATCCAGACTTGTTCAAAATCAAGAAGAGTTTCGACAGAGGTACCAAAACACTCAATTACGTTGGAGAAATTTCGGTCAATGGAAACCCGAATGTAAAATCATTCGATCCAAATAAAGTGTTCAGAACACCTAAGACTCCAAGTCATCAAAGAGGAGCAGCTGTTCCACAAGGTTCTCGAGATTTGCTGAAAAAACTAGGTAGAGAAAAATTTGTCCAGTCGATAAAGGATGACCCGAAAGTACATTTCACCGACACTACCTGGCGAGATGCACACCAATCACTGCTGGCTACACGCTTCCGAACAGAGGATATGCTGAAGGTGACCAGAAGTTATGCCCAGCAAAACCCGGAAGTGTTCTCCATGGAAATGTGGGGAGGAGCCACCTTCGATGTGTCTATGCGATTTCTCAAAGAGAGTCCATGGAAGCGGTTGCAACTCATGCGCGAGGCAGCACCAAACATCTTATTTCAGATGTTGCTTCGTGGCTCGAATGGAGTGGGATATACGGCCTACCCTGATAACCTGATCGAACGATTCATCGAGCGAACGGCCGAAAATGGGATGGACATCTTTAGAATTTTCGATTCGCTCAACTGGATCGAAAATATGAAGGTGAGCATAAAAGCAGTCCGTGAACGAACGGAATCTTTGGCCGAAGCTTGCATTTGCTACACCGGAGAATTGCAGGATGATGATCAAAAGAAATACACCCTTCAGTATTACCTGGACATGGCGCGTCAGCTCGAGGATGAAGGAGCTCACCTGTTGGCCATCAAAGACATGGCCGGACTATTGAAGCCATACAGTGCGCAGTTATTAGTGTCTGAGTTGAAAAAGGCGGTTGATTTACCGATTCATCTGCATACACATGATACCTCATCCATGCAGGCGGCAATGTATCTGAAAGCAATCGAGGCGGGTGTAGATATCATTGATGTATCGCTGGCATCCATGTCAGGATTGACCTCTCAGCCTAACTTCAACTCACTAGTCGCCACACTTGAATATCATGAACGTGGAAGAGAGATGAATCTCAAATCACTGAACGAGCATTCTACGTATTTTGAAGATGTGAGGGAGTTCTATTACCCATTTGAGTCTGGCTTAAAAGCGGGAACTGCTGAGGTATATGATCACGAAATTCCTGGTGGTCAGTATTCAAACCTACGACCTCAGGCCATAGCGCTTGGATTAGAGCACAAGTTTGAGACTATTAAGAAAAACTATGAAATCGTCAACGATCTCTTTGGTGATATTGTGAAGGTAACTCCTTCATCCAAGGTAGTGGGGGACATGGCTATGTTTATGACTGCCAATGACCTGTCGGCAGATGATATTTTTGAGAAAGGAGCCTCTTTATCATTTCCAGAATCGGTGATCGGGTTCTTTAAGGGTGATTTGGGTCAGCCGCCGGGCGGATTCCCTACGGAGATCAGCAAGCTGATTTTGAAAAATCAGAAACCATTGAATGGACGAGCGAATGACAATATGGAACCTGTGAATTTTGAAAAGGAATTTGCAGCGTTTCAGAAAGAGTTTCCATTGACGGATTTCGATGATTTCCTTTCATACAAGCTCTATCCAAAAGTTTTCAAAGAATACTATCAGCATGTTCAGGATTATGACGAGGTAACGAATCTCCCAACTCCTGTTTTCTTCTATGGTATGAAGCGTGGGGAAGAGGTGATTGTGGAGATTGCCAAAGGTAAGAACATCATCATCGAGATGGGATACATAACTGAGCCGGATGATGAGGGGATGCGTACGGTTTCATTCAAGCTGAATGGTCAAACCAGAAAAATTGATATCAGGGATAAAAAGGTGGCTGTTCAAAAAGTATCTAACAGAAAAGCAGAAACTGATAATGAAATTGGCTCACCTCTTCAGGGCAAGATTGCCGAAGTGAAAGTGAAAGAAGGAGTTAAGGTGAAGAAGGATGATGTGTTGTTTGTGATTGAGGCTATGAAGATGGAAACAACTGTTTCTTCTTCAGTTTCAGGAACAGTCAAGAAAATCCATTTACAATCAGGGGAGCTGGTAGAGCAAGATGATTTAGTGGTGGAGATGAAGTAGTCCCGTGTTCTATATAAAACGGATTTATTCCATTATCTCAAACTCCACCCGCCGATTAAGTTGCCGTGTCTCCTCAGTTTCATTACTGGCTATGGGATATTTACCACCATAGCCTATACCTGATATTCTTCTTCTGTTAATTCCTTTATTTCTTAAATAGTCAGCGACTGCATCCACTCTGTTTTGAGAGAGTTCAAGATTACTCACCGGATTTCCTTTATTGTCGGTATGCCCTTTTAGTCGAATGTTAAGATCAGGGTTTTCATTCATGACCTCTACCAAAAGATCTAGTTGTTCATAAGAACTGGTCAATATATTGGCGGTAGCACGCTTAAACAAGACGTTTTCAAGTGTAATACTTGATCCGGTTGTTAGAGGTTGAAGAAAAATAATATTCTCGCCTTTGGGTACACTTTCACCAACCTTCAGTTTTGATGAGAAATATCCTGATGATTTAAAAATAAGTGTCTTACCAACCAGCTCTTCAGCTTCGAAAATTCCAGATTCATTTTGCCGCTGGTCATAATCTTCCACAATAACAAGTTCTGAAGCAATTGCTCGTTCTGTAACTCCATCTACTACTTTGAAATAAGCCTTTTCAATTACGTCTACTATTTCTGTAAAAGAGGAATCTTCTACGATGCTTTGTTCAATAGGTATTTCCATGATATCTCCATACACATCGAGTTTGTCCGACCTAATAAAATAGGCGAATGGATCTGTTTCAACAAAACAAAATGAAGTCTCCGACTGAATTGAATTAACTTCAGAAACATTGATCGGTCTCGTCCAATTTTGCCATGTATCATCCAGCCGCTCCGTCATATAAATATCATATCCGCCTTTACCACCAGTACGGTCTGAGGAAAAGAAGAGGGTTTTGTTATCAGTGGCCAGGTAGGGGGTAATTTCCTGGTCTTTTGTGTTAACAATGGAACCAAGGTTGGTCATATGTCCCCAACTGCTTCCTAAATACTCGATGACATAGAGGTCTTCTTTACCATGTGTATATGCTCCCTGAGTACTCAGTATCATGTATCGTTCGTTTTTGGAGAGTGCGCCGCTTTGCAGACCTGAGTGATTTACAAGTCCGGGAATGATGTCTGCATATAGCTCATTTTCAGCACTCAAGTAATTGATCATCGATGTGTGCCCTCCTTGGTCGTTAGAAAGTACTTTGCTGTAATAGAGCCCGCCATAGTAGTCAAAACCAATAGGAGTCACTAATCCCTGGTCGTCTCCATAATCAGGTAAGATATCAATCATCCATGTGTGTCCATGGAAACTGTGTTTTTCAGTGACAATTTCATCCAAATCACTTTGATAGGGATGTAATTCTGTAAATGCCATTCTAAATTGATGATGGCTGATCGTTAAATAATTTGATTTATAGCGGTGAGTCAGCTCTAGCATGAGCTCAGCTCTTCCTGTAAATTTTACCTGTTCAATCGATTGACCTTCTAATAAATATGCAAACAGAAGGCAAATAATTCCAATAGCTAGCTTCATCATGTAAAATAAAACGATCGCAAACAAAAGCTCAAGTAACTCAGCAGTCCAATGCTATTCTTACAGAAATAGTACTAAATAAGGCCTTCCTTAAAGATGATTCTGAATGGACATACTATTCAAAATGACATGCGCAATGATGAGTGGCCATAAGTTTCTTCCGGATACTACATAAACGATCCCAAATACCAAGCCAATCATACCGGTTGTAATGGAGCGATCAGACAGATCATAACTGTGTCTAAATCCAAAAATGACTGCTTGAATAAATACGGCCAAAATCGTGGAAATGAGTTTATTTCCAAATAAGGATTCGAATCGATTTAGTGAAAAGCCACGATCCTGCAATTCTTCAAGGAGGGATTCCGTCCATATAATAATCACGATAAAGATTTGGAAGGCAAGACTTTTCTCAACGACTCTAGTTATCTCTTCTACTACACCACTAGTCTCTTCAGGTCCCGAAGAAATGATTTCGTAAAGGATGATACATACTATTGTTGAAATAAATGTAATACCAGCAATACCCAGCATCCTCCAGATATTGTCTGGTTTAATGAGACCTATATCTCTCCAGGATTGCTTTCGATAATAAAGCAGGAAGGTTGCTACTCCCACAGTAGATATGGATCTTAGCAAACCATTCCCCCAAAATCCAATTTGTTCGATGTGGACTTCTCTGATGAGAAACATCACGGAGAGAAATATGGAAAGGTCTATTAAGGCATGAATTGGTTTCCCCTGGCTTGCAGGATTAACCAAGGTATTCTTTTTTTGGTTATTCAACTCGTTTTAAAATTTAGGTTTGATTAGGACTTGGTGTATGCCAACAAATCGCCTGGCTGACAATCAAGGGCCTCACAAAGAGCTTCAAGCGTGGTAAAACGCATCGCTTTTGCTTTACCGGTTTTCAAGATAGACAAATTAGCTTCAGTTATTCCAAGCTGGTGGGCCAGATCTTTTGATCGGATCTTCCGCTGTGCCATTACGACATCAAGATTTACAATAATAGGCATGGCTCAGATGGTTAATTTATTCTCTTCCATCAATTTGTTGCCCTCTTTAAAGATTTCCGCTAAGACAAAACATACCAGGGCGAATAGTGCATACTTAAAGTTTAGCGCAGTAGTCATGGTTACACCGAAGGTTTCACCGAATTCAGTTAAAGGTTTTATTGAGGGAATTGCTA
The DNA here is from genome assembly GCF_965227465.1 of Ekhidna sp. Classification (GTDB taxonomy): domain Bacteria; phylum Bacteroidota; class Bacteroidia; order Cytophagales; family Cyclobacteriaceae; genus Ekhidna. The sequence goes on from NZ_OZ245746.1 coordinate 627,308, forward strand.
CAGCAAACCATATAAGAAATAGTTGTCCCATTTTTCGGAATGAAAAGACATTTTCAAATCGAAATGTCTCTAAACTCGAAATGGATTTGATGATGCGTATTGACAATTGGATAATCTTAAAAAGAATCGCGACCATAGTCAAGCTTCTAACGCAAGTGAAGTAAAAGTAGAATGTTCCAAATTCACTTAATGGCGGGCTTAGCGGAACGCCTCCCCCGGGGATTGTCTCAAATGAGGGGCTAGTCTCAAATTTAAAAATGGATGAGTCTTGCACGATATGAATTTTCTCAAGAAACGAAAGTTCCAACGGCCAGGCGATCATGAAAAACACGAGCAATGCACCTAAAAGGATATCCAATCCTAGGATAAACCGTGCGGCGAGCGCTGCGACTTTTAAGATATTATTATTCATAATTGCTAATTAATTTTTGCAATTATATAAATAATTATTGAAAAACAATAATTTAATAATTATTAACAATAAAAAAGCCTCACATCGTTGTGAGGCTTCATATTTATCGTTTGCTCTTCCGAATTTGAAATTCGGAAACCATTAGTTCAGGATTTCAAATCCCGAATAGCTTGATCAGAGAAGAGGGTGTCTCAAAAGCATCAAAGCTCGTCATCGCGAGGAAACGAACAGGGCCGCCTGTCGGCGATCTTAGCATCATTTACGATGCTTTTAAAGAGATTGCTTCACTTTGTTCGCAATGACGGCACACTTTTGAGACAGCTTCTTCATATTAATTTTTCTTGTTGTTTTTAAACGACTTGTCCGGGTATGGAGGAGGCGGTGGAACTGGTCGTGGATCTTCTTGAATCTTTTGTTTCAAGTGTTCGATTGCTTTATCCAACTGGGCATCCTTTCCATTAAAAGTGGCATGAGGCAGGTTGTCAATCTCGATATCAGGTTCAAATCCTCTTCCTTCAATGCGCCACTCACCGTCCGCATACACACCAAACATAGGAGCACGTGCAAGACCACCATCACTGAGTCGATTGCCGCTATGCAGCCATATTTCACCACCCCAGGTTCTCGTTCCTATAGTGGTACCCAGCCCTAATTCGGTAAAGCCATCAGCGAAGGCCTCACCATCAGAATAGGTGTTTTCATTTACCAACACAGCAATATGTCCTCTGAAAGCGTACGGCATATTCCAGTATGGTTCCCCTGAGCGTGCCTGCCAGTACATCCAGGCTTTTCGCAATAGCTTTTCTAAAATGAAACTATCAATGTTTCCACCCCAGTTGTATCGCACGTCAACGATCAATCCCTGACGATTAAATACCGGATAGAATTCTCGATAAAACTGATTGATATCTCGGCTACCCATCGCTCGGAGGTGTAGGTATCCAATGGTCTCATCAGATTGCTGATCTACGTATTTACGATTGCTGTATTCCCAATCACGATACCTGAGGTTAAAGGCACTACCAATTGGTTTTACGATGATGTCCCGAACACTTGAACCACGTTTGATCGCCAATCTGACCTGCTTACCCACCTGATTTCGAATCAGATCACCTATATCATTCGAGGAGAGCGAGGCTTTACCATTAACACTTGTAATGATATCGCCTTCTTTTACATCAAGATACGGATCATCTAATGGTGATTTCTCGTCCGGATAATCGGGATCTACCTTGTAGATGTAATCGATGCGGAATCCTCCAGCAGCTTCATCCCGGGTAAATACCCCACCCAGATTGGCAACAGGTATGTTCTTTTCATCACTTCTCGTATCACCACCTCGCACGCTTGTGTGAAGAGCTGCCAATTCACCAACAAATCGTCCGATCAGATCCGAAAGCTCATTTCGAGTGGTTACCCGATCAACCAATGGTAAATATTTGGCATGCATCGCATCCCAATCAACACCGTGCATGTTTTTATCATAGAAGTAGTCTCTTTCCATTCTCCAGGCATCCGTAAACAACTGCTTCCATTCTTTTCGTGGGTCAATTGGAAATTTCCAGCCACTCAAATCCACTTTTCCATCACTCAAGTCACTGACTGGCCCAGTTCCTGCATCTACAACATAGAAATTTCGCTGTTTTGAAACCATTAACTTCTTACCGTCTGCAGTCATGTCAAATTGATTAACGTCACTGACCATGGTTTTCACTTCAGGATCTTCGTTGGTGATTTTGACTACCGCGAGATGACTTTTTGCTCCAACACCTGTTTCTTGTGATGTCACATACAGGGCCTTATCATTTACTTCTAATCCAAAATAGTTGCCTGGCTTGACTGGTACTTCCAGAAGGCGTTCCTGGATACCATCCTGATCGATTGCAACATTGACACCTGTATCTTCTTCCTCACCTTTTTTCTTTTTCTCCCCATCGTCTTTCTTCTCATCATCACCTGAATAAAGCTCATCTGCCGGCCTAAATGGTGATCGATTACCTTTCTGAAGTGGAATGTGATAGATTTTTTCGCTTACATCAAAATAAGGTTCAGGTTGTCTTGTTCCCCACGGACTACCTACAAGTGTGGTAAAATTTCGATCAGAGATGAAATAAATAAACTTGCCATCCGGGCTCCATCTGGGGTTAAAGCTATTGGCCCGATCTGTAGTAAGGGCAAATTGCTGCTTGGTATTTACATTGTATACCCAAATTTGTGCCATACTGTTTTTTGCAGCCTGCACATAAGCCAGCCATTGGCTGTCAGGTGACCAGGAGAAATCCCAGATACCTTCCTGATTCGTTGAGATTTTAGCACTTACTCCAGTAGATGCATTGAGTACGTACATGTTGCTTTCCAAATCATCATAAGCAATCCATTTATCATCTGGTGATGGGGCTCCACCATATCTCAGTAAGTTACCGTCATTGGTGATGGCAGTTTCTTTTCCTAACCCATCAGCAGGCATTTTTACAAATTCAAACTCTCCGGTTTCGTCGGATAGAGCGATTACGGAATTACCATCCGATGAGAACGTTGCATCGCGATACCTAACTCCATCTTTTTCAGTAAAGGAGACGGTTCTTCCTGCTTTTGTAGGTACAACGAAAACACGACCTCTTGCCGTAATCGCAATTTTGGATCCATCCTTATTGGGATTCACCGAAGTGATGTATTGTGAGGGGTTGTCTTCCCATTTTTCTCTCAGCTGATCCAGGTCAGAAGCAAGTGTTATTGTTATTTTTTCTGAGGCGCTTGATGCGATGGTATACTTCCAAAGATCAGCGCCTAATTGATACACAATAACACCATTGGAAACATTCGCAGAGCGAACATCAAAATCAGCATGAGTAGTATGTTGCTTTTTATCAGCTCCATTTTCATCCATGGACCAAACATTCATAATTCCATCTCTGTCAGATAGAAAATAAATTCTACCATTATGCCACATTGGGTGGTGACTTTCTCCATCATAGTCAGGGGTGAGTTTGATGGCTTCATCTGAGCCAAAGGTGAATTTCCAGATTTGACGAGCAGTGCCCCCTTTATATCGTTTAGTCACATTGTTATGATCAGCAGGTCTTACGAAGTACACCGTTTGTCCGTCAGAACTAAACGAAGCTTCACTTGCCTGATCAAGAGGAATGACCGTTTTCACTTTTGTTTCTGTATTAATTGTGACCAATCGATCATCCGGTTTTTTATTGTAGGCCCAGGTGGCATAAACGATCTTACCATCTGGCGTCCAGGCCGTGGCTGTAGACGGCTCGCTTTCATACGTCCAGCGCGTAGTTATTCCACCATTGATTGGCATGGTATAAATTTCAGTAGGGCCCTCATAACTCGCCGAAAAAAGGATGGTGCTTCCATCTGGAGAGATGATTGGTAATAGTTCTTCTTCGGGGTGAGTTGTCAGCCGTTGTGCCAGGCCTCCTGAAAGGGGGACAGACCAAAGATCTCCTTCAGCACAAAATATTATTTGATTATTATGGACATCCGGATTTTGGTAATAACCCTCAAAGCCCTGACTCTTGACAGTTGTCAATGAAAGCAAAAGCACGCAAAATAGTGCTCCAATAAAACGTAACGATTTGGAAAACATAGTTTTAGGTATTGTTGTACTATTAAAACTAATTCTCTTTAGGATTACATTTTAATTTTTAACACTCTTTAGGAAATCACAAGTGATGAGCGGTCACCTTTAAAGAATTTCGATAAATTTCATTGTGCAAAAGTCAAAAACCAATTGGATTTACATCATGCTTCTCATTCTGGCCGGGGAGGCAGTTTTTATTCTTCCATTTGTACTCCAGCGAGTATTCCGTGCTACTGTCCTTGATGTTTTTCAAATCAACAACACCGAACTTGGACTTTGTTTTACTGCATATGGATTAGTGGCCATGGTTTCTTATCTCTTCGGGGGTCCGATAGCGGATCGCTTTGAGCCGCGCAAACTAATTGCATGTTCTTTATGGTTTACAGCTTTAGGAGGTATAGTTTATGCCAGTTTCCCAGGGTTTTATGTCCTACAGGTATTGTATGGTTTTTGGGGATTTAGCACCATTTTTCTCTTCTGGTCTCCGATGATTAAAGCTGCTCGTATATGGGGAGGAGCAAAAGATCAAGGGAAGACTTTTGGGATTTTAGACGGAGGAAGAGGACTTGTTGGAGCGCTATTTGGAGTATTTACTGTAGCTCTTTTCGCAAACTCTTTAGCGGGCAATGTAGATGCGTTGCTGGAAGAAACCAGAGCAGCATTTAAAATGGCTATATATGGATCTTGCTTGCTTATTATCATCATTGGTGTTCTGGTTTGGTTCTATCTAAAAACTGCGAGTGAGGATGATCAAAAAGTTGATCAGATTTCTTTCAAGCTGGTGAAGGAGGTTGCGAAACTGCCAGTTGTATGGCTTTTGATGGTGATCATCTTGACAGCCTATGTAGGTTACAAAACGACAGATATTATTTCTTTATACGCCAGAGATGTTTTGAGTTATGAAGAAATCGCATCCGCACAAATTGGAACCTTTCTTTTGTTTATAAGACCCATCGCCGGCGTAGCAGTTGGTTTTATTGCTGATCGATATAACATCACCCGATGGTTGATTATCAGTTTTGTCATTACAGTTATGGGTTCGTTGTGGTTTGCAAGTGGATTGGGGCATGCTTTTCTCCCTCTTTTCCTGGTTTCAATTTTCACTCTGGCAGGTGGAGTGTACGCTGCGCGAGCACTTTATTTTGCTGTGCTGGAAAAAGGTAAGATTCCATTACACCTTACCGGCACTGCAGTAGGTCTAGCTTCATTCATCGGCTTTACACCGGATGTATTTGCCGGAGTAATGGTTGGCACCATCCTTGACGCTTATCCTGGACAGTCAGGACATCAATACGTTTTTTTAGTGTTGGCAGCCTTTTCTGTAGTTGGTTGCTGGGCTGCCTGGAGGTATCATCGCATCAGTTGCCGATAATGTTTGAAGCTATCAAAAAGCCCGATAACTTCGTCCAATGAATCCATCGGAGATCCTTTTAAAATACTGGGGTTACACCACATTTCGCTCAAAGCAAGAGGAGATCATTCAATCTATTTTAGATGACAATGATACACTGGCCTTGCTACCTACAGGAGGAGGTAAATCAGTTTGTTTTCAGGTTCCTACGCTGGCTATGGAGGGTATTTGCATTGTTGTTTCACCTCTTATTTCGTTGATGAAAGATCAGGTAGAGCAACTCCAAAATAAAGGCATAAAAGCTGCTGCTATCTATTCAGGAATGAGTAGGAGGGAGATAGACATCACGCTGGACAATTGCATCTATGGAAATTTTAAGTTTTTATATGTCTCCCCGGAAAGACTGAAGACAGAAATATTCATTGAGCGTGCGCGGCAAATGAACATATGTTTGCTTGCGATCGATGAAGCGCATTGTATTTCTCAATGGGGGTACGATTTCAGACCTCCATACCTGGAGATAGCAGCCTTTAAAAATGAGCTCGGAATAGGCAGACTCATTGCCCTGACCGCCACAGCTACCAAAGAAGTAAAGGCCGATATCATTGAAAAGCTGGAGATGAAAGACGCTAAAGTCTTTCAAAAAAGCTTCGCTCGGGCTAATCTTTCGTATTCAGCTTTCAAGCTGGAGAATAAGGAAGGAAAGATGCTGGAAATCCTTACAAATGTACCCGGGACATCTGTGGTGTATGTAAGAAGCAGAAAGCGAACTAAGGAGATTGCCGACATGCTAAATAGGCAGCAGATTTCAGCAGATTATTACCATGCCGGACTCCTTGGACAACAACGCTCGGAGAAGCAGAGCGCATGGATAAATAATCAGGTTAGGGTGATTGTTGCTACTAATGCCTTCGGAATGGGAATTGATAAATCAGATGTTCGGACGGTCATCCATATGGATCTACCTGATTCACTTGAAGCGTACTATCAGGAGGCTGGCAGAGCAGGGCGTGATGGCAAAAAGGCGTATGCAGTTGCCCTATTCCATGTTCAGGACATTGATGAGCTAAAAGATCGAACGGATCGAACGATCGTTTCCTTAGCGGAAATAAAACGCACCTATCAGGCACTGGCCAATTTCTATAAAATGGCAATTGGAAGTCATGCATATACCAGCTTTCCATTTAATTACGAGCAGTTTATTAATACCTACAATCTTCCTGTAGTTGAAACTTATGCTGCTTTAAAGAAATTAGGAGATGAAGGCCTCATTCAAATGACCGATGGCTTTTATGAGCAGTCAAAGATTACGTTTCTCTTAGATAAGGGGGAGACGTATAAGTTTCAAATTGCGAACCCTAAGCTGGACCCAGTTATAAAGACTTTGCTAAGACTGTATGGGGGGGAGGTGTTTGCCGGATATGCAAAGATCAAAGAAAAGGATATTGGGTCCTTGTTAAAGTCAGATAAGGTACAAGTACGTAAATGGCTAAAATTTCTGAATGATAGTGAAGTGATAGATTATCAATCGGCTATGGATTCAGCAACTATCACATTTTTGACTCCACGACTAGATCCTGAAAAGCTTCCGATTGATAGCAAGCAAATTGAATGGCGAAGAACACTTGCCCGTGAGAAAGCCCAGGCAGTTATTGACTACATGAACTCCACCGAATGTCGTACGCAGATTTTCCAACGGTATTTTGATGAAGAAACATCTCTTACCTGCGGAATTTGTGACAATGATCTGGAGACTAAGAAACGCTTAAAAGCAAGTGAAATACCAGTTGAGAAAGTCGAAGAGACTCTGGATGCCCCACGAAACATAACCGAACTACGGGCATTAATGTCCGGTTTCACCCAAGATCAGATAATGGAAGCCTTAAGAATCCTAATTGAGGATAAGAAAGTCATTGAGAGCGAGGGGAAGTTTAGTTTGCTCTAGCCCTTCTAGGACACTCATTTACTTTGCTGAATCTCAATCTTCCAGCGCCGCTACTCCAGGCAATACCTTTCCTTCCATGTACTCCAGCAATGCCCCACCACCAGTTGAGACGTATGATACCTTGTCACCATAGCCAAGGTTATTGACTGCCGCGGCAGAATCACCACCTCCGATAAGAGAAAATCCTCCGTGCTCAGTTGCTTTAACTACTGCCTGAGCAATCGTGTTGGTTCCTTCAGCAAAGTTGCTCATTTCGAACACCCCCATTGGCCCGTTCCATAAAACGGTTTTTGATTTTTCAATGATGTCTGAGAATACTTTTCGAGATTCTGGTCCTACATCAAGCCCCATCCATCCATCAGGGATAGCATAGTTGTCTGCGGTTTGCTTGTTCGCATTGTTGTTGAAATCATCAGCGATGATTGAATCTTTCGGTAATTGAAGGTCTACCCCCTTTTCTTTTGCTTTTGAGATGAGTTCTTTGGCGAGTGATAGTTTATCTTCCTCAACAAGCGAATTCCCTATTTGACCTCCCATTGCTTTGAAAAAGGTGTAGCTCATACCTCCGCCAATAATCAAGTGATCTACTTTATCCAGTAGCTGCTCTATAATCATTATTTTGTCTGAGATCTTGGCACCACCCATTATAGCTGTAAATGGACGTTCTGCTTTTTCAAGAACTTTTTGCGCGTTTTCAAGTTCAGCATGCATCACATTACCGCAGCATTTCTCATCAAAAAACTTAGCAACTACAGTTGTAGAAGCGTGTGCTCTATGAGCTGTTCCAAAAGCATCGTTTACGTAAATATCTCCATGAGAAGCCAGTGCTTTTGCAAAGGCTTCATCACCGGCAGTTTCCTCTTTATAGAAGCGAACATTGTCAAGCAAGAGTACTTCGCCCTCCTTAAGCTTGTCGGAGAGCTCCCTGGCAGATTCACCAATGCAGTCATCGCCAAACTTGACATCCACACCAAGTTTGTCACTCAGATTTTTCACAATATGACGGAGTGAGAATTTATCCTCCGGACCATTTTTTGGACGTCCCAGGTGAGACATAATGATGCATGAACCTCCGTCCGAAAGAATTTTTTTTAGCGTGGGGATTGCGGCATTAATTCGTGTCTCATCAGTCACTTCCATGTGCTCATTGAGAGGCACATTAAAGTCTACTCTGATCAAAGCTTTCTTTCCTTTAAAATCGTAATCGTGGATGGTCTTCATGCGGTTATTCGTTAGAGACCGCAAACATAAGAAGGGTTAGGCAATTTATGGATTGAACAATCTCATTAGCTTACGGTTGAAACGAAAAGATTTTATGTCACGAGTAATTCCGATTTTCTCTTTAGGTGTAGTTCTACTAGTTAATTTCCTGGCAAACTACTTACCAATTGGAGGACGAACGACAGGAGATGTATCGGATGCGTATCCGACTTTATTTACTCCAGCAGGCTTCACCTTTTCGATATGGGGAGTTATATACTTGTTCCTAATTGCTTATGTGGTCTATCAGTTTCTTTCAAGAAATGCCGATCGAAAAATCTTCGATCGGATCAATCGACATTTTGTGGTCAACTGTGCCGCTAACACGCTTTGGATATTTGCCTGGCATTACGAATTGATCACACTGGCTTTGGTTTTAATGATTGTGATTTTGAGTTCGCTTATCGGAATTTACAGGCATATTTTACCGGGTAAGGTTCAGGGATTTCGGGATCGGTTATTTATAAAAACTCCGTTCAGTTTGTATTTAGGCTGGATTACGGTGGCCACTCTTGCTAATATCAGTATTGAGCAGGTGGTAATAGGCATGGATGACTGGTTGCTTACGAATACCGTTTGGGTCTTTGTAGAACTAGCTCTGGCAGGAGCTATTGCAACAGTGATGATCATTCGCTACAGGGATCCAATATTTGGAGCTGTCGTCGCATGGGCCGCTTACGGTATAACAGAGAAACAAACTTCCTATCCAGAAGTGGCCGGTGCTGCAGCTGCGGTTATGATACTCGTTTTAGTTATACTGATTATAGAGGGAATACGAAGTGTGATTTACAGATAAAGCTACTTAGTTCGCTCTATAGTGAATTGGACTAAATCCTCAAGTGATGATCTGTAATTAGACTCGGGAAGCGTATTCAATAGGTCTTTCGCCTTTTGATGATAATCTTCCATTACGGAAATCGCATATTCAATTCCGCCTGATGCTTGCACAAAGTCTATTACATCATGAACCAGTTTTGGCTTTTTATCAGCCCTTTTTATTAATTTTTTTATGCGTCTGCGCTCTAGTTTAGAGGCATTACTCAGCGCATGGATTAAAGGAAGTGTTATTTTCTTCTCCTTGATATCTATTCCCCGTGGTTTCCCAATTTCAAAAGTCCCATAATCAAACAAGTCATCCTTGATTTGAAAGGCCATGCCCACCGCAAGGCCAAATTCACCCATTTTTTCAATTGTTTCGTCATCAGCTCCTGCGGAGGAAGCTCCAACCTTACAGCATGATTTAATTAAACTGGCGGTCTTTTGGCGAATAACCTGATAATATACGTCTTCGGTGATATCTAGTGTCTTGGATTTTGCCATCTGAAGTAACTCACCCTCACTCATCTCCTTTACTGGTTCAGTGGTTATTCGAAGAAGATCAATGTCATCATTTTCCATCGATAGGAGCATGCCTTTGGCTAATAAAAAGTCACCAACTAGGACGGCAATCTTATTTTTCCAGAGCGCGTTGATGGAGAAAAACCCTCGACGCATGTTGGAGTCATCCACTACATCGTCATGAACCAGGGAGGCGGTGTGTAGCAACTCTATTAAAGATGCTCCTCGGTAGGTAGCTTCTGAAATATTTCCGGTTGCACCGGCACTTAGAAAGACAAATAAGGGACGCATTTGCTTGCCTTTTCTCCTTACGATGTACCCGGTGATTTTATCAAGGAGCATCACCTTGCTTTTCATGGATGAACGGAATTTTTTTTCAAATTCGTTCATCTCATTTGTGACAGGCTTTTGTATGTCTTTTAAGCTTAGTGACATTTCGATTGCAATAATACAGAGGATAGAGATTAGCTCACTTATAAATGCATTGCCTTTTAATCAATTAGGTGCTTTAATGTTTGAATTTTAACCTTTTCGACATTCAATATTTAAATTATTGGGGTTAGAACTATCTTTCCGCCAATTTCTAAAAAAGCAAATGCGGAGAAAGAAAGTCAGGTATTCAGAAATTATTCCAAATAAAAGCGAATGGCCGATTATAAAATTATCCAGGGAGCGCAAGGAGTTCATTGATGAAGTAACAGCTGAAACCTACGATCAATTGGTAGGCACTAAGAACGGATCGTTGAGGGAGGAGATAGAAATGACAATTCATCGGGAGAAATTACGAATGAAAGCCAACCCTTGGAGGGTTGACCCGCCTGATGAAAAGGTGTATTGGAAAAACATTCAAGCCAGGTTGCTTGACATTAATCCAGACGAGAAAGACAAGGCCAAAGAACTAGAGAAGGAGCTGTTAAGTGAAATTATCAAGCGATACACACAGGAAATCGCAGGAAACTTTAAAAATTCAGCTTATCAATTTGCCCAAAGTTTTGTGACTTTTGGTTTCGCAAGACTATTAAACGCAGCTCGTGTAAAAGGTCTATTGTCCCTATTCAGCCGTCGACTTGATCTCGATGATAAAATACACGTGATTGGAGAAACTGAGCACATTCGCTCGTTGGCAAAGAAAGGAACGGTTGTGATGGTCCCTACTCATTTTAGTAACCTGGATTCGATTTTGATTGGATGGGCTATTCAATATTTGGGGTTACCGCCATTCATTTATGGAGCAGGATTAAACCTCTTTAATATCAAAATCCTCGCGTACTTCATGAATAGCCTCGGAGCGTACAAAGTAGACCGAAGAAAGAAAAATCCGATTTACCTCGAAACACTCAAAACGTATTCAAGAAATGCGATTAAGAGGGGTTGCCATTCTTTATTTTTTCCAGGAGGTACCAGGTCAAGATCGGGTGAGATTGAGACAAACCTTAGAATGGGTCTGTTGGGGACTTCAATTGAGGCTCAGCGTGAACTTTATTTAAATGCCAAAGAAGGTGATGAGGTTAAGAAAGTATTCATTATTCCAGTGGTTATTAACTACCACTTTACGCTGGAAGCACCCTCACTTATTCGTGATCATCTGAAAAGAACTGGAAGAGAGAGGTATTACGTAGAAGCGGATGAGTTTTCTACCTCCTATAAGCTGGGTACGTTCATGTTTAAATTTTTCACCAAGGGATCCGATATATCGGTGAATGTTGGAAGAGGAATGGATATTCTGGGAAACTATGTAGATAACGATGGGAATAGTTTTGATAAGAATGGAAACCCTATCAATGTAAGAGATTATTTCCTGAGAGAGAAGAAAATTACGTTTGATGCACAGCGTGAGAAAGAGTACGTGAGGGTCCTTGCAAAACGAATTGTGGAAGAATTCCATAAATATAATCGGGTATTTGCCAGTCACCTGGTAGCATTTACTGCATTCAAAATGCTTGAAAGAAAGAATCCAAAGCTAGATATCTATCATGTGCTTCGTTTACCTGACGAAGATTTGGTGCTGGATTATGAGGAGTTTAAGAAAAATTTTAAAAAGCTTCGAACGCGTCTCAACAACATTCATGAAAAAGGCCAGGTTGACATGGCCGATCACATGAAAAAATCAGCCACCGAAGCAATTGAACACGGATTACAAAATGTAGGCTTATATCATGACCAACGACCACTGATCAAAAGGGGAGATAAGATCATCGTGCAGGATACAAATACGCTCTATTACTATCACAACAGAATGAATGGATATGGACTCGAAAAGTACATCTAAGGAAGTTGTTGGGGTAATAGGAGCCGGTAGTTTTGGTACTGCTGTTGCCAACATCCTGGCAGAGAATGAGGCGAAAGTTATTTTGTACATTCGCGATCCTGAGAAAACCAAGAAGATTGCAAAGGAGCGTGTTAGCTCCGGACAAATACTGCATGAGAATATTGAGGTAACTAATACGCTGGAAGAGGTACCAGAACAATGTGAGGTCATTTTTCCGATGGTCCCATCAGCCAATTTTAGGGATATGATCATCAAATTGGCTCCTCATCTGAGGCCTTATCATGTGCTCATTCACGGGACTAAAGGGTTTGATCTCTATGTGCCTGAAAAACAAAAAATCAATCGTAATAACCCATTAACACGAGAACATGTCAGAACGATTTCTGAGGTTATCAAAGAGGAAACCTCAGTGCTACGTGTGGGATGCCTGGCTGGACCAAATCTAGCCAGGGAGTTGGATCAACGAAAACCTGCTGCATCAGTGGTGGCATCACACTTTGACGAAGTAGTGAAAATTGGTCAGCGACTTTTGAAAAATGATCGATTTATGATCTACGGTAGTAGAGATTTGATTGGCATTGAACTGTGCGGGGTTCTAAAAAACATTATAGCAGTAGGAGCCGGAACTATTGCAGGAATGGACCTGGGAGAAAACGCCAAGTCTTTATTTATCAGTAGGGGACTGGTTGAAATGGTATACATAGGAAAAGCACTCGGAGGCAATGCTCAGGCTTTTCTTGGACTAGCTGGTGTTGGAGATCTGATTGCGACGTGCACCTCCAATCTTAGTAGAAACTATACCGTGGGGTACCGGTTAGCTAAAGGAGAAACACTCGATGAGATCATTGAATCCATGGATGAGGTTGCTGAGGGCGTGAAAACAATCAATATTGTGAATCAGTTAGCCGAATCATATCGGGTGAGATGTCCTATTACGGAAACCCTATACAAGATCATTCATGATAAAATGACCATTCAGGAGGCTCATGTTTATTTAATGAGTTTCCCTTTCCGAGCTGAAATAGATTTTATTGAGGGATAAAAAAAGCTGTGAATTAAAATTCACAGCTCTAACGGAATCATGCTTGTTAGTCCATTTTTAATCTAAGATTTCCATAACTGGAATCTATTCGGATAATTTTATTTGGATCACCCGCACCAATTTTTCCTCTATATGTGCTGTTATTGGATTCCTTCACTCGATAATTAAAGGTTGCATCTACATCAGAAGCGTACTTTAAATCAGAAAAAGAGAACTCGGCATCAATGTTTGCATTCATACCTCTTTCCAAGCTGATATCATACGAACCGAATTTCCCGTCTATATCAACCAAGGTAAAAGTCTTAGCGAGTTTATCAATCTTAAAGTCGCCCAGATAGCTGCATTTTAATTCTAAACTTCCTGTCAGCTCTTCAATATCAAATCCGGAGAAATGAGCATCAGCATCAATTTTGCCGGCTTTCTCAATTTCAATACTTCCATATTTACTTTCCAACTCAAGATCAGTTACTTCTCCTATTTCAACATCAGAGAATCCCTGAGTAAGGTCTAAAAGGTCCGCACCGTCAAATTCAAAATCTGAATATTTGATCGTTGCTTCACCATCCTTTATTCGCCCAATGCTACCGCTTCCAAAGGAGAGTTTTAGCTCCGTTTCCCCTGCAACATCCCCAACCCTCATTGAACCATAGGACACGTTAATAGTCAGATCATTCCCTCTGTTACCCATGGTTACGTCTCCAAAACTATTTTTTACTTCAAGTGGATTACTATCTGGCATATAGACGGTATAGTTAACCTCAAAGCCTTCTTCTTTCTTATTATTAACATTATCAATTTCTGTTTCAAAAACGATTTCTGCGCTCCCTTCCGTTATATCGATTTCAATAGCATCCAGAATTTTTTGAGCACGATCATCATTGCGCCCTTTACCGATAATTTCTACTTTAATATCAAATTCACTCTTGGTCCAGGAATTGAATTCAACCTTACCAAATTTGTTTTCTATTTTCAATTTGGTAGTAGCGCTTACCTTGTAGTTTTTCTCTACGTATTTTTTCTTTTCTTCCTGACCACCTGCGAATGCAGTGAAAACCAGCAATAGAGAAAGTGTTACTAATTTATATTTCAATGGATATGTCGTTTTCATTGTTTTGGTTTTTGATGTTTTGTAAAATGTCCAGTTGTTTATTTAGGATTTCAAGTCTTAGCTGCAGGTTGCTAATCATTGCATCCATTACCCGGTCATTAGAAGCATTCGTTTGGTAGGTTCTCTTTAACTCCTCATACATGGAATCCAATTGGTCGATTTCTACTAGAAATTGTTCATGTTCTTCTGGTGTGAGCTGAGCTTTTATTTCTTTTCGGCGAAGACTAATCAGGCCAACATAGTAGTCTTCAGCCTGTGTGAATTCTTCACTTAAAAGAGGTTCTTCATCATTAGTGGTTGCTTTTTCAACCATCAGATATACAGTCGAAACCATGAAAAGAACCGCAGCTACCTTCCACATATTTGGCCAAATTGATCGTTTTTTTCCTAGCTTTTGATCAATGGCATTCCAAGCGTTTTCTGAAGGAGTAGCATCATCAAATGCTTCTCTGTTATCTATTATGAATTTTTCAAATTGATCACCCATAGTTTACCTCCTGTCTTACAATCATTTTTAATTTGTCTTTTGCTCGCTTATACTGAGATTTTGAAGTTGATTCAGTAATTCCCAATATTTCACTTATCTCCTTGTGGTCATACCCTTCAAATAAATAAAGGGATAGTACCGTTCTGAATCCGGTTGGCAATTCATTTATTGCACTTTTAATCTGATCCACCGTATAGTTTGGTTCAGCATTATCCGGTTCATATTCGCTGACATCTTCTTTTATATCCTCAGCCAGCATTAGGTCTTTTTTTATTCGCTGTACCTGATTCAGCGCTTTATTAATTACAATACGTTTTAACCAGGCGCCAAATGAGGCATCCTCCCGATAACTATCCAGTTTTTGAAATGCACTTACAAATGCTTCCTGCAAAACATCCTCGGCATCATCTTTATCCCCCATGATTCGCAAGGCAGTATTAAACATTGCTTTGTTGTACAGTTTATATATCTCAAACTGAGCAGAGCGATCTTCATTTCTGCACCTGGTAATCAGGTCGGCATGGATATTTATCGTGTTAGCTTCCAATTTTCAGGTTAGTTCATAGTAAAGACTTGACAATATTTCAGGAGTTGCATATCAGCTATAAAATTTATCAATATTGCTGTGAAAAAGCAGAGTGGTTACAGAATTTAGCATTTTCGTATTTAGTGTATAAAAAAATCCTTCTTACCCATTAGTTGTTATTTATTCAATGAGTACTTAATTTAAGAATTTTGAAATTGTTTAACTCATTTATTCATAGTGATTTAGGCTTATTTAATTAAACTTGTACAAGAATTATAATTTGGAAATATGACAAGAGCTTTTCGCGTTTTTTGTATCTCTCTTACGTTATTTGTTTTTTCCGATCTTCAGGCTCAACAAATATTTAAGATGTATGCAGAAGCTGAAGAAACATTTTATGAGGAGGATTTCGCGGAGGCACTTATCCAATATCAGGCGATTGAGGAAATCGATTCTGCTTATGAAGATATTAAGTATAAAATTGAAATCTGTAAGCTTCTTTCCATTACTCAATATGAAAATATGGAGCCTTTCAATGACTATGAAGAGGTAATGGCAAATAGAGATAAATTCTATTTTTATTGGAAAGGTAGAATTCAAATGAAGGAGTATGAGTTTGAGGAGGCTGTAGAATCACTTCGGAAGTTTATAGAACTCCCAGCTAAAAAAAGTGACATCATTTTAGAAGAAGCACGTAGATGGATAAACTGGGGTATTAATGCAAAAAGGTTTATGGATAACCCAAAATACTATGAAATACATCTGCTTGAAAAAGGGATTAATTCAAAGTACGCGGAGCTTAGTCCTGTGTATTTCTCAGAAAACGAAGAATTGTTATTCCTTTCTAATAGAGATGAATCAAGACCCGACCAATTTCAGATTTATCACTCGAAGCACAAGGGTGATAGAACATGGACCGATCCTACGGTTATTTATAACGTAGGTGTGTTTAATAGAGATAACGCAAATATTGAAGTTGTTGATGATGATGGACGACTATTTCAATTCAGAACCGATAAGGGAGGTGATTTATTTTACAGTGAACCAACAGAGAGCAAAACCGGATGGTCAGTGCCGAGAGAATTTGACAGTAAAATTTCATCAACTCATTTAAGTTCTCATTTCTTTATCAATGAACATGAGGATAGAATAATTTTCGCAAAGAATGTTGGCACAAAAAAGGATCCGAATCTAGATTTATTTGAGTCATTCAAAGATCCATCTACTGGAGAATGGAGTAAACCAGGATTGTTTGCCACCACCATTAATAGCGAATACAATGAGGATAGTCCTTATTTAAGTCCAGATGAAAAAACAATCTATTTCGCTTCAGATGGTCATGAAACAATGGGCGGGTATGACATTTTTAAATCAGAGTATGATTCAGCAACATTTTCATGGTCCGAACCTGAAAACCTTGGATTCCCGGTAAATACACCGGATGATGAAATTCATTTCAAACTTAATCACGATCAGATGTCGGGATATTTTACATCCAACAGACTTCATACGTTAGGTGATTATGATATTTTCTTTTTTTGGGAAATACATACCGTCAAAATCAAGGGTCGGATATTTGATGAAACTGAAAAGCCAATTACCAATGCAAGAATTTTCTTCCGCCCGGTTGAATATACAGACATGTATTTTTTCTCTGCCATTAGCAGTGACGGGAGTTATGAAATGGTGATTAATGCAGATGATGTTTATGAAGTAGAGATTAAAATAGATGGTTCAAATGAATTACTCCATTTGGAAGATTTCGAGATTCATGCTACCGGAGGTGTTAACACGACCTATATCAAAGACTTCACTGTTACACGAAAAGAAGAGCAAGAATTAGATCAGTAGGTTAAATACTGGATAGTTTTCTTGTTTTCCGTTTGTGCAAGTTCTTTCAAATCAAGAGGTCTTATAGTGACCTTTTTTTTATATTGAAATAAAAACAGCATGTATACCTCTATTATTGCAGGTCTTGGACATTATGTACCCGATAATGTTGTGACCAATGAAGATTTGTCCAAAATAATGGACACGAACGACGAATGGATTGTTGAACGAACAGGCATTAAGGAGCGCAGGTGGATAGACCCAAAGACCGGTGATAGTCCTTCAACAATGGGAACAAAGGCCGCCCGAATAGCAATTAAAAATGCAGGGCTAACTCCCGATGACATTGATTTTATCATTTTCGCTACACTAAGCCCCGATTACTACTTCCCAGGACCAGGAGTCATGGTACAGGAGCAACTTGGAATAAAAGAAATAGGCGCTTTAGATGTAAGAAATCAATGCAGTGGCTTTGTTTATAGCTTATCTATTGCGGACCAGTTTGTCAAAACAGGTATGTATAAAAATGTGTTGGTCATAGGTTCAGAAAATCACTCAGGAGGTCTGGAGAGGTCCACCAGAGGTAGAGGAGTCACAGTCATTTTTGGAGACGGTGCAGGTGCAGCAGTTGTTCAGCGTTCAGAAGATACAACACGAGGAATACTTTCCACACATTTACATTCAGAAGGAAAACATGCAGAGGAGCTTGCCTTGATTGGTCCAAGTACAGGAAGGTGGGTTCCTGAAATCATCAAAGACAATGACCCGGAAGATTCAACTTACTATCCATATATGAATGGAAACTTTGTCTTTAAGCATGCGGTTACTCGCTTCATGGAGGTAATAGGTGAAGCTTTAGCGACCAATAGTTGCAGGCCGGAGGATATTGACTTATTGGTTCCTCATCAAGCGAACCTTCGTATTAGTCAGTTTGTGCAAAAGAAAATGGGCCTTTCTGATGATCAGGTTTATAACAACATCATGAGATATGGAAATACCACTGCTGCCTCCATCCCCATCGCTATGAGTGAAGCGTTTCAGGAAGGAAAAATTAAACCGGGAAACCTTGTTTGTTTGGCTGCCTTTGGTAGTGGATTTACCTGGGCTTCTGCTCTTATAAAATGGTAGGTCTGCACACTATCCACTAATTCCGAATTGGACAAAACGTACGTTTTCATCGATAAAATTAGTATCGCACATCTTACAATTGCATTTTATAAAGAAGTTATTTAATTATTTTAATTATTCACTTAGAATAGTTAAATTTGTTCTCAACAAAGTATAAATCAACCGAAATCATAAAAGCGCAATGAAATTTGTAAAAACACTACTCGGAAAGTCTACAAACGAAAATCAGCTTAAACTAAAAAAAGAGTCAGGTGGAGAATGGGTCGTGCGAAAGGGAGCAACCGTTTTATATATCGGTTCAAAAGATAAGTGCGAGACGTATATGAGTCACGCGATGTAATTCAATTACTGAATATCTCACCAATGGGGCGATGCATTTAGTTATGTATGGCCCTTTTTTATTCCTATCAATCGATAAAATATAATGATTCATATAAAAAATTGTATTTTAATAAAAAAAAAATTATTATATTTATGTTTAATATTTGAATGATACAATTTTTGACTTAAAATATCTCACCATGAATCTTTTTAGGTTATTCGCAAAAAAAGACGACAATAAAATCCGATTAACAAAATCCCAAACAGGTGACTGGATGGTGAAGCGTGGTTTCAGCATCCTATATATTGGCAGCAGGGAAAAGTGTGAAACTTTTATGAAACAGACGTTAAGCGTCTAGCTATGGAAGATAGATCATTGACGATCCGCCAACAGGCGGATCGCCTTTGCTATCTCTTCGGGGTGTGACCAGGGAATAAAGTGATTGACTCCCTCCAGCATAACTACCTCCAAAATTGAATCAGCGAGCATTTTCTTTGCAAAATCGGCATTTTCCTTTGGAACCAACGAATCATCAGTGCCTTGAATCACAATAGTTGGGGTGGCAATTTTTGACCATAAAGGAAGCATATATGCTAATTCGTCTTTTAAGGGTAAAATTTCATCATTGCTCACCTCAAACTCTTTGGGTGTAATATATGCGCCAACCTCAGTATTTATTATACTTCGGTACCACTCATCTTCTTCCATTTCGGGATCTATTGATGGTGCCACCATAATAAGTCCTTCATATCTTTTGGGATTGTCCATCGCCATTCGTGCGATGATGGGACCTCCCAATGAATGTCCAATCAGTATTTTCTTCTTATCTGGAAATTGTTTTAAAACTTCATTGATTTGATATGCCTGTACTTTCAATGAAGGTTCAGCAACCCCAAAACCTGAACTCCCAAATCCAGGACGATCTACTGCCAGCATATCATATTTTGAAAGTAAAGAATCGACTTTGAAGAAATCAATGAAAGCATTCCAAGAGCCTGGCGAACCATGGACAAATACAAGCATTAACCCCTGCTTCTGATCCACATAGGCGTAATGCATATTACGACCTATGACCATTAAGTCACCAAATTGAATGTTTACATCAGATTCTAGTGTCTCTCTTGCTTTCTTATCGTCCATGCGAAATTCGCATGCGGACAAAATCAATAGTATTGCGAGTATTTTTTTCATCAAAATAGTGCCCATGCAATCGTACGCATAAAGCTATATTTGCCGTCTATGTCACAAGGCATCATTTCTACCGATTTTCAATTTAAAGGACAAACCGGCAAATACACCGGAAAGGTTCGTGAAGTATACGAATTTGGCGACAAACTAGCCATGATAGCAACGGACCGAATCTCCGCTTTTGATGTAGTACTTCCTAAGCCCATTCCTTTTAAAGGTCAGGTTTTGAACCAGCTGGCAGCTAATTTTTTGGCAGCAACTAAAGATATTGTGCCAAACTGGGTGGAGTGTACCCCTCACCCGAACGTTACTTTTGGTAAACGATGTGAACCTTTCAAGGTAGAAATGGTCATCAGAGGATACCTTACGGGCCATGCCTGGCGTGAGTATAGAGATGGAAAGCGATCACTTTGTGGTATGCCTATGCCGGATGGAATGAGGGAGAATGAAAAATTCTCTCGACCAATCATTACACCTACTACCAAAGCTGATGAAGGGCACGATGAAGATATTTCCCGCGAAGAAATTTTGAAGCAAGGGATAGTGGAAGAAGCAGATTATCTCCAACTAGAGGATTATACTCGAAAGCTTTTTCAAAGAGGTACAGAAATAGCTGAAGAAAGAGGATTAATTCTGGTAGATACCAAGTATGAATTTGGAAAATATCAAGGAGAAATCTACCTCATAGATGAAGTACATACACCGGATTCATCCAGGTATTTTTATGCTGAGCCTTACCTGCCTTTATTAGAAAAAAATGAACCTCAGAAACAGCTGTCAAAAGAATTTGTAAGACAATGGCTAATTTCAGAAGGGTTTCAGGGGAAAGAAGGTCAGCAGATACCGGAAATGCCGGAAGATCGAATTAAGATGATCTCGGATAGATACATTGAACTTTATGAGAACATCTCTGGTGAAAAGTTTGTTAAGGACGAATACTCCAATAAATTAGCTCAAATTAAAGAGGAAATTGCTCAAATAGTAGAATAAAGAATTATGGAATTTACAGTAGACAAATACGAAAATTATTCAATGGCGAAAATCAGCCAGGAAAAGGTTGATTCGACAGTGGCGCCAGAACTTAAGACAGAATTTATGGACCTTGCCCAGGATGGCGTAAAAAGCTTGATTGTGGATATGTCCAACGTGAAATATGTAGATTCCAGTGGTTTGAGTGCGCTTTTGGTTGGTAATCGATCATTTGGCGAGTCTGGGGCATTTGTACTTTACAATGTAACTGATCACGTGATGAAGTTAATTTCAATTAGCCAGCTGGATAAAGTGATGAATATCGTATCTGGACAAGAAGAGGCCGCTGATGTGGTATTGATGACAGAAATCAACAAAGGACAGGGCGCAGCGGAGTAAACCTTGAGCCTTGAATTACTGATATTAGGATCTAACTCTGCGGCGTTTGCACATCGTCGGCACCATACTGCACAAGTATTCAAGCTTCAGGAACAGCATTTCTTAATTGATTGTGGGGAAGGTACTCAGCTGCTCATGAAGCGGAATAAAGTAAAGCTTTCACGCATAGATCACATATTCATCTCCCATCTGCATGGAGATCATTACTTCGGTTTGATTGGACTATTGTCCACCATGCATCTGTTTGGGAGAAAAAAAGAATTGTTGCTGGTAGGCCCTCCAGGTCTCAAGGAAATTTTGCAATTGCAACTCAGGCATTCAGAGACCTCACTTAACTTTCACATCCGTTTTGTAGAATTTACCCCGGGGGAATCTGAGATGGTGATGGATCATCCAAAATTTACAGTTACCTCACTTCCTATGGACCATCGGGTCCCTTGCTCTGGATATCTCTTTAAAGAAAAACCGAAGAAACGTCGAATCAACAGAAACAAGCTTCAGGATGTACAACTATCCAATCTGGACATCATGCGACTAAAAGAAGGAGAGGATGTTTTAAATGCTGATGGATCAGTGAAATATGAAAATAAGTTATTGACACTGGATCCCAATCCAAGTTTCAGTTATGCATTTTTCTCCGATACTAAGTTACGACCACAGTTACAAGACATAATTAAAGGGGTTGACCTACTTTATCATGAAGCGACGTTTGCTAACGACATGGCCGAAAGAGCCGTCCAAACCTATCATACTACTGCGGAACAGGCCGCTAAATACGCAAAAGAAGCGGAAGTTGGAAAGTTAATATTGGGTCATTTTTCTGCTCGATATAAAGAACTGGATCCGATCCTAAAGGAAGCAAAAGCAGTATTTGAAAATTCCTATTTGGCAATTGAAGGAACCAAATTTGTGGTGGATGGGAAATAAAAGACAAAACCTCTTCATTATTCTGGGAGCGATTTTTCTTACCAATGCAATCCTGGCAGAGCTTATAGGAGTAAAAATCTTTTCGCTGGAACAAACCCTGGGCTGGGAGCCAGCAAGTCTGGATATCCTTGGGTACACACTCGACTTTAACTTAACTGCAGGGGTGATGATTTGGCCTGTGGTTTTTATTACCACTGATATCATCAACGAATATTTTGGTAAGGCCGGAGTTAGAAAGATCAGCTTTATCGCAGTAGGCTGTATTTCTTATGCCTTTTTAATGATCTGGCTGGTAACCAAGCTAAGCCCGGCTGAGTTTTGGTTGGAAGTGAATGATACTGATACAGAAGGCAATTACTTCAATATGAACTTTGCTTTCAATAAAATCTATACACAGGGACTAGGGATTATTGTGGGCTCCATCATTGCCTTCTTGATTGGTCAGATTTTAGATGTCATCGTGTTTCAACGGTTAAGAAAAATCACAGGTGAAAAAATGATTTGGCTAAGAGCTACAGGATCAACACTTATTTCACAGTTGATAGACAGTTTTGTAGTCCTGGCAATCGCTTTTTACATTCTCGCTCCTTCTGAGAGTAGGTGGGACTTTTCTCAAGTACTGTCGGTAGGCTCTCTGAATTATATTTATAAGTTTATCATTGCGATTGCCCTCACACCTTTAATTTACCTCGGGCACTTTCTCATCGATCGGTACCTGGGAAAAGAAGATGCGGACAAAATGAAGGAAGAAGCAAGTGCCAGTAGCTTTTAAGTGTAGACTGAGCAAGTGGCTTCTAGAGTTTTCTCAGTCTAATAAGTAAAACCTGTGTTCTCCCATACTTTGCGTATTTTAGATTGCCGTCACGACGGTATTGAAATATGGCTAAATCTGCTAAACTATTTTCCAGACGATTTGTCCTTTGGAGTGCTGGCATCCTAATTCTTCTATTAGGGATAGGTTCTGCTATATTCTTTATTGGAAAAAACTCAGCTGGCCTTATTCTTAATGAAGTAATCAAGCGAGAAACAAATGGATTTTACCGGTTAGATTTTGAATCAATTGAATTGGATTTGTTGGAGAGCCGGATTAAAGTGAATAGGTTGACTTTGAATGCAGACTCCAGTGCAGATTTTAGTAGGCTGGGTCTCAAAAACATCTACGAGATTCAATTAGATGAACTGATCATCGACCTGGAATCTGTATATGCCCTCTATTTTGAAAAGGAGCTCATCATCAAAAGTGTACGGGTGGTAGATCCAAATATTGACATGGTAAGCTTAGAATCTGCTAAAAAGACCAAATTCAGCTTAGAAGCAGGCAATATGTATCAAGCCATTTCTGATTACCTCCGGGTCTTGAAAATTGACTATTTCCGAATTCAGGATGGGGAACTGCAATATGATGGTAATGAATTTACACTCGGAAGCATTGATTTTCTAGTGAAGAACCTGGTCATGGATTCTATCTCTCGAGAAAATCAGGTCTTTTATTCGGAAGAAATATCGTTGGAAATTCGAAATCAACTCTTCCATCTACCAGATAGCATTCATGAAATCACCTTCGACAAGTTTGTGTTGTCTACATCGGATTCGATATTGTCATTCGAAAACTTACGGATTAAGCCTACAGCTACCTCCGGCATCACTTTCAAGGGACAAAACGATATCAATGTATATGATATTCATGTTCCTAAGCTGAGTTTGAAGGGAGTAGATTATGTAGCCGCATATCAAGAAAATCACTTGATAATAGAGGAACTTATTCTGGAAGAACCCATCGTTTTTGTGGATGATGAATCTCATGCTGCCAGTACCAAAAAGGACATTGACAACTCATTGCTCACATTAATATTTAAAGTATTTGGATCGCTAGATGTGAGAAAGCTTAATATCCAAAATGCCCATGTAGATCTAAAGATTGATGGGGATGAAAAGTACCAGCGTTTCAAAGTAGAGAAGTCCAATATTGTCTTTCATAACATACATCTGGACACCAGTAACTATAGGTTTGATCATCGATTCAAATATTTTGAAGACATAGAGTTGGATATTCACAACTATACATACCTGCTCCCAGACAGTGTTCATACAGCTTATTTTAAGCTTTTAAAGGTCAATTCTTTTGATTCAGAGGTGCTTTTTGAAAACATGGTTATTAGCCATGAACGAGCTGGCAATGAATCGAAGGTATTAATAGACATGGATGTGCCAGTATTTCGTCTGAAAAACGTTGATTTTCAGCGCGCGATTGCAGACAAGGTATTGAATGTCGGCACATTTGAAATACCGTACGGATTCCTGGGAGTAAAAAATTCTGGAAGTAAAATGGAAAAGAAGAAGGCCTCTGTTAGTGCCCTTTACAAGTCACTTTCGCCAATTTTTAGGGAGATATCTGTAGACCAACTTCAGCTTTCAGATATGGAACTCATCTTGCCGAATGGAATAGGACTTGAAGAGATCAATTTATCAATGAGAGGAGTTCATTTAAACGCCGCGTCAAAAAGTTTTCAAAAATTATTCGATGATTCAAAACTTGAGGTATTTGGTCTCTCATTCGATCAAGACAGCATATTAATTGCTGGCAATAAACTTTTAGTTGATGATCAAATGACCACTCTACAACTGTTGGAATGGCAGATTGAAATAGATCAAAATGATCTACAAGTAAAGGGACAATTTGATACGTTGCGACTCACCGGAGTTGTTTTAGATAGCTTGATAGGAGGGAATTATACTCAGCTTACGCGTGCAATCCTGATAAATCCTGATATTGAATTCAATATCAAATCAAAAGGTAGTGGTGGTGAGCTTAATGTCGGTATTGAAAAGGAATTGGTAATTTCAAACGGTAAACTTCGTGGAACAATTGATTCGCTGGAAGTAAGTATGAATGGGCTGGATGCTGATGTTTTTGCAGGTGATTCAACAGCCTTTAGACGCGTGGCTATTGAGCAAATAAATATACGCTCAAAAGAACTCAATCATAAAGTGGAAATAGCGCGATGGGAATATGATACTTTGGAAAATGAAATGGCTTTTGATAGTGTTCATATTACACCAATTGATAGGTTGGATACTGGAATTCTTCAATTGGAAGGTTTTATTCCATTCTTAAGACTAACAGCTTTTGAGCAGGCAAAATTCTTTGATGAGAAGCATTTATTTGCCAGTTTGGTACACATCGCCAACCCCCAACTTAAATTAAAAATCCCCAAAATCAGAAGAGATTCAAGCACCAAAAAAAACCGCGCATTTACAATGGCCATCCAGGAGCTAAGGCTTGATACAGGGAGGATTATTGTTCACCTATTGGGTAATACTAACCTGGACTCTCTTTCGATAGCGGGGATAAACACATCCATATTCGATATAGATTTTCCAAGTGATAATGTTTTTGAGAATGGCACTTTTTATTCCAGTTCCTTAAATTTTTTCGCTGAAGAATTAACTCCTTATATGAGTTCTGGGGATACATTGAATTTCAGGAATATTGATTATTCGAGTACCGAGGAAGACTTGCTTATTGATTCCATTCATTTTGTTACAATCGACAACAGTCTCAAGGTAGACATTCCCTCTCTGAATGTTAGGAATTTGGATGTACAATCCTTTTACGAAAAAGGAGCGTTCAAAGTAGATTCATTGATCATAAGTAATCCGTCAGGCACTAACAGGCTGGTAGAGAGTGATACTGGTAAAAAACCATTTACGACTCCACTATCAATAGATTACCTATCTCTGGATAATATATCCTGGGTGTATAAGGATTCAACCAATGAAGATTTGCATTTAAATAATGGTAACCTGTTGGTAGAGAATTTTCACTCAACAGATACTTTGACAGCTAAAAATATTTTGAATCGGATGAGTAATCTATCCTTTGATGCGGGACCATTTAAAGTACCTCTTCCCGATAGCTACACACTTTCTGTTGAGAAATATCGATTTGACTTTCCAACAAGCGACCTGAATTTGAAAAATGTACAATTGATTTCTGATTTTTCTGCTGAGGAGTATTCGGAAAGGTTGGAAGAGCAAAACGATTGGTTTGATGTGAAAGTGAAAGATATTTCTTTTGAGCAAATAGACATGGGTGCTTTGTTGTCAACCAGCGAATATGCAATCGAAAATGTAGTTCTACAAGGAGTAGACGCGTTGATATATAGAGATAAAGGGGTAACATTTCCCGAAGATCAGGTAAGACACTTACCTCAGCGGACCATACGAAATATTTCAACCAAATTTCAAATAGATACTATAAGTCTAAATGGATCCGTTCGCTACAGGGAAAAACCTGAGAATTATTCCACTTATGGTGAAATTTCATTCGATGACATGCAAGCTCAACTAGTTAATGTTGGGAATAGAAGTATTGTCAAAAGTGAATTGATGCTTTTGGAAGCACGCGGAAAACTGATGGGTGCTGGAGGGTTTGAGGTAAAAGGTGCATTCAATATGAAAGCTAAAGATGAGCCATTTTCATTAAATGGGAGGGTGAAAGAATTTCCACTGGACTCAATGAATCGAATGTTAGGACCCGTCGCTAATGTGAATATTAAAAGTGGGTATGCAAAGGATTTATATTTCAACTTTAGTGCGAATGACACGCTTTCACGTGGTGATATGCGCTTTAGATATAACGATTTAAAAATTCAGATTTTAAATGTAAAAACGCATGACACGCAGGGCTTTGGTCAGGGCATTAAAACTTTTTTCGCAAACACTTTTGTAGTCAAAAACAAAAACCCAAGCTACTTGCTATTCCTTCGCAAAGGGACAATCTTTGAAAAACGGGATACCTCTAGAGCAATTTTCAACTATTGGGGTAAATCACTTTTAAGTGGGGCCGTTAGTAGTATTGGAGTTCATAAATCCGATAAGGCTGAAAAGAAATTTGAGCGTAAGATCGATTAAATAATTTCTCCTTTATCCCAATAATATTACTTCACGTATCTTTCTACAATGCGTCTGTACGTTCTCATACTTTTTGTGATTTTAGGACTCATTACGATGGTCTTTCTGCCAATCGAAAGGGAACCTATGATCAACGGAGTGAGCTTAGTAAATCCTCCAAGAGAAATAGGCCCTGATAAAATGGGAGAGGTGAAGCGGATAAATGCAGATTGGGTGGCTGTTATCCCTTATGGGTTTTCAAAGTCGGGCTCACCGGAGGTTTCTTTCGATCACTCGCGACAATGGTGGGGAGAGCATACCAACGGAACCTCGGTATTGATTCAGTATGCTAAATCTCATCAATTAAAAGTTATGCTTAAACCCCATGTGTGGGTTAGTGGGGAAGGGTGGACCGGAGACTATAAATTATCATCTGAGCAGGATTGGAAAAAATGGGAGAATGAATTCTCGACTTATATAATGAACCATGCACGGGTGGCTGACTCTCTTGACGTAGAGATCTTATGCATTGGAACGGAGTACCGAATTCCGGCTCGTGAACGCCCTGCTTTTTGGAAGGGATTAATTAAAGAAGTTAGAAGTGTATATAATGGTAAGATTACTTATGCCGCAAATTGGGATAATTATGAAAACATAGATTGGTGGGATGCAGTGGACTACATCGGTATAGATGCTTATTTCCCATTAGCTGAAGGAGACCATCCCGCTATTGAAGAGATAGAAAGGGGCTGGAGCCCAATAAAAAATAAGATGCAGGTGCTCTCTCAAAAATGGAATAAACCCATCTTATTTACAGAATACGGTTTTCAGAGCGCCAATGGTGCAGCAGGGAGACATTGGGAGCTGGATAAATCTGAGGAGAATGCAAACCCTCAGTTGCAAGCAGATGCTTACGAAGCGACCTATCGGGCATTAATGGAAGAGCAGTGGTTTGCCGGTGGCTTTCTTTGGAAATGGCACTTCAATGCGAGATATGGTAATTGGCGAGGGACCGAATGGACACCACAAAATAAGCCAGCAGAGCGAGTGATTGCTCATTGGTATGGTAAAATCAATTAAATTTCCTTTCTCAACTGAAAGATTATGAGTGATAAGCGAAAAGTCGAAGATATTCTTGCTGAGTTAGGAAAGAAGATTGATCATTTAGTGGCAGAAACCAAGCAGGCTGGCAGTAAGGTTTCTGATGATATGGAGGAGCAAATAGCTAAGCTCAAAACCCAAAAGAAAAAATTGGAAGATCAGATCAATGATAGATCAGCAAAGTCTGGCGAAAAATGGACGGAGGCAAAAGAGCACATGAATGATGCTGCAGCTGCAATAAACAAAGCACTTGGTGTTTTCTTTAAGTCTTAGATTCGATCTAAGACCTTTTTAATTAGTCCGTCAATTACTTTGTTAGGGTCTTTGGCGAATTCTGTTTTCACCCGGTTTGCCATAATCGCGTTAAGGCTCAACATTTCGTGTCCCAATAATTTGCCGAAAGCATAGTATCCGGCAGTTTCCATTTCAAGATTTGTCAGCCATACATCTTCTTCATGGAAATACTGCATCTTTTCGATGATCTCTTTAAATCGAATTGGGATTCGTAATTGCCGTCCTTGCGGTGCATAAAACCCTGGACAGGTTACCGTGTTACCTGGGATGGTACAATCTTTAAATTTTTCAAAAAGAGTAGTTGATCCTTTAAAACAATAAGGCAAATAGGGGATGCCAATTTCTTCCTGAAATTTTTCAACAATTCTTCGTTCTTTGCCCTTGTGTTTAAAGTCGTAAAAATGAATCAACGGGTCCATTCCGATTGCATATTCAGTAGCCAAATGGCTACCAACCTTTATTTCATCTCGTATTGTACCAGAAGTCCCTATTCGGATAATTTGAAGCTTTCTTCTTCGCTGTTTTGGCTCACGGTGCACCAGGTCTATATTGAAAAGTGCATCTAATTCCTGCATCAGGATCTCAACATTGTCGGTTCCCATACCTGAGCTTATCACCGTCAATCTTTTGCCTTTGTATTTTCCTGTGTGCGTGATAAACTCTCGCTTGTTCATCTCAAAATCAACAGAATCGAAATGACGCGAAACACGGTGCACTCTTCCAGGATCACCAACCACAATGATTTTATCTGAGACGTCTTTCGGTCTTAGGCTTAGGTGGTATACACTCCCGTCGGGGTTGAGAATTAAGTCAGTCTCCGAAAATGTGTGGGACATAGCTTGGTCATAATTTCTAAGGCTTCCTAAAACTAATCAGGAAACTTCTTTGCGCCACTCAATTTACTAAAAGATAATCTTAATTCTGGCTCGCTGGAGATCGTTTCAATCCTTTATATGGATTGTATCCGTTCATTCTTTTTTGGTAGAATCCGGTCCCATCGTAAGGTCGAGTATCCGGATTGTTCATGCATGCTTCAGAGCAGCATCCTTTATATATTTCAGCCCCCTTCTCACTCATAGGTATATGGATGTTACAATGTGGATTGGCACAATTAACCATTCTGTCACAAGGTTCATCAGTTACATAGCATCTTGAGACTACTGTAGGGTTTACCTGATTAACTTCTTTTACAATACGGTTGTCAAACACATAGCATTTACCTTCAAAATCTTCTCCATCCGCTTCCAGCCCATATTTAATGATGCCACCATGAAGTTGATGAACATTTTCGAATCCTTGCTCAAGCAAGTATGCACTGGCTTTTTCACATTTAATGCCACCGGTGCAATACGTAACAATCTTTTTGTCTTTGTATTTTTTTAGCTCTTCGATTTGCTCTGGAAAATCCCTGAAATTGTCAATATCTAACGTGATGGCATTTTTGAATTTTCCAATCATATGTTCATAGTTGGAGCGGACATCCAATATGATCGTGTCTTCGGGTTCCTCTTTCAGAATCTTTCTGAACTCTTCCGGCTCTACGTAATCACCGGTCTTTTTTGTAGGATCTACATGTTTAAGTGAGCTATGTACAATCTCCGGTTTTACCCTGACATGAAGCTTTTCAAATGCCGGTTGATCGTTGGTATCTACTTTGAACTCAGTGTGAGCAAAGCGCGGGTCGCCGGTTACTGCATCCATGTATTTTTCACAGGATTCTTGTGTTCCCGAAACGGTCCCGTTCAACCCTTCTGAAGCTACGATAATTCGACCTCTAAGATCAAGGTCTAGACAAAGTTTGTGATGTTGTTCCCTAAATTCTTCAGGGTTCTCAATTTTGCTGTAGCAGTAGTAAAGTAATACGTAGTGTTTTTCCATAATAACCAGGCCCTGTTTCAGCAGGGTGTTAAAATCTGTAGCAAAATTAAAGTTTTAAGAAGAAATATTTAACTCAATTTTGAATAATACCTTGAATCTTAAGCTCTTTGAAAAGGCCTTTCGAGTATTGTGGTAAGTAGGAGTTTAATTCAGTGGGTGAAAAAGTAGTTGATCTTCCAGACCAGACCAGTTTACCAACTTTCAATTCGTAGAAGTTAGTTTCTATAAAATAACGTGTATTCTGAGCGAAATAACCGGGACGATAGACCAGATCGTACGTACGAAAGAAGTAATTGCCGAAGCGGTTATAATAAACCAGTGGTTCATAACCTACCTGAGCGGGAACGTACCTTTCTGCATTCACATCCACCAGGGCTACTGTGATAATACCATCAAATCCATTGTTTCTCATCCGTTCCTTTGCACGCTCCACATCTTCAAAAGGTTTGCCAAGTTCTGGTGGAAACATCGACATCCCATTTACACACCTGAGGCCAGCTTTTCCTCCAGTATATACCACATCATTCTCTACCTCATTCCTGAGATTTACATTATTTATGAGACCCATCACAAGGATGCTGTTGAATTTTTTATTGTATTCTTCCGTGGTACTCCACGTACGCATTAAGCCTTCCAGAACACAACTATTAAGCAAGAAAATGAAAAGCAGCAGCCAGAGGTTGGACTTCATTGCTGGAAGATAGGCATTACTTCACTTCCACTGCCGGATTACCAAAAAGCGTTTGTCCTTTTTTCACATCTCCCACTACGACAGAACCAGCACCGATTCTAGCTCCTTTTTCTATTTTTACTCCTGCAACTACGGTTACACCTGAACCTATAAAGACTTCATCTTCGATTTTCACCTTTGTATTGATAATAGATCCTGCTCCAATTTGAACAAAATCACCAATTTCAACGTCCTGTTCTATAATCGCCTTTGAATTAATCACGTTGTGGTTGCCCATCTTAGAGTCATTTGACAGCACGGAACCCGCATTGACAAAGTTTCCATGACCAATGCTAAACGATTCTGAAATTGATGCTGACTGATGAACGGCATTCATCGGCATCACCTTTCTTGTCTCAATTAAGTAATCAACATAGTCTTTTCGAAGTGAATTGTCATCAGTAGCCACAAATGCCTCGCACTTTTGTCCGATCAGTTTAGTAAAACCATGATCATCTGTAGCACCTAAGACAGAAACGGTATTGATTTCCGTATTATGTGTTTTTTCATCGTCATCAAGAAATCCATACACAACTATGTTGTTTGAGTTGAAAATTTCTAATGCAGCTTTGGCGAGCCCTGTTGAGCCGAATATGATTACCGGTTTTTCCATGTCCTTTTTGTTTCGAGGCGCAAAAGTAGCGATTAATCACTCGTTCTTGAAGTGAAGTATTGAAAGGGCAGTATACTGCTTATTAAAAAGAGATACGGCATATATGGATTTTTGTAACGAACTAAGGTGCCAAAGTTAGGTGTGGCAAGCGGAAGCATAACGGCCAATATCAAAATACAAATAAGAGCAGCTATTAGTAGTGGCTTGTCCACTGATGGTTTTAGTTTAAAGCATAATAAAATGGACATAATCATCAGGAGACTGACCACTAAATTTTCTACTCGGTGAATCCAGCCCCATATTGGCGTTTCATCGATTATGTTCGGTCTTAGCAATCCTGCGTGCAGTGCTTTTGGCACTTCTTTTATTACAGCAAGCCATGAGTCATCTTCGATTACAATATCCAATTGTTTATTTGGTTCTGATTTTTCCAGTATTGCCTGATTATTTTCATAAAGTGTCTGAGGTAGTCGATCTAATACAAGGTAGGGGTGAATGAACTGTGTGGCAAGGAGGGATGCAATAAAGATAACTATCGCGGAGACCCATCTGAATCCCCCAGATAGTTTTTTGAAAATAAGGATAGAAACAAGAATTCCTCCGAAGAGTAATGTCATGATAAATAAATAATGCTTGATTTGAATAAGAGTAAATGACATAATTAAAACTAAAATAACCTCCAGCGGTCTTAATTTATATTGCTCATATAGCTTCACAATTAATGAAATCAGAATCATTAAAGCTCCATAGGCAAGCGTATCTTTCATAATTCCAGACGACCAAAAAATAATTGAGGGGATAAATAGGAAGCTAGCTATAACGATAGATTTCTGCTTTGGGAATAACCGGATAAAAGTAACTGTCGCAAACCATGAACCTAAAAAACTGATGAAAGAAAGCCATAATGAGGTGAGCCAATAGGATCCTTTGGTAAGTGCAACAAGAGGAGTGAGAATTTTGATGAAAAACTGAGTTCGTGGTTGATTTTCAACAGATTTTGAGAGTCTGGCACTTTCAAAGAATGTGATAGAGTCACCTAATCCGTAATACTCGTAGAATATGTAGCCTAGAACCATTCCCGCGACTAGTTTTAAAATTAGGGCTGACCAGAAAATAATGGGTTGTAGGTCAGACTTTATTAATCTAAAAGCCAAATAGGATAACGAAACTAATATTGCGATATGAGCGAAATATGTTATCATTTATTCAGTAGCTCTACACCAACATTGCAGTGCAGGCATCTTCTTTTTTGACAATATGATTTATACAACTCAATGGCTGCTTGCGAGTCAAATGTATTTTTGAAGTTCAAATTCAAATGGTTCCACTTCGCAATGATTCTATTACTTTCTGGAGGTAGAGACTCGAGCAATTCTATAGCTCTATCCATATATTTTTGCTGAGCTGAATGTTTAGCATATGCAGCCATTAAAGGCGCTACTGTATTGATTAATAGATTTTCAAAAGAATTGATGCCGATTGAGTTGCCGGCTTTTTTTTTCACTTTCCCGAAATCATAATGTCTTCTCCAATATGCAGAAACTGACGTTAACAATTCTTTCTTTAACTGCTTAATGTCTTCTGTTTCAATCAAAAGTGTAAATAACTTTGGGTGATGATGTAATAGGCTAGATAGCTGCGATAATCGAACAGTGGGAAAATTACCCGGCCTCAATTTCCCAAATTTCCATTGTGCAGTTACCATTGGATCATTAAGCTCAAACTTCTTTCTTAAATACTTAAATTCAGCACCAAGTAATTGCTGATATTCTTCTTCATTGGGCTCAAGAAATCCAGCTAGTCCAAAGAGTAATGCCTCAGTTTGTTTCGAATCATGCAACACTTTTTTAAGCTTGGAAAAAGGTAGAATTTCCGTCAGTCTGATGAACGATTCTTTATTTGTAGCAAACCCAAAATTGGAAGCTATTGCCTGATAAGTGGTTTCCTCCCAATCATTATTGTTACGCTGTAAACTTTGAAGAATTCGATGACCCTTATTTTCTAACCTCTCTACCAGGGTTCGGTTCAACATAGTCGTCATCGTAAAAGGCGAAATGTTTTTCAGCAAACCCGTACATGGGATGTCTGAAGGAGCATTAATGTATTTTCTATACTTCTCAAGTAAGGTAGGGGCTACAATATTTTTAAGCTCCAGTGTTGGGATGGGCACATCATCCAGTAGCACTTCCTTATCGTGATTCCATACGACATGGAGAATCACATTTTGATAGGCAGGATCATTTTGATGATTATGATTGGCCCAATCCGACGAATTAATGTGGATTTCTATTTGTCCTGCCCATTCAATAGTATCGATTTTAATTCGACCCTCTTCAAAATCCGGCCCAGAATCCTCATTGTAATTGCCCTGATAAAACACACGAAGGGATTGGCCACTTGTTAGGGTAAGTGATTGGTAATCAAATTTTTGGTATTTCCAGATATAGTGTAGAAACTGCTCGTCCATGGCGATTGGTTTCCGAATATACGGTTTGTGCTATAATCGCTGAAGTATTTCAGCCATTTCCATTTGAATTTTACGCGCAGACTTGCCCGCAGCTTCGGCAAATTGCTCAGAAGAATCCGAGTATATTATACCTCTGGAGCTATTTATGAGCAACCCACATTGCTTATTCATTCCATATTTGCATACAGACTTTAAGTCTCCTCCTTGTGCTCCAACTCCCGGGATAAGTAAAAAATGATCTGGGACCATTCTCCTAATCCCCATCAAAGCATCTGGTCGGGTTGCACCCACCACATACATGATATTATTAGCGTTTCCCCATTCGGTACTTTTACGAATAACTCTTTCGTACAATTTCTCACCGTCATCACCCACAATAACGTCCTGAAAATCCAGACCACCGGGATTACTGGTAGCGGCCAATAAGATGACCCATTTTCTGTTGAACCCAAGAAAAGGCATAACTGAGTCTGAACCCATATATGGAGCTACAGTAACAGAGTCAAAATCCATGTTTTCAAAAAAAGCGCGGGCATACATGGCAGAGGTATTTCCAATATCTGCTCGTTTCGCATCAGCAATCGTGAAAATATCTTTTGGGATGTATTCGAGGGTTTTTTGAAGCGA
This sequence comes from Ekhidna sp., assembly GCF_965227465.1. Classification (GTDB taxonomy): domain Bacteria; phylum Bacteroidota; class Bacteroidia; order Cytophagales; family Cyclobacteriaceae; genus Ekhidna. The sequence goes on from NZ_OZ245746.1 coordinate 662,007, forward strand.
TTCCCAGCCTTTTGATCCGTTGGCTTCATAAAAGGCTGTATTTGGCTTGTAGGCTACCGCATATTTATGAGTGGCATCAATAATTTGCTTGTTGAATTCAAAGACCGGATCTTCTTCAGCCCGAAGATGAGTGGGAATCTTTTTTAGGTCAGTATCCAATCCAACACACAAGAAAGACTCTTTTTCTTTTATTTGTTCAAAAAGCTGTTGACGTGTCATTGGTGAGTTACTGAAATTCAGGGCTAATTTAAGGATAAATAACAACGAGACATACCTCTTCCACCTCCATAAATTGGAGTAAAGGATTTACCTAAAAGGTGTTATGATTTATTTAAGCTCTGGAAGCTTATCGTTTATGACTTTACCTTTCTTCACTTCACCATAGAAGTGAATTTCGTAAAGCTTTTCGTACTTTTTGATGGACTGGTGCAATTCTGGAATCGTTTCACTTCTCAGTTTTATTCCTTTTCTTTCACCCTTGTGTCGGAGTTCTATGTAATATCCGTCTTTAAGTTTTACCGGAGTAGTTGCAGGTCTAGCCAAATCAATAAAATTTTATGTGTACGTAATCATATAAAACAATGCTCGTGCAGAAAAGTTTCCGCACGAGCAATTATATAAAATCAAAAACTTAGAATCTGTTTCTAGTGCTTATCCTCTTGGATTCGCTTTTTTTACAACGATGGTTCTACCATCTAATTCTGTTTCATTCAAGCTAGAAATAGCTTGGTTACCTTCGTCATCATTTGGCATTTCAACAAAACCGAAACCTTTTGATCTCTGAGTGTCTCTGTCCATGATAACTTTAGCGGAATCTACTGTTCCGAATTCTTCAAATGCTTGTCTCAATGCGTCTTCTGAAGTTGCATAGTTAAGCTTAGCTACGAAAATGTTCATTAAAAAAAATAAATAATTAAAAAGTGTCCAGACTTGTTCTGAACGCCACAAAGGTATGCTTTTTATTGGGATTCTGTATTATCGAAAATCTATGACCTCAACATTAGGGTATTTTGAAGTATCAAACTTGAAGAAATTGTCTTTCAAATCCGCTGCTTTAAAAGAATTAATTGAGTACACATATTTATTGCCTGTTCGTTCAAATACCGTAAATGATTTTAACTCATCTTTCGCATTAATTGTCATTCTGATCTTGAAATAACTTTTTTCCCTACTTTCAGGATCCAACTCAATTAATCGGTCTCCATCGGGTTTTGTTTCAGCTAAAACGTATTTAAATCCGTCCTTGTATAAATCGTAGACATTGCTCAAGGTAATTTCTGATTCTTCAGGGTCGTACGAGCTGATAGTCACTTCATTGATCTCTTCATTGAATGTGTATATGTCGGTTCCATCATTGAAGATTTTCTGACCTGCTACTTCCAAAACGTACATATCTCCTTTTACCGAAATATCTCCGGATATGGTCTCATCCAGTCCTGCACTTTCATTGGTAAGCTTTTGAGAGAATGAAGCCTTAAAAGCATCTATTCCCTTGTATTTATTGCTCATAGCATCCAATACAGCCAATGCTTCAGGATCGTATTGAGATTGAGCTTGAAAGAGAACTAATAGTGTCAGTGATGCGATAAATATCTTTTTCATCTTAATTTCTTGTTCTTAATATTTAATTTCTATTTCAGACAATAACTGTTCCAAACTATGTTCATCTGGAATAAGTACTTCTCGAGCCTTGCTACCCTCAAAAGGACCCACGATTCCTGCAGCCTCGAGTTGGTCAATTAATCTACCGGCTCTATTATATCCGAGTTTCATTTTTCGTTGAATCAACGAGGTAGATCCTTGTTGGTGCATAACAATTAAACGTGCCGCATCTGCAAAGAGTGCATCGCGATCAGATAAATCTACTTCACCAATTCCGGCTTCTGCCTCTCCAACATATTCTGGTAATAAATAGGCATCATCATAGCCTCTTTGTTCACCAATGTATTCACAAATCTTTTCAACTTCAGGAGTGTCTACAAAAGCACATTGCAATCGAGTCATATCAGATCCCATAGATAAAAGCATATCTCCCATACCAATAAGTTGGTCTGCACCCCCTGCATCAAGGATTGTTCGGGAATCAATTTTTGAGGTAACCCTGAAGGAAAGCCTGGCTGGGAAGTTTGCTTTTATGATACCAGTAATCACATTAACAGATGGACGTTGTGTTGCCACAATCAAATGGATACCGATGGCACGAGCCAGCTGGGCTAATCTTGCAATCGGTGTTTCTACTTCCTTGCCAGCGGTCATCATTAAATCAGCCAACTCATCAATCACGAGCACGATATATGGTAAGAATCTATGTCCTTTGTTAGGATTCAGCTTTCGCTCAGTGAATTTCTTATTGTATTCTTTCAGATTTCTGCAGGCTGCACTTTTAAGCAGATCGTATCGATTATCCATTTCTATACACAAGGAGTTAAGTGTATTCACCACTTTGGATGTGTCTGTTATAATGGGCTCATCACTATCAGGAAGTTTTGCTAAAAAGTGTTTTTCAACTTTGTTGAAAAGTGTTAGTTCTACTTTTTTTGGATCTACCAGAACCAATTTGAGCTGAGAAGGATGCTTTTTATAAAGTAAGGAAGTTAGAATAATGTTCAATCCTACTGATTTACCCTGACCAGTAGCACCGGCCATGAGCAAGTGAGGCATTTTAGCAAGATCTGTTACAAATACTTCATTGGAAATGGTTTTACCCAGGACGACAGGCAAATCCATTTTGCTGTCCATGAATTTACTTGTTGTGATGACAGAACGGGCGTCTACCATTTCCCGATTCTTGTTTGGTACCTCAATTCCGATCGTTCCTTTTCCAGGAATAGGTGCAATGATCCTTATTCCCAGGGCGGCAAGACTAAGGGCAATGTCATCTTCCAGGTTTTTGATCTTGGAAATCTTAACGCCCGCCTCCGGTACTATTTCATAAAGTGTAACTGTAGGACCAATGGTTGCCTTAATACTTGAAATACCAATCTTAAAGTTAACGAGCGTCTCAATGATTCGATCCTTATTGGCCTCAAGCTCATCTTTCGTAACCGTTAATTCTTTGTCCGGATACACATTTAGTAAAGAAGGGGTAGGGAATTTATACCTGGGAAGATCGAGGGTTGGATCATAGTTAACAGATTCTTCCTTTACTTCTTCCTGAAATTCTTTTTGTTCCACTTCAAAGGTAAGGTCCTCCAAATCCTCGTTCTTAACATTCTCTTCTTCTTTTTCATCTTGAGGCCCTGGATCTACTTTCGGAGCAAATACTTTTTCCTCTACATCCTTTGGAAGAGGCTCTTCCTCACTTTTGAATTCAGGAAGATCAACCGTAAATTCCAGATCCGGCTTTTCATTTTTCGCGGTAGGCTTAGAAGGGATTTTTTTAACTACCCACGTTTCACTTTCATCTTTATTTGCATCCTCATTTTCTACCTCTTTTTTGATTTGATCCAAAACAGAAGAAATATCAGCTTCTTTGACTTTTGGCTTTTTCTCCGGTATCAAAGTCTTTAGCTGTTTGAATAAATTTTCAAACGAAATCGAGATACCTCTTAAAGCTGGGAGTCTTGTAATATCAAAAAAGAACATGTTAAATACTACAAATAGAAATAGCATGAAAAGTATTGCTCCCCAGCCCATTAGACTCTGGGCAATCATGGCCAATTCGTAACCGATACCCCCACTTAAGTAGCCAAGTGCCGTCACCTCTTCTTGTGAAAGTAGGAAATAGCCCATGACCATCGATACCCATATCAGATAAAAAACGACAAAATTGAAAGATTGTGTTACCGGTAGCAAAGTCCTATTCCAGATAATTTTGTAAGCTACTATGAACAGAAAAGGAGGAATAAGAATAGCAGCTACTCCAAACCATAAGAATATGAAGTAGTGTGCGGCGATTGCCCCAATCAATCCAAATGCATTCTGAACTTCCGTCCCGGATTCTTTTATATCCGTGTTAGTGTACGCCTCAACTACACTCTGATCTGCCTGACCAGCGCTAAAATAGGATATGAAGGAAACGATCAGGAAAATAGATATGAGTAAAAGGGAAAACCCAACAAACAGATGGAATTTCCGATCACTAATAAAGTTGAATTTCAGGCTCTTTTTTTCCTTCTTCTCACTCTTCTTCTTGTAGGTATTTTGTGCCATAGGTTATGCGTCCAAAAATAATGGAGTTTTCAGCGGTGATCAAACAACCTTTAGTAGTTCCTTATTGATTCTTTTAATTAATCCTGGACCTTCATAAACAAGGCCGGTATAAATCTGTACCAGATTTGCTCCAGCATTAATTTTTTCAATCGCATCTTGTGCTGAATGAATGCCTCCAACCGCAATAATATGAACGAGCGGCAGATGCCTTCTGATATATTGCAATACCTCATTTGATTTATTAAAAACCGGTTTACCGCTGAGGCCTCCTGCTCCGATAGTTTCCACAGTTTTCTTTGCTGTATCTAATCCTGAACGATCAATCGTGGTGTTGGATATAATCAGTCCATCGAGGTTGAGTTCTTTAGTAATGCTGATGATGTCGTCAAGTTGTGCCTCAGACAAATCGGGAGCAATTTTCAGTAAAAGCGGTTTGGGAGTTTCCTTTTGATTGTTTTCTTCCTGCAGTGCTTTCAACAGCTTCATCAGTGGCTCTTTTTCTTGTAACTCTCGCAAACCGGGGGTATTTGGAGAGCTAACGTTTACCACGAAGTAATCTACATAAGCGAATAAGTGTTGGAAACAAACAAGATAGTCGTCCAATGCTTTCTCGTTAGGGGTCACTTTGTTCTTGCCAATATTTCCACCTATGATGATGTTGGATTTTCTGGATTTTAACCGTTCTACCGCATCATCGACACCATCATTATTAAATCCCATCCGGTTGATTAGTGCCTGATCTTTTGGTAATCGAAATAATCGGGGTTGAGGATTTCCTGGTTGGCCTTTGGGTGTCAGCGTTCCTACTTCAATGAATCCGAACCCCAAATTAGAAAAGTCGTCAATAAGCTCTGCGTTTTTGTCAAAACCTGCTGCCAGCCCAACGGGGTTTTTGAATTTGATTCCAAATACTTCTCTCTCAAGTCGTTGATCCTCGAAATTGAACATTCCATTGATAATGGATTTACCAAAAGGCATTTTTAAAACAAAATGAAGTAAGCCAGTCGTGATTTTGTGAGCTTTTTCAGGTGAAAACAAAAAAAGAAGAGGCTTCAAAAGTTTGTACATCAGCTTCTTGGATGAAATTGAGTTATAATCTGCTTTAAATAATCCCGATCCAGGTGCGTATAAATTTCTGTGGTGGTGATGGACTCATGACCAAGCATCTCCTGCACAGCTCTCAAGTCTGCACCCCCTTCAATCAGGTGTGTTGCAAAACTATGACGAAAAGTGTGAGGGCTAATGTTTTTCTTCAATCCAATTTTTTCAGCTAAATCCTTAATGATCATGAACACCATTACCCGGCTAATTGCTTTTCCCCTTTTGGTTATAAATAAATGATCTTCAAAACCCAGTTTTACGTCTATATGTATCCGTACCTGATCCCTGAAAATTTTGATATGCTTAAGTGCTGAGCGACCAATAGGAACTAAGCGCTCCTTACTGCCTTTTCCGATCACCCTTAAAAAGCCAATGTCATAATGAATATTACTGATTTTAAGATTTATAAGCTCCGATACCCTGAGTCCGGAGCTATACAGTGTTTCAAGCATGGCACGATTTCTTTGACCCTCGGGAGTAGACATATCTATGGAATCAAACAGTTGTTCAATTTCCGGGAGGTCAAGCGTGTCAGGTAGTTTCCGACCAAGCTTTGGTGCCTCCAATAATTCTGAAGGGTCCTTGGTAAGTACTTCCTCATAAACCAGGAATCTGAAAAAGGACTTGAGACCGGAAATCATCCTGGCTTGAGTAAATGCGGACATTCCAAGCTCATTGATAAACTCGAGGAAATCAATTAAATCCTGCTGAGAGACCTGAATTGGAGTGATGTTTCGCTCTTTGATGGCTAGAAATTGTTGAAATTTTGTTACATCGGCTAGATAGGCTTCCACAGAATTTTCAGCTAGAGATCGCTCTAGCTTGAGGTAGGTTTTATATTGCTTTGTGTAGGTATGCCAGGACAAATGATAGATTTATATAGATGATAGATTGAGTAATGTCTACACACGTTTCATTAGATACAACATGGCAGATTCAGTAAAACAACCTAATTTTCAAAATTACATTCAAAATTCATTTCAAAATTGAAAATACTCATATTAAACGGACCAAATCTCAACCTGCTGGGAAGACGAGAACCAGAAATTTATGGGAATAGGTCTTTTGAAGATTTCTTTGAGGAATTACAAAAACGTTTTTCAGAACATCAGCTGGTTTATTTTCAATCCAATCACGAGGGAGCATTGATCGATAAATTGCATGAGGTAGGTTTTAGTTATGATGGGATAGTATTTAATCCAGGTGCATATACTCACACCAGTATTGCGCTAAGAGATGCTATTTCCGGGATAAACACCTCCGTTTTTGAAGTTCATATTTCAAACCTTGCTACTAGAGAAGATTTTAGACAGGTTAGTTACGTCAAGGATGTATGTATAGGGTCTATTAATGGAATGGGCTTAGAAGGATACGCAGTGGCGCTTGAGGAATTGACCAAGCTATCAGCCAAGTGATTTCATTTGATAAAGTCATCGATTGATCGAAACCAAGCTGGGATATTGAAAGCAAATGCTAACTTTCCCCGAAATATAGTGGCATGACGGACGTCCAAAAACAAAAAATCACTCATTTTTTTAACGTGCTAGATAACAACGGAAATGGAATCCTTGAACAGGATGACTTTGAGTTAGTGGGCGAAACCATGAGCGACATTATAGGATTAAAGGAAAACTCTGTCGTAAGACTGGAGCTGAAAATTAGAGCTCATCGACTTTTTGTTCAAATCTTGAAAGATGTTGAAAAGAATGAAGCTGAACTGACGCTAGATGAGTGGATACAGTTTTTTGATGAGATTGTATTAGCCAAGCCTAATGATTACATCAATCAATCTGCAACTTATCTTTTCTCTTTATTTGATCAGGATATGGACGGTCACATAGATGAAAGAGAATACCTGGATATGTTTAAAGCATACGGTCTTTACATGTCCGTGGCTAAGAAAGCATTTGATTTACTTGATATTAATGGAGATGGCCGAATCAGTGGGGGAGAACTTGTGAAGGCCTTTGAAGACTTCTTCTTATCGGCAGATGAAAAAGCCCCTGGTAATTGGATTTTTGGAGACTGGAGAAATAGCTAATTTTAATTAAACCCTTTCATAACGAGGGATTCTTTTAACCTAAATTTCCAGGAATAAAAAAAGCTGCCATGCGGCAGCTTTGATGTTAGCGTTAACGTATTCTTATTCCTTTCTTCCGGGCCTTTCTCTTGGTGCTTTAATCGTCATAGGAGTTTCAACGTTTGTATCGCCGACAGTTATGCGGACCGTATATTCCCCTACTGCCAAATGGAAATCCCCATTTTCCGCAGCTTCATAATCTTCTTTTTGACTATCCGATAAAAGGTCTTTAAATGATTCGTCTGTTTCCAGGCTTAGCTCGATGATATTTAAACCTTCTTCTGCATTTATATCCGTGGAAGAAACTACCTGCTCATTGTAAATGATTTCTATTTTTCCACTACCAGAACCATTGGAATAAAATGAAACCGTAGTTTGGGGTTCATACACCTCTCCCCAAGTCCCAAACTTACTTCCCCAACGAGTACTGAAGGTTATTTCATTCGTTGGAAATGCGTGCAAGGTTTTAGCAATGATCTCACTTGTAAGTTGCTGTACCAGGGAGATATCACCGATGTAAATACCTCTACCATGTGTTCCAAGCACAAGGTCTTTCTCCCTTGGATGTACGACCAAATCATGTACAGGAGTATTTGGAAGACCTTTAGCAAATGCTTTGTAGCTATTTCCTCTATCGATAGAGACATAAACTCCATGATCTGTGCCTACATAAATGATATTTTCATTTTCAGGGTCTTCTTTAACAACGTTTACAGGCTCTTGTGGTAAATTCCCAGAGATGTTCTTCCAGGTATTTCCGTAGTTTTCACTTACATAAACCATAGGCATAAAATTGTCCCATCGATACCCATTCAGCGAAGCATAAACTCTACCCTCCTTATGTTTTGAAGCCACGACAGTACTCACCCAAAAATTAGCGGGTAGTCCTGCTGAAATGTTTTGCCATGTATCACCTACATCCTGCGATCTGTGAATTAGACCATCGTCACTTCCAACATAGATCAATCCAAATCTTATTGGAGATTCGGAAATGGTGGTAAGGGTGCCATAACTAACATCTCCTTTTTTACCTCCATTGGTTAGGTCTCCACTAAGTGTTTCAAAATTCTCCCCCTTATCCATCGATCGGTGAAAGCGGTTGCTACCGAAATAAACAATATCCTGATTATGAGAGGAAAGTGTAATTGGTGCCTCCCAGTTCCATCTATAAGGTGTATCGCCTAGCTTATGACGAGGTGTGATGTATTTACGATCCCCTGTTTCCGTATTGATTCTGAAATAGTTTCCGAATTGATAGCCTGTGTATACAGTAGAATTGTCTCTGGTGTCTACAGCAACTTGCATTCCATCACCTCCCATCAACCGCTCATATGGATATCTGCCACTCTGGTACCATCCTCTCGAATATTCATACGTGCTTGGACCTTTCCATACGCCATTGTCTTGAAGTCCGCCATAAACATTGTAAGGTTTAGCCATATCCACAGCGATGGAATAAAATTGTCCGACTGAAGGAGAATTGCAGTTGATCCAGGTGGCGCCTGTGTCATAGCTGACATAAACACCTCCGTCATTTCCGAGAATGAGATGTCTGGGATCTTTCGGGTTTATCCATAAGGCATGATGATCTACATGGACATTGCGTTCGTTAATGCTCTTGAACGTCTTTCCACCGTCTTCTGATCGAACAATAGGCACTCCCATTGTGTAAATCACGTTGGGATCTTGAGCATCGACACGTACTTGACCAAAGTAGTAACCGTACGAATAAATCATACTTTCGATGTAATCTTCATGTGTTTTCGTCCAGGTTTTTCCAGCATCATTGGAGCGATACATTTCGCCTCCTTTAACCGGGGTATCAAAAAGAAGTGAGTTTGCATCCTCTGTGTAAATCACCAAGTCAAGTGGCTTTACATTACCAGCCTCAACATCTTTTTTAATGTCAACCGCATTGTACTCTCTTGGGAATCCATTATTGTCAAGAAAGTCATTGATATCTCCATTTTCCAATGCGAGAAACTGCTGATTACTCATATTTCGGAGTTGATCTTTGGTGATCCCTTCAGAGGTATCCCCCTCTTTTTCTCTGCGATCCTGGTTATCCAGAATAGCATAGATGATTTCTGGATTAGAGGGAGCAAACGAAAGACCGATTCTTCCCGTACCATCCGTGTCTGGAAAACCCGAATCATCCGGAATCTCTGTCCATGTGTCGCCACCATCTTCAGATCGGTATAGGGCAGTACCAGGACCTGCTTCCTCAAAATTCCAGGCTTTTCGATCTTTTTCCCATGCAGCAGCCACAAGTGTGCCTGGATTGTCTGGGTGAACGATTAGATCCACAATTCCAGTCCGGTTATTAATAAACAGCGTTTTACTCCACGTTGAACCTCCGTCTGTGGATTTATAAACACCTCTTTCTGAATTTTCTGAGTAAAGATGACCCAATGCCGCTACCCAAATAGTATTGGGATCTGATGGATGGATGAGGATTCTACTTATGTGGTGCGTTTCAACCAACCCAATATTTTCCCAATTCTCTCCATTATCCATCGATTTGAACATGCCATATCCGGAATAAGAAGACCGACTGGAATTATTCTCTCCAGAACCCACATAGATGATACCATTTACCCAATCGACTTCCACATCTCCAATCGTCATGACAATTTGATTGTCAAAAATTGGCTCAAAAGAGGTTCCACTATTTTTTGTTTCCCATAAGGAACCGGATGCATATGCTACATAAAAGTGAGACGGGTCATCGGGATCGACGGCAAGGTCTACCACCCTTCCACTCATTACAGTAGGGCCTACATTCCTAAATTCAACATTCTTTACGAGAGAGTTTTCTTCAAGCTTAAGGCGTTGTTGATATCCTTGCCAGCGTTCGCTAGCGGGGGTAGCAGGAGGTACATCATTGGTTTTTTTCTTTCGCTGAGCGGGCAAAATAATTGAGACGCTCAAAAAGAGAAGTAGGTAAATGGTTCTCATGAGGTTAGATTTTTTAATAAGTTAGTAAGTATAAAACTTTTAATTCTGTGAAACCAACCTTAGCTATATGAACAAGCATATCTGGATTTTAATGGTAATAACGATTGGATGTACAACTGCGGTGAAAGTAGATAATGAGCCTGTCGATGAAAGAAAACTACCTGAAGCGAATTACACACTAAATTCAACTCAAACACATAATAAATGGAGCAGGTCTATCTCACCGATTTTGACTATCAATTCAGGAGAGGTCGTGGAGATTAGTACAGAAGAGGCAACTGATGGTCAACTTACCATCGATTCGGATACATCGGACTTAATGAACCTAAGTTTTGATCCCATTCACCCGCTGACAGGTCCTATTTATATCAATGATGCTCAGCCGGGAGATGTGATTGCAGTCACACTTCACAGTATCGAAATAGGTGAATGGGGATGGACCGCAATATTGCCAGGTTTTGGATTTTTGGCTGATGAGTTTACTGAGCCACACCTAAAGACTTTTGAATTGGCCGGCAAGAATAATGTCAGATTCGCTGACGGAATAAATATTCCTCTAAAACCTTTCCCTGGTGTTTTAGGTGTAGCTCCAAATACGGACTCATTGCTTTCGACAATTCCACCCAGAGCCAACGGGGGGAATATGGACGATCCAAATATGGTGGAGGGGACCACTATTTATCTTCCTGTATTTGTTGAGGGTGCATTGTTCTCCATAGGGGATGCACATGCTGCTCAGGGACTTGGAGAAGTTTGCGGCACTGCAATAGAAGCGCCAATGAAGTTTTTGGTCGAGATTAAGCTTCTAAAGGGCTCCTCCATTCAAGAACCTCAGTATGAAAATGATGAGGTTTACGCAGTTACCGCTTTTGCAACAACCATTGATGAAGCAGCTAAGAAGGCAACCAGATATATGATTGACTATTTAGTGGAAAATTATCAGCTTAGCAGAAACGATGCATACATGCTGTGCTCGCTGGCCGGAGATCTTAAAATCGCTGAAGTAGTAGATGTACCACATATGCTGGTGACAATGTCCATAAATAAAGAAGTATTATCCAAATGATTACCATTTATCATAACCCCAGGTGTAGCAAAAGCAGACAAACGCTAGGTTTGATCGAGGAAAGAGGTCACGATTTTGTTGTGAAAGAGTATTTGAAGACCCCTCCAACCAAAGAAGAACTAAAGGGTGTAATTGAATTGCTTGGAATTAAGCCGGAACAATTGTTGCGGAAAGGAGAGTCGGATTTCAAAGAGAACTTTAAGGGCAAAAATCTCTCTGATGATGAATGGATTGATGCTATGATTGCTTATCCTAAACTGATAGAACGTCCGATTGTTCTAGATGGAGATAAAGCAGTTTTGGGCCGCCCACCTGAAAATGTACTTCAACTTTTATGAAGGCCATACTGGTAAGGGAACTTGGCGGGCCAGAGAAACTTATATATGCAGATCATCAACTAGGTCCTCCCAGACCCGGTAGGGTTATAATAGATGTTCACTATGCAGGTGTAAATTTTCCGGACACCTTAATTATTCAGGGAAAATACCAGTTCCAGCCTGAGCTACCTTTTTCACCAGGAGGTGAAGTCGCCGGAACTATCAAAGAAGTAGGTCCTGATGTAACCGATTTTAAACCCGGTGATCGTGTGGTTTCAGGCACTTCTTGGGGAGGATTTGCAGAAGAGGTCCAGGGTTTTGCATTTAATACACATCATCTCCCGGATGAGGTATCATTCAAAGATGCAGCTGCAGTTTTGATGACGCATGGGACAGTGATCCACGCGCTTAAAGATCGGGCAAAGCTCAAGCCTAATGAGACATTAGCGGTACTAGGCGCTTCAGGAGGAGTTGGAACCGCAGCAATACAACTCGGGAAAATTATGGGAGCGCGAATTATCGCATGCGCTTCTACTGATAGCAAGCTGGATTTTTGTAGAAAGCTAGGAGCTGATGTTCTACACAAATACACATCTGACAATATCAAGTCCGCTTTAAAAGATTTGACCGGAGGCAAAGGAGCAGATGTAATTTTTGATGCCGTAGGAGGGGATTATACGGAGCAGGCATTTAGAGCTATTGCCCCCATGGGTCGATATTTGGCAGTGGGCTTTGCTTCTGGTCATGTCCCATCAATACCTTTGAACCTGCCATTATTAAAAAGCGCGTCGTTGACAGGTGTCTTTTGGGGAAACTTCTTTCGAAATTTCCCACAAGAAAATAAAGCCAATATTCAAGAGCTTTTAAGGCTGGTTGCATCCGGGCAAATCAAACCTCAAATAGATCAGGAGTTCAGTTTAAAAGATGCTGCTAAAGCACTAATAAAAATTCAAAATCGCGCTGTTCTAGGAAAGATAATTATCAATTGTAGGGATAATTAGGATTTAGCAAATAGCATATTTAAAAGCTAAAACATCACGATCTTTTGTTGTTCTAACAATCTTTTTAACCGTTGTTTTCTTGGTATTTGTCGATTATTTGGTGAGTTTTATCGGTATGTTAAATCAATTTTTAAGTTAAAAACTCTACTATGATGAAAAACTACTTAAAAAGAAAACTAATGATTGTAGCCTTTTTGCTACCCATTAGTTTTTTGATGGCTCAAAATGTAGGAGTCAGCGGAACGGTCACGGATGCCTCGAATGGTGAACCGTTACCCGGTGTTACTGTATTAGTTAAGGGGACTACAAACGGAACTATTACAGGGATTAATGGAGAATACGAACTTTCAGTGCCTTCAGGGTCAACGTTGGTATTCTCATCAATTGGATATTCCAGTCAGGAAATAGCCGCATCTGACGCTGGTGATGTAGCCATGCGAACAGATGTGACAAACCTAGATGAGGTTGTCGTAACAGGACTTGCTACCTCTGTAAAGAGATCGAACCTGGCAAACTCTGTAAGTACAGTTTCCTCAGAGCAACTTACAGGAATGACAAATCAAGGAACTGTAGATGGGGCTCTTTATGGAAAGCTCACTGGTGTAAACCTAACTTCAATTTCAGGTGCTCCAGGGGGAGGAATTGCTATGAGATTGAGAGGCATTTCTTCCATTAAAGGAAATAATCAGCCTCTTGTCATAATAGATGGAATCTATATGAGTAATGCTGAAGTACCCTCAGGATTAAGATTTGCTTCTGGAGCAAACCGTCCAAATGAGGAACAAGCAGCTAATAGACTAGCTGATCTTGATCCTAATGATATTCAAAATATTGAGGTACTTAAAGGAGCTTCTGCAGCTGCTATTTATGGAACACGAGCAAATGCTGGTGTGATTTTAATAACAACTAAAAGAGGTGGTCAAGGAAGAACGCAATTCAGTCTATCGCAAGATGTTGGCTTTAGTAAGGCAGTACGACTGAAAGGCCTTAGGGATTGGAACGCAACAAATGTGGCGTCAACTTTTGGTGATGGAGAAGTGGCAGCATTTAATGCAGGAAATGTTGTTGATTATGAAAAAGAATTATTCGGCGAAACTGGATTGATTACTAACACAAATTTTTCAGCAAGAGGGGGAAGTGATAAGACTACTTTTTTCCTTGGGGGATCTGTTAGAGATGAGGAAGGAATTATGAAGAATACTGGATTTAAAAGATACAATATTCGAGCAAATATCGATCACAAGATAAGTGATCGTGTAAAAATTAGCTCTTCATCTTCCTTTATTCGCTCGGAAACCTCAAGAGGATTCACAGGGAATGAAAACGAAGGTGGTCTTGCTGTAATTTATAATTTAGCATATACTCGACCTTGGTATAATTTATTCCCGGATGCTGAGGGTAATTACCCTGATAATCCAGCTTCATCAGGTAATATGCTTTTAGTAAGAGATAAAGCAAGAAATGAAGATAAGGTTAATAGAACTTTACAATCTTTGGCTTTTGAAGCTGATCTAATTCAAAAAGATGATCAACAATTAACATTCAAATGGCAAGGGGGTCTAGATTTCTTTGTAGATGAGACTTTTGTTTATGTACCTGAATTTCATCAGGCACAGGTAGGAAATCAAAATGGATATATCGGTGCTGGTAAAAATGTATTTACCAATCTCAATTACACGGCTTTCTTGGTGCATGATATTTTCTTAGGTGACTTAGCACTAACTACGAGTGCAGGTATTTCATACCTAAATTTCAAAAGAGAATTTTTGTACAATGAAGCAACGCAATTGATTCCTGGCCAAACAAACCTCACTCAAAGTGGAGCAAAGGATATCATACAAGATCTCCAGAATGAAGAGGAATTTGGATTTATATTCCAAGAGCAAGCAAACTACAATGATCAACTAATCGGTACGGTTGGTATTCGTATGGATAAATCCAGTTTGAATGGTGATCCTAATAAATATTACAGTTTTATGAAAGCATCATTAGCTGCTAATATTCATAATTTTGATTTTTGGAGCGTAGATCAAATTAATCAATTTAAAGTACGAGTAGCTTACGGTGAAACAGGATCCAGTGCAACATATGGTTCATTATTTACCACATTCGACCCGACAAATATTGGAGGCCAGGGTGGTAGCGTTATTGATACTCAGAGAGGTACACCAGGACTCGAGCCGGAGACATCACAAGAGATTGAATTTGGATTTGATTTAGGTTTATTTGATGGAATCGTTGGATTAGAGTTTACAGCGTACAACAGGAAAGTTAAGAATCTTCTATTTGATAGAAGCCTTCCTCCTTCAATCGGATTCAGTACTCAGGTGCTTAATGATGCAGATCTGGAGAATAAGGGTATAGAGATAGCCTTAAATGCACGTCCAGTTAGCAATGAGAATGTTACTTGGAATTCAACCATCAATTGGTGGAAAAATGAAGCCAATTACACGAGATTAGGAGTACCTCCATTCACCGCGCCAGGAAATGGTTTTGGCCTAGGTTTAGGAACCTTCTACATCCAAGAAGGTGGGTCAGTTACTGGTATTTATCAGAATGTAGATGGTTCACCAACAGAAGTGGGTAATACACAACCAGATTTTCAGATGTCATTTTATAATACGGTTAATTTCTTAAGCAATTTTGATTTCTCATTCCTACTTCACTGGAAAAAGGGAAGTCAGAATTTGAATTTATCAGATTTGCTTTTTGATGATGGTGGAACTAACCCTATTATTGATGAAAGGGGGTCGCAATATGCGAGTACCTGGATTCAACCTGCAGGATATTGGAGGTTAAGAGAAGTGGCTTTGTATTATACGATACCAAAGTCAGCTTTAGGTGTATTTAACGGTGCAATTCAGAGCATTAAAATAGGTTCATCAGGAAGAAACCTATGGACCAAAACAGATTACTTAGGTTATGATCCCGAAGTTTCAACAAATGGAACGAATGCTTTAGGAAGTGGATTGGATGTAGGACCATACCCGAATAATCGACAGATTTTCTTTCATCTCAAGGTTAACTTTTAATGATTAGCACAATGAAAAAATTATCATATATAATATTATGCGGAGTATTAACATTTGGTTGTGAAATTGATGAACAAATCAATCCAAATGCTCCGGCAGTTGAGAATATAGCAGAAGGCGCAACAGAAACAGATTTGAATAACCTGGTTACAGGTGTTCTGGCTCGAATGCGAAATAGCTATTCAATTTATGCCACGGCAACAGGCACTATTACAAGAGAGCTTTATTTGTTTGATGCGGATCCAAGAAATACTACCGATTTAATTGGTACAGAAGGTTCTTTGGATAATGATTCATTCTATACAACCGCTAACTGGATTAACAGGTATAGGACGATTAAGAATTGTAATATTCTTTTGGAGTCTTTACCGGCTGCAGCTGAATCAGTATCAGCAGCAGAAAAGAATGGATATAGTGGATTTGCAAAAACGATGATAGCGCATCAATTCTTGATTCTTTGGGGAGCTTATTTCGATAGTGGAATTCGCCTTGATGTAGAGGATCCTGATAATTTTGGTCCTCTTGTTACCAATGAAGGTCAAGTGCTTCAATTTGTTCGAGATCTTTTGGACGAAGCAAATACAGAATTGAATGGAGCTGAATTCTCAATGGTTTTTACCAGTGGGTTTGCAGGTTTTGATACTCCATCAACGTTTGCTCAGTTTAATAGAGCATTAGCTGCTCGCGCAGCTTTGTATGCTGGTGATAATGCTTCGGCTTTGACACATCTCAATGACTCATTTTTTGACATATCTGGCGATTTAAGCATCGGTCCTAAAATGATTTTTAGTACAACTGGGGGTGATTTATTGAACGATCTATTTAAAACTCCTGGACAAAACGGAAATCAAATTTTTGCCTCTGATACTTGGGTTAGTGAAGCTCAAGCAGGTGATTTGAGGGTTCAAAATAAGGTTACTCAGCGCGCTGCACCATTTACCAAATCAGGTATAATGGTTAATTATGAGACTAACCTGTATACGACTTCCACAAGCCCGATAGATATTATACGCAATGAGGAATTGATGTTAATATATGCTGAGGCAAACATCGGAACTAATAATACTGAGGCACTTGCAGGGATTAACGCGGTTCGAAGTGCAGCAGGACTTCCAGATTTAGTAGGAACGGTAACGGTTCAGGATGTTTTAGTAGAGCGCAGGTATTCTCTTTGGGGAGAAGCACACCGAATGGTTGACCTGAGAAGAACTGGAAATCTTACTGAAACTTATATTACACTAGATCCAGTCACCACAACTGATGAAGATGGAAACGTAATTCCTGCAACACAGGAAATATTCAATCAGTTTCCTGTTCCATTGGATGAAGTTGGTAATTAGACAAATCAAATCAAATAAAAAAACCCACTCATTTGAGTGGGTTTTTTTATGCTAATTCATTTTGAAGATCATTAAAATCCAAAGGTCTGGTGTACATATCCAGAGAACCGTCTGCCTTTGTCGGCCACTCCGCTTTGGGCTTGTCCCAATAAAGTTCTACCCCGTTTTGATCAGGATCATTTAAGTAAATCGCTTCTGAAACACCATGATCAGCTGCACCGGTTAGCGGATAATTTACATCTCTCAGTCGGTGCAATAAAATCGCCAGATCTTTTCTGGTGGGAAGTAAAATGGCTGTATGAAAAAGACCTGTAGTATTGCGGGGCGGAGGGCTTCCATTTTTACTCATCCATGTGTTCAGCCCTATGTGATGATGATAACCACCTGCAGAAATAAAAGCAGCATCATCACCATAGGTAGTTATCAGTTCAAACCCCAAAAGTCCACAGTAGAAATCCAATGATTGCCGAATGTCGGACACTTTAAAATGTACATGACCAATGCGGGTTTCTGCCGGAATTTTAAAGCTATCCATATTTAGTTCATTGGGACTTCTATCACTAACAATTCAGTATCCTCCGAGGCAGCAATTGAAACCAATTCAGCGTTTGAAATTCCTATTGCATCTCGCATACTCAGCCAATTGTCTGCCACCTCAATTTGTCCATTTATAACGAAAATATACACTCCATTTCCATGCTGCTTAATGGTGTATTCAATGGTATTACCGCTTGCTAAATTTGCTAAAGAAAACCAGGCATCCTGATTAATCCAAACGGCATGCGGATCATCTGACGCAACTACCGTTTGAAACGCATTCTGTCTATTCTGAGAATCAAATTGTTTTTGATCATACCGAGGAGTAATATCTTTTTCTTTCGGAAATACCCAGACTTGTAGAAAATTTACTTCTTCATCCTTGCTTGCATTATACTCTGAATGGGTAAGTCCGCTTCCGGCACTCATTATCTGTACTTCGCCTGTCTGAATGATTTTTTCTGTTCCCGTACTATCCCTATGCGCCAAAGCACCCTTCAAGGGAATAGACACTATTTCCATATTATCATGTGGATGCGTTGGAAATCCAGCACCACCAGCTACAATATCATCATTAAGCACACGCAACATCCCAAAATGTATTCGTTCCGGATTATAGTATTGACCAAAACTGAAACTGTGCTTGCTTTTAAGCCACCCAAAATCTGCGTTCCCACGTGAATTGGCTCGATGAACTAAGGTTTTCATTAAATATCCTTTCTTTTTAATTGCAATAAATATACGTAATTACATTTAATGTAGTTACATATAAAATGATTTAGCCTCTTATTTTTTTATACCTTTGCACAATTATTTCACAAGAAAAGAATAGCAAATGAAAGCTAAAGCGAACGACAAGGTAAAAGTGCATTATACAGGAAAACTTACTTCCGGAGAAGTTTTCGACTCTTCTGAGGGGCGCGAGCCGTTAGAATTTACTGTTGGAGGAGGACAAATGATCAAAGGGTTTGACGAAGCTGTGAATGGTATGGCGATCGATGAGAAGAAAACGGTAGAAATTCCATCAGCAGAAGCATACGGAGAGCGAAGAGATGAATTGATTCAGGAAGTTCCAAAAGATCAATTACCGGACGATATGCAACCTGAAGTTGGTCAGAAACTAGTGGCTACTAACGATCTGGGACACCAAACATATGTATCAGTGACTTCAGTTTCTGATGAAGCAATTACCGTAGATGCTAATCACGAATTAGCGGGTAAAGATTTGGTATTCGATATTAAATTAGTAGAAATTGGCTAAATCTTAAGGGAATCAATACTTAAAGGGAAGCTTAATCTGGCTTCCCTTTTTTTGTTTCAAATTTCCATTAAACCCTTCCTTAAATTCAGTGTAAGAGATGCTTACATCTGTAGATGATTTCCAGGGTAAAGTAATTCTTGCATCGGTAACTTTTGAAGTGATCGGTATGCCAGAGCTGGGTTTAAAAAAAAATAGAAATTTCACTTTTTTCATGACCACTTGGTTAAGATATTCAATAGGAAGGTGGTATCAAGGTTTACGAAATTCATGTTTGGGTATTTTTGCAAACCTATCTCCGTTTTAAACAATTTATTTGTTTAACAAGTCGATTTATTCGATTAGCGTAAAACGTATTAATTGAAATAGTAGTATGTTTGGTCTGCTCACCTCATTTTTAAATTACCACCCATGAAAAGAAAAGCCATGCTTTCCGCTGTAGTATGTCTTGTTGTTGGTATATCAGTTGCGAGCAATGATTCGGAAAAATTAAGTATTAAATCTAATTTTATTGAGATCGATGAGGTAACGCTGTGTAAAACTCCGTCGGCACAAATCGCAAATCCTACACTCACATCCTACTTTAAAGGACTTTTCAGTACAGAAAACTGGCCGGCAAGATGGACGTGTGGAGATTGGTCCCAAACAGAGGGCTGGTTATACATTTCTTCAGATATTTCCATATTCCTTGCTTACCTCTCCATTTCGATAATGCTTTTATGGTTTATTAGAAAGATTGAATTAGGTAAAGTAAAGTGGCTTATTTCTTTGTTTGGCACATTCATACTGCTATGTGGTTTCACACACCTAATTGATGTAGTTCTTTTTTGGGAGCCCATGTATCGGTTTAGTGGATTCACCAAACTCCTGACCGGAGTGGTTTCTCTGACAACCGCTACGGTTCTTGGTTTCGTAATACCTAAGGCATTAGAATATAAGAGTCCAGAGGTGCTTCAAGCTGAGATTGATGAAAGAAAGAAAATTCAAAACCAATTTGAGCTATTCGTTAAATATAGTCCCGGTGCTGTGGCCATGTTGGACAATGATTTGAATTTCATCATTGTGAATGAAGGATGGATAGAGGATTATACACTTGAAGAATCGTCTATTCTTGATAAAAATTATTTTGATGTTTTTCCGGATAGCACCAAGGATTTGGAGTGGGTTAAAAATATTAGAAAAGTACTGGAAGGGGAATCGATCAAGGCAGATTTTGACACCTATGAAGGCAAAAATGGTACTGAATATTTGCGATGGCAATTGAGACCCTGGTATGATGCGAATGATCAAATTGGAGGCGTTATCATTTTCACGGAGTTGATTACAGAAGAAGTGTTAATTCAAAAGAAACTGAAGGAAATGAATGAGCGATTCTCTGAAATATCTAACATGGCAAACATTGGGACATGGGAGGTCGACTTGGAGCAGTCTAGGTGCTATTGGAGTGAGACAATATATAAAATACATGAAGAAGAAATCGGAAAATTGATTCGACTTGAAGATGGAATTAATTACTATCATCCGGATCATAGGGATCTCATCACTAATGCAATCGAAGAGGCAATTTCGACGAAAAAATCTTGGGATCTCGAATTGAAAATCATCACTGCGAAAGACACAGAAAAATGGGTGAGAGCCATAGGTCGTGCTATTTATGAAAATGGAGAAGCCAAAAAGCTCCAAGGGCTTTTTCAGGACATTGATATTAAAAAAAGATATGAGTTAGATGTCAAGGAATCCAAAAAGGAATTGGAGGAAATCGTTAGTCAACGCACAATTGACTTGAAGACCGCTAACGAGGAACTGGAGTCCTTTTCATATTCAGTGTCTCATGATTTACGTGCACCTCTTCGAGCAATTAACGGTTTTTCTGAGGCATTGATAGAGGATTATTCGAAAGAGATACCTGATGAAGCTTCCAAATATCTGAATAGAATTGCTGCAAATGCTTCCAAAATGGGAGGGCTGATTGATGACCTGCTAGAATTTAGCAGAATGAATAGAAAAAAAGTAAATCATCAAGAGCTCAACCTTGTGGCGATGATTAATCAAGTGGTTGATGATATTTTTCCAGAGTCAAAAAGTATTTTAGAAGTCGGTGATTTGCCGACTATTTCAGGAGATCAAATGATGCTCACACAAGTATTTACCAATCTCATTTCCAATGCTATTAAGTACAGCTCGAAAGAAGAAAATCCACAGGTTGTTTTGTCGTCCATTGAAGAGAAAGACTCAGTCGTGATTAGCGTCAAAGACAATGGTGCTGGATTTAATATGGATTATTACGACAAATTATTTCAGGTATTTCAGCGACTGCATACAGAATCTGAATTTGAAGGTACTGGTGTAGGCCTGGCACTTTGTTCCAAAATCATGAAATCACACGATGGAGAAATCTGGGCAGAGAGCGAACAAGGAAAAGGAGCTACGTTTTTTTTAAGATTTAAGAAAATATAGAATGGGGTTAGCAAAGGATAATCAAATCGTTTTAGTAGAAGATAGTGCAGATGATGCTGAGCTCACGATGAGATCACTTAAGGGCCCAAATTTTGTAAATGAGATTATTTGGCTGAAAGATGGGGAGGAAGCGATTAATTATTTGCAGGGAAAGGAGGGCTATCAAGATCGAGACACCTCAATCAAGCCCAGGCTTATTCTTTTAGATTTAAAGTTGCCCAAGCTCAGTGGCATTCAGGTTTTAGAAAAGATAAAGGAGGATGATGACCTAAATAAAATTCCGGTGGTTGTCATGACCTCATCAAAGGAGAACAGTGATCTTAAAAAATGTTATGAATTAGGAGTAAATAGCTATGTGGTGAAGCCCATTAACTTTTCCAAATTCGTAGAAGTGACAAAAGAGATCAGCTTATATTGGTTGCTAATCAATCAAATTCCGGAGTAACTAAAATGAAGTCTTATGATTGCTTGAAACAACTTAAAATGACCACCTGGAAAGAAAATATAAACATTCTTCATTTAGAAGATAACCCCGACGATGTTGATCTATTAAAGATCGTCTTAGGAAAATCTAAATTGAAGCACTCGCTAAAAATTGCGTTAACAAAGAAGGAATTCCTGAGTGAAGAATTGTCCAAGTATGATCTTATTATCTGTGATTACAATCTTAAAGATTACGATGGACTTACCGCTATAAAATATGTGAGGTCACACGATCCAATTAAACCGGTCATTTTACTTTCTGGTACTGTCGGGGAAGAACTGGCTGCTGATTTGCTGAAGGCAGGGGCAAGTGATTTTGTATTGAAATCAAACTTGAAGAAAATAGCCATTGCAATTGAGCGAACAATGCATGAGGCATCTGTCAAGTGGGAAAAGCAACGCTTCCAACGAGAGGTGGTTGAGAAAAATCTAATTCTCGATACTCTTTTCGATAGTTTCATGGATATGATTTTCCTCAAAGATGTAGATGGAAGATACGTAAAAGTCAATAGGGCGTTTAGTGAATTTCTAAAACTACATGAGGGGGAAATAATTGGTGGGACGGAATATGAGCTTTTCCCAGATGAAATTGCGAGTGAGGCGATTAAAAATGATGAGTTTGTAAAGCTGTCCGGAAAGCCAGTTTTGTATGATTTAGAATTAAATCATGAAGGCCGTCGGTTAGTGATGGAAATATCAAAAACCCCCTTATTAGAGGAGGGAAAGGTTACTGGAATTGTCGGTACGTGCCGGGATGTGACGTCAAAGAAAATACTATTGGAGGAAACCATTAAGGCTAAATCGATTTTAAGTCAGGCCGAAAAACTTACACTATCAGGCAGCTTCGAATATGATGCAGATCTTGACCTGATTAATTGCAGCTCTAATTTCAAGCAGATCTTGAAATTAAGGATTGAAGGCGATACGATCTCCTTTAGAAAATTTGCTCAAATGATAAAGGAGGAAGATCGACACATATTTGATGAGGGTATTAATAAATCCATTGATAATTATGAGGAATATCATAATGAACATAGGTTTCTAATAAAATCAAAAGATAAATTGGAAATCAAATATATTAAACTGGTATTGAGACCCGATTATAAAGATGAAAAAGGAGTTCGGTTTTATGGTACACTGGTGGACGTTACTGCTGAGCACGAGAATCAGATCTATTTGATGAATAAACAGGAGCAAGAGCGTGAAGAACTAGCGCGAGAACTACACGATAATCTTGGCCAAAAAATGAATGCAATCTCAATGTATATCAGCAAAATTTACGATGATATGCCTGAAAATAAGGACTTGGAAAAAGTCAAAAACTTATCTCATGAGACCATCGATGATTTAGGTTATCTTATAAATAATATTTCTGTAAAGCAAATAGAAGAGCATAGTCTGGATTACGCTATTGATAAACTACTAACTTATGTGCCAGCATCTTTTACGATGGATAAGAAGTATGAATATAATGAGGAAGACCTATCACCTTTTGTAAAAGCTCAGGTATATCGTGTTATTCAAGAGGCCTTAAATAACGCGATTAAGTATAGTGAAGCCACTGAGGTTAGTATGCATTTAAAGCAAGAGGGGGGTATACTCAGCTTATTAATTAAAGATAATGGAAAGGGTTTTGTTGTTGAAGAGGTACTCAATGGTAATGGCTTGCAAAATATTACTCATAGAGTTCGAAGGAGCAATGGACTGATAAACATTGATTCAAAAAAGGGTCAAGGAACACGCTTAGAAGTGAAAATGCCAATTAGTTAAAAATCGAAAGTCACATGCGTACACTGTTATTAGTAGATGATCATCAAATCATTAGAGACGGTATCAGGTTTTATTTCGAAGGGGATATAGAGTTTGAAATAAAGGATGAAGCTGAAAACGGGCTAGTTGCTCTTGATTTGTTAAGAGAAAACGAATATGATATCATTCTCACAGATATCAATATGCCTAAAATGGATGGCATTGAATTCATTAAGAGTTTAAGAGAAAGCTATCCAGACCAAAAGGTACTTGTATTATCCATGCATAATGAAGCAGGGTACATAAATAAAATGATTGCCTTGGGAGCGAATGGTTATGTACTCAAGAAATCTAACAAGGCAGAGTTGGTAGAGGCCATAAAAAAGGTGCTTGATGGGCAAGACCACTATTCCGACGAAGTTTACAAAACGATTATTGGAAATATTGCTGGTAGAAAACCAAAAGAAAGGCTCACACTTGAAGCAGAATTGTCAGATCGAGAAAAGGAAGTTCTCGTCCTTATTACGAATGAATACTCAAATCAGGAGATTGCTGACAAACTTTTCATCAGTATTCGGACTGTTGAGACCCACAAACGAAACCTACTAGAAAAGACTGGATGCAAGAATGTAGCCGGGTTGGTGATGTATGCGGTCGAACGTAATTTAGTTTGATTTAACCTGCTATTTTCTCTAACTTATAAATGTTGCCCGCTTAAATGGGCTGCATTGAAAATGGACAATCAGCTTTTAATAGAGAGTTTTAATGAACCTGTGGTAATCCTTGATGTAGATCAGGGAAATTTTGTTGATTGCAATGAAAAGGCAACCAGCTTCTTTAAGCTAAGTAAGAAAAAGCTTTTATCTAAGAACCCATCTGATCTTAGTCCTGCAAATGTTTATGGTCATAATGCTCAAGCATATGCTCGAAGAGTTATACAAGAAGCCTTGGCTGGAGGGAACCCCGTTTTTGACTGGGTTCACATAGATAAAGATGGTCACGAAATACCATGTGAGGTACGCCTCATACGCTTTCCTCCATTTTCCAAAAACCTGGTTCGAGGAACTATCTTGGACATGACTCAGAAAGAACCAAAAGAAGCAATATTAAGGGAAAGTGAGGAACGATTAAGACTAGCGCTTGAGGCAACTGATATTGGTACATTTGACTGGTATCCTCAGGAAAATAAAGTCTTTTGGGATGAACGAATATATAAGATATTTGAATTAGCCCCGTCTACAGATGTTGATTTAAATGCCCATTTATTCAGTATCGTTCATCCGCATGATATTGAGCGTGTAGGACAAGAATTTGAAACGACACTTCAAGATCATGGTCCGGACTCTAGTCAAGTAGAGTATCGGGTTTTAGTAAATGGGAAGACCAAATTCATTCAGTCATTTAGCAAGGTGATTAGAAATGATAAAGGTCAGGCAATTCGTCTTTTAGGTACTTCTCAGGATATAACTCCATTAAGAGAGTCGGAGGAAAAGTTTAAAAAAAGTGAAGAACGTTTAAGGAACGTTTTTAACCAACAATTCCAATACTCAACTGTCCTGAATCTGGATGGTAAAATTGTACAGATTAATGATTTGCTACTAAAGATGGACAATCAAAGAAGAGAAGATTTAATCGGAAAATATCTCTGGAAAGGTCCATGGTGGGAGGGCAATCGAGAGTGGCAGCAGAAAATAAAACAACAGGTTTTGATGGCTAAAACTTCTGAAGGCCCAATCTTAACTGAGGATAGATTTTTTAGTGTTAACAAAGACATTAGATATACCAATTCTTCCTACCAAGCAATAAATGACGTAAATGGCAAAGCAATAAATATTTTGGTTCAAGCCATTGATATTACCAGTGAGAAAGAAGCACGTCAATCCATCGAAGTAAATCAAAAACAGCTTTCATTAATTTATAATAGTGTTACTGATTTTATGCTCCTCATGCGTGTTGAGAAAGCCGGTTTTTTTATTGAATCAGTAAATAAAGCAGCGATTGAAGGCATGAAAAATGTGGGAATAGACATTAATGAAGCGTCTTTAGCGGGATTGAATATGTTGACATATTTTGAAGATATTCTGCGATATACTCCGAGTCAAATTAAAGAGCATTTTGAAGTTTATAATAGAGTAAAGAAATCTAAGCAATCAATCAGATATACTACGGAGGCTGAGTATAACGGAACTTTTTTAGCCACAGACACCACGGCTACCCCTATCATCGAGTCTAACGAGGTTAAATTCATTTTAACGGTGACTCATGACATAACCGAAATCACACAGTCGAAATTTCGATTGGAACAGGCTTTAGGAGAGGTTAAGACCCTAAAAGAGCAGATAGAACAAGAAAATGTATATCTCAAAGAAGAAATCAAACAAGCCAATGATTTTGAAAATATGGTCTTTAGGAGCTCGGAGTTTAACCATGTACTCAAACAAGTGGAGCAGGTAGCAAAAACGGATGCCACGGTATTGATCACAGGTGAAACAGGAACCGGTAAAGAGTTAATTGCGCGGGCCATCCATAATGTCAGCACTCGATCTGAAAAGCCAATGATTAAAGTGAACACAGCCGCAATTCCTCGTGAATTAATAGAGAGTGAGTTGTTTGGATATGAGAAAGGAGCATTTACAGGAGCAATTGAGGAGAAACCCGGAAAGTTTGAACTGGCAGATGGAGGTTCCATATTCCTGGATGAGATAGGGGATATGCCATTAGAGCTACAGGTGAAAATTTTGCGTATACTTCAGGAGGGTGAAGTGGAAAGGTTGGGAAGTACCCAATCCCGAAAAATCGATGTAAGAGTAATATCCGCTACGAATAAAGATTTAAACGCCTTGATTGAGAAAGGAGCTTTTAGAGAAGACTTACTTTTTAGACTGAAGGTCTTCCCAATTGAAATTCCACCTTTAAGATCAAGACCTAATGATATTCCCGCTTTGGTTGAACATTTTGTGAATAAATATTCATCCAAACATGATAAACCTGTCAATATGGTGCCTAAATCCGTGATGGATTACCTGAGAAATTACGCATGGCCAGGGAATGTTCGTGAACTGGAAAACACAATTGAAAGGGCAATAATTTTGTCCAACTCTGAACACCTGAGCATACCTGAAATTTTGAACGATAATCCCTCCCAAATCCAAGAATGGTCACATGATGATTCGCTGAACGTGATTCAGGAGAATCACATCAGGAAAATCTTGATAAAATGCGGATGGAGGATAGAAGGAAAGAACGGAGCTTCTAATGCTTTAAAAATTAAACCAAGTACACTTCGGGATAAAATGAAAAAGTTTGGCATAAAACGCCCGAACACTTAGCCCACGGATAGCCGTGCCATCTACCTAATAACGGTCTACACTCACGAATAACCGTGGGATAATTTAGTTAAGCATAATACTTAAATGAAATTAATGATCTGAATTACAGATAGTTAACTGGGTTAAATTTTTGTTATCATTTCTGGCATAACCATTGGTAATAAAAGAATAGTGCTGAACTCCAAATTTTATACTGCCCCTTAGACTATCTATTTCGCGGTTGGATATAAACTGCACAAGTTTAGTGGAGAAGGAATTTGGAATCTTGCCGTATAAATAATTAACAATCAGCTTAACAATTGGAACGGATGGAAAATGTGACGAATAGAGATCTCAGAATTTTAATGTTGGAAGACAGTTCAGATGATGAGCAGTTAATCAAACGCGAACTCACGAAATCTAACTTTGATTTTTCACTTAAGGTGATTGATAAGGAGCAGGAATTAAAACTCCAAAAATTTGATGAATTTGATATTGTGCTTTGTGATTATAATATCTCAGGTCTTGATGGCTTAAAAGCGATTAGATATATACGAACACGATCAGATATACCTATAATTTGCATTTCAGGATCAATCAGTGAGGAATTAGGATTAGAACTGCTAGAAGCAGGAGCAGAAGACTTTATAAAAAAAACATTTCTCAAGAAACTTCCCTATGTCCTTAAAAATGTGATTCATAAATATGAATTAAAGAGCCATTCTGAGGAATGTATGCGAAAGGTCAACGAATCCTCACAAATGTTTGACACCTTGTTTGAAGGACTTGATAATCCTGTATTTCTTAAAAATTCTGATTTAAAATATTTAAGGGTCAATGCAGCTTTTTGTGAGTTGTACGATAAGAATGAGGCAGAGATAATCGGTAAGTCTGATGATGAAATCGAATGGATACATCAAAGCGATCAATCATTCCAAGGCGATAAACACATTCTGGAAAAAGGGATGTCTGCCAATTATGAGTTTGATTATGTGGATGAGCATGGAAGACGAGTGTGGCTGGAGGTTAGCAAAAACCCCTTATTTATAAATGGAGAGATCGCAGGTATACTTGGACAGGCGAAGAATATTTCTGCGAGAAGGAACGCCATCTCAATTATGGAAAAATCTCAAAGCATTCTTCAGCAAGCAGAAGAGCTTACACTATCAGGAAGTTTTGAATATGATGCAGATCTCGATTTGGTTATTTGTTCTAAAAATCTTGTTAGAATGCTTGGGTTACATTCCAGTCAAATTTCATTAGGAAGATTAGTCAAGCTGATTAAACTCGAGGATCCATCTAGACTCTTAGATAGATTGAATGAAAGTATAGAGCGTAGAAAAGAATATAGAAAGGAGCATCGATATATGTTCAATCAAAAGTATCAGGGAATTTTTGAAATACTATTTAGGCCTGACTACAAAGATGTATCCCGAAGCACCTTCTATGGTACCATCATGAATGTGACGGAGGAATCAAATGCAAGCCTTTCTAGAATAGCGCATCAGGAAGAATCAAAAATTGAAATCGCACAAGCTTCATAATAATCTGGAAAGCTAAATGAAAGGAAATGGCACTTGTTAGTATGTGAAGATGCGTGTTAACTAAGAGACAAAGAAATAAGCATATGGAAAATTAAGTGCTCTTTAAGCGAAGAGCGATAGCTAGCCTACTACATCCTGTAGTGGGCTTTTTCTATTATACGTATTCATATTAGGTGCCAGCCACCTAATAACCTCATTGATATTTGGATGGTCGCAATCTCTCCTCCGTATTTTTCCTATGCGTGATTTGCGTAAAGCTATACGTGCATTTAAGATACGCACCTCTCTTACTTGTTTAAGCGTTTTTCGGAATCTTTTCAAACCCGAAAATCACTCTCACACAGGCTTCCTCATTTTCTGACTTTTGAATTATCAAACAAACACACAAGAGAATGAATGCGCAAATGACTACTTCATACGACTCCTACGAAACGTCTCCGTTGCAACTGGTAAAAAGTGATCTCAAATATTTTAATGTACAATACTTACGAACCTTGAATCTGACACAGCAACTGGATGGAGTATTACAGATGATGCTTGGATTAAATATTACCAGTTACTGGCTGACATTGAATCTCAAATGATTCACAGTGATGAATTGACAGTCTATTCCAAACTGGAACTTTTCAACACGTCTTCAGCCAGAACATTTTAAAAATTATCAACAGGCTGAATAAAGCGTATGCAAACGGAAAGAAGGTGAAGATCTACTGGAGTTCACAAGTGGAGAATGAAGCTGAGACGATGGATGCAGGTTTAGAACTGTCAGGCTTATGTGATTTCCCATTCAAAATATATGCTTGCTGAGCAGAGACACTACCAAAACTAAAATTCACCTTTTCCATGGCTTACTTCCAAGCGGTAGAAGTCGAATTCATATAGTGATTATGTTTACTATATCTCAGCAATGATCATCTCAGATACTGCTTTATACACATTGAGTTTATGTTTAGTTACTTTAGACATTAATCTCGCTGCTCCTCTAATGAGTATGTTGTCAGAAATTAAGATTATTTTTTCTGTTTGCGCACTATATCTGTCCATGCAATCCATCCACCTTTTTTTTGCCGAATTATCAAATCCGGTCATTCCTTGACAATCCCAAATATGAATAAATTTTTTTTATCAGGATTTTCATCACAGTATTTAGACCACACATCGGTGGCTGTTACTGAATCTAAATCAGTGAACTTGTTTTGAAATCCGAAATGTAAATAGTCTTTATTGTTTTCTTGAAAGTTCTTAATTTCAATGGTCTCTTCCCTTAGGATAGATTTAGTACTTTCTGATTTTATCACTTGAATAAAGATTAAATGATTTTTGTTTAATACAAGTAATAAAGTTCGTTTATATCGAATAAATATTATCAATTGATAATATTTATTCGATGAACAAAAAAAATATCATGTTTATATCTGCTTTTCTCTCTTCAAAAAAAATCTCATTACAAAGAGTTGAATGCGTAATTGAGATTGTAATTCAGTATTGAATACCTTTCAAAACAATTACCTTGATACTGCCCGAATCATTGTCTTCGATTCATCTTCCAGATTGATAAAATTCACCTTTTCCATTCGACTGACTTCCATGCTATAGAAATCAAACTCTTCCACCACCTTGCCAATCAAGCGATAAATACCTTTACCACGAAACGGATACTTAGAGGCCGATTGAGGAAAATGTACCGTGTCAATAAATTGTCCTTCTTTATCAATAAAAGTTCCGAAATTCATCCGTTTCCCACTTGATGTGCCGGTATTTTTAATAGTGACCAGGTAGCCATACATCTCTACTTGTTGATTTTCATATCGTGCCAGATCTTTTGCTAATATCCCTGTTTGATCTAATTCAATTAGGTCGAAGGGGTTACAAAGTGGAAAGCCGAGTAAGTCCATTTCATCAAAAGCGTCTTCTCTTTTATCGTGATGTAGAGGAGGAAGCGCCCATTGCTTTATGGGCATTTTAAAAAGCCCATTCTTCACTTTACTTACTCCTGCACCCAAGGTAAAATGAACCTGCCAAAGGATGTCTTTTTTGGAGCCAAAACACCGTAATGCACCTACACGAACCAATAACTTAATCTGTTCCAGTGATATTCCTACCCGATTAATGAAATCATCCAGATCCAGAAATTCTCCGTTCTTTTCCCGCTCCATGATGATGGCATCAAAAGTTGTGTGATTCAACTCCTTCACCATGCCAAATCCGAGGTAAATTGTCTTTCCATAAATTACCGTAAGACCCTCGCTATGGTTTACACACGGAGCTTCTATCTGTGCTCCACTCATGCGCGCCTCATGCACATAAAATTCTGTTCGGTAAAATCCTCCTCCATTATTTAAAACGGCAACCATGTATTCAAGTGGGTAGTACGTTTTAAGGTAAAGTGCCTGATAGCTTTCTACTGCATAGGATGCGGAGTGACCTTTAGCAAATGCATAGCCAGCAAAGCTTTCGATCTGACGCCAGATATCTGCGGACAGTTCATAAGTGTGTCCCAGGTCTTTACAGTTCTGAAAGAATTTGTCTTTCACCTTCAAAAATTCATCACGTGATCGGTATTTTCCGGACATCCCTCGTCTCAGCATATCCGCCTCACCTAAATCAAGCTTGGCAAATAAATGAGCTACTTTGATTACATCTTCCTGATAAACCATCACCCCGTATGTATCCGGCATGATGTCTCTCAAGACAGGATGTGCGTCGTTCCTTCGTTCCGGGTGCCGATAACGTAAAATATATTCTCTCATCATGCCTGACTTTGCTACCCCCGGACGGATAATGGAACTAGCGGCGACAAGTCCAAGGTATTCATTGACCTGGAGCTTTTTCATGAGCATTCGCATGGCAGGTGACTCAATATAGAAGCAGCCAATTGCGTCTGCATTTTGCAGTCGGTAATTGAGTTTTGCATCATCCTTAAAAGATTTGAAATTGTGGATGTCTACTTCAGGATCGTCTGGACAGTTTTTTCGGATCACTTCCAGTGAATCCCTGATTTTACCTAATCCACGCTGACTCAAGATGTCAAATTTGAACAGGCCAACATCTTCAGCGATAATCATATCAAAATGTGTGACCGGATAGCCTTTTGGAGGTAGAGAGGTGGCCGTAAAGTAGTTAATGGGTTTGTCTGCAATGAGTACACCTCCGGCGTGTATGCTCAGGTGGCTTGGGAAGTCTATCAGTCGTCGACTGTAGCGATGGATGAGTTGACCAATATGGTCGAGTTCCTTCTCTTCACTGCGAGATACTTTTTCAATTTCATGAGGAGGCAATCCAAACACTTTACCTAACTCCCGAACGATGGCTCGTTGCTGGAAAGTGCTGTAAGTAGCGAGCAGAGCCACCTGCCCTTGTTTTCCGAATCGTTCAAAAATGTAACGAGTGATATCATCCCGGTCTTTCCAGGAAAAGTCAATATCGAAATCAGGGGGATTTTGGCGAAACAGGTTGATGAAGCGCTCAAAATACAGGTCAAGGTCAACCGGATCCACATCGGTAATCCGGAGCAGATATGCCACCACACTATTTGCGCCGCTTCCTCTTCCCACGTAGTAGTAGCCCATCTTTCGAGCATATTGGAGGATGTCCCAGTTGACCAGAAAATAAGAAACAAAGCCTTTAGATTTGATTAGCTCCAGCTCCATTGATAGTCTGTCTAAAATTTCTTTTTTGGGATTATCCCCGTAGCGGTAAGGCAAACCTTCATTGCAGAGCTGAGTAATTTTTTCAATGTCTTCTTCTGCTGATTTTCCATACATTTTCAGGTTCTGATGATTGATAGGATCATTGAATGTAAAATCGATGGAGCATTGTTCCAGCAGGTTCTTGGTGTTGACGATGATCTGTGGGTAGTCTTTATAAAACTCGAACAGCTCACCGAGTGGATACATCACATCACCCGGATCTCCTTCTTCACTTTTGGGTAGCTTGCTCAGGAGCGTATTCTTATCAATAGCCCTTAAGAGTCGATGCATATTGAACTGAATCTTGTTATTATCTTCTCCTCGATGGAAGGAAACCGTTTGTAAAATGACAAGCTTGTTCAGGTATTTGATCCACTTGGTTCGTGGCAGTTTGATGATGTCCTGAGGTCGAATGCCTAGAAATTCATTTTCCTCAAGGTTAAACTTCAACGACGAATGGAATGGATAAATGGTAAATACTTCCTTAAAAAGGGGAGCTCTATCCGGGATATCTTTTTTCTCATGAAGGTGATGAGATAAATATTCATTGAGTTCCTGAAATCCCCGATTGTTTTTAGCTATTCCGATAAATTGTTGTTTTGCACCATTTCGAAAGTCGATTCCTAAAACAGGTTTGATGTCATACTCGGAAGCTAATCTCACGAAGTTCAGACACCCGGAAGTGGAATTGATATCAGTCAATGCTAATTGCCCCACGCCAGACTGCTGCGCAGTAGCTAACAGCTCTTTTTCGGAGAGTGTCCCGTATTTAAAACTATAGTAGGTGTGGGTGTTGAGGTACATTTCATGCCACCTTTGAAACTCTGGAATCTCCTTTGAAAGGATTAAACGTTCGTATGGCATTTACGCCAAGCGATTTGGCTCTGAGCACAGATCGGTCGCCATGCTTTTTTCTCAGCCAATCCATCTCCTGATAGAGATTGATAATTTCCCCGGTATCTTCAAATAGGTTAATTTGATAATTCCCATGCACCAGACTACTAAACCGGACCCCAACCAGACGTACTAATAACCTTCTGTCATACAATTTTTCAAAAAGCTCCAGTACCCTTGGAATCAGAATGTGATCTGCTGAAGTGTATGGAATCCTAATTTGCTGCGTGTAAGTATTGAAATCTGAATACCTAATCTTGACTGCTATGCAAGCGGTAAGCTTGCTTTCATCCCTGAGCTGGTAAGCGAGGTGTTCAGTCATGGCAAGGATGATGGTTTTAAGTCTTATAACATCTGTCGTATCCTTATCAAATGTTTGCTCAGTAGAGATGGATTTTCTGTCGGAATAGGGGATGACTGGTGAATGATCAATCCCATTAGCTTTTTCCCACATTGCAGCACCATTTTTTCCAAAAATCTGGACTAGCATATCTTTTGGCATTTCCTGAAGTGTGTACACCTTTCGTACACCAAGCCCACGAAGTGTTTGATAGGTTTTTTCACCTATCATAGGGATTTTTTGCACGGATAGGGGGGCGAGAAAAGGCTTCTCTTTTCCAGACTCTATCCAGATCTTATTATTGGGTTTGGCCTCTCCTGTGGCTACTTTAGAAACTGTTTTATTAATGGAAAGTCCAAATGAAATAGGCAGGCCGGTATTCTTTATTACTCTTTCTCTCAGCTCAGATGCGAGCTTGAAACATCCAAAAAAACGATCCATTCCCGTCAGATCAGCATAAAATTCATCAATTGATGTCTTTTCAAACACAGGCACTTCTTCCTGGATGATTTCACACACATCCATTGAAAACTTGGTGTAATCAGCATGACTTCCCTTTATCACTATGGCCTCCGGACAAAGCTGAGTTGCCAGTTTCATAGGCATGGCTGAGTGTATTCCAAACTTGCGGGCTTCATAACTACACGCTGCTACCACTCCTCTATCACTTGATCCGCCAATCAAAATAGGCTTTTTGTCCAATCGACTATCGCGTAAGCGTTCTACAGACACAAAAAATGTATCTAAATCCATGTGTAGGATGAAAGAATTTTCCATAAATCAAAATTACTAATATTTTTAGTAAAATGTATTTCTATGTTAATTCGTTATTTATCTAATCATGCACAGGACTTATCTAATTGCTTGTATGAACCCACTGAAAATAACTATCTTTCAAGCTGTCACCAGTCTGTAATGAAGGTTAGAAAAAGAATAATAGTTTTACTTGTAACGCTTTTTGTGTGCCATTTGGCAGATGCTCAAACAGATCGTCAAAGGCGACTGGTAACAAATACGTATTCCTTCATTCGGAATATTGAATGGCCACCCAAGAACGCTCCATTCAAAATTCATATTATCACCACAGATAACGGACTAAAGAATGAGTTCAGATCCACAAGTCAAGAGCTTAAGCTGGCAGGAAGAAATGTGGAGGTGAGTTTCACAGGCTATGTTATTATCCCGCAGGGAGCAGATGTCATTTTTGTAACAAATACTTATAACGCAACGATCCCTACAGTTCTAGATCGTATAGGTGGTCAGCCAGTGTTACTAATAACCGACAGGTATGATAAGCAGCGTGACGTGATGATCAACTTTTTTAATGAAAATGTGGCAAAACTCACCTTTGAAATTAACCGTGCCAATGTGAGTAATCAAGGCCTGAAGATAAAGCCTGGTATGAATGAACTCGGTGGATCTGAAGTGGACTTAGCTAAAATATTTAAGCAGGTCAGAGATTCTGTTCGGGCGATGGAGTTGAGATCGGAAGCTTTGAAGGTGAGGTTTGATTCAATGAATTTAAATCTTGCAACGGCTTTTGGAATTTACAGACAGCAAGAGGCACTCATTGATGCAAGAGAGCGTGAGATAGCACAAAAAATTGTAGAAATAGATAACCAAAACAGTCTATTAGATAGTCTTCGAGATGAATTTGCAGCGTCAGAAAAGAGGTTAATTGATTTGACCACCATCTTGACTTCCAGAGAGAACGACCTTGCCGTTTTGACGGAGGAGATTTCAGTTCAAAAGGATAATGTGGCGGCTGGGAATAAAATTTTGGCAGAAAATCAAGACAGGATTGCAAAACAAAATGAAGAAATCGCGCTGCGGGAGGAACGTCTGGACGAAATGTCGACAGTTGTTGATTCTCAGCAAAGTGCCTTAGTGTTTTTAATTCTATTTCTGGTAGCACTGGGAGGGTTCTCATTTTTAATTTTGACGGCATATCGAGCTAGAAAAAAAGCAGCAAAAAAATTGGCAGAACAAAAAGAGGATCTTGGACGTCTCCTCGAGGAGCTTCAGGAAACACAATCCCAACTGGTGCAGTCTGAGAAGATGGCCTCACTGGGTGTGCTTACCGCTGGCATTGCTCATGAAATCAATAACGCGATCAACTTTGTTTACCAGGGTATACATGTACTGAGTGATAAATTTACTGAAATAAGACCTGTCATATCACATGTAACAGAGCTCAAAGAGGAGGATGAAAACCTGAAAGGTTCAATTCAGAATATCGTAAAAGAGCGAGAAGAAATAGGTTATGACGAAGCACAAGGCGTTATTGATCAGATGATATCAAGTATTAAGGTAGGAGCAGAGCGTACGACTGAGATCGTAAAGGGCTTGCGCATTTTTTCTCGCTCAGAAACTGAAAAGAAAACAAAAATTGATATTCATGGCGACATAGATGTGGCTTTATTACTATTAAATAGTAGACACAAGGACGCAGTGAAAATAAATAAGCATTTCACGGAAACCAATCTTGAAATCGATGGGTTTAAAGGACAGCTTAGTCAGGCCTTCTTAAACATTATTAATAACTCACTGGACTCAGTTACTCAAAAGGGGGGTGATGGAGAAATCAACATCATTACTTCCATGAATAGAGAAAGCGTAGAAGTGAAAATTAAAGATAATGGTGTGGGTATGTCCGAAGCTGAGCAACAAAAAATATTTGATCCATTTTATACAACCAAAAAAGTGGGAGCAGGCACTGGGCTGGGGCTAGCTATTACTTATGGGATTGTAGAAAGACACGGGGGCACCATCACTGTAAATTCTGAAGTAAATGAAGGAGCAGAATTTACAATTAAATTACCATTAGGCACAGAAAATGAATGAAAGTAAACCGTCATTAATTTACTTAGACGATGAAGAGATTAACCTTATTCTCTTTAAGGAAATGTTTAAAAGAGATTTTGATATAGTTACCACTACATCACCACATGATGCTATTGCCCATGTGAAAAATCATGATTTGGACTTTATCCTAACAGATCAATTGATGCCTACGATGACAGGT
Source organism: Ekhidna sp. (assembly GCF_965227465.1). GTDB lineage: Bacteria > Bacteroidota > Bacteroidia > Cytophagales > Cyclobacteriaceae > Ekhidna. Next base: position 698,338 of record NZ_OZ245746.1, read on the forward strand.
GTAGAGTACTTGAAAGAGCTTAAGCAACTGGGCGTTTCAAATAATTCCACGAAGGTGATTATTTCAGGGTTTACTCAGGAAGGAGAAGTGGATGAAGCACTTTCTACTCGATTAATCGATCATTTTGTAAGCAAACCATGGTCATATCAGAATTTAAAAAATCTTTTGCTCAGCACTGAAGTGTAATTCGTCGAAAATGGATTTAATTGTTGTCCAAACTAAATTAAATTTGTGATTCAATCATGTTGAATAAAATGAGCGACCCCAAGCCAGCAGTTATATATTTAGATGATGAAGAAATAAACCTCCTTTTATTTAAGGAGATGTTTAAAAAAGACTTTGACGTGTTTACCACCACCTACCCGGAAGAAGCACTCGAATTCGTAAAAAATAATAATGTCAAGTATGTTTTTACGGATCAACGTATGCCGATTATGTCGGGGGTTGAGTTTCTAAAGGAAATGGCCTCCATGGAAATCACCACTGCTCCCAAAAAAGTAATGATTTCAGGTTATGCGGCAGAAGGAGAGGTAAGTGAAGCGATCCAGACTAACCTCATTGACCGGTTTGTGGATAAACCCTGGACCTACCAGGGATTAAAAGAAGTTATCGGCGCTATCTAAATTTTCTTTTTCCGAATTCATGACTTACTGTGTTATGAATACCGCTTTTATCAATTCGGTAAAGATGTTAGATTACATGAAAATCTAACCAACCTTACCAAACGAATGAGTACGTCTTTTGATAGCGCGACTATTACACCTGACCTATTGAATCAGTTTAGAAAAGTAACAGATCCTGTTGCAGACGGTACAATACAAAATATCATAAATGCTGGGGAGAAGGAGCAAGTAAATCAAGTCATGAGGCTCATGTTCCAGAATCAGAGCTTCGAAAAAGGAATGTTCTCATCTCTTGGAGCAGGCCTTTCCACGACCCTCGACAGCTATATCGAAGAAACAGCAAAATTGCCAGAATGGGCAGATTCAGCTAAAATCAAAGAAGGAGAAAAATTATTTTCTCTCTATGGACCAGAGATATTTATGTTGTTAAATGTTAGCTCTTTGCCTTTGTGCTATACCTGTGCAAAAGGTGCTAAAGTGCTATTTGATACGGGAAGACTTCTTTCACATAATGGAGATATTGATCCGCTAGCGAGGAGGCTAATGGAGACTGCCCAAATGGTCGTTAATGTGTTAGCAGAGGGGGGGCTTTCGGCTGGTGGGCGAGGGGTGGTAACCATTCAGAAAGTTCGATTGATTCATGCCTCTATCAGGTACTATTTAAAGCATAAGCAATACAATAACAAAGAATGGGATACGGATAAGTTCGGAGAACCTATTAATCAGGAAGATCTTGCGGGAACATTAATGTCTTTTGGACCAGTCATTATCTCAGGTCTGAAGAAGTTGAATGTATCCCTTACGGATGACCAGATTGATCATTACATGCATTGTTGGAAGGTGGTGGGGTATTTAATGGGGATAGAAGATCGACTGTTGCCCAACACATATGCTGAGGGTTTTGATTTAGCCACTAAAATATTGAAACATCAATCTGCTGAATCAGAAGCGGGAATTGCCTTAACGAATTCATGCATCCAATTCATGAATTATTTAGCCCCTGGAAACTCATTGAATGAAGTACCGGCCTATTTCATAGATTTTTTCCTGGAAGACTTTAGTGAATCCTCTGGTGTTGATCTTTCAAAATGCATTGGAATTTCGGAGAGAAGTGATCGAAAGGATCGCATTATCCTTAGCATTTCCAGGTTTATAATTGGAAAAATCAGCCATCTGGAAGATCACAAGTTTGTTCAAAAAGTGTCATCCTATTTCAATAGGATACTATTAAAAGGAATTATCCATCATTTTAATCATGGAAAAGGGGTGCAATTCTATATACCGCCATCTCTACAAAAAGACTGGAATTTGATGGATAATTGGGAGAACTCCCTTGTTTCTCCGGAGATTCTGAAAAGGAGACTCGCAATCCAAAAAAAGACAGATGACTAACCTAACCTAAAATGAAAAATATAGATATTCCCGGCCTAGATCGACGGACTACCATTGTAATTCTTGCCTCCTCAGGAGTATTGATAGGATGGTCACTAGTTTCGTCATTACTGAAAAGTGGACCGATATCAGCGAGCATTATAACCTATGGACTATACGCATTTTATTGGTTCTATGCTTTAAAATTCAAAAATCCGCTAATTCAAAGACTACTTGTTTTTGGCACGATTGCCGGAATTCTTGAATTAGCGACTGATCATTACCTCGTCGATACTATTGATAGTCTTGTTTATTCGGGAAATGAGTTAATGGTTTGGAGTAGCCCCATGTATATGCCTTTTGCATGGTCAAATGTTTTGCTTCAATTAAGTTTTGTTGGCGTGCTCCTAACAAAGAAAAAAGGCCTCCTTGTTGCTTCCATTATTCTTTGTATCGCAGGTGGGATGTACATACCATTGTATGAACATTTGGCAAAAGATGCCGGATGGTGGTGGTACCATCAAAACGTAACGATGATTTTTAATGCACCAGTCTATATTATCGTTTGTGAAGCTTTAATCTCTCTTTCATTACCTCTTTTCGTTTCGTATGCAGAACATCACAAACTGCAGCGTACGGTCTACTTAGGAATCCTTGAAGGAGTGTGGATTTTGGCAAGTGCCTATATTGCTTTCACGATTGCTCATTAAAGCTTAGTTTTAACTAACATAGCCCTATGAATTTCTCAAAACTTGTAGATTTTTTTATCCACCCCTCGTATCACAAGGATACACTTGAATTGAGAAAGGCACGACTATTTGTTAGGTCAGCTTTACTGACCAGTCTTTTCTCAAACTCATACATTTGGTTTAGCGTCCTTTTTGAGTTTGAGCTTGCAGTATATCTCATGATCTTTAATGTTCTAGGGTTTATCTGCCTGGCGCTTTTGGTCAAAACAAGAATCCCCATTCTATTGATTGCTAATCTTTATGTACTGGTGGGGGCAACAGCTGTTATACTGCTTGCATATTATTCCGGTGGAGTATGGTCAGCGCTGTACCCGTGGATCATATCCATACCGGTTTTAGCACTTCTTGTTGTGAATCGAATGTATGGCATCATTTGGGGGATTTTATCATTCATAGTAATGCTTTGGTTTGGCTGGTTGGCTATTAAGGGTGTGGAACTTCCGACCCAGTATAATACCGAAATGAAGACCGAGTGGTTTGTTTCTGTACTCCCGGGTCTTCTACTGATTATTCTGGTTATTTCTGTTGTTTTTGAGTCTGTGCAGACTAAAGCGTTGAACGATTTAAACATAAAGAATCAGCAGCTTGAGGAACAAAAAGAAACAATTGCTGATCAATCAAAGAAACTGGAAAAGCTAATAGACGATAAGGATCACATTATTCGCATTCTTGCCCATGATTTAAAGAATCCACTGGCAAACATTACGACAATCTCAAATATCCTAAAAGAGGAAAGAGAATTGGATCAACAACGAAAGTTTATTGCTATGATTGAAAAAGTCTCTGCTCAGGCGCAGGGCTTAGTCAATAATGTATTGGACATGGCTACCATGGATCAGGGTGCGATACGATTAATACCAGAGGTTTTAGATGTAAAAAAAGTCGTTCAAGGAGCTGTAGAGACAATGTCTGAACAGGCAAAGCAAAAGGATATAAAAATCACCGTAACTGGACCTGTGGCAATGGTAAATACGGATCGGACCTATTTATTATTAATTCTTGAAAACCTGATATCTAATGCGCTGAAGTTTTCGCCTCAATCTACCAAGGTAGAAATCAGCATTGCTGCCGATGATCATAAGGTTCAAATTAAAGTGATGGATGAAGGACCGGGAATAAAACCCGAAGAGGAAGATCAACTTTTTGAAAAATTTTCTAAGCTAAGTGCGCGCCCCACGGGGCAAGAGAGCTCTTCAGGGTTAGGTCTTTCGCTAGTTAAACGATATTCAGAGGAAATCGGAGGAAAAGTATGGTATGATAGAGATGCTTCAAAAGGGGCAACATTTGTATTAGAATTACCTTCTAGTAAACATAGTGTTGATCAGTAATGTGTTCCACTACTGCATCGATGAACTCTTTTTTTACCACTACATTTTGAGAAGGATTCAAAATCGTGCTTGAAGCACGCCAAATGACGGTCTCTTCGTTCTCCTCGTGTTTTTCTTTCAAATCATAGAGAGTTGCGATCATGAAATACTTATCAGGTCGCTCGTAATACTTGGAATTGTATGTATGGAATGACCTTCTTCTGAAATACATCTTTTTAAATTTGTTATAATCATCAGGCATCATGTAATCATCATCGTTCTCGTGCAATATTTTGATTACCAATATGGCATCTACCTTGTTCTCAATAATAAGGGTGGTGATACTGTCTTGATTATGATCTAATTCAGTTACTTCTTGGGGGAAAATATTTAACCCTTTGACTGCATGGAATCCAGCTTTTTCAAGCTCGGTTACTGCCTCATCCTCATAGGATTTTCGGGTGGATAAATCATGTGATAATCCCATAACCACAAGCTTGTTGAAATGTGTTTTTTCATACGGATGTCGTTTCCATTCTTCATCAAAATCAGAGGAACATGAGAGGGATGTCAGGATTATCGCGGCGGTGAGAAGTCGATTAATCATCTTACAATATAAATATTATCTGATACAGATTAATACATTTAAGATAACTGTTGTAACCAGCTGATTTGAGGAAGTAATTTAGATATCTAGGTAGGGTTTATTATTTTATTCACGTTTTTTATTCAATGTCTATTTTGAAAATTTGTCATAGCGTAATATTTATGAAACGCATTTTCTTTTATTTGGCAGGTTGCTTTTCAATGATCCATGTTTACTCACAGGATGTACTGGAAACAGAAAAGTGGATCAAGTTTTTTACTGAGCGACCCTATCTCGAAAAGGCCCTGGAAATTAATGATGAAACTTTCTGGGATGTGGATGAAAAGTATACGTACTACACTGCCTATCCGGTATTATTTATTTACAATGATGGAGGTACAAGAGAAATTCAATGGTCATATTCGGGGCTAGCCAGTTTAATCAACAAGAAGGAATCACTTAAGGATATGGATTTCGAATTATATGAAAAAGCAAATGTGGCTTACATTGTTTTTGATGGGTATTTATTTAAAAATCCGGAAGTGGAAAATGCAGTAGAGGGTGATTTTATGCTTGTTTATGAGGAAGGGCCGATTAGTATCTATCGAGAATACTATACATCGCCCATTACCAGAGATAATATTTCCTCCGCATTTGCGATCTACAAGGAAAGTCAGCTGGATGATACTTTCTATCTGGGAAAATTTGAAAAGAAGGCCTCAAAGCTTGTGGAAGACTATCCAAGGCTTGCTAAAAAAATTAAGGATAAAATAATTGGTTATCGAAATGAAGAGGATGATATCATCCGAATAGCGCAGGAATATAATGCACTAGTAAAGGAGAATAATCCCTATAGATATGAAGACCATTATTTAAAATTCTGGCAAAGACGATTTTAAAAAATTCAGTATAAAAACTACCTTATCCTACTCATACCTTAATGTACTGACCGGATCAGAATTTGCAGCTTTTAGTGATTGACTACCTACTGCAATCAGTACCATAGCAAGCGAAACCATGCCGGACACTACGAATATGATTGGGCTGATATTGATTCGATAGGCGAAATCCTGGAGCCATTGGTTAGCCAGAAAGTAACCTGCCGGAATGGATAGTGTGAATGATATGCCGATCAACAGCAGGAAGCGCTTACTGATTAAAAGAAAAATTGATTGAATGGATGCACCAAGCACTTTCCGAACACCGATTTCCTTAGTTCGTTGTTGTACTGCAAATGATGCTAAACCAAACAATCCTGAGCATGCAATGAATATTGCGAGCAAGGTGAAATACCTTGTGGCACTTGCCAGTCGCTCTTCCTTGACGTACTGCTCCTGAATTTTATCATCAAGAAACGTGAATTCAAAAGGCCAGTCGGGAATGACAAGATCCCATGCAGATTCAATTTGACCAAGTGTTTTCAGTAGATTATCTGTTCCTGCCAATTTGATACACACCTCACTGCCAACGCTGTTTTCAGACATGCGAAAAACACTTGGCAATATAGGATCATAAAGGCTTTCAAAGTTTGCATCAGCCAGGATACCCACTACCTTAATCTTTTCTGGCTCATCGGCTCCACCTGGTAGAAAACTCAACGTTTTGCCGATGCTTTCTTTGTGTGTCCACCCAAGGGCCTTTGCAGCAGATGAGTTAATTAAAACGCTTGATTTTACGTCTGATGAAATGTTTCGATCGAGATTTCTTCCTTCAATGACTTCTAGATTAAACATATCGGTGAAGCCATCTCCAACCCATTTAATACCAAGCGAATATGTATCTTCATCTTCACTACCTACAACCTTAAAAGTATTGGTATACGCAGATGTGCCGGCTATATAGCCACGGTGCATATCTTTCACTGTCGGGATGGCAGCCAACTTATTTTCAAAAATCTCGAACTGATCTTTTGAAAGGTTACGACCATGTCTCAAAATAAGCATTTCCTCCTTGTCGAAACCTAGGTCTTTGTTGCGGAGATAGTCCAACTGATCGCTTACTACCAAAATGCCAATGAACAAAAGATTGCACACTACAAATTGCCCAATAATCATCATTCTGTTAAAACGCTGTTTAGACTTATTCAGATCAAATTTCTGCACCGTATTAATTCGAATGACTGACAAAGAAGGTTTGAGTATAGATAACATGGCGATTAGCAAAACCAATCCTATGGATGTGGCAATGAATGGCACGTCACTAAAGTTGATCACTAATTTTTTATTCATAAACTCATTGAAGAAGGGAAGTGTTGACCAGGAAATTATGATGGCAACTAAAGCAGCAATGCTTATTAGAATAAATGATTCAGTTAGGAATTGGGCAATTAGTTGATGTTTTTCTGCACCCATGATTTTGCGCAACCCCAACTCTTTCAATCGTTCGTTAGCCTGGGCTGATGTGAGATTGATAAAGTTGATGCAAGCAATGAAGAGAATGAGTAGTGCCACTGCACCAAATCCATAAATCTGAGCCATGTTGCCATTAGCTCTGGCCTCAGAGGACTTGTCTGATTTGAGATGAATGTCATACAAAGGCTGAACCTCTAGTGTAAATCCTTGTTGATCTTCCGTGTTTATATATGTGTCTGCAATTGCTTGTATTTTCTTTTCGAAAGTGGGAATATTCGTTTCCGACGAAAGGTATGCATACACCCAGGCAGCAGCCCAGTTCCAGTCTTTTTCCAGGTCATAGCTGTCCTTACCCCAACCCATCCAGCGTTGACGCTGAAGCTCAATCGGTAAAAGCACGTCAAATACGATATGTGAGTTGTCGGGAATATCCTTCATAACAGCCGTGACAATCAAGTCATCTTCATTTTTATAGCGCATCACTTTTCCCATTGGATCTTCAGTTCCGAAGTACTTTTTAACTATTTTTTCTGTTAGAATAATACTTCTAGGATCCTTAAGAGCGGTAGTAGGGTTTCCGGAAACGAATTCAAAATCGAAGACTTTAAATACATCGGTTTCAGCAAAATAAATTCCCTCTTCCGTGTATTTATGACTACCATATTCGAGCAATGGAGTATCTCCACCCCAGTTGTAAAATCTAGCAACATTGATCACTTCCGGATATTCTGATAGTAAAACATCCTTGATGGGAAATGGCAGTTTTGCAGCTCTTCGCGTTGTATTTGGTGTTTCTAATTGATAGGACACCCTGACAATGTTTTCGCCTTTTGTGTGAAAGCGATCGTAGGACAACTCGTCTTTAATGAAGAGCGCGATAAGGATAACCGCTGACAGCCCGATGGCTAGTCCGATGATATTGATTGAAGAGTAGGTAAGATGCCTTCGCATTACACGAAAGCCAATTTTGAAATGATTTATAAACATATTGGTAGAGTTTGCAAATGGATTAAGTCGATTTTTTCGCACAGCGAAAGGCTGAAAAAAGGTAAGTACACTCAGGAAATAAAGGAAATTGGCCTGTACCGTTGACATTCGAGTTCTTCTTTCAGCGTACGATACAAGTAGATCCCCTTCAATTGCTTCACAGAGGTCTTCCCTGCAGAACCAATGAAAGACTTTCATCATCCACTTTGGGGGATAGGGCTGGCTCACGGTTTACCTCCTTCCCAAACGACCTGTGGAACATTGTCCCACATTTTGTTTCGTAATTCACGAGATGTGGCTAACACTTTTTTACCGGCAGCAGTCATTTCATACAGTCGTTTTCTTCGACCTCCACGCTCAGCAGTTGCTCCACCCATTTTTGATGTGAGGTAGCTTTTATCTTCTAATCGAACCAAGACTTTGTGAACAGAGCTAATCATCGGTTGACGCCCGCTTTGATTCTTCAGCTCTCTTTGAATGGCCAATGCGTGTGCATCATCATTTAGTATACCAACGGTCAATAAAACAAGTTCTTCAAATTCTCCCAGGTAGGTCCCTTTCATAATAATATTAGTTTCACCTTTGTCTATAAACTGAAAATAATAAATAAAGTTACATGAATGAGAGAATTTCTTTCACCTTTGTCTATTTACTTTAATTTCTTTTCAGGTGGGTAAAGCATTCAATGAATTGTTACTAAAGTCAACGAGCAAAAAATCTATATCTTAGTTTTATGATGAAAAAATTACTACTTGTATTTTTGATGTTGTCAATGTTGAACTCCTTTAGCCAGAAAAAATTCAACATCGTTCAAGTCATTGATAACCTGACGGTGAGATGGGACGAGACAGCTATAAAGCTGAAAAATTATCAGGGGATTCAGGAGTTTTGCTTAACTGAGAACTACAGGCTAAAAACCATTGACTTATTAGATGCCATCCATCATTGGGATACTACACTCTATTTTATTGTTCAGGAAAAATTTGACACCAGTCAAGATAAAGAGGCTGCTGCTACGTTGGAAGATATTGAAAAGTTAGAAACAGAATATTCGACAGAAAATTTCAAACAATTCATTACAACGGAGTGTGGTGCCTTGAAAATTATTCAGGATTCTTTTGATAAAGAAACCGTCAAAAAATATGAGAAGGATATTAAAAAATTTGAAAGAGAATTAGTTAAGTATATTAATAGTATCACCTACCGAATAGATATCATTGATGAGCATATTCATCACCTGAACTTTGATTGATTATCTATTTCTCGAATACTAGGGCATCTGTATTAGCCCCCATTTTCTGTAAAAGCTCGCTGATATTTTTTACCATTTTGTCAGGACCACATATATAGAATTGTTGCGAATAACCTTCTAAATGTATTTTTAAAAATTCCATGTCTATGTGTCCGTACTCATGACCTTCTATATTTTCTCTTGACAATACAGAGATAAAATTATCTCTAAGCATATCTTGGAAAGCTGACTCAAGGATCACGTCTTTTCCAGTCTTATTAGCAAAAAGTAATTTATTTCCTGTCAATTCATTTTTACTCGCAAGCTCTCTAAATATCGAAATGAAAGGTGTAACTCCTGCTCCTCCCGCAATAAAAGTGCCTTTGCCTTTATAAGAGATTGCTCCCCAGCTATCTCCAATGATCAGAGAATTACCGGTTACTAAAGAGCCTATCTCATTGGTAACACCATTATGATCCCTATAGGACTTTATAATAAACTCCAGATGATTATCGTCTGGAAGTGATGTGAAGGTGAATGGACGTTTTTTGTCCGTATATCCAGGAAGGTTGATCGCAACCTCAGTCGCTTGGCCTGGCTCGAATGAATACCCTTCAGGTTTCTTAGTTGTGATTCGCTTTACATCATGTGTTAGGGAGAATATATCTGTAATTTCAACTTTGTATTCCATTGGCTTGAGCGATTATATGCCTAATTAAGCGTTTTTGACCCAAATTGTTTTGAGAGGTATTCGACCTTTTACCTATTCAAACCTTTATAAATGCTACTTTAATTGTTCCTTAAAAAAATCAATTGTCCTTTTCCAGGCCAACTCAGCCGCTTCCTTGTCAAACCTTCCAGTTGTATCATTGTGAAATCCATGATTGGCATTCGGATATACATAGGCAGTGTATGCCTTATCGTTTGCTTTTAAGGCTTTCTCATAATCCGGCCATCCGGCATTTACCCGTGTGTCCAGCTCGCCAAAATGAAGGAGGAGGGGAGCCTGAATATTAGCAACCATTTCATCATCTGGTTGTCCACCATAGAACGGAACAGCTGCTTTTAGATCAGGTACTTTCACCGCCATCATGTTAGAAATCCACCCACCAAAGCAGAAGCCCACAACGCCGACATTACCGGTACATTCAGGATGATTTTTCAGGAAATCAAATGCTGCAATAAAATCTTCCAGCATTTCATTCCGATCTCGTTTGCGTTGCATGGTTCTTCCGTCATCATCGTTTCCTGGATAGCCTCCTAACGGTGATAGGGCATCCGGTGAGATTGAAATGAAGCCTGCCATGGCTGCTCTTCTCCCAACATCGGCTATGTGTGGGTTCAGCCCCCTGTTTTCGTGTACAATCACGATTCCAGGTAATTTGCCCTTGGCATCTTTTGGACGTGAAAGCTGAGCTTTGATGGTACCACCACCTTTTGGAGAAGTGTATTCAACAGTCTCGGTATTGAGTTCCGGGTTATCCTGAGCTATTTGGATAGCATCATAATCCGGCATAATGGAACTCATAAGAGAGGTAAGCGTCAAGCCACCTACTGCATAGAGTGAAAGTTTTTCAATGAATTCACGACGCTCCATTCGGTTATGGGCATAGTCATCATACAATTTGAATACCTGCGGATTTATGTCCTTGTTGTCGATCTTTTTCATATTGGGAGGCCTAGTTTGTCTTTCTTAAAGATAAACGATCATAGCAAGACCACCATTTTTGGTGAGTCTAAGTTTTCTCCAAACTTAGCTGTAGGCGATTTCGGACATAGTCAATTTCATCTTGTGTCAGACGCGCAGAGCGTTTCTTTATGATTGAATTCACTTTGGCTAAATCTTCATAATATGCCGCTTCAAATCCGTATTCTTCCTTCTTCAAGACAAAGTCATAAGGACCTCTTTGTGAGATAAGTTTTACAAAGACAGGTGCGGTTTCTACTGCCAAAAATAAAAGCATAATGAACCAATGGGCCGCCCATATGGCACTACTTTTAGTGGTCAATCGATCAAGGGCTTCTATGCGTGAGGCCAGACCGGTAAGTTGACTTTCTTTTAGTTCTGATAATGTTGACTTTTCCTGTGCTTCAATTTGAGCGAGCGTATTTTCTTTTGCAGCGATTTGTGCTCCATTGGTTGCAACGATTGCTTCAAGTTCTTGCTCTACACGGTCAGCATCGGCCTTTTTTATTTGATAAATGGGACCTGCATTTCGCTGTTTAGACCCTCCGGTTCCATCTGCTTCTTCCTGGGCTATTTTACGGAGTTCATCTCTTTTTTTGGCTTTATTATCTATTTCGTCTTTGAGGGCCAGTAGTTCTTTATTGAGCCTTGTTCTTGTATCGCTGAATCTTTGCTTTACTGTTTGTTCTTGCGCTGCTAAATCTTCTTGTATCATCAATGAAATCTCTGCTTCTACTTCCTTTTCAAAGATTTTTAGCTCAAGTGGTTTTGCTATGACTATGGAAATAATGATAGCCAGGACAATCCGGGGAAGGGCACTCAGCCATTCCTGTCTTGGTTCATCATTTTTCCGCATACTTGAAACGATAAAACGGTCCAGGTTGAAGATCATCAGTCCCCAAATAATTCCAAAAAAGGCAGCCGCTAGATAGCTATCGAAGATGGTGAACAAGGCATATCCACCCGCGAGCGCAGCAAATATTCCTGTGAAGAAAATAGTTGCACCAATGCCTACGTATTTACTGGATTCAGAGGGGCAATTTTGAAGGATAGATTTATTTACTCCGGCACATAGCCAGAAAAATTCTTTTAAGCGATTCATAAAAATTTCAACGCTGAGGCTATAGGAATGTTATATAGCAGCTAAAATCAAACCAACTCTGAAATATTTTTTATAAAAAATTGATTATTGCTTGGCTCTCAATACCTCATCAATAAGCATGAAACTTTGTTGAGGCTTAACTCGGCTACCCATCCATTTTTTGATAATGCTTCCTGGATCTGCCCGAAATACAATTACCATATTTTCATCCGGAATAAGAGCAATGTATTGACCGCTTTTTCCTCTAGCCATAAATTGATTGTTTTTTGAATCTATCCACCATAGATATCCATAGTCATAATACCAGGCCTCACCTGTTGTGGTTTTCAGACTTAGGCTTTCATCAATCCACTCAGAAGAAATAATTGATTCACCTTTCCATTTTCCTCCATTCAAATATAACAATCCGAATCTAGCATCATCTCTTGCTGATGACTCGAATGTGTATGCAGGATGCTTACTAGCACTGCCGTTTTCATATTTAGTATTTTGAAGATTGAAATCTTGCATGCCAATTTGATCTGAAATATTTGTTTTAAATGCTTCAAATAAATCATTCCCAGTTATCTGCATATAGATTGATCCTAAGGCATTGAAGTCCCAATTGTTGTAATAAAAAAATTCTCCGGGCTTTTTACTTTCTCGAGGTGGACGATCTTCTTTTTGTCTACTCGATTCATGATTTGCCGGGTGATAGACTCCTGATGTAGATGTAAGTAGATGTTCAATGGTAGCTTTTTTTTCATTAGTGGAAAGCTCATCTCTGTCAGTAATTCCTAATGAGTTGAGCGTAGCATTCATGGATAAATTTCCCTTATCGTACTCCATGCCTAATAGGCTGTTCAAAAAAGATTTCCTTATTGAGAAGTTTGGGATGTTAAGCTTTGTATCTCCAAATGAAGCAATTACGTACCCATTTTTGACAATTATCATAGCATCTCCACCAACCTCTTCAAAAGATTCTTTCACCAAGTTTAATAATTCAATAGAGTAGCCGAAATTTTCAGGAGAAGCATATGTCCATTTTTCATCTGGATAGACCATTTCATCTCCAGGACTCTTTTCAATTGTTTCAAAAAATTGATTGGTACCTTCCTGTGAGATACTGGAGCGACACGAGCAAATAAGCACGAAACAAAGGAATGTTATTTTGAACAAATTCATAATGGTATTTTTTGAGTTTATTCAAAACTCTAAGCTATCGCATACACTGACAAATCAACTTTGTCTTTTCAAGTGAATATGGACAACTACTTTACTTGGTGTACAAATTCTCGAGGTGTTTGATTGGTTAGCTTTTTGAATGATTTGTAGAATGATGCTCGAGAATGGAACCCTGATTCATTGGCAATTCCCTCAATCGTGAATTTTGGATAAGATTCAATTAAAAGCTTCTTGGCTTCTTCTATTCTGAAGGTGTTCACAAAATCATTAAAGGAGATTGCTCGAGCGTTAATAATTTGTGAAATTTGATATTCAGGTCTTTTAAGTCTATTCGATATATCAATAAGTCGAAGATTTTTCTTTTTAAACAAGTCTTCATCTCTCATTAATATTGAAATCTCACTAAACAACTTATCTATATCCTCTGCGGAAAGTTTTGATTTTTCATACTTTTCCTGAAACCATTTTTTTTCGAATGATTGTAAATACATGAGCCTGACAACAATTACTACCAACAGAACAGCAAACATTTCATAGAGATAATAATTATAGCTACCGGTTATACCCAAATTCCTCAATATAAAGGCGATCATCAAATAGAGACATCCGATAATTGGTACGAGGTAAATCCATCCCAATCCAGATTTGGGCCTTGTTATGTTACTAGCATGTTTTCTGAGAACGAAAATGGAAAGAACAAGATATAGCCCGGAGTATATGAACTGAAAATATAAATACCATGGAGGCATGACGCCTATTGTGTTTATTACCTCTCCGCGTAGTACAGACACCTTATAGGTTTCAGATTGAAGATAAAAGGGAATCAGATAGCTAAGAAGAATAAGAAAAGGCATAAAATGTAATAGGTGAGCCAATGTTACTTTTTTTGTCTTTTCAAGCAGAAATACCAAAAAAAGATAAATGAACAGAGGTCTTAGCAAGCCAGTTGGAAAGTTGACCTTAAACCAATGCGGGTGATACATGATTTGTCCTGTGGAATAGAGAAACTTAACAATGAAGACGGCAGAGCTCACAACAAAAAAGAGTGAAAGCCAGAGATTCGAAAGATGCTGGCGGGTTTTGATACCGAAAACAATTGTCAGGCATATAGATAAAAAAATACCTATTACTATAAGTAAGTCATCGTAACCAACAACAATGTTAATAATGATTCCGAGATTCATGTTAGGTAAATATACAAGTCTATTTACCATGATATCAGGAAGGATAAATAAGTATTAAACTCACTTATCCAATCCCATATTTTAATTTACTTAGGCCTACTCCGATAATTTTTAGTGGCAAGAATTGAAGGGGATAAGTCGAAGTACGCTTTGACTTCCTCATAGTTGGAATAATCTATGCGCCCGGAAAATTGTGCCGGTACAACCACTACTCTTGCAATCCAATTATCTGTAAGGTCAGCACCTAGTCCATTCAAATTGACAGTCCCATCTAAAAAGACATTTGCATCAAACTTTGTAAAATCATAATTGTACTGAAGCATGCCATCTGTGAAGAACAAAGTCTGAGGTAATGATCTCCAAACTTCTATGCCATCATCTGTCACATCCCAAAGGAAGTAAACGAGCATCACATCTGAATCCAACATAACAAAATCATCCGGTAAGTTGAGTAGTATACTGTAATCCGGCGCTGTAAAGCTGAATTCGTATTCAAAAACGTATCCTTCCTCTCCATTTAATCCGTCAAGACCGTCCTGTCCAGGTCTACCAGTTGGGCCTGGGATGCCTTGATTACAACTAAAAGAGATTAATCCAATTATTGCAAAGAGTATGTATAGCCTTTTCATGATACTGTTCATTTGATCCTGATGACATAAAAGGAAAAATGATGCCAGAAATGATTGTGATCATCGAAAGAAGGTGATTCTTAGGTTGAAATACTACTATAATTTTTATTTTCACTATTTAAAGAATTGAAGAATGAGGCACCTTATTTTATTACTTTTTTTAAGTAGTTGGTTTACAATTATTGCACAAGATCAATCGTCTGAAATCCCAGCAGAATTTTTTAGAGAAATGTTGGATCTGGAGCCGGAGGATGAGGATCAAAAAGGAATTCCGGTAGGAGAAACATTTTCAGATTCAACTTTTATAACCATCCATGGTGAAGAATTTTCATTTATTAATAACGGTTATCAATTAACAGTAGTGGACTTTTGGTTTAAAGGGTGTCGAGGATGTGCTCAGGAAAAATATTTTGTAAGAGAAATCATCGATAAATATAAAACTGATCCACGTGTGAGATTCGTGGCAATTACCCCTAGCTCTGAAAAAGGAATTCAAAAAGTTATTAAGAAGTATGGTGAGTACTATGATGATATTATTTCTGTTGGAGGATTTAAAAACTGTGAGAGATTATTCAGATTTAAGAGCTTTCCACGGCATGTTTTTGTAGATCAGAATGGAAATGTTATCGCGAAATATACCACCTCGATTTTTAACCCAATAGTAATGGATGAATATGAAAAGCGCATTTTAAGCTTCTTAACTGATTGAAAATCATGATGAACTTACTCCGATCGTAGACTATTCACTGGATTCGAAGTAGCCGCTTTTATTGAATGATAACTTACTGTAGAAATGGCAATCACTCCAGCTATAAAGCTTCCGACCGCAAAAAAGTACCAGCTCAGATCTATTCTAAAAGCAAAATTTGAAAGCCACTTACTCATGAAATAGTAGGCGATTGGAATACCAATAAGCGTCGCAATTCCAACCAATCTCAAGAAGTCTTTGGAAAGCATTCCAATAATGGAACGTTCATGAGCTCCTAATACTTTTCTTACAGCGATTTCTTTGATTCGTTGCTCCGCAACAAAAGCTGATAGGCCATAAAGACCCAGGCATGCGATGGCAATGGCTAACATGCAAAAGATGATAATGAATTGATTGAATTGCTCTTCATCCTTATAGGCACCTTCAAAGTATTCGTCCAGAAATTGATAATTAAAATCAGATGGTGCATTCCATTTCATCCACATTTCTTCAATGCTTGACAGCACTTCATTGGTTTTATCCGCTTGAACTTTCACCATCAGTCTTCGGCTTGGCGAATGATGGACTACAAGTGGATCGATGGGGCGTTCGAGTGAATGATGATGAAAGTCTTTAACGATTCCAATAACGACTCCTTTCTTATCCATTGCCCAATCTCCACT
Organism: Ekhidna sp.; assembly: GCF_965227465.1. Taxonomy (GTDB): domain Bacteria; phylum Bacteroidota; class Bacteroidia; order Cytophagales; family Cyclobacteriaceae; genus Ekhidna. The sequence goes on from NZ_OZ245746.1 coordinate 714,680, forward strand.
ATGAGTGGTATAATATTCGATCGATTTACCAATTGGATCATTCCAGCTTTCCCCATATTCTTCAATGGCTCTTTTCCAGCCACTTTCGTTGAGGATAAATGCAGAACTGTCTGTCGGAATATCTTCAGAAAAAGTTCTGCCAAGCACCATCTCAACTCCAAGCGCATCAAGCGTGTTATGCCCGACATAGTACCCGAGCCAAGCATCTCCGTAAGGATCTTCATAATCGGAAAAATATTCAAACTTATATCCCCAATAGAATGCATTATCCCCGGGAATATGCCTGCTTGCCATGACAGATTTCACACCCTGAACAGACTGCACCTGATCTTTGATGATGTTCCATTTTCTTTGAAGTGCATCTGAACTTCCAAAATTCATCACAATCGTATTTTCAGGTTCAAAACCCAGATCTTTTTGTTTCACAAACAGCATTTGTTTGTACACAACCAATGCGCCAATAATTAATGCAATTGAAATGGTAAACTGAAAAACCACCAGTGTTTTGCGAACCCAACCTTTACCTCCACGCACCGCATTATTCCCTGATAAAATTGAAATAGGCTGGAATGATGAAAGAAAAAGGGCGGGATAACTTCCTGTAATTAGGATAGTAATAAGAGTAAAAATTAAGCAACTAACCACAACAAGCACAATATCATTTAGGCCTAGAAGTAGATCAATTTCTGCCAGTTGATTGATTGGAGGTATGGCTACTATCAGAATAGTTATTGCTAAGAAGACTGCCATGAATGTCATGATTGCAGATTCTGCGAAAAATTGAATAATTAACTGCTTTCGAAGTGCGCCCATCACCTTTCGTACGCCTACTTCTTTTGAGCGTTTGGAAGCTCGGGCTGTAGCTAAATTCATAAAATTGATACAGGCGATCAGTAAAATAATAACAGCAATTGCTGAAAAAATCCGAACCTGATTGATATTACCATGGGCAGTATAATCTGATCTCAGGTCGTATGATTCTAAATACAAGTCTTCAATCGGCATGAAATCAATGGTAATCGAGTCGGCTTCAGCATCATAATACTTGTTCCACATCTCCTGATACTTCTCTTCCATCAGCTGTGGGTCAGTGCCGGGTTTCAGTTTCACATAACTTCCAATCCAATCATTTGGCCACAATTTCAAGATGTTAAGCGATTGATCATCGTGAAGTAATTCAAATGGCAAAACCATATTGAACTGTAGGTGAGAATTGAATGGAATATCTTCGAAAACTGCAGTTACCTTAAAGGGTAATTCCTCTCCGTTGATGACATTGTCAATATTCAATATCTGGCCAATGGGGTCATTCTCTCCAAAGAACTTTTCAGCATACGATTTGGAAATAACTACGCTGGTTTTACCCTTCAGACAGGTATGTTTATCGCCTCTAATGAGCGGAAAGGAGAAAAAACTAAAGAAGTTAGAATCTGCAACAAAAAGGTCTTCATAGTAGACTTCATCATTTGAAAGGGAGACTCTTCTATCAGTTTTCCAGAAATTGATTCGGTTAAAACTTTCCACTTCCGGATAGTCACTTGCATAGGTAGGAGCAGCCTGAGCATTGATGTATCCATAGACATGTTGTAACCGATAGATGTCCTCACCATTTGCATGAAACTTATCATAGCTGGTCTCAACCTTGATGAATAGAAAAATCATGAAAACACAAGCCAGACCTATACCTAAACCACTGATATTGATGATAGAATAGCTTTTATGTTTTAGCAGATTTCTAAAAGCAATTTTGATATAATTCTGAAGCATACTTATTGAGTTGGTGGATTGTCGGGTTCTTTCTGAGCGATACATGCTGGAATATCTGATTACCTCAAGGAGATAAATGGCATTGGCATAAAACCTTCCTTTTGTCTTTACGTATTCGTGATAATCTTCAGCCAGATCACCGGATACCTCTTCATAAAATTCTTCGCTTATTAGAAACGAGAGGAACCAGTTTGCGAATTTGGGTGGGTTATTTGACATCCTATTGAAGGTTTGGCATGAGTTGCAACATATTGCCCCAAAGTGCATCACGTTTAGACTTCAGAGATTCTAATGCTTTAAAACCTTCTGGAGTGACTTCAAAGAGTCGCTTTCGCTTTCCGCCCCGTTCTGGGGTTGAATCACCAAACCTACTGCAGACAAACTGTTTGTTTTCAAGTCGGGTCAGTACCGTATGAATGGAGCTCATCACCACTTTCCGATCCATTTTTTCAGCCAATTCTTTTTTGATTACTGGTGCGTATGCCTCAGGGTAAAGCGATCCAACAGTGAGTAAAACTAATTCTTCAAGTTCTCCAAGATTTTCTCCTCGCATATAAAATTCTGATTTGTCGACTTAATGATACGAAGATTTAATTATAATGTTCTGATTTGTAGAAATAATTACTTTGACTAAAAATATGAGCTGGATATACTATTTAGAATCTGAAGTCTGATTGTCGATTGAAGTACGGATTGACTATCTTGATTAAAACAAATCCTTCTACTATGCCAACAATAAACACTTACCTAACCTTTAATGGGAATTGTGAAGAAGCTTTCAATTTCTATAAATCTGTTTTTGGTGGAGAGTTTTCATTCATGGGCCGATTTGCGGATATTCCTTCTGATGCCGGGGGAGATTCCATTCCAGAAGATCAAAAAAACAGAGTCATGCATGTCAGCTTGCCGATAAGCAAAGAAACGATTTTGCTAGGAAGTGATACAGGAGGCGAATGGGGTGCGGATTTCAAAGCAGGAAATAATTTTTCTATATCAATAACTGCTGACTCAAAAGAACAAGCAGACCAATTTTTCGAAAAGCTCTCTTTAGGAGGGAATGTGACTATGCCTTTGTCAGATACATTCTGGGGGGACTATTTCGGATCATTTTCGGATCAATTTGGGATAAACTGGATGGTCGGATACAATAGTCAGTCAAATCAATCTTAGTTATTCTAAATCACCTAATAGAGAAAGCGCTGAAGTTGTGTAAACGGTGTTTTGTAAAGAAAGTAACTCAAGGACTTCAATAGCCTCATTTTTAGCTCCTTTTTCTAAGTAGCTCAGAGCTAAATACCATTGGGCATCTGGATAATATCTATCTCCTTCATCAATAGTCTGGAAAACCCGTATGGCATCTTCACTTTGACCTAATGCCAAATAGGAATTACCCAAATAGAGCATTTGGCCATTAAAAGACTTTCCGGATTCATTTAGTGCAACTATCTTGTTGATGGTTTCCTGATATTCAGCCGAAGCATAAAGGCGAAGAATTTCATCTGTTTGCAATTTGGAAACATCACCTCTTACAAAACCCTGAGCTGGAAATGGTTGATAATACTTGTTAAATAATTCTTTATTGGAGCTATTAGAGAGATCAAAAATCCAAAAAACGCCTATAAGAATAACGATAGAAGCCGCCAGCATATACCATTTATTAGGCAAAGGAATTACTTTCCTTTCTGAATCGACTTCACGAAGCATTTGCGTTAATTCATTTCTCAGTTTGACCTTGTGATGGGCATCCAAAGAACTCAGTAATGAGCGTTGAAAGAGCACACTTTCTCGAAATGCTTCTGAGCTATTATACTTTTCCTCGAATAACAATTCCTCATCGCTATTTAAGGAACCCTCGATACTCTTTTCTATAAGTTCAATATCGTTGGAATTGAGTTTCATTTTTTTGAAGGGATTGATTCTGCCTCTTTTAATTCCATCGCTTTCTCCATAAATTTTTTATAACAGCGTGACTTGGTTGATTTAGCTACATCAGCATTAGAAAGTTCCATCAAATGGGAGATCTCTTCCATTCGAAGTTTATCTACATAAAAGAAATGAAGAATATCTCTGCATTTTTCTGTTAAATGCTCCCATGCGGACATGGTAATTTTCATAAGTTCATTAGTCATGGCCTTAGTCTCTTCGGACTGATATTCAGAATCATAATAAAACCGTGTGATTTCATCGGACAGACTATTGACTTTTTTTTGATTTCTATATCTGACCAAAAACATATTGTAGCATGTTTTGTATAAATAACTCCTTTCATTCATCACTTTATCTACTGTCCCAGCCACTAGTTTTTCGCGCAAGTTCATTATTGATTCCACAAAGATATCTTCAGCATCAGCTTTTGTGCATTGATTTTCTTTAGTTAGTCTACTGATACAGTAGCGTGAATGCTTCTCAAAAAAAATACGGAGAACTTCATTATTTCCATTCTTTAGGTCATTAATGATCGATTCCCATTTTGCTTCCTCTTGACTCATGTGTAAAAAAGGTGAATAGGTAAATATATCTAAACATGAATAGTAAAATGCTTAGTTGCTGATTGGGTTTTGGTAGATACTAGTTTGATGTCAAAAATCACTTGGTGTTTACCTTTTTTCAGTTTTGATACTTAAGTCTATACCAGGTAATTGTTGACGGTCACTCATCAATCATTTTAAAGCAAAGAAAGCATTAAATAAACCTAAATCTCATCCAAACATGAAAACGCTTCTAACAGTTTTAGCTACTTGTATCTGTCTTTTTGGACAAACTCAACAGATTGTTCAAAGTCCCGGATTACCGGATAATGCCCTTGAGGGCCAGACTTACACCTATACCTATAATGTTCCGATTGTTCCATCCGGACTATGGACAATTGAGCCAGCTACTCCAATAGATTATGTCACAAATGATGGTATGACAATGACAGTAACTTGGCCACAAGCGGGGCTTTACACTGTTATTGTTCATGGGATGAATGGGCCTGAAGCATCGCTTGCTGTTCTTGTTTCATCTGGCGGAAGTACTCCTCCAACCAATGACCCAGCTCCACAATGGACTGAAGAGAATAATGAGATTCATTATTTAGGAAATGTTGGAATTGGAAAGACAAACCCTGAGACCGAGTTGGATGTGGCTGGTGTTATTAGTGCCACTGGCGGTAACTCAACTACATGGAATACAGCTTTTGGATGGGGTGATCATTCTTTAGAAGGATACTATAAATCTGGAAGTAGTCCGACTTTTGGTTTGATAACCACTCCAAGCAGCAATTCTGTCAATTGGGAAGAAGCATATAGTTGGGGAGATCATTCATTGGCTGACTATTATAAGACCGGGGATAACCCAAATTTTGGAACAACTACCACCAGAGCGTTGACGATTGGAAATGCAAAAGTCAATGGAACGGCAAATCGACCAGGTCTACTGGAGATAACCAAAGCGGCGAATCAGTCATGGTCAGGAATCTCAATCGAACATACCACTTCATCTGCCTGGTCACTAATGGGAGATCAGGATGATTTTGGGATTTACGATGATCAGAACAACGAATGGGCATTAAAATATAATGAGAACAGTAGTATGGATCTGTACTACAATGGAACGAAGAGATTTGGTACAACCTCCAATGGTATAAGTGTCTCAGGAACTGTATATGCAACCGGTGGAAATTCAACTGAATGGAATTCAGCCTATAAACCAGGTGACAGCCCTTCATTTGAAAATATTACAAGTACGGGGGATATAAGTACCTCGGGAAGTATTTCAACAGGTTCCAATGGTAGAATTAACAACAGCAATGGTTACCTGGGTTTAATGCGCGGTACCAGAGCTAATGATAACAGCTATGAATGGGTTGGCTTTTATTCAGGAGAAACACGTCAGGGAATTATTCTGTATGATGGCGCCTGGGGAGGAGCAAATGGCTCAACAGACGAGTTTTCAATTACAGCTGAAAACGGAAATAAACTAACCCTAAATACAAATGGCGATCACATTGCGCTAATGCCAGACGGTGCTGGCAATGTTGGAATAGGTACGTTGAACCCAACAGCAGACTTGGAAGTCGATGGATCAATCGTATCAGAAGAAATTCGAATCGAGGTGGTGAATGCACCTGATTATGTCTTTGCTGATGACTACCAGTTAATGTCACTCAAGGAAGTAAAGGAATACTTAAACGCATTCAATCATCTTCCTGAGATACCATCGGCGAAAGAAATGGAGTCAGATGGAGTTGAGCTTGGGCTTATGAGCATGCGGCTTCTAAAGAAGATCGAGGAATTGACTCTACATCAAATTGAATTGCTGGAGGCGATCGAACAACAAAAAGTTTTGATTGAAATGCTGGAGGAAAAAGTCAGCAAGATCAATCAAGATGCTTCAGCAAACCACTAATCGATTAAGTATGATAGATATTAAAAGTACCATTGGTGCGTTGCTGATGTTTTTCATCAGCACGTTTGCACTTAGTCAATCCATTGAATTAGTTGATCAGGAAACCATCAATAGTTATTCGGGAACCTCATATGAGGTCATTAACTCATTGACTATAGGTCAGGGGTTTAATCACAGCGTTGGAAATGGAAACTTCTTTGCACGAATTACGGACAACTTTTACTATCCGTTGAGTCCGGTAATAGCCTCAAGAAACGTAAAAATTGAGGTTGTTTTGTCCGAGAATAGTGATCCTAACACGATTCAGAGTGGGATTGAGGTAAGAACGACTACCGGTGATTTAATAGCTGGTATTTGGGTTCCAGATGGAAGAAGATTAGAATTCAATCCCGATGAACCATTACCAGCTAACACGACTTTTGAAGTGAAATCGAACACGAGTCTTTTATCGAATAGTGGTGTTCCATTTGGCTTATTTCAATTTCAGTTTAATACAATGTCAGATGTTGATGGAGTGACCACATTAAATAGAACGAATAGCTCTGGTGAAATTGAGTGGAATCCTGTGGCTGGGGCGTCATATTATAATGTTGTCCTGGCTGGAGATCCGGATTTCAATACCATAATTAGTGATGCGACGATCGCAGAAACAACTATTTCTTTTTCAAACCTGGAAGAAGGATCAGCGTATTTTGTGAGGGTAGCGCCGGGCAATGAAACAGGGACTTCAGTTTCAACAGTGTACGGGATTTACACTATTACAGAAGCCACTACAAATGTCTCTTATGTCAACTACAAATATGAAAACAATCTCAGCTGGCCTTTACCACAGAACTCTGGTTATACTTATAAAGTAAAAATTAAAAGATCCGATGGATCAATTTTGACCAATGCTTTTCAAACTTCTAATCAAAAATTCCACTATGGAGGCCCGGCAAAATTTTATTTAAGTGTTTCGTTGAATGTGCCAAATGGAGGACTTTTTCCAATTATCGAAAACCAGCCTTATCATTCGTTTATAAGGCCACCATATAACATTGAGATAGATAATTTTACAAATACCTATGAGCTGGAATGGGATCAATCTCCAGGTGATTCGACGTATTTAGAGATTAAAGATTTTTATGGAAATAATATGGGCTCTACCTACGCCCTTGGAAGGTCATATACACTAGATGGACCACCTGGTCAAGTACAAAGAATTGATCTTAAAACAGTCGCTGATGGAGGAATGTCTGAGTTTGTGGCATTCAGCACCTATGGAACTGTATTTGCTAGACCTTCCAAACCATCAACTCCGATTTCAGTAGGGTATTCAAATAATATTAAGCTGGATTTTATTATTCCAGACGAAACCGTGCATAACCTCAATGCTGTCAGCGAGATTCTAGAAATTTTTGTAAGAACATCGACTGGAGGCCCACCAATTGAGACAAAAAGCATAAGTAGCAGTTCATATAATGCCAATGATGTGGTTTCGGTAACATTTTTTCCTTTATCCGCAGGCACATATTTTGTTGATGCCAGATTTAAAGGAAGTAAGAATGACCTATTTCCGATGAAAGGAACTCAAGGATTACCTGGAAATCAGTATAACTACATTACGGATTTTTCAGACGAAATTCAGGTGACTGTTGGAGTTTTTGGAGATCAGGTAGAAACTGAGGTGGTCTTATCCTCGGAAGATGAAATTAAAGATCTCAAAATTTATCCTAATCCAACTAGCGAGTCATTAAACATAGAATTGCCCGAAATAGCCTCATCAGATACTAATTGGCTTATTTATGATTTGTCTGGTAAAGTGGTGATGACAGGAAAACTCGAAGCAGAGTCGATAGTCAAGACATTAAAGGTAAAAGACCTGCCTTCTGGAGTCTATGTTTTTGCTGTATCTGTAGAAGAAAAAACCTTGCTTAATGAACGGTTTGTCATTGAGCATTAGTGATAAATAATTCATTTAAAAGGCGACTTAGGTCGCCTTTTCTATTTAACCCTATCAAGCAAAGTTTACCTTTTTTAGTATTTCTCACTTACTGGTAAGAATTGCTCAATGTTACTCTAAAGAATAGAGTAACATGAAAGGCTAAACATTAATCAAATAGTAGAAAGTATGAAAAAGAAAATGAATTGGAAATTGGGCATTATAGCATTTGTAATGCTAGCCACATATGCATGTTCCACTGAATCAGAAGTTTTGATCGAGAAACTTGAAGAAACGTTTGAAGAGCAAGGATTTGAACGGAGAGATTTTTACAGTGACGGAGATTATTTTGAAAGAATTATCATTGCCAATGGAGATGGCTCTTTTAAATTTTTCAATGATTTATCACGGATTAATCACTCACTATTCTTGGAACTTCAGAAAAACTCCAAGATTGTAAAGTACGTAGCAGGTGACCCGACTACTTATTTCTTTTCGTCAGAAGAAGTCTTTGAAAGACTAGACAAATTTCTGGAAGGGACAAACCCAAAGCTTGATGATTCTGGAAGTGGCAAGGTATATAAAGCAGTTGCTGAACGAACGGAAGAAGCTGCACGCATACTTCCGCCCACTATTCAACCTCTTCCTGGTGGATGGGATTGGGCTGGATCTAGTATTAAGATGTGGCAAACTGAAAACTATCAAGGCGCTCAGGTCGATGCTATGACTTCTTGGCTTGCGGCAAGCATAGAGGGTTTCCAAGGAGGAGTCACGGGAAATTTTGTGGGCATAACAGTGAATTATGTAAATGCTCACTTAAAAACCCCCGGACACTTTGCAAATCCAGACAGTGCTCAAGTCTTTTTGGGCACGATAGGTCTCATGGAAGATGATGCCGAATCAATTAAGATTGATAATTGGTCAACACGTGATTTAAGAGTTCAGTTTTTTGCTGTAAGAGAAAATCAGTCGATATGTGGTTTACCACAAACACACCTGATCGTTGATGTTCCAAGAAGAAGGGGTTGGGGACATTTTACAGCCGATTTGTACGATCTAAAGAATTACGGTTCATGCGGATGGGGAAGTGGTACATTTGTTATGAATAATGAGATTGATGATGTGCTATTTTCCTTTGGTTACGACCCAACTAAAACTGAGCAAATCAAATGGGTGACTACCTCTGTGTTCAATAATCCAATACCAGGTGTTGAGGCAACAGACAATGGCATTAGATCTACAAATGGACAAACAACAACTGTTTACTCTAATTCATACATCAATGTGAATGGAAGTTTTGAATGTGCAATTGGAAGTACCGAAGGCAGATTTTCCTTTGGACTTGGAAAGCAAGGCGGATACGATTACAAGTTTAATGTTGGAAATGGTGTCATCAACGTGCTAAGAAACAATACAATCATGTTTACTTATAACGGTGGATACAAAGAAAATGATGTACTCATGGTTCAGAAAGTAGGTCCTGAAGTACATTTCTACAAGAATTCGTACCTCATAGGTACTTTGCCAATTGCTCAATACTTCTGGAAAGCTGAAGCAACTTTCCTTAATCACCTATCTACGCCTTATGCGGAGCTAAGAAGAACGATACGGGTTCATGATTAAGCTAGCTAATAAGATTAACGGTGTGATAATTACGAATGTGGTTGATCCTTTTCTTCAAAACTTCTATCTGAAAGTATACCTGCAAATTCAACATATCCTTTGGAATACGGAAATTATTTTCATAGCCTCAATTATTCAGGATCTTGCCTGAATAATTATGAACAGTAAATAGATCCTTAAGAATCTTAAAATAAACGATGAAAGGCCTTATCAAACGATTAGGCCTTTTTTCATCTCTCTCTAAATTTGATACTAATAAAAATTGCGTGAATTTACATCCAATGAAGCTATCAAAATTTCTAAATCAAAACTGAGATGGACAAAGATAAAATTATACTCATAAGATACTTCGAGCTATTTTAAAAAAGGCAGGGTTTTCATTTTTAATAATCTGCAACAATCGAATGTTTACCTTTTTTAGTATTTCTCACTTAATGGCAAGGAGTCACTTTTAGATTCCTCAGGTGGATTTCGAAAAACCTAAAAAGAGTAGAATTTTAATTTATTTAATTTTTTTAAGATGAAGAACTTAATTGTTATTGCGATTTGCTTTTTTGGTCTAACAGCATCTGCTAGTGCACAGTGTAATCGATTTCTGAACTATGAGACTGGAACCCAAGTAGGAACATCTCTTGCAAATAGTGAATCATATTGCGGAGAAAAAGAAAATCTGGCTTTAGCTACATATTATCAATATGTAGGTGTTTGTGTGGAATATGCAGGTGCAGCCTTACAGTCGTATTTCAATACACGGGGCGAATGTGGTGGAGATAGTGGTGGAAGAGTTAATGACGATGATGATGTCTGTCATGCAACCGAAGAAGGGCACGGCGCAGGATGTATTGAAGAATAGTAACGTTAACTTTAATTGATTTCATAAACCCAGTCGAGAGACTGGGTTTTTTTAATGCAAACTTCAACATCACTTAATTCATGCAGCCTTAGCGTCTCGCATGGACCACCAAACTCCAACCGGAATAATAACCATGATAACAGCCAGGATTATGAACGTGTAGTTTGTCTTTCCGGAAAGAGGTTTAGTATCTCCCAGCACCACGAAACCACCCCAATAATAGGGATGTGTCTTGGGCCCATTGGTACTCGACAGGAAGTCAAGCTTAGCTTGCTGCAGTGCCTTGTCCTTACTCATACCATCAGCAATGTATTTGTAAAAGAAAGTCATAAGCTCAGAAGTTGACTGATCATCTACCGACCAATGGCTTGTCACAATGCTAGGACAACCTGCATAAGAAAACGCCCGTCCAAGACTCATGACTCCTTCGCTCTTTTGAATTTTTCCAAGCCCAGTTTCACAGGCGCTCAATACAGCCATTTGAGCAGGAATATTCATATTAAATAGCTCATAGGTATGTAGCATTCCGTCCTCAATACTGTCGTTATCCTGATAGAAAACAAGTTTAGATTGCATCGGATTTTCATCGTCTACAAAAGCGTGCATAGCAAGGTGAAGGATACCATGACTATTAGCAGTCTTTTTAAAATTTGCCTCTGTTGCCTGCTCTCCACTTAAGTATTTTCCTGGAAAGAGCTTATTGATTTCGTTGATTTCGTATTCTGTCCATTCTAAAGGCCCCATCTCATTTCTAAAAACAGGTGCTAAGTTTCTGTATTGCTCACCTTGGCTTCCAGAGTAAGAGGGAGCAAACGCCAGCACAGATATGTCCTTATTTGAAGCTGGATTACCTCCATCTTGAAGCAACAGAGTAGCAGAATGAGCATAGCTTACGGAATAATTATTGAGAACGTAGTTTAAGTTTTTATAGTCTTGACCTTCATTTGGAGCGTTTTGGATAAAAAGATCCCAAGGGATATGAGACAGCTCATCAGTTGGAATGAGAATTAGGTGATTCACATCAGCCGAGACCTTCTCAAGTATAGGCTGAAGAAGCTTCTGATATAGATGGTGAGCTGATTTAGTAAATTGTGAATAGTGAATTGAGAAGTCCAATTTCAACATTTCTGGATTTAAGCTGGTAACAAATAGATTTTCTGCTGCAACGAAAGTTGAATCTTTACTAAAAGACTCCACCCAAAACTTATTTTTACTGATTGCCGATATGTACAATATGCTATCATTCTCCACATATTCAATGAGCACCTGATTAGGGCTCATTTTATTTTGAACTTCGACCGTAGATATGGTTTCATTTTGATATTTCAACTGATGATATGCAGGATATTTAGTTTCTAGGGCAATAACCAGAGAATCAATTTTCAGATTTATTTCAGTGAGAAGTTCTCCATTTTTAATTAGTTGTGTGGAATCATTCGATTGCCTTGCTTTCAAAATATTTGATTTAAAATAAGATTGTTTTGACAAAAGCATTTGTTCTGCTTCTAATAAGGATATAGGAATATTTCCAAAGTCTTTAGCTTTTGAGTCTCTTAAATTGAGCGTCAGAATAGAAGCTTTATTTTTTTCCATATAATGGAACATTTTTTCAAGCAAAGTATCCTTTGGATCATGTGCATAGTTTAAATGATTAGCAACAATAGCACCTGTGTAAATGCGGTTAGCTCTACCGCCCAATTCACTTTTGTCAAGGCTTCTATTTCGGGATTTGATTCTCACTTCAATGAGTTCTGAGCATTTATCATAGGTGTCTTGAGCTTGAATTAGGTACGTTAGGTTTCCTGTTTCCTTGTATAGCAATATCAAACTTTCGGCTTTTTCAATTAGGGATGTCAACAAGTAGCCCTTATTAATTGCATTCTCATAGTTTGGGTTGGACGATATCAATGAATCTTCAAAGTCCAAAACATTGGCGATAAAGGAATTTTGAAAATAGGAAAGTGCTTGTTTATAATCCTTTAGTCCTTTAAAACTTTGTCCAATAAATCCGTAGGTACTTGCTTTAAAGGCATTTTTCTTACCAAAATTTGATTCCTCTACAACTAATGCTTTGATATAATATTTTTTAGCAGCCTCAAATTCACCCGCTTCCAAGTAGAAATTTCCCATGTAGGAATAAATGATCGCAAGGATCCAATGTGTCTCGCCATAGTTAACAGAATAGATATTGAGAGCCTTCTCATAATTTTCAAAAGCAGTTTTTCGTTTTCCTAAAGCGTTCTGAGCAACCCCAAGATTGAGATAGCTTGCTCCCAGGCCGGGGTGATTTTCCGATAAATGATTTAATCCAAAGTCTACAGCCTTGGTGTGATAGTGCTGTGCCTTTTCAAATTCTTCTTTATATCGATAGGCCAGTCCTATATTGTCGTAGATGGTAATAAGGTCGGGGTGCTTATCTCCATATGCTTTTGTGGTTATTTCTAAGTCTTTCAATGCATAATCCAGGGCTTTATTATACTGTCCATTTTGAGTATATCCATGGCTAAGATTGCCGTACATTTCCGCAAGACTGGGATCGTCTTTCGGTAAATTATTTACATAAATTCTGAGTGCTTTTTCATGGTGAAATACGCCCTGTTCAATCTCCCCAATTTGAGCATATGCCTGTCCTAATTGACTATAAGATATTCCATATGTTGTACTTGATGTATCGGGAAACACCTCATGTCGCATCTCAAGTGCTTTTTCGTAATAGTCTATTGCAATGAAGTGGTCACCTTTTATTAAGTGAACACTACCTAGGAGGTCATAAGAATCAATTACTCGGTGATCTTTCTCAGCAGCTGTCCAAACACTCGCAGCTTTCTTGACAAATTCAATTGCTTTTTCAAGGTTTTGAGATCTTTTGTGAATTTTCCCTATGGTAAAGTACGCATGCCCAATATTGAGACTATCTTCAGATTGAAGCTGTTGGTAAATTCCGATGGCTTTATTTTGATATTCTAGCGCTTTTTCATTGTCATTTTCATAAAAATACACATCTCCAAATTGAGCGTAAGCGTCAGCAAGTTCGATTGAAAGATCACCCAGGTATTGGTTTGCATGTTTGACAGCTAGTTCAGCTGATTGCTTCGCCTGATCCAAATTTTGCAAGCCGATAAAAATGGTGATCTGCCTATTTAATGCTACCACATAATTCTTCCATTTTTCAGTTTGTAGGTACTTTTTCAACAACTTTTGATTATAAAACGAGGCACTATCAAAAGATTCATTTTCTAAAAAGATATTGACACTAGTTTCAAATGCTTCAGTTGAGAAGTCACTTGTTTCTTGTTGTGCATGCACTGTACAAACTGAAAATAGCAATGCGATTGCTGGCAAGAAAAATTTCATGGTTGTTAGGTTTGATGCTAAGATACTATCAAAATTGGAGCAATTATTGAGCCTAAATAATTAGAGGTAATCAAATGGATTAAGCCAAATTGACTCATTATGAGTAATGTATGTTCTTCCTCTAGACAAATCAATCAAAGCAGGTGCCACACTTTATCCCATATCCTATCAGATCCAAGCTTAAGGGAAAGCAGTTCACAAACCCCTGATTGCTAGAATGATAATTAAACTCGAGCAATAACTTCAAAAAAGCCCTCAACTAAAACAGATTAGGGCTTGTTGTATTAACACAAGGTTGACTATTATTGAATAGTCATCATTTTTGAAATGCCCGTCATAGATGCATCGCGTGCATAATTCAAGGATGTGATGCGGAAATTCCAAGTGCCATGAGGTACGTTACTTAGTAGAAATGTATTACTTGTGGTAGTATACTCAGCACTTTGATAGACTTGGCTACTCCAAGGTGCCAGTCTCTCAACACGGTAGCGGTACATTCGGACTGAGGGATTGCTCATTGTGATTTCTACATCCTTTGAATATGATGTTCTATATGTTTGAGTCACCGTACTGATTTTAGGTGCTGTATACCCAGCAGGATACAGATAGGTGGAAGCCTTTGCATCGTCACTACTCAAATGTCTTGTTTCATTATTTGGTATACTTCTGGTCATAATAGATGTATCATCGTTTATTGGAGTACCCACTAACCTATTTGCCCCCAAAACCATATTCCCACAACCAGAGTAGTTAACTGGTTCAACATAGCTAAAAGGGTTGTCATGTCTAAAGCCCAAAGTGTGACCTAGTTCATGACGTATTACAGACTCTCGATGACCTTGGGTCTGAGATGTTGGATTGCTATTTATTACAATCCATCGTCCGGGTTGTCCTCCCCCTGGGTATTCAGCTCTTGCATGCGCTCCGCTTGAAAAATCTTTAGCACAAGATGAGAGGTTTGTACTGCTAGTATTGCTAGCATAGAATGTAAGATCTGCAGCTTTGGCTTTGGTAATTTCATTGAAGCTAATACGACAAGAGGGAAGATCTTCCCAATCTTGAATTGCTGCTCGGATAGCCGCTTTCCAGTTACCTGGTATTGTTTCAACACTGCTATTGATATGATAATAAATATTCATTACGTTGTTGAATGATACAACCGAACCTGTATTGACCACAAACTGAGAAGTTCTACCACCTGAAGAGCTTTGCTTGGCCTCCTCAATATTCTTTAAAATCACATCCAATCGAATAGCTATGTCTTCTTGAATCAATACATGCTCATCGTATAATTTGGCATTTGTGAGGTCAAAGTCCTGACAGCTGAGATAATCGAAAATCTCAGGAGAGGCAGACAGTAAATCTTTTGGCTCTTCCAAAAAAATATAATCGTGATCTGTGTTACAGCTAGTGATGATGGTAATAAACAAAGCTGTAATTGCTACAGTGGGTAAAGCATTCAAAACTTTGAAAGCAAAATTTTTCATAATCGTATGTATTGGGTTATCAATAATTAGGTGTTCAATGATATCAAAAGGTAAACATCGCTTTGATTTCGCTATAATTAATTCATTATGCTTTGATTAGCTCAATTACGTCTAAACATCTGAAGATTTCACATAAAAAATGCAACACTCTTGACAGTTTACGTTATTAATTTCTAAGGACTAATAAAAGAAAAAATGAAGGCTAAGAAAATCTTATTGGTGGTGTATCTGACGATACTTGCTATCACTCTCTTCGCAGGATAAGTTTTGAATCATAAGAACCTTATATCTATATATCTATTTCATATACATGAAAATGATTTATTTAAGAAATTCGTCTGATTTAGATCATATTGATTAAGTGCTGATCAAGCTACATTTACTATGTCCTTTTGACAGGACCGCAGATAAAGCGTTGTTGGTACAGCTAGCTTAATATTTTAAGCAGTTGCCAACCTTGAAGGCAGGACAAACCCTGCCTTTAATTTTTGTGTAAATCCTTGTAGACTATGAAGGCTGGCGAACAATATAACAACTACGATCTCGATGGAAACTTCATTTCCTACTTACGAATGAGTAATGATATTGAATTCCATATTTATGATCAAAAAGGTGATCAATTGGGATACGGTAAGATGCTAGACACGCATCGGTTCAATATGTACGACATGAATGGTAATCTAACCTCTCATGGAATCAGGAAAGATGGTCCGGCTTATAACCTATTTGATAACGATGGCGATCAGATTGGGTATGGGAATCTGGCCTGAATCAATTATTTAGATCAAACTCAATAAGCACAACATCCTCTTCATCTTCTATTCCTCCGGCGTTTACATAAGCTTTTCTGGCTGCCATATTCGATTTTTCAGTGGCAACCCAGGCTTCATTACACCCGATTGATTTAGCATGTTCACACATGGATTTAATAAGCTTTCTCCCGATTCCTCGTCCTTGAAAATCTTCTAGTACACTTGCTTCATTGATAAATAGCGTTGGATTCTTATCAGGATGGACATAATCGAAAGCGGACACCATGCCGACCAACTTTTCATCAAAATACGCCAATACTAAATGGTGTCTTGGGTCTTGTAAAAACTCCTTTGCTCTGTCGAGTTTGACTGGATAATCAAAGAGTGCATCCCCAGCTTCCATCATAGCTGGCAAGTCGGATTCATCTGCAATCTTTAGTACGAGTTCACTCATTTCAAAGCTTCTTAATATTCACTCCCACAGACTTGGATGCCGGCGTATGACTTTTCCTGGCAGTTAGATGCAGAGGCACCAATGGGTTGGCTTCAGGGAAATAAGTTGCCACACATCCTTGCGGTATTTCATAAGGAACAACTGTAAATCCGGCCACTTTTCGCTCTAATCCATAGTGATTGGATAGTTCAACAACATCTTCTTTTTCAAGTCCTTCTGCTTTCATATCACCTTCGTTCATAAAGACCACATTCCGTCCACCAAAGATGCCACGATAACGATCGTCTAATCCATACACAGTGGTATTGAATTGATCATGACTCCTAATCGTCATCATCACATACTTGTGTCCTTCCGGAATGGATTCTGCTAGTTGATTAATGGAGAAAGCTGCTTTTTTGGAAGGCGTATTGAATTCTCCCTTTCGAGCACCATTCGGTAGCTCAAAGCCATTATCGTTCTTAAGTCGTTCGTTGTAGTTTTCAAATCCCTGAATGGCTTTAGCAATCAAGTCCCGGATGTTGTCATAGTCTTCAATTAATCCTGACCAGTTGATATCATCGTTACCCAATGTGGCTGCTGCGATAGAAGCCACAATTTCCGGCTCACTCTTTAAATGTTTGGATGGGGGAGTAAGACTGCCATGCGAACCATGGACTACTCCCATGGAATTTTCAACGGTCACTACCTGCTCCTTACCATTCTGAATGTGTTTGTCCGTTCTTCCGAGACAAGGAAGAATCAGCGAAGTTTTACCGGGTGCTAAATGTGTTCGGTTAAGCTTGGTGCTGATGTGAACGGTCAGGTCACATTTCTTCAATGCCTGTTCTGTTAAGAGAGTATCTGGTGCAGCAGGTAAAAGATTTCCTCCGAGCGCCATGAAAAACTTCACTTTTCCATCATTCATAGCTTCAATGGCTTCCACCACATTATATCCGGGCGACTCTGGAGGATCAAAATTGAAAGCATCCTTCAGTTTATCCGTCCAGGCTTTAGTAGGTCGTTCCCAAATACCCATGGTGCGATCACCCTGCACATTGCTGTGACCTCTGACCGGACAAGTACCTGCTCCTTTTTTGCCAATGCTTCCTTTCAGTAAGAGCAGGTTTACTATCTCCCGAATGTTGTCCACGGCATTAACATGTTGTGTGAGTCCCATCGCCCAACAGGCGATTATTTTCTTTCTGGCTGCCAACCAATGTGAACTTAAAAGCACATCTTCTTTGGATAGGCCTGTTTGACTGATTAGATCATCCAATGAATACTGTTCCAGGTCAGCTTTCAAAGCTTCAAATCCTTCGGTATTAGCAGCAATGAATTTTCGATCCAAACATCTTTCATCTACCAGAAGTAGCTTCAGCCATGCTTTCAATAAGGCTACATCCTGATTGATTTTGATTTGAAGATAGAGGTCTGCGATATCGGTTCCCTTGCTAATCCAACCCTTGATTTTTTGGGGATTTTTGAACTTCATCAATGCGACTTCCTTCAAAGGATTGATCACGATAATCTTAGCGTCATTTCGCTTCGCTTTCTCCAGCGAGCTCAGCATTCGGGGATGATTGGTGCCCGGGTTTTGACCGAAGATAAGAATGACTTCTGCATGTTCAAAATCTTCGAGCGTCACCGATCCTTTGCCTATGCCTAATGTTTCAGTCAGTCCCACGCCACTGGATTCGTGGCACATGTTGGAGCAGTCGGGGAGGTTGTTGGTTCCGAACTTACGTACGAAGAGTTGATAAAGAAATGCTGCTTCATTGCTGGTCCGCCCGGAGGTGTAGAAAACCGCTTCATCGGGATGTGGCAGAGATTTTAGATGATCACCAATAAGATTGAAAGCTTCATTCCATTCAATCGGTTCGTATCGCGGACTGCCTTCTTTTTTGATCATCGGTTGGGCAAGTCTGCCTTGCTGACCCAGCCAATAGTCGCTTTGTTTTTTGAGGGACTCAATGGTATACTGTTTGAAAAAGGCTTCTCCTGCCAGCTTATGCTGTGCTTCTTCAGCGATGGCTTTTACCCCGTTTTCGCAGAATTCGCCCAATTTGGATCGCTTATCAGGATCAGGCCAGGCACATCCAGGACAGTCAATGCCCTTTTTTTGGTTCAGTTTTCGCAACAGTTTCAGTGCTTTCCAAGGCGGCATAGCTTTCAGGACCATCCGGCTGGCGTTAGCTACAGATTTTGGTCCTACGGAGACTTTAGGTTTGTCTTTAATATGTAGATGGTTGTGCGCTGGCATAGGATATAAAGATAGGAATCCTTGAGGAGAGTCTGTCAAATATCCGTATTCCCTTGGGAGACCGACTGTAAGGAGGCCGAGTCATAGGAATCCCCTTTAATGATGCGTCTAATGGTTATGAGATTCCCAAGTCTCCTTCGTACCTCAGTCGCAAGGGAATAGGGGAAGTGGTTAATTAGTGTCTTTTCTGCTCACCCGTATTCCCTTGGGAAAATGGCGCCAGCCATTTGAGTCATGGGAATCTATTTTTATGATAGATATTGATTATGGTGAGATTCCCAAGTCTCTCTCATACCTCGCTCGCAAGAGAGTAGGGATGTGTTGTAGTTTGACTTATTCCTCGCAAGGGAATAGGGCTAGAATTTATAGTTTTAGGATTCTATGGCTAAAGGTGGATACGTTTATATTATGTCGAACAAGAGTCGAAGTGTGGTTTATGTCGGCTCCACGGATAATCTGTATAATCGAGCCTATCAACATAAAAATGGCTTTGGTTCGGAGTTTACAAAAAAGTATAACTGTACAGACCTAATCTATTATCAGTTTTATGAACGCATTGAAATAGCTAGGGAGCGGGAGTACAAGATTAAAAAGTGGAATCGTGCCTGGAAGGACAAATTAATTGGGGATTTCAATCCAACTCTTAAAGATCTTTTTGAGGTGGTAAGTGATCTGCAATAAGCACCGTATTCCTTGGGAGATTGACTGCAAGGAGGTCGAGTCATAGGAATCCCCTTTAATGATGCGCCTAATGGTTATGAGATTCCCAAGTCTCACTCGTTCCTCGTTCGCAAGGGAATAGGGGAGTGGTTAAAATAGTGCCCTTTCTTCTACTCCTTATTCCCTTGGGAAAATGGCGCTAGCCATTTGAGTCATGGGAATCACTTCATACAGGATTATAAGACTTTAAGATTCCCAAGTCTCACTCATACTTCGCTCGCAAGGGAATAGGGTTGATCGAAGCACCACTCTTTCCATCTAGACCCGATAGGAGTGGCATCCTTTTGCATTGGGTTGGGGAGTGGGTGGTGCAAAAGATAAAACGGATAGCGGGAGCGCCAGATCCGACGCTTGATGCTTGTTCTCTTCCAATTATGAATCTGAATAATAGGATTCCCAAGTCTCGCTCGTCACTCGCATGGCAAGGGAATTGGGATGTTGTTTATAAAGTAAATGCCTATTTTTACTTTATATGATAGTGGTGAAAGCTTTTGGTCATGTGAAGGAGGTATTGGGATCTGAGTTGTTGGTAAATAGGGAGTTGATCGATGTAAAATCACTGCGAGATTACTTAGGTAACGAGTACCCCACCATTGTATGGTCCACGGTTGCGATAGCTGTAAACAAGAAGTATGTGCAGGACCCGGACCCCATTAGCCCCGGCGATGAAATCGCCCTGATACCACCAGTATCCGGAGGGTAAAACATTGGTACAATTAGTTGAACATATTGACCTCAATGAGGTGTATAAGCTGCTTGCTGATACAAAAGCAGGGGGTACGTGCGTATTCGTGGGTACAGTGAGAAATCACACCCCGCAACGCGAAGATGCGGAGGTGACTGATTTGAGTTTTGAAGCGTATGATGAAATGGCACTGGCTGAGATGGAAAAGATCCGGCAAGAGGCGATTGAAAAATGGGGACTGCATCAAGCGGTCATGATCCATGCAGTAGGGAAGAAGGAAGTTGGAGATCCGGTGGTGGCTGTGGGAGTAGCATCTTCTCACCGGAAGGAAGCCTTTCCGGCCTGTCAGTTCCTGATCGATGAATTAAAGAAATCGGTTCCCATCTGGAAGAAAGAATTTTTCACCGACAGTAGTCACTGGGTTTCACCTACACCATGAATTACCTGAGTGCCATGAAGCAAACACAAAAAACCATTAACTCGTCACTCAGAGCCCTCTTACCCTCCAAGAGCTGTAATAAAAGAGGGCGTGGAGTCCCCTTATTCGGGAGATTCCTACGGCTTTCCAGCCCAAATTCATCGCTAAAGCCTCTGAATGACGGTTTTTTGTTTAGTTATTCAGGCTTTTTAAATCGAGTAGTGGGATGAAGAAGCTGCAAGACAAATTCGGAAGAGAGATTAACTATCTCCGGCTATCGGTGACCGATAGGTGTAACCTAAGGTGCACCTATTGTATGCCGGAGCGTGGAATGGTGTTCGAGCCCAAAGAGCATATTTTATCCTATGAGGAATTGCTGAACCTTGTGGATGTGATGGGTGAAATGGGGATTAGCAAAATCAGGTTGACCGGAGGAGAACCGTTTGTTCGAGCCGATCTGATGTATTTCATCAAGGAGCTATCTAAAAAGCCCTATCTGGAAAAAATCAGTATCACTTCTAATTTGACATTGATTCGTCCTCATTTGGATGAACTGGAATCACTTGGGGTCAAGGATATCAATGTAAGTCTGGATTGTCTGGATCGACAGAAATTTAAAGAGATCACCCGAAGAGATGAATACGAAGAGGTTTCGGCTGCTTTATATGAAATGATAGCCAGGGATTTTAACCTGAAGGTGAATTGTGTCGTGATGGAGGGTGTTAACGAAGATCAGATCCTTCCATTGATTGAACTTGCAAAAGAGCATCTTGTATCTGTTCGATTCCTTGAAGAAATGCCTTTTAATGGCTTAGGAGGGAAGGTGGAAACCCCGATGAATTATAAAGACATTCTTTCAGTCATAGAGAAGGAACATGATTTTACAAAAATGATCGATGGCCCGCATTCTACCTCGCAGAATTATCAAATAGCCGGGTTTAAAGGTTCATTTGGTGTGATTCCATCTTTTAGTCGAACGTTCTGTGGGGATTGCAATCGATTGAGGATGACGGCAACTGGAGAGATCCGCACCTGCCTGTATGGACATAGCCAGTTGAATTTGAGAGACATATTACGATCCGGTGCTTCTAGAGAAGAAGTGAAAGAGGCATTGATGGTTGCGGTGGCCAATAAACCTAAGGATGGGTTTGCGGCAGCTGAGGAAAATGAAAAAGAGTATTTATCCATGACCAAATTAGGAGGATGAGTGAGTTAACACATATAAACAAAGAGGGGGACGTCCACATGGTGGATGTGAGTGGAAAGAAGATAACTGAGCGTATTGCAGTTGCAACATCCACAGTAAAATTCTCTCCAGAGGCTTTTGAAACCATTAAAAAGAATGGCTTTAATACAAAAAAAGGAAGCCTGATTCAGACGGCAGTTTTAGCCGGGATTGGAGCGGTCAAGAAAACATCTGATTTGATTCCGCTGTGTCACAACATTCCAATATCCAAAGTTGATATTGATATTCAGCCAATCGAAAATGGATTTAGTATCACCTGTCTGGTGAAAACGACCGGTCAAACAGGTGTAGAAATGGAGGCTTTAACCGGTGCATCTGTTGCCGGATTATGCATTTATGATATGTGCAAGGCTCTGTCTCACGACATCATCATTGGACCAACACAATTACAGGAAAAGAAAGGAGGGAAGCGTGACTTCAAGCGATGAATTGTATGGATTGGTATTAATGGGCGGCCAAAGCTCCCGCATGGGGACGGATAAGTCTGCGCTAAATTATCATGGCAAACCACAAGTGGAATATTTGTTCGACCTACTCCAGGCTAAACTTTCCAAGGCATTCGTTTCAGTTCGAAAAGGACAATCGGTTGGATTTACTGATCAGGTAATTGAGGATAGTCTGGATACCAAAGGACCGATCAATGGCATTATTAGTGCCATGCGTGCACATCCTGATAAGGCGTGGCTGGTGCTAGCGGTAGATCTACCTTTTGTGACTGACCAAACGATAGATCAGCTGATCAAAAATCGTGATCAAACGGCCCTGGGAACTTCACTGGCTACTCGGGAGACCGGATTACCTGAGCCTTTAATAGCCATTTGGGAAGGGCATGCTCGTCCGGTTTTGGAGGAATTTCATATCGAACAAGACATGAGGTGTCCGCGCAAATTCATGATGAATCATTCAGTCCATCTGACACACCCTCAGGATGATCAGGAGTTGTACAATGCGAACAACCCTGACGAATACGAGTTTGCCAAGTCATTGATTCAATGAACACTGAGCGCTACCAACGGCAGATTGTGCTCCCGGACTTTGGAGCAGTGGGACAGCAGAAATTGCTGGATGCCAAAGTGGTAGTGGTTGGAGCCGGAGGTCTGGGCGTACCCGTGCTTCAGTATCTGGTAGGAATGGGCGTTGGAACTATCCGAATTGTTGACGGAGATGATGTTTCGCTAAGCAATTTGCAGCGTCAGGTGCTTTATTCCACCGCTGATGTGGGTAAGAAAAAAGCAGAAGTAGCTAAGGAACGGTTAAAAGGCTTGAATCCTGAAGTATCCATTGAAGTGACGACTCAAATGCTCGAAAAACAAAATGCCAACGACCTAATTTCAGGGTGTGATTTGGTAATTGATTGTACGGATAATATTGAAACGCGATACATCATCAATGATGTGTGCGTAGCAAATGAAATTCCATTTGTTTATGGAGCGCTTTACAAACACGAAGGGCATGTAAGTGTGTTCAACGACGAAGGCAGTCCCAGCTATCGAGACGTGTATCCGGATGACTCAGCGAAAGTGGATAATTGCAATGAGATCGGAGTGTTGGGTGTGTTGCCAGGAATCATTGGCACGTACCAGGCCATGGAAGCGGTAAAAATCCTGACAGGGATTGGTCAACCTTTGGTGGGAAAATTATTGGTGGTAGATGCCATCAATACCGAGCACCATGTATTTGAATTGGCCCCAATCACCAAGCCCGAACCAAAAAAGGAGCCCCGCCAGGAATCCTGGTTGACCTGGCAAGAACTAACCGAAATGGACCTGAAACGATATCATTTAATAGATGTGCGATCGAAGGTTGAGTATAGTCAAAATCACGATGATCGTTTTGAGAATCGACCAATGGATGAGTTGACAGACTTTAAGGTTGATAAAGAAGTAATCCTGGTTTGTAATAAAGGGAATGCTACCCGTCAAGCTGCAGCAATTATAGCTGCGCAAAATCCGGAAATAAAGGTATTTCAAATGAAAGGGGGATACAGTACGCAATGAACGAGTATGTACTCCTGGGGTTGTTTTTTGTTATAGCACTTTTTTATTCCTCCATCGGGTTTGGAGGAGGCTCCAGCTACCTGGCTATTTTGAGTTTGGTATTGACTGATTTTTATGAAATCAGAACCTTGGCACTGGTGCTCAATGTAATCGTGGTTACCATTGGAACGATTGTTTTTTTAAGGAAACGAGTATTTAAGTTGTCACTTTTCTGGCCGTTCCTATTGCTAAGCATTCCAATGGCTTTTTTTGGGGCCCAGCTTAGACTGACAGAACAGGTATTTTTCATCATTTTGGGAATCGCTTTGATCCTTGCAGCTGTGGCCATGCTTGCTCAGTCCATTATCAAAAAGGGAAAGTCATCGAACCTCAATACTTCTAAAAGAATGGTTTTAGGAGGAGGTATTGGCATGTTATCCGGGCTGGTGGGCATAGGGGGAGGGATCTTTTTATCACCTACCCTTAACTTGATGAAGTGGCAGAATGCGATGACGGTTGCTTCGCTGGCCTCTTTTTTCATTTTGGTTAATTCTTTGGCTGGAATTACGGGGTTGGTTGTTAATGATACGTTTCAGTTGAATGCCTCATTTGCGAGCGGAATTATCATTGCGGTGATGCTTGGAGGGTTGGTTGGTTCACAGCTTTCGATAAAGATGAACCTCAACATCATTCGGAGGCTTACGGCTATTCTTGTTTTGTATGTGGGGGTGAGGATTGTGTTGTTGCATGGTTTTGATATTGCAATTTAGAATTGAAGTGATCTGAATGAGTTTTCAAATGAATTGGTCAATGAGTTTAGATAGCATCCGTGGTAAATTCAATGGGTGTTCTATCGCTCTTTTAAGTCTTCATTTTTGGCTTGACCCAAAAACGAAGCAAAAAGGTCAAGAAAGTTTGAAAGCTATCAGCCCACAGGCCTGCGCTGGCCCGCCAAACTTTCATTCCCACCCTCCATTACGAAGGATTACTTTATAGTTTTCACTTATGATTTTAAAAGAATGATACCAGTAAAAGAAGCATTAGCCATCATTGAACAACAGAAAGGATCCTTTGGATCGGAGGTGATTCCGTTTGAGCAGTCGGTGGACCGGATATTGGATGAGGATGTGATGGCAGATCGGGATTTTCCGCCTTTCAATCGGGCGGCCATGGACGGGATAGCGATTTCAATGAGCGACTGGAATAAGGGAATGCGATCGTTTCCGGTGAGTGGCGAGCAATTTGCAGGTGCACCTCAGCAGGAATTGATGCCCGGAACATGTTTGGAAATTATGACGGGAGCAGTGGTGCCAAAAGGAGCTGATGTGGTGATCAGATATGAAGATGTAACCATTGAAAATGGACAGGCAAGAGTTAATATTGATGAGGTTAGCCAAGGCCAAAACATCCATCCACAAGGGGTGGATTCGAAATCTGGAACAATACTGATTCCTAGCGGAAAGCAACTCACCATTGGTGATGTAGGCATTTTGACTTCTGTTGGAAAGGTGGAAGTAATGGTCAGGCGATTGCCCAAGGCAGCCTTGATCTCTACAGGAGATGAATTAGTAGAGCCTCATGAAACCCCCTTGACACATCAGATTCGCAAATCAAATATTCATACCCTCGCCACACTCTTAAAGAAATCGGGTATTGATTTCACCATATTTCATATCAATGATTCCAAGGAGGAAATCACACGAGAAATTGGTCAGATATTGAAATCCTATGACTTGGTTCTCATGAGTGGGGGCGTCTCTAAAGGTAAGAGAGACTATATCCCGGAAGTGCTGGAAGAACTGGGGGTGAAAAAGCACTTTCATCGGGTGATGCAGCGACCGGGAAAACCACTTTGGTTTGGTAGCAATGATTCTGCTACTGTATTCGGATTCCCCGGAAATCCTGTATCTACACTCGCGTGCTTCATGGTCTACTGCAGGCATTGGTTGAACGTTTCATTGGGTATTCTAATTGAGGAACATCATGCCAAATTGGGTAGAGAAATTAAATTCGAAAAAAAGCTGACATTCTTCGCTTCGGTCTCTGTGAAAAACGAAATGGGTCAGCTAATTGCCACACCAATAAAGGGCAATGGATCGGGAGACCTAGTCAGTCTCTCGCTGGCGGATGGATTCATAGAATTACCGGCTGAGAAGTCTATTTTCAAAGAAGGGGAAGTGTATCCGATATATTTGTTCTAGCAGAGTAAACGCAGGCTCTACGTAATTAGATGATGTAGAAAAGGCTTATTAGAAGTTCCATTTTTAAGATGAAATTCCTCCCTTGAGGGAGGTTAGGAGGGTGTTTTATGATTATTTTACTCATTATAAATACTCAAAAACACCCCTATAATCCCCGCTTCCGCGGACGGCTCAAGGGGATATTCACTAACAGAAATCAAGCTTAGCTCGAAATGAAACTAAGAATCAATCATTCGTCCATTCGTATTCGGTTAGGTAAGCAGGACATTCAGGAACTCAAAGAACAACGGCAGGTAAAGAACGAGCTCCTTTTTCCTGGTGGACAGAAGCTGATTTACCAACTTGAAATAGGTGCATCCTTTCATGCTTCTTTAGATACGAACTGTTTGATCCTCACTATTCCAAGTGATGAATCAGATGATTGGTTAAACTCTGAGAAACTCGCAATAGAGACTAAACTGTCAAGAAAAGGGAAGGGTGAATTGGTCCTCCTTATCGAGAAAGATTTACATGATCTTTAATTCTATCTTTATCAAGTTTAGATTCTGACTGTTCCACGACGGAATAAATTCAGAATGACTAGTATTTATATTTCTACTCTCCCTAACGAAGAAGTCATACTGAACTTGTTTCAGTACCGTCTTATTGCATGCTTGATAAAGTTAGAATCAGGATTTATTCCAGCTTCCCCAAATCTTCAGGAGTATCGATATCAATGGCTCCTTTGGAGAAAGGAATCGTTCGCACATGATCTAATTGCTGTTGGATCAGCTTTCTGGCCCCCTGATCTCCTTTCAACTTCATCAAATCTTCAAAAAAATGATGACTAAAAATTGCCGGAACACCCATTTGATTGGCGTAAGCGCATGTCGCAATACATGGTTCGGTTGCATCCTGACTCGCAATCAATTGATTAATTATTTCAACACTCACATAAGGTTGATCGGATAGCATGATGATCACATGTCTAAGGTCTGTACATTTACTTTGAAGGCTTTTAAGTCCGGTATGAATGGAAGTACTCATACCTTTTTGCCATTCATAATTATGAATGACACTAAATGTTCCCGGAATTATGACCTCTTGAATGAGCTCGCCTTTTGCACCAAGAACAAGCACGCGTTCCTTCACATGAACTTCCTGTCCGATATCTAAGATGTGCTGAAGGAGCGGTTTATCTTCAAATTTGACCAGTTGCTTTGGTTGACCCAACCTGCTGGAAGCACCGGCAGCCAAAACCATGAGTCCGATATTTCCATTGGTTTTCAAATCCTCAAAGTATCAAATTGGGTGTTTTCTTTCGTATGGATAGGTCCTTGCTTGTCTCGCAGGAAAGTTCCCTTGGTTCCATTCAAAACGGCATTGATCTCCGCCAAAACGGAGATGGCTATTTCTTCCGGAGTTTCAGCCCCGATCTCTAAACCGATAGGCGTGTATATTCGATCCTGTTGTTCTTGTGAGATTTCAATGCCTTTTTCTTTTAGTTCATCCACCATACGCTGGAACTTCTTCTTCGGCCCTAAAATTCCGATGTAAGGAACTTGATCATATGTAAGAATGCACTTTAGAATAGAAAGGTCATACTGATAATTGTGCGTCATCAATACAAAAACCGTCTGTTCATTAATGAGGATGTTTTGAAGTGCTTCTTCCGGTTTCGCTACAATGATTTGACAAGAGGAGGTAAATCGGGATTCGGACGCATGTGAAGGTCTGCCATCTACCACATAGATGTTCCATCCGAGTGTTTCGGCCATTAGCGCCAGTCCCTGTGTATCATTCCCGGCACCCACAATGACCAGTGAAACTGCAGGAGCGAAGTACTCAATAAAAGCATTATGCGTTGTTTGGTCTTCCTCATAGGCCCTGAAAAGCGATCGTTTTTCTTCAAAAACAGTCACCGCATCTTTGAGAATGGCTTCTTGTAATGATGAATCATCAATGGATCCAAGCGTTTTTGCTCCATCTTTTAACAGTAAAGTACACCCTGGCTGTTCTCCTCTTTTGTCTTTCAGGTTAAATAGGGTCACCATGACATAGGGCTTATCTTCATTGATGATCTGCTCCAGGAGAGCAATTGGATTTATAGGATCGTCTTGATCGATCGGCTCAAACAGCACTTGAATGATACCCTCACATCCAAGCTGAGCACCCACCACCGCATCTGCTTCATCGCTGGTGTCATAAGAGATCAGCACATTTTTATTTTGAACCAATGCATGCAGGGCTTTTCTAAGGGCATCACCTTCCAGACAGCCACCACTAATGGCTCCAGTCGTGATCCCATGTTCGTCTACCAACATTCGAGCGCTGGGTCGCCGATACGAAGAGCCATCCACATGAACTACCGTTGCAAGCACGGTCTTTATTCCTTCTGCGGTAGCTTTCTTGTACGCTTCGATGATGGTTTTTAATTCTCTCATGCTCTCAACTTGCTGACGGCTTCTGTCACTTTTTGTATGGCGAAATCAACTTCTTCATCCGTAGTAAATCTACCCAGACTAAAACGAAGTGAGGAGTTTGCCAATTGATCAGGAATGCCCATGGCTTTTAATACATGTGAAGGTTCGACCACAGCAGACGTGCATGCTGATCCCTGAGAAACCGCCAGTCCATTGAGTGAAAGCAACAATCGTTCGCTATCAACCCCAGAAAAAGCGATGTTGGTTACATTCGGAAGCCTGTTTTCTTTTCCGCCATTCAGCTGAGTCCCCTCGATAGATAATAAGGATTGCTCCAGCTTGTCTCTGAGACTTTTAATTCTACTACCCTCTTCTCTCATTTCCTGTTTACATAATTCACATGCCTTCCCGAATCCTACAATAGCCGGAACGTTCAAAGTGCCTGAGCGGATTCCTCGTTCATGTCCGCCTCCTTCAATGAGTGACCCAACCTTAGTTCCTTTACGAATGTAAAGCGCTCCAATTCCCTTTGGGCCATACATTTTATGACTTGAGAATGACATCAGGTCAATGCCTAAATCACTCACCTCAACTGGAATTTTACCAACAGCTTGAGTCGCATCGGTATGAAACAACCCTTGATTGGAATGAGTGAAAGTTGAAAGTTCTTTGATGGGTTGGGTGCATCCTGTCTCATTGTTGGCCATCATGATGCTGACCAATCTGGTGTGATCGGAAATTTTCTTTTGTAATTCATTGATTTCAAGCAATCCATCTGATTGTACAGGTAGTATCTCAACATCAATTCCTTTAGCTGCTAATGATTCTGCCGGATCAAGAATGGCTTTATGCTCAGTAGCGCAGGTGATGAAATGATTTCCTTCATTCAGCAAGCCTTTCAAAGCCAGGTTGTTGGATTCTGTAGCTCCCGAGGTGAATACGATCTCATTTGGATTGGCCCCAATCAAATCGGCAACTTGTTCTCGTGCGTGATCCACGGCTTCCTTCGCCTCCCATCCGTACGCATGATTGCGACTGGATGCATTCCCAAACTGCTCAGAAAAGTAAGGAAGCATTTCATCAACCACTCGTGGATCAGTGGGGGTAGTAGCGTTATTGTCCAGATAGGCTCGTTGAATCATTGAAAATTAAAATTAAGCTGAAATTATACAATTGATTAACCGTCCACATAAGTGGTCTGGACATTGGAATAGAAATTCGCTAATTTGTATAGCCTTACCAAAAATGATATCAACATGGCCGCTTTTTCAATTAAAGTAAATGGTAAAACTCATCAGGTAGACGTAGATGCGGATACTCCGGTGTTATGGGTTTTACGAGATCATCTCAAGCTTGTCGGAACAAAATTTGGATGCGGAATCGCTTCGTGTGGCGCCTGCACCATTCATGCAGATGGTAATGCGATACGCTCTTGTTCGCTACCCGTATCAGCGGTTAAAGATATGGAATTGACTACCATAGAAGGCTTGTCAAAGGGCGGAGATCATCCCGTTCAGGAAGCATGGCTTGAACATGATGTTCCGCAATGCGGATATTGCCAGGCAGGTCAAATCATGAATGCAGCGGCTTTGCTGAAAAACAATCCAAATCCAACGGACGAAGAAATATCGCAAGGAATGAATGGAAATATTTGCCGATGCGGCACCTACATCCGTATCAATCAAGCGATCAAGACAGCAGCCTCTAAAATGTCCTAACTCACCCAAAAGAAATCTATTATGACACTCATAAGAACACAAATCAATCGCCGTTCATTCATGAAACTTTCTGCAGCAGCAGGAGGAGGGATGATGTTAGGATTCAGTTGGTTGGCTTCATGCTCATCACCTAAGGAGGAATATGCTCAAATTCCGGAAGAATGGTTTGATATCAATGCATTTATCAAAATAGGGGAGAATGGTACGGTCACCATCTATTCACCAAACCCTGAGATCGGACAAAATGTGAAAACCTCCATGCCGGTTATTGTAGCTGAGGAATTGGATATTGATTGGAAAAATGTAATCGTTGAGCAAGCGGATTTGAATACCGTGAAATACAATCGTCAATTAGCTGGTGGAAGTCAGTCCATTCGTCATGGATGGCAAAGCTTGCGTATGGCAGGAGCTACCGGACGAAGAATGATGATGGAAGCAGCTGCTAAGCAATGGGAAGTTCCCGTGAGCGAATTAACGACCAGTTTGGGTGAAGTGATCCATGCTGCAAGTGATAGAAAAATTGGATATGGAGCGTTGGCTTCATTGGCCGCAACTTTAGAAATTCCTGCAGAGGTAGAATTAAAAGACAATGCAGATTTTAAGCTTATCGGTGGGAATATTAAGAATGTTGATGCAAAGAAAATAGTCACAGGAGAGCCACTTTTCGGATTGGATTACGAGCAAGAAGGTATGCTCACGGCCATGATCGTTCATCCTCCGGCCTTTGGTATGAAAATGAAATCGTTCGATGCTTCTGAGGCTAAATCAATGCCCGGAATCAAAGATGTGATTGTGGTCAATACAGAACCAAAGGAAAAACAATGGTCAGATACGAATGCGTTTACCGAACTGATTGCTGTGGTGGGTGAATCCACCTGGCAGGTGATGAAAGCCAAGAAGGTATTGAAAGTAGAATGGGAGCAGGATACTCCAGCCGAAAATAGCGATGATCATGTGAGATTGTTGACAGAGGCGATGGATAAACCGGGAGAAGAAATGAGAAAAGATGGAGATCCGGAACAGGCTTCAATGAAAGCCGAAAAAGTAGTAGATAGTGTTTTTAGCGCTCCTTTTCTGGCTCACAATACCATGGAGCCTATGAATTTCTTTGCCAATGTAACAGCTGATAAAGCCGAGTTGGTTGGCCCAATCCAAACACCGGAATATCTTAGGTTATCGGCGATGGATCTGTTAGGAATGACTGAAGATCAGGTTTCGATTCAGATGACCCGAATGGGTGGAGGTTTTGGACGTAGATTATATGGCAATTTTGGTTTAGAAGCAGCAGCTATTTCGCAAAAAATGCAGGCTCCAGTTAAGCTGGTGTACACCCGAGAGGATGATATGACCCAGGGAACTTATCGGCCAGCATATCGGGTGGCCTATAAAGCGTCACTAGATGAAAATGGTAATTTACTTTCCTGGCAAGCGAAAGGTGCCGGAATTCCGAGCGATCCGCTATTCCCGCATCGATTTCCGGCGGGAACAATTGATCACTTCAAAGTAGAACGTGTACGTATTCCAACGAATATTTCGACAGGGGCATGGCGTGCTCCCCGATCAAACTTTATTGCTGGAGCTGAGCAATCCTTTATGGATGAAGTGGCCGAAGCTGCAGGCAAGGATCCGATTGAATTTAGACTCAATCTGTTTGATCGAGCGAATAATGATCCGGTGGGAGAAACCAATGACTATGATCCTGAAAGATATGCGGGGGTATTGAAGCTCGTTCGAGAAAAATCAAACTGGGGAACCGAGATGCCAAACGTTTACCGAGGAGTATCAGCCTATTACTGTCATAACTCCTATGTGGCACAGGTGGTAGATCTCGAGAAGGTCGGCAATGACCTTAAAATCAAGAAAGTGTGGTGTGCTGTAGATTGTGGTATTGTTGTGAATGTGGAAGGTGCCCTAAATCAAATACAAGGAGGTATCATTGATGGGATTGGACATGCAATGTATAGCACACTGACATTCAAAGATGGAAAGCCTCAGCAGGAAAATTTCAATGGTTACAAACTCATTCGAAACAGTGAAGCTCCATTGGAAATTGAGACACATTTCGTTGAGAATGGAATTGACCCAACAGGTCTTGGGGAGCCGTCCTTGCCGCCAATATCAGCGGCATTGGCTAATGCATTGTATCAAGCTACAGGCCAACGCTATTATCATCAGCCATTCTCAAGTGCTGATCAGGTACAGGTTGAGATGGTGGGTTAGATCACTTAAGAATCGTACTATATTCACTAAACGTGGATTAGTGAAACAGTGAGTCTTTAGATACTTTTACGGCATCATGAACATCTCAAGTTCTTGTCGTTATATATTATCAATTCTGGTTGGTGGTATTCTGTTCTTTGGTCCAACCGGATATACTTGCGCTCAAAAAGGAGATAGTCTAATTGTAAGCCTACCTTCTTCAATGGAAATTATTGATCAGGTTGATACATTGAACGCTTTGGGATTTGGCTTGATCTTCACAGATCCTACAGAATCCAGAGCTGTTTTTAATGAAGCAATTGCACTTTCTTCTTCGATAGAATATAAAAAGGGGCTGGCTATTGCTTTGAAAAACAAAGCCATTTCATATGATATTCAGGGAAATTCAAATCAAGCAATTATTCACTATCAGGAATCATTGACCTTACTTGAAAGTCTACAGGACACGCTAGGTATCTCCAGGCTTAAAAATAATCTTGGGATAGCCTTCAAAAATTTGGGTGATCTGGAAACATCCCGGAAGTTCTACAATGAGTCAATTGAGTTGAAAAAGATCATTGGAGATCTAAGAGGTGTAGCTTATGGCTTGAACAATGTTGGGGAGTTATTCCAAAAAGAGAAGTCTTATGAAACAGCACTAGAGTATTTCGAAAACGCGTATGCCATTGTCGATTCCTTAGGAGATGATAGAGGGCGTTCAATAACATTATCTAACCTGGCCATATCATACCTCGAGTTGGGTGATTACGACCTAGCTATTGCTAATCTTCAACAATCTATGGAAATTGATGAAGACTCAAAAGATCTTTACAGTTTGTCCTACTCATATATTCTTCTCGCAAAAGCTTATTTAAATACTAGCCGAATTTCAGAAGGGTTGAAATCCTTGCAGAGAGCAGAAGAAATTGCCAAAAGTATTGATGCGCTTAAAGTTTATTATGATAGTAAGGTTATAAAAGCTCAATTACTCAAAAAGGCGAATCAACTGGAAAGTTTGCCAAAGCTTTACGAAGAGATACTAGTGTTAAATGATAGTCTGGCTAAGATCAATTTGGCAGAAGAGACGGCAAAAATGAAAGCCATTTATGAGAGTAGAGAAAAAGAGATCATTATAGAAGATTTGAAAAAGGAATCTGCACTTAACCAGGAGCTTTTTGCGGCACAAGAAAGGCTATTTAGGTTAACGTTAGTGATTGCCATTTTATTAGTAATTCTACTTATCGTGGTTTATAGCTTTTACCAAAAAGTTACTAGCAAGAAAAAAGAGTTGGAGGTAAGGATTATTGAGCGAAATAGAGCCAAGGAGGAGGCTGAAAACGCAAGTCAGGCAAAATCTCAGTTTTTAGCTCAAATGAGTCATGAGATACGTACACCTTTGAATGCAATTATTGGTTATACAGATCAAATTATTGAAACTGACTTGGATGACACTCAGCGAAGGCATCTGGGAATTGTGAATCAATCTGCGATGGGACTATTGGGTATTATCAATGGAATTCTTGACCTCTCTAAGTTAGAGGCCGGAAAGTTGGAGTTAGTTGTAGAGCATACGGATCTTTTTGAGCTTTGCAGCCATGTAGTACAGATGACCAGCTACAAAGCGAGTAGAAAAAATATTGAGTTGAAACTAAGCCTAATGGATCAAAAACATCAGTATGTATTAGCTGATGATATTCGATTAAGACAAGTGCTGGTAAATCTTTTAGCTAATGCTGTTAAGTTTACAAATGAAGGGCAGATTGAACTCAAGGTCGAAGTTTTAGGAGAGCTGAAAAATGATAGAACCAACTTTAAATTCTCTGTATCAGATACAGGAATTGGTATCAAGCCTGAAAATGTAGAGAAAATCTTTGAAGCATTCTCACAAGAAGACCCCTCTACCACACGAAAATATGGAGGTACAGGATTAGGTCTTTCTATTTCTAACACACTCCTTTCTCTGATGGACAGTAAATTGGAGGTACAAAGTACACACGGCGAGGGGAGCACGTTCTTTTTTGAAGTTGTATTTCAACACTCCAATCAAGCGCAAACTCAACTTAATAAGTTTGGATTTAGCCAACCTAAAAGAATAATTTCTAAGGACAAATTAAAAGTCCTCATAGCTGAAGACAATGCCAATAACATGGTGATTGCCAAGTCCATGTTAAAAAAAGCACTTCCTAATGCTCAAATAGTAGAGGTTGAAAATGGAATAGAGGCGGTGGAAATCTTTATGCATGAAAAGCCTGATATTGTTCTTATGGATGTTCAAATGCCTGAAATGGACGGCTATGATGCTACTCGTGAAATTCGAAAATCCGAGAATGGTCACAGAACTCCCATCATTGCGTTGACTGCAGGTTCTATGCGTGCAGATAAAGAAAAGTGTTATGAAGCTGGAATGGATGATTTCGTTAGCAAACCCATCATTAATAATGCACTTGCCAATGTGCTGGAAAAATGGATAAATACCAAAGGTTAGACTTTCTCGATTTTGGAAGTCCTTCTATTCTAAGTGAATGAGTAAGCAAGACTCGGTGTAATTCTAAGGTACCTTCCTATTTGTCCAGTAATTTCACCTGCTTAAACTTATCATGCCTCATCCGATAAGCGTTCATAGCAGTTTTGCCAAGTTTATTGGTGAGCTTGTGGTTCACTAGTGCTCCAGCAATGGCACCAACTCCGGGTATGAGCTGCAAAAGCTTAGCCAGATCAATGTAATCTCTGTACTCAAGCTGAAATGTCCGCCAATCAAAGGCATTCATATCATCAGGAAGTTCATCTCTGGTGATCGTCCAGTTTTCCATTTTTTCAAAGATCATGTTCCGGTGTTGTTGACTGGAAAAGGTGAGCTGGAAAATGTAAAGGATATATATCCGCTCTTTATAGTCATTGGTATCATAGCCATAACGAGAAGCGATCTCGAACAGCATTTTCATTTTCAATGACAACCATAAAGGAAAATCAGCAAGACTAAGGAGAAAGCCACCAAAACCTGTAGCAGCCCCTTCTACAGCTGCAGAAGAAGAGTAGAAGTTGATACGTTCTTTTACCTTAACTTCAATTTCCTCTAACGAAGAAACTTCTCTTCTTTTTTTAGTTGTAAATCCTGAGCCAAATAGTACCCCTCTCGTAATCTCTTTAATTGCTTTGGTGATGGCTCGATGGACTTTTTCTGGTATGATTTGATTGATCTTTTTCTGAACCTTCTTGGTGGATTTATTCCAAAAGGAAGGTTTTTTGCGCATAGAATATTTCCATTCTAGGAGTTCAGTGGCAATTAGTTGTTCGTAAATAGAATTGGCTTTGGGCATTATGGAAATATACGGGTTTAAATGAATTATGTGCGAACCACAGTAGTTGAAGAAACCATTTCTTTCTTTAAGTTTAATAAGGCTAATGTTCTCTCCTATGGATATACAGGCGTTTAACGAAATGCAATCAGTTGAAGATAAGCAAATCTGTAAATTGATCATGAAGACAATTAATGAGCAGCTGCCTGAGGCAGAAAGTAAGATATGGCACAGGCATCCTGTTTGGTTTTTGAATGGTAATCCCATTGTGGGTTACAACAAATTGAAGGATTGTATCCGATTAATGTTTTGGAGTGGAGCTGATTTTGAAGAACCAGATTTAAAATTGGGAACAGGTAAATTTAAAGATGCTTCCATTCGCTATACTTCCGTAAACCAAATTCAGGTGGATGATTTGAAAAGATGGCTACTAAAGTCAAAAACGATCCAATGGGACTACAAAAACATTTATAAGAAAAAGGGGCGATTGGATCAAATCCAATGAAATTACTTTATGTAATAGAAAATTAACTACTGAGATTATTGAAATATCCGACATCTTTTTATGTCTGATAGACATAGAGTCAACTCTGATCACTATGTTTAATCATTGATTAAATTGTCCATTTACTCATCATGAAGCCTGTTACTCAGTATACGAAAAGTGGAAGTATTAACATAGCCTATCAGGTTTTTGGCTCTGGAACCAAAGATTTAGTTTATATCCCAGGATGGGTTTCTAATATTGACTTAATGTGGGCCTGCCCTGAACTTGTCAGTTTCTTACTAGAACTTGGAAAAATGGCACGTGTAATTCTTTTCGATAAAAGAGGAACAGGTCTCTCTGATCGTTTGGTGGAGTTTTCAACACTTGAGGAAAGAATGGATGATATCCGCGCGGTAATGGATGCGGTTGATTCGGAAAAAGCCATCTTATTTGGACATTCTGAGGGAGGTTCGGTATCGGCACTATTTGCAGCTACCTATCCGGAAAGAACGATTGGATTGATCAGTTTTGGAATTTTCGCGAAAAGAAGATTCAGTAAAGACTATCCATGGGCACCTACAGATGAGGAGCGACAGATTGTCTACGATATGATCGAAAATAGCTGGGGCAGTGGAGACATGGGCTTGGAATCTTTGGCTCCATCAATGGCAGAGGATAAGCGGTTCATGGACTGGCTATCAAACTATTTTAGATCCGGTGCTAGTCCCAGTGCTGCAATGGTGCTCACCAAAATGAATACACAGGTAGACATCATAAATATACTAGGCTCTATCAGGGTTCCTGCATTAATCATGCAACGAACAAATGATATTGATGTGAAAATCGAAGAGGGAAGATTTATAGCTGATCGAATAAAGAGGGCAAAATTTGTTGAACTGGAAGGTGAAGATCACCTCTTTTGGGTCGGAGACACAGAAGCTGTCTTAGACGAAATAAAGATTTTTTTGAATGATATTGGCCCTGAGCAAAATCATGAAGAAAAGCTCTTTACGATTGTTTCTGGTAAACTGAAGGTCATCCCTCAAGACGAATCAATTAGAAATTTGATTAAAGAAATTATTAAGAGAAATAAAGGAAAGCATACGCAATTTGATAATCTAACCTTTATATCCACATTTGACGGTCCAAGCAAAGCCATCAATTGCGGGATGGATTTAGTCAATTTTATGCGGAGTTTATCAGTTGAGGTTGCAGTAGTGGTTGACATGAAAGAGGGAGCTATTGAAGGGGACCAATTGGTCAATCTGAGTAATAAGGCGCTTATTGATTCTTTATTGGGACAATCTGAGTTTAACCAAATATTGGTGTCTCAGGCAGTTAGGTATCTGCTTTCTGGGGCAGATGTTATTTTTTCAGATTACAAGAAATTAAATATTCCTGGTGATGATAGTGTCCAGTTATATATCGCATCGGACCCAAATGATATGCACGAAAACCCAAGTCCGATTTTAAGAGATGATTCATTTTTTGATGGCGTGATTAAAATTATCGAGAAGAACTATGAAAGCGAGAGCTTTGGAGTAGATATGCTGTGCAAGGAGGTAGGAATCAGTGAACGACAGTTGCA
Source organism: Ekhidna sp. (assembly GCF_965227465.1). GTDB lineage: Bacteria > Bacteroidota > Bacteroidia > Cytophagales > Cyclobacteriaceae > Ekhidna. Next base: position 752,458 of record NZ_OZ245746.1, read on the forward strand.
ACGTAAGTTAAAGGCAATCACGAATAAATCTCCGATCCAGCTAATATCCAGTGTAAGACTTCATCAGGCAAAAGAACTACTAATGACCGGTAGCAAAAACATATCTGAGGTAGCATATATGACAGGGTTCAACAATCCCTCTTACTTCGCAAAATGCTTTAAAAAAGAGTTTGGTGTTAGCCCCTCTTCGATCAACTAAGCACATTTATGTCGGATTATTACTACCTGTGACGGGTTTGTATCAATTCTTGACGGATTTGTATTAATCATAGCTTTTCACTCGATCTAGCTTTGTAATCACTTAAAAAGTATTAGTGATATGACAAGCATTTTACAGAAGTTGATATTAATTGCTTCACCTTTCTTTATTCTCTCATGTATTTCAGAACAAATCGGACCTGAGGTCGATTGTGTGACTTCTCCAGTCGAGATTACAATAGATCAGTTAGTTGACGCCAACTGCGGAGCTTCAGATGGTTCTTTTTTGGTAATCGCGGATGGAGGTATTGGTCCTTATACTTTCAGTTCAGATTTTGAATCTAATAGCGATGGAAGTTTTACTCAATTAGCATCCGGTAATTATGCTATTTCTGTCACTGACTCTGTCGGTTGTGCATCGGAGATAGATGTTACCATCAAGAATAAAGGAGGTGTTAATTTAGATGAGATTGTCACTACGGATTCGGGATGTGGCACTAGTCAAGGAAGCATAGACGTGACTGCTTCCGGAGGAGTAGAGCCATATAGTTATTCACTCGATGGTGGATCCGCTCAGGCAAGTAACACGTTTGCTGGCTTAAGTCACGGATCTTACGATGTGGTGGTAGAAGATGCCACCGGGTGTGAAACCACGCAAAGTGTAAATATCCTCTCTGGAATAAGTTATCAAAACCCTATAAAGTCCATCATTGAAAATAACTGCGCCATTTCCGGATGTCACAACGGAAGCGTGTCGCCTGATTTACGAAGTTTTAGCTCCATCCAATCCAATGCTGATAGAATTAAAGCAAGAACTGCGAATGGATCAATGCCAAGGGGCAGAACCCTCACTCAAACTCAAATCGATCAGATCGCCTGCTGGGTAGATGATGGGGCACCAAATAATTAAACCACATAAAAAAACCACATATGAACACAATTAAAATCTTAGTAATTGCGATGTTTTCGCTTCTATCATGCAATTTGGTCAAGGCCCAAAACGTGCTGATAGACAAACAAGGAGTTGCATATTTTTTCTCGGAGGCGCCATTGGAAGACATTGAAGCAACCAATGATCAGGCCGTCGGAGCAATTGACCTCAATAAGGGAACGGTTGCAGTCTCTATGTTGATCAAGAATTTTCATTTTGAAAAAAGTCTCATGGAAGAGCACTTCAATGAAAATTACCTGGAATCAGAAAAATATCCGAAGGCTTCTTTTAAGGGAAAAATCGTCAACTTCGAATCGCTTGACTTTTCAAAATCAGGGATACTTACAGCGAAAGCTGAAGGCGAATTGGAAATTCATGGAGTATCCCGACCTATAGAGAGCGAGGTGACTTTTGAAATTCTGGAAAATGAAATTAAAGCGAAAACTATTTTCAAAGTAGCGCTCGAGGACCATAAGATCAAAATCCCCAAACTGGTTATCAAGAACATTGCTGAGATAGTTGATGTAGATGTTTCATTCAATTTTGTGAAGAAATAATGAAGAAGTTAATTCAAGGATTGCTGTTCATTATGATAGCTATTCCAGTAATGGCACAGGATGATTTACTTGCGATGGTTGAGGACGAACAATCCGATCAACCAACTTTAGTTGAGGCAACTTTTAAAGGAACCAGAGTCATAAATGGACATTCCATAGAAACACGAAAAAAGGGAGTTATGGATTTCATCATTTCTCATCGCTTTGGGACCATTGATGGAGGTAGTTACGAGCTCTTCGGATTGGATAATGCTACTGTCAGAATTGGTTTAGAGTACGCAATCACAGACCGGCTGTACATTGGTTTGGGCAGAAGCTCTTTTGAGAAAACTATTGATGGGTTTGTCAAATACAGGGTGCTTAGGCAAATGGATGGAGCCATGCCAATATCTGTAACCTGGTTTAGCTCTATGTCAATCAAAACATTAAGAAATCCGGAGTTGGAATTATCTTTTAATGAAAAGTTAGCGAGTACGAATCAGTTATTGATAGCTAAAAAAATTAGCCCGAATGTATCTGTGCAAATAATGCCGACATGGGTGCACAAGAACTTGATAGCTGAAGAAGACTTAACCAATGATGCTTTTGGAGTTGGTATTGGAGGCAGGGTAAAACTTTCACCTCGTCTTGCGGTGGTTGCGGAATATTACTACATGGCGGAGAAGATCAATGAGGACACATTCAATCCGATTGCAATTGGTTTGGATATTGAAACGGGAGGACACGTATTCCAACTGCAATTCACCAACGCCACAGCAATGGTTCCTAAGGGATTTCTATCTGAGACAAATAATGATTTTTTTGATAGCGAAATCCATTTTGGATTTAACATATCACGGACATTTCAAATAAATGAGTAATGATCTAGGCTGTGGTTAAACATGTGGTAGTGTGCATCTAACTAAGGGGATGCCACAGGCAACTCAATTTGAGTTGCCTTTTTTTATGGCTTTCCAGCTAAACCAAAAAATGTATAATGATTGTCAAAAGGGAAATCCTTTAAGAAAAGAATAATCTGAACATTTAATTACCTAATACATAGTCAAATTTTTATTTTACTAATAACTAAATACATTATTAACAATTAATAATTTTATTAAATTGAATATTGATAATAATCATTTATTAAGAACCTAAAATTTAATGCTATGAAGAGGAAAACAACTCACCTTAAAGGGATTGTATTCAATGCAATCCTTTTAATCATTCTACTTTTTACATATTCCTGCTCCGAAAATGTCGAAGAAGTTTACATACAGGAGGAATTTGGAGAAGTTCCGGAAGAAATCAAAGCCAAGCTCGAGAAAGCAGGTTTTGATACAAGCGAAGGGTTACGGACGTTTAGAGACGGCTACATTGTGGAAACAGATATTTTTCTCACTGAAGAGAAAATTGATGCTTTGATTTTGTCTGAAGGAGATGGGCCTACTAGTGAACATTATCGCACAAATAATCTAGTGGAAGGGTGTAGAACTATTCAAGTATTTATGGATCCTGACTTTGGCGACTTTATGCAAGATGCTTTTGATGAGGCACTGGGAAGATATAATGCATTGGGTTTACGTCTAACATTTGCAAGGACACTTAATGAGAATAACAGCGACATTGCTTTTGATGCTTTTTTTGAAAGGAGCCGATTGTTAGGATTTAGCGATGGATTTCCAGTTGGTGGCGATCCGGCTGAAAATATAGCGCTTAATACGTTTCATTACAATGATGCGGCTGCCCGCCCCGACGCGGCTACTACCATTGCTCATGAAATTGGCCATGCTATTGGTTTTAGACATACCGATTTTATGAATAGGGTTTTTAGCTGTGGAGCAAACGAGACTGTGGTCAACGAGGGAGCAGGGAATGATGGTGCAAATCACATCAATGGCACTCCTGTAGGTCCCGAGGCAGGTTCTTGGATGTTGGCATGCAGTAACAACACCAATAGGCCATTCACAAATAATGATCGAATTGCCCTAAATGATACCTATGGTGGGCTGACGATAACAGGTAATACACTTGTATGTACCGGGAACAACACCTTTACATTAAATGATGTGCCGGCTGGAAGTGTGGTCACCTGGCAGGCTACTCCGGGTAACCTACTGGTTCAATCAACAGGAAATGGAGTAACAGCAGTATTAAGTGCCAATTCTAGTAGTGTAAGCTCAAGTGGTACACTCACGTATACCGTAACCCTGAATGGCGAGACTTGCAATATTTCCACCAATATTTGGATTGGGAGACCTGCGTCACCATCGTCGTTATTTGGTCCTTCCTTAGTGAGCTATGGTGCGCTTGTAAATTATCGTGGAGGGATAGCTCAGGGTGCTACGTCGTATAAGTGGTATTTACCTTATCCTTACAATCCAAATGCTTCTGTGGTGGTTGATCCCTCACGATGGGGAATTATATCTGGAGGAAACTCAAGATATATGACAGCCATTGCAGGACCAAATAATGGATTAGTGCAGGTAATGGGGGTAAATGCCTGTGGTACAGGAGGAGCCAAAATCATGAACGTCACAGTAACTACATCAGGTGGTGGTGGAGGCATAATGCCTTAAGGACCCAAAGCCATTATTAAACATAAAAAAGCGCACTTGCAGTGCGCTTTTTTTATGTTATTAAACTTCTGTGTTATTTACCACGAATTTTAATAACGTTAAAGAAACCTTATTTGAATGAAACAACTTTATGTGATCTTGACCACTTTGGTCTTTTGGATACCCACATTTGCTCAGCGCGATAAATCACCGGAACTACTCATCTCCAATGTCAACATCATTGATGTGGAAGAAGGTGTTGTGAAAACCGGAATGAATGTATTTATCAAAGGAGATCGTATTCATGATGTGACAAAATCAACCGCCTCTGATGAAGCAGCTACATTTATTGTGGACGGCACAGGCAAATACTTAATTCCTGGACTATGGGATATGCATGCCCACCCTGATGATCCCGAAATGTGGAGAATGAATCCGGATGAGGGAAGCAGAGACTTATTGATGCCTCTTTTTGTGATGCATGGTGTTACAGGAATTCGAGATATGGCAGGCTCGCTTCAGGTAGTTAATGATTGGCGTGAAAAGATAGCCAGTGGAACATTGATTGGACCTGCCATCTATGCGGCCGGTCCGCTGATTGATGGCCCCAATCCCATGTGGGACGGATCAATTGGAATCCCTTCCACCAAACATGTAAAGCAGAAGGTTGATTCTTTAATAGATGCAGGAGTAGATTTTCTGAAAGTGTACTCTTTGTTACCGGATACCATTTATTTCGCCATGAGTAAGTATGCCCGATCAATTGAATTTCCATTCTGTGGTCACGTCCCGCAAACCGTGACCAACTATGACGCTTCTAAGTCCGGAATCAATAGTCTGGAACACTTATTGGATATTCCACTGGAATGCTCCTCCCAGGAAGAGCGTATTCGGAACAGGGACATTGACTATGGAGCTGTAAATGACCGATTAGGACAATATGTTTTTAGAAACAAACTCATCATCGACACTTATGATGCTGAGAAGGCACGGAGATTATTCAAAACGTTTGTAGAGAATGAAACATGGCATACACCGACCATTTCCATGTGGTATAAGAATGCCTGGTTTGAAACAGAAAAAGTTAAAGATCAGGCATACTTCAAATATTTACCAGCCTATATGAAAAAATACTGGACTCCTCAGTTCAACGATCACCTTAAGTTTCGCAATAAAGAATTTTTGAAGGTGAAACAAGCCATGGTAGATCACTACATGCGCATCATTAGAGACATGAATAAAGCAGGAGTGAAGTTGCTGGCAGGAACAGACACAGGAGCCAACCCACTTTGTTGGCCTGGTCTTGGGGTGCATTTGGAAATTGAAATGTTTGAAAAAGCAGGACTTTCACCGCTTGAAGCATTGCGAACGGCGACTATTAATCCAGCCATTTACCTTGGCATTCTGGAAGACTATGGTACAGTTTCAAAAGGGAAATATGCTGATTTGATTCTGCTTACTGAAAACCCGTTAGTATCCGTTTCCAACACGCAAAAGATCTCAGGGGTCGTGAAAAGCGGCACTTACTTTAGTAAAAAAAGGATCGAAGAGTATTTAGAGGAGATAGCAGAGCGACAATAAGAAATTTTTTAACCTTTTCTATCATCTAAACCTTGGGAATCTCGTTTCACGTACTTTGAATGAATCATTGCGCTAATTTTCGGTTAGTCTTCATACTACTATGTGTGTTGTTTTCTGCATCCACAGAAGCTCAGAATGATGGGTTAGTAAAGCGAGTTTGGAACTCAGTATTCAATGATACCACTTCGATTGAGCGCCCCAAGTTTATCGCATATCCTACCATTGCTTATGCACCGGAAACAAAATGGGAGTTTGGTGCTAGTGCCATCTATGTGTACTATGCCAATCGGGATACAACTAATCGCTTAAGCGAAATCAATGCATTTACATTTATCACGTTGGAGAAACAATACGGACTGTGGATGGATCATGCACTTTACAGTGATAAAAGTTCTTGGTTTTTCCTCGGCAGAGTTCGATTGCAACAGTTCCCGCTATTATATTTTGGAAAGGGCCCGGATACAGATGGAGAGGAGCTCGCCCAAATTAATGCAGGAAGTGTAAGCATCAGGGAAAGAGTGCTTCGGAAAATTACAGGTTCATTATACCTAGGAATTGAAACTGACTTTCAGCGTCTATCGAATGTTGAGTTTAATCGTATTTCCGAGCGTTCATTTGAGATACCAGCAGGATTAAGCAAGTACACCAACTTCGGGTTAGGTATTGGGCTGGTTTACGATAACAGACACAATGTTTTGAATGTACGTGAAGGCTTCTTTGGTGAGATGGGGTTTCTGCGATACAACGATGCTTGGGGAAGCGACTTTTCCTTCACTTCATACTTTTTTGATGCTCGTTATTACCTACCTACTACATCTAATCAGGTGTTTGCATCTCAAATCTATTTTTCGGAAGTAGATGGATTGGCGCCATTTAATCAACTTTCCCTGATGGGCGGAGAGACCCTCATGCGGGGCTATTACCTGGGTCGGTACAGAGACCAAACACTACTTGCTGCACAGACAGAGTATCGTTTCCTTCCCTTTACATTTAGCAACCGCTGGGGAGCAGCTGCATTTATTGGAGCTGGCACTGTGAGCGATGGAGCCAGGAATCTGGATTTCAGTAAATTAAAAGTTGCCGGAGGCACTGGTGTTCGCTTCCTGATTTTTAAAAGCAAAGACATTTTTACCCGTTTTGATGTGGCGTTTTCAGAAGATGGTTTGGGGTATTACTTCTTTATCGGTGAGGCGTTTTAAGATGTTAATTATATCAAAACCTTCTACAAGACCAGGTTCTCAAAATATCGCAATTTGTAATGCAATTTGAACAGCTTAATGCCTGGTTTTCGGATCCTGCTTCAACCTCATTCGTAATCCCACTTTGAGTATTAAATATTTCATATATGCATACTTGGTTTAGTAGCATATATCCTTCATCAAAAGCACAACTTCGCGCTTCATTTAAACTATTAGCTAAAAAATTAACTGTTCCCGCACATCCTCGTGGCTGCCTAATGTATACAGTGTAGTTATAAAAGTTTTCGTCAGCAAACTCACCGCTACATGTGCGCATTGGCACACAGATATTACTTTCACAGTTTGAAGAAGCACAATCTTCATTGGTATTACACCCACTATCGTTTTGACATCTTTTACAACGGCCTCCACAATCTATATCACTTTCATTTTGGTTTTGAATACCGTCAGAACAAGTCGGTGTATGACAAACACCATCTACACAGTCACCAAGGCAATCACTATCACTATTGCATAGCATCCCCTCCCGACATTCCTGGCAAGAACCACCACAATCAATATCAGATTCATCACTATTTTGGATTGCATCATCACATGCCGGTCCGTTTGAACACCTCCGAATACGATCATTACCAGATACCTCTGAAACAATGCATAAAGACTGTGCATTGCTAATCATATCTTCGATTTCGTAAGTTGAAAACCCCTGACCGCAGAAAAAGTATTGCGGTGTACCTTGCCACAAGTCTTCAGACCAGAATACTAAAGTTGTTGACATTGGCCCGTCGGTATTTGGATCTAGCCCGCATTGTAATTTGAAATTGGTCAGAGTGGATGATCTGACAAGTTCTATGATTCTTTCACGACTGAAAAATGCAGGATCGTTTTGTAGATCAAATGGATATTCTGTTAAACCTGTCAAAGAAATGGTTATCATTCTGTTTTCAACCTGATCGCTGGTAAGGTAGAGGATAGCATTCCCATCTTCTCGCCAAGCGGCTGCCAGAATCGTTCCTATCGGTTTCAACAGGTCTTTAAAATCTTCCTTATTCTCATTGGTAGAAGCAACGTTTAGAAAAATTCCGACGCTTATTGAGAGAAAAGTGAGAATAGCGTAAGTTATCTTAGATGTTGTATTCATGCTAGTGACTTTATGATCAAATAGGATAGAATACCGCCAAAGACAATGTAAATGATGTCCAGCAAGTCAAATACTCCTTCGAGTATCAAATCACGTTGCATTAATTCCAGGACACAATTGGTGACTACCCAAAAAAGACAACAGACAAATGGTCCAACATGTAGGTGTCGAGCAAAACTGTAGGTGATTAAGGAAAATGCTGCTGTGTGAGTAAAAGAGGGAAGGTTGTCAGTGGATAAATAAATGAAATCAAATTTAAGATCTCTCAACAGGTATGTTGTAAAACCCAGCAGAAGGAATATGATTCCAACAACAAGCAATCTATGTCTAGATATGTTGGTGAAGACATGCATAACGGATTAGTTATTAGGAAGATACAAAAAATTGATAAAAATATTATCAGCTATTACTAAAATTCGCTATTGTTTTTGGTATGTTCTAGTTCATACAAAAACCTCCGTTCTGCACCGTTTGCTTTTCTGAAATCGAAATGAAGGTTCTTATCCTCGAGAGGGAAGCTTATTCGATGATGCTTCTTTATTTCTCCGAAATTTTTGAAAAGAATTTTACCGTAATAACGCTCTCCGGGATAGATGATTTCTCGATCAAACAGTTCATCAGGTAAATAGGTCAATTCAATGTGTGCATTCTCACTGCTTTTTAAAGCCACGTCAGTAAGAACATCAGTTGCGATCAAAGTGGTGGCAGTTATCAGATCGCGAGTTGCCGATTTATTTTCATCTTCATGAGTCCAGTATGATTTACGATCGTCTTCCTGATCTTTTATTGCATCATAAGTGCTGATAGCTGCACCTACCAGGAATAAGAAAAGTGCTGCAGCCTCGCCATCTTTCTTCTTTGATTTGAAAAATGCATTGACCTGATCTGAGGTCATGACAGGAGTGACTTCAGGAAATAGCTTGGCTTCTTCATTTCTGTATGAAAGTTGATGTGCATACTTATACATTTTCTTTAAGTTGATGAAAATAGGCTGGGTGCTTTTGTTTTCTATCTCCATTCCAAAGACGTAGTGATCGCCTTTTGCTTTTAGGTTAACCAAGGCAACTGTTACCGAGTCAAGTTCAATGAATGCCTCATGATTTTTCTTTTCGATGCTGAAATCGTGTGGAACCAAGCGTGCAGGTAGGCAACTGATTAATAGAAGAGGGACTAGTGTTATGGTGAGTTTCATAGCTAGCTAAAAACAATTATGAGGCCAAAGTGGATTATTTATAATAGCAACTTGATTCAAGCGTTCAAATTCTGAAACCCTTGCTTATAATGAAAGCTTTTGTTTTCGTCCTCTATTTCATTTCGTTTCATTTTGTTCTTCACGCACAAAGGGATGGAACCCAGTACGCAGACATCCTGGTGGATGCCAAATATGTAAAATGGGATTCAACATACGATCGCTTTTACGGCTCCAGTTCAATTACCTATAGTCCCCTTATATATATGGATCCGAGAGCTGTTTTGGGTAATAATACGTATTACATCAGCATTCCCATAAACAGCTACATTATAGTTGGTTTTACAGATAACCTGATTTTTGATCAACCTAATCAACCGGATTTTTTTATTGATGAGAAGGATAATGCTGGTGATCAGGCTGCAATCTATGTGAGTAATGATGGCATTGAATATACCTATCTGGGAATTGCGAGTGGAGGTAGAACGAATGCGATGGATTTACAGGACATTAACTTTCGGGGACTTGTAAAGTACGTGGCGATTATAGGACTGGACACAAACGGGGATTCTCCGGGATTCGATTTAATCCGTATTTATGGATTACCAGGATCTACTGTAGGGAAATATATTGAAGAAGATTCATTAGGGCACTACCTTGAAAAACCAAATCCCCACGGACGGAGGTTGCTCCTTAAACCCGTGCATTTCGAATTCAATAGTCATCAATTACTCCCTGAAGGAATTGAATACCTGGAAAGTCTAGCCAGTTATCTAAAGAAACACCCAGACGTCATGCTATTAATAGTGGGACATACAGATGATATTGGTTCAAAATCATTTAATGAAAAACTTTCACTCAAACGAGCCCAAAGTGTACGTTCTTTTCTCATTAAAAAGGGTTTTAGTTCATCCAACATTCAATTTAAAGGGGTGGGCGATACGGAACCTTTATTTAGTAATAAAGATGAAAAGGGAAGAAGTAGAAATCGACGGGTTGAGTTGATCAAGTTGGACTCAAACTGATTGCTCAGATAGACCGGATGATATTCAAGACTTCCTAACCCATGTTCTTTCTTATCTTTTCCCCAAGTAATAATCCATTCATAATTCTTAAATATTTCCTTTGACCTACATGAGATTGCTGTGACAACCTTCCAGGGTTTGACGAAAAGGCATTGAATCCGCCTTTGGGCGCTTTTCTGCTTAAAAAAGGCATTTTTAAACAAGTAGATTTATACAGACTTGATTTATTTATATGTGTGCTCGATGTTCTTAGATGATAACTTTTCAATCCTAATGATCGATCTGCACAAGACTTGCATAAGCAATCATTCAATTTAAATAGTAAAGTAGCTATTTGAAATAATGTGTATTTATATCTGGGACATCTTTCCGTTGCTTATCTGTAAATTCAAGAATATGAAAGTGTCAATCGCTCTACCAAAACATAAGTTTTTCCTCAACTTAACAATAACCCTGTCATGTATGTTATCCTATTCACAGGAGTCAGCGAAAGACAGTCCGTTACAAGTTTTTGATTACTACATGGGGGTATGGTTACTTCCTTCAGATCATCCTGGAGTATTGAGGAATCCAATACTTGCAGATTTACAAGTCATCAATTTTAGTTGGGGTAAACAAAAGAAACTCATTCATTCATCGACTGGGATTGTATCAGTTAATAAGAAGATTCCCTTTTCTGAAGGCATTATAACTGTTAATCCAACTACTAAAAGTATCACATGGTTAGAATATCAATATGAGGGGGATTTACTCTTTGAAGGCGAATATATCCCACTAGATAATGGTTCTCTTCAAAGGTTGTATACCGTCAGATATGTTGAGGGTGATAAAACAATACCAAATCCTGACGAACCCGGATGGTCAAGATTATATCGTGAAACATTTATACCATTTTCGAAAGATACTATTGACTGGGTAACTGAAACATACATTGATGGGAAATGGATAGAGGCGGGAACACCGGGTGGATCCAGCGCTGTACGAAAGAAATAATGGAAATCAATTGAAAATCAGAGATCATGACTATTCACAATAAATCTTCAAGAAGAGCATTTTTTAAAAGTTCGGCATTTGGCTTATTAGCTGTTTCGTTTCCTGGCTTTGCAAATGACTCAATTGAATCAGCCTCACGCAAGAAAAAAAGTAATGAAGATGCTCTCTTCTACCGATACCCGGCCTTAGATGATGAATCTGTGGCTGGGGTTGTCGGTGCATCCCACGGTAGGTTTGATAAAGTAAAAGAACTGGTTGAAAAACGTCCGGAGTTGGCAAAAGCTTCATGGGATTGGGGGTTTGGGGATTTTGAATCAGCCATTGGAGCTGCAGCTCATATGGGTCAAAAGGAGATCATAAGGTATCTTATACAAAAGGGTGCAAGGCCAGATATTTTCACTTATGCAACCCTTGGAGAAATAGACGCGGTAAAAGCAATGATTGCTGCTACTCCGGGAATTGAAAGGATACACGGGCCTCACGGCATTACCTTGATGGAACATGCTAGAAGTGGGTTATGGGATCGAAATATTTCTGCTAAAGACAAATCGATTGCCAATGAAATGATTGCATATCTAAAGACAGTGGAAGGCTCGCATCAACCTGCTTTGGATCTGGGCTTGACTTTAGAAGAACAAAAGGTGTATTTCGGAGAATATCGATGGGGTCCGGCAGATGATGAAGTATTCTATGCTGATTTAAATATGAGAAAACTATTACAGTTTGGACGAAAAGGTACTTTCGGCAGATCATTGAATCGGGTAGGAGATCACATGTTTACACCTGATGGAGCTCCTTCTGTGAAAATTAAATTTAAGGTGGAAGGAGACAAAGCGATTGCTGTGACCATTCATGAGCCAAATCCAATACTTACAGCAACTAGAATCTAAGTTTTTTGACAATGATTAGATATTCATTCATGCTATTGCTGATGGTTCTTTCATGCTGCAATATTGTTTGTGCTCAGGAATTGAATGAAACCACCGAGTTAAAGCGTAAGCTCCGAACCATTAAAGATTTTTATCAAAATATAACGGCTGGAAGCGGTATTTGGGTGAATAAATTGAGTGATTTTGACCAAAATGACCCCAAAACATTTTCTCAATTTATTCTGAAGTTTAAGTTACAAGATTCAGTCAGCGTTAGAGGCCAGATTCTGGGAGTGACAAATAGTAATGACTCGATCGTTTTTTGGGATTTTTGGGAGTTTGCTGATCTAAATGGTGGATTCACCCGACAAGTGCAGCGATCACCATCTGGTCATTATGGGATTGGGAACGCAACCTACTCTGAAAGTAATTGGCGAAGTGAAGAAATCAATTTTAATTATTCTAACGGTGAGAAAGGTAGACATAGAAGTACTCATAAAATGACCAATAAAAATATGATGATCTCGATAAGCGAAAATTTCGATGATGAGCAGCAAAAATGGATAAAATCAGCTCCCAGTAAATGGATACGAGCAAAATGATAAAACATACCACCATAGGAATAGCATATTTACTAGCACTATTAACTTTGGTATCTCGGAGTGCTTTAAGTCAGGATTTCCCAACAATGACAGCTATAATTACTTCCAGTGATAGGCACCCGTCTTTGTCACCGGACAATCAAAAAATAGTGTTCTCAACCGGGCAAGGTTTTGACAGAGATCTGGCAATCATTGATTTGTCTACAAAAGAAATTATACCGATTACGAATAATGATGATGAGGATAGTCACCCTAGATGGTCACCAGATGGGGAATGGATAGTTTTTCAAAGAGAGGATACACTTGGCAATAGGGATCTATTTGTGATTAAAAAAGATGGGACAGATGAAAAGAACTTAACTAATACGCCAAAATATCGGGAGCAGCATCCAGCATATTCCTCCGACGGATCATTGATTGTATTTGATGGAAATAGAGATGAAAATGATTTAACCGCAGAGGAGCAGAACTATGAAATATATTCCTTAAACACTAAGACAAAAGAAATCAATCGATTGACCAATTCCAGTTATTGGGATATGTATCCTTCTCTTAGTAGTGACAATACGCATTTGGTCTGGAGAAAAGAGGTAAGAATCGATTCAACGGGAGCAAAGAACTTTGAGATATTTATAAAAAATTTAACTACTGGTGAAATGAAGAACATCACCAATGATCCTGCTTATGATTCCAATCCTCATTGGAATCCCTCCGGAGATTTCATTGCTTTTGGCTCTCGTAGAGAGGGCTCATTTAATGTGTTTCTGATTAAACCGGATGGAACTGGATTAAGGAAAATAACCCAGGCAGAAGGCAGAAGTATCGGTTTTAATATCCCTACCTTTTCTTACGATGGAAAGAAAATTCTACTTGACAGATACGTTAAAGGAGTATCAGATCTAGTCGTGATTGATCTTGAAAATGAATAATTGAGGTTTATTTAAGCATTATAGCTTTTCAGAATTTTTAAAACTGCATCCTTGTGATTGCCCCCAATTGGAATTGATGTTGATCCTACATCCAGATCTTGACCGGTGTAAGATTTAATTTTTGAAATATTAACGATATATGAGCGATGAGATCGGATGAAAAGCTCAGCAGGTAGAACATCTTCCAGATAACTTAATTTCTGATAAGTAATGAGTGTACGGTCTTTACAAAACACGCGCACATAATTGCTCAGCCCCTGGATATACACTATTTCGTCCAGATAGACCTGAACCATCTTCATATCAACTCTGAGATAGATATAAGGCTTTGATTGGATCGTATTCACCGGCAGAGCCATCACTCGATTCAGAGCTTTAAGAAAACGTTCCTGTGAAATAGGTTTAAGGAGGTAATCAACGACATTCAATTCAAACCCATCAATGGCATATTCTCTATAGGCGGTTGTGATAATGATCTTAGGTGGGTGTTCCAGGCTTTTGGCAAACGAAATACCATTTACATGTGGCATTTCAATATCTAAAAAAATCAAATCAATTGGATGGTCTTGCAATAATTGATTGGCCTCAATTGCGTTATGGCATTTGCCCACAATTTGAACCTGATTAAATGGTTCAAGGTATTTTTCGATTATCTCTTGAGCTATTGGCTCATCATCTATGATTAGACATTGGAGTTTCATTACTTCCTTATTCTCAAATCCACACTAAAAACATCTTCTGACTTTTCACAAGTTAGTTGATATCGATCTTCAGGATATAGTAGATTCAGACGTTTTTGGACATTTTTGATCCCTAATCCATTTCGCCCATCATCATTTATTTTTTCAATATCAAAGACACGGTTTTTGATTGTAAAATGTAACTCTGCCGAGTCAGCCTGGATGCTAATTGCAATCCAACCATCCTTTGAGCTTTTATTGATCCCATGTTTAAAACTATTCTCGACAAATGGTAGCAATATTAATGGAGGGATGTAGAAGTCCTCAATGTCGCCGGACACATCCATTGTCACTGTAAACCTATGCTTATACCTAATTTGCTCAAGGGCAATGTATCGTTCAATTTGTTCTATTTCCTTCGATAGAGTAACGAAATCTTTGTCTGAGTCATATAAAACATAACTCATAAGTTCTGACAGCTTCATAACAACCGAGGGTGTTTCATCAGACTTTTTTAAAGCCAATCCATACAAGGTGTTAAGTGTGTTAAAAAAGAAATGTGGATTGATTTGCGAGCGCAGATAGCTAAGCTCTGCCTTTAATTTTTCGCCCTCCAGCATTTCAGCTCTTCTTTCGGAGCTAATCCATCGATTCATAATCACCAGCCCAATCAAAAAGAACATAGGTGATAGGATGATCATGGCAGATTGCAGGAACCTATATACTTGCCAAAAATCTCCATGATCCCAGGCGGGAAATAAAATTGAATCCAAATAATTGTACATAAGCATTCGGTGAAGAAATGCAGCGATGATGATGCTAATTGTGGTGAAGATGATGTATGCAGAGACTTTTTTTTTAAGAAGAGTCCTGGGGATGAGCCAGAAATAATTGAAGTAAAAAACAGCTAATCTAAATGGTAAAAAACCTAACTCAATATAAAATGCTTCCTTGAACTTATTCGAGTAGCCCCCCTCGACAAAGGTGAATAAAGCCGAGTAACAGATCCAAAACAGGATATGAAAGTAAAATTCCTTTTTCAAGCCTTTTGTATGCGAAAATAGAAGATAATGATTTTACAGTTTGGCTTAATGAATGATTTTCACATGTTGTAGTTTCAGATACACATCAGAATTTTATGAATCAGCATAATCATTTTCTGATTTAGAATAAATGATATTTTAAATCTTAACAAGCCAATTAAATTACATTATTACCATCATAGATTGATTAGGAAATTCAATCTTAAACTACTTATCCGAATGAAAAAATATGGTACGTATACATTATTGATTATTTGTTCAAGCATGCTTACAGCGCAGAATCTGAATAGCTCTACTGATCAGATTGAATATCAAATTGGCAAATGGCAGGATGATGAAGTTCAAGAAGCCAATGATGGTAGAACCTATCAGTTTAACTATGAGTTAAAGTGGTTTGATCGTAAAAATACCATTATTAAAATGCATATAACTGGTGTGTACAGTGATGGGGAGGTTAGAACTTTTTGGGAAGGCTTTAAATACTGGAATATAGTTGAAGAAAAGTTTCTTTATAATGGATTTAGTCCTGATGGAAGAATTGCTTCAGGATACCTAAAATTAGATAATAAGATCATCACAACTCACTATTCATCAAATAGTCCAAATGGGAAAATCCAAATTAAAGATGTTGCCAATAAGATTGACAATGATCACTTTACAACAATCACCTATTTAAAAATGCCTGGTGAAACTGAATGGAAAGTAGTTAATGAAGATAATTGGACAAGAATCGACTAATTAGGGTAAACCTGCATGAGCACATAATTTCCTGGATTATGAGAATATATGCTTGGGAGCTACCGAACCTCTTTATAGTAACACCAAAGGGGAGGATCGAAAAAGAAATCAACGGGTTGAGTTGATCAAGTTGGACTCAAACTGAAGGTCATATCTTTTTCTCTTCCTTTCGGTTAATTGATTGTGCCCAATGCATAATGTGGTAACTTGAGTGCTCAATGGGAGAACTCCTGGACAAACAGCACAGATTTTATCTTCACAATGAGCAAGAGCTGATTGAGAGATACAAGGGCCAATACATTGTCATTCATGATGAACAAGTTGCGGACTCCTTTGGCTCTGAGCGAGATGCCTATATCTATAGTGTCAAACATTTTCCGATCGGAACATTCCTGATTCGTAAAGTGCTTCCCAAATCTTCACCTGCTTAACACTATTGCATGCTGAGTATTTCCAATACCATATCGATAGACAAGCCTCTTTCGGAAGTTTTTGCATTCGTTAGCGATCAGCGCAACAATCCCAAATGGAATTATTATGTCATGAGCGTTGAAAAAACCAACGAAATAGAGGGTGTGGGAGCTGAATATTTACAAACCAGGAAAAGCGATGAGCAAAAATTTGGAGTCGTAGTATTTAAAGTGAATAAACGTTTGGTTATTCAGTCCATACCGGGTCAAAGACTTAAAGTCAGGCGTGAGCTTATATTCAAAGGAAATGAAAAACAAACAATCATTTACGATCAGATCGATTTCAAAGTTCCGCTACCAAAGTTCCTTTCTTCGTTGATCCTTAAAGGTCCAAGAAACGGAGTTAAGCAGAATCTTGCAAAGCTCAAACAGCTTTTGGAAACGGGACATGTAGTGCTGCAAGATGGAAGAGAGGTTCTTTATAAATAATCACTAGTTCAAAGCCACCAGGTCTTCTATAGATAGAAGACCTGGTGGATAAAGTATCATTCTTCTTCCACTCCCAGACAGGACCTTAATCCCTCGTCACAAGTATCGAGGCAATTCTGGCGCTCTGTGTAAGGATTGCCACAGGCTCTCAGACAGTTATTAAATGCCTCCATGGCATCTTTGTCGGTCCGGTCATCCGGTAATAGGTCGCTACATCCCGAAAGGCATTCCTGCCAGGCTTCAGCATCCACTTCGGGGCAATTTTCCTTACATTCTGTCCATTCATCCACACAATCTTTAAAATCCTGATTGCAAGAAGTTCCGAGCATAATCATGACTAGAAATAAGGAAAGGATAATTGTTTTTTTTGATTTCATAAGGTATAATGTTTAGGTTATAAATCATTCTTCTACGCCAAGACAGGATCTTACTTGATCATCACAAGCGCTAAGGCAGCTATCACGAGTTCGGATGCTGCTTATATAATTGGTCCTGCAGTTATTGAAACAATCCTGGTAGCCAGGAGACAAGATATTGCCGCATCCAGCCACACATCGATGATATTGTTCATAATTTACTTCCGGACACTCTCCCTGACAGGCTTTCCAGTCATCATAACATTCCTGAACGTCACCGTTACAGGACACAACTCCAGCGAATAATATTACAGCTATTACCAAGAAATACGATGGTTTGTACTTTTTCATAACGGATTAAGTTGTTAATTACTTTTCTGAAGGTACTTATTTTTTGTGAGAAAGGGAAGGTCCAAGAAACGGAGTTAAGTAAAATCTCAAACAGCTTTTGAAACGGGACATGTTGTACTTCAGCCTGGGAGAGAGGTTCTTTATAAATAGCTTCCCCCCAATTGATTTCGTTTACTCCCACCTTAACGATTCCACAGGATTATTTTTTGTAATTCTTTTAGTTTGAAATCCAATTGTGATAACCGAAATCAAAAGCAGCACTAAAGCGGACAAAAGAATAATTCCAAAACCAATATTAATGGAATAAGCGAACCCGGCTTTCCATTCCATTAAGGCAAAGTAACTGATTGGAGCACCTACCAAAATAGCAACGAGCACAAGTGATAAAAACTCTTTACTAATTATCGCCAATAGCTGACATAAGTTGGCGCCCAGTACTTTTCGAATTCCTATTTCCTTTGTCTTACGAACCAGCGTAATCATCACCAATCCATACAATCCCAAAATTGCGATGATGATTGATAAGGCTGCAAAAACATTTGAAATCTTACTTACTCGAACATCATTGTTGTAAAGGGATTTGATTTCATCTTCCAAAAAGTAATAGTCGAAATAATTACCTGGAAAGTACTGATGGTATTTCTTTTCCACAGCTTCTATCAATGCAGGATTGGGCTGTGATGAAAATTTGACAGAGAAGTTGTTGCCCGTGTCGTAGTAGGGTATCAACAAAATGGGTTCGATCTTATTATGAAGCGATACCTGATGAAAATCCTTGATGACTCCAATGATGGTCCAGTCTTTATCATAAAAGTTGATGGATCTGCCAATCGCTTCTTCAGGGGTTTTGAACTTCAGCAATGAAACGGCAGATTCATTGATAATGATATTCTTCACTTTGTCACCATCAAAATCATGGTCAGTGAATCCAAAATCTCTCCCAGCTACCAACTCCACATTGTATAACTCAGAAAACTCATGATCCACATTCATGAAATTGGAAGTCAAATTTTGAGCTTCAGGGTCCGCGCTTGAAGTAATCTGAAATACCCTTCCCATATTAGAACCTGGCACGCGATTCGAGATCGTGGCTATTTCAACACCTGACAATGAGCTCAAGTCATTCTTAAACTGATCAATTTTATTGATAAACGTACTGTCCCATTCCGTCATGACCGGACCGTAAACCACCATGGTGTTATCCACATCCACACCTAGATCCTGGTTAACCATGAAGTCGATTTGTTTTGCAATGGCAATGGTGGCTGTAATAAGAACTACAGCGATTGAAAATTGAAAAATCACCATCCCTTTTCTCAGCCAGGCAATTTCACCTTTTAGCCTGAAGCTGCCTTTCAATACATCCTGCGTGCTAAATCGGGTAACCAGCAATGCCGGATACAATGCTACAAATGCCAGTGAGATCAAGAAGGTGAAGAAAAGGAGTAATGGAAATGGAATGCCCCAAATGCTGGATTCTAAGATGATAAATATGCTTAAATCCAAACCTGTCAGGTTGTTAAAGATGGGTTGTAATAAAATCACCAACCCAATAGATAGTACAAGCGCTATAACGTTTAGGAGTAATGTCTCAATAAAAGATTGTCGGATAATCTGACTTTTTTGTGCGCCTACAGATTTGCGAATGCCCACTTCTTTGGCCCGCTGAATCGCCCGACTGGTGTTTAAGTTGATGTAATTGATCCATGCGATAACGATAATGAATATGGCGATGTAAAGCATAAGCCAAACCGTATTTCCATCAGTCACCAAACCCATTTCGTATTCCATGGTGTCATTAAAATGAATCTCATTTAATGGCTGTAATGAGAACTTTTCTTCACCACCAGAAACCTCTCCATCTTTAAAGTATCGTGTCCCGAAATCAGCCAGCTTACTATTCAGACTCGCCTGATTCACTCCCTCTTTGAGCTTCACGTAATGATAGAAATCAGACCACTCCCAGCTGGTGTCAGCACCTTCGCCAACAATGGCGATGAAAGATTTATACGAAGTAATGAAGCCAAATTGCAAATGAGAATTCTTAGGAGGATCCTCCATGATTCCGGAAATCATGAAAGGAGTGGGAAGGTTGAAATGGAGAGGTTTCCCAATCAGATCAGTTACCTCTTCACCTTTTCTGATGAGTTTTTCTGCAAACGTTTTGGTTAGCACTATTTTGAACGGAGCGTCCAGACATTCAGCTTTGTCAGCTTTAATCAATTCATAATCGAAGAAGGAAAGGAAATGCTCGTCTGCAATCAGGTAATCACCCGTTCGATAGATTTCTTCATTATAGCTGATGAAGTTTGATCCACTGTAGGTCATACGAGTATAGGACTCAATCTCAGGGAAGTCCGCTTTCATGGTAGGCCCAATAGTCGGATAGGTGATAGCCCCATGCTGAACTAGTTCACCATTTTGATAGCGATCATTAATAACCCGATACATCCGATCGGCATCTGCATTGAAGCCGTCAAAGCTGGTCTCAAAGAGAACGTATTGAAACATTAGGAGAGATACAGTCATTCCTGCGATGAGTCCAAAAAGGTTGATGCCTGTGAATGTCTTGTTGCGTTTGAGATCCCTGTAAGAGACCTTCAGGTAGTTTTGAATAAGTGCCATGTGATTAAGAGTTTTTGAGTGTTGCCTTTTTCTGAGTCGGTGATATCGAAGAAATGCCAATGCGTTGAAGAAGTAGTTGATCCGGGCCTTTTGTTTTCCTTTTTGCTTTAAATCCAGCTGGAACTGCTCCATCAAATCTCCTTCAATAGATTCCCACAATACCGGATTACAGTACTTGGAAAGGAGAGTAATTAATAATTTGGGAGGAGCTGCTTTCATTGTTCAAATGCGACTTTAGGTATTCCTGACCATAAATTTTCACGCATGGATCGTGACGTCTTGAGCGCTGCTTGCCCGGCCTTAGTTACACGAAACAATAATTTTCGCTTACCGCCACGTTCCGGTGTAGGATCACTGTACCGTGACTCCAAATAGTCCTTTTCGCTGAGTCGTTGCAGTACATTGTGCACGGTGCTGATCGTAATAGTCCTGTTGCATTTCTCTTCAATCTCCTGTTTGATCAGGATGCCATATGCATTATCGAAGAGGTTTGCTACCACCAGCAATACGATCTCTTCCAGCTCTCCAAGATTTGTTCCTTTCATATCAATTAATTCAGTTTCTTAATTTTTTCGTTGATTATTTCAGCGCATTTAGCACTTTATAAGTGATGGCGAATGACCGGCCATGCGAATAAGGTGCCCCATAGGCGCTGGAAGTAACTGCTATTACAATTTCT
This sequence comes from Ekhidna sp., assembly GCF_965227465.1. Classification (GTDB taxonomy): domain Bacteria; phylum Bacteroidota; class Bacteroidia; order Cytophagales; family Cyclobacteriaceae; genus Ekhidna. Next base: position 773,580 of record NZ_OZ245746.1, read on the forward strand.
TTTTCCGGTATCACAACCAGGTGATTACCACCAAATCCGGAGGCAAACAAGTAGTCTATTTCTTTACCTGCGAATGTTTTAGTGGACTTGTACCAAAACATTCCATATGCATCGGCAAATCCTGACCAGCTTTCAGGCAGAGGCCTTTTGGTGTTGATCAGCGATTCAATGTAATCAGGATGGATGATTTGTTGATTGTTCCATTTACCTTCATTAGTTACAAGCAAACCGAGTTTAGCAAAATCCAGTGTGGTCAGGTACAGGTTACCTGCTGCCCCAGTTTGGTTTGAAGCATTAGTAAACCAGTACACTTGGTTGACCCCAAGTGGCTCAAATAGCTTTTTCTGTGCATAGTCCTTCAAGCTCATTCCTGAAGCTTCTTCGATAGCCAAACCAATGAGAAGAGGATGAATGTCTGCATACACAAAATTTTCACCTGGTTTAGATTTGAGGGGTATGTTTAGTACATATTCCTTCCAATCATCCAATGAAATCCAGTTGCTGGCTTGTCCGGGCGTTCGCCAATCATCCGAGTCCGCATCCAGCCCGGAAGACATATCTAGAAGATCTCTGAGCCTGATTTTTTTGTATTCTTCATTGATGGAGGGATTTTGAGCTTCAGAAAAAAGGGAATGCACATTTTGGTTTAAATTTTGGATGAGACCTTCTTGCATTGCCACTCCCAACAGCAAAGCGGTTACACTCTTTCCTGCTGAGCGAATATCATGAATGGTATTCCACATGTAGGTGTTGAAGTGTTCCTGTATGACCAGTTTATTGTCTTTGATGACCACCAGCCCCCTGAAATCTTTATGAGGTGTTTCATAAATGAGGTCGATGAGTGTTTCGATGGAATCCCTATTAAATCCGGCTTCTTCCAATGTAACTGTAGAAAGATTCATACCTGACTCATTTGAAGATTGCGCTTTGCCACTTAATCCTGTAAGGAAGAATAGAGATGATATTAGAATCCATTTTTTCATAGTATTGATTTTATTGCTCTATTACTCTATTACTGCTGGTAAGATATAGTCCTGCATCATTTGATCAACCTGTGAATGACCATATGGCTGACCATAAGCTGTAGCTGTTATAACAACAACCAAAGGCTGATCTTTAAAAACAATAATTTTATTTCCTCCATTGCCACTGCATAAAAAAGCTTCATATTTTTTGTCACCAACAGAAAATTCCTGATTCCAGAATAAGTAGCCATAAGCAGTTTGATTGGGCTTCCCTTCAAAATAATTGATCATGGTCTTAGTTGCCCAATCTGACGACAAAATCTGCTTTCCATTCCAAACCCCTTTGTTTTTATAGAGTTGGCCATACTTCGCAAAATCTAAGGAATTCATTTCTAAACCTCCTCCAGTATACGGTATGTTTTGTGGAGTATAAAACCATTTATAATTAGAGATATCCAAAGGTTGAAATAGCATTTCATCTGCATATTTTTCTAATCCTCCCGGGACAGATTTGTCTATAATATCGCCCAGAACCAAAACACCTGCTGTGAAATAATCCCATACCTCGCCAACCTTTCTTGTGTTATCCATGGATAGATCTAAAGCGAATTTCACCCAATTGTCGGTAAGTTGCATTTCATCTTCACTCCCTGGTGAATTGAACATATTGTCGGAACCATCAAAGCCCGAGCTCATAGTTAAGAGGCTTTGTAGTGTTACACTATCCTTTTTAGTTGAATAATTAGCAAATTGGGTGAGGTCATAAAATTCGCTAAGTGTTTGATCGGTATTTTTCAGATGTCCTTCTTCAATGGCAATGCCTGTCAGGGTAGATGCGAATGATTTCCCCACTGAACGTGTATCATGTAATGTGTTTCTAGTAGCACCATTAAAATATTCTTCAATTAGAAGTTTACCATTCTTGATAACTACAACACTAGTAATGTTTTTAAATCTATTTTGAGCAATTTTTTCATTGAGCCCCCTAATCTTTTCTTCATAATAACCATCTTTTGATAACTCCCAACCACTCACTTCTTTAATTGGCTGAATGGCTATTTGCTCTTCTGGTACCTTCTCTAACTCAGCCATTTTTAAGTTGATTTCCCCTTCAGCAATAATATCACCAACGATAATTTCACCATTTTTCAGGTATGGTCGTATTTCGATTTTAAGAGTGTGAATGCCTGTTTCCAATGCTGCTTCACCACCATTTCTATAATAAAACCGCATCCATAAAAACCGACCCCAGGAATCAATATTGGTGCTACTTAAAAATGGTTTACGAAGGATTGTATTTTCGTTTTTTTGCGCCGGAAGCCCTGCACCTAAATTGAGATTTTCTGTATATAATAAGCTATCATCTACAATGAATGAAAACTGGAAATTCCCTTTTTGTATTAGTTCTTCAGCAGTTAATGTAGTGTCTAATTCATGCAAGTAATTAGTCAGAGAATTACTCAGAAACGCAGTGAAATTTAAATTGCAACTTTCTTTTATCTCAAAAGAGGATAGAAAATCACTTTCATTACAGTCTTTAAGCCGACGCGTATTTGACATAAATACGATTCGACCAACATGCGCTTGATGCATTGGTGTAGTGATGCCTTGATGGTTAACAAATCCTGATACTAGGCCCGAAGAGGATTGCCCACATGATGTTAAAACGATGATAACATTTAGTATAAGAATGAATGGAATTTTTCTCATTTAAGGACTCTTTAATGCTTTTTTTTATTTATTCGACAAAACCGAAATTAATATATTAATCGTAATTGTCGAATAAATGGTTACAAAAAGTTTTTGGCACAATACTTTTTAATACTTGCGCAAGTAAATACTTGCATATATATTTGCAAGCACTTACTTGCATATTATGGAGCAGCGTAGAGATATTTTTCAAGCCATTGCCGATCCCACTCGTCGTGAGATACTATCTACTCTTATTGAAAAGCCGAAGAATCTGAATGCACTTGCAGATCAGTTTTCAATCTCACGTCAGGGGGTTTCATTACATGTGAAAGTGCTTGAGGAGTGCGACATGATCTCAATCTCGAAAGAAGGACGAGAGCGATACTGTCACATTAAACCTGAAAAACTATTGGAGATCATCGAATGGCTGGAGCCTTTTAAGCAGCTCTGGCGAGATCGATTTGATCAATTGGATGACCTATTAAAAAGTATTAAATAAACACCTACAACAATGAACAAAACTACATTCACCGAAGACCTGGAAAATAACCGGTTGATTGCTGTGCGCACCTTTGATGTGGCAGTAGAAAAAGTATGGAAAGCCTGGAGTGATCCAGCAATCCTATGCCAGTGGTGGGCACCACAACCATACACATGTCAAATAGATGAGATGGATTTTAAGGAAGGTGGCTACTGGATTTATAACATGGTAGGACCGGAAGGGGATGTGCACCGTGGACGAATGGACTATCTGAAAATAGAGCCTCATGAGCGACTGGAGGCAGAAGACTATTTTGTGGATGAAGATGGCAATGCATCAACAGGCATTCCACCGATGCAAATGTCAGTGAAATTTGACTCAAACGGATCATCGACCACCGTTACATCCATTACCACATTTGCTTCAGCAGAAGCCTTCAAGCAAATGGCTGAGATGGGCATGGCAGAAGGTTGGGAGTTGGCGTGTAATCAGTTGGAAGCTCTATTGGTCTGATCGTTATATTTCAAAGAAATCTTCATTGGTCTTAGCGTCTCGCTGAGACCAAACCCAACCTCACCAAAGTTGCATATCAGGTGAGAGCCTGAGATTCTCATGACTGGAATAGTCTTTGAAGTGCGAACGAGACTTTGAATCTGATCTATTCATGAAAAAAAGAGTACATCGACTATTATTTTCAAACAATTATATCAATAGGGGAAATACAACTACCCTTAAAGCAAACGGCTAATAGCGGGAGGCATCAGCGTTTAACAACCTTGCAACGTTGTTATCCAGCTTCATAAAATTGAAACCAGTCCAGAATGAATCAGTGAAATCTTCTTGCGCCATTTCAAAAAATGAATCGTATGCATCCATCATGGCAATGTCGGTGGGTAATTCATCTATTACCTTAGATTCGTTAATCACAAGTAAAGCATGATAGTCATACTGATGATTGGTGCTCGTGCCTTTAAATAGTACACTTACCAATTTAAAAATCCCATCCTGCTGTTCATATTCCTCTATCCACGTAACCGATTCCCAAAATGAAAAATCATCAATGATGGGATCGTATTGGATTTTTAGGAGTGCATAGCTCTCTTCATCAATATAAAGCTTGCCCTTCGTATTACCTTTTTTATTACTGGGCTCAAAATCCACGATTAGCACATCGTGCCCTCCGATAGATGTTGCGCCAGCGTAGAAATACTCATAATTCTTTCTATTCTTTGGACTCAGGAACGATTGGTCTCTCCAGATAGATGATTGTGCCATGTCGCTGGCATTCCCGCCGAGTACTTCATCAATGGCATCAATTTTTTCAAATACTTTCTTTCGTGTGCGGAGCGGGTTTACCAGCGGATAGGCGTTTTTGTCCAGGTTGCTTGGCGCATAAATATCCATTATGCCCTCAGCTACATAATAGGTTTTTTCCCAGTCCGACATTGACTCCTGATAATAGCCAACCATGTGCTGTCTTTCCATTTCGTAGTTTAAGTGGAAACGCTCAAATACCGCACTCATAATAGATGGCCCGAATAGCACCTCTACATCCTCAAGTTGCGTTACAGATGGCTCTAAAAAAACTGTGTGATAATTGTCTAAGTTGGATAAAGGAGTGGAGTAGGTTTCATATCCCATGTAGGAAACTTTCAATTTGACCCCTTCCTTGTCAAAATCGGCACTGCTTATAATGAATTCCCCATCGATATTAGTTACGTTGATGATCTCACCTACTAATACATGAGCAAACGGAATCGTTTGACCCGTTTGTTTGTCTTTTACAATCCCCTTAATAGTAAATGGGGCGTCCTTTGAAATAGCTGGTGTTAGAACTAGAAAAGCTAAGGCGATAACTAGATGCTTCATTGCTAACATGCGGTTTATGCCTATAAAGGTATAGATAAAATACCTAGAAAAGACTAAGGGTTTTTACATTTATTATCAAATGATAATATTATTCGATGAATGTGGGGCCTTGCCGAAGATTCTTGTAGTTATGCCGTAAGACAAATGTTAAGTATTTAGTAATTTAGAATTCTCACTAGGACATTGCTCGTTTAGTCCCACTTCCAACAAGGACTCATAACCCTAAAAAACTCTGGCTTACCATATGAAACCATAAACAAAAGTCAAATACCCTATGCTCATCGCTCATCGGAAAGCTATTTTTTATTCTAAAGGTTTAACAAACTCCTTACTCGCATATTCACCAATCTTTGTGCCCAGTTGGTAACCTTCTTCAGAGTCGTATCTAAAATGAATGCCAAGGTAGACCCTGGACATAGATGCTTCCAATCCTGCGGCAGAAAAGCTATCGAATGAACGAGTAGGCGGATCCATTTTGATTTTCGCTGAAAAGGGTCCTGCTTTATCCACTTCCTCTGTTGTCATTGTGAATGCATATTTGTCTCCGGTTCCCAAGGTGTTGGCAAGTACGGTCATGGCAGCAGTACTGGCAGTGCCATGTGCGGAAGGATAAGAGGGAAATGCATAGGTATGTTTATGCAAATTGTTCCAGGTAGTATCAGGTTCTGTGTCACTATTCTGATCATGAGCCGCCCAGCGAATGGCAGTATACGGTCTCCAATGATTATAATGGAACTTATTATCAAATACATTCACATAAGCATCGTAAATAGTCATATTAAGCAAGGCAAACAGCCTTGCGGATTCCCATAAATTAAGGTTTTCTTTGATGACTAGTTTTCGTGCCAGTCTGTTGTGAGAGTTTTCTACAAAATCTTTCCACCACATCGCTAAATGCGTTTGATCTTCAGACCGTACGTCACTTTCAAATTTCCCGTACGCTTTTACTTCATTGAAAGCATTTGTGTATTCATCGCTTGTGATATCAGGTGGAGGTGGTGACCTGAATTGATCCTGCGATTTCAGCATAAAAGGTTTGGCCCTGGCCCATCCAGCACCGAAGATAAATCCCTCGGGTGTACCGCTATGTTCATTAAACTCTGCATACACGCCGGGTGCCATGGGATGCCACTCATAGCTTGCTTTTCCTGCGAAATCATCTTCGGATCGCATACGGAGTATTTCCATTGCGGATGCCTTTCCAATTCTTATGCCCTCCGCTTTCGCTTTGCCGTCTTCTATTAATTCAAGCCATCGATTCAGTTCGTTTTTCAGTTCCTCCGTGTTGTCGGAAAATTGATTAGCAGCTACTTCATAAGCCGCCTGAGCTACAGCAGCTAGTGGGTTAGCTTTAGGAGAAGACTCAGCGAACACATAAGATGTGTAAACAGATTCTATGCTGTTGAGCGCATCATTTATGGCGATATGCATCATGGCCTCAGTTCTTACTCCCTTGAGTGTGAGAAGGCCATCCTCTGACATGGCCATTTCCATTACTTTTTGATTCCAGGCGATAAGAGGTGTTGAGTCATAATCATTTGGTGAACCGGATTCGGATTTGCAGCTAAATAGTAGTACGAAAAGGACAATTAGCCATGTTGTTAGTAGTAGGTTCGCTTTCATGTCAGGAATTTTAGCAATCTAAGGTACCTTGACCGAAGTAAAATGAATTTGTAGTCTGACTCAAAAAATATGCTATGAATCTCAAAAGAGGATGTCAGGCGAAAGCTGATTTTCTGTATTTCAATGGGGAATCATTATAACATTCCTTGAAAATTTTGATAAAGTGTGAGGTGTTCTCCAGGCCAATCTCCATGGTGATTTCGTTGACACTCAAATCTGTGGTTTCCAACAAATGCTTCGCATATTCAAGTCTCTTTTGTTTGAGCCATTGACCAGGAGAAGTTTGAAAATTTTTGGCAAAATCACGATGAAAGGTTGCAAGACTTCTACCGCTTAACCGGGCAAAGTCAGTCAAATTGAGGTTAAAAGTGAAGTTCTCCTCCATGACAGCTTTCAGGTCAATTCTGGTGCAGTATGCGATTTTTGAAAAACACTCTGCTAATGCAGGATTGGTTTTACCTGTGGCAATATTTACGACTAATTCTCTTAATTTGACTTTGAGCAGACTCTTGGAAGGCGTAGTAGATTGTGAAAAGTAATTCAATACTGAATGGAAATAATCGAGAAGACTTTGGTCAAGAGAAATGGGGATAATTGATTCGATGGCCTGATTTTGGAGTGATTTGTCTTTCACATCAATATCCGTTTTTATAACCGTGCTTATGAACTCATCAGGCATAAAAATGAGCAATGCACAGAATTCACCTTCTTGAATTTTTAACACCCGGTGCGCACCTTTTTTTAGAAAAACAGCGTCACCAACATTAAAAAGAAACTCTTCTTTTGGTGTTTTCCACTTGGCTCCTCCTTTAATAATAAAACAGAAGTAATTTTTATCAACCCAGTAGGTTAATGGTGATTCCTCCAGAGGACAGTCGTAAGCAGTAAACAAAAATTCATCTACTTTGAATTGCCTGAATTGAGGATTGTCTTTTACAAAATGATAAAAATCAAGCATGGATAGTAGCGTATACCACTTTAAATGTACAAAAATCCATCGCCTCATTTCGTGTCCTTCGGACCTATTTTATTTCCATTTTAAATTCACGGAACAAACTTATCAGCACTACAAACATTTTTGATTAAGAGCAGGTTTACAGCGATCGAGCATTAAGTTTCATCTATTATCATATTGAATTAGTGGTGTAAACAACGATGCAATCATGTCTCCAGTGAGTCCTTCAATGAAAATATGGAAGCCATGAAGCATCACTTTTTGTTCAGGGGATACTTCAAGAAGCTTAAGAAGAGGAAGGGTCAAAAAGAGGCGAAAAAGCTTGAAGAATGGACTTCCCCTTCACTGATTCTATTTAGATTTTCCTAGTGGGGCTATTTAGTTTATAGAATAGATAAACTATTAGAATACTACCTTAAACGACACAGAAAGCTTCTTTTTTTGTTTTGAGTTAAACTTGACAATTAGTTTACTTTTACCTCTTTTACCTACACTTCTCATCAAATGATAAGACCTCTATTAATATTTCTATTATTCGTTATAAGTCATGGTATTTATTGCCAAGTCCATATTGATAGTCTTACTAAAGAAGGACTTGAACTCATGAACAATGGAAAATACGATGAGAGCATTGAAAAATATGAGATTGCAAAGGAGAAAGCTAAAAATGAAGGCTTGACTGATAAGTATGTTTACTGTGAGGTCCGTATTGTCGTTAATCTCTGGAAAATGTATGCCCTTGAGGAGGCATTGAGCCGAGCTCAGGAAATTTTGGAGTATGCAGAGGATGAGTTTGGTATTGATGATAAGAATGTGGCAGAAATCCATCAGCAAATAGGAACGACAAAAATATTGAAAGGAGATTTTGGTGGTGCCATAGCTTCTTATGAAAAATGTATCAGCATAGGCAATAAACTTGGTAAAGATGGCTTGTCAATTCTTAGTGCAGTTTATGCTAATATGGGGTATATCCACTCACAAACTGGTGCTGTTGAAAAGCAATTGGAAACATCTAAGAAAGCGCTTGAAGTAGACACCAAAGTTTATGGAAAAAATCACCTGTATGTTGTCGAAGACCTAAATAACCTAGCTTCATTATACATTTATATGAACCGCTATAGATACGCGAAATCTTACCTGGAAGAAGCACTGGATATACTTAATCAACTTGAGCTCAGGGGAGCAAGCTATGTAAGTGTTCTTTCTAATTTGGGGAGGATTTATTCCAATACTCAGCAACATGAAAAAGGGATTGATTTTCAGAAAGAAGCTTTAAAAGCTAACATGGAAATTTACGGAGCTAGGCATGTTGATCATTCATCAATATATGAAGCTATTGGTACCAGCTTTTCTGATGTTGGGATGTATGATTCAAGTATCTATTATTTCCAAAAAGGACTAGAATATTCGACGGAATTAATTACATCAAAAAATAATTCAATACTATTTCTATTAAGGGAATACGCTTTAAGCCATTCTGCGCTAGGTGATTGGGAAGAATCAATATTATCGATAGAAAAGGCTATTAATCTTGCCGAGAATTTTTCAATTAGTGATGACAACAACCATTTGATCGCGCTTTTAAATGATCTTGCTGCTATTCAAATCCAAAGGGGTTCACTTGACGTAGCAGAAGAAACGCTGAACAAAACCTTTGAAATCATACAAAAAGATTCATCAAATGATACTCACATCTTCTTAGTATATGAAACCTTACTTGACTTAAAAATTAGGAAAGGAAATTTTGTAGAGGCTCTGGAGGCCTCAAGAATGAGCGTGAAGTACAATCAAAGATACGTTAAAGATCTGGGCGTTTCTTACCCTGACCTAAAGGAGGTCCTAAACATAGAAAGCTTCTTATATGTGCTTTCTAGAAAAGCAGAAGTTCTTGAGCTTCAATTAAAGGATAGTGTCAGAATTGAAGCAAATCTTGATTTGTGCATAAAAACCTACGATATACTATATCAGGCAATTCGGAATCAAAGTACTTATAAAGAGCGTTTTAAGGATAAATTAAGCTTCCTGGACTTTGTCCATTTTATTTCAGAAGGAGCCATAAGGGTAAATCTTATGGCATTTAACAGATCTAAAGACTTAATTTATCTAGTTAATTGCTTGAAATTTAGTGAGTTAAATAAATCATCTATATTAAAAGAAGCACTCGCCAATATTGAATTGACCAACTGGTCTGGAATTCCTGAAGCTATCATAAAAAGGGAGTCTGAACTTAGGGAACAGATCTCATCATACAATACACAATATTCATCTGAGATAAGGGAAAAAACACCAGATTCAACAAGAATCTCACTACTTGAAACGAAACTCTTTCAATCAAAAAATGCACTGGATAGTATTATCCAATTGCTTAAAAATGAATACCCGGAAGAATATAAAACTGTATATCATGATATTTCAATCGATCTTAATTCGATCCAGTCTAAAATAGGTAGTGGCGAAGCATCTCTTGAATTCTTTCTTGGAGATTTGGTAACATATGGTTTGTTTGTTTCGAATGAAAACTTGATTGTGAAAGAACTTGGTTCGACAGGTGCAATCAGAGATTTAATCAATGATTTTCGTGATTACGTTGAATCTACCAAAGATGAAAGCAGCCGGGAGGTAATCAATAACTTTGCCTTGAAAAGCAATTTGATCTATAATTTTTTGCTCGCTCCATTTAGTAACGAGCTTGAAGAGGTGGATAAGATGACTCTTGTTTTAGATGGAGAGTTAAACTACCTCCCATTCAATATACTTGTTACAAAGGCAGGTGCTGGTTGGAATAGTTTTGAAGAGCTTCCATATCTATTTAAGTCACATGCTATTCATTCATCACATTCTATAGTGAAAATGGAAGTGAAGAGAAGAGATTCTTATGATGAAACCTTTATCGGTTTTGCACCCAAATATTACAAGGATACACTAATTGAAAATCAATCAGTTTCGGAAATCCGTGCTACGTTAAGTCCACTAAAATGGAATCAGATTGAAGTGAGTGCTCTTGCTGAATTGACTGGTGGAGTTTCTTTGACGGGTGTCAATGCCTCAGAATCTGTATTTAAGGCTAAAGCTGGGAATTATAAAATTGTTCATTTAGCTATGCATGCGCTAGTTGATGATTCGGATTCTCAAATGTCAAGATTTGTTTTTTCTCAAGTGGATCATGGAGATACTTTGGAAGATGGGTTACTTCATACATTTGAGCTATTCAATATGAAGCTGGGCTCTGATCTTGCTGTTTTGAGTTCCTGCGAGACCGGATTAGGCACACTGGTAAAAGGAGAAGGTGTCATTAGCCTGGCAAAAGGATTTGCATATTCCGGTGTGCCGCGATTAGTGATGACTCAATGGAAGGTAGATGATCAATCGACGAGTGTTTTGATGTCTGATTTTTATACGTTTCTATCTGAAGGTTCTACCGTGAGTGAAGCACTAAGAAAGGCGCAGCAGGATTATTTAAATAATGCTAGTCCTAACAAAACACATCCGTATTACTGGGGGTCATTCGTGGTATTAGGACCGGACGATTCCCTTTTTAAGCCAAATTATCATTGGGTAATTATCATCATTTTGGTTGCGGTGCTAGCAGGTATAGGTATCATTATTAGATATCGAAAACGACCTATTGATAAATAACTTCTTCAAGTAATATAGCCGCCTTCTTAGCATATGAAGGACTGGTTTCCACCAGCTCAACTAGTAGTTTTTTACTTCGATCTATTTTATTTTGTTTGAGGTAAGTCAAGGCTAGATACCATTTTTTATTGCTGACAATCAGCTCATTTGAGTCCTCGATTTTCATGAGAATTTGCTCAGCTTGCTTAACTTGGTTTGTGCTTAGATAGCAGCTTCCTAATATGAGCATTAGTTTAGAATCATTTGGATTTTCAATTATTGCTTGATTAAATAATTCAATGGCATCAGCAAAAGCTCGATTCTCATAAAGTAAAATCCCGTCAGACCATAAGTCATTGCCCCCACGGGGAACAGAATATCCATCATAAGGTTTATAGTAGGCCTGAAACAAATCGTTTTGATCTAACTCATCATTTATATTAATTATCAGGAAACCTAAGGAAAGGATTAGTACAATAGAGGCGGCTATTTTGAGATAAATCCACTGTCGTCGTTTTTTTTGTTTAATTACGGCATCAAGCTTTGTTTTAAAGGCTTGAACTTCATTATCTGTCCTGAGAGAATCACCAAGTTTGATGAGTATTTCTTCATCAACGGATGTGTTGGAACTGATTTGTCGCTTTTTAGCGTCATCCGTGTTCCGATCAAAATACTCTTCTAATTTATTACTCATGTTTCAACTCAGTATACAATGGATCTTCTTTAATCGCAGTGAGTAACTTGCCTTGGCATTCGTACTTACGCTTTCGGGCGTACCCATCACTGGCTAGCCCAAGTTTAATTGCAATTTCCTTCATACTGTTACCATCGAAAAACAGTGAAAGAATCTTTCGACAACCTTGAGAAAGTTTGTTGAAATGATAGGTATACAATTCAATTCGCTGCTCGTTTAACACTATCTCTTCTACACTTTCACTTTCAGCTAAGTTCAAAGATTGTAAATATTTATTTTCACTTTTCCTCTTCCTTAATAAGTTAAGCCAGATTCTTTTTCCAATAGAATAAATAAATGTTTCAAGCGAGGAACTAAGTTCAAATTTAGGATCAAGTGCTTTTTTATACACGATAATAATGGACTCCTGAAGCAGATCATCAGCTTCTGTTATTGAGCCGGAGTTAGTGGTCACATAATGCCGGATACCTGGTTGCATCTGCTCATATAATTTACTTAAATACTCTTCATCATTTAGTCTTTCGATTAGCTGTTTACTTGATTGGGAAATCATTTTTAGTAAATGGTGGGTAACGAAATGTGGGTTTAAGTTATTAACCTCAAAACTGTAAATAATTACTGAATAAATTCTTTAGTGACTCAGTATTTCTAAGGAGAAAAAGTTGACCCGAACACTCTAATAACAAAGTAGGGCATCATTTTTAAACTAACTATTTAACTGATCAGCTATCAAAATCAAATCTTAAACCCTAAAAATTAAAATTATGAAAAGTAAATTTTTTCTACCATCACTGTTATTGTTCATTTTTTCCTGCTCAGATAATGAACAGGTAAATGATATAGTCCTTGAATCACCAGAGTCTGGCATAGATATAGATTGGTGCTTCCAGGCATGCGATAGCGAAGTATCGGGCTGTTTTAGCTCAGCATCAGAAAACAGAGCCTGGCGTTTGAATGATTGCCAATCCATTGGGACATTAGTTTGGAGGAATGTTTATTGTACCGTTATTATTGGGTATGAGCAAGTGCCCGTATATAGTCCTGAAGGTGAGTTCATAAGATGGGATCAGGTACCTATTTACGGTCAGGAAGTTTGCGATCAGGAGCAAGTTATCGTAAGGACACCAGCAGAGGAGCAAGAATATAATACTTGTGTGGAGAATGCACAGCAGGAATTCGTGGATGCTATGGATGCGTGTGAAACTAAGTACGTTTCTTGCCAGAATAAATGTAATAAACCACCAAAGCCACCTAGGGAAGATCCACCTGAGCTACCTTCTGGTGTTAATTAAGTCTATCGTGTGTGCTGATATTGCTATGACTATTTCAATTGATGATTTTCTGGTAAAGTCGTAATCCACAATTTTGATTAGATAAGAAATAGTAAAATCTAGGTAATTCCATGTCAACTCGAGTTGACATGGAATTTTTTTTATTCAAGCCAGATGTTTTTAAAGCATAAACTGTTTAAGAAATTTCTCCTGCTTGCAGGCTTCTGAAAACTCCTTCAGCGGATCAATTGGATAGATTATTGATATCGTGAATGATGTTATCTAATCGAGTAACAGTTTCTTCAAGATGATGAAAAATTTTTGCATTGAATTCTGTTTTGAAATTGTCCTCCTTCATGATTGACAGCAACCCAATAATATTAGCCACAGGCGCGCGAAGCTCATGGGAATTCTTATACGAAATTTTCCGAATGATTTCCAATTTCTCATTTAGCTTCTCTTCTAATTCAACGACATCTGATACATCCTGAACAATTGTTGTGAATTTCAGGGGGGCATCTTTGGTGTCACGTTCAAATACGATATCACGAATGAATAAACTAAGGTACTTGCCGTCCGACTTTCGTATACGTAAAGTGCACTCCACTATTTCTCCCACATCGCTGTTGATCAAACTGTTGATAGCTTCTCGGGATTTATCCAGATCTTCAGGGTGTACAATTGATTCAAATTGATTCCTGCTGTGTTTCTTTAGCTCATCCTTCGTATAGCCTAAAAGCTCCTCGGCATGACCACTGGAATAAATGATTTCATCATTAAAGATATCAACAGCCCCAAAAGCTACCGGTGAAGCTTTATGAAGTGATTTGATAAATGAAAAATTTAATCCCATAGTTAAAGAGTGACATTCCGGACAAATTCTAAGATAATAAATATGTATTTCACGATTTCACATCTTCATTCCCACGATCTCCCACCAATCCTCCAATTTTTCATTTTTTCTTAAGATTTTCTTGTTAATCTTGCTATTTGATAGATAAGACCATATCTCATTGACTTTCAATTCATTCCCCTAAGCCTTAAAATAATCGATTTAGGTCTAATATTGAACTTTTTTTAGGTTGGGTGTATGAAAGTGGGGGAAAGTGGAGGAAAATAGGAAAAGTTGATTACATTTGTCTCGGTGGTTTATATTTTTCAAGGCTCAGTATGACGTTTTTTACAAGCGAGTATGAGTGTAAGTTGGATACTAAAGGAAGGTTGGTCTTGCCTGCAAAGATCAAGAGCAACCTTCCGGAGGTCTCCACTGCAGAACTAGTGATTCGGAAGGGATTCGAGCCGAACCTAATCCTCTACCCAATGGTGGAGTATAAAAAGATACACCACAAGATCTCATCACTTAGTGAATTCGATCCGGAACAACGAAAGTTGAAAAGGACATTTTTCAGGAGCATCGCACAGGTGGAGCTGGATAGTGCTAATCGCATACTAATCCCCAAGCAAATGCTCGCTCATGCACAGATAGAAAAGGAGGTACTCCTCATCGGCACGGGCAACTATATAGAAATGTGGAATCCTGAAGTATTTGATAAGCACATGATTGATGATGCAGGCGAATACTCACAGTTGGCACAGAAGTTTCTGGATGAATAGTCAGGAACTAATAAAAGAAGCAATTCCCCCTTTAAAGGGGGGTGTGATGGAAAGTGGGAGAGCAGGGGGATGTAAAACACTACTGCTATGAGCCAATACCACAACCCGGTCATGTTGCAGCAATGCCTTGACGGATTGGACATAAAACCAGATGGAGTATACGTGGATGTGACCTTTGGAGGTGGCGGTCACAGTAAAGCAATACTCGATCGATTGACAACCGGACACCTCATTGCTTTTGATCAGGATGCAGATGCTGAGAAAAATGCACAAGAGCTGGCACAAGAGGCCGGCAAACGTTCTTTTACATTTATTGAGTCAAATTTCAGATACTTAAAAAAGTACCTCAAACTACACGGCATCACAGAAGTTGATGGCATTCTGGCGGACTTGGGAGTTAGCTCCCATCAGTTTGATGAGCCAGCGCGTGGATTCACCATTCGGGCAGAAGGTGTGTTGGATATGCGCATGGATCAGGCCGCTGCTAAAAGCGCCAGAGAAGTAGTAAATGAGTACGAGGAAAAGGATCTGATACATATTTTGAGTGCATACGGGGAAATCAGAAATGCGCGAACCCTTGCAAGAGAGATTGTGAATTTCCGAATGAACCAACCCGTAGAGACCAATGAGCAACTGAAAGCAATTGCGATGAAGAATGCTCCTAAAGGTCGGGATCTCAAATACCTCGCTCAGGTCTTTCAGGCCATCAGAATAGAGGTAAATGAGGAATTGGAAGCACTCAGGGAATTTTTAATTCAGGCAGGCGAGGTGCTAAAGGCAGAAGGCAGGCTCGTAGTGATGAGTTATCACTCATTGGAAGACCGGCCGGTTAAGAATTTTATCAATAAAGGAAATATTAAAGGGATTGACGAAAAAGACTTTTATGGGAATCCAATCAGGGTATTAGACCCGGTGAACCGAAAACCTATCATTCCCGAAGCGGCAGAAATTAAAGAAAACAGCAGAGCGAGAAGCGCTAAGCTGCGTATTGGCAAGAAAAGAGATTTTAGATAAGAGACAATAGACGCTAGAAGAAGCAGTCTAAAGCCTAGTATCTAAAGCCTAAAATCTAAAAAGATGAAGAACACCTACAAATTACCCCAAAGAGAAGAGCGAGGAGGCTTATTCCGTCTCATCAATCGCTTTCTACGCATGGACAGCTCCATGAGCGAGGTGATACACGTGCGTTTTCTTCCCCAAATACTTTTTCTGGCATTCTTATGTCTGCTGTATATCGGAAACCGCCATTATGCGGAAAAGAAAGTTCGGGATATCAACCACCTGGAATCGGAGGTTGAAGACCTGAGAGCAGATTACACAACACTGAAAGCGGACTTTATGTATGAAAGCAAGCAATCAGAAGTTGCTAAACGAGCGGCAGAGCTCGGACTTAAAGAGAGCAAGGAATCACCGGTATTAATTCGAAGTGTTGAAACGGAATGAATAAATCAGCTACATATTCATTTTTAAAAGAGGAATTTGATTCACTACATAGTCAACAGTCTATAGTCAACAGCTTTCATAGACTACAAGACTATCGACTATCAACTATGGACTGTTTATGAGCATCAAACGAGACATAGTATTACGCGTACGTATCGCTTTTATCCTGACTTTTTTGGTTGCAGGTGCAGTGGTGTTTCGCATTGTCAAAATCCAGTACGTGGAAGGGGAGGAGTGGAGAAGCCTTGGAGAAACCCTGGGGATTCAGGCAATGAACGTAAAAGCTACTCGTGGTAACATCTATGCAGACGATGGTAGCCTTTTAGCTACCTCTCTACCATTCTACAGACTTTCTATTGATCCATACTTACCCTCAAATGGATTGTACAAAAACAACATTGATTCACTCTGTTACTTGCTGTCACGCTATTACGGAGATTTAACTCCTACTCAGTATAAGCGCAAAATTGATGACGCTCGTAACAATGGTCGCCGCTACCTCACGATTAACCGGCAGGAAGTAGGCTACCAGGATAAGAAACACATGGAAAACTGGCCGCTCTTTCGGGAGGGTCGACTAAAAGGAGGGGTGATATTCGAAAAGGTGGAAAAACGATTTCTACCCTTTTCTCATTTAGGCATTCGTACCATTGGTAGCGTCAATTCGGATGATCGAGGTATAGTTGGATTGGAATACAGCTTCAATAAACAGTTGGCAGGCATCAATGGAAAAGGATTGTATCAAAAAATGGCCGGCGGAGGCTGGAAACCTATCTATGATGGCACAGAAAGACGTCCGGTAGATGGGTTTGATATTCAAACAACCATCAATGTAGACCTCCAGGATGTAACAGAGTCTGCTTTGTTAAAGGAATTGCAAAAACACAAAGCGGATTACGGGGTAGCCATCGTCATGGAAGTTAATACAGGCGAGATCAAAGCGATATCCAATCTCAGCAGAAATTCCGATGGTGATTACTATGAGAGATACAACTATGCAGTAGGTAGTCAGGGCTCTCGGGAGCCGGGTTCTACATTCAAGCTCGCCAGCATGATTGCATTGCTGGAAGAGGTGGACATTAAGTTGTCTGACTCCATTGATACGGGTGATGGCAGTCTGGAGTTTTTTGATAAAACCATGAGAGATCACAAGCCTGGAGGGTTTGGTAAACTTACCGTTCAGGAAGTATTCGAAAAGTCCTCAAACATTGGTGTCGCCAAATTGATCTCGCACTATTTCGGGAATGAGCCTGGGAAATTTATCAATTATCTCAAACGAATGAACCTGCATCAACCGCTTGATTTTCAAATGGTTGGTGAAGGTAAGCCATACATCAAGGACCCTTCTGACAGTACCTGGTCGGGCGTGAGTCTACCTTGGATGTCTCACGGCTATGAGTTGAAAATGACTCCACTTCAAATGCTAACCTTATACAATGCGGTTGCCAATGACGGTAAAATGGTCAAGCCTATGATAGTAAAAGGAGTGATGAAAGCTGATCGAATGGTGGAAGAATTTGACACGGAAATCATTAACAATCGAATTGCCTCTAAAGAAACCTTGAGAAAGGTGAAACTCATGATGGAAGGTGTAGTTGAGCGAGGAACTGCCAATAACATCAATTACAGCCATTACAAAATCGCCGGTAAGACGGGGACAGCCAAAAAGGTGAAAAACGGCCGATATGTTAAGGAGTATTACACCTCGTTTGCAGGCTACTTTCCTGCTGAAGCCCCACGCTACAGCTGTATTGTAGTCATTGATAATCCGAAGGGGTATCAGATATACGGTAGCGATGTGTCTGCGCCGGTCTTTAAAGAAATAGCTGATAAAATCTATTCCCTGGAGCTTGATATGCATGAAATTGGGACGCAGGAAAGAACGTATGTAACTGGTGTTTTTCCTTACATAAAAGCAGGAAAAAGAGACGAGCTAACCATGATCTGCAATGAACTAGGCATTTCTAATCATGCGAATACAGAAGCAGAATGGGTGAAAACAGCCGTCATTAATGACGCAGTTTACTGGGAAGAAAATAAGGTAAAATATGAGGTTGTGCCGGACGTGCGAGGCATGACGCTGCGAGATGCAATTTATGTTCTGGAAAATTTAGGACTTGAAGTAAAAGTAAACGGGAGAGGTCGTGTAGCTACTCAGTCAATGACCCCCGGTGGGAAGGTGACCAAAGGTTCAACCATCAAACTACAGATGAGCTAATGCAGACGCTAAAAGACATATTGTTTGGCGTTTCGCTGCAATCGATCACTGGAAACAGAGAAGAGGAAGTTCATGGGATTACGTTTGATTCTCGCAAAGTGGAGCAAGGGTTCCTTTTCGTGGCTGTAAAAGGACTGACGGTAGATGGTCATGATTTCATATCCGCTACCATTGACAAGGGAGCCAAAGTAATTGTATGTGAAAAGGCACCTAAAGATTTACCAAAAGGGATAACCATTGTTCAGACAGATAATTCAGCAGAGGCACTGGGCATCATTGCTTCGAATTTCTATGGACGACCTTCTGAAAATATTAAGCTTGTAGGCATCACGGGCACAAATGGCAAAACCACTTGTGCAACCTTGCTTTTTGAGCTTTTTCAAAACCTGGGCTACTCGGTGGGCTTGCTTTCAACCGTAGAAAATAAGATTAACCATAAGGTCTTAAATACCAGCTTTACTACTCCGGATGCAGTACAACTAAATGCGCTTTTAGCAGAAATGGTTAAAGGTGGTTGTACGCATGCTTTTATGGAGGTGAGCTCCCATGCCCTGGTACAGCATCGAGTTGCTGGTATCCATTTTACCGGTGGTGTTTTTACCAACATCTCTCATGATCACCTCGATTACCATAAGACATTTGATGAGTACATCGCAGCTAAGAAACTCTTATTTGATGGACTTTCTTCTGAGTCATTTGCATTGGTAAATGTGGATGACAAAAGAGGCATGGTCATGCTGCAAAATACCAGAGCGGATAAAAATCGAATGGGTATTCGCTCAATGGCTGATTATAAGGTCCGCATCATTCACAATACACTTCAGGGGCTGGAACTAAACTTCGATGGAGTAGACGTTTGGTTCAAATTGATTGGGGAGTTTAATGCTTACAACCTACTTACAGCGTATGCAGTGGCCATTCTGCTTGAAGAAGAAAAAGAGGAGGTACTCAGCGGGCTTTCAACTACCTCAGGTGCCAGCGGAAGGTTTGAGAAAGTAGAGAATACAGCGAATGTGCTGGCTATTGTGGATTACGCGCATACGCCGGATGCTTTGGAAAATGTATTAAAGACAATTGATAGTCTGCGAACAAAAAATGAAATGTTGGTGACGGTGGTCGGTTGTGGAGGAGATCGGGATAAGACGAAGCGACCAAAGATGGCTGAGATAGCTGCACAATTAAGTGATAAGATCATTCTTACTTCGGATAACCCACGAACGGAAGATCCAAAACAAATTTTAGCAGATATGCGGGAGGGAATCCCAAAGTCGAAAGAGCGCAATGTCATGGTGATCGAAGATCGGAAGGAGGCTATTCGAACGGCCTGCAATCTGGTGGATGATCAGGACATCATTCTAGTAGCTGGAAAGGGCCATGAAACCTATCAGGAGATTAATGGAGTGAGGAATCACTTCGATGATAGAGAAATATTGAAAGAGCAATTGAATTAAATGAAAAAGGCTTTAGAAAATATCTCAAGAAATAATCCCCCTTACAAAGGGGTGTGGGTAGGGATGCGCGAATGCAGGGGGATGTTGAATACAAAACGAACTAGTAAGTAATGCTGAACTACTTATTTGAATATCTGAATCAAATAGACTTCCCAGGGGCAGGGTTGTTTCAGTACATCTCATTTCGGGCTGGAATGGCTGCATTACTTTCATTGCTGATCACAATCACTTTTGGCAAGCAGCTTATCAATATGCTCAGGAAGTATCAGTTGGGGGAATCTATTCGTGATCTTGGCCTAGATGGTCAAATGGAGAAAAAAGGTACGCCAACAATGGGAGGGATCATTATTATCTCCGCGATTGTCATCCCTACTTTGCTATTTGCAGATTTAACCAATATCTACATAATACTCTTGATCATTTCGGCATTATGGATGGGAGCAATTGGTTTCCTGGACGATTACCTGAAAGTCAAAAAGAAGAATAAAGAAGGTTTAAGAGGGACATTTAAGATTATCGGACAGGTTGGACTTGGCTTGCTTGTAGGGTTGGTGATGGTTTTTCATGAAGACATTGTGGTTAGAGACTTTTCCGGCGAAGCATTTAAGGATGAAAATTCGCTACTAACCACCATTCCTTTTGTAGCAAATAATGAATTTCAATACGATTGGCTGCTACCGGGCTTCCTTACGGATTATGCATGGGTGCTTTATGTAATTGTCGTTATTTTCATTGTTACGGCAGTTTCCAATGGTGCCAATATCACCGATGGGTTGGATGGTCTGGCTGCAGGTACCTGCGCAATCATTGGGTTAACTCTTGCGGTGCTAGCCTATCTATCTGGTAACGCCATTTTCGCTGATTATCTCAACATCATGTTCATTCCAAACTCCGGAGAGTTGGTGATCTTCTGTACCGCATTTGTGGGGGCATGCATTGGCTTCCTGTGGTATAATTCATACCCTGCACAGGTATTCATGGGCGATACAGGCAGTTTATCACTGGGTGGCATTATAGCTGTTCTGGCTTTTGTAATAAGAAAAGAATTACTAATTCCGATACTGTGTGGAATCCTTGTGATTGAGAACTTATCGGTAATCATTCAGGTGTCATATTTCAAATACACCAAAAAGAAATACGGTGAAGGCAGACGCATCTTTTTGATGTCTCCTCTCCACCATCACTATCAAAAGAAAGGGATTCATGAAGCGAAAATTGTGGCGCGCTTCTGGACCGTAGGTATACTCTTAGCCATTTTCACTTTAGCAACACTAAAAATCAGATAATGACAGTAACGCAAATACATGAATTAAATGAGAAGTTTCAGAAGAGCGCAGTGCAGCTCTCAGAACTTATTCCTTCCGGCACACTGGTGCAGGCTACTTCGATGTTGATTCGAAGCGCTCGAAAAATTGATGACCAATTCTTGAAGTTGCTCAAGGCACCTTCTGAAATGGCATTCAATCAGATCATGGGAAAACTGGAAGATGAAACAGATGAGGTGCTTTTCATTCTGGATCAGCTGGAATTGGCGAATAAGAAACAACAGATCAGTCTTATCAACGATTTCCTAAAGGATGGTTACGACCTCATGTCTGTGTATTCTAAATGCTTCGATTACATCCTGGATAAAAAAGTTAAAGAAGAAGAATAATGAACGAACGCATAGTCATATTAGGCGGAGGTGAGAGCGGCGTTGGTGCTGCTATACTTGCTCAGCAAAAGGGCTATGAAGTATTCCTGTCTGACGGTGGGAATCTGGCTTCAGAACGTAGGCGTGCGCTCAAAAGTCAAAAAATAGATTTTGAAGAGGGAGGTCATTCGGAAGAATTGATTTTAAATGCGGTGCTTGTGGTGAAAAGCCCGGGCATTCCGGATTCCGCTCCTTTAGTGAAAAAGTTGGTTGCTAAGCATATACCTGTCATATCTGAAATAGAGTTTGGTTATCGATTTATTGATAAAGCAAAAGTTATCGCGATTACCGGCACAAATGGAAAGACCACTACGGCTATGTTGATCCATCACTTGCTTAAAACCGCAGGGTATAAAGTGGCTTTAGGTGGCAATGTCGGTACTAGTTTGGCTGGGCTTGTGGCTGAAGGTGGATACCACTACTATGTGGTTGAAGTAAGCAGTTTCCAGCTTGATGGCATTAGGAATTTTAAGCCGGATGTTGCCGTGTTGCTCAACATCACACCTGATCATTTAGACCGATATGAGCATAATTTTACTAATTATGTAAGCTCAAAATTCAGGATCATCGAAAACCTGACCAATGAGCAGGCATTCATCTACAGTGCAGACTCAAAGCCGATCACAGAAGAGATTAGCCGACGAAAAATAGAAGCCAGCATGTTTGCTATGTCGGCCTCCAATAACAATAAGCTTCATGCCTATCTCAAAGAGGAACATTTGATTTTTAATTTCCAGTTTAAAGGAAAAGAGGAAAACGTTCAAATTCCTACTTCTGAAGTTTCCCTCATTGGCAAGCACAATATGGTTAATAGCATGGCCGCTGTGCTAAGTGCATTGTGCATGGAAGCTCCGATAGAGAAGGTGCTGAAAGGACTAAAAACCTTTAAAAATGCTCCTCACAGACTTGAGTTTATACAACAAATTGACGGGGTGGCCTACATCAATGATTCAAAAGCTACCAATGTAGATTCGGTTTACTATGCGCTGGATGGAGTAAAAGGAAACATTATCTGGATCGCAGGTGGAGTGGATAAAGGGAACGATTATTCCCAGATCGAAAAACTCGTAACGAAAAAAGTCAAAGCACTTATCTGCATGGGTAAGGAAAATGCAGCACTCACCAGTTATTTCGGATCAAAAATCGACCGGATAGCTGAGGTAAACAGTGCGAAAAAAGCAGTAGATCAGGCAAATCAATGGGCTGAAGAGGGTGATGTGGTATTGTTATCGCCAGCTTGTGCCAGCTTCGATCTTTTTAATAATTATGAAGATCGGGGAGATAAGTTCAAAAGCGCAGTAAATAAGCTGAGTAAAACATTAAAAGTAAACGAGGCATGAACAAGATAAAAAATTGGGCATATCGAAACCTGAAAGGGGACCCGGTGATTTGGTTCATCGTGCTTATACTTTCTCTTTTCAGTATTCTGGTGGTGTATAGCGCTACTGGAAGTCTGGCGTACAAAATGATGGATGGCAACACGGAGTATTATCTATTTAAACATGCCATTTTAATGGTGGCTAGTTTAGTGACCATTTGGGTGGTACATCGTATTGATTTCAGGTACTATTCCAAAGTATCTAGATTGGTTCTTTGGCTATGTGTGCCATTGTTGCTTTTTACATGGATGTTCGGAAACAATCTGAATGGAGCTACCCGTACACTTACCATTCCACTGATTAATCAATCATTTCAAACATCGGATTTAGCGAGTTTGGCCCTTCTGGTCACATTGGCGAGCATGTTATCAAAACGTCAAAAGTCGATTGATGACTTCCAAAAGGCGATTGTGCCCATGCTTTTTTGGATTGGATTGATTTGCGGATTAATCGCACTAGCCAATTTTTCATCTGCAATACTTTTATTTCTTACGTGCATGCTGGTGCTGTTTATTGGAAGAGTGCCAATGAAATATTTAGCAATGCTCGTGGTGATTTGCGCTTCATTTGGCTCAGTAGCTTTCATGATAGGTCAAAGAGGAGGAACTGCCGTTTCCAGGGTAGAGAATTTTTTTAGTGATGAAACGCCATATCAGGCACAACAAGCATACATCGCTATTGCTTCAGGTGGAGTAATTGGAAAAGGACCCGGACAAAGTGATCAACGAAATTTTCTACCTCATCCATATTCGGATTTTATCTATGCGATTATTCTGGAAGAGTATGGACTGATCGGAGGGGTGTTAATCCTGTTTTTGTATTTGGCTTTACTCTATCGAGGGATGAAGGCCGCTGAAGGTAATGATCGGGCATATGGGGGATTGCTCTCCGCAGGACTCAGTTTTGCGCTGGTAATCCAGGCATTTGTAAATATGGGTGTATCTGTAGGCCTGGGACCCGTGACAGGTTTAACACTTCCCTTTATCAGTATGGGAGGTACCTCTCAGCTTTTCGCAGGGCTGGCACTAGGTATTATCCTGAGTGTGAGTCGCGGGGAAATTGACCGCTTTGGAAGTACAATCGGAAATCAATATAAAGAAGCAGCGTAATCGAGAAGGAACGGACATATCGAGTGATGATTAGCGGTGGTGGCACTGGAGGCCACATCTATCCTGCTATTTCAATTGCCCAGGCACTGAAGGAGAGTTTGCAGCATGTGGAGATCTTATTTGTAGGTGCGAAGGGGAAAATGGAGATGGATAAGGTGCCCGCAGCAGGCTTTGAGATTGAAGGACTCTGGATCAGCGGGATCCAGAGAAAGATTACAGCAGGGAACCTCATGTTCCCATTTAAGCTAGTATCCAGCATCATGAAATCTTATGGGCTATTAAAGAAATTTAAACCGGATGTGGTTGTCGGTGTGGGAGGATACGCAAGTGGGCCATTATTATATGCAGCAACCAAAAAAGGAGTACCTACTCTCATCCAGGAGCAAAATTCCTATGCAGGATTAACCAATAAGTGGCTGGCTAAAAAGGTGGATAAGATATGTGTGGCTCATGAAGGGATGGAAACCTATTTTCCTGCCAGTAAACTGGTGGTGACCGGGAACCCGGTAAGAAAGACCATCATGTTAAATCCAAACAGAAAGGATGAGGCATACAAATTTTTTGAGCTGGACAGTACAAAACCCACGCTTTTGGTAATTGGTGGAAGTCTGGGTGCAAGAACTTTGAATGAGAGTATGGTGGCAGGGTTGGAAAAATTAGAGAAAGAGGGCGTGCAGTTGATCTGGCAATGTGGAGGATTCTATCATGAGGAAATGAAAGAACGTGCCGAAGGAAAAGGCGGGAAAGTCATTTTGAAAGACTTCATTTTTCAGATGGACTTTGCCTATGCATGTGCCAATGTGGTAATCTCACGTGCAGGTGCACTTTCCATTGCGGAGCTGATGCTAACCGGCAAGCCTGCCATTATGGTGCCTTCACCAAATGTGGCGGAAGACCATCAAACCATCAATGCGAAGGCACTGGTAGAAAAGGAGGCGGCTGTGATGGTTAAGGACAATGAAGCCATGGATCGATTGGTAGATGAGGCCATCGAACTAATTAATGACAAAAAAAGACAGGAAAAGCTGTCTGAAAATATACACGACATGGCGCATGAAAATGCGGCAGTAGACATTGCAAACGAAGTAGTCAAACTGATTGTCTAATGGAGCTAAAAGAAGTAAATAGCGCGTATTTTATCGGTATCGGAGGTATCGGTATGAGTGCATTGGCTCGTTGGTTCCATGCAAAGAAGATTCCTGTGGCGGGATACGATAAAACGGAATCAGCTCTCACGAAGCAGTTAGTCGATGAAGACATTGAAGTTCATTATGAAGATCAATTGGATCTTATCCCTGATACCTTTCTTGAAAAGGAAGGAAACTTAATTGTCTATACGCCTGCCATTCCATCCGATCATTTGGAGCTCACCTATTTTCAGGAGAATGGGTTCACCGTGATGAAACGATCAGAAGTGCTGGGAATGATCACCAAAAATCACTTCACAATAGCAGTGGCTGGTACGCATGGAAAAACAACCACTACTTCCATGATTGCTCATTTATTGAGCCACTCCAGGAAAGGATGCTCAGCATTTGTGGGTGGCATCATGTCCGGAACTGGTAACAATTTGATCATTGGAGATGAAAACGCACCGGTCGTAGTAGAGGCAGACGAATACGATCGTTCATTCATGCGTCTCAATCCCAATTATACCATCATCACCTCATTAGATCCGGATCACTTAGATATCTACGGAGATGAAACAGCCATGCTGGATACCTACGAGGAGTTTGTAAAGAAAACACCGAAGGACGGGAAGGTGTTGATGCATTCTGAGGCCGGGTTTAAAATTAATCCGGGTAATAAGTACGTGTCCTATGCCATCCGAAATGGAGATGCAGTAGCTGATGCGTTAAGAATAGTGAACGGCGCATTTGTCTTTACCTACAGATATGGGATGGAAAAAATCTCTGATATCCACCTGGAATTTCCCGGCTATCACAATGTAGAAAATGCGTTGGCGGCCATCACCGTCGCTTTAGATATGGGCATGGAAGGACGCGAAATCAGGAAATTGATCCGATCGTATAAAGGAGTGAAGCGTCGATTTGAATATGTCTTCAGGAGTCCGCAGGCAACATTGATTGACGACTATGCACACCACCCTGAAGAAATTAATGCATTCCTTAAGTCGGTGAGGTCGCTGGCAGGTAAGCGTAAGATCACGGCTATTTTCCAGCCACATCTTTACTCCAGAACCAATGATTTTAAGAAAGGATTTGCTGAGGCGTTGGATAAAGCGGATGAGGTCATACTGCTGGATATCTATCCGGCACGGGAAGAGCCAATCCCCGGAGTTTCATCCAAGTCTATTTATGACTTGATGGAAAATGAAAACAAGGTCATGGTGGCCAAAGAGCACTTGATTGATGAATTAAGTAATCACAACCTGGATATTGTCGTGACAATCGGTGCAGGTGATATCGATCGGGAGGTGCCAAAAGTGGCGGAGTATATGAAGAATATGTTTAACCCAAAATCTGAGGAAGATGAGTAAGGAAGAGAAGAAAAATATTTTGATTTACTCGTTTAGCGGATTGTTAATGCTAACCTTGATCACCTTTGCAGGAATCAAAAACAATGGCAGATCAATTGAAGATGTCAAAGTTGAGATCACTGATCAGGAAGGAATATTCTTCACCGATCAATTAGAGGTTATTGACCTGATGACTGATAAGAGCGCAGACTATGTAGTTGGTGTGAAGATGGGAGAGATTAATCCGAAGATATTGGAACAGCGGGTAGAAGCGAATCCATTTGTAAAGGATGCCCAGGTGTTCAGAGATCTAAAAGGCAACCTGCAAGTAAAAGTAGAGCAGAGTAAACCCATTGCCAGACTCTTTGTAGATGGCAAAAAGGACAGATACATTGATTCAGAAGGTCGGGTACTTCCGGTGAATGCCAAGCATACGGCGAGAGTACCCCTGATGGAAACAGAATTTGAATTTATGTGGGAGGACAATCTGAAAGAAAGCAAGTTTGGAACTCAGATTTTTGAGCTGCTCACCTTCATTGAGAAGGATGAATTCTGGAGCGCTCAGATTGCACATATCTTCATCAAGAACGATGGAGAAATAGAGATGTACCCACAGGTAACCAAGCAAGTCATTGAATTTGGTAAGCCTGTTGATATGGAAAGCAAGTTCTCGAAACTGCTGACTTTTTATAAAGAGATATTACCCAAGAAGGGGTGGAACACTTACGACAGAGTAAATCTGAAGTTTGAAAATCAAATCATTTGCGAATAATGAAAGCGACAAGTAACAAGAGGCAAGCTTTAAGCGATATGCAGATTGAACCCCGGGAAGGGTCTGACCTTGCAACTTATGACTTGCAGCTTGTAACTAATTAATCACCAAGAAAATAAAGATATTATGGAAGATAAAATCATCGTTGGATTAGACATAGGTACCACAAAGATTTGTGCCATTGTCGGTAAGAAAAATGAGTACGGAAAGCTCGAAATATTGGGCATGGGCAAAGCAGTGTCCGATGGTGTGATCCGTGGTATAGTAACCAATATTGACAAGACAGTCAGGGCCATAGAGAAGGCCATCGCTGAGGCCAGCGAGCAGTCGGGCATAGATGTCAAAGTGGTCAACGTCGGCATTGCCGGGCAGCACATTAAAAGTGCTGTACACCACGGGGGAATTACGCGTGAAGATTCCGAAGGGGAAATCACCATTGAGGATCTGGCCAGACTCAATAGCGACATGCATCGCATCGTCACACCTCCGGGGAGTGAGATAATTCACGTAATGCCGCAAGACTACATTGTAGATTACGAAGATGGCATAATGGATCCGGTAGGGATGACCGGTGTAAAACTTGAGGCTGACTTTCATATCATCACGGCGCAGACCAACGCAATCAACAACATAAACAAGTGTGTGAAGAAGGCTGGGCTCCAGATTGAGAATCTCATTTTGGAACCACTCGCGTCCAGTTTATCTGTACTTAGCGACGAAGAAAAAGAAGCAGGCGTATGTCTGGTGGACATAGGCGGTGGTACCACCGACGTGGCTGTCTTCTATGATAACATCATCCGTCATACGGCGGTGATCCCATTCGGTGGTAACATCATCACCTCAGACATCAAGCAGGGTTGTATGGTCATGGAGCACCAGGCAGAGCTTTTGAAAACGAAATTTGGTAAGGCGATCTCTGAAGAAGCAAGCCCAAATGAAATTGTTTCAATTCCGGGCCTAAGAAATCGTCCACCGAAAGAGATTTCTATCAAGAATCTCGCGCACATCATAGAAGCACGAATGGAGGAGATCATCGAGCTGGTACATACAGAAATTATTAGTTCAGGCTATAATAAGAAGCTGGCGGCCGGTATCGTAGTAACAGGAGGTGGATCACAATTGACCAACCTGAGTCAGCTTTTCGAATACATGACAGGCTTGGATACACGCATAGGATATCCAAATGAGCATCTGGGCAGAAGCAAGGTAGATGCAGCGAAGAGCCCAATGTTTGCGACAACTGTAGGTCTGGTATTATCAGGTTTCAAAGCGCTTGACATCCGAGAGGCGCGGTACTCGGAAGCACCCTCTTTCAAAGGAGAAGGGAAGAAAAAAATTAAACAAGGAAACAAGTTCTTTTCCAATATTCTCGAAAAAACGAAAGGTCTTTTAATCGATGATTTCGATGATAAAATAAACTAGTCTATTAGTCCCTGGTCCACAGACAATAGCTTTTACAGCACCCGTCTATCGACTTACAACTATCGACTATTAAACTATTTCAATTATGGCAGAAAATATGTATCAATTCGACTTACCGTCACATCACAAGTCCATCATCAAGGTGGTGGGTGTTGGTGGTGGTGGCAGCAACGCTGTTAATCACATGTACAGCCTGGGGATCCGGGACGTAGAATTTGTGGTTTGTAACACAGACCATCAGGCACTGGAAAGCAGTGCAGTACCTAACCGTTTGCAGATTGGAAACAATCTGACCAGTGGATTAGGAGCAGGAGCAAATCCTGAAAGAGGCAAAAATGCCGCGATCGAAAGCAAAGAAGAAATTCGTGACCTACTCTCGCAAGACACGAAAATGGTTTTCATTACCGCCGGAATGGGTGGAGGTACCGGTACCGGTGCAGCTCCGGTCATTGCGCAGGTGGCCAGTGAGCTGGACATCCTAACGGTAGGTATTGTGACCGCTCCTTTCGCTTTTGAAGGCAAAAAGAAAATGAAAGCTGCCGAGGAAGGTATCAAGGAACTGAAGAAGTACTGCGATACGGTCCTTGTGATCATGAATGATAAGCTTCGGGAGATTTACGGAAATCTTTCAATCAGCGAAGCATTTGCACAAGCTGATAATGTATTAACAACAGCAGCAAAAGGAATCGCCGAGATAATAACCGTTCCAGGTTATGTAAACGTCGATTTTGAAGATGTGAAAACCGTGATGAAAGGAGCAGGTCCTGCAGTGATGGGATCGGCAAAAACCATTGGAGACAACAGAGCTAGAAGAGCGGCAGAGGAAGCATTAAACTCTCCATTGCTGAATCAGCAGGACATTTACGGTGCAGAGAAAATACTTCTTTCCATCATCTCCGGTGATGAAGCAGAACTTCAGATGGATGAGCTTACTGACATCACCGACTACATCCAGGAGTATGCAGGAGACAATGCAGAGGTGATATTCGGTCACGGTGTAGATAGCAGTCTAGGTGAAAACATCCGGGTGACAGTTATCGCAACAGGCTTTGGGAAAGTAGACGAAGAAGGAGAGTACATCTCCAAAGAAGAGGAAGCGAAGCGATTTGACCTGTTATCTCAAAAGGAGATAGACGATTCTAAAACGAAAAACACCTCCGATTTTATGTTTGAAATCGAAGAGGAGAGTGATAAAGAAGACGTAGAAGATTGGACGTATGAGTTCAGCTCACTGAAAGATGAAATTAAGCGCGAAGTAGAGGAAGAAGAGCAGCGGGAAAAGAGCCCAATGGAGCAATCGTCTTTTGAGTTTGACTTTACGAATGGATTTGAGCATGAAGAAGAAGATGTTCACGAAGATGAAGTGAATATTCAGGACGCGTTCCATGGTTCACCAAATTCAAAACAGGCGAGACTGGCGCAAGAGCGTGCGGAGCGTGAGGCCATGTTCAACAACAAAAAGTTTGAAATGGCTACAGAAGAGTTTAAAGAGCGTTTGGATGTACCAGCTTATGAGAGAAAGCAGGTGAAACTTCAAAATGTTCCTCACTCTTCGGAGCGAAACATTTCCAAGTTCAATTTGAATGAGGAAAACCAAATTCTCGGAAACAATAAATTTTTACACGATAATGTCGATTAGACTTTAGTCATCCTGAACTTGTTTCAGGATTTAAGTTTAATCAATATTTAAACTCTGAATAAGATTAAAGCTTCGTTTGAGTTTGCTTAATAAAACGACTGTCACCCTGAGTTTATCGAAGGGTAAGACAGTCTTCGACAGGCTTGTACTGTCTAAAGAAATGGTTAACAGTAGGTGTTAGTCATACTTGTCCCGCACTTGATGCGGGACCTGCCGGACGAGATCCGGTATTCTGCCAAGAATGAGCCCCGACCATGGTCGGGGCTTAATTGTTTTTAGCGTTTCTACCATTTCAAAATTAGAGGATGCAAAACCTGCTTAAATTGACTGTCACCCTGAGTTTATCGAAGGGTAAGACGGTCTTCGACAGTCTTGTACTGTCCAAAGCCTTACCTGTCTGTACACTTCATTAACCTATCAAATATACCTGTTTTATCAATTATACATGATCCTCACCAATCGCCACACCTATCTTTTTTATTAGTGCTTCCACCGGTTCATTTTCGTAATCGATATCCAGCGGCTGCCCAAATTTCAGGGATAGCTCCGTGCCTTTTTGCAAGCGTTTAAGGCCGGTCTTATCAAATGCGGTCCGGAAGCCATCCACTCGTACAGGTATGACAACCGGTTTGTGTTGCTTAATCAGGTGAGCCGTTCCTTTTCGTACCGGTGCGCCTGCCCGTGTGGTTCCCTGGGGGAAGGTTACCACCCATCCGTCACGGATTGCCATGCCGATGGATTTGGTATCATCCGGGTTCACCTCACGCTTAATCATTTCTTCGCCTTTGCGCCATGTCCTGTCTACCGTCACTGCGCCTGCAAGCGCGAGAATCGGAGGTAAAATCCCTTTCTCCATGGTTTCACGTGCAGCTATGTAATACACATTCACTTTCGGGTTTTTGAGGTAGCTGCTGTCTGCTATACTGTCTACCTGACCGTTCAAGCTGGCAAACATGGCATGAAACATGGCAATCACATCCGTGAAAATGGTCTGATGGTTGGCGATAAACAGCACGTTTTGTTCCGGTATTTGCGTCAGCACCTCACTACCGGAAATCACTACCTTGTTAGGCTTTAACAGGTACCACCTCACAAGTCTGCCTACCACCTGAAAGATTTTCTTTTTAAGCCACACGGACTGACCAAATGCGTTTCTCTTCGACATAAACTTTACTAAGCGAGTTATTCCACCCTCGAAATTAACGATTACTTATTAAGCCGATTTTGTATGTTTGTAGTATCACACCTAACCTGCGGATGAAAGCAATACTCACACTTTCTTTGTCACTCATTACCTGTGCGCTTTTTGGTCAAATAAGCTTTTATGGCGGTGGTAACATGACAGTCATTCCAACGTTAGTAGAGACGTATATGCCTCCGATCAATGATGGAACCGGATTTTCTACAACTGGCCCGGGGTACAGGCTGGAAGAATCTTACGATTCCAGGGTAGGCTTTCAGTTTGGTTTGAGATACACCAGAAACATTACATCAAAAATCAATCTCACCGGAGGTCTGGGATTTTCATCTATCCGATTTAAACGCGACAATAGTTTAATGTATGATGAGCCCAGTGTTTTCACTACAGGATACGCCGTACTGCCGGGAAATACCGTAAATGGGTCCCCATTAATCCTCAGAACAAATACCCCGAATACTGTGGGTAGTGGAGAAAATGTTGGAAGTACAAGCTTAAATTATATTGAAATCCCAATCAGTATTACCTATGACATCATTCCGAAATTTTTTATTGGAGTTGGGGTGACCAATGCCTTATTGGTTCGTTCAAAAGAGGTGGTTAATTCAGTTGAGTTTACGAGTACTTTTGATCGGGGTGAAGTTGTCATCACTCCCGGGGATAACACGACCGTTTCTGCAGAGGATTACTTCAATCAAATCGGCAGCTATGTAATTGTAGAAGTTGACGATACCTCTCGCGAGGGAATATCCACCTATAGTTTGATGGGGTCCTTGACCCTCGGATATAAACTCATGGATCAGCTTTCCATCATCAGTGCTTTTAACCAAGGAATCAATGCGATTTACGGTTCTGAGAAACAAATTGCCGGAAAGGCAAAACGCCGCAGTGTATCAATTGGTGTTCAATATCACCTTAAATAAAAAACCCTGCCATACGGCAGGGCCTTTCATAGTAGAGTAGGTGATTGGGCGTTTTCTTTATTCTGCTCGTAGCGATTCTACCGGGTTGGTTTTAATGGTGCTCAGTACTTTGCTAGAAATACTCAGCAGTGCTAATCCAATGACAAATGCAATTGGAATGATCACAAACCACCATCCTAAATCAATCCTGAAGGTATAATCTTCGAGCCATGATGACATGATCCAGTAGGCAAGGGGCAAGCTGAATATACAAGCTGAACCTACCAAAAGCATATACTCTTTGGATAGTAGCACCATCAAATTTTTCGCACTTGCTCCCAGCACTTTTCGAATACCGATTTCTTTGGTTCGTTGCTGCACACTAAAGGAGGTCAGCCCAAACAAGCCTAAGCAGGCAATCAGGATGGCTACAGCTGAAAATCCGGAGAATATCTTACCAAATCGGATGTCTTCTTTGTATTGCTCGTCAAACGCTCGGTCCAGGAAGTAATAGTCCATCTGAAAGTCGGTAAACACATTGTCCCACTCCGCCTTGACCGTGGATACCAGGTTCGTAAGCTGCTCTCCTCGGGATTCTTCTGACGTGTCGTCCAGGCGCAGTTTCACAAAGTAGAACTCTGTCCAGGAACTCAGGATATAGGCTAACGGCTGATAGTCATTATGCAGGGAGGTATGATGATGATTTTCCAGGACACCTCTTACGGTAAGTGGCGCATAAAATCCGGACAATTCAGCTCCGACCGCATCCTCAGGATTGGAGAATCCCAGTTGCTCGGCAAGTTTTTCATTGATGACCACATCACCTTTGGTCCACGGGTCGTCTCCCCGCTGGAGTTCACGTCCCGCTACCAAGTCGATCCCGAAGAATTTCGGAAAGTCTAAATCCATGGAAATAAGTCCGGTTTGGATGGAGGTTTCCTGTGATTCATTTTTCAAATAAATATTGGTCGCCCACCCAACAGGCTCTCCCGGGATCTCTCCGGCATTGGTTATCTCCTCAATACCGGTAAACTTTAATAGTTCGGTTTTCAGTGTGCTAAATCGCTTCACATCCTCCCGATCTTGTGAATTAATATCTCCCGGGGGAGATTTAATGACCAGCGTATTTTCAATTTCAATGCCCAGGTCTGCTTCTCGCATGAAATTGATTTGCTGATAGACCGTCACCGTCCCGGCTATCAAAATGAAGGTGATCATGAACTGCACAAATACCATACTCTTGCGCATTTTTGCTCCGCCAACTTTCCCTCTGTTACCTACTAAAATGTTTACGATATTCATCGTTTTCAGTAAGACATAAGGATATAGTCCTATCAGCAGAGTGCCTACGCCAATTAGTCCAATTAAGAGTAGTAAAACCTTCAGGTCCATTAATGCTGATACAGGCAGTCCAGTCACTTCAATTAAATATTTTTCGCCTACTTGAGTCAGTAGGATCGCTAGCCCAAAGGCTATCAGATTCATCACAAACGCTTCTAAAATGAACAATTGGGTGATTTGCTTCATTGAGGACCCCATGCATTTACGGATGCCCATTTCTTTGAGTCTTTCTATGGTTCTGACAAGCGATAGGTTCATGTAGTTAATCCACGCAATGACGAGAATGATTATAGCAATGAAACTCAACACGAATACGGTTTTGCTATCAACACCCTCCGTAAATGCCCAGGCATTTCTGGAATTGAGGTGGATATCGGTGATCGGACGCAGGTAGTAGTTCACTTCATATCCGTTCGCCGCATACGATTCCTTCGAATTTTCCTCGTGCAGACGAATGGTTTCTTTTAAAATCTCATTTTGTCTGTCTGCGTCCTCAGCCAGGAGATACGTAATCATGCTACTGGAATTCCAACTCGTTCTGCTTTGCGTGTAATTGTCAAGAGAAGGGTAAGACAATAGCAGCCCAAATTGAATATGTGAATTTGCCGGAATGTCTTTTAGTACTCCAACAAGCTCATATTCGTGAGCACCAGTATTTCCACTGAGGGTAAATGAACGACCGATTGCTTTTTCCGCATCATCGAAAAATTTTCTGGATTCTTCCAAGGTTAGGATGGCTTTTTGCGGTTCATCAAATTTTGCAGCGGTACCGGCTTCAAATTCAAAATCAAAAAGCTCAAAAACACCTTTGTCAGCGATATAAACGCGTGGTTGTTCAAAATTTACTTTATCAACTCCATCACTGTAGATGATGGAGGAATTGGCATAGCTGAAATTAAAGAAACGGGCTACTTCTTTTACCTGTGGGGATTGCTCACGCAAGGTCTCCCCAAGCATGGATGGAGCGGTGATGGACTGCCCCAGAGACTCTCCATTTTTGTAGGCCTCTGATTCCAATCTGAAGATGCTATCCGAGTTGGTATGGAAGGAATCAAATGAGGTATGAAAGTTGACATATTGGGCAATAACAAGGCAAGCCGCCATTCCCAGGGCCAATCCCAATATGTTGATAGATGAGAAGATCTTGTTCTTCTGTATTTGACGAAAGATGGTAATAAGATAGTTTCTTAGCATATCATATTTGGTTTTGGCTGCTCATGGAAATTCAATCGCTGTGCCAAGTATTGTAAGTATCAGTAAATCAATTACTTAAAATATTTGCTAGATGTACTTGTGTGCGATTGCGAACGGAATAATGGGTTATATCGAACATGAAACAATTCTTTTTAATTAGAAATAAATACATGAAATTTCCAGCATGAAGAATCTAATTGTATGCGCACTCGTCCTACCTATGCTAGTACAAGCACAGATGAAGTTTGAACAGGGGAGTTGGGATGAAGCGGTTGCCCAATCACGTATGTCCGGTAAACTCATTTTTTTGGACGCCTATGCGGAGTGGTGCGAACCATGTAAAGAGATGGAAGAGTATACGTTTACGGATTTAGAGGTGGCCAATTACTACAATGCCAATTTCATTAATGTCCGAATGGACATGGAAGATTATCCTGGAGTGGAGCTGGCAGAGCAATATTCAGTGGGCGTATTTCCTTCATTCTTGTTTATTAATGGGAATGGTGAAATCGTACATAGAGGCTGTGGAGCCATGGACGCAAATCAGTTTTTAGCATTGGGAGAGGATGCTCTTACCGATAGCATTACCCTCCTAACGATGGAAAAGCGCTATGATTCAGGCGATCGCTCCGCGGATTTCATGCTTGATTACCTGGGATTACTGGAAGAAGCTTGCCTGGATGCAGAGGGTTTTGCAGAGGGGTATTTGTCGGATGTGGATTTGAATGAATTAACAGCTGAAACCCCGTGGGAGGTATTTGCTGCTTATCAATGGGATATATACAGTCGGGAATTTCAGCATCTGATCGAGAATAGAAAGGTGTTTGAAGATGCGATAGGGCAGAGGATGGTTAATGCAAAGCTGTACGACACCTACCTTGCACAGTATCAGGAAGTTTTTGAATCCGAGGAGCTGCACGATTTTGGTATGCGGGCGTTACTTCACTCCATGAAAGAGGTCAATTTCACAGGTGCAGATACGTTGAAATTAATGATGAATCTGCATTATGCAGAATTTACCGAAAGCTGGAAAGACTATGCCGGGTATGCCATTGATTTAGTTGGCATGACCGAATTGCAGGACCCTGAACAGCTCAATGAACTGGCCTGGAAATTCTACCTGTTTGTAGACAATAAAAATCAACTGGAAATTGCTTCAAGCTGGGCTCAACAGGCGGTTGATCAGCAACCAGAGCCTTCAATGATCGACACCTATGCTTCTTTGCAGTATAAACTCGGAAATCGAAAACAAGCCATCGAACTGGAGAAGCGCGCACTGGAGCTGGCAGGAGAGTTGTATGAAGATACTTCTCACTATGAATATCAGCTTAAGAAGTTTGGTGGAAAATAGGTCAATCTATTTTCATTAGAAAAATCAAAAAGTAAAAAGTAAGTAGCGCTGTTACAGAGGAGATAGTTGCAAGATATAAACCTAGCTTTTTAGATTTTAGAAAGCCACTCATTCCAATTGTCAGTAGCAATGAAAACATGCCTAGCAAAAGGAATGAAATAGACCACCTATATGCTATGAGATACTCGGTTTGATCAATTGACGTAGTTTTATTTGCTAACACTGGACGTTCGGAGAGCCAAAATATTCCAGTACTTCCTGCCAAGGTACTAATAAGTAAAAAGCAGGTGGCCAGAGATATGACTATAAGGCATAAATTGTAAACCTTACTTACATTGTCCAACTGAAAGAGCCCAATAAGGTATGTTAAAGAAAAACCACTTAAGAGTGCACCAACGAAGGTGACTTGTTTCAGGATTTCTATTGCGGAATGATAATACATTTTACATGTGAGTTACATAAATCTATGTGATTAAGATGTTGATTGCAATTAACTCCTAACAAGGCACAAAAAAACCTACTCAAGCTTGAGTAGGTTTTGAATGATCAAAATTCTAATTCATTAACTCACGCCGCTCTTCAAATACTCTCTATTCATGCGAGCAATATTTTCTAGCGAAATTCCTTTCGGACATTCTACCTCGCAAGCTCCTGTGTTGGAACAGTTACCAAAGCCTTCTTCATCCATTTGCTTCACCATGTTTTGCACACGCTCTTTCGCTTCTACTTTACCCTGAGGTAGGAGTGAGAGCTGAGATACTTTCGCTGAGACAAATAACATAGCTGATGCATTCTTACACGAAGCAACACATGCCCCGCATCCGATACAGGTCGCTGCATCAAATGCTTTGTCAGCATCATGTTTGTCAATAGGAATGGCGTTAGCATCCTGAGTATTACCGGACGTGTTTACACTAATGAAACCACCTGCATTCATTACTCGATCAAATGCACTTCGATCAACTACCAAATCCTTTATTACAGGAAATGCCTTTGCTCTCCATGGCTCAATGTAAATGGTTTCCCCATTCTTAAATTCGCGCATGTGAAGCTGGCATGTAGTAATTTCTCTGCCGGGTCCATGTGCTTCACCGTTGATGTACATAGAGCAGCTACCACAGATACCTTCCCTACAGTCATGATCAAAAGCTACAGGCTCGTTATCCTCTGCAATGAGTTGTTCATTTAATATGTCCATCATTTCCAGAAAAGAGCTATCTGGCGAAATATCTGAAACCTGATAGGTTTCCATTTTGCCCTGATCTTTATCGCTTTTCTGTCTCCAGACTTTCAGTGTTAAGTTCAATCCTTCTGTTGCTGACATAATTTCTTATTTATAAGAACGTGTTTTCAGTTCTATGTTTTCATACTTCAATTCTTCCTTGTGAAGCTTAGCTTTTGACGGCTCGCCTGTATATTCCCAAGCTGCTACGTAGGTGAAATTTTTATCATCACGCAATGCTTCTCCTTCTTCCGTTTTGTACTCTTCACGGAAGTGACCTCCACAAGATTCTTTTCTTTCTAATGCATCCCGGGCGAATAACTCACCCAACTCAAGAAAATCTGCAACGCGACCGGCTTTTTCTAACTCCTGATTAATGCCGTCCGCAGATCCAGGTACGCTTACTTCTTTCCAGAATTGCTCTCTGAGCTCCTTGATCTCCGAGATTGCTTCTTTCAATCCTTTCTCATTTCGTGCCATCCCTACTTTGTTCCACATGATCTTTCCAAGAAGCTTGTGGAAATAATCTACCGAGTGTTTACCCTTATTGTTTATAAAAAAGTCAACCTGATCCTGAACACTCTTCTCTGCTTCCTCAAATTCTTTGCAGTCGGTAGAAATTTCACCCGTTCTAATGTCATCAGCTAAGTAATCTCCGATGGTATATGGAAGCACAAAATAACCATCTGCTAAACCTTGCATTAGCGCTGATGCACCTAATCTATTTGCTCCATGATCAGAGAAGTTTGCTTCACCGATGGAGTAGCACCCCG
The DNA here is from genome assembly GCF_965227465.1 of Ekhidna sp. Classification (GTDB taxonomy): domain Bacteria; phylum Bacteroidota; class Bacteroidia; order Cytophagales; family Cyclobacteriaceae; genus Ekhidna. Next base: position 811,945 of record NZ_OZ245746.1, read on the forward strand.
GAATGGTTGTCATCAAATTGTAATCAACCCAAACACCGCCCATGGTATAATGGACAGCCGGATAGATCTTCATCGGGGTTTCGTATGGATTATCCGCCGTAATCTTTTCATACATCTGGAAGAGGTTACCATATTTGGATTTTACCACCTCGGTACCTAATACTTTTATCTCTTTATCAGACGCATTATGAAGCCCCTTTACATTGGCTTCCTCCTGACCGTAGCGCATAATTGCAGCGCTGAAATCAAGATAAACCGCTTCACCTGTCTCATTGGTACCTACCCCGAATCCTGCATCACAACGCTCTTTTGCAGCTCTGGAGGCTACATCTCGTGGTACAAGGTTACCGAATGAAGGATACCGTCTTTCCAGGTAATAATCCCGATCTTCTTCTTTCAGATCGGTTGGCTTTAGTTTACCGGCACGGATAGCTTCAGCATCTTCTTTTTTAGCCGGAACCCAAATTCGACCATCATTTCTCAACGACTCTGACATCAACGTCAGCTTCGACTGCTGATCTCCATGCTGAGGAATACATGTTGGGTGAATCTGTGTAAAACATGGGTTCGCAAAGTATGCGCCTTTCTTATGTATTTTCCATCCTGCAGAAACGTTTGACCCCATGGCATTGGTTGAAAGGAAGAACACGTTCCCATAACCACCTGACCCTATGACTACAGCATGTGCAGAATGTCTTTCGATTTCTCCAGTTACTAAATTTCGTGCGATAATCCCTCTCGCTTTTCCATCTACCATCACCAAATCCATCATCTCATGACGATTGTACATGGTGATTTTTCCTTTTCCAATCTGCCTGGACATTGCAGAGTAAGCGCCCAGTAAAAGCTGCTGACCTGTTTGTCCTTTGGCGTAGAACGTTCTTGAAACCTGAACTCCACCGAATGATCGGTTATCCAATAGTCCGCCGTAATCTCGTGCGAATGGCACTCCCTGAGCAACGCATTGGTCAATGATATTGGTAGATACTTCCGCTAAGCGATAAACGTTAGCTTCTCTTGAACGGTAGTCTCCACCTTTTACTGTGTCGTAAAAAAGTCGGTAGGTTGAATCACCATCGCCTTGGTAATTTTTTGCAGCGTTAATCCCACCTTGAGCAGCAATGGAGTGGGCTCTTCGAGGTGAATCTTGGTAGCAAAATGCTTTTACGTTATATCCCAGCTCTGCAAGCGTTGCAGCAGCAGATCCACCGGCTAGCCCTGTTCCAACCACGATAACATCAATGGATCGCTTGTTGGCAGGATTTACTAATCGTATGTTGTTTTTATGATTGGTCCACTTTTCAGCTATCGGACCTTTTGGAATTTTAGAATCTAATGTTGACATGCCTCTTATTTCTTAAAGGGAATTGACATAATGAAAAACAGCGATAAAGATGAATCCTAAAGGAATCAGAATTGCATAAGCTTGTCCAATCTTTTGGATAGCCGGAGTGTACTTATCGTGACGTGCACCCATCGATTGAAAAGCAGATTGAAATCCATGCATCAGGTGTAATGCAAGAAATACAAATGATAAACAGTATACGACCACTCGTCCTGGACTTGCAAACATGTGTACCACTTCTTCAAAGTACCGATTTGGATCTTCCGGCTTCATTTCTATGTATTTGTAGTTCATTTCCGGAATCCAGAAATCGTAAAAATGGAACCCGAGGAAGAATAGGATAAATAACCCACTCCAGATCATGTTTCTCGACATCCAGGAAGAATTTGCTGCTCCATTATTTTTCGCATACTTAACAGCTCTTGAATTTCGATTTTTTATTTCTAATACAAATCCCATGATGAAGTGAAAGGCCACTCCGAACATTAAGATTGGCTGCATCACAAATTGAATAATTGGGTTTGTACCCATAAAATGGGACAACTCATTAAATGTTTCTTCACTAAAGACCGAAGTGAAATTGATTGTGAAATGCTGCAATAGAAAAATGATCAGGAATAGCGCAGAAAGTGCCATGGCAAATTTTCTGCCGATACTGCCTGAAAAAAGTTGCTTGCTCATTTATTTAGGATTATTGGATTTGTGTCAAAGGTAAATTCAGAAAGCTTGTCTGGCAATCTTAATTTCTTTTTTGACTGATTCTAAATAATAATTGCAGGAGAAATAGGTATTAAGACCCTTACTCTTGTTCTCTAAATAACTATTCAAGCATAATTCTTGTTCGGTTAATATTCTAGTGAATTAAAATTCGTTCTGTTTTTAAAGCATGTTAGTTTTACGTGCCACTTATATTAAAGAGCTTATATGAGATTTCTGCGGTTTCTGTTTTTTTCCTTTCTATCATTTGCGGCTATTATCGCACATGCTACCCACATCAGAGCAGGAGAAGTTATTGCAAAACGCGTTTCCGGTCTGACGTATGAATTCACATTTATAGGCTACAGAGATGTAGAAGGTGTTCCGTTTGGCAATGGGGTGTTTGATTTTGGGGATGGTACCACCTTTGGAGGTGAAAATGAGGCCATACCCTGGGGGAACATTGAAGATCTGGGAAATGGAGTTGAAAAGTGGGAATTTACACTTACTCATACCTATTCTGGAAGCGCTAACTACCTTGTCAGCTATCAGGAGGATTTCAGAAATGCGAATATTCAGAATATGTCAGGTTCTGTTAATACTTCATTCTATGTAGAAACCTTGATCATAATTGATCCTTTAATAGTTAATAGCACGCCATTCTTTACCGTGCCACCAATTGATCAGGGGGTAGTTGGAGGAATCTTTGAACATAATCCGGGAGCCTTTGATCCGGATGGAGATAGCTTATCTTATTTTTTCACCACTCCAAAACTTTCAGAGGGTCAGGATGTGAATGGTTATCAGTCATTAATTTCTGAGAGTTTTTATGATAATTTCAATGAAGGTAATCAAGCCAAAGATGGCCCACCGACATTGACAATTGATCCGGTGACCGGAACATTGGTCTGGGATGCTCCCGGTGGCGCAACAATACCCGATAAAGAAAATAGAGAATTTAATGTCGCATTTGTAGTAGAAGAGTGGAGGCGAATTAATGGTCAGCTTATTCGTCTGGGCTTTGTGACCAGGGATATGCAAATCATTATCTGGAATTATGACAATGAACCTCCAGAGTTGGAAATACCTGAAGATACTTGTGTAGTAGCTGGTGAGACGCTCAGCGGAATTATCACCGGAACAGATCCTGACGGTGACCCGGTAAAAATTGAAGCTTTTGGTGGACCATTTCAAATTTCTCCTTCTGCAACAGTAGATCCCGATCCTGCTGAATTTCAAGGACCTCCTTCTATTTTAAATTTTGAATGGAGTCCAAGTTGTGAGCAAGTTAGAGCTGCTCCTTATGAGGTACAGTTTAAAGCGGAGGACGATCCCTCCATTGTGGGAGTTCCGAATCCTCCGGGTCAGGTAAACTTTGAAACCTGGCGAATTACGGTTTTAGGTCCACCTCCAACAGGGTTAAATGCGACAACTCAGACCGGCAGGCGAATAGCCCTTAATTGGGATCCTTATTCGTGTACCAATGCAGATTCGATGCAAGTTTGGAGGCGTGTGGGAGAGTTTTCATTTGATCCGACATGTAATCCTGGTATACCTGAAAACTCCGGGTACGAATTAATCGAAACATTAGCGACTTCACAGACATCTTATGTGGATACAAATGGAAGTATTGGCTTATCTCCCGGGTCAAAATATTGCTATCGGCTAGTGGCAACATATCCTTTACCGGCAGGTGGAATCAGCCTGGCGTCAGAAGAAGCCTGTGATAGCTTACTGATTGATGTGCCTGTGATCACAAAAGTGGATGTGTTGGAAACCAGTGAAACAGTTGGCCAAATAGAAATAAACTGGACCGAACCGATTCAGAAAAGTCCGACTTTTGGACCATTTCAGTATGAAGTGCTTCGAAAAGAAGGAGCTCAAGCTGGAGGAACTTATGTCTCTATAAACGGCCCTTCATCCAACCTTTCATTTATTGATACAGGTCTAAATACAGAAGATATTTCTTACTCTTATAAGATTGTTCTTCATGATAATACCAATCAACCGGTAGATACCTCGCAACAAGCCTCTTCCGTTTGGCTTCAGCCAAAACCATTGGTTGGTGCAATCAGATTGAATTGGGATGCAAATGTTCCATGGAGCAATAATTCTCAGAAATTTCCATATCACTATATCTGGCGCGACAATGTGGACAACAGCGACCTTGCTGATATCCAGCTTATTGATTCAGTGGTTGTGTCTATGGATGGTTTATCCTATTTGGATGATGGACGTTTCAATGGTATCACGCTAGATGAAGAGGTTGAATATTGTTATTTCGTCACTACTTACGGAACCTACGACAATGATTTGCTTCCTGAGCCGCTCATTAATAACTCTCAGATCATTTGTGCACAACCAAATGACACCATACCACCATGTGCCCCGATTTCAGTCCAATTTAATTCCAGCTTTGATTGTGAAGTCCAGGCGTCCTGTCAATCCATTTCTGGTAACTCAGGCGTAGACTTGGTAAATGCTTTTTCATGGGATTATGACCGCGATATAACCTGCGATGACGACATTGAATTTTTCAGGGTCTATTTTTCAAACAGTGGTCAGGAGGGAGAGTTTGAAGTTTTGACGCAAACCACAGCAACAGAATTCTTTCATAATGATCTCACTACGTTGGCATATTGTTATTATGTAACAGCCGTCGATAGATCAGGAAATGAAAGTTTGATTTCAGAGGTTATTTGTAATGATAATTGCCCTCAGTATGTTTTGCCGAATGTATTTACTCCGAACGGGGATTTTAGAAATGATACATTCAGGCCGATGCAGACGACTGAAACTTGTCCAAGATTTGTTCAAAAAGTCATTTTCAAAGTATTTAATCGAGCAGGAACTGAGCTTTTTAGTTATGACTCCTCCGAGCCTGAAAAATCTATATTTATTGATTGGAATGGCACCACTAAGGGAGGTAATGAGTTACCTGCAGGGGTATATTATTATTCTGCTGAGGTTCTATTCAATAGATTGAACCCTGAGGAAGCAGTTGAAGTTATAAACGGGTGGGTGCAGATCATTCGATAGAAAAGCCGGTTATTTTTTTTGATGGTGTTTGCAACCTGTGTAACACCTCGATTCAATTCATTATCAAAAGAGATAAGAAAAATCGATTTCTATTTTCGTCTCTTCAGAGTGATTATGCTAAAGAAAGCTTGCCGAATACATTGACAGAAGATCAAGACCTTCAAAGCATTATCTTAAAAAAAGGTAATGCAATTACAACCAAAAGTAGCGCAGTATTAATAATTGCTAAAAGCCTGTCTGGAGGTTGGCCTATCCTCTATGCATTCACCATTATTCCTAAATTCATCAGGGACTGGTTCTATGATATTATTGCAAGAAACAGGTACAAGTGGTTCGGAAAGAAAGATCACTGCATGATTCCATCACCGGAATTGAAAAGTCGCTTTATCGATTGATTGGATTGGCTACTTTTGCAGATATCACGAGAACAAACATTTACCTATGAGCAAAGCATATGTTTTCCCAGGGCAGGGAGCCCAATTTTCAGGAATGGGGAAAGAACTTTACGAAAGTCATTCGTCAGCTAAAGAATTAATTGACCAATCAAACGATATATTGGGATTTGATATCAAGAATATCATGTTCTCTGGATCAGATGAGGAGTTGAAACAAACCAAGGTAACTCAGCCTGCGGTTTTTATTCATAGTGTGGTTGCAGCGCTAACATCAGAGGACTTCAAGCCAGAAATGGTAGCTGGTCATTCACTAGGGGAGTTTTCTGCGTTGGTGGCCAATGGTGTTCTGAGCTTTCAGGATGGACTATCCTTAGTGTCTAAAAGAGCTTCGGCTATGCAAAAGGCATGTGAGATGCAGGCTTCAACAATGGCTGCAGTACTTGGATTAACGGATGAAATGGTGGAGCGGGTTTGTAAGGAAACTCCGGGGGTGGTCGTTGCTGCAAACTACAATTGTCCGGGTCAATTGGTGATAAGCGGAGAGATAGATGCAGTAAATGCAGCATGTGAAAAACTTAAAGAAGAGGGTGCCAAACGAGCGCTTGTTCTCCCGGTAGGAGGAGCATTTCACTCTCCATTAATGCAGCCTGCAAGAGAAGAATTAGCCGAAGCAATCCAAGACACAAGTTTTAGCACACCCAATTGTCCTGTATATCAAAATGTGGATGCAAAGGGTTATACCGATGTGGAGACGATCAAAAAGAACCTTGTTCTACAATTAACCTCTCCGGTAAGATGGACACAGAGTGTTCAAAATATGATTTCGGATGGAGCTAGTAGCTTTACAGAATGTGGACCGGGAAAAGTTCTTCAAGGTCTGGTGAAGAAAGTAGATAGAGAGATGGTCGTTTTTGGCATTTCATGAGAATTTCCAAAATCATATCGATCATTTTCCTCGGATTAATACTGGTAGGATCGGAAGGGTGTAAGAAAAGCCCTTCCTCTTCACACAATAAGAATAAGAAAAAAATAAAAAGAGGTAAACCAATTCCTTGTCCAATTAAAGATTGTTAATGAAAAAAATCGTAATTGCCATCGACGGTTACTCAGGGACTGGAAAAAGCTCCACAGCCAAACAAGTAGCCGCTAAACTTGGTTACACGTACATTGATAGCGGTGCGATGTATCGAGCTGTTACTTATTTTTTTCTTTCGAATAATGTGGACTATCATAATTTGGAAGAAGTCCGAAAGAGTCTTTCAGATTGCCAAATTAAATTCGAAGGGTCTTCAATTTTATTGAATGACAAAAATATTGATCATGAGATAAGAACCATGGGAGTCAATCAAAATGTGAGCCCTGTAAGCGCAATTTCTGAAGTAAGACAGAAACTAGTGGATCAGCAGCGTGAAATGGGGAAAAGGAAAGGGGTCGTAATGGATGGTAGGGACATTGGAACCGTAGTTTTTCCAGATGCAGAATTAAAAGTTTTCATGACAGCAGATATGGATGTGAGAGCTGAAAGGAGAAGGAAAGAATTAGTAAAGAAGGGAATAGAAGAAAATCTGGAAGCGATCAAAGAAAACCTGGCTAATAGGGATCACATCGATAGTTCAAGAGCGGACAGTCCCCTTAAAATGGCTTCAGATGCAAAGGAGATTGACACTTCTAATCTAACTTTGAATCAACAGATAGATAAAATTGTTGAAATGGCAGAAGGTATAATACATGAAGGTTGAAATTGACGAAAATTCGGGTTACTGCTTTGGAGTAGAGTTCGCCATCCAGATGGCAGAAGATGAAATGGCAGAAGGACAAGAGCTTTTTTGTCTTGGCGATATTGTCCACAATTCAATGGAAGTGGAACGCCTGTACAATAAAGGTCTGCGAACTATTACCCGAGAAGAATTAAAAGAATTGAAAGACTGTAAAGTACTTATTCGAGCGCATGGTGAGCCGCCAGAGACCTATCAAATAGCCATTGAGAACAACATTGAGCTTGTTGATGCTTCGTGCCCGGTTGTTCTAAAGCTTCAAAATAGGGTAAAAAATGCCTATGACATCACAAAAAGCAAGGATGGACAATTGGTTATTTATGGAAAACCGGGGCATGCAGAAGTTATCGGATTGACTGGCCAGACAGCAAATGAGGCCATCGTTGTTACCACAGAGGAAGATTTAGATAAACTGGATTTCACAAAACCGATCACCTTATACTCGCAAACCACAAAAAGCACCAAAGGATTTTATGCCCTAAAGGAGCAAATCGAAAAGCGTATTGAGAGCCAGGGTTTGCTTTCTATAGCCGAAGATTTCAATGCGAATGACAGTATCTGTCGACAAGTTTCTAACAGAGAGCCCCATATGGAGCGGTTTTCTCAAAAGCATGATGTCATCATATTCGTAGCTGGAAGAAAAAGCTCAAATGGTAAAGCTTTGTACAATGTATGCTTAAGTAATAATCCACGAAGCTATTTTGTGGAAAGTGAAAAGGAGATCGATCTCTCCTGGATAGATCCTAATGACTCAGTTGGAATATGCGGAGCTACCTCTACTCCGACCTGGCTGATGGAACAAGTCGCAACTTTTCTGAAGGATAACGAACCAGCGCTTGCTTAATTAGTTATTCAGGTAGTTTAAGTAATTGAGTGAAATGCAGATCAAGAGAATACTGCTTTTTTATTGAAATTTTGGACGGGGTTAAAACCGATATTGATTAAGTTTGCCTCGTTTTTTAGACGTTCTCCCAAGTAAGAAATATGTCTCAGACAATTAAGCTGAAAAAAGGGTTTGACATAAACCTTGCCGGAAAGGCAGAAAATAAGACAATAGAAGTAACCCAGCCGGACACTTATGCATTGAAGCCAACCGACTTTAATGGCTTAAATCGCCCTAAAGTGATAGTCAAGGAAGGTCAAAATGTAAAAGCTGGAACTCCACTATTCTTCGAAAGAAATGTCGAAGATATTCTTTACACTTCGCCGGTCAGCGGAGAAGTGGTAGAGATCAAAAGAGGAGAAAAAAGAAAAGTGCTGGAAGTGAAAATTCTAGCCGATAAGGAAATTGAATTTGAGAAATTCAAGCAATTCTCTTCTTCGGACATTAATAATCTTTCAAAAGAGGATGCCATTGAGCAATTAAAACAATCAGGTGGTTGGACTAATATCATCCAAAGACCTTACGGTTGTGTTGCTAATCCGGCGGACTCCCCAAAAGCAATTTTTATCTCTGCTTTTGACACCCATCCTTTAGCACCCGATTATGCTTATATCCTTCAAGGACAAGAGCAGTATTTTCAGGCAGGACTGGATATCCTCAAAAAGTTAACATCCGGTACTGTTCATTTGAATATCGATGGTGAGGCTGAAGTAGCGCAAATTTTTTCTCAAGCGAAGAACGTTCAGTTAAATAAAATATCAGGACCGCATCCGGCTGGTAATGTAGGCGTGCAGATTCACCACTTAGACCCAATCTCAAAAGGCGATATTGTGTGGACAGTAAATCCTGTAGGAGTTGTAATAATTGGTAAGCTATTTATTGAGGGTGTTTATGATACATCCAGATTAGTTGCGCTCACTGGGTCTCAGATGAAAAATAGAGGATATGCGAAAATGTTTGCAGGTGCGTCCTTGACAAAGCTTTCCGAAAATATTGAAGGTGAAGACAATCGATATATCTCAGGAAATGTCCTTACCGGTGAAGGCATAGGAGCAGATGGGTATTTAGGATATTACGAAAATCAAATTACCGTAATTCCAGAAGGGAAGTACGAGGAATTTATGGGATGGATACTTCCATCTAAAAATAAATTAAGCTTCCACAGAGCTTTTGGAATGCTTACATTCCTGAATGGAAAGGACAAAGAATTTGAGGTAGATACCAACACGCATGGTGAGGAACGAAACTTTGTAGTGACGGGTACATTTGAGGATGTAATGCCGATGGATATACTTCCAACTTATCTGTTTAAAGCAATTTTAGCTGAAGATTATGATGATATGGAAGCGCTCGGAATTTATGAGGTAATTGAGGAAGATGTAGCTCTTTGTGAGTTTGTCGATGTTTCCAAAAATCCGATCCAGGAGATATTAAGAGAAGGAATTGAATTAATTAAAGAAGGATAAGCAGGAATGAAGTTTTTGCAGAAAAAATTTGATCAGTTAAAACCTCTTTTTGAAAAAGGGGGTAAATACGAAAAGTTCTATCCTATCTATGAGGGTCACAGAACCATCTTTTTTGCTCCGGATATCGTTACCGGAAAAAAAGGTACACAAATAAAAGACGCAACAGATTTGAAGCGTCTGATGATGACAGTGATCATTGCCATGATTCCATGTCTGATTTTCGGAATGTGGAACGTTGGCCATCAGCACTTCATAGCAACAGGAGTAGAAGCAACATTATTGGATAAGTTCTGGATTGGGATTTTGAAAGTAGTTCCAATCATTGTCGTCTCTTACGGAGTAGGGCTTCTTACGGAATTCACATTCTGTGTCATCTACCAAAGACCGGTTGAAGAAGGATATTTGGTAACGGGAATGTTAATCCCGTTGATTATGCCAGCGACTATTCCATTGTGGCAGGTAGCGTTAGCTACTGTATTTGCAGTAATCATTGGAAAAGAGGTATTTGGAGGTACAGGGATGAACATATTGAATGTGGCGCTTACAGCCAGGGTGTTCTTGTATTTTGCCTATCCAACGGATATCTCAGGAGACGTCTGGACCTATTTTGGAGACAAAGTACCAGTAGATGGCTTTTCAGGAGCGACGATCTTAGCATATGGTGCAGAGGCAGCAGCCAATGGAACCAACATGATGGCACTGGCCGATAATCACTGGTATTCAGGAATGTTCGACTTCTGGAACATGTTCATTGGAATTATCCCGGGAAGTATAGGTGAAACCTCTACATTGATGTGTATCATCGGTGCGATTATTCTTATTGCGACAGGAGTTGGAAGTTGGAAAATCATGCTAAGTGTAGTTTTAGGTACGCTTGCGATGGGAGGCCTTTTCAATTTGACCGGAGGGAATAGCTTTATGGAAATGCCAGCGCATTATCACCTGGTAATTGGTGGATTAGCTTTTGGAGCTGTGTTTATGGCTACAGATCCGGTAAGTGCTTCTCATACTGATTTAGGGAAGTGGATTTATGGGTTTTTGATTGGGGTTATTACTGTTCTCATACGTGTGATCAATCCTGCGTACCCAGAGGGTATTATGTTGGCGATTCTATTCATGAATGTATTTGCGCCACTCATTGATTTTTATGTTGTTGAAGCAAACAAAAAAAGAAGATTAAAACGTGCGACAGTCTAATTTATATGTAATTCTATTTGCCGTCGGATTAACGGTGGTTTTTGGAGGTGCGCTATCCCTTACCTCAGTAGGGCTGAAGCCTTTGCAGGATAAGCAAGTTGAAATTGATACCAAGAAAAAAATTCTTGGTGCAGTTATGGATATTTCAAAAATTGAAGATCCAAATGAATTGCTAGCTCTTTATGAAGAAAAGGTGAGTTCCATCGTAGTTGATATAAATGGAAATGAGATTACAGAAGATAAAGATGGGAAACCGATTGTAGCTGAAAAAGTTAACATTCAACGAAATTCTAAATTCCCTCCAGAGGAAAGAATGTATCCTGTTTTTATGTTCAGTGAATCAGAAGGTAAAATAGATTCTTACATATTTCCAACCTTCGGATCAGGACTTTGGGACTGGATATCTAGCTTTATAGCCCTGGGACCAGACTTAAATACAGTAATGGGTATTGCATTTGATCATAAAAGTGAGACTCCAGGACTCGGTGCGAGAATTACAGAGCCTACCGTTCAGCAGAGATATGTAGGGAAAGAAATTTATAACGATCAGGGAGAATTGGTAAGTATTAGTATGGTAAAAGGTGAAGGTAATGCTGGTCTGACGGAGCATCAAGTAGATGGGATGTCGGGCGCGACAATTACAGGAAAAGGGGTGAACGCAATGCTTGAAAATTACCTTACTTACTATCAAGCCTTCATGGAAAAAAGAAAATCTAATAAAACAGCGAGTCTATGAGTTCGGATATTGCAGAAATTTCAGAAGAATCAGCTGTAGAGCTAAAAACGAAAGAGCCATCAGAAGCTTTGTTCTCTAAGCGTAGAAAAAAAATAGTTTCTGATCCCCTCAATGATGATAACCCTATTACAATTCAAGTATTAGGTATTTGTTCTGCTCTAGCAGTTACTGTACAATTTAAGCCTACTATGATCATGTCGATTGCAGTAGTTTTTGTTATTGTCTTTTCGAATTTGATTACTTCCTTAATGAGGAAGATCATTCCTAATAGAATTAGGATTATCGTTCAGCTAGCCATTATTGCAACACTGGTAACACTGGTAAGTGAAGTGTTAAAAGCCTATAGCTACGATATGTATAAGATTCTGGGAGCATATGTAGGATTGATCATTACAAATTGTATAGTGATGGGACGCCTGGAAGCTTTCGCAATGGCCAATAAACCATATGACTCAATACTTGATGGTTTTGGGAGTGGGTTTGGTTACGCTTGGATTATACTGGTAGTGGCATTTTTTAGAGAATTGCTAGGTGGAGGAACCATGTTTATCGGAACACCATTAGAGTTTGACGCTTACGGATCATTAAGCAATTTATTTGGTGTTACGCTACAAACAAATGGACTCTTTGTAGACTCCATTGGTGCATTTGTGATTTTAGGCATAATTATTTGGATACAACGGACTAAAAACGGTTACGTAGAACACTAACAGTTCATAGAAAAATATAGATATGGAAGCGATTAATATAGCTATCAAAGCAATTTTCATTGACAATATGGTCTTTGCATACTTCTTGGGAATGTGTAGTTTCTTAGCAGTGTCTAAGAAAGTGAAAACTGCTTTTGGTCTTGGATTAGCAGTAATATTCGTACTCAGTATAACGGTACCAATCAATTGGCTTATACAAGAAAAGGTGTTAAAGGAAGGAGCTCTCTCGTGGGCAGGTGCTGATTTCGCATCGATAGACCTTACGTTCCTGCAATTCATTATTTTCATTGCAGTAATTGCCGCTATGGTACAATTAGTCGAAATGATTATTGAGAAATTTTCTCCTTCGCTCTATGGATCTTTAGGAATCTTTCTCCCATTGATAGCAGTGAATTGTGCTATTCTGGGATCCTCTCTTTTTATGGTGCAAAGAGATTATACAATCGTTGAGGCCACAGCTTTCGGATTTGGCTCTGGAACAGGCTTTTTCCTTGCGATCATAGCCTTGGCAGCTATTAGGGAGCGATTAAAGTACTCACATGTTCCTAACGGCTTAAAAGGGTTGGGAATAACGATGCTTATAACAGGGCTAATGGGACTTGCCTTTAAATCATTTATAGGCGTAGCACTTTAGATATTTAGAAGCATAGGGGTGACAATCACCCCTTTTTTTATGTCTTTATTAGGAGTAAAGCATCAAAATTTTTACTTATAACAAACAATTGATGTTCCTTTGTCCTTTAATGAGTGTCTTAAGGACAATATGTTAAATCAAAAAACAACTTAAACATGAAAAAATCATTACTCTCACTATCCTTAGCTCTTATCTCAGTTGTAGCATTTTCACAAGCTTCTGTAGGTATCGGTCTCAAAGCAGGCGCAAACTTCGCTAATGCTGATGTTACTGACGTAAATACTGATGGAGTTACATCCTATCATGTAGGAGCATATGGACTTATTAAGTTGACTAATATTGGAATTCAGCCTGAACTTTTGTTTTCTAAGCAAGGGGCAAGCGCAAGCGGCGATGACCTGGATCTTAGCTACGTGAACATTCCTGTTATGCTGAAATTTTATCTACCAGCAGGTGTTAATCTTCAGGCAGGACCGCAATTTGGCATGTTGACATCTGCAAAAGATGGTGATGGCGATGATATTAAAGATTCATTTAAGAATAGTGATTTAAGTGCAGCTTTAGGAGCTGGATGGGATGCCCCATTTGGTCTTCAATTTACTGCAAGGTATGTGATTGGACTATCAGATATTAATGATAATCCATTCGGTACTGAGTATAAAAACAAAACTTTCCAACTTTCTATAGGCTATACCTTTTTCAAATTAGGGAAGTAAGGGCTATAAAAGAATATCGAATAGAGCCGGGGCATTTTGTTCCGGCTTTTTTTGTAATGTGGGTGTAATATCTGAGTGCCAATCTTCAGATTTGAGATTGGAAAGTACTAAAAGTATTGCCAGAACAATACCTCCTATAAGGATCAATATCTGCTTACGATTTTTCACAGCTAGGTTTCGTTTATAAAAACCTGAAGCTGGAATACCCTTACAAATCGTTCATCTATCATTTAATGTCCAGTCATATTCTTGGAACTCGACTTGATAGTTTTCAGGAACCTTGTAGAACTTGAATTTATTTACATACTTAATTAAGGAGCCGGCATTGCCAGTGAACTGACTTTTATACCAATCAAAGATCTTGTTTAAAATAACTGTCTCTTTGTCTTTATCTACATAAACATAATTAGGTCTTTCGATGATAACCTCTGCTCTGAAGTTTAATTGCTCTTGAAGTTTATCCGGATAAAAGGCATTGTCGTATAAAAACGGGCAACTCCGTGCTCCACACCCCAACGCAAAGTGAATGCGAGGATCTTGTGTTGGCCCGATAAGCTTGGTAAACTCAATCGCATCTAAGGTTAGTATATCACCTGCTACATTAAATGTTTGCACCTTAAAAAATCCCTCAATGTCCATCGGACTATTGACCGGATAGTTATCAGTTATTTGTTTGATTACAAGTAAGTTGTATGCATTTATGTAAAACGCCGTTTTATGGTCTTGTGGTAAATCACTTAGATTGTAGTCTGCGATCTGTAGAACCAGATCATTTAATTTCTCAGGGTTTTGCTTTAGGCTACTGTAGTCAACGAGACCGAACACAACCTCTTTCAATAAGAAGCTATTGAAATCATCAAAAATGGTAGTGGTATCCCTTTCCTGACAAATAGCTACGATAGAAGACAGTATTAACGTAAGTGAAAGTATTTTTTTTGACATGGCTTCAACTTAACAAACATTAAACTACGCTATTCATTCTTAAGGTTACCCTTCCTAGGTTATTTTTCATGAAAATGTATCTGTGAAGACAAAGAATGCTCTTTGGAACTATTGAAGTAAGGGACCAAAAACTTCTAAAAAAGGATCTTTATTAACAACGGTAAAATAGAAAATTCCGCCAAGCCATCCGTGAAAAATTCCGAGGACAAAAAGATTCCTTTTTTTGAGGTAAATATGTGCGTAGAATAGTGAGAGGATGAATGTGCCTAATACCAGCCACCAGTAGGGATAGTGTAAGAGTCCAAATAGAACAGAGGTAAGAATAATGATGGTACTGTTTCTGAGGCGATTTAGATTCTGAAGATTACCTGCTACCAGGGCCATTAGCAAAAATTGCTGCAGCGTGCCAAATAGGGGGTATAGTATAAGTATCGGTATAAGGTGCCAGTGAAGGTTTATGGATTCTTGATAATATCCTACGATAATGCATGCAACTAGGGCAAACAGACCAAACGGTAGCACTTTTAGAAATACTTCCCTAAAAGTATCTAACCTGAATCCCCATTCTTTAAGAATACCGGGAGATATTTTTACTCTTCGAATAATGTATATGCCCCAAAAACAAAACATGATTAAAATGAACAGTAGCCTCTGGTTCCACAGATCATAAAAAAGAAACTTCCCAATTGCTGTTAATGAGACAGCTATAATTTCAAAAGTAATTTTTTTAGATGGAGATGTATTCAAAGCAAATTTTTCTTGAGGCTTAACATTTACGTTTTAATTCCGTTAACTACGTAAATATTAAAAATACCCGTTTTGTGGTATTTTATATGGTTAAACTAACGTTTATCTTGTTATCGAGAAAGTTATTTCTGAGAGTTAGGTGTTAAAATTAATAGTTACGGAATCATGAACTCACAACAAATCATCACCAAATTGCTAGTTCACCTCAGCCTGGAAGAAGAGTTTAAAAATAGAGATGAGACTAAGATATTCATCCCATTTTCATTTGCACATCGCTTAGAGACGGACATGCGAATTAAAACATATAAAGACATTGAGTTTGGCGGATACCGCATTGTAAGCGGCCCATTTGACGAAATTCTGGCATACAATAAGGTGAAAAATGCTCAGCTCGTAATGACCACCCATGGTGATATTGTTGAGAATAGTTCCTCTAATTCAGTGGTGGGGTAGCTGATCAAACTCCTTTCTCTTGGATTCAAACCATTGCTTCATTTCTTCAGGAGTTTGGATTAAAGCTTTCATTTTATGCATAGCATCCAAATGCGCCTTATCTCCTTTTTTAAACATTTCCATGCCGTGATTTTTACTTAGTGTTTCCATCTCATCAAAGGTCTCTGCTTGAAATTCCAGGTCACAAGCTCCGCCTAGTTGTCTGCATGTCATCTTTTTCATTAGAGTATTTTTATTTTAAGTTACTCAAAGTAGCTGAAAGTTTAATTTCTGTTTGGGTGTTATCTCATTAACAAAAAAACCCTCATCCAAAACTTTGAATGAGGGTTGTCAATAATTTCTTTCTATTAGCAGAACTCTTCGTACACCTGCCCCAAATGATCAGCAATCATTTCAGCAGACCTACCTTCTATATGATGCCTTTCTACCATGTGTGCCAGCTCCCCATCTTTGAAAAGAGCGATTGCTGGAGAAGATGGAGGAAATGGAAGTGTGAATTCTCTGGCTTTTTGAGTTGCCTCAATGTCAAAACCGGCAAATACGGTTGTTAAGTTATCAGGTTTCTTCTCTGATTTATCAAGCGATAAAAGAACGCCTGGTCGGCATGTGCCCGCGGCACATCCACATACAGAGTTGATTACCAGCAGTGAGGTTCCTTTATGATCTGATAAATGATTTTCTACAGCTTCAGCAGAAATCAATTCTTTGAATCCATTCTGAGTAAGCTGTGCTTTCATCGGAGCTACTAATTCCGCAGGGTACATATTCTTTATTGTTTAATTTGTTAGCTATTTTCTTTACATAAACCCAAGCTCCAGCTTTGCTTCTTCAGACATCATGTCTGTTGCATAAGGAGGGTCAAAGGTTAATTCTATATTCACATCATTAACACCTTCCACAGCTTTCACGTTCATCTCTATTTCACTTGGGATGCTTTCAGCTGCCGGACAGGATGGAGAGGTGAGTGTCATCACTATTTCCACATTGTTAATGGGTAAAATGTTTATTTCATAAATGAGCCCTAGCTCATAGACATCTACGGGAATTTCTGGATCAAATACATTCTTGATCGCACGAACGATATCCTCTTTCAATGCCAGTGTGTCGTTATTTGCTTTCGTTTCGCTCATGATTCTTGTTTTGCCGTCAGTGCCAGTGCATACATTTTCATTTGCTTAATCATTGCAGCAAATCCGTTGGATCGCTGTGTTCCAATAAATCGATCCATACCTATTTGTTTTGGAAAGTAGATTTCTGCGTCCAGTACTTTTTGCGGGGGAGATTGACTTAATGCCCGTACCAATAAACTAACCAGTCCTTTGGTAATCGCTGTGTTTGAATCTGCTTTGAACTGAATTCTATCATTATCGAGTCCGGCTGTCATCCATACTTTTGACTGACAGCCCTTTACGATATTATCCTCTATCCGCTCATTTTCCGGAAAATCATTCAGCTCCTCGCCTAATTCCATGATGTAATCCAGCGTCATTTCCATGTCTCCATCCAGCATGGAAAACTCCTCTATGATCTCCTCCTGACGTTGCTTAATTAGGTCTTCCATCAACTAAATTTTTTAACAATGCTTTCTAATGCATCACAGAAAACATCGATTTCTTCTTTCGTGTTGTAAACGGCAAATGAAGCTCTTACGGTTCCATCAATTTCAAGAAAATCCATTAGAGGCTGAGTACAATGGTGACCTGTCCGCACTGCAATCCCCCTAACATCCAAAAGTTGTCCTAAGTCATACGGATGAACATTTTTTAGCAAAAATGAGATAACGCTTGCTTTTTCAGTTGCTGTTCCTACAGGGATGAAGCCTTCAATATCTTTTAGTTTACTATTGGCATACACTAATAATTCATGCTCGTATACCTGGATATTTTCATGACCAATGTCGTCAATGAAATCCATTGCATACTTAAATGCAATTACATCACCAATACTGGGAGTTCCCGCTTCAAATTTATAAGGGATATCGTTGTAAGTTGTGCCACTGAATGTAACGTCTTTTATCATTTCGCCTCCTCCTTGATAGGGTGGCATAGCTTCTAGAATATCTCTCCGTCCATAAAGCACTCCAACGCCAGTTGGTCCATACATTTTATGACTGGACAAAGCGAGGAAATCACAATTCAGTTCCTGAACATCAATTTTGACATGCGGAGCGGCTTGTGCCGCATCAATCAATGTAGTGGCACCTATCTCTTGAGCAGCTTTTATAAGCTCTTTAATAGGATTGATCGTCCCGAGTGAGTTCGAGACGTAATTAACCGCAATTAATTTGGTTTTGCTGTTGAGCAGTTTTTTATACTCGTCGACAAGAATTTCTCCTTTCCTGTTAATCGGGATTACCTTAATGACAGCTCCCGTATGTTCTGCTGCAAGCTGCCATGGAACAATATTGGAATGATGCTCCAGTTGAGAGATCAAAATTTCATCTCCTTCTTTCAGGAATTTACGCGCCCATGAATGGGCAACTAAATTTATACTTTCGGTAGTGCCTTTGGTGAATATAATTTCATCAACCTCTTCCGAATTTATGAATTTATGTACACGCTCCCTGGTCTCCTCAAACGCTTTAGTTGAGCGCTCTGCCAGCGTATGGATACCTCGATGGATGTTTGCGTGATCTCGCTCATAAAATTGAGTAAGTGAATTGACCACACTCTTCACCGTCTGCGAAGAAGCCGCATTGTCAAAATAAATCAGTGGTTTACCATTTACCTCCTGATCTAAAACAGGAAATTGATCCCTAATTTTTTGTATATCAAGTGTGGAAACCAGTGAACTCATTTTAACTTAATTTTTGATCGATCAAGGCTTGTATCTCCTCTTTAATAGATTCTACAGCTACGTGCTCCATCGTTTCACCAGCAAACGCATTGAGAATCATTCCCTTAGCATTTCGCTCATCTATTCCTCTGGCTCTTAAGTAGAATATCGCATCTTCATCCAGCTGACCAGAAGTGCAACCGTGTGAACATTTTACGTCATCTGCCCAAATTTCAAGTTGAGGCTTGGTGTGAAGCGTAGCATCTTCCGACAACAAAATGTTGTTATTGGACTGAAATGCATTTGTTTTTTGTGCATCCTGTCGAACATATATCTTCCCGTTGAATATACCCGTAGCTTTTTCATCGAGTATTCCTTTATAAAGCTCGTTGCTATAGCAATTGGGCTTGGTGTGATCCACGGAAGTGTTATTGTCCACATGTGAGTTTTTGTCTAAAAGAAAAAGACCATACATGTGACCCTCACAATTTTCATCTACCAGATTAATTGTCAGGTTATTTCTCACCAGTGCACCTTCAAATGAGAAGGTATTATTGTAAAAATGCGAATCTCTGGATACTGTAGCAGTTACAGTTTCATGACTAAACGTTTCTGAGTTATAATTTTGAACTTTCGTGTGATACCCAAATGCATTTATACCCACGGTAAATTCAATGTATGAGTTGGTGAAAGTTTTCACTGCCTCAGGAGTGATCAATTTTTCGACAATCCGTAAGGTGTGGCCATTCTTTACGTTCACCTTTATTCTAGGATTAGAAAACCCATTTGAATTGAAATGATAAATAAATATGGGCTGTTCATAACCTGATTCGATGGTAAGCTCTTCTTCCGCATATGCTGTATTCAACAAACTAAATGGATCATGTTTACCTTCTGTAACCGCGACGACTTTATAGTTTAACTGATCTGATATGGTAGAATGTTCCGACGAAAGTTTGCCGTTGATTAGCACAAGATGACTTCCTTCTTCTTTGTACAATTGATTGGAATCGAAAAGATCAGAACCAGAAGAATGAAAGTCAATGTTCTTTTCAAGAACAGATGTAATCGGAGTAAACTTATATGCTTCTGATTTTCTTTTCGGCAATCCGATTTCAATAAGCGTGTCGAAAGCCTTTTTTTGAGCTCCGTTACCCTTAAAATCCTTTGCTAAATTATCTAATATGACTTGCGCATCCTTGATCATACCGCAGCTACTTCTTCTTTAATCCAATCGTAACCTTTTTCTTCCAATTCAAGCGCGAGGCTTTTATCTCCGGATTTTACAATTCTTCCTTTGTAGAGCACGTGCACATAGTCAGGGACAATGTAATCCAGAAGTCTTTGATAGTGCGTTACAACAATTGTGGCTGTTTTATCAGTCTTCAATTTATTTACACCATCTGCAACAATCTTGAGCGCATCAATATCCAACCCTGAATCCGTTTCATCAAGAATAGAGAGTTTCGGCTCCAACATGGCCATTTGGAAAATCTCGTTACGTTTTTTCTCTCCACCTGAGAAACCCTCATTTAATGAACGGCTTAACAATGCCTGATCAATGTCAACCAATTTCATTTTCTCCTTCATGCGCTTCAGGAAGTTGACTGCATCCAATGCCTTTTCGCCTCTTGCTTCTCTAACCTGATTGATTGCTGTTTTGAGGAAGTTTGTGGTTGATACTCCGGGTATTTCAACAGGGTACTGAAAAGCCAGGAAAATGCCTTTCTGAGCTCTTTCTTCAGGACTCAATTCCAGAAGATCTTCGTTTTCAAATGTCACTGATCCTCCGGTAATATCATAATCCTCTCTGCCTGCAAGCACAGATGCCAATGTACTCTTACCGGAACCATTTGGTCCCATTATGGCGTGTACTTCGCCGGCTTTTACTTCGAGATTTATACCTTTTAGTATCTCCTTGTCCTCAATTGAGGCCTGTAAGTTCTTTATGCTAATCATATTTATAAGAATTGTCTATCCTACGCTTCCTTCCAGAGTAAGCGCTAATAGTTTTTGAGCTTCTACTGCAAACTCCATCGGGAGTTTATTCATTACTTCTTTCGCAAATCCGTTGACAATCAGCGCAACAGCCGTCTCTTCATCTATGCCACGTTGTTGGCAGTAGAATATCTGATCCTCACCAATTTTTGAGGTAGTGGCTTCATGCTCTATTTGGGCAGACTTGTTTTTTATATCTATATATGGAAACGTGTGAGCTCCACACTTATCACCCATCAAAAGTGAATCGCATTGTGAGAAATTCCGAGCATTGTGCGCTCGCTTAATAATCTCTACTTGTCCGCGATAGCTGTTCTGCGATTTCCCGGCAGATATTCCTTTGGATACGATTCGTGATCGGGTATTTTTTCCAATATGGATCATTTTCGTACCAGTATCTGCCTGCTGGTAATTATTAGTTACTGCAACCGAATAAAATTCGCCAACAGAGTGATCACCTTTTAAGATGCAAGAAGGATATTTCCAGGTTACAGCTGATCCTGTTTCTACTTGTGTCCATGAAATTTTAGCGTGATCACCTGCACAGATTCCTCTCTTAGTAACGAAATTGTAAATACCACCCTTCCCATTCTTGTCACCCGGGTACCAATTTTGTACAGTTGAATATTTTACTTCAGCATTCTTAGCTGCATAAATTTCGACAACTGCTGCATGAAGCTGATTTTCATCGCGCATTGGAGCAGTACACCCTTCAAGATAGCTGACGTAGCTATCGTCTTCTGCAACAATTAGCGTCCTTTCGAATTGCCCTGTATTTGCTGCATTAATTCTGAAATAAGTAGAGAGCTCCATTGGGCACCTTACGCCTTTAGGAATGTAGCAGAAAGACCCATCTGAAAACACGGCTGAATTAAGTGCTGCAAAATAGTTGTCATTAGCAGGAACAACCGATCCTAAATATTTTTTAATTAATTCAGGATGCTCGTGGACAGCCTCGCTGAACGAGCAAAATATCACCCCAAGCTCTGATAATTTGTCTTTGAAAGTTGTCGCCACTGAAACAGAATCAATTACAGCATCAACTGCTACGCCTGTTAATCGCTTTTGTTCCTGAAGTGAAATCCCCAGACGCTCAAAAGTTTTAAGCAATTCCGGATCTACCTCTTCAAGATTCTTAGGTTTCTTATCCTGCTTTGGAGCGGAGTAATACCTGATAGACTGGTAGTCTACTTTTGGGTAATTGACATTTGCCCAATTAGGCTCAGTCATCTTTTTCCATTGACTAAATGCCTTTAATCTCCAATCCAAAAGCCATTGTGGCTCTTCTTTCTTAGCGGATATGAAACGAACGATATCTTCATTTATACCCAAAGGAGCTTCATCGGCTTCAAAATCTACCGACCAGCCATGTTCATATTCTTTGGAGGTAAATTCTTCTAATATTTGTTCGTCAGTGCTCATCTAAAAATTGCCTTCATTTCAAGGTGCAAAGGTACACCTTATTTATAGTAATTCTAAATAAGAACAACGAACTTCAAAGAAGGTTCAGTGAAATTAAGTATTCTAAAAGCTTAGATGTTTATTAACACTCTCTTCGAGCGAAATAAAGGTTTCCGTGCTCTCAATACCATCTACCTTTTGTATTTTATCATGCAGTACATCCTTTAAGTGCTGTGTGTCTTTGCAATAGATTTTACAGAAAATATTATAGTTGCCCGTGGTATAGCGGATTGTCGCTATTTCAGGTATTTCCTTTAATTCATTTACCACTCTATCATACAAGGAGCTTTTCTCTAGATAGATGCCGAGAAAACAGGTAATATCGTAACCCAGCTTTCCGTAATCAATCTTTAAAGTAGTGCCTTTTACTATACCCATTTCTTCCAGCTTCTTCATACGAACATGAACAGTTCCTCCGGAAACGAAGACTTTTTTGGCAACTTCTGTATAGGGCATTTTTGCATCTTCAGAAAGAATATTGAGGATCTTGAGATCCACATTATCAATCTCATAATTTTTGCTCATTTTGATTAGGTTAAATTATGAAAAATATAATTTAAAACGTTTTAAATTGATTCAGGTGTAAATATTCATCTAATGTATTGAATTTATTTCAATAAAAGTATGATAATGTTAAATTTGAATCATCAAAACACACTGTAGAGTGGTGAAACTGGCAGACATGCCCTCCTCTCTCGGGGGTGGAGATAAGGGATAAATCCCGATATGTTCTCTCATGATAGTTATCAAGAGAGAACGCTTGGGACTAACTGCTCCGTGGAGGTTCGAATCCTCCCTCTACAGCTTTTTGGGTTAATGTTGTTTATTTAAGCGGATTGGTAGGGGTGCCAACCGCTTTTTTTATCTTCAATCCTTTCTCAGTAAACCTCATCCTTTATCTTTATCGGCTATAATAAATAACTAAGCCTGAAATGAAGAAACAGCTTTGGCATGATAGCTACCCAGAAGGTGTTCGATTAGAGATTGACCCAGATAAGTATAGTTCGTTACCGGAAATGGTAGATGAGCGGATCAATGAATATGGAAGTCTGGTGGCATTTGAAAATATGGGAAAGGAAATGACCTTTTCTGAGCTTGGACAGACGGTAAATAACTTTGCATCGTATTTGCAAAATCATACAAACCTTAAACAAGGCGATCGGGTAGCTATACAAATGCCCAACCTACTTCAGTACCCGGTAGCTCTTTATGGTATCCTCAAAGCGGGAATGGTGGTAGTCAATACAAATCCACTCTACACACCGAGTGAAATGCTTCATCAATTCAATGATTCCGGAGCTAAAGCAATTGTTATTGTTGAGAACTTTGCCAGTAACCTGGAAGAAATAATTAAGGAAACACAGATCGAAACTGTTATCCTCACCAAGATTGGTGATATGATCGGAGGGCTGAAAGGTGGAATTATCAATTTTGTTGTAAAAAATATTAAGAAAATGGTGCCAGCTTATAGCCTTCCGGAGGCGGTAGGGTTTAAAGATGCACTTAGTAAGGGAGCTGAGAAGCCTGCTTCGCCTGTCGCTAGCGAGAGCTCTGAATTAGCATTTTTACAGTATACAGGTGGAACCACCGGAGTTTCAAAAGGTGCAATGCTTACCCATAAAAATGTAATCGCAAATATTGAACAGGTATGTGAATGGATGCTGCATGGTGGGCTTGAGGAGCGAAAAGAAATATTCATCACAGCTCTTCCTATGTATCACATATTCGCACTTACCTGTAATGCATTGATGACAGTTAGAATAGGAGCTAGAAATGTATTGGTCACCAACCCAAGAGATATGAAAGCATTTCTCAAAGATTTGGGACGCCACCAATGGAGTATTCTCACCGGTGTAAATACCTTATTTAACGGGTTGCTTAACCAACCAAAATTTAAAGAACTCGATTTTTCTAAAGTGAAATTCTCATTTGCTGGTGGAATGGCACTGCAGAAGTTTGTAGCTGACAAATGGTTTGAAGTAACAGGTACACCTGTATCGGAAGGATATGGGTTAACAGAAACTTCTCCGGTATTAACAGCAAATCCACTTCGCAGAGATGCAGAGACCGGATTTATAGGAATGCCTGTCCCCAGTACTGAGGTGATTATCCTTGATGATGATGGCAAGGAAGTTAAAACCGGTGAACGAGGTGAATTATGTGCCAGAGGCCCTCAGGTTTTTCAAGGATATTGGAACAGGCCCGAGGAAACTAAGAATTGTTTTCATAAAGACTGGTTTAAAACGGGAGATATTGCTGTTGTTAATGAACAAGGGTTCTTTAAAATAGTTGATAGGAAGAAGGAAATGATTCTGGTATCAGGATTCAATGTTTATCCGAACGAAATTGAAGATTGCATTGCTTTGCATGACAAGGTATTAGAGGTTGGAGCTATAGGTGTTCCCGATAAGAAATCGACTGAGGCGGTAAAAGTTTATATAGTAAAGGCAGATGAAAGTTTGACAGAGGAGGAAATACGAGAACATTGTAAGGAAAACCTGACCGGTTATAAGCGACCAAAATACATCGATTTTATCGATGAGCTACCAAAATCTAATGTAGGAAAAATTTTAAGGAGAATTCTTAAAGAAAACGATTTGAAAACAAATACATACGATTAAAAAATGAAAATACTTTTTACGATTCTGGTCACCTTTTTTTCAGCCTCACTTTTCGCCCAAAACACCACAAACGCAGATACTACCTACTGGAGGATCGGAGGTAGTAGTTCGCTTACATTTTCACAAGTAGCTCTTACAAATTGGGCTGCAGGTGGGCAAAATTCAGTTGCTATAAATTCGAATTTCAGCATTTTCGCTAATCGTGTTAAAGGCAGAGGTAAATGGGAAAATTCTCTTGATTTGGCGTATGGTTTGATTAAACAAGGAGAGGCAAGTTTTAACAAGTCTGATGACCTGATCAATCTGGTAACTAAGTACAGTTATAAGGTTAATAAAGACAATGGAAAGTGGTTTTATAGTGCTTCCATGGATTTTAGGACACAATTTTATGAGGGACTTGATGAAGAAGGTAATTTTATATCTGATTTTATGGCTCCCGGATATCTCACCATTGGTACAGGTATTTCGTATGATCCAAATGAACAGTTAAGTTTTGGCTACCAACCCCTCACCGGAAAGTTCACTTTTGTAAGAGATCAGCAACTTGCTAACGAAGGAGCGTATGGAGTTGACCCGGCAGTATTTGCTATTGATGGTACTACAGTTATAACGCCAGGAAAGAATTCAAGAGCTGAGTTCGGTTCTTTCTTTAGAGCAAAATATAAGAATGATATTTTCGAAAGTAGACTGGAACTGTTTACGAGTTATCTTGAAGATTTTGGAACGATCGATGTTAACTGGCAAAATGCTTTAGTGATGCAGTTGACTAAAGTTTTATCGATGAATGCATTTGCACAATTAATCTATGATAAAGACATTGAAATTGGAGCTGATGATAATGGAGATGGAGAAATTTTAGAAGCTGATGGAGAGTTCAAAGACAGAGTTCAATTCAAAAGTGTAATTGGAGTCGGACTTACTTATAAATTTGGTAAGCAGAAAAAACAATAATCAATTAATTTATGCTAAACTGATGCAAGTTTATTTTGATGTATTCTTGCAGTCTGAAGCAAAACAGAACATTATAATTTAGATAGATATGCCAGAGTTTAATGTCGGCGACAAAATGATTTACATTTTCCCTATTCTACTACTCTTTATGATAGTGGAATATAAAGTGGCTAAGCATGATTATGAGCTAAAAGATTCGCTAGCAGGATTTGGAATTGCATTAGGTGCAGCGTTCATTTCATTCTTTAGTAAAGCATTTACAGTTGCTGTTATTTTTCAAGGAGTTTTTAACTTTTTTGAACCGATAAGAGCTGAATATTTAGGATATGCAACAATCGGTTGGGCCTGGTGGGCTTGGATTCTTGCAATTTTAGCAGATGATTTCAATTTTTACTGGCATCATAGATGGAGTCATACAGTCAGGTTATTGTGGGCTGCTCATGTTCCACATCACTCATCAAAAAACTTTAACTTGGCGGTGAGTATTCGAAATGGTTGGTTTATCACTCTTTACAAACCAATTTTTTGGTTGTGGATGGCTGCAATTGGATTTGAGCCAATTATGATTGGTTCAGCACTTATTATCAATGCCACCTATCAATATTTCTTGCATACTAAATTGATAGGTTCACTAGGCTTCTTTGGTAAAATATTTAATAATCCACACGTTCACGCCGTACATCATTCAAGTAATATTGAATACCTGGATAAAAACCACGGAGGAATCTTGTTGATCTGGGATCACATTTTTGGAACTTGGCAAAACACCATTAAAGGAGTAGATCCAAAATATGGAATATTGAATAGTCCGGATACTTACAATCCGATAAAGCTTAATACACACATTTTCGTTGATATCATTAACGATGTGAAAAAGGCAAAAAGTGCTAAAGAAGTATTTATGTACATATTCGGTCCTCCGGGATGGAGCCCGGATAATAGTTCACTTACTGCTAAGCAGATACAAGAGCAATTCTATTCCGGTGAAATGGATAAAGACGCTCATTTTGAAGGAGTTAGTTTAAGCGAAACCGCTAGAGAAAAGGCAGCTTAGTCTTTCGGTTTAGATTTTATATGGACATCACGTTGAGGGAATGGAATTTCTATTCCCTTTTCTTTGAACTTTTCAAAAATGGCGAAATAGAGTTCGGTCTTCAATCGTCTTGGCTTATCAGTATGCGTGGATGTCCAAATAGCTAAGGTGAAATTAAGTGAGCTATCCGCAAACTCATCAAAAAAGACATAAGGTAACGGATGTTTGAGCACATGTTTATTCTCTTCAGCAACCTTAATCAAAACTTCTTTAACAGCTTCCGGGTCTTCTTTATAGCTGACACCTACAGGAATATCAAAACGAATATTCCGATCATTATGACTCCAGTTAATTACTCGTGATGAGATAAACTCTGAGTTAGGGACGATGATCGACACATTCTCATTGGTCAGAATGGTTGTTGCACGGACGGAGATGTTGATCACATCACCCTCAGTATCACCTACAACAATCCGATCTCCAACCTTAATAGGCTTTTCAAATAGGATAATAATTCCTGAGATAAAATTGTCAGTGATATTTTGCAGTCCGAATCCGATCCCAACTCCCAGAGCTCCAGCCAATAGACTTAAAGAACTCATATCTATCCCGGCACTTTGAATAATAAAAATGGAACCGATGAACATAATCATCACTCTGGTAATTAGCCCGATAGAATTTCGTGCTCCTCTTTCCATATTGGCCTTCACCAATATTTTGTTTACTAGTAGATTTCTAAATCTTTTAGCGACGAATGTCAGGACAATGAAGCTGATCAGGAAGTATAATATCGTCCCGAGGGTTATTTTACTTTCGCCAAGGTCAAACAGATTAGTAGTGAAAATTTCACCCACTTTGGTAAGAAAATCGATGATGCTCTCCCAGACGCTTTTTAATGATTCCATCAGATACTATTGATCTAGTAAACCTAACCCAGAAGTATGAGAAATGAAATTTTGTTAATCTCAGAACTTAAAGCG
This sequence comes from Ekhidna sp., assembly GCF_965227465.1. Classification (GTDB taxonomy): domain Bacteria; phylum Bacteroidota; class Bacteroidia; order Cytophagales; family Cyclobacteriaceae; genus Ekhidna. Next base: position 839,498 of record NZ_OZ245746.1, read on the forward strand.
TAGCATCGCTTTTATCTCGGAAGAAATACTACCGACTGATTCGTTCAACCCCGATCCAACACTATTTCGATCTCTGAAAGAGAAGCTTGCGTACCTAAGCCAGAGCGATAGGTTTCTAACTGGATCATACCTAACCATGGCATAGGTTCTAACGCCCGTGCCATTGTAGGCTGGAATAGAAAAAGCATAAAGCACATCACTTTCGTATACATACTGAGCGTTATCAAAATCATCCGTTTCAAATAGTGCCATTCGGGTATTGAATTTCAGCTTCCACCAATCAAAATTCACATCCTGCATGATTGCAAATCCTTTTGTGAATTCACCACCTTCATCCTGAGTACTACTTTGAACTTTTGTTTTCAATTTTAGCCAGGGCTTAAGTGCATAATCCACATTGAAGATGTAGTTACGCTTGATCTGGTCAACCAATATGTTAAGGTTTTCATTCGGAACTGTCACTTGTCTCGTTTGCTGTCTGGCCTGAGCATATAGTGTCACCTGTCTGGAAGGGAAATGGGAATAGCGAATGAGCCATTCATGTCCGACAGAAGGAGCTTCCGTTCGGAATTTTAACCATGGAAACTGGAATCGATCGTAATATAGGTTTACTTTATGCCTTCTGTTGGGTGTAACGGACACTCCCCAATAGGTTCCCTTTTCATTAATGTTTCGGGAATTTTCTGAGAACGCATTGCCGTAGAAAGAATGAAAGTCACGATCGTAGTTTCGGAAAACCATTGCCATATCAACCGTCCTGGATAGGCTCGTAACTAAACCTCCGACAGCACCAATGCCACCACTTTTTGATCGGGCAGCTTCCCCAAAGAAGGTGAAGTTTTGCCAGGTGTAATTGGCATATGCTGAAGTGACAAAATTGTGATCACCGTTGAATTCAAATTGATTGTAGTTATTCGGTTTTCGCTGCAATGGACGACTATACTGACTATTCAAACCCGATATACCAACTGTGAACCTTCTATGTGGCTGATATTGGATAACTGCCCCAATGGATTGCTCTGATATTTGATCTTTTGATGCCAGTTCACCCGGAGTTCTGTGAAAGCCGGAATTTTGAATCGAATTAATAAACTCATCAAAGTCAGAGAAGGTGGTATCCGTCTGAATATTTCCATCCTGGTTTAGACGAGAGTAGAATACGGTCAGCTCGAAATCACCAAATTCTTTAGCAATCCCGGCTCCTCTAAAAAAACCCGATTCCAGAACAGAGGTATAGGGCCTTAATCCTAAGCTATTTCGTTTGGTGGTATTGACTGTTTCTGCTCCTTTGCCAGCATTGAATCCGGCTCCAAAGACAACCCCCTGACCAACCTGCAATTGATAGTCACCCAGCACGATTTTCCTGAATCCAAATTTATTCTCGAGGAGTAGGTGATAGGAGTAAAAATCAAAACCCCTGTTGCTATTATTGAATGAAAATTGCTCGCCGTTATCATTTTCAAATGTAAATCCCAGACTGAAGTCATTTCTATGGCTTGTTCTGAACCTTCCATAGATCTTGTTAGGAGATCCTGCAAAACGCGCAGGAGGAGAGGTGACGGTATCTACTATATCCTGATTTTCATTCCGAATAAATGTAGTGTCCAAAGGTAAAGCGGGAGTATATCCCTTTTGTTCTTCCAATCTTCTTGAATAACGAAGCAGGAAATAGTTATTCTCTTCATTTATTACCCGTTGTAAAAGTGGACGTGTATCAGTTAAAGATTCTTCTACTGTTACGAATGGTAGTAAAAGGCGAATAGTCTCAAGGTCTAGCTCTGGAACAGCTTGTAATTCGTTGATAGAAAGAAATTCGCCAAATTGATCTCTATAGATGAAAAAATTAGAAAGTTGTGCAGGGTTTAAAATGTAAAGCGATGCTAATTCTTCTGGTTCAACACTATTTAGATTGAGCTTAGAACTATAGTAAAGGAGTAGGGATTCGTAGATATCTTCATACGCAATATCTTCGTCCTGGACCTGGAAAAGACGTTCTGCAAAGACTTCCAGATCTATCTCTTCATTTTGACCTGTCACAACAAGGTTAGTTAAGAGAAGTCCTATTGTTAGCCACTTTTTCATTTATCGAATGAGTAGGCGAAGGAAATTTCGTGAATGTTACCAAGTCGGGATTCGTTTGAAAAAGCATAGTCAAATTTGAAGTTTTTGGGATGGAAACCTAGTCCAAAAGCCCCAAGGAATGGCTCTGTGCTAATACCAGTGCGCAGGTAGACATTCTCTACTATTTCATATTCAATACCAGCTTTGAAAACTTCATCAAAATCCAGGTCTTTTTCTATTTCTGCAGTTAAAATCAATTCTTTTGATGGCAGATAAGAAATGCCAGCCTTCATCACAGTAGGAGCTCTTTCACCTGTTTCATCGTTAATTTTAGCCTGATTTAGGTTATGTATATGAGCACCAAACCTGAGAGCAGGACTGATTTCAGCAATTCCTCCAAATTGGATAGCTAATGCTCTTTTCGTACCAACAGTTGATATGTTGTATTGAAGTAGATCCAGGCCTACTCCCAAGCTTACCATTTGAAACTTGTTGCTGAACGCCAGGTGAATACGTTGTTCGCTGTATAAATCATCTCCAAATTTGTAAAATCCAACTCCGGTGTTCCCAAAGTTAGATGCGTATACTGCTCCCGCACCTATAACCTGAAATTCGGTAACGCCATATCTGTTTTGATATGCAGCAAAGGCCGCATGATTTTCTAGTCTACCCAGACCACCAATATTGTTAAAAAGACTATATTCATCGCCCAGAGTAACGGAGGCGCCACCCATGCCACCACTACGTCCTCCCAGGTTAAATGAGCTGGTTTGGCCCAAAGCATGGCCACAGATGACCAATACGAACAAAAAGATGAGTGGCTTCATAATTGCAAAGTATGCATTTGGGAGCTTTAAATCAATAATTGTAAATTATGGCAAATGAAATTATCAACGATTAGTTTATTGGTAGTCTTGATAGCAAATGCTGTTCTTGCGCAAAAAAGGGATACCCTATTTTATGAGAATGGAAAGATTAAAGGGATAGGGATTTTGGATGATAATGGGAAGGAAGGTGTGTGGAAATTCCTTTACCCAAATGGGGATACTAATTCACTTCTCTCTTTTGTCAATGGACAGTTACATGGACACCAGAAGTATTACTCCTTTCAGGGGAAACTTATTGCGAAGGAATATTATGAGGGAGGGTTACTGGAAGATTCGGCCGTCTATTATTATCCGAATGGGCAAATAGAAAAACATGGGAAATATAACGATGGGCTTTATCAAGGCAAATGGCTGTTTTTTTATGAAAATGGCAATCTTAAAAGAGTAGGACATTATCAGCTGGGCAGCCCAAACGGTCAATGGGAGTTTTATTTTGAGAGTGGGCAACTAAACCAGAAAGGAACACTAATAAATGGATTGGAAGATGGATCCTGGATCTATTTTGACGAAAAGGGCAACCCACAATTTGAAGGAAAATGGAATCTTGGAGAAAAAACAGGCCTTTGGTATTCTTTCAAAAGAGGAAAAAAGAGGAAATGGAAAAATTTTGATTGATTAGGATTCCAATGCCTGAATTCGTTCCTTCAAAGGCGGATGCGAGTAGTGCACAAACACATAAGCAGGGTGTGGAGTAAGATTCGATAGATGGTCTGAGGACATCTTCTTTAATCCTGTTATAAGCGGTGTGGCATCATAAGTCTCTTTTGCGTAAGCATCTGCTTCATACTCGTTTTTCCGAGATATGAGATTTCCAATTATTCCTAATAGCGTTGATATAGGAGAGTATAAAATTCCGAACGCTAAAAGATTAAGATGCAGAGCAGAGGTTTGCCCACCCATTGCCCAGCTCACTTCGGCATTGTATGCCATTCTGGAAAATAAGAAAAGCATAAAACCCATTAACAGAATACTGAAAATGGTTGAAAAGAGGATGTGTTTTTTCTTGTAATGCCCCACTTCATGAGCAAATACAGCAGTTAGTTCCTGAGTAGAATGTTTTTCAACGAGCGTATCAAAGAGCACTACTTTTTTCTTTTTACCCAGTCCACTAAAAAAAGCATTTCCCTTACTGGAACGTTTCGACCCGTCCATGATGAAAATATTCTTTAGTGGAAAATTCACCTTGCTGCAATAAGCTTGAATGGAAGATTTTAACTCTCCCTCTTCCATAGCCGTAAGCTTGTTGAACAATGGAAGTATCAATGAGGTATAGAATAAATTGGCAAAAAGGACAAAGGCCGTCATAACCCCCCAGAAGTAATACCAAAAGTCATTTCCAATGGCATTTACAAAATAGATTAATACACTAAGCAAAAGTCCGCCAATGATAATGGTGAGTATGTAACCCTTAATCTTATCTAGAATGAATGTTTTAGCGGTCATCTTATTGAAACCATATTTGGCTTCTATGACGAAATTCCGGTAAACCGAGAAAGGAATATTTATTAAATCAGAGATCACAAATAAGATACCGAAGAAAATAAGCGGAGAGACCAAGCTGAGTGGCGAAAACGTGCGGATCCATTGATCCAACATCCCAAACCATCCGTTGTAAATGGCTAACACCAATAGCACAAAACTAAAGGTCGCTGAAAATGATCCAAACCTGGAAACCTCTTCATTGTAGGCCTGAGATTTATCATACTTTTCTTTGTCATAAATTCCTTCTAATTCAATGGGAATGGGCTTTTTAGCACTTTTTCTATTTAAGAAACTCAGAATTCTTTCCAGTGTGAAATCAAAGGTGATAATCACCAGAAGAATGGTGAAAATGGTTTGTTCGGTCATGTCGCAAAGATAGCCTTAAGACGTGCTAAAAAATAAACGGAATTGGACACTTCAATCTACGCACGTCCGCAGCAGGCTTTAATGGATCGCCCAAGCTGAAGGAGTAAGCGATGCTGATTTCATGAGCTCCTCCAGTACCTATTCCGAGATCTGACAAGGTATAGTCAAAGCTATAGCCGAAAGTAGCCCGGTTTGTCTGCATGCCCAGCATGAAAATTAAAGATTCATTGTTAGCAACACCGTCAGTATTTTTAATAGGAATTCCTCTATACCATAACCCAACCAATATCGGGTCTAATGTGAAGTAGGCGCCCACATCCAATTGATCAAAGTCACCTTGCGTTCGGTAGTTAAAGCTAGGTGTTATACTTCGTTCTCCCAGATCTGTTCGTGTGGTCAATGGGTTCAATGGGATTCGATACCCTCCGTGGATGGAAAATCTTTTGGGTAATGGTGCATTCCCTCCAGCAATACTTTGATTAGGCTCTAACACATGATGAAGTGCCGCTCCTAACCAGATTGATGGGTTGTAGAGTACACCTCCAAACGACAAATCAAAAAACTGTGCGTTGAGTCCCGTATTAAAGGTCTCTCCGGTTGTAGGCCTTACACGGCCGGTATTGTCAAACTGATCTCCAAACGTGAGTTTATCAAAATTTAAGTCTCTGATATAATAAGCTGCCTGAACCCCCGGACGAAAGGTCCAATCATAATTTAATTGGAGTTGATAGGCATATTGAAGCCCTATGGAGGTCGAGTTTAATCCGGCAATTCCTTCCTGGTCTCTGGTGAATATAATTCCTGCACTGCTGTAGTAATCTTCAAAATGATAGTCAAAGTAAGCAGAGAAGGTTTCAAAGTTAGCATCCAGGTTTGGCCATTGCGAACGATAGTTGATACCCATCCTTCCCTTTTGATTGATGCCTACCAATCCGGGATTCAGATAAAGCGGTGCAGCATAATACTGAGAAAACTGAGGGTCTTGAGCTTGCAAGGTGTTTTCTTCAGCAAGGGCACTAATGATTACAATGACTAAAATAACCTTCCTAACCATGGAAAAATGTTGATTATAAATCGATGAGCAAATTATACAATAAATACAAACCGATTAAAGTTTTGTTGACTTACTTAAGTAATGTAACGACAACTATAACGTTAGTATTTTAACCGTATTTTTACAGACTGTTGTGTATGAGTAAGGACATTTTTATGAGTCATATCCCCTATAGACCTACTTTGGTTAGATACTTTTTTCTCATTCTGTTTTTGGTAACTGGTACTTCAATTTGGGGACAAAATGTTACTGAGACGCGGTGGTATTTTGGCAATTCGGTAGAAAACCTTGTATTTGACAGAAATGGGAGGGATGTGTACCTTCAAACCGATCAAGCTGTTCCATTTGGGTCTGCAGGAGCGGTCACAGTTACCAATCAATTTACAGGTAATCTGCTTTTCTATACAGATGGTTCAAATGTCTATGATGCATCACATTCAATAGTTCCGAATGGTGCAGGTTTAGCTGGCAACCCCTCGGTCAATGTTCCGGTAGTCACTTGTCCGGTCACCAACAATCCAGGGCAATATTACCTTTTCACGAATTCCGGTGCTGTTGGAATAAACGAAATTCAGTATTCGATTATGGATGCTACTGTTCAAGGAAATGGGTCTGCACAATTTCCCTATGGAGATGTGACATCAGCTGATAATGCTACCGGGCTTGTCAACCCGTCTGAAGGTATGCTGATTATTCCATCTGGTAATGGTGATCTCTTTTGGCTGATTTCTCAGAATAGAAGTACTTTCCAAATTCAGGTGACTCGGATAGATGCTGGAGGTGTTGGCGCAACTGTCAACTATGATTTCACAAACGGCACAACCCCCGGATTTGAAGCATCTCATTTTGCTTTTAATGGAGATTCTTCTAAACTGGCAATGGCTCCAAAACTCGCAAACCGAAATATCTGGTTAATGGATTTTGATCCTAATTTGGGCCTTTTAACATTTGATAAGACACTTACCGGAACTGGATTTAATGATGATCAGGGAGAATCCATCTACGATATTGAATGGTCGCCTGACGGCTCCAAGGTGTATTTTTCCAGATTTGGAAGCAGCGGAACATCAGCTCAAATCTATCAGATTGATTTTAACGACACAACGGAGACCGTCAATCCGATCTTACCCACAGCTATATTTAGAAGTTATGGATTAAAGCGTGCGCCGGATAATCGCATTTATCATCTCTATCAATCGACGAATGGAGCAGCCTTTAACCTTGGAAGGATCAATCAGCCTGACAGTATTGTTGATTCTTTACAGTATCAAGCCATAGCTCTGCCGGATGATTTTAATGCACGACAGTTTTCAGAGCATACACCGGCCTATAATTTCACGTTTGATACACTTAATTTTTATTGGATTGACAGTTGTGAAACAAACATTACAAAATTCTTTCCGGTAGTAGAGCCTGTCCCTAATAACCTGTTCTGGGATTTTGGAGATGGTGGAGGAAGTAATGCATGGATTCCTAACTATGAGTACCAGGCCTCCGGAGGGTACATGGTTAGCCTCACTGCTGAGGTTAATGGCATTACTCAAACCATAACTCAACCCGTTGAGATTCTTCCAAATAACCTAATGGTAGATCTCGGTAACGACACGACAATCTGTGTGGATGAAGTATTGACACTGGATGCAGGTGATGGTGCATCTTTTGTCTGGAGTACAGGAGAATTAACTCAGACTATAGGCATTGATACAGCAGGTACCTATTGGGTGGAGGTAACTGATGCTTCTGGCTGTACCGACTTTGACGATATAGAAGTGACAGAATACGGAATCGCAAATCAGACCTCCAATCAGTGGTATTTTGGTGAGCAGGCAGGAATTGAATTTACCGGAGGAGCCATGGCTATTTTAGACGGCAATCAACAGGATGCGCCGGAAGGATGTGCAACGATATCTGATGTTAATGGTGAACTTTTATTCTATACCAATGGGCTTACGGTTTGGAATAAGGATCATGATGTGATGCTTAATGGAGATACCATAGGAGGAGATGTGCAATCCGCTCAAAATGCGTTGATTATGCCCTTTGGAGATGATCAGACCATGTTTTACATCTTTACGACTGAGCGTGTTTATGGAGATAATGAGTATGCTTTGAGGTATTCCATTGTGGATATGAAAGAATCTGCGGCAAGAGGCAAAGTCATTGTGAAAAATGTAAAACTGATGGATAATAGCACCGAGCGAATTACGGGATCAGGGTTCACTGGTAATGATATTATTGTGGCGCATGAATTTGGAAATAACACGTTCAGGTCCTACCAAACGGGCGCAGGCGGATTGAGTGGAGCTATTTATTCTCCAACAGGTGAAATTCACGATTTTATGCAAGAGCTAAGTGCAACCGGCTACATGAAAATATCGCCTACGCTGGGTCAGATAGCAGTCAATATTCCAGGCACTAATCAAGTTGAGATTCTCGATTTCGATCAGGGTGAAGTTTCTAACCCCAGACTTATTGATACAGGTGAGAGCGAATTATATGGGATGGAATTTTCACCGGGAGGTTTAAGGCTTTATTTGACTACTTCATCTGGGTCATCCAAATTGGTTCAATATGATTTAGACAGTCTGAACTCAGCGGACCCGGCCGCAGACATTTCTGCGACCAAATTTGATGGGTACACTCAGGGTAGTGATTATGGCGCATTGCAATTAGGACCGGATGGTACCATCTACATGGCCATTGATAACTCAGGCGTGATAGGAACTATTAGCGCCCCGGATGGGGATGATCTGGGAGCCGCATTTGATGATGGGGGTTTTGATCTAGCGGGTAGAACAAGTAGGTTGGGGTTACCCAATTTTGCTCAAAACCAATCCCCGCCTCTACAGGTGCCAAGTATGAGCGTTACAGTAGGCTGTGCTGGCCAGCAATCCACTTTTACAGCTACGGGTCGGGATCCTAATAATTCCATCGAAAATTATCTGTGGATTTTTGGAGATGGAACTTCAGCAGCAATTCAGGACACAACGCATACGTACACCATGCCGGGGACTTATAATGTTCAACTGATTTTAAGCAATAGGTGTGATACGGACACTACATTGATGCAAACCATTACCGTTAATAATATCCCGGAGAGCCCGACTGTTCCTACAGATACAGCGATATGTGATCAGCCAGTACTTTTGACTGCATGGCCAGTGGATAATCCTGATTTCTCCTATTACTGGAGTACCGGAGATACCTCGCGTCAGATTACGGTCTCAGACCAAGCACTTATCGATGTAGCTATTATTAATAGTCTTACAGGCTGTACATCAGATACACTTCAGGTGTTTCTGGCTGATGCACGTCCGGAAGTAGATTTGGGTCCTGACAGACTCCTTTGTCAAAACGACCCGACAATTACCTTAGATGCGCAAGTAGTTCGAGCGACTTATGCCTGGGCAATTGACGGAATTGTGCTTGGAAACAATCGAACATTTGATATAGATACGACGACCGCAGGTGTATTCGAATATACGGTGGCTGTGACCAATACCTTTGGGTGTATCGGGCGAGATACGATTCAGGTTACTATTCAACCTGAGCCAGATATTACACTTACTCCTATCCCGACGACAGGCTGTGGGAATGATGATGGTTCAGTGGCGTTGACATTTAATGCTGCCGGCAGTTATTCATATCAGCTGAGTGGACCCTCAAATTTTGGACCTGCCAATTTTGATGGACCGGGCAGCCCACCAAATATTACAGGTTTACCTCCCGGCAATTATAGTTTGGTTGCAACCAATTTGGTTACCGGATGTGACTATCTGGAGATTTTACAGATTGAGGATCCGGGCAGTTTTAATATGAATGTTGTTAATACAGGTGGAAACTGTGATGGAACCGTCGAGTTGACCATCTCAGGAACTACACCTTCCTTACCAGCCAACTATAGTTATGAAGTTCAGGATGCTGGAGGTGCCATAGTTGCCAGCGGAGTTGATACTGTAGATCCATTGGTATTACCTGGTTTGAATACAGGAACACTATCTGTTCAAATCACAGACAGTAACCCTCCAGGTTGTGTAGAGACTGAGCAAATTACCATAAATCCGGACCCGGAACCGGCCTTCACTTTTGATGCTATTCAGGAGATTTGCGGAAATTCAGGTCGAGTTGGAATATCTGATGGAGGAACGGCTGGTGTCTCCTTCTCATGGTCTACTACCGATGGTATCATTGTTGGATCAAATTTAGGTGATTCAATCACGGTAGATCAGACAGGGACGTATACGCTTTTGGCATCTGCACCAGGATTTTGTGATCGGAGTGAGGATATTCAGGTTAACCTGAACACCCCTCCAACAGTGAATGTCACTGTAGAAGGTGATCCATGCGAAGGTCAACAAACACTAATCGCCAATGTAACCGGGGGAAGTGGAACCTATTTGTATAATTGGAATAATGGCAGCAATGCAATGCAAAATACCGTTACAACAAGCGGAACGTACAATGTATCCGTATTTGATCAGTTTACCGGATGTCAGGTTTCTTCCGGTGATATTGGTGTAAATATTGAAGCAGAGTTTACAGTAGAGCTATCATTGGAACCGGATTGTGATGACAATGGAAATGTCTTCTTAATTGCTACAACCAACTATTACAATCCTTCCGTAAGCTATGAATGGCAGGATCCGAACGGATCTACACTTTCAGAGACAGACTCTGTTTTGACTGTTACTCAATCCGGACGATATACGGTTATTGCCAGCAACGAGACGGGCACCTGTACAGCGACTGAATCATTGGATGTGGCAGTAGTGCCAATAAATCAGGAGGATATTTTACTGCCAGCTCGTGCCTCTTTTTGCACCGGAAATCCGGACAATCTTACAGCAGATCTTGATCCCGGTATTTTTAATACTTATGAGTGGAGGCTATTACCGGATGATGCGATTCTTTCTACAGATCAGGTATTCTCTGTGTCAGCAACGGGCACCTATCAGGTTACATTGTATAATGGCTTTACGTGTACAACTGCCAGAGTAGAGGTAGTGGAAGATTGCCGGCCTGTGATTTTTGCGCCGAATGCTTTTTCGCCAAATGGAAACGGAGTAAATGATGAGTTCTTTGTTTTTCCGAATGATTACGTGGAAGAATTTGAAATCTTAATTTATACCCGATGGGGTGAGCTTGTTTATACGTCTAATAATCAGGATTTTAGATGGAATGGAATCTACAGAGGTGCATTACTTCCTCCTTCAACATATGCGTATATAATTAAATTTTCCAGCTCACTGGCACCAGATTTAGGAACGATCGAACAATATGGATCAATTACGCTTATAAGATAGATGAGTTATTTTGATGATATATATGCTCGGGTCTTTGGAAAAACCAGTAATCAACCCACAAGAATCCTGGTAGATGAAATTATTCAAAGAAGTCAATCATTTGTTACTCAATTCAATAGATGGAAGCAAACAGATATTTGTACAGATTTTTTGAATGATTTGTGGCAATCTTATTTCTGGAGAAAACAAGGAGTAGAGAAAGATCCTCAGTTGGTTCTATTGGAATCAAACTACAGTAATGGTTTTGCGATTGACTATGAGGCTGAGTTCGGTAAAAGAAATTTTCATTACTTATTTGATTACTTGGCAGATCAGGTAAAGAAGCTTGATTATCGTTTGGTTGTGAGCAAACGTACGATGCAGGAAAAGGGCAGTGTAGTGGAATCAAAAGAAATGCATTATCTAAAACCGAAAAATGGATTCATAGAGCCGATCGACCAGAAGTACGGCAATATTCAAATCGAATTTATTACTGAAAATGACGAGCCTAAACGAATCAAATTGATTGCAAATTCGTATCCTGACAGGAGATATAAGCAGGCGGAAAATTTTGAAGAACTTGCTTTATATATTTTTACAACAAAGAATAAAAACTAATTCAACTATGAGAATTTTAACGGTGCTAGCGGTACTATTTATTGGCTCTGCTTTAAATCAGACAGCAGATGCTCAATTGCTTCCAACAAAACTACGAGTTACGGTTATTGACGGACTTGGCAATTTCGTTGAAGGGGCGACAGTTTCTATTTATGAAAATGAAGCAGACTATCGGGTGAGTGAAAACGCTGTGGCAACCATGACAACTGACAAGAAAGGCCGTGTTACTTTCAAGGATGTTAAGCCGGTATCCTATTACATTGAGGCAACATTCGATGGTAAGAATAATAATGGTGAGGGGGTAATGACCAGCGAGCTCTCAGAGGGTAAAATCAACAAAGTCAATACGGTAATAGAGTAGCTTGAAAAAATTTCTTTGGTTCTTCTTAATTGTCTTTCTCCTGTTTAAATCAGAAGAAGCGACATCACCAGAGTACGTTATTACGATTGATCAGGCGCCTTCTGAGATTGAGGGGAGTGAGGACCTAATGGGTAGGAATGAGTATTTCCAACTTCTGACCAGGGATCCCAAAACTGGTGCGATTCCTCAAAATATTCGTCAGGCTGAACTGCGATTTGCAAAGCAATTAGCAGTTCAGAATCCATCAGGCAGATCACAACAATTAAATGTTGCTTCTCTGGGCCCAACCAATGTGGGTGGGCGCACGCGAGCTGTCGCATTTGACGTTCGGGATGAGAATGTGATTTTAGCCGGAGGAGTTTCAGGAAGTATCTGGAAAAGTGTAGACGGAGGAATATCCTGGACCAGGAAATCCGATCCTGAAAACCGAAATAGTATTACATGTTTAGTGCAAGATACACGTCCAGGTAAGGAAGATACCTGGTATCATGGTACAGGGGAGATCGTGGGGAATTCAGCAAGAGGCGGAGGAGCACCTTTTCGAGGTGATGGTATTTACAAGTCTACTGACAATGGAGAAAGCTGGGATTTATTGGTATCAACCCAGGATTCAGACCCCAGTGTGTTTAATAGCCAATTTCAATACATATGGGACATAGAAATTAATCCGGGCAACCTGGCCCAAGATGAGGTTCTTATTGCCGCATTTGGAGGTATTCTGCGATCAGTTGATGGAGGTGATAGCTGGGAAGTTGTGTTGGGCCAAAAGTTATTTGATCTACCTGATACAGCAAATCTCAACAATACAGATGCTTCATTTTTCACATCTTTAGAACGATCTGTTGATAATGTTTTTTATGCAGGTCTATCTACAGAAGCAGCTGAGGACAGGCTGTCTCCAGATGCTGGACTCTATTTTTCATTGGATGCTCAAAATTGGACAAATATTACTCCATTAACAGAAGAATCTAAATTTGGAAGAGCCGTCATTGGATCTAGCCCTTCAAATCCGGATATCACTTACTTCATGCTTGATAGTAGTCCTATATTTATTCTGGAACATAAACGCTCACTGATCAATAGCCCAACAAGAATTAATGGGTTTGACCCTGAACCAAGGATAGTTCCTGACTTTGATGAAACACTTGGCGACTTAAATACACAAGGGTCTTACAATATGATGATTAGGGTTCATCCTGATAATTCGGACATTGTATTTATAGGAGGAACAAATCTTTACAGATCAACTGATGCATTTAGAACAAAAGAGAATATTGAATGGATAGGTGGATATAACCCTGAGGGTGGATCAGGTATTTATCCAAATCACCACCCGGATCAGCACGAATTATTATTTACACCGAGTAATCCTGATGTGGCACTATCTGCCAGTGACGGAGGGCTCATTTTAACCGAAAATATTTTAGCAGATTCAGTCGTATGGCAGAGTAGAAACGACGGGTTTATTACGTCGCAATTCTTCACGGTTGCTCAGTCAAAAGCTGCAAATGATCCTACCATCCTTGGAGGAATGCAGGACAATGGAACAGATCTGTCTGGTGGGTCAACCAGCTGGACGGGGATTCTTGGTGGAGACGGTTCATATGCAGCTACGACTAACAATAATGCTTTATGGTTCACTTCCTTTCAAAGAGGACAGGTATTGCGCCTGACGTTAAATGATGAATATAAGATCACCTCATTTGGTAGGATTGATCCCGGCAATCTTGTAAAACAATCAGCATCTGTTTATCTATTTATTAATCCATTTACTTTAGATCCAACAAATCAAAATAGGATGTTTTGTGCAGGAGGTAATCACTTGTATTTCCATCCTAATGTATCACAAATTCCAGGTGGTTCTCAAAAAGCTAACAACTTAGGTTGGGTTAAGGTCAATAATTTTCCGATATCAAATGGATTGATAAGTGCGGTTGAGTCATCATTTGACGGAGATAGAATTTACTTTGGTACAAGTGAGGGTGAGGTTTTTCGCGTCATTAACGCAAAAAGTGAGGTTAATTTTCTAAGCTCTTCAATCACCGGAAAAAATCTACCAAAGGAATCATACGTATCAAGCATATCGGTTGATCCTGAAGACGACCAACACCTCATTGTGGTATTTTCAAATTATGAGATACCATCAATTTTTGAAAGCTTCAATGGAGGTATCACTTATACAGACATAAGCGGAAATTTAGAAGAAAACGTTGATGGTTCAGGAAATGGGCCCAGCATTCGATGGGCTGAAATCATCCCAAAAACATCTGGAAATTTAATTCTGGTAGGAACAAGTGTAGGACTTTATAGTACAGAAACTACCAATGATGAAAATACTGTTTGGACAAAAGAATCAGTGGGTCAAATTGGTAGTTCGATTGTCACAATGATGGATTATAGATCAAGTGATGGCCGATTAGTTATAGCAACGCATGGAAATGGAGTCTATGAGACTTTTATTGATTCATTTAAAAGATTGACATTTGACACACCCACAGAATCATTCACGGTTAATTCTGCATACCCAAATCCGTTTATGGAAAGTACTCATATTGAGTTTACCATTCCTGAAGATGGAGAAGTTCGGGTTGACATTCTCACCACAGGGGGAGAATTGATAAATACAATTCTTTGGGGACCTCAATTTGCCGGTACCAATGCAGTCGTTTGGGATGGCAACAATTCCTCTGGCACTTCCTTAGCCAATGGTATGTACTTGTATCGTATTCAATACAATGGTGAATCTTTATCTGGCAGGTTGGTGCTTAGGCGCTAGCGACGAATACTCAGCACGAGTAGGAAATAGGCAATGACCATCACCCAAAAATGATAATTTACAATATTTGGGATAATACCTAGGTCCATTAAGATAACGAGCAGTGCAACAATTATAGATGCAATTCTTAGCGTATTTCGGGTTCTTGATGTCATTTCTTTGGTTTTCAACTAAAATAAGTATTTCAAAGTGACATGGCAAATTGAACCGCTTCATTCATCTTTGCAGAATTATTAAGCAGAATTGGCCGAAATAGGATTAAATATCGAAAAAGCAGCGGAGTTGCTAAACGCAGGGGAGATCATTGGAATTCCTACGGAAACAGTATACGGGCTAGCTGGGAATGCCCTCAATGAAGATGCAATACTTCAAATTTATTCGGCAAAGAATAGGCCTAAATTTGACCCCTTAATAGCCCACACCGATTCACTCGAAAAGGTTGAAGATCTCGTAAAAAATATTCCTGAAAAAGCAGCAACTCTTGCAAAACACTTTTGGCCGGGTCCATTGACCATTTTACTGGAGAAAAAGTTAAACGTACCTGACTTGTTGACTTCAGGACTATCCAGGATAGCTATACGCATACCTAATCATCCATTGACAAAACAACTGCTGTCAAAGCTTGATTTTCCACTGGCAGCCCCTAGTGCTAACCCTTTTGGTTATGTGTCGCCGACAACTGCTCAACACGTTCAGGATCAGCTGGGAGATAAAATTCCTTATATCCTGGACGGAGGTCCTTGCAAGGTAGGTTTAGAGTCAACAATTGTTGGTTTTGAGAACGACGAAGTAATAATTTATCGATTGGGTGGAACCAAGGTAGAAGAAATTGAAAAGCTTATTGGCCCGGTGAAAATTCAAGTAAACGAAAGCTCCAACCCAGCTGCGCCGGGAATGCTTAAGTCTCACTACTCCCCGGGAAGAAAAATGATTATTGGTGATATCAAGGAGAATTTGAAGGGGCTTGATAAGATGACTACAGGAATTCTATCCTTTAATAAGCGGTATGACGTTCCGGACGGTAATCAGACAGTCCTTTCTTCAAACGGAGATATTGATGAGGCAGCCAGAAATATTTTTGCTGCGCTTCGTAAAATGGATCAACCACATATAGAAGTTATTCTTACCGAATTTCTCCCAAAAGAAGGGTTGGGTAAAGCAATTAACGATCGTCTGCGCAGAGCAGCAGTATGATTACTCGCCATATTCCTTCTTATACAACTTATCAAAGGGAGTGAGTTCACCGCTACTGTTGATAAAAAGCGTGTAGTCAAAGTCTTTATTTGACTTTAAAGCAGCGTCATCATCTGTATGCTTAATTAAGGTGGCAGCATTGGTCTTGAGTAGCCCCGGATAGTTATAATTAAATCTTTTCAGATCACTGGATATAATGAGTTTGTTAAATAGCGCTGAGGTTTTAATGATTGATACTTTGCCATGTAAAGGAGAAAAAGTTAGTTTATCCAGTTTGTAAATAGAAGAGCCTTTGGTTGCATGCCTCATTCCGATTACGCACAAAATCCCTTTATCAGGATATTCTTCATTCAACGATATGAATTTTTTATAGATCAATCGATCCCTGAATTTGTAATTGTTGTTTGGATTGGTGTAATCAAAGGTTAATCCATCATCCATTTCCAGAATCATGGTGGCAAATTGGACAAAGTCATTGCCGAAAAATTCGGTGTATGCTTCACTCTTACGTTCCACATCATCTATGGAAGTCAATACCAATTGCTCTACCAAATCTCGATCATAATAATACATGACTGATAGTCCCTCATAGCTTTCCCGGTGCTCCCTCGTATTTTGAAAGATTTGCCGAAAAACACCCAGGGTTTCCTGAAGCGATGGAGGTATCTCTTTTTCACCAATCAGCTCATTGATTACAAATATGGCTGAAGCCATTTTGTATTCGATATCAATACTCCTGACAAAAATTTGATCATCAGCAGGAAGTGTGAGGTTGAAGGCTCTTAAATTTTCGAAAAACTCCCAATTTTCTTTACCCCAAAACAACGTATTTCTAACAATTTGTCGAAGCTTAATGGTATCCCCGGTAGCCAGGTAATCATTAATCATGTGTGCAGCACTTGCCCCTTGTTCGATAGCCAGGATGCGTACATTGGCTTTCTGATGAAGGTAACGGAGAGCCTTTAGGGTTGCCTTGGGAACCGTTCTGATGTTATGCCAATGCTCTGCCAGAACGAACAATTGATTGCTATCAATTTCAATCAGGTCGAAACCGGTAAAATCAGTATCGTTTTCAATGCTTACCGCCTGAATGTTTGGAGCGCTTTGTGCGGATGAAAAAACACTCGATATTAGAACGATTACATAAAAGGCATACTTAATTTTCATCTAATTCAGCAACGCTAGTATTGATCGTTAAATTGCTCATTCATACTTAGCAGACTTGTCTCCAGGTAAAGTTTTTTGAATAAACTCCCTTAAATGATCATTGCTGCTAATGAGGTCCTCGTTTCTTAAGTACATCATATGGCCACTTCTGTACCCTTTGAAGGATAGTCGATCTCTCATTTTTCCACTCGGGTCTATTTGCCACATGGTATATTTAGCATCGAAATACTTGGTGGCACCATCGTAGTATCCACTTTGAATCATCGTGTGGAGGTATGGGTTCTGAGCCATAGCTTGTCTCAAGTTCTCTCCAGTATTGTTGCCATCTCTATTCCACGGATAAACCGATCCAAACATGTTGTATTTGATGTCTGTGTCATACTTTAACACATTCTTGTAGTAATAATTGATAGCAGGAGTAAAGGCATGTAGCCAACTGGTTAGCTCGGAATTAAAATCCGGACGATCTCCTCCTTCTGTCCGATCGATTCCTTTGTATCTGGAGTCAAGCCGACCGACTGTGTATCCCTCATCTCTTAAGAGTTCCTTCCAGAAAAATGAGGTAGGTACATCCAGGTTGTACTGAAGAATGACTTTTTCTGAAATGCCCGAATAACGAGCCATCACCCTAGCCGCTTCTTTTTTCTCTTCCATGCTGGCGAAACCACCTTTGGCTAAAGTTGGCATTAGTTCTTGTACTGAATATGTTTCAATTTCATCCAGCACTTCCAAAAGATCCTTGCTCTGTAAGTCTGCGGGCAGTTTTTTATGGTACCAGGCAGCAGCTGCAAAATAAGGAACCCGCAAAGCGGCACCCAATGGTCCATCTCTACGCCCTTGTCCACTGTGTATGCCCAACTCCGTAGGCGACACTAAAATCACTCCATTCAGATACATCCATTGCCTATTTTGAAGTTCTAAGGCAAGACCGGACACTCGTGTGGTACCGTAACTTTCACCTATCAAATATTTAGGAGATTCCCAGCGGTTTACACGAGATACGAATGTGTTGATCCATTCTGCCAGGTATGAGATATCCTCGTTTACACCAAAAAAGAACCCCCGATCCGTATTTTCTTTGTCAAGGATACGTGAATAGCCGGTATTTACTGGATTTACAAAGACGATATCAGCCATGTCCAACACAGAGTTTGGATTGTCTTTCACTCCATATGGCTGAACAGGGAACCCTTCGTCATCCACTTTTAAGATTTTAGGTCCTGTGTAGGCCAGGTGCATCCACACGGAAGCTGATCCCGGACCACCATTGAATGATATCAACAGCGGACGATTTGCTTTATTCTTTATGTCTGTGCGCTCATAATAGGTATAATGCACCGCAGCAATTGCTTTTCCATCATCATTCCAGACAGGTTGAGTACCAGTTGTTGCTTTATAAGCGACAGACTTTCCTTTGATCGTTACCGAGTGATTGGTTTCGATTGTCTCGTCTGCCGGGAGGGTGCGATCCTGAGCAAAAACTGAAACAGATAGTAGGAGTGCAAAAATGGTGAGTGTACGAATCATGGGTTTAGTATTTTGGTTCGAATTAGGTAGAAATCTACCAAATAATCGCTGAGGAAAGAAACAAAAAGACATACTCGGTCTATCCGAATGTCATTCGGTCAGGAGGTATAGGATAAATTGACTTCTAACTCAGAATAGGGAAAGGACATTGATGAAAAAGTTGGTTTCTTCCTCACCATTTCTTGAGAACTCAAAACGGAAGGTGATGTCATTGACGAGTACCAGGTCTATTCCTGCACCTGCACTGTATATATACTTGTCTGTAAGGGGAGCACTTCCTTCATAATCGGGGTAACCTTCTGCATACCCCTGATCAAAGAAGATTTTCCCATAAATGAAAATAGGAAAAGTCTGGAATTGCCGGACAGGCATGGCCTTGCTGATATCATACTTGCGACCAAAAAGTTGATGTTTAAACTCATTTCGCTGCAGCACATAGGAGCTGGCCTCAATCAGTCTCAGATCGTACCCACGGATCACCTCTTTTAAAAATCCAATGGAATGGTAGTTGAAATAGCTTCTTTCAGCCGCATTGGTGGTGCCCATAAGTGAAAGGTTACTTACCAAGAAGAAGTTGTCTTTCAATTCCCAATATTTGGTAAGTTTAATTCTGGCGCTCCAATAATCTACCCCATCATCATAGATGCCTAATCCAAACTTGGTCAGGCTTGCTCGGTACCACTCACCTTTAGTCGGGTAGTTCCGGTTATTTCGTTTATCCCATGTATACGAATATCCCAGGGATAGGTATTGCTGCTGAGTTTGACTGTCCCCCAGGTAGTTTGGGTTGATATTCGCAACCGTATCGGCTACATCCACTCGGAGGTGTGAAAGGCTGGTACGGTGAAAGGAATAAAAAGAGCTGCGATACGAATGCACCACGGAATTAGTATAAGCTCTTCGTAGCACTTGTTCGCGTGAAGAAGTGAAACGCCGAATGTTTTCAATGGTAGTAACCGGTACGTTTTTAGCCTCAAAGTAGCTGGAGCTAAATAGTAGTCCGTTTCTTTGTTTCTTATCGATGTAGGGAATCTGATAATACAGGTTGAGTACGGTTTCAAAACCCGTTTGAAGCCACAAGCGAAGTACTTCATTTCTTCCCCGGAAATTATATTGAGTAAGCTTAAGCCCATAGTTGACTCTACTCAGGTCCCGATCGCGGTTGACCCACCAATCATTAAAGTTTCGGTCGGTCAATCTGAAGATGGGAAAAGGGTAGAAGTACCATCTTTCATCCACCAGGATCTTTACATCTGTACTTCCATCTTCATTGGTGACTAAATCCATTTTGACCTCATTGAAGAGGTTGGTGTTGTAGATGCGATTTCGATCCCAAACAAACATGCTGTCCAGTTGGTACCGCTTATAAGTAGCTCCTTTCTCAAATGATAGTTCGCGAGTGATGATTTGAGGCTTTGTCTTAAAGTTGCCTTCAATGATGATCTCAGAAACCTGAATCGATGTGGTAGAATCAATATTCTGTGCTTCTGCAACGGTGCAGAGCGAGAAGAGCAAACTGAAAAAACATGTTTTAAGGAGTCGGTGCATTGAGCTTAATAAATATCCGTCCCGGTATTCATAACCAACAAACAGAACGATTTTTTGCTGGGTGTGCAAGTTTTGGATGATACTTTTGCAGGGTGAGTCGCATCCTAAAGAAAATACTCATTTTCCCAGTTTTGGTTTATCAGTATTCGATATCTCCACTGTTCCCCAATTCCTGTCGGTATACTCCGACTTGTTCACAATACACGAAGGAAGCCATCCAGAAATATGGACTTAAAGGACTTTGGATGGGTTTGAAACGTATCGGGAGGTGCCACCCATGGGGAGGAAGTGGATATGATCCGGTTGAGTAACTATTCCTTTTGTATTACCGCTCGAAGTATGCGTACATCTTCTTTTGGTCGATCCAGATCGTTGGTTTGTACTGCAGCTATTGAGTCCACTACAGCTAAACCGGAAACCACCTCTCCAAAGACCGTATAGTTTTGATCCAGGTGTGGAGTACCACCCAGGGTCTTATAAACTTCCCGATGTTCTGCGGGAATCTCATAACGTTCAAAATTTTCATAGTCTTCTCCCAGTCTTCTGAATCGTTGGTTGATACGACTGGCTGTCGGCCAATCTTCAGTTTCCAGTGCTTGCATCAATGAATCAAGATCGGCACTATACGCTGAATCATGTTTGACATAATATTCTGCCAGCCAGCCATTGATGCGTGTTTCGGCCTGATTGAGCAGGCTGTCGTTAAATACCTTACCCTGGACAATGTAAAACTGGGTACTACTGGAAACACGGTCCGGGTGATTTCCTCTTGCTGCAGCCAAAACACCTTTCTTGTGAAATAGATTCGATGCGAATTCCGCTGGAACGGTGTACGGAAGGTCACCATTTCCTAAGGTATCACCAGGCTGTGCAGCCTTGCTGTTGGTATCTCCACCCTGAATCATAAAGTTTTCAATGACCCGGTGAAAAAGCACGCTATCTAATACCCCATCCTCAACAATTTTGATAAAGTTGTCGCGATGTAAGGGCGTCTCATTATAGAGCTGCATGACAATTTCACCTTTGGTGGTAGTCAGCTGAACTTTGGTAAGCGGAGTTGATTCGGTTTCTTCTTTTTTTGTATCTGGTGTACATGCAATTAGGAGCGCAAGGGAAAGGATGGTTAGGTATCTCATGGGATTATGATTTGGATGAAGATAGGAAGTTTATTGATAAGCTACTAAAAATACCGATTAGCAGAAACCAGCTGTTATTTATTCATTATGCTAAACCAGTTATTCTTCATTTTCAAGTTTCTCCAAAATATATTTCAGAGGTGCATTTTCTCCTTTTATATACGACTCAAATGTGGGTATGACTTCATGGTGTGGTATAACTCCACTACCAAAGGGCAGTTTGGGATCTACATTCATGACAAATTGTAAAGCCGGAATATAAATCTCGATTTTTGAATTTGGCAAAACTAGTTTTTTACTGTAGCCGCTTGTGTTACCCAAATATCCACCACCAGTTTCCTGTCCAACAAAAGTTGCCAAATCATTGGTGTAAACCATGTTACTAAATTCACTTCCTCCGGAATAAGTAACAGGACCAATAATCACGTAAGTTTCACCAGAGAATTTGTGGCTAGGTTCTTTTTTATACGCCATTAAACCGTGTCCAATTCCTTCTTTTCTCTCTAAAGAACCGTCTTTGTTCTTTTTGTTAACAAGTACTCTTTCCAAAATGCCAAGTGCTTTGAGTTTAATTGGTTTATCTACACCATTGTCTAAAATAGCCTTTTGTGTTTTTACTCTTACCGTCCTGTATTTTTGATAGTTGTTTCCAAAGTAAGAATACAATAAACCTTCATTTCCTTCATTTCCGCCGGTATTTTCGCTTACGTCTATGACAAGTGTTTTTATTCTATTGTCATCTATGGATTTAAAACTATTTTTGAGAAAGGATTTGAGATTCTTTTCTTCTGATTCCTTTCTTATATCTCCATTATCAAAGGAATGAATACCTAAGTAGGCAATTGAATCTGTAAGTAATTTGTATTCTAGTATATCTTTCTTCCCCGGATTTTGGCTCTTCTGGTATCTACTTCTTAGCTGCTTATTGATGTCATTAAGACTCAAGCCTTCAATTATTATTGGCTCCTTAATTTCTTTAAACTTAATTTCAAATTGGTCTGACAAACCATAGTAATAGAAGTAGTATCTGGAAAAACTAAAGCCACTTAAATCGCTGTATTTTACTGCTTTAATATATCCATCCGATGCAAAAAGATTTCCGATTTTATTTACGATGGTTCTTGGTGTCTCACCATTTATAGATGCTACCTGTTTTCCTTCCAGGGGTAAAGCTTGAAAATCGGAAGCGTTTTTAGTGCAGTAAAGTTCTTCACCTAAGAAGACAAAGATTAAAGGCAAATATCTCGCTTCGGTTTTTAGTTTTTCCCTTGTGATTTCAGAAAGATATATATCCGTGTGATCTTCTCGTGAAAGTGCGACTAGAGGTGCTATGAGTTTATGGAACTCAAGCACATTTAAATCATTGGTTATTTTATTTCTAACCTGCTGAAAAGCCCTATCTACACTATCTTTTGGTGTGTACCAATACATCCCGGAATGAAATTTATCCAATCCCTGATAAAGAATTTCAAGGTCATTTAACAGCTTTTCTTTCTTGATCTTAGGATAATCTCCGAAATCCTGAGCATGTAAGAAATGCAATGAAATGCAACAGATTATTGTGCTAACTAATACGCTCTTCATTTAGATTTTAGATTGGCTGCAACTCTTAGTTAAATCCGTAGGCTGACCGTTGCAATTTCTTTATAAAGCTATCCGAATCAGGCACTTTTCACAAATAGCTCAGGAATGACTAAGGATTTTTTAGCGTTTGTCAGCAGCTTACTCCATATCTGCTAATTAAACTGTAAATAATATAGTAGTAAGCTCTCCAATGCTCCGATAAAAACGCTTATTAGGATTTCCTTCAAAGACAATTTCCTTAAAGTAAATGGATTTGCATGAGCAACCCAAAGTGCCACGATAGCACAACATACAAACAGTATGGTGGTGAAAGTACTTAGATTATTGGATAATATTCCCATCCAATCCAAAGCAGTTATTTCGAAAATCGTATAGCCAAAAATCGCCATCGCGAAATTCGATTTCTGATCTCTTCTCAATACATACACTCCGCTATAAAAGAGCATAATGCTAATAACATATAGAGAAAACTGAATATAATAATTGAAGCTCATCCAAACTTGGAGTTGAATAGTAAATTCAGTTCTGGTAATAAAAATACCAAGAGTAATTAGTGCTACAAGAGTGAATACTGTTCCAATAATTTTTCTTAGTACCATTCTTTGAGTTTTAGCTAAACAATATACAAAATTTGAATAGGCTTAAAAGGTAATTGAGAACAACCATAAGCTAGTGCTAAGTGTGAAGGAAATTCTAATAGTTGCTCTAATTGCATCTAACGTCTTAATAAAAAATGTAGGGATTAAATACCACTTTGCTTTCCTTAACCTACGAGCCAAGATCGATTTTAAAATTAATATTTTACTTAGCGGTCTTACTTAAATCCTATGAATTTTCAGATTGCAGATCAGCCCTATGTTTATTTATCTATTGTTAGCATTTGTTTTTTTCTATTTATGGCTTTAAAACCTAATATTACTAGAACTATAATCAGGGCAATAAAATAAACGCTTGTTGAAATACTTTTTATGAGAGAAAAAGTACTAGTTGTTTTTACTGCAATTTCTGTAAGGTCAGGATAGCTTTTCAACATTGTGATTATTCCGAAATTCTCTAAATAATCTGCAATTCCTGCAATTATAGGCAGTAGGCATAGATAAGCAAATTGGGTATTTAGTTTATTTATTTTTTTTAGAAAATATCCTAAAAGCAAACAGTAAGTCAGTGCGAAAAGTAGCGGATAAATCATATCCACAGGTATTTGATTTGTTAAATAAGTCGCACGTCCAACTTTTCCTAGCGAGTTGAATAGTTCTCTAACATAATTCAATTCATATCCTGTTGGCATCATATCTAACAATTTCATTCCGTTCGAGAAATTCATTGTTCGGGGAATTGTAACAGTTAGCATAAAGGAGTAAACGATATTTGTCAGAACAAAAAATCCTAAGACCTTTTTTCCTGATATGTTCCGTTCGATAAGTTTGGTTAATCGTTTCATTTTTTAATAAGTACTAATCGTGTTTAACTCTATTTTTCTTTTCTTCCCTCTTAATTCTATACTTCCTAAAGGTATTAGTTTAAATCCGTCAGTATCAGAAATAAGATCAAAGGTCTCCTTAGAAAGCAAGATGTCTACCCTGTAGTGATTACATTTTTCTTGGATTCGAGCCGTAGTATTTAGTACATCTCCTGAATAGATGATATCCTTCTTTATGATACCAATTTCACCTGCCATGACAAGGCCATAATGAAGACCTGCCTTGAATTCTGGAATGACCTCATATTTCTTTTCGTAGATCGGCCCTAAATCAGTAAGTCTTTGCTGAATCTCAGTGAAGCACCGAAGACAATTCGCATTTCGAATGCCCTTTTTAATCGACCATGAGATTACAATTTCATCTCCAACATATTGATATATTTCGCCATCATTGTTAAGAATCGTATTGGTGATGTCAGCAAATACATCATTCAGTAAATTAAAGTATTTCTCATTGCCTATTTTCTCAGCAATAGTAGTTGAAGAACGCATGTCCATAAACATAAAAATTCTTTCTTCTTTTTTCGGTTGGTGGTAATTTCCTGCGAGGAATTTTAATAATATACCAGGGCCAAATTTATCATTGACTTGTAATAAGAAAAGAGTTAAAAGTGTGATAGTACCCCACAAAATAAAATTTACAATTAAAGTCGGATTAAGAACGAACCCTAAAGTCGTTTTCATGGCGCCAAACGAAATTCCCAGTAGTCCATATTCTCCTATCAACATTGCTAATGAGGCTACCAAAGAAACGAGGACAAAAATCAAGACATAAGCTATGAGCGTAGTGAGCATAGCGAATTTGAAAGATCGCCTACGGAACAATTGGCTATTAACCCAAACAAGCAAGACCCCACCAAGCACCCCAGCAATTAGCCCGATTAATATGGTTGTTAGAAAATAAGTGCTAACGTTGAATTGAGGTGATGGACCTAGGGAATATGGGGAATTGATTGACGTATAAATGAAAAAAAAGATGAAAATATTTAGCAGAATGTAACCAATAGTAATTATGGCTACCTTGCTGAGATTCATCTTTGACTGTCGGGATAATTTCATCTAATGAATGCTAACTATAATATAAACGCCACAAACCCGTGCAAATCTTTCGGTGTAGTGAGTATTAGTTCTTAAATGGAAAATTAGTAAAAAAGACATTTAAGCTTCTGCGGTACAGCTAAAGCTTCTCCAATTCTTCCAGATATCCACCACTCAAAATCGGGAAGCGATACCAGGAGCGAGGATCGATATTGAAATCATCGAAATGAAAGCTGGGTGCGTAGCGCTCGCGCTTCCATTGGTTGCGGGTCCAAAGTCTGAAAAATTTCTTAATCCAGTCTTTCAGCTTCTTGTGCTCATAATCACTTTTGAGTGAATCAAATACCTGCTTAGGTGCCTTGCCATGCAGGATGGCTTCACGCTCAATTTTCATCAGTACTTCGTACGGCATTAAATCATCTTCATCTGTCTGATGCTGGTCCTCCGGACGAAGCTCCGCGGTGGGGGTGAGGCTGTTTACTTCTTTTAGGCCACTAAAGCCAAGCTGGTGCTCCGCATATTGCAGCCACTGTAACACAAAATGCTTATCCACCCCGGCGATAGGGGAGATACTGCCACTGGTGTCACCATCCATCGTTGCATAACCCACATCACCTTCACTGCGGTTGGAGGTGGCCATCAGCAACTTGTTTTCCAGATTTGCCAGCATCCAAATAATTGGAGATCGAGTCCTGGCCTGAATGTTTTGCAGCGTAATATCGTCCTGTTCCCAGGTGAGTTTCCTGCCTATTGCCTGCTCAATGGTGGAACGATACTGATCGACTTCTGCGTCAATGTCCCAGTTGTAAAATGTTGCGCCAATACTCTCTGCCAGGTTTTTTGCAGAATTGAACGTAGCTTCTGAGGAGTTTTTGGTGGCTTGATATGCGGTGGTCAAAAGTTGTTGCGTAATAGCTTCAGGTGTTTCTCCTTCCAGTTTGAAACCTAGTTTATCTTCTAATCCTTCCTTGCCTCGCTGTTCCAGTGCAGTTCTCACTGCAAAGCTGATCAGTGTCGCGATTGTACTGGAATCGGCACCACCACTTAATGAAAGCACAAAGCCTTTGCTTCTACTTTTCCTGCAATAATCAAACAGTGCCAGCCCGGCAGCATGCGAAAATTCTTCCTTTCGATCGCTGTAATGTGGTTTAATGTTTTCAGTAGCAGTATGATTACCAAAGTCTACCTCAACTTCGAGAAGTCTGAAATCGTGAAACCATAACCGATGATTTCGTCCTATTAGTTTCCCTTTTTGCGCGATGAGTACATCGCCATCGTAGATCATACGACCGGCCTCATTACCAAGCAGGTTGGCATATAGGTATACACAATCAAATTGTTTTGAGCTTTTAATTACTAAATCTTCTCTGAATTCAGATTTACCAAATGCAAAATGAGAAGCACTTGGGTTAAGGATTAGGTCAACTTTAGTTTTTAGGTGTTCACATGGGCGATCGGTCACCCATGCATCTTCACATATTTCAAAACCAATGGTGATGCCTTTATAATCAACGGTGATATGACCTATCGAATATTCATTTCCATCGACCTGGATGGTGTCTATTTTTTGAGATGGCCATGGGGTAAACCAACGAGATTCGTAATGAACCCCGTCATTGGCCAGCTTTTGTTTGGCATAGAATCCGGTAATTGTACCATCTGTAATCAAGCAGGTGGTATTATATATTTGGTTGTTGAACCGAATCGGTAGGCCGATTGTAACTGCAATGTCTTTTGTATGGGGGAGTATTTCAATGAGTTTTTCTGTTGCTTTTTCAGGCAGCCACTGACTCAGAAACAGGTCTTCGCATCCATACCCCGTGATGCAAAGCTCAGGCAAGCATAGTAAATCCACTCCTTCATCTTTGGCCTGTGTGATTGCTGACCTTATGTTGCGAAGGTTATTTTCCCAATCAATGGGTGTCTGATTGAGACATGCGCCTGCGAGTTTTAATTTATGGCTCATCTATTTAATTGTCATTTCGATTTCACGAAGTAGCGTGAAATCTACTTTCAATTATTTAACTTCTAATAAACCATTGCAAAGTACTTACGGTTTTTCATAAAAAAGAATATCCATTACATCTTCCGGCTTAAAAGTCTTATGTCATTTCGATGTATCAGCTTTTGCTGATTAAAGAGAAATATTTATTAAAGTAAAGCTTTAATTGCACTGATTGAGGAATATCTCTCCGCCTCCTACGTCGTTGTTCGAGATGACAAAATAGAAGAGTTATTGGCAAGGCGTTCGAGATGATAAATTCATGAATATGAAAAGAGAGCTGAGGTGTTCATTCTCCTAAATTAAGCTTCTCGTATGTTTTCTGTGCGGCATCCTGTTCAGCTTTCTTCTTGCTAAAGCCAAATCCTTTAGCCATCGGGGTGTCATTGAGAAAAACCTGTGCGGTAAACTTCCGATCTGCCTCTGAGATAATTTCAAAACGGAGTTCTTTGTTCTCTTTTTGTGACCACTCGAGTAATCGACTTTTGAAATTGGTGGTTTTGGAGATCAACTCCTCCAAATCATAGTGAGGTTTAATCAACTTTTTAATAATGAAGCTTTTACAATACGGAAAGCCGTGATCCAGATACACTGCTCCAATGAGTGCTTCCATGCAATCTCCATACACAGACCGGTGAGCTCTCGACCCCTGATTGTATTGGACCAACTCTTTCAGACCAATTTTCTGTCCAAGTCTGTTTAATGATTCCCTGTTGACAATTTTCGCTCGAATTTCCGTTAGAAATCCTTCCTCTTTGAAAGGGTATGATCGATACAAATATTCGGCTATAATCATACCCAGAATGGCATCACCCAGGTATTCCAGTCTTTCGTAGGAATTCTTTATTCCCTGGTCATTGACAGATGCTACGCTGCTATGTCTCATCGCCTGCTTATATAAAGCCAGGTTGATAGGCGTACGTCCTGTGATCAACCGGAAAGATTGACGTAGGTTTTTTTCAGATTTAAAGGAGTTGAGTAGTCGGCCCGATAGTCTTTTCGGAAACGATGACACTTATCCGCTGTATTTGCCTATGATAATGGAGGTATTGTGTCCTCCAAATCCGAAGGTGTTGCTCATGGCAATGTTCACTTCTCTTTCCTGTGCTTTATTAAAAGTCAGGTTTAGATTCGGATCTATTTCCGGATCATCCGTGAAGTGATTGATGGTTGGAGGGATGATTCCTTTCTCCAATGCCATCAGACAGGCGATAAATTCCACTGCGCCAGCTGCACCCAACAGGTGGCCGGTCATTGATTTAGTTGAACTGATGTTCATTTTAGCAGCGTTCCCGCCGAATACTCGTTGTGCTGCTTTAATCTCTCCTGCATCTCCCAGTGGGGTAGATGTACCATGAGTATTCAGATAATCTACCTTATCTGCTGTCAGACCTGCATCTTCAAGTGCGTTTCTCATTACTAACTCAATACCGGTTCCTTCCGGGTGAGGTTGGGTAATGTGGTAGGCATCCGCAGACATACCGCTTCCGAGTACCTCGGCATAAATTTTGGCACCTCTGGCTTTTGCGTGTTCCAGTTCTTCAAGCATAATTGCTCCAGCACCTTCACCTAATACAAAACCATCCCGATCTTTATCATAAGGTCGGGATGCGGTCTCAGGAGAATCATTTCTTTCGGATAATGCCTTCATGGCATTAAATCCTCCAATTCCTGATGCGATGACTCCTGCTTCTGATCCACCTGTAAGAATTGCATTTGCTTTTCCCAGCTGAATGTAAGCATAGGCATCAGTAATTGCGTTATTTGACGAAGCGCACGCAGAAACAGTTGCAAAGTTTGGTCCCATGAATCCATATTTGATGGAAAGGAGACCCGGTGTGATATCCGCAATCATTTTTGGCACGAAGAATGGATTGAATCGAGGGGTGCCGTCACCTTTGGCGAAATTGATCATTTCGTCCTGAAACGTACTAAATCCTCCAATCCCTGATCCCCAGATAACACCGATACGTGTTTTGTCTACACTTTCAAGATCCATTCCTGAATCTTTGATTGCTTCCTCACCGGTGACCATCCCATATTGGGTATTCGGGTCCATTTTTCGCGCCTCTTTTCGATCCAGAAAGTCGGTAGGCTCAAAACCTTTGACTTCACAGGCGAATTTTGTGCGAAACTTTTCGGTATCAAAACGAGTAATTGGAGCCGCACCGCTTACTCCTTTGGCCAAAGAATCCCAATATTCATCTTTAGTATTTCCCAAAGGGGTAAGGGCACCAATTCCGGTAACGACGACTCGCTTTAATTCCATAAGTTTTATAAGCTAAGTGGGTTAATTACTTAACGTTTTCTTCAAGATAAGAGATAGCATGACCTACTGTGGCGATGTTCTCAGCCTGGTCATCAGGTATAGAAATGTTGAATTCTTTTTCGAATTCCATGATCAACTCTACGGTATCAAGAGAGTCAGCTCCTAAATCATTGGTGAAGCTTGCCTCTGGAGTAACCTCAGACTCTTCTACACCTAGTTTGTCAATTATGATTGACGTTACTTTTTGTGCTATTTCAGACATTTTGTGTAATGTTTGGTTAAAAAATGAGTTGCAAAGAAATATATTATCAGACTAAAATCAAATTAGTATGGCAATACATCTTCGTTGCTAATTTAGGTCTTAGCTTGCACATAATATGAAGAAAAACAAATTAGATGGTGGCTATTCAATTGATTTCGAATTGTTTGGTCTGGTTTGTAATAAAAAAGAATACAAACTGGCCTGGCATTTAAATCAAGCATTGGACATTTCTCTAATTAAACAGGAGGATATAAAGATTGAGTATGCGGATCATACGTCTATTTTAATTTCAAATTATTTATATGAAACAGATTATTTGCTATTTGAATTACTTCAAAACCGCTTATTGGGAAGTGGAAATCAAAAAAATCAACTTTTGATGCCCGAATTAAAACAATTTGACTACCTGCTGAAATTCAGAGATCAGACGGATGAAGTCACTTCCGAAAACGTTAGCGCAATAATCAAGGATATTCCTATCATTGAGTATGCCATGCGACTTAACTTTGATGTCTTAAAATCGAAAGAGAACCTTCTTTATTAAACCCCATTTTCTCTATGAGTTCAATAACTAAAAGAACGAAAATTGTCGCAACACTTGGCCCGGCCAGTAATGACAAGAATACCATAACGAAGCTGATAGAAGCTGGAGCGAATGTTTTGCGGTTAAACTTTTCACATGGTTCTCATGATGATCACCGGAAGGTGAAGGAATACATCAGAGAAGTGGGTAAGGAAAAAGATTATCATGTTGGCATCTTGCAGGATTTACAAGGTCCTAAGATTCGAATTGGTTTGATGAAGGATGGTGGTGTAGAGATCGCCGATGGTCAGCAATTGATCATTACAACAGAAGAGGTTGAAGGGAATGCAGAACGTGTCAGCACGGTCTATAAAGAAATTGTGCATGATGTAAAGGCTGGTGATACCATCCTGATCGATGATGGAAATATTGAGTTAAAAACGGTTTCGGTCGATAATGGAGAGGTAGTAACAGAGGTTGTTCATGGTGGTGTCTTAAAATCCAGAAAGGGCATCAACCTGCCAGACACGGTGGTATCTGCTCCGTCACTAACTGAAAAGGATCTGGAAGATTTAAAATTTGGCCTTTCGCTTGATATCGACTGGATTGCACTGAGTTTTGTGCGAAAGGCAGAGGATATCCGACAATTGAAAAAAATCATAGAGGAGGCCGGAAAAGAAACGAAGGTGGTTGCCAAAATTGAGAAGCCGGAGGCGTTACGAAACATTGATGAAATCATTGCAGAGACTGACGGGATCATGGTAGCGAGGGGAGATTTGGGTGTGGAAATCCCAATGCATGAGGTGCCGCTGTGGCAAAAGAAGATTGTATTAAAATGCAATGAAGCAGCTAAGCCTGTGATTATTGCAACTCAAATGATGGAGAGCATGATCGAGAATCCGCGCCCTACACGAGCAGAGACGAATGATGTAGCGAATGCGGTAATGGATGGGGCTGATGCGTTGATGCTTTCGGCAGAATCTGCAGCCGGAAAATTTCCGGTTGAGGCTGTTCAGAAAATGTCTGAGACCATCATGGCGGTAGAGTCTGAGGCCGATTCCATTTACAATAAATATTACGATAAGCAATTTGAGTCAAGCACTAGAGTAAACGACCTATTGATACGTGCAGCATGCCGACTGGCGGAGAATACTGAGGCGCGTGCTTTGGTATGCATGACCAAATCTGGATATACTGGATTTAGAACTGCTATGCATCGATCAAGAGCCGAAATCTATCTGTTTACCAATAACGAAAAGCTATTGCATCAGATGTGCCTGGTCTGGGGAGTAAAAACCTTTTTCTACGATGCACACGAGAACATTGATAAGACCTTGGTTGAGATTGAGAAAAAATTGGTGGAAACGGGCAACCTTAAAAAAGGAGACATTTTCATTAATACCTCATCCATGCCGCAGCACTGGCACGGTCACACTAATATGATGAAGGTAAGTGTGGTAGAGTAGTTGATTAGTCCACTTTTTTAGACCCTTTTTCCACGTATTTCCATATGCTTGGATCTTTCGGATCTCCGTACTTATTCTCACCAGTCCAAACGTACGTAGTGAAGTCTTTATTGAAGACCAATTGTCCAAGTCGTTCGTGAAATTCCTCTGAATTTGCCTTGTTTTGAATGGTGAGTGTCCGTGTTTGAGCTTCCCAACTTAAAATATCCAGTTGTATTTTGTGCCAATTGCTGAAGATGGAGACCATCTCGAATTGTTCCTCTTTTGAGTTGTAATGGATGTACCAGCGGTACACACGCTCCTTTCCAGATGAGGATATTGCTTTTGCATCCAGCTGCAGATAAGTGCTATCCAGCGCATATTGGATAGTTCGTTCACTTTTTTCCCACCAACCATTTTCTTCATTGTCTTCCCTCACCTCCCAATCCCCAACCAAAAAAGCCAGATCATGGATGCGATTTTCTTGAGAGTAGGAGGCATGGCTTAACAGCATAATACCAATACAAAGTGAGCGTGTGAATTTCATTGGGGCTAGTTAAGACGTTTCGATTATTAAACGACTATTGGGGACAGACGTTTTGAAAAGGGGAGTAGTGGTAAAAAAGCGTTGATGAACCTAGTCGTCTATTTCTAATCAATAGTGGACTCTTGTGATAATTCCATCAGTTGAAGATGGTAGATCGTTTGATGTGCTTAGTCTATTTCTTTTTAGCGATCATTTTGTACTTTGTTTGAGAGGCATGTTTACTCTCCTTATCCTCAAAAATGTAGTTGAAATCTATTTCAACTGGTCGTTCATCAAATTCCAGATCCGCAACGAACGTTAGCCAAACTATGTGTTAATTCAGTCTAGGCTTTGTTTTGGCTCCTGTTTTTTCTTCGCTATTAGTAATAATGAGTCTCCATCCTCAAATTCAGCATATTCTTCAATCAATATAATTTCAAAGTGGTTCTCAAAGAAATCCGTCAATGAATGCTTAGTGTGATAGTTCACGAAAAGACCTTTGAAAAATTCTGATTCTTCTCCTTTCCAAAAAGAATGACAGATAATTCCATTGGTGTTTAAAACGTTCTCAACATTTTTACATATGAGTCAATGCCCTGCACTTCGATTACTTGCCAAGTTCTTGGCCCTGTTATCTTGAAAGTTCCAAAATCGTATGTCTTGACTTGAGAGTTACAACAGTTAAGTGTTAGAGATATGAGTGCTATGAGGATTTTTATGCGCATTGCTTATGCTTGCCAACGTCTTGATAAAATGAGTTTTAATGCATTTTTATCTTTTGTGGTAGCTAGTATTTTATATTAATACTCGATTTTGCTTTTTTGCTTCAGCGTCTTTTGCAGCACCAAACATCATTCCGAAGACCATTCCGATACCTGTTCCTGTCGATAAGCCAATAGCGGTTCCGATACCTGCCCCAAAGGCTGTTCCTAATACTAATCCCATCCCCGATCCGAACATCATTCCATATACCATTCCTATACCAGTGTAATATCCTTCGGTAATAAATGAAAATTCCTTATTTAGATATGTTGTAAATTCATTAAGCTTTCTTTTTAGATATTTTTTTCTGTTTTCGGAGTTTGCTAATAGGTCCAGGGAATCTAGTTTAAGCTCAATAGAATTCAATTGCTGTTCAGTTAATTCTCTGTTTTTTAAGTTCGATAGTATATTAATGAACCCCTGATAAACTTTTGATTCAGATTTATCATTTGTTTTCTCGATTAAGTCTTTGAAAAAATCTAATGCTTCACTTAATTTCATTTTTCATATTAGCTACAACAATTGTATAAACGCAACAAACGCGTGCAAATCACATAATAAGATATGATTTACAAGTTTTAGGGCATGTCACTGACACTCACTTTGCTAAGTGTCTATTTTCAAATATACCGTTATCAAAAGAAAAAAAGATAGAGTAACATCACCACAATGAGCAGGATGGCGACCCATTTATAGCTTGTGCTAAACTCGGCGAATTCATACTGGCAAATGGGACACACTTTGCTATTGGCATCTACTTTCATAGCACATGACGGACACTCCTTAGTTTTCATCAAAGTGATTTTACAGCAGTCACCAATAGAAATACCCATCCAAGGATGAAAAGCAATCCACCGATAGGGGTAATGGCACCCAGCCATTTCATGCCGGTAAAACAGAGGATGTAAAGTGATCCTGAGAAAATCAGGATACCAAAAGTCATGCTATACCCGGCATAGTTGAGCCAGAGGCTCTCGTATTTGGTCATAAGAAATGCTATTGCCAGCAAGGCCAATGTATGATAAAACTGATATTGGACAGCTGTTTGAAATGTATCAAGTGTGCCTGATGCTTGTAATTTGTCTTTGAGTGCGTGCGCACCGAAAGCTCCCAAAGCAACGGCTAGCAAGCCGGAGATGGAGGAAATGATGAGGAATAGTTTGTGCATTTATTTTTTCTCTTGGTAATACGAGGGAATCTCGAATAATCCTTCCAAAGGCGTGATATCAACTTCTACCTTGGTTGCAATGGTTTCAATTAATCGGTCCCCCAGTTTTGCTTTTCGTTTCATTACGAGCCCCTTCCAGACCCACAGTTCCCGAAGTGCTTTTCCTTCAAAAGTATATACCTGGCATGTTTTGCCTAAAAGCAAAGAATCCGCCTCGGTTTGCTGACCTCCCATGGAAAACAGGATGGCCTCTGATACCAGATCTGGTTCTTTGTAGGACGCCTGCTGACTCCACTTATAATCTTTTTTCATCGTATACGTGCTGTCATTTTCACTCAGGCGATAAACAAAATCTCCGTCGATTAACTCAATCAATGTTTGTGTACTGCTGATCCCATAGAGTTCGAATGTCATGGAGCGGGTGCGGAGGCTGGTCCATCCATAATCTTTGAAGATCATGTTCTCTTCTCCTTCGGCATCTCCGGATATCTTGTAGGCAATTTCTGCACTTTCGATGGCATATTTCTTCATATCCTGTGTTCGGAGCTCTTCGGCTGTTTGAGCCTGGGCGAGTGCAACAACTGGAAGTATTATTAGAAGGTTGAGGATAAGCTTCATGGGGTGTGGGTTATTTCTTCAAAGATAAAAAATCCCCAACGATAGTGTCGGGGATTGATCAATCAACTTAATCAACGTCAAATAATTTAGTTGATTGCCTGGATAGTGGCTTCTATCTTCCTTGCTCAATTACGCTATTAGCTATTCTGTTCCAGAGGATTTGTATGGATAAAGTAAAACTCATACCCTAAAATGCAGAGGTTCATTATTGTGTTCATTCATCTCATGCACAAGTTTAGAGAGGATCGCATCGGGTATTCCCTTCATCTCTTCCACTTTAACAATTTCACCATTAAACAGGCTCGTTAAAGAGATTCTTTCAAATTCCGTTTTTGTTGAGTAGGCATACTCATTAGAAATTCTACTGTACCATATGATCATCATATTAGCTGAGTTTAGTTCAAATCATGGTTCAATTTCGAATGTTAGAACTTACCGTTTTTGTAAAAAAACTTCTATTTCTTGCATAAAAAAACCCCGACGATACCGTCGGGGTGTCAACCAGCTATAGTCAATCCCTAGTCAGGGGATTATCTTAAATGTCTTGGTCTGCACTTATTAAGTTCGCGCACAATCTTTCTTAGCGTAAGTTCGGAAGCATCATTAAATCGTTCTAAAGCCTGAATTTCCTGTGGATGACCTGATGCAGATACGGTCTGTCTAAAATCATTCCAGGATCCAAACTGATATGAACTAAGTGAATTATTGTACCAAAGTATTTGTGTTTGAGTCATGGCGGTAATTGTTTTTAATGACTTTGATGGTTCGAAGGTGGAATGGTTTAATTTATATTTCCTGCCAAGTCACTTTTAATTCCTGCCAAATTCATTTTTACTCCCCAATAACCTCTTTAAATGAGTGTCCAAACCGTTTTTCGTATTGCGAAGCAAAAGAGCTAACGTTATTCATACCGATAATTTGTGCAGCTTCGGTAGCTGTTCGCACCTTATTATTGGAAAGGTAGTTCTCCAGGTACTGCCATCTGACTTCTTTTATTAACTCATAAGGGGTAAGGCCGGATATTTTCTTAATCAACCGATATACTTTTCGCTCACTGGCAGCCATTTCATCTGCCAAATCCAATACGGATAGGTGTGGATCATCTATCCTTTTGATGATTAACTTTTCCAGTCGCTGCATGATGTTCTTTTCAAACTCTTCTGCCGTTTCACCATAGAGTTTGGAGAATACTTTATTACTATCCCAATCACGACTAAGAATATTCT
The DNA here is from genome assembly GCF_965227465.1 of Ekhidna sp. GTDB lineage: Bacteria > Bacteroidota > Bacteroidia > Cytophagales > Cyclobacteriaceae > Ekhidna. Next base: position 875,860 of record NZ_OZ245746.1, read on the forward strand.
GGATTTTAAGTGTTAGCTCTTCTTTGTCAAAAGGCTTGCTGATTACATCTTCAGCTCCTTTTGCAATGAGATCCAGTTTTTCCTTTTTATCCGTTCGGGCACTCACCACAACTACTGGGATTTTCTTAAGCTCCTTGTCTTTTTTAAGATGATCGACTAATTCGAATCCGTCCATGTAGGGCATCATTAAATCCGTAATGATCAAATCTATCTTCTCTGCCTGAAGCATATCCAATGCGCTGGAGCCATTAGCAGCCATATATACCCTAAAATCCGTGCTAAGGATACTTTGAAGGTAACTTCTAAGCTCTCGATGATCTTCAACAATCAGCACAGTTTTCGCATCTTCTTTAGCCGTTTTTATCCCTGGTACTTGTAAGCGCTGCTTTTCATCCTGAAGGTCCATCCACAAGGAGTTTCGCGTGACCACATCAAGAGAGCGCTCCGGCACAATGGCTTTTGAGATCCAATCGCTTTTCTTGAAAGGGAATCTAATAGTGAATACAGAACCGTTTGGATCACTGGAAGCTTTGATGCTGCCACCGTGGAGCTCTACAAGTTCTTTGACTAACGCCAGTCCAATTCCTACTCCTGCCTGTGAGGTATTGGCATCTGAGGATTGATAGTATCGGTCAAAAATGAGTTCGAGGCTTTCTTTTGGTATCCCGGGACCTGAATCTGAAATCGAAATATTGAGATGGTCCTGATCAGTATTTAGCTGTACATCTACTACACCATTATCCGGGGTGAATTTAATGGCATTAGACAGCAGGTTGTAGATGATCTTTTCAAACTGATGCGGATCGATTTTGAGCGTGGTTTCATCCTCGGCATGAGTCGAGAATTTCAGTTCGATAGCCTTAATATCTGCAGCACTACTAAACATTTTGGTGAGTAGTCTGAGGTATGGGACAATCTTGACGTATTGCAGTTCCAGGCTTACTTTTCCTTCTTCGAGGCGCGTAAGATCCATGATTTCATCGGCGAGGTATAAAAGTCGCTTTCCATTTTTAATCCCCATATCCAGTAGCTCTTTCGATTCCTGATCCAGTATTTCATAGTCGCGCTCCGTAATCTTATCCAAAGATCCGAGAATCAACGTGAGTGGTGAGCGAAGGTCATGTGAGATATTAGCAAAAAACCGGGTTTTAGCCTGGTCCAGTTCTTTAAGTTTTTCCGATTGGGACTTGATCTTGGTGAGAAGGTTTTTTCTTTCGGTTAACTGCTTGCGTAAAAGGAGAGCAATGATGACAAGCAGCAATACGATGATGATTGCTCCAATAATCAAGAGATTTTGCGTTTGAATTTTCTGTTCCCGGATGATTGCTTCTTCCTTTAGAATCTGATTTTCTTTCTCTTTCAGCTCGTTTTGAAATTTTGCTTCCGTTTCCTCTGCGAGTCTTATCACGTTTTCATTATTAATCGAGTCCTGAATGAGGCTATAATCATAGAAGAGCGTGGCTGCACGCTCAAAGTTTTTCATGTTAGCCTCAACAACTCCCAGACGAAACGTAGATTCGGCTTTTCGCTCCATACTTGAGGAGTTGCTGGCAATTTGATAGGCCAATTCTGCATTTTCTTTGGCCTTATCAAACTGATTGAGTTTAATGTAGATTTTAGCCAGGCTGATGGCCGGATAAGTAAGGGAAAGGTTTTCACCAAATTCCTTTTTTATCGCAAATGCCTTTTCAGCATAAAAAAGTGCAGAATCGTAATTGCCTTCATTATAAAAGGTCTCCCCAATGTTTCCATACGTGCTGGCAAAATTGCGCTTGTTACTAAGGATTTCCATCCCTGAAATGGCTTTTCTGAGATATTTTCGTGCTTTTTCGTACTCCTCCAGCTTCATATAGCTGATGCCCATGTTGTTGAATATTCCCCTGGCTCGTCGACTTTCCTCCCCGACAATGGATAGTGCTTCATCATAGTATTCAATGGCTTTTTCAGGATTGTTCATTTGATGATAAACCAACCCCAGGTTACTCATTGTACTGGCAGCTGAGGCTTCCTGTCCTATTTCCAGTTTGATCTGTATGGATCTGGTAAAGTATTTAATAGCGGAATCATATTTTCCGATTAACTCATATGAATTTCCGATGTTGTTACTGTTGGATGCGATCCCTCGTTGATTGTCTAATTTTTTATTTATGGCTAGCGATTTATGCAGGTCTTTGATGCCATAGTCATCCAGCTCATTCTCTTTTTTAATAACTCCAATGTTGGAATAACCAAAGGCCATGAACTGTTCATTGGCTAATTTTTTTGCAACTTCAATTTCCATTGCTGCATACATCAAAGCAGAGTCAGCGTCTACTCTTTTATATGTCCATGCAAGTTCATCCAATACCCTAAATCGAAGCGAGTCATCGGTCACCGTGATAAGGTCGTTTTTCAGACTATCGAGAAAGGGTCGAAGTTGTGCATTTCCCTGAATGGCAATCAGAGTGGAGATGAAAAAAATAATAATCTTATGTGGCATGGCGGTATGTCTTAGTGACTAAAGATATAAAAAAAGCTCCCCTGAATAGATCAAAGGAGCTTTACTTCTACCCACGGTGTTATGCGTGATTAGGGGGATTTCAAAAGTGAAGGTAGGCGGTCACGATTTATCAATTCTGCCAACCTGCTTTAGAATCCTGCCAAATCAATCATAAAATACCGCGACATCTTTCAATGGTTTTCTTTCCAGATCGGGGACGTATACTTCATCCTTTGGATACCCGATAGGGAGGAGCAGGTATGGGCGCTCATTATCCGGCCTATTCAGGATCTTGGTCAGGAAGTTCATTGGAGAGGGTGTGTGCGTTAACGTGACAAGTCCTGCCTTATGAATGGCAGAAATGATCATGCCGCAGGCAATTCCCACAGACTCATTTACGTAGTAGTTGTTATTCTTCTCGCCATCTACCATTTCAAAGACACGTTTGAAAATCACGATCAGCCATGGAGCCTCTTCCAGAAAAGGCTTATTCCAGTCGGTTCCAATGGGTTCCAGGTCTTTGATCCACCGATCACTCATTCGGCCATGGTAACTGTCATACTCTTCTTTTTCTGCAGCCTCTCTAATCGCTTTTTTAATTTCGTGATTAGAAATGGCGCAAAAGGTCCATGGCTGCTTATGAGCACCAGATGGAGCCGTAGATCCGGCCATAATCAGATTTTCAATAAGCTCTTTGCTGACTGGCTTGTCTGAAATATCCCTAACTGTTCGTCGGCTATCCAGCCATTGGTAATAATCCTTGGAGCGTGCCTCAGCTTCTTCTAAACTGTAAACATCTCGTTCGTACGAGACGTGCATGTGCCCGTTAATTTCTTTTTTCTTCATTTATAGTCCTAATACTTCTACTCCTTGTTCAAATACGATATCAATTGGAATGTTCTTTTCAGATAACCTGTCAAGTTCAGATTGCAGAACAGTTCCGATTTTTCCTTTTTCTGCGACTAACTGGGCTACACCTTCGTAATCACCATTACCTTGAAGAGTAAGGATCTTTTCAGAAAGAGCATCCATTGCCTCCCTCATTTTATCAAAATCAACCATGTATGTGCCCGTGCTTTCATCTTTTGCAAAAGCTCCATACTCATTAAAAAAATTGAAACGGATCATGTTTGCTTTTCCATGTGAGCTTGCAGCTCCGAAACGTACGGATCTGAAAATACCAGCCATGAAAGTCACATAATAATCATTCAAATCACCGTCTATTTCACCTTTTTCGTGAAGCTGGGTAATCATATACAGGCCAAGGATATCAGCTTTTCCTTCCTCCAATGCAGATGAATGCTCTTTTAGCGCATTTCTAACCGTTCCCTTTCCATTGATTGTGTTTTTAATGCCCAGTCCGTGAGCCACTTCATGAAACATGGTGTTTCCAAAAAATGCGTCGAATGTAATGTGCTTACGCTGATCAGGATGGATCAACTCGTCGGCAATAGGAACCAAAATGTTATCGAATTTGGCTTGCATTGCGTTTTTAAGCTGTAATCTTCTTGAGCCCTTTGCTAGTTGTACTTCCTCATCATTGGGAAGGTTTATGGCAATGGTTTTAGACCCTGCATTGCAATCCCCGGCATAATAGACAACATCATATGCATTCAGGTCTGCATCCGTTCCCGGTGTTTCTGCTTTGTATTCGTCAGCCACCGGCAACCCTTCCTGAAGTTCGGGTAGAAATGCGGCATACTTTGCTAGTCTATCACTCCAGCTCTTATCTTTTACCAGCACATATGCTTCATGAGCTGCCTTGTAGTTATACAGCTTATCCTCATAATTTTCGATGGGCCCAACAACAAAATCAAGCCCATTGGTTTTCATGTCCATCCACGCCATATCACTGGGTTGATACTCATCATTAAGCAATGCATCTGCTCTGAGGGACAAGTAGTTTTTCAAACCTTCATCTTCCGCAAGGTCAGCACACTGCCTTATCAGGTTGGCAGCTCTTTGTACTTGCTCTCCAAACATCTCATAATATGGAATGGTAATCAAATTTCCTGCTTCGTCTCTACGGATGAATGTATAAAGACTTGATTTTCCTTCAAGGTCCGCCGCTTCAAATTCTTCTTTCGTCATATTCAAAGGGTAGTAGTTGGCACCTTCGGGTTTTGAATCTACTCCGTCCAGGAATGGCTCATTATCTGCCAATCGATCCCATGGACCATAGTTAATGTGAACATATCTTTTGGTTGCAGGATCAGTCAGTGACGCCAACAGCGAATCTTTTTTACCGTAGGCTTCATACCAAAACAACTCATCCATGATTTTGGAAACCTCGATCATAAGCGGGATCATTTGCTTCTCACTTTCACTGAGTTGACTGATGTCGGTTGTAAGCTTTACGTTTTTGTAGGTAGCAACCTTTTTCTGCATAGGGGTAAGTTCTTCGGCAGTATTCTCCTTTTGTTCAGGGGTGGCGCATTGGCTCATCGCCAATCCAATTAGCCCAATAGTTAATATTTTTTTCATGATCATCTTTTTAGTCTGGTTAGGACTTTCGAAGTTAAAAAGATTCTTGATCGGATACATTGAAAAGCGTATCACTTCTTCATTTTTCCTTTAAATTGGCGGCTTAGAAATTACCTAACTATGAAGCAAAATCTATTATTATTTTCGATAGGGATCTGGCTATTTTCGTGTCAGCCGGGCGCAGAAACCGGATCTACTCAAATTTCAGAGGAGTCCATAAAGACCCACATAGAAGTACTTTCGTCTGATGACTTTCAGGGAAGAAAGCCTTTTACCGAAGGAGAAATCAAAACAGTTAACTACCTGGTCGATCGATTTAAACAATATGGATTGGAACCCGGGAATGGTGACTCATATATTCAGGAAGTTCCTTTGGTTGAGCTAACGGCCATGCCCTCAGAAACCATGACGATTGAGGGGAATGGTCAGAAGGTGGAGTTAAAAGTTCTGGAAGATTTTGTGGCTTACACAGAAAAAGTGGTAGAAAAGACCTCTTTAAATTCCTCCGAGCTTGTGTTTGCAGGTTATGGAGTCGTAGCGCCGGAGTACAATTGGAACGATTATGAAGGGCTGGATGTGAAAGGAAAGACCGTAGTTGTTTTGGTGAATGATCCGGGATTTGCTTCCGGAGATTCTACCTTCTTTAAGGGCGAAACCATGACCTACTATGGCAGATGGACCTATAAATATGAGGAAGCTGCACGTCAAGGAGCAGCTGGTTGTCTAATTATTCATGAGACAGTTCCCGCTGGATACGGATGGTCCGTCGTGAGGAACTCCTGGTCAGGAGCAAGTTTGTATCTTGATCAAACCGGAGGCTCGTATCAGCCGGATGTTTTAGGATGGATCACCCGAGATGCGGCGATCAAAATATTCGAAGCATCTAAAGTTGATATGAAAAATTATGCGGTCAAATCAAGAAGTGAAGACTTCAACGCTTTAAGTCTGGGTTTAAGTGCTTCTGTCACAGTTTCTAATGAAATTAATCGGGATAAATCTCAAAATGTGATTGCAAAAATCGCCGGCTCTGAAGCACCGGAAGAATATGTCATATATTCAGCTCATTGGGACCACTTGGGAATTGGCCAGGAAATCGATGGTGATAGTATCTACAATGGTGCACATGACAATGCATCCGGAATTGCGACCATGTTAGGAATTGCTGAAGCCATTGCAAACATGGAAAAGCCTAAGCGGACAGTTGTGTTTTTAGCGGTAACTGCTGAGGAACAAGGACTATTAGGGTCTAAGCATTACGCGCAAAACCCCGTATACCGACCAGCAAAATCGGTAGCTAACATCAATATGGATGGAATTACTGCCTGGGGTCCCATGAAAGACCTAACTGTAGTAGGATACGGGCAATCAGAGCTGGAGGATATCGCTGAGGATATTGCTAAAGGACAAGGGCGTTACATTATTCCGGATCCAGAACCGGGCAAAGGATACTTTTTCCGATCGGATCATTTTCAGTTTGCCAAAGTGGGTATTCCGGCGCTATATGCATCCGGAGGATATGAGCACATGACCAAGGGTGTGGACTATGTGGATAGTTTAAATAAGGTCTACCTGACCTCTCAATACCACAGACCTCAGGATGAATACAATCCTGAAACCTGGACTTTTGATGGGATGAAGCTGGATGGCGAATTATTGATGGAAGTAGGCATGAGAGTGGCGAATTCAGCTGAGTGGCCAACATGGAAAGAAGGATCTGAATTTAAGTCGATCCGGGAAAACAGTATGAAGTAACATAAATAATGATTATGAAAAACCTAATGCTAACACTCGTGATCCTAACGCTCCTATGGAGTTGTGATCACACACACGATCATACCCATGAATCATCCAAAGAACAAGTGGAAGAACTGTACGCCTATGACGTAGAAACGAAGATCTCTGAGATGGGAATAACACTTGCCGAACCTTCCTCACCTGCGGGAAATTATGTGAATGCTGTTCGAACGGGGAACCTTGTATTCATGGCTGGAAAGGGACCAAATCTACCGGAAGGCGGATATGTGACTGGAAAGGTGGGAGAAACACTTACCGTAGAGGAGGGCTATGAGGCGGCTAAGCTTGTCGCATACGCTCAGCTGGCTGCCCTGAAAGCGGAAGTGGGTGATTTAAACAAAGTTGTACGGATAGTCAAAGTCCTTGGAATGGTCAATTGTTCACCTGATTTCGGCAATCAACCGGAGGTAATCAATGGCTTCTCTGATACCATGGTAGAAGTTTTTGGAGATCGTGGTAAGCATGCACGAGCAGCCGTTGGAATGGCCTCTTTGCCCCGTAATATTGCAGTTGAAATCGAAATGATTGTTGAAGTGAGAGACTAGCTTCACAATAATTATTTATCTTAATTACCTAATCGCCAATTGTATGAAAGCTAAAATCCTAATTTCCTGCTGCCTGCTTGTTGTTTTTGCCTTTAAGGTAAGTGGACAAACGAAAGAGCAGAAAAACAAACACTTTTCTCATAAGATGGGGACCTATACAGATCCCAGAGATGGGAAGGTATATCAGACCATCACGTTTATCCGCGAGCAACATGGTGGGACGATAACCCGAACGTGGTTTGCAGAAAATGTCCAGTTCAATGTGCCGGGATCAAAAGCCTATAATAATACCACTGAATATGGAAAAACCTATGGAAGGCTTTACAACTATGAGCAGGCAAATCGTGCCTGTCCGGAGGGCTGGCATGTTCCGACCATTCATGAATGGAAGCACCTGTTTCACTTTTTTGGTGGCTGGCATCATTCAGGTAAATACCTAATTGCTGGGAAAGAAAGCGATATGGACATGCTTTTTGGAGGATTTGGCCAACCAGATGGTACGTTTAAGGGGATTGGAGTGCATGGAAACTGGTGGGACAATGAAATGAAGGATTCAAATTCCGCCGGTATTATCACTTTAAAAAAAGGAGATGAAAATATCTACCATTCCAAAGTTGGAGATAGTCATTACCTCAGCTGCAGATGTGTAAAGTTTCACAATTGATTTTTAGGTCCGTGTGAGAAAACTGCTGGGTGTTTTTCTGATTTTTCCATTCTGTATCCTGGCTCAGGAATCGGATTCGACAGCAAATGAGGGATCTTTTGCCATATTTCCGGCGATCAGCTATGCACCCAATACCAGTCTGCAAATTGGTGCGGTAGGTATATGGGTCCTAAAGGATACGGATAATTCTCAGTCCACCTTTCAAAGACAGTCAACCATTACGCCATACTTTGTCTATACACTAAAGAAGCAGTCGATTGCTGTTGTTAATCTAGACTACTACTTACCGTCAGGACAGAATTTGAATACCTCCATTCGGTATTACAATTTTCCAGATTCCTACTTTGGAATAGGTAATGATACCGACCCGGATATTTCTGAGAAATATACCAATCGTTTCTTTCAGGTTGAAGGACAGTTTTTACACCCAATCAGTGAGAAGCTTTTTGTTGGAGGTGCGTTTGATGCGCATTTTACCTCCATTGAGTCTAAGGTCCCTGAAGGTCTCCTTGAAACAGATGATCCAATTGGTGTAGATGGTGGGAATCTTTTGGGTTTAGGTCCATCTTTCCGGTTTGATACACGTGACTACACGATCTACCCAACCAAAGGATACTTCATCAGCAGTCGCTTGATGTACAATGGGGTAGCTGATTTTGATTATTTCAGCTATTTGCTTGATGTACGCAAATATGTCCCTATCGTCAATGAAGAGAATATTTTAGCCTTTCAGTTCAGGTCTCAGCTAACTTTTGGAGATGAAGTGCCTTTTTATAAACTGCCGGTTTTGGCTGGTGACGAGCGATTACGAGGGATCGCAAATGCGAGTTTGTATCGAGACAGGCAAATGATGTATACCCAAGTGGAGTATCGAAGGCCGTTGTTTTGGCGCTTTGGGATGACGTTGTTCGCAGGTCTTGGCGATGTGGCGCATGAGCTGAATGACTTTACTTTCTCTGAGCTAAAATACATAGCGGGAATTGGAGGACGTCTGGCGGTCATTCCGGAGCGGAAATTGAACATCCGCCTGGATTTAGGTTTTGGAAGAGGGGGTCAGAATGGTATCTATGTGGGAATTAGCGAGGCGTTTTAGATCGTAAAAAGCCCATATTTTCTTAAGGTATTTACCGGCTTGCTAAACCAAAATAATTCGAAATTTTCATGCTGTTTTTCGAATGATTCCTTCAACTCTTTGATGGACTTTGCTGGCTGATCTACTTTCAATTTTTCAAGCTGCTCCAATAGCCATGCACCTTCTACTTGTGGTAAGGTGATGTTGACTGTGTCGCTGTTGCCATGGATCAAAACTTTGATCTTTCCTTTCTTCGAAGACACCATCTCCGGGTACCCTCCAAGCCAAACAACTCTGGCGCTAGATTTAAGTGTAAATCTTTCCTGCTGATCTAGTGCATCCTCAATATACGTGGGGGCAATGGTCGTAGCAGGCATTAGTTCCTCGAACCATTCCTGAACCGGCCAATCAAATCCTACTCCATGCATGTAGTTGTAAAGTGATTTTTTTAATCCAAAGCTGAATATACGGTGATCGATCCCGGTCTTATCTGTGAAGTCCACATCATTATTGGCAAACCCAATATCACTGTGATGAGGAATAACTCCAAAGGCTTCCGGATTTAATCCTACCGGACTGTGGGCAGTCATCGCAAATTGATGCCAGAAACCGGACTGGATAATCCCCAACGCAAAAAGTTGCTTTACCATCTCCAGGCTATCGATGGTCTCCTGTACAGTCTGTGTAGGGTAGCCATACATGAGATAGGCATGGACCATGATTCCTGCCTCGGTGAAGTAATTAGTTACTCTGGCAACCTGATCAACGGTAACACCCTTGTCGATAAGCTTCAAAAGACGATCAGAGGCTACTTCTAATCCGCCGGAAACGGCAATACAACCACTGGCTTTGAGTAGCATACAGAGGTCTTGAGTAAAGCTCTTCTCAAATCGAATGTTGGTCCACCAGGTCACCGACAATTTCCTTTTCAAGATTTCCAGGGCTAGTTCCTTCATCAGCGCAGGCGGGGCAGCTTCATCTACGAAGTGAAATCCGGAGAACCCGGTCTGATCAATCATTTGTTCCATCCGATCAACCAATGTCCTGGCGGCAATCGGTTCGTAAACCTTTATGTAATCAAGTGAGATATCGCAAAAGGTGCATTTGCCCCAATAACAGCCATGTGCCATGGTGAGCTTGTTCCACCGGCCATCACTCCAAAGGCTATGCATGGGATTGGCCACCTCAATCACTGAAATGTAATCATCCAGTAGCAGTCCGGTATAATCAGGGGTACCTGCCTCACTTTGCTTGATGTCCGGCTCTTTTGCATTGTTTATGTAGGACACTTGTCCACCTATTCTGCAAAAGGTACGCTTCAGATATGGATCTTCTTTAGGTTCTCTTATATGCTCGAGGAGGAGTTGCATGGGCCGCTCTCCATCATCCAGCGTGATGAAATCGATGTAGTCAAAGACCCGTGGGTCTTTCAGGTCACGAAGCTCTGTATTTGGGAAGCCACCACCCATCGTGATTTTAATGCGCGGATGGTTTGCTTTCAGGTATTGGGCACATCGAAAGGCACTGTACAGGTTGCCGGGGAATGGAACTGAGAAGCCGACAACTTTTGGTTTGGTGGATTGGATTTTGCTATCCAGTAGCTTGAGTGTGATTGCAACGATGAAAGTTGGCTCAGCATTCAGTTCTTCATTTAACTCATCAAAGGAGTTGGCACTTCTTCCTAATCGCTCCGCATATCGACTAAAGCCAAAATGAGGGTCTACACATTCCACGATAAGATCAGAAAGGTCTTCCAGGTAAAGGGTAGCCAGGTGCTTCGCCTTATCCTGCATGCCCATGTTCCCAAAAGCCCAATCCATTTCTTCCAGTTGACCAAAGCGAGAGGCCTGAGGCAAATATGGATCTGCGCAAATCTGTCGGGCAAGCGCTGGGTTTTTGCCTTGCAAAAAAGCGATGACAGGCTCAATGGTAGTTAGGTAATTTTCTTTAAGTGCGAGGATTCTGGATACATTCTCAGAGGGGGACTCGTAGACTTCAGCTTCTTTGAAAAGGTTGGTCAGTCCATGCTTTGAAAAGAGGTCCAATATCACTTCTATGCCCAGATCTTGCTGTGCTACGCTTATTTCCTGAGTATTGAAAAAACCTTTCAGGTACGCAGTGGCAGGGTAGGGTGTGTTCAGCTGGGTAAATGGGGGCGTGATAAGAAGTAACTCTGCCAATACTTTTTTTGCAAAGATAGAGGGCTAGAGATTATATTTTCTTATCAAAATAGCCGGTTACCTCTTTCTTGATATTCTCCCACTGTTTTTCATCTCCATTAAACGCTTTCACCATTTCTTTTACTTTGGATATACCAAAGTTTTTGGCTTCATGGAAACCAATTTTTGGAGGCAATGCCAGCTCACCGCTATTGACAATGGCGTCAATAATGAATGGTTTCTTTGATTTCTTTGCTTTTTCAATGGTTGAAATTGCATCTCCGGCTTTCGTTACTTTCATACCGTCTCCGCCAACCAGTTTGGCGAATTCCGCAAAGTCAAAGTTCTTAACATCCAATGCGTTGAAGTTAGGAGCCAGACCGGCTTCTTCCATTTCTATTTTCACAAAGCCTAACTCTGAGTTGTTAAATACCAGAATCTTAATCGGTAATTCGTATTCTGCTGCAGTGGATAAATCCTGAAGCGACATATTAAAAGCTCCGTCTCCTACAAGCGCCCATACTTCTCTGTCCGGATACTGAAGTTGTGCTCCGATAGCTGCAGGTAATCCTACCGCCATAGAACCGTGATTGAAAGATCCAATGATTCTTCTATCGGAATGGAAGTCCATAAAGTTGGTTGACCAAATGGCAGAAGTACCCGTATCGATAACGAATATGGCATCATCTGAAGCGATATCACTGATGGCTTTTGCAAACATCTGTGGATGTAGCGGCTCCATGTCATGTGAAGGGTCTGCTTCTTTCGCATTTGATTCTTTCCATTCCTTAAAACTCTTGGTCAGCTTGTTTAGGAAATCACCATCTTCTTTTGGGTCACATTTTTCGGTCAGCGCGGGGATCACACTTTTAATGTCGCCGTGAATTCCGGTAGTTACTGAAACACGATTGCCAATATTCTCCGGACGGATATCTATTTGGATGGTTTTAGTGTTTTCCGGTAAGAAATTGGTGTACGGGAAGTCTGTTCCCAGCATCACCAATACATCACAATCCATTACCGCTTTATATCCTGAAGGGTTTCCAATCAACCCCGTAAGGCCCACCACGTTTTCAGTCGAGTGATCAAAAACATCGGATGCTCTCACGGTATGGGTTATGGGTGCTTTTAATTTTTTAGCAAATTGGAGCACTTCCTCGCGGGCTTCCCTACATCCAGCTCCGGCTAATATTCCGATCGTTTTACCCTCATTGATTAGTTCAGCTGCTTTCGCTATCGATTCATTAGAGGGTACAACTAAGGAGTCTGACCGGAATACTTTGTGTACAAAATCTTTATTCTTAGCAGGCATCAAGGCGATATCTGCAGGTAGTTCTATTCTGCACACACTGTTGTTGTTCAATGCAATACGTATGGCACGGAGAATAACTCTGGGTGCTTCTTCCGGTGAACGAATCACCGCCTGATGGTCACAGACGTCTTCAAATATTTTAGTCAGATCTGCCTCCTGGTGGTAGTTGGTGCCTAAATGTTCTACCGGTACCTGTCCGGTGATCGCCAAGACTGGCGAACGTTCTTTCTTTGCATTGTAGAGACCGTTGATGAGGTGGAGAGCGCCAGGACCTACCGTGCTGGCACAAACGCCGAGCGTTCCTAATTCACCCTGGGCAAAAGCAGCATAGGAGGCATTTCCTTCATGTTTTACTTTGATCCACTTTACATCGTCCTGATCATCCAGCGCAGTGACCAGTGGATTGAGTGCATCACCCGCCACTCCGAAAATGTGTTTTACGCCTTCTGTTTTTAAAATCGCTAAGAGCTGCTCTGAAACGTTCATTGAATTTTTAGATTAGTTGTTGCCTTTATCAACCAATCAATGTCGGATTGTGTTCAAAATGTTAGCTGGATAACTCCTGAACTTTCTCCTGAATAATGTCCAGCAGCAGGTCGATTTTAGACTTGTGTGTACGAAAAACCACGATGGCCACCCGAATCCAGAATTTACCATGAATGGAGGTAGAGGAGAGAAAAATGCGTCCATCATCCTGAATGGACTTGATTAATTTTTCATTGAATGCATTGGCGTCTCCATCAGTGGGAACATATCTGAACATGGTGATCGATAGATCTGGCGGAGGTCCAACCTCAAAACCCTCGATTTGCTGGAGTTGATTTCTGAAATACTGTGCCAGTAAGAGTTTCTCCTCCAAGGCTGCACGAAAAGGCTTCAGTCCAAAGAGCTTAAGCGGTAGCCACATCCTCAATCCTCTAAAATGCTTGGTCAGTTCAGGAGAAACGTCTGCGGCATTTACTTCACTATCAGAGTCTACCAGATCCTGCAAATAATCTGCTGTATACCGATGTGCTTTGTATAGAGAAGTCAAGTCCTTGATTAGCACCGCCCCCGTACCGAAAGGCAGAAATAGACTCTTATGTGGATCCAGCGTGACCGAATCCGCGTGCTCAATACCAGTGGTTCGCTTTCGTATCTCAGGAAGCATTTGAAAGAACCCGCCATAGGCAGCATCTACATGAAACCAAATCTGATACTTTCTGGCAATCTCACTCATTTCCCCAATGGGGTCGATGGTGCCTGTATTAGTGGTTCCTAATGATGCATTGATAAAGAAAGGAATAAGTCCCTTTGATTTATCAGCCTTAATGGTCTGGGCTAGTGATGAAATATCTACTCTTAATTCATCATCAATAGGTAAATAGCGAAGCTGTGCCTCACCCAGTCCTGCAATTCGTAAGGCCTTTTGCAGGGAATGATGTGCCTGATCGGAGAGGTAGACCACCAGCTTATCAAAATCTTTGGCTTTTACTTCTTTGGCTTCACGAGCGGTCACCACCGCAATCAGGTTGGAGATAGATCCACCTGATGTCAAATTACCTGTGGCGGTGGGAGGGAAGCCCATCAGTTCATTCATCCAGCTGATGAGCATGTTTTCCATGCGTGCTGCACCCGGTGCAGGGAAATAGATACCTGCATATTTATTACTTACTGCGGCTAGGTAATCACCCAATGCGGAAGGATATAAACCACCGCCCGGAACATATCCCATATGGCCTCCTGAAGCCGCATTGATGCCGTCTTTTTCTACCTGATTTCGAAGAAATTGAAGTAACTGATCCATGGACTCAGGTTCTTCCGAGAGGGTATCGCGATTTTCTGGTTCAGTGTTTTGGAAAAAGGCCTGTTCATGATCCAGGACGGAGAGAAAATCTGAGGTGTGATCAATCACCTGCTTAGTCAGCTCTTGACGAGTCGTATCGTCTGGTTCCAGCTGGCGAGCGATTTTTTCTAAGGCAGCAATTTTGTCGATCATAGTGATCAAAAATAATGCAGGAAGATGGATCGGTTAATGGGATTCGGATGAGTGGTAAATGCTAGGCTCCCGGTGTATATCTATTATCGTCTGCTTGATCTTTTTCGGACTGAAATTCTTTCAAGAGCACCATCATTCGCTCATTAATATCAAAGAGGGAAGTTTTTGCCAGGTATTTGGGTGTGAACTTGCAAAAGGCAATAAAGTCGGTGAGTTCATCACCTTCCAGCTGGGTCTGTTCCGCAACCCATTGCCGATTAAATTTCTGATAACCGATTCGCTCCAATTCTCTTCGGGCGAGAATCTTCTCCATTTTCTTTTTTTCCTTGCCTGCTTTTGAAAAGCCTCCAAGATCAAAACTCACACCAACGGATGGCGCATGGTAGTCAGGGGGACGCACGTTCTGTTCATTGACCGGAACAGGATAGGCGTCTAAGGGGATGCCTGAGAATCCAAAACTCATGGTTGAATCTACAGGTTCAGTATCTAAGATCAGCTGTTTGAAATGGTGATATTCCGGAAAAATGGATACCTGTACTTCGTCCAGCAAGGTCGCTGCTGGAGGTAGTTTAATGGTTAATTGAGTCTTTTCGGTGATGATTATTTCAGCTGATTCATAACCTATGTACGATATGCGAAGGGTATCGCCCGGCTGTGTGGGTATGCTGAATTTTCCATCAGGATCAGAGATCGCAAATTTTTTACTGGAGAGATTGATGATGTGAGCACCATGCAGCGCTTCGCCGGAAACTGAATCTGTAACCGTACCGGTAGATGCTGTTTGAGCGAATAAACTACCTATTAGTGAAATGCAGCATATGTAGAAAAATACCCTCACAACCCAAAGATGGCGAGCCCCAATGAGAACCACCAAAATTTAAGATTCTTTAACGTATCGTGTGTTAGTGTTATTTGATGGCGAAAACCTACCTGATGAGCGGCCTAATCCCAAACAAATCTCCAGGAGCCGTCTGCCTGTCTTTTCCAGACCGTATGAAAAATACCTTTGTTCTCCTTTTTTAAGCCTTCCGTATCAAAGTAGGTGAAGACATAGTCCCCGTACGTATACGCCATATCTCCTGAACTGCTAACATCCACGAAAGTAGGTTCCCAGGTGAGCGTTTCGTTCGGCTGGCTGTCATTTTCGTACCAAGAGCCAATCTCTTTTTTCCCCTTGATTACTTTTTTACCTCTGCGTATTGCCCCGTTTTCAGCAGCATAAAATTCGAAGGCTTTTGCAAGCCCTTCTTCCTGTGCCATGTCATTGAAGGCTTTTTCCACAGCCATGATTTCAGCTTTCCATTTTTCGGTATCCTTGGCAGTGGTTGTTGGCTGACAGCTGGCAAAAGCAAGCAGTAGCGTCGTGAGGAGGAGTGAGTAATGCTTCATGTCAGAAGTTGGTTGGTCTATTGTCCTGAAGACCTTACTAAGCTAATAAATTTAAGTTTCCCAGGTTCAGACGTTTAGGTCATCTGCTTGATATGCGCTAAATAATGATGAGGGAAGTCAAGCTTTTCGGCAAGCTGAAGGAGTGATTGGGCATAGGCTGTATTGGTGCCGGTCAGTGATGCTGCATGTAGGTTGTAGCAGATGGCAGTAATTGTTTCATCAGCATATGTAACGACCTGGACCTCCTCTGGAATATAGTCCGCGACACTGGGTGCACGATACAGCTTTTGTGCTGCCTCATCGTCCACCGTCATGACCATGCCATAGGACTTTTCACCTGCACAGGGAATCAAAGATGCCCGATTGCCAATTTTCAACGCATAATCATGCAGACAGCCTTTTCGTGGGTTGGAGGGGTTCAATCCATTCGCTTCCAAAATGGAAGTGTCCATAAATAAGCCATAAAAGAAGATGTCCATATTGATGTAGTCTATGTAGTGGCCTAGCAAATGTATGCACTACCAATTACCTGGATAGAATAAGCTGAAGTCGATTAGGAGCGTCAAATTCCCTTGATGATTGGGATAGTTTGTTCGAAAAAAGCTGACTCGAATTTCAAAAAATAAACACCTTGATCGTATTGCGATAAATCAATTTCAGCTTTCTGTTTACCAGAATGTCTATTTTCCAAATATATTGTTTTGATTAATTGTCCGTTCATGTTAATTAAAGATAATTGGATGTTAGAAGGGCGCTGCAGTTCATATTCTATTTTCAATTGATCAGATGTTGGATTGGGAAATACACTAATTACGATGTTTTCCTTATTGATCAATTCAACTGAAGTAATTATATATTTTCCTCTATCTTCTTCTTTGGTACTTTTTGATGACGAAATTCCATTACTAATATTCCAGGTAACTGAGTTGATATAGATTGAGTTCCTTCTGTCATATGTTGTTTCATCATAAACCTTGACTGTCAACACATTATTTTTATCATTTAAATCGGTTTTATTAACCTCAATAGAATCTACGTTCATGGCAATTTGGAGACCATTTAGCAACCAAGAGGTTTGCACTGTATTTGGATTTGGAGTGACAAGGCTAATTTCAAAATCTATCTTGTCGTCAACACTACTAAGGAATTTGGGATTATAGTCATCAATGGAAGATATTGATTGATGAAAGACTCTTATAAACTGTTCACGACACACCGCACAAAACGGACTTCCTAAAAATTGCATTTTGCAATTGCTATGAGGCTTTTTCCAAGAGGAATTTCCAGAGTGTGGCAGAATAGCAATATTCTCATCATTTAACCAGTTTTTCCACCTGATCAAGTTTGGTGATGATTGTTGAGTCATATTATATGTTTCCCTTACGTATTGAGCTCCTGCCCAATATTCATCAGCTAAGCCTGCAAAAGAATGGCCTAACTCGTGAATAGCAATTTCGTTTGATTGGTCATGAGTTGATGCAGTTGCTACCCAACCACCAGAACCACCATATTTAGAAGAGTTAACTAACATAATCACTTGATCATAAGAAGGAAAATGGTTGGCTAGTACCTCAGTTATTCGGCTTTGGTTCGTTGGGACCAATAGCCTTTCTATTCCTGCATAATTGAAAGTGCTACCAAAATAATTATCTATTAAGTTATTGGGGTTATTTGCTGCGCCGCTCTCATTTGACGGTACTGAGATAGTAAATATGTTGAAATAATCAATGTATTCTTTATATGGAGTTGCATTGAATAATTTGTTAGTAAGGGTTTGTGCGTCATCTAGAAACAAGCTCATTTGAGATACTAAATAGCCATCGCCCAGAATGACATAGTTTATCCTATCCACTGAAGGTCCATTGAATAGTAGTGTATCTAATTTATATTCTTGAGCAGGAGAAATGTTGGATGCAAGTAAGACTAATGTCAGAAGCAATAAATATTTCATTTTAATTCAATTAAGCTTAACCTCTTTTTAGCGTCATTCACAGCCACAAAAGTAACTTTCTGAGAAACATTTGCTCTTAAGGTGAGTGCGGCCCGTTTCAAGCTAATTTGTTTGCGTTCAATTGTTCCATCTGGTGAAAATATTTCTTGAGAGGTTTTAAGGGGATTTTTCATAAAAACACGTCCCAAAAGCTGTTTATTCTCATTGAGTAGCTGAAATTCCAATTCTTTATCGCCTGCTTCAGAGGGAAGTACTGATGCTTTGAATGAACCCGACACCCAATAATGTTTGATCAAATCAATACTGAAATTTTCTAAACTGTCTTGTTTAATTTCAAAATTGATAAAAAGGATACCCGACATATCATCATGTTCGGAATCAATTTTAGGAGAAGTCATTTGGCTATTTGTCTTACAACTTAAATTGCTAATTAGAAGGAATAGTAGAATTATTGCTAATCTCATCTTTTGTATATAAGCTGATTAGCATTACAGCCTCAGCGATTAACTATCAATATGAAAGATAATGAAACTGGCTGATAATTATGTAGTTACTGATGTGTGTACGACAAAAAGCAGGGTATCTCAAATGTGCTTTAGGTATTCAAAAACCACCTCTTACCAAATAGTCCTTACTGGACGATATCACGGATGAAATACATCAGCTCCAGGATGTAGTCATCTGAACGTTCTCTGGGCGCTGAATGACTGCCCCCTTCAATGGTATAAAGTTGGCCTTTTAATCCGACCGAATTTACTTTATCTATAATTGATTTTGACCCATAGGTAATAGGAGTGGTCGCTTTACTATCATACGGGACTTCCGTATCAGATGTACCATGTATGGCGTAGATGGGAACGTCTTGATTGGTAACAGGATCTAAGGTGTTGTACATGCCTCCAGCCAGCGAGACTATTCCTGAAACCTCACTGTTAAACCCGGTGTTTCCCTGATTTTCACCTTCCAGGCCTCCAAGCCCGTTAATAATATCCAATTCAGCGGATGAAAGATCACTTTCATCTACGTAAGCATGAAACAACGCGGCAAATGCCCCGGAACCATTTCCTCCAATGAAAATATGTTCAGGGTTTATTCCCAGATTTATGGCCTCCTTTCTTAAATATCTTACTGCCGTGCGGCAGTCTTGCTGGGCATTGACCAATTCTGTGGTGCCATCTTCTGTATCTATGACCCGATAAGCTAATAGTGCGACAATGGCTCCATGGTTCACTAAATTAATGGCAAGAGGTTCCAGTAAGTCCAGGTTTGTTCCTTCAAAGGCCCCTCCGCCCATGATGGCAACTACAGGTCGGTCAGTTCTTGTGTCATCACTGGGCTCATAAACAATCATCTGATGTCCCTCCGGGTCAACTCCATAAACCACGTTGGTTTTCTTGTAAGTGGAAAAGGTAGGCTCACAGTAGATTCCGGTACAGGTTACGCTGATCAGCCGTTCCTCAACGATTGTCTGATCGTCTGAACTATTGTATGAAGTAAGGGTCACTGAATACACTCCCGCCTTGTTGTATGTCACTTCCGGATTTTGCTCAGTAGAGGTTTCTGGATCACCTCCTTCAAAGGTCCAATTCCATTCGGTAGGATCACCTGTTGACTCATCGTTGTACTGGATGCTTTCACCTTCCAAAACGGTAGTAGCACTAAAGCTAAAATCTGCCGTTATCGTTTGGATGATGCTTACATAATCCGCTTTGGTTAAATCATCCTCGGTAGTTTGATTGGATACCGTAAGTGAAACATCGAATGTGCCTACGCTCGGATAAGTAACTGTGGGATTTTGTTCGGTGGAGGTTGCTGGATCACCTCCCTCAAACGTCCAATTCCAGGATACCGGGTTTCCGGTGGACTGATCCGTGTAGGTTATGGATTGGCCAATCTCCGATGAAGTAATACTGGCCGTAAAAGCCGCACTTAATTCAACGGGGGAAGGGCCATCACCTGAACAGCCTATGAAGAACATAAGGATTGCTGACAGGACAAGAGATGAGATTATTCTTGAAGTGAATGAGTAGTCAGGTTTCATAATCAGTGGTGTGATTTGGTGACTGGTTTTGTGCTTTTACAACAAATAAAATGATATTAAAGATAATGAAACTGACAGATAGTTATACAGTTAGCGGATTGCACACTACTTAAAAGATAGGGATCTCAAATGTGCTTTAGCTTATTCAAATACTACCCATTACCCGGATAGAACAAGCTGAAGCCGATCAGGGAAAACAGGAAATCATGGAAGGGGATATGACCTATAAACCCATTCAATAAGGAGGATTATGGAGATGAGTTGGATGAGGAATCGGAGAGGGGATTTTGTCAGGGTTGGGGGTGCCTAGGCTCAGGCAGCTTATTCATATTAGGTAGTCAATTAATTACATTCTTTCCCACTTCTTGGATGATTTTTCAAATAATTCATGCCATCCAAGGCTCTTTGCAATGCTAATTATAAAATAGATAGTTATCGCGCTATGTACTATATAACTAATAGATTCTAAATCACCTGAAAAAAGAAACCTAAATGAATCCAAAACTGACAGGTTATTAAATGGGTTTTTAGTTATAATAGATCCCCAAAGAAATAGAGTATTCAGTATTAACAAAATTGAGTAATAGGAATCTGGGCTAAAATGTTTTCGTAATCTGAGGTTCGCTATTTTCTTTTTATAAGATAGCTCTCTGAATTTTTGACTATAAGAGAACCAACCAAATGCCATTTTTCTTTCATAAAAATTTTTTAAATAAGCTTGATAAGCCACGATTAGTTTCCTGTTAGCTGTATAATATCGAAATGAAATCCAATGAACATAAATAATAGGAATTAGAAGAACATGAATCTTAGGCTCACCTAAGAATCTTATAAATACAGAAAGTACTGCAATAAAAAGAGTCAGGTTTATATTTAAGAAAATGTCATTTCTTTTTTCAAGATGAGTAATGTTATTGGTAACAGATTTATAGTCTTCTAAGTCCAATGTTGAAACATCGTCTGCTGTCCCATTTTTAAACTTGTTGAGAAGAAAGTTTTTACCATTGGAATTTTGAGTGGCTTCAATCAGTTCCCAGTCATTCCTTGAAGTATCTAAGCTAATTATATAAAGGTTGAATCCATTTTTTACTTGCAGTAATTCATACAAATTTGGGCGGATAAAATTGTTGCGGTATGAAATGGCTACTTCAATATATTCGTTAAACTTATTCTTGTCTGAGAGCCGATTCATCCATACTAATTTATCTCTACATTCAATTGAGATGAAGTATATGGAGTCTACCTTATTTTTAACTATATGAAGTAGGAGTCGCCTTCGTTTCGGTTCAGAAAATGGGCCGTCAATGATTATATTATCGGCAGCTCCCTCATCAATTTGATCCGAAAGAAAGTTGAGTGATTTGATTAGTACTTGACCATATTGATCTTTTAGTATTTTTTTTGAAAACTTACTTTTTATTTTCAGTTCAGTTGAATACTCTCGGGTCAAGAAATCATCGACCTGAATAATAGAACAATTTCCTACACTTTTAAATAGAAAATCCGCCATAGTTGATTTGCCAGCACATGGGTAGCCTAAACATACAAATAGTCTCTTCATTCGGAACTCCTTTCTATTGTCATTAGTGCTCTAATAGCAGTTTTGGAAATACTATCCATGTCTTTTAATTCATAGAATCCTGAATAGCGTATTTTATCCATAAGACTCAAAATACTGCTGGCATCACAGAATAAATCATTTAAACCGGTAGAATAATTAATGAACTCAAGTACTTCTTCAGTATACCTGGCTTCATAATTAGAATATCTATATCTAATAAAGTTTCTACAATTGTGAAAAACGGAATACGCTAAAAAATATAGAAAGTAATAACCGACCAAGTCAACCTTCAAAGTATCAAACCTTTCTTTTGAGTGATTATAATAGCTCATTGGAACATAACCTGACCTTATGTATTTAATGCAGTTAGTGAGCCCAAACTTCGAATTTAATAAGTGGTGAGCGTCAACACTATGTGTTATTTTGAAGTTAAATGATCCATTAAAACTTTCATATTTGCTAAAGGATATTAGTGTAGGTAACGAATTTTTATAACGAGATTTTAGGGAAGTTAAATCATCCATTATTATGTGGACCAAAAGGATTTTTGATCCAACCTTCGGTTGAGGTTTAAATGGACCATCTATCAAAAGGGGAAAGATGATCAGTCCTTCTCGAGATGCTTTATTGCATAATAGTTCTAGGTTTTCAACGAACTGTTTTAATTTGAAACGTTGGAAGTGAGTGACTATTAGATATAAATCAAGATCATTTACTTCCAATAGTTTTGGAACTTCTTTATAGCCAAACCTTCCTACAAATGAGGCATACTCAACATTCTTGAGGTTGGATACAATTTTTTGAATCTCTAACTTCAAATTCTCTACTATTGTGATTTCGTCCATCAATAGATTTCAATGCTCTAACATCCAGATAAACAGCACCTACCATTTACCCACCTATCAAATATAAGAATTATCCCTCTTACTGGTATTGTATTAAAAAGTGAAGAATTTGGATAGTAACTGGTTAGCATCGTGATCTTATCCGTCAAATTCCATCAGCGGTTGTGTGCTTCCTGCAACAATTCGTTTTCTTTGTGCATCACTAATTTCAAATAATTAAAAACCCTATGAGACAAATAGTAACATTAATCACACTGATGCTTTGTGTATCGCTGGTGGCGCAGGAGAAGCGGTTCTTCATGCCTAAGGAGATGCAGCAAGCATACAAAAACGGCACCCGGTCGTATGACGGTAAGCCAGGCGCAAACTACTGGCACAACACCGTAGATTATACCATCAAGGCGACCATCGATCCGGAAACACGTGGAATCTCGGGTGAGTCTACGATCACCTATACCAACAACAGCCCGGATGATCTTAGTACCCTCGTTGTTCGATTGTATAACGATGTGTACCGGAAAGGAAACCCGCGCGCCTCACGGGTAGATGAGCGAGATGTGGATGATGGAGTTACGCTAAACATGGTTCAGGTCCGTGGAGATTCCCTGGATATGGAGAGCCGCTCAGTAACCAGAAACGGCACCAATCTTTTCATTCGACTGGAAGAGGCACTTAAAAGTGGAGAGAGTATCGATCTGGCCATTAACTGGGAGCAGTTTGTGCCTTACACCAACAGAAGAACAGGTGTGGCAGACAGCACGTCTTTCTTCGTGGCTTACTGGTATCCGCAAGTGGCGGTATACGACGATGTGTTCGGTTGGGACACACAGAACTATTCGTTCCGTACCGAATTTTATAACAACCTGGCAAACTTCGATGTGGAGTTTAATGTGCCTGAATCGTTTACCGTTTGGGCAACAGGCGTATTGCAAAATCCAGAGGAGGTATTCAATGCGGATATTCTGGAGCGATACAACACGGCAATGACGGCTACCGAACCGATGGACATCATCAACGGTGACGACCTGCAAGGTGGATTTTCTCACAAGTCGGGCACGTGGAAGTTCAAGGCGGATGAGGTGCCCGATTTTGCATTTGCCATGAGTGATCACTACGACTGGAATGCAGCATCCCAAAAAGTGGATGGAAAAGATGTGTTGATCAGCTCAGTATACCCGAGTGGGAACCCGCAAGGGTTTGCTGCCATGACACCTAATCAGCAAAAGACCATGAAACACTTCTCGGAAGATATCCCGGGAGTGGCGTATCCATATCCTCGATTTACCACGTTCATCGGCTTGGGTGGTGGTGGCATGGAGTTCCCAATGATGGCCTACAATGGAGGTCCGGGACTTGGTGTGACAGTGCACGAAATGTACCACATGTACTTTCCGATGTATGTGCGTGTCAATGAGCGAAGATTTGCATGGATGGATGAAGGATGGGCAGATTACATCACTTCTTTGGTGACCAATCGCTTTTTTCAGGATGATCAGGATCCATTATTTACCAATTACAAAGGAAGTGTAGGAGGGATGCAGGGACAGTACGAAGATCTGCCGCTTTTCACCTCTTCACAGTTTATGGATGGCACGAACTATGGGTATTCTGCATATCCATTGCCGGCATTCATTTACTCCATGTTGCATCATCACCTGGGTGACGAGCTTTTCCTGAAAGCTTACAAGGAGTACATCAACCGCTGGGCGAAAAAGTCTCCGATCCCTTACGATTTCTTCTACACGTTTGAAGACGTTAGTGGTCAGGATCTGAGCTGGTTGTGGAAGCCCTGGTTCTTCGATTACGGCTACCCGGATGTGCAGATCGGAGAGTTTAAAAAAGGAAAACTGCAGGTCATGAACAATGGCAAGCGACCAGTTCCTGTAAAAGTAGAGGTGACCTACAATGATGAAACCGACTTTGAACTATCCAATTCTGCAAGCGTTTGGAAAGACGGCTCTCAGGTTGAAATTGAGATTCCAAATTACAAGGAAGTCAAGACCATCTCGGTAAATGCGAGTGTACCTGACCTGGATGATTCGGATAACTTCTTCCCATCATTAAAGGATCGAATGGCTGGCGTGGAAGTACCTGATTATGTTGTAGGTACCTACACCATTGCTAACTTCAACATCCAGGCCATGATGGCCAATGAGGATGGGTTGATCAAAGTAAAAGTGCCGGCAGCTGGAATGAATTCGGTGGTATTGCCAAAAGGAGATAAGTGGGAGTCGTTGGACGGCATGATCGTCATTCAGTTTGACGATAGCGGAGAAAAGACCGCCATGACAATGGAATTGAAGCAATTCGGAGTGACCGTTCAGGGAACGAAGGATTAATTGCGCTATAGCAAAGAAAAAAGGTGGCTTTCGGGCCACCTTTTTTTGTTTAGTAGGTTTTGTATTGAAAGGGAATACCGGATTTGGATTCCAGGTCTTCACCTTGTTCTTTGTGATCGTCATCCCCCTCTTCGCTAAACCAGCGTACCATCAACAGGGCACCCATCGCTTGCTTCTCTTTTAGCTCCAGCATCATCTGGTAGAGGCACTTCATGGTACCGGTATCAAAATGCTCCAGCTTTATTTCTACAATGAATGTCGGGACGGTCGTGTTTTTGATTTGCTCAATGAACGGTAAATAAAAATCCTGAACGTCACGCATCGCTGAGCGTCCTTCAATTCTTATCAATCCGGTATTCGGATTAAATCTTATGTTTGGTATTACGTCTTCGTTTTCTGACATATATGTCGGTGGTTTGAAATACAAAGTTACTCATCTTTCATTTCCTCAAATTTATCCGTTTGTTCTTTTCTTGGAAAGACATTATTTGTCACATTAACATCCGGTAATTGCTGATTTGGATCAACTGCAATACTCACGACTTCTTTCTCTTTCAGGAAGGTTTTGGTCACTTTTGCTTCATTTAATCGCCAGATTTCCGCCGGTAGCTGCTGCATCTCTTTGGTGCCATCTGCGTAGGTCCACTCAATGATAACCGGCATAACTAAGCCACCCTTATTTTCGAATGTCAGCTCATAGATGTGTTTACCGGAAAGCTGATCCCGCATTTTGGATTCATCTAGTCGACTTAAAAATTGGCCATAATTACCATCACGGGTAGGTGTCAATGTGAAGGACTGAGGGCCATCTGAGAAATCGTTTGCATTCGCACTTTTTGCTGAACCAGATATGCGTTTGGTGTTTCCTTTCTGTTGTTTATTCTCAATGGTGGCTTGTTCTTCTTTCAGCTGAAACCATTTTACCTCGGCTAGGTCAATATCCACAGTCTCTGTGGTAAAAAACCAACCTTTAAAAAACCAATCAAGATCGGTCGCAGTACCGTCTTCCAGCGTTCGAAAAAAGTCTGAAGGGTTTGGATGTTTGTATTTCCAGCGGTTCGCATACTCTTTAAAGGCTATGTCAAACAGCTCTTTTCCGACAATCGTCTGACGCAGCATTTGAAGACCGACGGTTGGCTTTTGATAAAAGTTCGCTCCCATTTGGAAGAGGAGGTCATTGTCTGAATTGGTCATTACCGGGCGTAAGGTTTTTTGATCGCCCATCATGAAAGGAATGATGTCCTTGGGTTGGGTGCTGGACCACTGTGGATAACGCTCGGCCAAGGTGCGCTGGTGCAGGAACGTATTCAATCCTTCATCCATCCACATCCACTTTCGTTCATCGGAACTAACGATCATCGGGAACCAGTTGTGACCCACCTCATGGATGATGGTACTGGTCATACCTCTGCGGGCTTGCTCGCTGATTTGGCCATTCACCGGTCGTCCTCCATTGAAAGAGATCATCGGGAATTCCATTCCGATGTTGGAGGTGTTGACAGAGATGGCAACCGGATACGGATAATCGAAAGTAGCCTCAGAATAGACTTCAAGTGCCTGCTTTACACCATTGGTAGACTCTTCTGTCCAAACCGGCAGTCCCTCTTTCGGGTAAAATGACATGGCCATCACCGTATTAGTTGGCAGTTTGACCGCCATCGCATCCCAGATGAACTTTCGGGAGCTTGCAAAAGCTACATCACGTACATTTTTTGCGCTGAATTTCCAGGTTTTGGTGCCGGTGGATTTAGACGCTTCATTCGAACGGGCTTCATCAGGCGTAACGATAAAAAGCTGTCCCTCAAATGATTGGCGTGCTTTCTCCATTCGTTCCCGCTGCACCTTTGAAAGTACTTCGGATTCATTGGTAAGTACGCCTGTACCGGCCACAATGTGATCTTCCGGAACGGTCAGCTCTACTTCATAATCACCGAACTCCAATGCAAACTCACCCAGTCTTCTAAATTGTTTGTTTTGCCACCCTTCCGTGTCGTTGTAGACAGCCATGCGTGGAAACCAATGACCCAGGAGAAATACCTTATTATCATCTTCCGGAAAGTATTCATAGCCTTCTCTGGATAGCAGGAATTTGGCCCGATCGGTGATGTAGTTTTTCCACTTGATGGAGAAAGTGATGTTCAGACCAGACATAAGTGGTTGAGGCAGGTTGATTCTCAGTAGCGTATTATTAACGATGTAATCCAGGTCATTGCCATTGGCATCTCTGATCCATTGGATGTCTGTTCCGGCAGGAAAATCAATTGGGCGGACGAGGTATTGCATCTGAAGAGACGAAATGGAGTCTTTTACTCCTCCCATCACGTCACCAAAGTCTTCATTGCCTTTTCTGTTTACATTTTGTTCAATGTTTAGCCAAAGGAATTTTAGGTCGTGAGGTGAGTTATTGAAGTAAGTGATGGTTTCCTCACCCACCAACTCATTGGTATTTTCATCAATGGAAGCTTTGATTTTATAGTCTGCGCGCTGCTGCCAGTAATCCTCTCCCGGTGCACCTGAGGCGGTACGGTAGGGGCTGGGCGGTTCAAGTAGTCGGTCAATCGCATTGAATTTACCGGAATACCCGGGAACATCTTGTGCAATTGCACCAATGGAAAATGTGAGGGTGATCAGAATAATTAAGTATCTCATGAGGGGGTTGAATTTTGGAAGTTTAAAGGTAACAAATGCAGAAGGCGATGTAAAAAAGGATTACATGGATGGTTATCTTCTTTCGGAAATCAACGTTAAATTGATTTTGTTAAAAACCTCCATGTTATGAATTTTAAAAGGACTGCTTCATTTTTCATTTTTGTAATTGGTATTTCGACTTGCTTTGCCACTGATGTGAAGATCACCTATGCAGAGACCGTTCGCGGAATTGATGACCAGCCAAACGCTATCAATTTTACCATTTCCTGGAAAAATAGCTGGAACAATGATCGGAATCACGATGCTTCCTGGGTCTTTTTCAAGCTGGATCAAAATACCAGGTCTGCACATCAATATTTGAAGAAGGGAACCGGACGCATGTTGTGGAAAGGATCACCTTCAATGCCGGATGCTGCAATAGAAATTGCTGAGGATGGTACCGGGCTTTTTGTGCGAGCCGGATCAACATACAGAGGGGATCTTACCTATCACATTACTGTTGAAAGAGACACGGCAAAAACCAAATTGAGTACGCGTTTTGAACGGGTAGAAGGTGTGGCTATAGAAATGGTTTACATCCCTGAAGGTGGTTTTACCCTGGGAGATCCTTACACTCCCGCGCTGGATTATGGTGCATTTTATCAATCGGATGCCAACGGAGCGTTTGACGGATTGTTTAAGATCACCTCCGTGAATCAGGAGATTGCTGTAGGCCCAAATGACGGTGCACTTTACTACCGAAGTGAGGATAAAATTTACCAGGGAGACCAGCAAGGCCCTATTCCTGCCACGTTTCCGAATGGGTATGGGGCTTTTTACATCATGAAATACGAGGTTACCCAGGGGCTATATACCAAATTTCTCAACCTAATTGGCAGTACTGCAGCCACGGTTCGTGTCAACTTTGGCTCACCAAACTATCGGGAGCATGGAGGCACCATTAAGCTCGAAAATGGGAAATATGTAGCTGACGCCCCCAATAGACGAAACGTTTACTTCCATTGGGACGATATGATGGCATTTACGGATTGGGCTGCCCTGAGGCCGTACACAGAGTTTGAATTTACCAAAGCATCCCGTGGGCCGCTAAAACCTAAGCCAAACGAATACCCATGGAACACAACAACCATTGATGAAATGGCGCTGCGAATAAACCCGGCTACTCAGGAGCAGGCGATGCTTAATGGGTTGACGGAAGCTGATCTTGCGGAAAGCAATAGGGCACAATTTGGGGCTTCCTATTATTGGGTGATGAATCTGGCAGGCAGCATGTGGGAGAAAGTAATCACGGTAGGTGATGAGGTCGGACGCTCCTTTACCGGAGTACACGGCGATGGCAGCATCAGTTACTATGGATATGCAGATGTCGAAGATTGGCCGGAAGGTTTTAGAGAGGTCAAAGGATATGGCTACCGGGGTGGTGGCTATTACGGCGTACGAGGGGAGATCACTGATTTTAACCCATACAGTCCAATTGGATTTCGCACCTATGGTGCCTGGAGTGGGGGACCGAGAAATGCGGCTTATGGATATCGTGCAGCCAGAACAGCGAATTAATCAACAATGGGTTGAATTTTCCAGACGATGGATAAACCAAAAGTCAGGCCGATGATGGAAAAGAGGACATCATAGGGGTCGTAAACGTTATTGCCACCCAGATTGTGAATTTTGAATTCCTGCGTTAGTACGAAAATGGTTGCCAGGACCGTAGCGATTACATAGATACGCTTTGGCTGAATCTTTTGTTTAGGAGCGACCAAACGGTGATTGAGGTATAAACCGATGTAGGTCAATGATAACACCCCAACGATCCCTTCAAAGAAGTTGGGTAGTGATAAGACAATGATGTCAAAAACAATGTGAAAGTCTCCATTTAATACGAAGGGCCTGAACCAGGCTTTTCCAATAACAAATAAAATGGCAACCAGAATCTGAATGCGTGCCAGCTTGAGCGTGTCTTTCATTTTTTTGCATAAAAAAGGCAGCCAATGGCTGCCTCTCTACTATCTTTTTATTCTACATTCCTCCGGATGCAGTGGTTTCCATTTCACCTTCACCTTTCAGGTACTTGTCCAGAAATACTTTAATCTGACCATATCCCTCTATGGCATTTTCATTTTTGCGGAACCCATGGCCTTCATCTTCAAAGACCACATACTCGACCGGCACGCCATTGGCTCGTACGCCTTCCACAATTTCATCTGATTCTACCTGCAGCACTCGCACATCATTTGCGCCTTGCAGCACCATCAAGGGCTTAGTAACATTCTGTGTATGGAATAGTGGAGATATCTCATAAAGTCTGACTGAGTCTTCCGTTGTTGGGTCCCCTAATTCATCATACAATGCTTTTCTGAAACTCTCCCAGTAAGGAGGAATGGACTTTAATGTTCTGAGCCAATTGGTCACTCCGAAGATGTTTACACCTACATCAAAAGCTTCAGGCTCAAAAGCCAGAGCTGCCATCACCATGTATCCCCCATATGACCCACCAATGATTCCTACTTTTTCCATATCCACGACTCCCGTAGAGGCAAGAAAATCCTTGCCGGCCACACAATCCTTGAGATCTTTATCACCGTGGTTTTTGTCATCCAGATGATTAAATTCTTTGCCATAACCGCCACTTCCACGGTTATTCACAGCTAGCACGACATAGCCATGATTTACCAGGTATTGGACCAGTGCGAAATAGCTAAGTCTGGATTGGCCGCCCGGTCCACCATGAACCCAAACCAATCCAGGCACTTTATTTTCAGCGGAAGCTTGTTTTGGTTGGTAGTAAATGGCTGGGATTTCGAGTCCATCGAAAGACTGGTATCTGACTACCTTTCCTTCAACCAGATCTTCTCCATTAATTTCAGGATTTAAGGTATTGGTTAATTTCTTAAGCTCACCGGTTTCGAAATTATACACGTAGATATTCGATGGTGAAGCAGACGTACTAACGGTCAATCTGGCCAGATTTTCGCTTTTTGAGATATTAACAGAGCTGATACTGCCACCTTCAATTTCAGGTAGCTGTACTTCTTCATCGCTTTCCTGATTAAAGATTTTCACCACTGTCTTCGCATCATTGTTGATACCAATGACCCGATATTTTTCATTCCAGGAATCGTAGGCGTACCATACATCCCAGCTGGTTTCGAAAACAGTCTCCACCTCACCGGTTTCCAGGTTTCTTTTTGCGAGGTATACAAAGTCCGCTCCTTCGTCCGTCGTATAGTAGAGGTTTTGATTGTCCAGGCTAAAGAACTGCGGGTTATAGGTTGCATCTCCTTCATGCTCGGAGATATCGGTTTTTTCACCACTCTCACGGTCGTACAGATACATTTTGCCATCTGCACTTGTAATAGCTTGTGTGAGGGCATAGAATCGTTCGTTTGGAGAGATGGCTCCTACGTCCAGGCCATCCGAATTTTGATAAATGATTTCGCTTACAGGCATCTCATCGTCTACTGAAGAAATTTGCATTTCGTAGATATCCATAAAGCGAGGATCCCGTTTGTTGGACATCATATACATGCTTTGTTCATCTCTGCTCCATCCCCAAAATCCATTTCGCACGCTATCACCGGGAGTCAGGTCTTTTGCCTGTCCCTCAGGACTCATCATAAAGACCTTAAAGTTTTCATTTCCACCTTCATCAAAGGAGAAAACAAAGCGATCATCGTTGGGAAAGTAGGATTGTCCAAAGTAGGACTCCTGTGTCGAGTTTGTGAGTTGTGTTTTTTCACCGGAGGCAATGTCTACTTCGTACACATTGAAGATGCCCGTCTCATTGCTGTTGATTAGCAGTTTACTTTCGTCAGGGGAGAAGCTTCCGCCACCAACACTTACGTTTTCATAAAATTGAGCAATGGAATATTTCTGTATCTCAGCAGATTTTTCAGAAGTTGGAGTACAGGCTACTAGCAAGCCTATGGCTAATAATTTGATTGGGGATTTCATACGATTAGGTTACTTTTTGTTGTATTAAGATAGGCATTTGCAACGGAGATAAATAAAAAAAGCAGCCAAACGGCTGCTTTTTGATATTAACAGTCATTTTTTAGGATGACTCTGAGAGTGACACCTTTTTCGTGTTATCCTCCGGGTTTCTATCGATTAGCTTATTTAATGGGTCTATGCCTGCAGATGATGGTTTTTGATCTACCTCTACTTGTATGGAGGTTTCATCTCCGGTAAACAGATGCTTTTCAAGGTAAATCAACTTCTCCTTGCCTTTTTCATCACTGGAATAAATCCCAACATCAATCCAGTCATTGATGGATACTTGTGTGGAATAGCCCAGACTGTCAGACTCCATTTTTTTGGTATTTAAATCCAGACTGACCGTGTATTTATCAGCACTCACTTCCTGATACGTCACTTCATCTACTTTATTCTCGTAAAGAATGATTTTGTCAAAGAAGTCAGTTATTACTCCCTGAAGACTGTCAGGTGTTACATCTCTTAAGTATCCAATTAAATCAATGGTCGTGGCATATCTTCCATTTCGTTCCATGGATCCAAAACCCCAGTCATTAATCAATCTATTAAGTGCCACGTTGACGCTATCCTCTCCGATGTAATCCTGTAATGCGTACATGATATTGGCGCCTTTTCCGTAGTGTATGTAGGCTTGGTTTTCTGCCAATGCTAATGGCATTTCTTTCTTCTGCTCCGTTGTTCTGCCTCTGAGATACCTGTTAAGTTCTTCTTTGAGAAATTCCTTTAGGTGCTCCTGAGGATACTCCTGTTTCATAACCATCAATGCAGAGTATTGAGAAAGCGTCTCTGAAAGCACGGCACTTCCCTGAACATTTGCCGGAAAAAGCTGATGACCCCACCACTGGTGAGCCAGCTCATGTGCTGTCACAAAGTATGTCACATCTACATCATCCTCTTCTTCAACTTTCACCATGAATCCAATCGCCTCTGAGAATGGGACTGTATTGGCAAATGATTGTGCAAAAGAAGCATACCTTGGAAATTCCAGGATCCGCATCTGTCGGTATTGATAAGGACTGAAGTTTTCAGAGAAGTACTTGAAGGAGTGCTTCATGCCTTTCATCATGCTTTCTATGTTGTATTCGTGTCCTGCGTGGTAGTAGATTCCCATGTCAATATCTCTGGTCATCGAGTCATTCAATGCGATGGTCGTTTGATCTTTGACCACTTCGTAACGAGCAGATACAATGTTGAAGAATGGCATCATCGGCTGATCCATTTTGTAATGGAAGTACCTCCTGCCGTTTTCTTCCCATTCTCTTTGGAGATAGCCGGGAGCTATAGCAATCTGATCTGGTACAGTTCCAATGATAATTTCAAAGTCTACTCCATGGGAGTCGTCACTGATGAAATTTTGACTCAATCCGATTGGATTGTCACGCTTCATCATGCGTTCTTTTGGTTCCAGGTCATTGTCTTTTCTGTCATCATCGCTACCCAATTCATTTCCGGCATTGTATCCTATGCTTGGGAAACTGCCATTATTCAGGAAGGTGCCATTGAAAACGATGCTCGTATTTGATCCGGATTCCTTGAATCCTTTGGAATCAAAAACGTATTTAAAATTTAAGGTAATCGAATCTCCGGGCTGTAAAGGATATGACAGCTGATGGACATAGTAGCGATATTCATCATAGTCCTCAACAATAGTAGTTGGTTGGCTAAAAGTCACTGCCTCGTACGTCAAATCTTCATCTAATCCTAATTGTAAATGGATGTTCTCGATCGGTTCATCTTCATAATTTTTGAGGGTGTAGGTACCCTCCATGCTATAGTCACGGTCGTAAGGATATAGCTCACTCTTGACATTAATCCGCGTGACTTTAGGTTGCTTGATAAACTCGTACTTTTTCAATGCACGTTCATAATCAGCCTGCAAGGCCTGCTGATCATCAGAATTTCGGTACGTGTTTTCAATATTGGTGTTATAAAAAATGTAACAGCCCGACATGATGAAAGTAAGGAATGTGGTAATGATGAGTGTTAGTATGGGTCTTGAGAGTCTCAGTTTCCCAATGTGCCACCTCCATTTCATTGCTGCTTCTGATCCCCTCACGGCAAAGACCACTGCCACTCCAAAAAGGAAAATGCTGAAAGCCAGCCAATACAGATCAAACCAGGAGAAGCTGGTAACAAAATGCCCAAAACCATTCATTTCAGAATAGGTACCCAGGCTAGCACTTCCAAATTGAAACAGACTATGTTCCAATCCTAGCAAGTCAAGCACACCAGTAGCGATGAAGAATACAATCACGACTGCATGCCCCAGAAACTTATTATTCACCATGACCTGGACGAAAAAGGCCAAGAGTGAAAACAATACCACAAATGAAAGTGTCTCGGTAAACAAGGTGTAGAAGTATACCGGGAGATCAAACTTGTAATATCCTTTAAAGGCCTGTATCAGCACCCCGGAACCGATAAGGAAGAAGTTGAGTACAATGAATACGAGAATCAGCCCTAAAAACTTACTGACTAAGCTGATAAAGTCCGGCATGGGAAGGGCATCCTGAATTAAGTGGATTTTGACATCACGTTCGCGCCAAACCAGTTCTCCGGAATAGAATACCAGAATGATCAGAAAGAATAGGCCAAAGGAATTTGTGATCAGTTCTACCATTAGGTAGGTAGTAGGGTACGTATAGGTTCCAAATACCCTTCCGACAAAGAAGGAATTTACAATCATTAGAAACAGGCCAAACCCAATAATGGCTTTAAACGGAATACTCCGAATGACCGTCTTGAAGTAAAACCAGGTCTGCTTTCTTAGCTGTAACAAATACGTGCTAAAACCGAAGTTGAAATTAACAGTAGGAATTGAAATGTTGGTTTTGGATGCACTTTCAGCTTTGGCACCTTTCTTCTTGAACCAGGACTTCCTAACCACATTAAAGCTAAAAGAGAAGTACCCAATAACTAATGTGATGATCCCAATGGCTACCCATATCATTCGATTCCAAAAGACAATTCCTGTAAATGGAACGACCAGGCTGTTTTGCTCGGCTACCGTCCAGTATTGAATCTTGTTTTGAATGGTGCGAATGGCGAATGGATCTACGAGTGCTGCGATTGTGCGATTGTCTACTTCCTGAGTAAGTATGAGCGCTATTTGGTATACTGCAAACAACAAAATCCATTGGGCATATACCGTCACCATTTTTCGTGAAAGCGCACCTGTGATGAAAAATAGCGCGCTCGAAAAGAAAAGGTTAGGAAATACAATAGTTGCAAACGGATGCAGGTAGTGATAGAGGTTAAAAGGGAGCATTTTGTCCTTGTCAGGATTAAAAAGCTCTCCCAGCATGAACCCGAGCATCATTCCCACAAACACGAATAATACGACAAGAAATGACCCTAAAAACCTGCCAACCAGGTAATCAAACTTGGTAATCGGCGAAGTGAAGAGCATGGACTCAGTGTTGTGTTCAAAGTCTCTGAGAACCGCAACTCCCATGATGGCTGAGGTAATCATCATCATGATACCGGACAAGATGGCCATCATATTTGCAATGGTGGTAGGAGAGTTTTCCTTTACCAATCCTGATCCACCTCCAACTTGAATGATGTCTGTACTCATTGTCAGCACAGCCATAAGGAAAAGTATGGCAAAGTAGACATACGTAGCAGGTCTCTTTTTACGATACTGAATTTCGAATTTTAATATTTTAAACCACATGATTGTTTTCTTTTGGTTGTGAATTAGGCTGGTACAGCTTCTGTGTTGACGGATGACAGGATATGCGAGAAATACACATCCTCTAAATCTGCCTCTACACTTTCAAATGAAGGATCCGGATTGGAATCCGACAATACATGGATTTCAGGTTTCCCTGCAATTAATCGATCAGAAATCACTGTGAACTGCTCTTTATATTGCTCCAGCTCTGCTTTTTCTATCTTCTTACGCCATACCTTGCCCTTAATTGCATCCAAAGCATTGGAAGGGCTTCCCTGATATAAAAGGTTGCCTTGATTAATGATTGCCATGTTGGTGCATAGTTCCTTTACATCATCCACAATGTGGGTACTTAATATCACAACGGTGTTTTCGCCCAGCTCACTCAGCAGGTTCAGAAATCGATTTCTTTCTGCAGGATCAAGGCCGGCTGTTGGCTCATCAACAATAATCAACTTAGGGTTTGAGAGTAAAGCTTGAGCAATACCGAAGCGTTGCTTCATACCTCCGGAGTATCCTCCCAGGTTTTTCTTTCGGGCTTGCCACAGATTCGTTTTGTGAAGCAGTGACTCGACAAGTTCTTTTCGTTCTTTTTTGTTGGAAACACCTTTTAAAACTGCAAGGTGATCGAGTAGTACTTCCGCGCTGATTTTAGGATATACGCCAAATTCCTGTGGGAGGTATCCTAAAATTTTTCTCACCTCATCTTTTTCCCTCAATACATCCAGGTCACCTAAGGTGATGCTTCCTGTGTCCGGTTCCTGAAGTGTTGCGATTGTCCGCATCAAACTGGATTTACCGGCTCCATTTGGACCTAATAAGCCAAACATCCCTGTTGGGATATCAAGGGAGACATCATTTAATGCCTTAACACCATTTGAATAGGTTTTCGAAAGATTTTTGATAAGTAGGTTCATAGGATCGTGTTTTTGTGTGATAGTATGATGCAGTTAGTAGATCATAGGTATCAATTTATTTTAATTTATTGATCCAAGGTTCTACGAAATGATAAATGGTTGATCAGGCAGGTTGTATGACTTAATTCTGAGGTGGGTATTTATTTCGGATGATAAATACGTTTGGCATTTTCACGCACCTCATCAATATCGAGGGTCATTTGTTTGCGCTCCCTGTTTAAGAAAAGCGGAATTTGGTCATCATAGTGAGGGCTTTCAGGCCTGTTGGATGCTCCAAAAACATTGGTAGTCTCAATGATGGGAAGTCCAGCTTTCGGATATCTAACCATCATAATGTACGATTCACCGGTTTTCGCACGTACTTTGCCTTCACCCATATAATCAGCATACATTGCTGCGATGACATCTGGTAAGCCACCTATTGGATATTCTTCCTCACCTCGAACTAATTTCTGATATTCGCCCAGAGTCACGTCTATCTTACCAAAATAGCGGAGTAGATATCTTCTGACATAATCAATAGCCTTTATATACTGTTCGGTTGAGATGTTATTGATATCAATTTTATCTGAGATACGTGCTAAGCCTTTGTAAAGAATATTTAGGTGTGCCGGCCCAATTTTATCCGCACGGGCACTCTTATCCCACCTTTGGATGATCTCCAGAATCTGTGATGCTGAATCAGCTAGAGAAGGCTCAAGATCAAACACCGGGTTGAGGTCAATCCAATAAACCAATGAGTCTGGAAGAGTAGCGTCGTATTTCATGTCTAGGAAATCATCCCATGAGAGTGTTTCATATTGATCGATCAGTTCCATGAACCGATAGCTTCTGTTATTATCAAATGCACGATATCCCATTGTTTGATCAAAATCTGCTAAAGAAAGGTTATCCTTAGCTGCTGTTGCATTGAAGGCACCATTGTTGGTATTGAACAAATAGCCAGACGGAGGATTTGTTAGCTGAGGTAAATCCTTGAAAGTGTGATATCCGTCAGAAAGGGTTTCTGATGTATTTCCAGGTAGTGTGGTACTCCAATCATAATTTGAATTCCTCAATGGAATTTTTCCATTTCCTACATAGTAGAGGCTATCGTATTTGTCTGCATACACAATGTTGAAGCTGGGAATAGCTGTCAGCGATAGGGCTTTCTTAAATTCGGTGAGATTTTGTGCCTTGTTCATCTTGTACCATTGCTCAATTGCCCTGATTTCATCAAAAACGGACATTTTAAAGGCAAAAGCTCCTTTGCTATTTTTGACGACAGGGCCATATTTGGAGTAGTATGCATCTCTTTTCACCCCAATTTTTAATCCCAGGAAGACCTTGACTTTTAGTTTGACCTTCCGTTTTTCAAGTTCCAGCCACTCATCATCTAAACGATACAAATCATCATTCTCCGGATGCATTTCAAGCTGAAACACATCTCTTTTATCAAAGTAGTTAACGGTATGCGCCCAGCCAAGATGTTCGTTTGTGCCGTGAAAGATCACAGGACCTCCGGGAAAAAGACCTCCGAGCATATTCCAACCTTCATCACTTACCAGGTGCGCTTCATACCAGGCAGCAGGACCTTCCAGCGGTTGATGAGAATTTATGGCAAGGAAAACTTCATCGCTGGTTGTCTTTTGCCTACTTATCGCAAATGCATTGGAACCCTTGGTTTCAAAGTCGATGGTATCCACCTTTCCATCAAACAAATTTCGGATCAGGTTGTCTGCTCCATCCTGAACGGCTAACTGTAATACATAAGCCTTAAAAACATCCTTCAGCGTAACAGGAAAAGCTTTTTTGACCAACACTTCATCTTTGTGATTAGCTGCATAAGCATTTATTCCAGCAGTGTAACCTTGGACTATTTTTATGAATGCAGGATCTACCTCAGGAAGGTGCTGATTCACAATATCCTCACATCTGAGTAGTCCCACCACATAATCGATTGGTGCTCCATCGCGACCCAAATGTCTTCCCATCATTTGCTTAGCAGCGAGAAGGATTTCCTGGATAGTTTTGAAATCATCTTCCGCATGGGCCCAGGCTAATCCATAAGATACCTGTGCATCTGTTGGGGCGTATATGTGAGGAACGCCCCATTCATCACGAATGATTTCTATTTGTTCCGGATTGAATTGCCCATTGCTGGCAAGGCTGAGCAATATCAGAATAGCACCAATATATCTCACAAATTACTCTTTTAAAATAACGGCCGGTAAATCCAAACTCTTGTAAAGATCATTGAATGCCTTTAGCTCTACTTCAATCAACTCCATTTTGCGATTTGCATACGATTGCCACTGGGTCTGAAGATCTTTAAAACGATCCTTGGCTCCCTGGGTAACTCTTGGATCTGCTACATCAATGAATGATTTGAGACTCATCATCTGGGTATTGAGTTTATTTTGAAAGTTGATCACATCCTGAAATGTTTCCTGCTTAGGTTGAATGAGGTCATTCTCCCACTTTTCAATTTTCCCTATTAGGGCGCTGGCAGTATCAAGCAGATCTTTAGCTTCCTCAACATCCTTAAGTCTTTTTTTGTACGCCTGAAGCTGTGATTTCCCTAACCGCATCATGTTCACACTTTCATGCATGTCACGGATCATTTCTTCCAGAGAAGTCAGCATCTTTTGCTGTTGTGCCCAGTCAGATTTTGCATATTCTTGTCCGGGTACTTGCAGAACATTTACCTGCTTGGTTAGAGTGTCAGCCTCAACTAAAAGCTGAATGGTATAAGTGCCGGGAGCCACACGCGAACCGGAATAATCACCAAAGGAAAAAACGCCATCTACTGCTGGAAGTGTTTCTCTTTTAAAGTCCCAGGTAAATCGATTGATTCCTTTTTTTACAGGTAATAACTGCGGCGCAGGCGGACCGCCGGTAAAAGATTTAAATGATACATCCTTTTGACTTGAATAACTTCTGATTACTTCATTCCCATCCAGTATTTCAATTTTTAATTCAACACTGTCCGGCAACTCTTCGGTGAGAAAGTAGTCAAAGGTTACACCAGATGGAGGGTTCCTACCCGCATCAACATGAGCGCTTCCTCCCAGGATGCGATAGTGATTTTCCTTGCTGAAAAGACTCCCATTTACCGGCTCTTTTCCTAATGTTTGCTGAATTGCGCTAAGATCATCCAATATCCAAAATGAGCGACCTGCAGTCGCTGCGATGAGGTCATTTTGTCTGATGGTCAAATCATTAATGGGAACAATCGGTAAATTTAACTGCAAGTTGGACCAGTTTGCACCATCATCAGTCGATACATATAGTCCTGTTTCTGTGCCGGCATAGAGAAGCCCTTTTACATTAACATCTTCACGTATGACCCTCACAAATCCATTTGGATCATTCAACCCATTGGTAATTTTTGTCCAACTGGAACCATAATCGTTGGTTTTGTAAGCTAAAGGAGTCAGGTCATTAAACTTATACCTCATTACGGTGATGTAAGCTGTGGCTGGATCATGCGGAGATACTTCAATGGAATTAATGATGCCTTCTTGAAGTCCGGAGGGTGTCACATTCGTCCAGTTGTTTCCCCCGTTTCTGGTAATATGTACTAATCCATCATCCGATCCGGCCCAAATCACGCCTTCTTCATGAGGAGACTCAGTCAGGTACATCAGTGTATTGTAATTCTCACCCCCGGCTGCTTCGTTGGTATAAGGTCTGCCTCCAGGACCCTGCCTGGTGGTGTCATTTCTGGTTAAATCCGGTGATATTGTTTCCCAATTTTGACCTCCATCTATTGTTTTGAAAACGACGTTACCGGCATGATATATTGTGTTTGGATCGTGCGGAGAAGCTATGATTGGAGCATTCCAGTTGAATCGGTATTTAAAATCCTTCGGAATGCCACTAAGTCGTTCTTCAGGATACTGCATGATGGGTTTTCCCTCACCGGATTCCTTCACCCATCGCTCGATTATGCCCTGGTAGCACCCACCGTAAACCACTTCAGGGTTTTCGGGATCGAAAGCCAGATAGGCACTTTCACATCCTGCTACTGAATACCAATCCTTCCAGCCGATACCCCAACCATTGGTGCGACTGGCAATGGCTATAGCAGAGTTGTCTTGTTGGCCACCGTAAACATTGTACGGTACCTGATTATCAGTAATCACCCGGTAAAACTGAGCGGTTGCTTGATTTTGTTGAGTAGACCATGATTGACCACCATTTAGCGAAACATTACTTCCCCCGTCATTAGAGTTAATCATTATCCTGTTGTTAGTTGGGTTGATCCATAAGTGGTGATTATCTCCATGTGGAACGGAAACGTTGGAGAAGGTTCTACCCCCGTCGATGGACTTCATCGCTGGTGCATTAAGGACGTAAACCATGTTTTCATTTTGGGGATCAGCGAAGACCTCCATGTAGTACCATGACCGTGTGATTAGCACTCTATCCTTGTTGATTTGCGTCCATTTTTTTCCAGCATCATCCGAACGATAGAGTCCTGATTTAGAACCATCCGCTTCGATAATAGCAAAGACCCGATCCGGATTAGCTCTGGAAACAGAGATTCCGGCTTTACCAAATGCTTCCGGTAAACCTTCTTCCATCTTTTCCCATGTTTCTCCAACATCTACAGATTTATAAAGACCGGATCCCGGCCCCCCGGACCGGACCGTCCATGGATATCGTTGATGGTCCCACATGGCGGCATAAAGAATGCGCGGGTTTGTCATATCCATGGATAGGGAGGAGGCGCCAGTTTTATTGTCCACGAATAAGACCTTACGCCAGGATATACCACCATCTGTTGATTTATAGACCCCTCGATCGCTAGTGGGTCCATACAATGCTCCTTGTACCGAAACAAAAACAATATCAGGATTTGACGGGTGAATAATTACATCTGAAATGTGCATGGATTTATCCAATCCGATGTGTTTCCAGGTTTTTCCTGCATCTGTGCTTTTGTACACTCCATCTCCACTTGATGTCATCACCCCACGAACTGCATGTTCGCCCATGCCCACATAAATGACGTTAGGGTCTGACTCAGAAACAGCGATCGCGCCCACAGTACCTGTTTTAAGCTGACAGTCTGAAACGTTTTTCCAGTTGATGCCCGCATCATTTGTTTTCCAAATACCCCCACCTGTGGTTCCCATGTAATACGTCATAGGGTCTGATACAACCCCGGTGGAAGCTACACTTCGTCCGCCACGAGTAGGGCCTATATTTCGCCACTTTAGCCCTTCATATACCGAGGCATCTAATGCAGGGACTTGATTTTTACTTTTCTTTTTTTGTGCATCTACAGCTAAAATCGAACAACAGCTTAAGATGATGATGATTAATTTCTTCATGGTGTTAAGTTAAGTTTTTAGAAACCCGGCAATAGCATAACCGCGTTTTGCATCATGCGTGATGGCCCAAGCCAAAACATTCTGTATTGCGTGTTGTCAACCAGGTACACAATCTTGCCTTGTCCCAGATTAGCAACCCCGGCAAATGCCTGTCCGGAAATGTGATTCAGGTTTTCTTCTGAAGCATACCCGGCGACTAGTAGTTTGGATGGGTCCTTATGATAATATCCGACTGTTTGAAATTTATCTGATGGTTGCAATACGTTATTGCCAAATCGGAGTGAATAAAGATTTGATTTAACTCCGAATGCTAGTGGATGAGTCGTATCAATAATTGCATTCATAGCAGAGCCGGGAACTCTGCGTTTTCCAAAATAATCTTCTCTGTCCGCATACTTTAGGTAGCTTCTTTCTTCACTGCTATCCTTGGGGGATTTTTTCAACTCTACCTCTGTAATATCAGAATTTTCTTTAGTGAAAAATTCGGTAGCGCTTTCGGTCGCTATGAGTGTACCTCCATTTTGAACCCATTCCTTAATTTGTTCCTGCTGCTTTTCTCCAAACAGGGCTTTGATTGTTGCACCACCTCCTGGCAAAATGAGCACATCATAGTCATTCAGATCGGCACCACCAAAACGAAATCCTTGTTTTGGGAGGCTGGTTTGCTCCAGAGCAGTTGTTCTGATTCGTTCAATGGGAAGTTCTGTCACCCAGTCAAAGAGAAAATAAATTTGACCTCCTGTGTATGAACTGAAAGGAGGATCCACCATCATGGCTATTCGAGGCTGTTTGATAGGTCTGTTTCCAGAGTTAGCCAGATCCATTCCGGTAACCATTCTTCCGGTGTTAAATCCGACAATCCTGACTCCAGTTTCATTAGAAATTGCTTTGATATCTTCCTCAATATTGTTCGCCTTTTCCCTGTTTCTACCTTTCAGTATGATTAAAGATCCAGCCGGAAAACTCATGTTTCCATCGCTAAATGGTTCTTCAGCTGAACGAACATTGTATTTCTTGGCCCATAGTTTAGCCAATGCTTTTGGTGCATCTCGTTGTGACCAGTCAATAACATAAGCATACCTGGCGTTGGGGTTGATTACTTCTCCTGTGGAAGCTAACATATCATCCACTTCAGTCATATCTGCTGAGAAGGATCCATTGGTAGACCATGCGTCCAGGTTATAAGCAATAGGCGCCGACCAGGTAGCCATGTCGTACATCACAGAGTCTTCAATGGTCATATTGCGTTCCATGATGGAATTAATAAAAAGCGAACGAGGTTGATCGGTAGGTACAATGAGCGTGCCCTTAGGGAAGGTCTTTTTGACAGAGCTTCCTGTTCGATAATCTTTAGCGCTGGCAATTTGAAAGTTACTATTTGCCTGATAGACTTTTACTCCGTTTCGTTTTAGCACATTGACCACTTCATTGGCATACATGTCTTGGTCAGAAAAGAAGTACGCTTTTGTGCTTGTTTTGCTGTTGGAAGGTTTCCAGGCATTGTAACTATAGGATAACAATTCTTTTCGGTTGACCGCAGAAGCCTTGATCGTAGCGATTGAAGTCGTGTAATGATCAAAAATCCGCTGACGCAAGGTCAAATGATACCCGTCATTGGTCTCGACAATTCTTCCGCCGGCAGAGTGGCCCCCTTGCTCGGTCAGCATACCAATAGCCCCCATCACGCTAGGCCAACTAGATCCATACCCCGGATAGAAAAAGTCAAACGCATCTCGTGTGAAGTAATTGATCTGATGTTTGTCAAACTGTGCAACATTTGCGTCACCAAAAACTTTTGACCAGGACTCATAAGAATCGGGAAGAAGTTTATTGCGAGGTGTTGTTCCTGGCATGGTAAAGTAATTAGAGTTGTAACCTTGCTCGTGGTAATCAACGTGGACCTGAGGCATCCAATTTTGATACTCTCCAGTGTGTCCTCTTGACTCTGGATGCACGCCCCAAATCCAATCACGGTTGAGATCAAACCAATAATGGTTTGTCCTACCTCCCGGCCAACCTTCGAAGTGTTCCAGGTCTTTTGGTTCAACACCCGGTCTACCCAGTCTTTTCATTGATTTATACCAGTAGACATATCGGTCCCTGCCATCCGGATTGATACAGATGTACATGATGATCACGGAGTTTTTTAATATGTCTAAAGTTTCTGCATCTTTTGCAGCAGCCATTCGATAGGCTACTTGCATGGCTGCCTCGGAGGAGGAGGCTTCATTTCCATGGATATTGTATGAGAAGGAAGTGAAAACGGGTTGGTTATCTATGATGGTCTGTGCTTCAGATTCTGATGCAGTTAGCAGCTTTATATGCGTTTGCTGTAGA
This sequence comes from Ekhidna sp., assembly GCF_965227465.1. Lineage (GTDB taxonomy): Bacteria > Bacteroidota > Bacteroidia > Cytophagales > Cyclobacteriaceae > Ekhidna. The sequence continues at coordinate 919,366 of NZ_OZ245746.1, forward strand.
TCGTCTATGTTTTGAATATTTTCTTCCGAAGAAATAACCAGATTTACTAACGGGCGACCTTCATAGGTGGCACCATACTCATTATACAGCACCCGGGGAGATTTCGCAGCGAGTTGCTTATAGTATTGGACAATGTGTGCATACCCCGTAAAGCTTTCTCCTAATGGGTAGTCTAAAAACTGTGAGGGTGGTGGAATATCCGGATTAATTTCCAGATTTGGTTCGAAGGCAAAACGCTCCTGATCCACCACTTGCGGTTGAGCGTAAGACATTAGTAACATTCCCGAAAAAAGGAAGGTAAGTGAGATTCTCTTCATATCTATTTAGGTTAGGACCTTTAAGATACTAAGAGCAAATCATTTTACATTCCTTATAAAGTGATCAACAGTCAATCCATGGTTTCAATGGTGAGTCACAAAGCTGACTTTGGAATCTTTATCTGAATATTAAATTCGACCATTCGATCAACTAATGTTCTGTTCGCCCAACTGCCAGTATAGGCCACATCCCAGGTGAAACGATCAATTTCAAGGGTTGATTCATATCCATATTTCGTTTTATTAGCCTCAAATGAAATGGGATGGGTTTGTCCCTTGATGGTGAGATCCCCGACTAAATTGAATGTTTCATTTATGGAGGTACAAGCCGTTATGATGAGCCGTGCTTTAGGAAATGTTTCAACCTCAAAAAACTCTTCACTCTTTAGGTGATTGATGAGATTTCTTCTGGGGACCGGTTCATGTTCGGGTATGTCAGTCACATTGATCGTACGCATATCGAATGTAAAGCTCCCTCCGGTCAATGTCTCTTTAGAAAATAGCAAGAACCCAGACGCTAAATTGATGGTGCCTTCATGTTTTCCTAAGCCTCTCATCTTGGTGCCCTTCCATTTGATGATTGAATTTTTAAGATCGACAGGAACAGTGTCAGCTACATTATCTGCGCTTGAAACAAAACTTTTGGGCGGATTGGTTGAAGGTTTAGCGTAACATCCGGCAATCCAGAAAGACATGATCAATAAACTAATTTTCATAATTGGGGATGTTTAGGCCTAAAATGATATCTCTTTTGATTTGAATGATTCCATCCTTGGTTTTGTCCGTTTTAACAATGCCGGAACCTCCACGATTTCTTTGGCTTCTCCTTTCAGCGGTTGTCAGTAATGGGTCGTCATCAAAAAAATAATCGTCCAAATAATACGGAATTTTATTAGGCTCTTTGACTGTCAGATGGATATGTTCGGGTGCCTGCCTGTTGGGGTATGAGGCAGGTCGAAAAGTATAAAAGGTGTACCGACCATCTTTATTGGTTTTGATCCACCCTCTGTGTTTTCCATGCCTTCTCGGCCAGGTGCCCGACCCCTTAATCCCGGGATAGATTCCTGAACGGTTGGTATGATAGATATATAGTATTACACCGGCCGCCGGAGTTCTTCCATCTTTTTGATACACTATACCACTAATTTTTAAACGAGGTTCATTGGAACTAAAACCCGAAAGTGTGTCGATGTTTGTAATTGTTTCTGGATTGTATTCCAGCGCAGCTTCACACCCTTCACATGGACCGCCTGTTTGCGTATGTCCTGTGAGGTATGCTAATAAGAATAAAAAGGTAAAAATGTTTTTCATACCTCCAATAACGGTGATTATGGAAGGGTGGTCAAGGTGAATTTGCTAACCTGAGTAAAACGTATGCTAACCTGAGTAACTATACCGATTGCTTAAAGTCGGCAGCATAATTCCTACTTAATCGAAGGACATCACCATTGGTCATTTTGATATCATAATCACCATTATTTCGAGATACATACGAATCCATGTAATTCAGATTTATGATCGCTGATTTGTGAATCCGTATAAATGCTTTTGGATCTAGTTGAAGCTCCATTTCCTTCAATGTTGCATTATGTAAATAGCTCTTGAGCTCTGTATGGACCCGAATGTATGGCGACTCAGATTGAAAATAGCGTATTTCTCTAAATGAGATTTTCTTGAATTCACTTCCCGCCTTGATTCTTATGCTGTCTGAAGATACTTCGCCCGAAGGTTTTTGTTTAGCTATTATCAATAGTACTACACCATAAATTACAAAAGGCGAAATAAGTAATGTGGATACACCGTATTTCAAGGTGTGATGGATCGAATAGGCATACGTTAAAAATAAGAGCGATAGGAAATGAATGAGAACAGCGTAAAGAAGCAAATGTGTAATTATTGAAAGGATAAGTCCAATAATCAATTTGAATCTAGAGGTTACTCTTGATGCATAAAGCTTTTTAAGCGCAAGGATGCCTGGAATAAACAACAGCCAGAAGGAATTGAACAGGAGGGATTCAGAAATGTAGAAGGAACCATTGTTTCTAACAGCTTGCAGGTAATCCTGAAATACCGACAATACTCCCAGGCCAGTGCAAATAATAATGCACAGGCCCAGGGATATCGGAAATTTGTATTTTGTAACCACATCCGCTAATCTAAATAATCAGCGCAGTGTCAGCAATTGGATCATTCATCTTTTAAGGCATTGGCTGGGTTTGCCACTGCTGCTCTATATGATTTCAGAGATACTACTATCCAGGTGATAGCAAGAATGGCTAATATGGGTAGTATGAGTAAATACCAGGATAAGTCTATTCGGTAGCTGTATCCATCCAGCCAGGTATTAAGCCAGTAGCTTGCTAAGCTTATTCCTATAATACCTCCAATCACCACAAGTCTGGTAAAATCTTTAATCATCATTCTAAGCAGCGAAGAAACAGAGGCACCTAAAACTTTTCTGACCGCTATCTCTTTAAATCTTTTCTGAAGCACAAAAGTGGTAAGGGCGAATAACCCTAAGAAAGCGATAATTATCGCGAGTAGGGTAAAAGTGGTGAAAACCCCTCCAAACTTGGTTTCTGCTTCATAGTGACGGTTAAAGGAATCATCCAGAAAGAAGGCATCCAGTGGATAGTTTCTCACATGCCCCTCCCAAACCTCTTCAATTTCATTGATTGTCCGAAGAAGATCTTGAGATGAAACTTTTGCAACAACATAGGCCTGATGGTGATTGCCTATTTCCATTGTAGCATGATCACCGTATCGGAAAATCATGGGGCTAATTTCACGTTTAAGAGAAGTAAAATTGAAATCCTTCATCACACCGATAATGGTAAAGTCCAGCTTGTTTTGACGGGAAACTTTCTTTCCTATTGGATCATCCCATCCCAACTCCTCAGCAAGAGCTTCATTAATCACCACAGAAGCTGTATCGGTAACCAGTTCCCTCGAAAAGAACCGACCTTTAACCAATTCAATATCCATCACATCCAGAAATTCATGAGATGTGAAAGCATTATATGGTGCAATGGTTCTTTCACTTCCGTCCAAAAGATTGTAGGCCCAGTCGCCATATCCGTGAAACGGAACGTTACTTGATTTCCCGACAATTTCCACGCCTGGCAGTTGCTCGAGCTGAGTCTTGAAAACACCATACTTATCTTCAAGCACTCTACCACCATTGATAACCAGTGTCTGATCAATATTTAATCCCAATTCATGAGACCGCATGTGATTTAATTGTTTGAAGATCACAATTGTCGCTGCAATCAGAAAAACGGATATAGCAAATTGAAATGCTACTAAGCCATTTCTCAGACCTCTTTTTCCACCCTGTTGCTTTTGTCCTCTAAGTGCTTTGAGAGGGGAGAAGCTGGACATGATGTAAGCGGGATATAGTCCAGCCAAAAGTCCAGCAACAATGATTAAACCACCTACAAAAAGTAAGTTTTCAGGTGTGTAAAGGTCTTCTATCACAAACTGCCTTCCGGTTAATTGATTGAAGTAATCAATAGAAATGGAGGCTATAGCTAAAGCAAGCAAAACAGAAATGGTTGTGATTAAAATTGATTCGACCAAAAATTGGGAAATGATGTGTCTACGATGTGATCCCAATGCCTTCCTTATGCCGACTTCTTTCGACCTTAGCGAAGATCTTGCGGTTGACATATTGATGTAGTTTACACAAGCGATTAGTAAGATAAAGATGGCTACAAGCGAAAAGATGATCACGTTTTTATAATCTCCTCCTTTGCCCATGCTGTATCGAGCGCCTTGCAAGTGAATATCTGCAATGGGATACAGTGTATATCCAAAATGTCTGTCTGGATACTTTTCCATTAGCTGCTCAAATGATTCTAATCCGCTCCAACTCAAAGATTCCGGACCTGCATATTTTTTATATAGTTCATGCAGTTTTTCCTCGATCACTTTAACATCTGAATTGGGTTGGATTTTTGCATAGGTCCATACGCTATTTCCTGTCCAATTCTTATGACCCGGTTCCAAATCCGAGATGATGTATTTGTAAGGAAAGTGTGTGTTTTTTGGTGGGTCTGCAACAACTGCGGTAACCTTATGAGATATTTCATCCAACATAAAAGTCTTCCCATATGCGGATTCACTAGGAAAGCATTTTTTGGCAATGCTTTCAGTAAGTACCACTGAATTTGGTTCAGAAAGTGCGGTTTCAGGATTTCCTTTAAGAAACTCGGTTTCAAAAACCTTGAAAAATTGGGGATCACCATAGGCAGAACCATCCTGTATAAATGAACGATCTCCAATTTGAAACAAAGATTCCCAAAGCCCTTGAATACGGGTAGCTGCTTCTATTTCGCTGACCTCAATCATCATGGTTTCAGCTAAAAGAGGAGGTGTCCAGGCACCTCGAGTGCCATTGAGCACCCGATACATTTGATCCGCCTCGGGAAAGAATTTGTCGTAGCTCCGCTCATGATTCACATAAATTGTGATTAATAAACAAGAGGCTAATCCAATAGCTAATCCAAGGATATTGATAGATGAGTAGGATTTTTGTCTAAGTAAAGTTCGTATAGCAACCTTAAAGTAGTTTTTGATCATCGCTAGTGTAGTTAGTTGTTCAAAATCGTCTAGTCCTTTTAAATATCTTAATCTGAAAAAGCGAATGGCATTCCACCCAAATTTGAGTCTTGCTTTTCGTGTGGCTCCATCCCTGTCGAATAGCTCATATAGATCCCCCTCAATTTGTTCCCGGTAACGTTCTTTATAGAAAAACTGCAGGAAACTCAACGCCCATTTTGGTGGTGAATGCTTTTTCATGCGTATCCTAAAATTGTTTTTGGAATCTGTTTGTAGAGATCGTTTCTAGTCTCATATACATACTTAAGTGCATTGGATCCTTGTGCGGTAATTCTGAATAATCGTTTACGCCTGCCCCCTCGTTCTGCACTGGCACCTCCCATATAAGAGGAAACAAAATCTTTTTTCTCCAATCGATCAAGAACCGTATGAACCGCACTGATATTGACCTTTCTTCCAATCTGATTTTGTATTTCATCCATGACCTTTACTCCATAAGCCTCTTCATTCAGGATTGCTACAATCATGAGCACGAGTTCTTCCAGTTCTCCCAGTTGATAAAATTTGGTATTCATACAGCTGATTTAGGTTTTATTACATTCATAAATGTAAATGAAATAGGTCTGTTTTCATTCAATATTTCTTTTATAGATGTAAATGAAATAGGAAAGGTTGCATTGAAGCGGAAAAAACTTCAATAATTCTCAGAAAGCAGAAGGTATTTGAAGAGTGGAGAAAATTGAGAGGCATTTAATGCCTCTCAATATTTTTAATACAGTTCTATAAAGTAATTGATTATGTCGGTTGTGGTTATGATACCAACCAGCTTTTCGTTTTGAACTACCGGTAGGGCATGAAATTCCCGCTTTGAGAATATTTCAGCAGCATCTTTAATGGTGTCCTCTGGACTCAAGGTTTCCGGACTGTGTTTCATCACCTGGTTGATGGATAGCATATCAAAAATAGCCTCATCTGAACCACTTTGCTCATCTCCAAAGGTATTGCCGAAGCTAATCCTTAAAATATCGGTCTGACTCAGAATACCGATAAGCTTATCGCCAGAAACTACGGGAATATGGCGAATGTGATGTTTGTTAAAAAGTTCATTGGCCTCCTTAAGTGAATGGGTAATATTGACAGTGTGAACGTCCTTGGTCATTACGTTCTCTACTTTTTCTCTTTTTTTCATAATATGTTTAGTTAAATCTGTTAATCGGTACTTGCAGCGGCTCGGTGAAACCTACTGGCAATTTCAGGATCAGGATCCAGCGAAATATTTGCTTGATCCTTGCCTTTGTAATTCAGGTGACTTAGAACATACCTGATAGTCTCTAGCCTGGCTTTCTTTTTATTATTTGCCTCTATTATGATCCAGGGGCTGTAGGACATATGAGTCCGTGAAAACATTTCTTTTTTGTATTTGGTGTAATCATCCCAATGCTCCTGAGCTTTTTCATCAATGGGACTAAGCTTCCATTGTTTCAGTGGATCTCCTTTTCGAGAATCAAATCGTTTCTTCTGCTCATTTTTGGAAATGGATAACCAGAATTTGATAATCTCAACCCCATCTTCGTATAGCATGTGCTCAAATTCAGGCACCTGGAGTAGAAAAGTCTTGTATTCATCCTCTGTGCAAAAACCCATGACAGGTTCAACGACTGCCCGATTGTACCAGCTGCGATCATAAAAAGTGATTTCTCCGGGATTTGGTAAGGTGTTGACGTAACGCTGAAAGTACCATTGTCCTTTTTCTACTTCTGTCGGCTTACTTAAGGCAACTACCCGCATGGCTCGGGGATTCAAATGCTCTATAAACCGTCTGATATTCCCACCTTTCCCTGCTGCGTCACGTCCTTCGAAGATAATTGCCACTCTTCGGTTATTTAAGTAAACATCTCTTTGCAGTTTCACCAGCTCAATTTGAAGTTGCTTTAATTCGTGCTCATAATTGAGCGAAAACATCAACTTTTCAATGTCATGATGTTTTTCTTTTAATATTTTTTTGATTCCTTGTGCAGAATTTATCCTTTGCAGATCTTCAGCGGTGAGATCATATTTTTCTATTGCATGATTATTTTCCTCATCCATAAATCAATTCGCTTTATTAATTGATTCTCAAGATATGGATGGTCTGTAGTGGGGGAAAGGATAAACGTCATCCTCTATTTTGATAAAAATCACCTTGAATTAGGTGCTCATTTCGATTGTTTATGATCGTGCTCTGGGACCCAACTCAATCACCTCCAGGTTTTTGATTTCACCTTTTTCCAAATCAAAGCGTAGAAGCGTTTTTACTTTATGAAAACCATGTTTTCCCGCAGCACCAGGATTCATAAATAAGAGATTATTAGATTTATCTGGCATCACTTTTAAAATGTGAGAGTGACCACATATCAGAAGTTTAGGTTTGAATTGCTTTACATAGGCAAGCACCTTCTTGGTGTACTTAGGTGGCTTAGCAGCTATGTGTGTAATAAGTACACGAACACCTTCCCTTTCAAAAATCTCACCTTCCTTACATTCTTGTCTGAGTTTACCACCGTCGATATTCCCCCATACCGCAACAGTCGGTTTAAACTGTTGCAATTTTTCCAGAACTTCTGTGGTGCCAATATCTCCGGCATGCCAGATTTCATCTACTACCTCAAAGTGTTTAAAAATGCCCTCATCCAGAAATCCGTGAGTGTCTGACAGCAGACCTATCTTCATTGGCTTTATCTTTGTATGAAACTATACTTATGGTTTTAATCGTTTTAATGATATGCGAACACTAAAGTATTTATTTGTCTCCTTAATTGTTCTTGGAATTTCATCTTTCGATTTACCAAAAACAAACGAAGTGAAGTGGCTAACCTTTGAGGAAGCAATGGCGCTTCACGAAAAGGAACCACGAAAATTAATCATTGATCTGTATACAGATTGGTGCGGATGGTGCAAGGTGATGGACAAGAATACGTATACGAACCCAGTCATTGCTACCTACATCAATGAAAACTTCTATCCGATAAAATTCAATGCGGAACAAAAAGAACCTGTTGAATTTAACGGCCATACCTTTGAGTTTCTTCCGGATGCAGGACGAAAGGGAACACATTCAATCGCTTATGCAGTAACAGGAAATAACCTTAGTGGCTATCCCATGACTGTTTTTATGGACGAGGAACTGAGGATCATACAACCGATATCAGGATACCTGAAACCCAATCAAATGGAACCTATCCTGAAATTTATTGGGGGTGAGCATTATAAAACCACTAAATGGGCGGATTTTAAGAAAAATCACAAATCTTCACTGTGATTTGCAACCTTTCCTTTTTTTCTTGATCTATACACTAAACAATGAGCATTTAGGCTCATCCTAACTCATAAATAAAAAGTACGGTCATGAAAAAATCATTCTTAATCACATTACTTGGAATCCTGATCGCTGGATTCACTTTCGCTCAATCTGAGGAGACAAGAAGTTTGTCTTCGTTTTCAAGAATTTCGGCTCACGAAGGAATAGACGTATACATCACGGAAGGCAGCCAAGAGGAGGCACGAATTGTTTCTGAAAATGTAGACCTGGAGGATGTTCTTACTGAAGTTTCAGGAGATCGATTAAAAATACACTTAGACGGTAATAAATGGAGAAATGTAGATGTGGAAGTTTACGTGACTTATACGTCTCTAAATGGTATTTCTGCATCTTCAGCTGCATCCCTAACAGCCAAAAACCCAATTGATGCCAATGGTTCAGACTTTGATGTAGATGTAAGCAGCGCGGGTGATATAATAGCAGAAATTGAAAACGCCGACGAATTATCAGTTGATGCTTCCAGTTCCGGAGATGCACGGCTAAAAGTAGAAGCGAATGAAATTGAAGCAAACGTTTCAAGTGCCGGAGACATTGATATATCAGGAACTGCAAAGTATCAGGACATAGAGGCCAGCAGCTCTGGCGATTACGATGGGTACGATCTGGAAAGTGATGAAGCTGAGGCCAGTGCAAGCAGTGGAGGCTCGGTAAAAGTGAATGTTTCATCTAAGCTGGATGCAAGAGCCAGCAGTGGTGGTTCGGTGAGATATAAAGGATCTCCCACCTATTTGGATGCAAGTTCCAGCAGTGGAGGGTCCGTCAGGAAATCTTAACTTTTTTCTAAAAAACAGTCATAAGCCTGCATACATTTGTGCAGGCTTTTTTGTTTATATGAAATGGGAAAAATATTTCGGTTAGTTCTTATAGTAATTTTTTTTGCGGCGTGTGAAAGTTCCGACGAAAGAACAACACGTTTTTTTAATCTCGGTAATCAAGCCTTAACGAAAGGAGATTACATTCAGGCTATAGAATACTACAATCAATCTCTTAAGGAAACCCCAAATTATGCGCAGGCGCTTAATAACAGGGGAGTCGCCAGGATCGAATCAGATCACCCTTATGAAGCCATTTTGGATTATAACAAAGCCATTCAAATAGAACCTCAATACCTGGATGCACTTTTTAATAGAGCTTACGCTTATGAAGAGATTGGACAGTTTGAAAATTCACTGAATGATGTAGAAACCATCCAGTCTATAACAACTGACTCAGCATTTGTCTATTTCTATCAAGGCTTGGTGCAAACCAAAATGCGACAATATGATGCTGCACTCCTTAGTTTTCAGCAAGCAGATAGTCTGCAACCACTGAACCCTGAAACGCTGATCAACACGGCAAGCATCTACTATTTCTTGGAAAAATACGATACAGCAGCTTCGATTGTCAATAGTGCTTTGGAATTAAGTGGCAATGATGCCAATGCGTATAATTTGCTGAGTTTGATTGAACTTAAAAATCAAAATTACGAAGCTGCTTTAGCCGAGATCAATCGGGCACTTGATGTAGTCCCTGGTGAGCCTTATTTCTTAAACAATCGCGGATTCATTCATCTTCAAATGGATAACCTGGATTTAGCTATTGAGGATATTAATAGGAGCATTGTATTAAACCCAAAAAATGGATGGGCTTACCGTAATAAAGGCATTTACAAGATGCTAAATGAAGACTATGAAGGGGCACTGAATCTATTTGACAGGGCCATAAAATCAGCGGAATTTATTGATGAGCTATACTATTACCAGGGGTTGACTTTCTTCAGACAGGGTGAAACAGAAAAAGCATGTAAGGCCTGGCAGAAAGGAGTGGAGCAGAAAGAAATTTCAAGTCAACGAATAATGGATCAAAACTGTGGTTGATCCTTTTTGAAAATAAGTTGATAAAGTGATACGAGGTGACTGAATAAAACAGCCGGAACAATAAAGGTAGGCAACAGCACATATGGAAAATAAAAGACGCCTAAGTTCGCCACCTCTCCACCAGTAGGAGTGAAATAGTAAGGCATATAGCCGATGGCTGTTTTTACAATATTATAAAGTAGCGCAAGCGCAATCAGGTTCCATATAGTCGCACCAATTCGACTTTTACTTCGGGAGCCCACCATGAACACTGCAGCGAAAGGAGCCGAAATGCCGGAAATGATATCAAGATTACTACCTTCAAATGTCATATCCATAGGGATTGCTCTGGAAACAGCCAGCCACCATAAAACCATTTCAACCGGCACTCTGACAATGTGGATGTAGTGCAGGGTGGTAATCGGCATCTCCATTAAGATCGCACGTGTTCTGGGCCAGATAAACAGAATGATAATAGAAACGATTGTCAGCCCAACAAACATGGGTAGCCGCGGAATACCTGAAAGGTTGGTAAAGTAGCCGTTAAAAGTCTGGACACAAACAAAAAATATCCAACCAACGAGTATTGTGACAACAAGGGATGAGGTGAGATTTTTTTTACCAGGGGTGGCGGTGTTTACTGCGTAATATATAAACCCAAGCACGGCTATTACAATAGCAATAAAGGTTGCCGCAACATAATTAGGAATATCTTCCATTTTGGGTGATTAGGGTGACATAGGCAATATAAATAAAAAAAGAAATCAAATAGTCATGCTTAATTTGCATTGAAATGAATTTCGATGAACTGACCAGTTTCTTGGAGAAGCGTGTGCAAAAGCCCATGCCCGGAGACGTTGCGCATCAAAGAATGAAGCCAAAGCTGGCAAGTGGAGCTCCTTTGAAGATGAAACATGCAACACCTCCGCGAAAGGGAGGGGTGCTGATTTTGTTATATCAGGATCAGGAGACCGTTCACTTCCCGTTAATACAACGACCCAGTTATGAAGGCATTCATAGCGGACAGATGGCACTACCCGGAGGACGGTACGAAGAAGAAGATCAAGATCAATTTAATACAGCACTAAGGGAAACAGAGGAGGAGATTGGAGTAGATCAGAATAGCATTCAAATTGTTGGTAGTCTGTCAGAGTTTTTTGTAGCTGCCAGCAATTACATGGTGTTGCCTGTTATCGGCAAGCTTGATCACAAACCGAAATTTGTTCCAGAGCCAAGAGAGGTAGCGGATATAGTTACTCCGCCTGTCTCACATCTGATTGATCCTGACAGGTTGAAAGAAAAGGAAATGAATGTCAGAAACGGATTTAAGATGCACTGCCCTTACTATGACCTAGCAGGAAGAACCGTTTGGGGAGCAACTGCCATGATGTTAAGCGAATTGGTAGAAATCTTGAAAGAATATCCGGTGCGATAACAGATTTATCATGCTTTCTTAATATTCAATTTCAATCGATCATTTCTGCTTGGATAATTTTGCTTTATGGAATATGAAGAATTTGAAAATGAAGCATTTTCTACGGATTTCGATGATCGAATCGAGGTGGAAATAGAAGTTTATTTTCCAAAAAATGATGATTCTGAACGCTTAAAAGAAGAAGACGGATTTTATCGGCCTATAGATGAGTACTAATCCTGAATAATACTTACATCCTTCTAATCTATTTACTAATTTTGCAGCGGCAAACGGGTACGACCAGCTCCTGCTGAATCCCCCAGGACCTGACGGTAGCAAGGGTAGGCGGTCGTAGCGGTGCGATGCTTCGTTTGCCATTTTTCTATTCTAATTCCTCAATATAACTTCCTAACAAATGAAATTTTTCATTGATACAGCAAACCTTGACGAAATAAAAGAGGCTCAGGACTTGGGCGTACTCGACGGTGTAACCACCAATCCTTCACTCATGGCTAAAGAAGGCATTACCGGAGAAGCCAATATTCTGAAGCATTACAAAGACATTTGCGACATTGTAGATGATAATGTTAGTGCTGAAGTAATCGCCACGGAGTACGAAAAAATGGTCGCTGAGGGCAGAGAGCTTGCAAAGATCGATGATAAGATTGTGGTAAAAATTCCAATGATTAAAGGTGGGGTGAAAGCGATCTCAGCTTTGTCGGCAGAAGGAATCAGAACGAACTGTACATTGATCTTCAGTGCAGGTCAGGCAATGTTAGCAGCCAAGGCTGGTGCAAGTTATGTTTCTCCATTTATCGGACGACTCGATGATGTATGCACGGATGGGTTAGCTCTTATAGAGCAGATCGTCGGAATTTTCGATAATTACGGTTTTGAAACTGAAGTGCTTGCAGCTTCTATTCGACATAATATGCACTTGATTCAATGTGCTGAGATTGGTGCAGATGTAGCGACTTGTCCGCTTAGTGTAATAACCGGATTGCTAAAGCATCCGTTGACAGACTCTGGCTTAGAGAAATTTTTGGCCGACTACCAAAAAACAAACAAATAAGCTAACTGCGAGTTGATGATGGAAGAATTAGAATTACTTAATTTAGAAGAAATGTACATCATCAAGGTAAAAGGAAAAGCTAAGATTCCTGATTACATACAAATCAGGGATCAGGATTTTGTTCTGGTTGCGTATTTCAGAACAGATCGTCCATTAAAGAGAATGGATAAATTTGGCCTTGAGGGTAAGGATGAGGAATTAAAGCATCTTATCCAAGGACTTCCTTATGGGAAATTGCAAAAACTAGAGTTATAAGTAATAGATGACTTTTTCTGAAGAACCCGTTGTTCGAGTTTCAAATGCATCCATTTTTCAAGAAGATCATACGGTCTTAAGTGAAATTGATTTTACCATTGATAAAGGTGAATTTGTTTACCTCATCGGACGAACAGGAAGTGGGAAATCGTCACTTTTAAAAACGCTTTATGCCGATCTGCCACTAAGACTCGGGCATGCTGAGGTGGTAGGCTATCCGATTAGCAGCATCAAATCAAAAGATGTACCATTCTTACGAAGAAAAATAGGGATCATATTTCAGGATTTTGAGCTTTTCTATGATCGATCAGTCGCTGAAAACCTGACTTTTGTTATGAAGGCCACAGGGTGGAAAGATCCGGCCAAAATGAAAAACAGAATTGCTGAAGTTTTAATGAGGGTAGGATTAGGAGCTATTTCAGCAAAGATGCCACACCAATTATCAGGCGGAGAACAACAGCGTGTGGTGATCGCCAGAGCAATGATCAATGAGCCACAGATCTTATTCGCAGATGAGCCCACTGGAAATTTGGACCCAGACGTTAGCGACGGTATCCTTAGACTCTTCGAAGAAATCAATAATAGCGGTACTTCGGTACTGATGGCGACTCATAATCATAAGTTCATTGAGAAATTCCCTCATCGGGTCCTGAAATGTGAGAAAGCTCGCATTCTTGATTCTTCCAAAGAGAAGTTTGAGCTTAGCGGCTGGTATTGATCTCCCCATTTATTTAGTCGTACCTTTGCCATTCATAAGAGAAGGCCATAGCCGTTTCTTTAAATAATCTTTATGACATTTAATTCGCTGGGCTTATCCGAGCCCTTGCTAAGAGCAATTAGCAAAAAAGGATATTCAGAACCTTCGCCAATACAATCCAAGGTAATTCCAGTTATTTTAGATAAAAAAGATGTGCTGGCTTCAGCTCAGACCGGAACAGGAAAGACTGCTGGATTTACTCTTCCTATTCTTCAACTGTTATCAGACGGTCAGGAGTACCGAAAGCGACCTGTACGCTCACTCATACTAACTCCAACACGAGAATTAGCTGCGCAGATTTATGATAATGTAAGAGCATATTCAGCTTATACAGATCTTCGGTCGGCCGTGATATTTGGTGGTGTAAAAGCCAATCCGCAAATAGCTTCGCTAAAGAAAGGAGTAGATATTTTGATAGCTACTCCTGGACGCTTATTAGACCTTCACAACCAGCATGCACTTTCACTTCATAAAGTAGAAGTTCTTGTTCTGGATGAAGCCGATCGGATGTTGGATATGGGTTTTCAAAGAGATATCAATAAAATTCTACAATTGCTTCCACCAAGGAGGCAAAACCTTCTTTTCTCAGCCACATTTTCAAAGGAAATTAAAAGGTTGGCTAACGGATTCATGAGCCACCCCCAATACGTGGAAGCTACTCCGGAAAACACCACCGTTGAAAAAATAAATCAGCAAGTTTACCGTGTAGATAAAAAGCGTAAAACAGATTTGATCCTGGATTTGATCGCAGGAGGAAAATGGCAACAAGTGTTAGTATTCACCAGAACTAAGCATGGGGCCAATAGGCTAACGGAAAAAATGAATAAAGCCGATATCAGTGCTGCTGCAATTCATGGCAACAAAAGTCAGGGTGCACGAACAAAGGCACTGGCCGGGTTTAAAGAGGGAAAAGTGCGAGTTTTGGTTGCAACAGACATTGCGGCACGGGGTTTGGATATACCCTTGCTTCCGCACGTAATTAATTTCGAGTTACCAAATGTGCCGGAAGACTATGTGCATCGTATTGGGCGAACAGGAAGGGCAGGAGCAAGCGGTGTTGCATTATCATTGGTGAGTTTAGAAGAAATGGAGTACTTACGCGATATTGAGAAATTGATTGACACTCAGATTCCAGCTGAAACAGTGGAGGGATTTGAGTTGACAGAAAAACTAAGCGATTTGCCACCATCAACAAAAAAGAAGAACTTTAAAAGCTCCCAGCCTAAACAGAAAAATAAAAAATTCAGAGGGAGAAATCCCAGGCAAAACCGAAACTAGATGAATAAGAATCTCCTGATTTATGGTGCGTATGGATATACCGGTCGTTTGATCGTTGAAGAATGCCTAAAACAAGGTATTAAACCAATAATTGCCGGTAGAAGCGCTGAAAAAGCAATGACATTTGCGAATAAACATGGGCTGGAGTACGATGTGTTTGAAGTTTCGGAACGGGAAAAACTCGAAAAATGGCTGAAAAGAGGAGAGGTAGTTATCCATTGTGCAGGTCCTTTTATTCATACGGCTAAATCCATGGTACAAGGTTGCTTAGCTACCAATACGCATTACCTTGATATTACCGGTGAGTTTCAGGTGTTTGACTTAATCAAAGAGTATGGTGAAAAAGCGAAAGAGAAATCAATCATGCTTCTTCCTGGGGCCGGATTTGACGTGGTTCCTTCTGACTGTTTAGCCAAACACTTACAGACTAAACTACCATCAGCAACCGACTTGAAACTGGCATTTGTAAGCAAAGGAGGAAAGCTTTCAAGAGGAACTGCTAAAACCATGATTGAAAATTTGGGTGAGCCCCAGACCAGAAGAAGAGATGGAGACTATGAAGGAGTTCCGATGGGTAAGTCTTCAATGGTGGTTGATTATGGAGACTTCAAGCAAATCTCAATGGGCATTTCTTGGGGAGATGTGTCAACAGCTTATCACAGTACAGGTATTCCGAATATTGAGGTCTTTTCAGGGACTACTGAACAGCAATTGGCCAAGGTTAAGAAGGCATTGAGACTTTCATTCATGTTGAGATCACGGACTATTAAGAATTTTTTACTGCGCCAGATGGATAAACGACCGGATGGACCCAAAGAGAAAAGAAGATTAGAATCCAACATGTATTTGTGGGGTGAAGCCAGTGATGGAGATACCAAGGTGGAGGCTCGCTTGAAAACACCAAATGGATATACGTTAACTGCATTAACAGCGATGTTGATTGCAAATAAGATTATAAATGGTGATTTCAAACCAGGTTTTCAAACACCCTCTTCTGCTTATGGAAAAGGCATCATCCTGGAAGTCGATGGATGTGAACTTTCGTAGAATCTAAAGAGTGGTTGATCTTTAATCAAAAGAAGGTTGATCGAAGGATGCAATCATTTACCACCGAATCACGTAATTTCATACCATGAGATTCATCCTAATCACCTTATTCATTGTATACTCATTTCTCTCTCCTGCACAGTCGGTTGATGTTACTGGCACATGGCTTGGCACCTCTACCTTTCTCAAGGAACATAATCAACTAAAGTATGAGCTGGTTCAGAAAGGGAATATGATTTCCGGATATGTCTACGCCAACAATCTAAAAAAAGACTCCATCAAAGCATCTGTAACGGGAAAAATCAAAGACGGAAAAATTCTTTTAGAAGGCAAAGAGATTATTTACAAGACTGGTCTGGCCTGCATGGCTAAAAATCAATTAACCTATGTGTTGAATAATGGCAAGGAAACCCTGACCGGAAAATGGAAGGGAGACATGAAACTCAACACCTGTTCGCCACTTGCCTCGGGGACAGTAACCTTGTTTAGGGAACAGCCAAAGAATGAGACAGCTGTTATCGTACAGTCGACGACATCTCCGACGGAGCAAATTGAAGATAAAGATGCAGTAGGGAAAGCACTGATGAGTGAGCTCGGAAAGCGAAAATACTATGCTTTGATTATTGGAATCAATGAATATCAGGATGATGAAATACAAGATCTGGACAACCCCATCAATGATGCTGAGCAGTTAGCGGGAGTTCTAACCTATCACTATTCCTTTGATCAGGAGAATGTAACGGTTCTGGAAAATCCAACAAGAGAGGATATCATAAAATCGCTTGATAGGTTAACAACTACGGTCACAGAAAAAGACAACCTGCTTATTTTCTATGCCGGTCATGGCATTTGGAATGAACAGCTAAATCAGGGGTATTGGCTACCAAGTGATGCTAGTCTGGACTCCAAGTCTTATTGGTTGTCGAATAGTACCCTTCGCGATTATGTCGGTGGAATCAATTCCAAGCATACCTTACTTATCTCGGATGCGTGCTTTAGTGGAGGTATTCTGAAGGAAAGAGCCGTCTTTGGAAATAGCCGTGCTGTTCTGGAAGTGTACAAGCTACCAAGTAGAAAGGCGATGACTAGCGGCACGCTAAAAACGGTACCGGATGAAAGTGTATTTATTGAATACCTGCTGAAAAATCTGGTTAACAACCAGTCTCCATTGCTTTCTGCAGATCAGCTTTTCAGGTATTTCAAAACTGCCGTGATCAACAATAGCCCAAATGGCCAGGTGCCTCAATATGGACCTATTTCTCAGGCAGGCGATGAAGGAGGGGATTTTATCTTTCTCAAAAGAGGTAAATAAAGCAAATAAAAAAATCCCTCCGAAAAGGGATTTATTATGAGAAGGCATATAAAAATGTTTAACCTAAAGATTGCCTCCTGCAGTATCAATTACACCCATTTGAATACATCGATTGTACATGTCGTGTAAGTCAAAACCTCGAACGATTTTACCGTTTTCAACTGTATACCTAAACACGGTTTTGTAAGTCACTTCTTTATTTGTTGGCTGTGCCAATCCCAGGCGGGTAAATGTTGGATTACTATGTGTGAATTTTCCTGTGGTGAACAGAACGACATCATTTTCTTCAGCTACAACTGCATCTATTTCATACCTGAGATCAGGCATCATTTGTGCAAATCGTTGACGTCCGATTCGCATGGTTTCAGGAGTGTAATTCCTTCCCTGAAAGTTGGTTGAAGGAGCATAATCCATGTAATCAGGTACAATAAGGTGATCGAGGGTGTCCAGGTTTTGCATGTTCCACATTGAATTAAAGAAGGTCAAAACAATTTCCTTGTTTATTTCTTCTTTGGACTTGGTGTTGGTTTCTGAGGAAGGAGAACATGCTGAAAAGATTAGTGATAATAAGATGGAAGTCGCAAACAGTTTTTTCATGGTTAGATTAAATTATGAGTTAAAAGTACCATTGTCAAAGCGTTCATGAATTCCAATTGGTGCGAATGGTAGAATTAAGGGTGTGGACAGACTGAAAGAGGTTGTGGAATAGTCTAGCAGGCTAGAAATCTATGGTTAGCTGAGATGAAACATTAGTAGGCTCATCTTTGGCAAAATTGGAGATGCCTACCCCAATTAACCGAATACCTTCTTCACTTATCAGATCCTCCGAAAACAAGGACAATCCCATTTTAACAAATTGATCTTCTGTATTGATTCCTTCCTCGTAGGTCCTGCTGCGGGTAATTTGACGGAAATCCCCATATTTTATTTTTATAGTGATGGTGTGACCGTTACTTACTTTACTTTTTTGATAACGCTGAAAGGAAATCGTTGCAATTCGACCCACCTCATCCATGATCTCCTCCATTTCGTAAAGGTTCCGGTCAAAGGTTCGTTCCGCACTGACAGACTTGGTTTCACGAACTGGCTGTACTTCTCGGTTGTCTGTGCCTCTACAGATGTTGTAATAATACTGTCCCGACTTGCCGTACCTAAGCTTCAGATCATCCAGGTTTTTTTTTCTTAGGTCCTTTCCGGTGAAAATTCCCGCTTTCACCATCTTCTCAGCTGTTACTTTACCGATTCCATGAAAGCGATGCACTGGAAGAGATGCGACAAAATCTTCCGCATCATTTGGTAAGATGACATAGAGTCCGTCTGGCTTATCCATATCTGAGGCCGTCTTTGCAAGAAATTTATTGTAAGAGATGCCGGCTGAGGCAATAAGTCCGGTGCGTTCTTTGATCTTCTGTTTGATCTCCTTAGCAATCAAAGTAGCAGAATTCAACCCGATTTTATTTTCAGTTACGTCCAAATAAGCTTCATCTAAAGATAGTGGCTCCACGAGATCGGTGTATTCAAAAAACACCTCTCGAATTTGATTGGAGAGTTCCTTATAGCGTGGAAAACGAGGAGGGACAAAGATCAGATGCGGACATTGCTTAGCTGCTTTCGCAGAAGGCATTGCAGACTTCACTCCAAACTTTCGAGCCTCATAGCTGGCTGCTGCTACAACTCCTCGCTGAGAATTACCTCCCACGGCGACAGGTTTCCCTCGGAGTTCCGGATTATCCAATTGCTCTACTGATGCATAAAAGGCATCCATGTCTATATGTATGATTTTCCGGTGGTCCATTTGAATAAAGCTGCAGGTGGTGCAGATAAGAACACAAAGTAAATAGGATTAGTGACAGCCCTATGTCATTAATGGTAAATGAAGGTAAAATGATCCTTCAATGCTGATATCATATATGTTACCTATTTTTATTCTAATAGGTGAATTATCTAGTATTAGATCTCACTTCAAATCACGAAAAATCGATGAAAGCAGCATTTTATACAAAACAAGGAAAGGCAGAAGATGTCTTTCAAGTTGAAGAAATTGAAGACATTCTCCCAGCGCAAGGTGAGGTTCAAATTAAAATTCATTACTCCGGTGTTAACCCTGGTGAAGTAAAGAAACGTGCAGATACTTTTGGAGTGGGCATGCCATATGATAAAATAATTCCACATAGTGATGGAGCGGGTTACATAGAAAATGTTGGTGAAGGCGTAGAGGAATCATGGATTGGTAAGAAGGTCTTATGTTATGGAGCTCAATCATATCGACAGTTTGGAACTGCTGCTGAATACTGTAGTGTGCCAGTAAGCAACGTCGTTGAGTTAACGGAACATGTTGATCTCAAACAAGCTGCACAAATGGGAATCCCAGGTATTACAGCCCATCGGGCGGTAAATGTGGGTGCAGGCGTGGTTAGGAATAATCGTGATGGTCAAGTGGTATTAGTCCAGGGAGGAAGTGGAGCAGTGGGGCAATGTGCCATTGCAATGGCTAAAAAATCTGGAGCAGTGACTTTGGCAACTGTAACGAAATCAGGGAATGTTGAAATAGCAAAAAATGCTGGTGCTGATGGAGTTTATTTAGTAAATGATTCATTAAAGGAAAACGTACTAAATGATTATCCGAATGGTGTCGATCACATCATTGAAGTAGCTTTTGCTGCTAATATTGAGAGTGATGTTGCAATTCTCAAACAAGGTGGTTCCATTGCCACCTATGCAACTAATCAAAATCCAGCCAGCATACCATTTTGGCCGTTAGTGTTTTCCAATATTTCTATTTTCTTTTTAGGAAGTGACGATTTTAAGAATGACGAAAAACAGGCTGCAGCTCATGATTTGGCTGAAGCTTTATCAGAAGGATGGACTGGCTTGCCAATTGGGGAAATATATCCTTTGGAAAATATTGCTCAGGCACACCAGCATATTGAAGATAGGAAAAAAGGAAGAGCGCTTGTAAAAGTTATAGGATAGCGAGGAACACTGAAAATTCATTCTCAGATTATTTATGATTAAATTGTTAGAAACGCTAACGACACTGAAATCATGAAAAAAGTATTATTTGTATTCACACTGCTGATCAGTTGCGCATTGATTGCACAAGATCAATTTAAAAATGAAGTCATCGGTAATATGACCTTCACCAAAGGAAGAATTGTTCAACTAGCTGATGCCATGCCCGATGATAAGTTTGGTTGGGCACCTGCTGAGAGTGTTCGATCTTATTCTTCAGTAATAGGACATGTGGTAGCAGCTAACTATTTCTTTGGAATGAAACTGGGAGGGACTATCCCTGATGGAATAGATCCAATGAACATTGAAAAAAGCCTGACAACCAAAACAGAACTAACCAAAGCACTCAATGAATCACATGATTTCGTCACTGCTGCCATTAGAAATCTTAAAGCGGAGGACATGAGCTCGAAAGTAGATATGCCGTTTACGGGTGATTTTACTAAAATGAGCCTGGTGAACATCGTGATGAATCACGCAAGTGAACACATGGGACAAATGATCGCCTATGCACGAATGAATGGGATCACACCTCCTTGGAGTATGCCCATGAAAAGTGATGATGAGGTTAGTGATAATTAACCAGTTAAAAAGCCCTTAAGTAAAACTTAAGGGCTTTTATTCTATAATAGGAAGTATTAATAGTAGCTGATTAGTTGGCAAAATCGTTAACAGAAGTCAATTGTAAAGTGGTTATTGTTTCTTTTCTTCTCGCAAAATTTTCTCCATTTTTCGCCCCTTGGCTAGTTCATCAATTAGCTTTTCCATGCGTCTGCATTGTTTATACACTTCAAATTCATCCTCGATTTCTTCAATTCGATAACCACAAACGACCCCTTTAATCAAATGTGCATTTGAATTTATTTTAGCTTTTTGAAAAAATGTGCTAAAAGTTGCTTTATCATGGATAAGAGCTTTTAAAGCACCTTGATCAAAACCAGTAAACCATTTAATCACTTGGTCGAGTTCTTCTTTTGTTCTACCATTTTTCTCCAATCTATTCAGGTAAAGAGGATAAATGGATGCAAATATCATATTGGCAACCTTTTCATTTTTTTCAGCTGTTACTTTCATCTATTTACGCTCTTTTAGGACTTACAAATTTTCCACAAGTTGAATATTATTCCCACAGGTATCATTAAAAACAGCAAATTTCACTGTACCCATTTGAGTTGGTTTCATGCTGAATTCAACCCCAAGTTCAATCAAACGATCATATTCTTGTTGTACATCTTCAACATCGAACTGAGTGTATGGTATGCCTGCTTCCATTAGGGCATCTTGAAAGACTTTCGATGGTTCAAAATGAACAGGTGCAGGCTCCAGAAGTAATTCTGGTCCATCCTGCCATTCTGCTGAAACTAGCGTCAGCCACCTATTTCCACCTTCTAATGGAGTGTCAATTTTTTTAATAAACCCTAGCTTTTCAGTGTAGAATCTGAGTGCCTTTTCCTGATCCCTGACCGGGATACTTATAAGTGTTACTTTCATCGGTAATGATTCAAATTGGTCTATCAAAGATCAGGAATCAGAAACTAATTTACTTCTCGAAAGTTGCTCTTTTTGAAATTGAATTGGTGTTTTCCCCACTTTAGTTTTAAATAGAACACTAAAAGAACCCAAACTTGCAAACCCAACAGCATAGCAGGTTTCGGTGACAGTCATTCCATTTACCAGGTGTTCTTTTGATTTTTGAATGCGTTTATCAATCAAATATTGCCTGGGTGTGAGGCCGTAATACTTTTTGAACAGGCGTATAAGATGGTACTTAGAAATATACTGAATTTCAGAAAGCATTTTTATGCTTAAATCGGTTTCATAGTTGCTCTCAATGTAGTTTCTCACAGCAATTACCGAATCGATTTGACCCTGGTTTTTGTAAAGAACTTCGCTTAGCTTTTTTAGCTTCTTTTCGTAAAAGGTCATCTTTAATCCAGCAATAAAGCCAACTTTCTAATAGGTTTAGTGAACATATCCTTTTCAATAGTATTCTAAAGATAAAGTTTCACACTGAAATTTGCTTAATCAGTCGATTCATTAAGTCTGACTCTTTGTTAAATCCAGTAATCTCGCTATTGATTGAAGGATTTTAAAATGAGCACCTGATTAGTAAAAGAATAGTACATTTAAAGTTTACAGTTACCTTTTTTATATTTGAATACCTAAATCACACCATCAATGGCAATTGAACCTAAAGGAATCATCGTACACTCGATGAGTGAATATTTTGAAAGAGATGCATTAAAATGGCTCTCACGGTACAATAAGGAGACCAACACCTTCGATGGCACTCCTTTGCATCAATACCCGAATCCCATTCACGCACCCGATTGGCTGGTGTATTCGAGATTGTCTGTGCATGGTTTCATCTCACCAAATGGAGATTGGATTGCAGGCAGGGCCGTTCCTGAAAAAGCCGCACATGCAGGGAAAAGCATATTTGGAAATCTTTCAGGATTGAATAGCCACTTTCTAGGCTTTGAGATGCTGGTACCAGGTGTAAATAACTACAGTCAATTCATAAATAAAATTGCTACAGCAGGCACTTTTTCTTCAGCGCAAAGAGAAACTGCTTTGGCGAAATGCAGGGAATGGATGGCCACTTACAACATCTCTTCCAATGCGGTAGTCGGTCACTCAGAAGTATCAGGAGACGATGTACGAGGACCCGGCAAGGGAAAAAGGGATCCAGGTTCCTCCTTTGATATGGATGCCTTTAGGGGGGATTTGTAAGGAGGTTGTAGGAGTCTATTTTCTTATCACGATCATTTTGTACTTCGTGGTAGAAACATGGTCACTCTCCTTGTCCTCATAAACGTATTTAAAATCCAATTCAGTCATTCGTTCAGTGAATTTTAGGTTAGCAACAATGGTGTTGAAGGTGTTAATCTTGCTACCCGCGTTCTGAATGCAAAAAACGATTAGGCTGCCTTCTTTTGATTCACTGATTATTCGTTCCACGAGTTTAGACTCCTGTATCAGTTCAGATTTCCGGAAATGAAACATGCTGTCCAGGAGGATGAAGTCAAAGTCTCCAAAGTCTTGGAATTCATAAATATCATCTACCAATCCAGTCAGGTCAAGTCCTTCCGACTTAGCCGTTTGTTCCATCTGTTGGATGCCAACTGCCGAGTTATCAATTCCAGTTACCTCATAACCAAGTTTTGCCAATGGAATAGTATCTCTTCCTTGGCCACAACCCAGATCTAAGAGTTTCCCTCTTGTTGGGTGATTCGAGAAAAAGTTGATCAGTTCGGGGTAGGGTTCCCCGAATAAGTTCTCTGTTCGATAATGTTTATCATATGCTACTGCCATTGGAAATGGGCCTATTATTTATAATGTTTCTGTGTATGGTTTTGTTGTGATTGATACTAAGATAGGAAACAGGAAGAACCCGTAGTTCAGCTGCTGGTATTTTCGGAATAGTAAATTACAAATAAACCTTACTCGTTGTAGTTCAATGTTTTTATTTCAACGTGAAATTTGTTTTCAATATTCAACGCGATGATATAATTGAAATCCCAAAATCCATTTGTTTAATGTGTTAGAAATATATAACTATGTGTTAGAAATAAATAACATAATCATGAAGGCAAAAAAAATAGCTATTGTAAAGTTTTCAGTGGCGGCTTTTATTCTTGCGTTAATGGGATTTTGGATTTTTAAAACATCACGGCCCTTTAATGAGATTGCTTACAGTATAATTGCGGCGATGCTGATTGTAGTTGGATTTATAACTTATTCAGGCATTCAAGCGCTCAAAGATGCAAAAGCAGGTCTTAATTCCGCAGATGAACTTTCGAATAAAATAACTGAAAAAGCAGCTGCAGCCACCTTTAGAATTTCGATTTACATGTGGCTTTTTGGTCTGTTTGCACTTGACTTCTACTCCGTTGATTCGGTAAACAAAGCCAAACTTGTCATTGCAATCGGCATGATCGGCATGACTTTGATTTTCCTTTTTATCCGTTTGTACCTTTCAAAAGTTGGAATAAATGATAACAAGGATTAAGGAACTACGTGCGCGAAACAATTTGACACAGATTGACCTTGCCCAAAAAGTTGGTGTACGTAGGGAAACCATTGTTTTTCTTGAGAAGGGAAAATATAACCCTTCCCTCAAACTGGCGAGTGATATTGCCAATGTATTCAATATGAGGATTGAAGAGGTGTTTATATTAGATTGATTTGAAGATAACTGATTATATCAATAATGCTGAATCAATTGTTTGAGATATAGAACCAAAATAAATAATAACATAATGAAATTGTCTAATGATAGTGTAACTGAATTCATTAAATCGATTCAAAATGAGACTAGACAAAAAGATGGTTTTTTTGTCATTGATATGATTCGTCGGATAACAAATTTGGAACCAGAGAGATGGGGGCCTTCCATTATTGGCTTTGGTAATTATATACAGGAATATGAAACTGGACGTAAGTCTAAACTCCCTTTAATGGCATTTTCGCCAAGAAAGCAACATCTTGTCTTCTATGTATTGAACAATTTCGAAAAACAACAACAACTTTTAAATAAATTAGGTAAGCACAGAACGGGTAAAATATGCCTTTACATCAATAAAATTTCAGATGTTAACCCAGGGGTATTGGAAGAAATCATTGAATGCTCATTCAATAAGTTTAAACTTAAAAAATAATAAGATTGCGAGCTGGTCTCTTTGCTTTACTTACTCTGTTCCTAATTACTTAAAATTAAATAGTCTTGGTTCGAGAAGGGTCAAAATGTATTACTACTTCTAGTTAGCGTGCGGCCCGTTGTTTGGAGCTTGTTTATTCTTTCTGAAAGCCGAAATCATATCCAAAGGGGATTTATGCGATCTTCCAGTTACTCTTTCAAAGTCGGAAGGAACATCATTTACTCCGCTCTTGATTCCCTCATAAATTCCTGCAATGACAGTTCCTATAAAGTCACCAAGCTCGGCCTTTCTTTCAGTTAGATACTCATCAAATGAAATTGAATTGAATTTTAAATCTGTACCAAAGACCTCATTAATCAGTTGGGCTAATTTTGCTTGTGTGATTGGATCGCCAACCAAATTATACGTTTGGCCATTGTGTTCATCATTTAAAAGCATTTGAGCGTAGGCATACGCCAATTCACCTCGACTTGTGTAAGCACACCTACCTTCGCCAGCACAGTTTCGGATTTCTCCTTCTTGAATGTAGTTGTCCAGGTATTCCAGGTCAGGTTCAATGTAAATGCCATTTCTTCCAATGACCCACTGCAATCCTGATTCACGGACATCCTGTTCCGTTTGACGATTGCTCTGTACCACTGGACTGAATGCCGTGTTTTCTTCATCACCCACTATGCTGGTATAAACGATTTTCTTTACACCGTTTTGTTTTGCCGCCTCAATTACATTTCGGTGTTGCTGAATTCGTTTGTCCGGAGCATCCATCCCTGAAAGTAAAATGACTTTGTCCATGCCCTTTAAGGCTTGATCAAACTCCTGCCGATTGTTATAATCCCCTTTTCGTACTTCTATACCGAGGTGTTTTGCCTTTTCCGGAGTACGGGCAATCCCGATTACATTTTCGTTACCATTTTCTACGATTAGTTGTTTGATAATGGATGAACCAAGTTGACCGCTGGCTGATGTAACTGCTATTTTCATTGGGCTAGTTCCGTTTACCAAATTTTCTAGTTTTTGTGTGAATTCGATTAGTAATCTATTCTGCAAATTTTTTCAATTCCGGATTATTGATAAATTCCATAGTTCACTATGTTTTGAATTCATTTCGTGGTTTGAATTTTAATTCAGTTATTGATCCCAAAAACGTGGCAAAAAAATTAGTTTTCATTTTGCTTCTTTTATTAATGCTTGGGCAAATACAGGACTTGTAGCAAGTGTAATTGAAATTCCACCCTGAAGAGTCCAACCTTCATCTATTCTTAATTGCACTTCATCAGTTAGTTCTTTCACATTTTTTCCAGTTGCAATCATGTAATTTTTTTCCATAATTTAGTTTATAAATTTTGTTTTATTTGAGTTCGTTTGCCAATGAATGCCAACGCCCAGATATGGCGCTGTGGCTTCCGAGCTAAATTAATTGCGATGAAGTTAGCCTATCTACTTCTGCACACAAAGCCTACTCGATATGCAGCCCGGTATCCACCGTCTGAGCGCAGCGCAACGAAGCGTAAGAATCCGCCTTCTACTGGTATGGCACATGTCGCGCTATCGATCTGCCTGTGCCGGAAGACTTGCGCTAGCAGGAGGGAAAATTGCTCATTTACGGCATAACTATTCATCGGTCAACGTATATGAATGTTTTAGGAGCACCATTCCATCTACAGGAACTCCATCTTTTTCTGCGGGGTTGAATTCAAAACCTTCAAGATAGCGAACGGTTGATGAGGTGAAGTAAGTTCTGGATTTCTCGTCCACCGCATACATGTTGCAATTTTTCATATTACCCTTAGCGTCAATGAAAGCCTCAATATATATCACTCCAGTAACTCCCATTGATAATGCTCTTCTTGGATAAGAAAAAGTACCGCGTTTGTTAATTGAGGCAAGATCTGCAGATTCGGCTTTGGCCCAAAGAGAATCAATGAATGACTGATCCACTAGCTTAGGTTTGGCTAAATGGGCTGGCCATGAGTTCGTTGTAGGAACTGATGAGGATGATTGCTGGGATACAGCAGTCCGGGTTCCGGCAAATTTCTTTTTAATATTATCCTTCGATATCCTGGTCGGAAATCGAATATCCACTTCCTTACCATTTTTATTGATCATACGGAGCTTAATAGATGTTTTGTCTTTATTTCTTGGATGATATCCCCTGAAATTGATTCCAGTGTTGTACTTGCCAGACATCTCTGATGACATACTCTTGACAGTACGTCCATCAATTCTCGTGATCCTGTCTCCTACTTTAATACCATTCAAATCAGCTGGACTGTTCTTGTCCACTTTGGTAACTTCGAGCATGGCATGTTCATCAATGGATCGTGTCCAAAGTCCGACGTATTTTACTGAGGTTCGTTGATTAGTGAGGTATTTATAATTCTCAGTCATGAGACAAAACATCGCCTGTGGCCAGGTTACATTTATCTCACTATATTTTCGTTCTTTAGTTAATTCTTTGTATTCTTTAATAGTAGCTTTTATGTTCGCATCCGTCGGATTGATAAGTGCTTGTAATGTCAATCGATGCTGCTTACGCTGAGAGTTATAAAGATTACCATTGTCATATCCCATTCCCGACCCTGACCTATTAGTTGCTGGGTCCGTTGCTTTCGAAACGATGTAACTTTCAGTGATTATGTGTCTATACCTATTATCTAATTCGCGATAGGGAAACCATTTATGTAATTCAAAAAATTCCTTGTGATAGCCACCATATGACACCATCTGCTCAAGTTTAAAGGACATTCCACCTTTCCCTATGAATGCATCAGCCACTGCATTGCGATCCCCAAACATTATTAGTGAGTCAATTAAATTCTTTAATTCGTATGCCTTCCCTTCTGAGGAAAAGGTTGGAATTGCCTGCAGTGATTTACGCATCACCTCATTCTCCTGACGTTCTACTCGTTCAGCCTCAACACGAGCAATCAAGACTTTCATGGAGCTTGATCCTGGATAATCCGGAAAGTAACGGAGAATATCTTTGGCATAGGTATAAGCTGAATATTCCCGCTTCTTCACATCAAGAGCAAAGTCGTACGCGATTTTTGTATAGTCGGCATACATCAAGCGATTACGGGGTGAGTCATTGTTTTTCACATACGTTCGCAGATCATTTCTGGCAGCCGATACATCACTCACAAGGGGACCCTTCTCATATTTTTTAGTAAGGGATTTGCTCTTAGCTTCCATGATTTCCCATTCCAGATCTTCAGCCAGATCATTTCGCAGATCGTATAACTTTTCCAGGGTTTTATAGCTCTCATCAATACTTTTCTGTAACGCACTCAGGTCGCCTTCTACTTTGGGTTTGATTGTGTAATCCACGTAGGCACCATATTCGGTGAACCAGATGTTCAACCTGTTCACCCAATCCCTGCATTCCAACTGATAGGTGGTGATTCTGCGTTTACCGGCATCAAACGCTTTATTGAATTTGGATTTATTGATTCGAAACTCACGTTGTTCGTCCTCTCTTCGCTTTTGTTCAGCCATCTGGTTGATAAGGTTAGCAAATCGCTGAAGCGATTGATCCATTGCCTGCTGTTTCTGTCGTTCGATTTGAGCGTTTTGTTGCCTGATCTGGTCCCATCTCTGATTGAATTCACGATTTCTTCTATCCTGCTCAGCTTTCCAGCGGCTGTATTCAGCTTGTCGCTGTGATTGATAGCTGGCTTGTTGGGATTTGGCCTGGCTGTAGGTAGAGGTAGGCTTTGATTCCGCCGACGAACTAGATGAAGAGAACGAATTAGATGAATTACTTGAATTGGTTGAAGAATTGGACGATGCACTCGAATTGGACGGCTTGTTTTTTTGAGCTTGAGCAGCACATGTGGCCTGCATATCTTTCTTCAAATTGGCAATACGTTGATCCCATTCCTTCCATCCGGCAGCAGCCTGTCGGCATTTTTGCGCCATTTCAGCTACACGATCAGGAAGCTTGGAGTCTGCCCGGTTCAATTCCAATTTCGAGCAGCCCTGGCATTGCCCGATGTAATCACTTGAGAAGTATTTTTGGGCAATATTGCCGGTTGCAATAGGTATGGCTGCCGGTTTTTGGCTAGCAATCGACGGTCTGGAAACCGTCTCATTCCAATTCCAATTCACATCAGTGCCTTTTGTGAAGGTCAATCCTTCGTAATATCTGGCCATGGCGATGCATTGCTGCTCACCCACCACCGCCGTAATTGAAAAATTTGGTCGTGTATGACCTTTTTCAAATCGCTCACATGGTGATTGGTATTGAGCATTTGAACGGAATGTGAAAAGTAAGACCGGCAGGATGAGTAAAAACGTTATATGGCAATTGCTTTGGTTAGATAGTTTCATAGGCGGTTACAATCATTCTTGTTGTTTAAGATAATACAAAATTGGGACCAAAATTGTCACTTAGGGATCAATACCCTTCTCGCAATTCCAGATTTTTAATGTAGAGACCACTCTCTGTTTTATAATTGTGTACCCACCAATTTATCTCTCCGAAAGACTCAAACTCCTCAATGGTTCCAACCAATTGATCGTTAATTTAATACTCTACTTTTCCATTCTTTCCCAGTATTTTCATTCGGTGATACGTAGATTTTGAAGTTTTTACAGACCGGCTGTTGATACAAACGTTCCCATTGTCACGTCACGACCTCTCAGGCTATATAGCTCCGAACGATGGGGGTTCTGCCTTCTCCGGAGCGCGTGCAATCCCGATTACATTTTCGCTACCATTTTCTACGATTAGTTGTTTGATAATGGACAAACCAAGTTGACCGTTGGCTGATGTAACTGCTATTTTCATTGGTTGAGTTTATAGGTGAAAATGAATACGAACTATCAATTTGATAGACTCAACAATTCTAAGTCATTAATTAGTTCGCATAGAGATGAGTAGAGGGATGTGGAGACGTTTATAGCAGAAATTCTTATAGGATGGGTTGGAATGGAATGGTTGTGGCGTGTTTTACTTATCCCTCAGCTCATTTCTTGCAGCTTCAAGTTGTTCTTTATAGTTGGTCAAAAGTGGTACAGTAAGTTGTTTTTCGAGTTCAGCTTCTAAGTTCCACAAAACTCGTTGTTCAGCTTGATCTACAAAATCTAGCTTCGTGTCAGCGTTCGATATTCTTGATAAAAGTTCAAAGAGAACAAGGGCTTCCTCATTAGATAATTCAATGTTCATTTTGGTGAGTTATACAGTGTTTTCCAGTTGTTCCAAAGTTGACCTGAGCTGGTTGATTACTTTCGGTATGAACGTCTGGTCAGTTGTTAATTCAAAGTTGACAGATGACTTATAATCTTGAGTTCGCAAGCATCCTTTTAATTCAATTTGGCCGTTTGGAGTTGGGCTGAAACTAACTTCAATATTGTCCTCTAGGTTGGATAGTACGAATTCATATTTTAGAGTATCATATAGCTTTTGAAGATCTGTCAAAAACTGGTTCAGTTCACCCTTCATAAAGGTTGCTCTAATATTGGTGTTGATTCCTGTTAGTTGAAGTTTGATTGTTGCCAGAAGAAAGTCAGAATCGGTTGGAGTATAGCCTCTGCCTTCCCCTTCAGTTACAATGTCTCCGAGTTCAAGGTATTCGTTATTATCTCCAATGTGAATGTTCATTCGTAATGCAGTCTATGCGCCACAACGCCCATGTATGAGGCGTGTGCTCACACTTGGCTAATAACTGTAAAATAGTGAAGTCTGCCGGTGCTTCCAAAGTTTGTAGAAAGCAGTGCGTTCCACAAGTGAAAAAATCCCTCTAACTGAAGTCTCCAAACAGCACAAAACTTTCTCGGCGGCTGACTCACGGTCGAGTTCAGGTGCGGCATGCAGAATGCACGCAAGCATATGCCTCATACATATTGTTGTGAGGCGTATTTTATTTTCTTATTTCTTCTACAGTAAGCTTTATCATCGATGCACATGCTTCAAACTTGTTATCAAAAGTTCGAGTTTCTACGAGTCCGTTTCGGTCAAAGTACTTCACCGTCCATCCATGTTTTCGAGCTGATCCGAACGACCATACAGGGCTCCATCTTATGTCATCAGAATATTGAAGCCAATCGTCAATTAGACTAGGTCTTTCGTTTAAGTACTCTAAAATCTTGTCTATAGTAATTTCAGCGTGCAGTTGATAATACCCGCAATCCTCCAGAATCTTTATGGGAGATTTATTTTCCCGATTGTAAATTATTGGGAACCCGCAGATGTCAGCTACACACTTTAAGACATCCATTTCTATCTATCAAATAATGTCTTTCTCCTTCGTTCCTCAGTTCTAGCGTTATGGTCACTGAATCCAGAGTATTCTCTATTAGTTCCAAGAAGCCAAGGACTACCCCCAGAATTCTAGTAAAAATCGATCGTTTCTTCCGTTCCTTAAAGTTCCTCATTGTTCAGATGTTAGTTACGCTGCTCTTTTTGCTACTCGGTAATGCCTCACAACATATTGTAAAGTGCACTCAGTGCACCTTATTTTTCTTATATTTTTGGAGATGCTATTTCCCTAATCAACTGATTTACAATCACAAATCCAATTATTAATCGTTTGTAAGCATTTGTTGTCGGATATAAACGCCACCTCTAATTATTAGGTCTATATCAAATATACCGTTTCTACTTCAATCCTTCCTGATCCAATAGGTACATCATGGCGCTCATACTTGCCGCACCTAACTCAAGTTCGCGCTGATCCACTGCCTCAAATACATCCGCAGGGGTGTGATGGTAGATGAAGTACTTCTGAGTGCTGGGTCTTAAGCCAATCAGCAGCGTTCCATGTGACCTTAAAGGTCCAATGTCAGCCCCTCCTCCGTTTTGGTCAAAGTCCCAAACTCGATAGGGGAGGAAGTAGTCTCTCCAGGCTTTGATTTGTGCACGTTGCTCATCTGTACCGGAAGTAGAGAATCCCAGCGGCTGAAATCCGCCGGAATCAGACTCCAGCGCTGCAATGTGTTTTTCACCTTTTTCTTTGGCCACCCGTGCGTATGCTCTTCCACCTCTCAAGCCATTTTCTTCGTTCATCCACATCACTGCCCTGAGTGTCCGTTTTGGAGTTATTCCCAGCACTTTGAATAGTCGTAGTGCTTCTATCGCCTGCATGCAACCACTACCGTCATCATGGGCACCTTCACCCACATCCCATGAGTCCAGGTGGCCGCCCACGGCAATGATTTCATCCGGAAATTCCGAGCCTCGCAGTTCGCCTATTACATTATAGGAAAGCACATCAGGCAGCTGTTGGCAATGCGTTTCTATGTAAACATTCAGTTTTTGTTCTTTTAAAATGCGACTGAGTCGGTCGGCATCATTGGTGCTGATTGCTACGGCAGGTATTTGATTAATCAAAGCCTTGTACCTAAGCGATCCCGTGTGCGGAATATCATCCTTTCTATTCGTAACGGATCGAATGATAATAGCTTTAGCACCATATTTAGCCGCTTCTGAAGCTCCGGAAGCACGTTGAACCACTGCTCCACCATACGCACCAAACGTATTTATGATGGTTGGATCCATGGCGCCATTATAGAATACGATTTTGCCTTCAATTTTCTTTCCCAACTCATTCACCTCGTCAATGCCACTCACTTCGATGACCTCTGCCAGGACTCCTGCAGGACCTGTGCCAACAGAGTTACCCAGTGCAAGAGCGTTCATTTCAAACGTTCCGTGTTTACCAGAATTGAGAGCTCGCACTACCTCTTTCTTGCCTCGCACCCAATGAGGGACCATAACAGGTTGTAAATACACTGTATCAAATCCATACGATTCCATGAGTTGCTTGGTGTATTCTACGGCAGCAGCTGCTTCTGGTGAACCTGACAGCCTGTTCCCAATTTCCTTGCAAAGCACCCGCAGGTCTTCGTATACACGACCGTTGGTCAATGCTTCATCATAGATTTCTTTGATCTTTTTTTCGTGTTGAGCGAATGAAATTGTAGGGAAGAGTAGGAGTAGAACTAATGCTTTTTTCATGAATAGAAAATTAGGAAATAATTTCCAGCATTTGACTAGGCTTTCTTTTAAGGTGATTATTCATACTTTGAAGGGCCGACTAGTTGTATAAAGGGATGGAATAGATCTTACAACTTTCCTACAATCTCCGGAATCACCCGATGACCCCCATCATACCAATGCAATTCTGGTTGTCTTTCGATGGCTTTTTTCACTACCTCATTTTGTTTAGGAATCATTTCTTCTTTAAAGTAGATGTCTTCCTTGCTGGTATAGTAGTGAATACCTTCTTTACCAGTTAAAAAGCTCCAGTCTTCTGGATTTGTATCAGGAGGGAAGGTGCCTGCCCAGATGATCATTTGATCAAAAGAGATTTTGGCATGTGCAGCATACCTCCCCATCGTAGCTGTGCCTTGTGAAAATCCAAAATAAATAAGTTCTCTTCCTTTCAGGTCATATTGCGCCAGGACTTCATCTATATAGGAATATTGGTTTTCAATTTCGGTCAAACGATCTTCCTTCGTCATCCATGAAGCTCCGACACGTCCGTATACTCCATCCAGGTAGTACTTAGAAAGTCCTTGAGGGGCAATAATGAAGTTTTTTTCCGGGTCTAGCGCTTCAAATTTCTTAATGAAAAACTCGGCCAATTGTCCATATCCATGAAAGACCAACCATATACGTTGCGTTTTTTCTGTTAACTCATTGAGCGTGTAGAAAGGTGCTTTAACACTAATGCCTATGTGATGTTGCTTCATTTTTTTGAGTGTCATTCTGAGCGCAGCGAAGAATCTCTTAAAAAGTAAAGATTTCTCCTTTCAGTCGAAATGACAAGTTAGCGGCGACTCAAAGCTTATGATTCCGTATTTACCCCGCCACTGCTTGCATCATCAAACCACATAGATATGCCCCATAGGTTCC
Source organism: Ekhidna sp. (assembly GCF_965227465.1). Lineage (GTDB taxonomy): Bacteria > Bacteroidota > Bacteroidia > Cytophagales > Cyclobacteriaceae > Ekhidna. The sequence goes on from NZ_OZ245746.1 coordinate 953,101, forward strand.
AAGAACATACCCCAACACCGCCATGAGTACGCCTACAGGTGCTAATGAGGGATGAAACTCAGTTGCTATAACTGGAGCTGATGCCGCGCCTCCTACATTTGCTGTACTACCCACAGCAATGAAGAAATACGGAGCTTTTATCAGCTTAGCTACAATTGCCAGTAGCAAAACGTGAAATAGAATCCAGGTAATGCCCAGAAAGAAGTACCCGGGATTGGAGAAGATTGCCAGGATGTCCATATTCATTCCTATGGTTGCCACCAAAATGTAAATGAAGGCTCGTCCAATGCGTGAAGCACCCACGCCCTCTAGCTGTCGGGCCTTTGTGAATGATAGAATGACGCCCAAAGTTGTTGCTATTACCACGAGCCAGAAAAACCCTGAAGTCAGGCTGTATTGTTCGAGTTTAGGAAACTCCTTAAGAAAAGGCACAATCAGGTCTGAGCAAAAATGAGCAAACCCTGTACAGGCAAAACCCAGCATGAGTACTTTCATCAGATCCGTAAGGTTTGGAATCTTTGCGACACTTGCCTGATAGTCCTCCATTTTTGTTTTCAAGGCTTCTATTGCAGAAGAGTCCGCTTTGAGCTTACGATCAATTAATTTAGTTACAGCCACTCCTGCAATCAGTATTCCGAGCCAGGCATTTCCAACAATAATATCAACTGTCACCATTGTAGAAAACAACTCGTCACTCACCTCAAATACTTCTTTCATAGTCGCTTGATTGGCTCCTCCACCTATCCATGAACCTGCAATAGTGGTCATCCCACGCCATACTTCATTTGGAGCAACGCCACCAACCAAATCTGGTGCAATCTGTGAAAATATCATGATCGTCAATGGACCACCAATCATAATACCCACTGTACCGGTCACAAACATGATCACGGCTTTAGATCCAAGTTTGGCAATCTCCTTGAGGTCTACACTGATCGTTAATAGCACTAAACTTGCCGGTAGCAAATACCTGGATGCGACAAAGTAAAGGTTAGATTTTGATGGATCAATCAAACCCACAGCTTTTAAAAGAGAGGGAAGAAAGTAGCATACCAGCAGTGCCGGCACGTACGTATAAAACTTTTTCCAGAATGGGTGATCTAGTGCAGAAGTATAAAACACTCCACCTAGCATTAACATAAGGATACCAAAAATTACGGCATCATTTGTGATAAAAGGTTGATCCATTTGATTTTGAATTAGCTTCAAGGATAATCATTTCCATTGAGCATATCCATGATTATTTTATTTTTGGAAAAAAATACAATTATGGGAAAAGGAGATATCAAAACCAGAAGAGGAAAGATTTCTAAAGGTACGTACGGAGTTTCCAGACCTAAAAGTGCAAATAAGAAATCGAATCAGGTAGCTGAAAAGAAGAAATCTAAAAAGAAGTAATTAATGAGATTGATATGGCTGGTCTGCTTTGCATTGATTGTTAATGTAGGGATCGCACAAAAGACGTATGTAGGGGTGAAGGCAGGGGGCCATGCTTCGTCAGCATTTATTGAACACACCATTTTTAACCTGAATGTGAATACAACATTCCTGCCGGGGACAAGTAGTGGTGTGTTTGTTAAGTATTTACCTAAAGCTGCGAATACTTTCCTGAATTCGGGAATCCAAATTGGTGCAAACTATGTCCAAAAAGGGTGGCGTCAGACATTTTTAACGGACGAACCTTCCTATACGGCCCGAATGAATTACCTGGAAATTCCACTTGAGGGATTCGGGTATTTTGGGGATAGGAACAAATATTTCATTTCAGCAGGATTTTATACCGAGTTTTTGTTGAACACAGACTTAGATCCAGTGCCTCAATTGAATAATATGGGTGGGGCTGACTTTTATACATACAGAGCGGGTAGAGATCGTGATATTGGATATGGTGCCAGATTAGGAGGCGGTATGTTTAGAGATTTGTCCATTGGCACCTTCCAACTGGAAGGATTTTTTAGCTATAGTTTCAGTAATTTTATTGACCCTGGGGATTTAACTACCGAGAGACCTGACTTGTCCAATCATTGGGCGGTGGGCTTTACAGTAGGATATATGATTTCTTTAGGTGGAAATAAAAATGTGGAATAGCAAGAAACTATATGCGCTTAGATACTTAAATGTATTGGTGTTGCCAATACTGGCATATGTAAGTTTTATATCCCATGGTTGGGTTACTTATTTGCCGCTGGTAGAATCATTTGTATTCGTTCCACTGCTGGAGTTGGCCTACAAGGCGAATCCGACTAATCTTACCTCTGAGAAGGAAGAGCTTCGTAAGGATGACCCGATTTATGATTGGCAGCTCTACATCATGGTGCCAATACAGCTTGGACTATTAGGCGTGTTTCTTTTTGCAATGCAAGAAGAAGGTCTAACCCTTGCCGATAAAATAGGCAGAACAACTGCCATGGGATTGCTATGTGGTGTCATTGGAATAAACGTGGCACATGAGTTAGGTCACAGGAGCAAATGGTATGAGCAATTCATGGCTAAACTGTTACTTATGACTTCTCTTTACATGCATTTTTTCATAGAGCATAACAGGGGTCATCATAAAAATGTGAGTACACGCGAAGATCCTTCATCCGCGAGATATGGAGAGATGCTGTATGGTTTTTGGATTCGCTCGGTGGTCTTCACTTACCTATCTGCATGGAAGTTGGAAGCTGAAAGACTAAAGAAAAAGGGGGAATCAATCATTTCCTTTAGGAATGAGATGATTCAGTTTCAGCTCATTCAAATCGCCTTGATCGTAGCAATAGGACTTTATTTTGGGTGGACTGTTTTAGGTTATTTTGTGCTGGCAGCCATAATGGGATTTTTGCTCCTTGAGACAGTCAATTACATTGAGCATTATGGTCTGGAGCGTGATAAAAAAGGGGAGAGGTATGAGCGTGTAATGCCACATCATTCATGGAATTCTGATCATAAATTGGGAAGAATCATACTTTTCGAGCTATCCAGACATTCAGATCATCATTACATTGCCAGCAGGAAATATCAAATACTTAGACACATAGATGATAGCCCACAAATGCCCACAGGCTACCCAGGAATGATGATTTTAGCCTCGGTACCACCGCTTTGGTTTAGCATAATGAATCCCAAAATAAAAAAGATTCGGGAACAGCAAAATCTGGCAAATGGCGCTTAGCTTAAAGATTTAACCAATAGTTGATTTTAAATACGATGGCTCGGTTCCTTGTTTGAAACCCATCGGTGATGTAGTTATCCGTGTATACCAGGAAGACATCAGAGACTGGTTTAAATCTCCACTGAAACCGTGAATTATGACCAAGATTTTCACTTTGAGAGTTGTATTGAATAAATGTGGTAAAAAACACATTGTTACTCAATGTCAGGTCAAACCTGGGCCCTATAAGATATAAGTCAGCGTCACTGTAAGGATCCGGTAGATTTACCTTGTTGTATTCTCCATTAAGCTCGATTTGCATCAAAGGAGGCATTCGGAATGTCAAACCTAATTCAGCGTTAAATCGTCTTCCGTTAAAAAAACCTCCATTGCTAATAGACCCACGAACTATAAAGTTTTTTCTTCTATCCGATCGATAAAAAATACGATACCTATACCAATCATGCGTGGTATTTTCCTCCAACTCAACACCATCAGATCTGGAAGGATCAAAAGAAGAAGTTAGTGACACATAGTTCCAGTTTGAGCCTACTTCAAGATAAGATGTGTTTAGAAACGAAAAACGGTACTCTACACCAGCGTCATTATCCAGCCTTTCCCATTCATTTGTAAGTACTCCTCCAAAATCGAACGAGGCACCATGACGTTGAATGGTGCTGCCCTCTTTAGGGAAAATATTAAACTCTGTTCCCGCCCCATAATTAGATACACCAGTTCTTGGTACGAATCCTACTTCCGCATTGTGATTCTCACCGATGCGTTGAAAGTTTACTCTTGCACCAAATGTAGGCTTCTGATATCTCAAGAATGCTCCGGTCGCATATTTTTCATCAGAACTTACATTGGGGTCTGAAGATCGATGATAGAAAAAATCGCCTTCCCAACTGTTGTCTACTGTAGCGAGATTATAATCCAGGCCATATACATAGTTGTATTCACTCAAGGTAATAAGGGTGTCTTCTGCAGCAATTTCGTTACCAAACTCATCCCTTAATTCACCTGTGGAAGCTAATCTTATAGAATCGTATTCCACTGCGGAATTGCCCAGGTTGTTTCTGCCGACAAAGATTGCACTCAATCGAGACCGGCCAAAGATCTGTCGCTCTAAAACAGCTACCGAATAGTTTTGAGCCGGTGAAAGTTCTTTTGAGGTTTCATCCCGATTGGTCACCATATTTAAAGCTCCTACTCGCCATTTGCTGCCTATCTTTCCGCTTAAGCGTGCACCTGCTATAATCGGAACGTTTCTTCTGGTTTCTCCGGAACCCTGAATGCCAATTCGACGGGAAAAGAAAGGCCTGCTCCTGAAAAACCCACCATCAGCAAATAGGTCTTGATTTTCCAGAAAGAACTGCCTACGTTCAGGGAAGAATAACTCAAATCGTTGCAGGTTGGTAACCTGTTGATCTACCTCGACTTGAGAAAAATCAGGGTTGAATGTTAGGTCTAGATTTAGCGAACTCGAAACAGCCACTTTTGCATCGAATCCGGCATCAAGTTTATATTCTGTTGGTTCTCCCTCTTCGTGATTTCTTCCGGCACTTGAAGCTACGTAAGGAATTAAGGTTACATTGGGTCCGGCTGGTTCTGGCGATTGATCCCAATTTAATCTTCCTGAAAAAGTCATGTTACTCATTCGGTATCCCTGAGGTACCTGTATCCATGCCGTTCGTTCATTTCGCTTAAGGTTATTTCTAAGCACTTGTAGGTTCCATTGATTTACGTTGTTATAGCGTATGGTTTTAAAAGGAATTGAAATTTCAACGGACCAGAAATTATCTCCTTTGTAAACAGCACTAAACCACTTATTGTCCCAATCGTCTCGTACATCGCCACCTAAAAGGACTAAACCTTCACGCTGCACATTATTGGGAGTAACCTGAAAGGAAAACCCATTGGTTTTGTCATTATATGGATCGAGGTAGACTCCTACATTATCATTATTACTCCACCCAAAGTCTCTTCTTCTGGTAGTAGAAATGTAATCCCCATCCAGGTAATCATAACAGATCACACCAATAATGATTGCCTTATCTGTATAAGTAATCATGAATTGGGTGCTGTCAAGTGCCGGCTGATCATCAGTAGGAAAGGTTTGATAAAAGCCACCAGCTTTAGGGAGTTTCTTCCAAACAGGTTCGTCCAACTTACCATCAAGCTGTATGAATTCATCAGTAGACTCGATGAAGTAATCAACCTGATCAGGAAGATTTTGTCCCCAGCTCCATACACTTACCAATAAGAAGAAAAGAGTTAGTATTCTTTTAATCCTGTTCATTCATTGGGATTAGATGCTGATCAGCAATTGATCGCAAGAAGTTTTTGTTTGAATTGATACTTGGATCTTTATATATGTAGGCAGAAAGGTCAGCGATCACACCCGGCTTATATCCCAAATTTAAAGCCAGTTTTTCGCAAAACTTGATTTCGTTCGAATGGACTTTTCCATCAGCTTTCATCATTCTGATGATGTTAAACAAGTAATTGAATTTTTCATCAGGCGGTAAATCCTTAAGCTTCGGAATAGGGCGTGGGTTATTAACTATTTCAGCAGTTTTTTCTTCTGAAACACCCAACCCATCGGCGATAAACATGATCAATCTATATTCCTCCTCCGCAACTACATTGTCAGCTTTAGAAAGATGCGCCAGAATACTTATTTGTTCTTCATTCGATAACATGGCGGAAATTTAGTTCAAATTCATTAATCCTATGAATGACTTACACGACTGGTTGAAAAAAAGTTTAGAAATTTTAAATCTCTATTGCTTTTTAAAACTAAATACAATTAGCTTAGCGATCATAAAATGAAGACAGTAAATAAATATTGGTGGTGGCATGTAAGCAATTTTGATTGTTGACGAGCTACTGCTGTGTTTAGAAAATATATAAACCCTGACAGATTCGTCAGGGTTTTTTTGTTTTAAGACCATGAGTAAACTGAAAATAAATACACGAGAACGTAAGATTTTGGCAGATACCATCACTCCGGTGAGTATTTACTTGAAATTACGTGACCGGTTTGCGAATTCTTTTTTGTTGGAAAGTTCCGACTATCACGGTTCGGAAAATAGCTTTTCCTATATCTGTTGCTCCCCAATCGCTTATATGTGTGCAAAAGCAGATATGGTTGAAAGGAAGATGCCAGGAAAGGAACCTGATAGGTACCCATTGAAAGATTTGAAAGTTGAAGTAGAATCCTTCACACATTCGTTCGAGTCAGATCATTATGAAGGATATATCAAATCGGGGCTATTTGGCTACTTCTCTTATGATGCCAAAGCAAAATTTGAACATATTGATTCCGAGGTAGATGGTTCTATCCCCTTAGCTCAATATCATTTGTTTCAGTTCATCATTGCGCTTGATCATTTTAAGAACGAGTGTCACATCATTGAATCATTTACAGATAAGCCTGATGATTCTTTGTTTGAAGAGGTAATCGAATTGATTCAACAGCGGAATATCCCAGGTTACCCATTTCGTACCAACGGTGAAAAAGTCTCAAACAAGACGGATGGTCAATACCTGGAAATTGTTAAGCAGGGAATACATCACTGTCACATTGGGGATGTGTTTCAGGTGGTGCTTTCACGTAATTTTCAAATTCCTTTTCAAGGCGATGAATTTCAGGTCTACCGAGCACTTAGATCTGTTAATCCTTCACCCTACCTTTTTTATTTTGATTATGGGGGCTTTCGCTTATTCGGCTCTTCACCTGAGGCACAGATAGTTTTAAAAGACGGAAAGGCAGAAATTCACCCGATAGCAGGAACCTTTAAAAGAACGGGTGATGATCAGGCAGACTCCTTACTAGCCAGCCAATTATTAGAGGATCCAAAGGAAGACTCTGAGCATGTCATGCTCGTTGATTTAGCACGAAATGATTTGAGTAGAAGTTGTGATAATGTAACCGTTGATACCTACAAAGAGGTACAGTACTATTCCCATGTCATACACCTTGTCTCCAAAGTAACCGGAGAGATAAAAAAGGGAGCTTCTTTTATGGATATTGTTGCTGAAACTTTCCCTGCAGGCACCCTTTCGGGTGCTCCCAAGATACGTGCAATGGAAATCATACAGCAAAATGAAAATACACCAAGAGGATTTTATGGAGGTGCCGTAGGGTTCATGGATTTTAAAGGAAACTTTAATCATGCCATTATGATCAGGAGTTTCTTAAGTAAAAACAATTCACTCAAATTCCAGGCAGGAGCAGGGGTAGTTGCTCAATCCATACCGGAAAACGAGTTGCAGGAAGTTTACAATAAAGTGGGAGCATTGGAGCATGCGATAAAGGAGGCTGAGAAATTATGAAAAAGGTATTGGTTATAGATAATTACGATTCCTTCACTTATAACTTGGTGCACATACTTAGGGAATTAGGCTTGAATGAATCCATGAAGATCGTTCAGAACGATGAATTTGAACTGGATGAGGTTGAAGATTTTGAGCATATTCTTTTGTCACCCGGACCGGGAGTTCCCAGTCAGGCCGGATTCATGCCTGATGTTATTAAGAGATATGCGGCAACTAAAAATATTTTAGGTGTCTGCCTTGGGCATCAGGGGGTAGGCGAAGCTTTTGGAGCAAAATTGCTGAATTTACCTCAGGTATATCATGGCATGGTGACCCCAATATCGTTAATTGAGGAAGATGATTTATTTAAAGGTCTCCCCTCATCATTTAATGTATGTAGATACCACTCATGGGTGATAGAGAAAAGCAGTATACCGGAAACACTGATAGTAACCAGTGTAGCTGAGAATGGGAATGTAATGTCGGTAAAGCATAGAGAATTTAATGTAAGAGGCGTTCAATTCCATCCGGAATCCATCATGACAGAATATGGCAAAGACCTGATCAAAAATTGGATCTCATTATGAAGGATATACTAAACAGATTGATCAATAATCATACGCTCTCCAGAGCGGAGGCTAAGGAGGTGCTGACAGGTCTTGCAACAGGACAGTACAATAACAGTCAAATAGCAGCATTTTTGACGGTTTACCTGATGAGGGCAATTAGAGTAGAAGAACTGGAAGGTTTTAGAGATGCCATGCTTGAACTGTGTAATGCTGTGGATTTGGAAGGATATAATGCAATTGATGTATGTGGAACAGGAGGTGATGGTAAGAATACATTCAACATTTCTACCATTTCATCATTTATTGTAGCCGGAGCAGAAGTAAATGTTGCTAAACATGGAAATTATGGAGTTTCATCAGTAAGTGGGTCGTCCAATGTATTGGAGTATTTAGGTGTCAAATTTTCAGGAGATGCAGATCAAATGAAAAGATCGATTGATGAGTCTGGAATTTGCTTTATGCATGCCCCATTGTTTCATCCTGCCATGAAAAATGTGGCTCCCATCAGAAAGGAACTGGGAGTTAAGACCTTCTTTAATATGCTGGGGCCAATGGTTAATCCATCATTTCCACCTAATCAATTGGTTGGAGTATTTAATCTGGAATTGGCACGATTGTATGGTTACCTCTACCAAAATACAAACAAGCATTTTTCAATAGTGCATTCTCTGGATGGGTATGATGAAGTTTCTCTTACTAGCGATTTTAAGATCATATCAAATAGCAAAGAAGAGTTAGTGTCCCCTAAATCGCTAGGGTTTAACTCATTAAGTCAAGATCAATTACATGGAGGAGAAACGATCGAAGATTCAGCGGTGATCTTTTCGAACATACTTGATGGCAAAGGCACGGAAGCGCAAAATGCGGCAGTTCTTGTTAACGCTGGATTAGCGATAGCCACCACTTTGCAATCGAACTACGAGCAGGGGATTAAAAAAGCAAGAGAGTCACTGGCTAGTGGAGCTGCATTTAAATCATTTAAAAACTTTTTAAGGGTGAATAGTTAATGGATATTCTTTCAGAAATAATAGCAAATAAGAAAAAAGAAGTAAAGGCTCAGAAAGAACTTTACCCAATCAAGTTACTCGAGAAAAGTGTTTTTTTTGAAGGAGAACCTGTTTCCTTAATTAAGTACCTTAAAAGACCCGATAAGTCAGGAGTAATAGCGGAAATCAAGCGCAAATCACCATCTAAAGGAATTATAAATGAGCATGTATCTATCGAACGTACATCCATAGGTTATATGCAGGCAGGAGCTTCCGGGTTGTCAATACTGACAGATAATCACTATTTCGGAGGTTCTGCTGAAGACCTTAAAGTTGCCAGGTCGTTTAATTTCTGCCCTATTCTTAGAAAAGATTTCATGATCGATGAGTATCAGGTGATCGAAGCTAAGTCTCTAGGAGCGGATGTTATTCTATTAATTGCTTCAGTGTTAGATAAAAAAGAGATCGAAAAACTAGGAGGTCTGGCGCAGAGTTTGGGGATGCAGGTACTGCTTGAGGTTCATGACGAAAAGGAGTTGATCAATTCCATATCGGAAAAGGTCAATTTAATTGGAGTAAACAATCGGGACCTAAAAACTTTTAAAACAGTTGTGAAGACATCCTTTGATTTAGCGGATAAAATTCCTTCGGAGTTTCTGAAAGTTTCTGAAAGTGGATTATCAGAACCACAAACAATTAAGGATTTAAAAGCTTGTGGTTATCAGGGGTTTCTCATGGGAGAGACTTTTATGAAAAACGGCAGACCTGAGCGGGCTGCAAAAGAATTTATAAAGCAATTAGTATGAGTGAACTAAAGCTGAAAGTATGCGGCATGAGAGATCCTGAAAACATTCAGGGTTTACTTGACCTTAAGCCTGATTTTATTGGATTTATTTTTTATTCAAAGTCCCCACGCTTTGTTAGTGAAATCGATGAAGACTTCATTATGCGAATTCCTTTGAGCATTCGAAAGGTGGGTGTTTTTGTGAATGAAACGATCGAACGAATCGTTGCATTAGCAGATAAATATGGATTGAAATATATTCAATTGCACGGAGATGAGGACCTTTCATTTGCCAACGCATTGAAGGAGCGTGGATTAAAAATAATTAAGGTCTTTCGGGTAATGGATGCGATTCCTTTTTACGCGAAGAACTATAAAGGAATCGCAGATTATTTCTTATTTGATACCGCTTCAATTAATTACGGTGGATCAGGGCGTCACTTTGATTGGAATATTCTCAATAATTATAATCTGGATATACCATTTCTTTTAAGTGGAGGTGTCCAGCTGAAGGATATCGAAAATATAAAAATGATGAACATCCCCCAATTAGCGGGTATTGATGTTAATAGTCAGTTTGAAATAGAGCCAGGGTTAAAAGACCTGGACAAATTAAGAGAGTTAAAAGCGGCATTATGAAATTCAGTGTAAACGATAAAGGCTACTATGGGAATTTTGGTGGAGCATACATTCCGGAAATGCTGTATCCAAATGTGGAGGAGTTGAGAGAAAACTATTTGGAAATAATAGCGTCAACTGATTTTAACAATGAGTTTGAGCACTTGCTAAAAACCTATGTAGGCAGACCTACACCCCTCTACTATGCTGAAAGGCTTTCACAGAAATACAAAACGAAGATCTACCTTAAACGAGAGGATTTATGCCACACTGGGGCTCATAAAGTCAATAATACCATTGGGCAGATTTTACTCGCAAGGCGATTGGGTAAATCGAAGATCATTGCTGAAACAGGAGCGGGGCAGCATGGAGTTGCTACAGCTACGGTTTGTGCATTAATGGGAATGGAGTGTGTGGTGTATATGGGCGAAATAGATATGGCCAGGCAAAAACCTAATGTCGAGCGAATGAAAATATTGGGAGCAAAGGTTCGACCAGCTACTTCAGGTAGCAAAACGCTGAAGGATGCAACCAATGAGGCGATGCGTCACTGGATAAATAACCCAACTGACACACATTATATCATAGGCTCGGTTGTAGGCCCACATCCTTACCCGGATATGGTAGCGAGATTTCAATCGGTTATAAGCACTGAAATGAAAGACCAATTGCAGGAGGTAGAGGGACGAAATAGCCCTGACCACATTATTGCATGTGTAGGTGGTGGCAGCAATGCTGCCGGAGCTTTCTATCACTTCTTACAAGATGAATCGGTCAACCTGATCGCTGCAGAAGCAGCAGGTTTGGGCATCTCCTCCGGAAAGTCTGCAGCTACAACCACATTGGGTAAGTCAGGTGTTCTGCATGGAAGTAAAACCATTTTGATGCAGACAGAAGATGGACAGGTTGTTGAACCGTATAGCATTTCAGCGGGGCTGGACTATCCTGGGATAGGTCCCATTCATGCACATCTTTTTGAATCAGGCAGAGCCGAATTTTTTGGAATCACTGATGAAGAAGCCATGATTGCCGGAGTAGAATTGAGCAAGTTGGAAGGAATTATCCCTGCTGTAGAAACAGCCCATGCACTAGCTGTTTTTGGAAACCGACAATTTTCAGAAAACGAGGTGGTAGTTGTTAACCTATCCGGAAGAGGAGATAAAGATTTGGAGACATATATCAAATGGGGAAACTATTGATATGAATGATCAATTGATTATGAATAGGATTGAACAAACTTTTAAAGAGAAAGTCGATATTCTGAATATCTATTTCACTGCAGGCTATCCGCGTTTTGACGATACAATTCGCATCGCCAAAGCGCTTGAAGATGCAGGTGCTGATATGCTGGAAATTGGCATTCCTTTCTCAGATCCTGTGGCAGATGGTCCTACAATTCAGGAAAGCTCACAAAAAGCACTCGAAAATGGAATGACGCTGACAAAACTTTTTGACCAGCTAGTTTCATTACGGGAGACTGTGACGATTCCGGTTTTACTCATGGGTTATGTCAATCCAATTATTCAATTCGGCATCAGCCAATTTTGCAATAAGTGTGTTGAAGTTGGAATTGACGGAGTAATTGTTCCTGATTTACCGATGCAAGAATATTTAAAGGTGTATCAACATCAATTCAAGAAAAGTGGGATTAAAAACACGTTTCTTATCAGTCCCAATACTTCGAATGAACGTATTGAGCTAATTGATGGTCACACCGATGGGTTTATCTATATGGTGTCATCTTCCAGCATTACTGGGGCCAAATCAGGTGTTCAGAGCGGCCAGATTGAATATTACAAAAGGATTAGCGCAATGAATCTAAGGAATCCCCGATTGATTGGGTTTGGCATATCTGATAAGGAAACATTCAAGACCGCCTGTCAGCATGCCAATGGAGCCATTATCGGAAGTGCCTTTGTTAAAGAGCTAAAAGAAGACGCATCAGAGGATGCAATTAAAAAATTCATTAAAGGGATAAAAGGACAAGTATGATCATACAACTGGAACAAGGCGTCAATGGAGAAGTTCTCAAGTCTGTAGAGGGAGAGCTAAAGTCTTTGAATTACAAGACTACACATGTTCAAACCCAATGCGGGAGTTACCTGATCGGTACAGGCAAAAAACAGTTTGACATCAGAAAGCTGGGACATCTCAACGGAATCAAGGATATACATGTGGTTTCTGATGATTATAAGTTGGTTTCTGCCAAATGGAAGGTAAATCCTACAGTAATTGATTTGGGCGATGATGTGAAAATTGGTGGAGGAAACTTTGCACTAATGGCAGGCCCATGCAGTATTGAAGGGGAGGAAAACATCTTAGATACCATCAATTTCTTGAAATCTAACAATATCAAAATAATGAGAGGGGGAGTCTATAAACCGAGAAGTTCGCCGTACTCATTTAGAGGGCTTGGAATCGATGGTTTAAAGCTGTGGCATAAGCTGGCAAGAGAAAATGGAATCAAGATTGTTTCAGAGGTCATGCAGGTCTCACAAATAGCCCCTATGTACGATTACGTAGATATGTTTCAGGTTGGTGCACGAAATACGCAGAACTATAACTTGCTCGATGAGCTTGGGAGCGTAGATAAGCCTGTGATGATCAAACGTGGCATTTCAGGTACCATTGATGAGTTACTGCACAGTGCTGAATATGTTTTCTCAGGGGGGAATGAACGACTACTGCTGTGTGAGCGTGGAATTAGAACTTATGAAAAAGCGTCAAGAAACACTTTCGATATTAATGCTATTCCAATACTGAAAGAGAAATCTCACCTTCCCGTCATTGCCGATCCATCTCATGGGATCGGAATCAGGGATCATGTTGGACCTGTTGCGATGGCGTCAACAGTAGCCGGGGCAGACGGTGTGATTTTTGAAACTCATTGCAGGCCTGAAGAAGCATTTTCAGACGGCCAGCAAACACTTGACTTTGGGGAGGCATCTCGACTAATTGAAAAACTAAGAACTTTAAATAGCATTACTGCTGATTGATCATGAAACAGATTTACGAAAACTATACAGACGAGGACTTTGAGGTATGGAAAATCCTTTTTGATCGCCAGATGAAGCAATTTCCTACCCATGCATGCGATGCTTTTAAAGAGGGGTTGAAGATTGCTGATTTTGAAACTGGCTTGATTCCTGACTTCCAAGAAACCAACCAGATTCTTCAGGAAACAACCGGTTGGCAATTAGCCGTGGTTCCTGGTATAGTCCCCGATTATACCTTCTTTGAACTTATGGCAAATCGTCGTTTTCCAGCGACTACCTGGTTAAGAAAGATGAAAGAATTGGATTATCTGGAAGAACCGGATATGTTTCATGATGTATTTGCGCACGTTCCACTATTGACCAATCAACACTTTGTAAACTTCCTAGAGGAGCTTAGTAAAATAGGATTAAAGTATGTAGGCAATGACCATGCAATTCAACTTTTATCCAGAGTTTACTGGTTCACCGTTGAGTTTGGACTAATACGAGAAAAAGAAGGTCTTCGTATTTATGGAGCTGGTATCCTTTCCTCTGCGGGAGAAACAAAATTTTCTTTAAGTGAGGAACCGCCAAAACATGAATTTAGCATTGAGCACATGCTGAATACTCCATACCGAAAGGATAAGTTTCAGGTAGAATATTTTATTACCGAATCGTATGAGCAGCTGTTTAACTCTATACCTGAGGTAAAAGTGTTGTTGGAGGAGAAGCTAGCGGAAACTGTCTGATAATTGTGGATAAACTCGTGGAAAAGTATGGTAAAACTTGTTGATAACTAAGTAGTTACATTCTTTGGAGATGTAAAATTATGGTCTACATTAGTATCATCAAACAAGGGATAGGAAGCTGAAACGAGAGTTTCCGGTTGGACAAAGGGAAGTTGATTTTAAGTTTGGCTTGGATCAACGAAGTTTGAAGGACTGTAGCGGAAAAGCGGTCGTGAGGCAACTCGCGATAGCGCATCCAAAGGGAATCCGAACAGTAGTTTGAAATATTGCAGTTGCTACGGCAGTTGCAGTATTAAAAGGGTGAAGATCATTCATTGATTCTTCACCCTTTTTGTTTTCTATCAGACCTTTAAGATGGATCGTAACCATTAAATCATTCAAATTCTTATCTTTAGGGAAAACAATCGCCTAGCCAAATGAAGAAATTTGACGTCTGTGTCATAGGTGGTGGACCTGCAGGATATGCGGCCGCCATGCGCGCTATTGATTTCGGGAAAAGTGTTGCACTTATAGAAAAAGATAAACTTGGAGGGGCTGGTATCCATCAGGGAGCTCTCTGGAGCAAAACCTGGTGGGAGATTTCCCGTGAAGCCCGAATGATTAACCTACATGGAAATGCGCTCAATGTAGGAAGTACAGAGTTCAGCTTTGAGAAGGTGAAAGGTGAAGTTTCGGATGCGGTAGCTGAGCGGGTTAACCTACTTAGCCATCACATGGAAAACATCAATCTTGGATTAGGTGAAGACCTCTTTGAATACATCCATGGTGTAGCTCACGTGAAAGACAAAAATACGGTGGAGGTTTCGGGAAATGGACAAGATCAAACACTGGAAGCAGATTACATTGTGCTTGCGACCGGAAGTGTACCACGTAAGCTTCCTCACCTTCCCATAGATGAAGAAATCGTTTTCACTTCCGACGGACTTAGCAACTTAACCAAGTTTCCTAAATCCATTGTGATTGTAGGTGCCGGAGTGATTGGGTGTGAGTTTGCTACCATCTTCTCGAATTTTGGTCATACGAAGGTTCATTTGATAGACAAAGGCGATCGTATTCTTCCATTCGAGGATGAGGATGTAGTGAAGGTCATCGAAAAGAATCTGGAAGCAAAAGGTGTACTCATTCACAGAAATTCGAAACTCATAGAAATGAAAGTGGATGAGGATGAAGTAGTATATATCCTTGAATATAATGACGGCACTAAGGAAAGCTTCAGAGTGGAAAAAGGATTGATTTCCATTGGACGAGTTCCACAATACGATCAATTGTTAGATGAAGGTTTAGGGGTTGAAGTAGATAATCGTGGAATCAAAGATGATCTCACACAAACCTCTGTATCCAACATTTATGCGGTAGGAGATATCACCGCAGATATTTCTTTGGTGAATGTAGGAGAGTTGGAAGGCCGCTATGCGATCGAGCGGATTTTTGGCAAACCCGAACAGCCGCTGATCTACAAGAATATCTCAACGATCATGTTTTTAGATCCGGAAGTAGCAGGTGTTGGTATGAATGAAATTCAAGCTAAACAAGCGGGTCTGGAGTATCGAACCGTCAGCTTGAGCTATGAAACGAATGCGAGAGCAACAGCCATGAGAAATACGGAAGGCTTCATTAAGGTATTGGTGACCAACGATGATGACATGAACATCTTAGGTATGCGAGTGGTAGGTGAGCATGCCTCCAGTGCGATACAAGCAGTGGCACTCTTGATCTCTCAGGATAAAAGCATTAAAGAACTGGCCGAGTTGATTCACCCACACCCATCGATCATTGAAGGCATTCAAGAATGCGGACGTATACTCATGGGTAAGCCACTATTCAAGCCACGTGTGCTTAGAGATGCCATTAGATGCCAGGTATGGGATGGAAAGAGCTATAAAGATTTGGTGAGTGGGTAGTAAGAATACCCTGGAAGTAGCTAAATAACAAAAAAAGAGGCTTTCGCCTCTTTGTCTTAGTTCGAAAATTTAGAGTTATCAACTGTGAGTTGTTTGGCCATCGCAGCGCCAATTAGAGATTCCAGTGGTGTGCCTCCACCATCTTCGCTACCGATAATCATGGTCGCAGGGAAGGTCAGCTTCGATAGCTCTGCAGCAACACCTACCGAGGTTTTATACTGCCACTCAGCTCTTTCCTGAGGTGTCAATCCAGCCGTTACCAACTTTGCATTCTCGTAAGCTTTTGCATCAGCGGAAACCTTCTTCTGTTGCGCTAACAGTCGCTCGGTTTCAAGCGCAATCGCTGCAAGCTCTTTGTTCGTGCGCTCTTGCTTTAGCTTGGTCTCGATGGCGATGAGCTGCTTGACTTGCTCTTTCTCCTGCGTTACTCGTTCACCAGCTTTATCACGCTCACCTTCTGCAATGATCCGGGCTTGTGCCGCTTTTGCCGTCTCCACTTTCTGCTGTTCGATTTGTCGTTTAGCAGATTCATCTCGTTGGGCTTCCAGTCGCTGCTTAAAGATTGGCTCTAAGACTACATCATCCACAATTACCTGAGATACAATGATGTTGTTTTCTGTCAACTCATGCGGAATACGCTTTGGTAATCCATTCTGAAGTACTTTCTCTACCGTATAGCTTGTCCGAATCTCCTTGATTGCGCGATCTGTATTCGGCTTCTGTATTTCACTAAAGACTGTGTCCCTATGCTCAATCTTAATTACTGCATAAGCGCCATCTTTCAATTGCTCGTCCAGAGTTTGACGGAAACTCTGTGCTTCTCCGGAAATGTAGTCCTGAGCGGCATACATATATCCGGTATTGTTAGTTTGCTCACGGATAGTAGGTATCAGCGTGTTTTGTACCAGATTGTCCATCGTACGGTACTTGATTGCGAGCGTGATGAAGTCTATTTCATTGGTCGGTAATTGAAACCTGCCTGAGATTTTCACTTCTGCTGTTACCTGATCGATGAACCGGATGGGGATGGGCTTCATCAAGCCTTCGATATCCTTTACTTCATCGCCGGGATCAACCACTTTCACATCAATGTATTTTTGCCACGGTACAACTTTCGCAAATCCTCGAAACTTAATTCCCTGACTCATCACTACGTCGCTATGACCGGTAGGGTAAACTAAAAAGTACTGGTAACCAGGCTCAGCCCAAAAGAACATGTAAGGGAGCATTGCGATCAATAAACCAGCTCCAGCAAGTACCAGTGATATCTTTTTGGTAAACATCAGGAAGAAGGGTGGTGCCTTTCTTCGGATCAATACACCGTCTTCAAATTGATCTTTATCACTCAATTGAGGACGTAAGTAAAACATAAACAGACCGAAAAGGATAATTATTATTCCAACTAAGATCATAGTTTTCAAAATTTAAAGGTTAAACATCTATTTTATAATTCGTATAGTTGCATTTACAAATACACAATATATATAACGAAGAATATTTACGATAGGTTACATATAAACAAAAATATATTTTGATTATATGTATAATAAAAGATTATAATTCTAATTAATTAATATAATCAGTTTATTATTCCTTTAATGATATTTATATATCTATTATCAGAATAATATTTATTAATCTTGATTGATAATTGTTTGATTTTTAATGAGATATAATATTTTGTGTATTTGCTTTAGCGAATATTAAATCGTAATAATATTAATTTCTATGGTTTAATTTCACCAGATGAAAATCCTTCTCATCACGTTCAGTATTATTTTCATCATTTCCGCAATTGCTCCTTTATCTAAGAGGGAAGAATGGTGGATTCGTGGATTTGACTTTCCATATGTTCATTTCACGATCTTAGGTTTTCTATGCGTTATTGGCTGGAGTGTCTTTGATCAGCCACAAGGTTGGCTGGAGGGATTTATCTGTGGAATAACCATCGCATTATTCGTTTATCGTCTCACAGTGATCTATCCGTATACGAAACTGAAGCGACCGACCGTTCCGTGGAGTGAAGATGGAAACTCCAGGATTCGTTTTGTATCGGCCAATGTCCTCATGACCAATAACGATTATCTAGGATGCCTTGCTATGATTGAGGAAAGCGAACCGGACATACTATTTCTAGTTGAAGTTGATGCTAAATGGAAGGACGCAATTGATGAAAAGTTAAGTGAAGCATTTCCGTACAAGGTTTTAAAGCCCATAAATAATACATACGGAATGATGTTATACTCGAAGCTTAAACTGGTAGATAGTACCATTCAGTTTTTGATCGAAGAAGATGTACCATCCATCCATACTAAAATTGAACTCTCAAATGATGAGATCATCCAGTTTTACGGTCTGCATCCAAAGCCGCCTGCCCCTGGAGAGAATGACACGTCCACTCCAAGAGATGCTGAGTTGGTTCTTGTCGGAAGAATGGCAAGAAAATCTAAGCTACCAATTGTTGTAGCAGGTGATATGAATGATGTAGCATGGTCTCATACTACCAGGTTATTTATGCGCATAAGTGGACTTTTAGATCCCCGTATGGGTCGCGGATTTTATAATACATTTCACGCCATGAGACCGTTATTGAAGTGGCCATTGGATCATATTTTCTTAAGTCATCACTTTCGAATAGCAAGGCTGAGTCGACTTGCTAATTTTCACTCTGATCATTATCCGATTTTAATAGAAATAACACTTAATCCTTCCACTCAGGCACTCGTTTCAAAGGAACATGCAGACAAAGATGATTTAAAAGAAGCCCGGAATAAACTTGAAAAAGTTTGATAATTTATTAATAACTGATTGATAAATACTTTTTTCGTAGAATCAATCGGTTTGAATTACCAGTTTTCTCTGAAATTCAGTATTTTACTAAGAATTAAACCACCACAGTTATGGTCATGCTCACTCACTCACTCAAGAGCATAGTGGTTAATGCTACATGTAAAATCAATCCTGCTTTAATAAAATCAGGATCTTTTTTTCTCGCATTACTGCTCTGTTCGCATTTAATATTTTCACAGGTAGTCATTAATGAAGTCGTAACAGATCCCCAACAAGACTGGAGTACCAATGGGTTTGATGGAACAGATGGAGCAAGCACAATTGATTCCAATGATGATTGGATCGAGCTATATATTACTGGAAATGGTTTGGACCTTACCGGATGGACCATCGAACTAAATGATGGGACGGATGAATCAGGGACCATTGCCGCTGGTGGTGCATTTACCGTAATGAATTACATCTCCGGAACCGGAGGTTCATTTACCGATACCGACGCTGGAGATTATATTGTACTGGGTGAAATGACATCTGGAGCGATTAATCAAAGTGTGACGGTGGTACTGCGCGACAATGCTGCCACACTTATTGATCAAGTTATTATTGCCGCTGCATCTGGCACAATGTTTACCGGGAATTCCGCTGATGCTACAGATGAATCTGTTTGCCGTATTCCCAATGGACAAGATACGGATGTGGAAGTAGATGATTTTGTAAAAACACGAGCCACATTGGGAGTAACCAATTCCCCCACTGGAACTGTACTGATCAATGAGGTGGTTACGAATCCTCGCACAGATTGGAGTACTAATGACTTTGATGGGACAGATGGAGGCGGAACAATTTCAGAAGTAGATGAATGGATCGAATTATATATTGGAACAGATAGCTTAAACCTCACCAAGTGGACCTTCAATATTAGTGATAGCGATGGAGCTTTTAATGGTGATCTAACTTCCACTGGAGCTTTTGATGTGGTAAACTACATTGGAAGTGGTGACTTTACGCAAACCGCAGTAGGAGATTATCTGGTTTTGGGTAACCCTGACGGGGGAAATGACATGAATACCGACGTTTACATCCAACTATTTGATGCAGATGGAACGATGATAGATGATGTGGAGATAGGTGACAATGAAGAAGGGGATGCCGTCGATGATGGTGCACCCAATAGTTTTGGGAGTTCAGTCGCAGACGAATCGGTGGCAAGAATTAGCAATGCTTCAGATACAGACGTAGACGCAACGGACTTTCAGGGTGTGGTTTCCACGCTGGGAACAGAAAATGGATTGATAAACGTTTTTGTGGATGCGTCCGCAACTGACGATACAGGTCTTGGCACGGTAGGAGATCCTAAACAACTGATCCAATCAGGGATAGATCTCGCGCTTACTACAGGAACAGTGACTGTGGCAGGAGGTACTTATACAGAAAACCTTACAATCTCAAAATCACTTACACTCAATGGAGCCAATCAAGGAACGGCTGGAAATGGCACAAGAGTCGCTGAGTCGCAAGTCGATCCTGGGACAAACTCAACTGCAATAGTGATAAGCGCTAATGATGTTACAATAGACGGAATTCAGGTTGGGACAGACGCATCTACCTCCAATTCGACAAATGGTATTTCGGCAACCATCAGTGAAGCTATCACAATTACAAACAGCATTGTTTATGCGAACAGTGTCGGGGTTTCTATTGTTGGTTCATCTACTGGTACAGTCTCCATTGCTAATAATCTGGTTTCGATGCTAGCCGTAGAGGATGCCACTAATGCGACAAGTGGTAGTATAGGTATTATACTTTCAACAATCTCCGGAGATGCGGATGCGAATGTGACAGGTAATGACATTACAAACGCAGGCATAGGGATTTCTACTTATGCATTGACATCAACTACTGAGGCAGTCATCGATGGCGGAACATACACAGGATGCACATCTGGAATAATCCCTTTAAATACGGATGGGGGAGGTGGCTTTAGCCCCTCTGCTTTGACAATTCAAAACATAACTATGTCCGGCTTTATTACTGATGCAGATGTGGTAAATCCTGATACGGAAGTTGGTGTTTATGTTGTTGCTGCAGGTGGTACAACATCAGACGACCTCTCCATTACGATGGATAATTTAGATATTTCAGGTGTCGGTAATGGAGCTTCAAACAATGCAGGGATTATTGTTGGAGATTTTCCTACAGCGAGTGATGGAGCAGGTATAGTTGCTACAATAACAAATTGTAATATCCATGATAATTCAAATCGTGGCATCTATACCCGAGGAGAAGATGCTGTGACGAATGTCTTACAGTCGTCTATAACCGGAAATGGATTTGACCCTCATGCCACAGGAGGAAATCCGGGATTTAGTGTAATTGCAAGAGAAGCGTCAAGTACCACAGTTTCAAATTGCTTCATCACTAATCCGGCCACTTTAAGCTCACCGGAAGATATACCCTCAAATTATTACGTTTCGGGTCTTCATATTTCGACAGCCGGAAGTCTAACGGTAAGTGATTGTAGTCTAAATGATAACAGCAATGGCTTGATAGCTGAGACAGCAGGGATAGACCTATCTGGTAATTATTTCAGCACGACAACTGAAGCCACCATAGATGCAGCAGTGGGATCTAATGATTTCACCCCCTGGCTTGCCCTTGGAACGGATACTGATTTAGGAACGGATGGATTTCAGGGTGATTTTAGCAGTCTGATCGTAGGAGTTTCGGGAGCACAGACCGGCAGTTCCGGAAGAATTGAGGAAGCAGTCGGACTTGTTGATGCCAGCGGAACCATCCAGGTGAATGCAGGGACTTATGCGGAGAGCTTATCAATTGCTAAATCGCTTACATTAAATGGCGCTAATCAAGGTATTGCTGGTTCCGGTTCTCGAAGTGCAGAGTCGATTATTGAGCCTTCAAGTGCGAATATTGGTGTTACGATTGGTGCATCAGATATTACTGTTGATGGATTTCAATTTGGCACAGATAACACAACTTCAAATAACTCAGTGGCTATTTCCAATACTGCATTTACCGGTATGAATGCTTCAAATAATGTGATTTATGCTAACTCTGCTGGTATATCTGTAAATACAATTGCCTCAGGGACCTTGACTGTTTCTAACAACTCGATTGAGATGTTGAACCTGGAGGACCCGCTTAATGCCACCAACCCAAGCATTGGCATTGGGGCACAAAATATTACGGGGACAGCAGATGCTGACTTTACTGATAATGACATTCAGACTGCTTCTTATGGATTCTTTGGGTATAATTTGAACGCATCACCTACCGTCACCATAGATAATGGCAATTACACTGGATGTGTGAAAGGAATTGAGATTGATAATACCGAGGGAGTAGGGTTTAATCCAAGTACGGTAAATATTTCCAATGTCACCATGTCCGGTTTTGTCAATCCAGATGCAGATGTTGCATTCCCCGATGCACAGGCAGGGATTTATTCATTTGTCTCCGGGTCAGGTACTGCAACAGATGATATTACCCTAATCATCACAGGTGTCGATATATCCGGTGTAGGAAATGCAGCAAGCGATTATTCAGCTATTTATTTAGGAGATTTTGCCAGTGATGGAATTGCCATTAATTACACCATTACCAACTCCAACATTCATGACAATCTCAACAGAGGAATATTTGTGCGAGGAGAAGATGCTACAGCCAATATCAGCACATCTACCATCACTGGAAACGGATTTGATCCTAGAGGTGTTGGCGGCAATCCAGGTTTTAGTGTAATTGCACGAAATGGAGGCACGGCAATTGTCGATCAATGTGTGATCACGAATGCAGCGGTTCAATCAAATTTTACGACATCAGGTTTACACGCTTCGGTAGGAGGTAGCGTTACAGTTTCAAATAGTGGCATTACCAATAATGGTAATGGAACCATTGCAGAAGGTGTTTCGGGTAGCACAATGAACATATCTGGTAATTGGTTAGGGTCATCTGATGAGACAACCATACAAGGGTTTTTATCCAGCCCTACGCTGATAGATATTACTCCTTGGCTAAACGATGGCACAGATACAGATGGTGGGTCTGCTGGTTTTCAGGGAGATTTTGATGCCCTGACCGTAACATCATCAGGAGCTCAAACATCCGGAGCTCGCTTGCAAGAGGGGCAGGACTTGGTAAATGCCAGTGGCACTGTTACTATCCTTCAGGCAGACTATGCGGAAACGCTAACAGTTTCAAAAGATATGGCAATAAATCCAGAGGCAAACACGACCATCGATGATATCACTGTAAACGGAGGTACTCTTAATGTATTGGCAGATCTTGAAATCAATAACGTTCTCACCTTAACCAGTGGAGTGTTGGACATTGATTTGGATGATGGAAACAAGTCGGATGATCCTGCTTTGACGATCAATAACGCTGTTGCAGGCACCTTTTCGGCAACCAATCACATTGAAGGTAAAGTTGAAACCGCTATATCAGCATTGGGGAGCTTCTCCTTTCCTGTAGGGGATGCAGGCTCATATCGGCCGGTTACACTATCTCCTTTGAATGCAACTACTTTCTCAGTTTCTCATATTGAAGGTGCCACTCAGGAGGGCTTGGGAACAGATGGCGCAATTAAGGATTTAATTGGAGTTTCCGGGATTCAAAGTGTAATGGATTTTAGGTATTGGACCATCGATGTGATATCTGGAATTCCCGGGCTGAGCACTGTGACTTTGCAAGCAGAAGGTAGCGACTTGATATCAGACCCCTCATCACTGGGGATGCTCAGATTCGATGGATTGGATTGGTTGATTACGTCCTTGACAGGAGGAGCGGGTACTGGTCCATACACGGTGACTGCTACCACTGCGAGTTTTAGTGATTTTTCCATGCTTAGTACAGATGCCAGCGCAAATCCGCTTCCTGTAGAGCTGTTAACTTTTTCCGGTAAACAAACTGATGGAATAATCGAATTAGCCTGGTCAACTCTTTCGGAAATTAATGCCGATAAGTTTCAGGTTGAGAGAAAGAGTCTTAATGAGGAAGTTTTTAGTACGGTTGGAGTTGTTTTGGCGAATGGAAATACCAATGAGCGGTCAGATTATCAATTTGTGGATTCGGATATGGATGATGAAGCTTTCTACTATCGGCTAAACATGGTTGATTTTGATGGGAGCAACGAATATTCTCCAACTATTTTAGTGATGCCTGAATTAGGGGAAGTTCTACTGAGGGTATTCCCAAACCCGGCCTCTGATTATATTGAAATGGATGGCGCTGAAACCAAATACATTAAGAAAATTGCATTCTACGATTTGAATGGAAAATTGCAGAAAAATATAACCCATTTTAATAATAGGAGACTGCCTATTTCAGATCTTCCTGTTGGACACTACATCTTGCGCATCGAACTTATTGATGGTCAAATTCTGGAGGGAGAGCTTATCAAAAATTAAACTCTTACTTATTTTATTTTCAATGAATTCATCCATTCTGGATAGTAACCGCCACCATTCGGTATAATTGGAAGTAGTCCTTCATTGCTAATGATTAGCATCTAATCGCGCTAAAATTTGATCTAAACGATCTCTGTCATAATACTTTCCTTGCTTTATGACCGCATTGATCTGTCGGGTATTATTTATATCATCAAGTGGATTTGCGTCAAGAATGACTAGATCTGCCCACTGATTCTCCTGTATGGACCCGAGTTTATTTTCCATTCCGAAGTATTTGGCCGGATTTAAAGTTGCGGCCTTAATTGCATCCAGTGGCGACAATCCGGCTTCTACCAATATCGCCAACTCCTTGTGTAAGCTCCTGCCTGGAGTTAAGAAGAAGATGGGACAATCTGTGCCTGCCATTATATCAATCCCAGCTTCATGAACTTGTCCCACCATGTTTATCAGCCAGTCTGAGTATTGCTCATTGAAAGGTTTCAATTTTCTCTTTGAGAGCTCATTAATATTCGTTAACCATTGCTGCTCAATGGATGCAGGCAAATAGTTAAAACTCTCCTGCCAGCTGGAGTCTACCCAATACCTTTCAGTAAATCCGGTGCTTAATGCAAGGGTAGGGATTTGCCAGGTTTGGTTTTTCGCCAAGACATTCAAGACTTCCTTAGCTTTATTTGGGTCGTAATTTTTAACAGCTATTTCTCTTTGAGCTTGATGAATTCTGGAGCGTAAAACTCCTCCTCTATCCCCTTTACCAGAAGCAAGAAGCCTTCGTCGTTGCTCCAGTAGTTCGGCTGCATTCGAAGCGCATGACAACTCCAGATTTCTCAAGTGTTCCATGCTATTTAGACCGGCATTGGAAGCACTCATTACATCCATACTCAAAGGCACGTGTCCGGTTACTTTAAGCCCTTTTTCTTTTGCAAGTATCATAACAGTGGCAAACTGTTCCGGACTCAACATCTCGTAGGCTTTTAGAAAGTCAACACCTAAGCTATCAAGTTCATTAATCTTATCTACTACGTCAGTAACAGACCCCAATCCGACAGATAGTGGGGGACGGCTGGGATCACTGCCATCATAAACATTAGGCATTCCGTCTAACAGCGGACCGGCAACCATAACTCTGGGAGCATCTGTAGGGTTAGCCAGTGATTTTTCCTTCCATTGATTCACAAAAGTGATGTCGCCACCAGTATCTCTTACGCTTGTCACCCCAAAAGCCAGAAATAAATCAGGCATGCTGGAGGCCATTTCTTCGATATAGGAAAAATGAACATGGGCATCCCACAACCCTGGGATCATAAATTTCCCTGTTCCATTGATAATCGTATTCTTATCTGACAATTGCAGTTTCAGTGAAGGTGTTATTTGATGAATTATCCCATTTTTTATGATTACGGTCTGGTTTTCCGTCAATCCACTATTGGGATTAATAATAGAGATATTTTCGATGCAAAGAGCATCTTCAAATATCACCCCAGGGTTCTTGCAGGCCGAAATAATGCAGATTAGCGTAAAGGTTAAGTAGATTGAATTTTTCATATTGGCGGATTTAAATTCCTGATAAATTCTACATTACCTGTCCAGTTTCATTTCCTCAGCAGTAATCAATAGATCACTCCACTTTCCTTCGTTTGCTTGCTTTAAGTAGGCATAATCTTCATGATCCTTGATGTCATTGAAGCCTTCCCAACCTCTAGTCATAGCTCTGATCAGGAACGTATATGCTTGGACGATTTCTGTGTGTTGAGATAAAGCAAGAGCTTTACTTGCTTCCAGAAAATCCTGGGTCGTCACCGTTCCATAAGACTTTGCTACAATTAGGTAATGTTCGGCAGCAGTTGCATAGTCTTGAGTGTTCATCGCGTTCTTGGCAAGAGTCAAATTCGTTTCGTAATCTAAGACCAGTTTTTTTGCTCTCTTTTCGGCTTCTTCTACGGAAGGAATCGTGTAGTTAAATCCCATTGATTCAGCATACTCCTCAACAGACCGGGTAATCCCCATTTCTTCTCTGCGAATTTGAATATCGGATTCATCTTCAATTGGATAAAATTGGCCTTTGGTCAATCCATTATTGGTTGAACTTTGTGTTGCATAAAGTTGCTTTTCACCTTTAGAAACCTGCACTCGATCATACAAGTAGGCATAATTGCGTGGGTTCGATTGTCCGTTATCCACAGCTGCTTTTAGCAGTATTAGGCACTTTGCCTGAAACAATGGGTTTTTATCAGCATGTTGAATGATCAGCCAGGCAGCATTACTTGATTCTTTACCTACAAGATCATAAGTTGGCCACCCATACTTGGATATTATTTCCCTCATTCTAGCTGTGTTCTTCCGATCCACAGCGATGACCTCTTTGGTGAATTCTCTAAATTTTTCTGAATTATTTTTCCCTTTCCTTATCATGTCAGCCCATTTGATTCTGTTCCGCTGATCACTATTTCGCATTTTCATAATTTCCTTGGAAACATCAGGGAGCTTCACAGAATGTTTTTCCCTTTGGCCAAAGGATGGTAGTTGCATAATGAATAGCGTCATTAAAAGAAGGAGGACTTTTCTAAATACCATGTTCTTAAAAATTTGATTGTGTTTTAAGTAGCTGTGAACATCAAGTTTGATAGTCTTATCGATATGATTTTAGTATATAATGTTTTCTTATGATAATAAGGCTTGTTTATAAGCTCTTTTGGCTTTTCAAAATTTTAACAATCCTATTATTGATAATTTCTGACAAGTTCCAATTATAGAGGTCAGGGTCGGTAGTGCTATAGAACGCAATAACCACTGCGTCAATATCTTCATAATATTTTGCAAAACTTTGATATCCAGGAACCCAGCCGGCATGTTCATACTCGTAAATGGAAGAATAGATTTCTTGTTCTCCTTCTCCAAACAAAGAACCATCGTTTAACGCCCTCAGAAAGGTACCCACATCTTCCGCAGTGGCATGCATGCCATAATCGTTTGTTTTTAAATCATGGGGATATCCTACATGATAGCCACTCATCACATCCTCTATATCGACTTCACTTAGCGAGGCGAAGGTATTTTTAAGGTTCAGCGGTGCTAGAATTTCTTGCTCAATGAATTGAAAATTACCATAACCTAGTTCATCATCCATTATCTTATTAATTAGAAGATAATTGGTATTACAATATTCATAGTCTTCGCCAGGATCAAAGTTGGCCGGAAGGCCCTGTATCAGTGCAAGACTTTCTTCATAAGTCTCTGTTGGAGCTGCCCAAAAATCTGGAGCATCTGTGAAATTTGGTATTCCACTTCTATGCTGTATCATCAGTCTCAAAGTAATTTTCTCAGCGTTTTCGATTCTTCCTTCAAGTTCAGGTAAATAATCAGCGATTGTTTTATCTAGAGAAAGCCGTCCATCACTTACCAATTTGGTGACGGCCACAGCATCATATAGTTTGCTGATGCTGGCAATTTTAAACAGGGCGTTAGGTTTGGCTGGTACCTTAGATTCTCTATTATACCAACCGGAAGCAAAATATTGAGGAGGTTGATCAGCCTGGTCTATATAGACAATCATTCCTTCAAACCCATGCTCAATGGCTTCATCTAACTGTTCCTGAACGGTATCTGGTAGCGGAAGTATCCATGCCTTTACCAAAAGCCATGGTACAAAGAACAGAGAAACGATGGTTCCAACTAGTAGTGCGATTCTGATTATTAGTTTAGTTCGTTTCTTTCTCATTTATTTCATATTGATGGAATGTTGCTCATAAGATCAGATATAGCATGTGCTGTCGGTGCGATAAAAGTTGCTACATAAACCCGTGAAAAATCTTCATTTAAAAATGAATTTATGCCTTTCACGTGGAAAATTACTTGATTTGATGTTAAGATCAGGGTTGGTCTCAGTGAGACGCTAAGAACGGGGGAGATAAGTTTTATTTCTGACTTATCTTTGAATTTCTATGCGAGATGAATGATCTGATGAACTATATTATCGTGGCTGCCATCATTCACGGATTCATTTTCTCGGCTTTGTTAATTTCCAAGCATGAAAATAAGCTGGCAAACAAGCTTTTTGTATGCATGCTTTTTTCTATCCTAATAACCATTTTTACTTATGCGGTTTTACAGCTGAAGCTGTATAACTCAAACCCATGGTTACATTGGCTTCCTTTTGGTGCCAGCTTCACCATTGCTCCTGCCTTTTATCTGTTTGTAAAATATCTGGTCAATTCAAACAAAGGATTTAATAACAAGGACCTCCTCCATTTTACTCCGCTAGCATTCAACTATTTACATAGTGTTTATCACCTGATTTATGGACGGGAAATTGCCCATGTGGAGTTTCATAACTTCACTGAATCTGTCCAACTTTTAGCGATTTTACCAGGTTCAGTCTATCTGATATACACGTTTAGACTTATTAAGCAATATGAATCTAAAGTAAGGGAACAATTTTCAAACCTTCATAGCAGAACTTTAAAATGGGCTTTTATCCTTTTGTACATATTCGTGTTCATTTATGGGTTGATCCTTCTCTTTGTAATCGTGGATATTGAATTACTATTTAATTATCGGTTGGAGTTTTATGAAATGATTCTGATGCCCTATGATGAACTGCTCATTCTTAGCTATTGTGTAGCTACCTATTGGTCAACAATTGGTACATACATGTTGAAGCAGGCACCAGAAATTTTGGATGCGGGAAGACCACCTTCCAAGGACTTCAAGGCAATTGGTGAAAAGATCATTGCAGGCATGAAAGATGACCGCCTTTATTTGAACCCTGAACTTAGTCTTCGTATTATGGAAGACCATCTGGCCATACCGGCTAAAGAAATATCCTCAATACTCAATCAGTACTTTAAGAAGAACTTTTATGAGTTTACAAACGATTTTCGGGTGGAGGAAGTCAAAAAAAGACTACTTGATAAATCTAAAGAACACCTGACAATTGAGGCACTAGCTTACGATAGCGGATTTAATTCAAAAGCTACTTTCAACAGAATTTTCAAAGAGAAAACCGGGCAATCACCGAGTAATTTTCGAGCATCACAAAACAACTAGTTGTCTCTCTGCTGGCAGTAAGACCTTTAATTTCATGTTTCGCTTTAGCCTTGAGTTGTTAAACTAAAATCAACTCAAAATGAAAACAATTACAACAATAGCCTTAATAGTGGTTAGTCTAAATCTTATTGCTCAAGATTTAAACGAATCAACTATTCGAAAACTTGATTCGATCGTGCATAAGCAAATGCAAGCAAAAGGCATTGTGGGGGCGGCTTATTCGATCGCGCAGACTGATAGTTTATATGTTTCTAAAGCATTTGGATATGCCAACCTTGCCAATGAGGAAAAGCTGACATTGGAGCATCAGCACATGTTTGGTTCTATTTCTAAGCTTATGACCGCTGCATTGATTACAGAGCTGGCTGAAAAGGGGTCATTGGATCTTCATTCAGACATTCGATCCAAGGTTCCTTATCTGAAATTAAGGTTTCCGACGACTTTGCACCAGTTGATGACACATACGGGTGGATTTGAGGAGCAGGTACTTGATCGAACACGATTAATTGACCAGGAAAGGGAAACATTGAAAGAATATCTCAGTAGGAGGATGCCGGATCAGATTGTTGAACCAGGAAGTGTGGCCGCCTACTCCAATCATGGAGTGGCACTTGCAGGACTGGTGGCTGAAGAAGTAACAGGGATCCCATTCGAGGAGCTTATTAAAAAACGATTGTTTGATCCCCTCAATATGCCAACGGCAAGTTTTGCTTTTGATGAAAATTTCCTGAACAACCATGCCACCCCCTATGTGGATGGCGAAGAAGCAAATATTGAATTTGTACAGACAATTCCCGGATCCATGCTCACCGGGACCATGGGTGATCTCGAGCAATTTATGATTGCTCAACTCAACCCAGACCATACGCCAATGGCGTCCGCTATTCAAAAAATGCAGGCCGCACAATTCCAAAAGGCTGACTCATTGTACGGGAGGGGATATGGGTTTTTTGAAAGCGTATTTCGTGCAAGAAAAGGACTGGAACATGGCAATAATCGCAATGGCTTTTTCAGTCTGCTTTATATAATACCGGAAGACGGTATTGGAATTACAGTGACAGCCACAGGAAATAATACCTCGTTTAGAAATGATGTGGTCTATGGATTCCTGAGGTTGTTGTATCCGTCATCAGAAGGAATGGCCAGAGAGATACCCATAAACCAGGAGCTTTTAGATACTTACTCTGGCTCTTATCATACCATGAGAACGCATGAAACCAACATGGAAAAAATCTACCATAAAATGCAAAACCGTAAAATTGACATTGAATCGGATGGCCAGCAGCTCCTTGCGTTTGGAGATGAATACGTTTTCATTGGAGATAATACCTTCCAGTCAAAAGAGGGTATGCATCGTATTGCTTTTAAAGAAATAAATGGTGAGCAGTATCTTTTGCTTCCTGGTCGGTCTGATTATTATAATAAAGAAGGATTTATGGGTTCATCGATGAATGTCCAGATCTTGTATGTTCTGACGGGAATTTTCCTGTTCCTTCTGATTCGAAGAATTGTACTGATGGTCAAAAAGAAAAATAATCCAGCCAATAAAATCGTGGCATTGACGAATATGAGTGGAGCTGTTTTTCTGCTGGTTTTTCTGATTGCCTCTCTCGTCATCGGGACGGATTTAAATTATGGTATTCCCGTTTTGTTTTACCCCCTTTTTGTTTTACCCCTTGTATTCATTGCTGGCTCGATTGCAATTGTCATACAAATTATCAAGAAGCGGTGGACCTCAAGATGGCGATGGGCACAACTGGTGCTAATGGTTATCATGGTGTATGAACTCTATTATTGGAATTTCATTGGCTGGAACTTTTAATTCAAGTTTAAAATAAGCTGATCAGGATTGTGTTCTGAAGCAAAAACTAACTTTTCGCCCTATTTGGTGTGTTGACACTACGCCCAGATATGGCGCTGTGGCCTCCGAACTTAATTTAATTCGTTGAAATTAGCGAATCTGCCGGTGCATTCAAAGTTTCAGATACGCACTGCGCCATACAGATAAAAAACTCCCACAAGCAGAAGGTTGTAGAAAGCACTTCAGTTTCTTGGCGGCTGATAAGCGGGATGTTTAGCAGACACTTTGCAGATTGCTAAGTAAGGCCATGCGGTATATCGTATGTTACCAGCTTTTAATTTTCTCTGATCGGATAAAACCACCCAGAAATTATTACTCCAGTTAAATAGGAAAGTATCATCGGGATCATTAATGACCCTTGGATCAGCCAAAATACAAAAACAACAGTTATCATAGCGACTATGACTAGGTTAAGTCTGATTTGAAGATCAGTTAATTTAGTCGTTGTTAAATGCTTGTGAGCTAGATAGTAAATGAGAAGTCCAGGTAGAGAAAAGACAGCTCCCATTGTAATAAAAAGCATGTAAATAGATGGTTCGTCAAACACGAATTGAGTGTTAACGACAGAGTCATAAATAATCAGAAAAGTAGGACTAATAAGAAGTGTTGTTAACCAATGTTTTACAGGAAAAGTCAATTTCATTTCAACCGTCTTTATCTAGATGCTTCATGTTAGGGGGTAGTTCCTCCAAGAGGCTAAATGATATATAACGATAATTCTCTCCAAACTTTGCTAGTCCAATCATCATGTATTGTGTTAATTCACTTCCTATGAGTTTACCTACAACAAGGACAAGGTGTTTCTTATCGTTAGCAAAAAGTTGACGATATTCAAATTCTCCAAAGGACTCAAAGTACTTAGTTAAGTGTTCACCAAGTTCTTGCTTTGTTACTGCAACTTCTTGTATGCTAGGAGTTGAGAAGTGTAATGGTCCATACTCGCTTTCTGGCGCCAAACTTACAAGTGAAGAAACGTCAGAATTCGAAAGTGCTGTTTCTATTTGTTTGTATGGCTTTGTTTGTCCGAAAATAGAGTTAGCAATTCCAAATGTTAAAATTATGGCTAAAGTATTTCTTGAGTTCTAGCACAGTATTGCTATTAACGATTAGCTAGCAGGCGGATGTCCGTTACTAGCTCTTGAGAGATAAAAGTAGCGAAGGTGTCCCACTCGCACAACGCTATCTACGAAGTACTGCGTTAAACCAGACATCCGCCAGAACTGCAGACAGTTCTTCAACGCACTGAAAGTCACAGAAGGGAAGGGGAGCGGTAAGTTCCTTCGATAGTAACTAGCAGCAGTCTGACATCTGCATCGCTAGCGCTTGTTACAGGTCGTTTTCATTACCTATTTGTTCTTTCAATTGAGCTTGAACGTATCTTCTTTCGAGTTCAAGAATATCTAGTTTGATGCCCCCAATCATGGCTATCACTTGATAAATGTTACGTTGGTCAAATGCTAGATCGAAGAAGTCAATTCTGTCGAAGTTAGGATCTTTAGAGTAGTACGGGTCATCACCTGCATCCATTGCTGTTAGTCCTACGTCCATGCCTTTTTCGTTAAGATAGTTTGCTACCCTGTTAATGTAATCTTTTGTTACCCCTAGCTCATTGTCCCTTATTAAACTGGCTCGGTTAGCGAGTTCAGGGTTAACAAGATGTGTTCTGAGACCTTTGTTCCCTGGTGTGTAACCTCCAGTTTTTGCTATTGCCAATTCTTCAAGCTGTGTCAGCGTGTCCAGCGTGTTCTCAACTAATAACCTGAGTTCAGTTGTACCGGTAGTGAGTTCGCTAAGTTCGGCGTTTAGTTTGTTAGCATGATAAACCTTGTAGTCCAAGGAGTTCATGTTAAACATGTCGAACTCCAAGTCTTTTTTGGAAACATCAGTTGAGCAACTGAGAAGAACGGAGAAGAAAGTTAAGTAGAAGTATTTCATTGATCGAAGTGCAGTATGACCTGTAACGACCAGATATGGCGCTGTGGCCTCCGAGCTTAATTAATTGCGATAAAAGTAGCTTATCTGCCGGTGCATTCAAAGTATTAAACTGGCACTGCGCCATTCCAGAAAAAAATCTCCCACGAGCAGACGATAGTAGAAAGCACATCAGTTTCTTGGCGACAGATAAGCGGGATATTTAGCAGACACTTAGCAGAAAGCTAAGTAAGGCCATGCGCAATATCGTATGTTGTGAGGTGTTTATTTAGGCTGTTGGTACGTTCAAGTTGCCGCCTACGGCTCTTAGCACTTTAAGAATTGTATCAAATTGGGGCTTAGAACCCTGGGATAAGGCTTTATATAAACTTGGTCTACTTAGACCAGTTTCTTCTGCGATTCTTGACATACCTCTAGCCTTGGCTACATGTCCAAGAGCCGTTTTGATATCTTCAGCATCACCTTCTTCAAGCACTGTATTCAAGTACTCTGCAATCATTGCGTCATTTTCAAGATATTCTGCAATGTCGAATTTTGTAATATCTTTAGTTGCCATCTTCAAGTTCGTCTTTATAGTTCGACCATAAACCTTTGGCTTTAGCAATGTCCTTCTGTTGTGACGATTTTGTTCCGCCGTTGAGAAGTAGCACAACTTTGCCATTGTATTCTTTTAAGTAGACACGATATCCTTTTGCGTAATGAATTCTAAGTTCACTGATTCCTTGCCCAACGGGTTCACAATCTCCAAAATTCCCATGTTCTTCTATTCTTTGAATTCTGAATAGGATTTTGGCTTTAGCGCGTTGGTCTTTCAGCTTCCTTAGCCATTTGTCAAATACCTCTGTCTTCTCTATAGAATACATACGGCAAATGTATTCACTTGGATACAGTTCTGCAATTTTTTAGTTTGTTAGAATATGCGTGAAGAAGAATATGCCTCACAACGTCAAGATATAGCGTGTGGCTATATCCAGTTTTAAGCGATGAAATTAGCGAAAATCTGCGGAAGCACACAACGTGTTTGTACAGACACGCAGCACAAGTCAATCCCTCCGGGATTTGCCCGTGGCAAATTCCTAGAGCGAGAGCTCCGGCGCAGATGGAGCGGGCGGATAGCAGGCCAGTGGCGAAGAACTAAGCAAGCCATGCGCTATATCGCTTGTTAGGATTCTTTTGTTTTCCATGAAATGCTTCAGTCGACTTCCAGGTGAATGAAGCTATTTCGAAAACGAGATGAACGTGGCTCGAAGCAAACCAAAAAGGTGGTAAGAGCGCGATGAATGGCGCGGGACGATAGGGAGGATAGGGTGGCCGTCGGGGCGTGACTCCATCTCTACGTTTCTGTACGACAGGGAGGGGGGATCGGGTTAGCCGTGTGCTGGCCTTGCGTGACGAGCGGAATAGGACAATTAAGCGCCACCTTTCAGTAGCTATTTGGTTAAAAGTAGAAGCGGAGAGGTAAAGAGAAAAGAAGTGAATCCTAACGACCTGATAGCGCATGTGCGCTATCAGACTTGTTTAGCACTAAAGTAGCAAAAGCTGCTGAAACTTCGGTAGCTGCAATGGAACACTGCGAACCACAGATCAACCCCTCCAAATGCGAAATCAGCTCGAAGCAAATCACTTGACATGGCAGCAGCATTTGCGGATCGAGCTGCACCAAACAGGCAGAAAAGCAGTGAGCGGATATGCGCTATCTAATGTTAGATATCGCTCTGGTGGTGATGCAATTTTGGGAGTTCCAGCAGTCCGATGCATCGCCAAGCGACAAAAAGCCTACTGTCAGTAGCTCGAAGCTAAGAAGAAGGTGGCAAGAGTGCGGCAGGAGGGAGCGGGAACATCGTGGCATAGGGCAGGCGGCAGGGTGGAACACCTCTTGGAGGAACCAGCTTAGCTAACCTTCCAACAGAAAGCATGTATCGCAGCGGCCGAATGAGCCTGAAGAACTAGCCAGAGAGTGGGTGCCGGGCAGGCCGAGGAGCGGCTCGTGCGCCGCGCGAAATAGGGCAATTAAGCGCCACCTTTAGTTCAGCTAGCAGAGAAATGAGAGGTGAAAAACTGGGAAGGCTTGTGGGAGCGGGGGTGAAATCTAACGCCCAACTAGCGGGCTGTGGCCATAAAAGTAATAGAAAGCGGTGAAAGAGCGAACCTGAACGCTGCGATTAACTGCCAGAATGCACTGCGAAACACAAGAAAACCAAACCCAGCAGACGGGCATGGTAGAAAGCACTGAAATTTGCTTGGCGGAAAGGTGAGCGGTTTAGCCCTATGAACTAGGCAAATGACTCATGTGGCCATGCCCGCTAGTGATTGTTATGCTCTTTCATATGCTCTTCAAGATTTTCGTTAAGCCGTCGAAGTTCTAACAGTATCGAATCGAGCTTATCTCGGTTAGTTAGCATGTTAACACCGTTCTGTATGACTTGAGTTAATGGGTCTGCTTCAGAAGTTGCTTTGTTAACAGAGTTAGAAAGTTGAATTGTATCAGATGAAATGAAATACTCTGATGAAGTTCCTAAGTTCAAATTGATCGCCTTTTCTCCTAAAAGTCCATCGTTGTTCAATGAGATCTTAGAGTCAACAGGTACCTTTTGAAGTTCACCAGTTAGTTTGATAGTTGCTAGGATTGTTTGGTGGGATGAGACTTTAAGACTGTTCACTTTGCCAACTGCAAGTCCGTTTGCATAAACGGGAGAGGAAGTTGATAGGCCGTCAGCGTTAGAAAGTTCAAGAGTTAGTGAGTTCTGGTTAGAACATGCACAAAGAGTTAAAATAGCGACTATTTGAAGAATCTTTTTCATTTGCTCGTCAATATAATTGGGCTTTCAAACATCTCCTCCTAAAATTCTGATTACATTTTCGATTTGATTGTCTAACCCGTCGAGTGTTGTTACTTTATGCCAGTCTGCTCCTAAATACTTCTGATGGGGTTCACTTGCTTCAATTATTAGTTGTTTCTCACGACCATCATAAGTTAGCTTGTAATTGGTGCCTCGAATTCTATAAGAAAGGTGACCATATCCAAAACTAGGAGGTTGGTAGCAGTATTCTTGAAGTTCAAACTGAATCTTGTCAATGAGTTCTTTCTCTAAATGTGATCTGAATTCTTCGAAGTTCATTTGCTACTGGTGAGATTGAGCATAACGCCACGCTAGCAGGAGTGCGCCCCGAGCATGGCAGAAAGAAGCTAATATAGCGCAGCTGCCCAACACCTACAACGGTAACTATGAAAGACTGCAATTAGAAAGATAAAATCAAGAAGCAAGACAGTTGCTAGGAGAGGAGAAACTTTCAGAATGGGTAGCGGAGCGGTGAAGATCAGATGAAATATGTGAATAGCACTTTGGCGCATTCGTGCTAGCAACTGTTGTGGGTAGTTATTCCTTTATTACTACTTTATCATAGTTATCCTTCAGAATTTCCTGTAGAGCGTTATCAGCTTTGTACCGCTCAACTATATGTTCAAATATCAAAGTGAATTTGTCAGAAGTTGTCAAAAATCTCCATTCCCAGTCACCATCTGAGTCGGAAACATATTGGATGCTTTCGATTTCGGTAATTGGTAGAGAAAAGGCGTCTTTATTAAGGTCAAAAATTAGTTCGTCAGGTTTGTTAATGGATAGAGTTCCTCTGTATTTCTTTTGTCCTCCATACCTAATTAAAAGCATTCCTCCTATGAAACCAATTCCAGCGATCATCAAAA
Source organism: Ekhidna sp. (assembly GCF_965227465.1). Taxonomy (GTDB): domain Bacteria; phylum Bacteroidota; class Bacteroidia; order Cytophagales; family Cyclobacteriaceae; genus Ekhidna. Next base: position 989,894 of record NZ_OZ245746.1, read on the forward strand.
TATTCCAATAGAAATTGTTACCCAGAAGTATGGCCTTCAATTCCAATGAAAATGGTAAATAAAGGATTGCCTGAGTTGCTATGCCGATAAATACAGCACCCATCCACAGACCGTTAGCAATTCTGAAAGTGCTCGGAGAAAATTTAATTTTAGATAGTTTGATTTTAAATGATTCCATTTCTCGGAGTGACAATTACCCACAACGTCCATGTATGAGGCGTGTGCTCTCACTTAGTGGATAGCACTAAAATAGTGAAGTCTGCCGGTGCTTCCAAAGTTTGTAGAAAGCAGTGCGTTCTGAAGTGAAAAAATCCAGCAAGGTAAAGTTCCCAAAAAGCACCAAACCTTCTCGGGAGCAGACGAAACGGGCAAGTTCAGATGAAGTTTGTAGAAAGCACGCAAGCACATGCCTGATACATTTTGTTGTGCTTAGTTTATGGTTTCTTCGCTCATCAGTTCCCATTTGATATGTCTATGAGACGGGTGGTTTTTCAGCGAGTCTTGACTCTTCCAATGTTTGATTGTTGTTACGTTGTGTTCTGTCCATTTTTCAATTCTGTGTTGATATCCGTCTTCCGTGTATTCAGATTCTGAGTTCGGATAAACATCCTGAGATATATACATTGTCGAGAATAAAGTTATGCTTACCAGTGTTGGTAAGATCAGCGCTTTTATTTTCCAGTGGCGTTTCAAGATTATAATAAGTATTGGAATCCAAAGTCCAATTAGTATTATAATTCGCAAAATTGTGGTTATGGTATCTCTGTTGTTAACATCGATGTTTGAGTATTCAGGTCTCTCTATGTCAATAAGTGAAATACCCCACATCCACAAGTAAGTTGGGATGAGGTTCAGTATAATAAATAGACTGAAAAGTGTTATCAGAAAAATTCTACTTTTCATTTACCTCTGTTTGAAGCTGGGCACCAATTAAGCACAACGACCAGCTATCGGGCGTATGTCCGCAGCTAGTGAATAGCACTAAAGTAGTGAAATCTGCCGAAGCTCACAACGGTTCCAAATCGCACTGCGTTCAGAAAATCTAAAAATCCTGCGAGCAGAAGTAAGTAGAATGCTCTGCCATTTCTCAGCGGCAGATATCACGGTCGAGTTGCACTGAAACCAGCCAGAAAGCACTGAGACATATGCCCGATGAGCGTCTGTTACCTCACGTTTTTCTTCTCCATAATAATTCCGCCAAAAGCATATTTCCCGCTTGGGAGTTCAGAAGTAAATCCGTCAAAAAGCAATCGTAAGTTCATGCGTTCATGAATACCAGATAAGATGTTTCTGACCTTTTTTGTTTCAGTTAGAGTTGAATCTTGATAGTAGTCGCTCTCTGGCTCCCAATAGTAGTAAGCTCGTTCCAATTCAGGTGTTCGGATACTGAAAGAAATGGCAGTTCCATCCAAACCGTTCACATATTCGTCAACATCTTGACAATTAGGAAGTGTTTCTATATCGTTCGAAAAACCAATATTCATAAGCTGTTCAACATGATTAGGAGGAATATTTAAAACCTGTTCAATTGTTGTGGTCCGTTCCTCTTTTCTGTTCACTTTCCAGATAGAGTTGGTCAGCGTTCCAACAAAAGTGCCATCCAGATTTTCTATTAGTTCTAGGTGTTGCATGTCGGATTTACTTATTCCGTATATCCGTTTGTGTTTGGTTTGGTCAAATGTCGTTGCTGTTCCAAGTTCTTGAGAGCTGGCTTGTTGGGATATTAGGAGCAATATGATGAAACTAACTACGTAGCGCATATGTGAGGTAACGCCACGCTAGCAGGAGTGCGCCCCGAGCATGGCAGAAAGACACTAATATAGCGCAGCTGCCCAACACCTACAACGGCATCTATGAAAGACTGCAATTAGAAAGACAAAATCCAGAAGCAAGACAGTTGCTAGGAGAGATGCAATTTCAGAATGGGTAGCGGAGCGGTGAAGATCAGATGAAAGTTGTGAACAGCACTTAGGCGCATTCGTGCTAGCGACTGTTAGTAGCTTGTATCAAATGTCTTCTATATCGAAAGAGAATGTTACCAAGGTAGTAGTCAACCATAAATAGTAGTTGAATGTTCCAGTCTTCAAGCTCTTTGTTAGATAGTTCAGTTAAAGCAGGTGTTATAGCGATTGATATTCCCATTGTTCTTGCTAGGCAATACACATAAAATGAGGTGTCTGTTTTAAGAAGAGCATAATGATATAATCCCGTTGGATTTGGAGCAGTGCCCCATTTCCTACCTTCCCTTCTTTTTGCTTCACGTTGTTCTTCTTTCTTTCGCTGGTCTGGGGGCATTTGTTCAATATAGGAGACGTCCCATTTTAGAGAATCTGGGATATCTCTGTCGCTATAATTTAGGATTATATTTTCCTCGATTTCATCTGCCTGATCTTTAGTAAGAAATTGTCGAAGGTTATAAGTTGGGTCGTATAATTCTTCACTATACAGACTTATTTCTTTTCTCAGTCCTGTCTGTTCAAGTGTATTAATGAGGTCAATTGCGTTGATGCTGTCATAGTCTAGAGGTTCACCGTTAACCAGTTGCATCATATACTTTCTTGTTTGTTCCCCCAAGCTTGAAGTGTTAGGAAAATTTGTGTTAAGAAAGTTCTGGTAGGAGTTCATAAGTTCACGAAAACTTTCTGCTTTCTCAGTTCCCAGTTCGTTCAGGAACTCTTGTTGACCGAAGGAGAAGTTAGCCGAGGTTAGAAGGGTTAGAAAGAAAGATATTCGAATGATTCTCAATTTGATCTGGGAAATATGGCTACTAACCATCCGGATATGTTGCAATAGTGCAATATATCTGCCTTATGTGTTTATGTTTTGAGGTAAATCTAATGGATTTCTAATGTTAGACAACCCGTTTAATGCCACATGGGTATAAACTTCGGTCGTTCTGGACGAATTATGACCAAGTAATGTTTGGATATATCGCAAATCAACACCACTCTCAAGCAAATGCGTAGCAAACGAATGCCTTAGCATATGTGGGGTAACTTTTTGTCTAATCCCAGCCTTCTTTGCTGCTTTATGAACAACTCGAGCCACACTCGAACTGCTATATTGCTTTCCATTTTCTCCCTCGAACAGATATTCGGAGGGCTTATAGACCAAAAAATAAGATCTTAATTCTTTAAGCAGGTTTTCACTTAGAAGCGTATACCGATCCTTGTTTCCCTTGCTTTGTTCTACACGGATCATCATCCGATCACTATCAATGTCCGTCACCTTCAGATTTAGTAGTTCTGCTCGACGCAGACCTGCGGAATACAAGGTACTTATGATACATCGATGCTTGATATTTTTCGTTTTTGTAATCATCAGCATCACTTTCTTTTTACTGAGAACCTTAGGAAGTGTTTCCTGCTTATAGGGTCTCTCCACAGAATAAAACCTATTAGGCATTTCTAACACAACCTCATAATAAAATTTAATGGCGTTAATCGATTGATTGATGTATGAATTGGATTTACGCTCTTTTACCAGACTTTGTAAATAGCTGCTAATATCGTGTTCGTTCAGCTCCATTAGCTTAGTGGTCATTGGAAAATAATTAATGAACCGTTCAAACATTGGAATGTAGATTTTAGCAGTATTGAGGGAATACTTTCGAGTCTCTAACTTTTGATAGAAAGATTCCGGGCAGTATCTCCAGTTTTTCCGAATGGGTCGATTTCGGTATCGATCTATCGAGAGAGGTGCATTTCCTTCGCTTATTGGTCTGTTTGTGAAAAAATGGCTGCAATTAACCCAGGCGATTCCTTTAAAGGTTTCGAAAATAACATTTAGGTTGTCAGGCTGATTAGGAAGGAACGCCATCCCATAATAGTCACTCCATCGAATGGAAGGAAGGGTTTTCACCAGCCGCTGAATCACCTTATCAGACCTGAATTGTAAGCCGATATATCGACCTTCATTAATCACCAGGTGCTTCAGAGTCACCTGTCGTTCCTTAAAGTGAGTATTCATGAAGCAATAAACGTCAACAATGTTTTAAAAACCGTTTGTTTAAACGTATACTTACGTATATATGCGTATAAAAAACGTTTATGGAACTGCTACGATCATTTTCAGAATGCATGAACTGTCATAAACCATTGGCAGGTAGACGGGATAAGAAATTTTGCGATAATCAGTGCAAGGCTGAGTATCACAATAAGAATAAGTCATACGGCGAACTGTACATTTCAAGCACGCAAAGCAAAGTCCGTCATAATCGGAGAATATTGAAGACGCTGAGCCCGGAAGGCAAAGCCACTGTTCGGAAAGAAATACTGGACCAGATGGGGTATGACTACCGGTATTTCTCGGGAATATTTAAAACAAAGGCAAACCTCTATTACCTGGTTTATGACTATGCCTTTTCGCCCATATTTGAAAAAGGGATAGAGAAAGCTTTGATTGTGCAACGGCAGGACTACATGGACCGGTTGACCCTTGAGATTTGGAAGAAATCGTGATCCATATTCAATCGTTTTAAGTCCGTTTTTCTCGCTGCTAATCACTACTTTTGCGCTTGAAAAAATTACCCATTTCTAAACTAAATAGATCATGAAATGAGCATTAAAAATTCAAAGTGAGCTTTACTTTGTCACATATGAATTTTTCATTGCGAATTCCATATGACCTTTAAAAACAGATAAATATTATGAAAGTAACCGTCGTAGGCGCTGGAGCCGTAGGTGCTAGTTGTGCCGAATACATCGCAATCAAAGATTTCGCAGCGGAAGTTGTACTCATCGATATCAAAGAAGGTTTTGCTGAAGGAAAAGCCATGGACCTGATGCAGACCGCATCACTCAATAGCTTTGATACGAAAATCACCGGCACAACCAACGATTACTCAAAAACAGCAAATAGTGATGTAGCGGTTATCACTTCAGGGATTCCACGTAAACCGGGAATGACCCGTGAAGAGCTGATCTCTACGAATGCTGGAATTGTAAAGTCCGTAGCGGAGAACTTGATCAAGCATTCTCCCAATGTAATCATCATCGTAGTATCCAACCCAATGGATACCATGACATACCTGGCGCACAAAGCACTCGGACTACCAAAACATCGAATTATCGGTATGGGTGGAGCACTGGATTCTGCTCGTTTCAAGTACAGACTTTCTGAGGCATTGGATTGTCCTGCTTCTGATGTGGATGGCATGGTTATCGGAGGGCACTCAGATACAGGCATGATCCCATTAACAAGACTGGCTACACGTAATAGTGTGCCTGTTTCAAAGTTCTTGAGCGAGGATAAACTCAACTACGTCCTGGAAGAAACCAAAGTTGGTGGAGCTACATTGACAAAACTTTTAGGGACTTCTGCATGGTACGCTCCTGGAGCCGCTGTATCAGCAATGGTTCAGGCGATCGCTTGCGATACTAAGAAAATGTTCCCTTGCTCGTGCCTGCTGGAAGGTGAGTACGGACTTAATGACTTGTCCATTGGAGTACCGGCGATCATCGGCAGAAACGGAATTGAGCAGATCGTAGAGATTGAGCTCGACAATGCGGAGAAATCAAAATTGGAAGAGAGTGCAGCTGCTGTAAGTAAGACAAACGGTGTGCTTTCTGAAATGAATATTATTTAAATTCATCCTTCAATGATGTGACGAAAAGAAAAACGTTACGTCATATTCGAGTCGGTCTCGGATATCTCCTGATTTTAAGAACTACTCTTGATTTTTGGAGATTCCTGTATGCACAGGAATGACGCTAAATCGTTTTTCTTTTCTATTTTATGATTGTTTAAACGAATGCAAACCACACACGAACTCATAAGCAATAGTAACCTGATCAGCAGGGACCTGAGCTGGCTTCAGTTCAATCACCGTGTGCTCGATCAGGCGAGGAAGGAAAAGCGAAACTTGTTCGAAAAACTCAAGTTTCTGGCGATCACTTCCAGTAATGCTGATGAGTTTAACATGATCCGTGTGGGTAGTTTGTATAACTATCTGGACTATGGAAACGACCGGGTAGACTATTCAGGACTTAAGGCGATCCCGTTTAAAAATGAGTTGCTCTCCGGTCTAAAGGATTTTGGAAAGCAACAGAATCAACTCTTCCTCGACCTCAAGCCGTGGTTTAATCAGCATAACTTTGAGATCAAAGGCTATCAGGAGCTTACCGAAAAGCAACAAAAGTCAGCTGGGAGGTACTTTGAAAAGACCATCTTTCCGATGCTGACACCCATGGTTTTTGATCCGTACCACTCGTTTCCCATTTTGGTGAACAACATCCTGATTTTCGGCGTGGTTACCAAAGCGCTGAAGTCTCGGGAGAAAAAGAAAATGTCTTTCATCCAACTGCCTCAAAACTTACCTCGGTTCTTTGAGATCAATGAAAAAGACAAGGTCATCTTTGTACCCATCGAGAAGATTGTCCAACAGCACCTGGATCATGTGTTTAAAAATGTGGATATCATTTCCAGCTCACTTTTCCGTGTGACCAGAAATGGGGATTTTACGCTTGAGGAATCAGAGGATATTGAAGCGAACTTTCTGGAGGAGATGAAGAAGAAACTGAAGACCCGAAAAACTGGTCGGGTGGTTCGTATGGAAGTGGAAGAGGAGGCAGATCCGTGGCTAATCAAGCAATTGAAGAAACGCTATGAGATTGGCAGTGAGAATATTAAAGTAACACCGGAAGGGTCTTTAATTGATTTTACCTGCCTCTGGCAGATTGTAAATCACGAGGACTTTGTGTCATTTCTCCCGGTACGTCCCAAGCCGGTACCCCCGATCAGTATGTCAGATATTGAGCATCAGGATATGTTTAAAATCCTGAAGGACCGTGACATCCTTTTGCATCACCCTTACAATACCATTGAGCCATTGCTGGATCTGTTAGAGCAAGCTGCGGAAGACCCGCATGTCTTGTCCATCAAGTTGACCATCTATCGCTTAGCGAAGAATAGCAGAGTGGTGGACGCCTTATTGCAGGCCGCAGAGAATGGAAAACACGTCTCGGTACTGTTTGAAGTAAAGGCCCGGTTTGATGAGGAGAATAACATGAAGCAGGCATTAAAGCTTCAAAAAGCCGGATGTTTTGTGATTTACGGTGTGGGCTCCTTAAAGACGCACACCAAATTGCTTTTGATTGTAAGGAAGGAAAAAGAAAAAGTTAATCGCTTTGTACACATGAGTAGTGGTAACTACAACGAGGCTACCGCTAAATTGTACACCGATCTCAGCTTACTTACCTCAGACGAGTCTTATGCGAACGATGTGCAAGAGTTCTTCAATGTAATTACCGGTCACAGTATGCCTGAGGAGTATGACAATCTGATTACCGCACCCACTCACATGCGAAAGGGGTTGATTGCGTTGATCGATAGGGAACGGGAAAATGCGGTGGCTGGGAAACCTAGTGGGATTGTCATCAAACTAAACTCGCTACAGGATAAAGACGTGATACTCGCGCTATATGAGGCATCAAAAGCCGGAGTACCAATCAAGTTGATCGTCAGAGGAATTTGTTGCTTGCGACCAGGACGTGAAGGGTTGAGTGAAAACATATCCGTCCGATCGGTAGTGGGAGAGTACCTGGAGCACTCCCGTATTTTTTATTTCCATAATGAGGGAGATCCCAAAGTCTATTGTGGAAGTGCCGACATGATGGTACGATCGTTTGACAGAAGGTTGGAATCGTTGTTTATCATCTCAGATCCTCCACTAAAGCAGCAAGCCATCAATATTTTGGCCTACAACCTGAAAGACAATGTGAATACCTATGAAATGAAAGAGGATGGGTCGTATGTTCACCTGGAGCCAAACGGCCAGTCTCCTTTCGATATTCATCAGGAGTTTTACAAGGTGAAACGTGAGCTGATTATGAAAGCCAAATTGTTTGAATAAAAAAAAGACCCACCTTTCGGCGGGCCTTTCACCACTAACCAACACTACTCATTTTCCATTGACGGATAATCCGTATATCCTTTTTTACCAGGGGTATAAAATGTATCAAAATTGGGCTCGTTCAAATCAGCTTTTTCTTTCATTCGTTTTACTAAGTCCGGATTAGCTATAAAGGGTCTCCCAAATGCCACTAAGTGACCTAAACCGTCATTTAAATCTGATTCAGCTTTGTCTCGATCATAACCACCGGAAATAATAATTGTTCCACCGAAGGCATCTCGAATACCTTCTTTTAAAGTACGCGGAACTTCCGGAGTGCCCATAGATGAATGATCCACTAAATGGACATAAGCCAGTTTCAAATCTGCCAGCTTATCTGCCAGGTAAAAAAACGTTTCTTCTTGTCCGTCAAATGGATTGATGTCATTGAATGCTCCTGCTGGAGACAAACGAATACCGACTCTGTCTGAACCAATCGTTTCGGCGGTTTTGGTTGCTACTTCAATAGCAAATTTTACTCTTCCCTCTATCGCACCTCCGTATTCATCAGTTCGTCTGTTGCTTTCAGGATTGATGAATTGCTCAATGAGATATCCATTTGCACCATGAAGTTCTACCCCATCAAATCCTGCCTCAATCGCATTCTTAGCAGCATCAACATATTCTTGAACAGTTTTTTCAATATCCTCCAATGTCATCTCCTTTGGAGCTGGTATTTTCTTTGAACCTTCCTGATCGGTATACATTTCGGTTGTAGCCGGAGCTATTGCGGAGGGAGCCAGCACTTCAGCTCCATCAGGCAGATTTAAAGGGTGGGAAACTCGACCAGTGTGCATCAGTTGAATGAAGATTTTTCCTCCTTTGTCATGCACAGCTTTCGTTACCGGTTTCCATGCTTCAACTTGTTTTGTGCTATAAATGCCGGGAATTCTTGGGTACCCTGCTCCATTTGGAGAAGGAGCAGTTCCTTCTGTGATGATCAATCCGGCTCCTGCTCGCTGCTCATAATAGTCAGCCATGATTTGGGTCGGAACGTGGTTTTGATCAGCCCGACTTCTGGTCATTGGCGCCATAATCACCTTGTTTTGGAGTGAATTATTGCCCAGTTTATATGCTTCGAATAATGTTGAGTCGTTCATTGTTAAATTTATTTATTTAAGGTATTTACATTTAATGTATATACATATAATAATTTCTGTGAGTTCATTATTGTTTTAAAAAATCTAAGATTATCTATAGAGCTGGATCATCTGGTCAATGAATTTCTCATTGCCCGGCTCATTGAATTGGATAAAACGTCCGTCTTTTTCAAGCTTCAATGCACCATCATAGATTATTTTCATTGAATCACGAGGCATGATCCAAGAGTAAGCCTGAAGCTTAACTCTAAAGTGGATAATTAGTCCTTTTGGTCGTAGTTCGATGTTAGCAGTGGAGATGTAGTGATCAGCATTCATGTAGTCCTTATATTCTTCACTGATCTTACTAACGGTCATTCGCCGAGAGCCAATTCCTTTCATCTTCCAGCGGTCTTTCCACGAAAAGGGTGGGCCTACAGCCGTATTTATTTTTCTGGTAGTCTTTTTATCCGAATAGGAGGTGTCAAAAATCATCTAGGTATTGAAGGCAACCGATGGAATTTCGCTCCATATGGCATTGCGTTGTTCTTTTACCTGTTCCAACACTTTTTGGCCACTTTTTGTTACTCGAAATAGGTGCTTTCTTCTGCCACCTCGTTCTGAAGTAGCACCGTCATACCTGGAGTCTACATAGCCTTTTGACTGAAGTCTTGCAAGAGCAGCGTGAACCGTACTGATTGTAATGGTTCGATTGCACCTCTTTTTTATTTCTTTCATAATGGCAACTCCGTATGCTTCGTCGTAAAGAAGCGCGACGGTAAGCATGATGAGTTCTTCTAGTTCTCCTACGTTTGTTCCCTTCATACCGATGATTTTTTATTCATTACTTAAGGTTTCAGATGGATTTGTGTTGGCGGTTTTTATGGATAAGGCACTGATGATAAGACCACTGATAAACAGCGTTAATACCCCGGCAACCACAAAAGCCAGTGCATCCATCGATATTTTATAAACAAATTCATTGAGCCACTGAGCAATAAGGTAGTAAGCCAATGGAGCTGCTATCATAAAGCTGATGAACACCACGATGGCAAATTGCTTATTTACCATTGAAACAATGGATGATACAGAGGCACCCAGTACCTTTCGGATGCTGATTTCTTTTTGTCTTTGTTGGAGCATAAGCGCGGTGAGTCCATATAGACCAAGCCCACACAAAATGATGCTGATGATCGCGTAGATGGTTGTCATTCCGAGCAATTGTGTCTCTTTCTCATATTGCTGATCAAACCATTCATCCACAAAGTAGAAGTCGATGGGTGTTCTGCTTGCTAGTCCATCCCACACGTCAATGATGTAATCCACAGTCTCTCTGGGATTTCCAACAATTTTAACTGAGCTATTCCAGACCGTCGAGGTATTGAGGTAAAGCACCATGGGCTCAATGGTAGCAGTGGCAAGCGAGCCATAATGAAAATCGTCAATGACCCCTATAATGGGAGCCGGGTCACCATCCTCACTAAAGCGGATGTGTTTGCCTATTGGATCGTCCCATTCCAGAAAGTCTACCATTGACTGATTAATAACCAGGTTATTTGAATCTGCCTGTGAGCCTTTAAAGAATGTCCTGCCGTAATTGAGTCTTATCCCGTAGGTATCGAAAAATTCCTGATCCACTCCAAAAATTCTAGTAGTCAATTCGTCGGAATATCCCTCTGGAAATAGCGTAGTAGAAAAAGTACCGGAACCTACTGCTGATCGTGAAGTGGAGATGGAGGCAATATTTGGATTTTTGAGTAATTCAGTCTCAAAAACCTCAATTTTCTGATCCATTTCATTATTTACGTCGATAACCATTACCTGCTCTTTGTCAAATCCGAGTGGTTTGTTTTTCAGGTAATTGGTCTGCCGTATCACAATAATGGTACATACGATCAGGAAAATGGAAATCGCATACTGTAAGGTTAAAAGGACTTTTCTAAACCAGCCTGTAGATCCAATTGCGGATGATCCTTTAAGTATGGATGAGATCGGAGGTGCTGACAGCACCACTGCCGGGTAAAAGCCAACAAATAAGCTAATTGCTAGAATGAAAGTTAGGCCTGCAATCAAAACAATTGGCTGAAAAAGGGCCATTATTGATAGCTCCTTACCGACCAGGGGATTCATTTGTGGAATGAGGAAAAACAACAACCCATAACTAATGATAGTGGCTATCAAGGTGCTGATGAATGTCTCGCTGACAAATCGACCCATTAGCTGATGCTTAGTGGAGCCCATGACTTTTCGGATGCCTACCTCTGTTTTGGTTTCTGTCGCTCGTGAAAGCGTAATGTTTACATAGTTGACACTAGCGATAAGAAATACTAATAAAGCAGAAAAACCCAATGTGTACACAAACGTGATACTACCGGTCTTTATGCTCCTTTCATTTCTAATATCTTCCCCGTAAAGGTGCATGTCTTTCAGTGGCATCAGTTGAAGAAAGTAGTTCTCAGCACGTTCCTCAAAATGACGATTCATCATATCAGGCAATTCTTCTACAACTGCCTCCGGTCTGGTGCCTTCAGATAGTTTAACGAAAGTGAAAATCCCCTGAGCCAGCCAATTATTCATCCAGGTATATGAAAGTGGTCCTACATTAGGTACCGTGGTACTCCAGGAAATGAGTGCATCAAACTGCATGGAAGAACGTCTGGGTATATCTTCAAATACACCTGTGACCGTATAGGTTAAATCATGCAATCCGATTACGGATTCTCCAACTGGGTTTTCATCCCCAAAAATTGATTTGGCAAGGGATTGACTGATGACGATGGAGGAGGGAGCTGCAAGTGCGGTAGAGGCATTTCCTGCCATTAGATTGAAGTCAAAAAATTGAAAGAAACTGGAATCAGCAAAATAGAGATTGTTAGTTGCAAAATTATTTTGTTCATATGAGATGATGGCTTTGGAAAACCAGGGACATACACGTACGAATTCCTGTACATCCGCATATTCTTCCGTCATCGTTGGGCCCATCATGCCCGAAGTTTCATATGTGAAATGGTCAATGTTCTCAGCAGGATTTATATAATGTTTATACAGTCGGTATGTTCGATCAAGATCGCTATGCTGTTTATCAAATTGCAGCTCATCATGGATGTAAATCAATGCGTATAATGAGCAGGTTATCGCAGTGATCAACCCGATTAAGTTAATGGCAAAAAATGCCTTGTGTCGTTTGAGGGATCGGAGTGATGTTAACAGGTAGTTGGACCAGATAGCTTTCATATTTGATACTCTTTTTGATCGTTTAATAAATCGTAACCGAAAAAAGCCCAATGCCTGAAGGAGGTAAATGAGTCGGGCTTTTACAGTGCCTTTTTGATCTACATTCTCGAAAAAGAGTTCTTCTAAATCCCCTGAAATACCCTCAAAAAGGTAAGGTTCACAGTAACGTTCAACTAAACGTTGAATCCATTTCGGTGGTCTGATTTTGTTATCGCTCATCAGGAGATTAACCTACTTTATTAAGTAAGGTTACTAAATCTTTCGTATATGTAGAAATTGGTTAAGGTGAAATTAACGTAGAGTAAATATATATGTTTCGTTTATGTAGAAATTGAGTATAAAAGAAAGACCCAATTGAATGAGATTGGGCCTGAATATATTTATGCAAATAGGTCTGTGACCAGTGACAAGACAAGTAAGATGACGAAAATGAAGAATAGAAAGCGGGCAATGCCTGCAGCTCCTCTCGCCAGTTTAGTAAATCCAAAAAGTCCGGCAACAAGTGCCACTACAAGAAATATTACGGTCCACGTTAGCATATTATTATCGTTTTAAATTAAAAATATCCTTTAATGTGGGAATACCATGCCTAACAGCTGAACGGCCTCTTAGCGTACATTTTTAGATGAAAATGTCTAAAAATGAAATACGAATTCTCGAATTGAGAATTGTAAATAAGGGTGAAGTACCAAAAAATAAGCTTTATGACATCTTTAGCGATATGGTATACTTTTCGTTCATATGCTCTTGAAATTTTAAAAGAATTATACAACTATGAAAACCGTGAATAATTATTTAAAAATGACTGTTAAATCACTTTTTGTAATTGCTTTAGCTACGATGATGGCGTGCACGAATAATTCGTCCAAAGAAGAATTGGAAGACGACTTTAGCGAGCAAAAAGAAAATGTGATTGCAGAATTAGAAAAAATGAAAACAAGTATTAATGATGCAATTGATGATGTGGAAGATAAATTAAACATCAACGAAGGTCCTGTGGAGCGTTCCCTTGAAGAAGCTAAAGCTGATTTAGAAAGTAAGAAAGAGGATGTTGAGGACGCTTTGGAATCGGCAAAAGGCGCGACAAAGGAGAATTGGGGGAATGTCAAGGCAGAGGCGAATAAAGCACTTGATGATATTGAGCAAGGACTGAATAAAGTGAAAAAGGATATTGAAGAAGCGCTCAATCAGATCACTGACTAAAAAAGTAAAGTGCCCGGGAGCTAACTCCGCGGGCACTTTTAACTAACCTGAGTATATCTCTTATTTAATCATTTCCACAGTCATCTTCCCATTCATCCCATTCTTCTCCAAGGTCTACTTCCTGGGAAATTCCATTTTCAGTAACCGTTACAATGTTGTCACATGCTCCATTTCCATAATTGATACTGTAAGTGCCTGATTGATCTCCAACTGTATAGCTTCCTGATTCCTGTCCACTTACATATATCCATACTCCGTCTGATTCACAGGTAAAGTCATAGAAAAGTGGTATGTCTACCTGTGCTTGAAATGCTTCACCAGTACTTACCTCTATTGACTCTGTCCTTGACTTGACAGTGTATCCATCCTGATCTACTTCCTCCGCTCCTTCAGCAACATAATCTACTTCAACCAGACGTTCTCCAGTAGATACATCTGAAGTTGAGTCGTATCCATACTCCATGTAGCTGGTTTTTAAGTCTGCAGTGAACTCATAAGTAGCGTTGTAATAGTAATATGATGAATCTGCGGGTTCAGATGTTTCATTGATTTCTTCCCAAGTTCCGCTATAGCTGTGCGTACCATCAATGGTCCAGTCATGTCCCCCGAAGTTTGTATATGTTGCGGCTGAGCTGAAACTTGATTCATTGTAGGATCCTTTCTCTACCAGCTTACCTTTCAACCACTGTCCGTAGTAATCACATCCATCTCCAAAGTCTAGCGAGTAGGTGTAGTTTCCTTTTCCGTCATCTTCCCAGGTTTCTACAAGACATGCTGGTTGTGAGCCTGTAGAATCCTGTGCAGTGCGTCCTGCTTTTCTAAACATGTCAGATGGGGAAGATGCAGATCTACCTTTACGTCCATTTTGAAAATTTCCGAATAGTGCTCCCATTGGCCCACCTATTCCATTACCTCTTAGTTTATTCAAAGCGGAGTTCGAGTTGACCAAAAGGTTATCTGCTACTATATTTTCCTGTTGAGGATCTACTGGAGATTCTCCACTGTCGTTACATGACCAAACAAGGATGGCAAGAGCTACCCAAAGTGAGGCGATAATAGATTTTCTAGTTTTCATAAGTTTTGAATTTGTGTTTCGGTATTGATACAGGTGATGAAAAAATTACCCTACCGAAATATTCAAAATTTTAGAAAATAAGCCCTTAGAAGCGAATATTGAAGAAAAAATTAGGGGTGAATCCTAGTAGTTGAGTGTCAAGAGGTACAAGAATAAGCTCATCAGTGGCCCCAGCAATATCGGATTGTTCGTCAAAAATGTACCTGGCGGTAAACTTGCGTGACTTGATGTTTTTATTGTTCAATACATTAAAAAAGGTTACTCCGGATTCGCATGAAAGACTCCCAATATTGAAATTGTATTTCGCAGAAAGGTCTAATCGTTTATAGGCAGGCAGTCGAGATTGATTAATGCGTGTCAGATCATAGAAAGATACCGTGTCATTATCAATGCCGTATTCTGGGTTTGAAGGCGTGTAGCGCTGACCCGTGCCTAGTAAAAACACACTTGAAAGTTCCCACTTTCCAAGCTTAATGATATTGGTAAAATTCAGCTCGTGCCGCTGATCTTGAGCAGAAGGGTAGGGGTTGTTCTGGTTTCGATACCAAAATGAATTCTCAGATCGTCCTAACGAATAGCTGAGCATGGAAGTAAAAGTTTTATTTCGGTATTTGATAAACAGATCCATCCCTTCGGAATAGTTTTCGCCCGACAGGTTGAGCTTTTGCTGCAGAAGAACCTCTATAATCTCAGGTGGTAAAACCAAGAATTGACTTTCAATGATTCCTTCTGTCCGTTTGCTGTAATACTCCAGATCAATGGACCATCTGTTAAAATTGTAATTACCTCCAAAAATGAAATGCGTACTCCGCTGCACAGGGATGATTTTATCGTCAGCCATAATCCAGTAGAATTGATCAGAATTTTGAAGAATAGAGAGCGAAGTTTGTGTGATGAACTGGTGGTGAAAAGTGGCGGCACCTTTTACAGAGAATTGATCATTTATTTTAATACCCATGTCGAAGCGAGGTTCCATGTACCACTTTTCGGTGGGTTCGTAGTGTGACGCTCTCAGCCCGATGTTTGCAGTAATGTCATCTTTCCTAAACTCATAATTTCCATACAAACTAAAAATACCTGCCTCAATAGTTAATGTATCGGTATATCCGGCTGTGCTTGTTAAATCCACCAAAAAACTTTGCTCAGTTTCATAGTTGGTGCTTATTGAATTGATTTCAACTCCACCGGAGAAAACATTTCCGTTCTCCAAATCAACTTCGTTATGTGATTTTATGGTCACATCACCAACGGAACTACCTATGGTATAGTTGAAATATTCGAAAGAGGAGTTTGCTTCAATGGTGTCTCCGTTGAAAGCGATATCCTCAAAGAATGTCTGTGTGATTGAAAGTGATTCATCTTCGCGATATTCTGATGCACTCAGGGTAGTGGTATTAAACCAATTGGGTTTAATATGACTTCTGAGATTCATGCTTATGCCAACGTTTGCCCAGTTGGATTCATCCAAGACGGTGTACTCGGCAAAGTCATCACCTTCTGCATAATTTGCATTATAGATGTCTTCGCTAGCGTATAAATTCACATCAAATACGGATCTATTACTGAACCGATGCTGAATTTTAGCATTGATGTCGCTAAACGTGAGCGATGGAGATAAATTGATCGTATTTAATTCAGGACTTATGGATTCCAGGTAATTTTGCCTACTGGAAGTAAGAAAGTCCTGGTATAGATCTGAATTAACCACACCAGTGGTCGATTGCCTAAATGCAATCAAAGCAGA
Source organism: Ekhidna sp. (assembly GCF_965227465.1). Taxonomy (GTDB): domain Bacteria; phylum Bacteroidota; class Bacteroidia; order Cytophagales; family Cyclobacteriaceae; genus Ekhidna. The sequence goes on from NZ_OZ245746.1 coordinate 1,006,120, forward strand.
TGTTTTTCTACCTAAAGGAATATTCAGGGTGGTATTAAATGAAAGCATATTCAACCCTGCATATCCGTTGAATTTTTCGACTCCTCCGTTCTTACCTGCCACATCAATAACCGAGGAAATTCGACCACCGTATTGAGGTCCGAATCCACCTTTATAAATACTGACGTTGTTGATGGCATTGGGATTTAACGTGCTGAAAATTCCGAAGAAATGATCCAAGTTGTATAAAGTAAACCCGTCCATGAGGACCAGGTTTTGTGACGGCAAACTCCCTCGAACGACTAAGCCAGAGGAGGTTTCATCTGTCGCTCTTACACCCGGCAGAAGCTGGAGAGACTTAAAAACATCTGTTTCTCCCAGCATCGGGAGGGAGCTGAATTGCTGTGGATTCAGGCTGAAAAATGAAGGATCTGGATTGAAATTATCCGCTTCTGAGGTTAACACTACCTCTGGCAATTCCTGGGGATCTTGGTTTAATCGCAGCGTTAGATTTTCCTGGTTTGGAGCTACTTTAAGCTCAAGGTCTTTATATCCAATATAGCTAACTGTTAAGGTAACGGTATCCTGAGAGGGTGGCAGGCTGAAACGGCCGTTTTGTGAGCTCAAAGTGCCCTTTTCTTTGGTTTTCACGTGGGCAAATGCAAGCGGTTCGCCGCTATCATTGTCATATACTTGTCCGATGATTGGATCACTCTTCGGTTCAACTTTTTTAGGAATGACAAGGTAAATGCCATCTCTAAGTTTTAACTCAAATGGCAGATCTTCAAATACTTTACTGATTAGTTCGGCTTGAGATCTGGCAGAAAGGTTCTTCGATATTTTGTGTTTGGAAAGAACCCTGGGACTGTATGAGAATTTCAGGTCGTACTTTCTCGAGAGGGATTTAATCACGGAAACCAGTGATTCATTTTCTACATTCAGATCAAAAACTTCCTGGGAATAGGATGCTATGGTGAACAATAATGCAAATGAGGCGATAAAGATTCGCATATTGATTTATTCTGGTTCTTTGATCGCATAGGTAGTTTGACCGGTTTTTTCATAGGTCAGACCCAATGGCAGACATACCATTTCGAGGGCACTATCAATGTCCTTATTCGTGAAATATCCGTCAAAAATGGTATCAGTTGTATCCGGAAGACTAATTGAGACATTGAATTGCCTTTCAACTTCCTTCAAAACGTTGGATAAACGCTGTTCACTAAAGTAAAACTCACCTGCTTGCCATTTGCCTACTAGCTCAGTATCTAGTGATGAGCGTTTTACTGTATCCGTTTCTAGCCGTATGGTTTGACCCGGAGTTAAGGGTTCTTCTAATGATTTGGAAGGGATTTGTACTTTGACCTTGCCGGTTTTGCATGCTACCTCGAACGTTGAATCTCTTGAATAGACATTAAAAGATGTGCCTAAGACCTCTACCGACCCAATATTGGTGATCACACTAAACTTTCCACCTTTTACTACTTCAAAAAATGCTTCACCATCAAGAGTTACCTCACGGTCCCACTGGTCCATGTAGCTTATGGTTGAACTTGCGTTAAGAATTACTTGAGAGCCATCCGGCAGATCTATGGTTTTAGATTCAGCCGGGGTTGTACTGAAACTCAATTGCTTTGGCACAATGGGATCGTTGCTACTAAAGATAAAGACAAAAGTGACGATCAGGGCGATTGATGCAGCTATGCTCAGATAGGTCCAAATCGGGATTGAAGCTTTGGGTTCATTAATTTCGGATTCAATGTTATTCCAAATGTCCTCCTTGCTTTTTCCTTTAGGCGCATTCGCATTCGCAGAATTTTTAAGGAATTCAGCTAATTCATCATTTAAGTCAGAAGACTCATGATCAAGGATTTTTCGATATTTATCTAAATCGCTCATTATAATTTCATCCCCAGAGATTCCTTTAATAAGGCGAGTGTTTTACTCATGCGTTTTTCTATCGCCTTGACACTTAAATTTAATCTCTCTGCTATCTCTGCATACTTAAGTTTTTCGATTCGGTTCATTAAGAACACCTCCCTACAATCAGGTGGTAAGCTAGCGATAACCGCATTTAATTTTTTTTCAAATTCAGCTTCCTCCATAATGAATTGCGGAGAGGCAGAACTGGATGTAAGCATTGAGGTATCACCCATTTTTTGGTGTTCTCTTACCACTTTTTGATGGTTGAAATGATTCATTAATAGATTATTGGCAATCGTATAAAGAAAACTCTTAACCGTATCTCTTTGAATATCATCTCTTTTATTCCACACTTTTATGAAAGTCTCCTGAACCAAATCATCTGCTAAGTCTATATCTCCACATTTATAATAAATAAACCCTCGAATACTCTCGAAATATTCATCGTAGAGCCTTTTCAGGTCATTCTTGGAAAATGATTGGGTGACTTTCATTTGAGATATACTACTCAAATATAAAGGTGTCTCCGCATCATTCCTTAAGTGTTACAGTTGAATTGAATTTTACCCTACTAGAAATTAGAATTATGTTTGATTAATTATATGGAATTAAAAGAAACAGTCTACGCGGAATGTATTAAGATTTTGGAAGCTAAAATCGCAAACCTCAAATCGGAAATAGATGCTGTGCAGGAATCAGCCATCTCTGATACAAAAAGCAGCATGGGCGATAAATATGAGACAGGAAGGGAGGTGATGATGCAGGAGCGGAATAGGCTGGGAGGGCAGTATGATGTTTATGTAAAACAGTTGGCTGCTCTACGAAATTTAGATCCAACAAAATCAAGTGAGGAAGTAGGGAGAGGTAGTCTAGTGGAAACAGACAAGGGTGTTTTCTATATCAGTGTGCCACTTGGCAATATCAAAATTGATGAAAAACCCGTTTTTGTGATCTCGGAAGGAGCCCCAATTGCCAAAGCAATGATGGGTATGCGGGTTAAAGAATCGCATACCTTCAACAAACAACCCTATTTGATTAAAAGTATAAAATAAAAAGCCGATCCTAAATGGATCGGCTTTTCTTTGGTAAGGGCGATTACTTATAGATTAGTATAAGTACTCCAAAGCAGTTATATCATAACTACCAAACTCTCCATCTTCACTTGAACTGAAACATGCAAGCATGATCGAATTCATGTCTGCTCCAGTTGGAGTACCAGGAACGTGGATGGCTCCAACGCCAGCAGTTCCTTCATTTCCACCAGATCCACAAGAGATAGATCTGTTAAAGTAGTCAGTATGTCGGAATCCAACAGAGTGACCAATTTCGTGAGTAATAACGTGCTCGACTACATTCGTTCCATAGCTACTGGTTCCAGACTGAATCTGAACCCACTTGTATGGCTTACCTCCAGAAGGGAATCCTGCAGAACCACCTCCTCCACCATTCACTTTGTAAACTACTATGTCTTTGTTTCCATAGTTAGTTCCATAAGAAAGGTTGAAGTTCAGACCAATGTTTAGTCTGTTGTAGTTGTTCACAGCCCATTGAAGAGCAGTTCTCATGGTATTATCCAGCGCATAAGACCCACCGGTATAACCGATAATGTCAATATTATAATTGCCGGATGAAACCAAATTACTTGTTCTGTACTGTTCCAATTGACCAAAGAAATCACTATTAATCATTTCCTTCAGTTGCTCAGTAGGAACGAACATATCTTGCTCCAAAAGATATCCTCTGGTAACTACACCGTTCAAATGATTTTTCTGATTAATAATTTTAATATCACTAACATCAAAACCAATGTCAGTGAATTGAGCAAGAATCTCATCGGAGATTTCTTCAGTCATGGGTGCTTCATCCTCTGAAGTACAAGAGGTGAAACCAACAGCTAGAAACATTACTAGCACGCTCCATAGCGCATAATTTAATCTTCTCATAATAATATTAGGTTAAACATTTACCGCCAATATAAAAATTCTGAATTAAGAAATAAAAATAATATTATATTTTTTTATCAACATTATCAGATGATAAGCAGAATATAATTTGGCTATATATTAAAATTATCCAATAAAAAGTCTTTAAAATGTAATTGAACTAGAATAGAATATGGATAAAATCCATTAATCGACGAATAATATTTTTTCATCGAAGATATCTTGTGTTTTATCTAATTTGGCAAACATATGAGAGGAATACTTTTTGGGGTCTTATTGATTATTTGGTGGAGTACTGCATGGTCACAGGAAACCGATAATTGGAAGCAATTTTTAAGAGGAAATGAAGGTGAGCAAGGACACTTCAAAGTGACAGGTGATTACATGCTAGAGGGAAGTCGTTTTGATGTTTTAGAAGCGTATCCTACTATTAAAATTCTAAGATCAATAGATGATACCCACCATATTGTGAGGACTTATGGTGATCCTGCCAAAGAAATTGATGGCTTAAGGTCTGTTAACAACGATTGGAAGCTATTCATTAAGCAAAATGGATCCAAAGATCAATTTTATGTCTTCACGACTCATGCTGATAAATCTTTATTGAATCCTTTTAAAATAATCAGGAGCTATCCGTCATCAAATACATTTCTGATTCAGGGTAGCTTAAAAGACATAAAGACTGAGTTACTTCCAAGGAGAGAAATCATTAGCATCAGCAATGACGTTTTTATGCCTTCAGTAGAAGCCAGGGTTATTGATATGAACCTGAATCCTAATCGTGTGAATAAAGTACAGCATTATTTTCCATCATTAACGGGAGAAGCCGAAATCATTTCTATTCAGGAAAACCGATTTGATGTTGATGACATAGACTTACTCAATAGAAGTGTTCTTACTGGTTTGGAAAGCTCAATCGTGGATAATCATGCGACCGAGATGGCTACCATAATAGCTGGTAAGGGAAATTCTTTTATTACAGGAAAAGGAGTTGCTCCTAATGCATCAATCAGTTCGTCAGATTTTTTTGACGCAATGCCTGATGATGACCAACCTTACCTTGATCTGAATATAAATGTGCAAAATCATTCCTATGGAATTGTTAAAACAAGTGAATATGGTATACAGGCACGAGCATTCGATCAAAGTGCCTTCTCAAACAAAAACCTCCTTCATGTATTTTCAAGTGGAAACGATGGCTTAGCCGTTTCAACAGACGGTAGGTATGCAGAGATTGAAGGTTTTGCTAACCTGACCGGAAATATTAAGATGTCAAAAAACACCCTTGTGGTCGGATCGGTCGATACGGTTGGCAATATTCCAGCTTTTATCTCCAGAGGGCCGGCATACGATGGACGAGTTAAACCCGAGCTAGTTGCATACAGTGTTGTAGGTAGCTCCAACTCCGCAGCACTCGTAACAGGAGTGTCTTCATTACTGCATCAGCAATACAGGATTAGTTATGCAGGGGCTGACATGCCTTCTGCCTTAGCGAAGGCCTTACTGATTAATGGAGCAGAAGATGTAGGTCCTAAAGGGTTGGATTTTTTAACAGGCTATGGAAATATAAATGCCTGGAAGAGTTTAGATATCCTTTTGGATGGAAACTTTCTGGTGGACACTATTTCAAGTGGAGAGACTAAAACGCATGCATTGAACCTTCCACCAAATGCTCGAAATCTAAAAATCACAATATGCTGGACAGATCCACCTGCGAATGTTGGAGATTTTACCGCGCTAGTCAACAATCTTGACTTACGATTAGTCGGAAGCACAAACACACTCCTGCCATGGGTATTAGATTCAAGTCCGAGTGTTCAGGCGCTTTCCAAAGAAGCTATAAGAGGTATCGATAATCTTAACAATGTTGAACAGATCACCGTGGATGATCCGGAAATTTCTTACACAATCCAAGTGGAAGGAACGAACCTCATTTCTGATCAGGAGTACTACATCGTTTGGCACTATGAGGTAGAAGATTCATTTGAATGGGATTATCCTACTGGTAGTGATAACATGCCTTATAATGGAGAAACCGGTTCTTACTTTAGGTGGTCAACAACTTTTGAGTCAAATGGTGAATTGGCGTACACGCTGGATGAAGTAGACTGGACAGTATTAGATGCCAATGTTAATTTATCTGATGGCTACTGGAGGTGGCACAATCCACCCATGCTTAATAATCAGGTAAAAGCTCGCATGACTATTGACGGAGTTCCGTATGAAACAGATTTTTTTACGGTTTCGGAACCACTTAGCCCATCAGTGGGATTTAACTGCGCTGATTCGTTAATGATTAAATGGAATGAATCAACTAATGCCACAAATTATGTCATTTATGTTTTAGGGGAGGAAGAGTTAGAGGAGTATGCTACCATATCAGATACTTTCTTAATTGTTGCAAACAAATCACTTCTTTCAGGTCAGCAACTATCGATTCAACCAGAACTTTCCAGTGGGTCTCAATTATTACCCACCCAGACATTTGATTATACAAGACAGGGAATTGAATGCTATGTAGCTTCATTTTTTCAGACAGTCGCTTTGGATACTGGCATTTATTTAAACCTTTCGCTTGGTACTTCCTATGGCATTGAGGAGATCGTCTTTCAGCGAAGTGAATTTGATGGATTTGTGCAAGTAGCTTCCATCACTAATATCGTTAGCGATCAGGTTGACTTTCTAGATTCAAGTCCGAATCAGGGCTATAATGAACATCGTGCGATCATTACTTTCATCAACGGTCAAGAACTGGTTTTATCAGCAGGATCTAGCTATTACCTAACGGATATACCACTGAAAATTTTCCCCAATCCCGCATCATATGGAGAGCCATTGATTATTATCACAAAGGAATTTGAAGACAGAACCCCGTTGCTTGAATTAATGAGTGCCAAAGGTGATTTGGTTCATAAACAGACTGTTGAAGGTTCGCAGGATGATATTCCAACAGGAGGATTGCAGCCGGGCATTTACTATTATCGCTTAATAACAGACAATCAAACCTACTCCGGGCGTATTCTTATCCGATAATTATCATAAATTAAGTATTGAAATTCAGCTAGTTAAGGTTTTATTTAAGCTATTTTCAATTTTGTAAAACTTTTTTGGGCGCTGTGTCATCATAGAATAAACCGAGTAGTATGATGAAGGTCCGGAACAGTAGTAAAAGATTATGCAAGTCAGCGAAATAAGACAGGAGATGCCAACTGAGGTGCTAATCAAACAAGCTATGACTGGCGATGAACAATCGTTCAATCAACTTGTAAACCTGTGGTATAAGCGCATTTATAATTACGTGTTGAAGCAGTGCTCTTATGATGAGATTGCTTCAGACATTACTCAGCGCACGTTTATTTCGGTGTTTAAAAACCTGAAAAAGCTAAAGGAAGCAGGAAGTTTTAAACCGTGGATTTATCGCATTGCTACAAACTATTGCCATGAGGAAGGCAGAAAGAAATCCCGGTCAAAGACGGTTTCGTTCACTTTCTCGAAGAATGACGATGGGGAAAGTACGATTAATGAAGAAGGTGAAGCTGAAGGGGCCTTTTACAACCCAGAGCTCACTTATCGCCAGCATGAATTGGAGCAAATTCTCTTTTCGTGCCTGCAAGAGCTTTCTAAGGATCAGCGGAGTGTAATTATCATGAAGGAGTATGAGGGGATGAAGTTTAGGGAAATAGCCGAAATACTTGACACATCGGAGAATACAGTTAAAACCTGGCTTTATAGAGGGTTGAAACTTTTAAAAAGTCAGTTGGAAGAAAAAAGAATAACGAAAGACACATTAAGCTATGAGTTATAAACCAGAAGAATCGACAATGATTGCTTACCTCTATGGAGAGCTATCAGAGGTAGAGCGCAAGAAAGTGGAAGAGTACTTGTCTGGAAATGACGATGCACGCAAGGATTTTGAAGAGCTGAAATCCACTCAGTCAATATTAAATAAGCTGAAGGATCGAGAAGTTGAGGTACCAATTTTTTCATTTAGTGATTCAAAAAATATTGTTGTTAACTCGGATTCAGGTCGAAGTATCTGGATGAGATCACTGTCAATTGCTGCCAGCATTATACTGGTGCTATTATTCGGGTACTTAACGAAATTTCATGTTTCGTACGATGAAAATGGTCTTCAAATGGCTTTTGGAGAGCAAAAGAACAATTACAGTCAAACTGAGGTAGAGCGGATGATTGCAGCGGCAATTGATAAAAATAATGAAGAGATAAATGAACGAATAGCATCGACTGAAACAGGCATTCAGGAATTTGTTTCTGAGAATACTCAGTCACTGAAAAACAGTTTGGTGAGTCAGGTCAATCAGACGGATTTTGAGAATCAGCGAAGACAATATTTAAGTATGTTGAAAGAGATGATCGAATCATCCGAATTGGAGCAAAAGAAGTATACCGATGAGGTAATGACAGACTTTGCCATTTTTCTTGATATTCAAAGACAAAATGACCTGGAAGTTATCCAGACGAGATTCAATAACCTGCAGGACAATGCAGAGCTGAATCAATTTCAAACAAACCAGATTTTAGCAAACCTAATTTCAACTGTTGAAGACCCTAACCAATATTGATTAAGGACAAAAATTGAACAAAAATGAAAACGACTAGAAAAATAATAAAGTACGCATTTCTCTTGCTGTTAAGTGTTTCTTTCACCTACGGACAATCAATTGATGAGGAGCGTATGGAGCGTGATTTGAAGATTGCGGAAAATATTCTCAGCACGCTATCAAATGGTGATAGTCGATTGAGGTTGTATGATAATGTGGAAAGTAATTACATCCCGGGGTATGGAGTGGTGTTTAGTCTTCCTCAATCTTCATTTGTATTTGCCACAACTGTTTCGGGTCAGGCAGTCTATTCCTCCGGAGGGAGTGGTTCTACTTATGTTATTGCCTCAAGCCCAAACGCTGATGGCGAGGAGGAAATAGCAACCGTTGATGTAAAAGGGAAAGAATTAAAAGCGGACCAGATAGCAAAAGAATCGGAAGAGAAAACCAGAGAGCAAATGACCACTTTTTTGGTTGATTATGCAGACCTGATTGGTCAGCTCAAACCATCCGATCGAATTGTTGTACAATTAAGAGGAAGAAACGATCGAATTTTTTACAGCGGCAAGAAAGCCTTGAAAAGTCAGGATGGGATGTCAGCTCAGATTTTGAAAAGCGATTTGATTTCTTACAAGCAAGGAAAGATGGATCGGGATGATGTGATCAAAAAAATCACCTTCACATTAAAAGATGAAGGTGAAGCATCTAAAGATTTAGAGCTTTTCGCTACCATCTTTTCCAGACTCTACGAACCTGACTTATCAGACACCTACTACATAGCTTCTCGTAGTATCGGATATACTAAGCTTGAAGGATTCGGAATTACTTTCAGCATGAAGGTTTACTCTTCAAGTAGCGACGGAGGATTCCACACGATAAAAACTACAGGCGAGAGTGGTTTGACCCAAGAGGAGCGAAACCAGAGAATAGTGGAGATGTATCCTAAGTTTGAAAAGTCATTCAAGGAAAACCTGCTGGATTATGGCCGGACAATCAAGAGCTTAAAACCAGAGGAGATGTTGATTTTTAAGGTCAAGCTAACAGAATGTCGTGGTTGTGATATGCCTCAGGAAATTGAGGTGAGTGTATCAGGAAAAACACTTCAAAGTTATGATAAGGGATCCCTATCTAAAGAAAACGCTTTGAAGCAAGTGAGTGTGAAAAAGAAATAACTATTTCATAAGCAAAGAAAGCCCTCGCATATACTATGTGAGGGCTTCTTTTATATAAGTGTTTCTTAATCTTTTCTGCCGAGCATGTAAAGCTCATTTAGATTAATTTCCGTCACGTACTTTTTATCTCCATCTTTTTCATAAGAGCGATTAATCAATTTCCCCTCCATGGCTATCTCACTTCCTTTGTTTAGGTAGCTTTCTACTATATCAGATTTTTTACCCCACACTACGATGTTGTGCCACTGCGTGTCAGTTACTTTTTCACCTTTGTTATTGTAGTAGGTTTCATTCGTAGCGAGAGAAAATGTTGCCATCTTTTTTCCGCTATCAAAGGTTCTTACTTCCGGATCGTTACCTAATCTACCAATTAGTTGTACGCTGTTTTTTAAACTTGTCATGATTGTAAAATTTTAATTGTTAAATGATTCACCTTGTTTGGTAGATGAATTTGTCGATTGACGATTGCAAAGCTTAGGGATGAGACAAACCCGATTCGGTTTTTAAATATTTGTAGTCATTTATTATCCGTTTGTAGTCGTTTGTAATTGGATTTGTAATTGATAATCAATACTTTAGAATTATGGAAAATAAAGAATGTCCCGAGTGTGGCCGACCCGTTCATGGTCGGATAGACAAGAAATTTTGTTCAGATGCGTGCCGCAACGCCTTTAATAACAAGGCCAACTCTGCCACCACAAACCACATGCGGAATGTCAATAATACATTGGCGAAAAACAGAAGAATATTGATTGAGATGAATCCGACGGGAAAAAAGAAAACCCATAAGGATAAGTTATTGAAAAAAGGATTTGACTTTGATTATTATACTAACAGCTACACTACCAAGGCAGGGGATACCTATCGCTTTTGCTATGAACAGGGTTACCTATTGTTGGATGAAGGTTTTGTGTTGTTGGTTGAAAACACAAAGGATGCAAGCGCTTAAGGAATCCGTTTCTTGAAAATATTTTTTTCATCTAAAAATGTTTACATTAAGTGTAAACTTAAATAGATGAGATATGTCAAAAGCCACGATAGCGGACAAGCAGCCTAAAGCAGTTGAAGTAGAAGAAGGAAAAACATATGCATGGTGTGCTTGTGGTGATTCTTCAAATCAGCCCTTTTGTGATGGTTCTCACGGGGGAACAAATTTTTCTCCAAAAGTTTTCAAAGCTGAAAAGACTAAGACTGTCTATCTCTGCATGTGCAAGCAGACAGGCAATCCAGGATTTTGCGACGGATCACATAAGCACCTTTAATTACCATTGAGCATGGTCAAGATTGGCATCTACAATTGTCGTTGAATCAGCTACAATCGTGAATGGCTGACACAAGCATTTGTCCGGACATTGAATGAGCGTGCAAACTACCTTTTCCTCGTCCATCAGAAACAAACTGTAGTTACCAGGAGGTAGACTCAGCTTATATGCTCCATCATCATTGGATTTTATCTTACTAATAAGTTTCTCTTCCAGAAATGATTCACTCAACTCTGTTATTAAAACAGTAGTAGAAATCGGTCGCGGTTCACATGGTTGAATTCCCGGGCCAGGCATGCAGTTTCCCTCATAAATACCAATAACACCTTTGAGGATACCAGATTCATTATCAGACTTTTGTCCAACACACGAAGTAGAAATAGTGATCAAAAAAATAAGGGCTACTGAAATATAATTACACATAACTAATTAGGTATATATTATCCTCAAAACACTTCAATTTATTCAATTTCATCTATTGATTTATATGATTCATCGACACAATGAAACATTTATTATCATATGATAATCCATTTCCATCTCTGCTAAGTACAAAAAAAATGTAAGCAATTATGTTTTTTTTATTTATAAAGAATAAAATTCTGTATTTATAAAAATAAAGGTTTATTATTTTGATTTTACATTTTCGAAACGAAGCTTGTTGGAAGTAGCTTGAAAATAGCCTTATATTCGTCGGATTAATTGTAAACCTAATTGTTTTATTATGAGAAGAAACAAGCGACAGGTTAAGGCATTGTTGCTAGCCTTATTACTGTCCACTACTACAACTTTTGCCCAGACTCCACAGCAGAGGCAAGAGATAAGCAACAACTACGACAAAGCAAAACTCACACAACTCAAGCAAGATTTTAAAGCCAAGGAGGAGCAGCGAAAAGCGCGTGCTATCAACTTGGCTTCATTGCGTGGTTGGGAAATTTTAAAAGCTAATTCTGACGGTTCCGTTGATGAATTAGTTGCTGTTTCGGATGACGGACATCCAATTTATTACACTATTTATAATGAGGATGCTGCACGATCTACGCGAGCTAATCATTTGAACATTGGTGGTTCATTGGGATTGAGCCTAGACGGTGACAATTTGACTGCTCACGTTTGGGATGGGGGCGCTACAAGAGTGACTCATCAGGAATTTGATGGTCCAGGCGGAACTAACCGTGTGACTATTAATGATGGTGTTACTTCATTGAATGGTAATAGCTTCCATGCACAGCACGTAACGGGTACCATCGTTGCATCCGGAGTACAAGCTGCTGCCAAAGGAATGGCACCTCGTGCTAATGCACTTACCCATGATTGGAATAATGACTTGTCTGAAGCTACAACTGAAGCTGCAGCGGGTATGCTACTTTCTAACCATTCGTATGGTTACAGAGCAAGTTTAGTTCCTGATTGGTATTTCGGAGCTTACCTGGATGAATCAAGAGATTGGGATGCGTTGATGTACAATTCTCCTTATTACCTAATGGTTGTTGCTGCCGGAAACGATGGCAATGACAATTCATCTAACGGAAATCCGCTTGCCGGGCAATCTTCATTCGATAAGTTGACTGGACATTCAACCTCCAAAAACAACATGGTGGTAGCAAATGGACAAGATGCAAATGTCAACAATGATGGTTCATTCAACTCTGTTGTAATCAATAGCAGTAGTAGTGAGGGACCTACAGATGATTACAGAATCAAGCCAGATATTACCGGAAATGGAACAGGTGTTTATTCAACTTATGATAACGCCGATAATGCGTACAACTCTATTAGTGGTACGTCCATGGCTTCACCGAATGTTACTGGTACCCTCTTGCTTCTTCAGGAGCACTACAATAATGTAAACGGAAGCTTCATGAGAGCTGCTACCTTGAAAGGTTTGGCAATGCATACAGCTGATGATGCAGGAATTTCCGGCCCTGATGTAGTATACGGATGGGGACTTCTAAATGCAAAAGCTGCTGCAGAGGCAATCTCTGATAATGGTAACGGATCAATCATCGATGAGCTTTCATTATCAAATGGTGGTTCTTATACCATAAATGTGGATGCTGATGGTAGTAATCCTTTGATGGCATCTATTTCATGGACAGATCCGGCTGGTACTGCTAATACGGGTACTGCTAACCAAACAACTCCGGTATTGGTAAATGATTTGGATATCCGAGTCACTAAAGGTGGAACAACTTATAATCCTTACAGACTAACTGGAATCAACTCTAATGGAACCGGAGATAATGATGTTGATCCATATGAAAGAGTAGATATCTCTGGAGCTACCGGATCATACACAATCACGGTAACTCATAAAGGTTCACTTTCTAGTGGAAGTCAAAACTTCTCACTAGTAGTTACTGGTGTTACTGGTACTCCTCCTGTTTGTAATGCAACTACTCCAACCGGATTAGGATCATCAAGCGTGGGAACATCTACAGCTACACTAAGCTGGAATGCTGTTGCAAATGCAAGCTATGATGTGAGATACCGACCTGTTGGTGGTACCTGGACAACAAGTGCTGTTGCCGGAACAAGCACCAACCTTACTGGACTTGCAAGTGGTACACAATATGAGGCACAAGTAAGAAGTAAGTGTCCGGATAGTTCTACTTCAGCTTACAGTTCTTCCACAACATTCACAACAGGTACCGTAAGCCTTACATGTACTACTACCATTAGCTCTTTCCCTTATTCAGAAGGATTTGAGTCTAATGATGGGTGGAACCAGATTGGTGGAGACGATGGAAACTGGGTAAGAGATGCCAATGGCACACCTTCATCCGGAACCGGACCGAGCTCAGCTGTTGAAGGATCTTTCTACATGTTCTTAGAAGCTTCAACTAACGGAAGCACTGGTCAAATTGGAAATAATGCAACTGCGATACTTGAAAGTGATTGTTTCGATTTATCAGGTGCAACAGATGCTACTTTCTCATTCCAGCATCACATGTATGGAAACAACGTTGGTTCAATCACAATTCAGGCGTCTAACGATGGTGCTGTTTGGACCAATCTATATTCACTTTCCGGAAGTCAGGGCAACCAGTGGAATGCCATTGATGTTTCATTGAGCGCTTATGTAGGTGGAGATGTAAAAATTCGAATTGTTGGAACTACCGGAAACGGATGGTCTAGTGATATAGCTGTAGATGATCTTTCAGTAACTACCAGTGGTGGTGCTGATACTCAAGCTCCAACTGCTCCAACTGGATTAGCAGCTTCCAATGTGACTCAAACTAGTTTAACACTGAATTGGAATGCTTCTACAGATAACGTCGGAGTAACCGGATACGATGTATACCAAGGAGCTACAAATATTGGAACGGTAACAAGCACTTCAGCTAATGTAACTGGTCTTGCTGCTGGAACGAGCTATACATTCACTGTACGAGCTAAAGATGCTGCGGGTAATGTATCTGCTGCTAGTAATGCGGTAAATGTTACAACTCAAAGTGGTGGCATCAGTTGCTCTACTACAGAAACACTTCCTTATTCAGAAGGATTTGAATCGAATGATGGATGGACACAGGTTACCGGTGATGATGGTAACTGGGTGAGAGATGCAAACGGAACCCCTTCATCAAATACAGGACCAAGCTCAGCTGCACAAGGCACTTATTATATGTTCCTTGAGGCATCTACAAATGGAAGCACCGGACAAATTGGAAGCAATGCAACTGCAATTCTGGAAAGCGATTGCTTTGACCTTTCTGGTGAAACAGCTGCTAATTTCTCCTTCCAGTATCACATGTACGGAAGCAATGTAGGTTCATTAACAGCTCAGGCTTCTACTGATGGCACAAGCTGGACAAACATTTGGACACTTTCCGGAAATCAGGGTAATTCATGGCAAACGGTAAATGTTGACCTAGCTGCTTACCTTGGTGGAAACGTGAAGCTTCGAATGGTTGGAACTACCGGAAACGGATGGTCTAGTGATATCGCTATCGATGATCTTTCAGTAACAGCTGGAGGAGGACCAATCACAACGACTGTAACACTCACCTTAACGTTTGATAACTACCCTGAAGAGACTAGCTGGCAGATCCTTGATGGAACAACAGTGCTTGCTTCTGGTGGTACTTATCCATCACAACCTGACGGATCTACAATCAATGTAGATGTTGATCTGGATGCAGGATGTTATGACTTTGTGATCAATGACTCATATGGAGATGGCATTTGCTGCTCTTACGGAAGTGGATCATACAGCTTAACAGATGGAAGCACAACGCTTGCTTCTGGTGGAGCCTTTGGATCCAGCGAAACTACCAACTTCTGTGTAGGTGGAGCGACCACATCCTATACGACTCTATCTTCAATTTCAGAAGGTACAGCTGTTAGTGTGAGCATGTATCCTAACTATCGTGTGAATGATAAGCTTAATATCGCTTCAACACGAGATGAGACTTCATTTACAATCACAAACCTAAATGGTCAAGTGGTTGAAAGCGGTCAAATCGCAGGAGGACGAGTGGATGTGAGTGATCTTACATCTGGAATGTACATGATCAACTTGACAGATGCTGGTGGTAAAACCATCGTTAAGAAGTTTGTGAAAGAATAACTTAGACCTAACCTAAGCGAGGGCCCTGTCTGCATTGCAGATGGGGCTTTTTGTTTTTAACCATGTAGATTCAAGGTATCTTAGAATTAAATTCACAAACTATGCGCCAAATCATTACACTTCTTCTTTGCCTGTGGTTCTCAGTTGGGTTTGCTCAGCGGACAAAGCTGACAGCAGATCGTTTATTTGATGGCGAGGTAATGAAGACCAATTGGGGAGTAGTAGTAGAGGAGAACAGGATAGTGGAAGTTGGTCCGATATCCCAGTTAGGAAATGCCGACGTTGAACTCAACTATGAAGGAGGCACGCTGATGCCCGGCATGATCGAGGGCCATTCTCATGTACTACTCTATCCATACAATCAGATGGAGTGGAATGATCAGGTACTTAAGGAGTCTCGTAGTTTGCGAGCCATAAGAGGTGCAAAAATGGCAACCAAAAATTTATATGCTGGATTTACAACCATCCGTGATTTGGGCTCAGAGGGGGCTGGATATGCAGATGTCGCGATAAAGCAAAGTATTGAGCAAGGAATCATTGAAGGTCCCAGAATGCTGGTGGCCGGTAGAGCGATTGTCGCAACCGGCAGCTATGGACCTAAAGGGTTTCACCCTGATTTTGAAGTGCCATTGGGTGCCGAGCCAGCAGATGGTGAAAATTTAAGAACAGTAACCAGGGACCAAATAGGAAAAGGAGCAGATTTCATAAAAGTATATGCGGACTATCGATGGGGACCTAATAAAATAGCAATGCCTACATTTTCAGTAGATGAGCTGAAATTAATTGTAGAAACTGCAGCCAGTAGCGGAAGGGTAGTAGTTGCTCATGCTGCTACAGCGGAAGGCATGCGTCGGGCCACCCTGGCAGGAGTAAAAACCATCGAGCATGGATCAGAAGCAACAGATGAAGTATTGCAGCTTATGAAGGAACGTGGTGTTGCGTTATGCCCCACACTTGCAGCCACTCATGCAGTCAACCAATACTTCTATGGATGGGATGGAAAAGATCCGGAACCTGAGCGGATCAAGAGTAAGCGAAGCATGTTTCAAAGAGCATTAAGTAGCAGTGTTACCATTGTAGCAGGTGGCGATGTTGGGGTATTTGAACATGGAGAAAATGTACGTGAGCTGGAGTTGATGGTGGAGTATGGAATGAAAAGAATGGATGTACTGAAGTCCGTTACCTCAGTTAATGCTGAGGTATTTGGACTGCAGTCGCTGGGTAGGCTGCAAGAAGGTTTCCTGGCTGACATCATTGTGGTAGCAGGTGACCCTTCTAAAAATATAGCTGACCTCTACCAGGTTAAGCTGGTGATGAAAGACGGTACGATTTACAAGCAATAATTGAGAATAGATGAAATTAAAAATACCTCCGGTAATTGTATTCTTTCTGGCATTAGCAATGGTTTTTGGCGGCCATTACTTTTTTGCCGTGTGGTCTTATCAATTCCCCAATCAAACATTCATTTCAAGAATTTTTCTAGCTTCAGGGGTTCTTGTGGCATTTTCAGGAATAATTAAGTTCAGAATGAAAGGAACAACAGTAGATCCACTTCACCCAGACAAGGCTACAGCTTTGGTGAGTACAGGGATCTACCGATATACACGAAATCCTATGTATTTAGGGATGGCGCTCGTACTTCTGGGAGGAATCATTCGGGTCGGAAATGTTGTGGGTATCTCGGGTCTTCTGTTTTTTGTTTGGTACCTCACCCAGTTCCAAGTAAAACCCGAGGAGGAGGCACTCCTGGAGATTTTCAAAGAGGAATACCAATCATATTGTGCGAAAGTGAGAAGGTGGATTTGAATTAATATGAAAAAATGTACGCTCATTTGGTTTTTTCTTCGTGACGTTGTTCGTTTCTTATTATATTGATTTCCAGAGCTTGTCCTAATCGCCTAACATGTCTAACATTTCGTCTAAGAATCTTAGTAGGATCATCAATAGAGATTATCAAATCCCTCAATCCAGTTTGATAGGTCATCGGGTATTGGTCGCGGCTAATTTGATGATGGTGATTGTTTTGATTATTGAATGGTTTTTTGACCTATCTGCTACAACTCTTCAGCTCTTAATTCCAAGCTTTCTTTTAAATCTCATATTACTCCTAATATCATTTTATGGAAAATCAGTAAAAAACCTGGAGGTAGCTCACATCATTGTACTTTACGTAATTGTGGAGGTTCACTTTTTTGTGAATCCGTCCGTCTTCCATATTCTGGTTTACTGGATGCCATTTATACCGATGCACGCTTTGATTACACAAGGAATAAAAAATTCAAAGTGGTGGATGATTGTAATCGCTATTACCATGCTGGTAAATGGATATTATGGGCATGTGGTCGTCGGAGATGCGTATTCAATTGCTCCTGACTTTATCAAATTTACGAGTGCCGGCTTGCTTTTTCTTGTCTGCATTTATGCCGGATTCTATTTGCTTTATTATTTACTAGGCAATGCGTATGCTACCATGAAGGATAAGAATGAAGAGATCGAGCGATTAAACAATGATTTGAAAGACCTCAACGAAACACTTGAAGAAAGAGTAACCGCTCGAACTAAAGACATTAATGAAAAAAATGATCGACTGGAGCGGATTGCATACATGAATTCTCATGAAGTGAGGTCTTCACTTTCAAAAATCATTGGTGCTTCAAATGCAATGAAACTCGATAGAGATCAAAGGGAAAGATTGATTGAAATCATGGTGAATTCATCCATGGATTTAGATAACGCCATTCGGGCCATGAATAAAGAGATTGAGCAGGAAGACTGAACAGTACTAGAAGGCAATATGTCAGGAGGGCAAGTATGATCAAGGAGCGTTCTTTATGATTCTACTAAGGACTGGTTGGACTATTTTCGCTAGTAGGGCATAAAATTCTATTTATACATAGATGAATATTCTTGGAATATCAGCATTTTATCATGATTCCGCTGCTACCATTATTCAAGATGGTAAGATCATCGCTGCTGCTCAGGAGGAACGATTTAGTCGAAAAAAACATGATGCTTCTTTTCCAATAGAGGCCGTTCGTTTCTGTCTAAAAAAAGCAGATGTTTCCATTGACGAACTTGACGCTATTGCTTTTTATGACAAGCCCCTACTAAAATTTGAAAGACTATTAGAGACGTATTATGCTTTTGCTCCCAGAGGATTACGCTCATTCATAGCAGCCATGCCTGTTTGGTTACGGGAAAAAATGTTCCTAAAACGTGAAATTTATCAACATCTAAAAAAGATTGGCTCTTTTGATAAGGGAAAGGTGAAAATTCTTTTTCCAGAGCATCATTTGTCTCATGCCGCCAGCGCGTATTACGCTTCTCCTTTTAAAGAAGCAGCCATTCTTACCATTGACGGTGTAGGGGAATGGGCCACAGCTACAATCAGTCACGGGGAAGGAAAAGACATTCGTACATACAAGGAACTTAGATTCCCTCATTCTATCGGACTGCTATACTCTGCATTCACCTATTATCTGGGATTTCGAGTAAACTCAGGCGAGTATAAGCTTATGGGACTGGCACCTTATGGAAATCCCGAGTCAGATCAAATGCTAAAGTATAAAGCC
Organism: Ekhidna sp.; assembly: GCF_965227465.1. Lineage (GTDB taxonomy): Bacteria > Bacteroidota > Bacteroidia > Cytophagales > Cyclobacteriaceae > Ekhidna. Next base: position 1,025,103 of record NZ_OZ245746.1, read on the forward strand.
CTCATTGAGGAACATCTGGTGGACATAAAGCCAGACGGATCTATTCATTTAAATCAAACATATTTTTCGTATGCCACTGGATTAAGAATGACCCGGGATAGTCATTGGGAAAAATTACTGGGCGTATCAAGACGATCATCCAATGATGAAATCCTGCAAGAGCATTGCGACTTAGCGTTAGCGATTCAACAGGTTACTGAGGAGGTAGTATTAAAAATGGCTAAGGAGACCAGGAGGTTGACCCAGTCAGAATACCTATGCCTGTCAGGGGGTGTGGCATTGAATTGTGTAGCCAATGGAAAGCTTCTTAAGAAAGGGATATTTAAAGACATTTTCATACAGCCGGCTTCTGGAGACGCTGGTGGTTCATTGGGTGCTGCACTGGCAGCCCACCATATCTATTTCCAGAAGGATCGGGTAATAACTGGCAGTGAAGATGCCATGCAGGGAGCATACCTTGGCCCTGAGTTTTCAGATGTTGAAATAACTCAGATGATCGAGAAATTCAACGCGGTTACACTAGTTGAGGGCAATGAAAAACTGTCAGATAAAATAGCCGGATTTCTTCAGGAAGGTAAAGTAGTAGGTTGGATGCAGGGACGTATGGAATTTGGTCCGCGTGCGTTGGGAAATCGGAGTATTCTTGGTGACCCGAGGAGTTCGGAGATGCAAAAGATTATGAATCTTAAGATTAAATACAGGGAATCATTTCGCCCGTTTGCTCCATCCGTACTGGTTGAAAAAGCCAGTGATTATTTTGAATTAGATGGAGTCTCACCCTACATGCTGTTAGCCTTGCCCATTCAGGAAGCGTTGCATACGGACATGCCTGAAGGTTACGAGCAGTTGAGTATGTTGGAAAAGCTAAATGTTCCAAGGTCTTCCATACCTGCGGTAACACACGTGGACTATTCTGCCCGGATCCAAACGGTGAGTAAGGAGACCAACCAAAGGTATTGGGAGTTGTTAAATGCGTTTGAAAAGAAAACAGGTGTTGGACTTTTAATTAACACCAGCTTCAATGTGCGAGGAGAGCCTATTGTTTGCACACCGGAGGACGCATATCGGTGTTTTATGCGAACAGAAATGGATTATCTTGTGATAGGAGATTTTATCTTTGATAAAAAAGAACAACCCAAGTGGGACCATCGGGATGTTTGGAAGGAAGATTTTGTTTTAGATTGAATGCGAAATAGTTATAGATGGAATTTTTAAAGGACTTATTTCAATTCCTGCGGGAGCGTAAAAAATGGTGGCTTGCACCCATTATCCTCATCTTGCTTTTGATCGGTGTACTTGTCGTGATAGGAGGAAGCTCTGCAATTGCGCCTTTTATCTATTCAATATTCTAGCCATGAAGCAGGTTTATACGAATATTCTGGTGATGTTAATCGGCTTGTTGGTTATTTCCTGGGCCTTTGACATTTCTGTACTTCTGTATATCACCATTGGGCTAGCTATTCTTTCTATGATACCCGTTCTTGCCCGACAGATTAATCGGGCATGGATGAAATTGGCCCAGATACTTGGTTGGATCAATTCAAGGATACTTCTGACAATTGTTTACGCGTTCATTCTGGTGCCTTTAGCGATGATCTCCAGGTTATTCAAAAAAGACCCTTTGCACATCAAATGGAATGATGAGCGTAGTACGTATTATGAGACGCGAGACCACACTTTCAAAAAGTCAGATATGGATAATCCCTGGTAATCAGCTACTTATTGGCAGTACTGTTGTGCAAGTGCAACAGCTTGTGGAGAGCCCAACTTGCTGGCTGTCAGCCAGTCTTCACAGGCACCCTTGGTATCGTTTAAGCTGATTTTCGCATAACCTCGAATCATAAAAGCAATAGCATCTGATTGGTTGCTTAGCCTGATAACTTCAGACATATCTTTTACGGTTTCTTCAAATTTTTTCAACTCAAAATTTGCGCCACCTCGTAAATTATAGGCTTCTTTATTGGTTGGATCTAATTCAATGACACGCGTGAACTGCTCGATGGCTCGATTAAATTTTTGTTGCATCCCATAGGCTTTGCCCAAATTGAGTTGGAGATAGTCTTTAGCTTCTGCAATTTCCAGGGCCTTTTCAAAATGATAAATCGCAGAATCATGTTGCAGGACATTCATAAAATATAACCCCAACATTTTATGTTTGGAACGGCCGGGATCTAATTGCCTGATTTTCGAATAAAGAAGGGGATATGCCTGCGCTAGCAAACCTGCTTCCGTCAAGGCATTGATGGTACGCAGATAGGCTGTTTCACTTAAAGGCATATAGCTCAACATCACCTCCATTTCCTTTTCGAAAGCAATGATGTCACCTTCCATTAGCTTCTCCACTGCGACAATTGAGCGAATGGAATCAACCTGGCTTCTGGATGATATCTCATAGTCGATCCCGTCATTTCTAATCTCCTCTTCATACGGATTGGGGCTGCCTAAAGGCACAAACGGGTATTGTCCCAAGCCTGATAAGAGCATACGGCGATCAAAAAGTGAGTCTAAGGAGGAGTAAGGGAATTTTGCAAGCAAAAGACTATCTGAAGGCCATGCAGCTGTTGGATTTCCCGGGAGATAGTTGGTTTCAGCAAGCTTATTGAAATAAGCATTGGCCATGAGGAAATACCCTTCTCTGGAAGGATGCAAATGATCACACATGAGGCTGTCTCCTGTGATTCCCCCTGGAGAATTTGCACTGAATATAGAATCGATATCTACTAATGGTAATTGATAATTTCGAGCTTTGTTTTTAATGAGCTCATTCATTTGTTCAGGTGCTCTGAATCGCAAGCCATCCATTTCCTTGGCCCTTACAAACTGAACCTTTGCTTCTTTATAATCGCCGGATTGATAGCTTTGGTTACCCAGTTCAAAGTACATTTTGCTGGTATACCCTTTCTCGTCCTTTTGATCTGAATTGAAAGGAGGGTGATCTTTGATGTTACTCGAAAGCGTACCGATGATGAAGGGAATATTGTCCTTTTGCACTGTTTCTATGAAGTCCGACAGGTTATTATCAAATTGTTTAATTCCCTTCGTATAAATATCTCCACCCCACTCGATTGAACTTTGGCCGATCATGTTCTGCATGAGGTTCTTGTTCGTATCGGATGACTTTTGTGAGGAGCTTAACATGTTTTGTAGGAGCTGAACCAGTCGATATTCTCTCAGCTTCAATAAGATTCGTACAAAATTAGGATTACCTAGTCTGGTGGATGCAGGTCCCAATGCGCCATAGTATTCATTGTGACCCGCATACATGAGAATAAGGTCGGGTGAGTGATCAAGTACATCAGGTAAAATATCTAAAAGGGTATGGCTATTGATGGCGCTGGTGCCCAGGTTGACAACCTCAATAATCTTATCTGGAAATGTATACTGTAGCTTACGTTCCAAGTGGGAGGGAAAACTAGCATTTCGGGCGTACGGAAAACCTTGTGCTGAACTGCCTCCGAAAACAAATATTCTAAACCCATTCTCGGGTTTCTTCTTCCGCATACCGATTGCCTGGCTGAATACAGAATTTTCCAGATCCCCAAAATATTTATAGCTGATCTCAGGGTTTAGGTAAATCATGCCCGGAGGTGCCCCCTCGATCTCTGTGAAAAGCTCATAGTTCCGCCCATAGCCAGCCAACCTTAATCCGATCTCGATGAGCACAAAAAACAGCACCGGAATGAGGATCAAAATGACATAAAATATCCGGGGTGTTTTCTTCTGATTCATTCGATAGTAATCAGATCGTAATTTAAGAAGGATTGTTATACTGTATGATGTCCAACATGTACCTTAGGCTGATCACTACTACGAGCAGATGAAGTAAAACACTTCATTATACCAAAATTTAGCACTTTTAGCAAACCTTAACTTCCACTTAAGACTCGTATAACTGGCAATAAGAGCTTTTGCTCACAATGAATATTTATGCTTTGTTGTGTTTCTTAAAAAACTCTATCAAATGACTTTCCATTAAACTGATAGACAGCTCCGGGACTCTCACCTAAAAAAAGCAAATTTCCATTTTTAGTTTTATGTATTTTCCAAATACAATCGCTTAAAACACCATCCTCTATTCCATAATTTGTGAATTCATTGGATGCTGTATGATATCTCCAAATCCCTGAATAAACAGTACCAAACCACATATTTCCATTGTTATCCTCAGCAATCGAAAAGGCTCTGTGTAGTGTATTTCCTTTCTTTTTATTTTTCCCTAAACGATGTTGCCGAGTAAAATTTGTAACACTATCGCCATCAAATACATATATTCCACTTCCATTATCCGCCATCCAAAGTTTTCCTTCCTCATCTACAAAAATTCCTCTTATGCCTACTGGGACAGGGTCGTCAATTCGACCCATTTTGTTTCGATCGATTATGGTAAAATTTCCCTCCTTATAACCGATAACTGCTTCAATAGTACCAAACCAAAGTGTCCCATCTTTTCCTCTGATGGTTTTTGAGGTTGCCCAATATTTATTTTCATAATCATCCGCTATGGGAACTGGAAATTCAAGTAAGTCAAACTCGCCATTTTGGTATCGAAAACTTCCCGGAGGATCAGACCATTTACTTGTAGATTTAATAGGCTTGCTAAACCAAATATCCTTTTCAGATACATCAACTGCTTTGCTTTGTTTATTTGAAGGATACGCTTGAAAAATAAATTTTGACCCATCATATATTGAAACTCCATATAAACTATCTCCAATATTGGTTTCTATCCAAATATTACCGATTGCATCTTCATGCATATTTGTCCCAATTCCATTAAATCCATTATTGCTGTCAAAATAGGTGAATTCCGAACCATCAAATCTGCAAACGAATTCACGATTAGAAAACCAAAGGTTTCCATTGCGGTCTTCCAGGATTTCCCGAATTCCATGAGAAGGCTTTATCCATTTTGTACTATCCAATTTATGCGCAAAAAGAGATTGGGTGTCATGTGTATTTTCTGATTTCACTTTTCCACATGAAATAGCATAGGATACCAGAATAATTTGAAAGACAACTATTTGGTTAAGTCGGTTAATCATTTGGTGGAAATTTTCTTGATGACGTGCAACGTCCAACTAAAATGAGTATGCGCCCCAGTTGCTAAAAGCATTGAAGTTTCTAGTTCGTATTAAAATATCAAAAGGCTCATTTCGCATATTCATTTTAGTGTTTGTTATGCATCTTCTTCATTCCAGGTGATATAGAATTTGAAAATTAAATCAGTTAGATATGTTTTTCCTTCGTCAACATATAACACAGGGCGTGTTGTATTTTTTTCTAAGTTTTGATTGACCTTTTCGACTGCTTGCTTAATCTGTGTTCTGAATGAATTCTTAAAAGATGTTTCATCACTGTAAGTTCCATTATCAATAAATTCTTGAACCTTCTGTGGATCCATATGGTCCCATGCCCATTTAAAAATGTCTGTATAATGAACTCCTTTTTCCAATTCTTCAATTTCCTTGTCTTTAAGAACCTTTAATATTTCTTCATATTGATTGAAAGCTTTGTTTTCCTGTTGTTTTCTTATTCCGGCATTTATAATTCCGTAAATATCGTGGTAGTCATTATCCAACTTGTTAGCAATTTCCTTACAAGATTTGAATACCTCATTTTTATTATCAATCCTTTTCTGTTTAGACTGTGTTTCTTCTACACCATTGTTAGTGAGGAGTACCTTGCAGATATATTGAACTAAAAAGGCATTCTTCATAGATGCTTTAATTATTTCATCAATTACATCTTCTGATAGCCAAACATTCAGCTTTTTTATTCCGGAGTTAATTAATTCTCTAATTTCATCTTTGGTTAGGTAATCAAAGATCAAGTGTTCAAGTCGTCCAGATAAATCAGGATTGTTCCTCAACGCTCTGTTGGGACTACTCGGAATTCCGATTAAAACAAATAAGATTTCATCGTCCAAAAAATGTTTTAGATCCTCTGAAAGAGTTTTGTTAAATCTTGAATTGATCAGATGGTAATCTTCAAGAATTATGAGAATTTGTTCATCCCTTAATTTATTACAGAGAAAATTTACATCGATTTTGACCTTAGTTTTTTCTTCAGTATAGATGTAACTATAATTTATTTCAGAAGCTAAAGATGCTGAAGCACTCGCTACATCTTTCGATCCAAGAGTGGAAGAAATTGAAGATGTGTCCTTTCCTCCCTGCTGATCTTGAGTAGTTATAATTTGCCCCAGACCCACTTCCGAGGCAATTTGATTGTAAAGTTGGTCTATTGTTGATTCATTATTGCACCTGAATGTGACTAGGCTGAAGTCCTTTTTTTCAAGATGTTTTTTACGGTATACTGTTTTTCCACTTTTTGAATATCCTAGAAATAATAGGACGCTATCTCTTCCAATAAAATAATCTTCGATTTTGGCATTAAAAGTTCTCCGTTCTACAAAAGTGTGTTTCGGTACACCGCTAACTTTGAACACCTCATTTGTCTTAAACGTAGGTAATGAATTTTCTTTCTTGCTGAATATTCTTTTTAACCAATTCATTTGAGTCAATTATAGTGATGCATAACATCCGGATTAGTGCACATTTATACACTATATCTAGCTTATATGGTGGCTAAAGATAATACCTAACTCTTGTTTCAAAAAAACGATCATTTATACCTCCGTTTTAGACGCTTTGATAAAACCATAAAAAGAGGTGTGACATCTAACAATTGTATAAACGCCACAAACCCGTGCAAATCGTAATTGCTGGCAAATTTGACGTTCAAAAAGGAAAATTAGTCAAAAATTTCATTCAGCTCAGTCTCGTGTCAATCGGTAGATGAGTACAGCGGCTCTTTGCGTAAGCACTTCTACGGTCCGCAGGTCCAGGTATTCCTGAGGGGTGTGAGCGCCTCTGCCCATGGTGCCCAAGCCGTCGATTCCATCTACAAACTCGGCTACAAATGAGATATCAGCAGCTCCTCTCCGGCCGGGATCCCATGCTTCTACGGGCCCCTGACCCATGTCCTCACTTACCTCACTTAAAGCAGCCAGTATTTTCTGGTTTCCATCGGTTGGCGGCATGGCAGGATAGCTGTCAATAAAGGAGATCTCTGCGCTCGTCTGAGGCAGGTTGTTTTTTACAATCTCACGCATTTTAGCCCGTGCATTTTCTTTTTGTTCCTCGGTGATGAATCGCAAACCTCCGGTTACAATCACTTCCTGGGCCACCACATTGGACTTTCCAAAGGCTGTTCCTCGTTCCAGTAGGTTGTCGAAATCTACTTTCGTTCCTCCCAGAATGACTCCCGGATTGAAGGTGAGGTATTGTTCTCCTTTTACATCTGTGTAAAACTGATGAAGAATCCGTGAGGTCTCGAAGATCGCCCCGGCACCTACACGTTCATTGAAAATACCTGAAGAGTGGGCACGCTTGCCGGTTACTTTCAGCTCCCATCCGCTGGAACCTCTCCGTGCAATGGTGGCATTGTTAAATCCGGTGGAGGTTTCAAAACCCAAGGCGATATCACTGCGTTGTGCAGCCTCGCGAATGTGCTTTCTACTTTCGCTAATGGGTTTTCCAGAAGCTTCCTCATCACCATGTAGCGCCACAATGATCTGTGTGTCTTCAAGGGCGTCAACGGCATGCAGTGCTTTGAGTGCGTAAAGGATGACCACATTCCCACCTTTCATATCGTTGGCTCCCGGCCCCCAGGCTATACTGTCCTGCTTCTGCCATTTTTGAAATGGACTGTCTTTCGGGAAGACCGTATCCAAATGCCCAATGAGCAGCAAACGTTTGCCTTTTGTGCCTTTATTTTCTGCAAATAAATGACCTGCTCTGTTTACTTCTTCAGGCATGTCGTACCACGTAACACTCAACCCCAGGTCGGCAAAGGCTTTTTCAAAGGGAACTGCAGCGGCTCTGACTCCTTCAAAATTCATGGTCCCGCTGTTGATGTTGACATTGGCTTCCAGAAACTTCAATGCTTCAGCATTGTTTTTGGATACTTCAGCTATGATCTTTTTTTCGGTCTTCGATAGCTGTGCCTGGAGTGTAACGCAGAAAGCCAGCATGGAGAGTGCAAGTGCAGTTCGTAATTTCATCTGATTCGAATTTAGGTTTAGTTAAAAATAATAAAGTCGAACCAGTGCTGGTCCGACTTTAAGAATCTGTTTGGTTTAATGATTACTTTTCGCCGGGCAAATTCATGGTGCCAGGCCCATCTTTCACCCAGTAAAAATCAGGAGCTTTCTTCTCACGAGGATACACTTCATTGAGTGTGCTTCCCTCGTAAAGACGTCCGTTTTTCATGATGTGGGAAATGGTGTTGGTATTACGGATGTCCTCCAAAGGATTTTTATCCATGATGATCAGGTCAGCCAGCTTGCCTTCCTCAATCGAACCAATATCCTTACTCAAACCAATGGCTTTTGCCCCTAGTATGGTTGCCACTTTCAAGGCGTCTAGCTCAGGCATTCCACCACTTTGGATGGACCACAGTTCCCAATGGTAACCAAGTCCCTGTAATTGTCCGTGAGAACCTACTCCGGCGATTCCACCTGCTTTTACGAGATCACCTACAAACTCACCATGACGTGAAAAGATGTGTTCCTCCGGGATAAACCAGGCTCTTCTTCTACGTGCCTTCTGATCTATCTCAATCTTCGGTGTATAGAAGTTGAGTTTAGCATCTCCTACCACATTTTCCGTGGAGTAGAAATATTCTTCGGCCCAAGGCCCACCGTATGATACCAGAAGTGTTGGCGTGTAAGCCATCTGTGCTTTAGCTACCATCTGAGTGATATCACCATAGATGGGGTGGATAGGGAAGGAGTGCTCGTGCCCCGGATAACCATCAATCAGTTGAGTCAGGTTTAGTTTCATGTCCAAAGCACCTTCGGTCGTTGGCATCAATTTTTGTTCCTTAGCTGCCTGAATGATCCATTGTCTGTGCTGACGATTTCCCGTCATGTACATTTTAATGGTCTTGGTATTGAAGTACTCGGAGTATTGCTTCAGTACATTTTGCGCCTGCTTCAGGCTCTTGAGGTTATAATACCAGAAACCTACACCTGGCCCGGTTGAATATACTCTTGGTCCGAGTAGGTCACCCGTTTCCACCATATCTGAATAGGTCAACACATCAGTGGTAGCTGTTTGTGGATCACGTGTCGTGGTAACTCCGTACGCCAGGTTAGCGGCATACATCCAGACCTGGTTTTTCTGAAGTCCCCAGTTAGGCCACATGTGCGCATGCGTATCTACGAACCCCGGAGTGATGGTCTTGCCACTCATGTCCATGGTTTTTACTCCATTTGGTACTTCCAATGATCCGGAAGCGCCGACTGCCTTGATTCTGGCATTTTCGATGAGAATATCCCCATTCTCAATTACCTCATCTCCATTCATCGTGACAATGCGAGCCCCGGTAAGCAGGATCGTGCCATCAGGAATGTCCTTTTCTACTTTTACTTTTACCCGAATCTCGTTGGGCTTGTAACCTTCATCTTCTTCTTCGTCTTTATCCTTGTCATTCTCCCCATCTTCCTTTTCTGCATCATCATCATCTTCTCCCTCTTCTTCGGCATCATCATCCTCGTCTTCATCATCTTCTTCCTCCTTTTTCTTCTCCTCTTCTTCCTTCTTCTTTTTTTCTTCGGCTTCTTTCTTTTTCTTTTCTTCAAGCTCCTTTTTTACTCGCTCAGCTTCTGCCATATCATAAGCGAAATAGGCATTACCAAGGGTGAAGTTGACCGTGTTTCCATCTGCATTCCAATGCGCGAACTCTCCTCCGAAAGTGGTAAGCTTCCAGGACGGAAAGGAGGCACTCTCCGGGTTTGATACCGAAATAGAAACTGTTTCAGCACCCACCGGAGGTACGGTCACCACAAAAACGTCATTGTTGATTCTTGCCAATGCCCGATCTCCTTTTGGAGCCATTGTGATGTATTGTGCGTTACTTGGTCTTCGCTGAGGCTCAGTGAAAGTCTCTTCTAATGCATGATTATGATGAATCAATGCTGGATAGGTCATGATCCCCGTGATTTTCAGGTGTTCTTTTTCATCGGTACCGTCCCATCGCATGGACATGAGGCCCTTACCCCCGTGGTACATGTAAATACGATCATCGCCTTCAACAAAATGGAGGTTTCCTCTTCCACCGGATGCTTTAATCTTGGTGCTATTTCCACCATTTGCACTGATCCAACCAATGTGCATCTGTGCGCCAAAGCTGAATGGATCTACTGCATTTTCATAGGCTTGAGCAGGACCATAGATGAACACAATCCGATTGGTTTTTGCATCCCATGCCAGGTCAAGGTATGTGCCAGCCTCATTGGTAAGCTTGGTTGCTCTGCCTCCGGTGGCTTTTATCTTGTAAATGTTTCCTTCCGTTCCTTCCCAGGTAGTGAATGCAATGGACTGACCATCGGGCGACCACTCAGGCATAGCTTCTGTGAAATCATTCTTCGTTAGTCTTTTCGGTTCACCGTCCGGATAATCCATCACATACAGTCTGTTCAGGGCTGTGAAAGCGATCTTGCTTCCATCAGGCGATCGAACGGCATCCCGGATTTGATTAGCCACCATTTCCTTTTCATCCAGGATCGGGTAATCAAATTGTACCATGGGTCCAAAGTCTAATTCCTCATCTACTTCGAATGGAATTTCTGTTGCGTCCCCTCCGTTGATAGGTATTCTCCAGATTTTACCACCGTAAGAGGCAATCACTGATTGATTATCAGGGGTAAAAGACATGGCCGGATACACCCCAAGTCGAGCTCTGGATTCCTGATCATCTCTTCTTACCGGGAATGCCAACCAGCTTTCTTCGCCGGTCTGCAAATTTCTTTTCATCAAGCCTGTTTCTGTGTTGTATCGGGTTCCATATACCAACCACTTGCCATCTGCAGAAAGGGTAGGAGAGAAAGCGGAACCGTATTGGTTGGTTTGAGTAGCCATTTCCCCGGTTTCGCGATCATAAGTAGCGATCTGGTATTGTGGCATAGCGGCATTGTATTGCCATGCACCAAACCTTCGTGCATACCAGATGTAGCGGTCATCTCCTCCAAAAGCAGGTTCTATTGTTTGCAAACCGTCAGGTTTTTTGATCAGCTGAATTCCACTACCACCGTCTTTGTGATACATGTGCATTTGTAATACGCGACCACCTTTCGATGCAATGATGTATTTGCCATCGGGCGTCCATTCTGCTGCCTGATAGTATTTGTCTTTGTCTTTTGTTATTTGTTTTGGCTCGGCTTCTTCATCTGTCAAGTCAAGCGTCCAAATGTTTTCAGAGCCACTTTTATCAGATGTAAAGACGATTGACTTTCCATCCGGACTGTATCGTGGATGGGTATCAAAAGCCATTCCTGAGGTAATTTGTGTTGCCTTTCCTCCGGCCATCGGGATGGTATAGATGTCGCCCATCATATCAAAGGCGATGGTGGAGCCATCAGGACTTACATCAAGTGAAATCCAGGTTCCTTCTTTGGTTTGAAGTCGGATTTTTCTTTCCGGCTCCAGCGGCAATTCCTTGGTTGCTTTCTTTTCTTTGGTTGTATCTGCCTCAGACTTTTTATCATCCTGAGCAAATACACATACGCTCATAAGGGTGAGCAGCGCTATTAGGTAATTTCTCATTTCTCAGTGTACGTTAGTTAATTGAATACACAAGATATTTGAAAATTTCGGATGCTGTAGGGGAAGTTACATGAGTGGAGGGTACATAAAAAAAGCCGAACTGAAAGTCCGGCCTTTTAGATATAACCAAATACAATTTCTTAAATATTAGGTGACCAAACACTGTAGCTATTTGGAGGGCATTGAATTTGGACCCAGCCACCACTTTGTGTGGTTGGATACCATCCAGAGTGGCCCGTGAAATCCTTAATCTGGGTATTATACCAATTGGTTGGTACCCATCGGGTTTTCCATGAGCTGGAATTGTTGATGTAGACGATTAAGCCCGGATTGCCATTGTATCCATTTCTTCTCGCTACATACTCATCGTTATCTACATGCAGAATACTGGTAGTACCCGTTGCTTTATTGTTATGAATCCAGATGAGGTTATTGAGTTTGTTTTTATCCAGCCACGCTTCGTAATCCTGGTAAAAAATGGTTGGGTATCCTTCATGTGTCAGGATGTATGCATAAGCCAACATCTTATTCCATATTTCATCTGTGTCGTGGTTAGTTACAAATGTTACGGCTTTATATGGATTGCGTTTCCACATCATGTCATCATTCAACAAGTTGAGGTTGTTACCATCAAAAGCGTCATTCATTTTATAATAGCAGGCAAAATCGAACACACTACTATTGGCTGAATTAGCCCATGACTCCAGCCAGTTGACGTCTGAGTCCCATAGCTCTCCAACTGAAAACCCACCAACTGCATTATTCCATGCTGCTACTACCCATGGGTCAAATCCTTTGACATAGTCAAACCTCCAGCCATCAAATCCCATGGTGTTTTTGTAGTACTTCGCTACGCCATCAGAACGATTCCATAGCCAATCCTGTACGTAGGGCACGTCGTGACATAAATCCGGAAAGCCACCAAAGAAGCCGGCATCTCCACCATGTACCCAGTTTGGATGGAAATCGTGTTGTGATCGTAGAAATTTTCCGGATGCAACTCCTGTGAAATCGGTCCAGGTGTTCGTGCCGGTGTATTGATTTGCTTCTAATTGTCCACCACTATTGTGATTAAGTACAATATCGGCGTATACCTGCATATTTTCGGCATGGGCAGTGTTGATCAGCGACTGAAGCTCGGTTTTGGACCCAAACCGGGTTTCTACCGTCCCGTTTTGATTGTAGTTTCCAAAATCAAAATAGTCGGTAGGATCATATCCCATGGAAAATGCCCCATTTTGAGCTTTTGAAACCGGAGGTAACCAGACAGATTCAATTCCGGCGCTAGACCAGGCACTCAATTTCCCTTTAACCGTATTCCACCAGGTACCGCCTGCAGGCACATCCCAATAGAAGCCCTGCATCATGACTCCACCTCCGGGTCCGGCGGTATATCTACCCTTCTGGTCCCCACGGTTGGTACCGGTATCAAAAGGCTGACCATCATGGTCTGTGACGTGTATAACTGAAGTGCTTTCCTGAGCCTTGTCAAGCTCAGTAACTGCATGATCTTCTTCGCAGCTAAATAGGAACATCATAAATCCCGTTCCCAATAGGATTTTAGTGAGTTTTCTCATAATAAAATTGTGATTGTTTAATACACTTAAATTACCCGTTCTGAATGAGATTATTGATAAAGTGAGAATGTAAATAGCTGAAAATCAGTCATTTTTACATTTCATCTAATACGAAAACGTTTGCGTGTTAAGAGATTCGCAATGTGATTGGAAGTATATTTTACAGAAGTAGTATGTTAAAAATTATCCAGGTATTCCACCAGATTGGTTTCACGCTGAATTCCAAGTTTTTTTCGTAAACGATAGCGACCGAGTTCTACACCACGGATGGTGATATTCATTAGGTTGGCAATGTCTTTTGTGCTCATGTTCATTTTTAAATATGCACACAGTTTTGTCTCTTGTGGCGTCAGGTGTACTTCTTGCTTGATTTTATGAAGGAAGTTACCATGGACCTGGTCAAAGTGGTGGGCGAAAGTTTCCCAGGCCTCATCCTCATCGATGTTTCGATCGATGGATTTAACGATTTTGTTCAGTGTTTCTGTATTGTCTTTGTTTTCGAGCGCGTCGTTGATTTTCTTTCTAAGGGACATCACAAATTCATTCTTACTTAATAAGTGCATCGTGACGGAGGCAAGCTGACTGTTTTTGTGCTCAATTTCCTTTTTAAGGCTTTGATTTTTTAAGCTCTGAATCTCCTGGTTGGTTTTCTCTGAAAACTCTGATATTTCGCGTTCTTTGGATCGTATTACTTCTTCTTTAGTAAGATTGATAAATCGTTTTTCGACTTTATGTTTTCGCTCCCGAACCAATAATACGGATGTAAAAATGAATAGGATTAGTGATGCATAGGCTGCATATGCGAGGTTGGTTTCATACCATTCAGGGTTTATGGTGAAATTGTATCTGCTGACGACACTCTCGTTACCATATACATTCATGGCTTTCACTTCAAAAGTGTAATCTTTTGCTGGAAGGTTAGTATACTCTTCCCAGTTTGTTGCGCTCCATTCAGACCATTCATTTTCATAAGGCATCAGGCGGTAAGCATATTTAATATCATTTAATCCATCAAAATAGGGCGATGAATATTCAAATCTTAGTCGTTTCGTTTTTTCAAGGGCCTTAGATTTAAAGAACGTGCCTGAAATATGAGAGGTGGAATCATCGTGATTTGTGACTGAAACATTTTTTAAATGGGCGTGAAAAACTTCCTTAATAGGTTGATCCCAATCAGGTTTATACAAAACAAAACCTTCCTTTGCACCAATTAGGATTGATTCTGAGTTCAAGAGATTGATATTTTCAAGATCATCGCTAATAAAGCCGTTTATTTTTCTGAATTGCTTTTCCTGAATTTCATAGACTCCTATTGTTTTTCTCTTAAGCACGCCCATTTCACCATTTGCTATAAAATAAATGTTGCCATTTGCGGCCTCTTTGATCTTGCTCACATGTCTATCGCCAAACCATTCATTTAAAAATGGATGTCGGTCAAAAGAGTCCGATTCGGCATTGTACAGATAAACACCTAACTCACCGGTGAAAATCAATTCGTTACCTATTTGATATACGCTGATAAGTATGTCGGACGGGAATCCGCTATTTGCCCCATATCGTTTAACATCATGGATTGAATCTCCCTTAATGGTTATTTTAAATGCACCTTTATAGCCATGAGTCATCCACAAAGTAGTATCATTTTCAAATTCAAATACCCGCGACGATTCCGCCAAACCTTTTAAGTATTTTGTGCTTTGCGTGTTACCAATTTGATTAATCAGGTAAAAGCCGTCGTATGTTCCACCTAACCACTTGGAATTTCCGATTGCTTTAAACTGCCATGTGCCAGTCGCATCAAAAAATTGATCGGTACCTGAGGAATTTAATTTGAAGGCCCCTTCGTGATGGCTAAGGATAATTTTTCCATCGATGATAGATAAGTTATTTACCAATCCCTCACTTCCGTTTATTAAGGAATATCCCCTGATTGAGCGAAAATCTCTGTCTTCATATGGCTTAAAGAGCCCACTACTGGTGCCTAAGTAGATAGTGTTGTTATGAACAGATGCAACGTAACCAGTCCCTTCAAGCCCTACATTTTCATTGATTAAGGAAAACGGAGATCCAAGTTCAATTACACTAATCCCATTGTTTAGTCCTACCCATAAATTTTTAAAGTCATCTTCATACAAAGAAAGAACCGTTCTATGATTCAATCCTTTGTTTTTGGTTAAGTGTTGAATAGGGCTAAGGTCCTTGTCTAAGATAATGAGACCATTGTTTTGTGTAGCAATCACTACATGGTCATTGGATAGCTTCAGCACTTTATTGATCTTTGCGTCCGCTAAGAAGTTATCAATTTGAGCATAATAGCGCTTTAAGTTGCCTTGATTGTAGTGATAGATTTCCCCATCATAGGTAAACATCAAATAGTTTCCATCTTGCTTTATCGCGCCTCGAAAGCTTTTCTGTGATTTGTGTACTTTTTTAAAACCCTCCCCATTTTTTTTAATGTAAATCCCGTTCGTGGATCCGGCAATCAACTCGTTATTTGCTTGCATTAGAAATTCTACACCATCAACGTTTTTGACAGAGGTTATCCTGTCGTTTTTAATGCTGACAATACTTCCATTGATATTTGCATATATATTTCCCTGAAAGGTGATCAAATCCCAGATTTCATCTACGGCGATACCGGACGGAATTCTATCCAATAAGCTCTGGTAGGATAGGCCTTTTGAGGTTCGATCAAAGTATCCTAGCTGTCTTTGCCCTCCAACATATATTCTGTTGCTTGTCTCATCTACTAAAACAGATCTTGTTTTTGTTGCTCCATCTATTGGATAACTATTCCAGGTAGCTCCATCAAACTCCAGCAGGCCATAGTTGTTAGCTACATAGATGTAACCAGTAGTATCTTGAGCAATGCCCCAGTTTTGAATACCGCCATTGTATTCAGATGGAGTAAATGTGGTGATAAGCGGAATCGATATAAGATCATTTTTCTTAACCAGGGTGGTTTGAGAAAAAACCCAGTTTGTTGAAAAAATCATAAAAAGCAAGATGTTTTTCATCCGCATAGTAGAGTATTTGTTTTTTAAGTAAGAAATAATTGAGAAAGTAAAAATTATCTCTATTCATTCAAATGTACGATTTTAATTGTAATTGATGTAATGAGAATTTAGATATGATGAGTTTTTGATGTAGTGTATTAAGGGGAATTTTCAAGGATTATATAATAGTATTGTTGAGTCGATTGGGAAAAATCTTAAACGACAGGTATTAATTTAAAATATTAACTGAAATGAAAAAATCACAATTATTCAAGAGTATCGGTCTTATGATGACCTTTGCTACAATGATGTTTTTAACATCATGTTTTTCAGAAGATGACATCCAAGATCTTCTGGATCCGGTTGCAAGTTTTCAATTTGAAGTAAGTACTGATAACTTTTTGGAAGTATCATTTACAAACTTTTCATTGAATGCTGATTCATACGCATGGACGTTTGGTGATGGAGGTACCAGTACTGAAACTGATCCTACATACACTTACATGGAAGCAGGGACATTCACTGTAACACTTGTAGCCTCAAATACAAATGGAGCTACTTCAACTTTTACAGATGAAGTAACAATCACAGATCCTTTGGCAGCTCAACGTGCACTGATCGGAGAAAATGGAAAAGTATGGCAGCTAGTAGCGGATAATTCTACTGGTGTAAATCCTTTGCAAGTTGGCCCAACAGATAGATCAGCTGTTTGGTTTGCAATCGCAGACCTTTGTTCGCGCGAATGTATATTCGATGATACGTGGACATTTAACACAGACGGAACTTTTACATACGAAAACAACGGCGACTACTGGTATGAAGGTGGACTTTTCGCAAATGGCTCTGAATCTTGTTTTGAAGCTATCGATGCAAATTATGTAGGTCCTGGTGGTGAAGATTTAACTGACTGGAACTCAGGAACTCATCCGTTCACTTACGATCCAACTTCAACATCTTTAACCATTAATGGAGGCTTTATCGGTTTAACTAAGGCAGGAACTGATAAAGATTCCTATACTTCTCCGCAACCATCTGTTACCTACAATGTTGCGAAATTGGTTGAAGTTGAAGGTGCGGCAGATACACTTGTACTAGAGACCGATCTTACTGACGATGATGGAGTAGTATTTGGCTACTGGGCATTTACACTTGTTAGTTATGCAAATGCATCGGATGCTGTTATTGTTGAAGAATGCCCTACATCAGAGAAAACATTGATTGACGTGGTGGAAATTGATTTTGAAACAAACTCGCCAACATTTGGTCCTTTTGGAGGAACTGACGATGCAGGTGGAGGAATGACATTTGCAGCTATTGCCAATCCCGATGCTTCAGGAATAAATACAAGTGCAACTGTAGGTGAGCTTTTCGAACCGGCAGCAAGTAAATTTTATTCTGGTGCATCAACTACTCTTGACGGATATATTGATTTTTCTGTTAAGAAGACGATTAAAGTAAAAGTTTGGTCTCCGATAGCAGGATCAACGTTCAAGTTTAAGCTGGAAGACAGTGCTGATGCGAGTGTTGCCACTGAAACTGATTTTACGATTACCGCAGCTAATACCTGGGAAGAATTCGAAGTACTATACACGAGTAATGACACAGAGAAATATAATGTCATAGCAATATTCTTCGATTTTGATCCAAATGCTGATCAGTCTGACAAGGCGACTGAAAGAACTCATTATTTTGATGATATCATACTTGTAGAGTAAGAGTAATATTTTAAGTTAATGAAGTCGCGTTCCATGTAATGCATGGAATGCGGCTTATTAATAACCCCTCTCACCAAGCATTATTAAAAAAACCCAATATAGATGACTAATAAGTTTGGCATCCTATTTATTTTATTATCATTCATCGCTTTTTCATGTGATGACTCTGGCTCTGATATTTCCTCAAATGAGCCATCTAATTTAGTGGTTGATATAGTGTTATCTGAAGACACTCGAGATGTATCGATTACAGCAACAGCAGACAATGTTGTTGAATATCAATTTAATCTTGGTGACGGCAGTGACGCTGTAACCAATTCGACCGGTATGCTCGAATACACCTACGCCGAAGGCGGCAATTATTCATTGGAGATAAAGGCTTTCGGGTCTTCCGGAAAGTTTATTCGAGAAACTAAAACCATATCAATCGAAGATCCTGATTTATCCGGACCTATCGATGATACAGGATATACATCACCACTCTCCTACAATGGAATGAGCCTCATCTGGAACGATGAGTTTGAAGGTTCTGCGCTAAACGAAACTTACTGGAACTATGAAATAGGCACAGGCAGTGGAGGATGGGGCAATAATGAACTGCAATACTATCGAGAAGACAACACCTCCATGAGAGAAGGGTATTTGTTAATTGAAGCCCGAAGAGAATCATTTAGTGGAAGTCAATATACCTCTTCGCGATTGACGACAGAAGGAAAATTTGATTTCAAATATGGACGTGTAGACATAAGGGCTAAGATGCCAAAAGGGCAAGGGCTTTGGCCTGCGCTGTGGATGTTGGGAGCAAATTTCAGATCTGTAGGATGGCCTTACTGTGGTGAAATTGATATCATGGAAATGATTGGAGGCACTAACAATGAAGATGTGGTTCATGGAACCGCACATTGGGATGCTAGTGGAACCAAGGCTGATTTTGGTGGAAGCACCAGACTGTCAAGCGGAATTTTAAATGATGAATTCCATGTATTTACCATCATCTGGGATGAAACACAAATCAGATGGTTATTTGATGATAGGCAATACCATGCAATGAGTATTACACCTGCAGATCTTTCTGAATTTCAAGAAGAATTCTTTTTCATATTCAATGTGGCTGTTGGTGGTAATTGGCCTGGAAGCCCAAATTCATCAACCATATTTCCTCAACGCATGATCGTTGATTATGTGCGAGTATTTCAAGAGAACAATTAGCTAGTTAATTAACCAGCTTCTATAATTCAATATTTAGTGGATTAAAACATACTAACCATGACCCAAAAAATAAAAATATTATTGTTTGCTACATTGATTCATGTAGCGGCTTTTTCGATGGCTCAGGTAACTGTGTCGGGAACGATTACTGATGCTAACGGCGAGACTTTGCCTGGTGTCACGGTTCTTGAGGTAGGTACATCTAATGGCGCAATTACGGATATTGATGGAAAATATACCGTAAGTGTTGGATCAAAAGAATCAGTTCTTTCTTTTACGTACATTGGATTTGCCGCTCAGGAAGTTGTTGTGGGAGAACGGACGGTAATCGATGTAGTTATGGAAGAGGACCTGGGTGAGTTGGAGGAAGTAGTAGTGATCGGTTATGGAACCAGAAAAAAGAAAGTCTTAACGGGTGCAATTAGCAGCGTTTCTTCAGAAGAATTAAATAAACAGCCGGTTGCCCGAATTGATCAGGCAATCCAGGGAAGGGTAGCTGGTGTTCAAATCTTGAATCAATCCGGTCAGCCTGGTGAGGCTCCTCAGATTCGAATTAGAGGTATTGGCACTAATGGTGACAATAGTCCATTGATTTTGGTAGATGGAATTGCTGTAGCCAGTATAGATAATATAAATGCTGGTGATGTTCAATCTGTAGAGGTACTAAAAGACGCAGCATCTTCCTCTATTTATGGAGCAAGAGCCGCTAATGGGGTCATTCTCATAACAACTAAATCTGGAGGTGATGGACGATTCTCCATTACCTATTCAGGATATGTCGGAGTTCAGAATGTGGCTAAAAAAGTAGATCTACTAAATGCAGAACAATATCAACAACTTATGGCTGACGCTGGAGCATCGGACCTAAACGGTAATCCTTTTGATCCAAATGAAATTCCTCAGAATAATACAAACTGGCAAGACCAACTTTACAGCAAAAATGTACCAATAGAATCTCATGAAATCTCCATGTCAGGAGGAAATGAAAAATCAAGTTTCGCATCAAGCATTTCTTATTTCAATCAGGAAGGGATCATCGGTGGTGATAAATCTAAGCTTGAGAGGTATATCGGTAGAGTTAAAGGATCTGTCAACCTGAACAAATACTTAAAAACAGGAGCAAGTGTTAATTACACACACTTAAAAGCGCGCGGAGTAACTAGTAATGGATCCTTTAATAGTGAACTCGGAAGTGCATTGAACATAGATCCTTTAACAGCCGTGTATGAGACCGACCCGGATGTCCTTACAGACCCGACAAGGTTTTATGCAAATAATCCAGTAGTGACTGATGAAAATGGCAATGTGTTTGGCATTTCTAATAATGTTGGGCAAGAGGTAGTCAATCCGCTAGCGCAATTGCAAATACAAAATGGGACATTCAGTAAAGACCAGATTTTAGGAAGATTTTATGCAGAGGCATACCCGATCGAAGGATTGACCTTTAAAACGGACGCAGGAATAGATTTAAGTTTCTTAGAAAATAATAATTTCAATGAGGCATACTTTTTATCAGCAACAAATGCCCGTGAGTTTACTGGCTTATTTAAAAGCTTTGCAAGGAATGTAACGCTGCAATGGGAAAACACCTTGATGTATCAAAAGGAAGTAGGTGATCATAGGTTAAATGCCTTGGTAGGAACTACTGCAGTTGAAAGAAAATTTGAAGATTTATTTGGAACCGCGCAGGGTGCTCCAGTAGAAAACCCTAACCTAAGATATTTGGGGTTAGCCGTAGACTCAACGATGGCTACCGGAAGTGGAGCTTTTAATAGTTCCCTGCTTTCCTACTTTGGTCGATTACTTTATGACTACAAAGATCGAATTTCTCTATCAGCTACCTATAGGAGAGACGGGTCATCTAACTTCGGTACAAATAATCAATTCGGTAATTTCTGGTCGTTTGGTGCCAGTTGGGTAATCAATGAAGAACCATTTTTTCCAGACCTGAAGAATCTAAGCTTCTTAAAACTTAGAGCATCATGGGGACAAAACGGAAATGACCGTATTCCGGGATTTGCTTTTGAATCTCCGGTAGATTTCAACATCGCCTATAATTTCCAGGGAGCACCATTCCAGGGAGCTACCCCTGCATTTTTTGCGAATCAAGACATTAGATGGGAGTCTTCCAATCAGTTAGATATTGCAATTGAAACCGGAATGTTTGATAATAGATTAACGGCAACTCTGGATTACTACAAAAGAGTAACAGAAGGACTTTTACAGTTTGAGCGATTGCCTGGTACTTTGGGTATTCCTGGAACCTTCAACAATGTAGGTGAGATGCAAAATGAAGGGTTTGAGATTGAATTAGGTTGGAGAAATACCTCTGGAGGTTTGAGCTATTCAATCGGACTAAATGCGACCTACAACAAAAATACCATGACCAAAATAGCCGATGAGTCCGGGTTCATCCCTGGCGCATCATGGGCGCTGGCAGGTGAAGTTACCCGAATCATTGAGGGACAGCCTGTGACTAGTTTCTTTGGGTATAAGACCAATGGCATATTCCAAACTCCAGCGGATGTATTCTCTTACATCGGGAGTGATGGAAACCCCATTCAGCCAAATGCTCAGCCAGGTGACATTCGATATGTAGATGTAAATGGAGATGGTCAGATCACCGATGATGATCGGACCGTTCTAGGAAGTCCGCTACCTGACTGGATTTTAGGGACTAACCTATCTGCTTCTTACAAAAACTTTGATTTCAGTGCACTTTTATCCGGTTCTTTCGGATTGGAGGTATTTAATGGAATGGGGAGACCTGATATCCCGACCTCAAACAGACAGACGTATATCCTGGATAGATGGACACAGGAAAATCCATCTAACAGTGTACCGCGGCTGGCAGTTATTGATCCAAACCGAAATTATACACGTGTGACTGATATGTTGAATATCCGTAATGGAGCCTTCGTAAGAGTCCGTAATGTTCAATTAGGTTATACCGTTTCTAAAAGTACTGTAGAAAAAATTGGTGCTACTAATTGGAGGGTGTACTTCTCAGTAGAGAACATCTATACATTCACCGGGTATGAAGGATCCGATCCTGAAGTTGGAGGGCCAAGTGTCGTCGATACTGGGATTGATAGAGGTATCTATCCACAGCCACGGACATTCAGACTAGGAACCAGTATATCATTTTAAGAAATTTTAAAAGAAAGACTATGAATAATCTCAATATCACATCGATTAAAAAAGTAGCTTTTTTAATACTTGCAGTAATCATAACTGCCTGTAGCAGCGATATCCTTGACGTAGAACCACAAGGTTCTGTTTTTGCGAGTAACTATTTTGTAACAGCCGACAGAGTTGAAGAGTCTTTGTATTCAACTTATGATGTTTTAGGCCATCAAAAGGGTAGAGACCTTGCATGGTCTCCCTATTTGGTAATTTCTGAAGTCCTATCAGATGATGCTTACGCCGGTGGTCAAGATGCGGGAGATGGTGCAGATGAAGATGAATTTAACAGGTTTCAGCTTGGTACTGCAAATGGAATTGTTCATTCAATATGGACAAGAAATTATACAGGCCTTTACAGAGCCAATTTTACCATTGAAAAAGCAGAGGCATTAGAAAATGTAACTGATGAGGTAAGAGCTCAACTTATAGCAGAGGCTAAGTTCCTTCGAGCCTATTTCAATTTTGAGTTAGTTCGATTTTTTGAGAATATCGTATTGTTGGATTTTACTCCAACCAGTGCTGATGATGTTAAAATACCTCAATCTGGTCCTGGAGAAGTGTACAACTTTATCGCATCTGACCTGGTCGATGCAATCGAAAACTTACCTGATTCTTATCCTTCTTCTGAAACTGGAAGGGCCACTCGCTGGGCTGCAAAGGCATTACTGGGAAGGGTTCATTTGTTTGAACAAGGTGTTTATGGCGTAGGAATGAGTGCAGATGGCACAGCAATTACAGATTCCTATGTTCTAACCCAATTGGAGGATGTGATTAATAACAGCGGTCACGATTTGGAAGCCAATTTCGCAGATATCTTTCTTTCATCTGCAGAGTTTGGAATTGAAAGTGTATTTGAAATTTCCTATGCAGGACTACCAGTAGGTGGAGATTGGGGTACTGAGCAATATGTGGAAGGAAATCTTGCAGCGCAAATGATGGGTCCAAGGATTACAAATTCATCCACCTATTATAGAGGTTGGGCGTTTGCTATTCCAACACATAAGCTTTTCCTAGACATGAACGGTGATCCAAGAAGGGATGCAACAATTCTTCAGCAAGCTCAACTTCAGGCAGAACCGGGTATTACTTTAAATACTGGATCCTACCAATATACAGGATACTATAACGCCAAATACACTACACGTTTAGCAGACCGAGGTACAGTGGGTACTCCTGAGCTTCATAATATGAGTAACTATCGAGCGATACGGTTTGCGGATGTATTGCTGATGGCAGCAGAGATAGGTAATAATGTTGCATACATAAACAGAGTACGCCAGCGAGTTGGATTAGCTGACCTGCCTGCTTACACAGAAGATGCACTATTCAATGAGCGAAGAATGGAGCTATCGGGTGAAGGACTGAGATACTGGGATCTTCTGAGAAGGGGACAAACGGTAGCAGCTCAAGAATTGACAATTTCAGGGGTTATTGGTCCAAATTATTCAGGTCCAAATGAAGTTTATGAAACCAGTTTCAATTCAGCTACTCGCGGATTTATTCCGATACCTCAAACCGAAATTGACCTTTCAAACGGGGTACTCACGCAAAATGACGGCTATTAATTAGCTGTCTAGGGTCTTGATAAATCAAGAACTCAGATAGCGCGGGTTTAATAAAACCATTGTGAGCAAAAACATAAGTAAAGACTTAGTCCCAATAGGACAGAAAATGGCCTATGGAACAGGTAATCTGGTTTTAAACCTTTTACCTGCTTCCTTAAATATTTTCATGTTCTTCCTTGTAACGGCCTTTGGCATGGATCCTTTCCTTGCAGGCCTGCTAGGAGGACTTCCCCGCCTATTTGATGCGGTCACGGATCCTATCATGGGATTTATCACAGACAATACAAAATCAAAATGGGGAAGAAGAAGACCTTATATCGTTATTGGAGCCATATTGAGTGGTGTCATTTTCGCACTGCTTTGGCAGCTTAATGTTGCCAACTCTCAGGACTATAATTTTTGGTACTTCCTAATCTTTTCGCTTTTGTTCACACTTGGTAATACCATGTATGCTACCCCATTTGTGGGTCTTGGTTATGAGATGACAACCGATTACAATGAGCGTACCAGATTAATGGCCTTTGCCCAAACAATGGGACAAATTGCCTGGATGGTGGTGCCCTGGTTTTGGGTCCTTGTAGCGGATCCTAGTCTTTTTGCTTCTCAAGATGAAGGAGTAAGAAAAATGGCAATTATTGTCGGAGCTGTCTGTATCGTGCTTGGTATTTTACCAGGTTTGTTTTGTAACGGGCTGGACGCCAGCGAGATGAAAAATCGGGCTCAATTGAACTTTGCTAGCATTTTCAAAAACCTGGCAAGTCTTTGGAAGAATATGAAGGAGATCTCTAACAATGGGCCTTTTTTAAGATTATGCGGAGCAACTTTTCTCGTTTTCAACGGATTTCAATTAATAGCCGGTTTTGCCTACTTCATTATCGTCTTTTATATGTTTAATGGTGATTACGGCCTCACAGGCTCATGGCCCGCATGGTTTGCAACGATGAGCGCAGTGGCAACTGCTTTTCTGGTAATACCAATCATATCCTATATGTCGGACAAGCTAGGAAAACGAAACGCATTCATTATTGCTACACTTATTTCAATTGTAGGATACACCTTAAAGTGGTGGGGTTTTAACCCGGCAAATCCGTGGTTGATTTTCATGCCTATCCCATTGATGTCTTTTGGAATAGGCGGTTTGTTTACACTGATGATGAGTATGACTGCCGACGTGTGCGATCTGGATGAATTGCGAAATGGGATGCCACGAAAAGAGGGCACATTTGGTGCTATCTATTGGCTGATGGTTAAAATCGGTCAGGCGCTTGCTTTGATCCTAGCTGGACTTGTACTTAAGGTAGTTGGCTTTGAGTCAGGAGCTGCCACACAGTCTATGGAGGCAATGACTAATCTTAGACTTGCTGATATAGTTATTCCCGCATTTACGGCTGCTCTTGCCATTTGGGTAATGTGGGATTACGATTTGACTGAAGAGAAAGTGGAAGAGATAAAAGAGACTTTAATTAAACGTAGAGGTGAATTGTAAAGCGAATGAAAAGCATATTCCTTTTTTTGCTCTTAATAACCTCTTCAATTATTACAACCAGTTGTTCTAAAAATAAACGCATGAACCAATCAAAATCAGCTTCAGAAATATTAGGGAATCCTGACCATCAGGCATTTTCGTTTGGAGGGTATCGAGGATTAAGCAGGGATAGTGTTCCGAGCGTTAATCAGCTGAAAGAAGGCTTACGCATCCTGTCGGCGATGGATATCAAACTTCTAAGAACGTACAATACACAACAGTACGCACATGCTGCTAATCTCCTTGAAGCTATACATCAGATGAAGCAGGAAAATGATGGGTTTGAGATGTATGTTATGTTGGGCGCGTGGATTGATTGTGAAGGGGCCTGGACGGATTATCGAAATCATGAAGCTGAAGACCTTAAAAATAATCAAGCAGAGATTGATGAGGCGGTTCGATTGGCTCAGAAATATCCTGACATTGTAAAAATCATCGCTGTAGGAAATGAGGCAATGGTGCATTGGGCGGAAGCTTATTTTGTGAGTCCTGCAATAATATTGAAATGGGTAAACCATCTTCAAGACTTAAAAAAATCAGGAGAATTAGCTCAGGATTTATGGGTAACCAGCTCAGATAATTTCGCATCATGGGGTGGTGGAGATTCGAGCTATCATAAGCCCGAATTGGAAGCATTAATAAAAGCAGTGGATTATGTTTCAATGCATACTTATCCGTATCATGATACACATTATAATCCCCATTATTGGCAGGTTGAAGATTCCGATACACTCTCAGAAATCGAGAAGGTGGATAATGCGATGCTTAGAGCCAGGGATTATGCCATTTCCCAATACCAAAGTACCAAAGACTATATCAAAAGCCTAGGGATCGAAAAGGAGATTCACATAGGTGAAACCGGATGGGCCAGTAAAACCAATGAACTCTACGGTAATGAAGGTTCCAGAGCTTCAGACGAATACAAACAAAAGTTGTATTACGATCATATTCGGGAATGGACAAATGGTGCCGGTCTTACCTGCTTCTACTTTGAAATATTCAATGAACAATGGAAAGATGCTTCTAACCCACTAGGGTCTGAAAATCACTTTGGACTGATCACTCTCAAGGGCGAGGCGAAGTACGCACTTTGGGACCTGGCAGATCAGGGAGTATTCGAGGGGATAACCAGAAATGGTTATGCAATTACCAAAACATTTGATGGAAATAAAGATGCTTTGATGGAGACCGTTGTGCCTCCAAGAAGTTTACAGCTATCTGAAAACTAAAATATTATGCGAGTTGGCAACTATTCATTAATAATCATTGCATTTTTTTTAATCATCTCGTGCAATCAAAATGGTGATGGCCAGGAAATTATAAATGATGGACCCATTAAAGTTGAAATAAGAAAAGAAGGAAAGGCTTACCAACTATACAGAGGAGGACAGCCTTATTTGTTCAATGGGGCAGGACTTAGCGGGGATATTAAAAAGTTTGTTGAGCATGGTGGAAACTCCATTAGAACATGGGCAGAAAATAGTGAAATACTAGATATAGCTCATGAACATGGTGTTACCGTTTTTATGTGTTTTTATATCCAACCGGAACGGCATGACATGGATTATGGTGACAAAGAACAAGTAAATAAACAGTTTGAGCGGGTTAAAAAATTTGTATTAGCGAATAAAGATCACCCGGCCTTGCTTGCCTGGTGTATTGGCAATGAATTGAACCTTAATTACACGGACCCAAGCGTGTATGATGAGGTCAATCGAATTTCGAAATGGATCCATGAAGTAGATCCGAACCATCCTACAACTACAACTATTTCCTCTGTAAATCCAGAGGTAGTAAAAGACATTAAAGAAAGAGCACCAAGTCTTGATTTCTTAAGTGTTCAGGTATACGGTGATCTTTTTGTTCTTCAGGATTTGCTGCAAAAATCAAACTGGACCAAGCCTTATATGGTAACCGAGTGGGGAGCCATTGGTCATTGGGAAATGAAATCTACAGCTTGGGGTGCACCTCTTGAACAAAATAGCACAGAGAAGGCAGCCACTTATCTAAAAGGATATAATAAGTCTATAGGGCCATTTGGTGATCAATGTATTGGTAACTACGTTTTTCTTTGGGGTCAAAAACAAGAACGAACACCTACCTGGTACGGGCTTTTTTTGAAGGAGGGTGAGGAAACAGAAGTTATAGATGTAATCCATTACATATGGAATGACGAATGGCCTCAAAACCGTACGCCTCGGCTAAGCGCAATGTATTTGAATGGGAAAAAAGCAGATGAGAACGTTTATCTGAATGCTGGTTACGAATATTCCGCTTCTGTTGCCACAGAGGATTACGATGAGGATCCCTTGAGTTTCAAGTGGGTGATTATGAAAGAAAGCACAGAAACAAAAGAAGGCGGTGACAAGGAAGAGGTGCCGGAAAAGCTCGGTGTTATTGAAAGCGCTGACCAATCATCGATTGTAATTACAGCACCCGAGGAGGAAGGGGCTTATCGTCTTTTTGTGTATGTGTATGATGGGAACAATCATGCGGCTCATGCCAATATCCCTTTTTACGTAAACCAATAGAAATGAAGGCTACATTGAAATACATTGTTTTTTTGACGGCTCTATTTATTGGATGTATGGGAGAAAATGAAATGAAAGTTGAGGTATTCGAAACTTCTGCAAGTGGAAATAACCACCAGAAATTAACGCAGTTTTCTTCAGAAAATCCATCTGCGCAAATTGTCATCAACCCTGACCAAACATTTCAGGTTATTACAGGATTTGGGGGTTCGTTCACTGAATCCTCCGCTTATCTTTTAAATCAGCTGAGTACTGAAAACAGGGAAAAAGTAATTGATGCTTATTTCGGAGATAGTGGAGCGAAGTATTCATTGACCAGAACACATATCAATTCATGTGATTTCTCATTATCCAATTACGCTTATGTAGACGAAGGTGACACCTCGCTGAGTAGCTTTTCCATTGATGAGGATCGGGATGATATTATTCCGATGATCAAAGATGCCATGCAAGTATCCAGCGATGGGTTCAAAATCATCTCATCACCATGGACAGCTCCTCCCTGGATGAAGGATAATAACAGTTGGGTAGGAGGTAAGCTATTAAAGGAGCATTATCCTACCTGGGCTCAGTACTTCTCTAAATACATTGATGCGTATAACAAGGAAGGTATTGACATTTGGGGAGTAACATTTGAAAACGAGCCATTGGGTAACGGCAGCAACTGGGAAAGTATGCATTACTCTGCAGATGAAATGGTAGATTTTGTTCAAAATCACCTGGGACCACAGTTAGAAACCGATGGTCATGACGTCAAAATTTTCGGCTATGACCAAAACCGTGACGAAGAACTTATCCATTGGGCAGAAGCAATGTATGCCACTGAAGCTACCTCCAAATATTTTGATGGAACTGCAGTGCATTGGTACGCCAGTACTTTCAAGTGGTATGGTGAATCGTTAACCAAGGTCCATAACATGGCGCCTGACAAGTACCTGATTCAAACAGAAGGATGTGTGGATGCCGAGGTACCTAAGTGGCAAGATGATGAATGGTATTGGTCCAAAGAGGCTACCGATTGGGGATGGGACTGGGCTCCTGAGGAAAAGAAAAAGGACCATCCTAAATATGTTCCGGTATATCGCTATGCACGCGACATGATTGGCTCACTTAATAATTGGGTTGATGGCTGGGTCGACTGGAACATGGTGTTGGATAGACAAGGTGGACCTAATTGGTTTAAGAACTGGTGTGTCGCTCCGGTGATTGTTGACCCGGATCAGGATGAAGTCTATTTCACTCCACTCTATTATACCATGCTTCACTTTAGTAGATACATCAGGCCGGGAGCAATAAAGCTGGGTATCGAAGTATCAGATCCATACTTGATGGCAACTGCAGTTAAAAATCCGGATGGAAGTATTGCCTTAGTTGTCTTAAACATGGGCCTTGATTCCAAAGGCTTCTCTGTGGAAATGGAAGGTAGTAGAACTAACATTCAAATACAGGCAAGAGCTTTACAGACCATTATAATCGAACCTTAATACTCTATATAACTAGCTAATGAATAAAAAACCTACCTATTTAAAGGAGCTTCTGCTCGCAGATTCACCGTCAACAACCCATGGTGAATTTGTCCAAATTGGTGGAGAAGAATACTATAAGATTGACAACTATGATCGTATGCGACCATTCTTTATGAGTTTGGTCAGCCACTCCGATCATTGGATGTTTATCTCTACCACAGGTGGCTTGACCACAGGTAGAAAAAATTCGGAATCAGCATTATTTCCTTACTACACTGATGATCGGGTACGGGATAACTTTGAATCTACTGGTAGTAAGACCATTTTTCGGGTAAAGAAGGAAGATAGAGAGCTGATATGGGAGCCATTTTCTGTACGGTATGAGGGAGGTTATAAATCGCGGAGAAATTTCTTTAAAAACCGTGTCGGAAATAAAATCATTTTCGAGGAGTTAAATGAAGACCTTCAATTATCCTTTCAGTACTCATGGTCATTTTCGGAAGCATATGGATTTATACGGGAATCAAAGTTGACGAATGTAGGAGCTTCAGAAGCTAATGTTGAAGTGCTTGATGGTATTCAAAACATCCTTCCCCATGGTGTGGGCTCGGCTTTACAAGCAAGTGCAAGCAATCTCGTAAATGCGTACAAAAAGAACGAATTGCATGAACAAACCGGTCTTGGTCTATACATGCTTAGTGCCATCATCGTTGATAAGGCTGAACCAAGTGAAGCACTCAAGACCACCACAGTTTGGAGTACTGGACTTAAAAAAGATCGTGTCCTATTGTCAAGCCTTCAACTGGATAGATTTCGGAAAGGAGAGGTACTTGAAACAGAGGCGGATGTCAGAGCCGAACGGGGTGCATATTTCATAAATACAGAAGTTGCTTTAAAATCCAAAGAAGTCAAGTCATGGGTCATCGTTGCAGAAGTCAATCAAGACCATGCAGATGTGGTGGAGCTTATTGAAAAGCTTTCTGATGAGCAAAAGTTAGCGGAAGAGTTAAAAGCGGATCAATCACGGGCGACAAGTAAGTTATTACACCTGGTAGCCAAAGCAGATGGCTTGCAATTAACCGACGATAAACTGAGCGTAGGAAGGCATTATTCAAATGTACTTTTCAATATCATGCGTGGAGGAATCTTTGATGAAGATTACCAAGTGGAAAAGCGCGATTTTCTGAAGTATGCTCAAGTCATCAATCGTACGGTATTTGAATCACAAGCCAAATTCTTTAATGACTTGGATGATACGTTCAACTACAATGAATTAGTTGCAAAGGCTAAAAAAGTAAATGAAGCTGACCTCATACGAATCTGTCATGAATACTTGCCACTTACGTTCAGCAGAAGGCATGGTGACCCGAGTCGTCCATGGAATAGATTCACAATCGCAACAAAAGACGAGGAGGGAAATAAGCTTAGAGAGTATGAGGGTAACTGGCGGGATATTTTTCAGAACTGGGAAGCTTTAGCTATCTCATTTCCGAATTACATCCTTTCCATGATTACCAAATTCGTAAATGCATCCACGATTGATGGATACAATCCGTATCGTATCACACGGGAAGGCATTGACTGGGAAACGATTGAGCCGGATAATCCATGGTCTTATATTGGGTATTGGGGAGACCATCAGATTATTTACCTCCAAAAACTTCTTGAGATTGCCACCTCACATCAATCAGAGGATTTGAAGCAGTTATTGACAAATCCACAGTTCGTATATGCCAATGTACCCTATCGAATCAAAGGCTATGATGAGATTGCTCAGGATCCTCAAAACACCATCGACTATGACCATGAGACAGAAAGCATCATTGAGAAACGAGTAGAGGAGATAGGATCTGATGGTAAGTTGGTGTTCAAAAATGACGAGCTGCTAAAAGCCAACTTAACAGAAAAACTACTGGTATCCTTTTTGGCTAAAATGACCAACTATGTTCCGGAAGGAGGTATTTGGTTGAACACCCAACGACCTGAATGGAATGATGCCAATAACGCATTGGTAGGTAATGGTGTGAGTATGGTGACGCTTTACTACATGCGAAGATTTGCTTCCTCAATGATCGAACTGTTCGAAGGGGTTGATGAAGAGATTTCTATCAATCATTCAGTAGCCAGTCTTTTTAACGGCATCCATAATTTGCTCGAATCAAAGCTTAGCTTACTGAATGGAGCCTTTGATGATAAAGAACGAAGAGAGGTGATCGATAGCCTGGGCAAATTGGGTGAAAACTATCGCAAAACAGCATATAAGGGCTTTATTACCACCACAAGTCAGTTAACAGCTGAGAAAATCCAATCCTTTTTCAGAACCACGCTGATGCATATCGATCACTCCATAAGAGCTAATAAGCGCGAAGATGGATTGTATCATGCATATAATCTCTTGACGCTAAAGGGTGATGAGGCAAAGATTGATCACCTGTACGAAATGCTGGAAGGACAAGTGGCAGTTCTGTCATCAGGACTACTGGATTTGGGAGAATCATTGGATGTATTGGATGCCTTAAAAAGAAGTGAAATTTTCAGAGCAGACCAATACAGCTACATGCTCTACCCAAACAGGACCTTGCCTAAATTCCTTGAAAAGAACCTGATACCAACCGAGTTTATCAAATCTTCAGCGCTGGCAAAGCAATTATTGGAAGATGGTAATCGATCAGTGATTTACAGTGATGTTAAAGGCAACTACCACTTCAATGGTTCATTTAATAACGCCAGTAGTTTAAAAACTGCCTTAGACAAACTAAAGAAGACGAAGTATAAAGCATTAACGGAGGTAGAATACGATCAGTATCTGGATGTATTTGAACAGATATTTAATCACAAGGCCTTTACCGGTAGATCAGGAACTTTCTATGGGTATGAAGGTCTGGGGAGCATTTACTGGCACATGGTTTCAAAGCTTTTAGTGGCGGTACAGGAAAATATTTATTGGGACTGGGAGAAGTATCAGGGTTCGAATGAAATGGGTCGTATGATCGATCATTATTATGAAATCAGAGCGGGCATTGGCATCAATAAAGATCCGGAGTTGTACGGTTCCATTCCAACGGATCCATACTCACATACTCCGGGAGGCAGAGGGGCGCAACAGCCTGGAATGACCGGTCAGGTAAAAGAAGATATTTTAAATCGCTGGGCTGAATTAGGTGTGGTAGTGAAAGATGCTAAAATTCACTTTGATCCAATCTTCATAAACAGTGAAGAGTACTTAGCTGCATCTGCAGTCTTCGAGTACTTCGATTTGAATGGTGAGATGAAGTCACTCAAAATTGAAGCGGGTCAATTGGCATTTACCTATTGCCAAGTACCCGTGATCTATAAGGGGGGTAGCACCAATGAAATTGAAATAATTAGTACCAACGGGAATGTAGATAAGCTGCCTGGAAGAGCGCTTAGTGAATCACATTCGAAAAAACTATTTGACAGAACAGGCACGATTGAAAAAATCAACGTGATTTTCTCTTAATTAAAAAATATGGCAGCACGTTACGAAATATTATCACTTGCAGGTGAAGACTTATCAGGAAAATCCTCGAAGGAGTTATCGGAGCTTTACAATGAGCTTTTGAATGATGGAATGCACGGATTATGCTTTAGTCCATATGAAGAGGGGCAAGCTCCGGGGGATCAGCTTTCTGTGGAACAAATCAAGAGGCGTATTGAGATCATCAAACCTCATACCCAATGGGTCCGATCTTTTTCGTGTACCGAAGGGAATGAAATGATACCCAAGATCGCGAAAGAAAACGGCCTAAAGACTTTGGTAGGTGCGTGGTTAGGTACTGACGATGAGATTAACCAAAAAGAAATAGAAGGAGTAATTGAAGTCGCAAAAGCAGGGCATGCGGATATTGTAGCTGTCGGAAATGAGGTATTGTATCGTAAAGACCTTACCGAGGATGAGTTACTA
Source organism: Ekhidna sp. (assembly GCF_965227465.1). Classification (GTDB taxonomy): domain Bacteria; phylum Bacteroidota; class Bacteroidia; order Cytophagales; family Cyclobacteriaceae; genus Ekhidna. The sequence goes on from NZ_OZ245746.1 coordinate 1,058,407, forward strand.
GCTTTTATATACCAGGTGAAAGATGCAATTCCTGATATTCCTGTCAGCTATGTGGACGCCTATTATGAATTTGGTTTTAAACCACGTATTACGGAAGCTTGTGATGTGATCTTGGCCAACTGCTACCCTTATTGGGAAGGTTGCGCCTTGGAGTATTCATTGCTTTACATGAAAGATATGTTTCGGAGAGCGATGATGGCAGCTGATGGAAAGCGGGTAATCATCACGGAAACCGGATGGCCCGATCAGGGGCAGGTCTTTCATGGAGCGGTACCTTCTCATGAGAACGCCATGAAGTATTTCATCAATACCCAGCTTTGGTCCAAGCAAGAAGACATTGAAATTTTCTATTTCTCTTCCTTTGATGAATCCTGGAAAACAGGTGATGAGGGAGATGTAGGTGCCTATTGGGGCATCTGGGATAAAGATGAAAAATCGAAATTTTAGACCAATGACCTAATACAAATTGTCATGAAAAAATCACTATCTACTTTCCTTAAAGGCGTTATTATTTGCTTGATTGCATCGGGCTTCAATGCATGCTCCGATCGTCCACAGGCAAATTCTACAACCAATGCGATGGATCAAAGAGTAGATAGCCTACTGTCACTCATGACATTGGATGAGAAGATTGGTCAGACAATCATGTATAATGGTACCTGGGAGTTTACCGGTCCTACTTCAGGAGGTAATCGCTGGAAAGCGGAGAAAATCATAAATGGTCAGGTAGGGGCCATGCTAAATGTTCTGACAGCAGATGAGATTCGCAGAACGCAAGCTTTGGCAGTAGACAGTAGTCGGTTAGGCATCCCTATGCTATTCGCCTATGATGTGATCCATGGCTACAAGACGATGTTGCCGGTTCCTTTGGCTCAGGCTGCCTCATGGGATACAGAAGTGGCACGATTAGGTTCAGAGGTTGCTGCCAGAGAGGCATCAGCTGCAGGCTTACACTGGACATTTGCCCCAATGATTGACATCAGTCGGGATGCACGTTGGGGACGAATCATGGAAAGCCCGGGAGAAGATCCATTTCTGGGAGCTGCAATGGCCAAAGCCTGGGTGGAAGGATATCAGGGAGATGATTTATCCTCTCTAACTACCATCGCTGCATGTGCCAAGCACTTTGCGGGTTATGGATTTGCGGAAGCGGGCAGGGATTACAATACCGTGGAGGTATCTATGCATACACTCTACAATGTCATTTTGCCTCCTTTTAAAGCTGCCAGTGATGCAGGCGTAGCAACCTTTATGAATGGCTTTAATGATTTGAATGGTATTCCAGCCACCGGAAACGAATTTTTGCAACGGACCATTTTGAAAGACAAATGGGCGTATGATGGCATGATGGTTTCGGATTGGGGTTCTATCCCGGAAATGATCTTCCACGGATATGCCATGGACACTGCCCAGGCTGCAGCTATTGCCATGAAGGCCGGTAGCGATATGGACATGGAGGGTCGGGTGTATGAAAAAGGACTCAAAGCAAAAATCACTTCAGGAGAAGTGAGCGAGGAGCTTTTGGATGATGCAGTGCGAAGAGTACTCAGGTTGAAATACAAGTTGGGACTGTTTGACGATCCTTATCGGTATTCGGATTCCGAGCGAGAAAAAGAAGAATTACTATCAAAAGAGAACCTGGAAGCTGCGCGTGATGCCGCACGCAAGTCCATGGTATTGCTTAAAAATGAGACCAATATACTACCACTAAAGAAGGAAATTAAATCCATAGCAGTCATTGGTCAGCTGGCTGCAAGTAAAGATATTCCGCTTGGTAGCTGGCGCGCACAAGCAGTGCCTAATTCGGCCATCTCGCTTGTGGAAGGAATTAAAAGTGCCGTTTCAGCCAATACAAAGGTGGAATTTGCAAAAGGATATACGTTGACCGTCGGAAACAGAAGTTTTGGGAAAGAGCTAACCATTGTCGAAGACGATAAGACGGGTTTCAAGGAAGCCATTGAGTTGGCGAAAAGGAGCGATGTAGTCGTCATGGCAATGGGAGAGGATTGCTACCAGTCCGGGGAGGGCAGAAGCCAGATGGACGTTGGATTGAAAGGAAGCCAAATCGATTTATTCAATGAACTTAAAAAAGTAAATGATAACATCGTGGTGGTGCTGATGACCGGTCGTCCGGTAGCCATTCCGGACTTAGCCACAGATGCAAATGCACTTCTGGAAACGTGGTTTGCCGGGTCTGAATCAGGTAATGCCATCGCTGATGTATTGTTTGGGGACTACAATCCGTCAGGTAAATTGCCGGTTTCATTTCCGCATCACTCAGGGCAGGAGCCACTTTATTACAGTCAGAAAAGCACCGGCCGGCCAATTAACCGAGCGGAGAATGTCTTCTGGACCCACTACACGGACGGACCCAATGACGCACTATTTCCATTTGGGTACGGATTGAGCTACGCTTCATTTACGTATGAAGATTTGAAGGTAACCGGGTCCGGAGAGTCAATCAATATCAAAGTTGATGTCACAAATACGGGTAGTGTTGGTGGTGAGGAGGTTGTCCAATTATACATTCAGGATGTGGCTGCCTCACTGACCCGACCCATAAAAGAGCTGAAAGGGTTTCAGAAAATATTCTTTGAGGCCGATGAGCGAAAAACCATAAAATTTACGCTAACAAAAGACGACCTTTCATTTATCAATGATCATGGAGAAAAAGTATTTGAACCGGGAGACTTTCGTATCTCTGTAGGGTCAAACTCCAGAGACCTAAACACGAAAGCGATCACCATCAACTAATTACCTATGAAAAAGCAAAACCTACTACTCATCACGGTTGTATCCTCATTAGGAGGATTACTCTTCGGGTATGACACGGGGGTGATCAACGGCACCCAGTTTTACTTCAGTAAATACTTTGAGCTGGATGCAGTCATGAAAGGCTGGGTAGTGAGTAGTGCGCTGGTGGGCTGCTTTGTGGGCGCCCTTTTTTCCGGGCTGATCAGCAAAGCCTATGGTCGTAAAAATTCGTTGATCCTATCTGCCATCCTATTCACCATTTCTGCATGGGGTTCCGGTTTGCCTTCATTTTTACCTCAGTCAATTCCCTTATTGGTGTTCTTCCGAATCATTGGGGGACTGGGGATTGGCATAGCCTCCATGAATGCGCCGACCTACATTGCCGAGCTATCTCCTGCGGCGATCAGGGGCAAAATGGTCACGTATTACCAACTGGCCATTGTAGTGGGATTCTTTGTGGTATTTCTGGCTACCTACGCCATTGGTAACTCGGGAGATTATGAATACAACCTGAACCAGGGCTGGCGATTGATGTTTTGGTCTGAGCTGATCCCGTGTCTGATATTCCTATTCCTGTTGTTTGTTGTACCCAAGAGTCCACGCTGGTTGATTCTGAAAGGACGAGATGAGGAAGCAAAGACCATCCTCGCGCAGTTGCACGGAGAGTCCATGGCAGAAAAAGAGTTTAGCGAGATCTGTCTTTCGATAGATAAAAGAGACAAGCCGAGTATCGGAGATCTGTTTGCCAAAGGCATCCTGCCAATTGTGCTGATTGGGTCTGCCTTGTCCGCTTTACAGCAGCTAACCGGTATCAATGCAGTACTCTACTACGGCGCAGACATTTTTGAAAAAGCGCTGGGTTTTGGGCAGGAGGACGTGCTGAAGCAGCAGCTTTTATTAGCCGGTGTGAATCTGCTTTGTACGTTCATTGCCATGGGTACGGTGGATCGGTTTGGTAGAAAACCACTGATCTATTTGGGATGCTTTGGGATGACCACCGGGTTTCTGATGTTAGGGATAACCCTGATGACCAATCAGGTAGGGCTTCTATCGTTGGTAGGTATTTTGGTCTTCATAGGCTCATTCGCTTTGTCCATGGGACCGGTTGTATGGGTACTATTGTCTGAGATGTTTCCCAACAGGATTAGAAGCCTGGCCATGTCGGTTGCTGTGGCAGCACAGTGGGGGATGAATTATGTGGTTTCCCAATCATTTCCGGTCATTGTAGAGAGTGAGGCCAATCAGGGTCCATTTTGGAACCAGTCTTTGCCTTACTTCATCTTCATCGGATTTATTCTGATTACGCTTGTCCTGACGTACAAGTTCATTCCTGAAACGAAAGGAAAGTCACTCGAGGAGGTAGAGGGCTTTTGGGTGAAGAAGTAGGTGTTGAATCGGAATATGGATAACGAATCTTACCGTATGTTAGCTTCGTCCGACAGTTTTGAAAGTTCTGAAGTTAGTTCGTCCCAACTCGGAGACTCAAGTTTTGAGGATTGAATGATCAAATCGTTCGTGTATTTCGTGGTATGAATGGCAATTTGTTCACTGTTAAATTCTGTAGTGGTAATATCTGAAGCTTCTATGAGTTGTTTACCATACATGTCTCGAATTCCTTCTTCATTAATTAAATAGTGAGCTCGAAAATTCTGAATTGAATCGAGAATTCCATAGATGATCACCCCAACAATAGCTGCGATATTCCAAACGTTCATTGGTTCATCAGAGAACCAGTAAACTACAAATGCAATTGTCACCCAGCCGCCTAACCAGTCATTAGATTTTAGCTTTATGAGATTTGCCGTTTTGATTTGATTCTGATATTTGATGAAGTTGAAGAGTTCGCTAGCCAAAAGAATAATGGATAATGAAAAGTTCATGAGTTCGTTAGGCCAGTCTAGCACATAGCTCAATACCGCAGTTAGTCCAATGAGAAGTAAAGGAAAGAGTCGATGAGTCATGTAGAATGAACGCTAACTATAATGAACGCACATCGTGTGCGTTATTTATCATCAAATATACTATTTGCGATGTAAGTAGCATTCTGGAGTTTGCGTGCTAGCAACTGTTGGGTTTTGCTACTGTGGTAGGTAGTTTAATTCAACAGAATCAAGTCCGAAGAAGTCAAGCTGAAAAGGTCCATTAAATACAGTCCATCTTCCAAAACCTTCCAAAACTGGTTGTCTGAAATGTGTTGAGTCAGTGTAATAGAGAAGAGTTACTTCATTTTCATAGTCGTTATCAACCTTTCGGAGAATTGACTTACCTCTGAAAATCAAAGTTGTATCGGAAAATGGTGCTAATGAATCAAGTTCAGTTAGAGTGCCTCTACCAAATAACTTACGATTTCAGAAGAATTGTTTTTGAAGGTAACACTCAGTTTATTATTTCTGAACTTAAGTTCCTTAGTGCCTAAATAAACGACTAAAACCGCAGAAATTACTGTTAGAATCATAGTTAGTATTCTGACAGATGACTTCTCGATTCCTCTAACTAAGTCGGAATTTTTGAAGTTGAAAATCACTAGTCCAACGAGTGAGAGTATAATTAGTGGCCATAAAACAAAGAAGTTAGCATAAAAGATTAGCCAGACTATGTAGGTTGGACATTTACTGCCAGTGGCAAGAGCTACAACTAATGGAATTGCAATAGTTAGGAAGGATGTTAATAGAGCTCCATGAAATACCTTGGTAATGTTCCTCTCAAATTTCTGGCTCATAAATAGATTGACGGTTTAATACAGCTTAGTTAGCCAGTCCTACCTTTTCAATTCAAAAATAGCGGTCTGCTTAGGCCCAACCTGAAAATCAGATTGCACATTGATGGTAGCTCCATCTAACACGTTTACGCCAGTTTGGTAGTCATCCAGTATTTCAGCAAAACGATCACGTTTCATGGTTACGTCTTTTTCATTGCCGTTCATGATTACCATAACCGCCTCATCATCCGTGTATCGGAAAAATACATAGGTGTTGTTTTCCGGAATGAAGTGCGTCAGCTTGCCCTCATGGATGGCTTTTGCATCCTTCCTCCAGTTAGTAAGCTTCTTCACAAAATCGTAAGCTTCATTTTCTTTTTTTGTTCTTCCTGCTGCAGTAAAGACAGATCGCTTGTCTTCCGGCCATCCGCCCATCATATCGGCGCGCTTTCTGCCATCTCCATTTACCGGGTCATTGGCAAGCATGAGCTCTATGCCATAGTACACCTGTGGGATTCCTCTGATGGTCATGAGGTACGCATAGCCCATCTTAAAGAGATCCTCATCTTCTCCCATTTTAGTAAAAAATCGCTCGGTATCATGATTATCTATGAACACCACGTTTTTCATGGGATCAGCATACAAGCGGTCTTGTGAGATCGCATAGTAAAGTTTGGATAGCCCGTCTTTCCAGCCAAAATCCTCCGTCAGCGCCTGATCCAGGTTAAACATAATTTGGAAATCGGTCACACTTGGAAGTTTGGAATCATAGCCATCGTCCTCGCCTTCCTTATCCCCCTGCCAGTAGGCTTCATGCCCCACCTTTTCTACCCAGGCTTCACCCACAATGTTGAAGTTGGGGTAGGAGGTCATTACTTCTTCTACCCAGTCGGCCAGGTAGTCTTTGTAAGGATATACATAGGTATCCATCCGGATGCCATCCACCCCGGAGTACTCAATCCACCAGATGGAATTTTGAATGAGGTATTTAGCCAGCACCGGATTCTTTTGATTTAAGTCTGCCAGCTCCGGTACAAACCAACCCTTTTGAAGTTTGTCCAGATCGTATTGCGAAGCGTAAGGATCGGACTGCACCTCACCACGAAAATTGGTGGTTCCATACTTTTCAATGTCATGAAACCAATCATCTGATGGCAGGTCTTTAAGCCACCAATGCTGATCCCCCACGTGGTTGTGAATCATGTCCATAATCACTTTCATATCCATGGAATGACATTTCTCTACCAATGCTTTGAATTCTTCATTCGTCCCAAATCGTCGGTCTATTTTATACAGGTCTGTAGCCGCATAGCCATGGTATGCGCCGTATTCTGGCGTTTGGTCATTTTCGAAAGTAGGGGTGAGCCATACGGCTGTCATCCCAAGGTCTTTGATGTAATCCAAGTGATCCGATACGCCTTTGATGTCTCCTCCGTGTCGTGCATTGGGGTTACTTCTATCCGCAGCTTCCAGCATTCCTTCTACAGAATCGTTTTCCGGGTTTCCATTTGCAAAGCGGTCGGGCATCAACAGGTAAATCACATCACTGGCATCAAACCCTTGGTTTCGATTGGTGTCTGATGTTCGATCCTTAAGCTGATAATCAATTTTCGCTTTGGTATACCTGCCATCTTTCAGCCTGATTTCAAAAGTTCCAGACTTAGCCTGCTCAGATACGCTTAGGTTAAAAACCAGGTAGTTTTGATTGGGCAGCTTCTCTACTGATTCAATGCTCACACCTTGGTAATCAATTTCAGGTGTGAGTCCTCCCAAATCACTACCATATAGCATAATTTGTAATTCCTGAGAAGGCATTTGCGTCCACCAAAAAGGAGGATCTATGTGCTGCACATCTTGTGAAATCGCATTTAGCGATAAAAAGAGTAGGAGTGAGGATATTACTTTCATGGTATATGTTTTGAACAAAAAAAGCGACCTGAGCCGCTTTTTTAAAGTTATTAGAAGGGATTAATAATCGTCGTTTTGCTTCAGATTCGGATTTGCAATCAAATCTGAAGACGGAATTGGAAAAATATCCAAATGAGTCGGTGAAGCCATTCCCACATCTACGCCACCTTTCCATGGCCAGATATAATCTCCACCGGAAAACCTAGCAAATCGTATCAAATCTGTTCGTCTGGTTGCTTCCAGGTATAACTCTCTTCCTCTTTCATCCAGAATCCAATCCAGATCTACATCTGTTAGGGTTACATTTCCACTATTGTCTCCGTATGCACGTATGCGTAAATCATTCAGGTAGCCTAGCGTGGTGGCACTAATTGCTCCGGACTCTCTGAGTTCGGATTCTGCCAGCATCAGGTAGGCTTCTGCCAGTCTAAATACGGGGTAGTCAGTACTTACCTGATCCACACCAGGTGCTCTTCTTCCGGTAGATGCTTCAATGTTGTTGAATTTTGGAACGGCCCATCCATCTGTAAATTCTCCAACGTCAGCGATTTCTAAAGACTGACCTTCAGTGAAGAATATACCTCTTCCGTCCGGGCTGTTGCCATCAGGATCTGTTGCCGCACCGGGAAATAAATTTACCAATGCACTCGTGGTTCTGTAGCCTGCCCAGCCGCTTGGAACACCAAATGTTTTTTCCGCTTCATCGGCAAAAGGAGCGCCGCTGCGTTCATCATCAGACATGGCTCCACCAATACCGCCTCGAATGATCGTGGTTGTGCCTCCCCATGTTTGCGATACCAGTCCATCATGAACGATTGGCCAGATGATTTCGTCGGTACGTACATGATTGTCGCCCATAAAAAGCTCCTGATAGTTAGGTGCCAGGCTGTAGACGCCAGAGTTAATTACCTTGTTTACTTCTGTAATACAATCTGCATATCTACTTGTTCCGGTATACACCTCAGAGTTGAGGTATAATTTTGCTTTCAGCATCCAGGCTGCAGCCTGATCTAACCTTCCATAAGCATGATTGGCTTGACCTGCCGGCAACAATTCACTATCAATGTCTTCGAGCTCACTTTCAATAAAATCAAAAATAACCTGTGGCTCTACCTGCGAAGGAAGCTCCGAAGTGATGGATGTGATCAATGCAATATTTCGGAAATGATCTAAGGCATGCCAATAAGAGAATGCCCTTATGAATCTAGCTTCGGCGATGTATTCGTCAATGGTAGCGATTTCGGTATCTGTGAGGCCACTAGGTAAATTTTCGGCTGCTCTGATGAAATCGTTAGCCAACGATATCGTAAAGAAAATTCGGTAATAAAGCACCCTGACAAACTGATTGTCAGCTCCCCATGAGTGATTGTGTAAGTCTCTGATACCTGAATCATTCCATGCAATGATGGCCTCATCAGTGGTCAACTCCTGTGCCTTCCACCATACCCTTAGGTAGCTGGAAAACCCCTCATCATTGATAATGGTCAAATCCGGCTGACCGGCTGCACCTTGCTGTCCGGTAAGGGTCAATGAAGCATACACCTTCGCGATATAGGACTTGTAGCCATCAAAGTTTTCAAATGCCACAGATTCAACCAGGCCATTCTTAGGCTCCAGATCTAAATCTGTACAAGCCATGAATGAAAAAAGGAAAAGGATTGAATATATTTTTTTCATGTTGTGCTAATTAAAAAGTAAGATTTACACCCACAATAACGGTCGTGGATCTGGGGTATAGGTTATTATCAATTCCATTGATTCCTGACTCAGGATCAACTCCTGAGTAACCGGTAATGGTCATCAGGTTGGTGGCTGTTAAGTATGCCCTGGCATCCACATTATTGATTCTATCAATGGTATAACCTACTGTGAGGTTATCTAGTTTTAAGAACGATGCATTTTCTACATAAATATCCGATAATAACTGGCGTTCGGTAAAATCATTTTCATAAGCGGAGATATGAATGTTATTTGGTGCGAAAGGGTCGTCCACTCCTTGGAAAGCTCCGTATTGTGAGAAGACATTGTTATACACATAGCCACCGATCTGTCCTCTTAAGGTTAGTGCAAAATCAAACTTCTTGTAAGACATGTTGCCTGTCAGCCCAAGAATAAGGTCAGGAGCAGGTCTTTTGTATGGTCTAAGGTCGTCTTCGTTGATCATACCGTCATCGTTTCGATCAATATACATGTCCAGATCATTTTTAAAACCATCATCGTTAATGTCTTCACCATCGGACACAGGTCGTCCATTTACTTTTCTATGTTCATACACAAAGAAAGAGTTTGCAGGGTATCCAACTTTTAAGATTTGAATAGTTCGCCCAACATTTCCGGAGATAGGACCGGTTAGATATCCCTGGAAGTCTGGTAGATTGGAATTATCCAGTTTTAGAATCTCATTCCTATTGTATGAAGCGTTGAAGCCCAGGTCAAGTTTCATGTCATCTTTGTCGATGACCACCGAATTCACCATTAGCTCAATCCCTTTATTTTCCATCTCACCAATATTGGTTACTGCCCGGTCTCCTGTTAATGTTCCTATAGGGAAGGCAATATCGAAAAGAAGGTCGGTTGTTAGCTTACGATATACATCGATAGAGCCGTGGATTCTTCCTTCGAGAAAGCCATAATCGATACCAAAATTTAAGGACTTGGTTTCTTCCCATTTGATGTCCGGATCTACAGCGTTTGGTCTAAAGGTGTTGACGGTATCCTGCCCGAAGATGTAGGTTGCTCTGTCATCACCAGGTTGATAAAGATTCACATAGAGGTAATCTCCGATTTCTTCATTACCAGTTACCCCATAGCTCATTCTAACTTTCAGGTTAGACATGACATTTTGAATACCTTCCGCGAATGGTTCATCGATTAATCTCCATCCGACAGCTAACGATGGGAATAGTCCCCATCGGTTTCTTTTACCAAATCTGGTACTTCCATCTCTTCTAAGTGTAGCTGTGATAAGGTATTTATCCTGAATAGATAGATTAGCTCTTCCCCAAAAGGAGATCAGTCTGTTTTCTAATTCGAAAATCAATGGCTCATCTAATAACGGTCGTATTTCGTTCAGTTTGCCTTCACTGATAAAATCTGTAGGGTTTGTGATATTAAGGGCATTAAGGGAAACGGTAACTGGCTTAAATAGAGACCGATCTACATTTCGCGAGAAATCCTGATAGGAGTATCCGGCAATGAGATCCAGTTTACCAAAAGACAGTTTGGTATTATAGTTTAAGTAGGTCTCTAATAAATTGCTGGTTCGGGAATCTTCAAAGGAGGAGAAAGACCCAATCTCTACACCTGCTTTTGAATTAATCAATCGAGTGACCTGACTCTTTCCTTGTGAATTATCGTACGCATAGTTCACTTTAACAGACAGACCGTCCATAAAAGGCAACTTATAGTTAAGGTTTGCACCTATTAGGTTTCTTACGGTCCTGCCAATATTGAACGTTTGATCGATTTGCGCTACCGGGTTTCCGGGTGCTAGTGGACTGGACCATTCGAAATAACCACCTGTCGTAGAATCATTGGCTAGCACATTTTGAGTTGGATCAAAAACCAACGCTGAACCGATCACATTTGGTGCGAATCGATTATTAATGATACTGTGTTTGGTATTGATGCCTAAGGTAAGGTCATCATTAAGTAGCTTCTGCGTAAAATTCACATTACCTGAAATGCGCTCCAGGTTATCTGTCTTTATAAGGCCATCTACATTTTGATAGTTTAGCGAAACTCTTCCTGAGTTACTTTTTCCACCGAATGAGACACCAAAGTTGTGATTCATACCTTGCGCCAGTTGTGTAACCTCATCAAACCAATCGGTATTTGCAGATCCAAGATCCTCCAGGTTTCTTGGTCCTTTTCTTTCCACTGTAAACGCAAACTCAGCTGCATTAAGCATGGTCACCCCATTGTTATTGAAGCCTGCGGTATAGGAGCCATCATATGAAAATTGGGGTTTCCCGGACTCTCCGGATTTGGTTGTGATAATAACTACCCCATTTGCTCCCCTGGAGCCATATATAGCTGCTGAAGAAGCATCTTTCAATACGGTTATGTCAGCAATGTCTGCAGGGTTAATGAAATTCAACGGATTTCGTACACCAGCAACACCGTCATTCTCCAGCGGTACGCCATCCACTACATACAAAGGTTCGTTACCAGCGGTTATCGAAGTACCACCTCTAATTCGAATTGATATTCCCGACCCTGGTGCTCCATCGCTGCTAATTACCTGAACACCGGCAACTTTACCTGCAATAAGATTTGCTGGAGAGGTTAGAACGCCCCTGTTAAACTCTTTTGAATCAATTTTATTGACTACCCCGGTTACATCTCCTTTTTCTACCTGACCATAACCTACAACGACTATTTCTGAGAGCTCCTGAATGTCTGCACTCAATGCCATATCAACAACAGATCTGTTGCCTACGGTTTGTTCGACGGTTTTGTAACCAATATATGAGAAGACAAGGACGGCTGAAGGGGCTACTTGTAAGGAATATTTTCCGTCAATATCAGTGGCAACTCCATTTTGAGTTCCTTTTATCTGTACGGTTACTCCCGGAAGGGTGGTGCCGTCACTCGCATCCGTCACAGTTCCGGAAACAGTTCTCTGCTGACCTGCTGCTAAAAAGACACTCGTGGAGACCATTAAGGTCATTAGAAATCTTTTTACTTCCAGTCTCGGTAAGATACTATTAGTGTTCATTGATTTGCTTTAGAATTAGTTGGATGAATCAATCCTTAATTCGTCCGAAATATACATTGATTTGCTCTTTCAATTTTACCAATTTCGAAACGTAAAACCATGATTTTCAGGGCTTTTTACTAGGTTTTTCTACGCAAACGTTTGCGTATTGTAACTATTGAAAATAGTGATAAATCGTCGCAGAAACGTTCGGAAACGTTTACGATGGGTAGCTATTTAATCAAAATGCGTTTTTTGATTTCCTCAGTCGAATTTTTCAAAATAACATGATAGATGCCTGGATGAAGATCCGTTACATTGATCTGATTAGTATTATCCATCAGCCCATGTTTAATTTCTCTTCCCGAAAGGTCCAGAATACGGAAGTCGTCTGCATCGATATTGATAATATGAATCATCTCGGAAGCAGGGTTGGGGTAGATATATAAATTTTCAATTTCGTTTTCGATACCGAGTGTTATTTGTTGATCATCAATGTAATTTTCAATTTTCTCAGATGTATAGATGTACCATTCACCCGCTCCAAAACTCACCTCTTCAGATGTATTGGTTACCTCGATTGGTTCTCCGGTAAAGTAGTTGTACCAGGTTCCGGTAGTTGTAAACCTATGATTGAAGCTTTGGACTTCATCATCAAAATTTCCTACAACATATATTTCCACTTCAGGATGTGTAATGTTGATTGTCTTCACAAATCCGGATGTACTCCACGTAAAATATTCCTTGTCAATAAATTCAGTTTCGGTTCTTAAGTGAATGAGGGACTTGTATAGGTCAAATAGCTTCTTTCTATTTAGGTCTTCTAAATATTCCCATCTGGTTGGTTTGACGCCCAATCTATCATTGTTAAGCTCTTCATCGTAACCAAACTCACCAAATTGCCAGATCATTTTAGGGCCAGGCACGGTGAGAAAAAATGCAGCTGCCATTTTGGCTCGTTCAAGTGCCTCATTTGTGCTTTTGCTCTTTTTTAATTCCCACATCTGACGCTCTTCATCATGACTCTCCATGTATGAAATTAAATGCGGCTCCACCCAACCTCGGGATTCAAAATACGCCTGATTCAGTGATGCTGAGCTTCCTTTTGCTGCATTAATGTACGCATGGTTTAGGTTGCCCCAAAGCATCATGCCATAGGCAGCCAGTTCTTTCTCCTCTGTATTATCTGCAAAATGCTCTAAGATGACGTAGGCTGTAGGATCCTCTGCCCAAATAACGTCAGCAATACGTTTCCATATGGCAATTCTTGACGCATCATAGTTACCCCAAAGTCCAATATTACCTAAAGAGTTGCGTTGGGTAAATCCCTTTGATAAGTCAAACCGATAACCGTCCACATTGTACTCTTCTAGCCAGTATTTGACCACCCTATCTGTGTAATCTTTGGTGTATTGGCTTTCATGATTCATGTCGTATCCTACGTTAAAGTCATGCTTAGCGCGGGTATTGAACCACGGATTGTCCGAGGTAGGATTCCCATAGAGCCCTTCATTGTACAATCTAACTAGTGAATTTCTTCCAAAGTGATGGTTAAGCACAATATCTAGAATTACCGCAATACCTCTTTTATGAGCTTCATCAATAAGGGTCTTTAGGTCCAGTTCCGTACCGTAGTATTTATCTACGGCAAACATAAATGCCGGATTGTATCCCCAACTTAAGTTTCCTTCAAATTCCTGAATGGGCATCAACTCAAGTGCATTTACGCCTAAATCTGCGAGATAGTCCAGTCGATCTGTAACTGCCTGGTAAGTGCGTTCCTCTGTAAAATCTCGTATCAGTAATTCGTAAATCACTAAATCTTCGTTAGCAGGACGAGTGAAATCCGACCATACAAAATCAGCCTGACCCGTTTGAAGAAAAGAAGCAGCTTCTGAGGTTTCCCTATTAGGATACGGTTTTAATTCCGGGTATCGATTCTCTGCAATAATTTCCCCATCATCAAATGGTGATGATATTTTTTCACTGTAAGGATCAGCTATTTTTATCTCTCCATCCACCAGGTATTGAAAGAGATATTCCTGTTGAGGGTTTAATCCATTAATGGTCAGCCAATGAACTTCTCCATCCTTGTTCATCAAGTAGTCGCTACTTAATGACCAGTCATTAAAGTCACCAATGACAAATACATGTTCTTTATCCGGGGCTCTTAGCGAAAGTGTCACCTGAGTTAAATCAGTATTGTAATTGATTCCATCTTGTATGCCCATAGGCAAAGTGACAGAAGGAGGGGTAGGGGTAAGCGTATAGGAATAGGTTGTCTCGATGGTTTCACTTCCATTATTCGCTTCTGCTTTGATTATGTGAACATTGCCATCATCGATTATCGTATGTGATGAACTCAACTCAGTGACCTCAGTTGAGGAGGCAATGGAATTGTCATCAACGAAAAGTTCTATGGTCGAAGATTCAGAGGTTCTGACATCAATTTGAATGGTTGCAGCGCTGCTATAAAAACCATAATTACCGGTTGGATTGTCCATTACGATCGTAAATCCATCGTTTATCTCTGCGATGTAATCTGAGGTTTGGCCGTTGCTCCAATCATTACCTTTGAGAAGCATTCCTATGCTCTCAATATTTTCTTTAGAGGTTCCAATAAAATCGGTTGGTATTAGGGTAATAGAGAAGAATACTTCACCTGTGTTACTCATGGATCTGGTAAACTTAGCAGGATTGGTGGCTGAGCTATTGGAGCTAGCCGGATTGATATTGGATGGGGCATCAATCCCCTCCCCGGGAATCCACATCCAAATCCATGCTTCATTGAGGCTTTGAAGCGACGTTCCGGTCACTTCATAGGTAATAGTAATTTCTTCGTCCGCGGAAAAGAAGGCGGGTTCAATAGTTGGATCCTGGGCAAATAGAGAAATGTATCCAAGAAATAACGTAAGGGTGAGTATTGATTTCATCTGGTTAAAAATTTAGCAAAAAAAAGCTGCCCAAAGTGGGCAGCTCTTATTATTGTTAACTATTAGAATTTTTATTGTCTTGCTGTATTAACTGTTGCTGTTGCTACGTATG
This sequence comes from Ekhidna sp., assembly GCF_965227465.1. GTDB lineage: Bacteria > Bacteroidota > Bacteroidia > Cytophagales > Cyclobacteriaceae > Ekhidna. Next base: position 1,073,511 of record NZ_OZ245746.1, read on the forward strand.
TAACACCACCATCTAACGTGCTTATAGTCACTGAATAATTTCCAGCTGCCCCAAGGCTAAATGTGCTGTTATTGAATTCTAGTGCAGTTGTACCATCAGTGGCACCACCTAAGTTGTAATCAAAACTTTGATTGACAAAGATTTTCCAGCCTGCAGTAGTGTATGCACCTGATGCTAATGTAGCTGAAGCTAAATCGTCGTTGTAAGTCATAGCGATTCCATTTCCAGCATCCCAGTTTCCAACCGGACTTCCTTCACCAATTACCTGGAATTCTGCATCACTGAAGTCAATGTTCCATGAACCACCCTGATCAGCAGTTGTGATTTTAACATAAATGAATCCTGAAGCTCCATCAGCAAGGAACCAGCTTCCATCACCGTTGCTGTCTGCATTGTCAGTAATGTTTCCAGTATTGTCAGTATAAGTAGTTGAATTTGGAATCAACTTGGTTGCCCAGGTATCGTCTGTTCTGAACTTGAATTCATTATCAGCAGTACCACCAGCGATTGGGAATACCCCTAACCAGGTATCAACACCATCAACCTGACCCACGTAGATCAAATCTTTATCATCAGTCCATCCAGCTGTTTCAGTAGTTCCTTGTGTACCAGAACCAATGATTCCCCATGGGAAGTTGTCTGCATTGAACGAGCAAACTTCTGCCTCTCCTGTTTTGGTTAACGTTGCACTGAATACCCCATTTGCATCCATGGATAGTGTAACATCATAAACTCCACTTTCTGCGTTCGTGATATTAGCACCACCTGGTACCAGTACACTTAAGCTTTCTCCTACGTTAGTGAAAGACTTATATTCACCAATGGTCCAGTTGTTATTGTATCTGAATTTGAACTGATCGTCTCTTATTATGATTCCGGTTCCTGACCAGGTAGATCCTTCAGCTGATTCGCTTACAGTTTCCAAGTCTAGGTCTGAATTAAAGCCGTTTGATACACAAACAGATTCATAAACTGCTCCACCGATGATTCCCCATGAATTTATTCTAACAATAAATGCTTCGGAATTTTGCTTATCATATATAACATGATAAACACCTTCTTCTGAAACTGCGAAAGAAGCTCCATTTGCTTCTACTTCTACGTAAGTATAAGCTTCTGCCCACGTTCCAACAGAATCAACTACGGAGGAACTTCCACCTTCAATACTCACAATTTCCTGCTCATCAACCTCTGCGAAAATGTAGTTTCCAGCAGTTAGATAAATGTAACCTGCTTTGTGATCATCTCGAGGAGTTGCTGCGAAACCTTCACCTTCAACAGTCGCATCACTTAATAAGTATGCAGTTGCAATAGTCGTATCGGATGCAGACACGCCAGCTATATAGAAACCATCAGCTACTGCGAAGGATCCTTCACCGCCACCACCAATGTCAATTCCACCATCATCGCTACCACACGATGAGACGAAAACCAAGGTCCCCAAAACCATCAATAAACTCAGGGATTTTAATACATTTTTCATCTTAATTTTTCGTTAAATTTTAAGTTAATTTTTACGAGTTTTTATGTTAAAAAATCGATCATTTCTTAACACTCACATTCCGAATTTTATGAATAAAGAAATTACAGGCAACACTTTTGCGAAGTTTTTGCAGACTTTTTTTTCTGCAAACGTTTGCGTTTCAGACTTTTATAAAACCTATGAACCATAATTGATGCATTTTACTATATTTCTTGCATGAAAAGGCAGACAACAACCATCAAGGATATAGCTAAAGAACTAGGTATATCACCCTCAACGGTATCGCGTGCATTGAAGGATCATTTTGAAATCAGTGAAGAAACTAAGAAAGCCGTTAGGCGTGTTGCAGAAGAATTGAACTATCAGCCCAATTCACTGGCACTTAGTCTGAGATACAGTAAATCCAATACATTAGGTGTTATTGTTCCTGAGATTGTTCATTTTTTCTTCAGTACCGTCATCAGTGGGATAGAAGATATTGCTCAAAGCAAAGGGTATAATGTGATCATTACCCAATCCAATGAATCAGTTGAGAGGGAAATGATGAATATTCAGACGCTTTTCAATAACCGAGTGGATGGTGTGCTGGTTTCGCTTTCAAAAGAGTCTTTTGATTATTCTCATCTTGAGGTTATGATGCAAAAAGGTTTGCCTATCGTTTTCTTTGACCGGGTCCCTGATACCCTGGAGACAAGTAAGGTCACCGTAGATGACTTTCAAGGTGGATATCAGGCCACCGAACATTTGATTAAGCAAGGATATAAGCGCATTGCACATTTGGCAGGCCCTAAAAATCTGGATATAACCAATGAAAGATTGGGTGGATTTATGAAGGCCCATGAAGATTTGGGTGTACCAGTAAATGATGATTTGATTGTTTACAATCAGGCTTCTAATGAAGGGGAATCTTATGCAGCGACTTTTGAATTGTTAAAATCGAATAACCCAGATGCCGTTTTTGCTTCGAATGATCTGGCAGCAATGGGAGCAATAAAAGCAGCTCAAAAATATGGAAAAAACGTTCCGCAGGATTTTGGAGTAGTTGGATTTAGCAATTGGCAGTTTACCGCATTAACCAACCCTTCCATTTCGACTATTGAACAGCCGGGTTTTGAAATGGGACAACATGCCGCGGAATTACTGATCAAACAGATCGAATCTGAAGAAGAGGATTTACCAATGGATTCTATAAAGCTTGGAACTACATTATTAGCCAGAGATTCTTCCAAAAAAGTGTAGACTTTTACAAAATCTTCATTATCAGGGCCTTTCGCAACCGTTTGCGTTATTTTTTTTGAAATAATCATGCAATCTCCTCTAAGATTATTCATTAATTTGAGCTTATCACGCTACAAAAAGATGGGATAATTCTATGTTGGATATTGCTAAAAGTGAACGAAATAAACGAATATCGGAAGGTGGTGTTTTCAAATCATATTTGACAACAGAATATGGGGTGGAAATTGAAACAGAAAGCTTTCAATATAAAATCTCATTTTATAATGAGCATACCATTAGGGTACATCAGACAAGCCATTCTCAGGATTGTAATCCTTATTCTGTCGTACAAAGCCCTAAGAAAATTAGCTTTCAAGTAGAAGATAACGACAATTCACTGGTAATTACCTCTGAATCACTTGATGTAGTAATTGATAAATCACCAATACTCTTCACATTCCTCAATAAGGATGGCAAAATCCTGAATCAGGATGAGCCCGGGCTAGGCATTCAGACACAGGGTGAACAAAAGACTATTTACAAAAAGCTGCAATCAAACGAACGTTTTGTCGGGTTGGGGGAGAAAACAGGACCACTAGATAGGAGTGGTAATGGATATCAAAATTGGAATACTGATCATTTTGCTTATGACATAGAAGCCGACCCGCTTTATGCTTCCATCCCTTTTTATATTGGAATACATAATGGCCTTAGTTATGGTGTTTTTTTAGATAACTCATACAAGAGTCACTTCAATTTTGGAGCTTCAAACAATCGCTTTTCTAGCTTTTCTGTTGATTCAGGAGACATGGACTATTATTTTTTTAATGGATCTGTCTCAGAAATCATTCAATCCTATACATGGCTGACTGGCAGGATGTCCTTGCCGCCAATGTGGAGCATCGGATATCAACAATGCCGATATAGTTATTATCCGGATACTGAGGTATTGGATGTAGCAAAGAAATTTAGAGATAAGGATATCCCTGCAGATGTGATTGTGCTCGACATCCATTACATGGATGAATATAAAATCTTTAGTTGGGACAAAGAACGCTTCCCTAACCCGGACCAAATGGTTGATTTACTTAAGGAGATGGGGTTTGAAGTAGTAGTGATTTGTGATCCCGGAATAAAAACCGAAGGCAAGTACCTGCCTTACGACTCAGGTAAGAAGGAAGATGTCTTTTTAAAATATCCCGATGGGAAATACTATGAAGGAGAAGTTTGGCCAGGATGGTGTCACTTCCCGGACTTTACAAAAGAAGAGACCCGTTCCTGGTGGAAAGACATGATGAAGTCTTACACGGACATAGGGATCAAGGGCTTTTGGAATGACATGAATGAGATTGCTACCTGGGGCCAGATGTTGCCAGAGAATATTGAGTTTGATTTTGAAGGAGAGGGAGCAACAACGCGAAAAGGGAGAAATATTTATGGGATGCAGATGGCACGAAGTGCTTACGAGGGAGCTAGTAAGAATCTCGATGGCAAACGTCCATTTATACTGACTAGGGCAGGTTTTGCTGGAGTCCAGCGGTACAGCGCCCTATGGACCGGAGATAATGTCGCCAACGACGAACATATGTTACTTGGAGTACGTATGGTGAATAGTCTGGGTCTTTCAGGAGTTCCTTTTTCAGGTTATGATGTTGGTGGTTTCGCTGGAAATGGGCAAAGCAATCTATTTGCCAGATGGATTCAGATTGGCGCATTCTCACCTTTCTTTAGAGGACATTCCATGATTAATTCTCACGACTCTGAGCCTTGGTCCTATGGAGAGGAAGTTGAGGAAATCTCCAAAAATTACATTCGCCTGAGATATAAGTTATTACCCTACATCTATCATGCTTTCGTTCAGGCTTCAGAATCAGGTACTCCTGTAACCAGAAGTCTATGCATAGACTATACAACGGACGATAAAATTTATGCTGCTGACTTTGAAAATCAGTACCTCTTTGGAGATAATATTCTGGTTGCTCCATTAGCGAGTGATCAACGATATGGCAAGGTATACCTACCTGAGGGCGAATGGTATGAGTTCTTTACTGACGAACAATTAGCAGGTGGACAAGAGATGATTAGAGAATATGCCTTGGAGCATTTACCTCTGTTCATTAAGGCCTCATCAATAATTCCTGTTTACGGTGATGCAACGCAAAACTCAAAGAATGTAGGAGAGTGTCTAGAGTTACATTTCTATGCAGGAACCGACCATTCAAGTACAGAATATTATGAAGATGATGGAGTTTCCTATGAAAGTAGCAACGGGGTTTTTCATAGAAGGTTGATCGAGTTTGCACCATCTCAGAAAGAGATCAAGATTAAGGAAGCATCGGGTAATTATAATTCTAAAATCAAGAAATTAAAGCTGGTTCTTCACGGGTTTGATCAAAATGAGTTGAATAATTGGAAGCACGGAAGTATTGAAAGAAAGTGCTATTCATACGTTCAGCCTATTTCAAATTTTGATCCATTCGAAAAAGATCACAGAGATAATCTTAAATCTGAAAATGTATTTTCAACCGAGATAGCGTATACCAATGAAGAAATGGTTTTTAACTGGTAGTGTCATAGTCCTATTTGGATGTAGTGTTGAAAAAGGATTAGAAACACTTAGCGAACCGCTGATCATTGGAACAGCAACTCCCATTCAATTGGATCTTCAACTTACTCAGGTTGTGTTGGAAGATTATGTATTGGATCCGTTCCGCCTGGATTCTGTAACTACAGACGGACCCTTTAATTTGGAAATTGATAATTCCGTTTTGCGAATTCAGGGAAGACCTAAGCAGGCACTTTATAATTTGACATTATGGGCTGACGGAGTAGGTGAAAGTATCCTGCTAAAACGCACGAAAAAGACTTTGTATTCTTTCTTGTACCCCATTTCAGGGGATGAAAAAAGGGTAATGATTAAAGGGGAGTTTAATGCCTGGAATCCAAATAGTACGGTTCTGGAGAAAACCGGGAGCTCGTTCTCGACATATGAACTTTTGGGAGCTGGAAAATACCAATACCTCTACGTAGTAGATGGAAAAGAGGTCCTCGATCCACAAAACCCGGACTCTATTTCCAATGGTATGGGAGGATATAATTCACTCATTACCATTCAAGGGCCAGATCCTGATAAAATCCCCACACTGAGGTCAAAAAGCTACACCCCCAATAGCATCATTTTAGAAAGTTCGAATTCCATATCTGATATTTATGCCTATTGGGGTAATACCCGAATCCCAGGTGATTTTATCACCATAAAAGGGAATGAGGTTACGGTTCAGATTCCTTCAAATGCTGCAAATTCGGATCGTTCCAAGATTCGATTATGGGCATATAATAAAGAGGGAGTTAGCAATGATGTGATGGTTCCGCTAGACAAGGGCAAAGTGCTGGATGATGCATCCATGATTACACGAAACGACTATGAAGGAATGGTCATGTATTTCCTCATGGTAGACCGGTTTAATAATGGCAATACCGGTAACGATAAGCCTTTGAACATCCCGGAAGTCCATGCAAAAGCAGATTACTTTGGTGGAGATTTAGCAGGAATTACTCAGAAAATCACCGAAGGTTATTTCAGCGATTTAGGAACAAATACGATATGGTTATCTCCAATCACACAAAACCCTGAAGGAGCATTTGGTAAGTATCCTGAGCCGGAGACGAGTTTTTCGGCATACCACGGGTATTGGCCAATATCCAATGTGAAGGTTGACTATCGTTTTGGAACGTCAGACGAATTTAGGAATCTGATTTCTTCTGCTCATGATTCGGATATGAATGTTTTGCTGGACTATGTGGCAAACCATGTGCATGAACAGCATCCAATCTATCAACAAAATCCGGATTGGGCGACAAATCTGTATCTGCCGGATGGATCACTCAATACCGAGCGGTGGGATGACCAGCGGTTGACCACCTGGTTTGATACGTTCATGCCAACGCTCGATTTATCGAAAATGGAAACAGTTGATCCAATGACTGATTCAGCCATTTTTTGGCTTAGAGAATATGGCATTGATGGATTCAGACACGATGCAACCAAGCACATTCCGGAAATATTTTGGAGAGTGCTGACACAAAAGGTCAAGAAGCAAGTAGTCAAAGAAATCGGGCAGCCTGTTTTTCAAATTGGTGAAACATATGGAAGTCATGAGCTTATAAAAAGCTATATAAGCACCGGAATGCTGGATGCGCAGTTTGACTTTAATATGTACGATCGTGCCGTTTCGGCTTTTGCCGGAGCGGGTTCTTTGTCTGAGCTGGCAAGTTCGCTAAGAGAAAGTATAAAGTATTATGGAGATCATAATCTGATGGGATATATCACCGGAAATCAGGATCGTCCACGATTCATCTCGTACGCAGATGGTTCCCTGGATTTTGGTGAAGACACCAAGTACGCAGGTTGGAACCGGGAGATAACTATTCAGGATACACTCGCTTATCAGAAGCTTTCGGCACTTACTGCCTATATGTTGAGCATACCAGGAATACCATGTTTCTATTATGGCGATGAGTATGGAAGCCCGGGAGGTAATGATCCGGACAACAGAAGACAAATGCAATTTGATAACCTGGATAGACATCAGCAAGCCACAAAAGAGCGAGCTAAGAAACTTATCCAACTTAGAAAAGAAAATCTGGCATTGATCTATGGCGATACCCAAATATTGGATGAAGGTAAGAACTACCTGGTGATCTCACGTCAATATTTTGATAATCAGGTAATTGCTGTGTTCAACACAAGTGATCGGCCATTTGAAATAGAAATCCCTGAAAATGGGAGTCTAAATTTCTTTGGTAGTCAAAATGGAGGAATGCTAACGCTTCAACCGAACTCTTTTGAGATGATTACTTACAATTAAATAATTAATGAAAATACTAACCAACCTAACCTTTTTAGCTCTTTTGATCGGAGCATGTAGCCAACCTCCATCTGATCAATCAGCGATGGTAGAAGCTTCATTTCCTGAACGTGCCAAAGACATGGTCATTTATGAGGTAAATGTGAGACAATACACCCCTGAGGGTACTTTCAATGGTTTCATTGATCATCTTCCACGACTTGAGGAATTAGGGGTTGATATTTTGTGGGTCATGCCAATTCAGCCGATTGGAGAGGAAAAGAGGAAAGGTGGACTTGGAAGTTACTATTCAATCAAAGACTATACCGCCATCAACCCTGAGTTTGGTAGTATGGAAGATTTTAAAAGATTGGTCGATGAGGCGCATAAAAAGGACATGTTGGTGATTTTGGATTGGGTGGCTAACCACACAGCCTGGGATCATCCATGGATGGAAAAAGACGGATATCATACAAAAGATTCAATGGGTAATGTCATTTCACCAGTTCCTGATTGGTCTGATGTTGCTGATCTGAATTATGAAAATATGGATATGCAAAATGAGATGATCGATGCATTGCAATATTGGGTTGAGGAGGCAGACATTGACGGTTATCGATGTGATGTAGCGGGATTTGTTCCAATGGAATTTTGGAATCGTGCTAAGGATTCGTTGGATGTTGTGAAGGATGTATTCATGCTGGCCGAATGGGATGAACCTCAGATGCATGAAGATGCTTTTCATATGACTTACGGCTGGGGGCTGCATCATTACATGAACGGGGTAGCGAAAGGAGAGAAAAATGTGGACTCGTTGATTTCATTCATTAATAAAGATTTGGATCGCTATCCATCTGATGCTTTTAGAATGAACTTTACCACGAATCATGATGAAAACTCTTGGAATGGTACTGTTTTCGAAAGATTTGGAGATGGTCATAAAGCCTATGCGGTCTTTGTATTCACAGTCCAGGGTATGCCGTTGATTTACAGCGGACAGGAAGCAGGGTTGGATGAAAGATTGGCCTTTTTTGAAAAGGATACAATTGAGTGGGGTGATGTTGCTTTTCAAGAATTTTATGCCTCTTTGGTTGATTTGAAGCATGACAACCCGGCCTTGTATAATGGGGAATTTGGAGGTGAACCAAACTTCATGGATACTGGAAATCCGATGGTTATCGCTTATGAGCGAACAAAAGATAATAATCAGGTCACGGTCGTAATCAATCTTTCGGGAGACAACCAATCTATTTCATTACCTGAATCGATGCTATTTACAGATGTATTTTCAGAAGGAGATGTGAGTTCATCCATCACTGAAATGCAGCCATATCAATATTTTGTTGGGACAAACACTGTAAGCAATGAGTAATATTTCATTGGGATCGGATAAGCCGAGGCTTAGCTTTTGGCAAATCTGGAATATGAGTTTTGGATTTTTGGGAATCCAGTTTGGCTTTGCGCTGCAAAATGCCAACACAAGTAGAATTTTTGAAACATTAGGGGCAGATACGAAGAATCTGGCATTTTACTGGTTGGCAGCACCTGTTACGGGGTTAATAGTTCAGCCAATCATTGGCTACCTGAGTGACCGCACTTGGCATCCAAAATGGGGTAGGAGACGACCTTTCTTTGCCATAGGAGCCATACTTGCAACTTTTGCGCTTTTTGTTATGCCGAACTCTCCCACACTGTGGATTGCCATTGGTATGTTATGGATCATGGATGGATCGATCAATATCAGCATGGAACCTTTTAGGGCTTTTGTAGGAGATATGCTTCCGCCCGATCAGCGAACGAAAGGTTTTGCAATGCAAAGCTTCTTTATTGGAGTTGGTGCTGTTGTAGCTTCTGCTTTACCGTGGATCTTTACCAATTTGATAGGCGTCAGTAATACGGCACCAGAAGGCCAAATTCCGGATTCAGTGAAATGGTCTTTTTACGTCGGAGGTATTGCCTTTCTTACTGCGGTCATGTGGACTGTATTCACCACAAAAGAGTACCCGCCATCGGAAGAGGATATTCAGGAAGCGAAAACTCCGCCACCACTTAAAATAAAATTTACACCTCGTCAGTACATGGCAAGAGGACTTGTATTGCTCGGAATTGGTGCTGCTTTAGCTTCATGGTTTACCTTGAAAGAATTTGATCCACAGCTTTATGTCTTATGCGGAATCTTTGGCCTATTTGGATTTTCATACGTAATCGGAGCGTTGCTGATGGGACGAAACAGGTATCACAATGGATTTGTACAGATCGTTCGCGACTTTCAGAACATGCCGAAGACAATGGTGCAACTAGCTTATGTGCAGTTTTTTTCATGGTTTGCATTATTTGCCATGTGGATTTACAGCACCTCGGCGGTGACTTCTCATATCTATAAAGCGACCCATACTACCTCTGCTGCTTACAATGATGGAGCAGATTGGGTGTCATTATTATTTGCCGGGTATAATGGTATAGCGGCACTTGCAGCTTTGGCATTACCATTATTAGCAAAAGTAGTAAGTAGGAAAGTGACTCACATGATCGCACTTATCTGTGGTGGAGTTGGTCTAATCTCATTTTATTTTATCCAGAACCCTTTGTGGTTAATCTTATCAATGGTGGGAGTAGGTATAGCCTGGGCGAGTATTCTATCCATTCCATATGCGATGCTATCGGGTTCGCTACCCCCTAAAAAGATGGGCTATTACATGGGAATATTCAATTTCTTTATTGTAATACCGCAGATCGTTGCAGCCAGTATCCTCGGGTTTTTAGTGGCTACTTTCTTTGAAAGTGAATTCATTTACGCCATAATACTCGGTGGAGGGTCCATGATCATAGCTGGTTTACTTTGTTTGAAAGTAGATGACAAAGATGAAGTTGTAATGAAGGAAGGAGAAGCTTAATTTCACCGCATGACTAAACTGGCCATAGGTATTGATATCGGAGGTACCAACTCCAAATTTGGGATAGCTGATCGTGACGGAAATATACTCGCACAATCAAGGATCAAAACTCAACAGTACAGTGATTATTTCTCATTTATTGCTGAGTTGAAAAAAGAGATTGAAAAAATTCACTCAATCGAAGACGTGATAGGTATAGGGGTTGGTGCACCCAATGCAAATTATTACAAAGGCACCTTAGTAAATCCTCCAAACCTTCCTTGGAAGGGTGTCTCAAAATTTGCTGAAGAGGTAGAAAAAATATTTGGACTTAAATGTGTGCTCACAAATGATGCGAATGCTGCAGCCTTAGGTGAGATGGTGTATGGGAAAGCCAAAAACATGAAAGATTTTGTGGTTTTGACCGTTGGTACTGGATTGGGTAGTGGGATCGTCATTAATGGAGACTTGGTATATGGTAAGCATGGATTTGCAGGTGAGCTTGGCCATACATTGGTGAATGCGAATGGGAGGTATTGCGCATGTGGTAAACGAGGATGCCTTGAAACCTATGTAAGTGCAACCGGCATACGAAGAACGGTTTATAAATTACTGGCAGATCACACGGAACCAAGTCTACTTAGATCGATTAGCTTTGATGACTTGAGCACTCGAACCATAACAGAGGCTGCTGCAAAAGGAGATTTTATCGCGATAGAAGCATTCAAGTATACAGGTAGGGTGTTGGGAATGAAATTATCAGATTTTGTTGTTCATACTGACCCTGAAGCCATATTTTTGCTAGGTGGATTGTCAAAAGCTGGTGATCACATCTTCGTCCCCGCTCAAGAGAATATGGAGCATTTCATGATGCCAATGTTCCTTGATAAGAAGATACAATTGCAACCCTCAGGTCTTAAAGATGATGATGCCCCAATCTTGGGAGCCTCAAGTCTTGTTTGGAAATATTTAGACGGTCCAACCTAAACATATAACAGTTATTGAATGAAAAATATAGGAGTTTTTACATCAGGAGGTGATGCACCAGGGATGAATGCGTGTGTAAGAGCTGTTGTTCGCTCGGGTTTGAGTCTTGGATTGAATGTGTATGGCATTAGATATGGATACAATGGCATCATTAGTGGAGATATGCATTTGATGAAATCCTATTCGGTGAGTAACATTCTTCAGAAGGGAGGAACGATACTTAAATCAGCTCGAAGTGAAGACTTCAGAACAAAGGAGGGACGAAAGAAAGCCTTTGAGCAACTCAAAGCAAAGGGAATTGAAGGGTTGGTAGCGATAGGCGGTGATGGCACGTTTACAGGGGCAAATATATTTTACGAAGAGTATGGTATCCCAACAATAGGTGCTCCCGGCACTATAGATAACGACCTTTACGGATCAGATTATACCATAGGGTTTGACACGGCTGTAAACACTGCACTGGAAGCAATTGACAAAATACGAGATACAGCGAACTCTCACGATCGGGTATTCTTTATAGAAGTGATGGGAAGGCACTCTGGCTACATCGCCATCCATTGTGGCATTGGAGGAGGAGCAGAGCTAGTGATGGTACCAGAAACATCAACTACCATCCAGGATGTGATTGATACCCTAAACAAAGGCCGAGATAAAGAAAAAACATCAGCCATTGTCATTGTGGCTGAGGGCGATGAGCAGGGAAATGCGCATGAGATTGCTAATAAAGTAATGAAAAAACTCCCTAAGTTGGATATTCGTGTATCCACATTAGGTCATTTGCAAAGAGGCGGATCCCCCACATCCCTTGACCGAATTCTAGCCAGTAGATTAGGATTAGCTGCTGTTGAAGGACTGATTAACGGCAAAGCCAACGTCATGGCAGGAATCATAAATGATGAAGTTGTCTATACAAGCTTTAAGCTAGCCATAAGCAAAACAAAACCAATCAGCAATGAACTGATGCGCCTGGTTGAGGTAATGAATAATTGATGATCAATGCAGTAAATGATTGAGTCTAAAAATAGGCTTAACCTATGCTTATTTCAATGATTGAATATGCTGCAATCGAAAGTTTTATTTATTTACTCACCACAATAACCGGAGAATAGTTTATTCCAGCGGGTACATCATGCCGTTTGTCGAAAGAAAAATTTCTCGCCAAACAACCTATAGTATTTTCGCTTTTGTACTTATTGGGAATTAGCATGAGAATCAGTATTCTGACAGTTTTAGTTTTTATTTCTTTTAGGCTTCTTGCTCAAGATTTTCCATCTGTTTTAGCAGATAAGGAATGTATTATTCTTGACTTAAGTGGATCAGTTGAGAGAGAAAATAGCGATTTAATCTACAAGTGGGATTTAGGCGATGGAACAGAAGCATATGGCATTACCGTAGAACACTGCTATGATTCTATTGGTGAATTTCAAGCCTCTCTTGCAATCATTGATCCTATTTCATCAATGAATTTTGATGATGAGTATGTAGAAACTGTTAAAGTGCTTCCGGCAGTCGTACTTGAAATCACGCAATCTAAAGGAGAGTTTGGGCAAGATCTGGAAGCAAAGCTGACTGGCTCATCGATAAGCGATGCAACGTTTTATTGGTCTTGGGATAATAGTTACGAGTCAGGTAAAAAGCTCTCTGGTATTGAAAAGAATAAAGAAGTCAGAGTTTTGGCTCGGTTCACATTTCAAGGTGAAGAAACCTTCTTATCAAAAGAAATAATAACTGGCAGCTAACATCACTATGAAAAAAATACTTTTTATAACTTCTCTTTACCTCGTAAGTAATCAATTGTTTAGCCAGCTGGTGCCGAGTGAATTTGAGCAGATCACTCATTTAGTAACTTTTGGTGCTGACAGCAAACCTGGTTGGGGAGATGATGATCATACACAGATCTTCTTTTTTATTGTACCTGAATCATTCACAAAGCCTGTATACATACGGGTGTTCGATCCGGATATTGGAGGACAATATGACGAACCGAATGGAGAATGGGATACTGGTGTAAAATTTAGCGTCTATGGCGGTAAAGGAGCCCATTCAGAACCTGATGCAAAGAAAATTGATCCTGTTGGCAATTTTAAAAGTGGTACTTTGTTAGCGTCTAAACTTTTTCAATCTGAAGAAAAATATGATGGAAAATGGTACTCGTTTGGACCATTTAACCCAATGGACGGGGAAGAGTTTCCACAATTAAATGGTCGAGTGTTTAAAGTCATAGCAGAAGGAATTGCAGGTAACGATGGAAACTTATACAAGTACTTTTTCAGTACGAAGAATTTTGAGAATAAAGAAGTGGAAGGGGCCAATGCTTTCACTTATGAGTATTCATTCAGATTGCCGGAAGTGAAGAACTCTGTAGCACACCTTTATCCTTTCATCGAAGACGATGTGATTTCCATCACTCAGCACAATTTTGATTTTGATTTCGAAGGCTCCATTATGATATACTCAATAGCCAAAAACCGTCACCGTGCGACACCAAGTAAAAACAGGGAATGGGGTCGAAGCAAGCACCCGATCATCGATGAAGAAAAAAACACGACTGTAGATCTTCAGATAGTAAAAGGGCGAACCTCCAGAAATGACATGGTATGCTATGTAACCAATCAATACGATGAAGCAGTAGCCTTCTTTTCAGTTCCGGTAGGCGGACCTCCCAAGTTTAAGTATAAGCTGAATGTTCGATACAAAGACAAGGACAATGGTAACGATTAAAAAGGGACTCTTCATTTTCTTCGGACTTGTAATTGCTTTGATTTCTAATGCTGGCCCACGGGATTTTACCACCGTGCTTTTCAATGCAGATAGGGATTTCAATGGCGTTTTTATTTATACCATAGTCCAGGATGATGATGGGTTTTTATGGATTGGCTGTAATGATGGGCTTTATCGATTTGATGGTCAAGAGATGCTAAATCTCAGAAAAAAGGATACAACCATAAGCAGCACAATCACAGCATCTACCATATCCAATGATGGACACGTCTATTTGGGTTATATCGGTGGTGGTATCAGCATCGTGGAGCATGGAAGGTACCGAAAATTATTATCCGATGAAGAGCTCCCAAACCGAATTGAACAGCTTAAAGTAGATGATTCTAACGTTTTATGGGGCCTCACCCGAAATCAGGGAATGGTAATGATAGACGGAGATTCTATAAAGCGATTTCAGCTGCCGATTCTTAATGAGCTTGTTAGTAATGATTTTGTGGTCATAGAAGACAAAATTTTTGTTGGTACCAATGAAGGTGTTGTTGAATTCAGAATTAAAGATGGAGATCTCATTCCAGCGCAACTCATAACAGGTACAATTGGTCTTAATGTAAGTGCATTGTATCAGGATAAAGATGATGCTAATCTGCTTTGGGTGGGTACCAATGATGGACTATATCGTTATCGAATAAGTCAAAATGAGATTAACCTGGTAGAGGGATTTCCTGAGCATGTACAAATAAGCTCTATTGCAGAGGATGACCTAAATACTTTATGGGTTGGCACTTACAATCATGGTTTGGTTGAGGTTGACTTAAAGCGCGGAGAAATAGAAGCGTTAACCTATTTTAATACCTCCTCAGGTTTTGAAAGCAATGAGATTCAGGAAGTATATGTTGATAATGAAAACGAAGTGTGGGTAGGAACATTTGGGCGAGGTTTGGTCCAATTGAATAGGGCCTATTTTCACCATTATGAGCTATATAGAACAATAGGAGTACAAGGTATACACAGCATAGCAAATTATCAGGAAGATGAATTGCTTTTAGCTTCTGACAAAGGGATTGTGCATGTTTATCATAAGCCACAACGTGATAGCTTAATATTTGAAAAATTGGCCTATACGGAAAAATACTCGTTTACATCTTTAGCGATCATGGGCCAAGAGGTTTGGGCAGGAACGAAAAGAAACGGAGTAGTCAGGATCGATCTTGAAAATGGGCAATTAGAAAAAATATTACTGAATCCACTGGATCCTGTCAATACACATTTAATAAGGGATATTCAGGTTGATTTAGATAGTAATGTATGGGTATCAGCGGCAGGTAATGGCGTGTATCATTTGACATCAGATGGTCAGTTGATAGAACATTATAATACTAGAAGTGGGTTTTATCACAATGAAATTTTTTCCATCTATCCGGATCGAGCAGGTAATGTTTGGTTTGGAAGTCATGCAGTTGGTCTAGCTATTTTGCAGAGAGACGGGCAGATGAAGTTTCTAACAAAGGATAAAGTTTTTCCCGCATTTGATATCAACTCGATCATCCAGGATGAAAGCGGTAAAATTTGGATTGCTACTGCCGGATCCGGTATTTATAGCTTCGATGGTGAAAATTTCAAACAATTTACTGAAGAAGAGAATGACCTGTTATCAAACTTTTGCAATGCTGTCATGGTGGACAACATAGGCCAAATATGGGTAGGGCATAGGTTAGGTATCAGTCTGATTCAGCCAGATTATGAATTGGTTAGGGTATTTAGTCATCCTAGTGAGCTAGGTGAGACTGAATCTGAGCTTAATTCTGTGATAAAGGATGTACATGGAAACGTATTCTTTGGCAATCCTTTTGGGATCACTAAAGTGAATTTGCCCCATTTTAATTTCAAGATTGATAAAAGGGAGACTCACATAAAAGATATTCGATTGTTTTTTCAGGAAGTTGATTTACTGGAACATACGAAAGCTGACAAGTTGGATAACATCCTCCCTTCAGACCTTAGGTTCAGTCATGATGACAACCACTTATCGTTTGATTTTGTGTCTATTAATTTAAGAAATCCAAATGCCATTTATTATCAGTACACGCTAGAAGGATTTGATAAATCATGGTCTAATATTAATAAGTCCAATACCGCGTCATACACGAATCTTGATCCCGGTGAGTATACTTTTAAAGTGAAAGAGTCTGATCATCCAGAGCTCTGGAGTGATGCGGAGTATACTAGCATCACTTTCTCAATCGCCCCTCCCTATTGGAGAACCTGGTGGTTTTATTTGCTTCAAATAACCTTTTTCTTATTCATTATGTACATGACCATGGTACTATCCTCAAGAATCAAGTCCCAATTTGTGACTCGACTGATGGTGTATGTGAGTTTGTTTATTCTTTTCGAATACGTACATACAGAGGTAGAACCTTATGTGGAAAGAATAGCTGGTGAAACACCCATATTTCAGGTAGGAACTAATCTATTGCTGGCTTTAATACTGCTACCGGTAGAATTAAGATTATCAGGTTTCCTACAAAAACGAGCACTGCGTCGTGAAAAAATTGATGAGGCCATGGAAAAAATCACTCAATAGAAACTGTTTAATATGAGAGTTTTAATAACAATAATTGGTTTTTGGAGTGTTTTGCACCTTCAATCACAAACCATTACTTTCAGTAGCACAACTGCAGCAGATGCTGCATTTGAAAATTACTCATATGCCCGTGCAGTAGAACTCTATAAAGCCAGCCTTGAGTCCACTGAAGACAGCCTGTATCTATTACAACAGCTTGGTCTATGCTTTCAAAACATGAACGATACCAAAAAAGCTGAAATGTATTTTTCGATGGTTGTTTCATATCCAGAATCTCCTGCTGAGTATAGTTACTTCTACGCTCAGACCCTTGCCTCAAATAGTAAATACAATGAAGCTAAGGAGTGGTATAAAAATTATCAAAATAAGGTAAAGGACGATCCCAGAGCAGCAGACAAGTTGAAAGCTTTGGAAAACTTGAACAGCTTCTTTTCCGATAGCGCAAAATTCGAAATTAAGCGCATGGAATTCAATTCACCAGGGCTGGATTTTAGTCCTGCCATCTATCAGAATGGGGTTGTGTTTGCGTCCTCAAGGCCTACTGGTAATTCGTGGATAAAAACTAATTTCAACTGGGATGAATCTCGATTTCTTGATCTTTATCAGGCAAAACCAAATGCTGATAATGCAGAGTTATTTATCGATCACATCCAAACCAAGTATCATGAAGGACCGCTTGCTTTTTATGAGAATGAACAAAAAGTGGTTTTTACCAGAAATAATGTTCAGGGGAAAAGACTAAAAAAGGACGGTGAAGGTGTAACAAGGCTAAAGCTATTCTTTGCTGAGAGTGATGGCAAAGGAGGATGGAAAAATATTCAACCCTTTGAATACAACAGTGACGATTATTCCGTAGGTCATCCTGCAATCAATGAAAATGGTACGGTAATGATATTTTCATCAGATATGGAAGGTAGTTTGGGTCAGTCAGACTTGTATATTGTGTTTAGAGAAGGTGATAAATGGACAAAACCAAAAAACCTTGGATCGAAGGTAAATACTGCAGGGAAGGAAATGTTTCCTTCCTTAGTCTCAAATAACCTATATTTTGCTTCAGATGGGAGAGGCGGCCTTGGTGGTCTGGATGTTTTTGAGGCAAATCTCAATCGGGTTTATGATGTTATCAAGGTTAATAACATTGGCTATCCAATCAATAGTAGCAAAGACGATTTTGGATTAGTTTCCAATGACAACTTCAGGTCTGGATACTTTACTTCAGCAAGAATAGATTCATTAAAGGATGATATCTATTATTTTGAACGAGATTACTATCAATTAAGGGGAGTGGTATTAAATGCAGTTAGTCGAGAACCTATTCAGGGTGCAGATGTATTCATTCAATCTGAAAATGACAATCAGTTTTACAGAAGATCAGCATTAGACGGCAGTTTCCTGGTAGAAGATATTGAACCGATGAGTTGGGAAGTATCCGGAGTTAAATATGAATACCAGAAATCAGCGATTAAAAAACTCAACATTGAAGAAGATAAAGCTGAGTACCAAATTGAAATTCTATTATCACCACACGAAAAGTTCCCTGTTGATCTTCCTGCTCCGTTAGAAGAGTACCTAAAAGTAGTTTCTGTAGAATCACTAACAAATGATGCCAGCACAGGTTATGTTGTAGATGGAGACACCTTATCTGTAAATCCCATCTATTATGATTTTGACAAATCTGAATTAAGAGTAGAGGGGAAAGAAGAGCTTGATAATTTGATAAGGATTATGAATAAATATCCAAACCTGATTATCGGTTTGTTCTCTCATACGGATATACAAGGAAATGAAAAGTACAACTTAATACTGTCGCAAAGAAGAGCAAATGCGGCAGCAGATTATTTGATTGAAAATGGCATTCACCCTGAATTGATTCAGCCAACCGGCAAGGGTGAATCTACACCAGCCATTGATTGCTCTGACTGTACCATCGAAATACACCAAAAAAATCGAAGAACGGAGTTTGTAATAGTGGGGGTGAAAAATGAATAAAATCTTCACCTAGATTTTACGTCCGTTCAACGAAAAGTATGGCCTCAAAGCCGAAAATATAATTATTTATTATGCATGCATAATAAATTACGCAATTACTAAGAAATACAACAGTTATATATGAGAAAATTAAGCTTAGTCGTATCTATTCTAGTTGGATTGTTCAGCTCATTAATTTCCAATGCGCAATTGGATACCAAACACTTCATTCCTCCAATGTATGCGAGAGCCAATGCAGCTACTGATGGTGTTTTCTTATTGTTGAGTACCCCACAGACCACAGCTTTTGATGTCACAGTAACAGATGGTGCTGGCAACCTGCTATATACACAATCGATCAGTAGATCTTCTCCTGCATCAATAAACCTGGGTACTGGCACGGGTACCGAGTTTTTGGTACCAGCAGGAAACCTCGCCACTGCGGTTAGCACTGGAGAGGGACTAATTCTAAGTGCTAATAAGGCCTTTTTTGCAAGTATTAGGGTGTTAGCCGGAGCTCAGGCTGCCTCGCTTACTTCTAAAGGTACAGCAGGCCTGGGAACAGAATTCAGATCAGGACACCTCTACAATGTTAGCGCCTCAACTAATAATAAAGCGCATGTTATCAGCTTCATGGCAACAGAAGATGACACCAATATTACTATTTCAGACTTTGGAGATGTGGACTTTGAAGGAGTCGCTCAAGCTGTAGAGGATTCAGGTTCAATCCCAATAATGCTAAGCGCTGGTGAATCCTATGTTTTAGCAGCATTTGCAAATAGCTCCACTGATGGGCCAGGAAATACCGATGGTACTGCTAATTTGAATGATGTCAATGGCACTAGAATTACTTCTGACAAGCCGATAGCGGTGAATTCAGGGTCGTGGCTAGGAGGATCACCACCCCTTAATGGGTCTGGAGGTACTCAGGCAGGTAGAGATATTGGTATGGACCAGATCGCCTCACTGGAGGAGACGGGTTTTGAATACATTTTGGTTAAGGGAGAGGGTGAGAGTAGTGAAAATGTGATCGTTGTTTCATCAATAGATAATACGGAAGTATTTCTGAATGGCAGCACCACCCCAATCATTGTGAATGCCGGTGATTATCACAGATTTACAACTGCCGATTACACAGCCAATAACAATATGTTGATTCAATCCAATCAACCTGTTTATGTGTACCAGGGGCTTAATGGATTCACACCAACAGGAAGTACCTATAACGAGCGACAACAAGGTATGAACTTCATTCCTCCAATTGTTTGTCTTGGAGGTACCAATGTGGATATTTCTGATGTTACCCAACTAGGAGCCGCAGTGCTTCAAATCATTGCCGAAACTGGTGAAACGGTGGAAGTGACTATGGGAGGAACAGTATATGATATTACTTCGGAGGCACAAACGGTAACCGGGAATTCGGATTATGTCACTTATAAAATTAAAGATCTTGGTCCTTCTAATATATTGCTGACCGGGGACATTACGGTTGAGAGCCCAAGACCACTTCGAGTAGCATTAGCAAATGCATTCGATAACTATGGAGCAGCGGGATTCTTTTCCGGATTTACCACTTCCCCTGTTGTAGAGACTCCTAATGGCTATAATTCAACTACATGTATTCCTGAAAACCTTCCAGTTGTTCTTACGGCTGCTGGTTTCGATTCTTACCAATGGTATCGAGATGGTATCAAATTGAATGGTGAAACCAACGCCAGTATATCCGTAAACAGCCCAGGCCAGTATACTGCTGCTGGTTCAATCTCAGGATGTGAGTCATCAGAACAATCGTTTTCTCTGGATATTGAACTTTGCCCAGCAGATGTCGGTATTGCAAAAAATGAAGTAGCCGTTGATAATGTAACAGGTTCAATTTTCGATGTTACTTATGATCTTGTTGTCGAAAATTTCAGCTCGACCAATGATGCAGATAACATGCAAATCATTGAAGATATTACAGCAGGACTCCCATCGGGAGCTACCGCTTCACTTCAAATAGCTCCACAAGTGATAAATGGTTCATTCTCTCAGGGAGGATTGAATCCATCTTTTGATGGCGATGCTGTAACCCAAATGTTACTTACATCTACAGAGACAAAAATTGATGTTTCTACAAGTGTAACGATCCGCTTTGTGGTTAGGATTGATATGACATCAGCTACAGCACCTACTTATCAAAATCAGGCAGTTGTATCCATCAAAAATGTTGGACCCAATGATGGTAGCAACCCGGATGAACAAGATTTTTCTACTGATGGAACAGATCCGGACCCAGATGGAGATGGCGATCCAACCGAATCAGGTGAAAATGATATTACCGAGACATGTGTAAGTAATACAACTATTCAGTATGACTCACCTACCTACTACACCACGGGAAGTGATCCTACACCTCAAATCATTGGATTTTCCGGAGGCGATTTCTCTGCGCCTGGTGAAGTTACCATTGATCCTACTGATGGAACTATTGACCTTTCTGCATCCATTGTTGGAACTTACGAAATAACTTATTCATTCGGTGGATTATGCTCGGATGTAACAACAATAACGATAGAGCTAAACCCACCAGCCGAACCTACAGTGGTAGCGCAAACTACCAATACCCTGACACCTACTATCACTGGTTCAGCAGCATTGGAAGTAGGTGAGACATTATTTGTAACTGTCAATAGCCAAATATACGAGCTTGGAGTGGATCCTGAATTGACAATTAGTGGCACCACATGGTCGCTGGCAGTACCAGGAGGTGTGATTACGACAGATGGCACATACAATGTAGATGCAGTGATTGATGATGGGGCAGGAGGCGCTACACCGGATACCACCAGTAGTGAATTGGTGATAGATGTTACCAGTCCATCAGTTGTTATTTCAGGTCAGCCAACGATTGTCAATAATACTAATCCGTACACTGTTACTTTAACCTTTGATGAGGATGTGTTCGGTTTTGACATTACGGATGTAGCAATCGGTAATGGATCAGCATCAAATTTTGTGAAGGTTAATAACCAAACGTACACGGTAGAGGTGACCCCAAATGGTACAGGTGATATTACTGTTGATGTAGCAGCTGGATCTGCACAGGATATTGCCGGAAACACCAACACAGCGGCGACTCAGGTTTCAACTATATACGATGATGTTCCGCCTGCTACTCCAACTTCAGACTCACAAATTACAAATAATACGAGCCCTACAATAACAGGGAGCACAGGGACAGGTGCCGCTTTATTGGCTGGTGAAACAATGACAGTGACTGTAAACGGTGCAACTTACTCTGTCACACCAGTTGCCGATGGATCCTGGAGCATTGATTTGGCGTTAGCAACTCCCACCAGCGGAACACTTGGAACATTTACTGAGGGAGATTATGAGATCAACACTCAGGTAACCGACTCAGCAGGTAATGTGGCAACTGATACTTCTTCAAATGAATTAACTATCGATACTTCAGCACCCACAGTGCCAATAGTAGACGCTCAAACTACCAACGACACCAGTCCGGTTATTACCGGATCGACAGGAACAGGAGCAGCTTTACCGGCTGGCGAAACCATGACTGTCGAGGTGAACGGAGCAACGTATTCGGTGACTCCAGATGCCAGTGGAAATTGGTCTGTGAATGTTGAAACAGCCACTCCAGATAGCGGGGCATTGGGCACTTTTATCGATGGCATCTCATATGATGTTATTGTAACAGTTGAAGATGCCGCAGGAAATAGTATCACAGATGCTACTAGTAAGGAATTAACCATTGATACGACAGCCCCAGCAGCTCCTACGGTTGTAAGTAGTTCAGAGTGTGTAGGAACAGACCCGGTGATTAACGGGACATCAGGAACAGGTGCAGCTCTAAATGCAGGAGAGACGATGCAGGTGGTAGTAAATGGAGCAACATATAACGTAACACCTGATGCAAGTGGCAATTGGTCGATTGATACGGGTACCGATACTCCAGCTAGTGGTGCATTAGGTACTTTCTCGGGAGGAATGGATTATACCGTCAATGCTACGGTCGCTGATGGTGCATCTAATGAGTCTTCAGCGTCTGGTACATTAAGTGTTATCGCAATTCCTAGCGTGAGTTTAGTAAGCGCTTCAGATCCCACTACATGTAGTGGCACGGACGGAAAAATCAATTTAAGCTTTACAAATGTTCCGAACGGAACTTATACCATCAATTATTTAGATGGAGGGGCTGTTTCTCAGTCCATTAATAACGTATCAGTAACATCTGGTGCAGCAACATTAACGGTTGCCGAAGGAACTTATAATGATATAAGCATTTCCGTGGCAGGATGTCCATCTACAGGAAATGTTGATGTCGTATTGAATGATCCATTAATACCGACTATTGCCATTAGTGGAAGCACTAACCCAACGCAATGCGGAGGAAATGGAAGCATCGACCTGGCCTTCACGAATGTAGCGGACGGTAATTATACGATTAGCTACGCTACAGGAACATTTACCAATGTGAGCATATCTTCCAATACTGCTACATTGTCTGTAGGGGAAGGTACTTACAATGATTTTAGCATTACTACTGGTGGTTGTACTTCTACTGAAGATCCTGATGTTACTTTAACTGATCCTACTCCTCCATCAATCGCCCATGTGCAAACAGTTGATCCAACAACATGTTCAGGTACAGATGGTTATGTTGAAATAAGTGGGCTTTCAGCTTCAACAACATATGCTGTTGATTATACTTTTGAAGGCACAGCAGTAGCTGTGTCATTAACTACTGATGTTTCAGGTAATATTCAGATTAGTGGATTAGGATCCGGCGATGTTACCAATATTTCTGTTGAAGAAACTTCATGTAATTCCAATATTCTAACAGGCCCATTCACACTAACAGATCCGGTTACAGCAACAATCACATTTTCCACAAGTTCAGATCCAACATCTTGCGCCGGGTCGGATGGACAAATTGTATTAGATGGACTTGAAAATAGCCTTAACTACTCTCTGACATACAAAAAAGATGGTGCTACTGTAGCTGTTAATCCAGTCACATCAGAAGCTGACGGAACGTTGATTATTGGTGGGTTAACAGATGGAAATTATACCGATTTTCAGGTAACGAAAAATGGTTGTGTTTCAAATCTCATAGACGGACCATTTGCACTCGCAGATCCAACACCTCCTACCATTTCATCAACAGTAGGCACAGATCCATCCACTTGCGCTACAACAGACGGAAATATTGATCTGAACGGACTGAATGATGCAGACACCTATGATGTATCTTATACCAATGGGGGGGCTACAACCACGATAGCCGGGGTTAATTCAACTGGCGGAACGTACATTATCACAGGACTTTCAGCGGGTACATATACCAATATAAGTGTTCTGGAACAAAGCACTGGATGTCAATCTAATATTATTCCTTCTCTGGTACTCAACCCACCAGATATTGCCCTGGGAACAACATCAGATCCTACCACTTGTAATGGGACAGATGGCTCCATTCAAATAACCGGATTGGCAGCCAGTACAGCCTACGACTTAGATTATGATCTGGATGGATCTGCTGCTACAACTACAACCATCACATCAGATGCCGACGGAGAATACAACATTACCGGGTTAACGGATGGAAATTATACGAACCTGACGGTTACAAACAGTGGGTGTACATCTAACGCTCTATCAATAGCACTTACAGATCCAACAGCTCCTACCATAGCATTAGGTACTCCCGTCGATCCAACTACTTGCGGTGGTTCGGACGGGAGCATTCAAATTACAGGATTAAGTGCATCGCAGAGCTACATTATTAGATATTTCACAACAAGTACAATCTCTCAGACGTTGGTTGCTGATGGTTCTGGTAATATTACCATAACTGGACTGTCTGCTGGAGCTCACATTTCTATAACAGCTACTGAGAATAATTGTACTTCAAACTCATTATCCACCACATTAAATGATCCACCTTCACCCACCATAACATTAGGAACTAATCCCGAAGTATGTTTTGGTGAGACAAACGCCCAATTAACCTATTCAGCAACTACAAATTCGCCTGCCAAATATCAGCTGGATTTTGATGCTACAGCTGAGGGAGAAGGATTTGTGGATGTGTTGAATGCAACGTTACCTGCTAGCCCTATCAACATAAGCGTTCCGGCTGGTGCGACTCCTGCTGCCTATAACGCGACATTAAAGATTATTAATACCACAACAGGATGTGAAGGAGATTATCCAATCACTATTACGGTAAATGCATTGCCATCCACACCAACGATTGATTTCCAGACAACCAATTCAACCACGCCAACCATCGCAGGGTCGGGTGATAATGGTAACACCGTTGAGGTAGTTGTAGCTGGTGCAACCTTCAACACGACAGTTTCCGGGGCTTCCTGGTCAGTGGATACTTCTGCGCCTCCTACCTCAGGATCATTTGCTCCAAATACCAATGGAATTAATGAGGTGAGCGTGAGGGTAAGTGATGGAACATGTGAAAATGTCGATACGAGCACTGGAGAATTGATCATTGATACGACCGACCCTGCAATTCCGACAGTTGTGAGCCAGGTCACAAGCGATACATCTCCAATCATAAGAGGAACAGCAGAAGCTGGAAGCACAGTTGAATTTACAATTGGTGGAGCTACTTTCTCGATTGTTACAGACGGATTGGGTAATTGGTCGGTCAATACAGAAACCGTTACTCCCGCAAGTGGATCCTTTAGCGCCTTGGCAGATGGAACATATGATGTTGCCATAACATCTACTGATGAAGCAAACAATGCGACGGCAGATGTTACCGTAGACGAATTGGTTATTGATACGACTCCTCCAGCAGCTCCTACGATAACAAGTCAGTCTACCAATGATACAACACCAATAATTGAAGGAACTGCTGAGCCAGGAAGTACAGTGGAGGTTACCATTGGTGGTGCCACTTTTACTGTAATAGCTGATGGTTCTGGAGATTGGACAGTAGATACCGAGACAGCAACACCTACAAGTGGTACATTTAGTGCATTAATAGAGGGTACATACGATGTGAGCGTTACCTCTACTGATGATGCAGGTAACAGCACATCTGATATAACGACGGATGAGTTGGTTATTGATCTGACTCCTCCGACCACCCCGACGGTGGTTAGCCAGACGACCAATGATACGAATCCAGTAGTTACCGGCACGACGGGGACCGGTGCAGCATTACCAGCCGGAGAGACGATGACGGTGACGATCAATGGCGGGACCTTTAATGTGGTACCAGATGCGATCGGCAACTGGAGTGTAGACACCTCTGTAGCTGCGGATGCAGGCACGACGGGCACGTTTGTAGACGGCACGACCTACCAGGTGGTAGCCACGGTGACGGATGCAGCGGGCAACACGGCGACAGACGCCACGACGAACGAATTAGTGATTGACCGAACCGATCCGACCACCCCGACGGTGGTTAGCCAGACGACCAATGATACGAATCCAGTAGTTACCGGCACGACGGGGACCGGTGCAGCATTACCAGCCGGAGAGACGATGACGGTGACGATCAATGGCGGGACCTATAATGTGGTACCAGATGCGATCGGCAACTGGAGTGTAGACACCTCTGTAGCTGCGGATGCAGGCACGACGGGCACGTTTGTAGACGGCACGACCTACCAGGTGGTAGCCACGGTGACGGATGCAGCGGGCAACACGGCGACAGACGCCACGACGAACGAATTAGTGATTGACCGAACCGATCCGACCACCCCGACGGTGGTTAGCCAGACGACCAATGATACGAATCCAGTAGTTGCCGGCACGACGGGGACCGGTGCAGCATTACCAGCCGGAGAGACGATGACGGTGACGATCAATGGCGGGACCTATAATGTGGTACCAGATGCGATCGGCAACTGGAGTGTAGACACCTCTGTAGCTGCGGATGCAGGCACGACGGGCACGTTTGTAGACGGCACGACCTACCAGGTGGTAGCCACGGTGACGGATGCAGCGGGCAACACGGCGACAGACGCCACGACGAACGAATTAGTGATTGACCGAACCGATCCGACCACCCCGACGGTGGTTAGCCAGACGACCAATGATACGAATCCAGTAGTTACCGGCACGACGGGGACCGGTGCAGCATTACCAGCCGGAGAGACGATGACGGTGACGATCAATGGCGGGACTTACAATGTGGTACCAGATGCGAGCGGCAACTGGAGTGTAGACACCTCTGTAGCTGCGGATGCAGGCACGACGGGCACGTTTGTAGACGGCACGACCTACCAGGTGGTAGCCACGGTGACGGATGCAGCGGGCAACACGGCGACAGACGCCACGACGAACGAATTAGTGATTGACCGAACCGATCCGACCACCCCGACGGTGGTTAGCCAGACGACCAATGATACGAATCCAGTAGTTACCGGCACGACGGGGACCGGTGCAGCATTACCAGCCGGAGAGACGATGACGGTGACGATCAATGGCGGGACCTATAATGTGGTACCAGATGCGATCGGCAACTGGAGTGTAGACACCTCTGTAGCTGCGGATGCAGGCACGACGGGCACGTTTGTAGACGGCACGACCTACCAGGTGGTAGCCACGGTGACGGATGCAGCGGGCAACACGGCGACAGACGCCACGACGAACGAATTAGTGATCGATACAACAGCACCTGTTACGCCTACAGTGACAAGTCAAACTACAAATGACACCAGTCCAATAATAACAGGAACAGCTGAAGCAGGAAGCACAGTCGTATTCACTATAGGTGGAGCTACTTACAGTGTAGTAGCGGATGCGTCTGGTAACTGGTCTGTAGATACGGGCACAGCCACTCCGACAAGTGGGGCGTTTACGGCCTTATCTGAGGGAACTTATGATATCAGTATCACCTCCACGGATGCAGCAGGCAACTCCACTTCAGATGTCACTACAGATGAGTTGGTAATAGATACAACAGCACCTGCTACACCAACTGTGACGAGTCAAACTACAAATGACACCAGTCCAATAATAACAGGAACAGCTGAAGCAGGAAGCACAGTCGTATTCACTATAGGTGGAGCTACTTACAGTGTAGTAGCGGATGCGTCTGGTAACTGGTCTGTAGATACGGGCACAGCCACTCCGACGAGTGGGGCGTTTACGGCCTTATCTGAGGGAACTTATGATATCAGTATCACCTCCACGGATGCAGCAGGCAACTCCACTTCAGATGTCACTACAGATGAGCTAGTAATCGATACAACAGAACCTGCTACACCAACTGTGACGAGTCAAACTACGAATGACACAAGTCCAATAATAACAGGAACAGCCGAGGCAGGAAGCACGGTCACAGTGGTGATTAATGGAGTAACCTTTGAGGCGACCGCAGATGGGAGTGGAGATTGGAGTATCAATACTGAAACAGACACCCCTACCGCTGGAGGACCATTTACAGATTTAGGTGAGGGCACCTACGATGTAAGTGTTACCTCAACTGATGAAGCAGGAAACAGCTCTTCAGATGCTACAACCGATGAGCTAGTAATTGATACGACATCTCCTGCAGTTCCGACAATAACAACTCAGACAACCAATGATCAATCACCGATACTTGAGGGTACAGCCGAGGCAGGAAGCACGGTTACAGTGGTGATTAATGGAGTAACCTTTGAGACGACAGCCGATGGCAGTGGCAACTGGAGTATCGATACTGGAACAGATACTCCAACTGCAGGCGGACCGTTTACTGATCTTGGCGAAGGAACTTATGATATCAGTATCACCTCCACGGATGCAGCAGCCAACTCCACTTCAGATGTCACTACAGATGAGTTGGTAATAGATACAACAGCACCTGTTACGCCTACAGTGACAAGTCAAACTACGAATGACACCAGTCCAATAATAACAGGAACAGCTGAAGCAGGAAGCACAGTCGTATTCACTATAGGTGGAGCTACTTACAGTGTAGTAGCGGATGCGTCTGGTAACTGGTCTGTAGATACGGGCACAGCCACTCCGACAAGTGGGGCGTTTACGGCCTTATCTGAGGGAACTTATGATATCAGTATCACCTCCACGGATGCAGCAGGCAACTCCACTTCAGATGTCACTACAGATGAGTTGGTAATAGATACAACAGCACCTGCTACACCAACTGTGACGAGTCAAACTACAAATGACACCAGTCCAATAATAACAGGAACAGCTGAAGCAGGAAGCACAGTCGTATTCACTATAGGTGGAGCTACTTACAGTGTAGTAGCGGATGCGTCTGGTAACTGGTCTGTAGATACGGGCACAGCCACTCCGACGAGTGGGGCGTTTACGGCCTTATCTGAGGGAACTTATGATATCAGTATCACCTCCACGGATGCAGCAGGCAACTCCACTTCAGATGTCACTACAGATGAGCTAGTAATCGATACAACAGAACCTGCTACACCAACTGTGACGAGTCAAACTACGAATGACACAAGTCCAATAATAACAGGAACAGCCGAGGCAGGAAGCACGGTCACAGTGGTGATTAATGGAGTAACCTTTGAGGCGACCGCAGATGGGAGTGGAGATTGGAGTATCAATACTGAAACAGACACCCCTACCGCTGGAGGACCATTTACAGATTTAGGTGAGGGCACCTACGATGTAAGTGTTACCTCAACTGATGAAGCAGGAAACAGCTCTTCAGATGCTACAACCGATGAGCTAGTAATTGATACGACATCTCCTGCAGTTCCGACAATAACAACTCAGACAACCAATGATCAATCACCGATACTTGAGGGTACAGCCGAGGCAGGAAGCACGGTTACAGTGGTGATTAATGGAGTAACCTTTGAGACGACAGCCGATGGCAGTGGCAACTGGAGTATCGATACTGGAACAGATACTCCAACTGCAGGCGGACCGTTTACTGATCTTGGCGAAGGAACTTATGATATCAGTATCACCTCCACGGATGCAGCAGCCAACTCCACTTCAGATGTCACTACAGATGAGTTGGTAATAGATACAACAGCACCTGTTACGCCTACAGTGACAAGTCAAACTACGAATGACACCAGTCCAATAATAACAGGGACAGCTGAAGCAGGAAGCACAGTCGTATTCACTATAGGTGGAGCTACTTACAGTGTAGTGGCGGATGCGTCTGGTAACTGGTCCGTAGATACGGGCACAGCCACTCCGACGAGTGGGGCGTTTACGGCCTTATCTGAGGGAACTTATGATATCAGTATCACCTCCACGGATGCAGCAGGCAACTCCACTTTAGATGTCACTACAGATGAGTTGGTAATAGATACAACAGCACCTGTTACACCTACAGTGACGAGTCAAACTACGAATGACACGAGTCCAATAATAACAGGAACAGCTGAAGCAGGAAGTACAGTCACAGTAGTAGTGGGAGGAGCTACTTACATTGTAACAGCAGATGGAAGCGGCAATTGGACTGTCAATACTGAAGTTCTAACACCAACATCAGGAACATTTAATCCAGATGTTAATGGAACAAATGAGGTATCGGTAACAAGTGCCGATTCGGCTGGGAACTCGTCATCTGATGTTACTTCAGGTGAATTAATAATTGACACAACGGCCCCTGTTATTCCAACAGTAAATTCACTAACTACAAATGATGTGACTCCCGTTATTACCGGAACTGCTGAAGCTGGAAGTACGGTAACACTTGAAATAGGTGGAGCAACGTATGTGACAACAGCTGATGCTAGTGGAAATTGGTCGATAGACACTGAGACTGCCACTCCTTCCTCTGGTGTATTTAATCCTAATACAAACGGCCCTAATGAAGCAGTTGTAACCAGTACAGATGGAGTAGGAAATTCACGCACAGACACAACAACCGATGAAATAGTAATTGATACAACCGCTCCAGTTGTTCCTACAGTTAATTCTCAGATAACAAATGACACCACCCCGATCATTACTGGTACTACCGGGACGGGTAGTGCCTTACCATCCGGAGAAACTATGACAGTTACAGTTAATGGGGCAACTTATTCAGTAATTCCTGATGCTAGTGGAAACTGGAGTGTTAACACAGAAACAGATACACCAAGCAGTGGAACATTAGGAACATTTACCGATGGGTCTACTTATCAGGTCGTAGTTACTGTTACTGATTCAGTAGGAAACAGTTCCACAGATTCAACGACTGGTGAATTAGTAATAGATACTTCAGCACCTGCATCTCCAACAGTATCAAGTCAAGTTATATGTGATGGAGTTGATCCTATAATAACTGGCACCACAGGTACTGGGGCTGGATTAAATGCCAGTGAGACAATGACCCTTGAAATTAATGGAGCTACCTACACGGTTGTTCCAAATGCAAGTGGCGATTGGAGAGTGGATACCAGTACAGATACTCCGGCAAGTGGAACTTTAGGTGCATTTAATGGAGGTGTTACCTATGCTATTATTGCTGAGGTGTCTGATAGTGGTAGTAATACTTCATCTGCATCAGGTTCACTAGATATAGTGGCAATTCCAACAATTACTTTGGTAGAAAGCAATTCACCTACCACCTGTGGTGGATCTGATGGAAGCATTTCTTTGAGTTTCACGAATGTACCAAACGGATCCTACAGCCTGAATTATGTGGATGGAGCATTAGTATCACAGACTTTTTCGAATGTATCTGTTAATAGCGGAGCAGCGGTTATTTCAGGGCTGCCAGATGGGACGTACAATGATATCACGCTCGACATTTCAGGATGTGTTTCTACTGAAAATATTGATGTAATGCTAACTGATCCATTAATTCCGGCTATTACAGTTACCGGAAGTACAAATCCGGTGACATGCGGAGGAAATGGAACAATCTCTCTTTCCTTTACAAATGTTCCAAACGGATTGTATACAATAGATCACAACGCAGGATCATTCAGTAATGTCAGTGTGAATGGAGGAACCGCCACCATTCTGGCTACCGAAGGGACTTACACTGATCTGGGAATTACAGTTTCAGGATGTACTTCATTAGAAGATCCGGATGTTGTCATTTCGGATCCCTCAGCTGAGGTGATTGCTCTTGCAGCGGTAAATAACCCAACAACATGCTCTGGGACGGATGGAAGCATTGAACTTTCAGGACTGACAGCCTCAACCAATTATGTAGTTAATTATGAAAAAGATGGTACGTCAGTTTCCACTTCGATAACTTCTGATGGTAGCGGCATGATCCTTATAAATGGACTCAACGCTGGAGATTATACCAACATTAGTACATCAAAATCAGGTTGCACCTCAAATTCAATGGCTGGTCCAATTACGCTAAATGATCCTGCAGTACCAACCATATCAATTAACAGCACCACAAATGCCTCAACATGCGGAGGTTCAGATGGTGTCATATTGTTGGATGGATTGGAAGCCAGTACAACCTACACAGTGGAATATAAAGCCAATGGATCTGATGTAAGCACAAGCATCACCTCGTTATCGTCTGGTTTACTACCTATCTCTGGCTTATCGAATGGCAATTACACAGACATCCGTGTGACAAACAGTGGATGCGTTTCAAATCAAATTGATGGTCCGATCACAATAACAGACCCATCTCCTCCATCAATCAGTTCTTCATTTGGAACAGATCCTACTTCATGCGCTTCTGTGGATGGTAAAATTGAATTGAATGGATTTGTTGATAGTGAATCATATACGATATCCTTTGACAAGGATGGGAGCACAAATACACTTACAGGATTGACTTCTACTGGTGGCACCATTGAGATTAATGGTCTTAATTCCGGTAGCTATAAAAATGTTTTTGCAGTTCGTGAAAGTGACGGGTGTCAATCGAATATCATACCAAGTATTGTACTTAATCCACCGGACATTGAAGTTGGTATCGTAGTTAATCCAGCATCTTGTACCAGTGGAGATGGTTCGATTGAAATTATTGGTCTGGCTTCTAATACCCCATATGAACTTAATTTTAAATTAGATGGAGTAGATGCCTCAGCACTTAATATTACTTCAAACGCAGATGGAGAATATTTGATAGAAAACCTTCCGGCAGGGAGCTATACAGAGATAAACGTGACAAATAGTGGATGTGTGTCAAAAAATATAGCAGCAACACTAACTAACCCTTCATCTCCAACCATTACTTTAGGCACACTGACCGATCCGACTACTTGTGGAGGTGATGAAGGGTTCATTCAGCTGACCGGATTACAGGCCTCAACAAGTTATTCGGTAAGCTACACCAGAACATCTGCTGTAAGTACAACTATTGGATCAGACGGTGGAGGTAATCTTACTATTACTGGCTTGCAAGCAGGAACCTATTCCAATATTAGTGTTTCCTTGGGTGGCTGCAACTCCAATGTTATTGCAAGTGTCACCTTGAATGATCCTGTCGGACCTTCCATTACCATTGGAACCAATCCCGAAGTTTGTCGGGGAGAATCTTCTGCTGACTTAAGTTATTCAGGAACGACAGGATCACCTGATCTGTACAGCATTGATTTTGATGCGACTGCCGAAGCGCAAGGTTTTGTGGATATTTCGAACGCTTCCCTAGGTTCAAGCCCAATTTCATTAACTATCCCTGCAGCGGCCAGTGCAGCTACCTACAATGCTAGCATTACCGTTCAAAATTCGGGCTCAGGATGTTCAAGTAGTGCCAACTCCTTTGCAGTGGTGGTCAATGCATTGCCTGCTGTACCAACCGTGACTAATTTGATAACTAACGATACCTCACCAACCCTTACGGGAACAGCTGATGCAGGTAGTAACATTAGTGTAGTGGTAGGAGGAGCAACTTTTAACACGACTACTGATGGCAGTGGTAATTGGTCAGTTAACACTTCAGGAACCCCTGCAAGCGGAACATTTAGTCCAAATGTGAATGGAGTCAATGAAGTGGTTGTAACTGCTGATTTGGGTAGTTGCTCTTCAACTGATAATACCTCCAATGAATTGACTATCGATACGACTGATCCGGTTGTTCCTGTGGTGTTCAGTCAAATCACCAATGATACTACTCCAATCATCAGAGGTACTGCTGAACCAGGTAGCACGGTTACTGTCATAGTTGGAGGCGCTACCTATATAGTTACCGCTGATGCCAATGGAAACTGGAGTGTGAATACCGAAACAGCGACACCTGCTTCAGGTACATTTAATCCAAATATTGGTGGTGCCAATGAAGTACAAGTAACTGCAACAGATGCGGCTGGAAACAGCACATCTGATACAACATCTGATGAGCTAACTATCCTGGCGGGCGACTCTGATGGTGACGGTATTTTGGATTTTGATGAAGATGCTAACGGCGATGGAGATCCAACGAATGATGATTCCGATGGAGATGGAACTCCTGATTATTTAGATACAGATGATGATGGAGATGGTGTGGCTACAATTGATGAAGATATAGACGGTGATGGTGATCCAACGAATGATGATACAGACGGAGACGGTACCCCTGACTATTTAGATTCAGATGATGACGGAGACGGTATCCCAACAGAGGAAGAAGATGTAGATGGTGATGGTGATCCAGCGAATGACGATACAGATGGAGATGGTACACCGGATTATTTGGATAATGACGATGATGGAGACGGTATCCTTACCGAAGATGAAGACATTGATGGAGACGGTGATCCAACGAACGATGATAGTGATGGCGATGGCACTCCGGATTACATAGATGAGGATGACGATGGCGATGGTGTTACGACAGGAGATGAAGATGTTGATGGAGATGGTGATCCAACCAATGACGATACTGATGGTGATGGCACTCCAGATTATTTAGATACAGATGATGATGGTGATGGAGTATCTACTGAAGATGAAGATGTAGACGGAGATGGTGATCCTACTAATGACGATACCGATGGAGATGGCACACCTGATTACTTAGATGAAGATGATGATGGGGATGGTGTTTCAACAGAAGATGAAGGCACTGATGGAGACGGAGATCCGACTAATGATGACTGTGATTCTGACGGTACACCAAATTACTTAGATGCTGATCCTTGTGATTCCGATGGTGATGGAATTTTAGATAGTGATGAAGATAGTGATGGTGATGGTGATCCAAATAACGATGATTGTGATTCCGACGGTGTTCCAAATTACCTG
The DNA here is from genome assembly GCF_965227465.1 of Ekhidna sp. GTDB lineage: Bacteria > Bacteroidota > Bacteroidia > Cytophagales > Cyclobacteriaceae > Ekhidna. Next base: position 1,108,290 of record NZ_OZ245746.1, read on the forward strand.
GATTCAGATCCATGTGATTCAGATGGAGATGGAATTTTAGATAATGATGAGGATACGGATGGAGATGGTAACCCGTATAACGATGATTGCGATGGTGACGGTACTCCAAACTTCCAGGATAATGACTCATGCGACTCGGATGGAGATGGAGTTTTAGACGATGACGAGGATGCAGATGGAGACGGCAATCCATACAATGATGATTGTGATGGAGATGGTATTCCAAACTTCCAGGACTCAGATCCTTGTGATACGGATGGTGATGGGATTACAGATGATGATGAAGACACGGATGGAGACGGAAATCCATACAATGATGATTGTGATGGAGACGGAATTCCGAATTTCTTAGACACTGATCCATGTGATACGGATGGTGATGGAATAGATGATGATGAAGAGGATACTGATGGTGATGGTAATCCATACAGTGATGATTGCGACGAAGATGGTATTCCTAATTTCCAGGATCCGGATGTGTGTGATACCGATGGTGATGGAATTATAGATGAAGATGAAGACACAAATGACGATGGAGATTTGACCAATGACGATTGCGATGAAGATGGTATTCCAAATTATTTGGATCCTGATGTCTGCCTTAAGGTGACTCCAAGAAAAGGGTTTACGCCTGACGGTGATGGGGTAAATGATTTCTTCTATATCAATGATATCGAGTTATATCCAAATAATAATGTCCAGATTTATAACCGATGGGGAAATAAGGTCTTTGAAATTGATGGGTATGATAATCAGTCCAGAGTATGGTCCAGTGAGGTTACGAAAGGGCTCACATACGGTGAAAAAATAGTTCCGGATGGTACCTACTATTATTTGATTGATTTAGGTGATGGTAGCAAGCCGCTGGCAGGATTTGTAGTGGTGAATCGTTAAGTGCGGATATTTTAAAAAACGTGAGGATATCAAAAAGTGCAAACTGGTAAATACATGCGTTCGGCGTGTCAAAATACAGAACCATCGAATACTCTTAACAAGAGAGAAATTACGGTGTTTTTTTGCAAACAAAGTAACTGTAAAATGCAGGTAAGGGCTTTATTTCTATTTTTATTTATTGTCTCAATATGTCAGTTGCAAGCACAGCAACAGCCGATGTATACGCAATACATGTTTAACGGCTTAGCTATTAATCCCGCTTACGCTGGTAGTCATGAATCAATTAGTGCTACTGCTTTAGCGAGAATCCAATGGGTTGGGATAGAGGGCGCTCCAAGGTCTCAGACATTTTCAATTCATTCACCTATACCTAACAAAAACATTGGCTTAGGCGCATTTTTCTCGCATGATGAGCTGGGAGTTACAGAGCAAAACACCTTGTATCTATCCTATGCATACATGATGCAAACAGGATCGGGAACGCTTTCTTTTGGATTACAAGGGGGATTGCAATCAACAAGTATTAACTATGCAGATTTGGGATTAAATGATCAAAACCTCCAGTTAAGTGCAAGTGAAATGGCACCAAACTTCGGAGCTGGGTTGTTTTATGCCTCACAAAGATTTTACGCAGGAGCATCGATACCGGTATTATTGAATAAAGAAATATCCGGAATCAACAACTCTGATGTCTCTGCCAATCAAATAAGACACTTTTTTCTGACAGCAGGATATGTGTTTGACTTAACTCCTGTACTAAAACTAAAGCCAAGTGGATTAGTCAAATCCGTTTCGGGAGCACCCTTAGAGATGGATATCAATGCAAATCTGATAATCAATGATCGGGTTTGGTTTGGATTGTCATACCGTTCCTTTGACTCAATCAGTGCACTTTTTGATTTGCAGGTTAATCCGCAACTACGTTTTGGGTACGCATATGATTACACAACGACGGATTTAGGTCAGGCAAATTCCGGCTCGCATGAATTTATGCTTAACTATCGATTTGTCTTTTCGAAATCTAAGATTGTAACTCCTCGTTACTTTTAAATCGACTGCTTGATTTTTAATTAAATGGTATCAGGAAAGAAGGTGCCTGATATTTCTGAATTCTCCTTCTCCTTAAGTCGTTCTTTGGCATTAAAATCTTAGACTGAGGAACCTCATTTTTATCTCTTTTTGCAAAAGAATTAAATTTCAATTCTTTACTCTTAATCGATCCTTGCCTTATCGAGGCAGGTAGCAAGTATTTATCCATACTCATTATTCTTTCCGTATTAAAGCTCTCTTCATTGGCGTATGAGAGTATAATCTCATGTGGAGCCGAGAGCTCTCGTGTCATTTGACCTTTTGCCGTGAAGATCGACATTACATAGATCAATAGAATAATAGCGAATAGAAAAGTTGCTTCTAAAATTCTGTTTATAGTTCTCGTTTTCATGATCTTAAGGTTTTGATTTAGCTATTATTATTTTGGGATCACCGATCGATTTTTGCTTTTTTCCCAGTATGTCTTGGTATAGACTGGATCCAGACGCATCGCTTTTTGAACATCATTGGTATAGTTTTCGAATTGACCCGAAGCTCTGTAAGCTTTGGCTCGCTTCAGGTATCCAAGCACAGATGCAGGTCTATCCTCAATTGCTCTAGAGTAATGAGTGATGGATTCCTCTATATTTTGTTCATTGAATGCTCTATCCCCCTGTCGTATCCAATAATTAGCATCGAGCGCACTAAGATCAGCTGAAAAGAAAGACATTAAATGTAAAACTGTTATTGATAAAAGCATAGCTATATTATTTAATAGTATTACTATCATAAACGAATGTAAGTAACACTTGTTCGTTTTTTCGGATTAATAAAACTTATGGATATTATAAGTCAATATGATTGACTTCAATTGCTGCTGCGAGCTCAAAACCGGTGAAAAATGGCTGCCGGTAGTAGGATAGCCAAAGCCAGAATAAGAATGGAGTTTCTAAGCGCAGACGACATAAAACGAAGATAAAGATTTAGCTTAATTCTTCACTTTTTTAATAACTTGACTTCCTTATTTCTAAAACCTATGAAAACACTTCTACTCTCAGCACCCATTCTTTGCCTTGCTTTTCTGGCAATTCTTTTTTTACAATCCGGCCTTGACAAGGTCTTCAATTATAAGGGTAACAAAGAATGGCTATCGAGTCACTTTGCTAAAAGTCCACTCAAGAATACCGTAGCTCTTATGATGCCTTTAATTACCTTGTTAGAGGTATCCGCTGGTATATGTTCAGCAGTAGGAATTGTCTTCATTCTCATCGGTGAAGGTATTCAAATAGCTATGATAGGTGCTCAGTTAGCTACATTATCCATTCTCGCGCTTTTCTTCGGTCAACGAATCGCTCAGGATTATGCAGGGGCAGCTACTCTTACGACCTATTTCATCATCTGTATAATGACCATATATCTTCTTAGGGCTTAATGAACAGTGATCATAACGTTGAGATTACTATAGCTACCCCTGATATGTATGCAGAAATTGGCCAACTCATGGTCAATGTATATGCAAACCTTGATGGCTTTCCTGCTCAGGAGGAACAACCCAACTATTATGAAATGCTGGCCAACATCGGTGACTTTGCCAATAAGGAAAGTGTAGATCTATTAGTTGCCCAAAGTGAAGATAAAATTTTTGGGGCAGTGGTTTACATCGGTGATATGAAGGATTATGGTTCCGGTGGTACTGCAACTAGGGTCAAAGATGCTGCTGGCTTTAGGTTGCTGGCCGTGTCAAAAGAGGCAAGGGGTCTGGGCCTGGGTAGAAAACTTACGATCGCATGCATTGAAAAAGCTAAAATGCAAGGCTTACAGGAGATGATCATTCATACAACCGAGGCGATGAGGGTGGCTTGGGAGATGTACGAGAAAATGCGGTTTGAGCGTTCGGAGGATCTTGATTTTCTTCAAAGGGGCTTTCCGGTTTTCGGATTTAGATTGAAGCTTTAGCCCTCGGTGCTTTTGGAATTCATTTTTCTGACTGCACGTTCAATTCCATGAGGCGTAAGTGGAAACATAGGCACTAATTCTTTCATTACCTGAATGGTATACGTCCCAGGCCAATATTTTAATGGTTCCGGATTGAGCCAGACAGTTTTCTTAAACTTCTTGGCAATGGCCTGAATATTTCGAATACTCAGTGAACTCAATTCATATGGAGCCATTGCAGAATCTCCAATAAAGAAGACCCTGTAGTCTTTGTTGTGCATGAGTAGTTTGTCAATGGAGATGTAGGTAGATCGTCTCTCATCTATCCATACACGGTCGTACACAGTGTTGTGGAAGTAGTAAACTTCTAAGTCATGCGAAAAGCGCGTTTTCATTTTACGAAACAGCTGTTGCACACTCTTGACATATGGTGCCATCGAGTAGCCCCCATTATCTATCAGTACGATGATTTTGAGCTCCTCAAACTTCTCGCTTGTGAGCTCAGGTAGAAAAAGGCCTCCGCGCTTCAACCCGGATTTGATGGTATGAGGAATGTCAAGTTTTTCAATCGCACTCTCTTCGATTACCCCTTTAATGGATGCCAATGCTGCATCTACATTATTGTCATTTAATAATGCATCACGGTCTACTGGAAAATAGTTTTTGTCTCCAATGACCTTTCTGGCCATACGACCGCCACCTTGACCACCTACACGGATACCGTTTTTTGCTGCCCCTCCATGCCCGTATGGAGAGATTCCTCCGGTTCCTATCCAGTGACTACCACCGCTATGGTTAGTGCGCTGCTGATCTTTCACTTTTTCCATACGCTCAAGCAGTTCCTCCAGCGAAAGGTCAGAATAGTCGGCCATCTTATCAAGAACTCGTTCGGCTGGCTGACCATCAATATCTTGCGCATCTTCATCTTCAAGATCCGGGTTGTCTTTATCCCATAGCTCTTTTCCATTCACTACTTCTTTGATGTCATAACTGGTGAGGTGCACCTGATCCAGAAAGGTATTCACTAATTCTTCTTCTGACAGCTCTATCTCAATATCAGCTTCATCAACATAGCTGGTCTTCCATTTTTGGAACGTCTCGGATCGAAGTATTGCATTCTCGAGTGTTTGGCCCGGAGCAATAGGAACGGCCAGGAAGTATTCATAATATGCTTTGGTAAACGGTCCAATGTCTTCCGGCTCTTTGACAACAATACCCTTTAAAGTATTATGAAGATCTCCCAATGTTTTCACCAGTCCTTTCTGCATGGCTTTCCTCAGAATAAGCAGCGTACGAACGTCTGCTTTGAGGCTATGTTTTCGAAAGGATGCTGGTAGTGAGCTAAACATACTAATTCAAATAAGTTCCTAAATTATCTCCTGCACCAATCATTCGATTTACTCGCTCCATGTCTGCTTGCGTTTTAATCAGCGCACCCACACCTTCAAGTCCTTGTATCTTCTCAACTGCGTCCTTCGGAGATTTATCACTCATATACTTCAGCCAATTTAGCACTTCTCTTGTAGTTGGAGAGCGCTCCAATCCCAGTCTTCTTAAATGGTAAAAAACATCCAGAGCTACTTTCACTACCTTTTCATCAAGTTTCGGATGATGTTTTTCTACGATTTTCTCCATTACGTCCTTTTCAGGGAAATGAATGTAATGATAGATGCATCGGCCCTTAAAGGCGGTTGGTAACTCCTGTTCGCGGTTGGAAGTAATTACGATCGCTGGCATATCCTCCTCCGATACCTCAATCACTTCATTTGACTCTGGCATAATGAATTTGCGATGACTAAGTGCGTAAAGTAGATCGTTGGGAAACTCACGGGGAGCTTTATCTATTTCATCAATCAGCAACACAGAATTTGGCTTGCTATAGGCAATTGCTGCTGGTCCTTTCACCACATAATCACCCAGAGATTCTGGATTTCTATCGCCGGTGGAAAGTCTGCTTTCCAGTCCTTTTTCTTCACGTTGGGCATTGAGAATCTCAATTTGCGAATCCCTGAGGTACTTCACATGATCAAAACGTGCCACAAACTGTTCCACATTACTTTTCGATCCAACAGGATACACCTCCAGGTCAAGACCCCTGTCTTTGGCGTAATGGATCGGGAGTTCTGTCTTCCCTGTACCCGGCTCACCTTCTATCAGGAGAGGCATGCCTAAGGTTCGAGCCATATGAAAAGCTTGTGCTAGATCCGGATCACATAAGTATTTTTCGGAACCTGTCCAATGCGTAGTTTCTGCCATGTTATCAAAACTAATTATTACAGTTTAAGTTCACCTGCTTCATTGAGTAAGCGGTCAAGATTTGGATAGTTTTCTCTCATATTCGCTTCAATAAATTCAAAAGGAACGTCATCAAATGAGCCATAATCATCCAGATACTCCATAAACTCCTTTCCATCCTTATTGAATTCCTGAAAAATCGAATCTTCCTCGCCATTGAATTCCAATGGCTCAACACCTGTAAGTCTACACAGCTCCTGATTAAATGCGGGTGTTGCTTTCACCCATTTATCGTTCAAATAAACATCCACCATGCCGTGCGGTGTTAATTCGTTTGTACCAAATTTTTCTGTCAGTCGATCGACTGCAATGTGGTTTTTAACCTTTGCAAGATGCAGTTTTGCAGGAATTCCCAATCCGCGCAAACCTGCGATATATAGTACCGCTTTATCAATACAATGACCATGATCTTTTTTGGCGATGTAACTTGCTTTTAGCACATCTTTTCGGAAGACAATATCATAAGGATTGTATCTCCAGCCATCCCGTACCTTCAGGTAAAGCTGTCTGGCTTTTTCAATTTCTGAGAGGTCTGAATTCTTATACTCAACCACGAGCTCTTGAATAGCTGAGTGCTCATAGTCAAAGAAGTAAGTACGTTCTAAATTTTCAGTCATTATATTCTAAATATTATATTCCCCTCCTGGGAGGGGTAGGGGTGGGTATATATTAAAACTTATTCAAAAATGACCATTCCTTAGACCCACCTCTTTCTCTCCTCCAGGGAGGAGACTAAATGCGTCATTTTTGAATACTTCAACCCCTCAACTTCATTAATCGTTCTGCCGCCGCTTCTATGGTTTTTTCTTCTTTTGCGAAACACAGACGGATAACCTTATCGCCAGGGGGATTGGTATAAAACGGAGACATAGGGATAACTGCAACTCCAATTTCAGAAGTAAGGTATTTGGCGAATTCAAGGTCCGGCAGACTACTGACTTCTTCATAGCTATATGCTTGAAAATAAGTGCCTTTGGCAACTTTAGGAATCAATGGGGTTTCTGAAAGTAACGAATTCATCGTGTCTCTTTTCTTTTCAAAGAAAGAGGGAAGGTATTCGTAATTTTTTGGCTCAACGAGGTAATCTGCAATAGCAAACTGAACAAATGAGTTTGTGCAGAATACGTTCCATTGATGCACAGTTTTGAATTCATTAATTAAATATTCGGGACCTACAACATACCCCATTTTCCAGCCAGTGGCATGAAGTGTTTTCCCAAAAGAAAAGACAGCCATTGATTGATTGAACAATGTAGGAAATCGCATCACGCTTTGATGCTCCTCCCCATCATAGATCAAGTGTTCGTACACTTCATCGCTTAGTACAATTATATTGGTATCTTTTACAATGTTCTCTAACGACTGCATGTCTGTTTTAGTGAGAATAGTGCCACTCGGATTGTGAGGTGTATTAATAACGATCATTCGTGTTTTGTCATTCACCATGTCTTTGACTCTATTCCAGTCAATTTCATAATCCGGATAGGTCATTTGATAGGGCTTAACTGTCCCGCCCGCCAATTGCACCTGAGGTGTATAACAATCATAAGCAGGTTCAAAAATGATCACCTCATCTCCTGAATGAACAAAAGCCATTATAGCAGTATACAACGCTTGCGTGGCACCAGCAGTAATGCAAATTTGTGTATCTGGATTAATTGGCATTCCATAAAGCCGTTCCATTTTGGTGCTGAGCGTTTGATTGAGTTTGGGTAGTCCTGCCATTGGACAATACTGATTCTTACCTTCTGTGACGTATTTAGAAACAAGCTTTTTAAGCTTTTCATCGCATTCAAAATCAGGGAATCCTTGCCCAAGGTTGATCGCCTTATGTTCTGTGGCAAGCTTAGACATAATGGTGAAAATATTGGTACTTCCGGCTGGAAGTTTAGAGCTAATTGAAATGTTGTTTGACATACCTCAAAGGTAAACGCTTATCGTTGTTTTTGAGAATGGGATGGATAAGTCATCATCTTTATATTCCATGATCTGACATAGGTGTCGGTTGGTTGATCGATAAAGCATTATATTCTCTTTTTTTTCAGTTAAATTCCCCTATTTTACACTTAAGTAAACTAACCACCATTGTACAACATGTCTGCTTTTCTCCGGCTTTTTTGCCTTCTAGGTATTCTCCCACTTTTTTCACAAACCATCACGACCTCCAATTTTCAGGTTTCTGATCAGCAAGTACAATTTGATTTTACCATTGAGCCAAAACATTCAGAACGTGAGCGCTATGAGCTTAAAATCTATCATTCGGTAAATAATTATGCTGAACCGATTGATTACCAGTTAAATGATTTGGTTCCTGGAAGACCGTACAAAGCTTCCTTTGATGGAAGTAATCAGATTGGTTCGTTTGACGGTGAATTGATGTTTCGCTTTGAGATTGAGGCCACTCGGTTTCCGATAGAACTAAGTGATGCACCCAAAAACTTAAAGATTGGTAAGAATGTCAATTTTTCGTGGTTCGATTACCATGAGGAAGGTCCCTACGATGTTGAATTGTATCAAGGTCAGTTATTAAAATCAACCCTAGCAGAAGGAATAGAATCAACAAGTTATTCTGGTAAAATTCCTAAATCACTGGATAAGGGGAATTATTCCATTGTAGTGGTGCCAAAGGGAAGAAGTGAGTTGGTATCTGATAAAATACCAGTGGTGCTCAAAAAAGGAATGAATCCATTACTAATTGGAGGTGGAGTTTTGCTAGCGGGAGGTGTAGTGGGATTAGCTGCTAGTTCCGGAGGCGGAGAAGGGGTTGAAGTTTTCGATGATCCACCTAATCCTCCAACTGGAAATTGATAATGAATTAAGAAATTTTGAAATATAAGATCATGAAAAAAATAGCTTCCATTATTTTGATTTTTTACGCTGCATTTGGCTTGGCACAGGTGCCTGAAACCATGCATTTTCAGGGCTATCTAGCAGATCCGGGAACGGGGGATGCAGTTACTGATGGCAACTACTCTTTGACATTCACAATCTATGACGCTTCCAGTGCTGGTAACAATTTATGGACAGAGAGTCACAGTGTTGTCTCCGTTACAGATGGATACTTTTCCGTTATTCTAGGAACTGAAGGCTCACCACTTGCATTAGCTTTCGATACACAATATTATTTGGAAGTTCAAGTGGGTGCGGAAACATTGAGTCCTCGTTATACATTGTCATCATCAGCTTATGCCTTGAATGCAAGAAATATTTACTCTGCTACCAACGGGTATGTTGGGATAGGGACTAATGCACCTGATGCCTCACTACACATTCAAGGAAATGATACAGGCGATGCAATTTTTGAAGAATTTAGAGATGATAATCAGGTCAGTTTAGATCTTAGAAAGGCACGCGGAACGTCTGCTACTCCAGGTGCATTACTTACCGGAGATAGCCTCGGTAACATAGATTTCATGGGGCATGATGGTACTAATTTTCAGGTTGGGGCAAGGATAGGAACCAGTGCAGCAACTGATTTCAGTACTTCACCAGAGACTAATATGGCATTTTACACTTATGGACCCAGTACTTTTGGTGAAACCGATCAAGATCTCTATGAACGCGTGACCATCAATCGTTACGGGAACCTTGGGGTAGGAACCTCAACCCCAGCCAGCGAATTCGATATCATAGGGACAGATGCTGCGGGAGGAGTTTTAGCTAGGATTCAAAATACGGATGGGACAGGATGGTCTGGTTTTGTATTGAGAAATGATTTAGGCGATGCATTTAGTATTTCAATGGGTGGCAGCACTGCATCAAATGCTCCTGGTAAATTCTACATTTTCAATGGGTATACCTCTACGTCTTCATTGGTAATTAATGAGCTTGGAAATGTGGGTATTGGTACTGAAAGTCCTTCAACTGAGCTGGAGGTTGAAGGGACGGGTCAAACGGAGCTTAAAATTGACGCTGGTACTAATGCTTATTTGGTTTTAGATGCAAATGGTAATTTAGATATATCAGGAACTATCTTTCAAAAAGACGGAAGTACGCGTGGAAGTATCAGGTATGATCACAGCACTGGGGGCACAGATGATAACTTATTGATGATAGTTGATAATGCTGAAGCACTTAGAATACAAGCAAGTGGAAATGTAGGGGTTGGAAGGACACCAACTGCTAACCTACTGGAAGTAGAAGGAGCAGCCTCCAAAACATCTGCTGGTGATTGGCTTGCCAACTCAGACCGGAGAATTAAAACAGCGATTAGCGATATTGATAATAGCATAGCGTTGATTAAAAAACTGCGCCCTGTTAAGTTTAAATATACAGAGCAGTGGAAAGCTGAGCATCCTTCGATTAAGGATAAGTATTACTACAATTTTATTGCTCAGGAATATGAAAAAGTATTTCCTGAATCTGTACAGGGTAGTGGTGAGTATCTTGATGGTGATTCTCAAGAAATCTTACAAATTGATACTTACAACGCTCAAATTGTTACAATACAGGCTGTGAAAGACCTCATTGCTAAGGTAGAAGCGCTGGAAAAAGAAAATGCATCACTTATATCTGACAATCAAAAACTCAGTGCTGAGTTGGCTGATCTCAAGTCCTCCCTATCACGGATCGAAAAAGCCTTGGGCATTACGTCCGAAAACAAAGTCAACAATTTAGGTTCTGAAGATTGAGGGTTTATATCACAATGAAGCAACTACTTTCAATAGTATTAGTCTTAGCCGTTTCGCTATGTTTTGGGCAGCCGGAACTTAGTCGTGAAGGAAATTACTCAGGAGGTAATCGTTCCAGTAGTGGTACCTATCAGTTGAACAGTGCCTTTGGTCAAAGCACATCAGGGCTTGCCACTTCAGCTAGTTTTGGTTTACGTTCTGGCTTGGTAAACACTTCTACAACGTCTTCTTTCATTACCACCTGGCAAACAACCGCTACGAATGAGTCGATTACAATCCCCACTTTTTCGGGAGAGACGTATGATTACATCGTAGATTGGGGAGATGGTACCTTTGAATCTATTACGACAGATGCGTCTCCTTCACATACTTATACGACGGCAGGAACGCACACCATTTCTATATCGGGTACTTTCCCGAGAATCCATTTCAATAATACTGGTGATTTTGATAAAATTCAAACCATTGAGCAGTGGGGGGATATTGCATGGACTTCTTTCGAAGGTGCGTTCGAATCATGTTTAAATCTCACAAGCAATGCTAGTGATGCTCCCGATCTTTCCGGGGTAACCAGTTTATCTCAAATGTTTAGAGGCTCATCATTTAATGGAGCAGTTAATGCATGGGATGTTAGTTCGATCACTGATATGTCAGAATTGTTTTTGGCAACCAATTTCAATCAGCCTTTGGATGGATGGGATGTAAGCAATGTGATTGATATGAGGGGCATGTTTTTCGGAAATTTCACTTTCAATCAGGATATCGGTGATTGGGATGTAAGTGCAGTTACTAATATGTCTAACATGTTTAACGGTGCTTCAAGTTTTAATCAGGACTTAAGCCTTTGGGGAGTAGGTCTGGTAACGAACATGGCAGGCATGTTCTCCGGTACCGCCTTCAACCAGGACGTTGGAGGTTGGGACGTAAGTGCCGTTCGGGACATGTCTTTAATGTTTAATTCATCATCTTTTAATCAAGACCTTGGAGATTGGGATATTTCTGGTGTTGTAGCTGATGGGGGTGCTACCTCTTTTTCGATGAGTCAAATGTTTGATGGCTCAGGCATGTCCACAGATAATTACGATGCAACCTTACTTGGCTGGGCGGATGACAATGCCGGAACTCAAACCATTCCTGCCGGAATCACGCTTGGAGCAGATGGCCTAAACTTTTGTGGGAGTGAAGCCGCTCGAGATGAATTACTTAATACTCATGGCTGGACGATCAATGGAGACTTAAAGGAATGTACACCAAATGACGGCTTGGTTGCTTATTATCCATTTTCTGGAGACGCAACCGATGCATCCGGAAGTGGAAAAGATGGAACACTCGGAGACGGTAGTACAACTTCGACGTTTCCTGCTTTAGCAAGCGACAGATTTGAAAATGCAGATGCTGCTTACAGTTTTGATGGAGCCGATGATTATATTTTGGCACCAGCCCAGCAATTTGATGTCGTAAATGACCCATTTACAATTATTACATGGGTTAACTGGGACGGGGACATAAGCAGTCAATCCCAGATTGTTTCTTGGTGGGATGCAGGTTCTGCAGGAGGTGCCTTTATGTATCTGGGCATACGAGAAACATCCGGAAATATTATGGTTGGAGATACCTGGGGAGACACAGGGGTTCCGCTTAAGGCCAATGAATGGGTACAGGTAGTGGCCAGTTTTGATGGTTCAAATGCAAATCTTTACTTAAATGGAGAATTGGTTGCTACAGAAACCGGTCGGTCATACGATCTTTCGGTTGGTAATCTTTACGTTGGTAGGCAAGGAACAGTAAACGACGAATACTATGGGGGGTCGATAGATGATATTCGAATTTATAACCGAACGTTAACTTATGCCGAAATTCAAGATCTTTACGCTGAAAATAACTGGCTGCAAAGCGCTCCATCCTCATTCATCACCACCTGGCAAACAACTTCAGACAATGAGTCGATTAATATACCTATCGGTTTAGATGGTGAAATATATGACTACACTGTGGATTGGGGAGACGGTACAGTGGAGTCTGGATTCACAGCAGATGCGAATCATACTTATGCAATAGCAGGAACATATTCGGTAGCTATTTCAGGGACTTTTCCAAGAATATTTTTCAATAGTGGGGGAGCTGGACAACACATAGATAAGATTCAGTCCGTTGAACAATGGGGGGATATTACCTGGACATCAATGAATAATGCATTTGCCGGTTGTACAAACCTCACCTACAATGCTACAGATGCACCTGATTTAGGTGCAGTGACGAATATAACACACATGTTTCTAAACTGTAGTTCATTTAATGGAGACTTGAATAACTGGGATGTTTCTGGTGTGACCACTATGAATGGGATGTTCTTAGGAGCAACTTCCTTCAACGGGAACATCAGCACATGGAATGTTTCACAAGTCACGGATATGGCAGATATGTTTAACAATACGCCATTTACTGGTGATCTGAGTGCCTGGGATGTTTCGAGTTTGACCAGGATGGATGGGATGTTTGGAGGTGCCAGCAGCTTTAATGCTGATATTTCCGGATGGAATGTGAGCAGTGTTCAAAACATGGAGCGACTTTTCGATGGAGCCTCTTCTTTCGATCAGAATCTGAGAAATTGGGATATTTCTTCGGTTACTAATTCGATCTCCATTTTTGATAACTCAGGTATGTCCACAGCCAATTTCGATCGAACGCTCTTAGGCTGGGCTGATGATAATGGTGGATCCGAGATCATTCCTACTGGAATAGTCTTTGGAGCCTCAGGCTTAGCTTACTGCCTGTCTGGACCAGCACGTGATGAATTGATAGCTAACTATAGCTGGACCATATCCGGAGACGCAGAAAATTGTGCTAGTCCTGTATTAGATCTTCCATTCGACGGAGACTCATTGGATGCATCAGGATACGGATTTGACCCTTCTATAAATGGGCCTTTAACAACCATGGATAGGTCAGGTGATTCTGGTCAGGCCTACAGCTTCGATGGCGTAGATGACTACATGGAAATCCCAAATGCAGATTTTGCCGGAGGAAGTGAAAATCTTACGTTTTCCTGGTGGCAAAATATTGATAACTCAACAGATTTTGGAGACATCTTAAGCTTTGGTAATATCAGAGCTTATGTAAATAATGGATCATTATTAGTCATTTCAGTTGCTAACTCGACTGGAGAATCCATTTCAACGGAAGTTTCAGATGGATCCTGGGAACATTTTGTTTTCACCTATGATGGGGTAGAAGTCCGCATTTATAAAAATGGAGCTCTCGATAATAGCCAGCCACGGGTAGGTAAGATCGATACTAATAATGGTTTGGCATTTATTGGTTCACTAGAAGATATTGATAATTATTTAGATGGATCTGTAGATCAGATTAAGGTATACAGGCGAACATTTTCTGATATTGAAGTACAGGAACTATTTCAAAGTGAAAGCCCGTTTTCCTCTGAAACATTCATCACCTCATTCACCATTCCAAATCAAGTGGGAGAAACAGTTATTGATGATGTTGCCAATACTTTGGATGTCAGCATGCCTTTTGGAACAGATGTTACTGCACTTACACCAACAATTGAAATTTCACTCAACGCCTCCGTATCACCGGAATCGGAAACAGCTCAAGACTTTAGTAATCCGGTAACCTACACCGTCACAGCTGAGGATGGAGTGACCACACAAGAATGGGTAGTTACTGTGACAGTGGATCCAAATGAGGCCACAGCTTTCACGGCATTTAGCTTTGCGGAACAAACAGGTTCTGCTACAATTGGAGATGGAACGATACTCGTTGAAGTGGCCAATGGTACCGATTTAACAAATCTGGTCTCAACTTTTAGTCTCTCCACTGGTGCCAGTGCTGTAGTAGGAGTTACAAGTCAGGTAAGTGGGTCTACTTCAAATGATTTTACCAATCCAGTTACTTACACAGTAACTGCAGAGGATGGAGTTACTACTCAAGATTGGGTAGTCACTGTGTTTGAAGCTTCAAATACGGCCACTGAGATTTTAGCTTTCAGTTTTGCTGAACAAACAGGTCCGGCTACCATTGGTAATGGAATGATTGCAATTGAAGTTGCCAATGGAACTGACCTTTCAAGTTTGATTGCTTCGTTTACCTTATCTACAGGTGCAACAGCCACTATTGGGGGGACTAGCCAGCAAAGTGGAGTTACTGCTAACGACTTTAGCAACCCACTAACCTATATTATAACAGCGGCAGATAATGCAACAACAGAAGAGTGGATAGTAAATGTGACCGAGGCATTAAATTCAGCAACTGAGATTTTAACCTTCAGTTTTAGTGAACAAACCAGCCCAGCAACTATTGGTGATGGTACAGTTACAGTGGAGGTGGCTAACGGAACAAATTTGACCAATTTGATAGCCTCATTTACCTTATCAGAAGGAGCAAAAGTCACAATATCAGGAACTGACCAAGAAAGTGGAGTTACTTCTAATGACTTTTCTAGTCCGGTTACTTATTCGGTAACTGCTGCAGATAATGTAACTACTGAGGATTGGTTAGTCACCGTGTTTGAAGCTTCAAATACGGCAACTGAGATTTTAGCCTACAGTTTTGATGAGCAAACGGGTCCAGCCAATATCACAGATGGAGTTATCGATATTGAAGTAGCCTTTGGCACAGACGTATCCAATTTGATTGCATCGTTTAATCTTTCTTCCGGAGCGAACGCAGCAATTGCCGGGTTGACACAAGAGAGTGGTATAACCGCAAATGATTTTAGCAGTGAAGTTACCTATACCGTAACCGCAGCTGACAATGTCACCACTCAGGATTGGGCGGTCGATGTATCCGTATCAGCTAATGATTCAACAGATATCCTATCTTTTTTAATAGCTAGTACGGAAGGGGTAATTGATAGAGATCAACATACCGTAATATTAAGTATGCCTTCTGGAACTGATCTAAGTTCATTGACGCCTACCATTTTTGTTTCTACCAATGCCACTATTGCTCCGGCCTCCGGAGTGGCTCAGAACTTTAGTAGTCCGGTCACTTACACAGTCACCTCGGAAAATGCAATCAGTCAGGAGTGGGTGGTTACAGCCAGGGTTGAAAGTATTCCACCTGAGAGCCTCTTCCTTTCTAACAGTTCTATAACTGCAGGCCCATCAGGGAAAATAGTTGGAGATATCGGCATTGTGGATGAAGATAATACCATTGATGATTACACACTATCTATTACTTCTGGTTCCGAGAATTTTGAAATCATTTCAAATCAATTAGTTACGAAGGTTGAGCTAACAAAGGGAGACTATAGTGTCACCGTGCAAGCCGATGGTCCTGGAACAATTGAAGAAACATTTGCAATTACGGCAATAGATGCATCTGATATTCAAAATGCCTTTATTCAGATTATAAGTTCCTTAGGCAGGGAGGCGAGTAACTATCGAATCATTGGTGTTCCTGCCGAATCGGTAGGAATCAATGAAGTATTTACTGTGCCTGATGTGACTAATCTTGGAAAGGAAGGTACGTGGAGGCTCCTAAATTATTCCGGAGGAAGTAGCAGAGATCTTTCAGCGAGTTCGAGATTACAAGGCGGTGATGGTTATTGGTTCATTTCAACTATCGCACCTGAAGTGGTACTCCCTGACAATGGGACACCTAATCTGAACGAATCAGGCGAGTTTGAACTAGTCCTCAATGCAGGCTGGAATTTGGTTGGTAATCCATTCAACGCTTCCTGGAATTGGGGAGATGTGATTAGTTACAACGTTCAGGAAGCATACATTGAATCTGGAGATGTGCAAGCTGAATTTATCAAATGGATTCCAATGACTAGCGCGCAAGTCGGATATGTAACTGAAAGTGAAATAAAAGTATTTGAAGGTGGGTGGGTGAATAATACATCCGGATCTACCCTTACGGTTTATATTCCAACACCAGCCTCCTTAAATAGTGGTCGAGTGGCTCGAAGCGATAATTCTTCTGGATATTTCAACAGCCCATTTGATTGGGAAATCGGAGTGGATGTCATAGGAGAAAAGTACTACTCTTCATTATCGGGTATTGCATTCAAGGATGGTTCTAGCATCGGGCTCGATCGTTTAGATCGTCAATCTCCACCGGCTATTGATGCTTCCATACGAATGAATTTATTGGATGCAGAAAACGGCACTTCCATCAATCGAGTGCCTCACACTGAGGATTTTACATGGGATTTCAATCTTGATGTAACAGATGGATCCATTACAACACTTAAATGGGATCAATCGTTAGTGAATCAGGTGGGGAATCCACTTTATATGATCATCCCTGAAAACGGACAAATAATAGATATGCAGGCTGTAGGTCAAGTTAACGTCTCTAGTAGAACGAAACATGTGCAAATCCATTACGGAGAAAATCCTCCATTGCCGGGTATGGTCAATGTATTGGCAGCATATCCGAATCCAAGTGAAGATGTTGTATATGTTCGGGTATTGGCCCATGAATCGCTCACAAACGAGGAAGCCACCATCCAATTGTTTGATCATCAGGGCAGGGTTGTTAAGACTCTTGATGGACAAACGATTACAAATCGCGGAAATGAATTTGAGCTTGATTTAAATCAACTCTCATCTGGAATCTATATGCTTCAGGTGTTAATCAATGATCAGAAAAGTAAGAATATTAAAATACAAAGACGATGAAATATATTATATCCTTCTTTACAGTCCTGTTGTTTTTTTGCGCATCGGCTCAGAAAACAGAGCATACTACTGCTCCAGTCAGGGTATCCTTTAAGGGAAATAGTCCTACCATTTTGGTATTAAATGCTCCGGAAAAACTCGAAATGAAATCTCGGGGATTGACGACCATCTATTCAAAAGAAATGCTCATTGAAGGGAAAGTTGAAGATTCAGAAGGAGTCAACGTGTTCCTTCTAAATAACTTTTCTATTCCGGTAAATCCTGATGGCACGTTCTCTAAAATGGTGGAGGTAGTTGAAGGAGAAAATGAACTGAAATTTGTAGTGATTGATGGGTCGGGAGAGAAATTTGAACGTACCTATGAATTTATGGGAAAACCAGCTGACCCAGTGGTGGCATCAGTAGGATTGGGAAGTGCCTCTAGTAAGTATTATGCCCTTATTATCGGTATGAACGATTATGATGATCCGGAAATTGTTGATTTGGATAAACCTATTCAGGATGCAGAAGATCTCGCAAGAATTCTTATCCGAGATTATACTTTTGAAGAAGAAAACATCACACTGCTCAAGAACGCCACACGGGCAGATATTATTGATGAGTTGGCAGAATTGCGCGAAAAAGTAACCAATAATGACAATGTGCTGATCTTTTATGCTGGCCATGGGTATTATGATGAAGACAGTGAGATTGGTTATTGGATTCCTTCAGATGGTAGAAAATCCAGTACATCCAACTGGTTTAGAAACAGTACCCTGACGGATGAAATTGGTGCAATCAAGTCGAAGCACACCCTTTTGGTTGCTGATGCTTGTTTCTCAGGCTCTATTTTTAAGACTAGAAAAGCCTTCTCGGATGCTTCATTAGCAATTAACAAATTGTATGAGATGCAAAGTAGGAAAGCCATGACTAGTGGTTCTTTATCTGAAGTGCCAGACCGAAGCGCATTCATCAAGTATTTATTTAAGCGACTCGAAGGAAACACAGAGAAATACCTGGCCTCAGAGCAGCTCTTTAGTAGTTTGCGAATAGCCGTAATTAACAACAGTGATGTAATACCCTTGTATGGGACTATTAATAAAGCCGGAGATGAGGGAGGAGATTTTATTTTCATAAAAAGAGATTGATGCGTTCAGCGCTTTTGGCTGTATTTCTAGTCGGATATATAGGTTGTTATGCTCAACCTGATTGGCTTAATCCAGCCTCTTTGGAGGACTTGTATCCCAATAAATCATATTTAGTTGGATACTCAAGCCTTGAAAAAAGTGAAGGACCAGTACTTATAGCACTGGATGACGTGATTGACTTTGCCATTTTGAACTTGGGCGAATCGCTTTTTCTAGAAGTAGTAAGTGCATCAGACGAGACAGCATCTGAATATTTTCTACCCAACTCTATCTCCAGGCAAGTGCTATATGATGGTGGAATGAAAGTGGAAACCCACTATGACTCGATCAATGAGATAGCTTATGCGATGGCCTATTTGAAAAAAAAGCAATTGATCAAGCCGGTCTTCATTGAACTTTCCAACGCATTGAATGAAGTGAAAAGTGGATTAAATCAAATGCAGTCGGATGATGATCCGGATTCAAGAGAGTTGTCTCGTCTTTCCGCTATTCTTTTGCTCGCCAAAGCAAGAAGTGAAACGTTACCAAGACTAGGGGTTTCTAATCCGGTTATTCTGAAGACTACTCAAATTAATTTGTATGATAATTTAATTTCAGAAAGGCTATCAAAAGCAAAAACAGCATCCAGTTTGTCTATCGATGAGCGGTTAAAAATAATGGTGCAATCGATCATCAATGAATCGGATATCAAGGCATTTCAACTAGCCCCTACTACTTACAAAAACACCGATCTTGTTAGCACGTTTTCAGGTTATTTGGAGGATGAGTTGATTAAAGTATTGCCAGAGTACGAGGTTGAGGTGGTTGAAGAATCTAAGTTTAAGTTGATTAGTTCGTACTGGCTCAAAGATGATAATGTACTAGTGGCTTTTTCACTCAAACAGTTCGATGGTGAAGAAGCGGTCAATGTGTTTGCTTCAGAATCTGTATTTATCCCTAAAGCAGATCTGTTAGAAAAGGGACTTGTATTCTATCCTGATGAAAGGCATGTATCCAGGGTCAGATCTGAGTTTTTGTTAAACAAGGCAAATGGGGGAGTGCAAGTAAATCTTACCACACAAAAAGGCACCAGAAGATTGGTTTTCGAATCGGGAGATGATTTGAGCCTTTATGTGAGCACAACCAGGCCTGTTTTTATTTCGCTGTTAAATATCTGGGACGATGGGACACAAGTGTTGATGATGGAGAATTATTATATAGGAAAAGATCGGATCAATCAAACGATTGAATTGCCATTCGAGTGGAACGTCAAATGTCCGTGCGGTACGGAATATATAAAGTTAATCGCTGAGAAAAATCCCCTAACACCAATGGCCATTGAAAAGGATGAGAATGGATTTAAAGTGGTTGTAAAAGATTTTCGAGAAAATGTAGAAGGAATCAGAGCTCGTCAAAAGGACCTTCAAAGCAAACAAAAGGACTTTTATTTTGGGGAGTCACATCTGGTTATAACTACTACTCAATAAGAATCTCCAGGTCATAACACCTTGTATAAAAGGAGCAATTCATAATTGCTGTATAAGCATTCATTCGTGGTTTAATTAGAATTAAGTCATCAAACCCATTGAAAAACTTAACAATCTCTTTACTTGGAAAGATTTAAAACCTGCTGAGGGTATAGTTCTTTTGTTTAGATTTAACCCGTAACAACCTACAACTTAAGAGCAATTATGAGAAGATTTCTTGGCATTTTAATGCTTATAGCCACAAGTGTGTCTATAGCACAGATTCCTGCTGGTTATTATGACGCAGCGCAAGGGAAAAGCGGTTCTGAATTGAAGACCGCATTGAATACAATTATCAAAGGGCATACTGAATACCCTTATTCTTCCTCTACAACAGATACCTGGGATATTTTGAAAGAAACCGATGTGGATCCAAACAATCCTAGCAACGTTATAGGGCTTTACTCTGCATTTTCCATGAATGCAGCAGCAGAATATGATGGGGGAAATGGCTGGACTCGAGAACATGTTTGGGCAAAGTCTCGTGGTGATTTTGGTACAACACTTGGTGCAGGTACAGATGTACATCATTTGAGAGCAGAGGATGCATCAACTAATTCTGCACGAAGCAATCGAAACTTTGATGAGGCTACCGTGCAATATGTGGATGGCAGTGGTCAGTACTCTGGGCCCACTCAATCTTATACCGGAGGTTCCGCATCATTCACTTGGGAACCACGTGACGCGGTAAAGGGAGATGTTGCTCGCATGCTTTTTTACATGGCCACTCGATATGAAGGAGAGGCTGGTGAGCCTGATCTTGAACTGACTGAGACCCTACTTGGTTCAGGTGATAAATCACCTTTACACGCAAAACTTTCTGTGTTACTACTGTGGCATCAGCAAGATCCGGTAGATGCCTATGAGCAAACAAGAAATGACATCATTTATGGGTATCAGGGTAATCGTAACCCATTCATTGATCACCCGGAGTATGTTGACTCAATTTGGGGCGGTGGAGGAGGTACTCCAACTGTGCCTAATTTTACTTCTACACCAGTTACATCTGCAACTGAGAATGTAGCCTATACTTACAGTATTACAACGACAGGAGGCACAGGAACACGAACGCTTACAGCTCCAACTCTACCATCATGGCTAAGTTTTACTGATTCCGGCAATGGATCAGGGACATTATCAGGAACCCCCCTCACTGCTCATATTGGAACACATGCGGTAAACATTGAGGTAACAGATGGTACTGACATAACCAGTCAAAGCTTTAACATTTCTGTGAATCCAGCGTCTACCGGAGGTGGTAATGCAACGGACCTCCTATTTTCTGAATATGTCGAAGGGTCATCATACAATAAGGCAATAGAAATCGCCAACTTTACCGGAGCAAGTGTAGATCTTTCCAATTACGTTGTAAAAAAACAGACCAATGGGGCAGGAAGCTGGTCAGGCGGAATTACGCTATCCGGGACACTTGCAAATGGAGATGTTTATGTGCTTGCGCATTCATCAGCAAGCGCTACTGTATTAAATCAAGCGGATTTCACAGGATCTAGCACAGAACTCAATTTCAACGGAAACGATGCAATATCACTATACAAAACAGGTGTTTTAATTGATGCAATCGGCGTGTTTAATAGCACTGCAACCTTTGGTCAGAATGTGACCATGGTCAGAAATGCTGATATAAATTCACCAAACGCAACGTTCACAACTTCTGAATGGACAAATTATGCTTCTGATGATTTTAGTCATTTAGGTGCTCATACAATGAATGTGGCACCTACTAACCAAGTACCGGTGGTGGATATTACATCTCCTTCGAATGGCGTAATCGTTACAAGCGGAAATACGGTTTCGGTTACTGCATCTGCAAGCGACTCAGATGGGACAATTGCTTCTGTTGAGTTCTTTGTTAATGGTTCATCGATTGGGACGGATACCACTTCTCCTTATGAAGCTTCATTCACTGCTGTGGAAGGGGTGATGAGTCTAACTGCGGTCGCAACGGACAATGATGGAGCAAGTACCACCTCGGTTGCTATCTCCATAACTGGTGAAGCTCCAGCACCTCAAGGAGTACTTTATTTCTCTGAATACATGGAGGGTAGTTCGAATAATAAAGCCCTGGAGGTGGCAAATACTTCTGGAGCGGCTTTAGATATGACAGGATATGTGGTCAAAAAGCAAACCAATGGCGCGGGTAGCTGGTCCGGTGGTATTGCGTTAGTTGGGTCTCTGAATGATGGAGAAGTGTACGTATTGGCAAATTCTTCAGCGAATGCGGACATTTTATCCAAAGCTGATTTCACAGGAGGTAACTCAGAGCTTACTTTCAATGGAAATGATGCCGTAGGATTGTTTTATCAAGATGTGCTCATTGATATCCTTGGAACATTTAACAGTGCATCAACTTATGCGCAAGACGTCACATTACGCAGGAACGACGTAATCAATACTCCAAACGATCTATATACCACCTCTGAATGGACCATTTTCGCTCAGGATAATTCAGCGGGACTTGGCATGCGATACGGAGAGGAAGTGCCAAATGTGGCACCTTCAGTTACGATTTCAGCTCCTTCAAATGGATCCATCTTTACAGAGGGGGAGGTCATTACAATTACGGCTAATGCTTCCGACACTGATGGCACCATTTCCATGGTTGAATTTTTCGTGGACGGAGTTTCAGTAGGTTCAGATATCTCAGCTCCTTATTCATTGAATTGGACAATAGGAGTAGGAACTTTTAGTCTTTCAGCTTCTGCTACAGATAATGACAATGCGGTTTCTGGTTCGACCCCAATTTCAGTAACAGGTGAAGCTGGCACAACTGGTGAGACATTGATTTCGTATGATGGTTTTGAATCAGGCTGGGATAATTTTTCAGATGGAGGCAAGGATGCCTACCGTTCAACGGATGCCTCAAAGGCTTATGCAGGATCTGCTTCTGCTGGAATTCAAGACAATACGAATTCATCTGTTATCACCTATACCAACAGTGTAGATATAACAAGCTATGATCAACTGCGAGTCGACTTCAACTTCCTACCAGTATCTATGGAAAATGGAGAAGATTTCTGGCTGCAGATTTATAACGGCTCTTCATATGTGACAGTAGCCGCATTCGCTAGGGGAACAGATTTTAATAATAATACATTCTATGCTGCATCTGTTCTATTGGATCGTAGCAATGTGGATTTTGCTTCTAATATGAAAGTAAGGTTCAGATGTGATGCATCAGGAAATCGAGATGATATTTATCTGGATGAAATTAATGTGTTCGGAATAAATACAGGTGGAGCTCGATCGGCTGGAGGAAGTTTGACAGTTACTAAACTAAATGAAGTTCAAATGCCAGATGAAATTCAAGTAGTGCATGGCCTGAAAATCTACCCGAATCCAGTAGTGGATGAATTGATCGTTAGTATCAATGGAGACGAAGGTATTAAAGGAGTTATCCGTCTAATGGATATGAATGGAAGGGTCCTGATGATCAAACATGAAGATATGGAGGAGGGAGTGAATGAAGTACGTTTGGATTTGAACAATCTGGAAAATGGACTTTATCTATTGTCAATTGATTTGGGAGAAGAATTAGTAACGAGAAGAATTTTCAAGAAATAGCTTACACATTACTTTTTAAAAGCCTCATCCCAATTGGATGGGGCTTTTTTATTAGGAGAAATTGAAATGCCAGCAAACAAAAAAAGCACAACTTTCGCTGTGCTTTATGTGGGCCCACCAGGGCTCGAACCTGGGACTTACTGATTATGAGTCAGTTACTCTAACCAACTGAGTTATAGGCCCTCACATTAAAGTGATTGTTCCTTTCAAAAGGGAGCGCAATATTACATATTTGCGACATAATTGCCAACGAATGTCAGACCTACTACAAGGCGTAGACGCCATTATTTTTGATTTTGGAAATGTACTCATTGATTTAGACTACCCAAGGGTCATTCGAAGATTCTCAGAGGTAGCCAAAAAGAACACAGACGAAATAGAAGAAATGGTAGTTACAGCTCCCGTTCTTCAGCAATTTGAGCGCGGAATGATTGACCCTGCTGAATTCAGAGCTGAAATTAACAAGCTACTTGGAACAAATATGGGCGAACGTCAATTTGAAAGCATTTGGAATAGCATGCTGAAGTCCATTACGAAGGAACGAATGGATAAGGTCTTAAAAATTGGTGAGAAGTACAGAACCTACATTCTTTCTAATACCAATATCATCCATGAAATTGCTTATGAAGAAATGATTATGGAAGAGACTGGCAAAGCGAGTCTACGCGACTTTGTTGATGAAGTATTTTATTCACATGAAATAGGACTTAGAAAACCGAACCTCAACTGCTATGAATATGTTATAGACGAGATAGACAATTATCCATCAAGGATGTTGTTTCTGGATGATCGTCTGGACAATGTAGAAGCAGCTCAAATTGCAGGAATGAAAGCAGTGCAGGTACTCGATCCGGACAAGCAATTAAATCAAATATTCGGGCTTGGATAAGCAACAAAAAACTAAACTCATACAACTGGGCTTATTTATTCTCACCTTAGTCACCACGACTTTTGCAGGTGCAGAATGGACCATTGGGAAATTTTTAGTTCTGGGGATGACCTGGGATGATTTTCTTTTTGGCTTTCAGTTTTCCATTCCCTTTTTACTGATCCTCACCGTCCATGAGTTTGGGCATTATTTCACAGCCAAGTATCATAAGATAAGTGTTACACTGCCTTACTACATACCCATGTGGTTCGGTTTTCTGGGTATTCCTACTATTGGCACAATGGGGGCTTTTATTCGGATCAAGGAAAACATTGCAAGTAGAATCAAATATTTTGATGTAGGCGTTTCCGGGCCAATCGCTGGATTTGTAGTAGCGGTGGCTTGCCTGATTTATGGTTTCCAAACACTGCCTCCAACTGAGTACATCTATGAAGTACATCCCGAGTATGAAGTTTTCGGCGAAGATTTTGAATCGAAGATGCAAGGATTGGATACGCTCATCCTAAAGAAAGACCTGAATCCGGATCGACTTACTTATGAGACCTTAAGAGATACAATTGACACCTCCATCCCCGGATCGATAAGTTTTGGAGACAACATACTCATGTATCTTGGGCGCACATATTTAGCTCCTGATGACAGGTATGTACCGAGTTCACGGGAACTGATGCATTATCCGATTTTACTGGCAGCCTATTTGGCCTTTTTCTTTACCGCTCTTAACCTGTTGCCAATTGGTCAGCTGGATGGTGGGCATGTACTTTTTGGTCTATTTGGTGCGAAAAGACACGCTTTAATATCGAGGGTATTATTTACTATTTTCCTGTTTTATGCCGGTATGGGTTGGGTGACAACAGCAGATTTAACGAATACCTCAATAGAATCTTTGGGTAGCTTTCTACTCAGCATTGGTATTTACTTATTTGTTGTTTATTCGTGCGCGTACAGCGTCTTTAAGGAAAAAAGAGACCGATTGCTCTATGCCACAATCATGTTTACGTTGCAGTTTTTCATTGCTTCGGTTTTTAAAGTAGAAGGCTACACCGGTTGGCTGCTATTCTCACTGCTTATCGGAAGGTTTATTGGTGTGGATCATCCACCGGTTATCGATAACAGACCGCTGACTACAGGCAGAATAGTACTGGGCTGGGTAGCACTCATCATTTTTATTCTGAGTTTCAGTCCACAGCCGCTGATAGTAGATGGCTTTTAAAGCTCCATATAAGCGATTATACCGCCTTCCATATTTCGGACGTTTGAAAACCCTTGAGAATTAAGGTACTTCTTCGCTCTGCCCGAACGTGCCCCGGACTTGCAATGCACGATGATTTCTTCATCTTTCATGTGTTCGATATCCGAAAGGTGATTTGGGAGTTCACCAAGTGGGATAAGTTTTGCACCAATATTGGCTTCCTCATATTCCCATTCTTCGCGTACGTCTATAAAATTGAATTTTTCGCCGCTATCCACACGTGATTTTACTTCTTGGCAGGTTATATCTTCGTTCATTGCTTGATGATTTTTAGTGTTTGATCACCTTCTTTTCGGTGTATGGTCAGCAAATATAGTCCTGACTTCAAACTTGATAAATCATGACTTGATACTTTTGTTTGATGAAGAATTGTTCGGCCAGAAAAATCTCTTAGGCTAATTGAATGATAGGTTCCTTCAATATGTAAAACACCATTGGTAGGGTTGGGATAAACTTTTGCAACAAGCTTTTTCTCATTACCTAAAACCAACGAATCAATTCTTTCAAAAACCGGGCGTATCATTAATGCGCCTATTAACCGCGTGTTTTGCTCCCACTGACCTGTTTTGTTTTCATAAATATATTCGGATGCAGCAGGGTTACTGCGATCGAATCCAACACCTATGTATTCGTTTTTACTTTGCTGATATCCGATGTAGAAAGTATCGGAGAGAATTAGCGGACTGGCAAGTTTATACCTAGCAAATTGATTGATTTTTGAGCCATTGATCACATTGATGCTCTGTGAGCGAATCGGTTCTGCATCCAGATTTTTAAAAATCTGAAGTTGAAGGGCGCTGTTGGCACTTGGAGGATCAATGTTAGGAAAGTGAATATCTACATGAGTAAGGGTGTCTGACTGTTCAAGCCAAAACTCAACTGCTACTTGTCCGCCGTTGATATTGGTACCGACGGCATATTCTGCTGTTCCATCGTCATACGCATAATAGTTAGATAATAAGTTCTGGGTTCTAACTGTATCGTTGACACGTAGGTTTATTTGGGTGCCATCAAGAAAACGAAAATCAGTCGTATCCATGCTGATTTCAGTTTCAATGATTACAGAATCGGATCCTAGTAGACTGACAAGATTCTGTGCTCCAAAATTCAAAAAGTTTACAAGGGTAATTTTGAAAGGGTCTGGATTGAAAAATGTCCTTAAGTCAGGGTTGAACGCCGAATCTATGGCTACTTCCTGATCCATTCTTTTTTCTGTGATTTTCAAATTATAAAATGTGGATGGCCCCACACGATCCGGTTCGGGGTTTAAGTTCATAGAGGTCGCAGTAAACAAAGGATCTATGTCTTGCTGTTGATACTGATTTATTGGAATTGATCGATATGGCGAAAAAAGAAGAGATGCGTCTGAATTGATGCTGACATCTTCATAAAAGAAATCATCATTTTCTCTGTTGTCATTCAGGTAAATCCAATCGATGTGCCACGCGTCAAACGGACCATCCAGGTCCCCATAGGATTGAAACCGGAATTGAAATTTTTGAGTAAGAAATTGTGAAGAAACTTGTATTACTTCCTGCGTGAAAATAGTGTCTTGATCGGGTGCAAGTTCATCCCCATCTACATTCCAAACCGTCTTCCAGGGAGTAAGGGTATCATTAGGAGTATAAAACTGTAGAACCAGTGAGTCTCCTTCATCAGGAATTTCAACATTCCCAGCTGCCTGCCAGTAAAAAGATAAAATTACATTCACTTTACCCTGGAGGTCAATGGTATCGGAAACAAGCTGATCTCCAAGGCCTTTATCTCCTCCGTGAAAAGCACCATTTACATCCAGCCCGTCAAAAGTGGCTACACCGTATGAAGGAGGATTTATACTGAGGGTAGCATTAACGAACACATCTTTACTTAAATCATAATTCCATTGTGTGGTGGTGTCATTTCCCCAGACCCTGATGCTATCAGGTGAGTCTTGTGTAATGGAAAAATCATCCCAAAATGGGAGAGTTGCACGATTTATAGTTTGGGTAGTTGAAACACGCCCTCGCTGATTTTTTTCGGGTTTTATAATCGGCTTAATGGTGAGTTGGCCATAGCTTATTACCGCACAAATAGACAATATGAAAAAGGATGCAATCCTCATTGATTGTCAAGTATGGTTGCGGTGTTACTGACTGAATCCGGTTTGTAAATCCAAATATCAATAGGATCATTTATTCTCACTCTTTTCTCAGGTCGCGGGTATTGTTGTTGAACAGTACCGGGTAAAATACTTCGGTATTCTAAAATATCATTACCTATTGAATCAACAGCTGCAAAGCCTGCCATGGATTTGTCAGTATCTCTAATTTTCCCGACTCTTAATCCGGACCCAAGAATGGCGAACTCTGCCTCTTCCTGATCAAGTCCTATCAGGTTTGGTGATTGGAAGATGGTATTTCCATAGCCATTTCCAGCTACCAGATCAATAACAGACCCTTTTTCGATTCGTTCACCTTCTAAGACTTCTCTTCCATTCATACGAGCTTCTAAAACCACGAAAAAATCATCTGGAACGTATTTGATTTCACCAAATATTAAATCATAAGACTTCAATGTCATCAATGCACTTTTAATTGACAGGTCCTCCACTTTGGGCATTCGTACTTTTGGCGGACTCTCTGAATTAAGAGTAACGTAGATTTTTCGATTTTCTTTCACTTTCGTATTAGGTGCTGGTACTTGTCTAAGTACCGCCAGAGGTGGATGATCTGGTGAATAGCTTGAATCAGCAGTTGCCTCAAACCTTAAATCCCGTTTCCCAAGAAAATCTTCCAATTCGGAAACTGTCATTCCCTGAATGTCAGGAACGGTGATCGTCTCACCATGATTAGTAGATAGCGGTAACCACACATAAAAAACGATAACTATAATCAATACGCTGCTCCCGATTAGCACACCTAAATGCGTAAGAAAATCTAAGAAGCTGGTCGGTTTTCTAAATGACATATTTATTTTTAAAATCCGGGGATAAACCTAATCAATTAGCGGCTAATAAACAGTTTCTGAGTGCTATTGAATTCTCTTCCAATCACATTTATGAAGTATAAGCCTGACTGAGATGGGGCCTTATATTCGATAACTTGATTGAGGGCATTCCCGATATTTTCTTCAAACACAATTCTTCCACTGATGTCTAGTAGCCTGATCGTTATTGACTCTTTTTGAGGGAGGTTAAATCCAACATTGAAAGAGTTAATGGCCGGATTAGGATATACGCGTGCAACATCTTCGTAATTGGGAAGGTCACCTTCACGAATGTTGATGTCATCAATGAAAAGGTCATTGCCTCCACCGGGTGTAAATACAAATGCGATCCGAATATTATCGTCAAAGAAGAATGAATGTGATAGATTTAATTCATACGTTTTCCAATCATTATCGCTGGTAGGTGACCAGCGTGTAGCTGAGTTGGTTACTGCCAGAGAATCTGAAAAAGCATCCAATAACGTAGTGCTGTAATTTTCACCACAATCAGTGGAAAGTAGTACCTGAAGTCTATCGCTGAATCCATCACGAGTAGCATGTGAAGCTCTGAAATATAGCTTGGCGCTATCCAGTTTACCAGTGCTTAACTTCGGACTGATGAACCAGCTCTTAATTCCTAATTCCGGAGCATTAAATCCATTTGCTCTGAGCACTCCGTTTCCATCAACCATACTACGTACCCAAAGCGTGTCGTTTCCTCCAGAAGCGACATCCCAGGTATCTGGCTGTTCAAAATCAACAACAAGCGGATATTCATCTGATTTTGCGTCTCTGAATAAGGTGGCTTCAAGTGAATTGTTGATCTCAGATTCGTCTTCGACTCCATTGACAAGCGTGATTTCAGCGCCAATATTGTTTGCGCCCTCCAACAAGTTGTCCGTATTGATGAAAAAGCTCGCAAAATCCTTAGATGAAATATTAAGACCATTGAAATTAATCAATGTAGTATCTCCATTGACATAATATTTAACTTCAAAAGAGTTAATGCTTTGTGAGCCAACATTTCTTATTCGTAACTCTAAGCGCGATGATTCAGAACACGTGATGAGCGGACCGTTTAGGCTTCTTGGGTTTATATCGTTTTCAAATAGGTTTGTTTCTATAATTGATATGTCATCTATGTAGATGTTATTACCGCTTCCATTTATGCCAACGAATGCAAATTGAACACCATCAATTTCTTTGTAATCCGTAATGCTTAGCAGCGTGTCAATCCATTCCAGCTGGTTGGCAGGGACAAAGGATTCATTTGTTGCTACTGCCGTAGATAGGTTAGGACCAAAACTTGAAAAAAGGATATCCGGGAAAGTTTCTCCACAATCAACGCTCGCTTTCACCATTAAACCGTCGTAAAAGCCTGAAGGAACGTTTGCATGTGCAAAGCTGAACAGCATTTCTCCGGATTGTATGCCAGTCAAGTCTAAAACAGGAGTTTTAAAAATAGTAGTTTCTCCAAACCACTCTGAATTGTTGTATGCTTTGAAAATAAATGCCTGATTAGAAGGACTATTCTTAGGTGCGTTTGCTGCTTCCCATGGGTGATTGCTTCCGCTTTCTCCAAGGACTTTTAGCACACTTTCAAAATCTTCATTGAAAGGCAGTCGCTGAGCAGTATTATTAGATACGATTCTCGAAATGATGTTATTAAAGGAATTACCATCTGCAGTTTCATTTACCTCAGTTATTTCGAATGAAATGGTGTAGGGAGTGGATGGAACAGATTGAGTATTGAAAGCAATTGTCTCAGAATCAAGCGAATCCAATGTAGTGTTTACATTTAAAGGAGCGCCTATCGGATTTCCATTTATACGCAGTTGCACTTTATATGAACTAACACTGTTCGTGCCGTAATTAGTAACAGTCAATTCGGGTCTAATATTGGTTGTACATATAGCATACTCCGGATTTTGAATACGAGTCGCAGCTAAGTCGTTAACAACTCTACTGGGCTCAATTAAACCTGCAGAATTGATGAGGGTTGTTCTATTTTGTGCATTGTCCATTACGGTCCTCATCCGTGTTTTCTGTCCTTCAGTAAACAGATTCATGCATATGTCATCTGTATAATCCATGAAGTTTTGGAACATTTCAGGCTCATCGCTCACACAGACTTCAGGATCGCTGGGATTAGGAAATGTACATGGTGAAGTATAGTCGCCATTATCTGTATCAGCCAACGGCGTATCATTTACAAAATCATCTACTGTGCATCCACCATCACCCCAGATATGACGTAATCCCAGATAGTGACCGACCTCATGTGTCAAGGTACGCCCATAGCTTTCAAAAGCAGGAGCTGCGGGGTTAACACCTATGTATTGATAATCAATGAGTACCCCGTCAAAAATATAATCTTCCGAATCATTTGTTATCCCTTCAATTGAGGTAAGTGGAAACGAAGCGTATCCGAGGAAAACCTCAAGGTCCAATACAAAAATGTTCAGGTAGCGCTCTGCCGGCCAATAGCTTTCAGATCTAAGAAGCGGTCTGTGCGAGTTGGCTCGGTAGGTATCTCTGGAGCCCTGTAATCTCACTATACCATTTGTCGGATTTCCTTCAGGATCTTGCTTGGCCAGCACAAATTCAATTTCAACATCAGCAGCTACTGGGAGGAACTCGGAAGGTGTATTCACTGCGTCGGCATTCATCCTCCTAAAATCAGCTGTCAACGAATCAATTTGTTCTTGAATACGCTCCTTCGAAAGATTAACGCCGGTACCAATTTCTTCACCTTTATGAAAGACATGAACGACAACTGGTATTTGATAGACGGGTGCAAATGGCTGGTTTGGACGGCTGATTCGTTCGGTGATTTTAAGTTGGATCCAATTCTCAAACTCACCGGTAGTAGGAGTATCAGTCCCACACTTTTCCTGCGCTGAAATATTCAGCGCACTTAATGCGATCAGAAGATACAGTACACCTCGCATGGGTGTCTCAATTTGCAAATGGCAACTTAGCGTTAGGATCGTCCGGGGAAGTAACGTTAACGGCATGCACACTTTTAATTTCTGGTACTTCTCTTTTAATTGCTTCTTCAACGCCAGCTTTTAGCGTCATAGTAGACATTGGGCATGAACCACAGTTCCCCATCAATTCGAGTACCACGTTCATTTCCTTATCAATTTCAAGCACTTTAACGTCACCACCGTCGGCTTCCAAATAGGGCCTGATGGTGTCAAGTGCTTTTTCTACTTTTTTAACTAATTCTGACATATCCTAAACGGTCACTTCTACTTTTTTAGTCTCAGGAGCTGAAGCATTTCTTATCGCCACTTGCTGGGCGACCTGTTCAGCTAAATTCTTAAATGCATCAGAGATGTCTCCATCTTTCATCGCGGCAGGATATCCATTATCACCACTTTCCCGTATGGATTGAACAATTGGAATTTGTCCCAGCAATTCAACCTCATTTTTCTTAGCTAACTTTTTTCCTCCGCCTTCTCCAAAGATAAAGTATTTATTGTCGGGTAGTTCCTCGGGAGTAAACCACGCCATGTTTTCCACTAAACCTAAGATTGGAACATTGATTTGCGGTTGTTTGAACATGGAAATTCCTTTTTGTGCATCTGCTAAAGCAACCTTTTGCGGAGTGGTGACTACCAACGCGCCAGTTACCGGGACAGCCTGTACCAGTGTAAGATGAATATCACTTGTGCCCGGAGGTAGGTCGATCAGTAGGTAGTCCAGTTCTCCCCATTTTGCATCGGAAATAAACTGACGAAGAGCGGAACTGGCCATTGGACCCCTCCATACCACGGCATCTTCGCTATTGGTCAGAAAGCCGATAGAAATCAGCTTCACTCCATATTGCTGGATAGGTACAATCTTGTTTTTCCCGTCTTCTTGAACGATTCCGGGTTGCTCAAATTCACAATTGAACATCGTGGGGATTGAAGGACCATAGATGTCTGCATCGATCAAGCCAACATCAGCTCCAGTTCTGGCTAGTGCGACAGCCAGATTTGCAGCTACTGTAGATTTACCTACTCCACCTTTACCGGAAGAGATAGCTATAATATTCTTAACACCGGGAAGTACCGGTCCGTCAGCCCTTTTTGTTGTCACATTTGAAGTCATGTTGATGATGAGTTTCACATCACCAAGGTGTTTTTTGATCTTTTCTTCACAATCCTTTTTTATCACTTCCTTTAGCGGACAGGCCGGAGTAGTTAGTACTACATCAAATGCGGCTTTATTTCCGTCTATATGAATATTCTGGATCATGCCGAGTGATACAAGATCCTTTTTTAGATCCGGATCAATGACCTCACTCAATGCTTTTAGTAGATTTTCTTTCGTCAGTTCCATTCGCGCCGCAAGTTAAGATTTATCCTGCATATTAATTATCTCTGAGGTATCCCCAGGCATGTAATTTGTCACTATCTTCAAACCAACGATTTCCAATATCAGTTCGATAATACATGTTAGGAATCATAATATTTTTAATGCGCGTATAGAGTTGTTGCTGAGCCTGCTTCATGGTTAAGCCCATTCCGGTCACAATTAGGGCTACACCACTTCCCCCAGTTATTAACCACTCTCCGTTTACCATTTTTACGTCTTCAATGTGAATTCCTTCAGCTGTTGGTTTTTTGAATACGATTGCCGCGTCTTTAGAAAATGCTTCGAAAGTTTTTGGATCTTTGTATGGAAAAGGCGGCACCACTACGCGAGCACCAACCTGAAAGCCATTTTTGGTTTTTAAATTAATCTTTTCACCTTTTGCCAACTGATGCAAGAATTCACCGATTCCATTAAGCATTCCATCTGCCTGAATAGAGATAGTAGGATAGCCAAATCTGGAGGTGAACTCTAAAGGATAAATACCATTGCTGTTGACAATGCAATTAATGTCTATATATCCAACATAGCCTTCTTCGGCTAGTTTAGGTTCCATCTTTTTTAGCGTGGAATTGAATATTTTATTAGGTCCGCTCCAGAACATACTGGTTCCCATCTCACCGGTAGCTACGCCTAATTCGCCCGGGAAAAGTTTTTTATGTTCAAAGTTGATATTGATCGGGTAGATGAATTCTTTCCCATTAAAAAAAGCACCAACACCTATTTCAACGCCCGTGTCTACCTTTTTTTGCAGTTGATAAACCTTTACTTCATCGCTCCAGGCATTTTTATATGCACTTAGTATTCGTAACACATCACTTCCATCATCTTCCATCCCAACAAAAAGCAGACGTTTAATATTTTGGGCTTCTCCACTAGGCTTCAATACATATTTTCCGGGATGGGCCTTGATGTGGGTGATTCCTGCATCAAATGAGTCAAATTCATGGTAATTAAGGATGTTGACTTTATGTTTTTTGAGTTCGGCCTGACCAAAAGATCGGTCATCTTCAAGTTTATCTGTGTATGGAGTTCCACCAACAACGTATTTTCCCTGATCTCTCAGTTTTTTCGCTTTCTCTCCTTGTCCCAAAACATCATCAAAGACGATCAGGTCTGCCCAGTTCACCTCAGCCTCCCAGTCATCTACTTTAGTCACAAACCCATCACCGATTTCTTTTTCACTCTCTTCTTCAATAAAATATTTAACAATATGCCCTTCCTTACTACACATCCAGGCGATATCACTAATCAATCCGGAAATAGAAACGAAGAGGATGTTGGCTGGGTTTGCGGCTTGTTTAGGCATTATATTTTTTTATTCAAAAGTATACTGATTTCTTCATGATTTAGTATCCTTATTAAGAGGTAATTTTGCATTCCGAAATTCACATATGATTCATCCCTCCACCATCGAAGAAATAAAGAACCGAATCGACATTGTCGAGGTGGTGGGAGATTTTGTAACGCTGAAAAGATCTGGCTCCAGCTATAAAGCACTCAGCCCATTTACCAACGAGAAAACGCCTTCGTTCTACGTCGTACCTTCCAAGGGTATATTTAAAGATTTCAGTTCTGGAAAAGGGGGTGATGCTATCACTTTTGTAATGGAAGTAGATGGTCTTAGCTACGTGGAGGCACTAAAGTACCTGGCTGGGAAGTATGGAATAGAAATTATAGAGGAGGAGCAGTCGGATGAAGCTCAAGAGGCACAGAACAAGCGCGAAAGCCTTTTTATCGTTCTAAATTTTGCAAATGAGTATTTCCAACGAGTGCTGCATACCTCTGATGAAGGTAAGGCCATTGGATTGACCTATTTCAAAGAGCGTGGATTCACAGACGAGACCATTAAAAAGTTCGAGTTGGGATATTCCAAAGAATTATGGGATGGACTGCTTAATGAGGCTACTCAGAAGGGGTACAATAAAGAATTACTAGCGGAAGCTGGTTTAGTGATTGATAAGGATGGGAAAAATTATGATCGCTTTCGAAGCAGGGTCATGTTTCCAATCCACAACGTCTCCGGAAAAACCATTGCTTTTGGCGGGAGGAAACTTTCCAGCACAGATAAATCTGCCAAATACATCAATAGTCCTGAAACAGAATTGTATCATAAGAGCAAGGTGCTTTATGGTATGTTTCAGGGTAAGAATTCCATCCGAAAAGAAGACAACTGCTACCTGGTAGAAGGATATACGGATGTGATTTCCATGCATCAGGCAGGCATAGAGAATGTGGTAGCCTCTTCAGGAACGGCACTTACCGAAAGCCAGGTCAAGCTGATTAGACGATATTCGGAGAATGTAACGGTCATTTTTGACGGAGATCAGGCGGGGATAAAAGCTTCGATGCGAGGAATAGATTTGCTGCTGGAGGGCGATCTGAATGTAAAGGCTGTAGCCTTGCCGGAAGGGGAGGATCCGGATAGTTATGCAAAGCAGCTAGGTGCCAATGGATTTAGAGATTATGTGGCAGAGGAAGCTCAGGATATTATTCGGTTTAAAACCAAAGTGCTCTTGGATGATACCGGTAATGATCCGGTGAAGAAAGCTGGTGTAATTAAGGACATAGTATCCAGTATTACCAAAATCAGTGATCCGGTAAAGCGGACAGTATATATTAAAGAGTGTAGTGATCTACTAGGGATTGCAGAATCAGTCTTAGTAGCTGAGCAGAACAAGATCCTGATAGAAAACAGGAAAAATCAGAAAAGAGATGAGCCAGCTGCACCTTCTTATGAGGATATGCCTCCATTTCCAATGGAGCAGGATGAACTTGTGGATCAACTTGATATTGGCAAGATCATTGAGTTTCAGGAAAAAGAAAGCATTCGTGTGCTGGTGAACTATGGTAAGAATAAGATTCAAACACGTGAAGTTCAAGACCAGAACCTGATTGAATATTTTTTGAACGAAGCGGATGAAATTCAGTTTACCAATGAGACCTATCGAAAGATCGTTGATATTTTCAGAGAGCGACTGAATGAGGGAGAAGTGATAGATGGAGAATACTTGCTTAATCATGATGATGAAGACATCAGAAAAACGGTCATTGATTTAAGTGCGGATAAATATGAGTTAAGTGAAAACTGGAGCGAAAAATATCAAATTCACGTGCCCCGAGAAACAGAGTTTTTGAGAGATGTCACTTATACCAATGTATTAAGATTAAAATTCCGAATTGTTCAGCAATTGATTCAGGAAGAAACAGCTAAGTTGAAGCATGCGACCAATGAATCTGAGGTAGATGAACTTTTGGATGATGTAAATGAGTTGAAGAAGGTGTCGGTAGAGATTGCTAAAATATTAGGAAACGTATTAGTAGGATAATGTTAGATAAAATAGAAGAAGCTGTTGAGGCCATTAAAAATGGGGAAGTGATCATTGTGGTAGATGATGAGGATAGAGAAAATGAAGGTGACTTCATTTGTGCCGCTGAGAAAGTAACTCCGGACATTATCAACTTTATGTCAAAAGAAGGCAGAGGTTTGATCTGTGCTTCATTATTAGAGGATAGGTGCCAGGAGCTCAATTTAGATTTGATGGTGGGTAAAAACACGGCCACTTATGAGACACCATTCACAGTTTCAGTGGATCTTATAGGGCACGGTACAACAACCGGTATTTCAACTTCCGATAGAGCAAAAACGATTCAGGCCCTTGTTAATTCCGAGACTAAACCGGAAGATTTGGGTAGACCGGGGCATATTTTTCCATTAAAAGCCAAGCAGGGAGGAGTACTGAGAAGAGCAGGACATACAGAGGCTGCAGTAGACTTCTCAAGATTAGCCGGTTTAACTCCAGGAGGTGTGCTGGTAGAGATTCTGAAGGACGATGGTACTATGGCCAGGCTGCCAGATTGCCGAAAAATCGCAGATAAGTTTAATTTAAAACTGGTGTCCATCGCTGATCTCATCGAATATCGCATGAAAAAGGAATCCATGGTTGAGGAGGAGATACAGGTGAACATGCCTACCAGCTGGGGCGATTTTCAATTAAAAGCATTTAAGCAGAAAAATACAGGTGAGGAGCACTTGGCATTAGTAAAGGGGACATGGGAAAGTAATGAGCCGGTCATGGTTCGTGTTCATAGCTCGTGTGTGACCGGTGATATTTTTGGCTCATGCAGGTGCGATTGTGGTGGCCAATTACATGGCGCCATGCAAATGGTGGAAAATGAAGGTAAAGGTGTTGTTCTTTACATGAATCAGGAGGGAAGAGGTATTGGTCTGATGAATAAATTAAAGGCTTACAAACTCCAGGAGGAAGGAAAAGATACGGTTGAAGCGAATCTGGAATTAGGCTTTCAGTCTGATCAGCGGGATTATGGAGTGGGTGCACAAATTTTAAGAAAACTTGGTGTAACCAAATTGAGGTTAATTACGAACAATCCAAAAAAACGTGTGGGACTAATGGGTTATGGTCTGGAAATTGTAGAGAATATTGGAATAGAAATAGCCCCCAACGAACACAATCAAAAATACCTTGAAACAAAAAGAGATAAACTGGGACACGAGATTTTAAAATGAAACAGTTCATTTTTTTCACATGTTTGATGATTTCGCTGAGTATTTCTGCTCAGCGTTTTTCCTCTCAAATCTTTCATGATGGCTTTATGGTTACTACCGATAGGGACACCATTAAAGGAGCTCTTAAATATGATTTAGAGGCAAATATTTTACTTGTTGTCAAAAACAATAAGACCAAATCATTCTCAAGTAGAAAGGTATTTTACTTTGAAATATTTGATGAAATATTGAATAATTACCGACAGTTCTACTCGATACCTTACACGGTAAATATTAACTACAAAACGCCGGTTTTTTTCGAACTGGTGTATGAGGGTAAAGTATCCTTAATGGCGAGGGAGCATCTGATAAGCCAAACAGTAAATAATTCTTCAGCTTACTGGGGTGGAGGAACAGGCACTCAAATTGTGATCAAGTACACCTTTTTTTTTATGGATGATAAAGGCAAGATCACCTATTTCAATGGGAAGAAAAAGGAGCTACTTGCCTACATGTCCAAAAAGCAATCTGACGTAAAGAAATTCATCAAAGAAAATAAACTGGATACCGATAGCATGGCAGATCTTGTGCGTATCACAGCGTTTTATAATTCAATCTAACTATGGCAAAACCCCTTATTTTGGTAAGCAACGATGATGGAATCACCTCTCGTGGCATTAGAAAGCTAGTGAATGTAGTAAAGGAACTAGGGGAGGTAGTAGTAGTGGCCCCTGACAGTCCTCAATCCGGGATGGGACATGCGATAACGGTAGGAGATACGCTTAGGTTGAAAAAGAGTGACATCTTCGAAGGAATTGAAGCATACGAATGTTCAGGTACTCCGGCAGATTGTGTCAAGCTTGCCAAGCACTATGCATTTAAAAATCGTCAAATTGACTTGATCGTATCAGGGGTTAATCACGGCAGCAATAGTTCCATCAGCGTGTTGTATTCCGGTACGATGAGCGCTGCGATTGAAGGAGCCATTGAAGGGCTTCCAGCCATTGGCTTCTCACTTTGTGATTATGATCCTGAAGCTAATATGGATCACATAGATGAGTATATCAAAAAAGTAACAGAAGAGGCGCTGAAAAATGGTATTCCAAAAGGCGTAGCTTTAAATGTAAATTTCCCCACCAAGCAGCAGGGCCCGATAAAAGGAATCAAGGTCTGCCGGCAGGCAAATGCCAACTGGGAAGAAGAATTTGATGAGCGTAAAGATCCGTATGGGAGATCCTATTTCTGGATGGTTGGCAATTTTGTCAATCATGACAAAGGGGAAGATAATGATGAGTGGGCATTAGCGAATAACTACGTTTCTATTGTGCCGTGCGAGTTTGATTTAACAGCTCATCATGCCATTTCTCAGCTCAATGAGGCATGGGAGATTTAATCCTTTGACTTCAATCAGCTAAAATTCGCCTTATTTTTTTCTCAGGTCATACACATCCTTTCGTCGGTCTTTTAGGTTGTTCACACTACCAAACTCATGTAGCTCTCGAAGGTCATCCACGTCTACATCAGCAATAAGGATCATTTCCGTATTTGGGGTAGCCTCAGCTTTGATTCCATTCGTTGGGAACGCAAAATCGCATGGGGTGAAAACCATGGACTGAGCAAATTGGATATCCATGTTGTGGACATTCGGTAGGTTACCTACACTACCTGCAATAGCAACGTAACACTCATTCTCAATGGCACGTGCCTGGGCACAGTTTCGAACCCTTGAATAGCCATTTTGTGTATCCGTGAGGAATGGAACAAAAAGGATATCCATTTCTTCATCGGCAAGTAAACGACTCAATTCCGGAAACTCCACGTCGTAGCAGATGAGGACTCCAATTTTACCACAATCGGTTTCAAAAGTTTTAAGCTCTTTTCCGCCTTCCATACCCCAAATCTTAGATTCATCAGGAGTTACATGTATTTTTTCAAAGCGTTCAACTGTCCCATCCCTTCTGCACAGATAGCCCACATTGTATAATCGGTCATTTTTGATTTCTGGCATACTGCCGGTTATGATGTTGATGTTGTAGGATACTGCCAACCCTGAAAATCGAGCAACGATTTCATCTGTATGTTTGGCAAGTTCCCTGATGGCATCTGACTCTGACAAATGATTATTTTCAGCCATTAATGGCGCATTGAAAAACTCGGGAAACAAGGCAAAATCTGAACGATAATCCGAAACAGCATCTATGAAATATTCTGCTTGCTGCATCACATCGTCCAGGCCTTTATAGGACCGCATCTGCCATTGGATGAGCCCGAGGCGAACCACTCGTTTGATGCTGCTGGCTCGATCAGTAGGCTCTTCATAGTAGATATTATCCCATTCTAATAGAACTGCATATTCTTTGGATTCCTGATCGCCCTCCAGATAGCCTTTTAGAATTTTGGAGACATGAAAGTCATTGTTGATTTGAAAATTTAAAACAGGATCGTCTATTTCTTTCAGCTTTACTTTGTCAATATATTGTCGAGGAGTAAGGTCTTCGGCATGCTTGTGGTAATTCGGAATTCGACCACCAAACGCGATTCCTCTTAGGTTCATGCGTTCGCAAAGTTCCTTGCGATAATCATAAAGTCGCCTGCCGAGTCTCAATCCTCTAAATTCTGGCTTGATGAAAAGGTCCACTCCATAGAGCACATCACCTTCCTTATCATGCGTGCTGAAGGTATAATTTCCTGTGATCTGCCGATAGGTATGCCTTTTTTGAGCCAGGCGACTTTTCACAATAAGTGAAAGTGCACATCCTGCCAATTGACCATTGACTTTGAGGACTACCTGACCTTCAGGAAATAGATTAATGAGTTTTTCAATTTCGTGTTTCTCCCAATAATTGTCTTCCACTTTCACGTAAGACTCTATCATCGCCTTCTTAAGCTCTTGATAATCCTCAAGACCTAAATAGGTTAGTTCAATGTTTTCAATGTCTATATCCTGCATGTTGCAAATGTAGGGCGTGGAATATCAAAGAATAAAAAAAAGAGTGCAGGGTCTCTGCACTCTTTTTTAGTACTATTCTTAATCCCTAATTGACTATAATACTGTCACCAGTAATCAACGGAGAATCATCCAATGAGATATTAAAGCCAAAAGCATTATCGTTAGCTCCTCCTGTGGTGTCAACAGGGGCAGTTATTTCAATGATTTTGTTGTGGAGTCTTTTGAAAGGAACATTTAAATTGCTATACAGAGTTGTATTCACTGCGATACCTTGTACAGTATCTCTATGCCACACATATACCGCGAAATTACGCGAGTAAAAACTTGAATCATCCGGCATAGTAGTAGGAATAAATAATTTGGAATCTATAGAATCTTCTCCAGGAGAGAATCTTTTAGATAAACCAGCAATACTTATATCTATAACTCCACTCGTTAGATTCTTAACGGTCGTTTGGGAACCCATTGTATGTCTCACTAATCCAATCGATACCACTGAGTCATTTGCTAATGACGTACTATCAAAGTTTATTTTTCCATAATAGCCATCTAGCTCAGCTGCACCTGAACTTGAAGATGAGGTTGTAGTATAAGTTGTACTATCAGGGCTATTATATAATCTTAAGCTTCTTGATTGGCTTACATTAAAATTGAGGGCAGTCCCATATGTAAGTCTATTGGTAATTGTTCTATTACCAAAGTTCATATAGAATGTTGAGTCGTTGGCTAACCATAAACCATAACTACTCCCTTTTCGATAGGCGGCAATTTCAACACTATACTCTCTATCTTTAAATAGAGTGACCTCAAGATCTTGTGGAATAGTGCTAAAAACACCAGAAGCATGTACTCCTCCACCCAGATCCATGATTTGAACCATGTAATAGGTTTGTTCTTCGTTTGATTCTATTCTTCCATTTAAGGGAGAGTCATTGAAGGTAATATCACCACCCAGGTTGAGCTTAACAGTGTATTCAGTCGAGGTAATTTCTGGAATGGGATCTTCTGATTGGTTACAAGCATTAATCAGTAAAAATGCAATAATTGGAATAAAAATATTGTTTTTCATGAGTAGGTGATTTTTTGAATAAAGCACTAATATAATGGCAATCCTAATAAATCAGGAGATTCAAATGTAGCCATAAGTCAAGCTATGCCTTATTTTAACTTGGTATGCTGGGATGATTGGATAAACTTTTCTTTCTCAATCAGCATAGGAGTAATGGGGTGTCCGGAAAAATAATGTGTTTTTCCTGTGATTTTACCACCGAAGGATTGTAGCAAAGTAACCGTAATATCTCTGGCATCTATAACAATTTCATCAATTCCTGAATTGAATAGCACTGAAAGAGATTCACTTGCAATTTTTCTTCCAAGGCCTAATCCTCTTCTCCTTTTATCCACAGCCAATCTACCCCAATGCCATTCGGCACCATCCTTCCAGGCTGCAACAGTCGCAACGATGCGTTCATCAATTTTTATACACCACCAGTGCTGCTCCTCAAATGGTAATGGAATCAGATCTTTCTCAATTCCCTGTTCAATACTAAATACGGCTTCCAAAAAGTCAAACACCTCCGCTAGCTGTTCTATTTCAACACGTTCTATTTTGAGTTCAAGATTCATTATTGCGTAAATAATGCCTTTAAAATAGTAAAACTTCAATAGTTAGAAGTATGCTCCTTAAGTGATGAATGATTAGCACGTTATTTTAGTGCAATGACTGAAAACGCACTCTTTATTCTTGCGGTACTGTTTCTTTTAATATTTCTGAGTGAGTGGCTTTGTAAACACACGTTTTTAAAACATATAAGTAGCTCACTATTAGTAATTATTTTAGGAGCAGCAGTTGCCAATAGCGGGCTGATTCCTTCAGCATCTAATCCCAGCCCGGTTTATGAAGCCATCTTTCAATATGTTGCTCCTGCAAGTATTTTTTTCTTGTTGCTAGGAGTTAATTTAAAGCAGCTTCGAAAAGCTGGTTTCCCCATGCTGATTGCTTTTTTGTTAGGTTCAATGGGTACGATGATCGGTGTGATTGTGGCTTTGCAACTGATAAATTATGAAATGGTGTTTGGTGTAAATTATGCCGCCATTGCCGGTATGATGACGGGAACCTATACGGGAGGAAGTGCGAATTTTAATGCTGTGGCGCTGCATTACGATGTGATCAGAGATGGAGCCATCTACACAGGAGTGGTTGTTGCAGATAATATAATAACCGCTATCTGGATGATTATCACCTTGAGCATCCCTTTAGTCATGCAAAAGTTCCGACCACAGAAACAGGTAATTGGGGATGAAAATCATGCTGAAGTGATAGATAGAGAAGAAGAGCCAATTAATCCAATGAGCTTGTCTTTAATGTTGGTAATTGGAGCTGCTACTTTGATCATCTCAGATGAATTAGCCGATTGGTTTTTGGGAGTTGGATTGGGGATTCCTTCGATTCTTATCCTTACAACTATTGCGCTTGTGTTAGGTCAATTTCAAGCTATTCAAAAGCAAAAAGGAGCAAAATTACTGGGAATGTTTTCCGTGTATTTATTCCTGGTGGTGGTTGGTGCCTATTGCGAGGTTGGCGCACTTATGGATGTTGGTACTCATGCATTTGATATTTTACTCTTCACGACCGTTATCGTTCTTATTCATGGCCTATTTTTAATAGGCTGTGGGTGGTTATTCAAATCAGATTGGTCCATTATAGCGATTGCCTCTCAGGCAAATATTGGAGGTGCTAGTACAGCGCTAGCATTAGCCAAAAGCGTAAAGAGAAATGATTTGATACTTCCTGCAATTTTGGTGGGTTCTTTAGGGAGTGGACTGGGTACGTATCTTGGATTTTTAGTGGCTGGATTGTTGGGTGCTTAATAACTAAAAAGCCGAACCTCTCGGTCCGGCTTCTACTAGGTTGGTGATCAGACGTCACTTGTCCATCTGAACGGTTGTTTCCATTGGATTCCTATTCTTTACATGTTTTTCCAGCCATTGGTCTTGTTCCCAGAGCACATGCAGGATACTTTCCTTCGCTCGATAGCCATGGCTTTCTTTAGGCAACATCACTAATCTTGCCGGTCCGCCAAGCCCTTTCAGTGCATTAAAGTAACGCTCACTCTGCATCGGGTACGTACCTGAGTTGTTGTCCGCTTCCCCATGGATTAGGAGAAGAGGTGTCTTCATTTTATCTGCATGCATGAAGGGTGACATAGTATAATAGACTTCAGGAGCTTCCCAATAGGATCTTTCCTCTCTTTGAAATCCGAATGGTGTGAGCGTCCGGTTATAAGCACCGCTTCTAGCTATCCCGGCAGCAAATAGGTTTGAATGACTCAATAAATTGGCCACCATAAATGCGCCGTAGGAGTGACCACCAACAGCGACTCTGTTTCTGTCAATGTATCCAAGCGCATCAACAGCATCTATCCCTGCTTTGCCATTCGCCACCAATTGTTTTCTGAATGAATCATTTGGTTGTTCATCTCCCTCTCCAATAATCGGGAAGGCGGCATCATCCAGGACCACATAACCTCGTGTTACCCAATAGACAGGTGAACCGTAGTATGGATAGACGAATTCATTCGGGTTGGTTGTGTTTTGCCCGGCACTTGCTTTGTCTTTGTATTCTACTGGATAGGCCCACATGATCATCGGCATCTTCTCCTTCTTTTCCTTATCATAACCCAGCGGCAGGTACAAGGTGCCTGTAAGCTCCACACCATCATCCCGTTTATAGGTAATTACCTCTTTTTCTACTTCCATCATCGCTTTGAAGGGATTTTCAAATTGTGTGATGGGCTTCAATGCCACCTTCTTTTTAATATTTCTCAGGTAATAGTTCGGATATTCTGTTGCAGACTCTATGCGGACAAGAATTTCTCCTTTACTCATATCTATCGCATCAATAAGGTCTTCTACTTTGTCAGTATAGCTTGATTGATAAAGGCGGGTTGTTTTTCCACTCTCCAGATT
Organism: Ekhidna sp.; assembly: GCF_965227465.1. Taxonomy (GTDB): domain Bacteria; phylum Bacteroidota; class Bacteroidia; order Cytophagales; family Cyclobacteriaceae; genus Ekhidna. The sequence goes on from NZ_OZ245746.1 coordinate 1,152,834, forward strand.
CATTTGATCAACAAATGGGAATTGTCCTTCGTCGGTAAAACCATCACCCATTAAATAAGCGTTCCCATTATCCATGGACAGCACATACTGATTTAGTTTGTTTTTGGTAGTCACAAAATTGCCCGGATCACTGTAAGCATCCTGATAGTTTCGATCAAAAATAATTTTTGCTTCTTTGGAATTATCTGATGGATTAAACACGTAGGTTTTAGTATTTCGATTGTCAAACCAATAATCATATGCTATAGCTGTATTGTCGTTCCCCCACGTAATGCCTGAAAAACGATTCTTCATTTTCATCAATGAGCGAGCATCACCAGAGAAAGGCGCAAAGAGTTCAAATGCCTCATCATGATATTCCACATCTTTAGCTGGATCTCCTTCATCTAATGCTTGTGCCCAAACGACTGTAGCCGGTTTGTCCGATCTCCAGTTAAATCCACGTGGTTTATCTGTGGTAGACATGAATCCTTTTGGTCGAACTTCATCCACGCCATTATCTAATAGCATCTTTACTTGCTTCCCGCTTTTATCAAAAATGGCTGTCTCAGAAGCAAATCTGTAATAAGGAACCAAATAAGAGAAAGGCTTTTTTACCTTGGTAATGATTAAGTAATTACCATCTGGAGAGAAATCCAAACCTCTGTACATCCCTGTCTCCATCCACTTAGCAGATGATCCGTCAAGAGATACTTTAAAAATCTCTGATCTTGCTAATTGCTCAAAGTTTTTTTCGTCAACCGGGTTCTTCAGCAGATCCTGATAGGTGCGATTCTGAGCTTTTGCACCGGTGCTTTCCGTTACAGTAGGTCCTGTTGGAACAGCTGTTTGAGGGTTGATTAATGGCTCACGATCCGCAGGCAGCATCTTGACTAACATCCCCTTGCTATCAGCAAACCAGGCCATGGGCCAGCCTAGGTTGGCATTGGCACCTGCATTAGTAAGCTTTTTAGCCTGACCTTTCTCGACATCCAAGACCCAGATCTCAACCCCGGTAGAGGTTGTATGGGTAAAAGCCATCATCTTTTCGTCTGGTGACCAGCTGAAATAGGCCAAGCGTGGATCTTCAGGAAGCCCGGATACTTGTTTCGCATTTGCATCAAAGGCTTTTTTTACTTTGATATTATTATAAAAAGTGGTTCTGCTTCCAATGTTGGTAACCGGGTTGATTCGTAAACCGCCAAGTCTAAGTTCCTCTTCCGAGAGCTCAGCAATGGTTTTATAGGCATTCCGATAAAGTAGTACTACATTTTCTCCATCATTATCAATTCTAACAGAGGGTGCGAGTGGTGCGTCTACCAGTTCCTTGATTTCCTTAGGAGGCTCCTGATACCCAAGTCCACCTTGAGCAAAGGATCCCAGAGTGAAGAGAATCAGAAATGTGTAATTCAATGCTTTTTTCATAGTCCTAGCTGTTTTATTTATTGGACCATGAAGTTAAAAAATTAGGAGTGGAGATTTGATACCGCTTATGTAAATGGCAATAAAGAAAGAAATACGCTTTAATCTATAAAACGTGACCAGTATGGTGTCCCTGTATGCATGAGTCTAAATCCTACATCTGTATTATCCGGGAAAATGTCCAAATCGCCATCGCCATCTATATCTTGAATCCTAATCCATGGAAACCACGGGTAAGTTGATGAACCTGGATCATCCACAAAGCCTGCTGTAACGTCGGTGAATGTTCTATCTCCATTATTCCTGAGTATCTGAATCCAACTTCCTTGGTAGAAGTTTGCATTTCCACCGCCTGTGCGATTCACCACCACATCTCTAAATCCATCGCCGTTGAGGTCTTCAGCATCTAAGTCCAATATAACCCCATAACCATCAACAGGTGGAATAATGCTTCGCAATTCAGCAGAGTAGCTGCCAGTGGTACTGCCCCAATAAATTGATGTGTTGTCCCCTTCAAATTCATGAGCTCCTAGTAGCAAATCCACAAACCCATCTTTATCAACATCAATTAGTTCAGCGGTAAAAATGTTATCCATACTACGATCAAATCGGTTGTCTACTTTTTCGAAGTTGGCATTTCCGTCATTGATATAGAAGAAGGGATCAAAGCCACCAACAAATACATCAATATCACCGTCATTGTCTATGTCTGCGCCTGCGCCTCCATGATGAAAACCAGTTTGATCAGTAAGCTTCTTCCAACTAAAAGATCCCTGGCTATTTTGCATAATAAGTTTTGGGTTGCTTCCTGGAAAAGGATCTGAATCAAAACCATGGTCAAATACAAATAGATCAGCCAATGCGTCTCCATTAAAATCGCAATTGATTGTCTTTCGCGCATGTGTCGCAGGCGGCATATTGTTGTTAAATTCTGATGTTGAAGAAGTGAAATTGTTTTGTCCATCATTGATTGCAAGAATGCTGTTCACTTCACCTTGCAACAGAAACTCACCTGTTGCAACAAAAACATCTGTATTTCCATCTCCATTTGCATCCAAGTAAGCAATGGCGTCTCGCAAGTCCCCTGAGTTATTTCCTGAAGGAATTGAAAAGTAACTGATTCGAATATCAGTTTTGGAATTGGTGTAAGAGCTTCCCGCATCCGCATTGCTGGAAGCTGATATTCCAAGGTCAGCTAATTGAGTGCTGGTTTCATCATCTTTTGAACATGCAAACGTGCAGATGAAAATGAATGTCATGAGTACTCTGAATTTAATTGACATGCTGGTTGTTTTTTATTGCCCTGGTTAATTTTTCATTCGCTTTGATTAAAGATATATAAAAATGCTGGCTGACTATTTATCTAATGAATTTGATACGCTGAAGTTCTGATCTAATAAGCGTTTGCGATTGTTTTCTTACTAAGAAATTCTGATCATTCTTTAACTGGTAAAGGGCAATTTCAAATTTGCTTCAAAAAGGACGGCTATGTTTGCTTTATGAAATGAGCATAAACATTCGAGGGTGAAATTAAACTAACCCCTGTTGAATGCTTATTGCGAATTCCATGTGTGCTTTTGAAAACCTAACTATATACACATGAAATTGCTGCTTGTAGAAGATCAGGAAGAATTAGCTACCGGGATAAGAAATTACTTTTCTAAGGAAGGTGATGTGTGTGAACATGCTGACTCGGTATCAAAAGCAACTGAAAAGTTGTATGCTTTTTCGTATGATGTCTTATTGCTTGATTTGATGTTGCCTGATGGTGATGGTTTATCCTTGCTAGGTGTGGTCAAGGAAAATTGGCCGGAAATGGGTGTAGTCATTATTTCGGCAAAAAATGCTCTGAATGATAAACTATACGGTCTGGAATCAGGAGCGGACGATTACCTGCCAAAACCTTTTCATTTAGCGGAATTAAATGCGCGAGCAAATGCCGTGTTTAGAAGAAGAAAGCAAGAAGGTAAGCAATCAATCAATTTCAAAGAGATCATGCTTAATCTGGACAGTTATGAGGCCAAAGTTCATGAACAAACATTAGAACTGACGAAAAAGGAGTTTGAACTACTTCATTACTTCATCATAAATCAAAATCGACTTCTTACCAAGCAAGCCATCGCTGAGCACCTTTGGGGTGATTACATGGATACAATGGATTCTTTTGATTTTGTCTATCAACATATCAAAAACCTACGAAAAAAGATTATGCATGCTGGGGGCAAAGATTATCTGAAAACCGTTTATGGAGCTGGTTATAAAATGAAAGATGAAACATGAATCTAATCGTACGAATTACCATATTGTTTGTAATCGTTTCACTTTTTGTCTTCTTATTAGGTGGGGTCATCAGCTTTAATGTGATGATGCGTGAAGTGAACTATGAGCAACAGAGATTTCTCATGGAACGCCTTGAACGAATGGAGTCTAGACTAGCAAGAAGACCGGTTCAGGATTCCCTGCAATGGGCTAAGCTTACCGTTATTCGTTTGGATGATCGTGTCGAAGAATCCACTAGTTTTTCAGATACTATTGTCATACACAGTCAGTTAGAAAGGGAAGAACTGCACTTAAAACTGGACGCCATCAGAAATATTGATGATGTTAGTTACAAAATCAGCTTATATGATATCATCATCGAATCTGATGACATAAGGGAAGGCTTGGTGGAATCACTTATAACCATGTATGTTATTCTTCTGGCGGCCGTTTTAGTGATTGGGTTCCTTGCCTCTTACTATATACTCAAGCCATTTAATCAGACGCTTGAGGGGATCAAAAGCTTTTCTTTAACACGTCCAGGGACACAATTGACCTTTCCTAAAACTACAGTAAGCGAATTCAAAAGACTCAATCAGTTTCTTGAAGAAATGACACAAAAGGTGCAATCTGACTATCAGTCATTGAAGGAGTTTTCAGAAAATGCTTCTCATGAACTACAAACTCCGTTAGCGATTATGCAAAGCAAGTTGGAGGTATTGATGGATGGGAATAACCTAACCGGAGAACAATTGGAACAAATAAGTAGTGTTCAGGCTACCGTGAAGCGTTTGAGTCACCTGAGCAACTCTTTATCGATTTTGACCAAAATTGAAAATGCTGAATTTACCAACGTTTCAGCTATTGACCTATCTGAAACTGTTGAAAAAATGCTTCAGGAGTTTAAAGAATTGATTGAATTAAAATCAATTACCAAAACAGTGCAAATCGAAAAAGGAGTTATTGTAAGTGCTGATAAAGTGCTAATAGAATTGATGTTAACGAACCTAATTAACAATGCCATACGACACAATATGGAAGGGGGAGAATTAAAGTTAATTCTGACGAATTCTGAATTGACGATTTGTAATTCGGGACCCAAGTTGTCACTACCATCTGAAGATTTATTTCTTCGGTTTAAAAAGTCAAACCAAAGTGCCCAATCCCTGGGGCTTGGACTTGCAATTGTGAAATCAATATGTAATTTCTATGGTTATTCAATCTCTTATGAGAATAAGGATGAAAAACATACCATCTATATTCATTTTTTACCGTAAGTCTAAAGATTTTAAATCTTCAGAATTCCTTCAAAATTCAATCAAACAAGCATCAAATAGTCTTGTTAATCTTGTATTATGAATAGAAAGGCAAACTTACTTTTATCATTATTCACAGCACTTTTTTTTACCGCTTACAGTCAAGCACCAAAAGAACTGGCCGCACCTAAATATGCGATCAAAGGGAAGCTGGTGAAGTCTGGCACTTCTAATCCGGTAGAGTTCGCCACGGTAAGTATTTTCAATGAAGTTGATTCAGCCTTAATAACCGGTGGACTCACAGATGTTGATGGCGTATTCAATGTTCCTGTTGAACCAGGTGATTATTACATCCGAATCCAGTTTATGGGATTTAAAGATGTGATGATATCAAATGTAAATATCTCAAAGTCAGCTCCTGTATATGATGCAGGTCAAATCCCTTTTGCGGAAAATGAGACCTTATTAGAAGAGGTTGTTGTGCAGGCAGAGCGTACCCAGATGGAGATGACTCTGGATAAGAAAGTCTTCAATATAGGCAAGGATTTAAGCAATCTTGGTGGTAGTGCTACTGATATTCTTGATAATCTTCCGTCCGTTCAAGTGGACGTTGACGGAAACGTAAACTTGAGAGGTAGCGGCAATGTGCGTATTCTAATAGATGGCAAACCTTCAGGTTTGGTAGGTTTGAGCAGCAATGATGCCTTAAGACAACTTAATGGAAACCTGGTTGAAAGTATTGAAATAATTACGAACCCATCGGCACGATATGATGCAGAAGGTTTGGCTGGTATTATCAACATCGTGTTGAAGAAGGATAAGAAGAAAGGTTTGAATGGAAGTTTTCAGGTGAATACTGGTATTCCGGACAATCATGGGGGCTCAATCAATTTGAACGTGCGTAAAAATTGGATCAACTTCTTTACAAACTTTGGAATTAATTACAGGCGTAATGATGGTCGCGGCTTCTCAGATCAGGTTTTCTTTGACTCTCCTGATAAACTGACACCAACTTTAGAAACAATAAGAGATAGAACCCAGGATAGAGGTGGGCTTAGCTATTCAACACGATTCGGTTCAGATATTTATTTGAATGAAACTAATACTTTGACGCTCGCATTTCTGTATCGATACTCGGATGAGAACAACAAAACCCGACTCATTTATGATGACTTCTACCCACAATCGGGCGCTGACTCAATTTCTTTTAGAAATGATGATGAGGGAGAAGGAGATGAGAATATCGAATATTCATTGAACTATACACGTGACTTTGAGCGAAAAGGCCAGAAATTAACATTTGATTTTCAGTATCAGAATAATAATGAGGCAGAGAGTAGTGACTTAATAGAAACAATTGGTACCGATAGAAATGATCAAATACCGATATTGTTGCAGCGGGCGAATAATGATGAGATTGAAGAGCGATTTATGTTACAATCGGATTACATCCATCCATTTGGTAAGGATGGCAAGCTTGAATTTGGAACCCGATATACAGATCGACTTGTTGGCAATGATTATGTTGTAACAGAACAAAATAATGCTGGCATCTATGAGGTTGATTCGGCATTTTCAAATGAGTTTGAGTACGAAGAAGATGTGCTTGCGGTCTATGCTATTGTTGGAAATAAAATTGATAAACTTTCCTGGCAGGTTGGTTTACGTTTTGAGCAAACAAGATTGTTAACCTTTCAGAAGACGGATGATAATCGTAATGTTCAAAACTATGGTAACTTTTTTCCTAGCGTGTTTTTTACCTATCAATTCACCAAAGAGCAGGCGATACAAACAAGCTACAGCAGAAGAATTAGCCGTCCGAGGGGAAGAAGCCTAAACCCCTTCACATCCATATCAGACAGTAGAAATTTTTGGTTGGGGAATCCAGGATTACAACCAGAATATACAGATTCATATGAATTAGGGTATCTACTTAACACACGTTCCGGATCCCTTTATACCGGAGTGTACTACCGTCACACCGAAGGTGGAGTTCAACGATTGAGAAATACCACCGAAGAGGGCATCACCTTTACACGACCATATAATGTGTCTACTGAAGATGCTTATGGGGTAGAAGTTAACATATCACAGGATTTTACGGATTGGTATCGGGTGAGTGGAAATGTCAATTTCTATCGAAGCATTGTGCCTGACGGGAGCGTTGTATTTGGTGAATCAACATTGTCTTTTAATGGTGCTGAGGCAACAACTTTGTCTTCAAGACTGAGCAATAATTTCAAATTCAATAAACTCTTCGACGCACAACTAAATGTAAATTATCGAGCTCCGAGAAATACGGTGCAGGGGAAAACCTTATCGATTACTTCCGTTGATTTAGGAATGTCACGAGATATTTTAAAAGGAAATGGCACTCTAGCATTTAATATCAGGGATCTATTCAATTCTCGAAAGTATAGAAGTGAGATCTCTAATGAGCGATCCTTTCAATACAGCGAATATCAAAGACGAACCACTACAGCGACACTATCATTCACCTACCGATTAAATCAGAAAAAGCAACGTGAAAGAGGAGGGGACGGAGATTATGATGGTGATGGAGGAGGAGAATTTTAAGAAATTTTGAGTTGGTGATGGCCCTCTTTGCCTTTGGCAGGAGGGCTTTTTTGTTTTTAGTTTCAGGCTTAAACGATATGAGATGAATTAAGAGTAAAATTGTTAATGCTCCTGCCTATTTTCGCAATTTAATTATTACAACATGCCAATCAGTTTTATTGAACATCAAGGAAAGAAAATCATATTCTGTGATTTTAAAGAAATGAAGGACAAACAGCAGATCTTTGATCAGCTTGATGAGATGGCCGAAACTTTTAAGCAATCTGGCGGAAATCTATTGGTCTTAACAGACGTCAGGGGAACCAAGAATGATCCAGAAATTGTAGATAAAACTAAGAGACTTGGTAAAGAAGTATTCAGCGTATACGCTAAGAAACGAGCGATTATTGGGATGGATGGGTTAAGGAAATTAATCCTGAAAGGCTATAATGCTATTACCGGTAATGATCTCAAGCCCTTTTCAACTATTGAAGAAGCCAAGGATTACCTGATCTCCTGATCACACCAGCTCACTCACATTGTCAAGAGATCCTTCATACTTCTCGGCTTCTACACCAAATTTTCTTAGAAACTCTACGCCTTCATCGGTTGGTATGCCCTTATATTCTGCATAAGATTTTAAGTAAATCACCTTTTCAATTTTCATTGTATAGATGATTCTGGCACAAGCGATACAAGGAGAAAGTGTTACATACAGGGTAGCACCTTCTACATCAGTTTTATTTTTTACCGCATAAAGTATCGCGTTTTGTTCTGCGTGTAGCGCAAGCGAACAACTTCCTTTTGAATCACGGGGACACCCATGATCCGGCCATTCTACATCGCAATTATGTGTGCCTGAGGGAGGACCATTGTAGCCAATGGAAATGATTCGAGTGTCTTTAGTTAACACAGCTCCAACATGTCTTTTTATACAATGAGATCTTTTGGCAAGATTCACCGCCAATTCCATGAAAATATCGTCAAATTCCGGTCGCTCCATGATGCGAAATTAACCTGCCTAAATGAAAATCGAACCATACACGTAATTGACTTGTCATAACCGCTAAGAGATTCGTATCATTGTCTTTAGATTCAAACTCAAAAACATGCGTAAATCAATTCTTCTAATTGCAATACTAACATTTTCATTTGCCTGGGCTCAGGAAAGTGAGCCAACGATGAGCTTTGAAGAGTATAATCCGACATCTACTTTGGTTGTACCTGAAAACCCGGTTAAGAAAGCCAAATTTCCAATTGTTGATATCCATAGCCATCAATGGAATTTGACGAAAGAGCGAATTGCATCTCTCGTGGAAGAGATGGATGAATTGAATATGGGAGCAATGATTAATCTGAGTGGAAGAGGATTTAACAGAGAGACCAGGGATATAGGAACTCAGGAATATTTAGCGGGGATGGTCCGAAGAGTAAATGGAGAAGCACCCAACCGAATAATCATATTTACAAATGTTTCCTTTAAAGATATAGGAGAGGAGGGGTGGTCAGAAAACGCGGTGAAGGAATTGGAAGAGGATGTAAAAGCTGGAGCCAAAGGGTTGAAAATATACAAAAGCTTAGGATTGAGTTATACTGATCTTGATGGCAATAGAGTGGCCATTGATGATCCACGAATCGATCCAATATGGGCTAAATGTGGTGAGCTTGGAATACCAGTTCTTATACATGCTGCTGATCCTGCACCGTTTTGGGATGAGATGAATGCAGACAATGAACGATGGTTGGAGTTGAAGCTTAGGCCTGGCAGAAAAAGAGGCGCAGATAATCCGGCACCTTTCGAGCAAATCATCGCAGAACAGCACAATATCTTCAAAAAACATCCGAATACGACGTTTGTAAATGCACATATGGGCTGGATGGCCAATGACTTAGATAAGGCAGGGGAGCATTTAGATATGTATCCGAATGTATACTTCGGGATCGGTGCGGTGATTGCAGAGTTTGGACGCCAACCTAGAAGAGCGAAAGCCTTTTTTGAAAAATACCAGGACAGAATCTTGTTTGGAAAAGACGCTTACAATCTGGAAGAGTTTTATACCTACTTCAGAGTATTAGAAACTGAAGATGAGTACTTTCCTTATTACAAAAAGTATCATGCCTTTTGGAGAATGTATGGGCTGGGACTATCTGATGAGGTGCTTAGGAAAGTCTATTATAAGAACGCCTGTAAGATTGTCCCTGGTTTAGAGGTAAGCCAGTTTGAGTAATTAATGCTCCTTAAACTGGCGCTTCTTAATCATTCCTCCTTTTAAATCTTTTACGCTGTTCATTACGATGAATGCCTGAGGGTCAATATTTCGAATCTTATTTTGAAGACTCGCAATTTCCAATCTGGTAATCACTGAATAGAGTATTTCTGTGTTCTTAAGATCCTCTCTGGGACCATAACCACTGGTGCCATTGTAAATGGTAACGCCTCGACCCATTTGCTCGGTGATCATTACCCGTATGGCTTCACTTCTGTGAGAAATGATAATTACCCCGATGTATTCTTCCACACCTTCCACCACAAAATCGATGGTCTTGGATGCAGCTAAATAGGTAAGAATAGAATAGAGAGCAATCTCAATTGATAGGAGATAGGCCGCCGTAGAGAATATGAGAATATTAAAAACAAGAATTAAATCACCAATGGTCAGACCCGATAAACGGCCAAGGTAAATAGCGAGCACTTCTGTGCCATCTAAAACTCCACCACCTCGCACGGACAATCCAATTCCAGCTCCGAGGAAAAAACCACCAAATACAGCAACCAGTAATTTGTCAGTGGTTATAATAGGGTATTCGATAAAAGTAAGTGCAAGTGCTAACCCCATGATTGCAAGAATACTTTTAAAGACAAACGACTTACCAATCTGAAAGTATCCTAGAACAATGAAAGGAATATTAATGATGACAATGAGTATCGGAAGGGGATATCCTGTAAGTACCCTGGTCAATAATGAGATTCCTGTTACCCCACCATCAATGAAGTCATTGGGTAAGAGAAAACCTTTGAGTCCAAACCCAGCTGAGAGAATTCCAAGGATTAAAAAAATCAGTTCCTTGAACCATCTAAACACCCGATCTTTAACTTCGATGGACTGACGGGCCAGCGTAATATCACTGATCTTTTCTCCTCGGCTCCCTAATAGCCCCTTGAGTGATTTGAAAAATTTAAATAGTGGTCTCGATTTGTTCACTTATTGGCTCTTGCGATAATATTCCATTGCCTTTGGCATGTTTGCTTTCAGGTCGGAAATGCGTGTAGAATGGGAAGGGTGGGTAGACATAAATTCAGGTGGCGCTTGCCCTCCACTATTGGCGGCCATACGTTCCCAGAATTTTGGTGCTTCCTGTGGATTATATCCCGCCATTGCCATAAAGTAGAGCCCTAACTTATCAGCCTCGGACTCATGCTTCCTTGAGAAAGCGAGTATTCCTAGTGAGGTGGCAGCACCTGCACCTTGCATGATTACTTCAGTAGGTATAGATGGAGCACCACTACCTCCTGTGATCAAAACACTTACAGCTGCCAGCCCAAATTGAGCGGCATATTGTTGACTAATGCGCTCCCGTCCGTGATTAGCAATTGCGTGAGCTACTTCATGCCCCATTACAACTGCAACCCCTAGTTCATCCTGGCAAATAGGCATAATTCCAGTATAGAACGCCACTTTACCTCCGGGCATACACCATGCGTTTACGGTTTCATCTTCTTCAATCAGGTTAAACTCCCATTTATAGTCTTGCAGGTAATCTCCCTCTCCTTGATCATTGAAATACTGTTCTACCGCACGTTGGATTCGAGTACCTACACGCTTCACCATTCTGGCCTGATCTGTTCCAGTTATGATCTTACTTTCCTTCTTTACTTGCTCGTACTGATCATAGCTCATCGGAAAAATTTGATCATTATTTATCAAAGCCAGCTGAGAACGTCCGCTGAGCGGAACGCTAGAGCATTGAATTAGGAGAAATGCTAAAAGTATCAATGAAAGGGAGGTCAATTTTCGTACCATCTCGTAAATTTTGATTGAAGATAAAACAACGACTTGTTTCCAAATATAGGGACGGAGTTTTTATAATTGTTAGAACCTAAACAACAAACGTTATGGCAAAATTCCTAATTCTGTTCTTTGGTCTTGTTTCAATCCAAGTATCAGCTCAGTCGATGAAACTAACCAAACTTGATACCACTCAATATTTTGACTTCTGGGAAGGTACCTGGGAGGGAACATGGCCGGAAGGGGATAAACAAGGAAAAGCGATTAATAAGGTCTACTGGATCTCCGGTGATAAAGTATTACACGAAAATTTCGAAGTTGTTGAGGGACAGAGTAAAGGATTTAAAGGAACTTCCATTTCGGTGTATAGACCACAACTTGATCTATGGAAACAAGCCTGGGCAGACAATCAAGGTGGCTATTTTGATTTTGTAGGTTCATTTGAAGCTGACAATCGTATGTTTCAAACAGAGCCCGTAGAACGGAGTGGTCAGATGTTTATGCAACGGATGGTGTTTAAAGAGATCAAAAAAGATTCCTTCACGTGGGATTGGGAAGCCTCACAGGATGGGGGTAAAACCTGGAATCTCAACTGGCAGATTAATTACACCCGAGTGGATTAAATTGCTGTTAAAAGTAGATCATGTTAGAAATACGTCCTTCGTGTGAAAATTGCAATAAACCACTCCCTCCGGAGAGCCAGGAGGCTATGATTTGCACATTTGAATGCACCTATTGCAAAGATTGTGTTAGGCTATTGTCGGAAGTATGCCCGAACTGTGGTGGAGGATTTGAGCTACGACCTATTCGCCCAAAAGAACTTTTAGAAAAGTATCCGCCGAGTCAAATAGTAGTTCATAAACCTGTTGATTTTAAAAAGCACAAAGAGCGGTTAGCTCACATGACGAGAGGTTAAAAAAACCTTATTTTTATCCAATGAAGAATATTAATTGGCTGGATCATATAGCAAACCTCTTAGTGGTGATCCTGGGCATTAGCATTGCATTTTATCTGGAGAGCTATAAGGAAGAAGCAAGTAATAAACAGCAAGAACTTAAGTATCTGGAAAGTATGATTACGGATCTTGAATCTGACGTAGAAGCTTTGGATACTCTATTAATAATCAATGAAGACATTTCAGAATCGCTTATAAATCTATCTATGGCGAGTGTGGGCAGGCCTTACGGGACAGATTCTGCTTTAATGTTTCAAACATTAAAAATTCAATATAATCCTCCGTTTTCACCACAGCGCACCACCTATGAGTCTTTGAAAGCTTCCGGGAAAATGGATTTAATCAATGATTTTGAACTAAGGAATAGTATTGTGGATCTATACGAGCAGTTTTATCGAGGGACAAATGAGTACGATGCAGCTATAAACGAGCATGTCAGAGATTTTATCAAGCCGTACTATATGAAAAATGTCCGTTTTACAGGAGCTCAATCAATAGACCCATCGTTTCTAAGCAACAATGAATTTAGAAATATGATTTTTGCCTATCGGTACCTATTTGTAGCAAAGGATAATTTCTATCGCACCGTAAAACAGCAAGCAGATTCACTTAAATCTGAATTGATCACCTACCAATCAGGCTTTAACTAGACATTTCTGTAATGCACCCGTTCGACAGGCAGGTTGTTTGAATTGGCGAAATCAGCAATCTGATCCATAATTATTTGCTTGTTCAAAGCCATCATAAGGAAAAGAATAGGCAAAATCATACTCCTTGGTTAATACAGTGAGTTTTTCGGGCTTTAATTGGACAAGCTTGATATCATCTAAGCTAATAGTTTGTGTCTTTGAGAAAAAATCCTTTTTCAAGCTTATTGATTGATCGCTAAGTGTAATCCTCGGGCTATAGACTGATTTTTGTTTCATGGTAGTAATGATCATTACTCCATAAAAAATGGACAATAATATCTGTATGATTCCTAATGTGATACTAAACCCCCCGTCCGGTTCTACAAGGTTAAGGATCCCTTGAGTGAAAAATATGACCGCAAGGAGGATGTTTAAGTACTTGTGTTTTTTAGGTTGTTCAAGATAGATCGTCTCCATAGAATACAAATTAGGCCAGCTCTTCCCACTTTTCCATTAATAGTGTCAATTCCTCCTTTTTTTGATTGTACACCGAATTGACTTTTTCATATTCCTGTGGATTTTCATATATCGCAGGGTCAGCCATTTGACTTTCCAATTGCTTAATTTCCTCCTCTAGTGATTCGATCTTTTCCTCTACATTTCTCAGATCCCTTTTTGCTTGCTGTTCCTCTTCGTTGGATTTGGGTTTGGTATTCTCCTTCTTTTTAGCAGGCTTAGCTTCTTTGGAAGAGGTGTCCTGATCCTTATTGTTCTTTTCCCACCACCATTCAAATTCCTTGTATGTTCCCGGGTACTCCTTGACTTCCTGATCTTCGATCCACCAAATCTTATTAGCTACCTGAGTAATGAAATGCCTGTCGTGAGAAACTAACAGTAGGGTTCCTTCATATTGTTGAAGTGCCTGCACCAGGATACTGACAGACATCATGTCCAGGTGGTTGGTGGGCTCATCAAGAAGTAGAAAATTTGCCTCCGAAATCAATGTTTTAGCAAGAGCAACTCTTGATTTCTCTCCCCCGGAGAGTACCTTGATTTTTTTGAAAACCTCATCATTGGAAAATAAGAAACAGCCTAAAACACTTCTAAGCTCTTGTTCGGTTTTACCAGTTCCTGCTTGTTTAAGTTCTTCCAGAAGGTCATTTTGTACACCTAACGACTCAAGTTGATGCTGCGCATAGAACGAGTTAATTACATTGTGCCCGGTTTGGACTTTTCCTTCATGTGATTCCGTTCCGGCGATAATCCTTAGTAAGGTAGACTTACCTTTTCCATTGGCTCCAATAAGAGCGATCTTATCGCCTCTCTCTATTCCAATCGTTGCATTTTGGAGTATATCCAAATCGCCGTAGGATTTAGAAATATTTTCCAACCTTTTGACATGTCTCCCGGATTTGGTTTTGAAATTGAATCTGAAGTTTACCTTCATGTTTTCATCGATCACCTCCTCCACGCGATCCATTTTCTCCAACATCTTCATCTTGGATTGAGCCTGACTCGCCTTTGTGGCTTTTGCTTTAAAGCGTTCAATGAATCGCTCAGCCTCCTTTATTTTCTTTTGCTGATTTTCGAAGGCATTTTGCTGGAGCTCATTTCTGAGTTCTTTTTCATTTTCATAGTTATCGTAATCTCCAGGGTATACATGTAAATCTGCCTGGGTGACCTCTACGATTTTATTAACCGTTCTATTTAGAAATTCTCTATCGTGAGATACAATTATGTAAGCCCCTTCATAGGATTGCAGGTAATTTTCAATCCACTGAATAGAAGGAAGGTCCAGGTGGTTAGTAGGCTCATCCAGCATAAGCAGACTAGGCTTTTCCAATAGCAGTTTAGCAAGCATCACCCGCATGCGCCACCCTCCGGAAAATTCACTAAGTGGACGGACAAGATCAGAGGTCTTAAATCCGATACCTTCTAAGATTTCTTCCGCTCGAGATTGAAGTGTATATCCTTCTTGCGCTTCAAATCGTTCTTGTAGTTTGGCTAACTTATCAACCAGTTCATCCCGATAGTTTTCCTCCATCTCTTTGATGACCTTATCAATCTCTTTTTGAATGGCCATGGTTGAGGCAAACGCCTGCATAGCCACAGATAGGATGGAATCTTGCGTCTGAAAGGACAACAGATCCTGATTAAGGAAACCGATTGTAGTGTCCTTGCTCATGGATATCTTGCCTGCTGATGGCTGGGTGTTACCGACCATCATCTTCAGCAGTGTGGATTTACCTGTACCATTTAATCCAATCAGACCTATTTTGTCTTTTGGCCCAATAAAAAGAGAGGCTTCATCGTAAAGTGCCCGGTCTCCCAAATAGTAAGAAAGATTGGTAATATCAATCATGGCCGCAAAAGTAACTTCAATAGTAGAGAGAGCGATAGATCATCAGAAAAAGTGTTGAATTAAACTGGAATTGATAACATGAATGAGGAGCCTTTACCATGTTCACTTTCCAGTTCAATGGTTCCTCCTAATAGATTGACCAACGTTTTAACAATAGATAACCCAAGTCCTGCAGAGCTTTCGCCTGCTGTAGGTCTTGCAGAGAGACGCTGAAATTTCTGGAACACTTTGTCTTTATCCTTTTCGGTAAAACCAGGACCATTGTCTTCTACGGTAATTAGGAGTTTTTTCTTACTCAATTCGACGGTGAAATTCACCTCACCGCCTTTCGGTGTAAACTTCAACGCATTGGACAAGAGGTTGTCGAGTATCCTGCCGAGCACATTGCCGTCGGAACAAACCTTTTTCTTTTCAGCGTTTAATATTGAATTGAAAGTAATACCCTTTTTTTCTGCTATTTGCTCAAAAGCAATTTTCTTTTGCTCAAAAAAGTCAGACAGGCTGAAAAGAGTGGCATTCACCTCGTAATTATCCTGCTCATACACTTTAAGTTCAGTGAGGTTTTCAATCATGGATCTCCCATCTATTGTCACTTTTTTAATCATCTCATTGAACTCTGCGGACTGTCCTTTAAGGTCGGACTCCATTAATTGACTGATTCCCAAGATACTCGATAGAGGAGCTTTAAGGTCATGCGCGACCACAGCCATAAGGTGATCTTTCTCTTTCATGGCCTTCTCTAGCTCTGCATTTTTAGTTTCTATTATTACAGCGTTTTCCCTTAAGGCCTTTGTTCTCCTTTCCACCATTTCTTCCAGCTCTTTGTTAACTTTTTTCAGATGATTAGACAATTCTTCTTTGCCTTTCATTGCAAAAAGGTATCTACTGGATAAGAGTAGCATAAGTTGGATGAGGTAAAAGGCTATTCCAAAATGAGTGATACTTAATGAATAGTCTGGAATAATGTACTGACTACTTAGAACATCCAGAAAAATAGATATAAATGCAGCCAGATAACCGATAATCAGGAATTTGGCTCCAAATTTTCCTCCTAAAGCGGCTCTAATCAATGAAATGAATAGATAGGTGCCGATTAGCATATTATATGCATGCAGGAATGGAATGAATGGATAGCTTATTCGGGGAGGTACAATGAGAATAAATAAAGATGCGATAATTGCAATAACAGCCATTGCATCTACAATGCGTTTATGGTAGTATTTTCGGAAGATCTCTCTTAGAAAAAGTGCATTTGCAGGACCTATTAATGCAATAGAGAGATATAGTACTTTCTTGACTGTGACCCAACTGGTGTTAGGAAACAAGTCCATAATTGGCATATCTCCTCTGGTTAGCAACATCATGGTCAGGGAGGCACAGACTAGAAAGAAATAAATGCAGAACCTTTCTGTTCTGCGTAGAAGAAATATGGATAATTGAAAAAGTGCACCTATAAGAATACAGCCGAGAATTATAAGCTTTATTGACTTATTTAATTCAAAATCTCGATTCATTTTGCTACTGTAATCAACTATAGGAGCATACCAAAGTCCACCTGATCTATTTTGGTAGTTGCTAATGTGAAAAACAAGCGTGACTGTATCCCCAGGAATTACATTAAATTCAAAGATTTGATAATCAACTTTTGGAGAACTGGATTCTTTATCTATTCCAGGCGTTCCCACTTGACCAAGGACCATGTCATTTACCGATAATCTATATGCCAGACTTACTTCTGGAACTTCAATGGAAAGCGAGGTAGCTTCCAGATCTTCACTATAAATGAAGGTTTTAAAATAAGTTCCATAACCATATGGCCCAATTTTTTCACCGTTCCAGGAAGTTTCATTCCATGTGCTAGGCACATCAATGCTAACCGAGTTTGAAAGGTTATTTATATCATTATGAGTCAGAAAAGCACCCATCACTAAACGCCACTCTCCGTCAAGTCTTAGCGACTCACCTTTAAAAGCAACTGTGTCTTCAAAAGCCTGACTTGACAGATTGGCGAGCAGTAAAAAAATTACCGTTACTATTCTAGTGATCAAATATTATCTATTTAGATGGTTGTAAACTAGAAAAACAAACTCATGATTTGATTATTATTCTATTTATCAGCTCTTTTCTTCGATTGAAATACGCTATTCTAAAGTCGTTTAGTTTTTTTAACTTGAATTAAAAATAAAATCATGCACAAGACCACATTTTTCATACTATTGATTTTTGGTATTTCTTGTTCTTCCAATACAACGGATACATCTGGTAATCCTGATCCTGTTGAAGATGAAGTTGCATTAAATTCTGAGGAAGGATTGAAGTTATCTGATATATCTCTTCCTGATGGTTTTACCATCGAGGTGTTTGCGAGAGTGAATAATGCGAGAGCAATGGTGCTTACCGAGAATGGGACATTATTCGTGAGCAATAGAGGGGGCGATAAGGTTTATGCATTGAAAGACACGGATGGGGACTGGAAGGCGGATGAAAAGTACGTGATTGCCAGCGGGATGCGCATGCCAAACGGAGTTGCTTTTAAAGATGGATCTCTGTATGTAGCTGAGGTTTCAAAACTTTGGAGGTTTGATGATATTGAAGCTGATCTGGATAACCCACCAGAGCCTGTAAAGATCTATGATGACTATCCGACCGATGGACACCATGGATGGAAATACATTGCTTTTGGACCTGATGGAAAACTGTATGTTCCTGTAGGTGCACCATGTAATATTTGCGAGAGCAAAAACGAAATGTATGCAAGCATTACGCGAATGGATCCGGACGGCTCAAACAGAGAGGTATTTGCACATGGAGTTCGGAATACCGTTGGATTTACCTGGCACCCTGAAACAGGTGAAATGTGGTTTACTGATAATGGACGCGACTGGTTGGGAAATGAGTCTCCCGCATGTGAATTGAACAGAATTACCGAAGCAGGACAACATTTTGGATACCCTTACTGTCATGCCGGTGAAGTTGAAGACCCGGAGTTTGGGAATAAGTATCCCTGTGCCGATTTTGTAAAGCCTGCCCAGAACCTAGGCCCGCATGTTGCGCCACTTGGACTTAAATTTTGCACAAGTGGTTCCTTTCCCGCAGATTATAAAAACAAGATCTTTATTGCTGAGCATGGCTCATGGAATAGAGATGCAGATGTAGGTCATACCGGTCATAAGATCACCTTAGTAACAGAACAAAATGGACAAGGAGTGGCTTATGAGGATTTTGCTACAGGCTTTTTGAATAAAGAAACCAATACCGCCTGGGCAAGACCGGTCGATTTGATTTTTGCATCTGATGGGTCTATGCTTGTTTCAGATGACCTGGCAGGTACGATATTTAGGATTAAGTATAACAATTAAGCCCCATTCGGGGCTTTGATTATTGTCTATTAAATACGGCTGTAAATTGACAGCCAGGAGAATCTTCATCAGTGAAGGTTATTGAAAAAGTATTCTCACCAGAAAACGAATAAGGGTCCTGAGAATCACAATTTGTTTCTCCTGTTTCACATATCGTTACAGTAGTTTCAGTTGCTGTGATGGTTCCGGTTTCTGGAGATTGACTACCAGATTCAAGAAGTGAGTAAGTGCCATTAGCAGTGATTGTGATTTCAAAACAAAAAGGATCGCAGTTAAGCGTACCGTTCTCTTCGGGATCATTACAGCCAGCAGCAGTTATATTACTCGACTGCCAGGTTCCTACAAATTGAGCGAGAAAATCAGCATCACCATCTTTATCATCTCCACAGTTTACCAGAGTGATAGATGCGCTAAGAAGAAGTAGTATTAAAAATTGTTTCATGTTACTAAAGATATACGATTAAAAATTAATTTTTTTTTGGTCTCCTTTTCCGGATCGATTTGCTGTAATGAAGGTATAAGGTGTTAATGAAGGACAAAATGATACCAACGCCAAATATGATATAAACAACAGTAAAAATTTTCCCCCAGTCGGTTTGAGGGGCAAAATCACCAAAACCAATGGTGGTAAGCGTAATGAATGAAAAGTAGAAAGCGTCAAGGTAGCTCCATCCCTCTAATTCGTGATATGCAATCGTCCCAATTATCAAAATAGTAACCCCGGTTAATAATAAGTCCCTATACTCTTTGTCAGCAAGGAAGGACTTGATGGTTCGAAAGAAAATCATTCGATCAATTTAATAATTCTATTAGAATTTGCTCAATACTCGCTTATCAATAAATCCTGTTTGTCCCTTCTTATCAGTCACCCGAATGTAGTTGTGGTTAATTGCTTTGATCGCTATTGATTCACCTTGCTCTAAGGTATCAAGGTTAGTTGATCTTTCGTTCATTTGTGTTTTTAAAATGAGCTGATCTGCCAACAGAATTTCCTTACCCAAATTGACTGTGTCGGGCACAAATATCGATGGTCTATTATACTCAGGAACGATGAATGCATATGGGTCTATAGGGCCGTTTCGATATATGCCGAAATGAAGATGTGGCGGTGTATAACGCGCATTCCCAGTATTTCCAACCGTGCCTATGGTATCTCCCGGATTTACGATTTGATATTTTTTTACTTTTTGCTCTTCTAAGTGAGCGAAATAAAGATTGTTACCCCTTTCTCTATCGTACAACCAAACTACCTTTCCGCCGAGCCCTCTGGTTCCTACAAATCGTACTTCTGCCTTTATAGGAGCTAGGATAGGAGTGTGTCTTTTGGCGAAAATATCCACTCCATGATGTTCACGTTTCCCACCATCTCGGGGATCTCCAAATACACTTTGAATTGCTCGCTTGTCTTTTCCTAAAACCGGGAAAGCAAGTGTAGGAACATTCTCAATGGTGATTTTGAAATGCCCACCTCGTAAAAGTTCGGGTTGTAATCTTAATAGGTACGAAGCGTTTTTTCGTGGTTCAAAACCCAGATCAAGTGTACTGTCAGCGGAGGCCACTTGTTTAAATTCTTTCAGTGAGTCATTTTCAATTCTAAATAGGTCTACAAATACTTTGGCAGTATCTTTTGTGATTAAATCGATATCGACAAGAATTTTTTGTCCTCTCTTCACATCAAACCGATATCCGATTGCTTCCGGTTTCAGTTCTGATAACACAAAAGCTTCCTGGTAGGGAAGTTTTATCTGGATTTGTTGGTCGAAAGGTTTTTCCGCAGCGAGCATCCACTCTTTTCCAAGCGCTGTGGTCAGAAGGTTAGCTTGCTTCAGCGAATTCCAATAGGCGTGATGATCGTTTCGAGGATAAAACCGCTCAGGAACTTTTTCTTCTGTGCAGGAGAAAAGTATTAGAACAAAAAGGAGGGTGGCGACAAATTTTTGGATCATTGTACTTATTACGAAGAATAAGCCAGTCCTGTTGGGGTACAGCTAGTTTTCATCCAAACGTTCACCGTGCTTGTAGGTGACCTTCTCTACTTCGTTCCCTTTTTTATCAAAGTAAGTCCAGATTCCATGTCGACGGTTTCTCACATACTGCCCTGTGTACGCTTTTTCGCCATTTTTATGGAAGGAGGTATAGGTTCCTTGAAGTTTATTTAGCTCATAGTTCGATAATAACTTGATTTTATCATTGGGATAGAATTCCTGGTAAGTACCATACTTGTTTCCAAAGCGATATTCAGTAGTTGTTTGCTTCACGCCTTTATCGAACGCTTCCTGTATTCCATGGAGTTTGCCTTTATCATATCTTTCAATGGCAATTAGGTTTCCTTTATCATCCCAAGCCTTCCAGGTGCCGGCAGGTAATTCATTGACTAGCTCTTTTTGCGCAATGAGTTTTCCTTTCTCATTATATTCTTTGATAGTGGCATTTAAGCCGCTGTTGGAAAAACTGGATGAAAGTCGGATGTTTCCATTTGAGTGATAATCTATGCTTTTACCAATCCGATATCCATCTTTGTATTTGTATTCACTTTTGATATCACCATTGTCAAAATAAACCAGATAATCTCCTTGTAAAGCACCTTCAGCATAATCTCCTACGGCTTTTATTTGTCCATTCTCATGGTACATTTTAACAGACCCACTTCGGTCTCCTCTTTTATTGATCACTTTCATTTCAAGTTTCCCTGAGGGGTAATACGTTTGATAATTCCCATCAAGTAAACCATTGCGATACTCAGCTTCTAACTTAATTACACCATTTTTATAGTACTTTTTCGTGATGCCGTTTGGTTTTCCATTGAGGTAATTCACCTCTTCTTCTATGCTTCCATCTGGATAGTAGGTATAAACCGGTCCGTCAGGTTTTCCTTTTTTGAAAGTAGTCGTACCCTTGAGTCTGCCTGTTTCATCAAACAGTTTTACCTCCCCAACTAGAGTGTCATTTTTGAAAGTGGCCTCTTGTATTAAATCTCCTGAAGATGAAAAAACCTGAGTTAGTCCCTCTCTTAAATCGTTTTTGTAAATGGTTTGTCTTTGGATACTGCCATCCGGATAGTAGTTGTAGAAAATTCCGTCCTTTGACCCGGACTCAAAGTTACCTTTGACGATGATGTTTCCACTTGCGTCGTACATGAGGTATTCACCATCAACTAATGAGCTGTCTCCTTTGAGGATGTTGTATTCCTCTTTGAGTTGACCTTGCTCATATTGCGTCCTGATTTTGGTTTGGCTAAAACAGACAAGTGCCAGAAAGAATAATAAAAGTGTAGTTGTGATTCTCTTCATGGTGATAAAAAAAGCCCTACGTTTTAACGTAAGGCTAATTTACAAATTGTATATATCAGAATAAATTTTCTAGACCTTCTCAATCACAATGGCAGAAGCACCGCCACCACCATTGCATATACCGGCACAGCCTATTTTACCACCTTTTTTATTAAGGACATTAATCAATGTAGTGATGATTCTGGCACCAGAAGTTCCAAGTGGATGCCCCATAGCAACTGCACCACCAAATACGTTTAGTTTTTCTGCATCTAATCCAAGCTTTTCCTGATTGGCAATTGCTACCGCTGAGAATGCTTCGTTTACTTCCCAGAAGTCCACATCACCTTGAGAAACTCCCGCATGATCCAACGCTTTTGGGATGGCCAGTGAAGGAGCAGTAGTAAACCAAAGTGGCTCCTGAGCTGCATCACCAAACCCTTTGATCTTAGCGATTAAAGTAAGTCCAAGTTCTTCAGCTTTCTCTTTGCTAACTAAAACCAGCGCGGAAGCACCATCATTAATTGTTGATGCGTTTGCAGCTGTCACAGTTCCTTCTTTATTAAATACGGGTCTAAGGCCAGGGATTTTATCAAAGTTTACATTTCTAAATTCCTCATCTTCGTCCATTACTATGGGATCACCTTTCCGCTGAGGAATTTCCACAGGAACGATCTCATCTTTGAAATCGCCAGCTTCGGTAGAAGCAGCTACTTTCTTGTAAGAGTTGATCGCATACTCATCCTGAGCTTCTCTGGAGATATTCATTTCCTTTGCTGTGTTATCAGCACAGTTCCCCATCGGGAATTCGTTGTAAACTTCCCAGAGTCCGTCATGCATCAAACCATCGACCATTTGACCATGACCATACTTATAACCAAATCGAGCCTTTGGTATGTAATAAGGAACATTTGACATGCTCTCCATTCCACCGGCCACCACAACATCGTTGATCCCTAACATAATGGACTGAGCACCTAGCATAACAGATTTCATTCCTGATGAGCAGACTTTATTAACGGTGGTACATGGAACATTATGTCCAATACCTGCGCCAATTGCGGCTTGTCTTGCAGGAGCTTGTCCCAAATTAGCAGATAAGACATTCCCCATGAAAACCTCATTTACCTGGTCAGCAGCGACTCCTGATTTTTCCAATGCACCTTTGATGGCAAACGTGCCTAATTGAGTGGCTGAGAAACCGGAAAGTTTTCCACCGAAACTTCCAATAGGTGTACGAACTGCTGAGGCTATATAGACTTCTTTCATTTACTAGAGAATTTTAATGTTGTAAGATTAGAATCAATAAAAAGTCCCGATCCCGATAACTATCGGGATTCGGGACGCAAAGATCGTAAATGGTGGTGATGTTTCAAACTGATTACAATCAGGCTTTAGTAAAACCCCAGAGTGAAATAGGAATTCCTATAAAAAGAG
Source organism: Ekhidna sp. (assembly GCF_965227465.1). Taxonomy (GTDB): domain Bacteria; phylum Bacteroidota; class Bacteroidia; order Cytophagales; family Cyclobacteriaceae; genus Ekhidna. Next base: position 1,176,324 of record NZ_OZ245746.1, read on the forward strand.
AGCACAAATGTCATAATGAGTTTATCGAAGTATCTTACACTCACTCAGAGTCACTTAAGGTCCGGATAGTGGGGAGGGAAAGGACTCTGAGTAACAATCGGGTAGGTTTGTATATTTGATCATGCCTACTCATGAAAGTATCTGCGCGAGTGAAAGAAATGAGATAATCTGACGCAGATTCTTCACTTCGTTTAGAATGACATTCTTGTAATGAATCCTCAAAAAGGATCATTCCCCCTTATAAAGGGGGGTAGGTGGGTAGGGGGTTGTTGTCTCACTGAGTTTATCAAAATATCTAAGGAGTAGGATAAAAGGTGATCTGATTGTGAAGATCCTTCACTTCGTTCAGGATAACATTCTAGTGGTGATCCCCCCTAACAAAAGGGAGTACAGTTGTCAACTGAGTTTATCGACGCATCTGAGAGACTTTAATCAAAAAGCGCAGGTGTCATACTGAGCCTGTCGAAGTATCTGTGCGTGGGTAGGTGAAGGGTGACAATAAAATATGAAAAGCAATACTTACCAATCAGGCTTCCCGCTCGGAGGTCTTTTTGTCGCTTTCCGTTTCTGATGCTGGAGGTATTTGATCTCACTTTGCCTCATGGCTTCCAATAGCTGCCTGGCTTTCTCTTGGCTTATGCCCATCTCCTCCAACTTTTCTTTGGTCATTTGCTCCTTAGATTTTTCTTGCTCCTGCTCTTCCTCTTCACCCTCTTTTTGTTCTTGCTCTTTTTGCTCCTGCTCTTTCTGCTCATCAGATTTTTCCTGCTCACCATCCTTGTTTTCTTGGTTTTCCTCTTCTCCGTCCTTTTTCTGATCTTGATTTTGTTGTTCCTGTTCGTCCTCTCCGTCTTTATTTTCCTGATCTTGATTTTCTTGCTGCTGCTCTTGTTCTTTTTGCTCCTCAAGCAATTTTTTGACTACCTCATAGTTATATCGGGCATCTTGATTGGTTGGATCTGCTTTAATAGCTGATTTGAGTAGCTGAAGTGACTCATCCAGCTTACCAGCATCTTTACTCATCACACCGAGTTGCTGCAATGCAACCGATTTAAGCTTATTATTCTCAGCTGTCGCCAGTTGATTGTACCTGTTTTTTGCTCCTGCGGTATCACTCAAGTGGTAGTGGGCGTGAGCCAGGTTCAATTTTATGGCAGGATCATCCACTCCAAGTGAGTCGCTCAATATGGTGTACTTTGAAAGGGCTAGCTCATAATCTTTAGCCAGGAATGCTGCCTCAGCCTCCTTTTTCAAAGAATTGATTTTTGCAATCTCTTTAGGATCGTTAATAAAAACAGCTAATATGATGATTAAAAAAGTCCTCATAGTTTGATCAATTTCACACTGAATAATACATCTAACACCATAAGCAACAATGCAAGTCCAAGAAAGTAGAAATACCTGTTTTGAGTAGCGTCTACTTGTTTTGCATCACGAGTTTCGCCTTCTACGCTGTTAATCGCATTTATCAAACGTGCAACATCGTTTCTTGATTCATTTATTTCAAAATATTCTCCTCCGGTATTTTCTGCCAGGTCCTCCAACGATGAAGAATTCAGTTGAGAAACTACCTCATTTCCGTTATTGTCTTTTTTATAACCATTCCTAATAGGGATTTTGCTTCCTCGCTTTGTGCCAACACCCAGGGTGAAAAGCGTGATACCTTCAGACTCTAGTTCTTCAGCTATTTCGTTGGTATTATCCCCAAAGTCTTCGCCATCGCTGATAAGAATGGTAATCTTCGATTTTGAACGGGTGAGAACCGTGTCGTCTGCAATGAGTTTTTCGGTGGCCATTTCGAGTGGAGGACCAAAGTCGGTTCCAAAATTTGGAACCATGCCTGTATTTAAAGTTTGAATGAAAAGGTTCAACGCATTATTATCATAGGTAAGCGGACATTGCATGTATGCTTCACTGCTAAACATGATCAAACCAATTCGGTCAGAATTGAAAGCCTCTACGATATTCTTTAGCTCGAACTTCACCTTTTCCAATCTGGAGGGCTGCACATCATTGGCGTTCATTGATTGGCTCAGGTCTACGCAGATGAAGATGTCCTTACCTACCGTTTTGATTTCTCTGGAGGTATCCCCAAAGCTAGGACCTAGAAGTGATATGATGATAAGTCCAAAGTAGGCTGTCCGGAGGATGGTTTTTATGATCACTCTGCGAGCAGGTAGTCCAAGTCTTCTGGTCGTACTGATGACTCTCCAAAGAAAGCTTAGGTAGAAAAGGACAAATATTGCCGCTAATACAATCTCAAAAGTACTCAGGGAATTTACCCACTTCATTCAGCAGTCTGTTTTAAAATTTTAGTTTGACGGCAAAACTAACAGATCGTTTGAATGCCGCGCAATTGATTTTTATGGATTAACAAAATTTAAGGATAAGCGCAATCGGAGATCAATACAAACGCTCTTTTAAAATAATTGGATTGCCCTGCTTGCTTTCGCATGCACAGATGATGTCCTGGTATTTGAGGTAGCTAGGGGTATGGATTTGTGTGTCCACGTAGTACTTATCTTCTTCAGCTAGCAATAATCTCACGTTCTCGTCCAGTGGATTAAAAAATTGATCGTCTATCAGTTTACCAATGTAGAACGTTTGATCATCACATGGGAGGGAGGTGTCCAACCAAATGATAGAGCCCTTCTTTTCAGAGGTGATTTTCGGTTTATCATTTTTGGTACCATCCATTAAGTACTCAACAGTTCCAATGCCCGGATGCCCGTAACCGTAATTTATTTCGGCTTTCAATTGGCCGGTCGAGTAGTATAACTTACGAATGCCATGGAGTTTATCATCCTTATATGAGGTAGAGGCATATAACTTGCCTGTTTTGTAATACTTTTCTGAAACGCCTTCTCTTTTTCCTTTCAGATAAGGCATTGCCAGTAGCACCGTTTCTCCATCATCATGATAGAGGTAGGAGGTACCATGTTTTATTCCATTATCGTAATTGACGATGGTCTTTAGTTTTTTATTTTTGGTGTACTGCCGGATTTCACCGTCACGGATTTTTGGTTTTTCCAGCTCAACCACTGGTTCATCTTTAACAAGCTCAAATAATTCGAGGTAGGCAGAGCTCATTCCAATAATACTAATGATCACTAAAGCGATTAAAATCTGTGTTTTGTTCATTCACCAAATATTTAATTCAGGAAATTACTAAAGAATTGAATGAAGGAAATGGATTTTTGACGGTAACTTTTATATTTGCACTCCTTTTCCGAGGGAACCTTGTCAAAGAGGTCGTTTTGGAAAGGGATTTTAGTCAGAATACTGACTAAAAAAGTGCATTAGCTAATGCCACGGAGAGGTGGGTGAGTGGCTGAAACCACATGTTTGCTAAACATGCGTGCGAGAAATCGTACCGGGGGTTCGAATCCCCCTCTCTCCGCAAACAAAATGGTTGCGTAGCTCAACTGGATAGAGCAGCTGCCTTCTAAGCAGCAGGTTCGGGGTTCGAGTCCCTGCGCAATCACAACTAAGACCTTGACTTAACAGTCAGGGTTTTTTTGTTTAGGAACTTGGAGAATTTTCTAAAATGGAATAGTTGCGTAGCTCTCCCGATGGCTATAGGGAGGATAGAGCAGCTGCCTTCTAAGCAGCAGGTTCGGGCCGGGTGGACGTTCCCATTCGAGTCTCTAGCGAAATCGCTTCAAAACCCGCCATGGTGGGTTTTTTTGGTTATGAAATAGGCGAGAAGCCTGTCCCGCACTTGATGCGGGAAGTCCCTGCACAATCACAACTAAGACCTTGACTTAACAGTCAAGGTTTTTTTGTTTAGGAACTTGTAGAATTTTCTAAAATGAAATGGTTGCGTAGCTCTCCCGATGGCTATCGGGAGGATAGAGCAGCTGCCTTAAACCTAAGCAGCAGGTTCGGGCCGGGTGGGCGTTCCCATTCGAGTCCCTAGCGAAATCACTTCAAAACCCGCCATGGTGGGTTTTTTGGTTTATGAAATAGGCGAGAAGCCTGTCCCGCACTTGATGCGGGAAGTCCCTGCGCCAATCACTTAACCCCGCGAGTAGCGGGGTTTTTTGTTTTAATTTTTTAAAGTGAAGCTGGCTGTAAGTCCAACGCAGAAATTACGTGGCAACCTCTCTACTCCAAAAATGGCCCGTGAGTGCTGGCCTTTTTCTCCCAGAACATTCACAAATAAATCTGAAGCACCATTCACTACTTTTGGAGCATCATCCCATCCCTCGACAGATTGGTAGTAGGCATCAAAATGATTGAGCCCTTCAATAGCATCAAAGCCAATTTTGGAGTCGATTTGTGCAATCACATTTAGCGCAGATAATCCCATTGCATCATACCCTTCATCAGTTGAAACGTTTTCACCTAATCTTCCTAAGTAAAAAAACTCCTCATTTGAAATTGGAAACTGGATCGCAACGTATGCGATCATGCCTCTCTTATTTACAGAAATATAATTTCCCCCAGGAATCGTCACTTCAGGTAGTTCAAGACCTAAAGCATTAACTTTTTCTTTTATATTCATTCTAATTGATTTGATAATCTGAACTCTTCCTGTTCTTGAAGTGGTTGATAATAAAATCATAAACTGTTATGCCCCACTTTATCATTCACACAAGTGCTAACACGATCCGACAAGATGACGAACAAGCCATTTTACAGTCCGTTCACGACCAGGCGGTATCAAGTGGATTATTTGATGAAAATGACATCAAAGTCCGTTTGGTTCCATTTGAGAAATCATTGGTGGCCGGAAAAACAGATAATGACTTTGTTCATGTCTTTGCTTACATCATGGGTGGGAGATCCACAGCTCAGAAAAGCAAACTCTCTGAAGCGATTGTTAAAAAACTCGATGAGCTCTTTAATGTCGAGAACATTGCCATGAATGTGTATGATTTTGAGCCGGAGACATACTTTCATCGAAAAATGATTTGAAGAAGAGAACTACTCAGCCCATTTCAACTGCAACAATATTTGTAGATTGAGATTTTCCTTTGAGTTTGATTGCACCAAGATCACGTGTTGTAATTTCTTGAGGGAGCTGATCTTTAAGTTCCTCTGAAATAATCAGTGACGCATCATGCTCGTTGCATAGGGCTTGTATCCTGGCTGTTGTGTTTAGTACATCACCGCTAAAAACAATCTCCTTTTTAAGTGCTCCTATTTCTCCAGTTGTCACTGCCCCGAGATGCATTCCGGCTTTAAATTCTGGAGAAATGCCAAAATTCTGATGAAATAGATTTCGCGTTTTATTCATACTACTTGCAATTTCTTTGAAGCATTCAATGCAGTGATTCTTATTTAAACCTTGCTCTTGCTTCCATGAAACGACTACTTCATCTCCAATGTATTGATATACTTCGCCCAGATGATTGATGATTGGATCTGTCATTACATCATAGTATTGTTGAAGAAAATTGAAGTAATTAATGTGCCCCAGCTTCTCAGCAATAGCAGTTGAGTGCTTCATGTCCAGAAACATAAATATCCGCTCTTCCACTCGAGGCTTATGATACTTTCCTGTAAAGAAATTGAACATCACCTGATGACCCAGATTTTCGCTAATAGCAGCATACAAAAGGCTTATCGCCAGGTGGAATGAAATTTGAAACATTGTATTGATGAACACAATACTTTGGAAAAACTGTAGGGTCTTTTTCCAAATCTGCTGATTCAGGATTGATGTGTTAAGCTCAATTGCAGATGCGATGGGAAAGAATAATGCCTGAATCACAAGCATGAGCAACAGATAAATTAAGAATTTGTATCCTACTTTTCTTTTAAAACTGTGGTGTCGAAATCGCTTTTCAAGAATCACAAGCTCGATTAACCCAACCAATAGACCAACAGAGGTCACAGCCAAACTTGCAAAAATGAAAACTGGTATTGTTAGACTAACCGCAGAATCAGGGTTGAGGTTTTGATTGCCCGTTGCTAGTGTTTCAGCTAATAAAAATACCCAACCGGTCACCAGCCAGATGATTCCAAATGGAATGATGCGGCTGATGTTGCGTTTTTGTTTTGGGCTGAGCACGGTGATTGAATTCAGGTGTTGAACAGCCACTAAATTAACGTATTAAGCCATTCTCAAACTATTCGATTGTTTTTGCATAAGCCAAAAGACGAATAAGATCAATGGTGGTTCCGAATTCCCATTGCATGGTTGAAACAATGCTGTGTACTGCCAGAAGCTCTCTGTGGATAGGAGTACCTTCACTCAAGTTTTGCTCTAACAGCAGTTTAGCCTGATCATACCCTGACTGTGCATACAAATTTAGAATAGCCACCGAGTTTTCTTCAGCGGTGATAGGTCTTGGTTTGGGATTATGCCCCATCGCTTTAATCATGGATTCAGCGAGCGCCCAGGTGGACCATGGGTTCTGGCCCGTGATCAGCTTCCCATCAGTTGCGACATTTTCGAGGTATAAGTAACCCTCTTGAAAAGAGGCTCCTGATTCAATCAGTTTATTCTGCAGCATGAATGGAAATATTTCTGGTGCATCGGGAATAAGGAAAAGCTCTTCTTCATTGGTAAAACTACTGACGGTCTTGTTTGCCAATAATGCTTTCCCATCACTTAGGGTAACATTGACCAATGCCGCCGGACCGTGACACACAGCACCAACTACTTTGTCATTTTCAAAGAGTTCTCTTACAAGCTTTTTAATTGTAGCATTGTCAGGGAAATCATACATGGCTCCCTTTCCACCTACAAAATAAACAGCTTCATAATCCGAAGGGTTTATATTAGCTAAGGCAAGGGTATTGTTGACTTTGTATTGTGCGTCGGGATCATTCATGAACGCATAATCATACCTGCCAACATCGTCATCATCTATGACTACCGGAGGTTGACCACCAAGAGGACTAGCCACCTCCACCTCAAATCCATTGGCTACAAACACATAGTATGCTCTTGAAAGCTCTGTGAGTTCATAACCAGTAGATTTACCACTGGTACCCATTTCAGCGGTGCTGGTTACTACTGCTAGTATTTTGCCCCGATATTCAACTGAGTCATTTGTCAGGTAAGTGAGGTCAGAAGGAACTGTTTTAGTGATGCCTTCATACATTGGTTTATCGGCAACTATTAACCCCATAAACCAATAGCCAAATACGGTCAATGATAGGACTAGAATGACAATGGTGATTGCGGACCATTTAATGATCTTTTTTGTTCTGGACATGACATGTTTTTAGTGATCTGAATTGGTTTACGACTGAAGAGGGATGTCGTGGACTAAAAGTTACACGTTGGAAGCTATCGCTCCTTAGATACTAATACGAAGAGGAGATTTACAAACATTAATAATTGATTATCAATCTTTCCTCCATCTGACGGAAGGTCAAGTTCACTCTGGGTTGATTCACCTTTTTTGTAGGTGGGAGCCGATGGAGCCAATGGGTTTGAGTGGTGCCTTTCATTACCAACAGGCTGCCATTCTCCAATAGCAGGTCGATGCGTTCCTTGGTTTGCTTATGCTTAAAAGAAAACTTACGTTCAGCACCAAAACTTAATGAAGCAATTGCTCCGTTTTTCTTTAGTTCAGTCTCACCATCACTATGCCAGGCCATGCCTTCATCTCCGGAATGATACAAATTCAATAGGCAAGAGTTGTATGTCTCACCGGAATGCTTTTCAGCGAGCGCTTTGATAGACTGGAGCTCTTCCGTCCATGGGAGTGCCACTTTCGTGGTGCCGGAATAACGATAAGGAAAGGGCTTTTCCGCATACCATGCTACCTTCCGTTTGGTCACAATCGTCTTACCGAAAATGACAGCTTGATCGGGCTGCCAGTCTATGGTAGTAAGAAGAATTTCAAATAATCGGTCAGCTTCCAGCAGCTCAAAGATTTTGCCGTAATAATTGACCGTACCATCATGGGGCAACCAGTTTTTAGAAGGATCTGCTTCCCGTTCGAATAGCACCATAAACCCTTTTGTGATTATTGTTTTCGTTCGATGATGTGAATGTTATTGCCATCTACTCTTCCCAAATTCCATGTTTATACAATTGATACCACTTGTTTAGCTCTTCTTCATTGTATAGCTCCATCATTTTGAGGACTTCCCTGGTGAATTCAATTGGAGCGATTCCGTTTGCGGTTATCAGTTTCTTATCGGAAACTGAAAGGGAAGCCTGGTAGTGAATTTCACCAGCATAATTAGGAGCTATAGCTTTTAGGTAGTTCAAGTCATTGCTTGTATGCATAGTTTCGTTCAACAATCCTAACTGACCAAGGAATGTGGTGGCAGCACAGATGGCAGCAATTGGCTTATCTAAATCTGCAACCTTTCTGGTAAGTGGCTCCATTTCATTATTTAGTCCCTTTTCCCAATGTGTGCCTCCCGGAAGTACCAACAGATCAATATTGTCAGGGTTGATATTTTTAAGTGCTTCATCCGGAACTACTGTAAGCCCTCCCATACTTTTGATTGGCTTATCATCTTTTGAGAAGAAGATCAAATCTGCCAATTCGTTCCGATTGATTTCAGGAGTTAGATATGCAATTTCCCAGTCTGAAAAACCATCAAATAGGAAGGTATATATTTTTGCTTTTTTCATTTTTAGCTGTATTAGGAAATTTTGTAATGGGTTTTTTTATTGTCAGTTTCCATCACAATAAAATTAAGCTAATTCAAAAAGTTCATCGATCGGCTTACGCACCTTTTTCCGTGCCTTAGTCTCATCTTTCTCCGAGCGAAAACCTACAGGTGCAATACTGAAAATGAGAGAAGAAGCAAAGTTGGATTATTCATCGTCATAATGTTTTGATGTTGATTTAAATAGCGAATGGGACTCAAGGGAACCATTCGCTTTATAACTATCAGACTGGAAGTCCTTCCATGATCACTCCGGTAGACGTGGTAGCTGACAGGCGAAGAGCCTTCAGATCTTTGTACTCGTTTGAGTCGTACCAGTTTTCCGCCATTTCAAAACTTGGAAACTGAATCATGACCAGGTAACTGGGTGTTACCGATCCCTCAACCACTCTTGTTTTACCACCCAGTACCACGTACTTTCCCTTGTGTTTTTCCACCACTTCAGCCACTTGGCTTTTGTAGGTTTCTAAATCCTCAGGACTGGTTACCGTGAGGTTGTCAAATAATATGTAAGCTGACATATGTTTGTTGTTTAATTTTTTTAAGAATTATTTGGATATAGGTAGGGCAATGGGACGCATTGGAGAACCGCTTGCACCTTTCAGTTTCAGTGAAGCTGCGATGAATGCAAACTCGTATACCTCATCATTGGCAAGTTCCTCCAGGTACATCTGCTCGATGAACATCACACCCTTTTCAGCCAGTAGATAAGTGTGTACAGGTACCCAATTATCTGCTCGCTCAGGAGGAAATGCTTCAAAACTCAGGTTGTCTGCACCCAGAAGCATGATGCCCTGATCTTCGATGAGCCACTTTACCGCATCAAGGCTGATACCCGGATAGTTGTCGAGATAGTGATTGGCATCCTGATAAAACTCGGCCTGACCTGTGCGGATAACGACAACATCGCCAGGCTCCAACCCAACTCGCTGTTTTTTAAGTGCATCCTGAAGATCTTTGGCAGTAATCCGATAGTTGTTGGGAAGTGTCCCTTTGGATGATTTTACATCAATCATCACCCCACGAGCGATAATGGGAGGGATGGTCTCTGCTCCGGTTTTTTTCCACCCCTTGTCACCCAGATGTTCTTCCGGCGTAAATCCATTCCAGATTTCCCCATTCAGTCCAAAGTGGTTGAGCGCATCAATGTGTGTACCCATGTGCGTGTACATGGAGATAGCATCTCCTGTGTAACTCACCTTGCGGTTCATCGCTTCACCCATTCCATTCGGGTTGTCTACGATGGTTCCATGTGGGGTATGAGTTAGCCAATACTGATAGCCAGGATCTCCCAAGGCATGGAAGCTGGGCATGCCAACAAAGTAGTCAACACTTAGATCATAAGCCTTGCCCGAATTAATTTTTGAGAGTATCTGAAGCTGAGATGCTTCGGTCATTAAGTTCAGGGTGCCGATTTCATCTTCCGGTCCCCATGGACTTGTACCAACTACCTCTTTGTGCTGTGCCTTGACAGCCACGGTGAGAAGTAATAACATAGAAAAGGTTGTTGCTTTCATAGCTTTTAACTTTTTGATTACAAAGTTTCAAGCCAGCGAAAGCGAAAACATTAAGGTATCTTAAGAAAGGCTTTGATTACTCATTTTTTTTCGAATGGTGCTCAAATGTTCTGGAGTAATGCCTAAAAAAGAAGCGATCATGTATTGTGGGATTTGCTGTTCCATGTCACGGTATCGATTGACAAATTCACTGTAGCGCTGCTCAGCGCTATCACTCATGGATCGGATCGTTCGCTCCTGCAGGGCTACATAGCCATTTTGTGTTTTGATGCGAAAGAAGCGATCCATCATGGGTACTTCATCATATAGTTGATTGAGGCGATCCCGATGCACCTGAAACATAGTGCTATCAGTGATAGCCTGCATGAAAAACGTGGCGGGCGTTTCCGTGAGAAAGGCATATAGATCATTGATCCACCACCCAGAAATACCAAACTGAAGAATATGCTCCTGTCCATCTTCATCAACGGAATAAACCTTCATACACCCATCCGAAACAAAACGCATGTAATTGGATGGATCACCTTTTTGCAAAAGGTGCTCTTTTTTCTTCAGGTGTCGAGGCTTAAATGCATCGCAAATCAACTCCACTTCTTTCTCAGAAAGAGGAACAAGTTCTTTGACGTTCTTTATGAGTGTGTCGTGCATACTTCATTGAAGATCGATATCAAAAATACGATTTTGATCATTTACTTTTTCTGGCAATACCGCTCCCAACTTCTTTTTGCTGACTTCATCAGAGCAGGGTATACAATCCAATGACGGAACGGCTGGATCAATTTCATGTAGGCTTTTCCAAAAAGTCCCTTTGGTTTTACGTACACAGCCATATGAATGCCATAACCGCCAGCTATTTGCACTCTCCCAATATGTAAGGCAGCATGTACGGTCTTATTCTCAATTTCAGATAAATATTCATCCTCCAGTTGATAAACAGGTATAAAGTCTCCGGTACCTGGATCAGGCAGGTCTTTGAATTTCCGGTTTTCTGCCTTTGCATAGCGTTCTCTGATACTTCCGGGGAGTAAATGATCTATCTGCTGTTTTTCATCCCAATTGAAGATTTTTCCAAGAAAGAGTCTAAGACGAAATAGAAATCCTACTAGTCCTTTTTGTGTTACCTGTTCATTCGATTCCATGAACTGATTTAGAAACAGATCCAGGCTGTGCTCTTGTTTGAGCTTTACCGGCACACGCCAGACATCTTCAACATCAAAATCTTCTAGCAAAGAATGCACCCGCCATGGCTGTTCCAGATGGCTCTTTTCATTGATTTTGATTTGGTAGAGTGTCATGAAAGCTTATTGAGCGAATAAATATCAATTTTCATTGATAATCTTGTGTTAAAAATGATAGAGCCTCTTCCTTTGTCTCAAACCATTGAATATTCTTGTTTTTGGAGGCCTTCTCATCAATGAGTTTGTTAGCAATCATTTCCTTAAATATGAGCTCTCCAAACCCAACAGAAGCCCATTTCCACACATGGCTCTTTATTTCTTTATAATAGTAAGGGAAGTAGTCTAAAATTTCTTTGCTCAGCTTTACTCCAGAAATAATTTCAAGCACAGAGGCAGATGACTTTTCATATCCAGTGATGCAAGTGAGTGAGGCTTTCATGAGCTCAAACTCTAATTCATGTGGAATTACAGAATAGTCAATAACTACGATCTCTTTCCCACGGTATATTTCTGTATATAGGCCTTCCATAATCTCCCTCCTTATTAAAGATACCAAAATGGTAACTTAAAACAGTTTAGTTCTGCAATTGACTTACTGATAAGGGTCACCTTTTATAATTAGTGAGTATTAAGATTTGTCGTATCTTTTGCAGACCAAAACCGCTTAATATGTTAACAGAGTTTCAAAAAGAAAAAATCTCTCACTATTTCAGGGTCGTGCTGGATCAAGATAGAAACGGAGTTCTAGAGGAAAATGACTTTCGTGAAATAGGAGAATCTTTATGCATTCTATGGGTTTTTAAGCCTGGAACTGAAGAATACGAACGAGTAATTAATCGAAGTGTACAAAGTTGGAGGATGTTCCAAAAATATTTTGAAAAACAAGGGGGTCAGGCAAATGAGGAACAATTTCTCCGCTTTTATGATGCGATGCTTAAACCCGGGAATGATAAGTTTTACAGAAGCTGGGTAAAACACATGATCAGTTCCATTTTTGATTCCTTTGATGTGAATGAAGATGGAGTTATGTCTGTGGATGAGTATTCGGATATGTTTATGTGTTATCATATCCCTATAAAGCACTCAGCTAAAGCTTTTGTAAAGCTGGATCGCGATGGTGATGATTCCATTACCAAGGAAGAATTGATGGTTGCCGTTGATGAGTTTTTTAAGTCTAATGACGAATCGGCACCTGGTAATTGGCTGTTTGGATTCTGGGGAGATAAAGACTAAAAACAAAACCCCGCTTTTGAGCGGGGTTCACACACCTAATCCTATTTGAAACTTCAAGCTCTTATATCTAAGCCATCCTTAGCTGGTTCATATAGGTCTGACATTTTTCTTTAGATCCGATATATAAGATCTTCAGATTCTTTTTTACCATCCATTCTCCTGTTTCTGCTTTTGCTAATCTGAAATTATCCTTCTTGGCAAAAAATTTAAATAAGTAACCCATAGCTTAATTTTTTAATGAAATAATGATTCAAAGATGAATTTAAATAATACCATTAAATACTGGTATTGTACCATAATTAGCTATAAGCATTTTACTTATCAATTATAAATATTCAAATATTAAATAGGATTATTTGTTTGACATGTAATCCAATGTCAAACCCATCATGGCTTTCATCCCTAGCTTCATGCCTGCATCGTCCACATAAAAATCAGGAGTATGATGTCCCGCTACTTTTTTAGGATCTCGATCCGAAGGACAACCTCCTACGAAGAAGTACAGTCCAGGGATTTGTTCCTGAAAAAATGAGAAATCTTCCGCTCCGGTGATCGGTTTGATAATTTCTACATTCTCATTGCCTGCTGCTCTCATGAGTGTGGGAAGCATTTCGTCATACAATGTTGGCTCATTATAAGTAACAGGATACCCTTCATCAATCCACACTTCCACTTCTGCATTGTTTGATTCAGCGGTTTGTTGAGCAACCTCTCTGATCCGCTGAAGAATTTGGGTTCTCATGTCTGCATCCAATGTACGAATGGTGCCAAGCATGTATAGGTCTTCGGGAATAATGTTGTACCGAACACCGCCATGAATTGCACCTATGGTCAGAACGGCCGGCGCTTTGGTGAGCTGCATATTTCTACTGATGATCGATTGGAAGTTGTTGATCATTTGAGCCGCGGTGACGACCGGGTCAACTCCATCCCATGGGGCAGATCCATGCGCTTGTTTCCCCTTTATGTCAATTCTCATAGAATTTACAGCAGCCATAATACCTTCTGGGCGCACCTTTAATGTTCCTACAGGGGTCTGAGCATTAATGTGTAAGCCAAAAATTGCATCTACATCAGGATTTTTGAGCACGCCTTCTTTGACCATTAGTTCAGCTCCACCTTCTTCACCTTTCGGTGCTCCTTCTTCAGCGGGTTGAAAAATAAATTTTACTGTGCCGGGAACCTGATCTTTTATCTCATAAAGCATCTTGGCTACTCCTAAGAGTATACTAATGTGTGTATCATGACCACACGCATGCATTACCGGAACTTCCGCACCATTGTATTCAGCCACTTGCTTGGAAGCCCAAGGCAGCTCTACTCGTTCTTTTACAGGCAGTCCATCAATATCAGCACGTAAGCCAACAACTGGTCCGGGCTTGCCACCTTTGAGTATAGCCACAACGCCTGTTTTGGCAACTCCGGTTTGTGGCTCATAGCCAATTTCTTTTAAGATGGATGTGATTCGTTCAGCTGTCTTGAATTCACGGTTACTTAGTTCCGCATTCTCATGAAACCAATGGCGCCATTCGATCACGTCTTTTTCTGTTTGTGCAACCATCTTTTCAATCTGCTTATCAAATTTTTGAGCGGATAATGTGGTAGCTGTTAGGGCTACAATAATTAGTGTAAGTAAGGTTTTCTTCATTGTCTTAGGATTTTAGAATCCTTAAGATACAATTCATCTGTCTAATTCGACAGTTCGGTCATGCTAATTGGTAAGAGATAATGATAGCAGGGACTTTTGGGTCATAAATCATTTGATATGAAAGGACTACTCACAACTACTTTACTTTTTTTAACCTGCTTTTCATACGGACAAGTTACCATTTCCGGACAGGTGGCCGACAAGTCCGGAGAGCCTTTACTTGGGGTAAATGTTTATTTAAAAGGAACTTATGATGGTGCCACCACAGATATTAATGGTGAGTTTTCATTTGAAAGCTACGAGGTGGATAGCTTAATTCTGGTTGCATCTTACATCGGCTTTCATACATCTGAACTTCCGATTGAATCCAAAAGCCAAAAACTCAACTTCATACTGAAAGAGGAAATCAGTCACCTTAACGCGGTAGTCATCACTGCGGGATCTTTTAACGCATCTGATGAAAGCAAACGAGAGGTGTTAAAGCCATTAGATATTGTAACCACTGCAGGTGCTACAGCAGATATTCCCGGAGCACTTAATACTTTACCTGGCACGCAGACCGTGGGCGAGACCGGAAGGTTATTTGTACGTGGTGGGGATGGCAGGGAAACCAAAACCTTTATTGATGGGATGCTGGTCCATAATGAATACAGTCCCTCTGCACCAAATACACCAGGCAGAAGTCGATTTTCACCCTTTATGTTTAAAGGCACCAGTTTTTCAACTGGCGGATACTCTGCCGAATACGGCCAGGCTCTTTCATCTGCTTTGGTACTGAATTCAAAGGATGTTGCTGAAAATGACCGCACCGACATCTCATTGATGTCAGTCGGAGCTGATATATCTACTACTCAATCATTTGAAAATAGCTCTTTGGCGGGAAAGGTTCAGTACACAAACTTGACTCCATATTTTGCCCTGGTAAGTCAGAATCTAAGATGGAATAAAGCGCCTCAGGAGTATAATGGAAATTTTGCTTATCGCTGGAAGACAAGCAAGACAGGAATGCTCAAAGTATTCACCAATGTGAGTCAATCATCGATGGACCTGTACGAATCCGATATTAGAAATCCAGAGATTGACCTTCCTGTTGTAGTATCCAACGATTACCTTCATTTTAATACTTCCTATCGTGAATTACTCGATGATAAATGGGGGGTAAGAACAGGTATTTCTTTTACCAGGAGCAATGATTTTGCGTCGCTGGATCAATCCAGCATTGATCAAAACCTTAGCGGCTTTCATACGAAAGTCACTATGGACTATCAACACTCCGATCGCTTAGCATTAGTTGCCGGAGCAGAGGTGATCGGCAGAAGTTTATATCAAACATTGAACGATGGAGAATCATTTGATCAGGAATTTGATGAGCGTATTGGTGCCTCTTTTGTGGAAACGGAAATGTTTGCGTCCTCGGCACTTGCTTTTAAGGCTGGCGTTAGAGTTGAACACAATAACCTGAACGATAACATTGCATTGGATCCAAGGTTATCGGCTGCTTATAAAACTGGAGAGCATAGTCAGGTGTCTGTTGCTTATGGACAGTTTCGTCAAGCACCTGCCACACAGATCACACTTAGTGACAAGGCTTCCTTACATGAGAAAGCCACTCACTACATCGCCAATTATCAATGGCTAAATGAAGGCATGAGCTTCCGGGTTGAGGTTTATGAAAAGAAATACGATCAATTAGCGAAGTACACGAATATTTATGATCCAGGTACTTTTCAATTTACGGGAGGAGGATATGCCAGAGGACTTGATTTATTCTGGAGAGATTCTAAGACGGTAAAAAATCTGGATTACTGGGTTAGCTATTCATATCTGAATACAGAACGCGAGTACAAAGACTTTCCGGGTTCATATACTCCATCATTTGCCTCCAATCACAATTTTTCCGTGGTGACTAAGAAGTTCTTTGATAAGCTAAAAAGTCAGGTAGGCGTGACATACTCTTTCGCAAGTCCTCGGTCATACAATGACTTAAATAGTGAAGGGTTTTTGAATGGAAGAACTCCTGCGTACCATGACCTAAGTTTTAATATAAGCTATCTGTATAGTAGCCAGGTGATTATCCACGCGATGGTAAATAATGTCCTTGGTATCAATAACATATTCGGATATGAGTATGCAAATACTCCAAATGAAAATGGCGTGTATGCCAGCAGGCCAATTACGCCCGCTGCTAAGCGATTCATATTCTTGGGTGTGTTTATCACTTTATCTAAAAACAAAGGCATCAATCAGTTGCCAAACTTATAAATCAATATGACTTTAACATTTAAACAATTATCAATTATGAAAAGGAATCTAATACTTCTGTTAGGCGTACTATGTGCAACATTTGCAATGGCTAACGGTCAGTTTGAGAAAGCAATGGGTAAGAATATCCCTGCCATGTTCTCTGCTGACAATCAGGAAACATTACAAGGAGTTATAAATCAGCTAAATAGGATAGGAGATGCTGAAGGAGATCGATGGGAACCTTACTACTATGCAGCTTTTGGTTATGTGAGAATGAGTGGAATGGTAGAGAGTGCTGATGAAAAAGACAAGTACCTTGACTTAGCGCTTGAGACTGTCGCAAAAGGAGAGGCGATCAAACCGAATGATTCGGAACTGGAAACCATGCGAGGTTACATTAACATGATTAAGCTTGCCGTTGATCCTGCGTCGCGGGGTATGATGTATAGTGGAATGGTATTTACCTCTTTTCAGAAAGCGATTAAGCTAAATCCGGATAATCCGCGTGCGCACTACCTCATGGGAAGAATGCAGTATGGAACAGCTCAATTTATGGGTACCGGTACGGAAGAAGCTTGTGGAAGCTTATTCAAAGCGAAAGTCCTATACACTCAGGTAGAACGAGTTGCTAATCCATTTGCACCGACCTGGGGCAAGGAAAGCACGGATGAATCAATTAAAGAGATATGCGAAGGAGAGTAATAGAAGCGGCGAGAGCCGCTTTTTTGTTTTAAATAGAAATTGGGAAATGGAAAGAGATTCCTATTGGTTCAATCGTCGCTACTTATTCAATTTAGCAACCTCTATAGGTATGAATTTGGGTAAATAGCATGGGGTGCAACCTTTGGAGACTATTTCATCCTTGAACAACCCGGTTTTCTCACCAATGGAAATGCATCGGTCCCGATGCTCTTCCTGAAATTTGCCTATTTGCCCGGCGGTATAATTCATGGCCCATTGAACTTCAGGTTGCTCATCAGCCATATTTGTCTCTATCAATGAGAGCAGCTCTTCAGTATTTGTATGGTTTGTGTTCCCCATCCATCTCAATCTCGCCTGATGATACCAATAAACCCTTCGTTGAAGAGCAGAAGGACTTTTCTCCCACGATTCGATCAAAGCCAATGTCTTTTTGTCTTTAGCAAGTTGGTTTGCCATTAGCCAATCCATTAATTGATTTCGCTCTTCGAGTTCATGGCGCTGCATGTCCTTATCCAATTGATCAATGAGCTCTTGAGTAAGGAGTTTTTTATCCATGATTAGAATGGCTAGCTGCCGTGGTAATAATTCACCTGTTGACCATAGCTCCATCGCCAGCTCATGGTCTTTTTTGATGTCCTTGGCCATTTTTCGTAAATCTCCTAGTTTGGTCTCGCTCGTGATTTGAGAATAAATGTTTTTTGATTTTGGAGAAAGTGTCATGTCTTTAATCGTTATTCGATGAGTATAAAAATAGCCAAAAAGCATCTGTTTAATTTCTTTTCATTGAGGTTAGTCGCTCATTTTTTCATTTCATTTCTCCCTCTTTGTAACGCATATCCCAATCAAATGCTACTTTCGCAGCTATGCGACCTATCTTATTCATTGACCGTGATGGAACCATCATTCAGGAGACTGATGATGAAAAAATTGAGACTATAGAAAAATTAGATTTTCTGCCTGAAGCCTTATACTACCTCAAGAAGTTAAAGGATGAGACCGATTTCCTGTTTGTAATGGTGACTAATCAGGATGGATTAGGAACGGATGTGTTTCCGGATCATGAATTTTGGCCGGTGCATAACTTTATCATGCGGCTATTAGAAACGGAGGGAATCCATTTCGATGCAGTACATATAGACGAACATTTTGAAAATGACAATCATCCCAATCGTAAGCCGGGTACAGGTATGCTTACTTCATACATGAAAGGAGATTATGATTTGGAAAATTCCTACGTTATCGGAGATCGTTCGACAGATGTTCAACTTGCCAATAACCTTGGATGCAAGGCGATATACCTAACCTCTGCTTATTCAGCGGCAGATACTGATGCCGACTTGAAGCCTAAAAGCTGGAAACAGATATATGAGTTTATTATAGCCTCGAATAATAAAGCGGACTAACAAGTATTAAGCTTCCTTCTTAAATCCTTCCCCAGGGAATACCTAATAGCATAAGCACCAACGACATTCCGAAGAAGATGGATTGAAATCTGAATTTAACCTGTGCATCCTGCGTCTTTTTACTGATCGATCTACCTACCTGTGCTGCTACTACAGCAAAGAGCATCAATGCCAGGTGCTCCACTGACCAAAATCTCTGTACCGGATCACTCATATTGTAAGTAATGAATGGGCTATAAAAAAAATATAGTACCAGGCCGGTTAGTAATTGTAAATGCATCATTCCCACAAAAGAGACAGCCAGAATCTTGTCAAACTTGGTGTACGCTGTACCGCCAAAAAGGCCAATGAGTGATTTAATTACAGCGACTACAACTGCAACAAGAATGAGCCATCGAAGGCCTGAGTGAAAATGAAGTAGGAAGGTGTACATAGTTGAATTTTTGTCAAATATAATGGGAGTTGATTACCTGATTCCTATGCCTTTGGAATAACCTTAAGACATGTCACATTCTATACATTGGAAGTAGTCCATTTGTTTGAGCGTAGACAATTTTTATTTATCCATTGTCATTAACGCACTCATTAATTTCACTCCATACCAAAGGTTACCAATTCGTAAATTCTCATCAGCAGCATGCTGATTGTTATCATGATTGGCAATGGGAAGAATAATGGCCGGCTTCTTCAATTCGTCGGTGAAAAGATAAAGCGGGAGTGAGCCACCAAGTGTTGGTAATAGTAGGAGATCCTCACCAGCTACATCTTTCGATCGCTTAATAACATCCTGTATGATAGGCAGGTCCATGGAAGTCCGTGCTGCAGGGTATCCACTGGACCGTGTTACTTTAGCAATCTTGGGATACTTCATCCTAGTCTCGTGATCAGGATCCTCCCTCACAATATAAAAACCTTGTGATCGGATGTGGGCCTCAACCAGGTCTTTCTGCTTTTCGGGATCACAACCCTTTACCAGTCTCATTCCAATAGCTGCTGTTGCTGTAGCTGGAACTACATTTCGGGCCAGTTTACCGGTATTGCCACTACTCAACCCTCTGATGGTAAGAGAGGGACGAAGCAGTCGTTCATTGTAAGATTCTGTTCCTTCCGGGTTGTTAATGCCCAATTCAGCTTTTAGCTGCTCATCGATCAGGGGAATATTTGATAGTGCTTCTTTTTCTAAATCACTCAAAGGCTCTATATCATCATAAAAACCATCAATTATCACATTTCCATCTTTATCCTTCATGCTGGCGATTAGATCAGCAAGCAATTGCCCGGGCACTGGAGCCCAATTTCCGTAGTGCCCGCTGTGAAGGGGACGATTTGGGCCATACGTAGTGATTTCCATACCAGTGACTCCACGTACTCCGAAAACCAATTGAGGCCTCCTAGATTGATGAACCGGGCCATCGCAAAACAACCAAAGATCGATTTCGTCCACAAGTGCCCGATTGTCATTTAGGTATTGCTGGAGCTGCCTGGATCCGGCTTCCTCTTGTCCTTCGAAGAAAAACACAAGATTAGAAGTTACCTTGAGTTTATTGGACTGGATCATATCCAAAGCGGTCAATATGGTAATAATGGGTGCTTTGTCATCTCCTGCAGAACGAGCATAGATGCGATGCTCTTCATCTATTTGATCAAAAGAAGAAGGAAAATCCAATTGCTCACCTCCGTCAAACAGCGCTTTAGAGTAGTAGGTTGGCTGCCATGGATCTGTGGTCCATTTCGTCTTATCTACTGGTTGCCCATCATAGTGCACATAAAAAGCAATGGTGCGCTTAGCTCCTTTTACAGGATAGTATCCATAAACAATGGGAGGGGTTCCTACCATCCGTAGCAGTTTTGATTCTACTCCCCGTTTCTCCAATTCAGCTTTTATGTACGCTGCATTTTTGTTGATGTTAGGCAGGTCGAAAGCTACATTCGGGATGGAGAGAAGGATTCTGAAATCCTGAAGGATTTGTACTCCATTCTTTTCAATGTGCGCTTCAGACAGTTTATTAATGTCCTGAGCATGAAGAGTGAAAGTAAGTAGGAGGGTAATTGCTGAAATAATGCGCATAGGTTTAAATTTGAATGTGGCTAAAATCATCAAAATTCCTTCGGTCTTTGTTTATGACACCAAAGTAGTTGGTGTGTCTAAAGATAATGCAGATGGATCTTCTCGTCAGGAGATCATCAGACAAGAGGTCGAGGAAGATGATAAGCTGAAATTATTAGCAGAGCCGGACAATCCCTATGATAAGAATGCCGTAAAGGTGCTATCTAAAAACGATAATCAAATCGGTTACCTCAACAAAGAGATGGCAGAGACCATTCTACCAGCCATAAAAAACGAAACTGAAATTCATGTGACTGCTAAGTGGGTAAATGGAGAGAAATTGTTGGGGGTAGGACTGAGGATAGAGTTGGTGAGTTAATAAACACCTTGAGGTAATTGGAGTTATTTAGACATGCTTGCTAAACTAATTATAGACTTTGGCCTGGTCATTCTTATTTGGATGACGCAGCTCGTTGTTTATCCCTCTTTCACCTATTTCGCTGAAAATGATCTATTCAGATGGCACAGTAAATACACAACAGCTGTTTCTATTATTGTGATGCCTCTCATGCTGGGACAGTTAGGAATACATGGTTATTCACTCTACAATGAATTTTCCTGGTTGAAATCAATAGCACTGCTATTGATTGTACTCACATGGATTAACACATTCTTCTTTGCGGTACCCTTGCATAATAATATTGGTGAAGGAAAAGAGGTACTTACTGCTGCTAAGTCTCTGGTGAATGTCAATTGGTACCGAACAGTACTTTGGACTGGGATTTTCCTACTATCTCTTTACGAGTATCTAAAAACTCCATGATTTCTTTATTTACTAATTCAGGCTCTTCAATATTACAAATATGACCTGCTTTCGGAATTGTCATTAGGTTCGTATTGGATCTGCCATTAGCAAACTTTTGTGCACTGGGGAGAAAAACGTAATCATCACTCCCCATCAGAATGAGTATTTGCTGCTTTATTTTCTGTTTACTGAAATTCCGTAGCAAGGTGAAAAATTCACTATATAAACCCAGCCATTTCAGGAATTCCGACTGAGTAAGTTTTCTGGCTTGCATTTGGTACACGCGTCGGGCCAATTGGTTTCTTTCTCTAGGCATCAGAATAAAAGAAAAAAGTCGATACATTGTATGATAGGGAAGGAAAAGATTAAAGAATCTTCCAAGATGGACGAATGATTTTATGAGCCAGTTGGCGTTAAAGATGCCACCAATGATTACCATTTTGTCGACGATGGAGGGCGTTCTTTCATACAATGCTTGAATCAATACACTCCCAAATGAAAGGGTGACGAAGTGTGCTTTTTCAATGCCTTCCTTATCGAGAACCTCGAATACATCCTCAGTTATGATGTCAAAGTTGTATGAGCCGTAGGCAGGCTTGATATTTTTTGAGCTACCGTGATCTCTTAAATCTATGGCTAATAGATTATAGTCGTCACCTAAAGCAGATAATTGATACTTCCATGTTTGGATGCTCCCACCTGCGCCGTGAAGAAATACAATCCATTTTTTTGATTTCTTAGCGCGTAATATTTTGTAGTTAAGTGTTTTCAATATAGAATAAACCACCTGATGGCAGAACTGTTAGAATGGCCCTGAATGCAGACTAAACGAAAGGTATTAATTCTACAAATGTTGAAATAATTGTAACCTTTTTGTTAAGAATTAAGTTGTAATTCTACAAGTGTTGAAATAATCAAACACTTTTTCTTTACTTTTATGTTCTACAAATATTGAATAAATGCAACAACTCGGATATTTAGAAGAAACAGTCTTGCTCTTGATCATGATGATGGAGGAGGAAGCATATGGGTTTTCAGTTAGTGAGGCTTATAAAAATCACACGGGTAAATCCATCTCAATTAGCGCAATCCATACAGTTCTTTCTCGGCTGGAGAAAAAAGGTTTGATAAAATCGGAGATGGGAGGTGCTACTGAAGAGCGAGGAGGTAGACGAAAGCGAATTTTTTTACCAACAACAGAGGGTAAGGAAGTTATCATGGATATTAAAAAATCCAGGCAGTCACTTTGGTCACAAATTCCTGATCTGGCATGAATAAGCATTCAAGCCCGCCTAAATGGGCCACTCAATTTCTGAGGTGGTTCTGTTCTGAAGAACTACTGGAGGAGATCCAGGGGGATTTGGAAGAAGCTTTCTACCATAGAAAAGCGAACCATGGTAAGTGGAAAGCGAATCTGTGGTACATCAGTGATGTATTCAAATTCTTCAAACCTTATTCTTTCGAAAATTACTCTCGCACAAAACAGTTTATGCCTATGTTAAAAAATTACGTGAAGGTTTCGATCAGAAACATATTGAAAAGGAAAGGTTTTACTGCTATCAATATGCTGGGCTTAAGTATTGGTATTACAGCTGTCATGTTAGTTGGACTTTATATCCATCATGAATTGACATATGACAAGCAATTTCCTGCATCTGAAAATATCTATCGTCTGGTAAATAATTACCGAGATCAGACGTATACGTGTATGTATTTTTCTGATTACTACGATTCAGATTTTGAAACTCAGCTGACGCTTATTGATAAGTTGAAATCATATGATGGTGTAGTTGATGCATGTCATTTTGTACCAAATACAAGTGCTATAGGTCCATCTAATAAATGGTATGTCTATGTTGATGATCGGGAATTTGTAAGGGAAGATTTTCTGTTCACGAACACAGGAATCGAGTTTCAAAAACTATTTCCCCAACAATTTTTAATTGGAAGTCCTGAAAATGCATTCTCCAAGTTTAATACAGTGGTGCTTACAGAATCAACAGCCGAGACTTTTTTTGGTAAGGAGTGGAGGTACTTTGACCTTTTGTCAAAAGATATCAGGCTAAGTGATGAAACATTTAGCATAGGTGGTGTAGTAGCTGATTTACCAGGAAATACTCATTTTGATTTTGGTGTAATTGTGCATCAAAGGAGAATTCCAAGTTGGGGTGGATACACCTATTTTAAAACCGAGCCAAATACCTCTGGGGAGACAATTGCATATCAGGTTAATCAGGATATTGAATCAATTTATCCTGGATATACTGAGAACGTATTAAGTAAAGGAGTTGGGTTAGTGGCACTGACAGATGTCCATTTTACTGACGGGATGCTTTATGAAATAAAGCCGATCGCGAATAGCCAATACCTTCTCATATTTGGAGTTGTTGGATTGGTTATTCTTCTGATTATATGGACAAACTACTCTAATCTGTCCATTGCTACTTATGCAGGTAGGCAAAAAGAACTTGGTGTAAGAAAGGTGATGGGCGCAAGAGCGAGCGATGTGGCGTATCAGGTTATGGTGGAGGCAATTCTTTTAACGCTACTTTGTTTTCCAATTGTGTTGGGATTGGTCTATGTATTCCTTCCGGGCCTCAATGGGCTTTTGGAGGTGTCCATACAAGACACCATCATATTTAATCCGATTCTAATATTCATTTTCCTGGGTGTTCTAGTAATTACAGGTTTGATAAGTGGGCTTTATCCAGCAATTGCTTTTGGTCAAAAGTCGATGCTTCGTTTGTTTGATGGAAAGTTAGGAAGTGGTAAAGCTGGGCAGGTATTTCAATTTAGAAGGATACTTCTCACTACACAATTTTTTATGTTGATTGGTTTGATGAGCTTGGCTGCCATTATCATGCAGCAGATGCATTATATCAGTGAAAAATCGCTGGGATTTGAAAAGGATGGGGTCGTTTTTTTTGAAGTACGGGGACCAGAAAAGTACGATCAAATTAAGAGTCTGGTAGAAACTTTTCCCGAGGTGGTAGCTGTTGGGAACGGAATTATTCCAGGAGCTGAAATGTACAATCAACTGACCTATCAGATGAAAAATACAGATGAAGTTTTATCGGATGGTACACATCTATATACCTCGATTGGTAGCATGGAAGTGCTTGGTATTCAATCTGAAGCTTTTAATCTTTTGGAGAAAGGAAAGGATAGCGTTTTCCTTATTAACGAGACAGCTGCAAAAAAACTGGCTGCCATAAAAGGTGTTTCCCCCAATGAATTGATCGGAGAGACTCTTGTGATGGAGCCAGAATGGGAAAACGAAGATTGGGGTTATGGCATACATTATACAATAGCGGCAATTATTGATGACTTTGATTATTTCAATCTAAAGTATGAGTCTCAACCATTGCTGCTGGAAGTTCATACAGATCCGGACTGGGTGTACAACATGCTTTTAAGGGTGAACACGGATAATTGGATTGAAACCGTTAACAAAATTGAGGAAGCCTATCTTCAGGTTGAAAATGAAAGACCCTTTGATTTAGCCTTTTTAGATAATTACATAGATCAGCAATATAAAAAAGAGCGGAATGCAGGTAAGCTAGCTTCCGGATTGACCATTGTTTGTATCATATTATCTGTAATGGGATTAGTGGGTATTGTTGGATTTATTACACTTTCACGACAGAAAGAAATTAGCGTTCGGAAAGTATTTGGTGCTTCAGTTCCGCAAATACTCGCATTTGTAAGTAAAGAATATTTAGTAATGATGGCAGTAGCTACTATTGTTGCAATTCCGGCGGCTATTTACCTGGCGAATCAGTGGCTTGAAAGCTTTGCTTATCGAATTGAACCAAGCTTTTGGGTGGTCATCTTTTCTGGATTACTCACGTTAGTCATCGTTATCATTGTGGTAATCGCCCAATCTTACAAGAGTGCAAATCTGAACCCTTCAGATACATTGAGATATGAATAAGACACTGTTACTAATATCAATCTTAATACAGGTAAATGCGGTCGCTCAGTTTCCAATGAATGTAGATACCACTCAGTATAGTCGTTCGATGAGCGATGTTAATGGTAGTTATGTGGATGGAGTTTATCGATATATAGAAAATGGTGACACCTCCTTTTTCAATGGTTCATTATATGCGAAATACGATAATGGCAACTTCCAATCCTGGCAGGAATACGAAAAGGGAGTAGGAGAAGGTCATTGGATCAATTTCTATGAAAATGGAAACCTAAAAGAGTGGGGGACTTATAATCAAAATAAGGTAGAGGGACCAATTAGGATGTATTTTGAAAATGGTCTGTTAAAAGCTGAGGGTACGTATAGGGAGTGGAGAGTAAGGGTTGGAAAATGGACCTATTACGATGAGTCTGGTAAACGCATTAAAATAGCGGATTATGGAGTGAAAGGAGATTTTCGTGACGTTGTTGAGTATTACAAAAGAGGAGATATTTCTAAAACTTGGTATGAGTCAATTCTAGAGGCAAATGCTAAATATCAGGAGAATTAGCGCCAACAATATAGGCTTAAATAAGTTTGAAAGACATGAAATCAAACTGGATGCCTCTCGCACTCAAGACTGCTGCCATTTACAACCTGATATGGGGCGCATGGGTGGTTCTGTTTCCCAATCATTTTTTCGAATTAGTAAATATGGAACCACCCACTCATACCATGATCTGGCAGGGGATGGGAATGGTCATAGGTGTTTACGGACTGGGTTATTGGTGGGCAGCTCAGGATCCAGCAACACATTGGCCGATCGTGGCAGTAGGTTTGTTGGGAAAAATTTTCGGGCCATTGGGTTTTGTGATGAATTACTTATCTGGAAAGGTTCCTTTCGGGTTTTTCTATACGCTTATCACCAATGATTTCATTTGGTGGATTCCATTCTTTCTTATTTTAAGAAAGGCAAACGAACAGCAGAAAATAAGATGGATATGAAAAAGCTTAGTACATACATTCAAGGTTTTTTCTACCTTATTGCAGGGTTAAATCATTTCATAAATCCAGATTTTTATCTGCCGTTGATTCCCGAATATTTCATGTTCCCGGAATCAATCAATTACTTAGCTGGATTTTTTGAGGTCGTTTTTGGTGTAATGCTGTTTTTTGATCTAACCAGAAAAACGGCAGCATACCTAATCGTTACCATGCTGGTAGCCTTTATCATATCCCATGTCTACTTTATCCAGCTTGGTAGCTGCATAGAGGGTGGGCTTTGTGTACCACAATGGATTGGATGGTTAAGATTGTTAATTATTCACCCCATACTAATATGGTGGGCATTGAGTGTGAGAAACAGCTATTTCTTCACTAGAATTACAAACTCCAGCTTTAATATCTAGTTCTCCGCTATAAGTTCAACCAAGAAGTGTCCTGGTAGTCCTCAGTTCGCGCCTTTGCTTCACGGTTGATCATCTTTAGCTCGTATTTATCTCGATAAATCTGCCTGTATCCAAAAAGGTGAAGAACGTCTTTGGCTAGAAATCTCGCCACCCGCTTATTCACTAATAGGGTCGATTTCTCCGGATCCACCCATTTGATACCAGGCAACCATGCAAGTATCCGGTCCGCTCGTAGCTTCCTGAGCTTTTCGGAAAGTCTCAAAAACGATCTTCTGATTCTCCTTATTGCAAAAAAACCGTCTACCCCTTGATCCTGATAAAGGGGCATAAAAATCCTACCATTTGTTTTGGCCCTTACTTCTTTGCCATTGCTGATAGCTACCAACTGATTTTTGTGTACACGTTGGAAGTTGAAAAATCCAGGTTCCATAGCGAATTTTTCACCATTCTTAATCAGGTATCGAAAGTATATTTCGTATACATATTTGATATCTCCAGTAGTTTTAGCCAAGAGGTCAAAATAATGCTGAAATGCTATATCATCTTTGCTAAGTACTCCTGTGAAGACCATAGATAGGTAACAAAATGCTTCCGCATTTTCTATGGATGAAAGATCGTCATGTTGGCCTGCTTCAAATCCAAAAGCAACATATCCAAGCTCATTGATGTAGCTCAATATCGGGCCATTGAGGTATTCTTCGATCCCTAAAATCATAGGAAGTGGGTATTGGCTGGTGTAAGCACGATTTAATAAGCTGTCATTGACAGTGAGGAAAGGTAGTGTTTCGCTTGATGTTGTATGAATATCAAAAAAGTAAAAAGGGCCTGTGTTGCTTTTCAATATCTTTTGTATTTCAGCATATATCTCGATTTGCTCGGCTATTTCCTCATGAGCAACGTCCTTTGTGGATTCAGGTAAATGACTAATTCGATCTTTTGTCCACACCCTATTTAAGTCCTCTTTGTGATACCGAATTCCTTTTTTTAATGCCCTCAAATTGCCCGCAAGGCAAATGATATTTCCATTTAAGTTTATTTTTTCACTTGTTAGATGCTCAGCTACTCGCTGTAGTGCAAATACTCCTGCTGGCTCATTACCATGTATACCTCCTACGAAGATTAGGGTGGGGCCGGCTTGTTCGCCTTTTATATTTGCAATGATTCTATTCACAGTGATATCCTGATTTAAAGCTTTACTGTGAACGTTGATCATTGTCGAATTTTATTAGGTCTTTAATGGTTACAATTCCAACAAGGTGCTGATTATGTACGATCGGAAGGCATCCGATTTCATTTTGTTTCATCAGGTCGATAGCTTCCTTGATCAACATTTCGGGGTAGCCCAGAAATATATCTTTGGCCATGATGTCATTTACGCTTAGATCGGCTGGAGTATCTATTTTTTCCTTGTATCGTTCCATGTGCGTCCAGGTGAGTAACCCAGATACTTCACCAGATTTGTTTTCAACAGGTACGTGGTGAATGTTCTTCCATTCCATGATCTGGGTGGCCATTTCTGCTAAATCATCCTCATAAACAGTGAATAATCGAGTAGACATAACATGCCCGATTTGCGTTGCGTGTTCATGCGTATCCGGATAGTCCGGGCATTCCTCCCAATCGTGTACAGGGATGTCCTTTACTTGATTTTCGTACATTGTTTTGGTTAGAGCCAACAATGCATCATCTTGCTTCATGTTTGCTTTAAGCTTTCTGTAGCTTTTTATACTCCATTGTGCACCTGTCTGTCCCACTGCACGTTCTTCTATTATTCCTAATAGCTTATTAATGGTTTTACTCTCAATATTTGCTTTGCCAAGTCCTTCATAAGCAATGGGCAGGAGTTCACGTGTAACCAAATCTCTAACAGATACCTGTCTTTCTCTCCAGCGTAACACAGACTCCTTTCCTGTACGCGCGGCTTTTATAAAGTTGGATTTGATGTCACGAAAATCCATGCTGGTGGTAAGGTCACTATATGCATCAGAACGGCCTAGCATCAGCCCTACCCAGAATGCGAAATTTGCCATTTGATCGATGATCGTAGGACCTGCTGGAATGTATCGATTTTCAATACGAAGATGTGCTTTCCCATTACCTACTCCGTAGCAAGGTCTATTCCATCTGTAGATGGTCCCGTTGTGAAGATTTAATGCTTTTAACTTCGGAGTAATTCCTTTTTTCAGATCTTCCAGTGAATCGGACTCCTGTGGCCTGGCCAATAATACTTTATGTTGGGCGATATCATTTTTGAATACATCTGCCGCAGTACCTGTTTCCCAAAATTCACCAAAACTTACTCGTGAATTTTGATCTTTTAAAGCATAGGTAGAAGTTCGTGTATCAATGCTCTGTTGGAACAAGGCAATCCTTGTTTCGCTCCACAATTCTCTTCCAAGTAGGAGGGGTGAATTTGCGCATACACCCAGGACAGGTCCGGCAATGGCTTGGGACCAATTATAGCTTTTTACAAAATCTTCCGGGTCTACTTGAAGGTGCATTTGAAAGCTTGTATTACAGGCTTCCATTAACACAGAATCGTGTTTAACAGATAGCTCATCTACTCCTTTAATATGAAGGTGAAAATCAGTTCCACGAATTCCTTTAACCATTTCATTAAGGGCCCAATATCTTGGGAGTGGGGTCATGTAATCAAATGCCATTTCTGTTTTACTTATGGTAGGAAGAATACCTGTAAGCAAGACATATGTTTCCTCTTTTTCGGCAACCTTTTTAGCCTTTGATAGCAGGTCTCTAAGTTGATCCTCAACCTGTGTAAAACAGTCACCTTTTAAGTCCACCGGATCTAGATTTATTTCCATATTAAAGCGGGCCAATTCAGTGGTGAAATGATCATCTTTCAGATTGGCCAGAAGTAGCTCTGAATTTTTATTTGGTCTCCAATTTTGTGAAATAAGGCAAAACTCTTGCTCGGCTCCAATCCGATGAATTCCGGACTCGATCATCCCTCTCTCCAACATGATCTCCATGCACTTAATGTCATTTAGCAGGTGCCTTATAAATTGTGTTCTTACCTCCACCTCGTTGGCGGACTTGGCCATTTGATAACCCATGACTTTTCTTTTTCATAAAGATTGGCCTATCTCCTGGTGGAGAACATGACATCTCTCAGGACCATGAATGACTTCAGTCAATTCAAGGTAATCTATGGGTGATTGAGGAGTTGGCGGAAAAGTGGGTCAAGTAGCAGATTCTAGAATCTAAAGTATATGAAATTTCGTTGTTTTATATCGAATTGACTTGCTCTGAAATTTTAGCTTTAAGGACTAATATAGCTTGAAGTGATACCCGTAATAAGTTAAGTTAACTAATTGAATATTAATTATTTAAAATAAAATACTAAAAAATTTAGTATTTTATCAATATTCAGTTCAAAGCAGCCTTGTATACTTCGAGGCACCTTTCTCTTGCAGCCTTATGTTCTACGATTGGATCGGCATAGTATTTGGTACCAATTTCTGGTACCCACTTATTGATGTATTTGTGATCCTTATCAAATTTATCCGTCTGTGAATACGGGTTGAATATTCTAAAATATGGCTGTGCGTCTACTCCGGTACCGGCCGCCCACTGCCATCCGCCGTTATTACTTGCGAGCTCATAATCCAATAATTTTTCTGCGAAATATGCTTCTCCCCAACGCCAGTCTATCAACAGATGTTTAGTTAAAAAACTGGCTACAATCATACGTACTCTATTGTGCATAAAACCCGTTTTGTTAAGTTCTCTCATGCCTGCATCCACAATAGGATATCCTGTTTTTCCTGCCTTCCATTTCTCGAATTCTTCCTCATTGTTTCTCCACTCGATCGCATCATATTTACTGTTGAAATTTTGATCGACTACCTTTGGAAAATGCCAGAGAATTGCTTGATAAAAATCTCGCCAGATCAGTTCATTGAGATATTTTTCATTTAGCTCTTTTGCTTGTCTCACTAGTTGTCTGATACTGATAGTTCCAAACCTGAGATGAAGACTCATTCTACTTGTTCCACGGATGGCAGGAATGTCTCTGGTTTCATCATATTTATCTACAATGCTTTCATTCAATTTTCGATCGGGAAATTCAATTCCGGCGGGCTCAAAACCAATCTTTTCAAGACTCGGTATTTCTTTAGCTTTTGTCTGATGCCACTTAGTTTCTTCTTCGGATTTGAATGAACTTAAGTGACCCCCGGTAAGATTTTTTTTCCAGAGTTTACTGTACGGTGTATACACTACATAAGGGTCTCCATTATCCTTAACCACTTCATCTTTCTCGAAGATTACATGATCCTTTTTGGCCTTGAATTCTATTCCTTTTTCCTTCAGTAATTCATAGACTTGCTCATCGCGCTCTCTGGCGTAAGGTTCATAATCTTTGTTTGCCCAGACTGCTTTCACATCATAATCCTCTAATAAGTTTTTCCATACTTCCAGGGGCTTACCAATCCTCACATCCATCGAGCTATCATGCGTTATGATTTCACCTTGTAGACGAAGGATTTCCTGATGAATGAACTCTACACGTGCGTCTTTTTTATCTTTAAGATCATCCAGGATGTCGGTATCAAAAATGAATATCGGTTGAACGAGGTGCTCTCCCTGATGCGAATGATATAAACTTCTGTTGTCTTCTAATCTTAAATCTCTTCTAAACCAGAATATGGTTACTTGTGGTTTACTCATTGCTATTTTGCTTGATAAGAAATGATGTTCTTTGCCATGTTTTTGAAAATGAACCCATGGAAAGGGAATACCAAATACCAATAAAGTCTTCCCCAAAGACCCAATGGTCGGAAAGTAGCTGTTTGCATGAGGCAATACTTAGTACCATTCGGCTTAATCCTAAATTCGAGCCAAGCATCTCCAGGAAGCTTCATCTCTGCAAACAACAATAGGCGACACTCTTCTTTGTTTGCATAAAGGACTCTCCAAAAATCTAATGCATCACCTCCTTTAAGATCATTTGGACTTCTTCTACCTCTTCTAAGCCCGACACCACCTACTAACTTATCCAGGAAACCCCTGATTTTCCACAGAAAGTTGCCATAGTACCAACCTCTATCTCCACCAATGGCCCAAACGTTTTCAATGACTTCTTTTGGGTCTCGATCAAAAGTATAATTTTTGTGATCCTTGAAACAGCCATGCTTGGGTGCTTCAAATTGTTGAAGAAATGTGGAGCTAAAGTTTGGATCAGAGAAGGAGTCTTTCCAGCTTGAGACCACTTGCTTTTGGTCTATTCTCAAAAAGGTACGTTCTAGCGACTCCTTGTAACTTATTTTTTCAATAGAGACTACATCCTCTATGCTATCATCTCGAACGATCACTTCATTTTTCATACTATCTACCAGGTTTCTGGCTAATCGATAAGAGGTTGAGGTAACCAGGTACAACCAGAGCGAAGAAAGCTTGATCGTTAGAACGGGTACGGTTAAAATATAGCGCTTCAACCCTCTGACCTCTGCAAATTGAAGCAACATTTGTTTGTAAGTGAGAATATCTTTTCCGCCAATGTCAAAGGTTTTATCATAGGCTTTTTTATTTCCAAGGACGCCAGATAAATATTGCATCACATTGTAGATACCAATGGGCTGACATCTACTATTCAACCACTTTGGTGCAATCATAACCGGCAGCTTTTCCACCAAATCCCTTATTATTTCGAACGATGCACCACCAGATCCGATGATAATCGCGGATCTTAAAACGGTGAGTTTAGCGTTTGAATTCTTTAGAATCTCTTCAACATTCTGACGCGAGGAAAGATGATCAGAAAGCTCTTCATCATTCGCAATTCCACCTAAATAAACGACCTGAACAGCTTTTGTTTCGTTTATATACTTCACAAAATGTTCAGCAGTAGATGCTTCCAGTTTACTAAATTCTTTACTGTCAGATGTGAGCGAGTGGATCAGGTAATAGGCTGCATCGATATCTTTTGGTAGTTTTTCTAGACTTTCTAAGTCAAGAAAGTCACACTCAATAACTTCAACTGAATTGAGAAATTCATCATCAAAATCATCAAAATCAAACCGACGTTTATCTCGAACCGGGCATACTACTTGATGACCCGCTTCTACTATGTCGGGGAGTAAACGCCGGCCAATGTAGCCCGTAGAACCTGTTAAGAGTATTTTCATTAAAGTGGTCTCACTGCAGACATACCTCCATCCAATCCGATGATTTGTCCGGTCATCCAACTGGAATCGTCTGATAGCAGAAAGGTAGCTAATCTTGCGACTTCAGCTGCTGTCCCTACTCGGTTAAGTGCGTGTCGTTCACCTGAACTTTTCTTCTTTTCCTCCGATGAGAGTATTCGACTAGCTAGAGGAGTATCCGTTACAGACGGGGCGATGCAGTTGACCCGAACTTTAGGTGATAGCTCAGCAGCGAGTGAACGTGTAATTCCTTCGAGCGCCCCTTTGCTTGCTGCAACAGAGGCATGAAAAGGCATGCCTTGGGAAACAGCAACCGTACTGAAGAAAACAATGGACGAACCTTCTGTTTTCTTTAATGTCTTAACCACGGATTGTAGTGTTTTAACAGCTCCTTTTACGTTAATGTCAAAGTCAGCCTGAAAATCATCAGGTTTTAAGCCATGAAAAGGCTTGAGGTTGATGGTTCCTGGGCAGTACGCAAATCCATCTATTGACTCCATTTCTATATTTGGACCTTCATCTGATGTCACATCATATTCTACATGATTGACATTTGAAAGTGAATCCAATTCGCCTTTGCTTCGAGAAAGAACGGTTACGTTATGACCGTTCTCTGATAATTGTTTTGTTAGTTCGTATCCAATGCCGGAACTGCCTCCGACGACTATGTAATTCTTTGCCATGTAACCTTAACAAAGCACATGCATGAAGGTTTGATGTGTTGCTAAATTCCCGTCTGTATTAAATACCTAATTAGCCCGAAAAGTGCACTAACTACGATCCAGGTAATCATGTTGATTTTAAATCTGTAGAGGGCTAAAAACGAGATGATGATCCAGACTGTGACTATGTAATCCAGGCCGGTAACGCTAAGGTCTTCAGGAAAAACCACCACTTTACCCAGATAAATGGTGAGGTTAAGAATGACCCCCACAACTGCTGCTGTTACGATGCTCAAGGCTTGTTTTATGGTTTCATTATCTCGTGTTTTTTCGATGATGGGAGCTCCAGCAAAAATGAAGAGAACGCAAGGAATGAATGTGTAAATGGTTGTGGTGATGAGCCCAAGTGATCCCATCAGAAGCGAACCATTAAAGGAGTTGTACCCAGCCATAAATCCGACAAATACCAACACCATCACCAATGGACCTGGTGTTGTTTCTCCAAGTGCAAGTCCATCGATCATTTGAAGTTCAGAGAGCCACTGAAGTTTTTCAACACTTACTTGAGCGACATATGGTAGTACCGCATAGGCGCCTCCAAAGGTGACAAATGCCGCCTTAGTAAAAAAGAGCGTTAATTCTTTCCAGAAAGGAAAATCAGAGGAAAGAATATAGAATAAGGTGAAGGGGATTATCCAGATGATAGCAGCAATTAATACTTGTTTGACCAATCTTGTGCCCTTGAACCCTGCTCCCTCCATGTGATGATTCTCATTGATGTAGTAAGTCTCTTCATCTTTAGCTAGCTGAGCTTTAGCACTAGCTGTTTGATGAAACAGTGACGGAATCATTTTTCGAGCTAGAAAAGCGATTACCAAAGAAACAAGAATGATAACCGGGAAGCTGACTTTGAAGAAGAAGATGCTAATAAACGCTGCAGATGCTATAATAAAGTGAAAAATAGTGTGTAGCGACTTTTTACCAATTTTGATAAGTGCAAGGATCACAATGGCGATAACAGCTGGCTTCAGGCCATTAAATAGGGCATAAACCCAGGGAATATTGCCAAAGGAGGCATAAAGTGAAGTCAATCCCAAAAGAATGAACATAGACGGAAGAATAAAGAAACTTCCTGCAACAAGTCCGCCCCTGGTGCCATGAAGCAACCATCCGGTATAGGTGGCAAGTTGCTGCGCTTCGGGTCCCGGAAGGATCATGGTGTAATTGAGTGCATGTAAAAACCGACTATCAGAAATCCATTTTTTTTTGTCCACCAAAAACTCGTGCATGATAGCGATTTGGCCAGCCGGTCCACCAAAACTTATGAATCCAAGTTTTAGCCAAAACCAAAAAGCTTCTTTAAATGAAGGCTTGTTCATATGGTATTCTTTAGGAACACAAATATGATAACCCTGATGTTATGTAAGTGTTAAGCTTTTGAGTGAATCAAATTGAGAGCAGGCGTTAATGTGACTTGGCCAACTATCTAACTCTAGTTCTCAATTCGGGCGTAGGATTCATAGGTTGTTTCCTCTTCACCCATGATGATTTGGGTGTAGGTAGAGTCGGTCACATCAATCGCAATTCTAAAGAAATTGCCTTCATTGCTGATGGCTTGTCTAAAGGCCCATGAACCGGAAAGCATGGTTTCGTACAAGGTGTCTCCTTCAATATAGTAGGTACCATACCCAAACCATTCGGTATACTCTTCTGGTGATTCAAATCCCCACATCACACTCCCATCAACGTACATTTTATATTGGACTCGCTCATCCGTAGACGTATCTCCTTCATTGTTAATAGTCATGTAGTCTGTCATTCTCCAGGCTCCAGTGAGTTTATCACGAAGTTGCTCTTCCACTCCCGTGAGTTGTTCAGCCGGAGATTTGGGTTGACAATTAGTCATGATAACAGCTAATACAAATAGTGAGACTGAATATTTCATTTTTGTAGGAGTTAGGTTTATGATAATTTAATTAAAATATTGCATATTTTCATTTTTACAGTTTAAAATTCTGCTTATATAAAAACTAGCCTAACAAAAATTCAGCTTTTTAACGTACATTAAATTACAATGAATGACCCTAGGTTATCTGGGTACTACCTGATTGCATAACGCTGAACTCAATTCTTACCAGGGTCAGTATCACGATAATTTCAATGATAAAGTATGATATACCCAGACAGGAAAGACTATCGAAGTAAATCATTGTCAGGATCAAGGTGAGCAAACAATATGCGAGGTTGGTAATTGCTATGATCCGTAGAAATGAGGTCCATTTTTTTGGTTTTAACGCATGTACCGTAAATGAATAGAGCGCAAATACTAAAGCCAATATTGCAAGGATTATAAGTATGCGAGTAGGCATTCCAATGTATGACTGAAAGCTCACAAGTACATGACCTAAGAGAATTGCTGAAGCTAATGCCCCAATTCCGTCTAATAGGAAAATATTTCTTGAAGTGAGTTTCTCGTACAATCTCATAACTGTATTAAAATACCTCTAATTGATGAAAGTCATTTTCCGGAAATGTTATTGACGTAAATCCTTCACTTGTTTGAATCGCGCGAATTTCGATTTGAAGCTTCCATTCACCTTTTCCAAAACGCTCTTTGCTGATTTGAATTTCTCGTGCTTTGGCATTCTTAAAATTAGGTTGAGGTTCTTCACCACTATTGTCTGTCCCATTCGGCCAAACTTCATTGGCATACCACCCGCTATGGTTCCACCATAAATCGCTCTGAGGATTATCCGGACGTGGTGAACCTTCTGTTAAGTACCACTCACCCAGCTGTGCGGATACGTGGAGATTGATCGTGTCTGATAACTTCGGACTGAGCAATTTTAAATCAGCTGTTCCATAGCTGCCATCCGGATAATCAAAGGCGATCCATACATAGTGTTTGTCCTGGTAGAAGTAAAGGTTGGTCTCACTCATCAATTCAATAGGCGGTACATTGAGGCTTCTGAAGTCCTCAATACTACCATCTACAAGTGGGGGAGCAGGGTTTTCATGTTGTTGGCAAGAAACGAGTAAAGCAATTAGAAAGATTAATGTGTAGCGCATAGGTTATAAGATTGGTTAACAACGATACGCTACTCGATTTTGAAAGTTGTGTATTACTCAAATGAATCAATGACCAAAACACCCTGATGGGTGAAGTTATTCATGTTTGGAAGCGTTGTACAGGCCTCTTCCAGAGAGATCGTTCTTTGAATTAGTTTTTCCGGAGAAAGTCTACCTTCTATTATCATTTCAAGCATTCTTGGATATTTGAACGCCTGCATCCCATGGCTTCCTATGATCTCAAGTTCGTTGGCAAGTACCTGATCCATTGGGACATTCGGATGCTGATGGTCTCCTGTCATTAGACCTACTTGAATGTGTTTACCTCTTTTTCGTAAGTTGGCGATGGAATTAAAACAGGTTACCTGGCTACCTAATGCATCGACGGAAACATGGACACCTCCACCACTGATTGATTTTATTTCTTGTACCACATCAGCCGAGTTAGTAGGATTTATTGCATGCAAAGCTCCTAATTCCTTTGTCAACTTTAGCGTCTTATCATCAATGTCAATTGCAATGACTTTCGCTCCTAGTGCATGCCCGATCATAATGGCTGAGAGACCAACCCCTCCACATCCATGGATGGCAACCCACTGATCTTTCTGAACTTGTCCCTGGTCTACCACAGCTCTGAAAGAAGTAATGAAGCGACAACCCAAAAGAGCAGCTGTAATAGTGCTGATTTCATCTGGAAGTTTAACCAAATTCGTATCTGCGAAATCAAGCGCTACATACTCTGCAAATGATCCCCAATGGGTAAAACCAGGTTGAGACTGATTATCGCAAACCTGATGATTATTGGATTTGCACTGGGGACAAGTGCCACAGCCAGAAACAAATGGGACCGTCACTCGATCCCCTACGGTAAACTGTTTGACATCTTTCCCAACTTCTTCAATTATCCCAGCCAGCTCATGTCCTGGGATATGGGGTAATTGGATATCCGGATCATGCCCCATCCATCCATGCCAATCGCTTCGACACAGACCTGTCGCCAATACTTTTACTACTACCCCATGATCCATGGGTTTTGGATCTGCTACAGTTTGTATGCTAAGAGGGCCTTGAAATTGATCATAAATAATAGCTTTCATATTATTTTAATAATCCTACTCATACATCTTGATCCATTCTACAGAGTCGTCAGCCTTAAATTTAATGACCATCGACTTTTGGTTTAGTGTCCAGGATCCAATTCCTGTTCGGTCAATCAAGTAGTAGCAATGATTGTTTTCTTCTTTATCGGGCTTGCCCAGCATGCTTAAAACTTCTTGCTTAGATAGCGTTCGTACAGATTCGCCATACAGTACCTCACGATACATTTTGGCTCTGTGAGGGTAGGTATCCTCAATTTTCTCTTTCCACATTTTTGAACTAAACGGAATCTCCTTAAGGTCCTCCTTCAATTCATTTGTGGTTGATTTTTCCTCTTTACTATTCTCACATGAAAAAAAGAGTATAAGAAGAATTAATATGGTTTTGGTTCCCGTGTTCATTTAGTTTTGGTCGCTTGTTATGTTGACCTTGAATGGAGGGCAAAAGTTACAAAAGCCAGACGGCTATCTTTCATTCCACCCTTTGCCTTCAAAAATCCTGGGTCTTGCTTTTTCAATTCGAGCAGATCGGGTGCTGGATTGTTTCGCAGATGAGAAGTGGAGGTTCCAACTTCGTTTTCTACCTGGGGTCAACGCTTCAAATGCTTTTTTGAATGTTGGATCTTCCTTCCATTTTCGAATTAATTCTTCTGGGAAAACCAATTCATTTTTTTCTTTAAAGTCTATCTGAACACCAGCTTTTTCCAGATCTATGGCTTGTTGAATGTATTGTTTAATTGAATCGTGATTTGCTTTTACCTCCTCGGTTTTATTGAAACGCAGCTGCCGTGCAACTTGTGAGTGTTCGCCCGGGGCTACCAATATCTTTAAAGGATCTCTCATCAATGATCCCTTAAAGAAAGCAAGACAACAATAGTCCTTGAATGCAGTTAGAATCAGGACATTTTTGCCATTGAGCGTATAACAAGGTTGGCTCCATTTAAATTCTTCTTTGAGCTCTGTTTCTAACAGCATACTTCGCAAGTGCTCCATCGGTTCTGCATAACTATGAACTTTGCATTGTGGAGTTTGATAGAGCTCACATCTGCCACACCCTTTCACGAAATATGCGTCGACTTTAGGGTTCATACTGATTTATCTGCTAAGAATTCATTGACGTAACTAAGAATAATCTGATATCGATCTAAATTTTCTTTGAGGATCATGAGCATCTCTTCAGAGGAATTTGCGGCACTTAACTTTTCGCCAAAATCTTTGACATACTCTCCTTTAAATTCATCGAGCAGCCAATATAAATTGACATAACGAGCGATTCTTTCCTGATTTGTAAAATTCAGGTAGCCAGTATATTTAAGAGCTTCCCAATTAGATCTTTGTAGACGATAGGAGAGTATTACATCAAATCGAATTTCAACTTTGGCAGTAATTTTTCCATTGTTGTTGGATAAACGATTCAACTTAAATTTTTGCTTGAGCTCCGAGTCAAGATTATCAATTTCATTCTGTTCATACAAAATAACCCTTTCTTTAACCTTATGATCGTTGATAAACTCAAGTATGTCAATATACATCTGATTGGCTGATGTAACTCGTTGCAACATTTCTTGATTTCTTAAAATCTCTTTATCTACTGATCGTAATGAGATTTCTACCCGTTCTTTGAGCTCACTTTTCTCACGCCAATCATCTAACTGCAAAGCCACTATTATACTTATAATCGTTCCGAAAAAAGCAATGGTATGATTTATAAGGTCTTTTTTGTTTATTTTCATTTGTCAGCATTATGAACTCATATTTTTCAATTCAAAATTGATTTGCCCGCATTTAGAAAGTGCGCTACAGACACACATGAATTCTCTATAATGAATTTACCGATTTACTAATTAATTTCAATGGAAGTGCATGTCATTTGATTAATGAATTGATTTAATAACTGTACCACTCAAATTGCGGTGTTTGTTGGTGCCAATCACGTTAGGGAATTCATCTGACCCCCTCAGCTGATCATCAATAGGAGCTTTAAAGAGCAATGAACTTTTAAATACCTTTCTATCCGCCGGCTTACAAACCTAAAAGGGAGATAAGACTGCCCAATTAAATACTTGATATTATGAACAGAAAACAACTTGGGCACAGGCTAACACCTATGCCCAAGTTCCTACAATGCTAGTAGCTTATTCTTTTGGATTAGCAGCTACTTGATTATCTCGTATATTTTTCTGCACAGCAATCGCACCGTAAATGGCTAGAAGGAAAGCAAAGGCGTAAAATCCCTTTTCACTTGGCAATAACTCTGCGTTCCACAGACCAATAATTAAGAGAAGAATAGATAAGAGTGTAGAGAACCAACTGATTCCATAGTAAATATCTGTAACCGGTATTCCTTCCAGTCGATCACGAACAGCTTTTTGCAAGGAAATAACGGAGTATAGCCCGTACATTAAAATGGTGAAGTAATATCCTTTTTCATTGAGTTGCATCTCAGCTCTAAAGAGCCCGGTAAGATATCCAACAATTCCTGTGCCCATTGCAATCCATGATGCTGCAACAAAGGCGTTTGATGTTTTCTGATTCATAATAACTTAATCTTTAATTATAAAATCGATTTAAAACTCAAATACTAACTTTCATTAAACCGGGGTTTTGCAAAAGTTCCGTCCCTGAACGGAGAGGTTTGAAAAAAGGTTTTGAAAAGTATTCTGAGGCGGCTAAAGAGCTGAAAATAGTTTTTTGCAGAGTTCAGAGTTGGTAAATTCTAACCCCTTTTATATAGGTAGTTGAATTTAGGATCTGATAAGAAAGGACTTCCGAAATATTACTTGGTAACCCGCTCAATAAATGCATTTGCTGCTTTAAATATCCTCTCTTTTTTCTCTAAGTCCATTTTCTTAAGGGTGGCCACCATCATGGACATGCGCTGGTTGCTTTCGAAAGTCTCAATGTTCTCTTCGATGAAACGCCAGTAAAGACCATTAACTGTTTCCTCCCAATCACCCTTTCCATAGTCACTCATTTTCTTGATGTAGTTAGCCCCACCGATGTAGGGCTTGGTTGCGAATATGCCTCCGTCCGCATATTGACTCATCCCGAACACATTGGGAGCCATTACCCAATCAGCAGAGTCAACGTACATTTCCATAAACCATTTATAGACTTCTTCAGGATCTAGTTCACAAAGCAACATGATGTTGCCCAGCACCATCAATCGTTCGATATGATGTGTGTATCCGAATTTCTGAGCTTTCTTAATCGAATCATCAAGCGGAGGAATGCCGGTAGTCCCATCATACCAGCAGGACTTCATTTTACGTTTATGATTGAAGTAGTTGACATTCAGCTTTTCATCATATTCGTGATAAATGCCGCGCATAAACTCTCGCCAACCAATAATCTGACGCACAAACCCCTCGACGCTAGGAAAGTGTGTATCGTTTTGCTGATAGTATTCCAACGCCTTGTCTATTACTTCATCAGCTGTAACCAATCCCATATTGATGTATGGAGAAAGCACGGAGTGAAAAACGAATACCTGGTTACTATCTATAGCGTCTTCATAGGGTCCGAAATCCTCAAAACGTTCTTTTAGAAAGTCATTAAGGAGGTGTAAAACCTGCCGCCTCGTTGTAGCCCAATGAAAATTTTCTGTACTACCAGGATGATCTGAAAATAGGTCATCAATCAGTTTTTGAATCTCTACCGTGTGTATAGTAGCATGAGAAGTAGGCTGGTCGGGTATCGTGATATCTTTTGGGAGTTTCTTGCGATTATCGTCATCAAAAGACCAGCTGCCATTGAGCGGAGATTCATTATCCTCTTTGAGTAAAACCCCCAATTCCTTTCGTTGCTGTTTGTAAAAAGTTTGCATGAAAGGCTTATAATCTTGATTGAATTGATTGAATTTTTCCTTTGTGGTTATGAACCCTGGTGAATCTACGGTGGTGAGTTTTAGCTTTTCATTTTTACAGAAATCTTTGATACGCTTTTCAAAAAAATGATCTTCGATATCGTAAGTGACAATCTCTTGTATATCTGCATATGAATCGATCGTATCCTTTAACTTCTCTTCATAGCTCTTCTCCTTATTTTGATTGTTAAGTTTATGATAATCAAGTGGATAGTCTTTCTCAATTTCTTCTGCGTGTGAACGCATCGCTGAAAGGAATAGCACCAACTTGTGCTTGTGGTATTTATAATGCGTACATAGTCCCGAATCTTCCGCCATGAAGAATAGCGTTTGATTATCCGGATTTAATCTGGTATGATCTGGGAAAAGACAATTGCCAAGAATAACAGCTAGTTTTTTATAAGCCATGAATCAATAACAAATGCGATATGGCATTGTTGGCTTGATGGGATTGATTTAGTCTTGAGAATCTAAACTTATTGCCTCTCCCAGACTAATGAGCTTGATGTCATCGCGTTCTCGAAGTTTTCGTAAAAACCAGCCCTTATGACCAGCGCCGTAGGTAATTACGATTCGCTTTCCTTGATTGGTGTATTCTTTTAACGCTTTTTCAATGTTTTCGTAATGCGCCTTGTTGATATTATCCCATCCACCTGGTCCAAGTTCTTCATTGAACAGCTCATTGTATACCCGTAAAGCAATCTCGCTTGCATCATCGTATGCAGGAGAGTTTATCCAGTAGGGATCGTATTGTCGACCTGAAGCTTCCTTTATTGAATCAGCAATGTATTTTGCCAATCCATATTTTCGCCATTCATATTCCCGATTAGCATCATCTCGAATGGCACGCATTTTTGTCAATCGATCATTTGCCATTTCTTCTGTCCAGGCAGATGTGGGAATGAGTGTAAAGTCCATCTCCTTAGTAAGCGGGATGATGACGTCTACATATTCCGGAAATTGGGCGACTCTGTACTCATTTACTATTCCAGTTTCAGCATATGAAGTCATTGCTTTTGCAAAGCGATCTGGTGGAATCTCTGCCAGGATAATATCCGGATCGATATCTCGGATCATTTCCCTTAACACCTCGGTAGAAAATTCAGGTTCAGTTAGGTGTTTCCCTTGAATTAAACCAAGCACAAGAACTTCATTCCGATTATCTGTGTCGCAAGCGAATAGAATCGTAAAGAGTAATAAAAGAACAAGTCGCCTCATTGAGTTGAATTTGATATTAAAATACAAGATAGCATTTAAGCAGCTTGATTAACTTGATTCTTCACAACAATCACTAATTGAATAAGTCATTAAACTTATGGAGTAAATTCACGGTATGTCAAATCAAAAGAAAGAGATTTTCGCAAGGTTTGGTATTGCCAGTAAGGGCTTTGTGTACATTTTGACCGGTCTTCTCATTACGCTCACAACCTTGAATATGGGAGGCAAAACTACAGGCCGGAGTGGGGCGTTGGTTTACCTATCCAATGAGGAATATGGAAAATACCTTTTAGCTTTAATTATAGCTGGACTTACTGGGTATGTGTTCTGGAGAATTTATCAATCAATTAGTGATTTAGATAAAGATGGACGGGATTGGCAGGGGGTTTTTAATCGTTTAGGATACTTAGGAAGCGGTTTGTTTTATGCGTTATTGGCAATTACCGGAAGCAAAATATTACTCGGATTATCATCTAATTCTACCGGAATAAAAAAGGCAATTATTGGATCGCTTTTAGAAAGTACTTTAGGACAAGTGATTGTCGCTATCATCGGCACTGTATTAGTGGGAAGGGCCATTTTTCAACTCTATTTTGCTTACTCCGGGATGTATAAAAAGAGATTGGATGAATCGGAATTGGAGAACAAAACGAGATCTGTTTTGATTGCTGCTGGCATAGTTGGGTATACATCAAGAGCGCTGGTAATCGGTTCCATAGCTTTCCTTACGTTTAAATCTATATACACCTTAAATGCATCAAATATTGGCGGTACAGAGGATGCTATCTCGATGCTGCAGGACAATTTTGGGTCAATAGTGCTTATAGGAATTTCTGCGGGATTAATGCTTTATGGACTTTTTATGATCCTTAAAGCGAAATATCGCAAGGCATTGTTCTAACCTTATAAGAAAAAGCGATTGAACGATGTTCAAATGTACGGATTTCACGATTTTTGATAAGTGGAGGAATTTCAACAATTATCCTTAAAAATAATTTTACCTTTTATAGTGGTCTTTGCTGGAGGCATATTCGGAAGTGTATTGCTGCTTATGAAATTCCCTGCCGCCAGACACCTGGGTAAATTGTTGCTTGGATATACGTTCCTTATCATTCCGGCTTACGCTAAATCTTTTCCAGTCAATCAATGGCAGATTGCTATTCTAATAATCATTTCTTTATACCTATATGCAGCGGGCTTTTTTTCTCAAAAGAATCGTTTAAGCTACGCGCATCTTATCCCAGTTGCGATTTCCATAAGTTTGGTGTTTACCCCAGCCATAATTGATCGAGTGGTGGCAACATGCCTGATTCTAGCATATGGTATTTTACTTGTTCGATTGCACGCTAAAGAATCCGCACAAAGAGGGTTTCACTGGTTTGTAAATCCAGGAGCTAGGCTGACATGGTTTAGAAACTTCATAATCATCAATACGATCGGACTGCTTCTTTTACTATTCGGCTTTTTCAATCTGTCTTTTGTTTCAAGTTATGTTACGCTGATTCTTTTTATTGTGATCTATCAGGTGGTAAAGGAATCTGAGTTTTTAACACCAATTCCAATTGGAAATAAATATCAGAAATCCACTTTAAATCCGGAGATTAAGGCTGCAGTACTCAATAAGATCGAAAGTGTAATGGAGGCAGAATTTTACCTTCAAGATGATGCCTCACTAACCAATCTAGC
This sequence comes from Ekhidna sp., assembly GCF_965227465.1. Lineage (GTDB taxonomy): Bacteria > Bacteroidota > Bacteroidia > Cytophagales > Cyclobacteriaceae > Ekhidna. Next base: position 1,220,770 of record NZ_OZ245746.1, read on the forward strand.
CAGAGAACTTGGAGTCACACCTCACCATCTTTCGCAGGTATTGAATGAATCATTAAAAATCAGTTTTCAAGACCTTCTTTCCCGATACCGCATTCGGAAGGCTTGCAGAATGCTACGACAAGAAAAGTATGAGCGGGTAAAAATTGAAAACATCGCCACAATGGTAGGTTACAATTCAAAATCTGCCTTCAATACCGCATTTAAGAAGCGTACAGGTCTAACTCCATCGGATTATCGTGAGACAAGAGACGTTCGATCTTATGGGGAAGAACGTCTATCCGAACGGAAAGAACCACAAAGCGTAGTTTCCTACTTTAGTTTGAATCATGTTTTTAATCTCAAACTAACGAAAGGCATGATTCAGAATTTTTTTAAATCCTTTGGAAGAAACATTAAGAGGAATGGTCTTTTTTCATTTCTAAATTTGCTTGGACTTACTGTCGGGTTTACTTGCAGTATGCTCATATACCTTTTCATTGTAGATGAGCAATCCTTTGATCAGGAAATCCCCAATCATGATCGTATATTTCGAATCGCATGGATGAGTGATAACCCGCAAACCAGAACCCCTCATCCCATGGCGCAAGCCATGGTTCAAGATATTCCGGAAGTGGAGGCTGCTGTGAGTTTATCACCTTGGTATGGAAGTGGTTTGAGCCGTCAGTCTATAAGAGTTAAAAATGTAAAGAGGAATATCTTCTTTGAGGAACCCGATTTCTTTTTTGCTGACTCAACCTTCTGGCAAGTATTTGATCTTGATTTTGTAGAAGGTGATGAAGCTGCCTTGGAAAAACCATTTGCTTTGGTTATCACAGAACCAATGGCAAGGAAGTATTTTGGTGACTCAAGCGCCATAGGCAGAGAGTTGGAATTAAATGATATGCCATTGGCGGTTTCTGCAGTGGTTAAACCTATGCCAAAAAATACGCACTTTCACTTCAATGCGATCATTCCATATGTAACGCTCAAGCAGATTAATCCTGATGATACCTGGATGGAATGGTCAGATTTTGGTCATTTCAATTACATAAAGTTAAAAGAAGGCGTTGATTCTGAAATGCTAGAATCAAAGATTCCCGGTTGGATTTTAAGCTACCTTGATTGGAGTGAGCCATGGCAGGATCGATTAAAATCTGGAGAAGTAGGCTTTGAATTACAGCCAATAGCAGACATTCATTTGACGTCCAATTTACGATGGGAACTAGAGAACAATGGAAACATACTTTATGTCTACATATTGACTGCCACACTGTTTTTTCTCATTCTCATAGCAAGTATCAATTATGTGAACCTTACCACTGCTAAATCAATCGAAAGAGCGAAGGAAATAGGTATTAAAAAAACCTTGGGAGCAGTTTCAAGACACCTTTCCGTACAGTTTTATTTGGAGTCAGTCATTTTTTGTTTGATTGCAATGGCCTTCTCTGTGGGGCTATCAATTCTTTTTTTGGAAAGTTTTAATGCTCTGACTGGAAAAGAGTTTTCAGTAGAAGCAATATTGAATACCAAATTCTTACTTTCAATTATTATCGGATGCATTGCCATTGGATTGATGGCTGGGTTTTACCCTGCAATGGTATTATCCTCGTTTCGACCAACGGAAGTTCTAAAGGGTAAGCTCTCAACAAATTCCAGAGGTGTAAGGCTTAGGGGGGCATTGGTTATACTCCAATTTACGATTTCGGCGATTTTGATTGCCGGCAGTCTGATGATCTTCCGCCAGATAGAATTTATGAAAAACAAAGAGCTTGGGTTTGATCAAAATGCGGTCATTTCTATAGACATACCTGCAAGCATTGAAATAGGAGGGATCGACCTTCAAAAAGTTTATCAAGCAAGAAGAGAAATTGAGAATATACCTGGAGTGATCAATACTTCTATGATTTCTAACCTGCCGGGAGGCCAGTTCAATCAGCATTCAGCTTTTGTTAAAGGAGACCAGGAAAACAGTCTGAATTTCTCAGAAGTGACCGTTGATTTTGAAGTGGAGGAGGTCTTAGGATTGGAAATCGTAGAGGGTCGAGCCTTTGACCCATCCTATGCCACGGATACGGCTGAATTAAGTTTTTTGATAAATGAGATTGCGGTGCAACAACTTAATTTGGAGAATCCAGTTGGAACTACACTCGTGTGGATGGGTGATGATACCACTTATGATGGTAGGATAATTGGTGTAGTTAAAGACTTCCATTATAAATCACTCCATCAGGATATACAGCCTTTATTAATTACGGCAGATCCCTATGATGTGGAACATTTATTGGTAAAAGTAGACGGTAATCAGTTTAGCAGTATCATACATCAAATTCAGGAGATATATGCACCAGTAAACAAAGACCTACCATTTGAATATCAATTCTTAGATGAAAGATTAGGAGCACTGTATGATCAGGAGGTCAAGACATTAAGTATCTTTTCCGTCTTTGCAGGAATTGCACTGATTCTAGCTTCTCTTGGATTACTTGGGATGGCTATTGCGATTTTAAATCAAAGAATTAAAGAAGTAGGCATTCGAAAGATATTGGGTGCCAGTTCCAGTCAAGTGATGTTAATGGTTCTCGGTCAATTTGTCCGATTGGTTTTTGTGGCATTAATTGTTGGATTGCCACTAGCTTATATATTTATGCAACGGTGGCTAAATGAATTCTCATATCAAGCACCATTTGGAATAATGCCGTTCATATGGGCTACCATTATCTTAATGGTTGTAGCAGTTATTAGCGTCATTTCAGCAGTCGCTAAGATTACTTTTTCTAATCCTGTTGAGGCATTGAGGTACGAGTAAATCTTGTTATTATGAAGAATTTTCGAGGTTTACTTATTGCCATAGGCGTTATGTTCGTTTTCTCTTGTTCCACATCCACTTATAGCGGACGCTGGGTACGCTGGAACGCTTCTGGAATAGATGATTATCTGAAATTTCCTAGCTATCCTTTCAGAGCTTCATCAGAACCTTACCATTTTGTGCAAGCATATGATGAGAATTTAGACCAATTGATGATACCAACTGGCAAAGACAAAAAAGAAGCGCTTTTAAGTGCGATTACAGTGTCTGAAACAACTGCTTTTCTGATAATAAAGAATGACACCATTCTCTATGAAAAATACCTAAATGGTTACACTCGCGATTCAATCAACACATCTTTTTCTGTTGCCAAGTCAATCACCTCACTGTTGGCAGGTGTAGCCATTGACCAAGGATTAATTGAATCAAGAGATATTGAAATTGTCAAGTATCTCCCTGTACTGGAGACGGTAGATTCAAAATATTCGAAAGTAAGGCTGTCTCACTTGCTCGATATGAAAAGCGGTATTCAGTTTAAAGATCACGATTTAATCTGGGGTGATAAACCAAAGGCGTATTACCACCCACAATTACGAGAGCGAATCATAGAGCTGCCTGTTAAAGATGAGCCCGGTATTCATTTTAAGTACAACTCATACAATCCAATCGTAGTTGGAATGGTCATTGAACAAGTAACGGGAATGATGCCTGCAGCTTATTTTGAAAAACAAATCTGGGATCAAATGGGCATGGAGTATCCAGGCTCATGGAGTCTGGATAGTGACGAATCACAGATGACGAAAATGGAAAGTGGACTCAATCTTAGAGCCATTGATTTTGCCAAGTTTGGCAGACTCATGCTTAATAAGGGTCAATGGGAAGGCAAATCCATTGTTTCTGAGGAATGGATTGAAGAGACGCTTAGTTTTGATAAAAGCCACCTGGTGCCTGACTATGGTGTGGAGATTTTTTACAAGAATTATTGGTGGCTCTACAGCACGGATGCAGAACATGTTGATATCATATCAGGATGGGGACACCTGGGGCAGTACCTCTACATTTTTCCAGACACTCAAGTGATCATAGTAAGGATGGGAAAAGACAATGATGGCGTTAGGTCATGGGGAGCATTATTCAAGGCTGTGAATGAATCAGTAATGAATTGACTATTCTAAAGCTGTTTTTGCCATTCGGATATTTGATTTTTCTCCATCAATTTGCGTCCATGCAAAGTATATATCTCCACCAAGAATCTCCATTTGAGGAAATCCACTACTTCTGGATTCTGACATCTCAGCTACGGTTCCAACAGGTGACATGGAGCCATTAATATTGACCTTTCGATATTTGATGGCCGGCGTTTCTCCACCATCCATCCAGCTTACCATCGCTTCTTGCTCATTGACCATGACAATGTCTACTCTTCCTGCTGGGGATGTATCGTCAATAATAATGGGCTCATTAAAATCTTGCCCAATACCGAATGCCACTTTAACCGTTGGTCTGCCAAGTGCTGATGTAAACCATGCTGCAGCAACTGTATTTTGATAGCTTGCTATACGTGGACCGTTTACAGGACAGCCTTCAATTTTCCAGTTGTCTTGTGCAATGAGTATAGGTTGGCTCCAGCCACTATCCATTTGAGTAACAAATGCCATGTCCCGAACCTCATCTACAGACCGGTCTCGATATACGATTATTGCCCCTTTTGGAGTAATTGCACCACCCGTTTGACAACAGTCGCATACCCGTCCATCCAGTTCTATTTCTTCTGTCAGGTTACCATTCATATCGATAACAGCAGACCGAATAGTCATTGCTCCACCTCCATGCTCCCCATGTCCACCACCTCCGGTATTTCTTCCATCAAGCCATGATAGGAGAAATGATACATCATTTTGAGGTAGCATGGTTACAAATCCATGTTCTGTAGGTGTACCATCTTTATGTGGAATAATAGGGGAAGACCAGTTAGATGAGTCTTTGTGCTTTAAAACAATATTAACATCATAAGAATAGGTGCCTGAGGCACTTTTGGCCAGATAGTGAGCAATTTTATTACCATCCTTGTCAATGGCAAGCATTGGGTAATCCGCCCAGTTGACAAACCAATCATTGCCGGATGCGATCAATTCAGATTTACTCCATTCGTCATTTACAAAGTAGGCGTATTTAAAGTTCACTAGATTGGAATCTCCTTTTTCAACCCACGAGAGGTATAGGTTTTTATCTTCTCCAAGAACCAGGTAGGGAAGACTCGCATTGAGTCCTGCAGGACTTTCTACGGATTCAAGTTCACTCAAGAGTTTCTTCTCTTTTGACTGGCTGCAACTAATAATAATTGCGAAAATTGAAAACCAGATGACCGCAGCGTAAGTTACCTTCATGCAATGCAAAATAATACCTCTGAATCAATTGATTGTCCTCCACACCTGGTATATGTTACCGATGAGGAGCCGGGACTTTCCCGAATAGTGAATGGAGAAAGTGAGATATACTTGGACGAAGAAGGTGAAGAACTGGTTGATAAAGAAATGATTGGTCGAATTCAGAACCTGGTAATTCCGCCAAACTGGAAAGACACTTGGATTTGTAAATTAGAAAATGGACATCTGCAGTGCACAGGAAGAGATGAACGAAACAGAAAACAATATTTATATCATGAAGACTGGCTGGAATACCGACAGAAAAGTAAGTATAGCCGAATGGTTGAGTTTGGCGAATCGCTTCCTGAGATTCGAAAAAAAATCAATAAATATTTAGAGAAGGAATCTTTCAGTAAAATCAAAGTATTGGCGATTGCAATTAAGCTACTTGACCTGCATTATTTGCGAATAGGGAATGACTTTTATCTTTCAGAAAATGAAACTTATGGACTTACAACTTTGAGAAGGAGGCACCTCGAAAAGAAAGATGGAGGATTAGAGCTGAGCTATAAGGGGAAAAGCAATAAGTACCGAAATATCTCCATAGAAAATCGAAAACTTGTGAAGCTTTTGCAGGAGGTAAATGAGCTGCCTGGTTATGAGGTGTTTAGATACAAGGAGGGAAGTGAACGAAAGAGAATTGATTCTGCTGATGTCAATGAGTTTATAAGGGAATTAAGCGATGACCAATTTTCTGCTAAAGATTTCAGAACATGGGGAGGTACAGTCAGTGCTGTGGATGTTTACCCGGAAGCTTTGGCGGAAGTAAAGGAAAATCCGAAAAAGAAACTCGAAACCGCCATAGTGAGACGTGTGTCTAAAATACTAGGTAATACGGTCAGTACCGCACGAGAATATTACATACATCCAAAAGTGCTTGATTTTCTATTAGAAAACGGAACTGAAATAAAACTGAAAAACCAGAAAAGAGAATTTTTTAAGGAGAATGAGGCTAAAGTATTAGCCATCTTAAAGAGTTAAAAGCTTATTTCAAGAGCATCTAATTCAATGAGAGATAGCTTGGTAAGTTCTCCATTAATATAAGCCTGGTCTATTTCCGATAAAGGAGTGCTGTCCTTTATCTTAGGTTTAAGATTCTTGTAGTCTTGTATGACGACTCCATCAATTTTTCGTGTGTTATATGCGACACGGAACCTCATTCCAGTTCCCTCATCTTCCTCGTTGTAACTATACGCCAGATAGTCCATGCTATAATCCTCCATATCAAACCAATAATAAAAGACATCTTCATAATCTTCTCCACCGCCCTCAACATCAAATGTCACTTTGATTTTATAGTAGCTTTTTCCGTCTATTTCTATGGTTCCTTCAAGCGACTTATTTACCGCATCATCATTAAGTGATTTTGGCAAAAAAGCGAAATAAATGACAGAATTTACAGAGCTCGTATAAGCTGCTCTTTTCTCTTCTGAGATATCAGATTTCTGTCCGTTAATAAAGCGGACTAATCCTTGATTGGTAAGTACATCCTTAACTTCATTTCCTATACTATCAGTCTGAATTCTGGTGTATGCATACTTCCCATTTTCACTACTATATGTATATCGAATGTCTCTAAATATAAAAGAAGCGGTGGCATCATTAAGCTTTTGTGTACCGGAAGCTTCGATCGCTTTATCGACTATGTCCTGGGCAGTAGGAGAGTCGCTACTGCATGATATCAACCAGATAAGGGATAAAAGAAAAAGAGTTCTAATCATGTTGACCGCAAACGTAAAAGGATAGACTAAAGGTTTAGCAAGCAGACGACATTTTAATTTTTCAAATGGAAATAAATGGGAAATTATTGGAATATCTGTTGAATAACCTTCGATTTCTTGCATTTATACATGCAACGGTTGAAATTATTGGATTAAATCAAAATAGATATATGGAACAACCGCCAAAAGAAATCCAGGAAGATCAAATAAAAAAGTCAAAAGATTATGTAAAGAATCTGGCAGAAGATCTTGCCATGAATAGACTTATTGCTTCTTTTAATTTCAATACAAACACTTTATCACCATCAACTGCAAAAGAAATTGTTGCTACAATCAAAAAAGATTTTTTAAACAAATTAGGCGGAGATCAAAAACAACACTCGGATCCTGAAGCGCTTGTAAAATTTGTTGAAAAAATTAAAACGAGGAATATACTGGTTGTTGGTGCTGGGATGAGTAAGGCATTTTATAATTTACCAGCCGCTAAAAAGGCACTTGATCAGATAAAAAAATCTCTTGGAATTTATGGAGTAACTGGACTCAGTAAAAAATTGAAAAAGAGCAAATGGGAGCATAGCAAAGTGCTTAATAAATTTCTTGAAAAGTATTTGGATGAAGAAAAAAATCTGAAGCACTTATTTCCTCATATAACAGATATGGATCAAAATAGTGAATTGGATTTTGAGCTTACCTTATCATTACTAGCTAGTCACTTTGGAACAAAAGCAATCAGAGAAGAAATACAAAAAATTTATGATTTAAGATACAATCCTGCAATTGGCTATAGCATTATTGCCTTCTTATTGAGACATAGATACATAGATGCAGTTGTCAATTTCAATTTTGATGAGCTTTTAGATCAGGCAATCAACGAAAAAATTGTAGATGATCATCGATTTATTTTATCTGATGGCGATTGCAGAGATATTTCCGATTTGATGGTTAAGGATGGGATGAATGTTCCTTTATATATAAAACCACATGGAACGGTTAGTCACAAAAGCACCATGCGCTTTACTAAAGATGACTACCTAGGGATACCAAACGACCTGCAGTTATTCCTCAACAGCCTAATTAAAGGTGAAATATCAACAAGTGATGGGGATAAGAATTTAGATAGTATCGCGATTAAAAGGGTAAATCTGATACTTATGGGATTTGATATGGGGAGTATTGAATTTAATCAAATCATTGAAGACGCCATTTATGAAAGGGCGATTAAGAGTGATAAAGAAATCTGTTTCTACCTATTTGAATTTGCCAAGATGAATAAAAAAGGTAAAGAGGATGAGGTTGAAGCTGAAAATAAGTTTCTTTCTGATAAAAATTTGCAACGAAAGATCCGGAGGGTTATTAAAGATGCGCTGAAAAGACATGAGTTAGATGATAAAATCGAATTATCGGAGAAAGACATAAAAGAAAAGGTGGCAGTTAAATTGATTCGAGTTGACTCCAGGGGAGAGCTATCTCTGGAGAGACATTTAAGGTCAATTAACACGCACATTCACGGTTTGGATGATCCACAAAAAAAACTATCAAAAGAGGAAGAGGGCCTCTACGAACCACGCTACTCTCCTCGAGGAATCTATGCTGATGAGATCATTGATCATTTATTTCATGAAGATTATTCAAAAGCGTTTTTTGACCAGGATGAGCAGAAGAAAAAATCGAGACTAAAGGGTTATTTCCTTAATCGAACCAAAGTGGAAATTTTAATTGCTTTAGCCATCGATAAGGGCACAATAAACCTTTTTCAATTGATACATGGAAACGCAGGGCTATATTTTAATGAGTTTTTGAAATGCTTAACTATAAAGGAAAGAAAGGCGGATGCTATTACTAGCATAACCCAGCTAGTGAACAAAATGGGCATAAAAAGAAACGAAAAATATGCGAGAGAGCTATTTTCTGACGCGAAAATTACTGGAATTTTTAGTCGGATTCCACAGAATGAACTAATCAATAGAATTGATAAGGCTAGTGATCATTTAATGAAAAAATTAAAAGTTTTTATGCCAGGTCTCAAAAATGAGAAAAAGATTAAAAGGTGCTTTGCTCAACTTTGTAAGAAAAATACGTACACCATAAGTCCAGAATACCATTCCAGAAGGTTTTTATTCATTGAACATTTTTCTAAGGACCAAATCATCAATACCCGTCTTGGATTTAGAATTCAGCTTAACCAAATAATTAAGGAACACGATAATGATCCAGAATCCTTGTTATTTATGGTTGGGACAAGAGGTAATATGTTGTGGGAAAATCTATATGAGGATAACAGAAAGCTATTAATCCGTAAAAACCTCGATCGAGTATTTCTGCTACTTGATAATGACATGCTTCATTTACATTTTGAAAAACATGGTCTGGGTAACAGAATCAAATACTTACCACTTTTTCTAAATGACTATTGCGCGATTTTCACAATGAAGGTTGTAGAAAATAAAATAGACGTTGGGAAAGTCATCTACTTTCCAATTTCTAATTTGAGTAAGAATATAAACCCCATTCTGCTCGAGAAGGAAGACTTTTTGACTAATGCTGAAAAAAACAAAAGGGAACGACAGAGGTTCCCTCGAATTTTCTTCGAATATTGGTTGAAGTCTTATTCTTTAAAGCCCAAAGAGCAAAAAGAGGATATCCATTTGCCTACTCAATTCATTTCTCAGAAACACATTGAAAAAGAATATGAAGGCTGGATAAAAGAATTACCAAATTCCTTTCATTGGTCAATGGTTAATGGCAAACTGGATAAAGGGTAATGATTCGAAAATTCATTTAATGGAACTCAGGTTAAAAACCTTTATGCACTAAGCTGCTTTTTGTCGTTCCTGAGCCTCTTCCATCATGTCTGTAATGATTGCATTTAGCTTGTCGACAAGTGCACCTATCCCTTTTTCTTTGTCCTCTTCCAGCAATTCAATATGGTTTAAGAATAACGTGATTTGCTTAGATAGTTCTGTTTTCCAGACAACCACCTGAGGTGCCTCGCTAGTCTTACCATCATTGATTTTGTCATGGTAGACCAAATTGAAATTCTCATGTGCATTTAGCATTTCTTCCAGCAGATCTGCTACTCCTGCACGAGAAATTTCAGTAGAGCAATTTCCCAAATCCTCAACCAAACTTCTCATTGCTTCACTTTGTGCGATATAGCCCAGGTTGTAGAGGCTGAAGCCTCGTTTTCTGACAATTTCAACCAGTTTTTCACCGGCTTTTTTTATGACGGGTTCTGATCGGTATGATGCAGATAATACGCCATATTTAAAGGCCTGGAATGCATCATCCCTCAGGAGATCAGCCTGTTGTACTCTGGAGGCATAGACATTTGACAGACTTTCATTGAGTGATTCAGATAGAACATCGGAAGCATCCTTTGTTTTTTTGATCCTGTTTTCCAGGATATCTTTCAATGAAGTGGAATTTACCGCTTGAATTAGACGTTCAGCTATGACGACTAATTCTTCTGATGTGAGTAGTGAGTGAGAAAATTGCTTTAGCATGGTTCGTGAGTTGGTATTGGTAATTAATTTTTAAGTAATAAAGGATGTTCTGATGTAAGTTGAAACTAAACTTCGATAAGGTCAAAGTTTTTTTGGATGGATTCTTACTAAAGGGGTCGTTCTAATTTTCGCAGGTCATTTGGTATTCATAATCCGAACCCACAAACTCGTTCCATTCTTCATTTGTCAGGCTTCTGTTGACCATCACGCAAATCCGAAATGCTAAAATGGCAGGGTCAATGGGCCAGGTTCGAATATACTCATCACCACCACCTGTGATCACTTTTCTACCTGTTGGATCAAAACTGCCTGTAAAAACCCAATCATCATGGTCATCCAGAATAATCGGAAGTTTACGAGAGTCTTCAAGATTCCAAACCCGAGCTGTTCCATCTCTGCTAGTGGTAAGCAGTAATTTTCCATTGGGACTGAACTGGATATCAGTGACTGTGCTCTGATGTCCTGATATGATGCGTATGAGCTCTTTTTTTGCAATATCCCATAAAATAACATCTCCTCTGTCACGACCTATGGCTAACGTATTTCTGTCAGGTCCAATGTCCAGACAATTGATAGCAAACGAACCCAACTTATATCCAAAGTAGGATTGATTCTTCCAATTTTCCATGATATCCTCGACTGGACTTTCCTTCACTTCATAAGGTTTCTCCCATGCTTCTAACACGCCTTCTTCAGTTCCTGCATAAATGGTTCCGTCCTGCTCATCCACTTTGAGTTGATTTACTTTCAAAGCGGTTTTTCCAACATGCTCAGATTTTGCATCAAAACCCTTAAGGATCAAATCTCCTGATTTTGTCACACTTAGATATCGACGCTCACCGGGAATGAAAGTAGCTGTCTGTACAGGCTCAGGGTCTTCCAATACGCTGATATCTTCTTCAATACTTTGTTCGATGGGAATGAGTGCCAATCCTTCCTGATAAAATATAGCCATCAGGACCTTTCCATCGTTAGACATTTCTATTGACTGCACGATTTTATCAGACTCATAAATCGTTTGAGGAATGCTTTGTGGGTTGGTCAAATCCCATTTTAAGACTTTACCATCTGTCGAGGAAGAGTAGTAGAAATTAGGATCTGAACCAAAAACTACGGATGTGACGGTGTTGGAATGAAAACCAACCTGATTAAAAGCCATGTTTCTAATTGAATCATAGCCGAGGTATTTATTAGCCTGATACAGCGCCTGATATACATTGAGGTGGGAGACATAGGGCTCTGTATTGCCATTTTTCCAGAACTCATAAGCTTGTCGGGCCACTAGTGCTTTGAGATCGGTTAGGTAACCGGGCATGACTAAAGACCGCTGAGACATAGACATCACCAATTCAGTGATTTTCGGATCATTTTCACTAGTATCTTGTGAAAATGACAAACTCATTATGAGCGTAAGGGTAGTGGTGAACAATAAACGCATGTTCTAATTTACGCAGAATGAAATGATTTTGTCATCAAATCACATTCATCTTTCTCATGATAAAACTGGCACTTTTGTTTTGACATACACCATCCCTTAGTTTATAATCAAATACGAGTTCATCATCCACAATCTCTACCTCAAAGCGTTTGTTTATTAACACTTCAGGAAATTCATTTGAAACATTACAGACTTCTAAGTCATGAGTGGCTATCCCTCCAAACGCTTGCTTTACCGCCATTTTACGAATGACCTCAATGGTCCCATTTCGCTTGTCATCAGAATTGGTTCCACGTAGGATTTCATCTAACAAAACGAAACACGGCTCCTTATCCAATCTGTCCATGATGTATTTCAATCGTTTAACCTCTGCATAGAAGTAGGATTCACTGTCACTTAATGAATCCGACAATCGCATTGAAACCAGGACAGGAAGAGGATGAACATTGGCTTTCCTTGCAAACACAGGCGCTCCAATGCCAGCAAGAACCATATTCACACCTACAGTTCTTAGAAAGGTACTCTTACCAGACATATTCGATCCAGTCAAAATAAAGAATCGATTTTCTTCAAAACTGATCGAATTGGTCACGGTCTTTTCAGCAGGTATTAGCGGATGGCCCAGGTCTTCAAAATCTACCTTGGCGCTGGTATTTATTTCAGGAAAAGTAAAAGAGGGGTTATTGTAGTGGAAATTTGCCAGACTACTTAGCTTTTCTATTTGACCAATCGTATCAAGCCATTGCTGAATGTGTGTTGCATATGAATCTCTCCATCTGGAAAGGGAATGTAAAACATGGATATGATAAAGTACAAGTCCATTAAGTAGGGGGGCAGCAAAAATATTTGAAACATGCTCAAGCCTTCCAAAAAGCAATGCAAGCTTGTGAATTGCACTGCTTGCATAAATATGATTAGTTTTTAGTTCCTGTTGAAGTTCCTGAAGCCTGGCAGATTTAAAAGATTGATTTTCAATCGACTTTAGGAGAAAAGAGTATTGCTTAAGGATTTTACCTATTTCAGTGGTTGATGTAAGCTCCTCTTTCAATGATTTAAAATGCAAGCCGAGAATGGCCAGGTTAATAAGTGCAAGCAAACCTGCAATATTACCTCCGGTACCTTTTACAAAGTAAATAGTGACCATAATTAAGGTTGCTACCGGAAGTAAAAACGTAAGAATTCTAATTACAGAATTTAATGAGGAGGTTTTTTTATTTGACCATTCGATTAGACGATTATAAATAGCTGGATTATCAGGCTCTTGCTTACCTAGTGCAAGTAAATGATGACGCCATTCAATCATGGGGTTAAGCTCTTGAATAGCGTGCTGTCTTGCTTCTATTTCAGGTTTTGTTTGAATATCAAGCAGGCTGTCAGCTAGTTTAACTTTACCTCTTACTGTGCCTGTTCGATTTAACATCTGAAAAAGTGATTTCTCACCAAAGAAATCCAGATCATAGGAGTAGGGGTGGTCATGTTTGGTGAACTCCGATCCATTTTCAAAGCAGAACTCCCCATTATTCAAGAAGCTTAGTTCATCCTGGTTAATCTTTATTTTTTCTTCTGATAGTCTCTTTCGCCACCGTATATCCTGATGCTTTCGGATGAGCAGGAAAAAAGAGGAAGTAAGGATTACCCCTGATATTGCGAAACTGAAGTGATCCGTTTGATAGAATTGATAAAATAGAAATCCAGCGGTAAATGCCACAACTAGTCTAATCAAGCTCATTTGCTTATCCTTCGCTTTCAGACTATCCACTTCCTTCCTTAGTGATTCCAGATGTTCTTCGTAAACCTTCAATTTTCCATTCTGTTTTAGAGAAGGCAAGGTTAATGATTTATCAAGAAATGATCCGGTTGTGCTACGAGCGATAAATCTGGTGGAATTTCTGTCAGATTCACTCTCTATTTTAATTACAAAGACCAGCAATCAAGATAGTTCGTGAACGACTTTCTAAATTGACCTAGAAAATTCTAATAACAATTTAATAGCCTGCCCGATAAAGTTTTTTTGCTTTTTTCAATTCCTTTTGGGTCTTACCATTCATAATTAGAGCAGTGCCCACCAAAGCCCCACCGACTACATAAGGAGCCATGGCAATCTTATAGTCCCCTTTATCCCAATCATCACTAAGTTGATGTAACATGGAATTTAAGGCATTATGAAGAAGACCCCATGAAATTGTAGCAACACCTAAACCGTTTATGAAATTAGTACTATAACGACTATCTAAAGCTTTATCTAAGTGAAGATTTATTGCTGGATCATTCCAATTATATTTTTTAAACCCTTTTTTATTTAGCCACTTAGTTTGACTTTTCTTGTATGGGTTTTTAATCTTTAAAACAGTGTCTGCTCCAGCGTCTTCAGACACCTGAGATTGACTTGAAAATGACAATAAAGAAAACAGACCGATGAGTATGAGTAGATGAGGTTTCATGACTATAGGTCAATAACTAAAAACGCTACCCCCAATCTTAATCAATATCCTGATTTAATTACCTCCTTTTAAAGGAACTTGAGGAACTGGTGTGCCATGGGCCCCATCTTTACAACACATCGGCAACTTATCGTAGGATATTGGGTTTCGGGCAAGCGTATCTGCGTGATATCCAACCATCGTTATCCGTTCCCTTAACGTTTGAGCATCTGTCTTCTTAGAGTTATAAACGATAGTCATCACCTTGTTATCCAGATTAAGCGTGGCTTCCTTTACTCCTTTTTCAAACGCAAGGTCTTTCTCCAAAGCATATTGGCACATCTCGCATATCGCAGATGTCTGTATTTCTACTTTATATCCGTCTTTTACTTCAACAGGTTCTTTTTGTCCAAAAGAAGCGAGTGATTGAAGTATCGAAATAATTACTATTATATTTTTCATGTTGGTATGGTTAATTCGTTATCTCTTTATCTTATATCTAAATCCAGCATACACCATTCTGCCTGCAACAGGTGCCCAGACAATAGACGCATCAAAATTATCACTGAATGGGTTTTCCGCATCAATAATTGGATTGTCCTGAGTAAACCCAAGTAAGTTTTCAGAACCCACATAAACATTCCCCCATCTAAATCCACGACTGATTTGTGCATTTAATAAGAAGAAATCAGGTGAGGATGACCCTCGTTGGAATTCAGCCGGTTTATCGGAGGTATTCGGTAATCGCTTAGATCCAAACCACTGAAGTGTTGCATCAGCTTCCCACTTATCAAATCTGGTTGCATAGGAGGTGTTAAGAAAGAATCGATTGCGTGCATTGAAAGGAACTTGCCTTAACTCTCCATTGATGGTCGCTTTCACATCATAGAACTTGTAAGCTGCTTTCGCACTAAAACGATCAGAAAATTGATAATTTCCTTCAAGTTGAAAGCTATGAGCAAATGATTCACCTTTCAAATTATATACCCGAAGCTGACTTGAATTTTGATCCATATCATAGATCAGCTGATTGGTAAATGCAGTATAAAAATAGTCAGCAATCAAGTTGAGTTTTTTGTCTTTGATATTGATTGCAGTGACAAGACTACCACCCATGTTCCACGCAATTTCCGGTTTGGGGTCTTCCATAATAATTAGCTGCCTGGAAGACACTAAAATATTGGAATTCTCTAGTATAACATTTGGCGTCCGATAGCCTTTTCCAATAGCCGCTCTAAGGGAAGTCTGCTCTGAGATTTGGTATCTGGTGTGGATCCTTGGAGTGAAATAGGTGCCATACAAATTATGAAAGTCTGTACGTGCGCCTGCCAACAAGGTAAATCTATCGCCAGGAGTGAAGGTGTACTCGTAGTATAATCCCGGAACAATTTCCTGTCTGGAAAAGGCTGAGTCAGCATAGATCTCATCAAAATCATCGTATAATAAACTTGCCCCTGTTTTGTACTGATGAAACGAATTACCAATGATGTTCTGGAAGATCACATTCCCATAAATGGTTTTTTCCGTTCCCTGATAATTATCTCTTCCGAATCCTCCATTGATATCTAAATAGCTGGCGGAGTAAATGAAGCCCCAACCTTTGTAGGGTTTGCTGGGGAAAAGTAATCCTGTTTTTCCAAATACTTCCATTCGAGTGGTATTGTTCTGGAACCCAAATTCAGAGGAGGTTCTAAAATCATCACCAAAATCAAAGCCTAATTGACCCCCGGTTTTTTCATCTCGCATCACAGTAAACCCAAGCTGGGAAACAACTTTATCACCTCTATATTTATATCGGTTCATCACATTGATTTGACGCCCTTTCGGAAGATCCATAAATCCATCATCATTCTGGTCGATCTCATTGTTGAAGTAATTGGAATGAAACAAAAGGGCAGTGCTCCATTGATCATTGATGTCTCGCGCATGATTTGCATTGACCTCTAATCGTCCAAATGAATTCACATAGCTGTTTAGGTATAGCTTTTCACTGTTCTCTGGCTTCTTCAGCTCCACATTAATTTGCCCGGTCATAGATTCATAACCATTTACAACAGTTCCGGCACCCTTACCTACATCAATGGATTGGACCCATGTGCCGGGTACATAGGAAAGGCCATAGCGACCTGACAATCCGCGTACATTCGGAATGTTTTCTCGATTAATCTGAACGTATCGACCATCCAACCCTAACATCCGGATGGTCTTAGCTCCACTTACAGCATCGGTAAAAGAAACATCCACTGAGGCATTGGTTTCAAAACTCTCTGAGAGATTGCAACACGCTGCTTTTGTCAATTCAGCTTCGGTAATTACCTCGGTATGTTTGGCTTCCAGGTCATCCATAAAAGTACTACTGGCTTGTACAACAACCTCATCCAATTCTGAGGTGTTTTCCTTGAGCATGATGTGCATCATCTCGGATAAGTCAGCAGCTAAAGTGTCTGATAGAAATCCTGAATAGGAAATAATGATTTTGCTGTCCATGCTCTCCAGTTTTAATGAAAACATTCCATTTTCATTGGTAATAACTCCATTTTGAGTTCCTAACTCTTGAATGGTTGCACCGATGAGTGGTTCATGTTTGGCTCCATCGCCTACCATACCTCTCACGGTTTGTGATTGTGCTGATAGCATCAATAAAAAAGAAAATAAGTATAGAAATATATGTTTTACCATGATTGTATTTTAAAAGTCAATAAAAAATTGATTGGCGAATAGCTCGCCTTTAAACACAATCAGATTTTATATCAGGAAAGTCTGAATAAATACGGTAATGTCCCGATCGGGAAGGGGTGGAGTATAATGCTGATAAGGTTGTTGCTCAAATGATTGATGAGGATCAAATTCGTTCGTTAATACATAATTGATGATCGCCAATTCAAAAAGCTCCGGCGTAGCATCGAAATCAAAGCCTATGGTTGTTATTTCTTCAACCTTGAGTTCTTGGCTTATGTCCTTACAGCAGGGCATTTGTTCTTCTTCACCTTCAAAACAATTTTCAGCATGAACATTAACAGCCACAGACTTTAGACGACCCATACAATAATGTTTATTGAGGGTTATACCTGTCGTGGCTACCAGCAATACAATTGCTAAAAATGTGTTCGCTATGTTTTTAAAGATGCGCACTAATGCAAAGATACGGATATTACTTTTTTTAGTTTAATGACAGGCTTGATTGAATTTCTTAAGTTTATAATAATTGTAAGGCAGTGGGGTAATAAACCCAACAGCCAATGCGGGAATTAGCGCCAGCCAGTAAGTAGGATCATCAAATGCTGCTTTACCACCGGTAATCATAAAATCCGTACTGGTCATGGCAAGTTCCATTGCCACCATGGAAATGAACGACATACCAAACGCTGTTTTTAAAGCGAAAGACCATGAAAAATACTCACGAGTCTTAAGGATAATGGTCTCAAGCATGATAGAAGTACATAATCCCGCAATGATAGCCAGCACCATTTGAGTCATTATAGGAGTGGAGGGGTAGTAGGCCTGCAGAAAAAACACCATTCCGAAATCTCCAATTGAGCACCCAATGAGGCAATTCAATGTATTAAAAGAGGCTCGCTTCCATTTGATGGTATCGGCCCAAAATCCTGTGTCTGATTTTACATTGTAGCCATTCTTGTTTAAGAGTACATCTAATTCCTTTTCAGTAATGGAACCTTCGATGATAAGTTTTACCTCACCATTGATGTCAGCTTCCCATCTCGATATCTTATCGTTGGCGTCAAGAGTTGTTTTTACTTTATCTACACACCCCTGACAGTGAAGATCTGTCTTTACTTTTAACGTTTTCATTAATGTAATTGCACTACAATAAATACTTTACAAAGTAAATCAGCTTTTCGTTCATTCGTACCTGAGCGCATTTACCGGATTCATTTTGGCCGTTTTGAAAGTTTGAATCGTTACGGTTATAAATGCGATTATAGCTGTTACAATGATGGCAATAAGAAAAATCATCGGATCGATGGTAGTATGAAAAGCGAAATCATTTAGCCATTGATTTCCATAGTGCCAGACCAGAGGAATCACCAGAATATTTCCAAGCAATACCAAAACCATAAACTCCCGTGAGAGAATGAAGATGATTTGACCAATGCTTGCTCCCATGGTTTTTCGAATTCCTACTTCTTTTGTTCGACTAAGTGCCACAAAAGAGATTAACCCAAACAATCCAATGGAAGAAACAATTAGGATGATGATTGCAAAGATGGTAAGGACGCTGGCTAGCTGATTTTCCTCTTTGTACTGCCTGTCAAAATCTTCATCTAGAAAAAAATATTCCAATTCAAAATCACCATAAACGTTATCCCAAACCCTTTCTATAGACTTTATCAGATCGTAGGTTTGTTTGGTGTTATATCGAATCGCGAAGTACTTCCCGTAACTATAGCTTCTATAGTCCATCGCCTGAGGCCATATAACATCCTGTAGACCCAATCCATGATAGTCTTTCACTACGCCGATTACGGTACCGGCGGGCCTTTGAGAAGGAGAGACAATCTCTCTGCCGATGGCATCTTCAGGACTATTCCACCCCATTTCCTCAACACACTTTTCGTTGATGATGAGTCCGGATTCAAGCTCTGAAGGCCGCTCCAGATTGAAGTTTCTACCAGCAATCAAATCAAGTCCTAAAACATCCAGATAATTCTCGTCAATAGCCATGTACTCGGTATCAACTTGTTCGCCACCTTGTTTTTCCGGATAGGCCCACTGCCCAAGCCACCCGGGTCTTCCGGGGAGCGCATTGGTATGAGAGACCATATGGACGCCAGAGATTGACTGCAGTTGATCTTTTAGCACATTCCTTCTTGATCCGGAGGGCGCGTCAGAAGCATTAACCACAAGCACTTGCTCTTTTTCAAAACCCAAATCCTTAGTTCTCATATAATTGATCTGATTAATCACCAATAGTGTTGCTATAACAAGTCCGGAAGAAATGAAAAATTGGAAGGTGATAAGTATTTTTCTAAGACTCAACCCCTGGTAGCTCTTATTCAATTTACCACTTAGTGCATTTAGTGGTTTTAATCCGGAAATGACCCAGGCAGGATAAAAACCCGAACCAATTGACACAGTAATAAGTAAAAGCAAGACACCAATTATGAATTTAAAAGATCCGAAAAAACTGATATCATATTTCTTTCCCATTAAATCATTGAAAAATGGAAGCGCAAGGTTCATTAGAATAAGGCCAGCTATAAATGCAATGAGCGTTAGCAAAAATGACTCAGTCATGAATTGGCCGACTATAGCTTTTCTGGAAGAACCAACCACTTTCTTCATTGCTACTTCTTTTGCACGATAGACTGACCGTGCGGTACTTAAATTCACATAGTTGATGCAAGCAAGAATTAGCAGGAATATAGCAATCCATGATACCGTCTTGACTCGCTTTTTCGAACCTTTAGGTCCAAATCCATTCCAATAGGTTTCGTTGAGATAGATATTCTCGAGCGGAATTAATTCTGTTGAAAAAGAAACGCCCATATCATCTAGCCAATCTCCAATATTTTCATGATACAGGTTCTTGACTTTTGCTTGAAGAATGTCAGGA
Source organism: Ekhidna sp. (assembly GCF_965227465.1). Taxonomy (GTDB): domain Bacteria; phylum Bacteroidota; class Bacteroidia; order Cytophagales; family Cyclobacteriaceae; genus Ekhidna. Next base: position 1,240,638 of record NZ_OZ245746.1, read on the forward strand.
TCAGCACCTTCTTTTAATAGGAGGTAATTACGAGCATTGAAGTTCCCCCATCCTTCAGTGTAACTCCACCATTGAAGTTTCTCAATGGTGGGAAATGAAACAAGAATGTCAAACTGGATATGCGAGTTTTTAGGTAGGTCCTCAACTACCCCTGTAATTTCAAATTCAACAGTATCAGCCAGTGTGAGTGTTTTCCCCAATGCATTACCCTCAAAGTACACATCCTCAAGGGATTCGGTAATAACTACCGTGAAAGGGGCAGTCAGTACTTCATCTTCGTTAGCAGAGGTAAGGTTGAAGGAAAAAAGATCAAAAAACTCCTCACTAGCATAAAAAATGTTGTGATTATATCGCTTGTTCTTGTGGTTCAATTTGGCAGTGGAGGGAAAATTTTTCGTATAAAGCACTGATTCAACCTCTGGAAATTCAGTTCTTAGCTTGTACCCAATAGGCCAGGCATTCGTTTCCATTCCGCCCTCCGAAGCGGTTACCACTTTATAAATCCTGTCACCTTTTTCATGAAAATTATCAAAGGAAAGCTCATCGATTACGTACAATAGAATAAGTCCGCCTACTGCCAAGCCTAGAGATAGCCCGATGAGGTTAATGGCTGAGTGTGTTTTGAATTTGAGTAGATTTCTGAAAGCAAGTTTTAATGTTCTCATGAGTGTTATGATTAGTCCGATTTTATAAATCCATTTTAAGTTTTTAATCAAACTGAGCCTAAATAATTTCAGTACACCCAGCGTGTAATGAACATTGGCTTTTTTGATTGAGAGATGCTCAACATCATCAAAGAAGACTTCTTCCATATCTCCTTCAATCTCTTCTAAATAGTCCTTGTGAATGAAGAGTCTGAGCAACCTCCGTGACCATTTTGGAGGTGTTACTTTCATCATTTAGATGGTTTTAAGGCTTTTATCCAAGGCGATATTGGTCCAGAATCCCTGTCGAATTTCTTTGATCTCATTGAGGACCTTGTGAGCGTGTGGAGTAGCGGTATATATTCGCTTTCTCTTACCTCCTCGCTTATTGGTTGCATCCCCAAATTCAGAATTAAGAAATTCTTTTTCTTCCATTCGTTTTAGCGCGGACTGGATAGAACCAACACTTAATCGTTCACCCAATCGTTCTTCCAGTTCCCTCTTGATTTCTACACCGTATGCTTCTTCCTTTAGCAGTATCACTGCCAACAGCACCATCTCTTCAAACTCACCCAATTTTGTCTTTTTCATTTGACTATTTTTTTGTGCTTTTCCAGCTGTTTGCCTCAAATCATTTTTTGAAAAAATAAGTGTTCTCAATGCTTGGGTCAAGCAGCGCGCTCGATATTATTCGTAATTGCAGTAAAAATAGTTACAAATATTATTCGTAATTGCAGTTTTTATCAAAAAAATATACTAAATATTACCGATAGGACGTATTTCTCTTACAAAAAGGTAGAGAAGTTCACTTCTAGTGGTTGATTCAAAAAAATGGATTTGTTAAATAATTAATACCTTGATATAGCTAATGATAGCGTAGGTTTTGTCCTCCAATAGCTCAATACTTGTTCCTCTTGCGATTCTTTTTTACATTTTTAATTAGCTTACCTAAATCTTTATCTTTTTGTTTTTTTTCTAACGAAGATGATTCATAATGCCATTTCTCACGTTGAAGCTTTTGGTAATTATTATAAGAATCCATATCAAATTCTCCTTTTTCAACTGCCTTCAATACAGCACAATTCTCTTCATGCTGATGAGTGCAATCATTGTATTTACATTGCTTTGCGAGTACTGTAATTGCTTCGAAAGTTAGTTCTAGACCCACAGAAGAATCTGTGATTCCAACCTCTCGCATACCTGGATTGTCAATGAGAATTCCTCCATTTGCTAATATGATCAGTTCTCTGTGGGTGGTGGTATGTCGTCCCTTGTTTACACTATCACTTATTTGATTGGTTGACATGATTTCGCTCCCAGCAAGGTTGTTAAGTATAGTGGATTTCCCGACTCCAGAGGAGCCTAGCAAACAATAGGTTTTTCCTTTTTCAATTACTGATGCAAGTTTTTCATACCCTCTATCTTGCTGATTTGTTGCTGTGTAAATGGGAAGATTCTTGACCCTTTGAAGGATGTTTTGTCTTATTTGATTGAGCGTATCATTGTCAATTAAATCGACTTTGTTTAGAATGATTAAAGGAGTCACTTTGGCGTTATTACAAATAGTAACGTATCGTTCCAATCTGTTAAGGTTAAAATCCCTTCCTACAGACTGAACAATAAGACCATAATCTATATTGGTTGCAATAATCTGTTTTTGCCCTTTCTGACCGACTGCCTGACGTTCTATCACTGAATGACGAGGATAAACTTCATGGATCAAGGCTTTGTGTCCATCAAATACAGAAATGGCTACCCAATCACCTACAGCGGGTAGATCTTCATGATTTTCTGCAGCAAAACGAAGTTTACCAACCAACTCTGCATCAAAATTTGTTTCACCATTATTTACCTCATACCGATCCTTATGTTCGATAACTACTCTGCCTACTTCAAAAGCGTCAAGATTCGACTCAATGCGATGTTGTTCCAGTCTTATATTATAACCTAAATTTTCAAGTCTCATCTAATTTTCACTAAGTCCTAATTTCAACTCTAACCAATCATTAACGCAAATTTGTGTTTCGGGTATAGGTGCATTGGTGTTCACATCAAGTAGTTCGTGATTTAGATTTGGAAATAAGTGCACGGTATAGTCCTTATCATAGGTTTCCCTTATGTCTTCAATAATAGATATATCGTTTGCTGCGGGATTGCTTTTATCCTTGCCTCCATAAACCCATAGTGCGGGTATTTGCAAAGACTCCAAACTTGGTCGTGGGTCAAACCCATGTATTCCGTTGAAATTCTTTAATGCTTCAGCAATCTCTTCCTCTGTCATATTTCCTTCAGCGATTGAATCAAAATAATCTGAGATCCCAACTGTGCTGGTTGCACCTGATACACTTACCATAAACGAAATATCTGATGAACTGCCTGCTGCCAAAGGCATGATCCATCCTGCTTGACTCGGCCCTATCAAACCAATGTGATCAGGAAGAATATCCGGTCTTGTTGTTAAATACTTTACAATAGAATTAACATCATCGGCAAGTATGGGAAAGACCGTTGGGCTGTTTGCTGCGTTAACATCATGATATCTACCGGTCGATTGTCCAACTCCTCTTTTATCGTATCGCAATACTGCAATACCCAGACGTACATAGTTCTGTGCAGAACCTTTAAAAAGATGTCGATCAACATGGCCAGAACCATGTACCATAATCATTGCGGGAAAAGGCCCATCACCATTCGGTAAATCGAGCTCTGCTGCTAAAACAGCCTCCGTTGCATCTATTGGAATAAAGCTCGCAACAATACCATCATCATCACCGCAGCTGAGGATTATAATGGAAATAAGTAGTAGAGTGACTGAATATTTCATGATATTATTGGTTTTTTATAATTGCCTGTCCCGTTCCAGGGTAATTCTTTTCTTTCTTACCTGTATTTACAGCGCCTGGAGTCATGTCTCCAAGATTGACCGGTATTACCTTTTCAAAGGTTATGTCCCGCACGAACTCTAACCTACTCCACATTTTCTTATACCCCGCTGTACGTTTAAAAGTAGCTAGCAGTTTCTGTATCCTTCTTTTTTCCAATTCGGTTGCCCTTCGTACTTGGCCAGCTGTACCAACGAGCCTCAAGGCTGGAGGAGTTGAAAATTTACCAAACAGGACAGATTTGATCCAATAGATAAAGCTGCTATTGACACCCATTACAACAATTCTTCGATTGTTATTTAGATTTTTTGGCATGCCTCGTGTGAAGATTTCGAAGTAAATACCTGTACAATCGTTATTGAGTAGTAATGAACCAATAGGGGTTACCCAAGGTGTACCATCAGGATTCACTGTTGCCATGGCACAGTGCATCGATGAAAGGTTATACTGCTTAAAGTATTTGCGGATTATTTTCCAATCTTTTCGTAATTCCATCTTATTGTTTTTTAGTGAGATATTTTTTTAGGTCCTTATTCATCTCATGAAATTTGAGCCAAATGGGCTTGAATCTTTTCACCATAAATGGCTTAAGTAACCCGGACATCTTCAGCGTTTGAGCAAAAACATTTGAATGATCGCTATTTTCTATGATGAAAGCATGCTCCATGTATAGCAGCCATTTGAAAATCAATTTTCTTGATAAAATGAAATAGTGATTGTGAACAACCTTATTCACTTTACATGTTCCTGATTTTGTTTTGCCTTTAAGTTTTAGGCTTATCACCAGAGAATTACCCTCATTAAGTTTTCCACTTCCATAAGGAATAAGGGTGTTCCAATTGAAGTAATTGTCTAAATCTGCTAGAGTAGCCCAGATTATTTTTCTGGATACATTAATGTCGATTTCTAGTTTTTCAAAATCAGTTTTCATCGTTTTATTTTTAAATCAATTCATTTAAAATTTCAAACAGCACCACAGAAGCTACTAGTACACCTAGTATTATCAGTACCGCATGTTTGACGTGATCAGATTGGCACTTGCGAATCATGCTCCAAAAATGGGTCTGTAGCTTTTGCTATTCGACGCATCCGGTTTGTTGGGACGTCCCATCAGGTCGGATAAGACCTAAAAGTGATGGCTCAATGAGTGGAGAGGTATTCGGAGGGGGTTATTCCAAGATGTTTTTTGAAAATCCGGTTAAAAGAACTTTTACTGTTGAATCCGCAATCGAGGGCAATACCCAAAATTGAATAATTACTATACTGAGGGTCTAATAATCGTTTTTGAGCTTCTTTTATTCGATACTGGTTCACGAAATCATAGAAGTTGACCGAGAGTTCCTGGTTAATCACCTGGGACAGATGATCCGGGGTAATGCTTACTGCCTCTGCAAGACCTGTAAGATTAAGATTGTGATTAAGGTATAATCTGTCATTTACCATACGATCCTCTATCTTTTTAAGGGATTGCTTGATTTGATCCTCAGTAAGTTTAGAACGTGAATATTTGGGTTCTTTTTGTGGTCGCGGAAATAATCGTGTTGGGTGGTTGATGGCATTATAACCTACAATGTGGGCAAAGAAGGATAGAATGATCATATTGATCTCCTCGACAGGGAAGATAACTCTTTCCACACTGGATGTTCCGGTGAATTGAGCAATCACATAGAAGGCTGATATAATAGCATTCACCAAGATGAATATCAAGAAAGTAAGCATCAGCTTATTTAGCCATTCTAGGTGAATGATGCTGGTACCAGATGAACCGGTTTTGTATTGGTTTTGATATTGCTTTAAAAAAATAAAGGTTAAAGCGAAGTAAATAATTGTCTGAACCAGAAAAATACCGCCTAACCATAGGTGACGAAATGATAAACCTGCCGGATCATGAAACTGAAGAAGGTAGGTAATTTTTTCCTCTGGGTTCCAAAAGTAAAAGGGAATTAATGCTGCCAGAGCTAATAATGGAAAAACGAGATGTATCAGATCATGCTTCTTAAAGATATTTTCTCCTGAAACCATAGATTTGGCGTAGAAGTAGAACAGCGGAGCAATGAAATATGCAAAAGGAAAGGAGAACATGCTAAATGCAGGTTGCTCATGATAGTACCCTGTACGATACATGATCAATTCCATACTAAATATGGAGATGCAAAAAAGCAATGCAGAAAGCAGGCGATTAGATTTGACAGATCCTTTTTTGTTGAACCACAGGATTATTGTTAGGAAGAATCCATTGAGTACCCCAAAACCTAATATGATCGACCAAGCATCTAGTTTTATCATACCAAAAACAGAGCGATGAGTTTCAAGGTAATATTAATTCATAATGCCTTAAGAAGTCTAAATTAAGCCAAGATCTGAGGTATCGTGGGACATGGAACATGTACTCTTGTCGATATCAAAATTCCGACTAAAACGCTAATACGGAAATATAGGTTTGAAACTAGATTTTAGCCATCGATTCGTCTCAATTACCTGTGAAAGATTCTTTTTTAGCGCATGCTTACCAAACCAGGTATTCAAATACGGATGCGTTCGAAGGGAATTGGAAGGTTTACTACCAGTTCCGGGAAATTCGTTGTTGAAACGGATCATGACTGTTGGAACCTTATTCATTTTCAAAGTCTGGTAGTATTCTTCTGTTTGTGATATCGGTGTTCTTAAGTCATCTTCTCCTCACATTAGCATGGTAGGTGTTTTTACATTGCTAACATACATAAATGGGGATCGTTTGATTGCTCACTTGGATCTTCCCACGGACAATTTTCAAAATTGTAGTACAGACAAACCACATTCTTAATATGTATCACTGTCCATAGATTCAAATTACAAAGATTACATAACGATCGTGTTAACACATATTAACATATTACTTGTACAAATACACAACTAAAATTTTAACTTGTGCGTTTGTACAACAAATCATTACTACCATGAGAATATTTACTTATTTATTTCTATTGGGCATCACGATATCGATTTCTGCCCAGCAGACAGGGAAGCAAACTCTGGCTCAACTGGAGGAGAGCCCGGCAGGTTCAAAGATTATCTGGTTTCTGGATGCTGTCAAATCCGGAGGTATCTCAGCTGAGTCGATTGAAAAATATTTTTCTCCAAAACTCATTGAGAAAATGGGAGCTGATCAGTTAATGGGAGCTTTTGATAATATAAAAATGAACGATGGTACATTAATTATGTATCAGGCTGATAGAAAGAAAATAACTGAATACAAGCTGATTGTTAAAGGAACCAAATCAAATGAATGGATGGAAATGGGATTCTATTTTGAAGACAATCCACCTTATCGAATTGCAGGATTTACGATTGATACTATTGAAGGATCCTTTGACTCCTTTGAGCCAATGTATCCAAAATCAAACTAACACTTATGAGAGGAGAACACTTAGGCGAATTAGAAGAGCTGGTTTTACTTACTGTAGGTTCATTAACAACCGAGGCTTATGCCGTTGCTATACTGGAAGAAATTGGAAATAACACGAATCGTAAAATGGATGTAACTGCTGTTCATTCTGTTTTGAGGCGACTGGAAAAGAAAGGATACGTCTCATCTGAGATGGGAGGTGCTACATCGGAGCGCGGAGGACGAAGGAAACGATTCTTCACCCTGACACAGGCAGGAAGAAGAGTGCTGGATGAGACAATGGAATTACGCCTTTCGCTCTACAATAAAATGCCCAAACTAACTTTCGCAACTGTGTCATGAGTCAGCAACCACCCAAATTGGCTGATCGGTTTCTTGCCTGGTTCTGTGATGAGAGACTAATAGAAGATTTGCAGGGAGACTTGTATGAGCTTTATATAAAACGTCGAGAGCGAAGCGGAAAGCTTCTGGCTACTGTCTTATATGTATGGTGGGTTCTCCGCTCATTTCGATTATCTGCATTGAAAAGGAATCAAAAACTCAATAACTCATTTATGACTATGACTAAGAATAACTTTAAAATAGCGCTTCGTGTGCTATGGAGGGATAAATTCAATTCCTCATTGAATCTTTTAGGGCTAATTATTGGAATTACCTGCTTCCTGCTACTTGGCTTTTATGTAAAACAGGAGGTTAGTTTTGATCAGTTTCATGCTAAAAAGGATCGTATCTACAGAAGCTGGCTAAAAGAAGATTATGGTGAAGGTCAGGTCTTTTTTAACTCACATACTCCACTCAGGTTTGAATCACTTTTTGAAGATAACTTTCCGGAAGTAGAAAGGTCAGTTCAATACATTTTGTCAAATTTCCTGGTTGGACGAGGAGAAAACAGGATCAACGAATCCGTAGCTATCATCAGCCCTGACTTTTTTGAAGTATTTGATTTTCAATTAATCGAAGGAGATAGGGAAAGACCGTTACCCACACTCAATGATATCATTATTTCTCAGGAATACGCCAGAAAATACTTCGGGGATAATGATGCCCTGGGTAAGACATTGTCATTACAGATTGGACAGGACATCAAAGACTTCAATGTCTCTGGTATTTTTAAAGACATTCGGTACGAATCTAGTATCAATTTCGATTTAGCTATATCAACGGAAAACAATCGAACCCTCTTCAGTGAACGAGCTATGAATGCCTGGTTTAATGTGGTGGCTGAAACCTATGTGTTGTTAAAAGAAGGAGCCAGCATTGAAAATGTGAATAGTAAAATGCAGGATGTTGTGCTCAGCCAAATGGGAGATGCGGGTTATGGAGATGAAGCGATGCAACGAGATCAATATAATATAGGGATGCAGCCCCTAACAGACATTCATCTTAATCCGGATATTCCACTGGGAAATGCTCCGGTTGCAAATCCACAATACGTCTTCATCTTAGGTACAATCGGATTGCTAGTTCTTATAATCGCATGCATCAACTATACCACTTTGTCTACTGGTCAGTCTCTTCGGAGGTCCAAAGAAGTGGGTATACGAAAAGTATTAGGTGCACACAAAAAAACGCTGGTTTATCAGTACCTCAGCGAGAGCATCTTGTTAACGATCATCGCGATGCTCATCGGAGCTACAATTTCCTATTTATTGATCCCAACATTCAACAGACTTACGGGTACGGAGATTTATCTTCAATTCGAATGGTGGCATGCTGGAATTTATGCACTCCTTGCATTAATCATAGGAGCTATTGCAGGATCTTACCCAGCATTGATTCTTTCAGGTTTTAAGACGATCAACATTCTCAGGGGGAGCAATCAATCAGGAGGGAAGATGACTGCCAGAAAGGGGATGGTGGTTTTTCAGTTTTTGATTACTGTGTTCCTAATCACTACAACCCTAATCATGAAAAAGCAGATCCAGTATTTGCAGGAGAAGGACTTGGGGATAAATTATGAAGCGGTGATTTCCACTCAGTTGCAAGCCAGCCCTTCCGCCCAGCGCTTATCAGAAAGGATTACTTCCGGATTTGAAAATGGGCAGTTGCTAAAAGCAAGGTTGGAAAAATATCCAGAGATTTCAGAAGTAGCAATGGGGACCCATGTGTTTGGAACAAGTGGCTGGGCTCATCTGGCCTATACCGATGATAAGGGAGTCTTTCGATGGTTTAGGTTGCTTTGTGTGGATGCCAATTATCTTAAAACCTTTGATATCGATATCCTGGAGGGTCGTGGCTTTGAGGAGAGTAACGGGCTGGATATGAGGCAATCTGTTATTTTAAACAAATCAGCAGTTGAGCACTTTGGTTTAAAAAATCCACTTGGAGCAAAATTACCTGGGGATGAGTTTGGCGATCATCAAATCATTGGAGTGACTGATGATTTTCATTATTCCTCCTTACATTCTGAGGTAGAGCCATTGGTTATTGTGATGAATCCAATGCCCATATTCATGGGAATTTCTGATGGTGATTTCATCGATACTCCAATACCTAAATTGGTGTTTACCTATAATGGCTCCAATTTATCCGATGGAACGGATATCCTAAAAAAAGAGTGGGAAGCACTCTTTCCAAATGAAAGCTGGAATTTCAATTTTATAGATGAACAAATTGCAGCTCAGTATGCAAGTGAAACAAGAATGAATAAGCTTGTAACCATTGCTACAGTTTTATCTATCATAATTGCGAGCCTGGGACTTCTTGGACTTTCTATGCTGGTAGTAAATAGTAAAGTGAAAGAAATTGGAATAAGAAAAGTAATGGGAGCTTCAGCTACATCAATCTTTCGGTTATTAGCAAAAGGATTTTCTATTCAGCTATTGATTGCGATTGTACTTTCTATTCCCATCACCATTTATATGATGAACAAGTGGTTAGATAATTTTGCTTATCGTACATCGATAGGGGCGTGGCTGTTTGTTCTTAGTAGTATTGTTTCATTGTTGATTGCCTTTTTGGTCATCAGTTATCATACAATGAGAGCTACACGAATCAACCCCGTAGAATCGTTAAGAACAGAATAATTATAATTTTACTGAGTAGATCTTAATGGTAGGGTCAAAAGTGTCAGCTATATCATCAATATGTAGCTGACATTTTTTTATCAGTCCTTCCATATATCCATTTTGGCAATACTCCCTGTAATGACGATAGTGGGAGGTGAATCGCTGATCCAGCCACATCAAAAATCGCTGTTTCCTATTCTCAGGAGGAGCAAATGCACATATGATCAATCGGTCGGAATAAGTGGTTGTTGACTTCAGGATTTGAACAGCAAGCTCCTGTGGAAGAACATGGAAGAAGAGGCATGCTGTGGCGTGTGTGAAATCCGCTTTTGGTTTGAAATGCTGATCAATCATCCGATGTTTGAATGCGAGGTTAGTGATATTCAAATTCTTCGTTCGATTTTGTGCATACTTGATGAACGATTTGGAGCCATCCACACCAAAACCAGATTCGATTTTAGAATGAGCTCTTATAAAGAAGTCTCCGGAACCACAACCCAGATCGATGACACGAGCGTCCGGATCCAGCATATTGATCATTTGTTCTCGAATTGGAATCAGATATCTGTCTGAAGTGTGAGATTTTATCCAGCCTTTCATCGAAGTTTTTTTGATCAAACAAGAAAGGGTAGGGATACCATTATTTTGGTTTTTTCACCTTAACGATCTGCTGGAAAAACACATTGTTTGGTACTGTGAATACGCCATCTTTATCCTGGAGTTTCGTGTAGATCAATCCAATATCAATGACTTTTCCTGTCACATCTTTCTCAACAAGTACCAATGTATCTGTGATTTTAAATGGGTTGATTGTATAGATGATAATACCGGCAACTATGTTGCTGAGTATACTCCAGATGGCAAAGAATCCTATTGCTATTACACCAAGAATACTCCCAATTGAAACCCATAGATTGTTCAGATCCCCACCCCAAATGATTACAAGAAGTAGGATCATAAAAGTATATAGTGCTCCCATGATTATTCGCTTAGTTGCCGCGGTACGATTTGGATCATAAGAGAATTTATCGGCAAGCTTACGTAAGCTCTTTTTAATCAGCCACCTTGATGCAATGAATAGAATGATAATTACAATCGTTATGGCAACTTGTGCGAAGTAGGTTGAGTCCAGCTTTTCCAACAATTCTGTTAGGTTGTTCATACGGTAAAGTTAGGGGTATGAACAACAATGAATCAAATGAGAAAATAAAAAAAGGCTGCTCAAAAATTGAACAACCTTTCTGAAAGCAGAATTTACTGCTTGACTAAGTAAAATTCTAAAATTAGCCGAAGAGGATATTTACTACTAATAATGATAAGGCTAATCCTGTTGTGCATATCACAAAACCTTTATTGATAATCTCTTTTTGCTTGATAGTTAATGTAAATAGAGCCATGGTGGTATTTTTTTTGATTGGTTATGAGTATGAAATAAGACATAAAAAATACCACCTGCAATTTTGTTCGTTAAAGCAGTACAGAGTTTAGATAATCGTGTGGATTTTAAAGATTAGCCTATAACCAATCTTTACGTTTGAAGTAGATCACCATACCGATGAAAATCGCAATCATTACTCCCCAGATAATAAAATAGCCATTTCTGTACTGAAGTTCAGGCATGTATTCGAAGTTCATGCCATAGATTCCGGCTATAAAAGTGAGAGGAATGAATATAGTTGCTACCGTTGTTAGAACCTTCATTGTTTCGTTCATCTTTTGACTCAGAGAGGCATAATAGATATTGGTAAGGCTCTCTAAAGATCTAGCGGTTGAGTCAACTTCCTCAAGCGCATTGGCACAGCTCATCTTGAGGTCATTTATATATTTAACATTGGGCTTTTGAAAGAAAGAAGTACGATTATTAAGAATATAATTAACTGACTCCATAAAAGGTGTTAACGATTTTTTTATCAGGTCAGCTCTTTTTTTACTTTTCTCCAGCTCATACAATGTCTCTTTTTTAGGATTATTGTACACATCTTGTTCCAACTCGACGATATCTTCATTGATATCTTCAATGGTCTCAAAATAATTATCAAGGATCGCGTCTAGCAGCTGGATAAGTAGATAGTCGGAAGTTCTTTTCCGGACAAAACCGATCCCCTCTCTTATTTTTAATCTTATATCATCAAAGTGATCGCTTTCTTTCTCCTGAAAAGAGACTACATAGTTTTTTCCAAGCACAAAAGAGAGTTGCTCTACATCGAGCTGATCGTGTTCATCCAACAAAATAGATTTGATGTTAAAGAAGAGGTAATTATCAAATTCCTCAACTTTAGGTCGCTGTGTTGTATCTAATAGTTGCCTCACAGATAGTCTGTCCATATTCATGGTATTTGCGAGATCCTGGATCAATTCTACCTCATGGAGACCATGGATGTTGAGCCAATGAATATGTGAATCTTTAGGGTTAACCATAGGGTTGAAATCCTTTTCATTCGACTCAGTAATTTCTTTTTCATTAAATGTGAAGAGTTGAACTTTAACCTCTTCAAGCTTCTTCTCACCAATAAAAGTAATCTCGGCTTTACCCTTTGATTTGGCTTTAAGATCGGCGTACATATTTATCGGGGTAAGGGTTAGCTCTGTTAAGGTTTTTAATCCTGTAAACAACAGTTTATCCGGACGTACCAGATCGATAGGATTAATCTTTTTAAGCTTCTTTCTCATAGGTCCAAATTACAGTATTTAAGGTCTAATTGAAAGAATACTACGTTGACCAACTTTTAGAATTATTAATGAAACATTGAATAATAATTGAGGTTAATAATCAGGAGAATCAAACAGGAATGAGTGAAAAAGAAATAGTACAAGAGCGGCTAATGGAAAAGCAACGCATGATAAATGCGGGAAGACATATGACAAAGCTTTTCATTGTTACCAGCTCGCTCATTTTTATAACTTTGATGGTGGTTTGGGCACTTCAGAATTTACCCAACATCATCATCCCTACTATTTACGAGGTAGCAACCTGGTTCATATTAGTGAGTAGTGCGTTGGTTGTGATGAGTCAACTTAAAATAAGAGAAGATGACATAGAAAAGGCCTTTCGCTTTGCGGGTTTAGGATTGTTTTTTGGTTTACTTTTTTCAGTTCTTCAGGTGATCGGCTGGCAAGAACTTCTTGATTCCAACCTGTCTTTTCGTAACATTTTATTCCCCTTCGCACTAATTCATTTTCTCCATGTAAGTGTTGGGCTTATTTTATTGGCTTCTGTATTTAGGAAAATTAGAGAATATAGAGTTCATTCAAAATCTAGACAATATGCCTACAATGTTTTCACTTTTTGGCATTTCCTTGGAGGGGTTTGGGTTTTATTCAATCTCATTGCTTAGGTATTTGATTTGATAAACGGTAGTGATTTTAAGGTGTCGATTTTTTAAATTAAGGGATGATTCCATCTCAGGTAAATTACTGTTTCCTGCTCATATTAACCTTAATTCAATTCTCGTGCAATGAGAAAAAAGAGACGCCTAATAATCCCTTAGTATCTAAATTTTATGATTTCGAAGAGCTAATAGGTAAAGATTACCTCATTGATGATCAGCATTCATACTTAGGATTTAAGATTAAATACTTTGGATATAGTCCAGTAAGAGGAAGATTCAATGAATTTGATGGAACCGTATTTTATGATACTTCAAATATTACTTCTCTTAGCACCACTCTCTTCATTGACATAAAAAGTATAAATACTGGAAATGATCGTAGGGATAATGATCTCAAAAGCGAAGGAACATGGTTTGATGTCGCACATTATCCATATGCAATTTTCAGAAGTAGGCAGGTTGTAAAACTTGAAAATGGTGGATTTGAATTGGTAGGTGATCTAACAATCAAGGATTCTACCAAAGCCGTTGCTTTCAAATTTGAAAAACCCACACGAATTTCTCGCGATTGGGCCAAAAATGAGCAAATTGATTTTGAAGGAACGGCGATAATTAATCGACAGGATTTTGGTGTTTATGGAGGGGATTTTTGGAGTTCTATTATGGAGAATGGACTCACTCAGCTCTCAGACGAGGTTGAATTGGAATTAAATATTCATTGCAGAAGGGCAGACTACTTCGCGAGGTATGAAGATATGGATAGTACGGATATCAGAAAGCTAATACTTGAAGAAATACAAGTCAATGGTTTTGATAAAGGGATGGAAATGATCTTGGAATCCTATAGTAAGGAAGAGGTTTCTCTGTCTGGTTTATCAACAATAGGGTACACATTAAATACCTGGAAAATGCATGCTGATGCAATCGAAATCTTTAACTTAAAAATGCAACTCGGGGGTGAAAGCAAAGTAGTTTTTAATCAACTAGCAGTTAGTCATTTATCAGCCGGTAATAACACGCTAGCGAAAGAGTTTTTCTTAAAATCTCTAGAAATTGATTCAGTGAATTCACGATCCTCTGAGTATTTAAGGTTGATGAATTCTAGTCGAAACTAAATACTTCTTAGTTGATATGCGTAGCAAGTAGCGAAAATGCATTAACGTTTGGATACTTCTAGTTTTTTAGGTCAGGGACCAATCAATAGTGGTATTTATGAGATAATGGGATATACCGGATTCGACCGGGTGGCGTTCCACCGGGCTGGCGTTCTACCGGACTGGCGTACCAGCCAGTGACCTCACCAATTGATTATAGCATTAAATTTTTTGAGATTGTGGGATATACTGGATTCGAACCAGTGACCTCTTGCCTGTCAAGCAAGCGCTCTAAACCAACTGAGCTAATACCCCATGCTGCTAAAATAAAATAAATTGTTTCAAACCAGTGAAAAACTATTGAAAACACCAGAAAACACAAAAAAAGCCTCCATATTCAACATATGAAGGCTTGATATTGTCGGGGTAGTAGGATTCGAACGCGCACGGCCAGTGCTACGACCCGTCGTAGGTTTGATTTTACGAACACAAAAAAAGCCTCCATATTCAACATATGAAGGCTTGATATTGTCGGGGTAGTAGGATTCGAACGCGCACGGCCAGTGCTACGACCCGTCGTAGGTTTGATTTTACGAACACAAAAAAAGCCTCCATATTCAACATATGAAGGCTTGATATTGTCGGGGTAGTAGGATTCGAACGCGCACGGCCAGTGCTACGACCCGTCGTAGGTTTGATTTTACGAACACAAAAAAAGCCTCCATATTCAACATATGAAGGCTTGATATTGTCGGGGTAGTAGGATTCGAACCTACGACCCCCTGCTCCCAAAGCAGGTACGCTAACCGGACTGCGCTATACCCCGATCATTAAATTATCATCAGAAGATGATGTCCGTCTCAAAAACGGAACGCAAATGTAGAAATTCATTATTTATTTACCAGCATGCATTTCAATTTTTTCATAGAAAAAATGTTGAAATTCATTTCTTGACTTTTTAGCCCCTTTTTCAAGCTTTCATTACTTTTATAACATATTCAATCATTAAAACATATTATATGAAAAAGATTAAATACTTAGCGTTTGTATGTGTTTTGGGTTTTAGCTCTTTCACTTCCTCAGCGAATGAGACAGATCCAAAGAATGACGTAGACCCTCAGGAAAAAGTAGAGCAGTTAGAAAATCGTTTGCAGGAAATCTGGCAAATGGATTTGAATGACATGGATAAGGAAGAGAAGACTGTGTTAAAGATGGAAGTGAAGGATATTAAAAAAGAACTTAAGCAGGCTGGTCTGGATAGTAAAGTTTCCATTTCAGTTGGAGCCATCATTATCATTCTGTTGCTGCTTATTTTGCTTACTTAAATATGTCCAACACAAAACCTTCAAGGTACCCAAGCAGAGGTACTGAGGATAAAAAGACCTTGCATCAAATTATTGATGAAGGTCTTTTTTGTACAGTTGCATTTATGCGAGAAGGGATACCTCACCAAATCCCAACAGGGTTTGCACGCATAGAAAATGATATCTACATACATGCATCATCAAAGAGTAGATTTATTGAAGGTATCATTGGGCAGCAAGTGAGTTTTTCAATTACACATTTAGATGCACTGGTTTTATCCCCAACTGCTTTCGATCATTCTTTTAATTATCGATCTGTAATCGGCTTTTCAGAAGTCGAAGAAATTACTGATCCTAAGGAAAAGCTTAAGTTCTTTAATCTTTTTACAGATAGATATATCCCTGGAAGAATTGATGACATTGGCGAGCCCACTGAAGAACAAGTCAATATTACCAAGATTGCTAGGTTGTCTTTGGATAATGCTGCTGCAAAAATTCGTGTAGGAGATGTCAATGTGAAAATGGAAAGTGGAGCCCCCTGGTGTGGTATTATACCATTAGAACAAAAGTATGGCTCGCCTCAAATGGATGAGCAGTTGAGTGAAAGAAAACTACCTGATTATTTAAAGGATTTAGTGGATGGATCTGGCAAGCCTTAAGACAGTTGATAACCCTAATAAGAATCAATTCGAATTATCCATAGATGGGAAAGTAGCTTTTATTGCCTATAAAGTAGGGAAAACCAATGACTTGTATATGGTACACACAGAAGTACCCGATGATTTGGAAGGCAAAGGCGTTGGCCATAAATTAGTAAGGGAGTCTTTGGAAATCATAGAGGCTCGTAATTGCAAAATTGTTCCGCTTTGTCCTTTTGTAAGGTCTTTTATACAGGATCATGGGTCAGATTATGAGCATTTATTGTCTGAAAGAGCTAAATTGTAATTATGGCAGAAAAAGTAAAAGAATATGAGAGTGATGATCTTTCGGTCGTTTGGAAACCGGAAAAATGTATTCACTCAGAAAAGTGTTTTAAAGGACTTTCGGAAGTATTTAATCCCAATGAGCGCCCCTGGGTCAATGTCAGTGGTGCAGATGACAAGACAATCAAGGAGCAAATCGATAAATGTCCATCAGGAGCACTCGCCTATAAATTGAAAAATGGTCAGGATGTAACCGACGAAATTGAAGATGAGCAAATTGTTGAAGTTGCTAAAGGGGGTCCATTAATGGTATATGGAAACATTAAAGTCAAGCACCATGATGGATCGGAGACCTCAAAACATCGAGTCACTGCTTTCTGCAGGTGCGGAGCATCATCTAACAAACCCTATTGCGACGGAAGTCACAAGAATATTGACTTTGAGTAGCTACCATCAATGATCTATTGAAGAAAGACGATCTGGTAAATAATCATGCGGAAGCCAATGTGTCACTCGCTCTACATTGGCCCAGTATCCAAAGTCCTGTAGGCCAGCATTCTTTGCATTTCCCAGTTCATCGATCAAAATAGGGGAATTGCATTTTAAATATGATACTTGTCCGCTTTCGTTGGAAACGGCATCACTCCCAAAACTGTTTATATCTGATTCTTTCAAATAGATAACCTTAATATATCCATCAAAGTCTAAGGTCCACTTATCATTCTCGCGCTTACCTAGGTTTTTGGTTTTAATAGCTTTTTTGGTGAGGAAAGAATTGGTTTGCTTGTCGAATACACATTCGAAGACCCTAAACCCTTCCTTTCTGGAAATATTATTTTGCACAGAGAAGAGAAAATGCCTTAAAGATCCTTCAAAAGTCTTTTCTCTATTGGACTTATAGTCACCATCTAACTCCTTAAAAAAGGCTTTTCCATTGTAAGTAGAAATTGATCCCTTGTTAGAAAATGATTCTAAGGCAAAATTTATTTGATATCCCGTATACTGATTCTCAATCCTAATAAGAGAATTAGCAGTGGCTATTAAGCCTCCTGACACATGCTGGAAATCAATTACCCAAGGGTTGATAATTTCAACTTTTTTAATAATTGATGATCGCCCGAAAAGTTCACGATTGAACTTTTTAAGATCCTTTTTCCATTGTCTATCTCGACTTCCTGAGACTTCTATATCCTTCAAAAACCTCGACCTTTCTTTCAGGTGGATAGGACCATCAACTGAGCTCAGCTTTACAATTTTGTCCTCAAACGAAACATGAGTGATTAATAGGTATTCAACTAAAGATGATTGATTGATTGAGAAATTCCCTTTGTCATCTGATACCCATCCTTTTCCAGAATTGATCGCCTGGATATTAGCTGAAGTAATGGGCGTGCGATCCTTCCCTGATAGTACAGTTAAGGTCAATTGTGCATCTACCAGACCTGTGGAAATAAATGCAATGAATAATAGCATTGCTCTCATCTGGTAAATAACGATAATTAAAGGATGTTTGGTTGTTTTTTTAGTAGGTAAAACAATTTCCCGTAACAAAAAAAGCTCTCAAGATTGAGAGCTTTTAAGTGTAGCGAGAGGGAGATTTGAACTCCCGACCTCCGGGTTATGAATCCGACGCTCTAACCAACTGAGCTACCTCGCCATTTCTTACTTTTATCAGAACTTTAGACCATGTCCTTCAAAAAGGAACGCAAATCTATAAAAGATTTCTTTTCTGCCATGGGCTTGTTGGAATAGATTTTTTTTTTACCTTATCAAAAATTTGACAGCTTATGGCAAAGAATAAATATGTCGGGGAGTTCGAATTCAATGCATCGAAGAAGATGCTCTACCCATATTTCAGCACGGCATCAGGATTAGCGCAGTGGTTTGCTGATGATGTGAATATCAATAATGAGGATAAAGTATATACGTTTATCTGGGATGGAGATGAAACGAAAGCCAAGCTGACCTCAAATAGAACTAATCACCATGTTCGATTTGATGTAGTGGATGAGGATGATGATGACAACAATTTTTTCGAATTCAAAATCGAAATGAATGAGCTCACCCAGTCCGTGTATGTAAGAATCACGGACTACTCAGACATGGATGATGAAGAGGCAAACGAACTTTGGGAAACTTTAATTCATGATCTGAAAGAGATCGTAGGAGGATAACTCTGGTACCTTTCTTGCTTAACTCCAATTTTCTAATTTTGCCCCTTCTATGAGAAAGTTGGATGTGTTAATGCTCAAATCTTTTGTTGGACCTTTGGTGCTAACCACTGCTGTTGCCAACTTCATCTTACTTATTCAGTATCTATTAAAATATTTTGATGATTTTGTAGGGAAGAACCTGGGGTTCACAGTCTTTGCTGAGCTTCTTTTTTATTTCTCCTTGAACATGCTTCAGATAGCATTACCCCTTGGAGTACTACTGGCATCACTGATGGCTTTTGGAAATCTTGGAGAAAACTTTGAGCTGACAGCAATCAAGAGTTCAGGTATATCCTTATTACGCGTACTTAGACCTATCTTCTTATTTGTCTTTGTCTTGTCGATTGGCGCTTTCTTTTTCAATAATTATACCATACCAGCTGCTAATCTGAAAGCATACAGTCTTTTATATGATATCAAACATACCAAACCGGCACTGGACATAAAGGCAGGGTCTTTTTATAATGGTATACCTAATTACAGTATTAAGGCAAAGGAAAAATTACCTGATGGAAAAACATTGCTGGATGTTATTATTTACGATCACATATCAGGAAGAGGTAATAAGACAGTTATACTAGCTGATTCTTGCCGAATGTATCCAATATTAGATGATCGCTATTTAAAGCTGGAATTATACCGGGGGCACTATTATTCGGAAGAACCTGACGCTGAAAGTAATATTGATAGATTTTACAGGACCGAATACGGAAGAATGGATATGGTTTTCAGTCTGGCTTCTTTCGACTTAAAGCGAAGGAAAGAAGAACTATTCCAAAACAATCGTCAGATGAAAAACATAAGTGAACTTACTTATGATATTGATTCATTTAAAATCATGAAACTTAAACAGAAGGCTAATTTCATTCAGACCACCAGTAGGTATTTTGACTTCCACATGAAAAATAAAGGAACAATTCTCCGGAAGGGAATGGTGGTGAAGGATTCTGTAGACACTATTGAAAATCTAAATTCAGTAGAAGCATCCATGTTTCCCCTGAATATATTCAAGCAACAAAAGCCTTTAAGTCAAAAAAGAATCGAAAAGCTTGATTCCCTAATTAAGGAGGATGACGAAACTCCGAATGAACTTCCTCAGCAGCGTGTAATTGAAGATGTCTTGATTACAGATTTGGATATTCTGGAAGCGAAAAGGTATGCATCAAAGCTTGCTGCTACCAATATTGACACACTTGGCTGGGCATACCTTGAGAAAATTTTGTTGGCTAAAAATAAATATCAAAAACCCATTGTTTCTGAGGCACTGAATAAATCACGAAATATTAAAGTCAATTTAAACTCAGCGAAGACACGAATGTATCAAACACGTAAAGATCTCAGTCTTTACACCATTGAAATGCAAAAGAAATATGCGCTGGCTTTAGCGTGTATCCTGATGTTTTTAATAGGAGCACCACTAGGAGCAATCATTAAAAAGGGTGGTTTAGGTGTCCCAACCATCTTAGCCATATTCTTTTTTATCATTTATTATTTATTTACCAGCATCGGTGAGAAGCAGGCCAAGGAGGGTGCCATGGATCCATATATTGCCGCCTGGATGTCTGACGCCATACTTTTACCCTTTGGTTTGTTCTTTTTAAGGCAAGCCAGAATAGATGCTCGCATATTTGAGGTGGACGCATATTTGGTATGGATAGAAAAGCTTAAAAGGAGATTTGCTCGGAATGATAACAAAGCGTAAATTTGCGCTTCAAATAAAAGAGATAGAATTTTAGAATGTATCTAGCAAAAGAAAAAAAGGAAGAAATTTTTAAAGAGCATGGGAAGTCAGCAGAAGACACAGGGTCTCCTGAATCTCAAATTGCGTTATTCACACACAGAATTAACCACTTGACTGACCACCTGAAAACTCAAAAGAAAGACCATGCATCCAGATTAGGTCTTTTAAGATTGGTAGGTAAGAGAAGAAGATTACTTGATTACTTGCACAAAAATGATATCGAAAGATACCGTAGCATCATTGCGAAGCTAAAAATCAGAAAATAAAAAATTAAGGGGAATCAAATTTCTGATTCCCTTTTTTTATTGTAAACCCTTAGGGCAAAACGTGTCCTAATTATCAATTTATTATGAATGTAATTACAAAAACTTTCCAATTATCGGACGGCAGGGAAGTATCCATTGAAACAGGAAAACTTGCGAAGCAAGCAAATGGGTCTGTCGTGGTGAGCATGGGAAAAGCCAAACTCTTGGCAACAGTGGTTTCATCTAAGGAAGCCAAAGAAGGAGTGGATTTTTTACCACTTTCAGTAGATTATCAAGAAAAATTTGCAGCTGCAGGAAAAATACCTGGCGGCTTTTTAAAGAGAGAGTCAAGACTCTCTGATTATGAGGTATTAATATGCCGATTAGTAGATCGTGCACTTCGACCGTTATTTCCATCAGATTATCACGCAGATACACAGGTATTTATCCAGCTTATTTCAGCTGATAGTGATGTGATGCCAGACTCGCTTGCTGCTTTAGCAGCGTCTGCTGCAATATCTGTATCAGATATTCCATTTGGCGGACCTATTTCTGAAGTACGAGTGGCTAAAGTAGATGGAGAATACAAAGTAAATCCTACTCCGGAAGAAATGGGTCGAGCGTCTCTTGATTTGATTGTTGCAGGAACATCTGACAACATCATGATGGTAGAGGGAGAGTGTAAGGAAGTAGATGAGTCTGAGATGCTTGAAGGCATCAAAAAGGCACACGAAGAAATCAAAGTGCAGTGTGCTATTCAGGAAGAATTAGCTAAAGAAGTAGGAGCTACTGAAAAACGTGAGTATGATCACGAACCAAAAGATGAGGAACTAAAAGCATCTATGCATAAGGCAGTTTACCAAAAGCTGTATGATGTAGCTGCTAAAAAGAATCCTAATAAATCAGAAAGAAAAGAAGCTTTCAAAGCAGTATACGAAGAGTACATCGGACAATTCTCTGAGGAGCAATTAGAGGAGATGAACGATTTCTTGCTTGGAAAATATTTCCATGACGTTGAAAAAGAAGCCATAAGAAATTTTGTTCTTGATTCTCAAGAGCGAATTGATGGTAGAAAGCCGGATGAAATCAGACCTATATGGTCTGAAGCGGACTATCTTCCTTCAGCGCACGGGTCAGCTGTATTTACAAGAGGTGAAACCCAATCTTTGACATCAGTAACGCTTGGAACTAAGCTTGATGAGCAAATGATTGACGGAGCGATGTTCTCAGGATTTAATAAGTTCATCCTTCATTACAATTTCCCGGGTTTCTCTACTGGTGAAGTAAGACCAAATAGAGGTCCAGGTAGGAGAGAGGTAGGCCATGGCAACCTTGCCATGAGAGCATTGAAGCCAATGATCCCAACTGAAGATGAAGGAAACCCCTATACAATTAGGATTGTTTCTGATATCCTTGAATCAAATGGTTCATCATCGATGGCTACTGTTTGTGCAGGTACATTAGCGCTGATGGATGCCGGGATCAAATTGAAAAAGCCAGTTTCAGGTATCGCAATGGGAATGATTTCCGATAGTGATTCTGGGAAATATGCGATTTTATCAGATATCCTAGGTGATGAAGATCACTTGGGAGATATGGACTTTAAAGTAACGGGTACCACCGACGGTATCACGGCTTGTCAAATGGACATCAAGGTAGATGGACTTTCTTATGATGTGCTAGCTGAAGCGTTAGCTCAGGCAAAAAAAGGAAGACTTCACATTCTTGGTGAAATGGCTAAGACGATTACTGAACCAAGAACGGAACTTAAGTCTCATGCACCGCGAATGGAGCAATTGAGAATAGACAGAGAGTTGATTGGAGCAGTGATAGGACCTGGAGGAAAAATCATCCAGGAGATTCAAAAAGAATCAGGTGCTACTGTTAATATAGAGGAAGATGATAAAGGCGGTAAGGTCAGCATCTTTGCTGTAGATGGAGATTCCTTGAACAATGCACTTGCACGAATTAAAGCGATTGTTCAACAACCTGAGGTTGGTGAAGTGTATGATGGAAAAGTTAAGTCTATCATGCCATTTGGAGCATTTGTAGAGTTCCTTCCTGGAAAAGACGGATTGTTGCACATCTCTGAGATCAAGTGGGAACGGGTAGAAAATGTGGCTGATGTCATGGAAGAAGGTGAGGAAATCAAAGTCAAATTGATTGATATTGATAAACGTACAGGTAAATTTAAACTTTCCAGAAAAGTCCTTTTACCTCGCCCTCCAAAGGAAGAGAAGCCAGTGGAAAAGACTGAAGAGTAATCTTCAGGACACTTTATGATTTTATTTGCCCTTAAGGGCACAAAAGCTAATAAGATGGTGTTCTGATCAGGACACCATTTTTTTGTTAAAGAAGAACATAAATAACATGCCAACAGAAAGAGTTAAAGTACTAATCATAGGTTCAGGCCCTGCAGGTTTCACAGCAGCGGTATACGCTGCTCGAGCAGGAATGAAACCTGTTTTATATCAAGGTGGTCAGCCTGGTGGCCAGCTTACCATTACTAACGATGTTGAAAACTATCCCGGATATCCGGACGGAGTGATGGGACCTCAGATGATGGTCGACTTCCAAAAGCAAGCGGAGCGATTTGGGACAGATGTGAGAAGCGGAATGGTCACAGCAGTTGACTTTAGTGGATGGCCGCATAAGGTAACTGTTGATGAGAGGACAGAGATTGAAGCGGAATCCGTAATTATTTCTACTGGTGCTTCAGCAAAATGGCTTGGATTGGAAAGTGAGCAGAGATTAAATGGTAAGGGAGTTTCCGCATGTGCCGTTTGTGATGGATTTTTCTTCAGAGGTCAGGACGTTGTGATTGTGGGAGCCGGAGATACTGCAGCTGAGGAAGCTAGTTATCTCTCCAAAATTGTAAACAAAGTTTATATGTTGGTAAGAAGGGAAGAAATGAGGGCTTCTAAGATCATGCAGCAGCGTGTGAAAAATGCACCAAACATCGAAATTCTCTGGAACACAGAAACCAAAGAAGTGCTGGGTGACGAAGAAGTGAATGGAGTTAAGGTGCTCAATAACAAGACCGGAGAAGAACGTGTATTAGAGGCACAGGGTTTCTTTGTAGCTATTGGTCATAAGCCAAATACTGACATTTTTAAAGGTTGGTTAGATATGGATGATCAAGGATACATCAAAACTGTTCCGGGGACTTCTAAGACCAATATCCCCGGTGTATTTGCAACAGGCGATGCACAAGACAAAATTTACCGTCAAGCGGTCACTGCTGCCGGTAGTGGTTGTATGGGCGCACTTGATGCCGAGAAATGGATTGCAGAAAAAGAAGTAGAGCTTCAAGAAGTTTAAAGATCTTGTAAGCCTTAATAGGAAAGTGGAAAGCCGGGCGTAAGCCTGGCTTTTTTTATTTATAATGAACATCATCAGGTTCATGAGGTTAATAATGCATGGCTGAAACATCTGAAGGTATAAGCGAAAAAGTTTATGAGTTTCTCGTAGAAGACGGGGAGGAGAGGGCTTGCGATGCAATATCAGATGAAGCGTGTGTTGAAACTCCAGGGAATTTTCTTTTAATTGGACTCAATGGTTTCTGTACAAAACTTGCCGAACAAGTTGCCAGTCCTGAGCTAATTATCCCGTATATCTTTTCGATTATTGGTGTGTCACCTTTTTACTCAGGTCTTTTGGTCCCGGTAAAAAATACTGGGTCATTGCTACCTCAGTTGATGGTATCTGCAAAAATTAGAGCATTTAAAATCAGAAAATATTTTTGGGCAGCTGCGGGCTTTTTTCAGGGAGTAATGTTGCTATTAATGACACTTACTTTTACTCACCTTGAGAACAACGTTGGGTTGATTATCGTGTTTTTGCTGCTCTTGTTCAGCATGGCGAGCGGGGTTGGTTCTATCGCTTTTAAGGATGTATTGGGGAAGACTATTCCTAAAGGAAAGCGAGGCAGACTTTTATCTTTTAGAGCAACTGGTGGAGGTTTTCTCACGGTTATTGCCGGCTTATTTCTTTATTTTTTTATTGATAAAAATAGCTCAGTAGATTCATTTTCTAGTCTTTTCATTGTAGCCGGTATATTATGGATTTTGTCAGCATTACTGTTTGCCTTCATAAATGAAAATCCGGGAGCTACCTCTGGAGGCAGGTCTCCGATAGATGAAGTAAAGAAGGGGTGGTCTTTACTAAAGACAGATAACAACTTTCTTAATTTTTTAATTACCCGTTCATTATTACTCGCTATTCCGCTTGTTCAGCCTTTTCTTATCGTATTTGCAACGGAGCGGTTAGATATAAAGCTGTCAGGCTTAGGCCTTTTCGTGATTGCGGCCGGAGTTTCAAATACTATTAGCAGCCCTTTTTGGGGTAAGTTTTCTGATAAGAGCAGTAAAAAAGTAATGATCGTAAGTGCAATATTTGCCTCTTTGATTTGTGCGTATGTACTGATATTCGATTTTTTACCTAAGGACTTTCAAACGATATATGCGTATGGTCCCGTCTTCTTTTTAATTATCATGGCTTATGGAGGAGCGAGGATGGCAAGGAAGACCTATTTGGTTGATTACGCTCCTGCGGATGAGAGACCCTTATATGTTTCCGTTGCTAATACCTTCATGGGAATAATTACTCTACTCTCAGGAATTTTAAGTTTGGTAGCAGGATTTTTTGGAGTGAAAATCATGATTGCCACACTGATGTCTCTCATGTTAATTTCCACCTTCTTTGCACGTAAGCTCAAAGAAATCTAGTGGTGCTATTTTAGATTGGTTTTATTTTCAGTGCCAAAGATTAAGATAGCTACCAGAGAAATTAATAACCTTTTGTTTAGGCCGGATCTGGTTTTTTTCCTTCAGAGTCAAAATTCTCTTTTAAGAATCTCTCCACTACAAAAAGTGTTGAGACCAATAGAAGACTCATTATTACACAAGCTATAAGTAGTGCCGTAGCAGGTTCAAATAAATAATAGAGAATAACCTGAGAAACAGTGGTAATTATTGCAACCCACATCATTAAGTCCGCAGAATACCTATTGGAAGCCTCCCATGCTTCCTGAGACTTCATAGATCGTTTCGTTCTGTAACCATATGCCCAATTGATTTTTTTAGGAGGGAATACTTTAAATAGTAGCGAGAGGATAAGCAATAGAGGACCAATAGCTAGGTTGACTATAATCATCGTTGAACTCATGCATTAAATTTACTAAATCAATGCTATTATTTCGGTTTGCAGACGGTGTTGATAAGATCAACTCTTTGGAAGGATTATTAGACCAGCAGTCCCTGCTGCGATGTAAAGATCATTCGATCCAACAGCTATTGAGGTAGGAATACTTTCATTCGTTATCAACGTTTCACTATTGATGATTGCTGGATTATCTAAATCAGTTAGATCGACTCTAACGAGAGTAGGGGTACCGTCTTGGTAACCGATAATGTATGCAGTGTCTTGACTGACAGCTACAGAAATAGCGCTTATGCCGATATCAATATTTGTGGAGGATCCGAAAACAAATTCCTCAATTAGACGGATAATGGTCAGACCACCTCCATGGGCCACTATCAAATTATCATTATGGAGAGCTGTTTGTATCGGAAAACCAACAGGAGTAGTTAGCCCCTCTGTTAAACCTGCATCAGCAATTCCAAGTTCGGAGATGACCGAGGGTATTTCAAGTTCATCTCCAATGTATAGTGACATTACTCCAAATCGATCAATATCCAGACCGATCCCAAAATCCGCTGAGATGAATGCTACCTGGCCATTGCTTGATAGAATTACATCGGGATGTCCTCGATCTCGTCCAAAAGAAATAGGACCTTGAATATCTCCACTAGAAGAATATGTGAATCTATTGAGAAATGTGGTTCCTCCGGATACAACCAGATTACCGTTAGATGCAGAAATTCCATTAAACGGACCTCCCTCAACAATAACAGGATCTGATACCAGGCTTGTTTCGTCACCATCAAATGAAAAAACAGCCATATAGTCTCTTCCCCTGGAGTCTAACACGAAAATTAAATCTCCATCTACATCAAAATCATCGATACTATTCATTCCTTGTGGAGGAAATATTTGCGCCAGCACCTCTCCTGAAATTTCGTCTGATATGATCAATCCGCCCTCACCATAGGCCACCATTAGCAAGTTGTTAAAAACCTTAACAACTCCAGGAGTGTGATTGGGAACATCGTGGTTTTCCGAACAGCTGAGGAGCAGAATGAATGCAATCAGAAAATAATTTCGCATAGATCAAATATATTGGTATATCATTTAATTGATTGTCAGGTGTCTGACTTGCCTGATTAATTTACATGTATACATTTGAGTATGAAGAAGATCGTAATTGGAATTTTGCTTTGCGTTTTCATCGCTAGCAATAGCATAGCTCAAGGGCTATCTTCGATAGGTATGAGTTTTAATAAGCTTGATAAGGAAGACGCTTTAATCATTTCGCCATCTGTTAAATCAAACTTCAAGAACCATACATGGAGTGTAGGTCCCACACTGTTGTTTTCGTTTGGTGATCAATTAGAAGAGAGAGAGTCGCTGAAACTTACAGGTATATCTATTGGCTATGAAAATTTCCCAAATGGACGAAATTCAAAGTGGAACTTGTTTCATTCATTTGACTTCATCGCACAACGGATAAAAGATGAACAAGCATCGCAGTTTTTTGATACTGGCAGTAACTCATTTGTTGATAATGAAATTGTTCAGGTTGATAATAATATCCTCTTAAGCGCTAATGCTGGTGTTCTTTGGAATTTAGGTGAAAAACTTAGCCTTTCTCAAACCATTGGAATTGGAGCGAATATAATATTTAGGGATACAAAATCAGATTTTGATCAATTCAACGATACCTTTTTAAATCAGCAATGGTCGTTGCAAACAGGATTGAGGTATAAAATTAATTAAAGGTTGATTTCCATATTTTTAGTGTGCTCATATCCAATATCGTAGATTTCTTTAGCGTGCTTTGTATCCATGATGTCGTAATCACATAAGTCCAACGGCTCTATAAAAACATCACAATTACTTTTTAATTCACTTGTGCTGGGATTTACCGCCAGCTGAAACATTCTTGCGGACACCTGAATCAAACTTTTGAGTTCTTTTATTTCCTGAATCGGACTTATGCTTACTCCAATCACTTTTTTGCATTGCTTTCTTAGTACTTTGACAGGTACATTGTCGAATATGCCTCCGTCAGAATAGAGTTTACCATTGATGTCGACAGGGCTAAATAAAACAGGTATAGAAGCTGACGCCTGAACAATGGTCGCAAGCGGTCCTTCACACATATATTCCGGTTTGCCATCCAGCATGTTACTAACACAGATAATCAACGGAATTTCCAAGTCTTCCATCTTTTTAGTAGGAATCTTCTTAAGCAACTTAGACTTCATCTTTGCCGAGCTTAAAAGACCTGTTTTTGGAATGTTTAATCCCGATATTCCAGTGAAGTTGTAATCCTTAATAGCCTCGAAAGCTTTTTCCGGGGTATGCCCTGAAGCAATAAAAGCTCCGGCAATTGCTCCGGCACTTACACCTGAAATAATATCCGGCTTGATATCTCTCTCGTACAAGGCCTGTAGAATACCAAGGTGGGCAAATCCGCGAGCACCTCCACCACCAAGTGCAATACCTAATTCATACTTTTTATCTTCTTTATCTGACATATCTGCAAAATAGAAATTGCATTGGACAAAATGGAATTTGTAAATTAAAAATTCTAAATCATTATGCGGACTTCTTTGTTACCATTGAGACATGAACCAGAAGCAGGAAATTCTAAAAAAAGCAGAATCTTATATTCAGGATATTTTTTCCAGTTATGATGAAATACTCCCCTTTCATAACATTCGTCATATAGAAGAGGTAGTCGAGGTTGCTTCAGAGTTAGGGAAAGCTTCCGATTTGGATGGAGAAGAATTAGAAGTTTTGCTTTTAGTTGTCTGGTTTTATTTTTCTGGATTTCCTAAGGAACCTAAAAAATTTATATCACATAGTAAGGCTTATTTGGAGGATTTCTGTGATGAAAATGGATACACACATAAGGAAGAGGTATTGCTTCTTTTAGTGGAAGATCAGACCTCTAATAGCTCGAAACAGGCAAAGCTCTTGCACGACTCACTTATTTCATACAAAGGAAGGAAGCGGTTTTTTAGAAAGGCTGAATTGATGAGATTGGAGCGAAAAAGTCTTTTCAACCAGGCATACACCGAATATGACTGGGAGCAGCGGATGTTTATGATGTTGGTGAAATGTGTTTTTCTGACGGACGCTGCAAAGGAAGCTTATAGAAAAAGGCGAATAAAGAATATTTCCAAACAGAGATCGAGAGCCAATAAAGCCTTCAAGTTAACGACCAGAAAAAAAACGGGGAAAGAGTTTGGTAGAGGTATTGACACGCTATATAGAGCCAACTACAATAATCAAATTAGCTTGAGCTCGATTGCAGATGGTAAAGCCAATATGATGATTAGCATAAATACCATTATTCTTTCTGTGATCGTGACGCTATCCGGCGCGGGATTTACCATGAGTGGCACCTTTTTAGTTGATCATCTGCGATTTACAGTCCCTGTTTTCATCCTGTTGATAGGTTCACTCATTTCGGTAGTTTTTGCAGTAATTTCAGCACGACCAAAGGTGACGAATCAGGAGTTAGATATGGAAATGGTCGAAAAAAATAAGTCCAGCCTTTTATTCTTTGGCAACTATCTTCAAATCCCGCTTCAAGATTATGTTGGACACTTAAGTGACTTAAAAGAGAGCCAGCAGAAGCTATATGATAGCATGTCTGTCGATATGTACTTCTTGGGTAAGGTGCTTCAAACTAAATACAAATGGCTCACCTGGTCATACAATGCGTTTATGATCGCACTTATACTCTGTGTGGTTTCTTTCACTTTTATTTTCTTCTATACCAACGCATAAAAAAAGCCCCTTGAATTCAAGAGGCTTAATTATTTATGTTATGTAGGGCCTATTTCTCTACGCCAGGAGCCCTGTTTAGGTATTCCTCATAGAGTTGAGTATGCCTACTTACCATAGGAATATTCCATCCGTCAATAAAGACATATTTAATTTGAGTACGTGTCTCAAACGGATCTCCACTGGCAACAAATAAGTTTGCTACTTTTCCTTTTTCAATCGATCCGTACATATCGGAAACTCCGAATATTTCCGCAGGAACTATGGTGATAGCCTTTAATGCTTCTTCTTTACCCATCCCATACGCAGCAGCAAAACCTGCATGAAACGGAAGGTTTCTCACATTTTCAACCTCGTTCGTTCTTATGGCTACTTTAACGCCAGCTTTTTGCATTGCTCCGGCATTTGCATAAGGTCGATCATATCGATCGTAGCTTCTGGTCGGGTTGCTAAGTACCGGACCTGTAACCACAGGAATTTTGGATTCAGCTATTTCTTCAGCGACTCTCCATCCTTCAGATACACCACAAAGAATTGCATCTGCTCCTTTTTCCTCAATCCATTTTAAAGCAGCTTTGATGTCATTTGCAGCATTCACATTCACAAGCAGTTTCATTTCACCTCTAACGACAGGCATCAATGCTTCCATCTCAGGGTAATAAGGTTGATCCTTTCCACCGGTAGCCGAATCAATCTTGTGATACTGGATTGCTTTCGCCCAAACATCGTTTAGCTTTTTGAGGTTCTTCTCAGCCGCTTTCTTGATATCCTCTTCTGACCTTCTGTCCCATCGACCTCTTCTTCCGGTAGCAGGAAAGTTCATTACTACTCCCTTGAATCCGGCAAACATTTGATCCGGTGTATATCCATGAAGATTGATTAAGGCAGCTGTTCCGGGGAACAATCCTCCTGAAGGCATTGTCAGCGCAGTTGTAACTCCATTCACTCTTGTTACAGGATGAATGGTTGAGCTAGGATTTACAGCTGTTAAAGCCTGAATATGAGGAATTACGTCCCCAATTTCACTGTTATCACGTGTCCTGGGATCGGAGCTTACCTCTACCAAACCAATTTGTGTTCCACCATCGATCATGCCTGGATAGATTGTCATCCCAGAGCAGTCAATTGTTTTTGCCCCCTGAGGAATAGAAACATTAGTTCCAACCTCAGCAATCTTGCCATCAGATATGATCAATGTCCCATTTTGAATGGTTCCATTCGTAATTGTTTCAATCGTCGCATTAGTTAATGCAAACGTTCCGCTCTCAGCACTCGGAATTTGTCCAAAAACAAGTCCGGTTGTCAGAATTAGTGCGAGTATTAATATATTTTTTATGTTCTTTATCATGATACCTTATTTATCAGTGAACAAAAATTCAGTATTCTGCATGCATCGGTCATGATCCTCTGCTTGCCAATGAGTCACATCAATTTTCTCCTCCGGATCCGGATAGATTCTCATGTCATCAGCATCATTCTCTCTATCGAATCGGACAATCCCATCAACAATAGTCATCATTGGAATTGCATAAATAGAAAGTGGGTGATTGTTGAATATCGCCACATCACCTTCTTTGCCTTCTTCCAGCGAACCTACTCGATCTGCAATGCCTAATTGTTTTGCCGGGTTGATGGTTATTAATGAAAGAGCTTCATCGTCTGTCAGACCACCATATTTCTGCGACTTTGCAGCTTCATGATACAAGTGACGAATTAACTCTCCTGAATCAGAATTAATAGAAGTCGTCACTCCATTCTTCGTAAGAATAGCTGCATTGTACGCGGTACTGTAATAGACTTCAAATTTATAAGCCCACCAGTCAGCAAAGATTGATGCACCGGCTCCCCATTTAGCTAGTTCAGGAGCTACCTTGAAGCCTTCGTTTACATGTTGAAAAACTAACTTATCTATACCAAAATCCTCACATACCTGCATCAGCATATAGATTTCATCTGCACGATAGGAGTGACAGTGAATAATGATGTTGCCTTTTAGAATATCAGCAAGTGTTTCCATTCGAAGGTCATAAGCTGGAGCCTTTCCCTTGAATCCTTTTTTGCCTTTTCCTGCATTGTATGAATCCCATGCTTCCATGTATTCTTTTGCTTGCTGAAAAGAACTTCTGATTACGTGCTCAACACCCATTCTGGTGCGAGGTAAGATTCCATTACCACCTCCATGAACTCGTGTTGGATTTTCTCCAAGGGCAAATTTGATGGTGCGAGGTGCACCGGCCATTCGCATTTTGTCAGGATCAATTTCTCCATATCGGAATTTCACTGTTTCACATTGCCCGCCTATAGCATTGGCTGAGCCGTGCATAGAGTGAGCAGCTGTGACACCACCAGCAAGGGCTTGATAAATTCCAACATCTAATGGGTCTAAAGCATCACCTACCCATACTTCTGCGGTTACAGGATTAGTAGCTTCATTTACTGCATCCAATGCCAGGTGCGAGTGTGCATCAATGATTCCGGGCATCACATACATCCCATTAGCATCAATGGTCTTTGCTCCACTTGGAGCGCTAAGTCCTTTTCCTATTTTGGAAATTTTTCCGTCTCGGATCAGGACATCCGTATTTTCAAGTGTGCCATTCGTAACCGTGAGTACGGTTCCATTTTTAATAAGCACACTGCCTTTTTCCTGTGCCATGACAAACGTGGCAGACAGGAGTAGGGCTATGATTATATTTATTTTCTTCATTTCTAATATTTTTTTGTTAGCTGTTGCTTCTTACTGTATTTGAAACAATTCCACTATTTCGGGTCACGGGATCCTTCCATCGGAAAGCTTCCAAAGCTTGCTACAGATAGCGTGCCTTCGAAAGTATCACCGTCGATATCCATACTGATTTCTACTGTGATTTCTTCCCCCATGTTCAATTTGAATGAGAAGGAAACATTGTTTCCATCCACCACAACATCTTGAATTTCGTTGGTACTTCCATTGAAGCTCACCGTAATTGTGCCACTGTAGTCCCCTGGAGTTCCTGTGAGTTTAATTACACCACTACCGTTTCCTTGAGGCGTTTCCGTTGTGTAATTCCATTCTCCGGCTGCATCAACAGCTTCCCCGCCATTGCTTTTCTTCTTTTTCTTCTTCTTCACCTCATATTCGTATTTCATGCCATCTACGAATACATATCTAATGTTGGCATCTTTAGTGAAATAAGCCGTATCTGAAACGATTAAATTGGCCATTTTGCCAGCCTCAATTGTTCCCATCAGGCTTGAAACTCCTAAAATACTAGCAGATTCAGTTGTTAAAGCAGCCAATGCCTTATCTTCAGAAAGGCCATTCTCAATTACTTTCAAAAGATTTTGTTTGAAATCTTTTGATTTCACTTCCATTGTGGAAAATCCGAATTTGACACCATTAGTGCTGAACTTCCCAGCCTGTGTGTAATAGTTCTTAATCATTTCCTTCTGGCGAGCTTCTAAAGCATTTTTCTCCATCTCTTCAGGGGTAGGTTTTTCTTCTTTTTCCTTTTCCTCGTCATCATCCTCTCCCTCTTCCTTTTTTTCCTCTTCTTTCCATTCTGGAAGGTCTAATGAAAGGAAGACAGGAGCACCTGTTCCTTTGATGGCTGGTATTGCGTCCCAACCTTGTTTAACTTCTCCGAGCATAAGCTTAAATCCAAGATCTCGCTGAAGTACAATTACACGCATGACATCTTTGACGCCTTCTGCTTTAAATGCTACGGTCATTTGCTTACCTATTACCGGATATAGTGCCTCAAGTGTTGCATCAGTAGCTGGACGTTCCATTCCATTGGAGTTACTGTTATATCTGGATTGATATTCTCTTGCCTGACTTGCTTTACGATAAAGATCACGGTACTTGGCCATTACCCCAATAACAGTATTAGGGTAAACCCCGTCAGCCCCTGAAAGCTGTGAATACATGGAGCTTTGATCGCTAACTACCATGCTTTCACCATCAGCACCTCCCAAAAGAACGATAGCACCAGTTCCAGGCAACATGCCTTTGTGCGGTACACTGTGAGATGCAGTGAACCCTAGTTTTCTAAAGTCAGAAACAGATTTATCATCTGGATTAAGCATTTCTCTGGCTGAATTGGCGGGAGTAATTCCTGCTCGTTCATAAGATGGATTTCCTGTCAGTCTTCTATCGTCTTTACGATCTTCATCCTTTGGTTTTTCAACTCCGATGTTGGATAATCCACTGATGAATCCGGCATATACGAACATGGAATCTGCGTTTACCACCCAGGCATCTGCCGGTATTGTAATGCTTGATCCTACTGCTTTGATTATTCCGTTTTCGATCAGGATGGTACCATTCTGGATGGTTTTTCCTGGTGCCTGCACAATGGTAGCATTCTTTATTGCGTACTTATTGGTTACAGGCTTCAAATCACTATCCTGAGCTAATCCTAAGAATGGCATAACACCAATCACTAGAAGCAACAGGACGGACCTGAATAAACTGTCACGTTTTTGCATAGGTTATTTACTTTAGGTTTAATTAAAAAAGGATAGGGAATTTAGGAAATTCTGAGTGCATCAAAACCAATATTATATGAGTGGTGTTACTTTGCAGCATACGGCTTAATTACTTTGATCACATTTGTCACTATGAAACTTGATATTCTCGCAATAGTAGCTCACCCTGATGACGTAGAACTCTCATTTGGAGGTACCCTGCTAACGCATCAAAAAAAGGGATTTAGTACAGGAATTTTAGATTTAACCCAAGGCGAATTAGGAACTCGTGGCACACCGGAAATTCGTGCGCAAGAAGCTGATGATGCTGCTAAGATATTGAAGCTATCTGTCAGGGAGAATCTGGGTTTAGCAGATGGTTTTTTTGAAAACAATAAGGAGAATCAGTTAAAGGTTGCAGAACAAATTCGCAGGTTCCGACCAAGGGTTGTGATTACAAATTCCATCTATGATCGCCATCCTGATCATACCCGAGGAGCCCAATTGGTAGAGACAGCATGCTTTATTGCCGGACTAAAGGCAGTGGAAACTAAATGGGAAGGTGAGAGGCAAGAGCCCTTCAGGCCGGAACGATTATATTTCTCCATTCAAAGTACAGCTCATGAACCTGATATTTTGGTCGATATCTCAGATGTCATAGATGAAAGAAGAGATGCGATTAATGCTTTTAAATCTCAGTTTTACGATCCTAACAGTGAGGAACCAGAAACCTTCATTAGTTCGAAAGGCTTTATGACCATGTTGGAATCTCGCGCTAGAGAATGGGGTCAGCGGATTGGTGTCGAGTATGCAGAAGGATTTAAAGTGAAACATTTTCTTGGGGTGAAGAGTTTGTTTGATTTGATTTAAATTCAATCACTTAACCTACCTAATTGAATAAAACAAAATCACTCTGCTTTGTTTTCATATTAATCCTTGAAGCATCATTTGCTCAAACAAAGGAAGAGAAGAAATGGCTGGAGTTGGAGGCCGTTTACTCAGGTCTCCCGTGGTACAATGCTAAAGGGGGTCTGGAGTCCGGATTTGTCTATATGGATAATATAGACATCACTGCAAAAATCAATTTTGATGAGGTATTTAATTGGAAAGATAATCTTTCGCTATTCGTATATGGATTAGGAAATCATGGAGGTCAAGCAACGGAATTAATGGGAGACTTCCAGGTTGCAAGCAACATTGAGGCAGTAGAAACCTGGAGGCTGTTTGAAATTTGGATGCAACAAAATTTCTTCAATGATCGGTTATCAATCCTTGCAGGACTTTACGATTTAAATTCAGAATTTGATGTTCTCAGACCAGGCACTTTATTTATAAACAGCTCTTTTGGGATAGGAGCTGAGTATGCCCAGAGCGGTCAAAATGGGCCTTCCATTTTCCCTGTCTCATCTTTGGGGATTCGAATGGCGTCTTTTGTGGGAGATAGAACACGAATTCGATTGGCAATACTGGACGGTGTACCCGGAGATCCTAATAATATTGAAAGTAATGAGATTGATATTTCCACCGAAGATGGAGCACTGATCGCAACTGAAATATCCATTTATACAAGTAAAGATTTCAGTGAAGATCAAAAATCCATGGAACGATCTTATGAGACTCGAAGAAGAAAGGTAGGCAGAGAACATGATGTGTATAAGAAAGATAAGGTCAATATCGGAGGGTGGTTTTATACGGCTGAATTTCAGACCGTCGAATCATCTCCTGAAATGGACAGGGGGAATTTTGGTGCTTACATTGGAGCCCAGAAATACATTCCGCTGAACGAAAAGGAGGATTACATTGCTTTTTTTGCAAGGTTTGGAGTAGCCAATAGTAGATTTAATCGACTGGGATCCGCGCTATCAGGTGGGTTTGTTATGAGCAATCCTGTTTCCGTATTTGATGACAACTTTGGTATTGCTTTTTCATCTGGATTTAACGGAAGCAACTTTCAGGAAATTCAGCAAAGCAATGAGACAACAGAGACGGTCATAGAGTTTACCTACTCACTTCCGATAAAGTCATGGATCATGTTGCAGCCAGATTTACAGTATGTGGTAAATCCTTCTACACAACAAGAACTTCAAAACCCCCTATCCTTTGCCATGTTGATACAGCTTTCCTTTCAATATTGACAAGTACCTAGATCCATTTTTTTGTTTGACGATCCAAATATCTTAACTGGATCAGAAGCGATTCTTTTGAGCCTTTTAGAAAAAAATGCTTAGCTCTCAACCATTCGATCGCTTCTTTCAACTCCACATTTTGATAGAATTCATCTCTACAGAAGTGAACAAATTTCAAAATTTTGAAAGCATCAAACCAAAGAAAAAAACGCTTTTTAAATGCTTTTAAGGAGCTTACTTTATTTTTAATATCATGAATTTGTTTTTTCCAATCGTCTCCCAGAAAGGTGGAGAGCGTCATGGGAATTTTCCAGTCATCCTCAGTCCAGAAGGATTCAGCTCTGCTGAAAAAGAGCTTTAGGTCTTCAAATGTATTTGGGTGATATACTGAATATTCATCTGCTGAATTAAGCATATCATTCACAGCCTTACCTGTCCCAAAGGGCACCCTGTCAGAAACCCGATCAGATGGCCTGATGGTAGTATTATTGATTTCCACAAATTTCCCATGCGGAATCGTCTTATTCAAAAAATAAAAATCTTCACCTGCTTTTCGTGTATTCATTCCACCGACTTTCTCATACATAGAAGTGCGGACGGTAATGCAGGATCCTAGTGTTTGATGTGCATATGGAAATAAAGCATCACGAAGTGCATCAATATAATAGCGTAGATATAACTCATAGTCCACAATGGCTCTATGGTTATCCCCATGTAGTTGATGTTCATAGAAGACGATCCCTGCTTTAGTTTCAGGGTCAGCGTAGGTTAGCTCTATTTCATCCAGGTAGTTAGCGTCGCATCGGCAGTCAGCGTCATAACAAACAATACCTCCGTCATTACCTGCTTTCCGGAAAATTCGAACCGCTTCATCCATTCCAATCTTTCGTGCTATCCCAACACCTGCTTTTTTAACAGGCAATTTTTGGTACGAAATAATTAATGGGAGCTTGCTTTTGTAGTTTGTTAATTCACGAAGTGTTTGCTGATTCGCACCATGCTCCTCAGCTGATGCCATTTCAGACTCATTCACTATTACGATGATAAGCACTTGGCCATGCGTTTCTTTACATGCATTCAACGAGTCAAGCGCACCAATAAGATCGGGCTCTTTGTAACAAGGAATGACCACAATTAGTGATAGGTTGTCGGGAGGTTGATAATCCGGAAAAAGTTCTTGCGGCCATGCGTACCGCTCCAAATACACTGACATCAGGGAGATAGTCGACTTATGTTCCAGGAATTTTTGCCATCTTTCTGAAAATAGATCCTATCATGTAGGCGGCTCTTTCTTCCCTGCCAAAATTCTATGCTCTCTGGGATAACACGATATCCCCCCCAATGATCGGGCAAAGGTATTTTCCCATCTTTAAATTTTTGTTTCATCTGAGCTAGTTTGGTTTCCAAAATGCTCCTTGAGGAAATGACTTCACTTTGGTTGGAAACCCACGCTCCCAGTTGGCTTCCTTTTGGTCTAGATAAAAAGTATTTGAGCGACTCTTTTGTAGAAACTTTTTCGACATGGCCAGTAATAGTTACCTGTCGTTCTAGCGAATACCAGGGAAATAGGAGCGAAACCCTTGGATTATGATTCAAATGATCAGCTTTTCGGCTTTCATAGTTTGTATAAAATACAAAGCCATCATTGTTGAAGGTTTTAAGAAGAACAGTTCGTTGAAATGGTTGTCCTTCCGGATTTACCGTAGAGAGAACCATTGCTGTAGGTTCAATTATTTCACTATCAAGCGCTTGTTGAAACCATTTTTCAAATTGCTCAAACGGATTCTTCAAAACGGACTGTTCAGTCAATTCCGCTTGTGTATATTCTTTCCGTATGGAGGCAATATCTTCTCTCATGTTCATGATTACATTTACTTTTGAATTACAACAGGTGTTGAATTAAAAAGTTGGTAATCCAAAGGTAGATGAAGTTTAGAATTGACTTGACAGTAGACTCAAAAAAAGAATGGGTTGAGGCAGTGCTGGCAGATTTTGATGCATTTCTTCAGGATCATGCAGACTGTGAGCGGAAAGCATCAGGTATGGCATTGAGTTTAGTGGCTAAATATCCAAATCG
The DNA here is from genome assembly GCF_965227465.1 of Ekhidna sp. Taxonomy (GTDB): domain Bacteria; phylum Bacteroidota; class Bacteroidia; order Cytophagales; family Cyclobacteriaceae; genus Ekhidna. Next base: position 1,278,977 of record NZ_OZ245746.1, read on the forward strand.
CATAGAGATTATTCCAGAACTTATTGAAACTGCAGTAGAGGAATTGGAACACTTTCGGGATGTCTATGCGATCATGGAAAATAAGGGGTTGCAGCTTAACCATGAGATACCAAAGGACATGTACATACAGAAGCTTTTAAAAATTTGCAGAGATGGAAGGGAGGAACGATTCATGGATCGTCTGCTTTTGGCTTCATTGGTGGAGACCCGGGGAGCTGAGCGTTTTAGATTAGTTTATGAGGCATTAGGGGAAGGTGAACTGAAACAGTTTTATCATCGACTTTGGGCATCAGAAGCCAGACATGGTGAAGTATTTGTAAAAATGGCTCTTAATTACTTTAATGAACAAGATGTTTATAGTAGGTTGGAGGAAATGAAACAGTTGGAAGGTGTAATTCTTGAGGAACTACCCATTAGACCCGCATTGCATTAGTATGGAGAATATGGATTTTTTTTCGTCTGATAAGTTAATTGAGCCTGAAAGAGGAGATCTTTTGATCTCAGAACCTTATTTACCAGATCCTAATTTCGAGCGTACGGTGGTTTTTCTATGCGAACACGATGAGAATGGTACGTTTGGGTTTGTACTTAATAATCAAGCCAATGTAGGGTTAACGGAAGTGGTAGACGAGGTAGGAAACTACCCGGCGAGACTTTTCGTAGGGGGACCTGTAGAACATGATACGCTTCACTTTTTGCATCGCGAGCAGCAATTAGTAGCGTCATCACGAGAAGTAGTTGAAGGTGTTTATTGGGGTGGAGACTTTAATAAACTTACCGAAATGATGAATACTCGAAGCATCCAACCGCAGGATGTTCGATTCTTTATTGGCTACTCTGGTTGGGCGCCTGGCCAGTTGATGGACGAAATGCGGGCCAAGTCATGGATCGTTCTAAAAAACACTACAGCGGAAATGATTTTCGACTGGGACAACCAAGACCTATGGAAGGCGTGTCTAATTACCATGGGTGGGAAATACCGACTCATGTCCAACTATCCAAAAGATCCCCGGATGAATTAGGGTATTTGGTTAGTTTTGTGTCTTAGAGAAAAGAAAATTCCATAAATGGATAATGCAGAGAAATTGCAGGATGTTTCGAATGAAATCAATGAAACTCCTGATGAAGTTCAGAATGAAGCTGAATTAAGTAATATGAGCCAACCTGAAGAAAAGAAGAGCACCGAAGAAGTAACCGTGGAGGTGAATTCAGAACCGGTCGAAGAAAGCACCGAAGCAAATGGTGGAAATGATGTAGTTGAGGCTGCAGATACCAGCGATAGTAAGGAAGCCACTATAGAACCTCAAGTTGAAGAGGAGGTGAGAGAGGAGAGTAAAGAAGAGGAGCCGGCAGCTGAGGCTGAAAAAGAAACTAAAGCTGAAGTTGCTGATGAGACAGAATCAGAATCTTCGGAAGAAACGGAGGATGAAGAAGATCACGAGGAAGAAGAGCTCGATTTTGATCATGCATCAAAAGATGAGATCATTACTAAGATTCGAGAGATTAAAAATGAAGATAATATCCGGGCGCTTGATCGGGTGCTTAAAGCCATTAAACCTCGATTTGATGAGCTATACGAAATCTCAAAAAATGAAGCTCTTCAAAAGTTTGTTTCAGAAGGGAATGAAGCCGATGCTTTTGAATATCACGGTGATGAGATAGATAAGGAATTTTTTACACTTTTTGGTCAGCTTAGGTCCAAGCGCAATAAACATTACAAAGATTTAGAAAACCAAAAAGAGGATAACCTCAAAAAGAAGGAGCGACTTCTTGAAGAACTTCGCGAAATAGTTGACGGAGAGGAATCTTCTAATAGTATCAACTCTGTTAGAGAGCTTCAGTCAGAATGGAAGAAAATTGGACCTGTTCCTGGTACGCAGAATAAAACCCTCTGGGCAAATTACAATGCCCTGCTTGACAGATACTATGATAACCGAAGCATCTACTTTGAGCTCAAAGACCTGGATCGAAAGAAAAACCTGAATCTAAAAGAGGAACTGTGTAAAAAGGCTGAGGCGCTTAATGATTTAGAAGACATGAAGACAGCAATCATTCAATTGAATGACCTTCATGATGAGTACAAGCACATTGGGCCTGTTCCAAAAGACGATCAAGAGCCGCTATGGCAAAGATTTAAAGCTGCATCTGACGCGATTTATGCCAAGCGGAAAGACTATTTTGATCACCTTAAAGTAGAATTTGAAGCTAATTTGGTAAAGAAGGAAGAGTTGATCAAAGAAGTGGAAGGGTTCTTACAATTCAATTCAGATCGTATCACGGAATGGAATGGGAAGACCAAAGAAATTCTTGATTTACAGAAGCGATGGGAAGCAATTGGTGGTGTGCCACGTGAAAAAGCAAAAGCAATTAATAAAGGATTCTGGAATGCCTTTAAAGCCTTCTTTGCTAAGAAAAATCAATTTTTCAAAGAGCTTGAGTCTAAGCGTGAAGAAAACCTACTAAAAAAACAGGAGCTTATTGCAAAAGCTGAAGAACTAAAAGATAGCGACGATTGGAATTCCACTGCCGATAAGTTAAAACACCTACAGGCGCAATGGAAAGATGTCGGTCCTGTACCTGAGAAGGTAAGAAATGAGACCTATAAGAAGTTTAAAGCTGCTTGTGATCATTTCTTTAATAAGAGAAGAGAGCAAAATCAGGAACAATTCAAAGCTTATGAAGATAACCTTCAGCTGAAACTTCAGATCTGCGATCAGATTGAAGCAGCGACAGCTGAGAAAGAGGTTGATTTAGACAATCTGTATGACTTGATCGATAATTATACTTCTGTGGGTTTTGTGCCTAAGAATGCAATAAAAAAGATCAGAAATAGATTTGACGTAGTAAAGGAAAAGATCATGTCTAATGAATCTATTCATGAGGCTGATCGAATGGATCTGAAGAATCACATTGAGATGGGGCGCCTGAGAAACACTCCTGGAGGAGATCGTAAGATTCAGCGTAAGGAGCATTCAATCAAACGAAAGATTTCTTCTTTAGAGAATGACATTTCTACGTGGAATACGAATATGGAATTCTTTGCAAAATCTGCTACAGCAGATAAACTAAAAGCGGAAATGCAGGAAAAAATAGACAAGGCGCAAAGTGAGCTTGATGCACTTAAATCTCAACTTTCTGCAATTTCTTAATAAAATTGAAAAATAGATTTGCTAAATAGTCAGACACTGCTATTTTTGCAAACCGATTTTCAGCCTTGCTGAAAAGGCCTCCATAGCTCAGTTGGCCAGAGCAGCGCACTTGTAATGCGCGGGTCGTTGGTTCGAATCCGACTGGAGGCTCTCAAAACCCACTCATCGAGTGGGTTTTTTTATGTCTTTTTCCGGATAAGATCAGCAACACTGGATTCTTAGTAATAAGGTTTTGGAGAAAATTGCTTTGTAAGGTTAAGTTACGAATTACCTTTACACCGCTCTGGCATAGCAATATACAAATCTGAGAATGTAACAATAAATGGGTCTGTTTGGAACGCTAGATCACGCCCACTATGGGGATCATCGAATGTACCAGCTGACACCATAATCCTTCTAATAAGAGGTTTGATATAGGCTGGCCAGAGTTTTTTATAAGTAGGAGAGGGCTACTCCATAAGTTCAATATCTTCCTCTATCCAGGTGACATCTTCCAAGTTAATCTGGATTGAATTTGTCTCCGTTCCTGACCAAATCGAGGAGAGGTCAACCTTAAACGTATAACTATGATGCACTAGAAGCTCTTTCTCTAAAGGAATGATATGTGATTTCATTAGTGTGCTATTCTCGCCATAGAACTTTATCTGGACTGATTCTAAATTCAATGGGTGATAGTATTGAAACTCTGTAGTGTAAGGAGGATAACCGGAAGCATCTACATACCCGTCATAATTCTCTGTGATCCATGCCGCCGAGTCAGGGCAAGTAAAGTGATCAAAGCGATCATATGAAGTGAAGTTTAATAGATAGTTTACGTAATGTGCATTTGCGGAATCAAAATCAGATGTTTCAACAAAGCGATATCTCATTTGATGATTTTCTAGAAGAGCTTCTAAAGTTGTGTCCGAATGAATAGTAAAGTTGGAGGAGTTTTCATAACTGATGCCTTCACTGCCAGATACTTTTAAGCTGTAATAATATTTCCCTGCAGGTATGTTAGGAAGTACAACCGGTGGTAATTCACCATCATAAATCATGTGGCCTTCGGATTCTATCTCATTACAGGTACTATCCATTAATGAAAAATATACGTCCGTGAAAGTGATATCCTGATTCATCCGTGCAGTCTCTATGAGATCAACTGCATCAATTTTTGCTGTTACTGATACTTGATAAGTATCTATGGTAGCTTCATCTGCATCGGTGCATGATACGAAAATTAAAACAGCTACTAAAAGAAAGGTGGCAAACTTCATTCATTCAATATTAAACTCAAATATAAAATTATCCAGACTAGGCCTCTTTCCCTAAAATTTAACAGCCTTGATTCTTTCCGGCTCCAGTATAGAGATGGCACTTCCGTTAATTTCTATCCATTGATCTTTTTTGAATTCAGAGAGTATCCGTATCACAGATTCTGTTGCAGTTCCTACCATCCCTGCGAGATCAGCTCTTGAAACATCTACTGTTACCTTTTCATTATCAGATGAGTAGGTCTCGTATAATTTGATCAGTGAGTCTGCAGTACGCTTCCTGACTGTGTTATACGCCATCTCCATGAGCTCCTTTTCACGTTGAGAAAGGTTGTTTGAGAGCATCTTGATGAATTGACCGGATATCTCTCGATTCTTAAAGATGAGTTCCTGGAAATCATCTTTAGGAATTAACATAAGCTCAGTATCTTCCATCGCTTCTGCAAATTCGGTTCTGGCTGTATCCTGAATGACAGATTGCTCGCCTAGAAAATCGCCTTCTTTTCTGATATCATGAATAAACTCTTTCCCATCTTCATTGATGTGGTAGGTTTTGATTTTTCCTTTCTGAATTTTGTATACGAAATTTCCAAAATCTCCTTCTCGATAGATGATGTCTTTTTTCTTAAACGATTGTGATTTCCGCTCTTTCTCCAGGTCTTCTACATTCTGATATTTTGCGGCATGTTGTACTAGTTGATCAATTTCAGATACACTGGATAGCTCCTTGTATTTTTTTAATCTTCTCTCAATAGCACCCAGCAACTCCATTTCCTCAAAAGGCTTGGTGATGTAATCGTCCGCACCCATATTCATCCCCTTGCGAAAATCTGACTTCTCAGCTTTAGCGGTAAGAAATATGAATGGAAGGGAGGCAGTTTCCGGGTTTTTAGATAATAGGTACAGTACTTCATACCCATCCATTTCTGGCATCATAATATCACATAATATGAGATCAGGTGGTGAGGAAAGCGCTTTTTTCACACCTTCTTTCCCATTGGAGGCATTTGATACATCGTAATTTGACAGTTCCAATAGCTCGGAAATGTTTTCTCTTACATCTTCCTGATCTTCGATTACTAAAATTCGATGTTTGCTCATATTCGACTGGTGAGTTCAAAATGCACCTCAAATTACAAAAGACTGATGATAATCATCATGCTGACTAAGGTAACTCATGCTGATTATCTTAAAAATACCTTCAATTTGATTTAAAAGATAGAAAAATGAATATATGGTTAATATTTGCAGTATTTGCAGCAGCCTTAGTTGTGTTTGCTATGATTGATATTCTGAGAGTTAGAATGTCGAATAATAAGAAAATTATTTGGTTTATCGTTGTGGTCGTTTTACCAGTAATTGGACCGTTGGTTTATTTGATGAGGAAGAGCAGTTTAATCGAATCCTAAATAGGTAAACTAATTGTGAAGGTACTTCCTTCCCCTTCTTCACTCTTAAAGCTAATGTTTCCATTGATTAGGTGAACGTATTTTTTCACAATGTTCAAGCCTAAACCCGTACCTTGGATATTCGTTGCATTACCTGCCCTAAAAAATCGTCCAAATAGGTTTTGTTGTTCCGTTTTCGGGATGCCAATTCCATGGTCAATAATATGAATGTTTAAGTTAGATTCCGTATCAACTTTGATTATTATTTCAGTGCCTTCATTCGAATATTTGCTGGCATTGGAGATCAGGTTTATCAATGCATTTTTGAGAATATGTCTATCTGTTTCTATAGCAGGAGCAGTACCTTGAATTAATATTTTTTGATCCTTTTTAATGTTTTGTTCCATTTCCTCTACAACTTCCTTGATCAACTCTTGGACATTGACTTCTATCAACTCTACTTTTTGAGCCCCGCTTTCCAATTTTTCAATCGATAAGAAGTCATTGAGAATATTGGTTAGGTTTTGCACACTTTTTTTAATTCGTTCTATGTGCTTTTCCCTCGAACGCTGTTGGTCTGTTTCAGTGTACTTAGCTATCAAATTTGCCGATGATAATACAGTGGTAAGTGGTGTTCTGAATTCGTGACTCGCCATGGAAACAAATCGTGATTTTAGTTCACCAAGTTCTTTTTCTTTTTCAAGGGATTTTAGTATTTCCTGTTCCGCCAGCTTTAGATCTTCCAAACTTTGCTTTAGCGCTTCCTCAGCAAGTTTACGCTCTTGAATTTGGCTTTGAAGCCCGAGGTTCATGTGTTCCAGTTCACTCGTTCGTGCTTTCACTTTCTGCTCGAGCTCTGTGGTATACTCTTCCAGTTTTTTTCGTTGCTCAGCTAATTTTTTTTCGTTTTCTTTTCTGACAGATATGTCAGTGATAAAAGCAACAACCAACTGTTTATTATCATGTTGCATGTAACTCAAACTTATTTCCAGAGGAAAAGTAGTCCCATCTTTTTTCAGTCCTTCCAAATCTCGTCCAATTCCCATGCGTCGAGGTTCTGGCTTTTTTATGTATTGATTGCGATAAGTTTCGTGATTTTTTTTCGATTTTTTGGGAACAAACTTTTCCACCTTTTCCCCTAATAGCTCCGCATCTTTATAGCCAAACATTTCTCGGGCTCTTGGATTTGCCATAACTACCTCACCCGTACCATTAAAAAGCATGATACCCTCGCCGGAGCTTTCAAAAAGCTTTTCAAGCATGATAAGTCCTTCATTTGAGGCTACTTCTTTATTGGACATGAATACGGATTTTTATGGATCAAATTAAATAATATCAGAAGGTAGTGACAAAATTCAAGGTTGATATTGACGAATGTCAACTACCCGCAGAAATAGTCCGCCTACTTTTGATTTTAAAATTACACAAAGAGTGATCTCAAGTATACTTATTCCAACAGACTTTTCACCTGCTTCATGGAATGCAACGCAGGTAGCTTTGGAACTTTCTCGCCTGAATAGTGACTTAGTTATTTCCCTATTGCATATATACCCAAACTCTTCTCGGTACACACACAAAAACAATCTTTTGCCTGAAAATAAACTAGATGAAGTTCGTGGAAGAATGAACCAGCTAGCTCAAGGTTTGCTTGACCATTCCGAGGATAAAATCAAAAATGTAGTGCTCTCCGGAAATGTTGAAGATACCTTGTTACAATTTATTAAAGAGCATGATTTTGATCTGGTCATAGTTGGGATTAATAGCAACGGGCAGAATAACGATATAGGAAGTCATACTGTAAGCGTGATTAAGGAGAGTGGAGTGCCGGTCATGATTGTACCTAATAAATTAGTTGATGGAGCTATTGCAAGCTGAGGATACTAAGTGCCATCATTGTGGTGATTTGTGTGATGACAGAATCCAATCGGATGAATTTCATTTTTGCTGCTTTGGATGTAAAGCAGTGTACGAATTACTTGATCAAAGTAACCTTAATCAATACTATTCTGAAACGTCTAAAGAAAACAAATCCTTATCTGAGCTAAAGGCTGAGCGCAAATACGCTTTTCTCGATAATGAGGATATCCAGAAACAACTACTTCGTTTCAAAAGCGAAGATGTATCGGTCGTTAAGTGGTTTCTTCCGGGCATCCATTGCAGTTCATGTATATATCTCTTGGAGCACTTGACCAAACTTGATCAGGCGGTTATCAGGTCGGAGGTCAATTTTGTGAAGCGGGAAGTGATCATCACATTCGATCACAATGCAAAATCGCTGAAAGAGCTAGCAGTATTGCTATCACAACTAGGCTATGCTCCAGGTATTTCGCTCAGCAGTCTGGATAAAACCAAAAAACAAGTTGCTAAATCCAACATCGGGACCAAAGTAGCAGTAGCAGGTTTTTGCTTTGGAAATGCCATGTTGATGAGTATGCCAGAATACCTTGACAGGAATTTTCTCTTGACGGATGATTTTAAGACCGTCTTCAATTGGATCAATTTTGCGCTTTCTTTTCCTGTAGTATTTTATGCTGCGAGCGATTATTTTCAAAAAGCATGGAAGGGGATTCGATACGGTAATTTAAATATCGATGTACCGATTGCACTGGGGATACTCACGCTTTTTGGACGTAGTTCGTATGAAATCATCTATGGAATGGGGATGGGGTATGTGGATTCCTTAGCAGGGTTGGTGTTTTTCCTGTTAATCGGGAAATGGTATCAAGGCAAAACCTATCAGGCACTTTCTTTTGACCGGGATTTCACTTCTTATTTTCCTGTGTCAGTCACTTGCCTTGTAGATGGAAAAGAAATCCAAAGACCTTTGAGAGAGCTTAAAAAAGGAGATGTAGTAGTCATTCACAATGATGAATTGATACCCGCTGATGGCGTGGTGGTTTCTGGTCGGGGAAATGTTGATTATAGCTTTGTAACTGGTGAATCAAAGCCAGAGCGAAGGACGGAAGGGCAGCAAGTTTATGCAGGAGGTAGACAAAAAGGAACTGAATTATCAATCATCCTCAGCCAGACAGTCAATAATAGTGAACTGACCAGTCTGTGGAATACCGACTCTTTCAAAAAGAAGAATCAGGCTGATTTACATACCTGGGTAGATAAAATCAGCAAGTATTTTACCCTTACCATTATCATTCTTGCTATCGCAACCGGTATTTTTTGGTGGGTCAGTGATCCGTCCCTGGTTTGGAATTCGGTTACTGCAGTCCTAATAGTTGCCTGTCCGTGTGCATTGGCGCTGGTCTTGCCATTTGCTTATGGTCATGCCATGAGAAAGCTGGGAAGGGAGGGGCTTTATCTTAAAAATGCTGAGGTGATTGAGTCTCTGGCAAAAGTGGATACCATCATTTTTGACAAAACTGGTACGCTTACCACCACTGAATCAGGAATCAATTATAAAGGTGCTGAACTGGACAAAAACGATATCGAAATTTTGAGGTCGGCACTTGGAAATTCAGCACATCCGCTAAGCCGAAGCATTCACCAGGAACTGCCGGAAGGTGTAAAATATCCACTAACTTCATTTAATGAAGAGACTGGAAAAGGATTTACGGCAGAGCTAAATGGAGTGGATGTTCAGGTAGGCTCTGCTGTCTATTTGAATGAAACTGCCAATGATGCAATAAACGAATCACGGGTTTTTATCAGGGTGGGACAAAAACGTGGGGTCTTCACCATTACTTCAAGCTATAGAAATGGAATATTCAAGATGCTTGATGAGCTGAGAAAAAATTATTTCTTAAGCCTGCTTTCAGGAGATAATGATGCAGAACGAACACGTGTGGCTCCTTATTTTGATGACGTCTACTTCAAGCAAAGGCCCATCGATAAGTTGGAATACATAAAAGAAAGCGAAGGAAATCACTTAATGGTAGGTGATGGACTGAATGATGCTGGTGCTTTGAATGAGGCTTTAGTAGGTGTTGCTATAGCAGAAGATATCCATCAGTTTTCTCCGGCATGTGATGCCATTCTTACCTCCGAAAAGGTCAGCAGTATTCCTCTGGTGCTACATTTTTCAAAGCGGGTGATTTCGATTGTATTCATCGCTTTTGGTATTTCATTCCTCTACAATATTGTAGGGCTATCTTTTGCCATGAGTGGACATTTGACTCCTCTTATTTCGGCTATTCTTATGCCAATCAGCTCGGTGACTGTGGTTGGATTTGTGACACTCATGGTGACCTGGATTGGAGGCAAAGTATCTCCTAAGATTGATTAATGGCTTGCTCCAACATATGTTTTGGGATGGCGCCTGATTGTCTCCAAATTTGTCTGCCATTTTTAAATAAAATGAAGGTAGGGACGCCTCGTACATTGTACTTATTAGCTGCAGCCTGATTTTTGTCAATATCTACTTTAATAATGCGTGCCTTCTCACCAATCTCCGATTTAAGCTCTTCTAAAATTGGTGCCATGGTCTGGCACGGGCCGCACCAGGCAGCATGAAAATCAACTAAAACAGGTTGATCTCCATTGATTAATTCATTGAATTTTGACATTGCTAATAATTTTTAGTGTCTTCTTGAGCTTGTCGAAGGATTAAACATGGTCATATAGTGTAAAAGTTTCCAGGTAGTCCGGGATTGTTACATTCCATCCTCTTCCAATCAAACGTTCACCTAACACCTCGGCCTGTTCTTTTTCTCCGTGGATCAGAAAGGTCATCTTTGGTGGTTCCGGTATATGCCCGGCCCATTCTACCAATTCATCCTGGTCTGCATGTGCAGATAGTCCATCAAGCACATGTATTTTAGCGTTTATTGTGACTTCTTCACCAAAAATTTTAACTGAATTTTCTCCGTTGGCAATATCTCTGCCTCGGGTACCTTCAGGCAAAAATCCGGTAAATAGAACAATGTCCTGTTCATTTGGTAGTCGATGAAACAGGTGATGCAGAACACGACCCCCAGTGGCCATTCCGCTTGCAGAAATGATAATTGCCCGATCTTTGATGGTATTTAGGACTTTCGATTTGCCTTGCTCTGTTACGTAATGAATAAATGGAGCATCAAAAATGTGATGACCAAATGCACTATCGCTCTCGAGGCGATGATAGTTTGTGTATGCTTTATAAAGATGCGTTACACTGATAGCCATCGGACTGTCAATGTATACAGGCCTGGACTTCATATTCTGAAAGATTTTCCAGATATAATAGAGAATCAGTTGTGTCCTGCCAACGGAGAAAGCCGGAATGAGAATACATCCACCTTTTTTGTCACTTTCCAGAATTAGTTGTCGAAGCTTTTTCTCCAGATCCACATCTTTGTGCTTTCTGGCACCATAAGTTGATTCCATAAAAAGTACATCTGCATTTGGAGGTTTTGCTGGAGCGAAATGAAGCGGGTTGTGCATTGGCCCCAAATCACCTGAGAAAACCGCTCGTTTGATGCCTTGGCTTGAATAAATAATAAGTTCAATGCTTGCAGCACCCAAAATATGACCGGCATGAAAGAACCGGACTTCTATTTGATTATGAATGCGAAAAGTGTCATCAAAAGGATGAGCTTCTAGAATATTAAGTCCCTCGATAGCATCTTTAACTGTATAGAGTGGTTTGGCAGGATTGTGTTTGGAGTATCCTTTTCTGTTGGCAAACTCTGCTTCTTCTTCCTGCAGCTTCGCACTATCCGTTAGTAAGATCTCGGCAAGCTCGCGTGTTGGTTCTGTGCAATGTACCTTTCCACCAAAACCATTTTTGTAGAGCAGGGGGATGTACCCCGAATGATCAATGTGGGCATGGGTAAGTAAAACACAATCAATTTCATTCGGATCAATTGGCAGTTCATCCCAATTTCGCAATCGCAATTCTTTTAAGCCTTGAAATAGTCCACAGTCAATCAACACATTGAAGTCATTGACTGTGATCAGGTACTTGGAGCCAGTCACTGACTTTGCTCCACCTAAGAATTTTACACGTATATCCATTATTGCACGAATCCCAGGTATGTAAAAAGGATACCTAGTAGTAAGATAGCGATAGTCATTGCTTTTCCATTTCGAACAAGCAACATCGGTCTAAAAAGTTGAAGATAGGATGGAGAGAGGAGTAGGATGACTCCTTTGATTAAGGCAATCCATCCAATAATGGTAATAATTACTCGCCAGTCACTGACCCAAAGGTTATGATAAGTTACCATTGCCATCCCGCCAACAATAGCCATAAATCCACCTAGCAATGCATACCCCGGATTATCCAGGATCTTTCTTAAGGCCAAAACATAAGGCTCCCTAAAGAGGAAAAAACCAATACCTACCGAGAGGTACATGATGCCAAGAATTCTAGCGATAAATATTGAAAGTTCCATGTTAAACGAAGAATCCATAGTAACCAAAAATTAATCCTAGTGCCATAACCATCGGTAAGAAATAGTTTTGAATTCCTTTAGGAGTGAACCAACCTTCGAATGCGCGGATAAACCTGGGGAATGCCAATAATGAAACTCCCTTTATGAGGATAATCCAGCTGATGATTGTAATGAGCAATCGCCAGTCATTGACCCACAGGTTGTGGACATGAACCAAAACCCCACCCAGAGCTGTCGCAACCCATCCACCTAAAAGGAGATAAGTAGTGTCATTCACGATCTTTTTAAAGGCTTCATTATAATATGAAGTACTAAAAGCAAATCCAACCCCTATTGATAGGTAGATAATGCATATTACCCGAGCGATAATAATTGAAATTTCCATAGTCTGTATTTTTTGATCTTGGATCAAAGATCAGTGACAGTCCCAGTTTTTAAAATGATGCCTATCAGACGGGTAACTGATATTTGGTTGGATTCAAAAAGCTGTAATAAATGTGGACCTGATAAAAATCATATGCTACACTAACACCTCTCATTAACCAGCCTTAAGCTCTCCGCTAATCTTGTTCTCGGATTATGAGTGTAATATTTATCCTTATCGCATGTAGCCTTCTCTTAGCAGGCAGCTTTCTTGGAGCGTTCTTATGGGCGTCTCACTCAGGACAGTTTGAGGATGACTACACCCCTTCAATCCGTATTCTTTTTGAGGACGAGGCACCTTCGGTCGCTTCTAAAAGTATTAGCAATAAACCTAATGACCAATGTCAGAAAACAACGAAAAAGTAGGTCTTGAGACCTTTCATTACGACAACACTACCGTTCGAAACTTCCTGATTGCCACAACAGTATTTGGGATAGTTGGAATGAGCGTGGGTCTTCTTGTTGCATGCCAGTTCGTGTGGCCGGAAGCCAACTTCGGATTACAGTATACTACCTTCGGAAGAGTAAGACCACTGCATACCAATGCAGTGATTTTTGCTTTTGTAGGGAACGGAATTTTTGCCGGTGTTTATTATTCACTGCAGCGACTTTGTAAAACCCGAATGTATAGTGATCTACTAAGTAAGATTCACTTCTGGGGATGGCAACTGATCATCCTGGCAGCTGCTATTACACTTCCGCTCGGATTTACTTCCGGTAAGGAGTATGCGGAGTTGGAATGGCCCATCGACATTGCTATCGCATTGATCTGGGTGGTATTCGGTTTAAACATGTTCATGACGATCATTAAACGACGAGAGCGTCATTTGTATGTTGCCATTTGGTTTTACATCGCCACGTTCGTCACAGTAGCTATGCTACACATAGTAAACTCATTTGAGCTGCCAATCGACTTCATGAAAAGTTATTCATGGTACGCCGGAGTGCAGGATGCATTGGTGCAATGGTGGTATGGCCACAACGCGGTAGCGTTCTTCCTTACTACCCCTTACCTCGGCTTGATGTATTATTTTATACCAAAAGCATCCGGTCGTCCGATCTACTCATATCGATTATCAATCATTCACTTCTGGGCCCTGATCTTTATCTATATCTGGGCAGGTCCGCATCACTTGTTATATAATTCACTTCCTGATTGGGCTCAATCTCTGGGCGTGGTATTCTCTGTGATGCTGATTGCACCATCCTGGGGTGGTATGTTAAACGGTCTCTTAACATTGAGAGGCGCATGGGATAAAGTACGTGAAGACGCCATCTTAAAATTCATGGTGGTAGCGATAACCTGTTACGGTATGGCCACTTTCGAAGGACCAATGCTATCATTGAAAAATGTGAATGCGATCGGGCACTTTACAGATTGGATTGTGGGTCACGTACATATTGGCGGATTAGGCTGGAATGGATTCCTGACGTTTGCCATGCTTTACTACCTCATTCCTAAACTCTACGGAACCAAACTTCACTCGCAAAAGTTGGCCAATGTTCACTTCTGGATTGGAACAATGGGTATCTTGTTCTATGCGATTCCATTGTATTGGGCAGGCTTCACTCAAAGCCTAATGTGGAAACAATTCAATCCAGACGGAACGCTCGTTTATAGCAACTTCCTTGAGACAGTTACCCAGATCATGCCGATGTACGCTTTGCGAGCTTTCGGAGGATTATTGTACTTGTCAGGAGTCTTTGTGATGGTTTTTAACCTGGTGAAAACGGCTCGTGCTGGAAAATTCCAGCCAACGACTGAAGCACAGGCTGCACCACTAATGAAAGACTACAAGCCAGAAAAGAGCGAGCACTGGCACAGAAGAATTTTCGAATGGAAGCCCATGCGAATGCTCGTTTGGAGTTTAGTTCTGGTTGCCATCGGAGGAGTCATTGAAATTGTGCCTACATTCCTTATTCAGAGCAATGTGCCTACCATCTCAACGGTGAAACCATATACACCTCTGGAATTAAACGGTCGTGATATCTACGTTAGGGAAGGTTGTTATACCTGTCACTCGCAAATGATCCGACCATTCCGATCTGAGGTGATGAGATATGATCCTGTGGACCTGGAGTATTCGAAGGCAGGAGAGTTTGTCTATGATCACCCTTTCCAGTGGGGATCAAAACGAACGGGTCCGGATTTACACAGACTAGGTAAAAAGTATCCAGATAGCTGGCACTTCTATCACATGTTAGATCCTACCAGTATGTCGCCAGGTTCTATCATGCCTCCATACCCTTGGCTCTTTGAGCAAGAGTGGGATAAGAAAAGAACTCCAGCCAAGATCAGAGCAATGCAAACACTTGGTGTTCCATATCCCGAAGGATATGATCAGCAAGCAGTAGCAGATGCTGAAAATCAGGCAGCATTGATTTCCAAAGGACTGGAGTTGGAGGGAATCAAGATGAGTAGTGATGCGGAAATAATCGCGTTGATCGCTTACCTACAACGCCTGGGAACAGATATAAAAAATGTAGAAGGAGTAGCTGAGGGGAATTAAAAATCACAACTATGCTGAAATTTATTAAACATCATATGGAGACCATCGCAGGAATAGAAATCTATCCTGTGATCTCCTTCGTCATCTTCTTTGTCTTCTTCATAGCACTCACGGTGTATGTATTCAAAGTAGACAAGAAGCTTTTCAATGACATTTCAAATATTCCATTAGACTCAAACGATATCGATCATGACGAAGCTTAAGTACATACTAATAACCCTAATTGTTGCTTTACCCGGACTATCGTTCGGTCAGGAAGCTGCAGAACAACAAAGCTTTTTTGAGCAGTACAAAATAGAGATCATTTTAGGAATGACAGTAATTATAAGCATTGTGGCAGTGTCTGCCATGTATGTGCTTTTAATGGCATTAAAAGTGGTGCTTAAGCTTAAGAGAGCTGAAATGGGAATAGAGGAAGAGGAGAAAGAACTGATCCCTGCAATTGAAGGGGAAGAGGGTGTTGGTTTCTGGAGAAAATTCTGGAATAGACTGAATGATTCAGTACCGGTAGCAAAAGAACATGAAGTGGCAACAGACCATGAATATGATGGTATTAGAGAACTAGATAACCGATTACCACCATGGTGGCTCTATGGATTCTATGCATCCATATTATTTGGGGTCATTTACTTAATAAACTATGAGGTACTTGGAACCGGCCAGCACCAGGATGAGGAGTTTCAGGCAGAAATGATGCAGGCTGAGGAAGATGTAAAAGTCTATTTGGCATCATTGGGAGATTTAATTGATGAAAGCAATGTTACGTTGGCAACTGAAACTGCAGACATAAATGCGGGCAAGGCGATCTATGATGCCAATTGCTCTGTATGCCATGCAGCAGATGGAGGAGGAGGTGTTGGTCCCAATTTCACGGACAAATACTGGCTTCACGGGGGAGATATGCCATCAATTTTTAAAACCATCAAATATGGTGTTCCTTCAAAAGGGATGATTGCCTGGGAGGCACAGCTTTCACCTAAGAAAATGCAACAAGTCGCAAGCTATATCTATGCAATGGAGGGTAACACAGCGGTAGACCCAAAAGAACCTCAAGGTGAACTATTTGAGCGGAATGATGGTGAGGAGGAAAGCGAAGATGCAGACCCAGAATCCAATCCGGATTATGTGGATGATGAAGCTGAGTTGGAAGAAGGTGAGTGCTGCTAGTAGGGTGGCTTTCGGATAATGGCAGATGTAAAAGACATATATCAGGAGCAGGAAGTTGCGGAGGAGACCTTCAGAGATCATCTGTCCACAGTTGATAAAGAAGGAAAACGTGTGTGGGTCTACCCCAAAAAACCAAAAGGCAGATTTACAAATTATCGTTCCCTCATCGGCTATTTATTGCTCCTGTTTTTATTAGGGGCGCCATTCATCAAGGTGGATGGTCAGCCATTTTTGTTATTCAATATTTTCGAAAGGAAGTTCATCATTTTTGGCCAGGTATTCTGGCCTCAGGATTTTTTCCTGTTTGTCATAGGGATGCTCGCATCTCTGGTCTTTATCATTCTGTTTACGGTTGTTTTTGGGCGTATTTTTTGCGGATGGATTTGTCCGCAAACCATATTCATGGAAGGTGTTTTTCGCCAAATTGAGTATTGGATTGAGGGAGACTACATGGCGCAGAAGAAGCTTGACAAGCTACCGTGGAATAAGGAGAAGATTACCAAGAAGTCCGTCAAGCATACCTTATTTGTTCTTGTTAGTGTTATCATCATGCACACCTTCATGGCATACCTGGTCGGTGTAAATGAGGTTTGGAATATCATCCAGGGTGGTCCAGGAGAAAATACCGGAGGCTTCATCGCAATGGTTGTATTTACCGGACTTTTCTATGGAGTCTTCAGTCAGATGCGAGAGCAGGTTTGTACCACCATCTGTCCCTACGGAAGACTTCAGGGTGTATTGCTGGATAAGCAAAGTGTAGTGGTAGCCTATGACCATGTACGTGGGGAGGAGAGAGGTAAGTTCAGAAAAGATGAGAACCGAGAGGAGTTAGGGAAAGGGGATTGTATTGATTGTAAACAATGTGTGTTCGTGTGCCCAACGGGCATAGATATACGAAATGGGACACAGCTTGAATGTGTGAATTGCACGGCTTGTATTGATGCGTGTGACTCCATCATGGATCGAATTGGTAAGCCAAGAGGCCTGGTACGCTATGCGTCGGAGGAGAATATCGCCGAGAAGAAACCATTCCAATTCACGAGCCGAATGAAAGCTTACTCGGGAGTGCTGATTGCGTTGATGGGGGTACTGATTACATTATTACTCATTCGATCAGATTTTGAAACTACGATATTGAGAACTCCAGGCATCCTGTATCAGGAGCGAGAAGACGGCATGATTACCAACCTGTATCAGGTGAAAATGGTGAACAAAACCAATAATGCCATGGATGTGCGGTTTGAATTGTTGACACCAAATGGACAAATTGAAATGGTAGGTGGAGAAATCGACCTGGAAGAGCAGGGGATAGGTGAAGGAGCATTCTTTGTAATCATAGATCCATCCATGATCACAAAAATGAGCACCATGATTTCCATAGGCGTGTATTCCGGAGATGAATTGGTTGAGACGGTAGAAACAAAATTCTTAGGACCAACGAACTAATAAATTAGAAATTGAGAATTGAAAATGAATAATTGAGAATGAGTGTGAGACGAATTTTGAGTTTTACTTAGAGTAAGAAGTCAATGGAAAATTTATAACATTGATTCGTTTAGGAGGGAGGGAATGAAGATTTGGCGCGGTGGAGATGGCTTTGTGGGAAAAGGCTTTAAAATCTTCTTGACTTTTTTGTCACTTTTTTCGTCAAGGAAAAAAGTGAGGCAAGGTTGGAGTTGAAGATGCTAGTGAGTGAAAGAACAGTATAGCTAAAAATTAAATAATTAGAACATGAACTGGGGACATAAAATAGTAATCGCATTCGTACTCTTTGCAGCATTCATAGGGTACATGGTAGTGAGGGCGTTTCAGGAAGACTTTGACCTGGTGGCAGAAGACTATTATGCACAAGAGATCAATTATCAGCAAAAATTGAACAAGCTGTCCAATACGGCTGAAGCTGGAAAAAGCGTACTTGTGAAACAAAAGGGAGGAGAAGTGATACTGACTTTTCCAGATAAAGTGGCCACAGGCAATATTCACTTTTATCATCCCTCTCGAAAGATATTTGATCGCACATTTAAGATCGCGCTAACCGATCAGGTGCAAAAAATTAAACGCTCTGAACTAGTAGCCGGCAACTATCGGGTGAATATCACCTGGAATACGGACGATCAGGATTTTTATCAGCAATCAACCATTTACATTCAATGATTGGAGCATTCATCATCGGTCTGTTTGGGAGTCTGCACTGCGTAGGTATGTGTGGCCCGGTGATGCTTGCGTTTATGGGACCAAAACAATCCAAATCAGGATTCATGCTTTACCACTTGGGTAGAATCTTAACCTATGTACTCATCGGTACGTTGCTGGGTTTAATTGGAGCAACAGTGGCGTTATTTCAAGTGCAAAAGGTTATGGTTTTTATACTGGGTTTTGGCCTATTACTCCTTTACGGTATTCCATCGATTCGACACAGCCTGGAGCGGTTTTACTATGAATCCAGATTCTATCAAGTCTTGAAATCTTTCATGTCCAGAAACCTCTCAATGCGAAAACGTTGGTTTTTGAGTGGGGTGGCAAATGGATTTTTCCCCTGCGGTCTAACGTATGTTGCTGCGGCAGGATCGGTGGCACTCGCAAACCCATTCGAAGGAGCTGTATTTATGGTGCTATTTGGATTAGGTACCTTACCTGCTTTGATTACACTATCATTTGCTGGAAATATCTTTTCACAAAAACTAAAATCACTTATTCCGAGATCGGTTTCTATTATCGCCATTCTTTCCGGATCGCTACTTATTTTGAGAGGTCTGCTTACGACTTTCCCCCAATTCAATCAACTGGTGCAAGCCAATGCTGCTGGTTTGATTACGGTTTGTGGGTTATAGATGGGCCGTCATGCTGAGAATTTTAGGATCACTGTTTGAGTAAGCCTCGCGCTACTACAACCTGCTAGAATTAGGACTCCTTGATGGTTACCTAAGTGAAGCAGCAGCTCAAGCCTTCCCAATATCGTACGATCCATGCGCTTGGACGCTGCTAAAACTCAAAATCTAATTAAGTCATTCAGTAAGGTTATCAAGCAATATTTATCTGAATGCTCATAACAACAGATTTTTGTTAAGGTTGGTTACTCTCCGATCAAAATAGGAGGGCCCTCAGACTCAACTACCACATAAGTTTGCGGTATCCATGGAGTACTTATACAACCATCATCAGTCGCACGAATCCTGATTTCTGTAGTTTGGGCGTTTCCATTGGGTTTAACCCAAAAGGTTGTTCCTCCAGAAGCCATCACTTGTCCTCCTGTAATCTGTACTTCCCAGTGGTCGTAGCTATTTGGATCAATACCTGGAGGCTGGCCTAAAATGACAAACATGGTGAAATCACCATCTGGAATAGTTTGGGAGCCAGGATTTCCCACCTGGTCCATGTAGATATTTAGAACAGGGACCCCAACCTGAACATTTTTACTTGTGTTAGTTAACAAGCCAAGAAAGGAATAATTTAAATATACCGTACTGCTCGGGACCGCTCGTGTATCTTTTCTTTTCAGCGTGATAAAGTCATGGCCGTCTCCACCAGCTATTGAATAAAAATCTGATTCGTTAAAGGTCCATGTAAATGGTTCTTGATTATAAAATTCATCGAATCCCCATATTTCCACGGTAAATGTCCCTTCATCACAAATCATGTCAGGTCCCGTAATAAAGGGTTGACTGTAGGTAGTTAGTTGACTGAAGACAAGTATCACAATTATAAAAAATCCTTTTTTCATAGCAATAAAATTTAATTCGTATTTAGTATAAGTGCCAACATATTAAAAAGGTAAACTTTTCATTTAAAGAGAAAACCTTAACCAGAATAGAAAATAGAATTGGGGCAGGATTTGAGGGTACTCAACCAACAAATCGTTTTTTCCGAACACAACTAATTTTATTGTATGGGAATCAATAAAACTTAATAAACGGACATTTGAATAGACCTTAAATTATGATTTTTTCGAAATCTCCAAAATCCTTTAATTTTCCAAACCACAATCCCGTTATTAAAATTAACTTTTGCACGGGTTTAACGATCGTATTTTCGAAACAAGAGTTAGGTATTATCTTTAGCCACCATATAAATTAGATATAGTGCATAGATGTGCTATATCCGGATGTTGGCAATAATTGAATCTAGAAATTAAACGAACATGAACTTGGATAAAAATAAGGAGAACGCAATAGCGTTTTACAGAGCTGCGTACGAAGGAAATCCAAAGCAAGCTATTGATCTCTATGTAGGTGAACAGTATATCCAGCATAACCCAGATGTAGCAGATGGACTACCGGGCTTTATTAATTATTTTGACAGAATGAAAGAAGAGTATCCTGATAAAACTATTGAGTTTGTAAGATGCATAGCTGAAGGTGATTTAGTTGCTTTGCACACACATCAAATTTGGCCGGGTAACGACCAATATGTTACGATGGACTTTTTCCGTTTTGACAAGAATGGTAAAATCTGCGAACACTGGGATTCAATTCAACAAATTCCGGAAAAATCAGCAAATCCAAATACCATGTACTGAAAAATTGAAAACTATTGCCAACAAACTGTATGAAGGCATGTGTTTACTTGCTTTTTATAAAGTGCATCGGCACTTGACCGTGAGTCTGCCACCGAGAGAAGTTTGTAGCATTTGGATACTTCATCTTGCGGGAGTTTTCACTTTCTCAACGCAGTGCATTCTACCAACTTTGGAAGCACCGGCAGACTTCACTATTTTAGTGCCGTCCACAAAGTGAGAGCACACACCTCATACATGGGCGTTAATAGTCACACCTCTTTTTCATGGTTTTATCAAAGACTCTAATACGGAGGTATAATGATCGTTTTTTCGAAACAAGAGTTAGGTATTATCTTTAGCCACCATATAAGCTAGATATAGTGCATAAATGTGCACTATATCCGGATGTTCACATCCATTGACTGCATGTAGCAAATTTCGTATCTTTACAGTATGACGATTGAACAACGTAAACTGGAGCTAATTACTTGGATAACCTCAATCCAAAGTGAAGACGTCATTAACCGCATTGAGAATTTTAAGAAAAACCCAAATTCTGAGATTCCTGACACAATTCTAGAACTCTTACGCGAATCTAGTTCTGCCGAACAAGAAGATTGCATAGAACACACAAGTGCTCGCGAACTACTTGGTCGTAAATGAAAACAGTTTGGACACCTCTAGGACTTAAATCACTAGACAAAACAACTAAATTCATTGAGGAACAGTGGAACGAGGATGTTTTGGATAACTTTCTCGATCGGCTTGACGAACGAATTGAACAACTAAAAAAGAACCCGAAAATTGGACCAACGTACGAACAGACAGAATTTCGCCAACTCCTAATTCATCCTTTGGTAACGCTCTATTACGAACTCAAAACTGAATACATAAGTTTAACTCTTGTCTGGGCTAATAAACAAGATCCTGAAGAACTTCGAGAACAATTAAAACAGATGTGAACAAACGATATAGCGCATGGCCTTGCTTAGCCAACTGCCAAGTGCCTGCTAAACATCCCGCTTATCTGCCGCCAAGAAACTGAAGTGCATTCTACTATCTTCCGCTCGTGGGAGATTTTTATCTGTGTTGGCGCAGTGCGTACTTAATACTTTGAATGCACCGGCAGATAAGCTACTTTTATCGGAATTAAAAAAGCTCGGAGGCCACAGCGCCATATCTGGGCGTTAACAGTCCTATCTACTATTGATGTCTCAAACAGTCGTTTCTTGAACTCAAAGGATAATTTCTTTTTACTCAGAGTCCACCACGCTATTGCCTATCCAATGGTGACTCTGAGGGAGAAAAAAGTAGGGGAATATGGGATGTAGAACACATAATGAAATGCGCTCTCTCATGATGAGATTGATTAATAGGTCTAAATAAAAAAAACAGCTCCAAACTTGGAGCCGCTTTTGGATCTGCCTTAGCAAATGCCTCCTTAGTTACTTTTTCACAAACCTTTTTTTTATTAAGACAACACCGTTTTTGTCTTGTAATGACAAAATGTAAATGCCAGCTCTCAAATCAGAGACATCTATTCTCGGTTTTATGTCAGTAGAAAATAACTTTCTACCTTCTAAATCAAGAACTTCTACTTTTCGGACATAGGGTGACTCTATCACCAGATAATCTTCGACCGGATTAGGAAATATCAGGATCGCTTCATCATATGTAACACTCAGCACCTCACTAATTGTTAATATACCGTTTATCAATGTCAGTAGATAGTTGTTGTCCACCCCGCCGCTCAAAGTGATCTCATACATTCCCGGAGGACTCATCGAGCTTGCACCTGTGGTGATGGATGGGAGATCGTCGATCACATTAATTTCATCTCCATTGACAAAGCCCGAGCTAGAGAATGTCAATGTTGGAACAACTTCGCCTTCGTTCATTATCTTATCGTCAGCCGTAATCATCAAGTCAGCTTTTGTGATTATCAATATTCCATCTATTCGATCGAATGTGTAGTTATTGGCAGACCCATTGGAGACTGTAATGGCATAAGAGCCTACATCGCTGGCTGAGGTGGCATTGGTAGCAATTGTTGGTGCAGATAATAATGTGTTTTCATCCTCTCCATTTACAAATCCTGAGTAGGTGAATGTAAGGGTTGGTAAAGCGTCACCATAGGTGATGGTCTGATCTTCCGCTGTGGCAGTGAGGGTGGCTTTGTTTATCAGAAGGGTTCCATTTACCAAATTGAGCATATAGTTAGTAGCCATGCCACCATCAAGCGATATTTCGTAGCTTCCTGCGTCGCTACCTGCGGTCGCGGTAGTGCTGGCAACTGGCTCGGCGGTGAGTGCTGTCACATCCTCTCCATTTACAAATCCTGAGTAAGAGAATGTAAGGGTTGGTAAAGCGTCACCATAGGTGATGGTCTGATCTTCCGCTGTGGCGGTGAGTATGGCTTTGTTTATCAGGAGGGTTCCGTTAACCAAATTGAGCATATAGTTAGTAGCCATGCCACCATTAAGCGATATTTCGTAGCTTCCTGCGTCGCTACTACCTGCGGTCGCGGTAGTGCTGGCAACTGGCTCAGCGGTGAGTGCTGTCACATCTTCTCCATCTACAAATCCTGAGTAGGTGAATGTAAGGGTTGGTAAAGCGTCACCATAGGTGATGGTCTGATCTTCTGCAGTGGCGGTGAGTGTGGCTTTGTTTATCAGGAGGGTTCCGTTTACCAAATTGAGCATATAGTTAGTAGCTATGCCTCCATCAAGTGATATTTCGTAGTTTCCTGCGTCGCTACCTGCGGTCGCGGTAGTGCTGGCAACTGGCTCAGCGGTGAGTGCTGTCACATCTTCTCCATTTACAAATCCTGAGTAAGTGAGTGTAAGGGTTGGTAAAGCGTCACCATAGGTGATGGTCTGATCTTCCGCTGTGGCGGTGAGGGTGGCTTTGTTTATCAGCAGGGTTCCGTTTACCAAATTGAGCATATAGTTGGTAGCCATGCCTCCATCAAGCAATATTTCATAGCTTCCTGCGTCGCTACCTGCGGTCGCGGTAGTGCTGGCAACTGGCTCAGCGGTGAGTGCTGTCACATCTTCTCCATTTACAAATCCTGAGTAAGAGAATGTAAGGGTTGGTAAAGCGTCACCATAGGTGATGGTCTGATCTTCCGCGGTGGCGGTGAGGGTAGCTTTGTTTATCAGGAGGGTTCCGTTTACCAAATTGAGCATATAGTTAGTAGCTATGCCTCCATCAAGCAATATTTCATAGCTTCCTGCGTCGCTACTACCTGCGGTCGCGGTAGTGCTGGCAACTGGCTCAGCGGTGAGTGCTGTCACATCTTCTCCATTTACAAATCCTGAGTAGGTGAATGTAAGGGTTGGTAAAGCGTCACCATAGGTGATGGTCTGATCTTCCGCTGTGGCGGTGAGGGTAGCTTTGTTTATCAGCGTCACCATAGGTGATAGTCTGATCTTCCGCAGTGGCAGTGAGTGTGGCTTTGTTTATCAAGAGGGTTCCGTTTACCAAATTGAGCATATAGTTAGTAGCCATGCCTCCATCAAGCGATATTTCATAGCTTCCTGCATCGCTACTACCTGCGGTGGCGGTAGTGCTGATAACTGGCTCAGCGGTAAGTGCTGTTGCATCCTCTCCATTTACAAATCCTGAGTAAGTGAATGTAAGGGTTGGTAAAGCGTCACCATAGGTGATAGTCTGATCTTCTGCAGTGGCAGTGAGGGTAGCTGGCATGACATTGAAGGTCTGTTCTACCGTTGTTGCCGGATTATAATTACTGTCTCCGGACTGACTGGCAGCTACTTTCACCATCCCTACACCGGTGATGGTCACTGTACTTCCTAAGATTGTAGCCGGCCCATCCACAATTTCATAACTGATGGAAAGACCCGAAGTGGATACTGCATTCAAGTCAAATACATCACCATACTGTTTATCTGCAATGGCATCAAAAGTAATTACCTGACCATCTTTCAGTACATTTTCATGCACTTCCGTAAGATCTACAGCGAAGGTCTCATCCAGCCCACTTATCAATACATCAGGATCATTATCACCATCATAATCCCCCCATAAAGCAAAGCCCCAAACCGGTGGAATATTGGCTAGCACATCAACAAAGACACCACCGTCATTGCGAAATAACTTAGTGGAAGGCCCGAAGGTTTCTCCACTAATACCACTAATGAGAATATCTAAGTCACCATCGGTATCATAATCTTCCCAGCTAATTGAGCCTATTCCTGAAAAAGAGCCAATACCATTATTTCCGAAATTGGCGGCAATATCTGTAAACACTCCATTGTCGTTCTCCAAAACAGCAGTTTCGAAAGTTCCATCGATTTTTTGGCCCATTATGGCAATGTCCAAATCCATATCATTGTCATAATCGCCCCAATCAGCATCACTAAAAAATACTCCGGGTAAACTAATTCCAGAATCCTTAAATACGCCATCATCGTTCCGAAGTATAACTGTAAGTGCCGCATCAAAAGTTGGTGTAAAGCCTAGTCCAGTTATCAGAAGATCCAAATCCATATCATTATCATAATCACCCCAACTAACAGAGCCATGCTGAGAATCCGAGTTAGCATCAAGCTCTGTTATAGCTTCAGAAAAAACACCGTCATCATTCCTATAAATTCTGAGTGAATCCGCACCTGTATCAGCCAGACCAAGAACAGCCAGATCAAGGTCAAGGTCGCCATCGAAATCTCCCCATCGTGTTTTCCCGCTGTTGACACCCAATAGTGGTGCACCAATGTCTACAAAAGCACCGTCATCGTTTCTGTAAATGGCAGTTATTGAATTAAATGGTGGACTTGCCTCATTCAAGTTGCCAGAAACCACCAAATCAAGATCTTGATCATTGTCATAATCTCCCCACATCACCGAACCAAATCGAACTCCGGGCAGACCCGCATTTATATCTACGAAAACACCATCATCATTTCTATAGATTATTGTAAACAGATTTCCATTGTTTCCACTAATGACAAGATCCAAATCTCCATCATTATCATAATCTCCCCAATCTGCAGAACTCTCATTTACTGTCAGCAGCGAATCGGAGAGGGGTTCATTTTTTACAAATTGAGAAAAAACGGAGAGTGATAAAAAACTGAGAAGAAGAATACCTAAATACCTCACCATAAAATTGTATTGTTTATCTGGATTGAATCCATTGCTTAATCAATACAAGGTTATAGGTCTGCTGCTATGAAAAAGTACAATTTTGTCGCAAAAAGATACAATCTTGTCGCATAACCAACACAAGGATCTACAACTCCTTGGGTACTTCTCCTGGTGAATGTCCAAACTGATCACTGAAGCATTTGGAGAAATAGTTTGGACTGGTGAATCCGGTCATATAAGCTATTTCAGCAACCGTACCGGCATTATTTTTCAGTAAGTCCATGGCCCGATTGAGTCTCATGTTTCTGATGAATTTACTTGGTGTTTGCCCAATGATGGCCTGTAATTTTCTATGGATCTGACTTCTGCTCATCCCCATTTCACGCCCCAATTCCTCTACGCCAAAAGAACTGTTGGCTATATTTTCTTCAACCAAAGCCAAGAGTTTCTGCACGAAAAGCTGATCGACAGATGAAATGGTGATATCTGCCGGTTTTAACATAACTGAATTACTAAAGCGTTCTTTTAGCTTTTCCCGGCTCTTCACCAAATTTAATATTCTGCTAAGAAGTTCTTTGCGTTCAAAAGGCTTGCTAATGAAGTCGTCTGCTTCGACTTCAAGACCCTTTAGTTTGCTCTCACTGTCCGCCTTGGCAGTGAGCATTATGATGGGAATATGACTCGTTTTTTCATTCTGCTTTAAATGCTTTACTACCTCGTACCCGTCCATCTCTGACATCATAATGTCTGTGACAACTAGATTTGGCAATGCTGCCTCAGCTTTCGCTACACCCTCCTTCCCATTGCTTGCTTCTATAATGTGAAGTTCCTGTTTCAGTGACTCTTTGATAAACATGCGAACATCCTTATTATCTTCTATCACTAGTATATTAGGCTTATCTGTCGACATATGCTCAGTGTCGACTGGAAGCGGTTCTGTCTCTTCTACTGCTTGCACTTTTTCTTGTGTGGTCTCTTTTACAAAAACTTCAGGATCTCTCCAGTGATCTTTGCCAGTCGGCAAGGTGATGATGAATGAGCTTCCCTGACCTATCGCACTGTTCACTTCAATCTTGCCATGATGAGATTCAACCAGTTCTTTGACTAATGCCAGGCCGATCCCTGTACTTTTCTGCATTTTGTTTTCAGTATGATAATATGCCTCAAATATCAATCCTTGATGATCGTCTGAAATACCCGCTCCAGTATCAGTGACCTTAATTTCCAGGTCCTTTTTTCCAGGCAAAATGGAAATTTCTACTGAAATCGTATCCGATTCTTGTGTATTCTTAAATGCATTGGAAAGTAAGTTGATAATAACCTTTTCGATACTATCCTCATCGAAGTAGGAAATAATACTCTTTTGATCAGAGTCAAATGTCAGTTTAATCCCTCGGGATATAGCCAGGGACTCGAAAGACATAGTCACACCATTAATAAAGGCAACAATGTCCGCTTCTTTCACCTGTAATCGCAGCTGACCGGAATCCAATTTCGATAGATCTAATAGTTGATTCACTTGATTCAGCAACCTGCTCGCATTTTTTTTCATCATGTTCAGATACATATGCGAAGGCTTATCCTCAAGCTTTTGTTTCAACTCCTCAATCGGTCCCAAAATCAAAGTAAGTGGTGTTCTCAGTTCATGTGAAATATTGGCGAAGAACCGAGACTTCACTCGATCAAGCTCTTTTTCTTTTTCAAGAAGTAACTTATTGCGCTTGTTTCTTTGATTTAATTGATAAAACAACAGCAAACCGAAAGCTATGATAACGGCAATAGCACCTATCAGAATATTTTTACGTAAGTCCGCAATCCTGCTTTCATTTTCCAAGATTGCTATTTGTTGTTCTTTCTTTTCAAGCCCGTATGATAATTCGAGATTGGTAATATCTCTTGTTTTCCTATTGTCAAATAGGCTGTCTTCATACATTTTATGCTCTTTTAAAAAAGTGAAGGCTTCCTGGTACTTTCCTAGCGATTCGTTTACCCTATATAAAAGTTTTGTAGATCTACTAATGAGCCTTTTATTACCTATTTGCTTGGCCTGAATGTATGCTCTATCTGCATAGGGTAGTGCTTCTTTTGCAGCACCTAACAACAGGTAGGTCTCCGCCAGGTTAGTTTGAGAAAGTGCCTGACCATAGCGATCATTGATTTCCAATTGAATAGAGTAGGCCTTGTTTGAATACTTTAATGCACTGTCGTACTGTGCAAGGTTACGGTAGTCCTTCCCCAGGTTGTTGGAAGCGATGGCCATTCCAAATTTCTCTTCTCTTTCGGTGGTCTTTCGAAGTACTTCATAAAAAGTATAGATCGCACTATCGTATGCCCCCAACTCTCCATAGACAAGTCCAATATTATTCAGGACTCTGATCATCCCCATTTCATAATTGATTGACTGGCTGGTGCTAAAGGCCTTTTGAAAATAATACATTGACTTTTCAAAGTCATCTTCTATTCTGTAAAGCTCTCCGAGGTTATTATAAGAATTGAAAACAGACCTCTTGTCTCCAATCTCCTCGAGAATCTTCACTCCATCAAGATAATGTGACATGGCACGTACATACTGACCAACAGACTCATATACCTCCCCCATTCCATTGAGTGATTTTGCCTCTCCTTCTCGATCAGCAATGGATCGATAAAGCTCTAACGCACGCTGATAGTGATCTAACCCTTTATCGTATTCTGATTTGAAGGTATAAAACCTCCCTTTCAACAAATTAGACCCGGCCATTCCCAATTTATAATCGACATCAATGGATTTCTTTAGGGCCACAGTAGCAAGCGAGTCTGCCTTCTCAACATCATTTATACCGTAGGATTTAGAAGCACTAAGCAATAACCTGATTCTGGTGGTATCGGTATCGGCTGATGATAATTTTTGATATAGACTATCTCTCAAATCAGTCTGACCCCATGTTGGAAGAGATATGAAGGTCACTAACATTAGATTCGCAATAGAGTATTTGACTCTCATGATAATGGGTTTGGCCCAGGCAAATGCCAGTGCCTAACAAAGTAAGCAACTTTTTTAGTTATCGGAATCTGTCATTGAGATAACCTGAGTGGTTTTTTGAGAGGGCTGCTAACTACTTTCCCCCAATTCAATCAGCTGGTGTAAGCCAACGCTGCTGGTTTGATCACAGTTTGTGGCTTGTAGGTCAACTGTCATGCTGAAAGAAGCGAAGCATCCGTGGGACGAGAATTCTTCGTTTTATAATACTAACTGTGATTTAGAAGAACTGGCTAACAAGGTGAATCACGATTGCTACAATTCCCAAAATAATCAGGGCCTTAAATTCAGCAACTATTGAAATCTTATACCATCGTGTCAACGTGTTGAATAGGTTTTTCATGCTAAGCTTTTCTATAGTAACGAACATCTGTAACGTTCGTTTTATGAGACAATGAATTCAGTAAAAAACAATTTGAATATCAAAAAAACGGTCAAAGCTGATACACCAATAAGATGAACATATCCAATAATTCTTGTATTCATATTATCACCTTTGATTCTATTTTCGATTGTTACATTGATTTGACCCCAAATTAATGAAAGAACTAATCCAATTGGGTACATGTAAATCGCTTTACCTTCTCCAAGCTTGAATGCTTGAATGAAGATGAATAAAGCTCCTCCAAACGCAAGTCCAATAGAAGAAGTAATCACAGTAACAAAGTCGTTTCCTTTTGATATGGTGTTGAGACCATAATTAGTCAAACCTCCAATAAATGTGCCGAGACTCAACATAGAGATATAAATTAGATTGGTTTCGAAGTACATTATTGATTCGTTTATTAGGTATATGTAATCTAATAAATCCAGTTTTTTAAATCAAAAGTTGCATAAACCATTTAATCAAACTACTTAACCCCTCTCTTCTTTGGTACTGATATAAGGTCGAATCGTTTTTTCGAAACAAGAGTTAGGTATTATCTTTAGCCACCATATAAGCTAGATATAGTGCACATTTATGCACTATATCCGGATGTTAGCAGAAATACTCATCCTAAAGACTAATCCATGAGTATAATTACCAGATCGGAACTTAGAGGATATAGAAATCTTCATCGAACGTTTGAAAAAGGAGTTAAGGACAGTCTTAACGAGTGGAGCGAAAAGACAAAAACTGATAAGGTAACTGTTTTCCTTTCGCATAAACATGATGAAGTTGAAGAATTAGATGGAGCAATAACTCTACTTAACAACCTTGGGGTCCAGGTATATGTTGACTGGCAAGATGATGAGATGCCTAAAAATACCAATGGGGCAACAGCTAGAATTATAAAAAGAAAAATTAGAGAAAACCGCAAATTTATTTTGCTAGCCACAGAAGCAGCTATTGAATCAAAATGGTGTAACTGGGAACTTGGCTATGGCGACTCTCAAAAATACCTTGAACATATTGCGGTATTTCCAATTAGAAATACATACAATTTGGATTACTCCGGGAATGAATATTTGGCAATTTATCCCTCTATTGAATGGAGAGACGGAACAACAACAAACAAAGCCGGAAGTCAAATACCAAAGGGATACTACGTTTTTGAACCCCCAGATAGTGATGGGAGCAGAACTTATGTATCTTTAAATTCATGGTTAACGAATTAGCAATGGAAAACAAAATAAAACATCTCGAGTTTCTTCAGCTAGTTATCACTAGGATGAATGTTAATTCCTTTTTGCTGAAAGGTTGGTCTGTGACTTTAGTAGCAGCACTTTTTGCATTTGCAGCTAAAGATACCAACATTGAATATGTTCTGATCACTTATATCTCAACACCATTATTTTGGTTTTTAGATGGCTACTATTTGAGCCAAGAAAGACAGTATCGAGGATTATTCAACCACATTCGAACTCTAAGTGAAGATGCCATCGACTTTGACATGAACACAAAGGATTACAACAAAAATGAGAACCGGTGGTTTCCAAGCGTATTTTCGTTGACCCTCTTGATGTTCTATGGAGCACTGATGGGTATTACATTAATTGTAATGTTCGTAATCAACTAATTATAATGGCCAAAAGAGTTTTTTTTAGTTTTCATTATCAGGATATCATTGACTTCCGAGCTAATGTTGTTCGAAATCATTGGAAGCTAAAACCAGATCGGGAATCTGCAGGCTATTTTGATGCTTCAATTTGGGAGAAAGCAAAGAAAGAAGGAGATATTGGCTTAAAAAGACTTATCAATGGGTCACTCAAAAATACTTCTAACACATGCATACTAATAGGTTCAGACACTTTTAATAGAAAATGGGTCAGCTATGAAATAATGAAAAGCATGTCAGTAGGTAATCACATATTTGGTGTACACATTAATTGTATAAAAGGAAAGGATGGCAAGACTAAAACCAAAGGTCCTAATCCACTTTACTATCTTGGTTACTCGTACTCCAAAGATGGAAAAAAACTTAACCTACATGACTATGTAAATGGTAAGTGGATTAAATATCCGGATTTAGATAGTTACTCAATCAATCAAGTTGACGAAAAATATAGAAACAAAATTTATAGGCTTTCATCAGACTACCCTGTTTATGACTGGAATGATGATAAGGGATATAACAAATTCTCAGAGTGGGTGAAGTAAAGTTCCCAATGTATGTTAAAAGCTAAGTATAAGGACATAATAGATGATTTAGATATAAAGATTGGCAAGATCACGTACGAAGTATATCTAGGAGCTGACATTTATTTTAGGAAGAATGACAAAAACCTTTGGGACATACAGATATATAAGAGAACGCAGGGAACTTCTTTAGAAAAGTATATGCTCGTTTCTGCGTTCGTGTCAATAAAAAGAAAAGAAAAGAAATGGTTTAAAGATGAAACAGAACCACTTTCGGTTATCGGAGATCAAATTCTAAAGGAGCTTCGAATTGAAAAGTCTGATAAAGCAGAAAGTGTAGTTTGTGACATTATTGAAGGCTTGCGCTATGCATTTGAAGTCGATTTGATCTTACGTGAACAATACCTATCGCACGATGACCTTCGTGAGCTAATAAAGTATTACCAGCAAGTTTCAATTATTCAGAACATGCTATACCAATTCTTTGCTGGTATATCTGCACTCAGGTTAAATGGTGGTGATACTTCAATTTTCCATGACAACATTATCAAAAAGAAAGTTTATAACGCTTTTGAAATCATTGATATCCATGAAACTTGCCTGAATGAGAAATCAATAACGAAAGCTGCGGTTAAGGACATTTTTAATCTTTTGTATCCAGAACTATACGATCAATTGAAAATAATGGAAATCAATTCATCTCTTGGTGTCATTCAGGAATATGATCTAGCCCTTTCTTTTGCTGGTGAAGAAAGATCGATAGCCAAAAAAATTGCCGATGAACTCACCAAACAACACTATAAAGTATTTTACGATGAATATGAACAGGCCACCCTTTGGGGAAAAGACTTATACACTCACTTAAATGATGTGTATAAATTAAGAGCCAAATATTGCCTCATGATAATTTCCAAGAATTATGCAGAGAAGGTCTGGACAACTCATGAAAGAAAGGCTGCTCAAGCAAAAGCTTTTAGAAATAACCAAGAATATATCCTGCCATTACGAGTGGATGACACTGAAATAGATGGATTAAATGAAACAGTTGGTTACATCGATTTAGAAAAAGTTGGTATTGAAAAAGCTATAGATCTCTTAAAGCAAAAATTGAATTCTTGATAAACTTCTGCTAACAGATACTATCATCCATAAGCTAACTGAGCTATTTGCAAAGGCTGGTGCTATCCGATACTTTTATGGAAATTTGACAAGTCCAGCTTACGGATGATAGTTGGGCGTTATCGGCAATTACTATCTATGACGTGTTTGTTTAACTAAAGACCTAAAAACTATGGAAATATGTATACCCAATGATATTCATTTTAAGGGCATAAAAATCAGGGTCACAACCAACAGTGACTGGAATCAAGTCGCAATTATTTCTTTTCCAGCGAACAGACCAGTGATTATTTACGGAAATGGAGAAAGGTTTGTAAAAACCAATTATGTGCCATGGGACAAAACTGCTAAAATCAAGGTATCAATTGAACACGAACCTATTCCTAATGCTGGATTTTATCCAAGTCCCCATGCGGAAAGAACGTCTTATTTTGATCAAGATACATCAGAGACAGTCATTGTTATCAAATCTGACGATGGAGGTGGAGGACCTCCACCTGATCTAGATTTTGATGATTGTGTGGTTGAGATTCGCATTCCATATTCCAAAGACGATCCTTGTAACTATCATCCAGACCGAAAACTTCCTGAGAAAAAGAAGGAAACAGATCCGGATCTTAGTAAGGATCCTCCAATTGAAAAGAAATGCTTTTTGCAACTTGGAGATGTTGACTCCTTTAAATGGGATGAAACAAATGAAACCGGAACCTTGATCTTAAGAACTGCTGACTCCAAAATAGAATTTAAGATTACAAAGAATACTAAATTTCATCCTAAAGATGGTTGGTTCCCAAATCCTGATGGAGATAGAGTTGAGGTAGAATATTGCGACGCAAATCCTCCTTACGATGCTAATATTGTATCGTTGGCTTAATTGAATTTCAATTATCCCACTATCAGTAATGTAATCTCTTCAATTCAAAGTCCAACTGTTTAATTTTAATAAGCAAATTAAAAGTGTTGGAATCAGTAAACCGGACTAGAGAAATTTATTGTGTAAAAAGCCGATAACAGTCGATATGGCGAATGGCCAACTGAGCTATTTGATGCAGCGGTGTAAACTCACCCGTTTCACTGCCCATTCTGCTGGCATTTGAGCTTTAGGAGACTTCATCTTTCTGGCCTTTGACTTTCAGAACGCAGTGCTTTGTAGTTGACGTTTGTGGGGATTGGGCAGTTTCACTACCTTGGTGATTTTTAGAGACGATGTGGCCACTCACCATATCTGATCGTTCCTCAAAGACTCCCTGATTTCTTGAATTTGTAAGTGTCTCTAAAACGGACGTCTCTTGAACTCAAAGGATCGTTACATTGGTACGATTTTTGAATTTAGGTTTGTTCTATCTACAATTAAACTAATAATTATGAAAAGAAGATTACTCATATCACTAACTATTATACTGGTTTCAGTAGCAGTTATTGCACAAACTGGACCAACACCTGACGATGGAGGTGACAGTAGTCATGGAACCGGCTATTACTTTGAAGACGGAGCTCCACCTCCTGATGGAACACCGGATGTCGTGCTCTCCAGCCAGGCATGGGACCTTTACCTTATTACCTCTAACAGTCAAACAAGTTGGTATTATGTCTTTCATTGGTACGTACCCAATCAGAATACGGGTGGATGGTCCTACTATGGTTATAGTCTCGATGCTTTAGGAACCGCTGAAGGAGGCTCTGGTGGAGGTAGTAATCCTCCAGCGGGCTATATCAATAATTGGTCAGGATATGGTATTTTCTGGGGCAATGGAGGTGACGGTGGCGACGGACAGGAAGATGACAAAGACGACTCCAATTAACATAGATAATTAAAAAGAAAGCAGACTAGGAGCTGCTTTCCAGAAGTCTATTGATTTATTTTGAATTGATGGTGTTGAAGTCGTTACCTTCAATATTGAATATTTCGCTCACAATAAAAAAACCTAATTACAGGAAGTATTAGGGTTTCGCTTAACAGAGGTTTAAATGATCGTTTTTTCGAAACAAGAGTTAGGTATTATCTTTAGTCAATATATAAGCTAGATATAGTGCATAAATGTGCACTATATCCGGATGTTAGACCTAATTCTCATGAAGCAACTTAATCCATTCCAAGAAGAGGTATATGAAATTTTCTCAGAGGATTTGGTTGACTTGACTGTCTGCTTCTTCAGCACCAACGAATCTACCGATATTGACATTGCTCTTTTCGGAACATCATCTAACGTTGAATCTCAACTAGAATCGATTGGTAGAATTTTAAGCAGCCTTAAGGATAGATATCAAATATTCACAGATTTAAATGATCTACTGTTTATTGAAAAAAGGAAAAAATTCATACACCTTCTATACTATCCAACTCCTTTACATTTTAAAGCTTGGGAAGTGCTCTCTTTTGCTAACTCAATTTATCATCAAGGAATTTTCATCCCAGGCAAGCCTCCTTTTCTAAAGGTTCTCGCAGAACAATATATTAACTCTGACCCCTTCACTATTTCTTCCTTTGAAAGGCAAAGCTTAGCATACTGTAGGCTTGCTCTAAGAGCTTTTATATATGCAAATTCAATGACTGGACCTAAAGTTGATAATTACGTTGAGAAAATTGTGAACTATATATATATCCATCTTAATCAAGAAATGGACACGACTCCTTTGAAGAAAAAACTTACAAGCGAGAGCACAAATCAATGCAGTCTACTTCTAGAAATTATTTCCTTAATCTCAAATCACTTCAACTATGATAATTACACATGACAATACTTCAGTAATTAGTTCATATAGGTATTTGACCAGACAGAGTATAAATAGTATTAAGCAGCCTTATGACTTACAAAATTTCCTTGGGTTATTAACATCATATGCACTTTCGGATCAAATATTAATTCCCGGTTTTGTTCATGATTCAGTTGCTAATCAAAGAGAATCTGCGATCGATAAATTGGAGTCCTTAGGTCTCTCGAGAAGTTTCTTCGAAGTAGATCCAGAAAGCGAAGATGAATTTAAAGCTCGTTGCAGAGCAACTGTCAACACCTTCTTAGAAGACATTAGCGATGACCCACAACAACACATCTCTGAATTATTCTTGAATACAAAACTAGATTTTAAGATATCTGAAGATCATCTAGACCATGCAGAAGATATCCATTCATTGTTTTTTGCAAAAAACAGGAAGGAAATTATTGAGAACATTCGGAATGGGGAAATTGACAAAGAATACGGAACTGCAGGATATATGCTGACCATAAATCAAAACCTTTATGACCTAATTTTTGATCGAAGGGATGATTGGAGTCTGCTCGCAACACAAAAGCTTATTGATTTATTCAGATACAAATTGAACTTCTCATTAAAGAAATCTTCAATGACAGGTTATTCTCCTAATGTGAAACGAGCCAAAATAATTGATGGCTATCAAAGAATTATTCGAAATGGAATAAAAGAAAGTCTAATAGGCTCTTTAGATGAAATAATCGTTGGAGGTCAAAATGAATTGATTAACTCAGAACCAATAAATCTCCCAGGAATTTCCAGAGCACTAATTTATGATTCAGCTGGAGATTTAGATCGACTAATCGAACTGTCAATTGAAACTCGTGATAACACAAAGCCTTTGCGAGATTTCATTAACAAAACAATCAACAAGATAGACAATGAACCACAAAAATGGTTTGAACTAGAGAAAGGATTAAAGGAAATTGGATCAGAAGTCAAAATTGGTAAAGAGGGTCTAAAAGATGACGGAGCTCTATTCAGCAAGGTCAGCATTACTGGAATACCTATACCATACCCCACGAAAAAAGGAATTAGCAAAGCAAAAAATCATCTTCTTCGGAAAAAGGAAATTAACGTTTTAAGTGAGTTCGCATCTTCAGTCCAAAACCCAATTAATATGGAGATAAACTCATTCGTAAAGCTTTTCAAAGTTGGCAATAAAAATGACTAGGTCTAACAAACGATATAGCACATGCCTCTTCTGAGCATTCCGACAGTGAACTGGAAACAAAAATCTTTATCAATATTTGGAAGTCCAGAGGCACGTGCCATATCTGGGCGTTCCTCAAAGACGCACCTATTTCTTGAATTTGTAAGTGTCTCTAATACGGAGGTTTAAAGGATCGTTTTTTCGAAACAAGAGTTAGGTATTATCTTTATCCACCATATAAGCTAGATATAGTGCATAAATGTCCACTATATCCGGATGTTATGGGCAATGAGTTATGCAAGAAATCTCAAAAAATGATACAATAACGACTGATCTCCAGAAGACCAACACTCCAAACAGTAGTTTTAAAGAAGGATTATCAATTGAAATTATTGGAGGAGTAATAGCTGGTATTATTATCCTTTTAATTGTGGCGTTCTGGAACAAACTTAAAAGCCATTTCATGGGTTCCAAAATCTCAAAACTACAATTCAACCTTAACCATCAAGATATTAGGAAAAAGCTAAAGATTATCGTAATTGATGATGATGACATTTTTCCTGTAAGTGGCTTTAAGGAGTTTGGGTATAGCATTGATAGATGGGAGAAGCTTGATGAGATTAAACACAAAAGACTTATTGATGGAGAATTTGACATCATTATTTTAGACATTTATGGTGTTGCGAAAGATATCGCCAAGAATGACGGCCTTGACATTCTTCAAGATATTAAGACTAAAAATCCGTCGCAAGTTGTAGTAGCCTATTCCTGACATTCATTCGATTTTTCAAAAAATAAATTTTGGGAATTAGCTGACGAGAAATTGACCAAACCAACACCCTTTGTTGGGACTCAAGAAATTATTGATCAGTTGATTGACCAAACCTTTAACGTCCAATATCATATTGATCATATTAAGAGTATTTTGAAGAATAATAATGCAACTGATTCATACAATCGAGTTGAGAAATTATTCTTAAAGCATAAAAAAGAAAGTTCAGAACCGAATTGGTTCTCTGAATTGGACTTCTTGACCATTAAGGATAAAGAGAAGTTAAAAATTGCGTCAATTCTTCGCAAACTTTTCAAGTACAGTCATTTATCCTAATAATCAATATGGAGTTTGAACTATTCAAGAAGATTTCACCATTTCCCTTTATACGAGAAGAGGAGCTACATGACTCCAAAAAGTTAGAGCAGCATAGAACTTGCCTAAAGTGCAAAAAGCAAGAGTGCACAAACTTTAAGAATTACGCAGAGGATAATTTTATTTGCTACAAAGGGTTCAATTGCATACTTCATCAGCTAAAAAATGAAAAAATCATCTTTAATGGTTTAATCTTAGAAGATAATAGGAGTGTTAAAAGCGGCACCCGGGATGCTCGAAAAGAATACATATTTAGTCGTCATCATATTCAAGAAGCTATTGATGACTTAAAAAATATATCGGAATGCATTGATGACGGAATTAAAAGCAATATAAGAGAACGTTTCTCACTTTTTCATGATGTTCGCTCTTCCTATGCAATTGCATTTTCCCATGTGGAGTCTTTGATATTCAAAAATGAAGGCAGTTCAATTTATGAGAAATTACAAAACTCCGAT
This sequence comes from Ekhidna sp., assembly GCF_965227465.1. GTDB lineage: Bacteria > Bacteroidota > Bacteroidia > Cytophagales > Cyclobacteriaceae > Ekhidna. The sequence continues at coordinate 1,317,004 of NZ_OZ245746.1, forward strand.
CAACATATTATAGACCTATATGACAGTTTAGACTTGGTTAATTCTCAATTGGAATTGATAGATATCATGGTAAACCCAAGTGCTATTGTGCAGGGAACCAAAAGGAATATCAATTTATTCAAATTAGTAGATAAATTAAGAAAGTTATATGCTATAAAGGCTCAGAAACGAGAGCTATCTATATTCGTTCGAAGTTCTGAAACTATTCCATATGGTCAATATCATGACAGCATAAAACTGATTCCAATTATTTTATTGGAAAACGCCATTAAGTATTCAGATGAGGCCAATCAAATTCATGTGACATTCTATATAGAGCACGATGACCGTATTAGTTTTGAAGTATCCTCGTATGGTTTACTTGTCCCAGAAGACGAACGTCAAATAATCTTTAACAAACAAATAAGAGGATCCAATACCAAAAGATATACTGAAGAAGGTATTGGAATGGGGCTTTTCATTGCAAGGAATATTCTGACCAAACATGGAGGATCTATAACTTATAGCTCAGAGATTAAGGGGTATGGTGGATACGGTTTTAATAAATTTAAGGTAATAGTATAAAGCCCATAACAAACACTAAAATGAATATGCGAACTGAGCCATATGGAAGGGCAATGCGAAACGGAAACTTCTGTGCTTCTAGCAAATGGGGCGCATACTCATTTTAGTTGGGCGTTCCTCAAAGACGCACCTATTTCTTCAATCTGTAAGTGTCTCTAAAACGGAGGTTTAAAGGATCGTTTTTTCGAAACAAGAGTTAGGTATTATCTTTAGCCACCATATAAGCTGGATATAGTGCATAAATATGCACTATATCCTGATGTTATGAGCAAAAAAAGCCGATCCGGTAGTGTTACCAGTCGGCTAAATTCTGCTGTTTACTGGCTTATATTAACTTTTGCCTGGATCATATCAAGACGGCTTACTGATTCGTCAAGAAGGTAAGTTGTTTTCTTGAACTCTGGGTCAGCCTGTAGCCCGTAGAATGCCGCAACATTATTCCATTCAACAATCCCAGCCATATGTGGGTCTAACATGTAAGGCTCTCCCTTTAAATACTCTACATATGGTTTTAGATTGACCAGGAACTTAGGCGGGCCATATTTTTCCTTAGGTTTGGATGAAAGTTCGAAATACTTCGGAAGTGATGTTTCTGATTTAGGTGTCAGCCAAGCATTAAAAAACTCATAAGTCTTATCCGACCTAAAACTGATCGTCACATCTTCATCCACTGTATAGTATGCCAGTTTCAAAGATGTAATCGCATCATCACGTACAGGAAACAGTTTGAGAGCTTCCTTATCCTTCAATAGTTTCTCTCGATCACTTGTCTTTTGCCATTCAAAAATGGCAATCATTTGAGGATTAACCTCACCACCTGTAATTGCAACAACTTCAAAGCTAGCTACCATCTTACCATTATACTTGGCGGATATCGGTAAAATCTTCTGGAAATACTCTTTTCCCAATTGTTCCTCTTTGCCACCCTCAACTGTAGCAAAAGCAATTTCAATGATCTTTCCCTTTTTAAAAATGATTTCCTGACTCGTTTGATTTTGAGCCTGACTTAGGAGTGTCATAGACATTAAAATGATTAATTGATAAATTCTGATTTTCATTTCTATTATATTTAGATAAAACAACTTATCGTCTTATACGTACGCTAATAAAAGTGTTGTACATACAAAAAAGTGCGTGTAATGAGAAAGACTACTTCAACTAATTATGAAAACCTACAGATCCTTGAAATGTCCTGTGGCTTGAGCTATGCTGTAGAGCTAATTACTGGTAGATGGAAAGTCAATATTCTTTGGTATCTGACGAAAGGAGTTAATAGATACGGTCAACTAAAAAAAAATATTGAGGGCATATCAGAGAAGATGTTGACTCAAAGACTCAAGGATTTAGAATATGATGGGCTAATCCTTAGGAAAGATTTCCACACAGTTCCGCCTCATGTGGAATACAGCCTTTCAAAAGCAGGAGAATTGCTTGTTCCTGTCCTTAATCAATTATGCCGTTGGGGGAATGATGTAGAAGGTATAACTCGATCAAACAACGTGATAAAAAGCTCATAACAAACAATATAGCACATACCTCAATTGAGTCACTTGATACTGAAATGCACTTCCGCTACATTAGTGCTTTCTGCCAAATGTGGGCACACAAACCGATAGTTTGGCGTTAGTGAACATACTGCAAATTCTATGGGATGGTTTCTTGGAATAACTTTTCTACTTGTCATAGCAATCGTAATTATTGCTTCGATTCCACCAAAACTGAAGGTATCTGCCAATCGTCTAACTATTGGAAGGATATTCCCAAAACATATTTTAATTAAAAAAATTAAAAGTGTTGAATTTAAAAACGGGTTGCCGGGTGAACTTGGGAGAAGATGGGGTCATGATAGTGGCGACATCAAAAAAGGATCATTTTACTCGGAATTAGGACCAGTGGAACTTTCAATATACTTAGAATACCCTCCTTTTCTTTACATCAAAACTGATAAAGACTTTAGGGTTATTAATAACCCCGATACAGAACTAACTCGAAAGCTTTTCGAAAGACTGCAAGAAACGTTCACTAACAAGTGCTAGCACGAATGTGCCTGAGTCATTTCTGGGTTTAATTGGAGCAACAGTGGCGTTATTTCAAGTGCAAAAGGTTATGGCGTTCGTGCTGGGTTTTGGCGCCTATTACTCCTTTACGGTATTCCATCTATTCGGCACAGCTTGGAGCGCTTTTACTATAAGTTCAGGTTCTATCAAGTCCTGAAATCTTTCATGTCCAGAAATTTATCCATGCGTAAACGGTGGTTTTTGAGTGGGGTTGCAAATGGATTTTTCACCTGCGGTCTTACCTATGTCGCTGCAGCAGGAGCAGTTGCACTCGCAAACCCATTCGAAGGAGCTGTATTTATGGTGCTATTTGGATTAGGTACCTTACCTGCTTTGATTACATTGTCATTTGCTGGAAACATCTTTTCACAAAGGCTAAAGTCACTTATTCCAAGATCGATTTCTATCATTGCCATTCTTTCCGGACCGCTACTTATTTTGAGAGGGCTGCTTACGACTTTTCCCTAATTCAATCAGCTGGTGCAAGCCAATGCTGCTGGGTTGATCACAGTTTGTGGACTTTAAATTGAATTTTTATTAGATCAATCTCCCTTTATCTAGGGTTTTAGTCTATATTATAGGACTAAACAACGGATCAATGAAGTCCGTATCTGAAATTAAATCTTTAAGAAGAATATTCTTTCTTCTTGTGATCACCATAACAATTTCGCTCGCTGGCGTCTTTGTATATATCTATGCGGATACAAGAAATGATAGAATTAATGATTTAGGCTATACAGTTTCTGTCATAAAGGAATACTATGAACTTAGTTTTCGACAATGGGAGCTAAGCTTGCTGAGTGTAGGAAATCGACTAGCCGAAATAGAGTCGATAGAGGAAAAAGCTGCATTTGCAACGGAAGCACTAAAAACTTATGAGCGTGAATTATTAGCCTTTGGTTTCGCAAGACCTGATGGACAAATTCTTGTCTTTAGCGGCAGACCTCTTACTGACTCTCTTCCACACCTAATGCAATCTGAAAAAACCAGACGATCCTTTGATCTGGCCAGAAAAGGGGATGGGATATCGGTAGGAGAATGCTATTATACCGCTCTTGCAGGTGATTGGGTTATTCCCTTAAGAGTGCCCATTAGAGATGAAAATGGTAATCTGCTGGCAGTCAATACAACCGGAGTAGATTACAGCAGCATAGTTGAAGATTTAAAACGTTTTGGTTTTAATGAAAACTATCAGATTCACTTAATTAACAAGAGTTTTGGTACTACTCAAATTTTATATCCCTTACCAAAAGAAAAATATGAAAGCATATTAGGTAGGGATTCCCTAAGCTACCATTTAGAGGATGGTCAGGAAGAAAGATTAAATGAAGACTTATTATTATTTAGTTGCATCAACCCAGTCAATAATGAAGCAAGCATAGTTATATCAACGGACATTTCGCCTGTTAATCACCAATTGGTTGTGAGCGTACCAAAAGCATTTATTGCGTCTGAAGTATTTGATAGAATAAAATTTGTTGGCAGTGCTTACATCGGACTTCTTGCAATTTTTCTTTTCTTATACACCTACCTAAAAGGTAATTTGGAAAAATCGATTGATAAACTAAAAACAGAAAGAGCCAATCTAAAATCAATTATTGAAAGTACTTCTGACTTGATAGGGCTATTTGATACAAATAAAAAGTTAGTTGAATTTAATCGAGCATTCAAGATCTCCGCCAAGTTGACAGATGGTATGAATTTGCAAAAAGGAATGAACATATTGAAAGAGATCAAGCACAAAGATCAGGTTAGTCATTTTAATGAATTGTTCAATAAAGCGCTAAAGGGAGAAAAGTTTCAAGTTGAAATTGTGTATCCGGGTCCAAAAGGTGACTTAAACTTCAAGTGTAAGTATACTCCAGTTTTTAATGGTGATAGAGTAGTTGGCATCACATTTTTTGCCGAGGATGTTACTGAAATTCGAGATTATCAAAAGCAACTTGAATTACTAAATAAAAATCTCGAATCGAAAGTACTTGACCGTACCAAGGAATTAAAAGCAAAAAACAAAGAACTTGAAATGGGATATGAGAAGCTTCAAGCAACTCAACAGCAACTGATACGAGCGGAAAAGATGGCTTCATTAGGAATCCTTTCATCTGGAATCGGTCATGAAATCAATAATCCGCTAAACTTCATAAAGCATGGGGCGCTGGCATTAAAAGAGAGACTTCTAACTCAAAATAGTTATGAAGTATATGATGAATATTTCAATGCAATTGAGGAAGGTGTTAGAAGAGCTTCTCAAATTGTAAATGGTCTTTCACATTTTAGTCGCTCAGGGAAAACTATGGATGAAGTTTGTGATGTACATGAGATTTTACAAAATAGCTTGACATTGCTAGCAAATCGTTTTAGGAAAAAGGACATTGAAATACGATCCTATTATCATGCCGAAAATTCAATTGTAAAAGGTAATGAAGGTAAGCTTCATCAAGTCTTTACTAACATCATTACAAATGCAGAGCAAGCGATTGTAGAATCTGGTTTTGTAGAGATATCTACAAAAAATGAGAAAAAAGCCATCATTATAAAGATTTCTGATTCAGGAATTGGGATGAGTAAGGGAGAAATAGCGAAAATGACTGATCCTTTCTTCACAACAAAAGACCCAGGAGAAGGAACTGGGCTTGGTATGTTTATCAGCCAAATGATAATAGATGAGCACAATGGAGAAATGAAAGTGCAGTCAATAAAAGGAGAGGGAACCACTTTTGAAGTCATTCTCAAAAACAAGTGATAAAAATCAGGTGCTCTCATTCCTTTAATCATTAGACACCCTTGAATATCAAAATAGCTTTGAGTCAAATTTTGATTCAATGCAAGACCTGAAGAAGTACAACCTACCCGTCCCCAGATATACCAGCTACCCAACCGTCCCATTTTGGGAACCGGAGAGCTTTACCATAGACGCTTATCAAAAAACCTTACAGTCGGCATTTTGGGAAAGCAGCAAAGAAGTCAGTTTGTATATTCATTTACCTTTTTGCGAAAGCTTGTGCACCTATTGTGCGTGTAATACGCGTATTACCAAGAACCATCAGGTTGAAGGCCCATACATCGATCACTTGCTCAAAGAATGGGAACTGTATCTGGAAATGCTTCCTGAAAAACCGCTTATCAGAGAGATCCACCTGGGTGGGGGTACACCTACGTTTTTTGCTCCGGAAAACCTCGATCGATTACTGTCAGGAATCATCAGTCGGGCAAGCTTATCAAAGGAATTCGAAATGAGTTTTGAGGGTCACCCGGCGAATACCACAGTGGAGCATCTTCAAACACTGTATGATATTGGATTTGACAGGGTGAGTTTTGGGATACAGGATTTTGATCTGAATGTGCAGAAGCTCATCAACCGAATGCAGTCGTTTGAGCAGGTAAAATTCATCACCGAGAAAGCACGGGAGATTGGATATACCTCTGTGAACTATGATGTGGTATATGGACTACCAGGACAAACACAGGAGTCCGTTCAAAACACGCTCAATCAAATCATCACATTAAAACCCGAACGAATTGCATACTACAGCTACGCCCATGTTCCGGCATTGAGACCTGCTCAGAAATCATACGAGGCTTACCTGCCTGATGGAGGCAATAAGTGGGACTTTATGCAGCTGGGAAAGAATGCATTTCTCGACGCAGGATATGCGGAGATAGGCATGGATCATTATGTATTACCAGGAGACGAATTATTGGTAGCAAGAGAAGAGGGGGAGTTGCACCGAAACTTTATGGGTTACACACCTTTTACCAGCAAGTTGTTGGTAGGCCTTGGTGTAAGTTCTATTAGCGATAGCTGGAGTGGATTTGCTCAAAATGAAAAGAGCATTCCTAAGTATTATGATTTTCTGGACAGGGGTCAGCTGCCAATAATCAAAGGACATATACATACTAAACAAGACCTCTTTTTTAGAAAGCATATCCTGAATTTGATGTGTGATTTTGAAACGACCTGGCATGAGTCAGAATTCATGGAGCATTGTGTTGCTCTTGATTACAAGCTGCTGGATCAACTACAAAATGAGGGACTGGTTACATACAATGAAACGGGCATGAAGGTCACATCTGAGGGTCGTAAAGTAATAAGAGTCATTTGTACGGCTCTCGATGCAAGAATGGCCAGTACCAGTCGAACTCCTCAGTTTAGTAAAGCAGTTTGATTGTTACTGATGTTTAGACGGCTTCATGAAAATTAAAAGCTGAATAAGAATTCCAATTACGATTAGAGCACCTATTTCCAATTTTGCGATAAGATCGCTAGATTTTATCGTTTGATTAGAGCTACTGATGACTCTACTCCCTTCCTCTAACTGAATTTTATATAATGCATCTAAATCTTGAAAAACAGCCTGGAAGTATTGCTCGCTATTTGTTGAGATGGGTGCTTCAGGGGTTATAGATTCATCAGAAACATAAGCATTCTCAAACTTTTTCAATGCTTGTATATTTTCTTTTAGTGAAGTGTAACGTAAAGATTCCTGCTCAGTCAATTTAGTAGAGGAAAACCTATCGATCAGAGCATCTATTGAATCGTTTATTGCCAGGTGAAGCTCTCTTAGGTCATCCGCATCTGAGCTTTGCAAGATTTCTTTTTTTTGCTGGAGATTCCTTGATATTAGATAGAGATAGTTTTTAGTTAATAACCTATCCTCATAAACAGTAGTCAGGTTTTCTTTAACAATTCTAAAGTGATTCTTATCGATTAAGTTGGTAGCAATAATCAAAAGAAAAACTACTGCGAGAGCAGCTCCTGCTCTTATTCTTTGTGCTAAACTCAGTTTCCAGCGCATACTTAATTAATTAACGAGCCGTGCCGTTTGTTTTCTAATTCTGGTTTTCATGGTTAAACTAACGGCCTATACATACAAAAGTAAGTGGTTATAAATTGGGATATTTATTCGTTAAAAATACGTACTAAATAGAGGATTAATTTGTCCTTTATTAATCATATCGCTATTTTTGCTTCAAAAGGAAAGAGATGTTTTCGAGAGCCTGTGAGTATGCCATAAAAATCATGATCTACATTGCCGGTAATGAGCAGGAGGGGAGAAGAACAGGAGTAAAAGAAATATCTGAAGCCATAAACTCACCGGTTGCTTTTTCAGCCAAAATCTTGCAGCAGCTTGTTAAGAGTGAATTATTGATCTCCTACAAAGGACCCACCGGAGGTTTTGAATTAGCTCCCAAAAAACAAATCAAACTGGTAGATATTGTGAAAGCAATAGATGGAAATAAACTGTTAGAAAGCTGTGTACTGGGTCTTGAAAATTGCTCAGGAAAAAACCCGTGTCCGGTTCATTTTAAGTTTATAGAAATACGTGATCAACTAAAGGAAACTCTGCTTTCTACAGAAATACGCGATCCCGAATTAGTAACAAAAGGCATTGGATTGACTTAATTTTCATTTAATAAAGGATAAAATGATCTTTTAATCTTTAATTATAACATAAATCATACTCAAGGATGAAGAACGTCATATTTCAGACACCTGATTCTTTAAAACTTTAAACCATTAAATAGTAAAATCATGAAAAGCGTATTCTCAATCACTTTAATTGCCGCCCTTTTCCTCATCACTGGATGTGGAGGTGGAGACGGAAAAAGTAAAATTGATCAGATCAAGGAGCAGTCTAAAATGGAACCTGTCGAGCAGGTACCCGCCAGCGAGCGTGTTACGCTCGATAATAAGGGTGTAGGTAGAATTAAGGATTTGCCACTCTCTGAGACCATAGATCAGGAAATGGTAGAGAGAGGTGAGGCCCTCTTCAGTACCAATTGCAGTGCATGTCACAAAATAGATAAGCGATTTATTGGGCCTTCACCAAAAGGAATCATGAAACGAAGAAGTCCTGAATGGATCATGAATATGATCCTGGATCCACAATTAATGGTGGAGCAGGACAGATGTGCCAAGGACCTTTTGGTTGAATTTAATGGTGCTGCCATGGCCAACCAAAATATGACTGAAGAGCAGGCGCGCGATATTTTGGAATACTTCAGAACCTTATAAACCTAATTCCTTTCAATTATGAAAAATATAATTTTAAAAATTACGACTTTGTTTTTCCTGCTGAGCTTGCTAGCTGCTTGTGGTAGCACCCAAGAAAGCGCTCAGGAGACTTCAAGTGAAACCGCATCCTCTCATCCTCAAGGCCAGGCCTCTGTAGTGGATGATGTGTCAGATCCCAATATCCTGCAGGTTGCTATTTCCTCAGAGCCTCACAGTACGCTCGTGGCTGGTGTTCAGGCTGCAGAAATTGAGCATGTATTGGTTAACGCAGGACCACTTACCGTATTCGCACCCGTAAATGCGGCTTTCGATGCTCTTCCAGAAGGAACACTCGAGAATCTGCTGAAGCCAGAGAATAAAGAGGACTTGGCAACAATTATCACACGCCATGCAGCTCCGGGATCTTATGATATCGACGCTCTCAAAAGAGAAGCTAAGAAGGGTAGAAAATTGTACATGGCCACCGGTGATTACCTGGAGGTGACTGTAGATGGAGATGATGTGAGCGTTGGTGGTGCCAAAATAGTTGGAACAGTGGCTGCTTCAAATGGGATCATCCATGTAATAGAAAAAGTGATTTTACCTTAAAAAACCAATAAAATGAAAACTAACATTATTAAAAATACTTTATTCATAAGCGCGCTTGCCTTCTTGTTTTCTTGTGGTCAGGCAGGGGATAGAGGAGGTAATGGTGCGCTTAGCAGCAATATTGCTGAAAAAGTGTACGTAGCACCCGGCGAAAGGGATGAACAATACGCTTTCCTGTCTGGAGGCTATAGTGGCAACCTGACCGTTTACGGACTGCCTTCAGGAAGACTCTTTAAAGAGATACCTGTATTCTCTCAATTTCCAACGTCAGGTTACGGCTATTCGGAAGAAACTAAACCTATGTTAAATACTTCATTTGGTTTCATTCCATGGGATGATCTTCACCACCCGGATATTTCCCAAACGAATGGTGAATTGGATGGAAGATGGATTTTTGCGAATGGAAATAATACTCCACGTATAGCAAGAATCAGCTTGACAACCTTTGAGACAGAAGAGATCATCGAAGTACCTAATAGTGCCGGTAATCACAGTTCTTCTTTCATCACTGAAAACACTGAATATGTAGTAGCCGGAACACGGTTTTCCGTGCCTGTACCTCAAAAGGATATGCCAATCAGTGAATACAAGGCAAATTTCAAAGGAGCATTGACATTCATTGCGGTTGATCAAGAGCATGGACATTTGGATATCAAGTTTCAGTTGTTGATGCCTGGTTTCAACTATGACCTGTCGCACCCTGGTAGAGGCAAGTCACATGGTTGGTTCTTCTTCTCCACGTACAACACTGAAGAAGCCAATTCACTGCTTGAAGTTAATGCGTCACAGAATGACAAGGATTTTATCGCAGCGATAAACTGGAAGAAAATCGAAGAATATGTTAACAACGGAGGTGGAACTAAAATGCCTGCCAAATATGCCCATAACGTCTATGATGAATCTACGCATACAGCTACTTCTACCATGAAGAACGAAGTGCTTACAGTTAATCCAGCGGATGTGCCAGGAGCTATTTACTTTCTGCCAACTCCTAAATCACCTCACGGGTGTGATGTAGACCCTAATGGAGAGTATATTATTGGTTCAGGTAAGCTTTCAGCAAACATCACCGTTCATTCATTTGACAAAATGCTGGCTGCTATTGATGCGGAGAAATTTGATGGTGATGCCTATGGTATTCCTATCCTTAACTATGACGATGTATTGGCAGGTAGCGTACAGAGTGGTGGCTTAGGCCCATTGCACACCGAGTTTGATGGAAAAGGGAATGCGTATACTACTTTCTTTATCTCATCAGAGGTCGTAAAGTGGAAACTTGGAACCTGGGAAGTAGTGGATAGAAAGCCAACTTATTACTCTGTAGGTCACTTGATGATCCCAGGTGGTAACTCAAGAAAACCACATGGCAAGTACTTAGTGGCCATGAACAAGATCACAAAGGACCGTTACCTACCTACAGGTCCTGAAATGGAGCACTCTGCACAGATTTATGATATCTCAGGAGAGAAAATGGAGCTGCTTTACGATTTTCCTACGCATGGAGAGCCACACTATGCTGCTGGATGTGACGCAGAACTTTTGGTGAATAACTCTAAGAAAATCTACCGAATCGATGAGAACAATCACCCATATGCCATTAAGAGTCCGGCAGAGGCCAGGGTAGAAAGAGATGGTAAAGAGGTACATATCTATATGTCTACCATCAGAAGTCACTTTACACCGGACAATATCGAAGGCATCAAAGTGGGTGACAAAGTGTACTTCCATATCACCAATCATGAGCAGGATTTCGATGTACCCCATGGATTCTCCATGATCGGACAGAGGACATCTGAAATACTTGTGATGCCGGGTCAGACCAAAACTTCACTTTGGGAACCAGAAAGAGTTGGAGTGTGGCCTTTCTACTGCACCGACTTCTGTTCTGCACTTCACCAGGAAATGCAAGGATACATTAGAGTATCACCTGCAAACTCAAACATCGAGTTGAGTTATACCCTGGACGGTGACGACATCTAAAATGAAAAACTGTAAGACTGATGATTGATTCAGTCTTACAGTTTTATTCAAATTTCTCATTTAAAACATGTTAAACAAATGAAACGTGCTGGAATTATTATGATCATAGGTAGCAGTATGCTGCTTGGATTATTTGTTTTCCCAATGTGGAACATCCGGCTTGGAGCTCCTCAATACCCTGAGCCACTTGGTATTGACATTCATGTAAATGGATTGAGGGGAGAGAGTGAGTTCGATATTCAAAACATTGATGGACTCAATCACTACATCGGTATGAAAACACTGCCAAAACCTGATGATATGTGGGAGTTCTCCGTGTTTCCGAAAGTAGTATGGTTAATGGCCGGTCTTGGGATTCTAATTGGAATCCTGGGTTTAATGGGAAAAATACCTCCTGTCTTATTTCTTGTATGGTTTGTAATGATGAGCATACTTGGGGCACTCGGTATCTATGATTTTAATTTATGGCTGGTGGATTATGGTACCGATTTGGATCCAAATGCAATACTGAAACTTATCAATCCGGATGGTACACCGATGCAGTATAATCCTCCACTATTGGGGCATAAAAAGCTATTAAATTTTGATGCTTTTTCCTATCCACGGACAGGAGGCATATTACTAGGGCTTGGTATGTTACTGAGTTTGGTATCTTTTTTCTTAGGTCGAAAAAGCCAGGATTAATTTATAAAACATGAGCACTATGAAATTTATATATGCAATGCTGTTGTCACTCTTCATTTTATCCTGTAGTACGGGTCCAAAACCCATAAATTATGGACAAGACGCATGTGTTTTCTGCAAAATGACCATCGTAGATAAACAACATGCAGCACAACTGGTCACAAAAACCGGTAAGGCCTTTAAGTATGATGCCATTGAGTGCATGCTCAATGATCTGAAGGAATGGGAACATCCGGAGGTTCAACACTACCTTGTGGCTGATTATGCCAATCCGGGAGTACTGACAGATGCCTCAGGTGCTGCTTATTTGATATCTCAGGAAATCCCAAGTCCTATGGGTGAATTCCTTACGGCATTTGAAAGTGAGGATAAGCGAAACGAGACAGTTCGGGATGTATCCGGGACCGCCCTGGATTGGAATGCTTTAAAGGCGGAATTTGAAATTAACTGAACCTTAAATTGATTTAGAATCACAAAAACTTGTCTTTTCGATAGTAGGAGAAATATTTAACAATCAAATGAAGTAGTGACATCATGATTCCTCATAACATTAGAAAGAAGATATTTCATTGCACTCAATATGACAAGTTTTTTAAGATTCTACTTTATGAATACAGGTAACATTATAAATCAATAAGACATGAAAAAAATAGTATTTATCGTCACCGTATTGGTGATGACAGGAGCGACCCTTGCTCAGGATTTGATCAAAATTGGAACTGATGCATGCTCACATTGCAACATGTTTATCAAGGATCAACAATTTGCTGCAGTAGCAGTGGATCAGGATGGGAGCACCCAAAAGTTTGATGCCATTGAGTGTTTAGTAAACTATCTGAAAGATGAGGATGAAAGCAGTTTTAAAAAGCTCATGGTGGCAGATTATGAAATGAGCGGTTCAATCATTGATGCTAAAAATGCCACCTATTTAAAGAGTAAGAATATCGCCAGCCCGATGGGTGCTTACCTTTCAGCTTACGTGTCAAAAGAGGTGGCTGAAAAGGTTCAGAGGAATAAAGGTGGAGAATTATATAACTGGGAAGAATTAAAGAAGAAATTCATAGACTCTCGTTTTGGTCTTCTGGATCACCCAACCCACCACCACAACCGTCCGGATGCCTATGCGCCGATAGGAATTATGGGAGATCACCTGCATCACAAAGGAGGATTCATGGTTTCAGTAAGATATATGACAATGGAAATGGAAGGAAACCTATCCGGATCCGATGAGGTGAATGACATGATCGTATTTCAAAATTACATGGTAGCTCCACAGGCGATGCGAATGGATATGCTGATGATTGGCGTAATGTATGCTCCATCAGATCGACTCACGCTCATGCTAATGCAAAATTTTCAGCGTAATCAAATGGATTTAAGCACGATGATGGGAATGAACTTCAGTACAAAAAGCGAAGGTATTGGTGATTTGAAAATCAGCGCTTTATATGGTTTGTTTAGTGAGTCTACACATTCATGGCACCTAAATGTAGGTGTGAGCATCCCTACCGGAAGCATCAAGAATCAAGGTGATACGCCAATGGCAGAGGGCATGCGTTTACCATATCCAATGCAGCTAGGAACGGGAACAGTTGATTTAACTTTTGGAGGGACGTACAAAGGTTCGTCTGAGAATGTCAGCTGGGGAGTACAGCCACTAGCTACGATCCGTACCGGAGATAACACGGAAGGCTACAAGTGGGGGAATGAATTCGTAATTAATACCTGGGTTGGATATAATCTGGCAGAATGGGTAAGCGTAGCAGGCCAATTCAGCGCTAAAAAGCAAACACAAATGCAGGGTCGCGATGAAATGCTAAATCCAATGATGGTGACAACCGCTGATACAAAAAATACCGGATTCACTAAGGTATACTCCAATGTAGCCCTTAACTTTTCCTTTGGTGAAAGTCCGGTGTTGAGGGATTTTAAAGCCGGACTATCCTATGGATTGCCTGTGTACCAAAAGGTGAAAGGAATCCAGATGAACGAACAAGATGCTTTTACCATCGGTCTGAGATATGCTATCTAATATGAGATATCATCCTTTTGAATTGTGGATTACTCAACGTCTAGGTGGGTGGGGAGAAGATTTGGAGCGGTGGTGATGGCCTAGTGCGCAAAGGCTTTAAAATCTTCTTGACTTTTTTGTTACTTTTTTCGTCAAGGAAAAAAGTAAGATAAAATGAACAATGAAATGCGAATTAATGAGGCGATAATGCTTTCGGTTCTAATATTAAATCCGTCAATATCGGATGAATAGTCTGTTTAGAAATATTATCAGTTGAATAATATGAGATTACTACTTATTGCCCTTTTTACTTTAATTTTTCTGCAGACCAGCGGTCAAACTGTTGTTTGTCCGAGTTGTGAGATCAGGGATTTGCAACAAGCAGTAAACCTGGCTGAGCCACACGACACCCTCATCGTAAAAAGCGGTATTTATCCGGTAGTCGATCTTGAAATAACAAAACCCTTAACCCTCATTGGTGAAAAGGGCGCCATATTGAACGGTCAGAATAAAAGCTACGTGTTAAAGTTGCTAGCTGACAGCATAACCATTTCCGGGCTGAAAATCATCAATGCCGGTAAAAGCTATACGAAAGATTATGCAGCCATCTATGCCTCCAGGGCGAATTATTTACTAATTGAGAACAACACTGTCGTCGATCCATTTTTTGGCCTGCTGATTGAAAAATCCAAACATGGAATCATCAGGAATAATCTGGTGTATGGAGAGAATGTAAAAGAGGACGAAGCGGGGAATGGCATTCACGCATGGCATTGCTCCAACCTTCAGATCCATGACAATGAAGTTTACAGAATGAGGGATGGCATTTATCTGGAGTTTGTAGATGAAAGCATTATCGAAGAAAACTACGCACATGACAATGTTCGATATGGATTACATTTCATGTTTTCCAACAATGATGATTACATCGGGAATCGATTTGAGCACAATGGAGCAGGAGTGGCTGTTATGTTTTCCAAGTTTATTACAATGAAAAATAATGTCTTTATTAACAACTGGGGACCGGCGAGTTATGGGCTGCTATTAAAAGAAATATACGATGCTGAAGTGCTGGATAATGAATTCATCGAAAACACGACGGCTGTTTTTATAGATGGTACCAGCCGCATTAATTATGTCGGTAATGTATTTAATAAAAATGGGTGGGCGATTAAGGTATCCGGAGGATGCTATGCCAATCGGATCACAGGAAATGACTTCAAAGGAAACTCTTTTGATGTTTCCTATAACTCAAAGATGAATGATAACACGTTTGATGGAAATTACTGGGGAGACTATACCGGTTACGATCTGGATAAAGATGGTGTGGGAGATGTGCCGTATAGACCGGTGAAGCTATTTTCTTACATTGTAAATAAAACCCCTGAAACGATCATTTTACTAAGAAGCCTTTTTGTAGACATTATGAATTTTTCCGAAAAGGTTTCGCCTGTTTTTACTCCTGACAACCTGGTGGATCAAACACCGGCAATGAATGCATTCAAATGATTCAAGTTACAGATTTAAATAAAAGCTTTGGCAAATTAGAGGTATTGAAAGGTGTGAGCTTTTCCATTGATCGACCCGGTGTTTTCGCGGTTCTTGGGCACAATGGATCCGGCAAAACGACGCTACTAAAAACCATTTTGGGTATGGTCATTCCTAATAATGGTGAACTTCAGATCAACGGAACAACCATTAAAAGAAGCTGGGAATACCGAAAGGACATAGCTTACCTGCCACAGATTGCTCGTTTTCCAGAGAACTTGACAGTCAATGAGCTTATCAAGATGATTTTGGACATTCGAAATCGGAAGGGTAGAGAAAAGGAGTTGATCAAGCGATTTGGATTGGGGAAATTTCTGGATAAGAAGCTATCGGATTTATCAGGTGGAACAAGACAGAAAGTGAATATCGTGTTGGCATTCATGTTTGATGCGAACATCTGCATCATGGATGAGCCCACGGCCGGACTGGATCCGGTGGCCCTCATAGAGTTAAAGAAGCTGATTGAAGAAGAGCGCGAGAAAGGAAAAACGATACTAATCACTACGCACATCATGAGCCTGGTAGAGGAAGTGGCTGAAGAGATCATCTTCCTATTAGATGGGAAGATCCACTTTCAGGGAACACTGGAAGAGATGCAGAGGCAGACAAATGAAAAAGATTTGGAACACGCAATCGCAGCAATGCTTGTGCCTAATGGCACACATAATTAAGATGAGTAAAAGTCCTAGAAATAAATATGCGTTAACTATTCGTCCAGGAGGGAGGGGAAGAAGATTTGGAGCGGTGGTGATGGGTATGCGGGCAAAGGCTTTAAAATCTTCATGACTTTTTTGTCACTTTTTTTGTCAAGAAAAAAAGTGAAATTAGATAACAATGGAATGCGGAATGAATGGAAATGGAGGTGTTCTTAGGAAGCGCTTAAAATGCAATAAATAAAGGTTTTTACATTTTTTAATTTGAATTCAATGTCAGCGATTAAAATATTAAAATATAGCTTTTACGATTTGATGCGAAGCAGGTGGAGCTACGTATACCTGGCTTTTTATATGCTGCTGGGATTTGTATTACTATTCCTCAATTCAGATCTTTCGAAAGCAACTATCACTTTGATGAATATCATCGTGGTACTTACACCGATGATCGGAACCATTTTCGGTATCATGTACTTTTACAATTCACGCGAGTTTACGGAGCTGTTACTCTCGCAACCCGTGAAGCGTTCCACCATCTTTCTTGGACAATACCTGGGCCTGTCACTCTCACTCTCCATGAGTTTGATCATTGGATTAGGCATCCCATTTCTTTTGTATGGAATCACACAATCAGATGCGGTAGGCAACTTTATCACATTATTAGCCTCCGGCACATTTCTTACATTCATATTCGTCGCATTGTCTCTGAATATCGGCTTGGGAAATTCCAATAAGATCAAAGGATTCGGCTATGCCATTTTGATGTGGCTGTTCTTTGCTGTGATCTATGATGGGCTTTTCATGATCTCGTTGATTGTATTTGGTGACTATCCACTGGATAAATTTGCGCTTGGAGCCTCCCTTTTTAACCCGATTGATTTGAGTCGGATCATGATTTTACTCAAGCTGGAGATTTCTGCACTTCTGGGATATACAGGGGCATTGTTTCAGAAATTTTTTGGCACCAGCTCAGGGTTATTTATCTCGATCGGCGTGCTTTTGCTATGGGTTTTCATCCCGGTCTCATTCATGCTGAGAAAGTCACTCAGAAAGGACTTTTAACATTAATAGATCAAGCTTATGGATACCATAAAATCTTCAACCGTTGTTACTTTGAAAGAACTGATTGCTTATGCTGAAGGAGCGGTGGTAAGTAAGACGCTAACGAAAAACAAAAGTGGAAATACCACTCTTTTTGCTTTTGATAAGGGGCAGGGACTTAGCGAACATACTGCTCCTTTTGATGCTATTGCTCAAATTGTAGATGGACAGTGCAAGATCACTATTGGTGGTGTAGATTTCAAGTTAGAAGAGGGACAGATGATACTAATGCCAGCCACTATTCCCCATGCATTGGAAGCTATTGAGCCTTTCAAGATGATGCTGATCATGATTAAAGACACTACGAATGATTGATCGTTGATATAAATCAATCAGTACTCTGGCAATCATCAGAATTAGGCATGGTTCAAGGCTATACTTTTAGCCCTTGAATTGATGTTTACTTTAAAATTCTCCAAGATGAAAAAGATTCTAGTCCCAACTGACTTTTCGAAGGTTAGCGAAAATGCTGTCAAGTTTGCTTTGGCCCTTGCCGAGAAAATGTATGGTGAAATTACGCTTTTTCACAGCGTGAAATTTGACTATTTCTATGATTTTCAATACGGCGATTTAGGCGCAATCTCTGCTGCAACAGAGGAAATCAGGAAGGATGCAGAGAAACGAATGGAGGATTTTATTGAGCAATTTAAATCAGATATAAACATCAATTTTACGATTTCGTCAGAGCCCATTGCGTCTGGTATCAAAGACATGGTGAGCAATGATGGATTTGACCTGGTGGTTGTGGGGACTCATGGATCCTCAGGCTTAGAGGAGGTGTTTATTGGATCCAATGCTGAAAGAGTAGTGCGTCATATCCAATGCCCGGTGATCACCATACCGAAAAATGTTTCACTTAAACCAATCAGAAAAGTATTAGTGCCGATTGATCTCTCGGAATTGAGAGGAGGGTTCTTAACGCGAATAGCGAACCTGCAAGCCATTTTTGAATGTGAGTTGGAATTCCTTTGGGTAAATAAATCTAAGGTTTCGGATGAACAAGAAAAGGAATTAGCAAACGAGTTGACCAGCGTGTTTAAATCTTATGAATTAGATAATTATCGGTTTTTCATAATCAATAGCATAAACCCGCAAGATGGAATATTTCTTGAAGCAAAAGAATCAAAGGTCGATATGGTAGCGATGGCCACTCACGCAAGAAGAGGCATTGCTCATTGGCTGTCCGGAAGTACTACAGAGGATACCATCAACCATCTGGACATTCCTGTTTGGACATTTAAAATTGACAAAACCGAAGAGGTCATCAAATTGAAAAAGTAGTCTTCCAAGAAGCCATCACTAAAACCGAATGGATTGCACTAGATATTTATTTGGTACTCAAACTTCATGCTCTAATAGGTCATAATTCTTATCCTCCCAGGTTTCCATCATGGTGCTATCTGATTTATTTTCATCATATACATGCCACTCGGTAACTGGGTTACGATAAATATTTAGACTGACAGTCCTTGCGGAATAAGCGTTTGAGTATCGATGAATGCCGATCTGATTCATGTAGGAAAATTCATCAGTTCCAAGAAGTACATTGCTAACCCTTTCTAACCGGTCATCATCTACATTTATTTTGAAGCGTTCTTCTCTAAGCATTCCTTCGATTGGATGAATCCAGGCCTCTTGGGCATTAAAGTCATGAATAGGAGAGGATTGTCCTTTTTCCCAGCAAATAAGCAAAATCTCAAAATTATCGTTTCGCGCAAGAACGTTTCTGGCATACCTATCATCCCTCCAGGAATAATATCGCTCAAATTCTGATCGCGGAATGTTCACATTACTCATTACCTCTAATACGTGAGAACCACATTCCTCACACTGGTTCAAAGCATGAACCAAAGCTTCTATGGTATTTATCTTTTCCATATCCGTATTTGTTTTGTTTGATCTCAAGGTAATTTCTGATTTTGTAAAAAAGCATGACGATTTTTAGGATATATCCTGATATTAATCAAGGAGATGATGAAAATCAATCTCCGTGCTTCTGTATGTCATTAGAGATAGTTCAGCTGAGTTCTACTTTTGAAATGACATCTAAATAGTAAGACCATGAAAAAGATACTTGTTCCTGTCGATTTTTCCGAGGTAAGTGCTCATGCTACCCGATTCGCAATTGAGCTAGCGGAGAAGTTTGAGGCTGAAATTACCTTATTAAATAGCGTTCATTTTGATTATTACCCTGACCATCAGTTTACAAGCTTTACTGGTGTTCAGACCATGATGGAAGATGTGCGTAATGCGATGTATCAAAAAATGAATGAATTTGTTGCGCAATTTGATACACGTTTAAAGATCAGAACCGAGGTAAATGGAGTTTACCTGGTAACTGCAGTAAAGGAAATGACTGCAAAAGAAGGGTTTGATCTGGTAGTCATTGGTACCACTGGTTCTTCTGGAATAGCGGAAGTGCTGGTTGGTTCTAATACGGAAAAGATTGTACGAAATGCGTCTTGCCCGGTGATTTCTGTTCCGGCGAAAGCATCTATCAAACAAATCAAGCGAATACTTGTGCCAATAGATATAAGAGAGCTTAAGCATAGCTTTCTTGAACAAGTAGCCTACCTTCAAGAAAAGCTAGGTGCTCGTTTAGAATTCCTTTGGGTAAAAACCCCTCATAATATTGAGAACGAAGAGCAAGTAAGTGAGGAAATAGGACAGTTAATTAAAGGGCATCATATTGCAGATTTTGAATTCACTATCGTTAAGCATGTCTTCCCTTCAGATGGGATACTTTCTCGCGCAGAGGATTCTCATGCAGATATGATCGCAATGCCAACGCACGCCAGAAGGGGTATTTCACATTGGCTTTCAGGTAGTTTAACAGAAGATACTGTTAATCATATAAAAATACCGGTTTGGTCATTTAAGCTTGATAGGAAAGAGAAAGCAGTCAAACTTGACAGTGTCAGTAACGCTCACGGAAAAGCAGAGTATAAGAAAATTGAGGTGCTTACCGATTAACATTTAATAATTAAAGTAATGAAAAAAATAGTAGTTCCCGTTGATTTTTCAGAACAGGCTTCCTATGCCTTAGACTTTGCAATCGAGTTGAATGACAAAGTAAAAGGAGAGATCATCATGGTGCATGTAGTCGATATACCCGTAGGTCATTTAAATTTCACGGGAGAGGTCAACTCTTCAGGTATGGAATCTTTTTATACGGGGGAGTTCATAAAAGCTACTCACAATAAATTGGAAGAGTGGTCTAAGCGTGTTATTGATAAAAATCAAAAAGTATCTGTGCATATGAAGTATGGCAATGCTTTTACCAATATCAGCAAAATTATTGCCGAGGAGAGTGCTACATGGATTATCATGGGCTCAAAAGGAGCCTCAGGATTACGTGAGGTTTTTATTGGGTCAAACGCTGAGCGAATGATTAGGCATGCAGAATGTCCGGTATTTATCATAAAAGGAGAGACCCACCTGAAAGACATCAAAAGCATGGCTTTTGCCTCTGACTTAAGTGAAGAGCAGGATTTGATTGCTTATCACGCAAAAGATATTCAGGAACTATTGGGATTAAACATGCATGTGGTAAAAGTGAAAACACCTTATAACTGGCTCGAGGAGGTGCAGGTGAAAAAAATGCTTGAACACTTCGCAGAGCGTAATCACCTAATAGATTTTACTACAAGCACCATTGAGGCAGATTTTGTCGATACAGGGGCAGTAAAATTTGCAGAAGATGTAAACGCAGGATTGATTGTGATGGGAACCCATGGGAAGAAAGGAATAGCGCATATAATCGGTGGGTCGATTGCAGAAGATGTGGTCAATGAATCTAAGATTCCGATCTTAATCTTTAAGATTTTAGAATAAGAAAAATTAAGAAAGGGTTGAAAATCAACCCTTTTTCTAATTGCTTAAAACGCCAACAACAATTGAAGTGGCAACAACCCCACCTAAGAAATAATAGATACGTGATTGCCGAATTCGCTCTATGTCAGCACGTAGGTATACGTTCGTTTTTCTTTCGTCTTCAAGTAATGCATCATTAGCTAAAAGCTTGGAATTCCAGTAATCAGCTTCAATTTTTCTTAATCGTGTAGCGCTATCTGCAAGGAAGATCCGTTCTTCGTATGTTTTTAACTTTTCCTTGTAGAGGATCATTCTCAAGGAGTCAAATTCTGCTTTTGTCTCCAGGTTCTTGAACTCCACCACCTTGGTTCTTGGCATGTAGAATAGATTGAACTCAAATGGATTTTGAAACCTTTCTCCCGGTTTTATAATGCCTACGGTTTCTTGAGAAAAAAGTGAAGTAGAGATACAAGTAAGAAAGGAGATTAACAATGCTTTTTTCATATAATCAGTTTTTAAGCCAATCTAGTAAATCATCATCACTGAGGTTTGAGTTTTTCTTTAATGCCTCTTTTTGTGCAGTATCCAATGAACTAATCTGCTTTGCTATTGTCGCGGATTTATAGTCCAAATAATCCATTCTGGCTTTCAGCGCGTTAAACTTACTGTCATATTCCTCCTTCATCAATGCCCAGTTCTTTCGTTTAGCAGCATGTTCTGTTTCTATTGTGGAGATTTCCTCTTCCACATCGATTTTAGATGAATTAAAAAGCTTGGCTTTAAATGCAGCAAATCCGCCCGCTAGCGCAGCAAAAGCCTGACCGATCAGATCACTTCGGAAGATCAGCAGAACAGCTACACCTAAGATAACAGCTACAATCAATATTGTTTTTAATGTCTTACTCATCATCAATCAGGTTCTGATCCTACCGTTTCTGTACCATCCGAATTCACCTTCACTGTAGAAGGATTATTAGGTGCTTGGATCATTGCTGTCACCTTCTCTTTGGTCTCCATTCGTTTATCAAGAGCTGCTTTCTCGTTTTTATCTTTCTTTTCAGAAATTCGAAACACTTCTTTCATTCCAAAAATAAGTGCCCAAACAGTGGTATTAAATGTGAGCCATTGGGCACCACTAAAGCTTAGTTCGTACGTTTTATCCCCTAACTCTAAAACCTCTTGATTCAACAATAAATAGGTTGATATCCACGTACCGGCAACCAATCCCCAAACTTTTATGCTTATTAGGGTGAAGAGTAATTTAGAGAACCATGCAGCCCAAAATCCGTCCTCTCCGATGAATAATTTTTCTGGTTTTTCCATGAGATCTAATTTGTGAGTGCTAATAACCTACTCCATGTTTTAGGACCAACTATTCCATCTACCTGGAGTCCCTCAGCTGCCTGGAATCTTCGAATTGCAGCGAGTGTTTTAATACCGTGAATGCCATCTTCGGCCCCTGCGCCTAAGCCCAGTTGATTTAGTCTTTTTTGGACTTCCTTTACAGATTTTGTAACCTTAGTGTCTACTTCTGCAAGATTCTCACGCTTCTTCTCTACGTACTTTTGTAAGGTATGCCCGGGACACGCTGGCTTTCCAAAATGGTAATGACCATACACATCCTGGTTGGTTAAGTTTAGTGATTTAATAAGGTAATCAACCAAAAAGTCAAACGACTTGATTTGTTCTTTGGTAGGCTCTGAAGTTCCCATATCATACCCGGGTCCATTGAAGTTTCCTACCGCCATGATTCCTACAGCTTCAGTATTCTGACCCTTGCAGTGCCAGGTTATACTGGAGAGCTCATTAGCTTGTATGATTTCACCGTTTTTGCGAATCGCATAATGATAGCAAAGATGTGGGCACCCCTTGGATGAGATGTGATTGGGTTTGATGTGATAATTATTAACTGCTTCCACATCTGCTTCGCCAAGCTCTTGATGAATAACAATCTTATTGATGGATGATAATTGTCGGGTACCCCATCTTCTTGTAGGATGCCACGGCAATATTGAAATCATGTTTTGGATTTCAGCCATTGATAGTGAGTAGGTTAGTTGTGATAGTTAATCTAAATATTAATACTACCAATACCAAGAGGTATTTGTAAAATAATAGATGGTTTTACCCACCTTTGGGAAGTTTTAATTGAAATGTACTACCTGATCCCAAATCACTTGTTATTTCAAGTAAACCATTATTTTTTGTAAGAAATGCTTTACACAGCTCAAGGCCCAATCCAGTTCCTTTTTCACCGGCAGTCCCTTTTTTAGAAGCCTGAATTTCTGTAGAATTGATTTTAGCTATTTCCTTTTCTGAAAGTCCTATGCCCTGATCAATCACTTGAATGATTACCTCATTTTGTTGATCCTGAGCCGAAATCTTTACTTCCGTGTCGGATTTACTGTATTTGATTGCATTGGAGATCAGGTTTCGAATCACAGTAGAAATCATATTATAGTCTCCATATGCGTTCAGGTTTTTCGGCACCTCATCTTTAAGATTAATTTTCTTTTGACTGGCAGAAGGTTTAAGAAGTGTGAAATTTTCTTCGACTACTTTATGTATCGGAATAGGTTCTGGCTTGAATATGGTATTCCCACTATTAACCATTGCCCATTGAAGCAGATTTTCCAGCAAGTTGATGGTGTTTTTCGCTACCGGGTTGAGTTGTTTAAGTATAACCTGAGTGTCTTGGACTGTGATAGAATCTTCCTCTACAAGGCTTATAAGATTTATTATGGACGAGATTGGTCCTTTTAGATCATGACCAATGATTGACATAAGTCTGTCTTTGGTTGCGTTGAGTTCTTCAAGTTGTGTATTCTGCTCAAGAATAACCTCATTGACGCGCTTAAGTCGTTCATTAAGATGGTGATAAATGATGTACCTATTTATCGCATAGACCGAGAAACAAAGAATAAGTCCATAAATAAAAAGGAATATCCATCGGATGTATGGATTAGGAAGGGAATCATCTATGTATGCCGTGCCAATTTCAAAAGAGAGGCCATACATGGTTATTGATGAGGTCATGAACTTCTCATCATCTATATTATAGTTTTTATAATATTTATCATCATGTCGATCATGATATACTTTTGACCCATCGTAAACTTGTTCTCGGTCAAATGAACTCCCGCCTTTAACTGAAAATTTGAAGGTAAATACATCTGTGTCCTCTAGTTTATAAATGGGCTCAACAATGTTTCTAAAATTAAGAATGGAAGCGATGTAACCAACAGCCTCTTTATCTCGAATTACTGGAAAATTAAGCGGGATACCAACCCATCCTTCTACCAAATTAATAGGATAAAACAATCTCATATGATCTTCAGAAAGAAGGATAATCAATCTATCAATCTCATCATCTCTTCTAAAGTCTCTTACAGAGGTGCCTACCAATGAATTAGGATCCATCTCATTGATGGTGAAGCTGTAAATGAATTCATGATCAGTGCTTAAAAATGAAACGATCAATGAATCATTCATATTTAATTCCATCGCCTGGTATCTGATAAATTCCTGCATCTCCTTAGCATTAGGAAATTCTTTTGAATATTTTAAGTGTGATCGTAATCCGGACATCAGGTAAGCAAAGCGATTAATAGATTCCGAAAATTTATCAACAACTGTTTGATGAACATTTATGAGGGTATCATTCCGCTTAGTTTTTTCATAAACCTTTAATTGATAATTAAAATAATATGCGATTAATCCACCAATTATGGCGATAAAAAGCAGAAAGTAAATTTTTCGGTCTAAAAATATTTTTGGCACTGACAACCTAATTTAGCAGCAAAATAGTAACTATAATTGGTTTAAATGGATTCAACAATTATGAATTATCATTTAAATGTCGTGTAATGAAGGCTATTGGGATGAATAATTATAGATTTGATACACGTTTAATTATAAATCATGAGATTAAAAGTATTATTCAGTTTTGTTCTATTAAACTTAGCTTTTACCAGCACATCTCAAATCTGTAAATATGTGGTTAATGATAAAGACCCACTAACGGATGATATTATTCGAACGGTTAAAACCAGGTTAACGGGACCGACACCCTTTTATTATTTCTCTTATATCCGCAATGGTGCGGATTATAAGTTTGAGGTTGAAGTCGGAGACTATGGTGAATTAGATACCATCATCCCCGAGAATAGTGAATTGATCATGCGAGCAGGGAATGGTGATATCATTAAAATGAAAGCACTTTCAAAAGCAGAGCCAGAGATCATTGACGATTATGGAACTAAAATTACGCGCTATTTAATCATGTATCAGATGACAGAGCAAGACATGAGAGCAATAGCTGAGTCGGGCATTGTGTTTATTCGAATTCAAGATATGAAGAATACATTCAGCGACCAGGAAATACCTGAAGCGGTTACCAAAATTTCCATGGAAAATGGTGCATGTATTTTTAAATAGCTTATTCCGCTCTTAGTGTTTCCGTTGGATTTTTGTTTGCATTGATCCATACCTGTGAAACAATGGTAACAGCTGCTATCATCACAATAATGGTCACAGTTGGAAGAATGATTGATGAGTCAATTGAAGCATGATAGGCCATTTCATTCACCCAAAGACTATTTACCCAAAGTCCAAATGGTATCGCTAAGAGTGATGTTACAGATATGATTACCATAAAACCTTTAGCCATGGAAAAAGTCAATGATTGAAAAGTGGCGCCTAAAACCTTCCGAATGCCTATTTCCTTTATTTTAGATTTTAGCTCAAAACTTACCATGCCTAAAAATCCCAGACTTGTGATGGATAAAGCTATCATAGCGATATAAGTAAGGATATTACCCAAATCATAGAAAAACTGATAAAACTCATCCAATTGTTTGTTAAGAAAACCACCTTCAAATTCTCTTGCTGGGTCAAATGCAGTCCAGGCCTCTTCATACTTTTTGCCTTCTTTTATTAAGTTATCACTTTTGACTTTTAGGTAAGCATATTCATAGCGATCTGGTTGGATTCGAAGACCAAGCGGACGAATTGACTTCATCAGGGGCTCCCAGTGATAATCTTTAACCACACCAATTATTGTCAGAGCTAATGTATCAATAGTTAAAATTTCACTAATTGCCTGGCTTGAAGATTCAAAACCATATGTGTCAACAGCTGTTTCGTTGATGATGAGGAACTTTTCATTTTGATCGTTAGCATCTTTTGCAAAGTCACGACCAGCAATTAATTCGAGATCCATTACTTCTATATAGTTAGGATCGACTGAGAAGTGGTAGAGTGTAATTTTCTCCTGATCTTCTTTCCATTTTGCACCGGCACCATGTGAGCGCCCAATTGCCGGGTGATGCGAGGTGAACGTGACATTTTCAACACCCGCCATAGATCCATAATGTTGCTTTATTAACAGAGGGTCATGGTCGTGTGTGTTTACATAGTAGACTTCTGTTTCATTAAATCCATAGTTGGCCTCCGTAAGAAAGTTGGCCTGTTTGTGTAAAATTAAGATAGTAACAAGCATAAGAATCGACAAGCTGAATTGGATGCTTATCAAAGTTTTCTTGCCAGTAATAAAGGATAGTATCGTACGTTTTCGAACCTGCTTTGAAATAGAACCTTTTAGAGTTGTAATAGCTTTAAGTCTGGAGAGGAATAAAGCTGGTCCAATACCTGTAAACAATCCGATTACAATGGCAAAAAGGACGAAATACCCGTAAGTTCGGAATGAATCTTCTAACGAAATTCCAACCTGATTGAAAATCCAGATTTCATTAAACGTGACAATTAGGTATTTATAAATGAATACCGACAGTACCAAAGAGATAAATGCGGTTAGTACAGATTCAGTCAGAAATTGAAAAACAATTTGACGCTTACTGGCACCATTTACCTTTCTAATTCCAATTTCTTTTGCTCTGCTCAAAGACTTGGCAATAGAGAGATTGGTATAATTGATTGATGCGGTTATTAAAACGATTAATCCCAGCAGTCCAAAAAATGCCAACACAAACCAGGGTAGTGCAAAACCGATTTCGTTCGACATAGCTCGGCCGGGTACAATCTCATTCATCGCTTGAAGTTTAAAGGTCCAACCGTGATGATCATCTGGTAGATCTAAATTTGCTTCAGCAATCTCATTTAATATCCTATCCACCTCAACTCGACTGGAATTATCGTTCAGCACCAAGTAATTATAGTTGTCCCACATATTTGACCATGAATCATATCTATCTCCCATCGCACCTTTCTCGACTAAGATCGGAATGGTACTCATGGACCCCAACGCTTCAAAAACAACATGTGTGTTTTCCTTTACTTCTTTCAATACACCTGTCACCTTATAGCTTCCATGATCTTCAAAATCAATGGTCTGCCCAAGTGCAGGTTCATTTGGGAAAAGTTTAGAGGCAAGCTCTTTACTTAGAACTACGCTAAATGGATCAAGTAAAGCTGTTTCTGGATTTCCTTCTACTAATTGAAAACCAAAGACATTGAAAAAATCTTCATCAGCAAATAATGATCGAATGTCAAGTATTTTGTGCGGAGATCTGATTTCACCTCTAAAGTCGCTGTTCAGGTTAGTTGCTTTTTCAACAAATGAATAACCATCGACCAGTTGCTTTTTAAATAGTAGAGAAGATGTTGCGTAAGCCTCATCAAATGTTCCTTCATGACCTTTAGCGAATGTTGTTATTCGGTAAGTTCTATCCACTTCTGGATGAAATTTATCATACTGAAAATGATCATAAACTAGTAATATCAACACTAAGCAAATAGACATGCTTAGTGATAGTCCAAAGATGTTGAGTCCCGTGAATAGCTTGTGCTTCCACAAATTTCTAATTGCAATAGTTAGGTAGTTCTTTAGCATCCTTTTAGTTTTTGAGTCCGCATTGTTAGACAACAACTATGAAAAGGATGTTACAAACTCCATATGGTTGTACGAAACCTTCAGTGTTATTCAGAGTATACTTATTCAATCCAACTACCTACTTATGCTTAAAAATCTTATTATCTCTGCGATAAGGAGCCTTATAAAAAAGCCTGCTTTTTCATTTATTAATATTCTGGGTCTAGCCATTGGTATGGCAACATGCTTGACCATTCTCCTATATGTGAATCATGAGACCTCTTTTGATGACTTTCAAAATGAGAACGTATATAGAATAGCTCTAAACAGAGTTTATCCTGAGCGTGAGGTTGATTTCACCGTAATTCCACATTCGATTGGACCTCAGCTAGTTGAAGATTTCCCTGAGGTATTAAATCAAACACGATTCTTTAAGCCGAATAATGCAACCTCCTTCCAATATGGAGAAAAGAGCTTGACAGAAGAGCATTTGGTATTTGCAGATTCTACAATTTTTTCTCTGATGTCTATTGAATTGATTGAAGGAGATAAGAAAACAGCATTGGTCAATGAAAACTCATTAGTCCTCTCTGAAAGTACGGCTAAGCGATTTTTTGGAGATGAATCGGCGATTGGTAAAATTTTGAGTTTCCCGGGAGGAAATAGTTTGGAAGTCACTGCGGTAACAGCGGATTACCCTGAAAAATCGCATTTTGAGTTCGGTGGTCTGGTGCCGCTGCATTCCTTCCCATTTTTCAGACAAGTAAACTGGACAGGCTTCTCAGCGATGACCTATGTAGAATTGGATGACGCAACAAATCCTCAAGTTTTTGAAGCCAAGCTACCAGCATTTATAAAGCAATATGCGGAAGGAGAAATCCAGCAGCGAAATGGAATTTCATATGACGAGTATATAGCAGCTGGAAATGGTTACAATTACTATTTACAACCCATTCAGGATATTTACCTGACCAGTCAGTTATCCGGCGAGATCAAACCAAATGGGAACATCACGTATGTGTACATATTCTCAATTGCGGCAGCATTCATTTTACTTATCGCTTGCATTAATTTCATGAACCTTGCTACTGCTCGCTCTGTCGAACGAGCAAAAGAAGTAGGAATCCGAAAGGTAATGGGTTCACATAAACGGCAATTGATTGCGCAATTCCTTGCAGAGTCAATCTTCATAACGATGATTAGTGCTGCATTAGCCATACTTTTTACGTTCTTATTTGAAGGAAATTTCTCACAATTGGCAGGTAAGAACTTATCATTAACTGAATTTCTGAATACCGGCAACTTGTTGATTCTAATAGGCGCTGTTTTGCTGATCGGAGTTATCGCAGGGATCTATCCGGCATTCTTTATTTCAGCATATTCTCCTATTGGAATACTGAGAGGAAATCTTAAAACCTCAAAAAAAGGGGTAGGCTTGAGAAATGTGCTTGTTATTTTCCAGTTTACCATCTCAATTGCCCTGATCTCAGCAACCTTGCTGATTTACGATCAGATGGATTATCTATTAAATAAACCACTAGGTTTTGACAGAGATCAAGTAGTAGTCATAGAAAATGGGTTCGGGGTAAACAACGATCCGAATAATCCGAATTGGGAACGTTTCGAGACGTTTAAAAATGAGTTAGTCAACTTACCATCTGTTTCTGCAGCTGGATATTGCTCCTCCATGCCTGGGGATATCTTGCAGGGCTTTATCGTAAGAGTACCGGGTTATGCCGAAAAAGAAAGTTTGGTCACTAGGATGATTTCCATTGATAATGATTTTATTCCCAGCATGGGTATGGAAATTATAGATGGGCGCAACTTTTCAGAGAATTACAATGATTCACTTTCAGTGATCATAAATGAATCTACAGTTGAGAAATTGCTACTGGAAAATCCAATAGGTGAGAAGATTGTACACGTGGATGACTCAACTCAGATTTCCTATACCATAGTTGGAGTTGTGAAGGATTTTCATTTTGAATCGCTTCACAACCAAGTAGAACCAATGGTCATAAAGAATATGGGAGCTGCACAAAGTTTCGTAAACAAGTACGTGGTTAAAATCTCAGCCAATGATGTAGGTACTACATTGGCATCTATGGAGGGGATTTGGGATCAGTTTGTGTCAAATACTCCTTTCAGGCATTATTTTTTGGATGAAAATCTGGAGCAGTTCTATCAGTCCGAACAAACCTCTGGAAAACTTTTCACGGCATTCACCTTTTTGGCAATCATTGTTGCATGTATTGGATTACTGGGATTATCCGCTTTTATTATTAATCAAAAAAGGAAAGAAATAGGGGTGAGAAAGGTACTGGGAGGCTCAGTATACTCAATTGTATTTCTTCTTTCGAAGGATATCCTTAAGCTGATTGCGATCGCAACACTCATCGCGATTCCGGCGGCATATTTTTGGGCTGAAAATTGGATGCAAAATTTTGCCTACTCTTCAGGTGTCAGTTGGATGGCATTTGTTTTTGCTGGAGTTGGTGCTTTACTAATCGCTTTAATAACCGTTAGTTTTCAATCTACGAAAGCCGCAATATCAAATCCAGTCGAGTCTTTAAGAGATGAATAGATTATAAGTAGGTATCTAGCAGCAATTGCCAATCCAGTTCATATTCTTGCTCTTCGAATTCTTCGGGAAGATCATAGGATAATGCACCTTCAATTCGATTCTTGGAATTTGGGTGCGTCATGATGATTTCTAAATCATCGGGATAAGACTTTTCCTCCGCTTTGAGTTTAGTAAAAAAATGGGCTAGTCTGGCAGGGTTTAATTTGGCTTTAACCATAAGTTTATAAGCAAACTCATCAGCCTCCCTTTCTTGTTTTCTGTCAAATCCTGTTGAGATCAGCATTTTGGAGATTTCTGAAATCATCACCGCATCTCCGCCTGTCAACACAGCAACCAGGACACTCAATCCCAGCTCTTTCATTAGCCGATCAATCAAGTCACCGTTTTCATGATGCCCGATTTCATGAGACAGAATGCCGGCTAATTGTTCCGGATTGTCTACAAATTTTAAAAGACCCGAGAAAACATAGATGTTGCCGTCAATTGTCGCAAAAGCGTTTATTTCACTACTGTTATCAATGATGTGAAACTTGTATTCATATTTCTTTTCAGCCATTGAGTCAACCAACCTATCTGTGATAGGCTTAAGTACCGCATCTATAACAGAATCTGGATAGAACTCATAAGCGTCCTCAAGATCTTCCTTAATTAAGTCCGCGAGATCCTTTTCTCGTTCTTTGCTAAGCCTAAGATCAGAATCAGGGAGAGTGAGCGGCCTCCAGGTAAACGCCAGCCAAATCAATCCAAAAATGATTACCAGTATTAGTAATTCTCTCCAAATTTTCATCGAGGAGGTAAGTTTTGAATCTTACTATTGTCTGTGTCTCTCATTTTGAATACAGTCTCATAAGACAATCTTCCGAAAAACAGGAAATAATACATTCTTCCCTTTTTCGCCTTAACAGCACCTACGATACTAAAGACAAAATATGCCAGATTAAACACAATGGCCATGATCACATATCCTTTAAAGTGATCGGTAAGTTCCCAATCAAAAAAGTAAATCCGGACTGCCCAAAAGACACCTATTGCATTAATTACTGTTGTTGGCAGTTGACTAATAAGCGACTGTAAAGAGTGAAAATGCACAAACAGACCTTTTGATCTGTTTGTGAAATAATAAACAATTGCAGCGATTAAATTGATGATAGGCAAGGGGAGACCAACTGCTATTGATGCAAACATCATCAAATAGGATCCCATTGCATCATCTTTTTCCCGCTCAGTCAATTCTTCTGGTTGAGGTATTGGATGGTATTTTTCGTTCATGGTTTTCCTGAAAATGGAGGGTACTCATCTGTCATAAATGACATGTAAATGTTTACTCTGGTGGCCCATCGAATGGTTCCAACATTAAACTCGTGCCAGCTTTTTGGATAGTTCGCTGTGAATAATACGGCCCACCAGGCCAAAAATTGCAATACAAGCGATGCGATAGTTCTGAACATCAATAAGAATCCATGAGGTAGAACTACATAGATAGCTCCAAAGAAAAGACGCAATAATAATACCCCTCTGCTAAGTCTCTCTGGATAAGGAATTTCTAAAGTTACATGATCATCAGAGGCATTGATCCCAAAAACAGGATAACCATCACACAGATTGTTCAATCTAGCGTTCAGACGTAGATTCCATCTAAAAAGGCCTTCCTGAAATTCGAAAAAACTCTGAGGGTATTTCCCTGTGAAGAGTACAATCCACCAGGAGATGAATGAAAGCACAGCACCCCAAAGTGACACAAAAATCAATATAAATAGGTGAGGTAGCGCAATGTAAATCGCTCCGAATAATGAACGAAGCAATAACTCTCCTCGAGAGTATCGCTCTTGATACTTAATATCTAATTTCATAAAATAATAGGTTAGGTTTAATTGGTAATTTAAAGACAACTTGGAAATTCTAAAAAATACCTTGTGTAAAAAAAAGCCCCGGATCAATCCGAGGCTTAATGCTACCATCCCTTAATTGCTTAACCTAATCGTATTATGAGAAGTGACTTTTAACAACAAGTGAAAAAGTCAGGTAGTTACTATTTGTTAGCAAAATTCAAGCCATAATTCCAGGGCTGATTGGTGAATTCTTGAATCAGGACAACAATTCTTGTCCAAACATAATTCTGTGACCATCTATGGTTTTAATTGCGAATTCTCGTTGGCCCCAGTCTTTTGTAGCGAGTTGACTGACAAATTCGACATTTTTGTGGGTGAATTCCTGATGCAGGTAATCTATATCGGTCACCTCAATATATGCGAAATAAGAGTGGTTATTGGTCTCATGAGCTGAAATGTCATCTTGACATTCACCAAGCATAATTGATATGCTATCTCTTTGAACCAAAGCCCATCCTTCAATTTGCCAGACTAGTGAAAACCCCAATTGATCTATGTAATAGTTAATCGAAATATGCAGATTCTGAACTGCTAATACATGACGTGATCCAATTATTTGAGCAATTGACATTATCTGACTCTGTTTATTGTTGATTTACAATGTTTTTGAAAATCAAATCAAGCACCGATCTTTCTAAATCTGCTGGTCCACCTTCTGCGCTTAAAAAAGTCCAATCTGTTGTGGCTACAACCACCAGGTTCTTCGAGGGGACTACAAGGATGTACTGCCCGCCATATCCCCAGGCAAGAAAGGCATCAATCTGTGAATCAATTGTCCACCAAAGATAGCCGTATGAAATACCTGAAACCTTTCCGAAGGTTGATCTGAAATCAAATTTTGGACTGGTAATATCTTCAATAGCATTGGCTGAAATTAACGTTGAGGTACCCGAATAACCTTCCTGAAGATATAATTGACCGATTCGAGCAAGATCTCTGCCTCTCAATTGTATTCCTGCTCCACTGTTTGGACCGGTTCTGAGTTGCTCCCATCTGACTTCCTGAATACCCAGTGGCGTAAATAAGTTTGACATAGCATAATCTTCTAAAGTCTCATTCACCTCAGTAGCTAAGGCATGGCCTAAAAGATGAACCGCACCAGAATTATAAGTGAATACACTTCCAGGAGTATTTACCATTGGCTGATCCAGAACATATTGAATTTGATCTGGATTAGTCACCCATTCCGCATAC
The DNA here is from genome assembly GCF_965227465.1 of Ekhidna sp. Lineage (GTDB taxonomy): Bacteria > Bacteroidota > Bacteroidia > Cytophagales > Cyclobacteriaceae > Ekhidna. The sequence continues at coordinate 1,350,515 of NZ_OZ245746.1, forward strand.
ATGTCACTTGTCCACTCATCCCACTCAAAACCTGAGCTCATTGAAAGCAGGTGTCTAAAAGTAATTTCCTGTTGATCAGCGGTAAGAGAATAATCAGGGCTTAATGTCATTTTTTTATCCAGTGATTCCAAATCACCATTTTCTAGTGCAATAAATGTAAGGGTGGCCACAATACTTTTTGTAACTGATCTTACATCAAATAGGGTATTCCGACTAGCACCGTTGAAATAGCTTTCGCTTACCAGGTACCCATTCTTGATTACCAACAGACTTCTCATTCGTGGAAGTTTGCCAGCTTCACTTTTCGCAATATTTATTAATCTTCCATCGAGCTCAACCGATTCGGGTGAACTTGAAATCCAGGGCTGATGAAGTTCTACCGTCGTATTCTCCCGGAGGATAAGATCAGGCTCATCAGTGCATGAAAAGCAGAGAAAGAGTACGTAGATTAAGTAGATAGGTGATCGTTTCATTATTGCATTTAGAACATAAGAAATCAATTTAACCCTTAATCAGTTGAGCAATAAAAAAGCCTCAGTAGTTACTGAGGCTTTTTTAACTCGTAGGAGTCAAATCCTATTCGGCAATTCCTTCAAGATCTAATAGAAATGCGTATTGCAAGGCAGTTGTCTTATACCTTTTAAATCGCCCGGAAGCCCCTCCATGACCTGCTTCCATATCTGTGTCTAATATCAAAGTATTTTGATCTGTCTTCATTTCACGAAGTTTAGCTACCCATTTAGCAGGTTCCCAATACTGCACTTGTGAATCGAAAAGACCAGTAGTTACAAGCATGTTTGGATAATCCTGAGCCGTTACATTATCGTAAGGAGAATAGGATAGCATGTATTCATATGATTCTAATTCTTTCGGATTACCCCATTCGTCAAATTCGTTGGTAGTCAAAGGAATGGTCTCATCCCACATAGTAGATACCACGTCTACGAAAGGAACTGCCGCAAGAATGCCATTATAAAGTTCTGGAGCCAGATTTACCACTGCACCCATTAATAGTCCGCCTGCACTTCCACCTTGCGCGTATAAATGTTCAGCGGAAGTATAACTTTCCTCAATTAAAAAATTGGAGCAATCAATGAAATCGTTGAAGGTGTTCATTTTCTTGAACATTTTCCCATCTTCATACCATTGTCTCCCCATCAATTGTCCACCTCTGATGTGCGCAATTGCGAAAGCAAAACCTCTATCCAGGAGACTAAGACGAACTGAACTAAAGCTTGCATCGATAGTGGCACCATATGAACCATATCCATACTGAAGCAATGGCCCTTCGCCATTTTTCTCAAAACCTTTTCTGTATACTATAGAAATAGGAATACGTTCACCATCTCTGGCAGTAGCCCAGACTCTCTCCGTTACATAATCTTCTGGATTATGACCACCAACAACTTCTTGTTGTTTCATTAAAGTTTTTTCCTTGGTCTCCATATTGTAGTCAAAAGTGGAGTTTGGAGTGGTCATGGATGTGTAGCCAAACCGCAACGTCTTAGTATTAAACTCAGCATTGGTTGAGATGTACGCATTGTAGGCAGGTTCACCAAAATCAAGGTAGTGCTCATCACCTGACGTCTGATTGATGATTCGAAGATTGGTAAGGCCATTTTGCCTTTCATCTACAACCATAAAGTCATTAAATAACTCAACTCCTTCCAGAAGTACATCTTCTCTATGAGCAATTACTTCCTTCCAATTATCCTTACTTGTTGCATTTGCTGGTGTTTCCATTAGCCGGAAATTGGTTGCATCCCAGTTCGTAACGATATAGAATTTGTCTTCAAAATGTGCGATGCTGTATTCGTGAGCTTTTTCATCTCTCGGGATAAACTGCTGAAAATCTCCACGTGGATTAGTAGCATCAAGGATATGATAATCGCTTACCAATGTGCTACTGTTCCAAATGATTACATAATCATCTGATTTAGACTTATAAACACCAATGTAAAACGAAGGGTCTTTTTCATGATACACCATTACGTCAATCTCAGGTTCAGTACCTAGTTCATGACGATAGATCTTTTCAGACAATAGTGACACCTTATTTTTAGCGGTGTAGAAGAACGTCTTGTTGTCGTTGGCCCATGCACCACCGCCTGTTGTATTTTCTATTCGGTCATCTATCATCTCACCAGTTTCTAAGTTTTTAAACCTGATGGTGTAGATTCTTCTACTTAATGTATCCTCAGCAAACGCCAATATTTTGTTGTCAGGACTTACATTCAGTCCGCCAGCAGCATAGTATCCATACCCTTCCGCCATTTCGTTGACATTAAGCAGAATTTCTTCATCTGCTTCAAGGCTACCTTCTTTTCTGCAGTAGATAGGGTATTCACCACCTTCCTCATATCTGGTATAATACCAGTAACCGTTTGAAAGGTATGGGACGGATTCGTCTGTCTGTTTGATTCGTCCTACAATTTCATCATACAGCTTTTGCTGAAGATCCTCTGTATGCGACATGACTGTTTTCGTGTAGTCATTTTCGCTGTTTAAGTAGTCAAGTACTTGTTGGGTGTGATCATCTGGAGTTTCCGCTCGTTTTTGTTCATCTGAGAGTCGCATCCAGAAATATGGATCGAATCTGGTCTGTCCATGTTCCTTCAAAACAGTATCAGCCTTTGCAGCAATTGGAGCATCTGGTCTCATAGATTTTTTTTCAGTCGTTTGATTGGTACAGGCTGCTAACAAGATGATTCCGGCTAACAACAGTAGAAGTTTAATATTTTTCATTTGTGAAGTGAGTTTTATGCTGGTAAGTTCCAGCAACACTCAAAATTATCCTAATTGGTTTATATGACAGGTAGAAACGAAAAAAGACAGGCTTAAAACCTGTCTTTTTTCATTTTCTGAACAAGTTATTTGGTAAACATCCCACTGACCACCAATTCTTTTGATCCCGGAGTGTATTTATAAAAGCCCTCACCAGTTTTTGCTCCGAGATAACCAGCTGTTACCATATTGACTAGGAGGGGGCATGGTGCATATTTTGAATTACCAAAACCATCATAAAGTACATTCATAATAGAAAGACAAACGTCCAGCCCAATAAAGTCAGCCAGTTGTAATGGACCCATCGGATGCGCCATTCCAAGTTTCATTACCGTGTCAATTTCCTCTACACCGGCCACTCCTTCGTGGAGTGTAATTATTGCCTCATTGATCATTGGCATCAATATGCGGTTTGCTACAAAACCCGGATAATCATTTACCTCGACAGGTACCTTTTTCAGGTTTTTGCTCATTTCCATGATTGTTTTGGTAGTCTCATCTGAGGTGGCATACCCGCGAATAACTTCAATGAGCTTCATGACCGGAACCGGGTTCATAAAGTGCATGCCAATAACCTTGCCAGGTCTTTTTGTTGCAGCTGCTATTTGGGTGATTGAAATGGAAGAGGTGTTTGTTGAAAGAATGGCGCCATCAGGAGCATGAGCATCCATGGTTTCGAATATTTTCTTCTTGATATCAAAATTCTCTGTCGCAGCTTCCACAACCAGATCAGCATTTTTCACACCTTCTTCAGTCGAAGTGAAGGTTGAGATATTCTTAAGAGCAGATTCTTTATCACCCTCCGTGATTTTCTCTTTCTGAACCATGCGATCCAGGTTTTTAGAAATTGTGGCAATCGCCTTTTCGAGCGCTGCTTCATTAATATCAATTAGTGATACATTGTATCCATTTTGAGCGAATACATGAGCAATCCCATTACCCATAGTACCACTACCAATGACAGATATATTTTTCATTCTTTAAATAAGTTTATCAAAAACGAATTAATTAATTTGGTCAATTAAAAAGCCGCTAAATAGCGGCTTTTTAGTTTTAGGCATTTTTGTCAATGCAGTTTAAATCTTCGAATGCAACTTTTAGTCGGTCTACAAACGATTTTTCTGCCTCTCTAACCCAGACACGCGGATCGTATTTCTTCTTATTGGGTTTATCATCTCCCTCAGGATTTCCAATCTGCCCCTGAAGGTAGCCTTCATTGGCCTGGTAATATACTTTCACACCATCCCAGTATGCCCACTGTAGATCTGTGTCAATATTCATTTTGATCGCTCCATATGAAATAGCTTCTCTGATTTCTTCCCTTGAAGATCCGGAACCACCATGAAATACGAAGTTCACAGGGTTTTCTCCAGTATTGTGTTTCTCCTGAATGTGGTCTTGAGAGTTCTTGAGGATAATCGGAGTAAGCTTAACATTTCCAGGTTTATAAACTCCATGCACATTTCCAAAAGCAGCTGCAATTGTAAAATTATCACTTACTTCTTTTAATTTCTCATATGCGTATGCAACCTCTTCTGGTTGTGTATAGAGCATTGAGTTATCAATATCCGAGTTATCAACACCGTCTTCTTCTCCTCCTGTCACTCCAAGCTCAATCTCTAAAGTCATACCCATTTTATTCATCCGTTTGAAATACTCAACGCATGTTCCGATGTTATCCTCGATAGGTTCTTCAGATAAATCCAACATATGAGAAGAATAGAGAGGTTTCCCGGTTTGCTCGAAATGCTTTTCTCCGGCATCCAGAAGTCCATCAATCCATGGGAGTAATTTTCGGGCAGCATGGTCGGTATGAAGAATTACGGTAACGCCATATGCTTCAGCTAGTTGATGAACATGGTGCGCACCAGCAACACCTCCTGCAATAGCGGCAGCCTGGCCATCATTTGATAAGCCTTTTCCTGCCATAAACGCAGCGCCCCCGTTTGAGAATTGGATCATAACAGAGGAGTTCACATCTCTTGCAGCTTCTAGCACAGCGTTAACTGTACTTGAGCTTGTTACGTTCACTGCTGGAAGCGCAAAATTATTTTCATTGGCATAGTTTAGAAGGTCTGTAACCTCCTGTCCGGTAAGCACACCAGGTCTGAATTTCATTTTGTATGAGTTTGAAGTTTTTTAACAGATTTTGTTCTGCAAATATAACTTCTACTCAATGGAATGAAAACGTTTGATCACGCTTCATTGTAGGCTTGTTGAAGACTTGTTTCATCAATTTTAGGATCAGAATCAATAAGTTGTGATTCTTTGTCCCATTCGTAAGCAGCTACTGCGAATAAGGTGATCAGATACAGAAGTTTGATTAGGATTTTCCACTTCATAGGACCTATTAGACACTACCTATTAGGGAAAGGTTTAAAAACGTTTCTAGAAAAAATGGAATGAAGGATTCAACAATATGTTGAGTAGGTAAAAAAGGACGCAACCCGTTGGTTTTGAGTTTATTGACCTTTGAGCTGCGCCTTGGCAAAATCATCTACCGTCCATTTCTTTTTTCATTATTGCATAGTAAATCAGGAAGCCTATAGCTATGCAAACAGCTTCCACACCATAAGGCATTGCATCATCACCATCCAGACCCATTGAATCAATTATGATGAGACCTAGGCCTCCAAAAAGTATTAAAATGCCCCATTTCAGTGCACCCTGACGGTTATTGTCTTTTTTGAATAGGCTGGCTGTTTCTGGATTGACCATGTCTTTGTCGATAAGCTTTCTCTTAAGCGAGTAATTTGTGAGAATGGAAACAAAGAGTATCACTGATCCAAATACGGAGATTATTGCTACGATTGGTATTAAATTTTCCATAATTATTTTAAGTTTTTAAGTTTAACATTTCTCGGTATGACAAGATGACGAAAAGGAAATGTTGCAGTTGAAATTAATATTTTTTTCCTGCAACCTATTCTCATTGTCTGCTGACTAATAAGTATCCATGGATGAAAAACAATTGGTGAGACAGGTGTTGAGTGGCAGTGACTCGGCTATTCGTTTGCTTATTAGTAAGTATGAACGACTTGTCATTCATATGGTAACCAGAGTAGTTTCTGATAACATGGATCGGGAAGAATTGTGTCAGGATGTATTTGTAAAGGTGATTGATAAACTCAGCGGTTTTCATTTTGAATCAAAGCTATCCACATGGATAGCGACTATTGCGTATCGAACGGCGGTTAACTTTGCCAAGAAGAAGAAGCTCGTGCAGGTTGATTTGGATGAAATTGCTTTTAAGACGGGAAATGAACCTGATATAACGGAAGAGGAGGATATGAAAAGTTTTATTTTGAAATTAATTGATCAGCTTCCTGTTAACTATAAAACGGTCTTGACTTTGTTTTATTTAGATGGGTTTAGCTATCCTGAGATCATGGAAGTAACAGGCATGCCTGAGGGCACGGTTAAGAATTATATCCACAGAGCCAGGATAAAACTTAAAAAAATTGTTGAAGATTCGTCAAGAAAGGAGATTGCATTATTATGAAGGAACGTATTGAAAAATTAATTGATGAGGTGTTAAAGTCTGAACCATCCTTCGAATTAAGCAAGGACTTTAAAGATCAAGTGATAGTGGCAATTCGAAAAAAAGAACGCGCTGTTCAGAGAAGACTTTATTCATGGATGTTGATGGGTACCCTTGTGATTTTTGGTTTCGGTTATGCGACGATTTCATACTTCTTACCTTCGGTCCTGGAAAGTTTAGGTAGTGCGAATAGTTTGTCAGATAAGCTTATACCCGGAGCTGTTTTGGTATGTGTTGCAGTTTTAGTGATCCAATATTTAGATAAACGATTAGTTAAAGAAAGGATGTTAAAAACATGATCAGAGAAACGGAGCATCAATCGGTTCCCAAAGTTCGATTTTTCTTCCCTCCAGATCCATAATCCACCCAAATTTCCCATACTCATACTCCTCAATTTCTCCTACCACCTCAACTCCTTCGTCTTTTAGTGCAGCCAATAACTCTACCAGGTTCTCTACACGATAATTAAACATGTACTCTTTATCACTCGGGCCAAAATACTTGGTGTCTTTACTAAACGGACTCCAAGCTGTTGTACATTCTTTTTCTTTATCCTCGTGATCTCGCCATTTGAATAAGCCACCGTATTGATCTGATTCAATTCCCAGGTGCTTGTTGTACCAGCTTTTCATTTTTTCGGGATCTTCTGTCTTAAAGAAGATACCACCGATTCCTGTTACTCGTTTTTTCATAGTCGTGATGTTTGATGTCAAATAAAATGAGAAAAAAAGCAGATGAGAAATGAAAATTGAAAATCACTCGAAAGTATGAACGACTATTTTCCTTCCTTACACTCTAGGTATTTCTCCATTGCCCGCTCGGCTTCTGCTTTTGCCATGATTGCTTCCTCCATGCTTTGTTCAGCTATTGCTTTTTGCTGAATAGCTTCTTGCTTAGCATGCTGCGCCATGATTCTACTTTTTTCAGCTTCATCTGCCTTGATAAAGGCAAACAAGAAAAAGAATAAGGCAATAAGTGCTAAGACTATGATGATAATGTTTTTTTTCATGATTTCTATTTTGATGATTCACAATCAGCGATGGCTTTAGCTGCTAAGGCAGATTGTCTGACAGCTTCTGCAGCTGCATCTTCCGCTCTTTGCTGTAACAGTTCTGATTGTTGTTCTAACTCGTCAACTTGATTTTCCAAGTCTTTGGCAAGGACATAACTTGCCTCTGATTCACTGGCCTTTATACCGGCATAAATTATTGATATGATAGTAATGAGGACAAGTATTCCGGTAATTACATTCTTTTTCATTTTCCAGATGTTTTAGTTTGACAATCTTGAAGTACTTTTTCAGCCAAATACCGTTGTTGTAGTGCCTCAGCCGCTTCTTCCATGGCTCTTTGCTGGAGTTCAGTGGCCTGATCTCTCAATATTTCTGATTCCTGGTGGGCAATGTCCAGCAGGACTCTCAGCTTTTTAGCTTCATCAGCTTTTATAAATGCATAGACAAGAAAAGTAAGTGAGATTAAAATAGATAGAGACAACACAACCGCTACTGTTACTTTTTCTTTTTTAGACATATTAGATGGTTTCATAGAAAAAAACTTAATTCTGATTTGCATGGCTTTAGGCTACAACCGACGATTAATACCGGACATTTCCTTAGCGAGCAGAATGGCTTGTTAAAGTTTATTAAAAATAAAGGTTTTGGCGTACTATTTGAACCACTCAAAAAAAATCTACTATTTTTAAAATCAATCTTTTCAATATTGCGTTGAAAGAATACGTCTAAAAAATACACTCATGAATAAGTTGCTGTTGATTGCCGGGTTTGTTTTACTCACTTCTTTTGGTGTATCCACCGAATATGGTCAGGATATCCAATCCTTTATCGAAGGTGATTCATTAAAGACACTTGCTCCAAAAGAAGAGCATCCGAGTGAAGCATACGTAATTACGAACTTGCTCAAGCGAATTCATTATCGTAAGCTTCCACTATCGGATTCCATATCATCAGTCATTTTTAATACCTATTTTGAATCATTAGATCCCAATAAGGCCTACTTCTTCGCCGCTGATGTAGCCCAGTTTGAGAAATACCGCTACGAGTTAGATGACCAGATACCAGAGGGCGAATTACAATTTGCTTATGACGTTTTTGACATCTATCGCAAGCGAGCACTTACTCAGATAGATCACGTTTTTGAATTGCTGGAAACTGAGTTTGACTTCTCGAAGGATGAGAATTATGTATTTGATCGTGATGATGCCAGGTGGCCAGAAACACAAGAAGAAAAGAATGAGATATGGAGAAAGATTATAAAAAACCAGGCGCTAAGCTACAAGCTTGCAGGCCGGGAATGGGATGATATAGCTGAGAGTCTAAAGAAAAGATATCAACGTATTCAAAAAGCAATATATCAATACAATAGCGAGGATGTGTTTCAAAGCTACATGAATGCATATACCAATTCTTATGACCCGCATACGGATTATTTCTCTCCACCGGATGCGGAAAATTTCCAAATTGACATGAGCCTTTCGCTTGAAGGAATTGGCGCGAGACTAATGCAAAACTTAGACTATACTCAAGTTGCTGAAATTATTCCAGGAGGTCCTGCCTACAAGAGCAAGCAGCTTCAAAAAGATGATAAGATCATTGGGGTAGCGCAGGGAGATGACGGAGAATTTTTGGATGTTATAGGCTGGAGATTAGATGACGTAGTTTCGAAAATTCGTGGACCGAAGGGTTCTGTTGTAAGATTACAAATTATCAAAGCAAGCGAGGGAATAAATGCATTGCCGGATACGCTTCGGTTAGTTCGGGATAAAATCAACTTGGAACAGCAGGCAGCCAAAGCAGAGATGATCCCAATCTCAGAGGGTAACACCACCTATAACTTAGGCGTAATTACGGTTCCAAGCTTTTACTTGAACTTTGAAGAACTGAGAGCTGGAAAGAAAGATTACCGAAGTACCACCAGGGATGTAAAAAAATTAATCACAGAATTGGAGGAGCAAGGGATGGATGGATTAATGATTGATTTGAGATTCAACGGTGGAGGGTCGCTTCAAGAGGCCATTGAGATGAGTGGATTATTTATCCCGGACGGTCCTGTTGTTCAAGTAAGAAATTATGATCAATCGGTAGACAAAATGGATGATGAAGATGGAGGTGAGGTGTTTTACGATGGACCTTTGGCAGTTTTGGTAAACAGAGGGAGTGCGTCAGCTTCAGAAATTTTCTCAGGAGCTATTCAGGATTATAAGAGAGGGGTGATAATAGGAGAAAGCACTTTTGGTAAAGGAACGGTCCAAAATGTAATTGATCTGAGCAGGTACATTAGAAATCCGGATTTAAATCTTGGACAGATTAAAATGACGCTTGCTAAGTTCTATAGAGTTACAGGCAGTAGCAACCAGCGAGTGGGCATTGCACCAGATGTTCAATTTCCATCTATTTATTCTTCTGAAGATTTTGGAGAAGCAAGTAGGGAGAATGCGCTACCATGGGATGAGATTGCGAGTGCCAACTTCAAGCCAACGAATACCATTTCTGAAGAATTACTGGATTACTTAAACGCGCTTTATAGAGATGATCTAAATAATGATCCAGATTTACAAAAATTAGTCAGAGATATTGAAAAGGCGCGTGAAAGTAGGAACCGAAAATCTGTTTCTTTGAATCTGGAAACCCGAAAAGCGAATACCAACACTGATGAGGATGACTTGTCTACCACGGTTGAAGATAGTGAAGTAACAGACGCCAAAGAGATTGATGAAAGACTGAAAAAAGATCCTTACTTAAAAGAAGGATTAAGATTGCTTGCAGCTATCAAAAAATTCAAGGTAGGCTAAGCAACCTTTACATATTTTCTTCATCTTTAAGTTAGACCTACATTAATTAAATATGAAGAAGTTAATTATTGCATTTATTCTCCCATTATCATTTGCTGCATTTTCACAAAACACCTTGGCAAAAGCTGAGTTGGAAGCTGAAAATGTAGATGAAGTTCGAATTGAGGGATCGTTTGTTGATGTTTATGTCAACTCCGGCGATCGTGTCTACTTTAAAGGTATAATTACCGGAAACGGAGATGAAGGAGATTATTCTTTTGATACTGATATAATAGGCAAAACCTTGGTGATCCGGGTAGATAGAAAGACTAATCGCAACTGGAAAAATTACCGGCTCAATGAATCCCGAATTGACCTTACCATAGTTGATGGTGTCCGATTAAATATCGACAATTCTTCAGGCGATGTAAATGTGGCTAATCTAAGAGCATCTGAATCTAAAATCGAAGCATCAAGTGGTGATATTACCCTTAGAAGTATAGTAGCTAATTTGGATGTTGAAACCTCAAGTGGAGACATTGACATAGATGGATTAACAGGAGATTCGGATATAGAATCAACCAGTGGCGATCAGGAAATATTTAATTCGACTGGAAATATCGAAACAAGAGCTAGCTCTGGCGACATTACTATTTCTGGATTTAATGGTAAAATTGAAGTTCAGACTACATCTGGTGATGTTGAAATAAGAAAAGGAGTTGGAGCGATCAAAGCACGAACCACCTCCGGAGAAATTGATGGATATGCCATTGAAATTAATGACAACTGTTATTTTGATGCTACCTCAGGTAATATAGAAATAGATTTTACCAATGATCTGGATGAATTAAGTTTTGATCTCACCGCGACTTCAGGAGATCTCGAAGTAGGCAATCGTTCAGGTGAAAAAAGATTAGTTATTGAAAGAGGTGGGCTCAAGGTAATTGGCACTACGTCTAGTGGTGATCAGGAATATGAGTAGATAAAATGAAATAATTGATTATAAAAAGGACTGAAATTATCAGTCCTTTTTTTGTTTATCAAGTACGATAAAATCGATTTTTATTAAATATCGACCGATGGTTAAAAACCGCATGTAGTGGAGATGTAGTTCTTTCTTGTTTTATCCATTACAAATAGACATTTTTGTCGGCAATCGAATTGACAACCTAACCTAAAAAACCTACAAAATGGAGAAACCATATATCGATTCAAACACCAGTTTACCCGAAATTACCGTAAAGGCTGTAGTCCTTGGAGCACTTCTTTCGGTAGTATTATCAGCTGCCAATGCATATTTTGGATTATTTGCAGGCCTCACTGTATCAGCATCTATTCCAGCGGCTGTAATTTCCATGGCCTTATTGAAAGTTTTTAAGAATTCAAATATTCTGGAAAACAACCTGGTTCAAACAGCAGCATCAGCTGGAGAATCCCTTGCCGCAGGCGTGATCTTTACGATTCCTGCTTTAGTGATAATGGGTTATTGGGAGGAATTCAACTATTTCGAAACCATGGCAATTGCCATGTGTGGTGGGATTTTAGGTATATTATTTACCATCCCACTGCGAAAAGCTTTAATTGTAGAAGAAAACCTAAAGTTCCCGGAAGGGGTGGCAACTGCTGAGGTTTTGAAAACAGGTGAAGAGGGTGGTAAAGCCGTTAAATACTTGGTTTGGGGATCAATTATTGGTGGCCTTTTCAAGTTGGCAGATTCAGCCCTGAATCTATGGAGCGGACTTTTTGAAAGAGCCACGCTAATCGGGCAAAAATTTTATGGATACTTCAGTTTAAATCTATCACCTGCATTGGTGGCAGTTGGCTACATCGTGGGTCTCAACATTTCTTTTCTAGTATTTTTTGGAGGGGTCATTACATGGTGGATTGCAATGCCTATTTACATTGGTTCAAATGGATTTGATTCGGTCGCTGCTGAACTGGTTGCTTTAGGAAGCTTTGTGAATGTGAGTGACGTAAATGCTGATAATTTAGGAGGTGCGCTTTGGAGTGCTAAAATGAGGTACTTAGGAGTGGGTGCAATGGTTGTTGGTGGTCTTTGGGCGCTTTTGAGCCTTGCGGGATCATTGGGAACTGCATTTAAAGCAGGAATCTCCGCCTTTAAAAAAGGTGGCACCTCAATGAAGGATCAAATCAGGACAGAAATGGACACCCCAATGTCTTGGGTGATTATTGCAATAGGTGTGATGGTAGTACCTATTTTCCTTATTTATCAATCTGCAATTGGAGATGTCACGGTGACTTCAACAATGACGCTAATTATGGTTATTGCTGGATTTTTATTCGCTGCAGTTGCTGGCTATATGGCCGGATTGGTTGGAAGTTCGAATAATCCAATCTCCGGAGTAACAATAGCAACTATCCTATTTGCGTCAATACTACTGCTCACCCTTATGGGGACAGGTAATGATTTAGCAGGAGCAGCTGGTGCTATTTTAATTGGGGCGGTTGTTTGTTGTGCTGCTGCGATTGCAGGTGATAACATGCAAGACCTTAAAGCAGGTCATATTCTCGGGGCTACACCTTATAAGCAGCAGATTATGCAGGTTGTTGGTGTGGTAGCTGGGGCACTGGCGATTCCCTTAGTTTTGAACATTCTTTTGATTGGAAATGGTATTGGTGCACCAACACCTGAGCAGCCAGAGGCATTAGCTGCCCCTCAAGCTACGCTAATGATGAGTGTAGCTCAGGGAATTTTTGGTGGAGGATTACCTTGGAATATTATTTATATAGGTGCTGGTATAGCCGCTGCAATTATCGCTTTTGATCAATATTTAAAATCTAAAGGATCTAATTTTAGAATGCCAGTCCTTGCTGTCGCAGTTGGCCTTTACCTTCCTTTTGAACTTGATTCTTCAATTTTTGTGGGAGGTGTCCTAGCGTACATGCTGACCAAGGCAACAAAATCGAATAAGAATATTGATAGAGGTAATAATGCAGGACTATTGCTAGCTTCAGGCCTTATTACCGGAGAGGCTTTGATGGGAATTTTAATAGCAGGTCTCACTGTCGGAGTGATGAAATCTGGTGGAGATCCAAATGCGATGCGGATATTTGAAGATGCATCTAGTTGGCCTGGATTAATAATCTTTGGCTTGATTATCTACTTCATTTATAAAACGGTTATCAAAGTATCTAAAGAAGAAGAATAGTTGTTCGAAAATGAACGAATTATGTGTACACCTGGCTTCACTTATAAAATGGGGTCAGGTGTATTTTTTTGTAAATCAGCTAGTTACGTAATATGGCATGATTTTGATCATATAATACAAGAAAACCGACTACCATGCTTAAGAATTATCTGAAAACTGCACTCCGAAACCTTTCGAGGAATAAGGCATATAGCTTTTTAAACGTACTCGGTCTCGCCCTTGGAATTGGATGTGCGTTAGTTATTTACAAGGTAATCGTATTTGAAAATAGCTTCGACAAGCATCAGGAAAACTACAGTGATATTTATCGGATAGTTGGACAGGGTATCCGTGCAGGAGAGGTAAGTAAGGGAATGGGAACTCCACATCCTGTTGGCCCTTCATTAAAAGAAGATTTTCCTGACGTTGAAATAGTAGCTCGAACGCATTATGAATATGGAGACCAAATAAATGTTAAGGATGGCCAACAGATAAACAAATTCCTAGTGGAAGAGGGAGTTGTTTATACGGAAAATGATTTCTTTAAAATTTTTACCATTGAGTTTTTAGCCGGTGACGAAGAAACAGCATTGACGGAACCCAATACAGCCGTGCTTGCTGCTTCTCAGTGTCGAATACTATTTGGTCTGGATAAAGGTCAAGAGGCTGAAGCGATGGGTAAGATGTTTAATGTTGGCAACCTTCTTGATTTTAAAGTGGTTGGAGTGATTACTGATCCCCTTGAAGCAACTAATTTCCCATTTACCATTCTCTTGGAATACAATGGCCAAAGTGCAAGTAATCCATATTTTGGAGAGGGCAAAAGATGGAATTCAACAAGCTCAAATACTAACACTTATTTTTTAGCAGATAAAGGATTTAATCAGCTTGCTTTCGATAATAAATTAATTGACTTTGTTGAGAAACATTATGAGGAGGGCGCGTCTGAACGTCGTAGATTTGTAACACAACCCTTGGGGGAAATTCATTTCGATGATGAGTACGGAAACTACGTATACTCTACTTCTCCGGCACTAATCAAAGCTTTGGCGATTATTGCTATTTTTCTGGTTTTAACCGCATGTATCAATTTTATCAATTTAGCGACTGCACAGGCTGCCAACAGATCTAAGGAGATTGGGATTAGAAAAGCTATCGGAGGGTACTCCGGGCAGCTAATCTTCCAGTTTTTTACGGAGATTACCCTTATTACATCGGTGGCACTTTTTTGTTCATTAGCTATAGCAGAATTTTTGTTCGTGCAGTTAGAAGATGTAATTGGTACCCGTCTGACATTAGATCTATTCACAGGTTTCGAGACGATGGGGTTTCTATTTCTGTTGTTGGTACTTGTAAGTTTCCTATCAGGATTTTATCCTTCGATTCTGCTTAGTAGTATGAATACGGTGAAAGCCTTAAAGAGTAAGATCACTGCTAAAAATCATTCCGGTGGTTTGAATCTAAGAAAGGCATTGGTTGTGGCTCAGTTTACAATCTCACAATTTTTAATAATAGGTACGGTCATTATCTCAGCTCAGATGAAATATTTCATTGAAAAGGATCTGGGATTCGAAAAGGAAGCAATTATTAAAAGCTACCTCCCTGAGAGGGATGAGGTGAAGAATGCCAGATTTAAAACGTTGATGCTGGAAAATCCTGCAATTGAGAATATCACTTTCTCACTAAGCTCGCCTACTGGCAATTCAAACTCGCACTCGAATTTTAATTATCCACCGCTTGAGATTGAAGAGGATTTCAATGCAAGTTATAAGCCCGCAGACGAAGAGTACGTAAATCTTTATGGACTTGAATTGCTTGCGGGTCGTAACCTGAGTAAAGCAGATAGCACGAATTATGTTATCATTAATCAGCGCATTGCTGATCTAATGGGTTTTAAGGATGACTATGCAGGTGCTATTGGTGAAAGACTGACTTCTGGATGGCGAAGAAATACACTTAAAGTAATCGGTGTAATGAAGGATTTTCATTCGCAGGA
The DNA here is from genome assembly GCF_965227465.1 of Ekhidna sp. Lineage (GTDB taxonomy): Bacteria > Bacteroidota > Bacteroidia > Cytophagales > Cyclobacteriaceae > Ekhidna. Next base: position 1,365,771 of record NZ_OZ245746.1, read on the forward strand.
TTTAAGTGAAGGGTTTCAGTATGTAATGCTTCTGCGTGACCCGGAAGTCTTTTATGAAGTTGCCTTTAAAACGAAAGAAGGGGTTAATGTAAATCAGGCCATTACTCATTTTGAAAACACATGGGAAAAGGTATATCCTCAATTTGTTCAAAATTGGCAATTTTACGATGAAGAGCTTGCCGAAAATTACGAGCAAGAGCAAAGCGTAGCAACTTTGATGACCACCTTTTCTGCGGTATCCATAATCATTGGGTGCTTGGGTCTATATGGCTTGATTGCTTTTATTGCGGCCAATCGGACTAAAGAAGTGGGGATAAGGAAGGCACTCGGTGCTTCTATATTAAGCATCATTGGAAGATTTACGAAAGAAGTATTGGCCCTTGTGATAGTAGCATTTCTAATCGCAGCACCTGTCGCTTATTATATCCTCAATCAATGGTTAAATGATTACGAATTTAGAATTGATCTGGGGCTCGGATTCTTTCTAATAGCTTTCGTGGTAACATTATTCATTGCAGCAATTACGGTCAGTCATAGAACAATTAGCACTGCGCTAATAAATCCTGCTACCACTTTGAAAGATGAGTGAGCTTTATTTTTTAGCATCACTTTAAAGTAAAACCCTTAATCAAAAATGGCTCTTTGAGCCAACTAAACTTTCCATATATTTGGCGGATTCACAATCGGAAGTATATGAGCAAAGAACAATTTAGTAATCGCTGGGGTATCGTGTTGGCTGCTTTGGGGATGGCTATTGGAGCAGGTAACCTCTGGAGATTTCCACGACTAGCAGGGCAATACGGTGGTTCCTTTATCCTATTATGGATACTGTTTCTGTTCATTTGGTCTATTCCCTTATTACTTTCAGAATTTGCGATTGGTAAAAAATATAAGAGTGGCGTAATCGGCAGTTTTGCCAAATTTGCCGGAAAGAAGTATACCTGGATGGGCTTCTTCATTACCATGTGTACATTGGGCATTGCCTTTTACTACGCAATTGTGACGGCATGGTCTTTTCGCTATCTAACTTTTTCCGTCAATAATATTTTCAAAAAAGACACGCTTCTGGAGACCCTGCAGTCAAATCCAGACTACCTCTCAAATTTCTGGGGAGGAATATCTAATGGCGATTATATTACAGTAATCACCTACATCTGTGTCATACTTTTGGCAGTGTTTATTCTCATACGGGGCGTTAAGAATGGTTTAGAAAAAGCCAACAAGCTATTAATCCCTAGTCTATTTGTTTTACTGCTTGTCATAGTAATTGTCTCTCTTAACATGGAAGGAGGTATTAGGGGTCTTGAATACATGTTTGCAATCGACTGGTCTCTTTTTAGTAATCCAACCATTTGGATTGAGGCGCTTTCTCAATCCGCATGGAGTACAGGAGCAGGGTGGGGGTTGATGATGACTTTGTCAGCCTTTTCTCGAGATAATGAGGACGTGACGCTGAATACATTTATAGGGGCATTTGGTAACAATACAGCTTCTCTTCTTTCAGGTATGGCGATTCTACCTGCTGTATTTGCTCTGGCAGCTTCAGATGCTGAGGCAATTTCCTATTTACAGACTGGTAATCAAGCCTTGACATTTACCATTATTCCAATGCTATTTGCAAACGTACCCGGTGGAGATTTTCTATCAGTCCTGTTCTTTTTGGCACTATTCGTAGCTGCCTTTAGCTCGTTGTTGCCAATGATCGAGTTGTTTTTGCAAAACGTGGCTGACCTCAATATCTCCAAAAGAAAAACATTGTTAATAGTGATTGTGTGTTTCGTAGGGTTTGGGTTTCCATCAGCATGGTCGCTTGATTTCTTTTCAAATCAGGATTGGGTTTGGGGAGTTGGTCTTATCGTAACCGGATTATTCATTTTGATTGCAGTAGCGATGAATAACCCAATTGATTTTAAAGAATCAACCATTGATGTGGGATCCGATATGATACTTTCTTCCAGCTTTTTTCGCTTTGCCATATTCACCAATATTGCCGTTGGCTTCTTCTTGATCTACTGGTGGTTGTCCCAAGATTATAGTGCACAGTGGCTCAACGAAAACGGGCAATGGGATTTGTTTGGTGTTTATAGTAATGCCTCAACAATCACTCAATGGGCCATCGTCATAATTACAGGGCTAATATTAAATGGATATTTATATAAAAAATTCGTAAGACAATGAGCACAGGAGCCATAATCAGTATGATCATTATCCTATCAATTGTGGTAGGGGGATTTGTTTATTTTCTAACTAAAGCAATTAAAAAAGAACGTAATATCAATGGATAAAATTGACCCGCTTAATCAGGTAGCAGAATTTCATAAAACCTTCAGACATCCAATTCTTGAAACTCCTCAAATTCCATCAGCAGATAGGAGTAAACTGAGAGTATCTCTTATTGCTGAAGAGCTGAAGGAACTTCAGGAAGCGATAAAAGATAATGACCTTGTAGAGATTGCGGATGCTCTCTGTGATATTCAATATGTCTTATCAGGTGCAATTCTTGAATTTGGCATGGGAGATAAATTCAAAGAGTTGTTTGAGGAAGTTCAGCGCTCCAACATGAGCAAAGCTTGTGAAACAGAAGAAGAAGCTAAGCAGACTGTAGCTCATTATAAGGCGGAAAAGGAAACGGAAGCTTATTACGAGGAGCGTGATGGTAAATGGCTTGTTTACCGCGTAGGGGATAATAAGACACTCAAATCAATCAACTATTCTCCTGCAGATTTAAAATCTATACTTGATAAATAAGGACACTGCTGGAATTGATTGTTTAGTAGTCATGCGAAGATTACTATTCATAATCGTCATCTTGCTGTCATCTCAGGTTATTAGTCAAACAACAAGAATCTTGTTTGTAGGTAACAGCCTGACATACACTAATGATTTGCCTGACCTGGTTGAGAAGGAGGCAAAGAGCAGAGGTATTAGAGTTCATGCAACCATGCTGGCTTTTCCAAACTATGCAATCATTGATCATTGGAATGATGGAGAAGTACAGAAACTAATAAAAAGCGAAAAATTTGATTTTGTCGTTGTACAGCAAGGACCATCCTCACAGGAAGAGGGAAGAAAGATGCTTTTGGAGGATGGAGCTAAGCTTGGATTGCTTTGCAAAAAGCATGGAAGTAAGTTTGTCTATTTTATGGTATGGCCTTCACGGACGTACTATTATACGTTCGATGGTGTAATCCGAAATCATACCGATGCTGCAGTAGAAAATAATGCCATCCTGTGTCCTGTGGGCCAGGCTTGGAAAGCATACTTTGATGAAAACAATGATTTCTCTTTATATGGAAGTGATGGGTTTCATCCCTCACCTAAAGGTAGTCGATTGGCAGCCAGTGTAATTATAGATACTTTATTTGATGGAAATGAAGTTAAAGAAGTACGCTGATCTGCCGATACGTCTGACTGTCGGGTTTCACCTGATCTACGGGACTCAGGATAATATATTCTCCTGGGATAGAATGATAGAGTTTCGGGACTTTCTGGATTTGTTTGGAATGCCATTTCCTTTAGTTTCTGCTGTCATTTCAGTTTATGCTCAATTTATCTGTGGCCTACTTTTTATAATAGGATGGCAGGCTCGAATAGCAGGACTTATCATGATCGTTAACTTCATTTTTGCTATTCTCTTGGTTCATTTAAATGACCCTTACCCCAATATATATCCAGCCATTTCGATGCTTGCAGGAGCTGCTTTTATTGCATTAAATGGAGTCGGTTATTTCAGTATAGATGAGCTCATAAAAAAGGTGACCGTTAAATAGTCACCTTTTTAGTGTAGTAGTGATTAGTTTTTTTAGTCAACTCGCGTCATGTACACCGTCCTATCGTCTTCATGTTCATCACTTACGAGTATTCCATCGATCAGTTTCCATTCATCATTATCAGTACTTATGTTAAAATCATCACCGTCATCGTCAATATCATCGATAACAAGATATCCTCGTTTGTTGATGTACCATGTTCCTTTTTCAGTTTCTTTTTCATCATAAGCAAGCACCGTGATTTTTACGTCATTGTCTGCCTGGAATTCAAAATAAATTTCAATGTCTTCCATAATCCCTTCTACGAATCCTGATACTGCTTTAATAAATACTTCTTCCAGCATGGTATCAGCTTCTTCAGCTTCCTCTTCCATTTCTTCTTCAATGTCAATCACAAGCTTCCAGGTTCCTATGATATCCTTTTCCTTTACTTTCTGTGCTTGTCCTACTGTAACCAGGCACATAATAGCTACGATCAGTGTTAGCGTCTTTTTCATTTTGGTTGTATTTTGTAATGCAAGGTACTAGTTATACTATATTTGATTAAAAAGGTTTCATTTCTCGTAAACCATCTTTCAATAACCACTATTTTATACCTTTGTATTTCGATTTTTAAGAGCAATTATGTTTGATAGTTTAAGTGTAAAATTAGACAGGGCGTTTAAAACGCTAAAAGGGCAAGGTCAGATCACCGAGATCAATATTGCATCTACTATTAAAGAAATTAGAAGAGCTTTAGTTGATGCGGATGTAAATTATAAGGTGGCGAAGGATGTAACGGATAAGATTCGCGAAGAAGCGCTTGGGAGAGATGTACTGATATCGGTTTCACCTGGTCAATTATTAACTAAGATTGTCTCCGAGGAATTAACGAATCTAATGGGCGAAACGAACGTCCCAATTAGTCTCGATGGAAATCCAAATATCATTCTAATCTCTGGCTTGCAAGGTTCAGGTAAGACCACCTTTACCGGAAAGCTTGCCAACCTGTTGAAGAAACAGGGTAGAACTGTTCTTCTTGCTGCTTGTGATATTTATCGACCTGCCGCTATAGATCAGCTGAAAGTGCTGGGAGAGCAGGTAGGAGTAGAGGTATATGCAGAGCGTGAGAATAAAGATGCTGTTAAAATTGCCAAAAATGCGATCAAGTACGCGAAAGATAATGGCAAAAGGACATTAATCATTGATACGGCCGGACGCCTTGCAGTGGACGAGCAGATGATGAATGAGATATCTGAGCTTAAAAAAGCTGTAAATCCTGCTGAAACTTTATTTGTGGTTGATGCGATGACCGGACAGGATGCCGTTAATACAGCAGCTACCTTCAATGAAAGGCTCAATTTCGATGGGGTTGTATTAACTAAGCTTGATGGTGATACACGAGGTGGAGCTGCACTCTCTATCCGGAAAGAGGTCGAAAAGCCAATCAAGTACATTTCCACAGGTGAGAAAATGGATGCCATTGATTTGTTTCATCCAGACAGGATGGCAAGTCGGATTCTTGGCATGGGGGATGTGGTCAGTTTGGTTGAGCGAGCACAACAAAACTACGATGAAGAAGAGGCCCGAAGGATAAACAAAAAGATTCGAAAAAATCAATTTGGTTTTGATGACTTCCTGGCTCAGATGGAGCAAATGAAGAAAATGGGAAGCATGAAAGACCTTTTAGGCATGATCCCTGGAATGGGAAAAGCCATCAAAGATATTGATATTGACGATGACTCCCTTAAGCCTATTGAGGCAATTATAAAGTCCATGACTCCTAATGAGCGAACTCAGCCTGAAATTCTCAATGGTACGCGTAAACAACGGATAGCCAATGGTAGCGGAACTTCAATACAGGAAGTAAACCAGCTATTGAAGCAGTTTGAGCAAATGCGTAAGATGATGAAAATGATGAATAAATCAGGGGGTAAGCGGGCGCTTGCAAACATGCTGGGTGGAATGAAGTAATGTAAGACTACTGATCAAAAGCAATAAAGCACCTGATAAAAGTCCTGTTTACTTTTTCAATAACTAGATAGTTTGGTATCGCAACCAAATACTTCTTGTTATGAAAAATATTCTAGTACCAACCGATTTTTCAACTCTTTCACAACATGCTTTAGCGTTTGCAATTTCACTTGCAGAACCTTTAAAAGCTCGAGTTACAGTTTTACATTGTGAGGAGGTGCCGATGGGAGATATGTCGCTACACTTATCGGGTGAAGCCAACGGTAGTAGTGTCTCTGAAGATATGCTCTATAATGCTCAATTATTTAGAGCGAATAAACAGAAGATGAAACAAATGGAGCGAGACTTCTCGACTGACAAAGTATTGGTTACCAGCCAACAATTTGGAGGAGGGTTTTTAAAAGGTATCATGGGATACATTGATAAACATCCAACTGATATGGTTGTAATTGGTACTACTGGTCAGGAAAGCATTCAAGAGTTTTTTAGTGGAAATCATACCGAACAATTAATTGAGCATTTGACTATTCCGGTTATTTCCATCCAAGATCAGCAGTTTCATCCAATTGAAGACATTGTATTGGGACTGGATATAGAAGATGAAAAGTATACGAAAAAAGCATTTGCGAAGGTCAAAGACATTTGTGAAGCACTTGGTTCTACTTTACATATCATTGATGTAACGAGAACTAAAGACGATGAGAAAATGATGAGTCTGCTGAATAAAATTGCTAAAATAGCTGGACTAACCAATTACATGGTTGATGTAATTGAGGATAAGAATCCGAAACATGCCTTACTGGAATACGCAGAAGGTACAGATGCGGGATTGATCATCGTGCTTTCTGAAGCTAAGGGTGGACTGCAACGTTTTATTAATCATTCCTTTGCTGCCAAGCTTACCAAAAAATCTTCAATTCCAGTCTTAACAATTAATAAAGGACATGTTTGAAATTGAAAGACCTGCTAATTGCAGGTCTTTCAATTATGTTTTTAGCGTGGTTGATTACTTAGCTAATAAGATTTTCATTAATCCTTCAGCGGCCACTGATGACTTGATTTTGATAAATTCATGTGAGGTATCATCCCCAATTTCATAGGTAATTCCAGGAACGTTAAACTGAGCAACGAACCAACCTTTTGACACAGGGGATCTCAAGCCTGACGGAGCATCACGTACCTTATATCCATCTATATTCCCTTCAATGTATTCAAACCATTGATCTGTAAATGACATGTTTTTGGTTTTAAGCGACCTGTCTGTAGTATAATAAATATCATACCAGGTGCTATGAAAATCAAGTCCTAATTGTAATTCCAGGTTTTCTGCATTAACCGAATTCACCAAATGTGTGACAACCGCTTTTACTTCTGGTTGTCTGTAATAGGCCCAATCTCTGTTTAGGTCAACTCCCGCAGCATTATGCCTCCAATGTCCAAGGTCTACTCCATCGGGGTTCATAAGCGGGTAAACCAGCAAGCAATATTCTTTGAGGAATTCATCGGCTATCGCATTATCAAGTATTTCATCTAAAAAGTACTGTAGAGCTACAAAACCTGTTACTTCAGGCGGGTGTTGTCTACTTACGATAGCGATGGTTTTTTTGCCACTTCCAATTTTGAGATGAGGAATTTCTCTTCCTTTGAGACTGGTTCCAATGGATGAGGCTGCTACATGCTTGTTCTTAGCCAGTTTTTGACTCCAATCAGCAACGGATCTTGATGAAATGATTGGTTGTGCAGCGATAAAAATAGTATCTGTGACGAGTTTGATTTTGAGTTCAACCGCTGATGTATCTCCTGATATTTTTAACGAAGTAGAATCGATTTGAGTCCAATTCTTACGATCATAACTGATTTTGGGCCAGTATCGATGTTTGTATTTCTGCGGATAGTTGATCTTAATGGTAATACTGTCATTAATAGCATTTTCTGAAGTAGTTATTCTAAATGCGTACCAAGGACTTGAATTGATTGGTTCATTTTCTGGAGCCGTAAAAGCTGAGACAAATGATTCATTATGAACAATAAGGTTCGTGAGGCGTGCTCCGTCAAACTCATTATCAATGTTAATAAAATCTCCTACTGGATAGATTTTTTTTTCCTGGAAGGAGATCTCCTTGTTAGTGGTATTAACGGGATTTGGGAAATGATGCTGTTGAAGTTTAACTCTACAGCTAGATGCTGATATCACAGCAACCAATAAAAGTGCATTGCGGTATTTCATAGGATAGATTAGTGCAATTTATACAGCTAATCTATCTATTTATTTGCTCCTATCCCTGGTAAGTAACGGCTTTGATTGCTTCAATGGTACGTTCTACATTAGGAAGTACCTCTTCTATAAGAGTTGGGGCATAGGGGAGTGAAACATCCTTGTTCGTGATTCTGTGAATAGGTGCGTCCAACCAATCAAAAGCATTTCGCTGTACATGATGACTGATCTCAGAAGAAATGGAAGCCAAAGGCCAGGCTTCTTCAACAATCACTAAGCGATTGGTTTTCTTAACAGATTCTACAATCGTATGATAATCAATGGGTCTTACCGATCTTAAGTCAATGACTTCAGCTTCAGTGCCTTCTTTTGCTAATTCCTCAGCGGCACTGTTCGCCACTTTCATCATTTTACCGAAAGACACAATTGTTACATCAGCACCTTCCCTTACGACATTTGCTTGCCCAATTTCTAGCAAGTATTCCTCTTCAGGAACTTCTCCTTTGTCGCCATACATCAATTCTGACTCCATGAAGATAACTGGATTGTCATCTCGAATTGAGGTTTTGAGCAAACCTTTTGCATCGTAAGGATTTGAAGGAACGACTACCTTTAGTCCGGCTGTATTTGCATACCAATTCTCAAAGTTTTGGGAGTGTTGCTGACTTAGCTGTCCGGCATTACCAGTTGGTCCACGAAAAACTATTGGAACTTGATACTGACCAGCTGACATGGAGAGCATCTTAGCTGCACTATTGATAACCTGATCTATTGCTACTAATGAGAAATTGAATGTCATAAATTCAATAATTGGTCTTAAACCATTCATTGCCGCTCCTACACCAACACCTGCAAATCCAAGCTCTGTAATTGGTGTGTCAATGACACGTTTTGCTCCAAACTCATCAAGCATACCCTGGCTAACCTTGTAGGCACCATTATATTCGGCTACCTCTTCGCCCATGAGAAAGATGTTTTCATCTCTTCTCATTTCTTCACTCATTGCTTCACCAAGGGCTTCTCTAAATTGAATTTCTCTCATTGTCCAAGTTTGATATTAAGGTTGGCTAAATTAATGATGAATAGGTGATTATTTGATTTTCCTGAGAGCTTTTCATTGCTTTATTCAGGTTTTGACATAAAAAAAGCTCTGCTGGTTTAGCAGAGCTTTTTAAATTCTTTCTAAAAATTATTACTTGACTGCTTCGTTTACAGCGTCAGCATAATTGGTAAACTCAAGATCATTCAATGCCATATCCTTGTAAGAAGGTTCAGCATCTACCGCTTTCTTAAGGTTAGATCCAACTTCTGATGCATTATTTTGTCTAGCAGCAGAAACAGCTAATAGGTAGTATGCATCAGCTCTCATAACTTGTTTAAATTCAGCGTCAGCCATGCTGTAATCACCGGTTAATAGGTAAGCAAGACCTCTGTCGATCATTACATTTTCAGAGTTTTTCGCAGAAGCGAAAGAAGCTTTGGCTTTATCATACTCAGCCATTCTAACTTCCACTGCACCTTTCATGGAATTAACCTTACCATTGATGTCATTAGAAGATGAGCTAACATTTCCAAGAGTTTCATACGCAGCTGCATAATCACCTTGAAGGATCTGTACAGCACCCATATTCGCTTGTACTTCAGCAGCAGAACTCATTTTGTTCATCGCAATCTCTAATTGAGTTGCAGCGCCATCCAATTTAGAAGCATCTCCTCTTTTAGCCATCTCTATGTGAGTAGCCGCGAGATTATTGTGTGCTTGCCACATTCCAGACTTATCAGCAGCTGCTTTGTAGATAGCTGCTTTTTCTTCTAAAGAAGGAGTAAGTGTTGCACTGAACATCAACTCTTCAATAGTAAGTGTATCAGCACTAGCAGATCCATCAACAATTGCTTTAGCCAAAACTGCGATTTGCGCATTTGACTTTTTAGGCTTAACTGTAAGTACCTGAGTTTGCGCTGATCTTAAACCAGGGTATACATCGTTGAATACTTTCTTGTAAGTAGAAAGCTTCTGCATTTCTTTTTCTTTCTCAACGAAAGATCCAGAACCATTAATAATGTTGTTGTATTCTGCTTTTTCAGAAGTACTTATACCATCATAAGTTGCAAGAGCAGCTTTGAATGCTCTCCAATCCTGAATTACAGGCTTAAGGATAAAGTCAATTGAGTCAGCAGCACCTTTATAATCGTATCGATCCATTCTGTCTCGGTAGAATTTCTCGATTTCTTTTGCCCGATTTTCAGATAGATCACTGTTAATAGTTTCTGTACCTTCAGGAGAGTGAGTACCTGTGATTGTAACAGTTCTTGTTACGTTCTTTTCAGCAATGAAAGCACTTAGCTCATCTCTTTTTGATCTGTTAGTAACACCATCGTAAGAGAGAGAAGTTCTCAAGCTAGCTCTTCCTTGATCGAAGTAAAAGTTAACATTTGTTGGGATCAACTCTTCTTTGTCGTTGTATCCATGATCTGTGTAAGAAACCATAGCTACATCTTTAACCCAACCTGAAGTCATAATAAGCCCTTGAGCTACAGCCATTCTGTCCGTAGATTTAGATTTACCATTTCGAGTATCTGTTGCTACTCCTTGGACGTAAAGCGTACCAGGATTCATTCCATCTTGGTAAGGGAAAGAGAAATTTGCAGATTTTCTTGAGGTTGTGCTTGAGCTGTTTGGAAAGTCAGAAGCTTTAAACTCAATTGATCCAACACTCACTTCTTGATCACCGTACACATAAATTGTGTTCAATGTGAAGCTTGCGCTTGCTGGAAGCATTTTAGGAGGAAGAACGGCACTCATGTCGAAAGGAATATCCCCACCATGAACTTCTAATGGGTTAGGGTCCACCTGAAGGTCATTCTCCTGAGCCAATTTTATCATCTTGTCAAGCTTACAACCGGAAAGCAAGACTACTCCCGCAGCTAATGCCATGGCTAGGTTAAATTTTTTCATTTGATTTCAGTTTTTTTAATTGTACAAACAATAAATAGTATAATTCTTAGTTATAGTGGACGCAAAATTAATCGAAAATATCATTTTCAAGCACTAAAGCATAAACTATCTAAAAGATGTATTGTTTATCTTTGCCGTATTAACAGAAGAAAATGCAAGACTATTTAGAAAAATATGCGTTTGGCGTTTGCACTCGACTAGGAGAGAAGTTTCGAATACCTACCTCAAGTATTCGATTGTTCTTCATTTACACATCTTTCCTGACCTTTGGATCGCCCGTCATTATCTACCTAGGACTGGCATTCATCATGAATTTTCGGAAACATCTGAGAAGAAGAAATAATACGCTCTGGTATTACTAGAGATCTGAAAACTTTCTCTTATTACGCAAAAAGAAAGACAAAATAATACTCCTGGAATCTGGAGGATTGTAAAGTTTTCTTCGTTTACCATACATTCTGGGCATACGTAAAAAAGCCGATAAATGAGCTTTTAGGACAGCCAATCCATGTTTGACTTTTCCTTCCAAGATAAACTTCAGCACGGCTACCCAGTCCAGAGCTACCCTAATAGGAAGTTTGTAGATCAATTTACCTAAAGGGAGATTTTTGATTAAAAGAAATAACCCGTTTCTAAAGTTTAGATAAGTCTTGAATGTACTTGATTTATTCAGCGTACCTCCGCCCACATGATAAACAACAGAAGAGGGTATTGATTTTACTTTTAAGCCAATGCTGTGAAGTCTCCAGCAAAGATCGATTTCTTCCATGTGAGCGAAGAAATCAGCATCAAACCCTCCAACCTTTTCAAAAGCAGTTTTTCGTATCATCAAACAGGCACCAGATGCCCAAAAAATATCTTCAGGGTTATTGTATTGTCCGGAATCAATTTCCAATTCATCGAAAATCCGGCCTCTGCAGTACGGGTAGCCCAGGGAATCGATGTAGCCACCACAGGCACCTGCATATTCAAAAAGTGATTGATGAGTAAAGTCCTTAATTTTTGGCTGACAAGCAGCATATGATGAATTGGCATTTAAGAATGATTCCATTGGATCAAGCCAACCGGATGTAACCTCTACGTCAGAATTTAAAAGAACAAAGAAGTCAGAATCGATTTGCTTTAAGGCCACATTGTACCCACCCGCATATCCCAGATTTTTCTTTAATACTATCTGACGTATATCGGGATACTGTGTGGAAAGAAAAGATAATGAGTCGTCTGTTGAAGCATTGTCGGCGATTATAATTTCTGCTACGGCAGAATGATTTATCACACTTGGGAGAAACTTTTCGAGATAGCCTTTCCCATTATAATTCAGTATAACAACCGCAGTTTTCGCCATTTACATCATGCCGGATAAATCCATTCCCGGGATATTCGGCATCAAGCCTTCAGTGGATTTCTTTATATGCTCTTTAGACTTCTGATCTGCTTCCGTAACGGCTTTATTTACAGCAGCAATAATGAGGTCTCTCATCATTTGCTTATCCGTTCCGTTTACCAACGAATCATCAATCTCTAAGCCTACCAATTCCTTATTTCCGTTTGCAGTAGCTTTGACTAGTCCACCCCCTGATTCACCTTCGACAATAATATCTTTAAGCTGATCCTGGGCCTCCTTCATTTTGGATTGCATCTCCTTCACCTTGCCCATCATTTTCATCATATCGAACATATCCTTCTTATTTATTTATCAATGCAAAAGTACCTTTTTGCATTCTTTTTTCTCCATTTGCTGTTTCAAATACAATTTCGTATAAATAAGTTCCTTCTGGTGCTTTAGCTCCATTAATCATCCCGTCCCATCCAGGGTTTGGTTGATCTGAATCATAGATTAATTGCCCCCAGCGAGTGTATATGTTAATGGTTGCTGTTTCAGTAGGTAATCCAAATAATTCCAATGTATCGTTTAGTCCGTCTCCGTTTGGAGTAAAAGCCGTTGGAACATAAATGACAAGTTCGTGACGTACAGTTACAGCGTTTGATTTGAGTGTTGTGCCATCCGAGTAGGTGGCTGTTGCAGTAATAAATTGTCGTGGACTCCCGTCTTTTGAATCTAATTGGATGGAAAATTCGCTTTGAGATATTTCATTAACAGTCTGCGAAAAGTCGTTTCCTGATTGAATTTCATTTATTGGAGAGCTTGTTAATGAGTTAGTTGGTGCGGTGAAAAGGATCGTATATTTATTGGTCGACTCCTTGGTAGCATCGACAAGTGGTGGATTGGTTTCTGCTGAAAAGAGCACTTGTCCACAACTATCCATGTAATCAATTTTGTAAAAATATTTGCGCCCTTGGGAGCCAATTGGATCTGTAAACGAAGCAACCTGAAGCGGTCTGGATTCAAACGCTTCATCTTCGAGTTTCCTGAATACAGCGAATTCACCAGATTCTACCTGATCCAGATTGATATAAATACCCGAGGAAGTATATGTGGAATATAAAGTTTCAAAAGGAGAAAGTGACAAGTCATTGGATTCAGCGCAAAACTCATCTCCGATATTACTGGAATTGTTGCAGGGATCAAATGCGTCTACTTGAACACAAAAATTATCTCTATTGAAAGGAATGTTAGAAAGTGAGAAGGAGGGCCCTGTAAGGAACCCATCAAATATTGATATGCTATTCGCACTTTGTAAGAGATTGATTCTGTAATTAACCAGCGTATCAATAGTATCAAGTTGCATGTAAAGAGTGAATACATCCTCGCAGGATTCTTTTATAGATGCACTGGTAATGGTTGGGGCTTCCAAGGTAGCAGACGGTATGATTTCCTGGAAAAAGGAAGTACAGACCTCATCGGCAAAATCAAAAAGCCCTTTTAGTTCAAGAATCTGGTTAGAAGAAGATGTAAATGTAAATGTTGCCGTTTGACCTGGCAGTAAGGTTGCTGAATCGATTACTGTGAAATAGACCCTTACACTATCGTAATAATTATCCGTTGAGGTGACTGATATCTCATTACCGCTACACTTTTCAATGGTAACCAGAGGCCTTGGTGAGGCTACCACCTCGATTCGTAAGGTGTCTGTTTTATCCTCAATACCATCAACACCTACCACCTGGACAATTTCATAAATCCCAGGATCCTGGTAGGAAAATGTTTTACTATTTGTTACAGCAGCGTCCTCAAAGTAGAAATACTGCCTGGTAACGTCTCCAAAGCTGTCATGTTCAGAAATATTAACGGTCAGTGGGCTACAGCCTTTGTTGAATTCAACTGAAAACCTACCCTTGTTGCTAAAAACCTGCGAATGAGATAAAGCAGGCAATAAAAGTAGAATCAAAATGTGTTTCCAGCGACGCATCAATTGGTTTTACAATGAGTATTGTAAAGTTAACCCTTAAATAGCTGGATTATTTCATTGAGTTTCATTGGATTTTGATCTCCAGAGTGCATGTTTTTAAGCATGTACATTCCGGATTTCATTTCATCATCACCAATAATAAGTGTGTACGGAGTTTGTATCTTATCAGCGTAGTTGAATTGTTTCTTGATTTTATCGGATACAGGATATAAATCGGCCTTAATGCCGGCATCACGGAGTTTGACAACTACTTTCTGTCCATGTTGAAGGTTTTCTTCACTGAAGTGGATGATTAAAACCTCCAGACGCTGAGTGATTTTGTCCGGGAAGAGGTTGAGCTCTTCCATTACATCGTAGATACGATCCAGTCCAAATGAGATTCCAACACCCGAAATGTCTTTGAGACCGAAGACACCCGTAAGGTTGTCGTATCTTCCACCACCACAGATACTTCCCATTTTTACGGAAGTAGGTTTTACCTCGAAAATCATACCCGTGTAGTAGGAGAGTCCTCGTGCGAGCGAGAGGTCTAACTCTACGTTAATATTTTTTTCTTTAAACTGATCAAGGGATTGAAAATAGGAAATCATCTCTTTCACACCCTCATTGTCTGTATCTATTTCCTTAACTCTATCTAAGAGCACAGATCTATCATTAATAGATAACAGGTCCATCACCTCTTGTACCTTTTCTTTGGTTCCACCTAAAGTAAGTACGTTCTCGATTACTTTTTCTGTTCCAATTTTATCCAGCTTATCGATTTCTGCACAGAATGGTACTGCCTTTTCTTTTAATCCTACATATTCTGCAAGCAGGAACAATATATCCCTGTGGTTGACTTTGATGATGTAGTCATCAAGTTTTAGGTCATTGAAAACATCCTTGAGCAGAATCGTAAGCTCCACTTCATTCCAGATCCCTTTACTTCCTACGATATCCGCGTCACATTGATAAAACTCTCGGTAGCGTCCTTTCTGTGGTCGGTCAGCTCTCCATACAGGTTGTATTTGAAATCGCTTAAAAGGAAAGGAAATCTCATTTTGGTTCATCACGACAAAGCGCGCGAATGGAACCGTGAGGTCATACCTTAATCCTTTTTCAGAAATTTTGGATGTCAGGTGTTTACTGCCTTCCAGTAGATCACCTTCTGTTGTCTTGCTTAGGTAATCACCTGAGTTTAGAATTTTAAAAAGTAGTTGATCTCCTTCATCGCCATATTTTCCTGTAAGCGTAGAGAGATTTTCCATCGCCGGAGTTTCCAGTTGGCTAAAACCATACGTGATAAAATTTTGCTTGATTTTATCGATGATGAAGCTACGTTTGGCAGAAACTTCGGGACCGAAATCGCGTGTGCCTCGGGGAAGTGAAGGCTTACTTTTAGACATTCAATTTTCGTTTTGGACAAAACTACATAATAACCTAAATTTGCGGCTCATTTCACGTAAGAAGACCAAGAAAATGGCCGTAACAAGATTAGAAAGAAAAGGAAGAAAAAATAAGAATGTCGCTAAGAATAGGGTGAACACGATGAAGCGATTGAATTCGGTTCCCACTATCAAAAACGTTGACATAGAAGAGATTAAGGCTGAATTTACTAATAAGGCCAAGTCTAAAAAAGCAGAGCCAAAGGCTGAGAAAGTAGAACCTAAGGCTGAAAAAGCTGCTGCTCCTAAGAAGGAAGCTGCCCCTAAAGCTGAAAAAGCTGAGGTAGCAGATGCTCCAAAAAAGGAAGTAAAAAAGGCTGCTCCTAAGAAAAAAGCTGCTCCGAAGGCTGCTGATAAAAAAGAAGCAAAGCCTAAAGCTGAGAAAAAGGAAACAAAGAAAGCTGCACCCAAAAAGGCAGCTGCTAAGAAAAAAGAGGATAAGTAATCCTCATTTATCAAGCCAAACAGAACCTCTCGATTACATCGAGAGGTTTTTTACTTTCTAAGCGCTTGAATTGCATATTTAGTTCGTGTAGCATCCGATTCATCAATGTCGATATTTGATGGCGACTTAATGTTATGTGATACTATGAAATATTTTTTTTCCTTTTGAAAGAGATTTAGTTGCTGGATAGACTGAATCGTGTCACCATCTACAATCGTTTCGAATCTAAGCTTAGTATCGGGCCCAGGAGCTACCTTTTCTTTCACGAAGGTTTGATTTGTCAACTCACCAAGATAATTATCGCCTGAATATACTCGGATTGATTCGGAGGCCTGCTTTTTTGCTTTTCGAACTAAGGTAACCTCAGGCCAAAATTCCTTTTCATTAAAAATGAGTGAGTCAGAATTTCGTTCATTATAAAGAGATAAATATCGAAAAACGAATTTCAGTTCTTCGTGTTTCCTTACTTTAGAAGTGGCTAATTCTTGATTGAGTTGAGTAAGTAAATCTTTATCATTCCCAATTAAAAATGGCAAGGAAATCATGTTAGCAATCTTAGGTTGACCGGTTTGATGATTTATTACAATTAAGCGATTGGTTGGATTATTTAGTGCAGAAGCAGCGTCATCAATATCACCTTTTCCACTCGCCTCCGCCATTGCAATTAATCCGCCAACTAAACCTCCTAAGGCACCAGCAGCCAGACCTCCTATTACGGCTGGTGTAGTTGAGTCAACGGTATTTACTGCGGCGATGAAATAATAGCCTTTCTGAAATATTATCGCATAAGGATTTAGCGGTGTTCGTTCTTCATTCATGGTATTCCAAGGAGCGTATACATTAAAATAGATTGTATCGTCTTTACAGAATCCCCAATAATCTTTTATGATTTTCTTATTCTTGATTGAGTCTCCATTAATAAATAATGATTTTACTGAGCCATTTTTTCTTTTGATAAATTCTATTTCTCCGAGGCTGGAAGGACTGTTTTTTCGGAATGAACTAAAATTACCATAAAGACCAGTATTTTTCGACTTGTCTTTCAGTATGTCCTGAGAATAAACGTTAATTAATGCTAGACTAGAAATTATCAAACAGAGAGTTCTGCTTATCATTGAATGATATGTTAGTATGACCTAAAAATTAAAAGGAATTTGCTTATTCAGTAATTCTTTGTCTGACTCTTTTAACTTCCAGGGTGATGTCTCTCATCACATCTCTTGTTAAAACGAAATCAGGATCACTTTGCATTTTTTCTTCTATTTCCTGAAGATCGCCTTTATAAAGTCTGTCCAGGATTGACAGCTCTGTAATCATATCGGCAATGGTATCATCAAAAGGAAGGTCATTGAGCACCTCAATGATGTCTAGTAAAGCTTCTTCCTCGCCCAATACTATTTTTACCAATGGTTCAAGTAATTTTTGGTTTTCCGCAGTATTCGGATACGTTTCGAGGGTTATCACTGCTTGATATAAACCTTCAACAAATGATCCGGTCAATGCAAGACCCGCCATCGTAAGATGATGGTCTTCTTCCATTTTAACACTTGTCTCAAGAAATAATTTTCCTAAAATTCTGGAAATCTCTTCTTCATTTTGATCTTTAATGTGTCCTCTGAATTCATTAAGGTCATCTTCATTATATATGGCAGAGTCGCCTAGAAATTCAGCCATTTCATGTGAGGCTTTTAGATAATCTATACAATCATCTTCATGACCATATGCTGCCAAGTAGCTGATATCTGAGGCATAGACGCCCATATTTAAGGCCATCTTATCCCTTGAGCTTCTATAGTTATCAATGTTACTCAATGAATTAATATGAGCTTTATCGAAACCAGCACCAATGGATTTTAGTGTAAATGGAACCAGCGAAGGTTCCGGAAGGTCCTCCATTAACTTTTCCAGGTCATGAATGGTCTTTTCTTCTGCCAGTTCCTCTTTCGATTTCTCATTAGAAGTAGAAGATCCGCTCGTGCAACTCATTAGATATGATGAAAATGCCAGAAGGATGATTAATTTAATTGATGACTTCATAGGTTAATTATAGTTGGTTCGTCTTTGTTCCCTTATTCAAGTTTAATGGTTTTTAACCTAAAACATTCTCCTTTTTACTTATAATCCATCTTTAAAATTCGGATTAATCCCCAACATCATATAAGACCCCTGGAATGTCGCGAAACTCTCCATCTGTGTAAACTTCGATTCTTGTATCTGCTGCCAACAAATTCTCCTCAAATGAAAATCTTATACTTTCGCCAAAGAATACAAGTACATTTTCTTCGGTAAACACCATGTCAACCTTGATGTTCTGAACAGTATTTAAGCTGTCTAGATTGGATATAATATCCTCAATTGGCCATATAAAGTCAGTAACACCACGCGAATTAGTAATTACAATTTTTAGATTTTCAAATGGAGCCACGACTTGAAAGCTATACCAGGCTTCTCCGTCTGATTTAAGTCCTTTTAATTTACCCCTGCGCTTGCTGGTTACATTAGATCTTATATCCTCTGGAATGAATGATCCCTCTGCCTTGACAAGTGGAATAGACTTCTGACTTTCATTATCATTCGTTTGTTCATTGGAAGGCGTAGAGCAGCCCATTAAGAGGGCTGCTATTATCAAAACACTTAAGTTCTTAATCATAAAAGAAAGTTAGATATATTTCTACTTTCTCTTTAGTATCAATGCGGAAATAAGTGTTACAATCAATCCAACAGGGAAGATCTCAGTGAAAGTGATCGGTATACGATACAATGGATTTTGATACTTTTCCATCCAGACATCCATATTGGCTCGTTCTGCAGCAATTTCAGATGCCGACAAGTCCTGACTTTGAAGTTCCTGCATTAAATGATTAGCATATTTTTCTCCAATATCCGCTTCAAAGGAGGGATAATATATTTCCCATCCGACAACATAAATCAGAGAAGCTATGAGCACAATGATCAATCCCTTCATAAAGGCATTTTTGAAAGTAATAGTCCCCTGAAGTTCCTTATCCCGATAGGATTTAATACCAAAAAAAACTGCCGATAAGGCAATTAACATGGCTGTATAGCCAAGTGTTTCACCCATGGAGAAGTCAAATTCGTCACCCTGAAAAATTAAATCTAAAACCAGCCATCCAATGATGTTGATTCCTCCTGCTAATAGTCCGAAGTAAATAAGTCGTTTCATGTTTTTTTCTTCAAATGACTATATCTGTTGTCAATTTTTCCTCATCCTTTAGGGTGATTTAGTCAAATTCATCCTTTCGGAGGAGTTATGAGGGCCAAATAACGTGCTTTTTGCACTGCCTGTGTACGTCTTTTCACATTTAGCTTTGAGTAGATGTTAGAAATGTGTGTTTTGGCAGTATTCAAAGAAACAAATAGTTTGTCTGCCACTTCCTGATTTGAATATCCATTTGCCAAAAGCTCCAATACTTCAATTTCTCTTTTACTGAGCCCTAGTTTGTCTGCATCATATTTATCGATTGAAGGTTTTTTAAAAAATTTAGCTCCTAGCCAAATTCCAAACACTAAAAAAAGTAAACCGATGACTCCTCCAAAAACCTCAATCTCAACATCTCTCATCATTGTTTTATAATGGATGACTTCCAAAATGATCATAAGCAAACCCATTATTCCACCATATATCCAATAGATTCTATTTAACTTCCTTAGCTTTTTCAAATTCTTTAATAATTTTTCGGTTGAAAAAAATCACACCTATGTTAACGAAGATTGCTTACCTGATTGCTCGTTTTGCAGCTGCTATTATAATGGGACAAACCCTTTATTTCAAATTTACTGGATCACCTGAATCTATGTACATATTCAAAACTGTGGGTATGGAACCTTGGGGCAGGTGGCTTGTCGGAATTATGGAATTAGTTGCTGCTATTCTATTGATTATTCCTCGGACAGCCTGGGCTGGTGGATTTTTAGCCGTTGGTTTAATGATAGGAGCCATTGGTATGCATTTAACCGTATTAGGAATAGAGGTAATGGGAGATAAGGGACAACTGTTTTATTATGCAATGATTGTATTTCTATGTGGTCTTTATGTTGTTTTCAACAATAGGGATAAAATTGAAAATGAAGTTTTACCTAAAATTTTTAAGAGAAAATGAAAAACTGTTTTTGGATTTTAGCACTAGTATTCATCTCATGTGGAGATTCAGACTCCACAATTACAACTGAAACGGGGACAAGTCAAGTACCTGTTGGAGCTATCATTCAAGATTATGAAGCAATACCTGGCCTGCAAAAAGCACTAGTAAAGTCAGGAGAGATGACTGTAGGAGAGGGGGACTTGCTGGATGGCTTGTATCATGGGACATGGACCAGTTATGATTCAGATGGCAAAGTTCAGTCCATCACCACGTATCACAAAGGGAAAAAACAAGGTGTTGAGCTGATTTTTGATAACACCGGATATGTTCAAACAAAAGCTTCTTACTACCTGGATCAGCTTAACGGAGAATATCTTATTTACAAAAGGAGAAAAATTGCCGAGAGAAAAAATTATAGTAATGGCGTCCTGCATGGTGCACAGCAAAAATTTTACACGGATGGTACTATGATGGAAGAGTCAAACTATGTGAATGGTAAAATTGACGGAATCGCAAGGTGGTACGATCAGGAGGGCAATCTAAAAATTGAATACGAGTATGACATGGGAGATCTTGTCTCCCAATGATCAATTGATCATTTGCTCTAAAAAATCTCCAACAAAATAAGATAGAGTAGCCGCTGCTCCACCTAGGAGCAGCGTTTCCAGAATACTCTTAATTCTTTTAGTACCGGTAACCACACTTTTAAGTAGTCCGATTCCAATAAAACATAGCCCGGTCAATACCGATGAGATAGTAAAGAGGCTTGATTCCACCGTGCTGAAATAGTCAATTACATAGATGAGCAGGGGAATAAAGCCAAGTAAGATGAAACTAAGAAATGTAATAGCCCCCATGGTTAAAGGAGATTTAGTTTCTTCGGCCATTTCAAGTTCTTCTTTCATCATGATATCCACCCATCGGTCTTTATCGGCAGTGATGACTTCTACAACTTTCTCCAAAAGTTCACCCTCAAAGCCCTTAGAAGCATAGATTTCTCGTATTTCTTCTCGTTCTTTCTCCGGAAGGTTATCTACCTCCCAGTATTCTATGGCTTTGTGTTTTAAGTAGTTTTCTTTTTCTGACTTGGTGGACAAATAACTGCCGACTGACATTGCAAAACCATCAGCAATAAGATTTGCAAAGCCAAGTATAATAATGATGGAACTCTCCAGGTTTGCACCCGCAGATCCGGCAACAACAGCAAAAGTGGTAACACTACCGTCTATTCCACCATAGACAAATTCGCCTAAATAGTCCTGGATCTTGCTAAAGACCTTATTCTCGCCGTGAATTTTAGACTCATGGGAGTGATGGTCCATTACTGGTCGTCGATTTCTTCACCAAATTGACGCGAAAATATTTGAGTCGTAATACACCCATTGGCCTCATTTGTTGAGGAGATGGTCAATGTGGTGCTATTTACCGTTGTTTCAAGCGTTTCGCATATCTCCTCTCCATCCTCTTCAACACATAAAACCAAACCTCCACTAGCTGTCCATGTTCCGGTACGAACGGGAAGGCCTTCCTGAAAGCTGTATGTTCCATCTGCATTTAGTTCCAGCCGATAACATCTAGTTTCATCACATGAACGGGTAGTGGTTGAATTATTTATTGGATTATTACAATCTGTCACAGTAACGGATGCCCCAACCCAAACACCCACAAATGAACCCGATTCATCATCGTCTTTACATCCTGATACGCCGATCAGTGAAATAGAAAGTAGGAGTAATATTATTTTTTGCATAAAGTAAAAATAAATCAAAATTGGCTGAATAATATTGCCTTTATATGAGTGGACTTGCATTTTCAAGTATGAGAGTAGGTAAGAAGTATCGTCTTATCAATTACGGAGAGAAAAGTGAATTTCTTCTTCAAGAGGTAGTTGGTAGAAATGACTATCGCTTAAAGGATTTATTCTCGTTAGAGAGCTACTTAATGAGTGATCTCATTCAATATGGTAAAGGAGAGGATTTTGAATTAAGAGAAATCTATGATTGAAATGATGTGTGCCTTCTTTAATTTAACTAGCGGATGAAAAATCTACTTATTTTATGTGGAGGACAATCTCCTGAGCACACGATCTCTATCAGGTCTGCAAAGAATATTCTCAAGGCACTTGATAAAGGTAAATACCGAATGACCTTGATTGGTATTAGCCAAAAAGGAGATTGGCGGCTTATTGAGGAACGTGAAATTGCTGATGAGATAACCAATCAGGGAAAAGAAGTGATAATTGTTCCAGGACAAAAGGATCCCTTTCAACTCAAAGAAAGTAGCCTGGGGCTTTTTGATGTTGTATTTCCTATTTTGCATGGACCAAACGGAGAAGATGGCACCATTCAAGGTTTGCTAAAATTGTTGAAGATTCCATTTGTGGGCCCAAGTGTTTTGTCATCGGCTACATCAATGGATAAAGACGTAACGAAGAGACTACTTAGAGATAGTGGGATAAAGGTGGCAGAGTGGAGACTGATTCATCAAGGGGAAACTATTCCTACCTATGACGAAGTTAAAAAGCAGTTAGGAAATGTTGTTTTTGTAAAACCTGCAAATATGGGCTCCTCTGTAGGGGTTCATCGGGTAACTAGCGGAACAGAATGGTTAAAAGCGGTTAATGATGCATTAAAATATGACCGAAAAATCTTAGTTGAGGAGAGTATAAAGGGGCGGGAATTAGAGTGTGCAGTAATAGGAAATCAATCTCCAAAAGCAACTGGAGTAGGGGAAGTGAGGTCCGGCAATTTTTACTCATTTGAAGAGAAATATACCTCGTCATCTCATGCCGAAATAGTTATTCCAGCTAATGTGGATGAAAGGCACTTACCTGAACTAAAGCAAACGGCTATAAAGGCATATAAGGCATTGGATTGTGAAGGAATGTCCAGAGTCGATATGTTTTTAACTGAAGATGGGGAGATACTTGTAAATGAGGTAAATACGATTCCGGGTTTTACCAATATTAGTATGTATCCGAAATTATGGGAGCAGGAAGGCGTAAATTATTCTGACCTGTTAGACCAACTGATCCATCTGGCAATTGAGCGAGGCGCTTAAAGTGAATTAACGGGTTGCAAACTCCTTAATAATATCTATTGACATTCGATCTCTTAGTCCTTTAGCATAATGTACTTTACGAATGATTCCTCGTTCATCCATAAGAAATTCTGCAGGGATGGTTTTTATGGATTCATTTCCAGCCATCCAATGAACAGGTAACGATTTTTTCTTTGCTTCAAATATCTTTTGAAAGAAAGAGGTAAAATGGCTTTTTGCAGATTTTAAAGATGAGCTTTCAACTCCATATGCGTCATAATAGACTTTATCTGGATCTGCAATCAATGGAATTGGAGATATAGAGCTGTGAAAGTTGCTGGACTTTAGCAACTCCTTCTTAGACTCAAAAAAAAATATCATCTCCAGCCCTTTTGATTTTAAATCTTTGTGATGTTTCTGAAGGTTGTGGACCCGGGTATTGCAAAAAGGGCAGCCCGCATGTCTAAAAAATGCAATTAATACTTTTTTTCCTTTGTATTTAGATAAATCTATTTCTCTGTCAAATATGTCATTAAGCTTAAATACGGGGGCTGGCGCATTGATGTCAAGGGTAATTCGTCCTTCAGGCTGAGTCATTAATTATTCGTTGATATTGGATAACTACGTAAAAGAGGAGCACCATGGTTTTAATAAATTATGAGAAAAGAGAAAACAAAATACCCTCCGTCCGGAGGGTATTTTTAATACTATTTGGATTTAGTAGTGTTTACTTGTCTGCCGGGATGAGTACAGCATCGATAATATGAACTACACCATTTGATGCTTCAATATCAGCTGATGTGACATTTGCACCTTCAACTTGTGCTCCATTTGCTAAACTGATCGTAACCTTAGCTCCATTCAAAGTTTCGGCTTCCATACCATCTACAAGATCTGTAGACATCACTTTACCTGAAACGACATGATACGTTAGAATATTGACCAATTGGTCCTTATTCTCAGGTTTTAATAAATTCTCAAGAGTGCCTTCTGGTAACGCTGCGAATGCATCGTTGGTAGGAGCAAATACGGTGTAAGGACCCTCAGCTTTCAAAGCCGTTATTAAGTCAGCTGCTGTTAAAGCAGTCGCTAGTGTAGAAAGTGACTCTGTGCCAGAAGCAAGTGCTACAATATCCTGACCCATTGCTTCATTAGCAGTAGCTGATGCCTCTTCAGTAGCTTCTGTGTTTGCCTCTGAGGCTTCAGAAGTAGATTCATTTTTAGAACCCCCACCTCCGCATGCAAATACGAATATTAATGATAATGTCAATAAATAGTTAGTTGTTTTCATGGTTTTAATTTTTAATACCTAACTAACTAACAAGGGGAATAGATGTTTAAGTAAACATCAAAAAAAGAAGTAGAAACTATTAAAACGAAAATTCTACTTTAGTCAAGAATTACTGGAGAATAATTCAAGATATCTATTTAGGTAAGCAAATTACTTATGGAGTTTCTCTGGTCAAATCATGCACGGGATTACACATCGTATTTCTCCAGACTCATCCAACCGCCACCGTTCAGAACCTTAAAGCCGTTGGCTTTTAGCATCCGTTTCGCTTGACCACTACGAATACCAGATGCACAACATGTAATGACTGGTTTATTTTTATCCAAACTTCCTAATTGTTTAGGTATACTGTCTAGTGGGATATTAATTGAGTTTCTTAAATGACCTCCTTCAAATTCAGTTTTAGATCGTACGTCAATTATGGAGGCTCCATCTTCCATGAACTGTTTTATTTTTTTACTCTTATTAAATAATCCTAGCATAGTTGTTTTTTAATGAGAACATATTAATGTTGAACGGTAAAAACCGAATCTAGCCACTATTTGTTCCATTGCAGAAATTAATTGAACGGATCACTCCATTTTTCATTGGTATACACATCCGAACCGCTTAACGTTTTTATAAAAGCGATAACCGCATCCATTTCTGAATTAGTCATAGCAAGATTTTGAGGATTTCCTTGTGGATTTAATCTTCTATCAAGCCCGTTTCCATTAGCAGGTATATTGTTATAATGTGCTAAAACTTCGTTTAAATCATTAGTAAATCCTGTATGCATCATGGGGCCGTTAGATTGGCCGGTTGAGTTAAATAAATCCCTTAGTGATGGTGATCGAGTTATGTCTGTATCAAGTTCATTTGGAAATGAAAGTGAGGAAATGATACCATTGTTGGCACTGTTTGGGTCAATGTCAAACTCGGGAGCACGGTGGCACACGTTACAGCCAATCCCCCCGCTGACCCTTACTCCATTATTGTTAAAATTAGCTCTTTCCATAAACAAATTTTTACCTTCATTTTCAAGTTCACTAAAATTTGGAAAGTTGGAATCATCGTTGTTTACCTGGGCTCTTCCGATATCATATTTTGAATCAAAAGACTGGATACTTCTGATAAACTGAGCTAGCGCATTTTGCATCCGCTCTTCGGTGACATTAGCATCACCATACACAAAAGCGAAAAGCTCATTGTAATAGTCTATTGATTCTAACTTTTCCAAAAGCCCATTGATGTCTTCATTGCCATCCTCCCCGCTGTAGCCCATTTCGACATGGTCCTGTATCGGCATGGTACTCTGATCTTCTAAAGTATTGGCTCTTTCGTCCCAGAAGAAGTTGCTTTCTTGTGAAAACCGTGCATTTATTAATCTCATGGAGTGCCTTCCGGTTGTTCCATTAACCCCATCTGAAGCTATCGCATCATCTCCAAAGGCAAGGGCTTGTTGATGACAACTGGAACAAGAAATCGTATTATTTACAGAAAGGTTTTTATCGTAGAACAATACTCTTCCAAGTACAGCACCTTCGTTGGTGATTGGATTGGAAGATGTGTTATCCTTTCTTATATAAGCAGGCATCTCCTGATTTTCATAATTGGGGAGATCTTTGAGATTAATTGTTCCGGAGAATTGAGATAGAATGGCATCTTGATCTATGTTTAGAGCGATTTCTTCATCAGCATTTTCACACGAACAGAATATAAAAAGAAGAGTAAGAGAGAAGAATAGTTTAGTCATATCATCTTGTATTTAAGATTTAGACGAGGAAATGACTAAAACCCCGCAGGGGCCTGTTAGTGTTTCGATGAATTGAGTATATAGCATGATGAATTCGGGCCCGGTTAGATCACTCTTCCTTCAGATTCTGCTTTTTTATCCATACTGGCTCCTATGGCAAGCCCAATACCCAAGCCTATTGGCAGTCCGACACTAAGAAAAGCCATGCTATCCAGTACAATACCGAACACTGTACCAAAGGGAATTCCAAACATTGTCATTCCCAACGACATCCACAAGGCAGTGTAGTATCCTTTGCTTACATATTTCAGTTTGCTGACTGCTCGGTTATAGATTTTTGTTTGTGTTTTCTTAATTGCTTTAGACAAGCTTGGATTTGAATCATCGATCTTGTCTAACGCTGCTATTTCAGCATTGCCTTGAGAGATAAATTCTTCTGTCAAATCTTTTTCGTTCAATGCGACTATCAGATTTGTCAGGGATTGATACTTCTTATGTTCCTTGGCTGTGAGCGCATGTCTTTCTTTGGGTAGATTGAGCTTCATGTTTAATTAGTACGTGCATGAAAATAATTATTACAAAGATGGATTATTATAGTCCAGATAGTAGCTCTTCAATAGGCTCCAAAATCCATCCGTATATTTTCCGTCTGGTCTTCGGATAATTTTTTCTTCAAAAGCAGTCTTTTCATTTCGAAAAGTGAATGTAGCCATTTTCCGAAATACGTTTTGCCCTTCTTTGTTTCTGACAGTTACCAGTTTTCTTAAATACAGCTTTCCGGTTTCAGCTAGTTCAATAAATTGATCCATTTCCCTCTCAGGAAACAGCAAATAGAAAGATCCATTCTCCGTAAGAAACTTGCCAATTGATATTAGCAACTCCTCCGCTAAAAGGTCAGAGGCATGTAAGGCCTGGTTTTTACTTTCCGAGAGTCCCTTTTGACTTTGTGCGAAGAAGGGGGGATTGGATATGATGATATCATATTTATGGTCAGATACAAAGTTCTGAATGGCAGATTGGTAGACATTCAAGCGCTCTTTCCAATCAGATTGTTTAAAATTTGATTGAGCTTCTTCGAATGCTAATTCGTTAATTTCTACCGCATCAATAATGCTATGCTTTGTTCTCTGTGCAAGCATTAAGGATAGCAGTCCCGTACCCGTTCCAATGTCTAAAATCCGGTTAGGATCATCTTGCCGACTGATTTCACTCGCTACCCAAGCCCCAAAAAGACAGGCATCCGTAGTTACTTTCATCCCTGATTTTGCCTGATCTATTTTGAACTGCTGAAATTGAAAGTATGCGTTGGGCATAGGACTAAGATATTAACGTCATTGCGAGTGACGAAAGGATCGAAGCAATCTCTTGAATTAAAGGATTGCTTCGCTTTGCTCGCAATGACTTCCTATTACTCATACCTCAACTTAGTAGCCGGATTGGCTTTCGTCACCTTGGAAGCCTGCCAATAGATGGAAGATAAGCCGACAAGGAATAAAAACAAGATGCCGGCAAGGACCTCAAGCACACCCAGGCCCGATCCATATCTAAGAAGAAAATACAGGAATAGTTTATCATAAAATACATAAGAAACCGGAATTGCAATAAGTGCTGAAATCATAATCAGTTTGATGAAATCTTTGGTCAAGAGGTAATACAGGTTCCTGTTTGTAGCACCCATGATTTTTCTTACTGCAATCTCTTTAGTTCTGTTTTCGGTAGTGTAGGAAGCCATTCCCAGCAACCCTAAACATGAGATGGTAATCGCTAGAATACTCAGCACGCTGAAGAATTTAATTTGTACCCGTAAGAAGTAATAGGCTTCTTCGATCTCGTCATCTAGAAAACTGGCTTTGAAATTAATTTCCTGATCTATTCCATTCCAGATGGCATCCAGTTCATTGATGGTGCGCTTAATGTTTGAACTATTAACAGTCAGAAGGGCATAGTGACTCTTTTCGGGCGCATATCGAAACATTATCGGGCTAATTAGTTGACTTAACGGCTCAAAGTTGAAGTCTTCCAATATACCTGCAACTCGACATCTTGTGCCGTCTTCCAGAGTAAATCGAAGCGAGTCTTTTTGTAGGTTAAAAACCTTTGTTGACTTAAGAAATTGTTCATTAACTAATACGAGTTCCTCATTTTGGTTTGATGCAGCTAGCTCTTTGCTATTACCCCAGACCAGATTCATTTTCAAGTTTTCCACAAAATCATCTCCAATAAATACCTGATAGGAATCGAGTGTATCCTGATCGTTGGAGGTAGCTTTAACTTCATTGGATAGAAATAGTCCGGGAAGATCAGAGGAAGTAGTGATTACTTTTACATCTGGATGGTTACTCAACTCATGGATAGCCACTTGTTTGTCGATACCTTCAAAAGGGACGGTCAGTACATTGTCCGATTCAAATCCATGCTGTTTATTGAGAACGAAACTGTATTGTCGAACTATGGCAAGAACACCAATGACAAAAACAAGAGATAAGAAGAATTGAAATACAAAGAGCCCCTTTTTGAATCCCGAGACACTACTTTTTCCATTGATGATTTCTCCTTTCATCGTTTGAATAGGATTAAGCCTTGAGAAATACTGAGCTGGAAATATGCCTGCGAATAGGCCAACCAAAATAGCAAAAATGAGAAAGGTAAGAATTTGGGCAAAGCTCGGACTTGTATCCAACACTTCAGCGGCAATGATCATACTTAGAAATTCTTCCTTCATCGGATATAGAATCAAAAGCGATCCAATCAATGCTAAAACTGAGAGAAGGACGGTTTCCACAATAAATTGAGCTTTGATTTGGAATTTTTCCGCACCAACCACTTTTCTAACCCCAATTTCTTTTGCTCTTTTCAATGACTGAGCGATGGACAAGTTGGTATAGTTAAACACTGCGGGAAGCAATACCAGGAGACCCACGAACATAAAGAAAATCAAGGAAGGCTCATCCCAACCGATACCTATGGCATTACTAATGTTCCACCGAGGAACCACGCTGGTTAACTCAATTGATTCAATTTCAATAGCTTTTGTTGGGTTGAATTGGCTGGCTTTTTTAGCAGTCTGCTCTAAAGCTAAGGCTAGCTGACCATTGTTTACGTCAGGTTGTAGCATTAAATAGACGTAGTTGTTTCGATAGTTCACCCAGTCATTGTTGGGATGTTCACTTCTCATCTGCTCGTAAGTAGAATAGGAGGTAAGCATCTGAAAAAAGAAATGAGTTTGTTTCAAATTCTGGATAACACCGGTAATGTTGAAGCTACCAAGATCAGTCTCCAACACCTTACCAATAGGGTTTTGATCCTTGAACAGAACCTCAGCTACTTTTTCCGTAATTACAATATCAAACGGTTTGGATAATACGGTATTAGGATCTCCGGCTATTAGCTGAAAAGAAAATGTGTCGAAAAAACTTGGATCCGTGAAGTACCCACTGAAATTCATCATGTTACCTCTATGATTGACCTCCAGGTTTAGCTCGGAATTGAATCGTACTACCTCTTCGATGAAAGGATATTCTTCTTTCAGGAAATTTCCGACGGCTGGAAATGTGGAGCCAAAAGTTTTAGTTTCATCATCCGTTTCAATGAAGGTATTTAATTGGTAAATGCGGTCCTTTTTTTCCTGAAATTCATCAGATTGATAAATGGAAACTGAGATAGAGAGTGCCAGTAAACAGATACACATTCCAAGTGCTAAACCGAATATATTTAGCGACGTGAATAGCTTGTGTTTAGAGAAATTGCGAATAGCAATCTTGAAGTAATTTTTTAGCATAGCAAATGAGTTTTTGTGATAGAAAGAAGAGTAGGCGGCTTTTGACTTCCGCCTTTTTAGTCCGTAAGAAAACAGTAGGGAAAGTACCTGAACCCAGTATTTGAAGTCTGCTTTTAGCTTGCCTGAATGTTCAAGGGTTAGTCCATAGACCTCATCCAGATCTCCTTGAATATCCTCCAGGTCTGCTTTTCCTGCATACCATTTCAGCAGCTTTTCAGCCAGTTTTGGTGGGCTTGAAGAGTGTTTCATTTTAAAGAAAGATTGACTTTAGATCCTGCCCAAAGTTGATCTCTGAGCGCTTTCATATTGTTTAGCTCTGTCACTGCACTATCCGTCAGCTCGAAATAGCGCTTCCGTCTTCCACCTCGTTCATTAGTGGGTTCGCCCAGGTAGGAGGAGATATATCCTTTCTCTTCCAAACGTGTGAGCGTGGAGTGCAATGCACCAATACTCAACTTTCGATTAGCTCTTTCAGTAATGTCATTGAGTATGGCTACTCCATAAGCATCTTTCGCCAAGTTGGCGATTGTGAGGAGCACAAGCTCTTCAAATTCTCCGATGTATCCTTTCATGGTTTGTCTGCTTTTCTTTGGTTTAGTATCATTTCGAGCATCTGTGAGAAATCTTCCAAATATGATTTAGTGATTCCTTTTTAAAGATTTCTCCTTTCAGTCGAAATGACATTCGAATACGAAGTAGTATTACTTTCTACTTTTAAGAATTAATAGTACGGCAAGAATAAGAGATATGTTTCTATTTTTAAGAATTAATCATAAAAATAATTTTTGTAGCGCTACGATTACCTTTGCAGCATGCAAACATTTGAACTCGAAGGGCACGATTTTATAGAATTAAATAAGTTGTTGAAAATCATGCAGGTAGCCGGATCAGGAGGGGAGGCTAAGCAGTTGATTGACGAAGGACTGATCTCTGTCAATGGTGAAACAGAAAAACAGCGCCGAAAGAAGCTCCGCAAAGGAGATAAAGTCACCTTTAAGGAGCAGGAGATCGAAATTTGCTAGCGGGCAAACTCTGCCACGTGCCACAACACGCCTGACGGATCAAAAATGAAGCCTTCCTGGCCCCAATCAAAGGAGGTAGGCTCTACCAACTTAACTCCCTGGAATTTCTGATCCAGGTTCTTTCCTTTTAATATTTCCCAATAGGTCGTTAAATCATCAACTTCGAGGACCAGCATGCTGTTATCTACCCAATCTTTGACGTAGTGGTCTTGTAAGTAAAATCCGGTTTCATTAAGGTGAAAAAATGACATTTTAGGTGAGGTTACGATTTCCTCAAACCCCCATGCTAAATAAAATTTTCGAGATTGAATGTAATCTCTAGCCCCGATAAAGGGTCTGATCGATTTTACAGGTGATTTCATAATGGTTGGTGACTGGTTGAATCATGTAATTTCGCATAAAATTATCAAATGTGAATGTTGGTCAGAAGAAAGGTCTGCTTTGGAGTTGAGCAATTACTTTAATTGTATCTGAAAGGTATGTGCATGGCGCCAATTTTTTCGAGACCTACAAGATTGAACGTCACATAACTTTCATCTGCAGATATGAAAGCATGCATATTTATTTTGGCGTTCGTTATCGTTTCATTAATTATTGAAGAGTTTTGGAAGATCCATTTTCCAATCTGTTATCAAGAGTTTATCGAGAATCCTTTGGTTCTGTCCTATGACATAACAAATTCTTGAACAGTATGCCTGTCGAAATTTATGATAGGCGTCCTTGTTATACACGTCTTTCATATTGATTGTCCATTCGTCTGATGGATTTTCTGAAAATGAATCCAATCTTAGTACATAGGCTTCTTCTTGAAATGTATTCCTAATCTCAAAATATGCCTTTGGAGATTCTATATCACCTCCACAACCACATGTGTTAGCGATTATCAAAGGTTTGTTATGCATCGTTGTAGTGTTTAAGGTATCACCGGAAGCTGATTTAAAAGCAAAGTCAGGAGCAAGCATGCCTACTTGTAATCCCACTTTTTCGTTAAAGTTCTTTTCTTTAATTAATCGGATATACTCTCCGCTATTATTGATACTATCAAACAGGTAATACGATCCGTTTAATTTCAGGAACTCTCTCATCCTAATTAAATCACGTATTTCTATTGTATCTTTTTCGTTAAGTAGGCATCAGAATTGATTTCTTTTCTTTTGAAATTTGGCATGAACAGACTCCCTCTTCGGTCATACATTTTATTAAACGCCTGTGTGTAGCTGCTGAAGAAATTGGAAAATTGCTTACTAGCATATTTTTGAAATGTCTCGTACTTCCCAAATGGAGGCGCAAAGATTTTAGTTTGAATCAAGGCATGGAAGTGATTGGACATTAGACAGTATGCATATGTGTCCGCAACTGGCTCAATGTATTTAGCCCATTGACGAAGAAAGAAATGATAATTTTCATCTGAACGGAATAGATTTTCCGACCCGTTTGGATGATTGTAAATATGGTAGAAGACGCCTTGCTCCATTTGCTAAATATAGTAGTTGCAACTTTTGGAAAGTTTGAAACTTTCCAAAAGATTAACAAACACTCTCCGAAATCACCCACCCTGCACTCCAGCAGGCCTGAAAATTAAAACCGCCAGTCAGCGCGTCTATATCCAGTACTTCACCTGCAAGGTAGAGGTTCGGGTAACGCTTACATTCGAAAGTGTCTAAGTCAATTTCCGATAATTTCACTCCACCCGCGGTAACAAACTCATCTTTAAAAGTACTCTTACCAGTTACGGAGTATCGCCCTTGAGATAGCTCTTCCACCAGCTTATTGACATGTTTTTTTGAGAGTTCGGTAAAAGGAGTCTCCTCACTAATGTCACAATAGTGAATCATTCGCTCCCAAAATCGTTTCGGTAGGTCAAATAGTGGATAGTTAATGACCTTGCGTTTAGGATTGGCCTCCTGATAGTTTCTAATATGTTGTTTTACCTCGCCCGGTTTAATTCCCACGAAGTTGACAAGTACTTCAAATTGATATTTTCTTTCAGCCAACTCGTAAGCGCTCCGAGCAGAAAGCTTCAGCACAGCCGGACCACTAAGTCCCCAATGCGTAATAAGAAGAGGACCTGACTCCTCCAGTTTAGTACTCACGATTTTAATTTGGACCTCATTAAAAGAGATTCCCTGCAGATCATTCAATCGATCATCTGTAATATTAAATGTGAAAAGTGAGGGTACCAATGAAGTTATTTCCAATCCAAGACTTTCCAATACTTTCCAGGTCGCCGGAGATGCGCCGGTTGCCACAACCACCTTGTCTGCTAAAAAAACATCCTTTGCAGTGTGAATTTCCCATTGCTGATTTTTCGCATGCAGTGCTGTAAGTGATTGATTTTGAATGATGTTGATATTCAATCGCTGAGTTTCCGACATGAAACAGTCAATAATCGTCTGGGAGGAATCGGTCGTTGGAAACATACGTTTATCCACTTCGGCCTTTGTATCCACACCCCGTTCATTTAACCAGGTAACCGTATCTGAGGTCGTAAACCGTTTAAAAACGGAGTGCAGTTTTTTATTACCTCTTGGATAAAAATGGACCAATTCAGAAGGTTTACTTCGTTCATTGGTCACATTGCACCTTCCGCCTCCTGATACTTTTACTTTCTGCAGGAGTTTATTGGTTTTCTCCAGAATTGTTACCTGAAAATTGGGGTGCTTTTCAGCAATATTGATGGCAGTAAAGAAGCCGGCTGCTCCACCTCCGATGACAATGACTTTCACCTTTCAAATAAAGACAATTGTGATAAATCGGGAGTAAATTAAATGCTTAATTATACTAAAATGGCCTACTGTTATTTTAAAGGGAGTATCATGGATGAAGCAGAAGCTTCATTGTCTATTCATACTTTAGGCGTACTTAGAGGTTTTGGTGCATTCGATTTTTTTCGAATGCGAAATAAGAAATTTTATTTTTTGGAAGATCATTTGGATCGTTTTGAGCAATCTCAAAAATTCATGGGACTCTCGGAAATTATTTCCAAGGATGAGATTCGAGAGGCCTTGGATATGTTACGTGACTGGAACAAGCTCAATGATTCAGGATTTAAAATCGTACTGCTGGGAGACGGAAATGAATCTGAACTGGAGCTGAATCCATTGTTGTTCATTACGCAATCAGATCTTTCCAATCACAGACCAGCACCATATGCAAGTGTCATTTTGCACGATTATTTACGTGAATACCCGCACATTAAAACCACTAACTACCTGACAAGTAACCTGCTACATAAAAAGCGAATTGCGGCTGGAGCTATCGATGTGATTTATCATCATGATGATTTGATCAGTGAAGCATCCCGAAGCAATGTGTTTGTCATAACGGATGGTCTTTTATCAACCCCTTCTTCAAACATTTTACCGGGAGTAACCCGTAAGAATGTTTTAAACCTTTGCGATGGAGTGATTGATGTTTCCGTTAAAGACATTTCCGTTTCTGAATTTGTAAATGCAGATGAAGTTTTTATCTGTAGCACCCTAAAAGAAATTTGTCCGATAGTTGAGGTGGAGGGTAAACCCATTGGCAATGGTACAGTTGGGCCATTGACAAAGCAGGTATCGCATATGTTTCAACAATTAGTTCGGGATTAATATTTACTCATCTTTCAGGCAATTTGAAGGATTAATATGTGCTGCCCTTAATGCCTGAGAACTTACCGTCAACCAGGCTATGACTAGTGAAATGATAGCCGTACCGACGAATATCCAAATGCTGAGATCAATTTTATATGCGAAGCTTTCCAACCACTTATCCATGAAGTAATAGGAGATGGGTACTGCGATGATAATTGAAATGCCTACCAAGCGTGTAAAGTCCTTTGACAACATCATTACGATATTTGAAACAGACGCACCGAGTACTTTTCTGATTCCAATTTCCTTTAGTCTGCGTTCTGCGGTGAAAGTAGCCAGGCCAAATAATCCAAGACAGGAAATGAGAATGGCAAATCCTGCAAAGTAAGAGGAGAGTGTTCCAATTCTTGTTTCTGATTCATATAGTTCCTGATAGCTTTTGTCAAGAAATTCGTATTCAAATATGAATCCCGGACAGAATGTTTCATAGAGTTGTTGTACCTCCGTCATCGCAAGAACTTCTTTACCCTTTTCGAGCCTTACAGCTACATTCCAGGTATTGCCCAGCCAAAAGAATGCAGGATCAACTTCTCTATGGATTGATTGATAATGAAAATCCTTCAGTACTCCGATTATCTGTAAATCGTATTCCTCCCAAAGTTTGATCGTTTCTCCAATCGCTTCTTCACGGGTAAAGCCCATAACCTTAACTGCTGCTTCATTCATTACTATTTTGGTGCTATCTGAACCAAATTGTCTGTCGAACCACCGACCAGCAATCACTTGCATTCCCATGGTCTTTTGAAATTCATGATCCACCCGAATATTTTCAAATAATATCCGCTCCTCCGGCTGTTTCGTTCGCCAGTCTAATCCACTGGTATTATTCATTTGATGGAGCAGCGTGTGACTGGTTCCGGCAGCAGATACTACTCCTGGTACATTTCTGAGTTCATTGAAAAATGCCTCTCGTTTATCCTGAATGGTTCCTTCCTGACTAAAGAAAACCACATTGTCTCTCTCATAACCCAAGTTCTTCGTGAATGCATATTGAGTTTGCTTGTGTATGACAGTGACACCAACTATCAATATGATGGTGATAGTGAACTGGAAGATGACAAGCCCTTTTCGTGCCCATACCTCTCCGGCAGAACTCTTGATTTCTCCTTTTAACACTTTAACCGGATTGAAATGAGTAAGGTAGAGTGCAGGGTAACTACCGGCCATGAGACCTGTAAGGACCACAGTGGTCACCGAGAAAAGCAGAATTTGAGGAGTAAGAACCAGAGAAATTTCTTTATCTGTTATAAAATTGAATTGTGGCAATAGGAGCAGCACCAACAAATACGCGAACACCATAGAAACGAATGTGATCAAAAGCGATTCTCCAATGAATTGTTTGATCAGTGTTTTTCGATCTGCACCAATGGCCTTTCTTACACCTACTTCATGAGCTCTTTTAGAGGCTCGAGCTGTCGATAAGTTCATGAAATTGATGCATGCAATAACCAAAATAAAAATGGCGATTATTGAAAATAGCCTTACGTATTCAATTCGTCCGCCATCCTGCACACCATTCGTGTATTTGCCATAGAGGTACTGTTCAGAATATTTTTTCAAAAACAAGTCGACATTGCTGTCACCGTCCTCATTCTTACTTTTCACATATCCTGATATTTTTTCTGTAACGGATTGTTGTACAGCTCCTTCCCCCAAGATTACATAGGTGTGAGGGCCATTGTTGCCCCAACTTGTTACCCAGTCATTTTCATCTTTGAAATCCTCAAAAGGCAAGACAAAATCGAATCGATAGGTAGAGTTTTTGGGGATGTTTTCAAATACTCCGGTAATCAGAAAATCCCGATCATTTTCATATCGCAGTGTTTTGCCAACAGCAGCTTCGACATCACCGAAAAATTTCTCGGCAAGTTTCCTTGAAATGCAAATAGCGGATTTATCTTTCAACACATCATCTGGATTGCCTGCAAGTAGGGGATAGCTGAATATATTGAAATAATCCTCGCCAACGTGAAATCCTTCTTCTTTGAAGTATTTATCATTATTGTAAGACAATAGTGACTTACCTATCCACGTGGTAGTCGCAGCATATTTGATGTCTGGGAAATCAAGCTTTAAGTTCTCTGCAAGTATTCCGGGAGTGGAGTTTGTTGCGAACATCTCATTCGAATAGGTTTGAAACTCCATTACTCGAAAAAGTCTGTCGTCTTTTTCATGGAATTTATTCACACTCAATTCATCCTGTACCCATAGGTAGATAAAGAAGGCACAGGTAAGTCCGGTTGTCAGTCCAATTAGATTTACAAGTGAGGAGACACGGTGGCGGAGGAAATTACGTAACGTGATAGTGAGGTAATACTTCATATTTTGAGTAGTTGGATTGGATTAAGGATAGTTGCAATTGCATAATAGTTGCATATCCTAACTACTCAGGAAATCTATCGAGGTTACAAATTCAATTAAAGTGATTCATCGTTCGCTCCAAACCAATGGTGCAAAATGATTTAACTGCATCAATTGCTCTATCCATATTCAACACCAATTCATCCATTTCCACCTTAGAAAATGGACTAAGAACATAGTCTACTTGTTGTCCTTTGTGAAAGTCATCTCCAACACCAAAACGTAAGCGAGGGTAATTGGCGCCACCTGTGAGTTGTTCAATATTCTTTAGTCCATTGTGCCCGCCGGCCGATCCTTTCGGTTTTAACCTGATTTTTCCATAAGGAAGGGCTATGTCATCGGTGATGACAAGCATGTTTTCTTTCGGTATTTTATGTTCCTGTAGGTAGTGATTTACTGCCTTACCACTCAAATTCATATAGGTTGTTGGCTTGATCAGGTGGAGTGTTCGGCCTTTGTATTTCACCTCTGACGTATAGGCCAGTTTATTCATTTCAAATTTCACTCCTTCTTCATCAGCCCACCGATCCAAAACAAGAAAACCTATGTTGTGGCGAGTTATTTCATACTCGGGACCGATATTCCCCAATCCGACGATTAAGTATTTCATAGTTTAAAAGACAAAAAAAATCCCGACTGTAAAGGTCGGGATTCAAATATAATAATCTGATTGATTTTAAGAATCTGAAGACTCTTCCTTAGGTGCATCTCCACCTTCAGCTCCCTCAGCTGCTCCTTCTCCTTCTTCACCTTCCAGTTCTTCCTCTTCATCCTCAGTGTCTTTTCCTTTAAGTGCTCTTGGTACTTCGATACCTGCAAGCGTTACTAGCGGGCTGTTCAGAATCTCGTATTCTCCAACCTCTAGTTCGCCTACTTTGATAGACTTACCAAGTCCAAGTTTGGACACGTCTACCTCGATGTATTCAGGCATGTTCTTAGGAAGAGCTTTGATTTGTAAGTACTTCACTTTTCTAATCAACTTACCACCTTGCTGAATTCCAGGAGCAGTTCCTACCGGGTGAACAGGGATGTTCATTTTGATAGGTGTACCTCTGAATAGTTGTAAAAAGTCAGCGTGCATAATGATTTCACTAACCGGGTGGAACTGAACATCTTGAATAATAGCTTCAAATGGTTCAGGTTCTCCTTCAATTGTTAATAAAGCAAAGTGCGCTTCGTCAGTGTATACCAGGTCTCTAAACAAGATCATCGGAGCGTAGAAATGAATTTGATGGTCACCACCGTATACTACGCATGGTACCATTCCTTCTTCTCTTAAGCGCTTCGCTTCAGTCTTGCCGAGATTTGCTCTTTTATACCCTATAATCTCAACAGTTTTCATAATTGAATTTGATTTAAATATGTTATTTAATGAATAATGAACTAATTGATTCATGATCGTGGATCTTGCGAATGGCTTTCGCAAAAAGATCTGCCACGGTCAGTACTTTGATTTTGGAAGACTCCTGCTGCTGTGGAATTGTATCTGTGATGATCAACTCCTCTAAAGCAGACTCTTCAATGTTTTTATAAGCGTTTCCCGAGAGCACACCATGAGTTGCAAATGCTCTTACAGAATTAGCACCCTTTTCTTTTAACAGTGTACCTGCTTTGCTAATCGTGCCTGCAGTATCAACCATGTCGTCCACCAGCACAACGTCTTTTCCTTCAACATCACCAATCACCTGCATAGATGCTACTTCATTGGCTCTTTTTCTATGCTTGTCACAGATCACCATATCCACCTCAAAAAGTTTAGCATATGAACGAGCGCGAGCAGTTCCGCCAACATCAGGAGATGCTATGATCATATTTTCGAGATTCAGATTCTTAATATAAGGATAGAATATTGCAGAAGCATCCAGATGATCAACTGGGATGTCAAAGAATCCTTGAATTTGACCTGCATGCAAATCACATGTCATGATTCTATCAGCACCAGCAGAGGTAATCACATTCGCTGCAAGTTTGGCTGCTATTGAAACTCTGGGCTTGTCTTTTCTGTCCTGACGGGCATAGCCAAAATAAGGAACTACCACAGTTACATACTTTGCACTTGCTCTTCGAGCTGCATCAATCAATAAAAGTAATTCCCAGATGTTGTCGGCTGGAGGTACGGTCGGCTGGATAATGAATACGTCTGAACCTCTAACAGATTCTGTAAAGAAAACGCCCATTTCACCATCACTAAAGGTTTGCTTTTCGCACTTACCCAGAGGCTTGCCATAATTATCAGCAATGGCATTTGCTAATTTCGGATGAGCAGAACCGGAGAATATCTTTACTGATGACATCTTTAGCTAAAATAAATCCCGCCTTAGTTAGCGGGATTTGGTTTGTTGTTCCCATTGGAACTAGTTGGCCTACTAGGGCTCGAACCTAGACTCTTCTGGACCAAAACCAGACGTGTTGCCAGTTACACCATAGGCCAATATGTTTGGTTGTTTTTAAAGTGCCAACCATGCACCTGTTTTTTATCCACCCCACTCAGCGCGTTTAAACGTGTTGCCTCCCGATAGCTATCGGGAACACCATAGGCCAATACCGGAATGCTTTTTAAAGTGTTGATCCCTCACTTCCGTTTTAACGGACGGCAAAAGTAGAGGATTAATTATAAAATCAAAAGACTCACCATTCGATTTTAAGTAATTATGGACAATTATTTAAAGCTATTTAGAGGACAGTCTCATAGACGGACTTTCAAAGATAACAAAGGGCTTATCTATCAAGATTGGCATTCGGAATCAATACGCATTTAATGACCATGCATTCCTATTTTCTGATGCATTGGATTTTGCCTCAACTTGCAACAGCCTGATTGTTTTCAGATCTATAATATTATTTACTACGTATTAGTTGAATATGAAGGAATTGCTCAAAATGGGAAGATCATATGTACTTGTAATAATTAGTTTGCTGTCAGCTCATATAAACTTTGCTCAATCTTCAAGTAGTTCAAGTTTTGATCAATTTATCTCAAGAAAAGCCATTAAAGTAGATTCTTTAGAAGTAGCTGGTAGAATAAACCAATTTCTTAACTATGAAATTGATAAGAGTAGACTTACTTGGTTTGAAGGTAATATTACAACCAGCGAGAACATTCAGTATTCAGATTTAAAAATGAATTTTAATGTATTTAGTAATAGCCTTTATCTTCTTTTTGAAAATAATGTCTATCGTGTTTCTAATTTTTCCATTAAAGGGTTTGACATATTTCAAAAGGAGTTGATGTTAAAATTTCGCAAGGGCTATGCTGTTCCTTTTCGCACCATAGTATTGGCTATAATAAACGATACCCCTCAAAATGTACTTGAATATCTTACTGAATTTGAGGAGTGGAAAAAGCTCAACATTAAACAAGTTACCATAGTAGATAGCAATCCATCTCAAGTCACTATTGAATTAAATACCGGATTTAGGGGCCAGTTAAATTCACTGAAAAAATACCTTGAGGCAAATGATAACGCTTCAAAGGTAAAGTTGGAATACACTCCTGCAGAGTTAGGACACGAACAGTTCATGCAAGTGCTCTTTCAGCACGATCTGTTTACAGTTTTAAAGTATCATCTCAAAAAGAGCACAGTAACTGAATCGGTTTCATTGGTAAAGCACGAATCTTCCTTCATGTTCGATGATGAAGATTATTATATTGCCGATAGTACCAAAACGCTCCATGAATTTCTCTTTACCAAGAGATCTATTACTAAAGCGCTTGCCTCGATTGACATAGATTGTGGTAATAAGGTGAGTGGAATAGGGAATGAGGAAAAGGCAATAAATTGGTTTAGAAATAATACTTTTTCTAAACAGTAAGAATCAGTACATAAACATTCGCTTTAGCTGAGAAGGGTATTTAGTTAACTATTGATTTTACCCATTCAAACGCATTGGCAAAAGGCTCCATCCAGGGTGAGACTTCCGCATCCGCTAATCCAGCTTTGTAAGGCCAGTTCCATGCAAATAAAGATCTTTCTAAGTGAGGCATAATTGCCAGGTGTCTTCCATCATTAGAGCATAATGCTGCTGTGTTGAATGAGCTGCCATTTGAGTTACCCGGAAATTCAGAAGAAGAGTATTTAACAGGAATTTTAAATGACTCCTCATTTTCAAGAATGAATCGACCTTCTCCATGTGCTAGCCAAATACCAAGCTTTGAACCTATCATTGATTGGAGCATGATGGAGTTAGTATCTTTAACGTCCACACTCACAAACCCGCACTCAAATTTTTCCGAACTGTTATGATGCATCTTTGGATGGTTGTCGCCCATTTCAGGGTAGATCAGTCCTAATTCCATCATTAACTGACACCCATTACAAACACCCAGACTCAGTGTATCTTCCCGAGCATAAAATGCATCCAGAGCAGCTTTTGCTTTTTCATTGAACAAGAAAGATCCTGCCCAGCCTTTTGCAGACCCCAGAACGTCTGAGTTAGAGAACCCTCCAACAAACACAATCACGTTTACTTCACTCAGATCTTCTCGCCCCGTGATCAGGTCGGTCATGTGTACATCTTTCACATCAAATCCAGCCAACCAAAGTGCATAGGCCATCTCTCTATCACTATTTACGCCCTGTTCACGTATAATAGCGGCTTTTATTCCCGATTTCTCTTTTCGATTGAAATCTAAATTATAAGAAGATGCTTTACCGTCGAATCGATTTGGGAATGAATAGGAGAGTGGTTGTGCAAATCTATTTTTGGTACGTTGTTTTGAAACTTCAGGTGTGGTTTGCTTAAGGTCTAAAAGGGTGGATGTTTTAAACCAGTCTTTTCTGGATTTTTCAATGTCAAAGGTGTGAGTAAATGAGCCGTTTGTCACTTCAACTTTTCGTACAGTAATCACTTCACCTATGTGACAAAAGTCCACATCTGACTTTGTTAAAAGATCAATAGCACTTTGATCCTTAATTTGAAGAAGTAACCCCGGTTTTTCAGAGAACAATACCTTAACAGTGTCCATCTCCTCTAACGAGGAAAGATCTACTTTCAAACCTCCTTTGGTATTTGAGAAGTTCATCTCAAGCAATGCTGTGATCAATCCACCTGCGGACACATCGTGACCGGCAATCACAAGCCCTTGATTGATCAATTCCTGAACGGTATTGAATGCCAGAGCCACAATTTCTGACTTAGCCTCTGGAGTTTTTACTCCTAGTTTTGATTGGGTTTGCGCAAATGATGAGCCACCCAGTTCAAATGATCCTCCAGAGAAATCAACGTATAGAATTTTGGAATCTTTTTGATTGTAATCAATGACAGGGCTGACCGTTTTGTTAATATCTGACACTTCTCCAACAGAACTGATTATGACTGTTCCGGGGGCATAGACTTTCTCCCCATCCGGATATTTTTGTGTCATTGACATTGAATCCTTACCAGTAGGCACATTGATGCCAAGCTCGCAAGCAAAATCGCTAATTGCTTTTACACCTTCATACAATCGTGCATTTTCTCCATCATTTTTAGCCGGCCACATCCAGTTAGCACTTAGAGAAACACCTTTCAAACCATAAGTTAGTGGTGCCCATACTAGATTTGCCAAAGCCTCTGTGATGGAAAGTCTGGATCCGGACCCTGCATTAATAAGTCCAGGAACAGGGGAATGACCAATAGATGTTGCAATGCCTTTGTTTGACTTAAAGTCAAGGGCCATTACTGCTACGTTATTCAAAGGAAGCTGGAGTTCACCACATGTTTGCTGGGTAGCAACCCTTCCGGTCACACATCTGTCTACCTTGTTGGTAAGCCAGTCTTTACAAGCTACGGCTTCCAATTGCAGTACGGCTTCCAGATACTCATCGATTTTATTTTCAGAATAACTAACCTCTTCGAAATTAGATTTTTGTGTCTGGTCCTCAAGGATCGTTCTTGGAGAGGAGCCGAATAAGTGATGTAGCTTCAAATCAAAAGGAGAAGCTTCTCCATTGTTCACAAACTTCAACTCATTGTTATCACCTGCTTCACCTACCTCATAGTAGGGAGCTCTTTCTCTTTCAGAAACCCTTTTTAAATAGGCTGCATTCTCACCCTTCATCACCAAACCCATGCGTTCCTGCGATTCATTGCCAAGTACTTCTTTGGCTGAGAGCGTTTCGTCACCAACAGGCAATTTCTTAAGATCAATAACTCCACCTGTCTCTTCTACAAGTTCTGAAAGACAGTTTAAATGACCGCCAGCACCATGGTCATGAATGGATGTAATGGTATTGTCATCTAATTCCACCATAGAACGAACCGCATTAGCGACGCGTTTTTGCATTTCTGGATTGGAACGTTGCACTGCGTTTAA
This sequence comes from Ekhidna sp., assembly GCF_965227465.1. Lineage (GTDB taxonomy): Bacteria > Bacteroidota > Bacteroidia > Cytophagales > Cyclobacteriaceae > Ekhidna. Next base: position 1,409,104 of record NZ_OZ245746.1, read on the forward strand.
TTCGAGTGCTTGGTTAAAAGCACCGGTATCGACAGACGACACAGCTCCACCACCCATGCCAATTCGATAATTGTCACCGCCCATCACAATGATCTTTTCACCAGCGTTTACCGGCTTTTTCTGTGCCTCTTTCTTCTTTCCGTACCCAACTCCTCCAGCCTGCATGATTACTTTGTCATAGCCAAACTTTTTTCCTTCTTCTTCATGCTCGAATGTTAGTACACTGCCACAAATAAGCGGTTGGCCAAACTTATTTCCATAGTCGCTTGCACCATTTGAGGCTTTAGTTAAAATTTCCTGAGGTGTCTGATAGAGCCACTTTCTTTCTGGCTTTTCCCAGGCTCTCGCATCCTCAAGTCTTGAATAGGAGGTCATGTAAACGGCCGTTCCAGCTAAAGGAATACTTCCTTGTCCCCCAGCCATTCGATCTCTGATCTCACCTCCTGAACCGGTTGCCGCCCCATTGAATGGCTCTACGGTGGTAGGAAAATTATGTGTTTCTGCTTTTAGTGATATGACAGATTCAAACTCTCTCGTGTCAAACCAATCCGGTTTATCTTGACTAGTTGGTGCGAATTGTTCCACTTTCGGCCCCTGAATAAAAGCGACGTTATCCTTGTAAGCTGAGACCAGGTAATTAGGATTTTCTTTGGAAGTTTTCTTTATCCATTGAAATAGTGACAGTTCTTGTTCATTACCATCAATAATGAACGTGCCATTGAATATTTTATGTCTGCAGTGTTCGGAGTTTATTTGGGAGAATCCAAATACCTCAGAGTCTGTCAGCGGTCTTTCAATTTCTTTTGCTACTCCTTCCAGGTAATCAATCTCCTCTGAGCTAAGTGCCAGACCTTCCTGTTCATTATATGCGGCTATATCTTCAATATGTCTGATCGGTTCAGGAGAGCGGTCAAGTGTGAAGATGTTCTGATTCAATCCTTCATAAACTTGTTGAAGCATTGGGTCAAAAGCACCGGCTGAGGATTCTGATACGTAAGTTTCTATTCTGTGAATCGAGTGAATACCTGCATTGTGCGCAATGTCTGTAGCATTAGTGCTCCACGGAGAGATCATCTCTTTTCGAGGACCAATGAATTTGCCGATAATTTGATCAGTGTTTACCGCTTTAGCTTTGGAGAAAAGCCACTCTAGCTTTACAATTTCCTCAGGAGAAAGCTTAGCTGAAATGCCGACGGCAATAATAGCGTCTTCAGAATTTTGGAAGAATTGAATCATGAAAGGAACCTCGTTTTGAAGTCCGCAAAATTAACCTTTTATCAGCTTTGACCTTACTCGGATTTCAACAATTTCCAGATAGATTTTCGAAGAGCACCTACTGTCATAGAAGAATAGCCAATAACCACTTTTTCAATAATGCCCTCGCGATTTACTACGAAGTGGGTAGGGTATGATCTAACATTCATTTCAAGACAGAAATCTTTTACATCTGGGACTATTTGGTATTCAAATTCACGCTTCTGAAGAAATTTTTTAACCGTAAAATGGTCATCAAAAGTGGGAGCTAGAAATACAATACCCTCCGCTGCAAAGGATTGGACCATTTCATTCATTTCAGGCATTTCTTTAATACATGGGGTGCACCTGGAAAACCAGAAGTTGACCAAAAGTATTTTTCCTTTCAGATCTTCTTTGGTGTAAGTAGTACCTTCCAGAGTGGCGAGATTAAATTCCGGAAAGGGTTGCCCTTTCATTCGCTTTACTTCCTTTTTTGCTTCTTCAACTTGTTGAATTTGTTCTTTAGTTGGCTGAGCATAGGTTAGGAATGTCAGGATACAGCAAAGAATGATCAGAGTCTTTTTCATTTTGGAGATGGATTTAGAATCAATTTAGCTACTTCTGGCTTAATGAGCTGATGATGTTTTAGAGGTAATACTACTACTTTGAATGCACCCATAGTTTGGATGATAGGTAGAATTTTTTCTGGTTTGATAATATGATCTCTGCTTCCAAGAATGATTCTTCTTTCAAATGTCTGCTCTTGAAATAGTTTGGATAATTGTTTTTTAGAATAGCCCAGAGACTTAAAATTGTTCCAAGAAATGTACACACGCTTTCGATTGGCATGACCTCCCAGTTCTTTACGCACAAAGTCACCGAGATACGGACTCACAATGCGATACTTATCATTAAAAACCATCAGTTTTTCCAGCAAATTTGGTTGTAGCATCACGTATTTAAATATCCATTTGATGCTTGGGTTTGTTGCTAGCTTAAACCAAATGGTAAGAAAAACACCATCTGGTGCGATTAGCGTTATTTCTTTCGTTCGTTCAGGAAGCGCAAGTGCTGAGGCTATTGCAAACCTGCCTCCAAGACTGAAACCAAGGATTGAAAACGAATTGACCTTCTCTTGTTCTAAAAATGACTCTAAATAACTCTTCCATTCATCCTTCGAAAGTTTTTCATTTTTTCTTTGACTGATACCGTGATAAAAAAGGTCAAATGAATATATGGTGTACTTATGACCAACATTTTTTACCCAATCTTTAAAAACCTCATTATTCTGACCAAAACCATGAAATGCCAATAATATGTTATCTCCACCGCCATATTTAAAATAATTTAGCTGTCCACTATCCTTTTGTATACACGTCATTCGATTGAAAAATCGGTCAAATAATCGACTTGGTAAAAAAAATCTCGTAAAAAACGAACAATTAAATATTCTGTGCGTTGATTTGCACGATGGAAACTTTTAGCAAGCTTAAAGTTTCCTTGGTTTTTAACATTGTAGTAAAGCGTAACAGAAGATTTGGAAGCAAAAGAAAAGATATTGAATAGTGCAGAGGAACTGTTTATCCAGTATGGGATCAGGAGTGTGACGATGGATGATGTAGCTCGAGAAGCTTCAATGTCTAAAAAAACGCTGTACCAATATTTCGATAATAAAGACGGGTTGGTTTCTGAGGTTGCTTTGAGCCATTTTGAGAAAGAAACAAAGGAGTTTGAAGAAATCTACGGACAATCAAATGATTCCATTCATGAAATATTGTTGGTGTCACAATGTTTAAGAAAGCATGTATTCAGAATGAATCCATCGCTACTATATGATATGCAGAAGTACCATGGAAAAGCTTGGGATAAATACCAAGAATTCAAGCATTCTACTATCCGAGGACATATTGAACGAAACATTGAACGAGGTAAAGAGGAGGGCTACTTTAGAGAAGACTTGGATGCTAAAGTGCTATCGATTCTACGTGTTGAAGGTGTTCAGTTGGTTTTCAATACGAAGATCTTTCCTCGTGAAGAATTTGATTTCCCAACCGTTCAGCTTCAAATCCTTGATCACTTTATTCATGGATTACTGACCGATAAAGGCCGCAAGAAATACGAAGAATATATAAATCTAGAATCTACCAATCACATACTCTAATAATTTTATGAGAGGCATATTAACACTATTAATAATTGTTGGCACTTCGGTGGGAGTGCAGGCGCAGGATAAATTGGACCTTACCCTGCAAGATTGCATCAACTTTGCGTTGGGTAATAATGAGCAACTAAAGATCAAGCAGCTTGACAAAGAGATTGCTGATGCTGAGGTTAGGAAGACCATTTCCATGGGTTTACCACAAGCAAATGTTAATGCTGGTTTGAATTACAATTTTGAACCGCAAAGAAGTCTGATTGATATTAGCACGTTCGATCCATCGGTTCCAGCAGGTACTGAGCAAGAAGTTTCTTTTGTTCAAAACTATGATGGAAACATTGGTTTGTCAGTGGATCAATTGCTGTTTGATGGTTCTTATTTTGTCGGCCTCCAGGCGGCAAGAACGTATAAAGAACTCTCTACCAAGGAACATATTAAATCTCAAATCGACATTGCTGAATCCGTAAGCAAAGCATATTACAATGCGCTAATTGCGGAGGAACAACTCTCACTATTAGAGAGAAACATCTCCCGGTTGGATACCTTATTGAGAGAAACTGATCAAATGTATCAGGCTGGCTTTGCGGAAAAGCTGGATGTAGACCGAATACGGGTGAACTACAATAATCTTAAGGTAGAATATAGCAGGTCTAAAGAACTCAAAGACATCAGTCGTAAACTGTTAAAGTTTCAGATGGGTATGGATTTAAATCAGCCAATTAATTTATCTGAAACGCTTGAAGAAGTAAACGTTGAAGTTCCATTAGTGCCAACGGAGGCATTTAATTACAATCAACGAATTGAATTCTCTCAGCTTGAAACCAATCGCAGCTTGGCATACTTGGATATGAAGAATAATAAAGTCCAGTATTTACCAAAGCTTTATGCGAGACTAGGCTATGGTTGGAACACAGCCGCTTCCAGCAGTAGTGATCTATTTGTATCAAGAAGGTGGTTGGATAATGGTGTTGTTGGTGTGACAGCTTCCATTCCAATATTCGATGGTTTCCTAAAGAGCAATAAGATTCAACAAAACAGGCTACAGGTCAAGCAGATAGAAAACCAAATGTCATTTGTCAAGAAAAGTATTGACCTGGAAATTGAACAATCTCAGATTAGCTTAAGCAGTCAATTAGAAACATTAGAAGTACAAAAGCAAAACATGGAGCTTGCTCAGGAAGTCTACGATATTTCAAAAATTAAATATCAGGAGGGAGTGGGATCAAATATTGAAGTAATCAATGCTGATGCTTCGCTTAAAGAAGCTCAGACAAACTATTTGAATTCGCTATATCAAGCGATAACCTCACAAATCGAACTAAAAAAAGCACTAGGAACCCTTTACAATAAATAAGATCATGCGTAAGATCAATCAATTACTAACCTTAATCATCACGCTATCAATAGTTGTAGGGTGTGGTGGAAATGAATCTTCTGTTGAAACCATTTTGACCGAAGGAAACATGGAAAATATTCGGGCAAAGAAAAAGGAGCTTGCTGCTCAGTATAATGATCTGGAAGATCAAATAGCTCTTCTGGATTCTGCAATAGCAGCCAATACGGAAAACTCAAACCTTCCTCTTGTTACTACATTCCAAACGAAGAAAGAAAAGTTTCTTCATTATGTAGAGCTGCAGGGAGATGTTACCACTAAACAAAACGTTCTCATTTACCCGGAGGCACCAGGAACACTTTTAAAAGTTTATGTGGATGAAGGACAGAAGGTGAAAAAGGGGCAATTATTAGGTATAATAGACAATGGTGGCTTGGAAAGCCAACTGATTCAAATGAAGACTCAGCTGGAGTTGGCAAAGACAACATTTGAACGTCAAGAACGACTTTGGAATCAAAAAATTGGTAGTGAAATTCAATACTTGCAATCAAAAACCAATTATGAAGCGCAAAAGAATGCAGTAGATCAGATGCAAAGTCAGCTTGACAAGTTTTATATAAAAGCACCCTTTTCCGGGATTATCGATGATGTCATTAAGGATGAGGGGACAGTGGTGAGCCCGGGACCAGGTTCAGAGATTTTTCGAATCATTAATCTATCGAATATGTATCTGGAGGTATTGGTGCCTGAATCTTATATCACAAGTGTGACGACTGGAAAAGAAGTAAAAGTATTTTTCCCGGTACTAAATACATCTGTTGAAACAAAGGTTCGAGAGACTGGCAACCACATTAATCCAAACAACCGTTCATTTAATGCGAAAATTTCGGTTCCAAATAAAGATGGAATGATAAAGCCGAATCTTACGGCGAAGGTTAAGATCAACGACTACACGAATGAAGACGCGATTCTTATCCCTCAGGGTGTCATATCAGAAAATGCGGATGGAGACCAGTATGTGTATGTCGTACGAGACGTGAAAGAGGATAGAACAGCCACCGCAATGCGTGCTATTATTACCACAGGTAAAACACAAAATGGAAAAGTGGAAATTTTATCTGGTGTTAGCGCGAAAGAAAATATTATCCTTGAAGGAGCTAGAAGTGTGAAGGATGGTCAGCAAGTTAAGATCTTAAAAGACTAAAAAATGGCGGATAGCAATAAGAAAAAAGTAGATAAAGAATTTAGATTATCGTCATGGGCTATTGATAACCCATCTGTGATCTATGTTATGATTGCGATCTTCCTGATTCTTGGATTTAACTCATATATGGCAATGCCCCGGGAAGATTTTCCTGAAATTAAGGAAACTAAGATCTACATCAGTACAGCATTTCCGGGAAATACAGCAGAGGATATTGAAAGGTTAGTTACAGACCCGCTAGAAGATGAGCTAAAAAATGTAAGCAACGTGGTTGAGGTGATATCAACCTCTCAGGAAGACTATTCAATTATTACGGTAGAATTTGATGAGGATATTACAGTTGAAGCGGCTAAGCAGAAGGTAAAAGATAAGGTAGATGGAAAAAAAGCAGGAGAAGACTGGCCTTTGTTCAATGGAGCTAAAGTTGAGCCAAATGTTTTCGACCTGAATTTATCTGAGGAATTCCCGATAATGAACATCAATATCACAGGGGATTATCCAGTAGAAAAATTGAAGGAATTTGGCGAATACCTGGAAGATGAAATAGAGGACCTTCCTGAAATTAAGGGAGTAGATATTCGAGGGGCACAGGAAAAAGAAGTGGAAGTTGCGGTAGATGTCTACAAAATGATGGCTGCTAAGGTAAGCTTCAGTGATGTAATCCAGGCCATTAATAATGGTAACATGACTATGTCTGCCGGAAACATTAAAAATAGTGGGCAGAGAAGAACGATTCGAATCCTGGGAGAGGTGGAGGAGCCATCTCAGCTTGAGAATTTCGTCGTGAAGTCTGAGAATAATGCGCCAGTTTATCTCAAAGATGTAGCTAAAGTGTCATTCGAAGAGGAGGATAAAACCACTTTTGCCAGATCCTTTGGACAGAGTGTAGTGATGCTGGACGTTAAAAAGCGTGCAGGAAAAAATATGATCAATGCGGTGAACCAAACTAAAGAGATCATTAAGTATGCACAGGAAAACGTGTTCCCACGTGACATTGAAATTACTATTTCAAACGATTCATCAGAACGAACCTTGAACCAGGTAAGTGATCTGGTTAATAACATCATTTTTGGTATCCTGCTCGTAGTTACTGTACTTATGTTTTTTCTTGGATTCAGGAATGCATTATTCGTAGGGTTTGCGATACCTATGTCTATGTTTATGTCATTTGCGATTTTAAATACACTGGGCTACACACTTAACACCATGATCTTATTTGGCATGATCATGGGCCTAGGGATGCTCGTGGATAATGGAATTGTGGTGGTTGAGAATGTGTATCGATTGATGGAGACGGAGGGCCTGACCAGAATTCAGGCAGCTAAGAAAGGCATTGGTGAAATTGCTTATCCTATCATCATTTCTACAGTTACCACTGTGGCGGCCTTTGTTCCATTAGGGCTATGGCCGGGTATATTTGGTCAGTTCATGATTTACTTCCCAATAACACTTTCGGTAGTATTAGGATCATCGCTGTTTGTTGCGATTTTCATGAACTCTATGTTGGTATCACGATTTATGGAGGTAGGGGACAAGGAACTTACCAGAAAACAGTTGATCCGAACATCACTAATACTTGCCGGTTTTGGTCTTTTCATATTCTTCGTAGGAGGGCCAGTTCGAGCATTAGGTTCTGTCCTTATTCTAACAGCCGTTATGTTTTGGCTCTATAAGTACATCATCAAAAAAGCTGCAAACAACTTTCAAAGAAAGGTCTTGGTACGTTTTGAGGATTGGTATGAGAGAAGATTGAAGCATGCAGTTAGAGGAAATAATGTCTATTGGTATTCAGGAATTACCACTCTTATGCTATTTGCTGCATTTGTGTTTTTTGGAATATCACTAGGTGCAGGCCGAACTAAGGTCGAGTTTTTCCCTGATAATATTCCAAATCAGATTATCGTATATATCGAGTACCCACAGGGTACAGCGATTGAAAAAACCAATCAAATTACAAAGGAGATAGAGCAACGGGTGTATGGCATTATCAATTCCTCAGAGTACATGGATGATGGCTATAATTTCTTAGTGGAATCATCTGTATCTCAAGTGGGAGAGGGAGCAGGAAACCCTCAAACAGATGGTGGATCCAATGCTGAAATGCCACACAGAGCCAAGATTACTTCCTCAATGAGGGAATTTAAGTATAGAAGAGGGAAAGACACGGAAGTGCTTCGGTTGAAGGTACAAGAAGCGCTTGAAGGGATATATCCGGGGGTTGCAATTTCGGTAGAGAAAGATGCTGCAGGGCCACCAGCAGGCTATCCAATCAATATTGAAATCGAGGGGCCGGATTATGATCAGTTGATTGCTATTGCTGAACAAATGCGAAACTTCATTAATGATAAAAATATCGAGGGAATCGAAGAGCTAAAGATTGATGTAAATAAAGGCAAGCCGGCAATGGAAGTCATTGTAGACAGAGAAAAAGCCGGTGAGCTTGGAGTGGCAGTGGGTCAGGTGGGCAATCAATTGAGAAGGTCCCTTTTTGGGGAGAAGGCCGGAGTATTCAAAGAAGATGGTGAGGATTATGACATCAATGTTCGTTTCAATGAAGACCTTCGATACAACAAAAGCGCACTTTTCAACCAGAATATAATCTTTAGGGATCAGTCGACAGGTAAGATCAAAGAGATTCCAATCTCAGCAGTGGCAACACAGAGAAACACTTCTTCATTTAGTGCGATTAAGCACAGAGATAATGAGCGAGTAGTTACGGTCTATTCAGGACTGAAGCCAGGATTTACTGACGCTGCTGCAATCGTATCGCAGATTCAGGAAGAGATGCAGGAATTCGAAGGATTGCCGAATGATGTCAAGATAGATTATACTGGACAGATTGAGGAACAAAACAAGCAAATGGCGTTTTTGGTAGGTGCTTTTTTCTCTGGCTTAGGTCTCATTGCATTGATATTGGTATTCCAATTTGGCGGGGTTTCAAAACCACTTATCATTATGATGGCGATCTTCTTAAGTTTTATTGGTGTATTTGGTGGACTTATAATTACCGGATGGTCGTTTGTAATTATGATGACGATGATGGGTATTATATCCTTAGCAGGAATTGTGGTTAATAATGGAGTGGTACTGCTGGATTATACCCAGTTGTTGATAGATCGGGAAAAGGAGAATAGAGATATGGAAAAGACCGATTACTTAACCAAAGAGGAAGCTACTGAGCTGGTTATTAAGGGTGGAAAAGCAAGGTTACGACCTGTTATACTCACTGCGGTTACCACTGTACTTGGTTTAATTCCACTCGCGATAGGTTTAAACATTGACTTCTATACCTTGTTTACAGAGTTTGATCCAAATATCTACTTCGGTGGTGATAATGTGATCTTCTGGGGACCGCTTGCATGGACAGTCATATTTGGTTTGATCGTTGCAACATTCCTGACACTCATTATTGTGCCTGTGTTGTTTACAATTAGCTACCGAATAAAGTATGCACTTTTTGGTAAGAAAAATGAAGGAGCCCAAGTGCAGGCAGCTGCTTAAGAATAAAATGAATTTTACATCAACCTTTCAGTTTGTTTATTCGTTACAGAAGAAAAACAATATTCTTCTCAAGAATATCATCGGTTAGGTTTAAGTTAATAGTACTCCCCTCGGTTCACCGAGGGGATTTTTTATTATGAGTCGAATATACTTTGTAGTCTTTCTGGTGTCCATCTACCTGGCGCTGGATATTTATGTTTTTGTCGCAGTTAAATCACTTTCAGAAGGTCTGACGCCTATTTGGAGAAGATTCGTTCTGACCAGTTACTGGGCAGTGAGTATAGTGTCTCTAACTGGGGTGTTGCTCTACCGACAAATAGATCCCAAACTATTTGCAGACTTGAGGCTATATATCACAACGTTCTTTTTTGTCCTTTTCATTGGGAAAGTATTCGCAACTGTTTTCCTTCTGTTAGAAGATATCAGACGAGGAGTTACCTGGATCGTGAACCTTTTTCCAATGGTAGAAGAAAAGCATTCGACTTCCCGCTCAGAGTTTATGCAAAAATCAGCCATTATTGCTGGAGCCATACCGGTTGCCACCATGACATTCGGAGTTATCTCTGGTGCTCATGATTATCGCGTCAGAAATCGAATCGTCTATTCCCCAAACCTCCCTAAATCATTTGATGGAATTAGAGTTGCACAAATCTCCGATATCCATACCGGTAGTTTTTTTAATAAAACTGCCGTAGCTGGAGGAGTTGATTTGTTAAATGCGCAAAAACCAGATGCAGTGTTTTTTACAGGTGATTTAGTAAATAATAGAAGTGAAGAAGCGAAAGAGTATCTCGATATTTTCAAAAAGATAAATGCTCCGCTAGGCGTTTATTCAGTCATGGGAAATCATGATTACGGCGATTACACCAATTGGTCTTCAGAGGAAGCAAAACAAAAGGATATTCAGAATCTACATAAGATGCATGCTTACATGGGGTATGATTTGCTATTGAATGAGAATAGAACGCTTAAAGTTGATGGTGAGGAAATTGCAATCCTGGGTTGTGAAAACTGGGGGTCCGGGCGGTTTTCTAAATATGGTGACATGAAGAAAACAATTTCTGGGGCAGAGGAGATCCCTTACAAGCTTTTACTTTCTCACGACCCCAGTCACTGGGATGCACAAATAAGACAGGAATATCCGGATATCGATTTAATGTTGGCTGGACACACACATGGATTCCAATTTGGAATTGAAATTGGTGATTTTAGATGGAGCCCTGTTCAGTATAGATATAAACAATGGGCAGATTTATATAGTGAAGGAAATCAGTCGCTCTATGTCAATAGAGGGTACGGATTCCTCGGATACCCGGGACGTATTGGAATTTTACCGGAGATTACCATTTTAGAATTAAAAAGATCTTAATAGGGGTCACAACGGATTAGTTGTTATACCTACATCTTCATGTCATAGAATGATAGGTGATTTTTACAGGTGATTAGGTGAAAAAGGGGCTCTTAGCCCCTTTTTCTTTTAAAATACTATTCAGTGAGGTAAGCAATTCTTTTTATCTTTCGCCAAAATCAGGATTGAATGGCAAAAAAACTTAATCAAGTACGTCAATTTATCGAAGTAGACCTATGGCGACTTAAGCTCAAATCCTTACCAAAAAGGAGGCGCTACCTTTATGGATTCATAAGAGTTTGGGTGATTGCCATTAAAGAATTCATCCACGATAAATGTGCGGAGAAAGCTTCTGCTCTGACTTATTTTTCCATGCTTTCATTGGTGCCAGTTATCGCGATGGTGGTGGCTATAGCAGAAGCTTTTGGCATAAGAAAACTAATGGACCAGGAGCTCAATAAGTATTTTACCGGACAGGAAGAAATATTAAAGAACGTTCTCTCTTTTGCAGATAAAATGCTCAATGAAGCAAGCGGCGGAATTATAACAGGAATTTCCATCATCTTTCTGATTTTTACCGTCATACGACTATTGATGAACATTGAGGCTGCCTTTAATGACATGTGGGATATTAAGAAAAATAGGAGATGGGAGCGGAAAGTGTCAGATTATGTGGCAGTTATTTTGCTAGGCCCACTTCTACTCATAGTAGCAAGTAGTGCAACTATCTTAGTAAAAGATACCATTCAAGAATTCATTTCGCAGATGGAATTTTTAGGCCAAATTAGATCTGGTATCGTCTTCCTGCTAAAGTTACTGCCATACACAATCCTTTGGCTTTTGCTTTTCGGTCTTTATTTAATTTTCCCAAACACGCGAGTTAAGTTTTGGCCAGCACTTTCTGCGGGGATAGTAGCAGGCACTTTATATCAACTTAATCAGCAGGCATTCATATCCTTACAGTTTGCATTTGCAAAGTACGACGCTATATATGGAAGTATTGCTTTCCTTCCATTGTTCTTAATCTGGCTTCAGATTAGCTGGCTGATCGTATTATTTGGTGCAGAAATATGTTACGGTGTTCAATACATAGACCAGTGGGAGATGAACTCTGAGAAGCTAAAACTTAGCCTCAGTCATCGAAAGAAGTTAATGCTTTTGCTGCTTTACAGGGTAATAAAAAGATTTGAGAAGGGGCAAGGTGCCTTGAGACTGAATGAACTAGCAAGCAAAATAAATGTTCCACGAAGGTATGTGGTGGATATTTGTTATGATTTGGAAAAATCAGAATTAATAACGCGAATTGATTCTGAAGATATAGCTTATCAGCCCAGCTTCGATATTCATAAAATGGATCTTTACGAAATATTGACAAGATATGAGCAGCAAGGAATGAGTGATTTTGATCCTAGAAAATCAAAAGCCTTTGAGAATATAGAAGATAAATTGGAAGAAATCGAAGAACAGTGGAAGGCAGGTAAGGCAAATATCCTTCTTAAGGATCTATGATGATCGTTGTTTGAATGACCAGGTAAACTCAAACGCTGATACGACGGTACCATCTTTCATTTTACCTACTGTTTTAAATTTGGCTTCAGCGGCCTCTCCGGTCTTTATGCACTTTTCTACTGCTTCAAATGCTTTCTGCCCATCCTCGCAGGTAAAGTACACTCTACCCGTAGCTTTTTTGCTAAAGGTAGCTTTGAGATCTACAATGATAAAGGCCACAGAAGGCTTTTGTCCGGTAATTGCCAGAAGACATGGTGATGCAGTTGATAACTCTGCAGCCATACTCTGCACGGCGAAATAGGTTGATTTAAATGGGTTTTTATTGAGGTTTTTGAATGGGACGGAGGTCGTACATTTATCAGGAGTAAGCTCTCTGACCCGAAGACCGGCAATCCAGCCCATTGGTAGGCTCTTCATTAAGTAAAGTGGGAATTTAAGTCCGTTGGTTACCTGGTTGGCAAGTTTTTGCTGTTTGGGATTTAAAGTCATCCTGCCTGCTTTTCTTCTTTTGCAAGTATCTTCTTCTTCTCTTTATTCATGAAGTAGCCTTCGAGCGCCCCTTCAGAAAACTTTACAAGAATGAATAATGCTCCAAGAATTCCTAAACTCACAAATTGCGTGTCAAACATTTCATCGATAATCGGCTCTAAGAGGACTTGCTCCAAGATGAAAAGAATAACAGCTACAGTGAATAATATGGTGGAGGCTCTTCTTCCTACTTTGGCTTTAGCCAGCTGATCGACTGTGTCAGCAAGCTGAGTATTCTTCACCTTGATTTCATCGTTTTGTTCCCGGATTTGTAGGTTGGCATTATCTAGCTTTTTCTGTAGTCGATCTGAAACGCGTGTAATTACTTTCGCCTGAGCTACAAGTTCCTCATATTCATCTGAGAAAGCATCCAAATCCTCTTTATAGATTGCATGGGTCTCAATCTTTGATCTGAATTTTCTGAGACTGTCAATCTCATCATAGTAAAGCTCCTGGTTTTTATTCATTTAGGTTTTGCAATCACATATCATCTTCTTCTATTTCAAAGAAGTTAAAATTTAAATCTAGGAGGTCACTATAATCTTCACCGGCTTCCATCATATCATCATCACCTTCTTCGTAATACCAGTTAATAGTGATCTTTCTTCCACTATTCTCAATTTTACTCATTCGTTTGAAAACATCAAAGAGACATTTGGATGAGCTGGTATTAAAATATTCGAATGCAATGTTGGCGGTAAATTCTGGCCCACCAGACGTTGTATATTCATCTAAATTATCAAGCACGCGCTGATAGAACTGAATAGAGTTTTCAGGACTTGATCTTCCTTTCATTTCCAATAAACCTTCATCTGGATCGAAATTGATCAAGGGGGTTGTTCGTGTCGGTTCGATGAATATTTTTTCCATAAATTTCTCTACGGTTATTGGTTTATGTTTTTTGTGATGTTAACCTTCAATTCTTGGTAGTCTAATTTGAAAAGTAAAATAACTCACCTTGTCAGTTACCGGTTGAAATTTGTATCTCAACTTTTGGCCGCCAGTTTTTCTAGCAATGTCAATAAAGCCTAACCCACCAGTTCCCTTATCAGAAAATTCCTGTTCAGCTAAAACCTTTTTGTATAAAGCCCTTAATTCATCAGCATCAACCGAGTTGATGTCATCAAGTCTTTTTTGAATTTCTTTCGTCTTACTTGCAGGGATGTAGTTTCCGGTCTGTAAACTATAAAATCGCTTTCTTGCGGCAATCATTATTAACGCAGAGTTGGAATCATAGCTACTTACTTTCATGTCGTCAGCATTCACTTCATCCAGGTGATAATAAAGATTCTGAATACACTCCGTAGCTACGTTGTAGAATTTCTTTTTAACCTTTCTATTTTCTTCCAACTCTTCTAATCTTTCTTCAAGTGTTCCAATCATAGCTGTCACTAGATCAAAAGTCAATTCACCCTTAAACATTAGAATAATGTTCTGGTCATATATGTTTTTGTAGCTCCTCAGATAATCCATAAATAGGGGTAATTTTCTTTGGGCTGGAAAAGTAAGAACTTATGACTAATTAAACCAAATGTTTAAGCACCTAAAACTTCATGGTGATTATCAATGGATTAAGGTCGTCAGCACTCCAACCCGAAATTATTCCAAACGGTAAAACTATGATCTTTATCAGACTTAAATGACTAAAAACTTATCAAAAGGCAAATTATGCTTTTCTTTAGTATTTTCGTAGAGGTTGTGAACGCTGAAATGTCGCTAAGTAATTTGATTAGCAACTTCTAATGGTATATAAGTATAAAAATGTAATATTTCCAATAAACGTTTTTTTGCTATAGATTTGAGGGACTTGCTAATAGGATTTTTTTAATCCTTATGCCAGTAGATTAACTAGTTAAGAGTTTAACCAACTATGTTCAAGGTATGTTAAAGAAGGATTTATATTCCAATGTCTATATTCTCACGGCATTGGTTTTGATAGGGGCGGTGGCATATTACGTCTTTGTCCTCCAAAAAGAGATTACCAACTCATTTAACCAGGATCCGAAAGTTGTTCAGGTTTCTGCAAACCAAACCACTATGGGTCAGCAGATTGTAAAGGCTGCCATAGGGATGGGGTATGCAAGAACTGAGGAGCAGTTCACGTACTTCAAAAATGAGTTAAGAAATGTGTATCCACAATGGCAGAGGGGGCATCAGGCACTTTTAAATGGTAGCTCTGAATTAAACCTGACGCAACCCTCCCAATCCGATGAGTATCTGGAATTGCAAGAAGAGCTTAAGTTTCTCTTCTTTGACATGAATACAAACACTAAAAATATTTTAGATGTTAACTATACAGAAAATCAGTCTGATGTAAACTTCCTATCATTAAGAAGATCGATTACTTCATTAATCAATACCTTAAGGAGGTACTCAGATGCCACAACAAATGTCACCGATTATTTTGTTGACACGGCACAAAACAGAGGTGCAAGTTTAGGTCTAGCTGAGTATGTTGGTTTTTCGCTTTTCGTTGGAATTTTCTTGGTACAAGGCTTCTTCATATTTAGACCGCTGGTAAAACTTGCGAGTGAAAATTACTTATCAGCAAACAAAGCCTTTGTAAAAGTTAAAAAGTCAGAGCAGCAGCTCAAAATCAACTTCCAGAAACAGAAGCTAATTAATAAGAAACTTTATTTATCCAGAAAAGAACTGGAAGAGAAAAACCTTAAGCTTGAGGAATCTGAGGCGAAGTTGCTCAAATCATCTGAGGAGCAAATTAAAATTAACGAGCGTTTGATTTCGGCACAAGATGAATTGAACCTCGCATATAAGAAACTTCAGGATTCTGAGGTTGAAATTAGGGAGCTTGCTGACAAGCAATTGCAGGATAATGAGAAACTGTTCCTTGCTGAGAAAAAGCTTCAGTCCTTGCTGGAAAACGAGCAAAAGTCGAGAGAAGAATTGTCAAATGCTCTTGATTCTTTGAAGGGAGCCCAGTCTCAACTGGTACATTCTGAAAAAATGGCCTCACTAGGTCAGCTTACAGCTGGGATTGCACACGAGATTAACAATCCAATTAACTTCATCTCAAGTGGTATGGTATCACTAAAGATGTCTATAGAAGCAATGCGTGAAATTGCTGAAGAATACACGAGAATTGACGATGGTGAGGATGCGGAAGAAGTGTTAGAGTCAGTGAAAGAGCTTAAAGAAGAGCATGAGTATGATGAGATCGTAGATGAGTTGGATGACCTTATAAATGACATCAACTACGGTGTTACAAGGACGATTGAAATTGTAAAAGGTTTACGGGTATTCTCCAGACTTGATGAAGAGGAGGCTAAGAATGCCAATGTTAATGAAAACATTGATGCTACTCTCACACTTCTTAGAAACAAGACGAAAGGTAAGATCGAAATTACCAAGCATTATGATGAGAGCATGCATGACATAGAGTGTTACCCAGGTCAGCTTAACCAGGTATTTATGAACATTCTCAATAATGCCGTGCAAGCAATGCCTGATGATAAAAAGGATGCTGAAATTACGATCTATACGGAAGAAGCTGACAATGAAGTATTTGTTAGGATCAAAGACAATGGAGTCGGTATTCCAGAAGAATTAAAAAATAGAATTTGGGAACCATTTTTTACTACTAAAGAAGTAGGAGTGGGAACAGGTTTAGGCATGTCAATTACTTATGGAATTATAGAAAAGCATGGAGGTAAAATAGATTTAACAAGTGAAGTGGGTAAAGGGACAGAATTTGTTATCAATTTGCCAAAGAAAATCACCCCTATAAAGAAGAAGGAAGAGGAAGTTGCAGAGAGTAATTAATTTAACAACATTAAGATAAGTGTAGGATGGAAGAGATTCATGACCAGCAACAAATAGATCGACCAGTAAAAAAGAAGAAATTCTCACTTCTTTATGTCGATGATGAGGCTACAAACCTTAGAGTTTTTAAAGCGAATTTTAGAAAGTTTTTTAATGTCCATACCTCAACCAACCCAATTGAGGCGATAGATATACTAAATGAGGAAGATATTCAGGTAATCGTTACTGATCAGAGAATGCCTGAAATGACCGGGACCCAGTTTCTAGAGAAAATACTTCCCGATCATCCGGATGTCATTAAAATTATTCTTACTGGATTTACAGATATTGAAGCTATTAAGGACGGAATAAACAGGTGTGGCATTTTCAAGTACATAACCAAACCCTGGAATTTTGATGAAATGAAAGGGGTGCTCGAGCGAGCTATTGAAACATATCAACAAGCTGCAGAAAGTGAGGAACACATCAAAGAGCTGGAAGATAGTAATGTAGAGTTGGAAAGTAGGGTGAGAGCGCGAACAGAAGAGCTCAATAAGATTAATAAACGTTTGATAGATAGTATCAGGTATGCTGGGTTACTACAGCAATCAATGCTACCTAACGATCGCTATCTAAGCAGACAATTTCAGGATCACTTTGTCATCTTTGAAACCAAGTATCTATTTAGTGAGGAGTTCGTTTGGACCACCAGGCTAAATTTTAGATCGGAAGATTACACCGTGGTTTCATTGATTGAATTTGATGGTAAGGGAATTGTAGGTTCATTGAAAACACTTATTGCTGACTCTGTACTCAACTACCTTACTCATGATAGAAAAATTTTCCACTCAGGTGAAATTATCAATGAACTTAAATATGAACTTGATGCCGCCGGATCTGATGAACTGCAATGTGACTTAAAAGTTTCTGTCGCAGTATTTGATCATAACGCACAAACTTTACAATTTAGCGGCATCAATCAGGATATGATTGTATTCAATGAGAGTAAATCTACTTTACTGAAGGGTGATGAAGGTGACCATTTTGAAGACGCAATCGCTGATAAAATCAGTATCGAGCCAAATGCTTCATATTATATGTATTCCAATGGATATTATAATCAGACCAACGAGGATGGAGTCAAATTTTCTTATGAAAAATTTGAGGAAATGCTGAAGAGTATCAAAGGTAAATCCATGGCGGAACAAAGAGAATTTTTAATGAGTAACCTGCAATCATGGAAGGCAGGATCAAGTCTTAATGATGATATTTCAATCATAGGATTTAAACTCTAATAGTTGAATGGCTACAAAGGCAAGCAGTTTTAAAGAGTGGTGCACGAATAATATTAGCCCACAGTCTTGGACACGAATATGTCTAAGGTCAGTTGACGCTATTCGCTCAAAAGGACATACGCTAAAGGAAATGGAAGACTTAAATCCTGATGTGGAAATGGATGACGAGTTGATGGATCAACTAAATGATGCTTTATCTGAGCTATATGATATGAAGGTTGATGAAAATGTCTTAGCTCCTCAATAGAATAACAGACTCACTCTACTACTTAATTTCAAAGCCTAATACACAAACATCATCGGTTTGACTTGTATTTTTAGACCATTCACTAAATGTTTTTTCGATAATTTTTTGCTGCTCAAGAATTGGCTTATCGGACGATTCTTCGATCAGCTTATTGAAATTTTTTGACATAAATTTCTTATCAGATTCACCGCCAAATTGGTCTTGATATCCATCTGAGGAAAGAAAAATACGATCTTTAACATCTAGTTGAATAACCTCTTTGGTCAGCTGTGCAAATACTTGCTGTTCATCGCCCTCAATTCCGCCAACCATTTGCCGAGGTGTCTTGTAGATTATCATCTCATTACTTCCATGCTTCATAAGCCGCAGTGGAATGCCAGCCCCTGCAAATTCCATTTTAAGCGTATCAAGATCAATAACGCAGATTCCTATTTCCATTCCATCTCTATTAACCTCCTCTGTTTCTCGCTGAAGCTCAAACTTAATTACCTTGTCAAGGCGCGAAATGATCTTTTTAGGGTCTAGGTAGTTTTGATAATAAATAATATTGGTTAGCTGGTTACTCCCCATAATGGACATAATGGCACCAGGTACGCCATGGCCAGTACAGTCTCCACATGCCACAATCATGTACTCGTTATTTCCTCTTCTAACACGCTCAAACCAATAGAAATCTCCTCCAATGATATCTTTTGGCCGATACATCACAAACGATTCTGGAAAAACACCTCTTAATGTACTAATAGGAGGAAGTGTAGATCGTTGGATTCTTTCTGCATAACTAATGCTGTCCCTGATCTGGGATGAAACAGACACAAGCTGATTTTTTTGCATTTCGATTTGCGTCTTTTGATCAATGAGCTGCTTATTGGTTTGCCGCTGCTCTTCTATCTGACCGATCAAACTTTGAGAGGTGCTAGCCATTTGCTTAGCAAGCTTTCCTATTTCGTCTTTTGACCCAGTAGGAAGTTCAACATCTAAATTCCCCTTACTAAGCTCTTCTGCCGCATTACTTAGTTTAACAATCGGTTTCACGAATATGTTGGCTGCAATCAGTGATAGTATAATTGCGATGGCAATGACCGGAATAACAGCCCATAATATCTGATTTCTGATTTGTGAAAGTGGGGCATAAGCTCTCTCTTTCGGTACACTCAAAATGAGAATCCAATCATTACCGTTAAAGGATAAGTAGTTGGTTTCTCTGGTCACAAAATAAAGACCTTCCTGCGTTTCTAAAAAATTAACACCGGGCTCATTTAGTGAGGAAATCAGATTGAATTTATCATAGTTTGAAGTTAAAATGTTCGATGGATCTGTATTTGAATAAAGGATTAATCCTTCGCTATCAATGAGTTGAATATCGAGATTCCTGGAAGAGTCTGAGCTTAAGGAATATTCTCCAACAATTTTGAAAAGCTCATCAACTAAAATTCTTCCAACCAAAACACCATATTCATTTCCGATGTTGTCAACTACTCTAGACGCAAAATGCATAACTACACGTCCGACCGACTCTGATTTTGAAACGTCAACCGTTGCATCTTGTCCTTCTTGTAGTTTCGTCCAGTATAAAGTGTTCGGATGTTGTTTACCTATTGAGATCCTTTTGCTATCAGCAATTCGGACGCGATTTGTATCAAAAAAAGAAAACGAATAGTATAGGTTATTTAGACTTTCCAGTTCTTGAAGCTTTCTGGTAAGTTCTTCTGGGTTGTGGTTTCGATTATAGAAATACGAATTTTTTGCAGCTAATTTTACGTCATTTAGTCTGGAGAACATAAACCTCCCAATATCTGAGCTTATACCCTTAGACTGTTGGGTCATGCTCGTAACTATCTCCTCTTTTAGCGTTTGCTCTACTTTTTGATCAGCGAAAAAAGATAAGACACCAGCGGTGAACAAGACTAAGAAAAGACAGAGTATGGTTAGTTTGGCGTATATGTTCATAGATCGGGGTTATCCGTTTCGCAGTAAAAATAATCTATTCCTATTGCTAATCTATGGGATAAATACAATAAGTACAGGCCACTTTGGTCCCTTTCTTGCTATGAACGTATTATATTCGTATTCGCAAATTAATTCTAAAGATGAAGTTCTTAATTACCGCCACAATTCTGTTAGTGTCTTTGAGTATAAATGCTCAAAATTTAACCACTTACAGAAGTACGCGATCAGTAGATGAAACCGTAGAAAGGCTTGTAGAAATAATCAAACAAAAGAAGCTTGCTTATTTTGAAACAGTAGAGCATGATAAAGTTGCTCAGGAATACGGAGTAACCATTCCACCTACACGAATGATATTGTTTGAAGATCCAAACTTGATGATTGAACTTATATCATGCAGACAAACTACTGCACTTGATTTACCAATGAAAATATTGGTTTGGGAAGAAAATAATGATGTTTATATCGGATTTTTCGATCCTAAAATCATGAAAAAACGGTTTCTACTCCAGGAATGTGAAGACATAATCACTAGTATGTCACGTTTGAAGATTAGAGTTGTTAATGAAGCATTGAGGGACGACTAGTGAGTGGGATTGCCCATCGGACTCTATCCCATCTGAATTTCAAGGAATCATCCGCAAAATAGAAAAGCATACGTTCTTGAGACTGATCAGCGTACTTAGGTTTTACTTTCAGTCGAATTACATCAAGTGTGTCTTTATAGTTGTAGCTACCCCATTGGTTCCATTCCGCATTAAAAATAATTGTCCATTCGTCTTTAGTTGGAATTGTGAAAATGGAATAATTTCCACTGTCCAAACTTAATGTATCAATAAACATTTCATCTTTTACTGATAAAAAGGTGGCATGGTTTGCACCAGTCCTCCATAATTCATTATAAGGAACCAGATAGTCTGGTCCATCCCCGAAAATCTCTCGCCCTTTTACTCCTGGACTACTAAATTCAATCAATACACCAACCCCATCAATTGAAGCAGTATCCTTTCTTAGTGGAGAGGGTCTGTTCTGAGGATCAGAAGTGCACCTTATGCAGGTTATTATCGTAAAACCAAACATCATAATGATGATTGATTTTGAACGAAAAATTGTCCGAAATTGAAAAGAAGTATTCATTGAGTTAGTCGATAACGTACTGAAAAATAGTAGGTTACAGTTTTGGGTATATTATTTGCCGGTTGAATATAAAAACTATTATTAATATGGGAATAATTGGAATTGAAATACCCCAACTTAATGAGGAACAAGATATTGAAGTAGAGGTGCGGGTTAATGGCATCAAAAAGCAATATAATTACCGAGTTGAAATTTTTCATTGGGATGATTGTCCATACCCAACGGAAGATCGTGTGGAATGTATTCGCCAGTTGGTTAATGGTTATGATAAAAACTGGGATCTGGCTCATCTAGGACTACCAACTGATGATTATATTCCAATTACCTTCCGAAAGAAACGTTAGAAAGGTAGATCATCATCTTGAGAAAAATCTTCTTTCGCCCACTCTTGAGATGGGGGTGGAGCTGTTTCCTGACTAGCACCTGAGGAAGTTTTTGGATCCACTCGCCATGCTTGTAGACTATTAAAGTATTTGACCTGACCTTGGGGATCAGTCCATTTTCTTCCTTTTAAGTTAAAATTAACCGTAACCTCGTCACCTATCTTTAGCGTATCAAGTTGCTCACAGTTGCTTTGAATTAACTCAAACTTTACAAATTCCGGATATTGAGGGTTTTCTGCATACTCTAATACAAACTCTCTTTTCTTAAAAGTGTCTTTAATGGTTTGTGTATCGTATTTTTCTACGATTTTGCCTTCTACTATCATATGTTTTTTAAAACTATTGTTAAACTTTGTTGGTTCAACATGCAAGTATGACAAAGTCTAAGAAATATTTCCTGATTGGAGCCATCATTTTCATAATAATTATGGTTTTTATTGTCATTGACTTTAGTCAAAGAACAAAAGCTCCTTGGAAAAAGACTGAAGTAGAGCAATCGGATGAGTAAGAATAAAGTAGATATTTCGAGAATAGATTTAGAAAAGGAGAAGGATAAGATTACCGATATTCCCGGCTTGATTGAATACGCACATCACGCAGGTAGTGCAATCATTAAACCAGAAGATAAAGGTCGAATAAAAGGAACGGCAATAGCTTCCATGCATGACCAGACGGATAGACAATTTCGTCAGCTGTATGAGCAAATGCAAACACTCATTGAGCAGGCTAAATACCTGCAAAGTAGAGTAGAAGTGTCAGAGCGAATCTATCAGGCACATGTTCCGTTTCAACCCGTCGTGGGAAAAGTCTATTTTCTTTACAGGAAAAAGAATGGCACGGACCTATTATCCATGGTAAGTCCACCTGAATGGGGAAAATCGCTTCCCTATGAATCATTTGAAGCTGAAGTTCGATTACTATCAGATCATACATGGGAGATTGTGCAAACTAAGAGTGATGAGTATCGATACTAACCTTTTAAGTTTAATTTTATCCGTCCAGGAATCCTAAACATTCATATTTTACGTTAGTTAAAGTCCATATGCATCGAATAATGAAAATTACTTCCTTTTGGCTTTCACTTTCGCTAATTATTTATGGCTGTTCAAATTCAAGTGAGACCAGCATAGATTGTTCTTCTTCAGATTTGTCAGTAGAAGTTATCAATTCTCAAAAATCTGACTGTGATGTACCGGGATTCCTGGATGTAGCAGGTCAAGGCGGAGAATTACCTTACAGGTATAGTCTTGATGGAATTGAATTTCAAGAATCTGAAAGGTTTGAAGACCTATATGCCGGGAGCTATACGATTACAATTATTGATAGCAAGGGGTGTTCATCTCAAACCAATTTTAATTTAGCATCAGAGCCAACAGGAATCACACTGACCTTATCAAGTTCGAATGCCAATTGCTCATCAGCGAATGGTTCGATAATGGCAGATGCAAGCGGAGGAACTGGAAACCTTTCATATGCAATTGAAAATGGTTCTTTTTCGAATACTAACAATTTCATGAATTTATCCGCCGGAGAATATGAAGTCTCTGTTAAAGATGAAGAAAATTGCATTGTTACAAAGAAGACTAGAGTCAAGACCAACACTAGCTTGTCAAATGATATTATGCCAATAATATCTTCCAATTGCTCTATATCAAATTGTCATAATGGTACCGTACCTCCCAATTTAACTTCTAGTTCTGCCGTAATTGATAATGCCCAACGTATCAAATCTGAAACTCAGACTGGCAGTATGCCTCGGAATGGCACACTTTCAAATGTTGATATTGCTTTAATTGCTTGTTGGGTAGATGATGGTGCGGGTGATAATTAGGGTACATACTTTTAATGTTGTTACATTAATTAACTAACTTGAGATAGAATAAACATTCGGAAGTATGAAAAATTTTATCTGCATCTTATTGCTAATAGCACTATTCATATTCTCAAGCTGCTCTAACAACAGTGAAAATCCGGGTATCGATTGTGCACAATCCGATCTTTCGTTAAGTATCTCATCCACTTCCGAACCAACATGTAGTTCCACAGGAAGTATCAGTGTCACGGCATCTGGTGGTACCTCACCCTATCAATTCAGTATTGATGGAATCAATTTCCAGTCGTCCAATACATTTGACGGCCTGGCGGCAGGTTCTTTAACCATTGAGGTAATGGATGCAGATGGGTGTACAGATGTTCTAAATTCGACGCTGGAAAGTAATGGTGGTCTTTCATTGGAATTAACCGCTACGGAATCTGATTGTATCAACGCAACAGGTACCATTGAAGTAACTGCGTCAGGAGGGGATGGCTCCTTTACTTATTCAATTGATGGATCGGCAGGCCAGTCTGAAAATATATTTACGAGTATTAGTACTGGGGATCATGAAGTTACTGTTACTGATGGGACAGGATGCTCAAGTTCTTCTGAGATATATGTTAGCTCCACTATTAGTTTATCTGCAGATATTATGCCTCTCCTGCAAAGAGAGTGCACTTTCTCAGGATGCCACAATGGTGATAACGGTTCAGATCGCAACTGGACACAGAAAGAGGATATTCTTTCAAAAGCTTCGGGTATTAAATCCAGAACACAGAGTGGTTCCATGCCACGGTCTCCAGGAATGCTTACAGCTGACGAAGTAGCCATGATTGCCTGTTGGGTAGATGATGGAGCAAAAGACAACTAAATGGCTCATGATAAGAAAACTGATATTCTTAGCTTTTTTATTCGCGTGCCTCGCTGGATTTTCGCAAAAATTTAAATCCCAAACATCACATGTTCGCTTCTTTTCAGACGCGCCAATGGAAGACATTGAAGCCATAAATGAGGCTGCGAGCAGTATTATTGATCTTGAGAGTAATGCAATAGTGATAGTGATACCTATAAAGTCTTTCGACTTTAAAAAGAAATTGATGCAAGAACATTTCAATGAAAACTACCTGGAATCAGACAAATACCCAAGAGCAACATTCAAAGGCAAATTAAGAGATTGGGATCAGGGAAAAGGCACAAATTCGGCAAGGGCTGTAGGATTACTTGAAATACACGGAGTAGCTAATGAAGTTTCAATTTCCGGTGAAATTACTTTCGATGGTGATTCAATAACGATCGAGACGATTTTTCCTATTTTATTGGAAGATTATAAAGTTAAAATTCCAAAAGCCGTGTTTTATAACATAGCTGAGGAAGTAGAAGTAACAGCTAAATTCGTATACACTCCCTATGAAAAAAATTAGTGTCATTCTTTTAGTTACGTTCCTCGGGTTTTCTGCATTTGCGCAAGATGAATTGATGGAACTTTTGGAGTCAGAAGAAGCAAAAGATAAAGGATATGTTTCAGCGACCTTTAAAGGGACAAGAGTTATCAATGGCCACTCAGTGGAAACACGTTCTAATGGAGTTTTAGAATTTATTATTAGTCACCGTTTTGGAACACTGGATTCAGGATATGATGGCTTTTATGGTTTGGATTTTTCCACCATTCGACTCGGTTTGGAGTATGGAGTTACTGATAACCTAAACATTGGAATAGGCCGAGCATCCTTTGATAAAGTGGTTGATGTCTTTGCAAAATACAGGCTCGTTCGGCAATCAAGTGAATTTCCAGTTTCCGCAACTTTATTTTCCAGTTTCGCACGAAAAACAGTTGAGCAAATTGGATTGAATGGCATAGATCGAAACACCTATACCGCGCAATTACTTTTCGCTCGAAAATTCAATTCTAATTTCAGTTTTCAAGTAGCTCCAACAATAATTCAGCGAAATTTGGTCGCTAGTGACCAGGATGATAACCTATTAATTGCGATTGGCCTAGGGGGCAGGTATAAAGTATCCAATAGAATAGCAATTGTAAGTGAATACTATCCGGTTTTGACTGATAAATCTGTACAATTCCAAAACTCTTTCGCTTTAGGAGTTGATATCGAAACAGGCGGCCATGTATTCCAGCTGCATTTCACAAATGCGGTGCAGATGAATGAGCGTGGATTTATAGGTGAAACCTCAGATGATTTTTGGGATGGTGAGATTCACTACGGATTTAATATTACACGTGTTTTTGATCTCAGACCAAATAAATAATAGCATTTTGTCTTCACTGTTAGCTTAGACTTCTTACTTCTTAATATCTTCATCGGATAATTAGGAACATTGAAGAAGTTAATCACTCTTTTGACTATTTTGATAGCATCCCATTGTGCTTTCTCTCAGGACTTAATTGTAACTGCAGAAGGAGATTCAATTGAATGCAAGATCACCCGAATAGGTAATGATTTTATCCATTTTTCTGTATATGGAAAGAGCGGAGTGTTACTTATGCGATCTCGCCTTCCTCTGACGCAAGTTCAATCGTACCAGCAAGCTGATCCTGAAGAAAATAATGAGAAAATTGATCCCTTAAACAAGGGTGAAGAATTACCGGATAAATATGAAGATCTACCAGTTGTTTATGAAGAATTCCTTCCTGCATCATTTAGGCTATCTCTGAATACCGGCTATACTTATCAACTTGGTGGTTATGATGGATTACCCAATTCTTATAAAAAGCAGCTGCAATCGCTATGGAATGTAGGAGCTGAATTAAGTTGTTTTATATCAGATGATGTGGGAATAGGTGCCAAATACAATTATATATTCACTCGTGCAGACGAAGATTTTCAGCCTCCCGTCAGCACAGCGTTCGGCTTTTCAAGTATTAGGGATGAGAAAGTGAGCTTTAGGTATGTTGGCTTATTATTGGGATTTAGAAATTTTCTCTACGATGATCAGATAGTCAATTATTTCATTTCCGGAGGAGTTGTCAAATACAGAACAGATGGTTTAGCTGATGGCGCTCCTTTTTACCAGGAAGGACATACTTTCGGCGCTGTTGTGGGTGTTAGCTATGATTTCCTATTGCATCGTAATGTTGGGATAGGTGTAGGTGCGGAGGTCAACATTGCAAATCTGCGAGAGTTTGATAATAATGGCAACATAGTTCCAGCAGATTTTTCTCTTACAAGAGTAGACCTAACCCTGGGTTTCCGATTTTTTAAATAGTTGCTCTTAATGCAAAAATGAGGTTTCTTCCCGGAGCACTTATTCCGGAAGAATAAGGACGGTAGTGTTTATCTAATATATTTTCAAGTCCCAGGTTAAAATTGAAATGCTCATTGATTTGATAGCTCGTTTTTACATTGAGTGTATACCATCCTGGTGAGCCTTCATCAGTGTATAGATAGGGTTTTCGGTCAATTTCAGCTGAAGGAATATCGCTTCTGTTTCGGTTGCTATTATACTCGAAGTAAAATTCGGAGCGAAATTTTCTTTTCTTGTGAGTAACAGACACTTTTCCGAATATAGGAGTTGTGTGTCTGAGTGGCTGATCATTAGTAATATCTCTCCCGCCGGTATAACTAATGGTCTTAGATAGTGCCCAATTAGCTGCCACCTCTGCGGTATAGCTCAAACTACCCCCGTAGATCTCCGCAACACCGGCATTCACTTTAGCAAAAACTGCCAATGTTTCCCCGTCTATAGTTGCCGTATTACTCCCATTCAAAGTGAAAGGTCCATCGATGATCGCATCAAACAATCTGCTGTGAAACGCTACTGCTCTAAACAGCGAGACCCCTGACTTTCGTTGGTAAGCAACCTCATAACTGAGTGAATATTCAGGGTTTAAATCAGGATTGGGAACCACCAGGCTATTTCCAACATCAAATATTTTCCCAACATCGTCAATATTTGGTGATCTGAATCCTGTTGAGAAATTCAAGCTTATTTTATTCAGCTCGTTCAAATTGATTGCTAAACCTAATGACCCATTGAAGGCGGAATTTGTCAAATCAATTTCGGATAAATTATTATTTAATGCTTGAACGTCACTCGTTTCTCCTTGAAGACTGATGGTATTGAACCTTAATCCGCTATTGAAAGTAACCTGACTAGACAATTGATTTACATAGCTACCATAAATCGCAAAAGAGGTATAATCACTCCCTCCATTTGGGTATCGGCTATTGGCTTCTGTTATTTCATCGGTCTCAACATTTCTTCTAAATGCTTCCGAATGGATGTCATTATGGTAAAAATCCATTCCATAATAAAGGTTGGAATTTCTAAATTCTTTGTCAAAATCCAATGAAACAGTATACATATCCACACTTTCAGTTCTAGTCCTGAGCCTGTCGTCCCCAAAGTTTCTGTCATTTCTGCCTTCGTCAAATCTTTGGTATGCCAATGTCAGCTTAGCTTGATCGAAGAGCGCATTTTTTCCATAGAAATTGAATTTAACATTGTGCATTTGCCACTTCTGAGGACCGTAATACCATTCTGCTGCTGCAAGTGAATCCGTATCTGGTCCAGACGTCTCAGATAAGAGATCATACCTGGGAATATCTGAAGTTGTGCTGAAGTAGAACCCATAGCTCACATCTGTTTTTGGACCTAACCTGTACTTAATTTTGGAAATCGTATTGAAAAGGTCATAACCGGAGAATTTCTGAATATCGACATCCTCGTTAAGGATAAGTTGATCTTGGCCATTTATCCGATCCACATAGAAAGTCCTCTCAAATTCACCTTCATACCCTCCGGACCGATTACTACCAGCTCTCAGGTCATCAAATGAAGTGAATGATGAGGAATGAAAGAATGTAAATTGTTTTTGGCTCACTGAAAGATCAACATGCCCGGTTCTTTCGTTTGCTGCTGTACTATATCTGGCCAGCGTGTTAATTCTAATATCTGCCTGATTATCGGTTGACCAACCAGGGTCGATCGTATGAAAGTCCATAACACCCCCGAGAGCATCACTGCCGTAGATTACAGAACCCGGACCAAAAATTACCTCAGAACTCGAAAGCGCATTTGGATCTATATTAATGACATTCTGTAGGTTCCCGCTTCTAAATATTGCATTATTCATACGCACACCATCTACAACCAAAAGCACGGAGTTTGCAGCAAAACCACGAATTTTTGGGGAGCCACCGCCCAATTGACTTTTTTGGACAAAAACCTGACCCGAACCTGCTAATAAATCTGCAGATGTTTGTGGATTTTGAAATTGGATTGTTTTTCTGTTGATAGTCATAATTTTCTGAGAAACACTTTCCTCAGCTTGCTCCCATTTATTTGCTGAGATCACTACCTCATTAAAAGACATGATTTTTTCTTTTAAGGAGACCCTCAAGTCACTTCCCAGGTATGCAATGGATTGTTGATAGTAGGAAGGATGTTGAAAAAAAACCAATCCTTTGGGAAAGTCACTGATATTAGCAAGCCCTTTTTCGTTGCTGTAGGCTACATTTTCTTTGTTTTCGTGATATATGAAGACATCCACGATCGGTTTTCCTGTCGCATCATCTACAATTAAAGCGTTTTGTGAAAATGATTGAAAGGATATAAAGCAAAGTAGAAGGGCAATCTTGAGATTATGTCTCATTCAGTAACTAATTTCGAAATATTGATTCGTTATAAATAATTGCGCAAAAATTGAGCCGTTCATGCCCATAATAAAGTCCAAATATCATAAAAGGCCCTGGTATTTTATCAACGGTCATTTCGAAACTATTATTCCATCACTTTTTTATGAAGTGGAAGGCATTGATTACGATAGAGAGCGACTGGAACTTGACGATGGTGATTTTCTCGATTTGGATTGGATAAACAAAGATAATACGCGCTTAATTATTCTAAGCCATGGTCTGGAGGGTAGTTCAGACCGACATTATATCAAGCGTCCCGCCGAATATTTTTCAAGGCAGGGTTGGGATATATTAGCGTGGAATAACCGCAGTTGCAGTGGAGAAATGAATCGATTACCACGATTTTATCATCATGGTGCCACAGAGGACATTGCAGCAGTTATCGATCATGGGCTTAGCCATGGCTATGAAGAAATTGTACTTATTGGTTACTCAATGGGAGGGGGCATGCAACAAAAATATTTGGGAGAAAGAGCTCCGGATGAAAGAATTAAAGGAGCAATCTCCTTTTCCGTGCCCTGTAATGTCCAAAACAGTGCGGAAATGCTGCGGAAAGGAGCAAGTAGAATCTACGAAAAACGATTTGTTAAGCGGTTGAAAGAAAAAATCCTTACGAAGGCCGAGGTGGTGGACATGGATGTAAGCGGAATTAAAGACGTTAAGAATTTCCGACAGTTGGATGAACAATTTACACTTAAGGTTCACCGTGAATATTCCAGTGCTGATGATTTCTATAATAAAATAACAAGTGATCAGTACCTACCCAATATCAAAATACCATTACTCATCGTAAATGCCATAAATGACCCAATGTTAGGCGATAAGTGCTACCCAATAGATCTGGCTGAAAATAGCGATAACATCTATTTAGAAATGCCGGAGAAAGGAGGGCATGTAGGTTTTACGCTTCCAAAAAGCCAATGGAGCTACATGGAACATGCAGCTGATTGGTTTATAAGTGAAGTTATTTTTCCTCAAACTTCAAAGCAGCTCCATTGATGCAATACCTCAATCCGGTTGGTTTTGGCCCGTCAGGAAATACATGTCCTAAGTGACCGTCACATCGTGCACACAACACCTCAGTGCGTACCATTCCATAGGATTTGTCGTCTTCTTCTGCAACATTCACTTCATTGATGGGTTCATAAAAGGATGGCCATCCGGTTCCTGATTTAAATTTAGTAGCGGATTCAAACAAGGGAAGTTTGCATGCTGCACAGGTATAAGTTCCTTCTTCTTTGTTATCTAAGAGTTCGCTAGTAAAAGCTCTCTCAGTTCCTTTTTCACGAAGTACATAGTATTCAAAATCAGTTAATTCAGCTTTCCACTCAGTCTCTGATTTTTCTATTTTTTCAATTGAACTAGTTGATTCTTGATTTTTCTTTTCAGGCTTTTGTTGAGCACAGGAGATAAAAGAAAAGGTGATGGTTAAAAGAACGATTAAATTTTTCATATCAGACAAACGATTATTTAGTGCGATTCGGTTTCATTATTTGTTTTGGAGCTAATACCTATGTCTTGCCTAAGACTTTCATATACTGCGTCCATACACCCACCTCATGAGTGTATTGTTTGGCCATTACTCGCGTGATTTGATTAATGTGACCTAGATCATGAACAACCCAGGCAGCTAAAAGGTTTTTCAAAGTGATAATCCCTAATTCAGGATGTCGACCTGTTTTTAGTAAATCCTGATCGGTAAGTTTCAGTCCTTTTAATTCTTGAATATTCTTTTTCCGAAGTAATTGAAACTCGTCCAACAATGAATCAAGGGTTTTCCCTTTACTCAATTCATATTGAGCAAACCGATCAAATGGTTCAAAAGCTTCAGTATCACCGTGTGCCAAAATGATTTTCACTCTCGGAATCCAATCCGTGTTTTCACCATGGATTAAGTGGCCGACCACATCAAACGGGCTCCAGGTGTCAGGACCTTCGTTATGACTAACCCAATCGTTAGGTAAATTTCTTAAGAGTTGGTTGAGAATATCAGGAGTTCGTTCCAGTATAGGGGTGGATTTTTCTAAATCAAATTGCATCTAATAAAGATAAGCAAGGTTCATTCCCGACACGAACAATGACTTTAACATAATAATATGCTAGGATTCTTATGCCTTGATTTGTGTCTTCACAAACCAACTCCTCATTTCGTTTCGTGAGGACACGAACCAAGGCAGAACTTTATTTTGTGAGTAGTCACAAGCGGACGCTTGCGCCAGATGTGGGGGTACTTTCGCATAACAACTATCATGCTCCTGTTTGTTGGTTGTTCGGCCAGAAGTAAAGAATGTTTTCATCTAGTTCATCTGTTATGGCAAAATCTCCGTTTCCTTTGGAAATTTTGTTCAGCGAATTTCTTAATTCAACGAGTTTCTTGGTTCCAAATGTCAGTTCG
This sequence comes from Ekhidna sp., assembly GCF_965227465.1. Lineage (GTDB taxonomy): Bacteria > Bacteroidota > Bacteroidia > Cytophagales > Cyclobacteriaceae > Ekhidna. Next base: position 1,440,554 of record NZ_OZ245746.1, read on the forward strand.
AGGTTGTTCGTTCCAATGCGATAATTCCATGAATCTGCATCAACGTTCTTGTTCGCTTTAAGAATGAGTTCTGAAGTTGATTTCCAGTTTGCTTTACCATTTCTGTTGTTTACAGTGTTGAGTTGTGTAGGTGTTGGTGGTTGAACTCTAATTGTTTTAGTTGTTGACCATTGACACTGTTCCATCAGGTTCAAAAGTTCATGTAAATCGCTCAATGATTCCGGAGTTGTGCTGAGGTTCCAACCAGAGTAGTTCCTGTCGTTCTCTGTGTATGTCCACAGGTATAAAGTCCCAGTTAATTTGAGTTTTCTTATTTGAGATTTGATATCCATGGCGGGATGGCGGATAACATTAATATAACACGCACTGGGTGCGCTATTTATCTTTGTATTAGGTAGCGTGCTCAATATCAGTCAAAAAAACGACATTTAAACATTTGTAGTCACCTGTCTGCCGGTAAGGCAGGCTTGTAACCGGATATAACACGCACTTTCAAATATACAAAAACGGTTTGTTGCGTAATGCCCGTAATCCCCTTGCGAACGACGTAGTAGTGAGACTTGGGGATCTGAATGCCCTATGTTATATTTTTCTAGTGATTCCCAAGTGTCTTATGCCATGGTTTGTGTCTTCACAAACCAACCCCTCATTTCGTTTCGTGAGGACACGAACCGAGGCAATGGAATATGGATTATTGAAGAACCTTTTCCATCAAAGCATTGGTGAATGCAATGCCCTTAAGTTCTTTATGCTCCTGGTCATATGTCTCAAACCCCCTCGACCTGAAAAAGGGTTGTGCTGTGATGCTGACTGAGGAGTGAATCCGTGTCAGTTGAAGTCTCCTGGCCTTAAATTCTACTTCCTCAAGCAAGGCTTTGGCAATACCACAACCTTGAAAGTCCTTGTGAACGTACATGAAGTCCAAATACCCGGTATCGTCAATGGATGAGAAACCCACAATCTGATCATCAATATTTGCCACATAAAAATGTTGGCTTTCGATTTTCTTACCCCAGGTATTTCGGTCCTTAGTGCTGGCCCAGACAGCTATTTGTTCAGGAGAATAGTCCCTTTTATTTACCGCTTTCACGGTGGACATGAAGAGATCAATGATCTCATCTACATCATCAAACGTAGCTTCTCTAATTAGTATCACTTCAATCGATCAATTGCCATTTGGGCTACTCGCTCCCCAATAGCCAAAGAAGATGTTGCGGCAGGAGAGGGGGCGTTTCCGACATTGATAAACTTATCATGCTCAACAACCAAAAAATCATCAATCAAACCACCTTTTCGGTCACATGCCTGCGCCCGAACGCCAGCACCGCCCTTTATCAGGTCTTTTTTCTGAATCTCAGGTATCAATTCCTGAAGTGCGCGGGTAAAAGCGCCTTTGGAATAAGAACGATACATTTCACCCATTCCGGTTTTCCAGTACTTAGCTGCTACTCTCAGGAAACCCGGGTAAAAAAGCGTACCCATTAATTCCTTCATGTTAATGTTGCTTTTCTTATATCCTTCTCGTGCAAACGCTAACACCGCGTTAGGTCCTGCCTCAATTCCACCATCAATATGACGGGTAAAGTGAACTCCCAGGAATGGAAAGTTGGGATCAGGGACTGGATAGATAAGGTTCTTTACCAGATGCTCTTTTTCTGGTTTAATCTTATAGTACTCTCCTCTAAAAGGAACAATCTTGTAATCAATTTTCGCCCCAGAAAGTTTAGCTACTTTGTCTGTATACAGTCCTGAACAGTTTACGACTAATCGAGTGGTTAATCGTTCATTCTCGGTGTGAACATGAATGAACCCACGTTCTTCTTTAAAAGATTTTAGCTTGTTGGATGAAAATATTTCACCACCAAAATGCTTAAACTTCTCGGCGTACTTATCCGCCACCAGCTTGTAATCTATGATGCCAGTTTGAGGAACGTACAAGCCACTGACCCCAGCTACATGAGGTTCATACTCTTTTAATTCCTCGCCAGATAGTTTTTTGATATCCTTGAGCCCGTTTGCAATGCCTCTTTCATGCAGCGTCTTAAGTGCATCCATCTGGCTATCCTTGGTAGCCACCACGATTTTACCACACAGTTCATAGGGTATTTCTTCTTCGTTGCAGAAGTCAACAAGCATATTGTAACCATCAACACAATTTTTTGCTTTGAAACTTCCTGGCTTGTAGTAGAGCCCGGAGTGTATAACACCGCTATTGTGGCCTGTTTGATGCTGAGCAATTGTACGCTCCTTTTCAATAACGGCTACTTTGTAATTGGGATTCTTTTCTTTGATCTTCAATGCAGAGGCAAGCCCAACGATACCTCCGCCGATTATAACGACATTATACATAAACCTGAATGACTAGTCCCGCAAAGATGAACGTCTTTCGTTTGATTGACAAGTTTATGAGGGCCAGTTAATGGTGTTATCGTCAATGAATTGAGGTCCCCACTGAATTTCCTCCAGAATATTGTCATGTAACCAAAAATTAATGGCTAACGCTTCTGAAGAAATAAGTTTTTGATCCGGATGATCTTCGGATGAAAGATCTTCAATTTCAAGGTCTGAAATTTTTAATACTTCTAACTCTTCCATTAGCTCATCAAAATCCAACCCAATCAGAGAAGATCCCTTTAAGAGGTAGTCTTCAGAAGAAACAGATAGAATCATCAGGCGCCAATCCTCCGCTTCCTCAAAGGAGAGGTCAAGTCTCAATGGATGATACTCCCATGCATCACTTTTATCAGATTCATCATCGCTGTAATGAGTAATTTCCTGATGATCCGGCTTCCCTAAAAGGTTCTCAACTTCACTTCTTGACATCCCAAATTTCAATTTGCCAAGCCCTTCCCCGGGAATTATCTCAACATTTTCTTTCTCCATTGATTTTTTTTTTGCAAAAGTAGTGGGTTTTTTAGCTTTCTATGAGGCCATGTTATCATTCAGGTTTTGAATTAATTGATCTGGGTTGTCGACATAGATTAAAAGTTTTTTGAAAGTTTTTTTGATTCCGTAGAAACCGCTTAAATCCATCTCCTCATGTAGTTCAACTAAAACATTGTGCCCTTCCATGTCTTTGAAAGGTGATAGATGAACATATCCATCAGTTTTTTCTACCGACTGGGTAAAAGGGGTGATGTGTTTGATGTTTTCGAATGCAATGGCTGCTTCGTTCATAATGCCATATCGGACGGTAACAGCTTCTTTATTGATAGCAATGGGTCTTCTCGAGAGAGATTTTAGAATACCCAATATTTGAAGGCAACCATAAATGCTGATGCCAGTTAAGATCCATGCGGCAATGCTACTCCAACTTTGCAGCAATAAGTGAACGGCAACAGCTTCGATAATTATTAATCCGATGAATACACCCAGCGTCATTCTGGTACTGGTAGTTTTATGATAGGTGTACTCATTCGGCTTCAGTACGCTATGTCGCCATGACATTAGACCATAGTAAAAAACAGAAAGTTCTGTTGCGAAAAGTATGGCCAGTTTCTTAGGAAATAATTTGGCTGAAGCTTCTTTCGCTAAGGTGAAAAAATCAACGGAGTTATCTGATTTGGCCTGTTTGAAAGCTTTCCGTATGCTTATGATCACATAGGTGATTATTGAAATTTCGAGAATTGGTAAAAACCATGTTTTAACCAATGTCAAGTAATATTGATGTTCAGATGGAAGGATAATAAAGGCTATTATAATGCCAAGTATGAAGACCGGGACAACCGTTGATTTTGGAATCGTACTTTTTCTAATGGTAAGAAAATAAAGAACAGGTGTGGAGATAAGCAGATCAAATGTAATTGCTGCGGAAAGAGATACGGGATCATCCTCAAATAGTGAGCTATTTACAACGAAAATGCATAGTAGCGGGATGATAAATGGCAGCAGAGGTAAGTATCTGCGAAGTTTGATGCAGTACGTCATGATTTGAACCTTTTTAAGGTTAGTAAACAAAAAAGGGATGTTATTACATCCCTTTTTTAAAATCATGTTGATTTGATCCTATTCATCGAGCTTCACAGCAGCAACTTCTGCTTCTTTTACAGCTTGATTAAATTCATCAATTCTTTCATTAAATATTCCTTCAAGTGAATTTAACTGTTCATCAATAAGTGAAGTGACTTCATTGAAGTATTCAATTGCAGAATCAGTAGGTCTGAAATTGCCCATTCCTGAAAGAGATCCTAAATGACCAAGTTTATTGTTCAATCGAATAGGGAAATTAAGTGGGTCCTGGCCACTTTCATTTTTGGTTTGATAAAGCGCTTTTTCTATCTCAGACATGTCCTTAACAATTGCTTTTCCAAGCTTGCTGATTTCCTCATTGTCGGCTTTCTTCATTACATCATTGATCTGTGCTTTTGCTTTTCTAATGTTGATGATAGCCTCATGAGTCTCCGTTAGCTTGTCTCTCACTTTGATAAGAAAATCAAACTGTGCCTGATAATCTGCTTGTGCAGACTCACTTCTTGGATCTGCTAATAACTTGAAATCATGCATGATGTCTGTCCCATTCACACTCATTTTCACTTTATAATCGCCAGGAGCTGCCATAGGTCCCTGAGTAGTTGCCCACCATAGAATCATGCCATCAAATGTTTTAGCACCATCATATCGAAGGTTCCAGTTCATGGAATTAAAGCCTGGTTTAACCTCCAGCTTCTCTTCTTCAGCTTTCTTATCAGGATGCGTGGAGTATGTCTTGATTACATCACCATCAGCTTCATGGAAGCTAACAGAGATAGTATCTGTTGAAGCAGTATCCTTCACAAAATAATTCACAATCACACCTCCGGGGTGGTTAGTTCCGGCTGTTTTTGAAGTTCTTCCATTTCCACCTCCCATGCGGTAGCTGTCCATAGGCTTATACAGGTAATGAGATTTACCGTTTGCCTCATTCAACTGATGCAATGGAGTTAGATCATCAATCATCCAAAAACTTCTACCTTGGGTTGCTGCTATCAAATTATTGTCTTTGATCGCAAGGTCAGTAATCGGAACAATTGGTAAATTCATTTGGAATGGCTGCCAGCTAGCACCATCATTAAATGAAACATACATGCCCGCTTCAGTACCTGCATATAGCAAACCTTTCTGATTTGGATCAGCTCTTAAAACCCTGGTAAAATGCTCTGAAGGAATTCCACTGGTGATTTTCTTCCAGGTTTGACCATAGTCCTCTGTTTTATAAAGGTAAGGAGCATAGTCCCCAAGTTTATATCGTGTACCAGCTATGTATAATCCTCCTTTGTTAAACGGATCGATTTCCACGCTATTAATCATCATCCATTCAGGCATTCCCGCAGGGGTAACATTGGTCCAATTATCTCCTCCATCTTTAGTCACATGAACAAGCCCATCATCTGAACCTGCCCAGATAACACCTTCCTCATGATACGACTCCACTGCTGCGAAAATGGTGCAATAGTATTCTACACTCGTGTTATCCTTTGTAATAGGACCTCCCGAGGAGCCCAGTTTACTTGGATCATTCCGAGTTAGGTCCGGACTGATTATTTCCCATGTCTGACCTTCATTGGTAGATACGTGTAGTTGATTAGATGCCGTGTATAATTTATCAGGGTTGTGAGGAGAGAAAAATATTGGGAAGTTCCACTGGAACCTGTACTTAAAACCTTCAGCACCATGTCCCATCGGATTATCCGGCCAAACGTTTACGGCTCGTATTTGTTCGTTTTCATGATCTACTCTCGTGAGAAACCCATCATAGCTTCCACCATAAACGATATCATTGTTATCTGGATCAGGTGCAATATGTGCACTCTCTCCACCAGCTGTTGACTCCCAGTCATCCTCTCCAAGGAACCGTCCATTGGTTCGGTGATCAATTCTTACCGTGGAATTATCTTGTTGTGCCCCATATATGCGGTAGGGGAAGGAGTCATCTGTGGTGACACGGTAAAACTGAGCAGTTGGTTGGTTGTAATAGGTAGACCAATTTTCACCTGCATCAAAAGATACCTGAGCTCCTCCGTCATCACCAATAATCATTCGCTGATTGTCCTCAGGTGCTACCCAAAAATCGTGATGATCTCCATGTGGCGCATTATACGTTTCATAGGTTCTGCCTCCATCTGTTGATTTATGGTATCTGACATTCATCACATATACGATATCCTCATCCTGAGAATCAGCATATATGCGAGTGTAATACCATGCTCTTTGTCTTAGTTTTCTTTCTTTATTGATTCTTCTCCAGGTTTTGCCAGCATCGTCTGATCGATAGACACCTCCATCATTATTTTCTATGATGGCCCAGACTCGATCAGAGTTGACCGGTGAAACGGTAACTCCCGAGATTCCCCATGTTCCCCCTGGTAAACCCTCATTTTCGGAAATGTTAGTCCAGGTATCACCTCCGTCCGTACTTTTCCATAGGGCAGATCCATCGCCACCACTTTCCAGGCTGTACGGTGTTCTTCTTATTCTCCAGGTAGAGGCATAAAGGATTCGTGGATTATTTGGGTCAAATGTCAAGTCAACGGCTCCAGCGTCTGCGTTAGCAAACAAGATTCGTTCCCAGGTTTGCCCACCATCCTTACTTCTGTAAACACCTCGCTCTGATGATGATTTGTATAAATCTCCCATCACTGCAGCGTAAACTAAATCAGGGTTTTTTGGATGAATTCTAATCCGAGGGATATGACGGGCGTTTTTCATCCCTATTTCCTGCCATGTCGTTCCCGCATCCACTGATTTCCACATGCCCCATCCGGATGAGACATTTCCTCGCACGGTGACTTCTCCGCCACCCACATAGATGACATTATTATCCCATTCGCTTACGGCGACAGCTCCGATCGAGCCTCCGAAAAAACCATCTGAAATGTTTTCCCAGGTACTGCCGGCATCTTTGGTACGCCAAACACCTCCTCCGGTTGCACCCATGTAGAAAAGGTTAGGTTTTCCAGGAACACCAGTTACAGCAGCTGATCTACCGCCTCTAAACGGACCAATATTTCTCCACTGAATTCCATTATACAATTCACTTTCATAAGTTGGAGTTTGTGGTGTGGATTTTCCCTTTCTCCTTTGGGACTCTCCTTCAAATGAAATGAGCGCCATTATGGCAATGGCAAGCAATATCTTCTTCATACATTTAGGTTTTAGTTTGTTTGAAGTTAATAATTCTACTATATCTTGATTCATGTGAGCTACACTAGAGGTTATTTTATGATGTGGATGGAGAGAATGAACTTTTCTTCCATATTTAACTTTACCTTTTGATAATTTTGAATTGAATTATTCCATAAAACAGTTGTGAGCAGAGGGAATTTATCAGAAATACATCTAGAAATTATAGAGGAAATGATTTCCGAATCATTGAGTAAGGCTGCTCAATCGATGGGGCAAATGCTTAAGATTAGGGTTAATCCTAAATTAATTCAGTATGGAGAAGGAATACTCAAGCCGCTACATGAATTTGATGACTTAGGGAGGTTTAAGGTGAACCTGATGAAAGTAGCTTTTAGAGGGGAGATCAACGGTGCTTTTTATTTTGTGATCAATAGTCATGAGATGGATTTGATAAATCAAGTGTGTTTGCCTGAAAACATCACCCATTCCAGGGCGTCACATCACAAAATGATGCGCAATGATTTCATGTCAGAAATCGAGAACTTAATTGCAAACATGTCCATAGCTGCACTTTCAGATTTCCTGGGTGTTGAAGTTATAGGGGAGGTTCCTATCGTGCGCAATATGAAGGGGGAATTAGTTAACTCATATCTGGAAAATGAAAATGAACAAAATCAGACCGGATTTTTCGTTAAATCAACGCTTAATGGGGCTGTGGTGAATATTGCACCTCACTTTTTATGGATGATCGACGACAACTTCGTGCGCATTACCAAGCTTAATACAGTTGCTTAGCTGCTCTCTTTCTTGAAGTTTAGTGCACCGGAATTCATGCAATACCTCTGACCACTTGGTTCCGGTCCATCAGGAAATATGTGACCCAAGTGACTCCCACATCTCCCACATTTAACCTCAGTTCTTACCATTCCAAAGGATTTGTCCTTCTCAAAGTCAACTGCTTCAGCAGAGATGGGATCATAAAAGCTTGGCCATCCGGACCCAGAATCGTATTTAGTTTCTGAAGAGTAGAGTTCATTTCCACACCCGGCACATTCATAAATTCCCTTGTCCTTATTTTCCAATAGTGCTCCCGTCCAGGGCCTCTCAGTGCCTTTCTCCCTCAGGATTTGATATTGTTCATCTGAGAGCTGTTTTTTCCATTCTTCTTCGGATTTATTGATTTTTTCCATTAGCTATTCTACTGTTTATGATCGTATTACCCCACTCATCAAATATTTTCATTTAAACGCAACTAAGTAAGTCAATTTTGCATTAGAAAGTTCGAAACCTTTCCGAAAAGGACAACTAATGAAGAAGAGACAAATTATAATCGTGCTAGCTGTTGTAATCGTAGCAGCATCGTATGGCTTGAATGAATATCTGGCTACTCTTAAGGATGAGCCACAAATAAGAAAGCCTCCTCAGGCTAGGAAGTATGTTACAACGAAGGCTGTAAAATACAATGATCTAAAAACAGATGTGATCACCTTTGGCCGGGTTGAAAATGCCCAGGTGCTTGATTTGATCTCCGAAGTTTCTGGCAGGATGTCACAGGGGAATGTGCGACTAAAAGAAGGCGAATCCTTTAAGAAGGGACAGCTAATCTATAAAATAGATGATGAAGAAGCGGCGCTGACGCTTAAGAGCCAAAAGAGTAACTTCCTTCGCGATCTGGCAGGGATATTACCTGACCTTAAGATTGATTTCAACGTCAACTACGATAAATGGCAAGCCTATTTTGATGGGTTGAATATCAACAAACCTTTTCCTGAGCTTCCTGAAACAAAGACCACAAAGGAAAAGACCTTCTTAGCAACGAAAGGGATTTATTCTGCTTACTATTCAATTAAGAGTGCGGAAGTAAGACTCGAAAAGCATAGATATTATGCGCTTTTTTCTGGTAGTATCATGGAAGTAGCTATTCAATCGGGCTCTTTCGTCAATGCAGGTACTCGAATTGGAAAAATCTTACGCTCCGGAATATATGAAATGAAAGCGGCGGTAGAAACACGTGATATTGCTTGGATTCAGGTTGGTTCTCCTGTGGAGATTTTTTCAAAGGAATCACAACAATACTGGAAAGGGGAGGTGACTCGCGTTAGCGATTATGTGAATCAGAATACCCAATCAGTGGATGTCTTTGTTTCCATTTTCCCAAATGGTCAAAAAATTTATGACGGCCAGTTCTTTCAGGCATCTATTCCTGCAAGGACTGTAAAAGACGGTATGATCATGCCAAGAAATGCGATTTATAACGGAAATGAAGTTTTTGTTCTACAGGACAGTTTGCTAAAGAAGAGGAGTATCAACGTGATTCGCCTTTCAGAAGAAGATGCAATCTTTAATGGACTAAATCAAGGTGAACAATTGGTCGTGGAGCCACTTTTGGGGGCTTATAATAATATGAAAGCTTTTAAAAGGGACGTAACAGATATTGATCTTGAGACTGGAGAAAGTAATGAAGTACCACTAGGAAGTGGTGGCAAACAAGCGTCAACCAACTAAAAAATTAAGTCATGAGTTTCATCAAAAGTTTAATTGAGTACTTCGTTAAGTATCCAATACTTGCAAACATCCTGATAGCTCTCACGCTTATTGGTGGAGTAGCAAGTATGATAAACACCAAGAAATCGTTCTTTCCTACTCTGGAAGATAAGAACATCACGGTTTCCGTTTCCTATCCGGGCGCATCTCCTGATGAGATGGAGGAGGGAGTGACTTTAAAAATAGAGGAGGCCTTAAAAGGGGTAGTAGGTATTTATCAGATTACATCTACTTCCTCAGAAAATTTCGCAAACATCAATGTTCAGAAAATTGACGGGTATGACATTGATGAGCTTTATACGGATGTGAAAAACTCCGTTGATGGAATCAGTTCGTTCCCTGCTGGTGCTGAGAAACCAATTATAGTAAAGCAAAAGTCAAGAACAACCGCCCAATGGCTTGCACTTACAGGTGATGTTGATCTGAATACGCTAAAACAGTTTGCAGAAGGTGTTGAAGATGAATTATTGGCTACAGGAGTTATTTCTCAGGTTGGCATTTCAGGTTTCCCTCAGCTGGAGATTTCTATTGAGGTATCAGAAGATGTTTTGAGAAGATACAATCTCACATTCACAGAAGTGGCAAATGCGGTTAGGGTCAATAACCGCGATGTTTCTGCCGGTTCCGTTAAGACCAGAACTGAAGAAATTTTAATCAGGGCCAGGGCCAAAGACACTGATGCAGACAAGATCGGTGATATTGTTATTCGAAGTAATGATAATGGGCAGAATTTACGATTAAGAGACATTGCTACCATTGAGGAAAAGTTTGCCGATCAGCCGAATAAATCATTCTTAAGTGGTAAAAGAGCAGTTTTCATTGAGGTTAGAAGACTAGAACGAGAAGATTTAGAGCAAATTTCTGTAGTTGTCAACAACTATGTTGAGGAGTTCAATGAAAAAAATGATGCGGTTCAGTTGACAATGACCTGGGACTTTATGTCGATGTTGAATCAACGGTTGGATATGCTGACCTCAAACGGTTTAATGGGATTAACGCTTGTGCTTATTTCATTGGGACTATTTCTGAGTTTAAGGCTGTCTTTTTGGGTAGCTTGGGGCATTCCTTCATCGTTCCTCGGAATGTTCATTTTAGGCACTTTTGTAGGTCTCACCATCAATATGATTTCCTTATTTGGGATGATCTTGGTGATTGGTATTCTTGTGGATGATGGAATTGTAATTGCTGAGAATATTTATTCTCACTTTGAAAAACATGGTAATCCAATCAAAGCAGCGGTGCAAGGTACCTTGGAGGTAGTTCCAGCGGTGTTTACCTCGATATTAACTACGATGGTAGCATTCACCCCGTTATTGCTGTTGACGGGAGGTTTTGAGATGCTGAAGGACATGGCGATTGTGGTCATTTTCAGTTTAGGGTTCTCATTGATAGAGGCCTTTTTCGTATTACCCGCTCATCTTGCTAGCAAAAATGTACTTTCAATCAAAAAAGAAGATACCCGGAGTTATAAAATAAGATCTTTCTTAAATGGCATAATCAATTATTTGCGCATAAAGATCTATGGACAGGCGTTGAAATTTACAATGAAATATCGAGCCATCTCTGTCTCGATTGTAGTCGCTTTTGTAATGATTATCGTCGGAATGATGAGAGGCGGGATCATCCCTTCGACACTGTTTCCACCAATAGCTTTCAATAGCGTTAACGTGGAAATAGCCTTTAAGCCTGGTGAGCGTGAAGATAAAGTTGAAGGCTATCTAAAGAAATTTGATGAAGCTGTTTGGCGGGTAAATGAAAAATTGAAGGAGGAGACAGGAACAGATAAGGATATTGTAAAAAACACATTTACCAGCATTGGTAGCTCATCTTTTGAGTCTGGTTCTCATACTGGTTTTGTAAATATTTTCCATGAAGAGTTGGATGAATTTGATCTCAATCAATATGACATTATTGACAAATTGAGAGCCGAGATTGGTCCTGTACCTGAGGCGGAAAAATTTGCAATAGGTGGCAGAAGCCGATGGGGTAAGCCAGTTTCTGTCAGAATTCTCGGAAAGAATTATGAAGAGTTGGCAGAAGCCAAAGATTATTTGATTTCAGAATTGGATCAGCTACCCGCACTTAAAGATGTAACGGATGATATTCCGATTGGCAACAGAGAGGTACAGTTGGACCTGCTTTCACAAGCATATTTTTTAGGTTTAAGCAATACGGACATCACGCAGCAACTCCGTCAGGGATTCTTTGGTGAAGAGGTGCAACGATTCATGAAAGGGAATGATGAGATCAGGGTTTGGGTTCGCTACCCTAAGGAAGACCGGAAGAGTATAGATCAGTTGGAGTCTGTGAAAATCAAAGATGGAGATCGTGAATATCCGCTTACACAGCTTGCCGACTATGAAATCAATCGTGGTGTTTCTGGCATCAAGCATTATGAAGCATCACGTTCGGTTACTGTTGAAGCAGATATGGTAGATCCATTTGGTGATGCCAATGTGATCCTCGAAAAGGTGGAAAAAGATATAGTACCTAAGATGTTGGCAAGATTCCCAACGGTTAGGGTCGATTATGGTGGACAGGCTGAAGAAAGAGCAAGATCGGCCGGCGAAATGGGCACTTACTTTCTAGGGGCATTTATTGTGATCTTATTCATATTGATGATCAATTTTCGATCTGTATACCAGGCTATCCTCATTATTTTGATGGTACCACTTGGTTGGTTTTCAGGTATTCTGGGTCATGGAATTGAAACGTGGATTAGCGCCACACCAAAACCGGTTTCTATGCTCAGTCTATGGGGAATGATCGCACTTATGGGTGTAATTATCAATGATGCGGTAGTGTTCCTGTCAAAGTTCAATTCTTTGGTGAAAGTTGAAGGACAATCGGTTTACCAGGCGGCATACAATGCCGGCATAGCCAGGTTCAGACCTATTATGCTAACTTCTTTAACAACAGTATTGGGGCTTTATCCTTTGATTAAAGAAACCAGTTTTCAGGCACAATTTCTTATTCCGATGGCCATCTCTGTAGCATATGGGGTACTATTTGGAACAATTATCATATTGCTTTTCTTCCCGGTATTTATTTTGATTGCGAATGACTTGAGAAGATATGCGAAGTGGCTTTGGACAGGTGAAAAACCTTCACGTGAGGATGTGGAACGGGTGCTCATTGATGAGCGTAGAATGGAAGAATATAAAGAGTCAGCTTAATCATAATAAGGATAACTTAACATGAAGAAACTAATTTTTTCACTTGGAATATTATGCCTATTTCAGGCAAGTAGCCAACAACCACTTTCATTATCAGACGCTATTCAGATTGGATTACAGCGGAATTATGGTATTCGAATAGAAAGTGGGAATGTGGAGGTGGCTACTAACAATAATACGTGGGGAGAAGCAGGTAGACTCCCAACTGTCAACTTAAATGTTCAAAGCCAAAATTCTGTTCGAAATCAGCAGTCTGACAATCTGTTTTTTGGAGGACAGCTATTTCCGGGGTTTGAGCTGAACAACCAGCGAACATATGGAATGACACCAGGGGTGACTGTTACCTGGAATATTTTTCAAGGGAATAGAGCCATAATCAGCAAAAGAAGGTTGGATCAGCTTCAGGCAGAGTCTGAGCAAAATGCGGATGTTGTTATTTCAAATACGATACAATCAATTATTCTCGGGTATTACGTCGCTGTTTTAGAACAGCGGAGGTTAGGAGAGTTTCAAAAACAGTTAAACCTGTCATCAGACAAATATGATTACATACAAACAAAATATGATCTGGGAGGTGCTGTAACTTCTGATATGTTATTGGAAGAAAATAATTACCTGACAGACTCGGTTTTAGTATTAAATCAGCAGCTGGCACTTAACAATGCCTTTAGAAATCTAAACTTGTTGTTAGTTGAAGAAAACATTAACCGACAATACCAATTGTCAGATTCACTAATGATTGAAGATTTCACTTATGACTTTACAGAACTCTCAAATGCAGCTTTTAATAAAAACGTAGATCTCAAGAAAATTTACCTTTCTCAGACGGTACTTCAGACCAATACGGCGCTTCAGCAATCTTCCCGATATCCTACTTTATCCTTAAATGGAGGCTACAATTGGAATAGGAATGTGAGCAATCTAACCGACGCACGTTATTCCGGGCCGAATCCTGATTATCAAAATCCACCTGAACCACTTATTTCTAAGACTGGAACCTATTTTGCCAACTTCACACTTTCTTTCACCCTTTTTGATGGTGATCGGATAAATAGGGCCATTAGAAATGCTTACATCCAGGAAGATATTGGAAACATCCGTATCGATCAATTAAAGAAAAGCATAGAGCGGGATTTGGCTTCAGCTTATGATCAGTATTTGGTCCGAAAGCAACTTTTAGCAATAAATCAACGAAGAAGGGAAGCGGCAGAGATCAACCTTCAAAATTCAGAAGAGAAATTTAAGAATGGGTCAATCAACTCATTTGATTTTAGGGATGTCCAGAACAATTATTTATCTGCAGCTATTTTAGAGTTACAAGCAGTATACAATCTGATTGATTCAAAAGTTACACTAATGCGATTAACTGGAGGGCTTATTCGAGAATATAATCAGTAGGCGTTCTTGATTTCGATTAGAAATTGCTCCATCGCATTTTTGATCTCCTGGGTAGGCTTGGTGTAGTGATTGTTCATAAAGGAAAAAATCAGACGCTTTCCTGACTTTGTCACCAAATACCCACTGAGACTGTGATTGTTACTCAATGTACCTGTTTTTCCAAAAATGAAAGGCATTTCGTTATCAGCTGTTAAATAAAGTTCTTCAAGTGTCCCTTCTCCACCTGTAGGGAGTATGGTTGTCATTCGATCCCAACCGAATTCATCGTAGCATTTTTTCAACAGTCTGACCTGATCTACTGGAGCGATTAAATTGTAGCGGGAAAGTCCTGATCCATCAACCCACACAAAATCCGTAAGCTCAAAAAGCCAGGTATTTTTTACATGATCAATAAAAAGGTCAGTGGAACTAAATCCATTGGTGTTAGCTGCCATCAACAACAGTTGCTCAGCCAGAAAATTATCACTTGGTTTTAGCATTTTAGTAAGAATGGTGTCTAAGTGATGAGCATATAGTGTGTCAGGATTTATAAGAGCTTGTTGAGTCAATTTTACCTGATTTCCAAGTGTATCGGATAGGAGTTTTAAAAGGAGCTCCACTGAATAATCAAACGGAATTATTCTTTCATAATCCGTTGTATCACTTTCAAAAAAAACATTGAATGAATTATATCTAAGATCTCGTTCAACCCTTTCCCCTTCATTTTCATCGGTCAAAATTTCAACATACTCAGTAAAAAATCCTGGAGTGATGATAATCTGCTCATCTTGCTTTTTAATACTCACTGTATTGCCATATATCGGCCACCAACTAATTTGGGCTTGATAATCATATCGATAGTCATCCCAGGCCCACCCTGAACCATATGGTGAGGTTTCCACGTCAGGCCAATTGATATAAATGGAATCAAAACTTCTAAGCAGATCGTAGGATTTTTGATTTTTAAATGGCTCGTATAAAAAAGTTGGATTAGCCATGGGTTGGATTAAAAGGCCCGTATCTAATTTTTGATATAAAAGAGATGCAAGTGAGTCTTTAAAAGATTTTAAAACACAATAAGCTGTTAGGATTTTCGTATTTGACGCAGGTGTAAATTTTAGTGTAGAATTATGAGAAGCTATGAATTTCTCTGTCTCAATATCGTAAAGACTAAAACCGGTGAATTGTTTTGAAAACACTTCCGATTGATTGAGGATTTGATTCACATCTTTCTCAATCGCTAGCTGCTTAACACTGGAACAACTCGAAATCAAAAACAGAACGACAATTAGAATTTTACTTTTTTCATATATTTTTCTTATAACTGAGTGTCTGGTTGAATAAGGAATCAGGTAAATAATTAGCTTGCTGAGCATTTTGGAACTATTTTTCCATTCAAGTAACGTAATTTTTTTCGTACTCTTTATTTATTTATTTTGCTACACTAATCTAAACCAAAAGAAACATCTACCAAGTCACCAATGAGTATATTAGAACTGATTACCCTTCTGATTTTCTTAGCAGCCGCCTTTACCCTAATCAATATCACAGTGCTAAAGCTACCATCGACTATTGGGTTGATGTTTATTGCGTTGGTAATGTCACTTTCCATTCTGGTTCTTGGCTACTTCTTTCCTTCCATAACCGAGGGAGCTGAACATATTATTGCAGAATTCGATTTCGAGGAAGTACTCATGAATGTCATGCTGAACTTTTTGTTGTTCGCCGGTGCATTGTCAACCAATTTAAATAAGCTTATTGAAGAACGTGTACCTGTAATCATACTTGCCACCATTGGTACATTGATGTCTACATTCCTGGTTGGGTTTCTTGTTTATAAAATTTTCCCTTTTATTCTGGGATACGAAATTGATCTGATTTATTGTCTGCTTTTTGGTGCGCTAATATCACCAACAGATCCGATTGCGGTTTTAGCACTTACAAAACAATTCGGACTTTCTAAGAAATTGGAAATTAAAATCGCAGGAGAATCACTTTTTAATGATGGTGTAGGCGTAGTAATATTTTTAACGATTTTGGGAATTGCTAAAGCTCAGGCAGGAATTCATGAAGTGGGAGGACACGGATCAGGAGAAATTACGGCTGCAAGTGTAGCACTTCTTTTTAGTAAGGAGGTATTTGGCGGGCTTCTGTTAGGAGCGATTTTTGGTTTCGCAGGATTTAAGCTTCTCAACTTTATTGACAATGATCATGTCGAACTCGAGGTTCTGGTTACACTGACGTTGGTAATGGTAGGAGGAAGATTATCAGAAATGATCCATGTATCAGCTCCTTTGGCAATGGTGGTAATGGGATTATTCATCGGTAATCAGGGAAGAGATGAACATCTTGCTAATGCCACAGGAGAATATGTCTTTAAATTTTGGCACTTGTTGGATGAAGCGCTTAATGCCATACTCTTTATCCTCATAGGACTTGAAATGCTTGTAATAGCAGAGTCATTTACGTTAAGTAACCTGGCGATAGGCGGAATCGGAATTGTGCTTGTTCTTTTCGCTAGATTCTTGGGTGTTAGTATACCTATCACAGCGATGAGACGATTCAGGACGTTTGAGCCAAAAACCATCCAAATATTGACGTGGGGTGGATTAAGAGGAGGAATTTCAGTAGCCCTGGCACTGTCATTGACAGACCTTGCTTTCCCAGATGAGGTAAAAGACATAATTCTATTTACAACTTATTGTGTGGTGGTATTCTCAATTTTAGTTCAAGGGTTGACAATCGGGGCTCTACTAAAAAAATAAGCGAGGAATACCCGGTTTTCGTTAAAATTTATGAACTTCGCGAATTGAGGATTTAACTACTTTACAAAAACTAACCAACTATGAAACTAAGCATCGCTGAAGGATTTTATTTAATCGCGCTTGATGATGAGGAAGGCAGAATTTTAGCAGCAGCTGAAAAGACGGTTGTGCCCGGTGTGATTGCAGCATGCATACTTGAGCTTTATTTGCTTAAGAAAATAAAGCTAGAGGGTGGAAACATATCAGTTACAGATACAATTGGTACAGGTAACGGTATCCTTGATAACGTGCTAAAGAAATTACAAACCGGACCTTCATTGATCGATCAGATTAAGACGCTTTCTGGGAAATTTAAGGATATACAAGAAGACTTGAATGCGCTTTTAGCACAAAGAGGTATCCTGAAGAAGGAAGAAACAAAACTTTTGTGGATACCTTTATCTGATAGAATGGATAATGCTAATTATGCATTCGAGCAGGAGATTAGAAATAACTTAAAAGCGATTGTGTTCAAGAGTGCTAAGCCTTCTCCGGCATTCACAATCTTATTCTCCTTAATAGATGATTGTAATATTCTAAGTGAAGTCTTTAGAGATAAAGATGAACTTATCGATGCTGAAAAGGTAGGAAAAGAAATAGTTGAGCGATCAGGGGTAGATCCTGAGCTAGCTAATGCGCTTAGACAATTAAAGCCATTTTTCGGATAAAGTAAATTATTAGGAGGATATGAAAATTATCCTCCATCTATATTTCTCTTAGTTAGTTAAATCTTCTCTTTCTAACTCTTCCAATTCCTTATTTTCC
Source organism: Ekhidna sp. (assembly GCF_965227465.1). Taxonomy (GTDB): domain Bacteria; phylum Bacteroidota; class Bacteroidia; order Cytophagales; family Cyclobacteriaceae; genus Ekhidna. The sequence goes on from NZ_OZ245746.1 coordinate 1,458,321, forward strand.
AACAACAAAAACTCCTGAAGTTTTTCATTGAAAGCAGCTTGACCTGAGTCAGCAGTAATGCCATACATTCTCGAATACATCATATTTTGAAAATGCTGCATAGCCTTCAAATACGAGATAATTGTATCCTGCTTTTCCATTAAGTCATTGGCTCTAAATGCCATGAAACCAAACCCCTCGTGTGGGTTGTTATTGTCTCTTTCAGTAAGTAGATACTCTACTCCATCTACTTTGATTTTCGTGAAGTGGGTATCCTCAAAATTATCTTTAACCGCACGTGGGCGAAATTCTTCCCCCTCGTTAATTTCTCGATTTTCACATCCGAAGAGGATAACAGTAAGAAAAATAAAAGGTATCAGCTTTTTCATGACTTTCTATCTTTGACCATACCTTCCTCTACTCCGAATACTTTTTTGAGTAGCTTAAATGCTTTACCATTCAAAATGATAATGAGGTAATCTCCGGTGTGAATCTTTAAATCACCAAGTGGATTCTTGATAAGCTTTTTCTGGCCGAATTTATCTCGTTTGGTGATACCGATCAAAACAGAATTATATCGTTTCTTTAGATCAAAAAAAACATCCTGGTACGACTTCCCATTATACGGGTTGTTTGGGGTAATGAGGAGTTGCTTGATGTCATAATCCCCATCTGATTTAGCATATGACAGAATTGATTCACTGTATGTTGCTACATCAGGTTCAAACATGTATGAAGCAAGGAGTTTTGATGAGATCTCCTGAGTGGAAATGGTGTTACTAACACCCGCCGAGAGAAATGTGTTTTTAAGGTCACCATTTTCAAGAGTCACAACAAATTCAGTCTCAGGAAATACTTTTTTGAGGTTTAGGACGTATACCAATTTATCGGTATCATCCTCCATATTAATGAATACTATAGTTGCTTCTTCGATGTTGGATTTTTTAAGTAACTCATGATTATTATAATCACTGAAGAGAACAAATACATTTTTAGAACTATACTTTTCTTTTATCAGATCAACATCATCTTTCTTGTTTGTAACAATTGAAACCCTTCTTCCAACTCCTACTAATTGATCGACTACATGCCATCCAAATTCATTCCACCCAATAATGACTGCATGATTTGAGAAGCTGGTCCCTGAGTAACCAAGCTTTTTGTTTTCCTTTATTGTTGTCATAAGTGTTGTCAGTTGTCCGATTAAAATCCCGAAAATAAAGATACTGGTAATCATTAGGACGTATCCTATCAATCTCCCATAGGTGGTACTTGGAAACAAATCACCATATCCTACGGTAGTTAAAGTTGCCAGTGAATACCAAACAGAGTTTGAATAGTTATTCAAGTTTGATTGCTGACTGTCACGTTCTACCTCAACAAGTGTGACTACCAGAATCAAATAAATAGCCACAAAGAGAAGGATGACTAAGAGTATCCTAAGTGTGGTATTGTTCTTTAGCTTAGACGGCATAGTTTGGTTAGGTAAAGACCAAATATAACATATTAAAGGCTGATTTTCTTGTAGTAGATTTTAGGATTTTTGGAAATGCATTGACCTTTTAAAATTAATTTCTCTAAACGGTAATTTTTTGATTCACGATAGCAAGAGAAATTATGGCAGCTGCTATAAGTAAAGGTTTGTGTGTAAAAATTTAATTAGTTTAAATCCACTACTTATTAAAACCTCTCAGCTTAATCTTAGTCAATTTTCGCTTAGTGTCCAGAGGAAAATCTCCTTTCATTATCCAATCATAAAAGCTGGGTTCTTTAGCAAGTATTTCCGCTACAGGCTTACCTCGGTGTTTACCAAAATTGAAAACCTCAATGCCGTCTTTATAGATCATTCTGCCAGCCAGATCGACTCTGCTTGAAGTGGTGAGATCGTGCAGCATTCCCATATCATTCTCGATAGTAGAAAGTTTCTTACCTAATCCATCAAAGGCTTCCTGACCTTCGTATTTCTCGATTTGTGACACCAATACTTCATAGGTTGCTTTAGTATCTGCAAGCGCACTGTGTGCATTAACCAAATCCTTGTCACAGTAGAATTTGTATGCAGCTGTCAGATTCCTTTTCTCCATGAGATGGAAAATCTTTTGAGCATCTACAATCTTTCTGTTTTCTATTTCAAAATCTACATTAGCTCGAAGAAACTCTTCCACCAACATTGGTACATCAAAGCCAAGAACATTGAATCCTGAAAGGTCACAACCCTCGAGGTATTGTGCCAATGATTTAGCCACCTGTGCAAAGGTGGGTTCATCCTTTATATCTTCATCATAAATACCGTGGATCAGACTTGTTTCATTCGGAATTGGGATGGTTGGATTAATCTTCCTGCATTTCTCTTCTACGGTTCCGTCGGGCATTACCTTTACCATGGCAATCTCTACAATTCGGTCCTGAGAAATATTGGTTCCGGTAGTTTCGAGATCGAAAACTACCAACGGATTTTTTAGATTGAGTTTGAACAAAATGTTGCTTTTAAAGGTGAACGATCAAAGATAGTACAATGCACCAAACGATCTCAATAATCGTTGTGGATAAGTGGGGGGTAAGTCGTGGACGAAAACCTACTTTTATCATTTGCTAAAATTTAAGTTTGTAAGACCAAACAATATCAAAACACAGACCTTAAATGGAAGGAGCTAAACATTCATCTTCAGCAGCTACTAAAAGTCGTAGAATAGGCCTTTCCACGGTAACCGAACATTTAGGAAAATTACCCCCACAAGCAGTTGAGATTGAGGAAGCAGTTCTAGGTGCGCTCATGCTCGAACGAGATGCCCTCTCAAATGTGATTGATATTCTTCATCCAGAAAGTTTCTACAAGGATGCACATCAAGAGATTTATGCAGCGATAGTAGCACTCTTTAATGACAGTCAACCTATCGATATCAAGACGGTTACTCATCAACTCCGAAAGGAGGCGAAACTTGAAGTAGTAGGTGGGGCACACTTTGTAGCAGAGCTCACTACAAAAGTAAACTCAGCAGCGAATATTGAATATCATGCTCGTATCATTGCTGAGCAATCAATTAAACGTGAGCTTATCCGAATCTCTTCGGAGATACAGAAAGATGCATACGAAGACACGATTGATGTCTTTAAACTTCTAGATCGAGCGGAGCAATCTTTATTTGATGTATCTGAATCCCATATACGTAAGAATTATGACAAAATGAGTTCATTGATGCATCAAGCCATCGATGAAATTCAGATTCGTAAAGACCGAAAAGATGGACTGACAGGAGTACCGAGTGGATTTTCTGCATTGGATAGGGTCACTTCCGGCTGGCAGCCTTCAGATTTGGTGATCATTGCCGCACGTCCAGGTATGGGTAAAACCGCATTTGTGGTTTCAGCTCTTAGAAATGCAGCCATTGATTTCAACACTCCGGTAGCCATATTCTCGCTTGAGATGTCGTCTGTTCAGTTGGTCAATCGTTTGATATCTGCAGAAGCAGAGCTGCCGAGTGAAAAAATCAAGAAAGGTGATCTTGCTGATTATGAGTGGGAGCAGATGATCCATAAAACGCGCAAGCTTTCAGAAGCGCCGATCTTCATTGATGATACACCTGCATTGAGTATTCTGGAGCTGAGAGCCAAGTGTAGAAGACTGGCAGCACAACATGGCGTGAAACTTATAATCATTGACTACTTGCAATTAATGAGTGGTGACAGCAGCAAGGGGATGGGAAACAGAGAGCAGGAAATTGCCTCTATTTCAAGGGCACTTAAAGGAATAGCCAAAGAACTAAATGTCCCGGTACTTGCGCTTTCTCAGTTAAGTAGGGCAGTAGAAACCAGAGGGGGAGATAAACGTCCTCAACTTTCGGATTTGAGGGAATCAGGATCAATTGAGCAGGATGCAGATATGGTAATGTTCCTATATCGTCCGGAATACTACGGATTGGATACAGATGAATCCGGTATGCCACTGCAGGGACTGGGAGAAGTAATCATTGCCAAGCATAGAAATGGATCACTTGATACAGTCAATCTCAAATTCATTGGTAAGTTCACCAAATTTACCGACTGGGATGGAGATCAAGGAAATGGTTTCGGATCATTTCCAGCTTCCGGACCTGCAAATTCTGACTTTACCATCACATTGCCTAGCAAGGCAAACGGGGGCGATGAAGGTACTGAAGATGATGCCCCATTTTAAGCTTTAATTATTTCAGTCTTATGAAAGCAATAACGATAACACAAGAATCGGAACCGATTCAGTTGGTAGATATTGATAAGCCTAGCGTGTCTGGTGATACGTGTTTAGTGAAGCTCACAGCGAGTGCTCTCAATCGCAGGGATCAATGGATAAGAGAAGGGATGTATCCGGGCATTCAATTTGGAACAGTGCTTGGATCTGACGGGTGTGGATTAGTGGAAAAAGGCCCGGCTGATTGGATGGATAAGGAAGTCATTATAAACCCAAATGTTGATTGGGGAAATGACCCAGAGGTTCATTCTTCGACTTATTCAGTTCTGGGAATGCCGACCAATGGTACCCTTGCCGAATACATTGCGATTCCCGCGCACAGGTTACAAGAAAAACCAGCACATTTAAGCGATGAGGAAGCTGCCGCACTTCCACTTGCAGCACTGACTGCATTTAGAGCTACCATAAAAAAAGGGAGGTCTAAAGCGGGAAAAAGGGTACTTGTTACGGGTGCAGGAGGTGGAGTAAGCCAATTTGCGATTGCCTTTGCATTAGCTTCCGGTGCTGATGTTTACGTTACAAGTGGTAGCGATTCGAAGATTGAAAAAGTGAAAGAAATGGGTGTTATCGGTGGCTTTAACTACAAGAATGAAAGCTGGGAAAAAGAGGCATCTAAATTGGGAGGTTTTGATACGATTGTTGATAGTGCGGGGGGAAATCAGCTGAATAATTATTTGAAGATTGTTAAGCCAGCTGGACGCATCATAATGTATGGCAGTACAACTGGACATCCTGAGAAGGTTGATGTTTTCAGACTCTTCTGGTCTCAGGCTCAAATCATGGGGTCTACCATGGGAAGTGACGATGAGTTTGTTGAGATGCTGGAGTGGATTAATAAGTACCAGATTAAACCCACACTTGATCAAGTTTATGAGTTGGATGATTACCTAAAGGCATTTGACCGCTTCAACGCTCCGGATCACTTTGGGAAGATTGTGTTGAGGTTTTAAAATCAAGTTATTCTGAACTTGATTCATAATCTATGTACTAAATGGTCACGTTAATCTATTTTCAGATATTGTCCCCTTGAGGGGACTGGGTGTCACTTATACTTATCATTTAACCCAACTTTATCCATAATCATGGGTAGGATCTTTTCCAGGCGTTTTTGTTTAGTTTCCAATCTTTTTGCCTCGGCAATGTATTCAGCATATTCGCGCTTACATGATAAGGTTAATGATTCAAATGTTTCAGAAAGTTGACTATCTGAAGCCAATGCCTCCTTTAATTCGTCAGGAATAACAAGTGGTTTTTTTTCAGGCTTTACTTCTTTACCATCTTTTTGGTTTTGAATGGCCTCTTTAATGTACTTCAGGACCTGCTTTTCGTCTATATCGTCAATAGACTCAAATCGCCATTGCCTGAGACCTTTCGTTTTGCCTTCCTGCGCGTTGATAAGAACGCCTTTTGGATCTTTCAAAAACACCCCGTTAAAAAACCAGATACCCGCATACGATTTGAAAGCACTAATCCCAGCCACGTTCTTATTTTTTAAGCAATAGGTAGGAATTCCCCATTTCATTTTTTCCTCTAATTCGGTGTTCAGCAGGATGCTTCTAAGCTTTTGTAAAATGTCGAGGTGTTCATTAACCGAAGCAAAATACGCTTCGGGTGTTTTGTGCATTTCCATGGGCTAAAATTAATCTCTATCAAATTGAAAATTTTGATAAGCGGACTTCAATTCAAAGATGGCTTTTTGATCATTTTGCTTTTCAGCTAATTCAATTCCTATTGTAAAGACTTCATTTGCTTCATCCCACAATTCTTCTTCCCATAATAGATGAGCAGCTTTGAAGTAGGTTGGTAGATAGTCAGGATGATCGGCAATCAGTGCTCTTAAAAGCCCTAGTGACTTAATTGGTTGCACTTCATAGTACTCCATTGCCAGCGCGTATTTATTAAAAGGGTTATCAGGTTCTTCTGAAATGTACTTTTTAAGAAGTGTGATTCGGTCTGAATTCATGAGACTAAATTACTTTTGAGAATACTCAAAATAAAATTGATATGCACATCTTGAAATGCTTCATCCTATCATTCATCGTTCTTAGCTCCATTCCATCTCTTGCTCAGGATGGTGACTCCACTGATTTCTACTATCAAATCCCTGACTATCCTCAAGGTTATGATGCAGGTTCGGTTGCTGCACGAGTAGTTGATGGACTTGGGTTTAGGTACTATTGGGCAACCGAGGGTTTGACTGAAGGGGATTTACAATTCAGGCCAAGCGAAGGAGCTCGAAATGTCGAGGAGACCATAGATCATATTATTAATCTCACGCAGATTTTAGCTAATGCAGTTCAGGAAAAGTCTTTTGATGGAGTGGCGTATGATGAAATGACTTTCGCCCAGAAGAGGGAACTAACACTAGAAAATATTCGAGTCGCTAGTGAAATCTTAAAAACATCAAATGCAGAAAATCTTGAGAAATTTGACATGATCTTTTCCTCAGGAGCTGAATTCCCTTTCTGGAACTTATTGAACGGTCCTGTGGCAGATGCTATTAACCATGTTGGACAGATAATCACACTAAGACGGACCAATGGAAATCCAATCAATCAAAACATAAGTGTTCTTCAGGGTAGGGTGAGAGGCTAACCGTGTTTGATTTTTAGAACTAGAATGGTGCTAGTGAGGATTAAGGTTATTGAATTTGCAAAAATTATAGGAGCATCTCCAAGATAAATTCCATATGCTAGCCAACAGCCAACACCAATTGTAAAAGTCAAATACATACCTAGCGAAAGACTCTCAGTGCTTTTGGTTCGGATGGTTTTAATGGCTTGAGGGGCGAATGAAATGGTTGTCAGAAATGCTGCAATGAACCCTATGTATTCCATTAACTGATTATATGTTTAACTATAATTTCGGCATGCTCCCTGGAGTTCTCAATGAACCAGGCATTGGTTTTCAATCCACCACAGATCACACCAGCAAGGTAGACTCCAGCCACATTTGTTTCCATTGTCTTTTTATCATAAACCGGAGTTTTGAATTCATCATCACCAATCTCAAGACCCACATGTTTCAGAAATGAGAAGTCCGGCTGATAACCGGTCATAGCAAGTACAAAATCATTCGGGATAGTCAGCTGTTCGTCAGGCGTTTGTATATCAATCGAATACTCCTCTATTCTACTGATGTTACTTTTGAAATAGGCAGTTATTGAACCTTCTGCAATCCGATTGTCAATATCCGGTTTCACCCAATATTTCACTCGTGGATTAATCTCTTCTTCTCGAATCACCATAGTGACTGATTTTGCTCCTTTACGGTAGACTTCAAGCGCAACATCCACTGCTGAATTTGCAGCTCCGACTACAGCAACATCCATGTTGTAATAGGGGTGAGGCTCATCATAATAATGTTTCACCTTTGGCAAATCTTCACCCGGGGCATTTAACAAATAAGGGAGGTCATAAAAACCCGTCGCAATGATCAGGGTCTTTGCCTGATACGTTCGTCTGCTCGATTGAATTTGAAAAAAGTCTCCTTCTTTTTTCACTTCTTCAATTCGTTCATATAAACGGGTTTTTAACTTCCACGAGGAAGCTACCCGCCGATAATACTCCAGAGCCTCGGGGCGAGTTGGTTTGGGATTGTGTGAAATGAAAGGCACTTCTCCAATTTCTAATCGATCAGAGGTGGAAAAAAAAGTCATGTTGCTGGGGTAGTTATAAAGTGAGTTAACAAGACATCCTTTATCAACTATTACGTATGAGAGATGTGATTTCTCGCATTCAATACCACACGCAAGGCCAATAGGTCCTGCTCCGACTATCAGCACATCCAGTTTTTCCTTCATAAAGCGAATTTAGTATTTCAGCTCCTATGATAAACAGGAAATGAATGCCGATGTTAACACATTGAGCTAAAACTTTTCAGGATCAATTCTCAGCGCAGAAAACAACAGTGAAATTTCCATTAACCGCATTTTCTGCATCCATTCGTGCATCCATTCTCCCTGTAAGTTGAGTGTCGGTGATAGATAGTATTTCAACAGCGCCAAGAGTAGCTATATTATTGACTGATCCCTCAGGGTTAAAAAGCGTTACTGTTTGTCCACTAAACGAGTTTAAATCAAAAGATAATTCATAAAGACCAACCTCATCTGTCACCTCAAAAAAGATTTTAACCTGATCGCCAAAACCAATGAATTCACATACATTGTCGAATTCTTCGTTTGAATCATAGAGATCCAGAGAGATAGCTCCCTCAGTAAAAAAAGAAGATTCAAAGGTTCCCTCTCCAAATTCAAAAGGTATTCCATCAATTGTTCCCTGAAGGTTTTGATCGATAAATTCGTAACCCCCTCCTGGATCCTCATCATCGCTACCACATGATGTGGATGTCAAAATAAGTGCTGCTCCTAAGCATAGCAGAAGTGGTGAAAGTGATTTTTTCATTTTATGTAACGTTTGGTAAAGCGAATTTATTCAGATTCAACAATTGATCAAAGATCTGCCTTAGTCAAAATATTTCACATTAAGCTTTTAGCCGTTCAGACTTAATGAATTCTAATCCCTTGAACAGCAGGATGATTTCTATGATGGTTGCAGGAATCAGCATCATATATCCAAGAAAAAATAAAATGACTACAGCAAAAAAGAACCCGGCTATAATCTCAATAATACCTGCTGTTTTTGCTAATTGACCCATACCATCCTGTAGTCTGATTAGCCCAAGTCCAAAGACGATAGTTAATGCTCCATAACAGATTGATTCTCCAGCACCGAGAGAGATAAGATTTGTCTCGCTCATTTCATAATAGATGGTGAAGATGTCAAAGAAGGTCCAAATAGCAAATAAACCGATCATAAGAAAGGACGCAATCTTGATTAGATAGTTGGAAAAATAATCTCCCAGCTTAACAAAACCATAAATGAAAAGTGAGTAGAAAGTGAAGTAAAAAACTTTGGTTGTAATATAAAAAGCTGTTGATTCAACCTCATAAAGATTTTCAAACCTTTCATACTCCAAAATTGCATCTAGAAAGCCCAGCACAAAGTAGGCTATTCCGGAGATCCATGCCACTTGCAACCAATTTTCCGTGTTTCCTAAGTATTTATCTGACTTGTTCGACTCTAGCTGATTTTTAAAATTTTCAAAGTCCGCATCTAATGCGGAAAGGAGTATTTTTATGGTAGAGGTTCGAGGAGTTACCTCACCGGATTCTATTCGTTGGATGGTTCTGACACTAACATTGCAGGCTTCTACCAACTCTTCCTGCGTTAAACTTTTTTGTTGTCTGAGTTCGGTTAACCTTTTTCCTAATTCGGGCTGTCTCATTTCTTCCATTTTTTTCTGGCAATGCTATCTCGAACATAGACAGTTTACCAAAAAAATCAATTACAATATACCCGTCATTTACCCGTCAATTACTTTAAGAGCCTTTTTTTTATAAAAAACCACCTCAAATCTTTGAGGTGGTTGCTGCTTAATACGTATAAGTGTGAAGAGGATGACCTATACGCACGTTCATTTTGTATAGATTGAATACGTGTATTCGTTTAAATCATTTCAAGACAAAAGGCGCAGATTCTGCGCCTTTTGTGAAATTGATTTGAACAAAAATCAATAAACGTAACCTAATGCTGTTTTATCGTCATTGGTGAACGGCCGATCACCTTCAGGACTTCCGCACGCAAGCATCCAGCTATTTGCACTTGGACCTGTCGGTGTTCCTGGAATATGATTTGCTCCGACTCCACCATCTCCTTCGTTATCTGGTGATCCACCACAGCTATAACTTCTATCCTGATAGTCCGTATGACGGAATCCAATGCAATGTCCCATTTCATGAGCTATCGTAGTAGCAAGACCATTGATATTAGACACATTATCATAGTATCCTCTGGTCATTAGGATCGTACCATAAGGATTACCGTTTGTAGGAAATCCGGCGGATCCAAGGATTCCAAACCAATAGTAGTACCATGGTGATGCTCTGATAGTAATATCCGCCTGACTAGAACTGGTTACTCTCTGAAATGAAAGATTCAGGTTTTCAGAATTGTAACGAGAAATTGCAATGTCAGTCGCCTGAGAGTATTTAGTTGGCATGTTCCTAACATAAACGTTAATCGTTCGTGGCGTACCGTTCACAAGATTGTCGGTGTGATAATGCTCTTCAACGGGCAATCCAACACTCGGTGACATCTTGTCTAGTTGATCCAAAGTGATCAGGATATCGCCTTCTATAAAGAGCTGCTCTTCGTACATTTTGACTTCATTTGGATTGAAGCCAAGTGCTTTTACTTTTTGGAGTATTTCCTTGGGTACTTCTTCCAAAATGGGCTTCTGAGTTTCTGTTTCCTGGCAAGACCATAGCATTGCCACCATTAGGGCGAGGATGCCCAACTGTTTAAATCTTCTCATAATAATTTAAAATTTGGTTCTTAATAGAAAATTAGAAAAATATTTTGCTATATAAAACCATTATGAAAGAAAATATATTATCACTTGATAATTTCATGTATAAAATTTTGCATTTCATTTATGTGCTTTTTTCTTTTTGCTAAAAGGAGGCTCTGGTGCTTTTCAAATTCTGCATTATTGCTAACTTCGAGGTTCGAAAATCAGCGGGGATGAACCCTTTCACATCTCGCTTGTTCTATAAAAAAAATACTCGATAGATATATGAAAATATTAGTTTGTATTACGCATGTGCCGGATACTACTTCGCGCATTGCTTTTACCGATGGAGACACAAAGTTTGACAAGAATGGAGTCCAATTTATCATTGGTCCATACGACGACTATGCACTTGCAAGAGCAGTTGAGCTTAAAGAGCAATCCGGTGGTAGCATCACAGTTTTGAATGTGGGTGAAGCTGAAACAGAGCCAACAATACGTAAAGCACTAGCTATAGGAGCTGATGATGCCATTCGAATTAATGCTTTTCCACAAGATGCACTCTTCGTATCAAAACAAATTGCCGCAGTTGCTAAAGATGGAGGATATGATTTAATCCTAATGGGACGAGAATCAATTGACTTCAATGGGGGACAAGTTCATGGAATGGTAGGCGAACTATTGGGTATTCCATCTGTCTCTCCGGTTATGACTTTAGATATTGAGGGTAGCAATGCAAAGATTTCCAGAGAAATAGAAGGCGGAAAAGAGTACATGGAATTACCACTTCCATTTGTGGCAGGCTGTCAAGAGCCGATTGCTGAATGGAAAATTCCAAACATGAGAGGGATCATGAGTGCCCGAACAAAGCCTCTAGAGGTAAAAGATCCGACTGGGGACGCTCCTAAGACAAAAGTGAGCAAGTTTGAATTACCACCAGCAAAGGGAGAAGTGAAGTTGGTAGATCCTGATAATATGGATGAATTAGTGAACTTATTGAAAAACGAAGCAAAAGTTATATAACATGGCAGCATTAGCATTTGTAGAAACAGACGAAGGAAAAGTAAAGAAATCATCTCTTGAAGCGGTAAGCTATGCGCATGCTGTGGCTGGTGATGTAACCGCAATCGTTTTTGGTGATGTGTCCGACATGGACGAAATCGGGAAAGCCGGGGCGAGTAAGGTTTTAAATGTAACTAATGAAAAACTTTCTTCACCGAATATAATGGCATATGCGTCTGCAATAGCAGAAGGGATGAATCAGGAGGGCGCAAATCTTTTGGTGCTAGCGAAAAGCTCATTAGGAGATCCTGTATCTGCCCGTGTATCAATAAAAGTAGATGCAGCCCTGGCTGCAAACGTCGCAGATTTACCGGATACATCAAGCGGATATTCAGTAAAGAAAAGCATCTATACAGGGAAAGCTTTTGCTAATACCAGTTTGGAGGGTGATAAAAAGATCATCAGCATTAAAAAGAATGCAATAGCCATCAAAGAGGATGGAGGAGCAGCTGAGGTGGTTGAATTTTCACCAACTACTGATGATGCAGATTTTACAGTAAAAACAACCAAGGTGGAAAAAGCAGAAGGGGACATCTTATTACCTGAGGCTGACTTGGTAGTCTCCGGAGGTAGAGGACTAAAAGGTCCTGAAAACTGGGGAATGATCGAAGAGTTGGCTAAAACCCTCGGAGCTGCTACAGGTTGTAGCAAGCCGGTTTCTGACATGGACTGGAGACCACATCACGAACACGTGGGACAAACAGGTATTAAAGTCAGTCCTTCGCTTTATATTGCCGTAGGAATTTCCGGAGCTATTCAGCATTTGGCTGGTGTTAATTCATCAAAATACATTTTGGTAATTAATAAGGATTCGGAAGCTCCGTTTTTTAAAGCTGCTGATTATGGTGTCGTTGGTGATGCTTTTGATGTGGTTCCAAAACTTACAGAAGCAATTAAGAAGGCACAGGGTTAATGTCCGGCGATAAAATAAAATTGGAGATATTGGGATTGTCATCTAGTCAATCCCAATCAGGCTCCTTCGCGCTCGTATTAGGTGAGTCAGGTGGTAATAGGCGACTTCCAATTATAATTGGCATGTTCGAAGCTCAAGCTATTGCAATTGAGATTGAGAAAATTGTTCCAAATAGGCCAATGACTCACGACCTTTTTAAAGCGTTCTCATTAAATTTTGATATTACGGTAAAAGAAGTCTACATCTCTGATCTCAAGGAAGGTGTGTTTTTCGCTCGAATTATATGTGAGCATGATGGGAAAGTATTTGAAATAGATTCCAGACCCTCTGACGCAATTGCAATTGGACTAAGGTTTGATGTAGATTTTTATACCAACGAAAGTATTCTGACAGAAGCCGGGATTGTTCTCACGGATGAGTATGAGGAAGAAATGACTCAGAAGGAGGTAGCTAAGTCAGAAAATACAAGCCTGGAAGACCTTTCTTCCAGTGAACTTGAAAAGCTTTTAACCGACGCTTTGGATAAAGAAGATTACGAAAAGGCCGCTCATATCAGAGATGTGCTGAATAAGCGAAATTAGATGGAATACATAAGAGGTATAGCTGGTCTAGTCAGCCTTGTCGCCATTGCCTGGGCACTGTCAGGTAATCGAAAGCAGGTAGATTTTAGACTGGTTGGAATTGGGATCATCATTCAAGTAGTTATTGGATTGATGATTGCCAACGTTGATTTTGTTAATCAACTTTTTTCCTGGGTGAGTGCCGGTTTTGTAAAGTTTCTTAATTTCGGTCTTAAGGGAGCTGAGTTCCTCTATGGTGATCTGGCTAAGAACAGCAACGCAGTTGCTGCAAACCATAGTTTGGGATTTTTGTTTGTGTTTCAAGCCCTACCCACGGTTATATTTTTCTCCGCAGTTACAGCCGGACTTTATTATTTAGGACTTCTACAAAAAATCGTTTTTGGTTTTGCCTGGATAATGGCAAAAACCATGAGACTTTCTGGTGCGGAGAGTTTGTCTGCAGCAGGTAATATATTTCTTGGTCAAACTGAGGCTCCATTGCTTGTAAGGCCTTTTATAGATAAGATGACCAAGTCTGAACTTAACTGTCTAATGACTGGAGGAATGGCTACCATAGCAGGAAGTGTACTTGGTGCGTATGTGTCATTTCTTGGGGGGGGCGATCCCGAACAACAACAAATTTTTGCCACTTATTTACTTAGTGCATCAATTATGAATGCACCAGCGGCTATTGTCATGGCTAAAATTTTTCTTCCTGAAAACGAACCAGAAAAGATTGATGGGAGTCTTAAGGTAAACAAAGAGAATATTGGCGTCAATTTAGTAGATGCATTAGCAAGAGGTGCATCGGATGGAGTGAAGTTGGCATTAAATATTGCGGGTATGTTATTGGCATTCATTGCAGTAATTTTTGCATTGAACTGGATTTTAGTTGATGGTATTGGTGAGCTTTTTGGATTGAATCAATTTGTAATTGAATCGACGAATGGTGCGTTTGATGGATTTTCTTTGCAGTACATTTTAGGCCAGATTTTCAGGGTATTTGCGTTTATAATGGGGGTAGATTGGGCAGAGACTGTTAAAGTAGGGAGTTTACTAGGTCAAAAAACGGTGATAAATGAGTTTGTTGCATACTTGAGTTTAGCAGATATGAAATCTGAGGGGCTGCTTTCTGAGAAGTCAATCATTATTTCTACATATGCGTTGTGTGGGTTTGCAAACTTCAGCTCAATAGCGATTCAAATAGGCGGTATTGGAGGGATGGCTCCATCTCGACAAGCCGATTTGTCAAAATTAGGCCTTCGAGCTTTAGTTGCTGCAACCCTGGCTACTATGATGACGGCAACAATCGCCGGCGCATTGTTTGGATAAAATATTAAAAGAGATATGAAAAAGATAATTGGATTTATAATGATTTTCTTCCTTGTATTTCTTGTTGGATGCAAGGATGAGGAGGTACTGTCAAGCGAGCAACAACTGGCCCTGGACATTCAAATAATAGATGATTATTTGGAGGCAAACAATATTGATGCTCAGGTTCATGAGTCTGAGATACGCTATGTGGTTGAAACCGAAGGTACTGGTGAATCTCCGACAGAAAGTAGCAGAGTGATAGCCAAATACGAGGGGAGATTCCTGGATGGTCAGGTTTTCGATAAAAACTCAATAGGCGTGAATTTTGGCCTTGATAATTTGATTCAGGCATGGAAGGAAATGATCCCTGAAATGAAAGAAGGTGGTAAAATCACAATTTATTGTCCATCTGGTTTAGGATATGGCCGAATAGGTAGTGGAAGTCAAGGCATCCCCGGTAATGCCATCCTCGTATTTGACATTGAGCTGGTATCCCTTGTAAGATCAGATAGTGAGCAGCTAGCTATTGACCTTGCCATCATTGACGAATACCTTGCTGAAAACAATATAGATGCTGAGGTACATAGTTCAGGAATTCGATTTGTTACAATAACTGAAGGGACTGGTCAGAGTCCAACCCTAAGCAGTTTGCTCAATGTTGACTATATAGGAAAGTTATTAAATGGTGATGTTTTCGATGCAAATGATGCTGCTGAATTAAGACTGAATAACTTAATTGATGCGTGGAAAACGATGTTACCTACCATGAACGAAGGAGGTAAAATTATTTTTTACTCTCCCTCGAAATATTGTTATGGAAACACTGGATTTGCAGACATTGCTCCGAATACCAATTTGATTTTCGAAGTAGAATTGAATTCCATTCAGTAGTTGGATTTTTAATCCAACTGAACCTTCACTTCATATCCAGTAACTAGAATGTTTATTGGTTGATCGGAGGTGTTTTTAGAAACGGCCTCAACTTCTAAGTTGTCTCCTTCTTTTATGTAACGTTTTACATCAACAAGATTTTCATTGTATTCAACATTGCCATATTTAACATTCGACTTCAGAATGAAAGACGATCCATCAGAGTCTATCGATAATTCAATATATTTTCCATCTACTATTATGTCAGTAACGGATTTGGCAAGCTCATTGATTTCTACTTCATCTTCATAAGCATTTAGTTTGAAACTTGATTCAAGTAGATCGATGGTATGATTCCCATACTTAGAGTTAGTACTCTTAAATGAGCCAACTGTTCCTATAACTGTTTCATCTTCATACGACTGCCTGAATGTAATGCTACCAACTCGATCAATCTCAAATTTGCTGTACTTGGTATTTTCCAGGAGAAGGCTGCCGATGGTACCAGCTTCAATATCCACTTCATAGAGGGTTAGTTCTGCTTTATCCAGGCTGTTGGTAATATTTATGTCTCCGTATTTATAGTTGCCGCTAAGCACAATTGCTTTTCCAATTTTAATATCAGATTCATATGAAATTGCTTCCATTACTTCAACACTTCGAAATTCGACATCAGAGTATTTCATGTTTATGGTAATATCAATGATTGAAGTAACCGATATTTCCTGTTCATATATTTCCATTTCTGCAGTTCCTAAATGCTCTATTTCGGCAGATCCATACTTTAGATTCATTTTCCCGGATTTGATGCTGCCAGCTGTCAGGTCTCCAGAATATTGGGTGAAGTCGACTTTGTTGAATGCCCCAATCAACCGAACATCTTCGTAAGAAGTAGAAATGGTGTATTCGTTCGATCCTGGAGATTTTATTTTGTAGAATATTTTTAGTTCATCACCATATGAAATGTTGATCCCCACATTTTTACTTCCAACCTGGACTTTGTTTGGTAAATCCAGATCAGTATCTATAAACAGTTCACCACCACTTAAGCGTATGTTATCATTTACTCTGCTCTCAAATTCATCTAAGAACTCTTGAATTTTACTGGTTACTTTACCATCATATCGAACGGTCGCTTCTATTTCTACTTCATTTTTATTCCATGTCTCTATGGTGAGAGCTGTGTACTTGGCTTGAATTCTAATTTCATCAGATGCTGAAATTTCAACATTTACTTTTGTACTTCTGCTTTCACCGTCACCCTTGGCAAGGATAGCAAGTGAGGCACTACATGCTAACGCTAGTATTATTATCCTTTTCATTTTCTTCTATTTTGTTGTTCCTTTTTATTTCGAGCTCCAATTTCTTGAGTAGCCTGATTTTTTTTTCATAATGATCAATTAGTGTACCGACCAGTAGGTTTTCATCAACATTCCCAATGTCGTTACGGTAGAGTTCATTGACCTCTTCCAATGTTTTTAATTCATCGAAAATCCAGCTGTAATCGCTTTGATATCGTGCTTTTTGTATTTCATCGCTAGATTCAATTTCATTTATTTGTGTGATATAACTGTTTTCAATTTGCTTGTATTCTTCTGAGATATCTCCGAGTGAGGCAAGTGTTTCTACTTGATTTTGTAGTGAGATATTGTGAATCAATAGGCCAATGGAGGTGCTAATGAAGATAACTGCAGCTACTTTCCACCAGGAAAAACCGGGTTGCTTCTTTTTCCAACCCTTTTGAATCATATCCCACGAGTCCTTCGGTGGAGATTCAATAGCTAATTGATCCTTTCTATTCTTAATTAAATCTTCAATATTCATAATGGTGTTGAAGTTTAGTTTTTAGCAATTGCTTCGCATGCCGAAATTGTGTTTTTGAGGTCGACTCAGAAATGTTCAGCTGCAAGGCAATTTCTTTATGTTTAAAGCCCTCTAAAAGATGAAGACTGAGAACTGTTCGGCATCCATCCGGGAGCTCTTTAATTGCATTGTGTAAGGTTTGGTTGTCAATCATTCGATCATCCACTTCTTCAGAAATCACCTCTGCTTGATCTTCAATATCCTCAAAGTACACTTTACTTTTTCTTAAATGCTCTAACCCCCGATTTATCACGATTCGTTTTAACCATCCACCAAATGCTTTTGGGTCATCCAGGTCATGTATCCGCTGGAAAGCCTTAATGAAAGCTTCCTGAAGTAAGTCCTTGGCAACTTCCGAATCATTTGTCAAGCGAATGAGGGTGTTATACATGGCTTTTGAGTAATCGTTATATAAGTTATATGCCGCTAACTCGTTTCCTTTTTTTAGTTGTTTTATCCAGGCTATTTGAGTGTCGGTCACAGTAGTTAGCGTTTTCAGTTGTAGGATGGGAGGAGGTATGGAATGGTTGTATGAAGTTAGAATTTAATTCATAAAAAAAGCCCTGACACAATTGTCAGGGCTTTTAAAGAACACGTTAATTTCTAATTATGCATGTTTTTCATTCTGCTTTGGTGCGCCCGCCATGATTTCATCATTGGCAAACTCCTCAAATTTTTTGAAATTTTCAACAAAACGACCAGCAAGATCATTGGCTTTTTTGTAGAAAGCATTATCGTCTTTCCATGTTTCTCTTGGGCTTAAAATCTCACTCGGAACTCCAGGGCAGGTCGTTGGGATTTCAGCTCCAAAAATGGAATGCGTTCGGTATCCCACATTATTTAACTTACCATCCAGTGCAGCGGTGATCATCGCTCGTGTATATTTCAAGCTGATTCTGTTGCCAACACCGTAAGGTCCTCCGGTCCATCCGGTATTTATCAGCCATACATTTACCTCGTGCTTATCCATTTTTTCACCGAGCATCTCTGCATATTTCGTAGGATGTAACGGTAAGAATGGAGCTCCAAAACATGCAGAGAAAACCGGCTCTGGCTCTGTCACACCGGCTTCTGTACCAGCGACTTTGGATGTATAGCCAGAAATAAAGTGGTACATTGCCTGACCTTTACTCAATCGTTGAATAGGAGGGATCACTCCAAAAGCATCGCAGGTTAAGAAGAAGATGTTCTTAGGAATTCCACCGATAGATGGCTCCATGGCATTTCTGATGTGATGGATAGGGTAGGATGCTCGTGTATTTTCTGTTACGGAAGAGTTTTCATAATCTACCTCTCGTGTGCCTTCCTTAAATCGGGTATTTTCGAGAATCGCTCCATACTGAATCGCCTTGTAGATATCCGGCTCTTTTTCTTCTGTCAAGTCAATTACTTTGGCGTAGCATCCACCTTCGAAGTTGAATACGTTTTTCTCTGTCCATCCATGCTCATCATCGCCAATAAGTAGTCTATTAGGATCTGCAGAAAGCGTTGTTTTGCCAGTTCCAGATAAGCCAAAGAATATAGCAGTATCTTTTTCCTCGATTCCCATGTTGGCAGAGCAATGCATACTAAGCACGCTTTGCTCATGAGGAAGCATGTAGTTTAAAACGGAGAAAATTCCTTTTTTCATCTCACCAGAATAAGCTGTGCCTCCAATAAGGATCATTCGCTTAGTGAAATTAATAATCGCAAAGTTAGACTGGCGCGTGCCATCTGTCTCAGGATCAGCTTGGAACTCAGGAACACATAGTATGGTGAAATTAGGATCAAATTCTTTTACCTTGTAGGCATCCGGTCGTAGGAACATATTGTAAGCAAATAGATTGTGCCATGCCATGGTGTTGATGACGCGCACTCTCAATCTGTGGGTTTTGTCAGCTCCAGCATATGCCTCACGGATATATACTTTTTTATCCTCTACAAACTTTACCATTTTGTTGTAGAGCTTGTCGAAGTTTTCCTCAGAAAAAGGAATGTTGATATTGCCCCACCATACTGAATCTTTGGTGTTAGCATCTTCAACAACAAATCTGTCCTTAGGTGAACGTCCAGTAAATTTTCCAGTGTCACACATTAAAGCCCCGGTAGAGGTAAGGACTCCTTCTCCACTCTTCAGAGTTTCTTCAATAAGTTCTGACTGGCTAAGGTTCCAATGAGCTTCCTTTACTTTAATACCTAAATCTGAAAGATCACTTTTACTTGATTTTACGCCGAATTCTTGCATTTTTTTGTTGTGAGGTTACAAATATTTTGTAAAATGAGCACATCAGTCTATCTACCGTTAAATAGATAAATGATCTTACTCAAACGTTTGCGCGAAGTTACTTTAACTCAGTCTTTCTCGAAAAAAGGATCGACAATTTCTTTTGGTGTTGGCTTAGTTAATAAGCTTACAGCTACGAGCGCGACTACAGAAGTAATCAAAGCCGGGATCGCTACCATTTTGGAGTCATATGGGAAAGATATGAATCCAAAATCTCCAATAAATCCGGTTCTGTTGAGCACCTCAATGATTACGACTGAAAGCATACCTGCCAGTATGGAAGCTACCCCACCTTGTTTGGTCACACGTTTCCAGAAGAAAGTAGCCAATAATGGGGGAGCTAAAGCTGCTCCGATCATGGTATAGGAGATAAATGCCATGGAAAGGATCTCCTCAAATTGTGTCATTATTAAATACGCAATAAAACCTAGAATCACAATCGCACTTCGCTGGATGAGGAGTTTGGTCTTATCAGAAGCATTTTTGATGTAGTATTTTTCCATAATGTCTCTGGAGAAATTGGTTGAGGTAACCATCAAAAAGGTGTTCCCTGTCGACAAGATGATAGCAGCTCCACCCGCAAATAGTAGTGACCCTACAAAGGATGGTAATTGCTCGAATCCAATTCGTAGAATAATTTCCTCAGACATAGGAGCATTTACTGACCCATCCGGCATGAAAAATCGGGGGTCATGAGCATAGATTGCAAAACCAACGACTGCAAGAAGACACATCAGGAATTCTATTCCTACCACTCCAATAAACATACCCATCACAGCCTTTTTTGCGGCTTTTGAATCTTTTGCTGAGGAGAACTTTTGATAGACACTGCTTTCACTAAGCATTAAGATAAGGGTAGGAAGCATGATGCCTATGTACCATTTTGGCTCATGGCCTTCAATAACAGAAAGGTGATCGGGGCTTACTTCGTTGATGGTATTCACCACATTTTCCCAGCCTCCAAAACCATTTATGGCAAAGGGGACAGCAAGGATAATAGCGGTTATCATGATGATACCGTTGAAGATATCAATAGAAACGATAGAAACCATTCCAGCTAAAGCTGTAAAAGCAATGATGATCAGAAAAGTGATTAATGTACCCTGCTCAACAGAAATACTACCTTCGGTAAGGATTGAAAGGAATCTTCCGCCCCCTTTGAATTGATATCCGGCAATAATCAAGTAAGCGACAATGATGGTAATCGTGCCTAACAAACGGGCCAGGGGAGAGTATCGCTTTTCCAGAATATCAGTAAGTGTGTATTGGGAAATCCTCCGTACGCGTGCAGCAATAAAGTAGACGGCCAGAATACCAATCCATGCACCTAGAGAGAACCAAAGCTCAGAAAAACCAACCTGGAACGTTAGACCTGCGGTACCGAATAAACTCCCCGAACCAATCCATGTTGTAACAAGTGTGCCAACCAAAAGGTAAACCGGCACATTTCTACCAGCTACTACAAAATCTTCTTCGTTTTTTACCCCTCTACTTTTGTAAATAATAATTCCGGCAAGAATCAGGATATAGCCAATGGTTACAATCAGGTAGGTCATGAATTATTGATTTAGTCGCCGCAATTTAATCATTATGTGATTGACTGACTGCAAGAATGTTTTGTTAAGCATTCCAGTTGTTCTGCAGCATAAAGTATGTTTCCAGGTTATTACCATAATCCTTGTGGTACTGAATTCAAATGCTCTGGGTATCTGCTTTCTACTTCCTGCAACTAACATAGGAAATCCCTACATTGTCAGTTAATTCACAAGAATGTTTTGATTATTCAGTTCCGTAATTACATTTACTGACAATGAGAGAGCAAAGGACAATTATGACTTTAACGGTCACAGAAACCAGGAGTGATTTCCAATGCTTGGAATGGTAATTGTCAATTAATGATAAATTTTGAAACGCCATTCTTTTTAAAAGAATGGCGTTTTTTTATAACGATGATATGATAGTATTAAAGTTTGGTGGCACCTCACTAGAATCTGTGGATTCTATTAAAGAGGTAAAAGAAGTTATCACGAGCAAATCAGGTGGCCGGATAGTAGTTGTTTCTGCTATCGGAAAAACGACGAATGAGCTGCAGCATATGGCTGAGCTGGCAAGAGCTGGGGATACCCAATACATCTCCGTTTATGAGCAACTCCATGATCAGCATGCTGCAATAATTAGCTCGCTGTTGGACATCTCCTTTCATGAAAAGATCGAAGCTATTTTTAAACAATTGCGAAGAGTATGTGATGGTGTTTTCCTTTTAAAGGAGTTAACCAAAAGGAGTTTGGACTTTATTCTTAGCGCAGGCGAATTGCTATCCTCGAATATTATTGCCTCTTACTTGAAAAAAGAAGGTGAACAAGTTAATCTACTTGATTCGAGAGCGTTTATTAAAACTGATGATTCTTTCGGAGGAGCAGTTGTAGATTTTCATACATCGAATGGATTGTTAAAGCAAGCCCTCGAAACCAGTTCTGAAGTTACTGTTATGGGAGGCTTTATATCCTCCGCACCAAATGGAGAATCAACTACCTTAGGGAGAGGCGGGTCAGATTACACGGCCTCAATTGTTGCTGCAGCGCTGGATGCTGAAATATTGGAGATATGGACCGATGTGGACGGCTTGATGACAGCAGACCCTCGTATGGTAAAGCATGCACAAGTGATCGATGAAATTACCTACGAAGAGGCCATTGAGTTATCTCATTTTGGAGCCAAGGTCTTATATTCTCCGAGTTTAAAACCATGTTTTGAAAAAGACATTCCAATCAGAATCAAAAATACATTTAATAAACAGACAGAAGGAACCTTGGTCTCAAGTGGTACCGACGATGACCAATTGGTTAAAGGGATAACCAGCCTCCAGAATGTATCACTGATCTCACTTTCGGGAACAGGCTTACTTAGTATTCCTAAATTCACAAAAGACTTTTTTGCAACCCTTGCGCAGCATAATCTTGGTGTAGAGTTTATAACCCAATCAAATGCAGAACACACTATTACGATTGGCTTAGCTTCAGAAGATGCGGAGTGCGCATATCATGTCTTAACGAAAAACTTTGAAAGCCATATAGCTGATGGACTGATAGATCCTATTGGGATAGAGAGAGATTTGTCAATTCTCGCCCTTGTAGGAAAGAATATGAAGAATCAGGTAGGCGTAAGCGGCAATATGTTTCATGTGCTTGGAAGGAATGG
This sequence comes from Ekhidna sp., assembly GCF_965227465.1. Lineage (GTDB taxonomy): Bacteria > Bacteroidota > Bacteroidia > Cytophagales > Cyclobacteriaceae > Ekhidna. The sequence continues at coordinate 1,480,919 of NZ_OZ245746.1, forward strand.
AGTGAGCATTAAAGCCATTTCACAAGGATCGTCAGAGCGTAACATTTCAGCGATCGTGAAAAAAGCAGATCTGAGTAAGTCATTGAATGTGCTTCATGAAGCCTTCTTTCAATATGAAGTAAAGAGAGTTAATCTTTTCATTGTCGGTGTGGGGAATGTTGGAAAAGCATTTCTTGAGCAACTTCGAACTCAATCCTTTATTCTAAGGGAAGAACATCGGATCAGTATAAAATTGACTGGTGTTGCAAACTCACAAAAGATGACGCTTGATGAGGAAGGTATTTCACTAGATAAATGGAAAGATAAATTAGATGCAGGTGATGATTTCGATCCTAAAAGGTTCCAACACAAAATCATTGAGCTCAATCTTCGCAATAGCATCTTCATCGATATCACAGCAGCAAAGGCGATTGCAGATCTCTACCCTGATTTTCTTCAAAAGTCTATCTCTGTCGTCACTCCGAACAAGATTGCTGCAACAGAATCATTTATTTCGTATCAAAATCTAAAACAAACAACCAGAAGGTACAGTAGTCAGTTTTTGATTGAAACGAATGTTTGCGCAGGATTACCCGTATTGTCAACGCTTAGTGATGTGGTAAGAAGTGGAGATCATGTTCATCAAATTGAAGCTGTTTTATCAGGGACACTCAACTTTCTTTTTAACGAATATGATGGAAGTCGAAATTTTGTAGATGTTATTAAACAAGCAAAAGAAGAGGGGTATACCGAACCTGATCCTCGAATGGATCTCTCCTGTGAGGATGTAAAAAGAAAATTACTCATCTTAATAAGAGAAAGTGGATATTCATTTGAAATGAATGAAATAGCACTTGAGGCTTTCATGCCTTCATCTTGTCAGAATACAACAAGTATGGAGGAGTTTTATAAGCAGGTTGAAAAGCAAGAAGATTACTTTAAGGAGTTGTATCAAAAGTCCAAAGAGAATGGCACAAGGCTGAAAGTAGTTGCTATTTTCAAAGACGGAAAAGCTACAGTAAAACTTTCTGAAATACGGACAGAACATCCTTTCTACCACCTGGAAGGAAAGGACAATATTGTACTTTTCTTCACTGATAGGTACAAAGAGCAGCCACTGGTCATCAAGGGAGCAGGAGCAGGTGCCGCAGTGACGGCTTCCGGTATTTTTGCAGATGTGTTACGTTTATCGCAACCAGAGTCATGAGGACAAGAGTAAAAATATCAGCCCCGGCTACAGTAGCTAATGTAGGTTGTGGATACGATACCATTGGTTTTGCTTTAGATGCTGCAAGCGAAGAAATTATCGTTGAGCGGAGAAATGATCATCAACTGGTCATAAAGTCTATCCTAGGAGCCGAACTATCCCAAGAAGTAAATCAAAACGTTGCTACGATAGCGGCGCAATCCTTCCTTGATCATTTAGAATTGAACGAGGGATTCGATTTTCATATTAATAAATTATTTACACCCGGGAGTGGACTTGGTTCAAGTGCATCAAGCGCTGCAGCAGCTGTTTTTGGTGTTAACCAACTATTAAAGGAGCCGCTAGAGGTTGCTGAACTACTTCCCTTCGCGTTGGAAGGTGAAGCTTTTGCCTCTAAGTCGGTACATGCAGATAATGTTGCGCCGGCTCTTTTGGGTGGCTTTATTGTGATGCGAAGCTATGATCCATTGGATTATTTTTCATTGCCAGTTGCTGATGAGTTAAGGGTACTAGTTGTAAAACCACAAGTGGAAATAAAAACGGCTGAAGCAAAAGGCTTGATTCCAAAAGAGATAACGGTGGAAATCGCTAGAAATCAATGGGGTAATCTTGCCAGCCTGGTGCATGCCTTTCACACTAAAGATTGGAAGCGATTGAATGATTCTATTGAAGATTTCATTGCTGAGCCTGTTAGAAAAAAATTGATTCCAGGCTATGATAAGGTTAAGGAAATAGCATTTTCAAATGGAAGTATTGGATGTAATATTTCCGGATCAGGTCCAAGTATATTCATGCTTTTCCTGAATGATGAGGATCGTAAGGTGGCAGAGAATCAAATTCATGACCATTACGAATCAAAAGGAATTCCATGCGAATTTTTCTCAAGTGGAATGTGTGCCACAGGTTGTAAAATAATCGAGTAAATGAAATTTGTTAGTACCACCTCCAAAGGACCACATCGATCATTCAGAGAAGCTGTTTTAGGGAACCTTCCGGATGATGGAGGACTCTATTATCCAACAGAAATTCCACAATTAGATCAAGGCTTCCTCAAGCAGATACCGCAGTTGAGCCTTCCTGAGATTGCCCTTGAGGTTTTGGCTAAGTTTTGCAGTGATGACATTGACCCTAATGAGCTAGAGCGGATCAGTGAAAGGGTATTTGATTTTCCATTACCTCTCAAGGAAGTAGCGGATAATATTCATTGTCTTGAATTGTTCCATGGGCCCACTTTTGCTTTTAAAGACATTGGTGCGAAGTTTCTAGCAGCGTGTCTTGCTCACTTTAATCAAAGTGAGAATAAGGCAACAACCGTATTGGTTGCAACATCTGGAGATACAGGAGGAGCTGTGGCCAATGGTTTCTTAGGTGTAGAAGGAGTGCGGGTAATTATTCTGTATCCGAAAGGTAAGGTTAGTAACCTTCAAGAGAAGCAGTTGACTACTCTGGGTCAAAATATTACAGCCCTTGAGATTGAAGGTACATTTGATGATTGTCAGAATCTGGTCAAGCAGGCCTTTGCAGATAAGCAACTGAATAAAGATATCCATCTTTCATCTGCTAATTCCATCAATATTGCACGGTGGCTGCCTCAATCATTGTTTTATTATGTACCACTCCAGCAAGGATACGAAGATGTGACTCTTTCGGTACCAAGTGGGAATTACGGGAACCTAACCTCAGGTGTGCTGGCGATGAAAATGGGAGTGCCTATTAGCAAATTTATTGCTGCTAGCAATGCAAACGACGTAGTACCCAGGTATCTAAATTCAGGAAGGTATGAACCTAAATCAACCATCCCTACACTAGCTAATGCGATGGACGTGTCTGACCCTAGTAACTACAAGCGACTGCTCAAGCTTTTTGATGGAAAGTATGAGGGAATAATCAGTAAGCTCATTCCTTTCTCTTTGGGAGATGTTGAAATCAAAGAAACCATTAGAGATTGTTATGAAGCCAATCGCTATTTGCTAGATCCACACAGTGCCATTGCCTATAAGGCACTGCATGAAATGAAAAAGGAAGGCATCTTTCTTGGGACAGCCCACTACTGTAAGTTTCTTCCAACAATTAATGAAGCGCTAGGCAGGGAAGTAGCGATACCAGATTTCGCAAAGGGTTTGATGCATATGGAGAAGCGATCAATTGAGTTGAATGCTGATTTCGCGCAGTTCAAAGAGTTTTTGATAGGCTAATGTTTTAGAAGATCGACGGTCAATATTAAAGCATCCTTACCGGCAATTTCCTAATCATCTTAGATGTCCAGAAAAATTCTGTAGTGAAGTAAAGATCTGCCTACAACGTCCAAAATAAAAAACCCCACCAAATAGGAGGGGTTTCACTTCAGCTAACTGGTCTTATTATGAAGGGCAGTCAATGTCATTTAATGTATCGTCCCAGCAGTGATAATTGGTGTCCTCAAATCGAGCTTCACTTTTTACACGCCCCTCTCCGGAAGGTTGATTCCAATCGACTTCAATGGTATTGGATACATTGGTATCTACAATAACGACATTTCGATTATAATCCGCATTGGTATCTACGGTATATGAAATGCTGCTATCAAAGAAATTTCCTTCCTTTTCCACGGTGAATGTGGAAGAAGTTACACCTGAGGATTCATTATCACTCCAGTTGGCTGTTAACCATGCCGAAGGACTTTCAGGACTTTCATAAAGCGTCCATGTACCAGCATCCGCGGTAAGGTTCGATTGGCCTTCAAACCAAACGAAATCTTCGAATGATCCGGACAGTGAGATATAGCCTGTCCAGTCAACATCTGTTCCATCAACATCTGCGGTTAGTCTTACATTATACGTTCCCTTGTTAGGAACATTGATATCATATTCCCACACCCAAAGATTTGTTGATGTTTCATAGGAGGCCTCCTGATTCAAGCCAATTTTGAAAGCGGTAACAGGAACTACCAGATTCGCATACAAGATGGCAGAGTATACTCCTACACTGGTTGCCGCATACGCCCAGTTATTGATCGTTTCAGCTCTGGCACCATCTTCATCAAAATTGTCAAAGTTGGGAGCCATACTGGACTCGGGTGGCATTTCAGGTTTTGGTTCCTGCACGTTTCCGTCATCATCTGAACACGCAGAAAGCATGATCAATGGAATTAGTAAAAGGGCTAATATCTTTTTCATTGTGATCTAAATTTTGGTTCGCTATATGTATTTCAACTCCTATGCCAATGCGTAAATTGTCCTTAAGTCACATTAAATTACATTTTTCTAAGAATACATCTTCCCAAAATGAAAAAAATGGTTTAGAATTGAGAAGATACATTAGTCTGAGGTTTCTATATTCTTAATAAAGTTCTTCTATAACATCTTGCCCAGCAATTCTCTCATCATCTTAGATGCCAGAAATGCCGTCATTTTTTGCACGTCTCGATCTGGGTTATACTCGACAATATCCGCTCCTATGATTTCTGTATCTATGCTATGAATTAAGTCTAGTACTTGCCTTGATGTGAGTCCTCCGGGCTCATGATGTGAAACTCCTGGTGCAAATGCCGGATCAAAACCGTCCATATCTAGAGAGATATACAATGGATTTTCAAATCGTGGTATGGCAGATAAATCCAACGACTTCATATGATGCACCTCCACGTTGTATTTTTCAACTTGCTCTGCCTGGTGGGTATTCAAAGCTCGAATACCCACTTGGACCAATCTGTCCGCAAGACCATCTTCCATAATTCTGGCGAAAGGGCAGGCGTGAGAATACTTGTCACCTTCAAAGGAATCATATAAATCGCCATGCGCGTCAATTTGTAAAATATCCAGTTTAGGATACTTTAAAGTGTGAGCTTTAATGATTGGGTATGTGATGGAGTGATCTCCGCCTAAGGTTAAAATCTTCGCATTTGATTGTAAATGCTTTGCTGTAATCTGCTCGATATCAAAATAATCAGCTATTTCAAAGTCACCTTTATCAACAATCCTGGTGCTTTCAATGGAAATGAGATTTTCTGTGAAATAATTTGCCGAACCGCAATGCAATGCTTCCCTGATCAATGGAGGAGCAAGTGCAGGTCCGCGTTGAAAGGATGACTTCTTATCAAATTGGATTCCTTGTATGATGATTTCTTTCATTAGGATAGAATTAGGTGCCCGCTAGTATCTGTTAACCCCTTCCTCTAATTATTCTAATTCTCGCTCGAGCAATTCTAGCGTACGTTCAATTTGATTTTTGACCCATGGCGTATTCCCAAAAGGATTTGATTCACCGATATTCTGGAGTGAGCCGATCATGAACCGCAACTTCGGATCTGCTTTCATTTTTTCTACGTCGGTTATTCGAATGGCTTCCCGGTAATTTATTTCGAGCAAATGATCTTCTATATAAGGACCCATCTTGTCGAGATTATGCTGATACATGGCTAGCAAACTATAGTATTCGGGATATACCACCTCATACAAAAGACCAATTTGGCGTCTTATTGTATCGTTCCGAATCTTGTGCATGCCAAATTGCTTCAATGTTTCGTACGGGCCTTCATGTGCTTGATAAGAGCTGTAATAAAGCGACTGATGAATGTGTGTAGAAAGGGTGTCGTTATAAGCTTGTTCACTACCCAGCCATTCGATCAAAATATTCTGACTTGTATTTATTAATTTTTGAAATTCCAGCATTCGATCAATCCCTTTCATGTCTTGTTTCAGGCCTCCTCTCACCTCTGATAATAAATTACGTTCGAGAATTTTTTCCTTTCTTTCCTCATTCCAGTTATTAAGTGCGAAAGCACCAAGAATACCTATCGTAATAACCAAAACCTCCAAAACGTATTCCGGCCATTTTTTACTTAAAGTTTCGAAAATTCGTTTCATGCCTGGTGGATGAAGGTTAACGCTAGTCTAGCGCGCTGAGCACCACGAACTTAGCAGAAAGACACTAAGATAGCGCAGCTACCCAACACCTACAATAGCAACTGCGAAGCACTGCGCTTGCCGGTCGGCATAGGCAGGTGGTTAGCGTAGCAGTGAGGAACATGGCACGATGATCCAAAGTACTGATCCTTCAGCAACAAGATTATATGAAGTCGTTTGATCCAGGGAGTTTCTTACTCAGTCTAGATGATTTGTTTTTGCCTATAGTAAGCATATGGAATGTGTCTGTCCTTCGATAAACTCAGGATGACACAGCTAAACTCAACATGACGCAGCTTGATAAAATCAGGATGACACAGTTCGATAAACCCAGGATTAATTGTCACCCTGAGTAGCGACGAAGGAGCGCTATCGAAGGGTAGACAATTATTGTATCTAATTTAAGGGTATGAAACAATATACCGTTTACATTCTTAAATGCTCAGATGACTCTTACTATGTGGGCGTGACAAATGATATGGAAACAAGATTATTGCAGCATAATGAAGGTCTTGATCTCAAGGCTTACACCTATCGTCGAAGACCTGTTGAATTGGTTTTTGAAGAGCATTTTAGTGATGTTAATCAGGCCATTGCATTTGAGAAGCAAGTGAAAGGGTGGAGAAGAGAAAAGAAGGAAGCGTTGATAAAAAGAGAATGGATTAAGTTGCCAGAATTGAGCAAAGCATATTTTTTGAAGCGGAGTTATAATGAATGAAAATAAAGATGTGGAATGTGTCTTTCCTTCGATAAACTCAGGATGACACAGCTCGATAAACTCAGGATGACACAGCCTTTAAACTCAGGATTAATTGTCACCCTGAGTAGCGACGGAGGAGCGCTATCGAAGGGTAGACAATTATAGTACATCATCTCTCAAACGCTAGGGTCACAGCGGGAAGGAAGGGCCCGACACGCCAGTGCCGGTGGGGCCGCCTAGGTCTGGGCCTAAGGGTTGTGTGAGGGAGCGTCCTAAATCCCATTTTGCACAAAAAAAAAGCCCTCTCCAATAAGGAGAAGGCTTTCTATATCTATACGCTTAGATGTTCTTACATCATACCGCCCATGCCACCACCTGGCATTGGAGGCATTGGAGCTGCACCTTCTTTTTCTGGCTCTTCAGCAACTACACACTCGGTAGTCAATAGGAGAGCGGCGATAGAGGCTGCATTCTCAAGTGCAAGTCTTGTCACCTTCGTAGGGTCAATGATCCCTGCTTTGAACATGTTTACATACTCTCCGTTTGCTGCATTGAATCCGTAATCTGCTTTTCCTGCAACTACTTCATTCACCACTACGGAAGCTTCGCCACCGGCGTTCTCAACTATTGTTCTTAGCGGAGACTGGATCGCGTTTCTTACGATCGTCACACCTGTATTCTGATCTTCATTTTCAAGTGTTAGACCGTCCAGCGCTTTCATTGCTCTGATAAGGGCAACTCCACCACCAGCAACGATACCTTCTTGTACAGCAGCTCTTGTTGCGTGAAGTGCATCATCTACACGGTCTTTCTTCTCCTTCATTTCTACTTCAGTAGCAGCTCCTATGTACAGGATAGCTACACCACCAGAAAGCTTAGCAAGTCTTTCTTGTAGTTTTTCCTTATCGTAATCAGAAGTCGTATTCTCGATTTGCTGCTTGATTTGGTTGACTCTAGCTTCAATATCTTTCTTCTTGCCAGCACCATTTACAATGGTCGTGTTGTCTTTATCGATATTGATTTTGTCAGCAGTACCTAAGTAATCAAGCGTAGCGTTCTCTAGTTTGTATCCTCTTTCTTCAGAGATTACTGTTCCACCTGTAAGGATAGCAATATCCTCAAGCATCGCTTTTCTTCGGTCTCCAAAACCTGGAGCTTTTACAGCAGCAATTTTGAGTGATCCTCTGATTTTGTTTACCACAAGTGTAGCAAGTGCTTCACCTTCTACATCTTCAGCGATGATCAACAATGGTTTTCCGGTTTGAGCAGTTGCTTCAAGAATTGGAAGCAGCTCCTTCATGTTAGAAACCTTCTTGTCGTAGATCAAGATGTAAGGGTTTTCCAACTCAGCTTCCATCTTGTCAGTATTGGTTACAAAGTATGGAGAAAGGTATCCTCTGTCAAACTGCATACCCTCCACAGTTTTCACTTCAGTCTCTGTGCCTTTTGCTTCTTCAACCGTGATTACTCCGTCTTTTCCAACTTTATCCATTGCATTAGCAATCATGTTGCCAATTTCAAGGTCGTTGTTAGCAGATACAGAAGCAACCTGTGCGATTTCTTCGGAAGTCTTAATTCCTTTAGACTGCTTTTTAAGGTTTTCAACAACAGCAGCAACTGCTTTATCGATACCTCTCTTCAGATCCATTGGGTTAGCTCCGGCAGCAACGTTTTTGATTCCGTGACCAAAAATTGCCTGAGTCAAGACAGTTGCAGTAGTAGTACCGTCACCAGCATCGTCTGCAGTTTTAGAAGCTACCTCTTTTACCAGTTGAGCGCCCATGTTTTCAATTGGCTCTTTTAGCTCAATTTCTTTTGCTACAGAAACTCCATCTTTTGTTACGTTAGGAGCACCAAATTTTTTGTCAAGGATTACATTTCTTCCCTTAGGTCCTAGTGTTACTTTAACTGCGTCAGCAAGTATGTCAACACCTTTTTTGATGCTATCTCTCGCGTCAGTATTAAAGAATATATCTTTTGCCATGATTATTTTATTTCAGTTTTGAGATTAATTATACAATTCCGTAAATGTCAGCTTCTTTCATAATCAAGAACTCATTACCATCAATGGTGATTTCAGTTCCTGAGTATTTTCCGTAAAGCACCTGGTCACCAACCTTTACGTTGATTGGTTCATCTTTCTTACCAGTACCGATAGCGACAATTTGTCCTCTCTGAGGTTTTTCTTTTGCAGTATCAGGAATGATGATTCCGGACGCTGTTTTTTCTTCAGCCGCCGCAGGTTCTACCAGAACTCTGTCAGCAAGTGGTTTGAAATTTACTTTAGACATGTTGTTAAACGTTTATGTTTAGTTAGAATTCAGATTTGATTCATACTGTTAACATTTTGTGTGCCAATACATGCTTGTCAGTACTTTCATGCCTTATTGTGACATTTTTACAGGAAGTAATGTCATATTCACCTAAAACTGCGTTTTAATTCTTGACAAACTGACATTTGAGGTTTAAATTTTGTCTTAAAATTCTTTGTATATGGATAGTTTAAAACACGATTGGTTGACAGATGGACTTATTGATTATGAGTATAAGAAGTATGTACTTTTAGCCTATTTGAAGGATGTGGGTAAACGTTTTAATCAGTCAGAGCTATATCCTTTTATGACGGATTTAATCTTTCACTATCGAAACCTGATAAAGGTAAGGGAAAGTAAGAAGCTCATGTATGACAGTTTCCCTGAGTCATTGACAAAGGCTGACTTTAATAAACTGAGGTTGACCTATGAAAAAATTGTCAATGATGACGAAGTGATGCAACAAATTGAAGAGATCATATCTTTCGCGATTCCAAAAATGAAGAACATGCTGGAGGAAGGAAAAGAACTTTATGAATTTGTAGAAGAGAATATAAAGTTGGAACCGGTAGGGGTGTCACCAATCTATTCGGATGAAGGATATCTTTTCATAAATCAGGATTCATCAAATGACATTGCTATATACAGGTATCAAATGACCTTTTTTGAGCATGCAGAGGAAAAATACAGAAGTATGACGACTGAATTTCTTATGAATGAGATGAGGAACATCAGCAAGACGTACGAAAATATAAAGGTAGAACTGACCCGCCAGTTTACGGAATTACCTAATCCAGCTACTTATTTAGCGGTGAGCAAACTAAAATTTCCTTTGAAAGAAACTGTATTGCCTGTGGCTAAAAGAATGTTGGTAAGAGAGATTTCTTAGTTGCCAGTGCTATCAGTAGTAGAGCCTGTAAGGTCTTCCAAGCCAGAATTGTCTGCATCAGCCGGTTGGATTCCTTGTGGGATTACCGGTTGAGCACCCTGTGCATTTTCAATATTGGGGCTTGAAAGTACGTCAGCGTCTGTGTTTGGCTGGATAAAATTGGTAGAAACAGATAGTATTAACAATGTGATTGCAAAACCCCAGGTTAGTTTCTCAAGTAAATCGCCTGTTTTTTTAACACCCATAAGCTGAGTAGTGCCAGATCCACCAAACTGACTTGAAAGACCTCCTCCTTTTGGGTTTTGAGCAAGGACCACAAGAATCAACAACACAGCTACAATTACAATCAGGGTTACTATTATACCGTACATCTATTCAATCTTTGAAATTAAGTCCGCAAAGTAAGATTTTTTTTCTGGATATTTCAAGCTTAATGCCTCATAGATTTCGATGGCACGCTTTTTATTTCCCTGATGAAGGTAAATTTCTGCTAAATACTCGCTAGCGAGGTTGGGATCCCATGCTGCACTTTGTTCGGCTAAATCCTCAGATCTAATATCATCCTTCCTTTGATACTTAATAGAAGGGGATTCTTTGATAAACTTATCTATGATGTCTTGCTGAGATTTCCCGTCAGATTTATCATCATCTTTCTTGTCTTCTTTCTTTGTTGACTTTGCGGTGGATTTCTCTTTGCTGGTCTTTTTGGCAGTCTCCTTCTTGGTTGTAGCCGTCTTTTTCTTACTGGTAGCCTTAGTTTCTGATGCTTTGGCTTTTGTCGTTTTCTTCTCGGTTGCCTTTTTAGCCGTGGCTTTCTTCTCTGTAGTTTTTTTCTTGGTAGTAGGTTTTTCTTTCTTCGGTTTTTCTTCTGCTACTTTTTTTGGTTTCTGTTTTGATTCAGCTTTTTCTGCTGCTTCTTTCTTTTCTGACTTTTTAGATTCTGAGTTTTTCTGAGTTTCTTCCTTCGTATCAGAAGTCTTATCATCGATTGCTTCCGTATCAACGAGGCTAGACTTTAACTCTGATTTTGACTTTCGAGGATTCTTTCTTGGTACAGGTTTCGCTTTAGAGAGATCAGGAAGTGTGATTTTACTTTCTTTTTCTTTTTTAGGCTCCTCGGTAGTTTTACTCTCCGGTTTTTCCTCCTTTTTGTCATCAAGAAATGCAGCAGGATCAATATCTTCAGGTGGCTTCAGGTAGCTTCTGGATGAGAATCTGGAGAAGCGCGGTTCTCTTACCACTCTTTCAGCTCGTTCATCGTCTTTGCTTGGAGTATCTTTTTCTTTTTCTTGCTCTTCTTCTTTCTTCTCTGTAGTCTCTAACTCTTTTTTATCTTCTTCTGCAACCTCCTGTTTAGCTTTCTTGGCAGCCTCTAAAACCTGTTGCGTGATGTCTGAAATTGCTTTTCTCGACTCTTCATCCACGGTCTCCTCTTTAGTAGCTTCCTCCTTCGGCACCTCCTTTATAAGTGCTTCTTCAACTTCAAGGATGTCCTTTTCAGAAGTAGGCGCATCCTTTTTGTCTTCTACCTGGTTAGCATCATTACCTGCTTCTGATTCTATTGTTGTAGTAGTCTCACCAGGGCTTTCTTTTTTCTTGTCTGAATCTTCTGTTCTAGCTTTTTGAATAGCTGCGGAGACCGCATCATCTTCTTCTATTTTCTGCTGTACTTCAGCGAACTTGGCTCTCGAGTTTTTGAGGTTCTCCATGTCCCTCTCCAGATCCTCAAGTATTGAATCGAGCTCACCACTTGGTAAGTCAGGAACTTCTGGTTGAGGTTTTGCATCCCTGCTTTTAATTGGAGAAGCAGATTTAGCAGATTCAACAATTGCTTTTTTAGGAGGTGCAATTTCAGACTGTTTCGGAGTTGGCTTAGATTCCTTTTCAGTGTCTGTACGAATAGGTTTTTCTTCCTTCTTAGTTGTTGCACCTTTGATAGGCTCCTTTGAATCTTTTTCTGCAGTAGGTTCTGCTGTCGTAGGTGTGCTAACCGTTTGCTTTGGTGGCTGAGGAGCCTCTGGTTGCTTTTTACTTTCAATAGAATCCTTTCCCTCTACTTTCTCCTGAATTGGAATTTTTCCAGTTGTTTCCTGAGTAGGTTCCTTTTTAGGCGACTCTTCTGCTTGGGCAGGTTCCTGTAAGAAGAAAAGGTTTCCACTTAAATATTTCTTGAGAAGGACCCGGTCAGTTGAGTAAATGGCTGCTGAAGCAACACGCTTTTTGGTTTCAGGAAGATTATGTTCCTTGCTGACCTTTGCAAGCAAAAGCCGAGCACTCAGGAAGTACGGATGTGCATTAACTACCTCTTCCAGCTTACCCACTTGTTCCTTGGATAGCTTATTTGGATTTCTTAGATAGGTGATTAACTCGGTTTTGTTCACTGGGCTAAGCTAACGGTGTTTAAGCTAAAATTAAGCAAAATCACCAATTTGCAACGGAAGCATTGAAGATATCTAAAACTATTTGGTCGAATATCTCCTCTACAAACGCTTCTTCGTTAGCTGCCAGATTTGTGGAATTATCATAGTCTTTGAAAAATGAGAACGTTTTGTCAAAGTCAAAAGTAGGGTCATTTATGTTGGTGTAAGAAGCTGAAACCGTGATTGTAATCCGGGATAATGCAGAAAAATCGGCCTGGCCCTGATTCCCGGCTGTAGCTGCAACAGGTGTTATGGTGTAATTGGCAATATATCCATCCAATTGCAGATGTCCATTATTATCTACAAGCTCTAGACTTGTATTTTGTTGGAAATAATCTTTGATCGTTTCAGTAAATATTGCACTCATATTGGATGGACCCAACGGCGCATTGTTATAGAAGGTAGCAATGGAAATCGTTTTAATATCAGGAGATAAGGTTCCTCCTGTAAAATTGTAGATGCCACATCCGGAACTAAGACCGAGTGATAAGAGCAGTAAGATTAGACTAAAGGTTCTCAAGTTCATATTGCTTTATCTTCCTGTACAAAGTTCGTTCCGAAATGCCCAGGTCTTCTGCGGCGTATTTTCTTTTATTATTATTCTTTCTTAAAGCCTTGATTATCAGCTCTTTTTCTTTCTTTTCTAATGAAAGTGAATCTTCGAGTTCCATTTCATGGGTGATATCCTCAACTTCTGAATCGTAATCATCCTGATTAGACGAAATCACAAGCTTAGGCTCATCATCACCATCTTCTTCATCTTTCTCTTCCTTGTACTCATCAAGCCGTGCATGAGAGGAATCAATGTTTTGAAATAGTGTTTTATGATCCTCTAAGATCTCTTGGTCATTATCATCTCCATCCAACATTTTGAAAACCAATTTTTTCAATTCAGCCATGTCAGATTTCATGTCGAAAAGTACTTTATACAGAATATCCCGCTCCGTGAAATTGTCAGAAGTATCTTCTTTACTTAGTATGGCTGGTAAATTACTTCCAGTTCTCGGCAAATAGGTCTGAAGCTGATCCAGGTTTATTTCTCTCTCCACACTGAGCACGCTTATTTGCTCTACCAAATTTTTCAATTGCCGGATATTACCTGGGAACCGATGAGATTTTAGGTACCTTTTGGCGTCATCTGAAAGTTTAATTGGCTCTGTTCGATAATTTTCAGAAAAATCATACGCAAACTTTTTGAAAAGAAGCACTACATCGTCATCTCGTTCCCTCAATGCAGGCACGTAGATAGGCACAGTACTTAATCGATAGTATAGATCTTCCCTGAATTTCCCTTTTCCTACTGCGTCAAGCAAATTGACATTGGTAGCAGCGATGACTCTGACATCTGTTTTTTGAACTTTGGAAGATCCAACCTTTATGAACTCACCATTCTCGAGTACTCTTAACAGCCTGGCTTGGGTGCTTTGTGGCATCTCACCAATCTCGTCAAGGAAAATAGTACCTCCATTGGTTACTTCGAAATACCCCTTTCTATCACCAGTAGCACCTGTAAAAGAGCCTTTCTCATGACCGAAAAGCTCTGAATCGATCGTGCCCTCCGGTATCGCTCCGCAGTTTATGGCAATAAATTGACCGTGCTTTCGGTGGGAAAGGCTGTGAATGATTTTGGAAAATGATTCTTTTCCAGCACCACTTTCTCCCGTAATTAGTACGCTCATGTCAGTGGGAGCTACCTGCATAGCCACACGGATCGCATTATTGAGTTTGTCGGAATTGCCTACAATCTCAAATCGCTGCTTAATAGCTTGAATCTCTGAATCAATCTTAAAACTCATACTAATTCTCCAAATAGGGTGGCAGGGGAGCAGTCATTCACTCTTACGTCCACATAGGTGCCTGCAGGAACATCTGCATCAAAAATAATTACTTTGTTAGCTGAATTTCTTCCCTGCATCTGTTGGTCCGAACGCTTACTTGTTCCTTCTACAAGGACTTTGAACTCTTTGCCAATATCAAGCTTGTTTCGCTCAAATGATATTTCTTTTTGCTTGTCAATGATTTCCTGCAATCTTCTTTTCTTGACCTCAAGCGGAATGTCGTCAGTGTATTTCTTGGCTGCCAGTGTTCCCGGTCTTTCAGAGTAGAAAAACATGTAAGAAAAGTCATACTTCACATAATCCATTAAGGATAACGTGTCCTCGTGTTCTTCTTCTTTCTCCGAGCAAAAACCGGCGATCATATCTGAACTAATGCCACATGCTTCACCTAATATTTCTCTAATTGCATCCACTCGATTGATGTACCATTCCCTATCGTAGGTTCTGTTCATGAGTTCAAGAACTCGAGAATTCCCGCTTTGAGCGGGCAAATGGATGTAATTACAGATGTTTTCATACTTTTTAATCGTGTGAAGTACTTCATCAGTAATGTCCTTTGGGTGAGAAGTAGAAAATCTTACACGTAGATCCGGATGAATTTTTGCCACCATTTCGATTAGGTTGGCAAAGTTTACAATCTCATTAATATCATTTTTTTTGTTTAACCTGGCTTTGTTATTCTCTTCAGCAGACCATTTGTAAGAATCTACATTCTGACCTAAAAGTGTAACCTCCCGATATCCTTTATCAAACAACTCTTGAGCTTCGTGTACAATAGATTGTGGATCTCTGCTTCTTTCTCTCCCTCTGGTAAAGGGTACAACGCAAAAAGAACACATGTTGTCACAGCCTCTCATGATAGAAATAAAAGCTGTAACTCCATTTGAGTTTAGCCGGACTGGGGAAATATCCGCATAAGTTTCTTCTCTCGATAAGAAAGTATTTATTCCTTTTTGTCCTTCTTCTGCTTGTTTTACGAGTTTTGGTAAATCACGATATGCATCTGGGCCAAGAACTAAATCCACAATTTTTTCCTCTTCGAGCAATTTGGACTTTAATCGTTCTGCCATGCAGCCCAAAACCCCAACGGTCACATCTCGATTTTTCTTTTTTACACCATTAAAAAAATTAAGCCGGTTCCTAACCGTTTGCTCTGCCTTTTCTCTGATCGAACAAGTGTTTATCAAAATAACATCAGCCTGCTCAGGGGAAGAAGTTGTTCCAAATCCCTCTTTTTTTAATATCGAGGTTACAATCTCACTATCGGAGAAATTCATTTGGCACCCATAACTTTCGATGTATAGTTTTTTCAGTGCCTTTGTCCCATCATCTTCTGTGGTTTTGAATTCACATGATTCAGGTTGATTCTTTTCGGCCTCCAATAAATCTATATCTGCTATCAATCCTTGCATGTCGCAAAGATAGGAGGGTAATGACATTTTGTCAGCACTTCTGCTATTGATTTTTATCTAGTTTTAAAAGAAAAATGGCTCATATTCAAGAGGTGAGGGGTTATACACCCAAATTTGGTGCTGACTGCTGGTTTGCACCAAATAGTGCGATAGTTGGTGAAGTTGAAATGGGGGATAATTGTACGGTATGGTTTGGTGCGGTGGTAAGGGGAGATGTTAATTACATCCGAATCGGTAACAATACCAATATTCAGGACAATGTAACGATCCACGGAACCTATGAAAAAGCAGGAACAACCATAGGGAACAATGTTTCTATAGGGCACAATGCGGTTGTGCATGGATGCACGATTGAGGATAATGTTTTGATCGGAATTGGAGCTATTGTCTTGGACAATGCGGTTATAAAGTCTGGCTCTATCATAGGTGCAGGGACAGTTGTATTGGCGGGAACGGTTGTTGAGGAAAATACGGTTTTTGGAGGAATACCTGGGAAGAAACTAAAGAGCATGGATAGTGAAAATAAAGAAATGCTAGGTAGAATTGCAGGTAATTACAAGATGTATGCTAGTTGGTTTAAATAGAATTAGAAAATTATGAATGTATTAGTTAAAATCTTATTGTCATCAATCGCGGTAATAGTGGCTTCCTACTTACTACCAGGTGTGGTAGTTGATTCTTTTTTGACAGCCATCATCATTGCCATTATTTTGTCGTTATTGAATGTTACTGTCAAACCAATTTTGGTTATCCTAACAATACCGTTGACGGTTTTTACACTCGGACTCTTTTTGGTAGTGATTAATGCGTTAATCGTGCTCATTGCAGATTCATTAATCTCAGGTTTCGAGGTTTATAACTTTTGGTGGGCTTTGCTCTTTAGCATATTGCTTTCAATTATCAACGCCTTTTTAGCTGACCTGAGCAAGGAGGGTTAGAAATAAACAGGACACTGAGGGTCTTTTCTATAATTTCTGAGTTTTACCCTATAATTCAGTAATATCTCGTGCGTACCTCTTGAGTTATTGTTTAGGGCGTTAACAGTCGCATCATATGCGTATCCTATTCTGAAGTTTTCATTGAGGATAAGTTGGGTAAGGAAAACAAGTGCATCACCACTTCTATAGGATACACCCGCATAGGCAATGCCATCGAAAATGATTGTGGCATTTAAATCCCAACCCACCCGGCTTTGTTCCTGATATCTGAATAAAGCGGATGGACTGAATTTGATGTTTTGATTGATATCAAGAATGATACCTCCAGTGGCATAATAATACCTGCTTTCCTTAGCTTCTGAGGTGGTCCCGTCTGCCTGGACCTGATATAAACTGTTTTCTAAGATATACGGAACAGAAATACCTGCATACATTTTTGGATTGGCAAAGTAGATACCTGTTCCAAAATTTGGTGTAAATCGGGTAGGGGTTCCTGTTAACAACTCATCATCTTCGTTCAACACATTAAGCTGTGAAAAATCAGATCTCCTATTATCAAAGCCTCCTGATAACCCCATAGCGAGAATTCCTGCACTGGTCTTTATCTTATAAGCACCACTTAGATAAACTGCAGATTCGGAATGTACCCCGATTACATCTTTAGATGCCTGTAAACCTAATCCAACCTGGTTTCCATAAAAGGAACTATGTACGGCCAGAATATTGGAAGTTGGGGCTCCATCCACGTTAATCCATTGTTTTCTATGAATGAAGCTAGCACTTAAAATATTTAAACTTCCTGCATAAGCTGGATTGAGTGCCAATCCGTTGAACATGTAAGTAGACATAACAGGTCGTTGTTGCGCAAAAGCACAGCTGACCATTATTAGTAGGAAAATAGATATTAAGGACTTTTTCATCATTTCATTCACGCTAAAATTACCTAACTAATTCTAAATATCCTTGAACAGGATCCTCTCCAGTACCCAAGTCGACTAAATAGAAGTACGTTCCAGCTGGTAATTTGAGGCCACCGCCACCAACATTACTAAATCCTTCAAATCGAACAGACGTATTATTGTATCCATCTATGTCAAAAATCTTTTGACCCGCTCTATTGAAAATTTTCACATTATTATTAGGGAAATAATCAATACAGTCAATCAAGAAGAAATCATTCTTACCATCTGCGTTGGCAGACACGCCATTGTAAATCGTTAACGATGTTTCTATGGTAAATGAAGCGTCATATGTACATCCATTTTCTGCGGTAAATGTCACCGTATAATCTCCTGGATATGCATCTATTAGGCTGGATTCATTACCAACAATAGTTCCATTCGCATCTCTCCATTCATAATCTGTTGCCAGATTAAATTGCTCAAACCCAACTTTAGCAGAACCTGAGAATTGATTGGTAGAACCATCTTCTGTTCTCAAACAAACTGAATTATTGAAAATCACCTCATAAACAGGGTCTACCACTTCATACCTTACTTCAACAGAAGTAAGTGACGATTCACACCCTGTTGATAGATTTCTCGCTCTTACAAGATAGGTTGTGGTATCTAGATTAAACACTTCAGAACCAGTCGTATATGGAGTGGTCATATCAGTAGGATCGAACCATTCGAAGATAAAGTTATTCGTAACCCCATCTACATTGGCAATGGCACTACCATTAGCAAACGAACAGTTATTTCTCCCATTGTTCACAATCACAGTCGGCGCATTTGGTATTTCTGCTACATTGAGTATATCGAAAGATTCTCCTGCCGGACATCCTGTGATGACATTTGTCAAGACTACTGAGTAAGTACCAGCTCTTAATGAGTCAATGAAGAATCCTGTACCAATTTCAATATTGGAATCATCGTACCATGCAATGTCAACAGAAGATAAATTTGGAACACTTACTGATGCAAATCCATTCTTGACATCAAAGCATACAGTCACATCACTAGATGTAAGTTCATACACTGGATCTGTGGTCGCTGGTTCTACAAATACCTGAGTGGCATTAGATACACATAGATTGTCTACCAAGTCTACGACTAGTACCACGTAGTTTCCGGAAGGTAGGTTCTCCACCAATGATCCAGTGTAATCCGCGTTAGCTGGGTTTGGATTTGTACCTACAGTTGTAATGTTTCCAATGAACCAGTAGAACGCATAATCCGTAACCGATCTTCCTGGAGCCGGCGTAATGACTGAAGCCGCAACTTTACCATTCGGGTTAACACAATTGGTATTTGCCGAAGTAGTTGTTGAGATCGGAATTGGATTTGGAATGTTATCGACCATCTCATACGTTTCAGAAATTGTACATCCTGTTGTATTATCCGTTACTTCTACGGTGTAGAATCCGGCAGCTAACCCTGAGACATTATTTGTATTGGCGCCTGTTAGGTTTGATCCGCCTGTATAATCGTCAGAGGTTAATGGATTGGTAGTTCCTGTACCAAAATACCATTCAAAATCATAAGTAGCATTCTCTGGTTGCCCATCAGCAAGTACCACAAAACCTCCATTTGGATTACTCGGAGAACAATTGGTTTGGAAATCAAAATCATCCAATGTGATAACCGGGTAGCTAATGTTTTCACCAACTTCAATTTCAAATACTGGAGTAGTGCAATTCACGATTGTATTTGTTCCAATTATCCAATAAGTCCTCGGTGTGGCAGTAACATATGCTGCACCGGCATTTCCTGTAAATACAGGAGCTGGACTTCCAGTGGTTGGGTCTACATCATAGTAATCAAAATTATAGTCACTTACATTATCTCTATTTACAGATGTAACTGTTATTGTTCCATTTCCAGGAGAACATATAGTGGCATCAGTAGTCGCTGCAGTAAATATTTGAACATTCGTAGGAACATTTGGTAAAGCGAACTCCTCAAGCGTTACACATCCTGTTGATAGTCTGGTTACTTCTACTGTATACGTATCAGCAGCAAGTCCCGAGATGTCAGATGTACTTACTCCCACAGGATTTGATCCATTCCCAGGATCAGTATTGTTTACTAGTGGGGTAGTAGTTCCAGACCCTAAATACCATTGGAAGGTATAGTCAGGATCAGTATCATCTATGTTACTAGTTGTGCCAACTGTTGCTGTAGCTCTAAGACTTCCGTTTGGAGTAGCTCCTGCTGCACATGTAGAATCTGCAACTTGAAGTACGATTCGAACTGCAGGTCGAAGTACATTATCAACTATGTCAAACTCTGTAGATTCAGATACACAATCTGAGTCTAGTTTTCTAACAACTGCGAAGTAAGAACCTGCACTTAATTCCGTATAAATGAAGTTATTCGGATCACCATCTCCATCAGTCGTTGCAACCGTCAACGCAGCATCATCATACACTTCAAGCCTATAATTCCCTGCCATGGAAGCCTGATTAATAATTGTTCCTTTGAAGTTCGTTTCTACTAATTCAAAACTTCCAACATCAAGAGGATTCCCATCATTATCATCATCACAGATATCATTATTCGTTACGGTGTAGTTGAAAATGCTTGGCAGTTCCTGTACGTTGGTCACCGCATAGCTTCTGCTAATAGAACAGCTGGTATTTGTGTTCGTGACGGTTACCGTATAATTCCCTGAAGGCACTCCTTGTAAAGCCACTTCATTATCAGTAACCCCTGCAAAATCTGTAGAAACGTTATTTCCTGTAGCATCATTTACCCACTGAACTGTAAAATGATCGGTGTGATCAAACTGACCATCTATTAGCACTTCTAGGCCTCCTGCATTGACACCACCACCACAATCTTCATCTGGAGTCATACTCACAAGTGTCACTTGAGGATTTCTAACGGAATCTTCGATGCTTATCATCCCTGTTGCTGTCATACAACCTGTGGTGGTATTTTCAGCAGTTATGAAGTAGTCGTTACTTGCCAGAGTTGTATATGAAATCGAAGTAGCTACTATGTTGGTATAAGGCGAGCCAGCCAGCTCACCAGACCCTACAGCTCCTGTATAAATCCGAATTTCGAAATCAGACAAATCTCCGGATGAAACATCACTATCGTTAATAATTAAGGTGCCACTATTTCCTGTACATAATGAATCGGCTTCAACTCTTGCTTGAATTGCAGAAACATCTAGTGTCGGAATATTGTCTTGAGAGTCTACTGTGAAAGCAGCAGAAGCGGTACAACCTGTATTACCTGTATTAGGAGTATCTCCCAAGTCCTTCACAATTTGAACCGTGTAGTCGCCAGTTGCAAGGTTAGAAATAGCTGTCAAGTCTCCACTCGCAGTTGCAGTTCCTCTTGATCCACCATCATTTGGAAATATTTCGTTTGCAGCCGCTATGGCTCCTCTGTACCAGGTAATTGTATAATCACTTGGTGTGCCAGCTATAGTTTCATCTGTTATTGCTATTGTGAGAGCGCCATCACCTTGATTTCCTGCGTTATCACAATAAGTATCATCAGATTTAGAACTAAGGCTGATGATTGGATTAACTCTTTCATCCTCGATGACGAATTCTACGAACTCCGCAGCGGTTTGTGTACAACCAGTTTCGGCAGTGTTGGTAATCTGTACATAGTAAGTACCAGCAGTAAGTCCAGCAACTTCACTAGCACCTGCATCTCCATTGTTAGCCCCCACGACAAGCGCATCGGCAAGCGCAGTGGTTCCATCACTTTCAAACCAATCGAAGGTATAATCCGCCATGGTAGTGTTAGTAACCAGTCCAGAAGGTCTGGTTTCAGTCACTCTGAGGACTTCAAACGCACCATTTGAAGGGGTACAATCTTCATTTGCAGAGATGGTGTAATCGGTATTGAGGGTATTACCTACCAGGATGGTAGACTCAAACTGATCGATTGTCACACTCTGAATAGGAGAGGTACATCCATCGCCAGGGTTAGTAAGGTCTTCTGCTACAATGTAGTAAGTACCAGCCGGCAGGTTATTGATTCTGTTGACACCCGCTTGTCCGTTAGTGGTATTACCAGAAGCACCAGTTCCATCGAATGATAGATTGACAAGTCCTGGATCATCTGTAGGATCGAGAGTGTTAGTAGCTCCTGCATCAAAGTACCAGGTGAAGATGTAATCATCGACATCCATGGATCCGTTGTTGACAGCAGCAGTAGCCTGTCCTGTAGGAGGGTTGGTAGCGTCATCATCACACGAGATATCGTCTGCATTAGCAGTAACAGATATGGCCGGGTTGATTCTTTCATCCTCGATGACGAATTCTACGAACTCCGCAGCGGTTTGTGTACAACCAGTTTCGGCAGTATTGGTAATCTGTACATAGTAAGTACCAGCAGTAAGTCCAGCAACTTCACTAGCACCTGCATCTCCATTGTTAGCTCCCACGACAAGCGCATCGGCCAGCGCAGTGGTTCCATCACTTTCAAACCAATCGAAGGTATAATCCGCCATGGTAGTGTTAGTAACCAGTCCCGAAGGTCTGGTTTCAGTCACTCTGAGGACTTCAAACGCACCATTTGAAGGGGTACAATCTTCATTTGCAGAGATGGTGTAATCGGTATTGAGGGTATTACCTACCAGGATGGTAGACTCAAACTGATCGATTGTCACACTCTGAATAGGAGAGGTACATCCATCGCCAGGGTTAGTAAGGTCTTCTGCTACAATGTAGTAAGTACCAGCCGGCAGGTTATTGATTCTGTTGACACCCGCTTGTCCGTTAGTGGTATTACCAGAAGCACCAGTTCCATCGAATGATAGATTGACAAGTCCTGGATCATCTGTAGGATCGAGAGTGTTAGTAGCTCCTGCATCAAAGTACCAGGTGAAGATGTAATCATCGACATCCATGGATCCGTTGTTGACAGCAGCAGTAGCCTGTCCTGTAGGAGGGTTGGTAGCGTCATCATCACACGAGATATCGTCTGCATTAGCAGTAACAGATATGGCCGGGTTGATTCTTTCATCCTCGATGACGAATTCTACGAACTCCGCAGCGGTTTGTGTACAACCAGTTTCGGCAGTGTTGGTAATCTGTACATAGTAAGTACCAGCAGTAAGTCCAGCAACTTCACTAGCACCTGCATCTCCATTGTTAGCCCCCACGACAAGCGCATCGGCAAGCGCAGTGGTTCCATCACTTTCAAACCAATCGAAGGTATAATCCGCCATGGTAGTGTTAGTAACCAGTCCAGAAGGTCTGGTTTCAGTCACTCTGAGGACTTCAAACGCACCATTTGAAGGGGTACAATCTTCATTTGCAGAGATGGTGTAATCGGTATTGAGGGTATTACCTACCAGGATGGTAGACTCAAACTGATCGATTGTCACACTCTGAATAGGAGAGGTACATCCATCGCCAGGGTTAGTAAGGTCTTCTGCTACAATGTAGTAAGTACCAGCCGGCAGGTTATTGATTCTGTTGACACCCGCTTGTCCGTTAGTGGTATTACCAGAAGCACCAGTTCCATCGAATGATAGATTGACAAGTCCTGGATCATCTGTAGGATCGAGAGTGTTAGTAGCTCCTGCATCAAAGTACCAGGTGAAGATGTAATCATCGACATCCATGGATCCGTTGTTGACAGCAGCAGTAGCCTGTCCTGTAGGAGGGTTGGTAGCGTCATCATCACACGAGATATCGTCTGCATTAGCAGTAACAGATATGGCCGGGTTGATTCTTTCATCCTCGATGACGAATTCTACGAACTCCGCAGCGGTTTGTGTACAACCAGTTTCGGCAGTGTTGGTAATCTGTACATAGTAAGTACCAGCAGTAAGTCCAGCAACTTCACTAGCACCTGCATCTCCATTGTTAGCCCCCACGACAAGCGCATCGGCAAGCGCAGTGGTTCCATCACTTTCAAACCAATCGAAGGTATAATCCGCCATGGTAGTGTTAGTAACCAGTCCAGAAGGTCTGGTTTCAGTCACTCTGAGGACTTCAAACGCACCATTTGAAGGGGTACAATCTTCATTTGCAGAGATGGTGTAATCGGTATTGAGGGTATTACCTACCAGGATGGTAGACTCAAACTGATCGATTGTCACACTCTGAATAGGAGAGGTACATCCATCGCCAGGGTTAGTAAGGTCTTCTGCTACAATGTAGTAAGTACCAGCCGGCAGGTTATTGATTCTGTTGACACCCGCTTGTCCGTTAGTGGTATTACCAGAAGCACCAGTTCCATCGAATGATAGATTGACAAGTCCTGGATCATCTGTAGGATCGAGAGTGTTAGTAGCTCCTGCATCAAAGTACCAGGTGAAGATGTAATCATCGACATCCATGGATCCGTTGTTGACAGCAGCAGTAGCCTGTCCTGTAGGAGGGTTGGTAGCGTCATCATCACACGAGATATCGTCTGCATTAGCAGTAACAGATATGGCCGGGTTGATTCTTTCATCCTCGATGACGAATTCTACGAACTCCGCAGCGGTTTGTGTACAACCAGTTTCGGCAGTATTGGTAATCTGTACATAGTAAGTACCAGCAGTAAGTCCAGCAACTTCACTAGCACCTGCATCTCCATTGTTAGCTCCCACGACAAGCGCATCGGCCAGCGCAGTGGTTCCATCACTTTCAAACCAATCGAAGGTATAATCCGCCATGGTAGTGTTAGTAACCAGTCCCGAAGGTCTGGTTTCAGTCACTCTGAGGACTTCAAACGCACCATTTGAAGGGGTACAATCTTCATTTGCAGAGATGGTGTAATCGGTATTGAGGGTATTACCTACCAGGATGGTAGACTCAAACTGATCGATTGTCACACTCTGAATAGGAGAGGTACATCCATCGCCAGGGTTAGTAAGGTCTTCTGCTACAATGTAGTAAGTACCAGCCGGCAGGTTATTGATTCTGTTGACACCCGCTTGTCCGTTAGTGGTATTACCAGAAGCACCAGTTCCATCGAATGATAGATTGACAAGTCCTGGATCATCTGTAGGATCGAGAGTGTTAGTAGCTCCTGCATCAAAGTACCAGGTGAAGATGTAATCATCGACATCCATGGATCCGTTGTTGACAGCAGCAGTAGCCTGTCCTGTAGGAGGGTTGGTAGCGTCATCATCACACGAGATATCGTCTGCATTAGCAGTAACAGATATGGCCGGGTTGATTCTTTCATCCTCGATGACGAATTCTACGAACTCCGCAGCGGTTTGTGTACAACCAGTTTCGGCAGTGTTGGTAATCTGTACATAGTAAGTACCAGCAGTAAGTCCAGCAACTTCACTAGCACCTGCATCTCCATTGTTAGCTCCCACGACAAGCGCATCGGCCAGCGCAGTGGTTCCATCACTTTCAAACCAATCGAAGGTATAATCCGCCATGGTAGTGTTAGTAACCAGTCCCGAAGGTCTGGTTTCAGTCACTCTGAGGACTTCAAACGCACCATTTGAAGGGGTACAATCTTCATTTGCAGAGATGGTGTAATCGGTATTGAGGGTATTACCTACCAGGATGGTAGACTCAAACTGATCGATTGTCACACTCTGAATAGGAGAGGTACATCCATCGCCAGGGTTAGTAAGGTCTTCTGCTACAATGTAGTAAGTACCAGCCGGCAGGTTATTGATTCTGTTGACACCCGCTTGTCCGTTAGTGGTATTACCAGAAGCACCAGTTCCATCGAATGATAGATTGACAAGTCCTGGATCATCTGTAGGATCGAGAGTGTTAGTAGCTCCTGCATCAAAGTACCAGGTGAAGATGTAATCATCGACATCCATGGATCCGTTGTTGACAGCAGCAGTAGCCTGTCCTGTAGGAGGGTTGGTAGCGTCATCATCACACGAGATATCGTCTGCATTAGCAGTAACAGATATGGCCGGGTTGATTCTTTCATCCTCGATGACGAATTCTACGAACTCCGCAGCGGTTTGTGTACAACCAGTTTCGGCAGTGTTGGTAATCTGTACATAGTAAGTACCAGCAGTAAGTCCAGCAACTTCACTAGCACCTGCATCTCCATTGTTAGCCCCCACGACAAGCGCATCGGCAAGCGCAGTGGTTCCATCACTTTCAAACCAATCGAAGGTATAATCCGCCATGGTAGTGTTAGTAACCAGTCCAGAAGGTCTGGTTTCAGTCACTCTGAGGACTTCAAACGCACCATTTGAAGGGGTACAATCTTCATTTGCAGAGATGGTGTAATCGGTATTGAGGGTATTACCTACCAGGATGGTAGACTCAAACTGATCGATTGTCACACTCTGAATAGGAGAGGTACATCCATCGCCAGGGTTAGTAAGGTCTTCTGCTACAATGTAGTAAGTACCAGCCGGCAGGTTATTGATTCTGTTGACACCCGCTTGTCCGTTAGTGGTATTACCAGAAGCACCAGTTCCATCGAATGATAGATTGACAAGTCCTGGATCATCTGTAGGATCGAGAGTGTTAGTAGCTCCTGCATCAAAGTACCAGGTGAAGATGTAATCATCGACATCCATGGATCCGTTGTTGACAGCAGCAGTAGCCTGTCCTGTAGGAGGGTTGGTAGCGTCATCATCACACGAGATATCGTCTGCATTAGCAGTAACAGATATGGCCGGGTTGATTCTTTCATCCTCGATGACGAATTCTACGAACTCCGCAGCGGTTTGTGTACAACCAGTTTCGGCAGTATTGGTAATCTGTACATAGTAAGTACCAGCAGTAAGTCCAGCAACTTCACTAGCACCTGCATCTCCATTGTTAGCTCCCACGACAAGCGCATCGGCCAGCGCAGTGGTTCCATCACTTTCAAACCAATCGAAGGTATAATCCGCCATGGTAGTGTTAGTAACCAGTCCCGAAGGTCTGGTTTCAGTCACTCTGAGGACTTCAAACGCACCATTTGAAGGGGTACAATCTTCATTTGCAGAGATGGTGTAATCGGTATTGAGGGTATTACCTACCAGGATGGTAGACTCAAACTGATCGATTGTCACACTCTGAATAGGAGAGGTACATCCATCGCCAGGGTTAGTAAGGTCTTCTGCTACAATGTAGTAAGTACCAGCCGGCAGGTTATTGATTCTGTTGACACCCGCTTGTCCGTTAGTGGTATTACCAGAAGCACCAGTTCCATCGAATGATAGATTGACAAGTCCTGGATCATCTGTAGGATCGAGAGTGTTAGTAGCTCCTGCATCAAAGTACCAGGTGAAGATGTAATCATCGACATCCATGGATCCGTTGTTGACAGCAGCAGTAGCCTGTCCTGTAGGAGGGTTGGTAGCGTCATCATCACACGAGATATCGTCTGCATTAGCAGTAACAGATATGGCCGGGTTGATTCTTTCATCCTCGATGACGAATTCTACGAACTCCGCAGCGGTTTGTGTACAACCAGTTTCGGCAGTGTTGGTAATCTGTACATAGTAAGTACCAGCAGTAAGTCCAGCAACTTCACTAGCACCTGCATCTCCATTGTTAGCCCCCACGACAAGCGCATCGGCAAGCGCAGTGGTTCCATCACTTTCAAACCAATCGAAGGTATAATCCGCCATGGTAGTGTTAGTAACCAGTCCAGAAGGTCTGGTTTCAGTCACTCTGAGGACTTCAAACGCACCATTTGAAGGGGTACAATCTTCATTTGCAGAGATGGTGTAATCGGTATTGAGGGTATTACCTACCAGGATGGTAGACTCAAACTGATCGATTGTCACACTCTGAATAGGAGAGGTACATCCATCGCCAGGGTTAGTAAGGTCTTCTGCTACAATGTAGTAAGTACCAGCCGGCAGGTTATTGATTCTGTTGACACCCGCTTGTCCGTTAGTGGTATTACCAGAAGCACCAGTTCCATCGAATGATAGATTGACAAGTCCTGGATCATCTGTAGGATCGAGAGTGTTAGTAGCTCCTGCATCAAAGTACCAGGTGAAGATGTAATCATCGACATCCATGGATCCGTTGTTGACAGCAGCAGTAGCCTGTCCTGTAGGAGGGTTGGTAGCGTCATCATCACACGAGATATCGTCTGCATTAGCAGTAACAGATATGGCCGGGTTGATTCTTTCATCCTCGATGACGAATTCTACGAACTCCGCAGCGGTTTGTGTACAACCAGTTTCGGCAGTGTTGGTAATCTGTACATAGTAAGTACCAGCAGTAAGTCCAGCAACTTCACTAGCACCTGCATCTCCATTGTTAGCCCCCACGACAAGCGCATCGGCAAGCGCAGTGGTTCCATCACTTTCAAACCAATCGAAGGTATAATCCGCCATGGTAGTGTTAGTAACCAGTCCAGAAGGTCTGGTTTCAGTCACTCTGAGGACTTCAAACGCACCATTTGAAGGGGTACAATCTTCATTTGCAGAGATGGTGTAATCGGTATTGAGGGTATTACCTACCAGGATGGTAGACTCAAACTGATCGATTGTCACACTCTGAATAGGAGAGGTACATCCATCGCCAGGGTTAGTAAGGTCTTCTGCTACAATGTAGTAAGTACCAGCCGGCAGGTTATTGATTCTGTTGACACCCGCTTGTCCGTTAGTGGTATTACCAGAAGCACCAGTTCCATCGAATGATAGATTGACAAGTCCTGGATCATCTGTAGGATCGAGGGTGTTAGTAGCTCCTGCATCAAAGTACCAGGTGAAGATGTAATCATCAACATCCATGGATCCGTTGTTGACAGCAGCAGTAGCCTGTCCTGTAGGAGGGTTGGTAGCGTCATCATCACACGAGATATCGTCTGCATTAGCAGTAACAGATATGGCCGGGTTGATTCTT
The DNA here is from genome assembly GCF_965227465.1 of Ekhidna sp. Lineage (GTDB taxonomy): Bacteria > Bacteroidota > Bacteroidia > Cytophagales > Cyclobacteriaceae > Ekhidna. The sequence goes on from NZ_OZ245746.1 coordinate 1,509,186, forward strand.
TCATCCTCGATGACGAATTCTACGAACTCCGCAGCGGTTTGTGTACAACCAGTTTCGGCCGTATTGGTAATCTGTACATAGTAAGTACCAGCAGTAAGTCCAGCAACTTCACTAGCACCTGCATCTCCATTGTTAGCTCCCACGACAAGCGCATCGGCCAGCGCAGTGGTTCCATCACTTTCAAACCAATCGAAAGTATAATCCGCCATGGTAGTGTTAGTAACCAGTCCTGAAGGTCTGGTTTCAGTCACTCTGAGGACTTCAAACGCACCATTTGAAGGGGTACAATCTTCATTTGCAGAGATGGTGTAATCGGTATTGAGGGTATTACCTACCAGGATGGTAGACTCAAACTGATCGATTGTCACACTCTGAATAGGAGAGGTACATCCATCGCCAGGGTTAGTAAGGTCTTCAGCTACAATGTAGTAAGTACCAGCCGGCAGGTTATTGATTCTGTTGACACCCGCTTGTCCGTTAGTGGTATTACCAGAAGCACCAGTTCCATCGAATGATAGATTGACAAGTCCTGGATCATCTGTAGGATCGAGGGTGTTAGTAGCTCCTGCATCAAAGTACCAGGTGAAGATGTAATCATCAACATCCATGGATCCGTTGTTGACAGCAGCAGTAGCCTGTCCTGTAGGAGGGTTAGTAGCGTCATCATCACACGAGATATCGTCTGCATTAGCAGTAACAGATATGGCCGGGTTGATTCTTTCATCCTCGACTATTACTTCATAAAAATTTAGTACTGTTGGACAACCGGAACCAGAGAGGTCATCGATAGTGATATAATAAGTACCGCTTTCGAAAACTCTAAAGTGATTATCTGCAATACTTCCCGTATTGTCAATTGAATTTGTCAACACTGTGGTGGCAGTCACCCCTCCACCATTGTTGAAGTTCTCACCATTAGCGATTGTTCCTGCTGTATATGTAGCAATAAGCGCATCAGCATTATTATCAGAGATTACTGTTGCAGTACCACCTCCTGCAAATGAGAGATTATCACCATTTTCAAATGTTCCGCCTGCTAAAGTGTTATATGGAATGTAAATTATTTGAGTCGCTTGATCAGAAAGATACCATTTGAATAAATAGTCTGTAAATGTTGTACTTGAAGTACCATTGTCGTTTATAGCAGTTACTTCAACTTCACCATTAAAGGGATCACAATCATCATTTGCAGTTATATCAACCGTTAAGATTTCTTGTATTTCTAAATCTTCTGCAATTGTGAAAGTAGCACTCGTTACAGAACATCCAATATCCGCTACAGTAGTAGAGTTGTGTCTTGTAACATCTACGTAATAGTCATCAGCTGCTAAATTGCTTGGAGTAGTTGAAGTTACAGTGTATCCACTTGCAAAAGGGTTAGTGTTATCACTAATAGTTTCTGTGAAGAATGGAACTCCTGCACCATCAACATACCATTCAAAAGTAAATCCACTACCAAGAAAATCATCATCAGCATTCTCTGTAACTGTTACTGAGAGAGAGCCATTGTCAGAATCACAGAAAGAATCATCTACAACATCAAAAGAAGTTATGATTGGATCATAAGCCTCCTGAACAAGATTATCTATGGCAGCTGTTGTCCAACATTCGTCTCCGCTAGCGAAAGCTGCAGAAGCCTTTTCTCTCGCAATCGCAGTATATGGGCCAGAAGGTAGGTTATTAAAAGTAATTGTTCCTCCCTCAGAAATTGTTCCTGGATTGTCAATTTGAATACCGTCACCGTCAAATACCCTCCCATCATCCGGATCATAGGAATATGGGAAGCGTAAAGATGCGCCTGTTGAATTTGTTATAGTGTATGCTGTAAACCGATCGGCAGGCACACCTGAACCAGCATATAAGTAAATTATATACTCATCAATATCATCAGCCTCATTATTAACAAACCCTGCACCAGAAATAGCATCGATCGTAGCTCTATTACCAGTATTTGTTCCAACAATTTCATCTCCAAATCCTGAAGCTAGACTACCGGACAGTATTGACAATTGTACAGTCCCTGCACCATCATCGAAACTAATAAATCCGGTCGCATTGCTACCACCACCATTATCTACAGAGGTATATGGTTCTAAAGTTTCAAAATCTCCAGTGTTACCTCCATCATACGTTACTGTAAGCGATTGAAAATCTGCCAATGAGACCGCAGCAGTTCCATTATCTGGACATTCATCAACATTTGTAACAGTGAGGGCGGTTGTTGTTTGGATTCCATTAAAAGGAAGATCAAATGTACTTTGATACCTACATCCTGAGTTATCTTCAACAACAAGAGTGTATAATCCTGAAACGATATTATCTAATTCGGTAGTTGTTCCTGAGGTATGATTTACATCGATATTTGCTGTTGGATCTGCCTGAAGTTGACTTGTGCCATCAGCTAGTGCATCTGCTCCTGTCGGATCATTATTTGCAAAATCATCAGAACCTTCATACCAATAAAAGTTGGCTATTCCACCACCATTGTCTGTCACAATAGCACTGAGTTCACCTCCTTGACCATTACAAGCACCTGGAATAGCATCAGCTGTAATTGTGATTGTTGGAGATGCAGGTAAACTACTACCAACTACAATATCAGTTCTGCTAGATGTACAGCCAGATTGAGTATCAGAAACAAACACTGAATAAGTACCGGCAGTCAAATAGTTTAATGTGGATACTCCAACCGTACCTGTCGTGGTTATGTTTTCACCACTATTAACTGTTGCTGCTGCCCCAGATGATGCACCCGTAATTCCATTACCATTGGAAATGTCACCACTTAAATTGGAGGCGAGTATAGTTCCGGATGCATCAAATGCAATAACTGTGGCGGTTTCTCCACCAATATTAATCGTTTCACTTTCTTCAAATGTTCCTGTAAGACCATTAAATGGGATTTCTACTAACTGTGTGGCTCCCAAGTACCAGTCGTACTTATATACCGGGGTATGTCCAACAGGAGCTCCCGCGACAGTTACACTCGTAACAGTTGCAGTTCCATCTTCAATGTTACAATTCATTTGATCCGTGGAGCCTGTATTTGGAGTTAGAGTTAAAGTCTGTGCGGTTACTGCAATGACTTCAGTTTCAGTACAAAAAGTTGTGTTGTTCTGTACTTCTACTATATAGTTACCTGCTCCCAAGCCACTAATCGTATTGTCAGCATCAGTAGTTGCATTTATGGCAGTACCAGTAGCAGATGTTCCACTATACCATGTTAATGTATAACCAGTAGAGCCACCATTTATTGAAGCAGTGAGTTGGCCGGTATTTGTACCTGGACAACCAAAATCACTTTGATCCATTGTTGTAATTATATCAATTACAGGCAGAGACTCACCGATGGTCACATTGGCAGTAGCAGAAGTACACCCTGTGATGTCATCGGTAACGATGAGGATATAGTCATCAGCCTGAACGTTGCTTAGCGTAGCATCGGTATCGATGGTGGTACCCGGATCAGCGGCAGTAGCCCACGCATAGGAGTAGGTACCCGAGCCACCAGTTACTGTAGCATTGGCAGTTCCAGTGAAAGGTGCCCCACAAACTGTATTATCAGTAGCACTGGCAGTGAGCGCGACCTGATCAACGACCGGATCATCCGAACCATTCGAGATGGTGAATGGATAATCAACCGGACAGCTGTTATCAGCATTGGTCACGGTCATGATGTAGTTACCAGCCGGAAGTCCGGTTACGGTAGCCGTTGCGTTATTAGCCGGATAAGCGACATCTTCATATCCTGCAGTAGCACCGGCATTATCGATAGCAGTACCTCCCGCAGTTTCAAGAGCGAAGTTGTATCCACCACCTGGTTCAACAGCCGGGTTAGAAGTAGCAGGAGTGAGTGTTACCTGTCCGTTGGCATCCGGATTACCTCCAACACCATCTTGCACACAGACGGTGTTATCAATATTGTTTGATTCAGTCACTGCAACCGTAGGCAGAGACTCACCGATGGTCACATTGGCAGTAGCAGAAGTACACCCTGTGATGTCATCGGTAACGATGAGGATGTAGTCATCAGCCTGAACGTTACTTAGTGTAGCATCGGTATCGATGGTAGTACCCGGATCAGCGGCAGTAGCCCATGCATAGGAGTAGGTACCCGAGCCACCAGTTACTGTAGCATTGGCAGTTCCAGTGAAAGGTGCCACGCATGCTGTATTATCAGTAGCACTGGCAGTGAGCGCAACCTGATCAACGACCGGATCATCCGAACCATTCGAGATGGTGAATGGATAATCAACAGGACAGTTGTTATCAGCATTGGTCACGGTCATGATGTAGTTACCAGCCGGAAGTCCGGTGATGGTAGCCGTTGCATTATTAGCCGGATAAGCGACATCTTCATATCCTGCAGTAGCACCTGCATTATCGATAGCAGTACCTCCCGCAGTTTCAAGAGCGAAGTTGTATCCACCACCTGGTTCAACAGCCGGGTTAGAAGTAGCAGGAGTGAGTGTCACCTGTCCGTTGGCATCCGGATTACCTCCAACACCATCTTGCACACAGACGGTGTTATCAATATTGTTTGATTCAGTCACTGCGACCGTAGGCAGAGACTCACCGATGGTCACATTGGCAGTAGCAGAAGTACACCCTGTGATGTCATCGGTAACGATGAGGATGTAGTCATCAGCCTGAACGTTACTTAGTGTAGCATCGGTATCGATGGTAGTACCCGGATCAGCGGCAGTAGCCCACGCATAGGAGTAGGTACCCGAGCCACCAGTTACTGTAGCATTGGCAGTTCCGTTGAAAGGTGCCACGCATGCTGTATTATCAGTAGCACTGGCAGTGAGCGCAACCTGATCAACGACCGGATCATCCGAACCATTCGAGATGGTGAATGGATAATCAACCGGACAGCTGTTATCAGCATTGGTCACGGTCATGATGTAGTTACCAGCCGGAAGTCCGGTTACGGTAGCCGTTGCGTTATTAGCCGGATAAGCGACATCTTCATATCCTGCAGTAGCACCTGCATTATCGATAGCAGTACCTCCCGCAGTTTCAAGAGCGAAGTTGTATCCACCACCTGGTTCAACAGCCGGGTTAGAAGTAGCAGGAGTGAGTGTTACCTGTCCGTTGGCATCCGGATTACCTCCAACACCATCTTGCACACAGACGGTGTTATCAATATTGTTTGATTCAGTCACTGCGACCGTAGGCAGAGACTCACCGATGGTCACATTGGCAGTAGCAGAAGTACACCCTGTGATGTCATCGGTAACGATGAGGATGTAGTCATCAGCCTGAACGTTACTTAGTGTAGCATCGGTATCGATGGTAGTACCCGGATCAGCGGCAGTAGCCCATGCATAGGAGTAGGTACCCGAGCCACCAGTTACTGTAGCATTGGCAGTTCCAGTGAAAGGTGCCCCACAAACTGTATTATCAGTAGCACTGGCAGTGAGCGCAACCTGATCAACGACCGGATCATCCGAACCATTCGAGATGGTGAATGGATAATCAACAGGACAGTTGTTATCAGCATTGGTCACGGTCATGATGTAGTTACCAGCCGGAAGTCCGGTGATGGTAGCCGTTGCATTATTAGCCGGATAAGCGACATCTTCATATCCTGCAGTAGCACCTGCATTATCGATAGCAGTACCTCCCGCAGTTTCAAGAGCGAAGTTGTATCCACCACCTGGTTCAACAGCCGGGTTAGAAGTAGCAGGAGTGAGTGTCACCTGTCCGTTGGCATCCGGATTACCTCCAACACCATCTTGCACACAGACGGTGTTATCAATATTGTTTGATTCAGTCACTGCGACCGTAGGCAGAGACTCACCGATGGTCACATTGGCAGTAGCAGAAGTACACCCTGTGATGTCATCGGTAACGATGAGGATGTAGTCATCAGCCTGAACGTTACTTAGTGTAGCATCGGTATCGATGGTAGTACCCGGATCAGCGGCAGTAGCCCATGCATAGGAGTAGGTACCCGAGCCACCAGTTACTGTAGCATTGGCAGTTCCAGTGAAAGGTGCCACGCATGCTGTATTATCAGTAGCACTGGCAGTGAGCGCAACCTGATCAACGACCGGATCATCCGAACCATTCGAGATGGTGAATGGATAATCAACCGGACAGTTGTTATTAGCATTGGTCACGGTCATGATGTAGTTACCAGCCGGAAGTCCGGTTACGGTAGCCGTTGCGTTATTAGCCGGATAAGCGACATCTTCATATCCTGCAGTAGCACCGGCATTATCGATAGCAGTACCTCCCGCAGTTTCAAGAGCGAAGTTGTATCCACCACCTGGTTCAACAGCCGGGTTAGAAGTAGCAGGAGTGAGTGTTACCTGTCCGTTGGCATCCGGATTACCTCCAACACCATCTTGCACACAGACAGTGTTATCAATATTGTTTGATTCAGTCACTGCAACCGTAGGCAGAGACTCACCGATGGTCACATTGGCAGTAGCAGAAGTACACCCTGTGATGTCATCGGTAACGATGAGGATGTAGTCATCAGCCTGAACGTTACTTAGTGTAGCATCGGTATCGATGGTAGTACCCGGATCAGCGGCAGTAGCCCATGCATAGGAGTAGGTACCCGAGCCACCAGTTACTGTAGCATTGGCAGTTCCGTTGAAAGGTGCCACGCATGCTGTATTATCAGTAGCACTGGCAGTGAGCGCGACCTGATCAACAACCGGATCATCCGAACCATTCGAGATGGTGAATGGATAATCAACCGGACAGCTGTTATCAGCATTGGTCACGGTCATGATGTAGTTACCAGCCGGAAGTCCGGTGATGGTAGCCGTTGCATTATTAGCCGGATAAGCGACATCTTCATATCCTGCAGTAGCACCGGCATTATCGATAGCAGTACCTCCCGCAGTTTCAAGAGCGAAGTTGTATCCACCACCTGGTTCAACAGCCGGGTTAGAAGTAGCAGGAGTGAGTGTCACCTGTCCGTTGGCATCCGGATTACCTCCAACACCATCTTGCACACAGACAGTGTTATCAATATTGTTTGATTCAGTCACTGCAACAACAGGAAGATTGACACCAACTGTAACTTCTAATGTGTCCGAGCTGCAACTTAATGTTGAAGTCGCCACGACTTTATAGGTATCATTAATCAATCCTGTTACATCTGCTGTAGCAGATCCACTAACCGGAGCAGTTTCAGTGACTTGTGTTCCGTTTGAGTAGAAATAATCGAAATCATAAGTTCCTGCCGGAGTAACAGAAACATGGATTTCTCCAGTATATAAAGAAGCATCGCAGCTTGTATTGTCCTGAGTACTTACCAGTGATAATGTCGGCGTTATTTCATTTTCAGTTAAAAGGATTGTTTCAGAGTCATCACATTGTAATCTGTTATGTGTTAATGTCACAGAATAGTTATTCAAATCTGCCGACAATCCACTAATAGTACTATTGTTGGTTCCAGAGAAAGAAACGTTTGAGTTGTTACCTAGATTATCTCCAGCATTAATAGGATTACCGTTATAAAACCATTCAAATGTGTAATTAGTCACACAGGTTGTACAAGTTTCATCCGGGTCAGATGTAGCATATGCACTTAATTGACCGTTACCTATATCACATGATGTATCAGCGTTATCCTCTACAAGGACAACCGTTGGAGTAAATGGATCATTTCCAACATTCAACGTCAATTCTACCGTTTCGCATCCTGTTGATATATTTTCGGCTACAACCGTGTAATCTCCAGCATCTAAGCCATCCAGATCGTTATCTCCAACTGCTGGCCCTGCCAATATGGGGTCCGCTGAGCTAGCGCCATCATACCAGGTGAAGTTATAGTTACTTACTGCATCCCCCTGAATGCTAACAGATAGGAATCCATTCGGATTTGCAGCGTCACATGAGGTATTGTCATTGATTGTTTGCGTAGCGGTAAAAGTAGGAGTAACGGTCACGTCATTGACAACAATGTCTTCGAAATTTGTACATTGAGTATCATCATTCGTTACTCTAACCCGATAGTTTCCTGGGGATAAATTTGAAAAAGTAAATGGTACAGACCCATCTGCTATTGTTTCATCCGAACCAATTTGTGTTGTAAATGAGTGCCCATCAAAAATCTCATAGGTATATGATGCTGGTTCGCTTCCAGGCATTGATGCAGTTACGTCAACGCTTCCGGCATCTGTATCACAATTTGCATCATCTGTAATTGTGGTGGCAATTATTGGCTGATCCTGAGCTCTTGTTATTTCGAATGGAATTTCAACCGCACCACAGCCAGTAAGGTTGTCATAGACCACCAATACATAATTACCATCATCGAGATCATTGAAGACCCCTGAGGTATTGATGTAATCAGCAGTGCCAGAGGCAGAGGTACCCTCATACAATTCAAATCTGTAAGGGAATAGCACGAATGTTACTGAGTCTACGAAGTTTCCTACAGATCCCGCATCGAGACTTTCAAACTGAAATCTGGTAACAAATTGATCGGCAGGAACTGTATAGTTGCCTGAATAAACAGCCCATGCTGTATTATCAGTTGCAAAATCTCCTTGACCAACCTCAGAACCAACTGCACCAATACTTACCCGAATATTATCGGTCCCACCTCTTCCTCTATGAGCAAATGTCCATGAGAATAATGAGTTTGGAACAGTGCTTAAATCAAAATAAAGTGCCCCAATCTGATTTGCTAAGATCTCTGCAAATTGATCTCCTGAATAAGCTGGCACTCCTTGGAAACCGTCATTCCAAAGTTCCATTACTCCATCACCAGCCGTGGTAGACCACCCTGGTACTTCATCCTGGTCCAGGAATGTAAAATTATTTGTGTTGTAAGGAGGTCCAGATATGTCAGGTTGCTCAAAGTCGCTGTTAACATTTCCAATGGAAACATTATTTACATCGCCCGGAACAACGTCAGAAGCATCGATAGAGCCTAAAACAGCTGCATCACAACTGTTGATATTGTTTTGTATCAAATTTCCTGGAGTCACTGATAATGAACCTGGAGTATCAGTTACGTCGATAGTCCTTGTTTCAAAGCAGCTCGTTGAATTATCTGTTACACGAACCGTATAAGTAGCTTCCTCAAGGCCACCCAACTCATAGGTGTTGTCATTAACAAGGAATGCACCTGGAGCTGCAGTGCCTGGTAAGGCATTTGCTGCCAAAGTATTGGCTCCTAAAAACCACTCAAACGTATAACCACTTACCGTTCCAGCACCGTCTCCGTCTGCTCTAACGATACCATTTCCAGCAACACATGAAGTGTTGTCCTGAACAAGAGTGGTACCTGGATTCGGAGCTGTGGAATTGTCATTTACAGTGACTGTTACCGGGTCGGATGTACATCCTGAGGAATTTAAAGTTGCGGTCACAGTATATTGTCCAGGATCTGGTACCGTATAGGTTATTCCGGTGAAGTCTGAAGAAGGTTTAATGGAAGGGCCATCGTACCATTCAAATGTATAATCTGCAGTATTTCCCCCCACGTCAGCTGAAAGTTCACCTGTGCCACCACACGTGGAAATGTCAGTTATCGCGACAGTTGGGTCAGGAGGATTTGAAACTGTAGTAGAAACTGTTCTACTTTCTGAAACCGTACATCCCGTTACATCTTCCGTAACTTCAACCGTATACCCAATCGCATCCAGGTTTGAGAGGATATTACCAGTTCCGATTGGTGTAACGCCCTCTGATTGAATAAACCAGGTGAAGGCGTAACCATCTCCGGTGGTTAATGTATCCTGAGGAATACCTCCACCATCAACCGTTGTATAAGCGAATGCTCCTAATGAACCATCAGGTGTACTACATTCCGTCAATGCACTTATTTCATAAACTTCCACGTTAAAAGTAGGAGTGTTTATCAAGTTGATTGTTAATTCAACTGTATCTGAATAACATTCAGTAGTTGCATAGTAACCTACTACGTCATATGTGCCTGTAGCCATTTGTGGATACTGACTTCCTTCATAGACTATTGATGAGTAGTCATCGTCGTTATACCATCTGAAAACAAAACCATCTGGTTCGGTAAACTCCCTGGTGATATTTGGTCCAGTTCCATTTACCGAAATATTATCGATATAATGATGTTCAGATGAACTAGTACTATGAATCTCAACTCTTATAACAAGAATGGAATCAACTCCATCTGAGTTTAGGTTTGATAGAAATGCAGGCTCATAGGTGAAATCACCAAACTGTGAACCATTATTGAGTAATCCAGATTCAGTTACTACATTATTTTCATCTCTAAGCTCATAATAGGCATTCACAAAATCTCTCCACTGCCCAGAGCTTTCCTGGTTACCATTCTCAAAAATGTCCAAGGAGATGTTTAGATCTGTATAGTTAGAAACGTCAATATCTTCAGATGTCCAGGTAACAATCCCAGCATCATTGGCACCACCCGTTTTAGTTGTTCCGAACATGTTGGAGCCATTGTAAGAAGTGACACCATAAAAATCTGGTGTCTGGCTGCCACCATCTGAAGTCCATGCGGTCTCATCAGTATCAGATTTTGCTGCTGCAGCTCTATCTTCAAAATTTTCTATCCAAAAAGTTTCGTTGTTGCCAGGAGTAGGACCAAAATAGTAGGCGCGCGCACTTCCATTATCTGGTTTTGATGGATCACATTTTCTGTTATCATCAATTTTCTCGACGGTAAGATCAAAAGCCTGATATCCAACTAATGTGCTTTGAATATTATTTCCTGTTTCACATTCTGGTATGGTAGCAGTGGGAAGAGGTACTGACAATGGTGGAGTACCACCATTGTCATTGATTACGACAAATAGTTCAAAGTCACCACCAACACCACTGATAGTTTGGGTAATTGTGAGCGTTTCGCCCACATCGAAACCGACTAATAAAGTTACTTCTGTATCCAATAGAACACCGTCTGATGTTCTTGGATCGCCTGCATAATAAGACACAGGCAGGTTACCGGAAATATCTACATCTCCAATATTTGTTATTTCAAATGCAACAGTTATTTCCGCGTCCGGGCAAGCAGCATCTGTCGCGGAAAGAATACCCACAAAATCAATATCTGGAGAAGCAAACTCTACACAACCTTCTTCATTTAGGATGGGAGCTTGATTCAAAAATGTATTAAGAGGTCTTGAAGGAAACGGAACAAGTGTTCCATCCGCATATTCACATGTTCCGGAGGAGAAAACCACCGAGTGATCTTGAACTTCAGTTGGTATTGTCAGGTCATCATTGATATTAACATTATAGTATCCATGCTGATTCCAAACCCCACGTGCAGGCATCCATGCCTCACCATCCGATTCATATACTCTTATTTGTGAAAATCGTGTATTACTGTAAGGGCTGAATGGCGTTGAGTTATTAAAGTAGCATGAAACGCATATCTCACTACTTCCATCTCCATCAACATCTGCAATAACCGGATATTCTTCCTGTGTTCTTGATACACAAGCAATCTCTCTTCTCTCTGAAGTTGTATTGTCACCGTTACCAACCCCATCAACAATTAAAAGAGACTCCTCACTTCTGTAGACAACTTCAACAGCGCCATCACCATCAAAATCAAAAAGCGAACAACCGGTAAAACCAGAAGATCCTTCCTTAATCGGATGGATCCAGTGAATATTGAAGTTTTCGTCTAATGAGTAAAGTTTTTGGTCCATTACGAAATTGGCATTGAGTTGACCATCTCCGTCAACGTCTCCAATGTTTACTCGTCCAGGCCCCCTCACAAAGTCATTTGTAGGATCATGATAGGTTATGACATTACCATTTGTAACATCCCAATAGAAAATCGTTGTTTCACCATTATACTTTTCTGCAACTGTACCAAGGGCACCAGTCATGATCAAATCAATATTTCCATCCAGGTTATAATCTGCGGCTGAAACAGTAGACCACTGGTCATCCCAGTTTGGATAATATTTAGGATAGTAGTTGAGTAGGGGATCTATGTCACTATGAATGTCATCATCCATATCAGCAATTAAAGTCCTTGTACCAGCTGCCTCATTTATAGACCAAACTTCATTACCAGAGACTAACTCTAAACCATTACAATCAGCGCAAAAAGTATCTGGAAAAAGATCCACGGCAATTGTTCCATGCAAATAATCTTCTTCCCAATTCCCATCACCAGCAATTATTACATTACCAGTTAGTGCATCCATCACTTCGTTTCTATAATATATTTCTACATCACCATCTTCATCAAAATCCGCGACACCAGGCAGACCGATTGATTGATTTACAGAGGCTCTCTCTCTCCATCTCTGAGTCAAAGTTCCAGTGACAAAATCTACGTTGTATAGCGCAAGGTCATCGCCCTTGTTTTGAGATACGATAATATCTCCAATTTCATCCCCGTCTATTTCAGCAACAATAGGTGCATTCTCTGGAGTAAACCCAATGTCTGCAGAAGCGATCGTTGCTCCGGTAGCTCCATTGAGTACGAATAGATCTAGTGTACCATAATTATTAACAGAAATTACTTCCGGAATACCATTTCCATCAAGGTCACCAATTGCCGGAGTGACGTGACTCGTAGCTGTTTCATCGGCAGATCCCCACTGTTCTCTAATAGCAAATGTTGTAACATCGATATCATCTGCACATATAACTTCATTCCCGAAGAAGAAATCATCACAAGCTCCATCTGTGGAACAGTCGCCATCGTAACAGTCAATGAGGCCATCACCATCATCGTCTGTTCCGTTACTACAGTCTTCTGTTTGTGCCTGAAGTATAAGTGTTGAAAAGAATAAAAGGAATGTTAAAATCGAATTCCGATAGTTATTCATGGTATTAGTTGAAATGGATACGGTCATAGATACACTTTTAAGGCATAATGTAACCCTTTAGCAATGTAGATAAACCCCCTGAAAATCAAAAGATATATCGAGTCATGGTAAAGTTACTGTTATAATTCAAAGCAGAACTATATCAATAAAAAATATAAATATTCGAAGGATGAAAATTAGATCAATCGATGAATTTTATAGGTGAATCTTTAGAAGCGGGTGCCTATCTGGCCAATAATATACTACCTGATTTGGTAAATTCCGCAGCATTACACTTTAAAACGTAATAATAGACCCCCTCTGGTACTGGTGAATTGTTGAAATTACCATCCCAAACGCAGTTAATTCCGTTTTCAAAATTTTCTTTAACCAAGATGTTTCTTCCCCTGGAATCGAATACAAAGACTTTACATTCGTTATCATTTCCGAGATCACCAATGTTTAGAATCTCCCAGCAATCATTCATGCCATCACCGTTAGGAGAGAAAGTCCGTTTTGGCCTAATATTATCCAGTATAATTCTCACTTCAGTGGAGACCAAACAGCCATCATTATCGGTAGCTGTTAGTGTAACCACACTGGTTGGATTTTGAGGAAAGAAAATTGTACTTGAGCTAGATGGGTCACTAAAATTTTCCGCTGGTTCCCAGGATATATTGGACGCAGCGTTATCAGCTGTTAAGTTTATTGAGGTAGCATCTTCCAAAAGAGCCGAATCAAATGAAACGATACTTGTAAAATCTGTAGAACTTATATCGAGATCGGATTGAAAGTTTCGAATGCGAATGCTGTCCTTCACTTGACATCCAATATTAGTGGTAATATCTAATACCGCCCATACAGTATCTACCCCGACAGGAGTTGTCACATCTAGCGTTTCACCAGTCGCATTGCTGATAAAACTGTTGTCAGAAGCATTTCTGACTGTCCACGAATACGCGGAAACGGTAGATCCTGCCGGATTAGAAAGTGCTACAGTAACAACATCCGCTTGGCATTTAGCAGTCAAATCTGTTTGATCGAATGTGATCGTAGGTGGATCCGATACAGTGACGTTAAAAACCTGTACATCACTACAGCTGACCACCTCTGTTGGATCATAAGCTGTGGTAAGCGTAACCGTGTGATTTCCTGTTGTTGAAAAAGTCGTCAAAAGCTGTGTTGGATCAGAAGGAGTCACTGGGCTACCATCTACTTGCCAAGCATAGTTGAGCGTAAATCCAGATGCTCCTGTGCTCGCTGCTGTAAAAGTCGTTTCTGTATTAATACACGTTTCTGTCGGACCATTTACTATTGAACTTGGCTCGGCTATTTCGCTCACCGTGTATGCTACTGTTTCAGCAGTACATGAGGTAATCTGATCGGTTATTTCGACTGTGTAGTCACCAGACTGATCCACTGTTAGAGAGGTGCCTGTTGCCCCGGATACAACACTTCCGTCTCTCTTCCACTGATAATTAAAATCAGATGTGTAATCAGCTACCTGAAGAGAAATTGTTGAGCCATCACAGAAGTTGTCCAGATCCTGATTAATAATTTCAAGCGTAGGGGGTTCGCTAACACTTAGATTTTGCGAAACGCTTACGCTTGAACATCCTCCCGCGTTTCTGACTCTTAATTCATATTCCCCGGAATTGATGGAGCTTGCTGAAGAAATATTAATAGTTGCTGATGTGCTGGTTGATCCGTCAGGAAGCCTCCATAAGTACTCATCGAATGTTGTGGTCGTTGATAAAGTTACCTGGTCACCAAAACAAAGTGAACCGCCGTTAGCATCATTGACCGAAATAACGGGAGTAGTAGTAACCGAGCCCGGCTCATAATTTACAGTGTATTGTGTGGTAGGAGGGGAAGCGCACCCGGCTTGTGCAGTAATTTGTAAATCAATCACAGCGTCAGCGGCCGATGTTATGTTGAATGTAGCTTCATTTCCACTTTGAGAAACCACAGTGCCAGTACCAGTTGTGATGCTCCAGCTATATGTTCCATCCACAATATTTGTGGATGATAAAGTGAAATTTTCACCAGTACAAAAAGAAAAAGTCTCAGGCTCAATAACTGGGTCTACGCATGTCTCGTTAATTCGCACACCTAAATCTCCTAGACTTGCTGTTCTTGTATCATGCGAGTATACTATGTCAGGTTTTGAGTCTCCGTTAATGTCACCAACGCAAATATTGCGTGCGTCTGCGGTTACGGTAAGCTCAACTGGCGTTTCAAAGCTTATTGATCCTCCAGTCGAATTATTTTCGACAACAAATACGGCTCCAGTACTTGTTCCAAGGGTTGCGACAACAAAGTCAACTAGTCCATCACCATTAATGTCCCCAGCATCAAGGCCCCACGGTAAATTACTTGGTATGATAACCGCCTCTGCCAATCCAAAAGTTATGTTACTTCCACTGCTTGTATTTTGATATATCGTCACTGCTTCATTACCTGAAACACTTCCCAAAGTAGCATCTGAAGTTGAGGCTATATCATTAAGGCCGTCATTGTCAAAGTCAGCAATGATTACATTTCTTCTTTGATCAGTGGATGTGATACCGGCTTGTAGGGATAGATTAAATGTGCCTGGAATACTTTCATTTCTTAACACATAGATTTGTTCATTGGATTGCACAGCAGGTATAACGACCACATCGGGTTTCCCATCATTGTCTAAGTCTCCAATATCCAGTCCTCCCGTAGTACCAGCATTTCCAACACTTATTTCTACTGGAGAACTAAATGCGAAACTGCCTGGAGTACTATTATTTGGAAAAATATGGATCGTGTTGTCATTTTCATTTCCAACGACTAAATCTTTTTTCCCATCTCCATCTATATCAGCTGCTTTGACTCTTCTTGGAACTCGTTTATCTCCACCACCAATTGTTGGAAGACTAAGACTTAGACTCCCCAGATAGCTTAAAGAAACAGCTGCACCGCCATTATTTTCATAAATATAAATTTGCTTGATGTTGGTGGTATTGTCAGTCGTGAATATGACCTCTCTGTCACCATCATTATCCAGGTCTGCACATGTGGTGGATACAAACCCTCCTGTACTGTTGTCACCATTATCACCCAAACCTATATCTGAGAAAGACTCGGTAGCAAAAGTGCTTTGGTTTTCAAAAACGGTTGCCTCTACCCCTGTGCCGGAGACAAGGTTGTGGGTCATGATTACATCATTCTTGCCATCGTTGTTTAAATCGCAAAGACAGATATCATAGACATTTGATTTTGGTGAAATACTCTCCAGGTATTCAGCTTTCCATGAGCTATTGGCTTCACCTGAAAAGCTTATGAAAAACTGCTGACTGGACTCAGATGTCAGGTTGCTGGTATTTCTAACGATTATCGATCCTCTGGTAGCACCAGCAGGAACAATTGCCTCAATCAGATTATCTGAGATTATATTGATATTTCCACCAGAAACTGAAACTCCACCAAACGAAACAAGATTAACGTTGGTCAGATTAGATCCGGAAATAGTTACTTTCTCTCCAACTTCAACATGAGTAGGAGATATGGTATTGATAAATGGTCTTTGCTGTGCCATTAAAAGAATTGGACAAAGACCTAGTATGGCTAAAAATTTCCTCATCATTCTGTCACTTGAAGCACCCAGGCCTTTGAAAGCTTAGGCATTTTTCTGAATTCATCCCTTTTTGTTCTCGTTTGTCTCAAACTTCCTGATTCATAAACGACTACATAATAGTACCCTCTACCACTGTTATATCCTACCAGTGTGTCATGAAATCCCATTTGGAATAATTCATCACTATAGTTTTCAGCATACTGGAATACTGAAAAAGCTCCTGCTATCACGTAATTACCCGCAGGCAGTTCCAATAGATGTGTTCCTCTTTTGGTCACTACATGATCATCAGCATTACCTAATTCATCGTGCGTCCTAAAGTCTTGGGTTAGTTCAGGATCACCTTTGGCCACCTCATCATGATGTTCCTCTGTCAGCTCAGGGTTTTCGGCTATAGTTGCTGCCTGAGATTCATTGATGGCTTTATCCCATTTAATGATATGTTCTACACTGCCATCCGGCTGTTGTTTTTCATATTTAATACCCACTTCTTTAGACCCATCAGGAAGCTCCCGTTCAAGATGACCTTCAGAAGCGACTGATAAGCTAGCGGCCTCTGCTGTTGGAACCCAGCTGATCACAACGTTTTTCTCACCGGTATCACTGGGTTTTTCTAACCTAATTCCTGTTTCTTCCTCTCCAAACTGGTTGACACGAGTGATTTCTTCATGCTCTTCCTGATGGTCCCAATCGTCTGCTTTCTCGGTTGGTACCTCCGCCTCTGGTTCAGGATCATCAAGAACTGTTGGTTGAGCAATACTTAATGCATCCTCATCTTCAGGCTCTGTTTCAGAAGGCCTGCTTTGCTGTAGAGCTGCAAGTTGTTTTTGTCTTTCTAATTCTGCTTTTCTTGCTCTTTCCTCGGCAGATAGTCTATGACTTTTTATAAATGAAGAGACATGCTCAGCATGATCCTTCTTGGTTCCAAGGTGATATCCAAGATTTACTTCAAGGGTAGGCCCCAACTCCGACGAAATATTTGAATTACCTAATTCATAGGCAAAACCGACCGCAAATTTCTCTTTTATTTTGGCTCCAGCCAGACCTATTACTCCAGCGTCTTGCCTGTAAGAGGCACCAACCCAAACGATGTGATAAAGGTGTGCAATCATGACACCTTCAAATTGATGAGGTATCACGTTACTGTATCTATATATAATGTGAGGTTCAAAGGCAAAATCATCACTAACGTGCCCTCTATAATTCATTTTGAAAAGGACGTTATCAGTTGGTGAAAATTCAATGTCCGCTACTTCAGATTGTGTAATGGGATTGTAGTTAAATAAATTCGGTAATGAAATACCAACGTTGAAATGCCCGAAATGATAAGCAACTCCAACATCTCCTATGAAGAAAGTTGACTGGTCAAGAAAGTTATTGAAGGCTGGATCACCCGGTGAATCGAATTCTGTAATGTTCACAGAGTTAATTCCCGCACCTAGTGACATCCCAAATCGTAAAAAATGAGTCCTATCAATATTTAATAAATAAGAGGCTGAGGCTTTTGCTGCTGATGTCGCCAATAAGCCTTGAGTAATATTAAACGCAGCTCCACCAACTGCAATTCCACCTTTTAAGGGGACGTGAAAGCTGGCATGCGATATTTGAGGTGCTCCTTCTACATTGGTCCACTGGTCCCTATACATCACGAATACTGCAGCGTGTCCTTCTACACCCGCATATGCGGGATTGTACATATAAGGATTCATGAAGAACTGATTGTAAACCTGTGGTTGCTGAGCATGTGCGTTATAAAATGAGGTAATGAATAAGCCAATATAGAAAAGTTGGCACATCCATTTCGCACAGACCATTTTAGAGAGAAGTAATCGTTTCAAGTATTGATGATTCTATTGATCTAAACCCTAAATTAGAGAATTTATTGTATTTCGCATCACCCGTAACAAATATCCTGCTTTTGTTTGCATAATAATCACTTTATCAGTTATCTAAATGCTATTTTGTGAAGAAATTAATCACATGCATAATATGACTCACTTTGATTTCGTATTATTACACTAGAAAGAATTAAACCTGCAGATGAAATCCGTTCTCCTTTTTTGTTGTGTACTTGGAATTGTTGCTACTTCTTATGGTCAATATTGGTTTGGCCCAAAAGTTGGCGTCAGCTACATCGATCATGTCTATCAGGACAAAACCTATGAGCGTGATTCATTTAACGTCGCGACCGATATAAATATGCAATATGGATTTGCGCTTATGTATACTGCTACGGATCGGTACTCCGTTTATGGAGAAATAAACTACGAGCGAGTAGGTAAGCGGGTCAAGGATATCCAAACCGATGGTGAAGATGTCAACGCAAGCATGATCAATCATTTTATTTCGGCCCCAGTAATGCTTCGAATTACCTTGGGTAGGGTTCCCTTTCATTATTATGTTAACGGAGGGCCAAGACTTGCGTACTGGCTTGGAGGGAAGGGAACGATTTTTCTAGAAGAATTTGTTGAAAACTTGCCTGACCCAGACAATATAGAAGAAGCGATAAAACCCTATAAGATTACTTTTAATTCCGATAAGGCACTGGAAGGAAATAGAAGCACTGCGCTGGTCCGTGATCCTAACCGATTACAGTTTGGGCTGACAGTTGGATCGGGGATGTATTTTGATCTTGCTAATGGTACCCGCCTCCAAATTGATGCAAGATACACCTGGGTTCATAGCAACATGGGTACCAATTCTGGTTCCAGAGACACCAATTTTGGAGGTGAAAATTATCGGGAAAATTTTGAGTACTATCATAATATTGGCACGGTGAGCATTGCATATCTATTCGGCTATAACAGTGAATTGAAAAGAAAAGGTAAAAGCACAAGTAAGGAAAGTAATAAAAAGAAGAAAAAATAGCACTATTTAAAGTTAAATACGGGTCAAACTGGGTCTTTTATTGATTTATTCCTACAATTGACTTTAAATAATCTAACTTACAATAGGGCCTGTAAAATTCACTAGCTGTGGTAAAAGCATTCTTAAAATTCCTGGGAGGAGAAGAGGGAGAAGAGAAGCAAATGTTGCTCTTGCTTGGCAAGGGCTTTTTTATGGGGATTCTCCTTGCTACTTATCAGATTGGAGCTGAAACACTTTTCCTAACCGTAATGGGTGATGAGTGGTTAGACAATGCATTCTTTGCAGCTGGTGCAGCCGGCATTATTTCTACAGCCATATTTGTATACCTCCAGCGTAAGATTAACTTTTCAACACTTGTAGTTTCCACCACATTTCTTATCCTGTTATTTATAGGAGGAATTCGAGCTGCTTTTGAATTCATAGGTTATGATGAAAGCATAACAGGCCAATTTCAAATGCTTCCATTCATCCTTTTTGTGATGATCGGACCTGTTACATCTATTACTTTATTAGGTTTTTGGGGTGTGTTTGGTCGAGTGTTTGACCTTCGTGCAAGTAAAAGAATAATAGGAGGAATAGATACTGGACAACTGATGGCAACCATGATCGCCTTTTTCAGTATTCCTCTAATAATTTCAGCAACCAATTTTAATGCCACGTATGATCTTTTGTTTGTCTCTGGAATCGCAGGATTAGGGGTATTCATATTCACACTACTGCTCGTCATCAATTACAATTTGAATAGGGCAACAAAAGTGCTTGAAGGCGAAGAGGTTGAGAAAGTAAATTTCTTCAGTCTCATGAAAAACAAGTACCTAAGATTACTTTCGATATTCCTGATTTTTTCTATGGGATCTGCTGTTTTTATGGATTATACGTTTCTGAGTGCCACGGAAACCATGTATCCGGATGAAACAGACTTGGCTAACTTTCTATCCTTCTTTTCAGGACTGGTAATCGTTTTCTCATTCCTTATTCAAAGTTTTGTTAATGATATTATCATTGGAAAGTTTGGTTTAAGGGTAGCCTTGATGACCATGCCTTTAATCTTAATCCTCTTTACCATAGGAGCGATAATTGTCGGACATATTTTCGGGTACGAGATAAAGACGCCCGAGTACATTATGTTCTTCGTGTTGATTTCAGCAGGTAAGTTGTTTACTGCGGCACTTAAGGACGCACTGGAAAGTCCTGCATTTAAATTATTCTTCCTTCCATTAGACATTAAAATACGGTTCGATATCCAAACCCGAATAGAAGGGGTTGTTAATGAAATCGCAGTTTTTATTGCTGGAGCTGCTCAAATGGCCTTAGGGTTGTTGGTTTTCTTCAAACTTATTCATTATTCCTATTTCATTCTCGCGCTAGCGGCCGGTATTATCTACATGGCTGGAAAGCTTTTTGAAGAATACAAAAAGACACTGAAGACGACTCTTGAAAAACAGAAGGCAAATCTGGAAGGTCAGGGCAAGCGTAATGAAAACAATACGCTCAAAATATTGAAAGATGAGGTTTCTTCCAGAGATGTTGAACGGGTGCTGAATGGCCTTCGTCTTTTTGAAAAATTAGAGCCCATAGAGTTTGAGTTTGCCTTACTGGACTTATTGAATCATCGATCTCCTGTTTTAAGATCGTATGCCTATCAAAAATTAGGAGATCGTCTATGCTGGGAAGCTGTTGAGATTATTGAAAAAGATCTGAAAACGGAGGGTAATGAAGACGTACTGAAGGTGGCGGAAGAGGCTTTCAAAAGGCTCAAAAAAGCTGCTGATTTCAATCTGACTGACGTGGCGATTAAAGAGTTAGTTAGATCAACAGATGCCAATGATCGGGAACGTGGTGCTCGTTTGCTTGCAAAAGCATCTGAAGATCGTCATGTGGCGTTTATTGTCGAGTTACTCAGAGATATTAATCCAAACGTCCGATCTGCCGCCATGATTTCAGCTGGAAAGATCAAGCGTCCTGAGTTATGGCCAATACTGATTGAAAACCTACACCTTTCTACTTATGGAAATGTAGCTATGTCAGCACTCAAGGCTTCTGGCGAATCAGCATTTCACACCGTTGATACCGCATTCTATAAGACCGGTCAATATCATCCTACTATGATACGGATTATCCAGGTATTGGGTCGAATTGGTGGTCGTGGAGCTACAGAGTTACTTTGGAAGAAAATCGATTTCCCGGACAGAAAAATTGTCTCTCAACTCTTATTGTCATTAAGTTATATAGGTTTTGTTGCAAGAGACTTCCAGGCGGCCAGGATTAAGATCGCAGTAGAAGGCGAAATAGGAGATATTGCCTGGAACATAAAATCAACACAGGAAATACCCGATGAGGATCCAATTGATCATCTGATTAAGGAGGCCATGCTGGAAGAGGACATCAAAAATTATGATAATATCTTCATGCTATTGGGCATGATTTATGATCCTCAAAATGTGCTTTTGGCAAAAGAGAATATTCAGAGCGGCACCACTGAAAGTATCACATTTGCTGTTGAGATGTTGGATATTTTTGTAGAGGAAGAATTGAAGCCTAAATTAATCCCGGTGCTCGATGAGTTAAAGGTCTCAGAAAGGTTAACAAAACTTCAAAACCATTATCCACCTGAGGATTTTGATTCTTACGAGGATTTACTTCTTCAAATCATAAACAGAGACTATAATAGAATTAATCGATACACCAAGGCCCTGGCCATGTACCGATTTAGCCAGTTGAGCGGGCATGTCACTGCAGATTTAATAGCCAACCTGTTCAATCCGGACCCGCTGCTATTACAAACGGCTGCCTTTGTGATGTATCGAATTAATCAGGAGGCTTATCACGAACATACCAAGCGACTAAGGCCTGTTACCAAAAAGGAATTGGATAAAGCGATACTACCACCAGTTTTCAGAGATGAAGATGAGGAATATCATCAGAAACTGTTGATGATCGAGCGTGTCATTGAGCTTAAGAAGATCGAAATGTTTAAGCCGATCCCAGGTGAGTTAATTACTTACATGGCAGAAAATCTTGAGGAAATAAGAGTTAAGCTAGGATCTACCATTATCCGCGAAGGTGATGGTGGTATGGAACCTATGTACATAGTTCTTGATGGGGCAGTAGATATATATGAAGGCGACAATAAAGTTGCCGAAAGAGATAAGGGAGGAGTTTTTGGAGAGAAGAATATCAATAACACAGACACATTTTCTTTCACCGCATTGGCTCGAACAGAATGTACCTTATTGTTGATGAGAAAAGAAGAACTCTTAAATCTTATGTCGAAGCACATTGAGATTTTGGACTGTTGGATTGACATCATGAATGGAGTAGTTGATCAGGAAGAACCTGAGATTGTAGATGTCCTGTTTGGTTAAGATTTCGATGAACACACTTTGGATAGAATAAAAAATTAAGTTATTTCACTATATTAAACCTCTCCTAATCGCATAAAATGAGCAGTAATCGCACCATAGCATTAATATATTCGGAACACGACGATGCGATGATAGAGGGTGGAGTAAAAGGTTGGGTCACCAACTTCCACAAGTTCTTATCTACTTTGATGTTTCAGATTACCCGGGAAAATCCTGAAATCAAACTCATCAACGAATTAAGTTTCTCAATAACTGAATTGGATGATTACAATGTTATTCTTGCGGTAGCCACTTCAAACCTTGCTAAAGACAAGGTCATTATGAGTGGATTGAACTCGCACGCAAAGAAATGGAAAGATCATAATAAACTGATTGCTGATGGAGTTGCAAGGATATTCAAAGTTCTGAAGCGTCCATATGATCCGGACGAATCGCTTCCGGAGCTTGAAGATTTGCTGACTTATGATTTTTACCTGGTAGATCCTTTAACCGGAGATCCTCAGGAATTCACACGCTTTTTTGGCTCAGATGCTGAACGTAGTTACTGGATGAAGTTGGTTGATATGGCTTATGATATCAATCATGTATTGCATGCTAAGGAGATAAGCGAAGGCAGTGGAACATACGAAACGATTCCTCGGGAGAAAACGGTCTACCTGGCCAGCACAGGTGTTGACATGGTTATCCAAAGAGACATTATTAAAAGGGAGTTGATCCGTCACGGATACAAAGTACTTCCTGATCACAGTCTTCCAAAGGAGGCTAAGGCATTGGATCGCATGGTTAGAGATGACCTGGATCGATGCAGGCTTTCCATTCACCTGGTAGGTGAGGATTATGGGTATAAACCCAGAGGGTCTGAGTTATCGGTCGTTGACATTCAAAATCGAGTGGCATCTGATCACACCTATCAAATGGTTGAAAAGAATAAGGACGCCAAGCAAGATGAAAAGAAGCCTTTTAGCCGACTTATTTGGGTTTCACCAGACCTTAAAAACGTTACTGAGCGTCAAAAAATATTTATTGAGGATTTAAAGAGTGATGCTGCTGCCCTGGAAGAAGCAGAAGTACTGCAAATCCAATTGCAGGAGCTTAAAACCATCATTCGGGAGGAGCTGGTAACAGGCGGAAGATTCAATATCCGCCGTGATATCAAAGGCTTAAATCAGGAAGAACAGGATGAGAAAACCAAGATGATCTACTTAATCGCTGATAAGCGTGATGTAGAAGAAATTGATGACATTCAGACGTATTTAAAGGGCGAAGGATTCAATGTGGTTTCTCCCAGCTATGAGGGAGACTTAGTAGATTTAAGGTACATACATCAGGAAAATTTGAGAAGATGCGACGCATCCATCATATATTTTGGTCAGGCTACTGAAGACTGGATCAAAACGAAACTACAGGATCTGTTAAAAGCTCCTGGATTTGGCCGTGAAAAGCCTTTAACAGCTAAAGCGGTTTACTTTAAGGGGCAGAAGGATGTGGATATGGAGCACTACAAGAAAAATAACGCCATGGTTTTGGGGAATAATGGGGGGACATTTAGTCCCGATCACCTCAAGCCTTTTCTAACTAAAATAGAAAGCTGATGAGCGATAAAGAAATTGATGTTCAGGGCCATGAAGAGGTTCAGGACATTGTTGACATTACCCAGTTAATAAATCCCTTTCCGGGCCTCCGGCCTTTCGGGATTGAGGAAAGTCACCTCTTCTTTGGAAGAGAGGGACAAAGTGACGAGGTACTTGTCAAACTCTCTGAAAATAAATTTGTAGCCATTCTTGGTGCCTCTGGTAGTGGTAAGTCCTCGCTAATGTTTTGCGGGCTCATCCCAACCCTGTATGGAGGTTTTATGACAGAAGCAGGTTCGAACTGGCGAATTGTCGTTACCCGTCCGGGTGGTGGTCCAATCGACAACCTGGCAGAATCACTCTTAATCCGAGATAAGGAATACACCAATCTTGGAGATGAGGATAAGCTAATTCGCAAAACGATCATCAGTACGGTGCTTCGCAGTAGCTCATTAGGGTTAGTTGAAGTGGTAAGGCAACTGAAAACAGATGACTTTCAAAATGTACTCATCCTGGTTGACCAGTTTGAAGAACTTTTCAGATACCGCAAGCTGGAGTCGGCCACATCCGATCTGGACGAGTCCTCAGCTTTTGTAAACTTATTATTAGAGGCCATTCATCAGTACGATGAGCCTGTATATATCGCATTGACGATGCGGTCAGATTTTATTGGAGAGTGTGCGCAGTTTCCGGATCTGACGCAGATGATCAATGATTCTCACTACCTGATTCCGCAGATGACCAGGGATCAGAAGCGTACAGCCATTGAAGGCCCTGTAGCTGTGGGAGGTGGTAAAATTGCACCACGATTGACACAGCAATTGCTTAATGATGTGGGGGATAATCCGGATCAGTTACCGATTCTCCAACATGCCTTGATGCGTACCTGGTCGTACTGGACTGATAATCGTAAAATTGGCGAGCCAATTGATTTACGTCACTACAATTCCATAGGGACGCTTCGAGAGGCGCTCTCCATGCATGCCAATGAGGCGTATGACTCACTAAGCAAGCGTGAAAAAGAAATTTGTGAGGTCATGTTTAAGGCCTTGACGGAGCGAGGATCTGAAAATCAGGGGATCAGGCGACCAACAAAGCTGGCCACTATTGCAGCGATTGCCGGGGTGAATGAAGAAGAGGTAGGAAGAGTTGTCGAGCGGTTCCGTGAACCCGGAAGATCACTTTTGATGCCTCCATATGGCGTGAGACTGGAGTCTGAGATCGTAGTTGATATCTCTCATGAGAGTTTGATGCGTATCTGGGTACGACTGAAACGTTGGTTGGATGAGGAATCCAAAGCGGCTGAGATGTACCTGAAGTTGTCTGAGGCAGCAGAGCGTTACCAGGAAGGAAAAGCAGGCCTTTGGCAGATGCCGGACTTACAGCTTGCCTTAAACTGGAGAGAAGAGAACCGACCTACCTTGGTGTGGGGTCAACGCTACAACCCGGCCTTTGAGCGAACCATGGTGTTCCTGGAGACTTCTGAGAAAGCGTATCTGACCGAACAGCGTAATAAAGAAATCCTTCAGAAACGTCAGGTCAAACGGATGCGGACAACTGCAGTTGTTTTGGCCATTGCAGTACTTGTTTCATTAAGTTTCTTGATTTTCTCATTCATTAAAGCGGATGAGGCTGAGAAAGAAAAAGCTGCTGCGCAGGAACAAAGGGATAGAGCCGTTAAACTTCAAGAAGAAGCAGATTTGCAGAGAGAAAAAGCAATTGACGCGGCAGCTGAAGCAAATGAAGCTAGAGCTGATGCAGAGGCTCAAAAAGAGGAAGCTGATAGGCAAAGAATTGCTGCTGATCAAAATGCGGTAGAAGCAAGAAGGCAACAATCACTTGCTGAAGAGGCTAGAAAAGATGCACTGAATCAACAAAAACTTGCAGAGGAAGCCGCCGATGAAGCAAGAAAACAAGAGCAGGCAGCTAAAATAGCTCAAGCTCAAGCTCTTGAGGAACAAAAGAAAGCAGAGCGTCTTAGGTATCAGGCGATTGCGCAATCCATGGCAATCAAAGCGAAGACTATAGTACCGGATGATCGGCCTCTAGCTGAACTGAAAGGTTTGGTTGCTTTGCAGGCATTCTTTTTCCATCAGGAATATAAAGATCAGGGCAAGAACTACAATGGAGATATTTATGCCGGTGTGTATAACGCCCTACAAGGACTCTATGAGGTAGAGTATGGAGATCCGGCTACCGGAGATTCGGTCTTTAACCAATATCACAAACCGATCGATCTGGAATCTCAAAATACCGTGATTTCTGTTAAATCGATCGTATATTCAAATGATGGAGATTATTTCTATACGGCTAATGGCGATGGAGAGGTGATCAAGTGGAATGTAGCGACCAGGGACTGGCAGCTAATTTTCCAGAATGAAGACGTGGCTCGTGTGGTAAACATCAGTCCAAATGAACAATACCTGGCCCTCGGTACCGATCAAAATAACATCATGCTGTTTGATGTAAATAACATTGATTCGGAACCCACACGAATAGATGGACACATAGGGGGAACCGTGTATGATTTGCAATTCTTACCGGATAACTCTGGATTCATATCTGTGGGAGCGGATAATCGAATCTTGCGCAGTGATTTCAGAAGTAGCACTGAACTGGTTAAATCCAATGTCAGAATCAATAAGATTACGCTTTCACCGGACGCCAAAACCCTTGTCGGTGGTGGTAATGACGGGAACGTATATATCTGGGATTTGACTGACATGGGCAAAGGGGCTACTACTTTGGTCAATAAGGCTTCCACAGTTGATTCAACCGGGGCGGTTGTTACCTCCAATAAAATCAGCCCGGTCAAATCAGTGAAGTTTAGCAACAATGGGAAGTTACTTGCCTACGGTACCGACGATGGTCGAATCAAAATTTGGGACATGGAGACAGACACACAAATTCCTCCTACCTTGACCGGGTACCGATCTACGGTTACAGATATCGAATTTAGCCCGAATGACCGATTGCTTTTGGCTACTTCCAGAAATAAGCAAGTAAGAATGTGGGATTTAGAAAATCCATTTGATCTCCCTATTATTTTACAGGATTATAAAGGATCTGGAGGCGATAATTTAGGCTGGGTTAATGATGCCGATTTTAGCCCGGATGGTCAAAATTTTGTCACTGCAGCTAATGATGGAAACATTCGAATTTATCCTACGAATGTAGGTAAACTTGCCAGTGAGATTTGTTCACACATTACACTAGGAAATATGTCTGAAAATGAATGGAGACAATATGTCGGGGATCCTGAAGACATTAAGTATGTGGAAACTTGCAAAGGTCAGCCTAGAAGACCAAACGATATCTAAAGCGCCTATATGAAGCAACACCTTATCACCTTTTGTTTGTTGACTTGTGCCTTATGGGCTCACTCTCAATCCTCCTCACAATGTGCACGTGCTTTATCTCAGGCGGAGTTGGCTTTTGAGCAGGGTAGACTCTCAGATATCATAGGCACCTATACAGACGATAATAGTGGATTTACCAGATGTTTGGATCAGGGAGTTTTCTCCGTAGATGAGGAGATTCGGGCGTATAAGCTTTTAACCAAAGCGTATCTTTTCCAGGATAATGAAACGATGGCGGAAGAGATGTTTGTCAAGCTCTTAAAAGTCGATAAGGAGCACAACCTTGCTGCTGAAGATCCTGCAGAGCTTTATCTGTTAAAGGATAAATTCAAAACCGAACCTATTTTAAGAGTGGCTGTAAGGGCTGGAGTAAACAAATCACTCCCAACCGTCATGCAAACATTTGATTCTTTTCAGGAAGGGGACAAGCGGTACAATGAAAATGGTAATGATACGGGACTTGGTATAGGTTTTTGGGGTGAAGTCCTTGCAGAAAGGCACATCACAAAAGGAATTGAAGTTGCAGCTGGATTTCAATACAGAATCACTTCCTACGAAATAGAAGGTGAGATGATTGCGGAAGATTTGAATTATGTAGCGAAGAATACCAACAATATGTTGAGGTTTCCGCTGATGGTGCGTTACAGCATGAATTATGATAAAAAGGATCAAGACGGAAATAGAGTAGGCTTATTACCGTATTTTTTCATTGGCGGATCCTATGATTTATTACTCCAGGCAAAATATATTGACACCAGACGAACGGGTGGAACAGCCTATACACTACCAGCGGGAAGTGATGACTTAAAGTCAGCCGATCAGGTATCTACCTCCAATGTATCGGTCATGCTTGGCGCAGGAATTAGAGCCCGGGTAGGTCGTGCGAAGGTCGACTTTTTCTCCCTTGAGCTGCGATACGATAACGCACTTTTCAACTATATAAACCCTGATAATCGATGGGCAAATAAAGATGTGAATTTTGGAATTGGCCATGTGGAGGACGATTTGACACTAAACACCTTATCCTTCTCCGTTGGATACACAAAATCTATTTATTTCCCAAGAAAACGTAAGCAGTACCGATAATCGATGAGATACTTTCTATACATATTTTTAGTGTCTTTGCTCGTGGTTTCATGCCAGATTGAAGACGATAATGCTCCTGCACCTGATGAAGCTTTCATTAAATACTATGGAGAACTATCAAGCTATGAGGCCAGTGACATTGAGATCGTGTATGAAGCCGGGCTTCCGGTTGGGCTGGTCGTGTTTGGGAGCGTTGTTTCGGATTTTGGAGACAAAGACTATTATGTGCTGCGAACAGATTTAGATGGAAATTTGATCAACTCTACTTCGTTTGGTTACTCAGATACATTGGATATTGATGATGAGCCAGGAGCTGATGATTGGACCGGGGATGATGTTAGAGATCGTTTCAGAGCTGATGAGACGGCCGGTCAAATTCAATATGTCACTGACATTGGAGATGGATCTCCAGGCTATGCCATTGTAGGAACTTCCTCTATTACTATTAATGCACTGCAAGTGTCTGATTGGAAAAGACTTACGTTTGGTTTATTGAGCACGGAGCTGGAACCAAGAACATTTAATCGTGACACTTTATTTGCACGTTCTGCTCGTACGGCGGATGAATTATTGGATTTTGAGGGTAAAGATGTTATCGAACTTTCTGTAAATCCTGGAATTTTAGTTGTTGGATCTCGCGAGTTCGATAGGGGTGGCGGTGACTCAGATTTTGATAATTATTTCATAAAAGTCGATTTAGTTAATGAAACCATAATTTTTGAAGAAACACAAGGAATTGTGGGTGACGATGAAGATGACCAGCTTATTCGTGGTTTTGAAAAGACCAACGGGAATCTGGTGATGATTGGAACTAGTAATACACCCAGTCTCCTGGGGGAGAATGGAGGAGATAATGGTACGAACGTTTTCTATTTAGAGACCGATCCAAATGGTACACCATTTAATTCAGCAGCGTATGGATTAGAAGATCCAACTAATGCAATATTTGATGACTTTGCAAGTGACGCCATTAAGTCGAGCTCAGGCTTTAGTATTGTTGGAACCTCAAGTACCTCAGCAAATCAGGAGTTCGGATTTCTGATCAACCTAAGCAATAATGGAGTTTACTTAAGTGGAAACAGTCATGATAGTTCAGTCTATCAGGATCATGGAGGCACAACAGTTGCTAGTATAGAAACAAGGGGAATTGGGGTGACTCAAGCACTTGATAATAAGATTATTATGGTAGGACAGTATCCATCCTTTTCCTTTACCGATGCGTCTAATGTATCGTATGCTCGCAGTGCTGAGGGTATGTTTGCCAAGTTTGGTCAAGGGGGTGCTCACTTACCAGCTGAAGAATCTTTTTTCGGATTAGCCGATGGGAATGATGAAATTGTGGATGCGGTGACACTCCCGGATGGAAAGATCGTCGCGGTTGCAAATGTTGATTTTGGTGGAGGAGTTAAATTGATATCGATTATCAAACTGAATGCAGATGGATCCCTTGATTAATCTTGAAATAGTTCAATTTAAACCTTCTTTATTCTTATCCTATTATTCAAAGCCTATATCGAAAAAACGAATGAGTGCTTTGATATGATTTTCGGATTAAGGAACTTCATCTTTTCGTTTATTTTGGTCTAAATTATACCGTAGCTGTTGTCACCTTTATTTTCCTCTAAACTACTGATCATGAGAAAGATTGGATATTCTTTATTTTTCACATTACTGTTTGTTTGCTTTTCTGTTTCTGGATTAGCACAAACAATCACCATAACAACACCCATTGAGATAGATGATATCGTCAATGCATCTGAAGCTACAACAGTTACTGTTGCTGGAACAAGTGCTGGAGGGGCTGTTGGAGGTACCACAGTAGATGTGACGATAGGGGGTGTTACGCAATCAGCTACAATTTCTGGGGCCGATGGTCCATGGACAGTGGATTTGAATATATCAGGTGAAACAGATGGTGCCCTCACAGTCAGTGCGGTCTATGATCCGGGTGGTGCAGCAATAGTTGCGACTAATAATAACCATGGAATTACACTTGATCAAGGCTCACCGACAGCTACAGTTACAGTTGATAGTGATCCGATATCACAAGGAGATTTGACCCAGGTAGTTACGATTACCTATAATGAGTCAATGGATGCAGGTTCAACACCAACCATTGGTTTTGATAACAGTGCGAATTTCACTTCAGCTGCAGATGGAGCCTGGTCCACGACGACCTTTGCGAATGACACCTGGACGGAAACCTTTAATCATGACGGTACTGCAGAAGAGATTGCGGCTGAGACGGTAACAGTAGCTTCATCGAGTGGAGCAACAGATGTTGCCGGGAATGCCGATTTAGGAGATACCTCACCATCATTTCAGATAGATACGCAATCACCCACAGCGACGGTGACAATAGATAGTGATCCGATTTTCCCGAGTGATTTGACACAGGTTGTGACGGTGACTTATGATGAGGCGATGAATGCAGGAACCAATCCAACGATTACCTTCAGTTCAAGTGCGAATTTCAGTTCAAATGCGGATGGAGCCTGGTCTACTACAACTTTCACGAATGATACCTGGACAGAAACATTTACCCATGATGGCACTTCTGAGCAATCCTTTACCGAAACTGCAGATGTAAGCTCTACCAGTGGAGCCACAGATGTCGTTGGCAATGCTGATGTAGGAGATAGTTCGCCTGCTTTTGTATTAGATACTCAAGCACCCACAGCGACGGTGACAGTAGACAGTGATCCCATTTTTTCTGGTGATTTGGCACAAATTGTGACGGTGACTTATGATGAGTCTATGAACGCTGGGTCAACACCAACGATCTCTATTACTACTAGTGCGAATTTCACTTCAGCCGCAGATGGGGCTTGGTCCACAACGACCTTTACTAATGATACCTGGACAGAAACATTTAATCATGATGGAACGGCTGAAGAGATTGCTTCAGAGACTGCAGTAGTGGCCTCTTCAAGTGGAGCTACGGATGTGGTAGGTATAGCGGATATTGGAGATACATCACCTTCATTTGTAGTTGACACTCAATCGCCGACCGCCACTGTAACAGTGGATAGTGATCCGATATCACAAGGAGATTTGACCCAGGTAGTTACGATTACCTATGATGAGTCAATGGATGCAGGTTCAACACCAACCATTGGTTTTGATAACAGTGCGAATTTCACTTCAGCTGCAGATGGAGCCTGGTCCACGACGACCTTTACGAATGACACCTGGACGGAAACCTTTAATCATGACGGTACTGCAGAAGAGATCGCAGCAGAAACGGTAACTGTAGCACCCTCAAGTGGAGCAACAGATGTTGCTGGCAATGCCGATTTAGGAGATACCTCACCATCATTTCAGATAGATACGCAATCACCCACAGCGACGGTGACAATAGATAGTGATCCGATTTTTCCGAGTGATCTGACCCAGGTTGTGACGGTGACTTATGATGAGGCGATGAATGCAGGAACTAATCCAGCGATTACCTTCAGTTCAAGTGCGAATTTCACTTCAAATGCAGATGGAGCCTGGTCTACTACAACTTTCACGAATGATACCTGGACAGAAACATTTACCCATGATGGCACTTCAGAGCAATCCTTTACCGAAACTGCAGATGTATCCTCTACCAGTGGAGCCACAGATGTCGTTGGCAATGCTGATGTAGGAGATAGTTCTCCTGCTTTTGTATTAGATACGCAAGCACCAACAGCGACGGTGACAGTAGACAGTGATCCCATTTTTTCTGGTGATTTGGCACAAATTGTGACGGTGACTTATGATGAGTCTATGAACGCTGGGTCAACACCAACGATCTCTATTACTACTAGTGCTAATTTCACTTCAGCCGCAGATGGGGCTTGGTCTACAACGACCTTTACTAATGATACCTGGACAGAAACATTTAATCATGATGGAACGGCTGAAGAGATTGCTTCAGAGACTGCAGTAGTGGCCTCTTCAAGTGGAGCTACGGATGTGGTTGGTATAGCGGATATTGGAGATACATCACCTTCATTTGTAGTTGACACTCAATCGCCGACCGCCACTGTAACAGTGGACAGTGATCCGATATCACAAGGAGATTTGATCCAGGTAGTTACGATTACCTATGATGAGTCAATGGATGCAGGAACAACACCAACCATTGGTTTTGATAACAGTGCGAATTTCACTTCAGCGGCAGATGGAGCCTGGTCCACGACGACCTTTACGAATGACACCTGGACGGAGACCTTTAATCATGACGGTACTGCAGAAGAGATCGCAGCAGAAACGGTAACTGTAGCATCCTCGAGTGGAGCAACAGATGTTGCTGGCAATGCCGATTTAGGAGATACCTCACCATCATTCCAGATAGATACGCAATCACCCACAGCGACGGTGACAATAGATAGTGATCCGATTTTTCCGAGTGATCTGACACAGGTTGTGACGGTGACTTATGATGAGGCGATGAATGCAGGAACTAATCCAGCGATTACCTTCAGTTCAAGTGCGAATTTCACTTCAAATGCAGATGGAGCCTGGTCTACTACAACTTTCACGAATGATACCTGGACAGAAACATTTACCCATGATGGCACTTCTGAGCAATCCTTTACCGAAACTGCGGATGTATCCTCTACCAGTGGAGCCACAGATGTCGTTGGCAATGCTGATGTAGGAGATAGTTCTCCTGCTTTTGTGTTAGATACGCAATTACCTTCAATCACTACTGTTACTCCCAACATATCAGTAATATCTGATTCAGATGTAGGAACTGGTACGTTTACGATAACTGTAGCATTTGATGAATCAATGATTGATGATGGTTCGCAAGACCCTTCCATTACGTTTGATAATGGGGCGGAAGATCCATCAACTACATTATCGGTAAATGGCGTTTCTTGGCCTAATGATCAAACCTTTGTGGTTACCTATGATGTGGCAGATGCCAATGTAGATTTACCAGATGTTGATGTTTTAGTAAGCGGGGGTCAGGATGCTACTGGAAATGGTATTACTGCGACAAACACAAATCAAGATGATCTTTTTAGTATTGACACAGAGAATATCTTTTTCGTAGATGCCACTTACTATGATTTTGATGGTGATGGAAGTGTTGATGAGATCTTAGTTGAAATGTCTGAGCCTGTTAATGAATCCTCAGTGGAGGCTGCAGATTTCCAGATTGATGGTTCACCAGCAGTATTTACCCTTTCTCCTGGTGGGTCCCCTGGGGTAGATAATGGTTCGGATCTTTTAACAATTGATGAATTTTTTACATTGGAAGTGGATCTTGGGACAACTGATGATCTTTCTCTGGAATACATACAAGATAATGCGAATAACGAATTGTCGGATCTCTTAGGAAATGAAGCTTCTAATGACTTAACAATTACGGAAATAGATGCTGCCGCTCCGGTGCTGACCGAGCTAAGAATTGAAGATACGGACAATGATGGCACAATTGATCAGATGACCTACGTATTCAGTGAAATTGTTTTTGATGTTGTTGGAGGAGTACTTGATGATGATATAGGTACGTTGACTATGCCAGATGCTTCTACATATGATGGAGGCGGAGGTAACGCCCTTGGTGACGCAAATGTATCACTCACAAACGATGGCACTTATGGACTTTTAGTTATGGATGTTGCAGCTGCAGGTTACTCCACCGTAGGGACTACTGCTGGCTCATCGGATGTGACAGGTGCAGCAAGTAATTTTGAAGATGATCAAGCCCAGGCTGGTGTAGAGATCACTGAAGCAATACTTGATCTGGCTAAGCCAAGAATCATGAGTGTTACTATAACGGGTAACAGTACGGCTGATATCGTATTTAGTGAAGGAGTTTGGGGAGATTCAGGAAATACTATACCGGTAGATGAGCCAAACTTTAGTTTCAATTTCCAAAGTGGTTCCTTAACCGTTCCAACAGTGGTTGAGGTGAACTCCACCGGAACAGGTGAAGCAGGACTAGGCTCGGATAATTTGCTTGGAGGCGAAACAGATATTAGGGTTTTCTTTTCTTATACTGGAAGTGCAGTAGGAGGAGAAACTACCCAATGGAATACAGACGGTAACATTTATGATGAGGCAGGCAATACAGCAGACGCTACTCAATATCCGACCGATAACGAGCAGAATTTGGCTCCTCCTGCAATTCCTGATATGTCAATAGCCGAGTGGCTTGACCAAAATGGTGATGGTCAGATTGATGGTGTTTCAATAAGCTTTAATGTAGACTGGGATATTGATGAGTTTAGCGGTTCAGATGGTGCCGATGGTCTAGACTGTATTGCAATTACGAATGGTGCCACGCCAGTCACTCAGGATAATGTTGATTATGACAGTAGCCCTTTTCCTACGAATGGATTTTTTAATGCAGGACAAACCGTCACGATTCAGTTCACCGGAGACCCTCAGCCAGGCACAAGTATTGCTAACCTCCAGGTTACTTATCAAACGGGAACTACGGACAGGATAGAATCTCAAGCTACTGAAGATGATGCCGTACCGGGTGATACACCTGATCAACATTTCGATTTTGCAGCTCCAAGATTTGTTAATTTCACTGCGACTATACTTGATAATGATGCGGATGGAAACGTCGATCGTATTCAGATAGATGCTCAAGATAATATCGATGATTCGGCTATTGACCCCTCTGAGTTTACTTATAATGGAGTAGCTGCTACGGGTGTTGCTAACGTAGATAATACCGATCAGAGCTTTACGCTTACGGTAAATGGTAGTGGTACTGCTGTTGAAGGAGATTTTGTTTATACGCCTGGAGTTTCTTTATTAGATACTGCAGCCAATGCAAGTGATGGAGGTACAATTGTTTCCGGATCTATTACAGATGGTGCTGGTCCAGCCATTCTTAGCGCAATTACAGCCGATAACGACCTTAATGGTCAAATAGATGAAATTACAGTCACATTCTCTGAAGCGTTTGTTGACAACAGTATTGATGACACAGATTTTTCATTAACAGATAGTTATTCAATTGCAGGTGGTGGTTTTGCTGTTTCCTCACCAGATGTAACTTTAACACTTGTCGAGAGTGGGGTTGAGGACACCTATATCACGCCAGGTGTAAATATTGACGTTGCAGCAATATTGGAAGATGCCGCAGGTGCTGGAAATGCCATTGCCTCTTTTACTAATACGGACGATGGAGCTGCGCCGTACTTTACCATAAATACAGCCAGTCCTACGGTTACGAATGACCCTACACCTGATCTGTCAGGTACAATTGATGATCCAAATGCGACAGTTCTGATAAGCATAGGAGCTAACTCAGCACTTTCTGCCACTAATGACGGTGTGGGTAACTGGACCTTAGACGGTAGCGCTTTATCGACACCTCTTGATTTACAGGTTTATTCTGTGTCTTACACCACTTTTGATTTGGCTTCCCCAATTAATATACGTTCGGCAACTATTCCGAATGTTATTGATGTACAAGGAGGCGTTGTTTTTACAGGACCTAATGTCATTAATCTTTGTATTGGAGCAACAGAGACTCTTTCCACAATAGAACTTAATGAAACGGCCACAACTGACTTCAGTGCGAGTGGTGATTTAATATTCAATCTTCCTGCAGGATTTATTTTTGATACAGGCGCTACTCCTACTATTGTTAACACGGCTGGTACTCCAGATATCTCAATTGGTACTGTTGAATACATCGGTAATTCTTCTATCAGTATTGCATTGGTAGATGATGGGACAGGTGACGCAGATGATGTGATTACAATAGATGGATTGATAGTTGAGGCAACCGGAACTACGGCGCGATCGAATAGCCTCATCTCAATAGGAGGTGATAACATCATGCTTACAAGTCAAACGAGTATTGGAGATTTAAGCAGCCAATTATCTCCAGCGGCTCTTACCTCTTTAGAAGAATCAACTGCGCCAGGCACGCCCATTACCAGTTACACTGCGCGTTATCTGCCTAGAGTTACGATTAATTATAATGCTGGTCCAACATTTGCGAATGGTGAAAATTTTGTATTCTCCGGAGGAGCTACAGGCACCATGGTTACCGGAACCAATACGGGAACCCAAATGGATGTCTACCTCAATTCTGGAACGGTCGGATCAGGAGAGACAATCACGGGACAAACAAGTGCTCAAGTGGGGACCACCAATACGGCAGCTGTAGGTGTATCTGAAGTATTGAGACCATTTACACTAGTAGCCAGTCCTACCGGCACTGCCAACTGGTATAACTCAGTTGGAGGACTTATTAATTCCTCCTCAAGCAATAACAATACTACTTTAGCCGCCACCAGTCCTGGCTTATATACGTATCAAATAACAGATTTAGCTGGTGGATGTGAGAGTCAAGCGTTGCAATTCAACGTACTTGTCTACGATGACGTGCATCCGGATAATGATGAGAGCACTTTTGTGAATAGATCTTATTCTGTCGTAGCAGCTCGAGATACCATTTTCTTAAGTAATCCTGCAGGACATACAGTCAATGTTACTGGAAATGGAATTTCAATTGTAGGAGGTGGAGCGGATCCATTGTTAGCTATTTTCGATCCGGCTGTTGCCGGGGATGATGGGGCTGGTGGTCCGCAATCGCATATCATTACTTACAGTGTAACCAATAACACAACGCTTGAGTCCATTTCTCGCACAGTGACCTTTGAAGTAGTACCTGAAACGGAATTTTTTGCTCCTGCATTAGCGGATGCTTATTGCATAGATGACTTCCCACTTGCTGGAAATTTGACCATAGAAGATGCGAATTTCTGGGTATCTAATCCAGCCAATACGTTCCAAGTACTCTTTGATAATAGTTTTTCACAAAACGTAAGGGATGGAAATGAAAATAGTTCATTCATGTACTTTTTCAACAATGCACTTAATCAATTCAATATTACCTATGGGGGCTATGAGATTCCTTTTGATCCAACAACCTGGTCTACGTTAGATCATGGTGGATTTGGTGGGGCAAACGACTACTTCCCTAATCCGGGAGAAGGTAGTGTCTTTTATGTAGAGCGATATCGCTTCGATAATACACTTGGTACCACCACAATAGAGTTTGATTACATGGAAGTGTACGGTCAGCCTGATGTATCCATTGCAAATGTGAACCCGACGTATTGTGAAGACGAAGCTTCCTTCACCTTACAAAGAGATGCTCAATACATTACCAGTTTCACTGCAGAAAATCCGGATGATCAGTACACCGCCTGGTTGCCAAATTACATGAATGAGACTAACGCAGGTATTACCAATGGATATGAGTTATGGAAAGAAACTGCCACTCCGGGTATTTATGCGCTGTATGAAGACTTTACAGGAGCAGATGCGCTTGGATCTGGAATGACGCTACGAAATGAGTTTGATCCCACAGATCCGGATCAAGACTTAAATACAACAGAAGATGAGACTGGTAACTACCGAATTGTATATGTCACTGAAGACGATCTTACGCCGGTGACCTGTTCCGGTTCTACGTCGATAGATTTTACCATTAATCCGCTTCCTTCAAAGTTGGAATTGAATACACGAACAGTTGCAGATGGTGGAGCAGTAGGTTTTGTGAATACGGACGAGTATTTACTTGAATACTGTATTAATGATGCGTATAATAGCGGGTTTGTTTTAGATGGAACAACAATTACCATTGACTATACCAACCTAACCGGTGGTTCATTTGCGGTTGGCAATACCGTGTTCTCATTTTCCACATTTGCAGGTCTCCCTGGTAGTTCAGCGATAGGCACGGTACTCACAGATAACGGAACGAGTCTGACGATGACTAATTTCACTGGTGAATTTTTAGTTGGAACACACATACGAACAAGCTCTGTTTCTGCTGAAATAACGAATATCACATATTCAGCTGCGGATGTTAAATGGTATGATGAGGGTATGCAGGAAATCCCCGGAACCGAGGATATTCCAGTACTAAGTGCAACGAATGCCGGATTAAACATGGACGCACTGAGAAGGTTTGCAGCTGCTGAAACTAAAGAGTTTTACTTTAGTACAACATCCGCAAATAACTGTGAATCTGAACTTCGAAAAGTGACGGTAACGGTGTATGGTCGTGAGGATGCAGTTGAGCTCACTTTACCTGGAGCTTTTGATGAAGATTTGGTCCGGACAGGAGCTGTTGAGACGAGTCTGACGTACACCCTTGATTACTGTACAAATGCACCAGGAGGAGTAGCGACTCCCGATGACATGACGCTACCGGCTCTTACTGGCAATGATGAATACCGTGTGTTTAGTTATCTGGATGATGGATTGGCTGCCGGAGCTGGAGGTGATGGGGTTAATGGTTTTAATTACTTAGGATTTAATGATTACACAACCAACATCATCCCGATATCCGCCGATCAACCAACAGCTATAGAGACCTATCGATATTACGTCTATTTAAGAAGTGATATTAATCCAGCTTCTAATTTCCAGGGTTGTCTTAGTAATCTTACAACCGTGTTTATAGAAGCTTCTGATATACCAGTTGCTCCTTCTATTGCAGGGGATTTTGCTACACTTTCATCACTTGATCTTCATGTTTGTGAGGGAGGGGCATTCTCCTCATTTGTTAACTCAGCTTCTGGTATTGATGAATACGTATGGTATGCCGCCAATGGAACGGATGAAATTTTGCGTGTAAGCAATGGTTCAAACCTTACCTCTGCAAACCTGCTGACTGATGCGACATTGGCTCAGTATGATAATAACACACCCGGAATCTACACATTCCAGGTATCAAGAATTCAAGGTACCAATGAGTCAAGGGGATTCCTTGGTTGTGAAAGCGCACAAACCACGGTGACAATAGAGGTACACAGCGTGGAAGGACCACCAACGATCGCTGTTCAAGGAGGTACTTTTGCGGATACAGATGGAAACGCATCTGATGATAATTACCATTATGTGATTTGTTTGAGTGAGCTTGATCAAACTCAAGTTTTAGAGGCTAGCTCAGCGTTTGGAGATCCAAAAGACTTCAAATGGTATTCATCAGATGCAGGTGCCACCGTAGGGGCCCTTTTGTACACTGATCCAGATCCAAATGCGACGGATCCTACTTTTAATGATTTAGGCCTTAACTCTTCCAATATTACTTCTTCTCAGTCACGCTATTTTGTCGTGACGCAGCAAACAGACGTTGATGATTTTGCTGGTTGTGAAAATTTCACCACTGGAAAAGCATTTATTCAAGTGGAGTTTGTAGATGATGCGGCGCTTTCTTTTGAGCCTGTTCTTACAGATGTTGATGTTTCTAACCAGGCTGAGGTTTCTTCTAATAATCAATACTGTTATGATGAAGCAAATATTGTAATAGATCTGCAAGCAGATGGAGGTTCGATTACAGGTGGAGAACTAGCTGGTCTGAGTTATACCATTGAATCCTACCTGAGCAATGATTACCTGGGAGCTATTTTAAGAACACAAACAGGTTCTGGAAATCCAACATTAGATTTAAGTGACTTACATACAGATGCTCTTGTAGGAGGTAATACGGTAGGTGGTTTATCCACCATTCATGTCATTACAATGGACTTTATCAATAGCAACGGGTGTACCAATACCCTTTCGACAGCACTTACGATCTTTCCTGATCCTGATATTACATTCACAATTTCAGGAACGAATAATGCAGATCCTGATGGTACGGCTTTCTGTTACGATGACGACCCAATTACCCTAAGAGGAATTTTTAATGAAAGGACGCTTGGGTATTCAGCGGCTACTGGCACATTTACCATAGGTGAAACTGTATTAGGTCAAACAAGTGGAGCATCCGGGGAAGTCGTATTAGATGATGGTTCCAATTTGATTTTAACGAATGTTACAGGATCATTTGATGCAGTAACCAATGAAACAATCGCAGGGCAGACCAGTACGGAAACAGCTACATTAAACTCGACCACTGGTGCCAACTTAAGTTTAGCAACCGGCGTATTTTCAAAAACAGGAGCTGGCTTAGGTACAACCAGTAACAACGAGGTTGTTTTTGATCCAACTTCAGCACATGGAGGGGATGCATTTGCCACACGATCAACCCACACCATCAACTTTACCTATACAGATGATAATGGTAGTAGTGGTTGTCAATACGTGATTTCAAAAACCTTCTTTGTAGATCCTAGACCTGAGACGATTCCGGTAAGTAATGGAAGTCCTGAGGATGGTGATGAAATCCACTTCAATGCTATCTGTAATGATGGTGGCAATATTGATGTGTATGTGCGAATGATTGATCCTGCTGATGGAGTAACAGAAATTACAGACTATACAGGATACACGTTTACCTGGACCGTTGGAACAACAACATTTCCTGCGGTAGATGATGATAATAATTTTAGTTTCACCTCCAGTAATGTGGACCTGGAGATTGACGTTCTTGTTGAAGATCCAAACGGGTGTACGGTGTTGGTTGAGGAAAATCATACGAAGCAATCATTGCCAGTTCTGATAATGAACATGAACGGATCTTCTACGGCAAGAGATTTTGAGCTTTGTTCGGATGATGCAAATCCAACTGTAGACGTCTTGGACAATAATAGTGATCTGGCAAGCCCAGGAAGCTCCATAAACCCTGCTGATGTTGTGAGTTGGAGTATTACTTCAAGTAATAGCAGCGGTTCAGTTACTGGTTTAGCTGCAGGAACAGGTGCAGGAACACTTCCAGCTACTTCAGATCTTGATCTCCAAACTTTGCATGAAAATGCCGGAGGTAACGCATTTGTGGATTTTGGAGGTGGTATCCTTCGAAGTGTAGGAGGTGATACAACGTATCATGAGATTTCCATTGTTTACACAGATCCTGAAATTGAATATCAAGGGGTTAATACCAACTGTTCAAATACCGTAACAAGAACACTGACCATTTTCCCAAATCCGAATGTGAATTTCACTGTTGACGGGTCATATGATGACAATATTGAGTTTTGCTATCAAACAGGAAACGCCGGAAATATTACGCTAAGAGGTGTTGAAATTTTCGCTAATGATACCGTTTCTCTTTCAAGAGGTCAATTTTTCGTGAGTGGTGTTAGTGTTCCTACCAACAATGGCGAAGCTACCATAAATGCAGCTGAGTTATTGGGAGATGAATTCGCCTTGAGAACTCAATTCGATATTGAGTATAGGTATACGGATGTCAATGGTACGCGATGTTCTCATTTTTTCCAGAAAAGTATTTTTGTAAATCCACTTCCAGAGTTTAATGCAGTTGTTGGTGGTTCTGAAGCGGGTGACCAAATCTTATTCACTTCCATTTGTAACATTCAAGGGAATACCGTAGATGTAGAGGTTCAATTAATTGATCCGACAGATGGAGCAGGAGTAACTATGCTTACTGATTATACCGGCTACATCTTTGACTGGACCATTGGTAGTATTAATCAGACAGTAAATGATGATAACACCTTATCATTCAATACGGATGCTGAAGAGTTTACCATTGAAGTATTCGTGACTGATCCAATAGGATGCTTTAACTCTGTAACGGAGACCCATCAAAAGCAAGACTTGCCAAGTTTGGATTTTCCTGAAATCTTCGTTTTAGATGAGTACTGTTCGGATGATTTTGTGACCATGACCTTAACACTAGAGGATGAAAGTGTCCAAGTAAATGCTGCAGATGTTATAAGCTGGGAGGTGCTTTCATATGCTACCAATAATATTGATACGGTTGGGTTTGACCCTATTCAAGTAGCTTGGGCAGATGCAACTGTGGCACAGGATCCAGCTGGCGGATCTATTCCGCAAATTGATCTTCAAACATGGCATGAAGGAGCAGGGGGTAATCCGTTTGTTGGAGGAAAAAGTATTGGAGGTTCTTCTACGGTGCACTCTATTTATATTACTTATCGTGATCCAAATAGAACGTATCAAAATTTACCGACCAGTTGTGAAGTCACGTACGCGGAGACGATTATCATAAATCCTAGTCCGGACATTGATTTCACATTTGAATACACGGGAGTTACTCCTGATAATTCGGATGGACAACAATTCTGCTATGATCAAAGCGGAATAACTTTAGTGGGAGTTGATGCATCGACCATGGCTCCTCTGGGGGGTGGAGTATTTAGTATTCCGGGCGTTTCACTTTCAACAAATAATGGAGAGGCTGTATTTGCTGCTTCTGATGCCAATGGAGCAGACCCGTATCTTGGTCAATCAAGTCATACTGTTGAGTATACTTATCAAGACGATAATGGATGTGAACATACCGTAAGCAAGACATTCTCTGTTAACCCAAGACCTGAATTTGTTGGAACTAATATCAATGATGACATAGATGGTATTCAGGTGGCTAATTCTTGTGCATCATCAGCTATTAAGGTCTTTGTAGAAATGACGGATAACAAAGACTTATACATTTTTGAATGGTCGGTCAATGGTAATGTAGAACAAACACTAAGTGGATCCGCAGAGGGAGATACGTTAGTTTATGCGCTTAGCCAAGGTGAAACGACTGCTAATTTCTCGGTTTCTGCTACTTACGATCCTTCGGCTGCAGGGTCTACTTTTTCAACTCAATGCGCAGCAGTATCATTGAGTAAATCAGTCACGGTTGGTCAAGAGCCGGTTCCTGCATTTACCTGGATTGGTTTAACTGCTAATCATCCGCAGGGCACTGAATTTACCATTTATCAAGATAATACTGCGTTGGCTGCTGCTGATGTCGATATAGTAGAACTGTATATTGATGGGATTCTCGTGAACAGCTGGGATGGAGATCCTGGGAATCCACTATCATTTCCATTAAACTTTAACTATTCATTTACAGCTAGTGGTACACATACCGTAGATTTACGAATCACCACTACGGCAGGATGTGACGTTATACTGACAAGAGATGTTCATATTTTACCTCACTTTACCAATTTCAATGCAACGAGTGTTTATGACCAGGATTTCAATGCAGCTACTGCATTTGATTTGACCTCCGCAGTTGGAGGATGGCATATCGAAACCCGAAGCTTAGATGGAAAAAGTGATGATCTAATCACTACCTGGGATCAAAGGTCTACACCTATTGGAACCGGAAATAATACAGAT
Source organism: Ekhidna sp. (assembly GCF_965227465.1). Taxonomy (GTDB): domain Bacteria; phylum Bacteroidota; class Bacteroidia; order Cytophagales; family Cyclobacteriaceae; genus Ekhidna. Next base: position 1,552,806 of record NZ_OZ245746.1, read on the forward strand.
GCGGTTTATACCTTGTATAACTCGCTAACAAATTCAGATGACGACAGAGAGATTTCATTTGTCTATTCGCCATCATTTGATATTTCCGGATTCAGTTCACCGACAATCAGTATTAATCGCTATTCAGGATTTGATTCCTTTAGAGATGGGGCTGTCCTTCAATACTCTGAAGATGATGGACGTACCTGGCTAAATGTGGGTTCTTATGATCCACTTCTAGAAGAAGAGGGACTTGCGTCGACTCCTGGCTGGTATGACCGAGAGGCAATTACTGCTGCCCCGGGTTCACTAGCACCAGCAGATGAAGTTGGCCAAAATAACCAGGGAATAGGATGGGCTACAGAAAAAGGAGCAGAGGGTAGTGATTGGCAACTGGGAATTTCACCTTTAGGGGTTAATGATCCAGCATATGTTCGTTTTAGATTTTCACTTTCAGGTCAAGCGGGAGAAAAAGGGGATGCTGAGGGTTTTGGTTTTGATGATTTCAGAATCTATGACAGAGATCAGATCGTTTTAGTGGAGTTATTCTCGTCGACATTAAAGCCGGAAAGTATGAACTTCAATAACGCCATTGATGCCAATCCTGATTTTAACGGTACAGATGTTTTGATCATCAATTATTTTACTGATTTTGCCAACGAAGGCACACTTGGAGATCAACTGAACAGTAGGAATACAAAAGATCCGGGAGCAAAAAGCTCCTTCTATGGAGTAGCAGATGTTCCTAGCATTGCAATAAGTGGAGATGCTTTCCTTGTTGAAAATCTTTCAGATCCGACATCAGAATTGGAAGCACGTCTGGATAATGCCAAGTTAGAAGAGCCAATATTTAACATTAACTTAAGTGCGGAAGTAAATTCGGATAATGATTTAAAAGTTGCAGCCAGCTTTAGAGCTACAACAGACTTGGCAGCTAATGCTAAAGTAGGTCTATTTTTAGCAGTTGTGGAACCACAAGTGACAGTGATGTTAAATCAAACCAATGTAACGCTGAATAATGTGCTGAGAAAGCTTCTTCCAAGCGCTGCAGGACAATATGAAGCTGCTCCAATATTACAAGATGATGTTTTGACAATAGACACTTTGTTTTGGTCGATAAACAACATGTACACACCAGAAAACTTCCAGGTGATTGCATTTGCTCAGGATTTAAATACAAAAAAGATTTACCAGGCAAAAGACACATTGTTAATTGGAGGAGATAACGTTCTTGGATTGGATAATGAGCTGGAAGACTTCTCGCTTTATCCGAACCCTGCTGATAAAGAAGTAACCGTTGAATTTGCTAATCCGCTTTCAGAAGAAACTGACTGGATTATATATGATCAAGCAGGACGAGAAGTGCTGAAAGGAGCCATGAGTATAGGTACGAAAACCATGACGGTGCAAACCACTGATCTACCATCAGGGTTGTATTTCATTCACCTGTACGGGGAGGATGCTAAGCGTCAGTCTAAACGAGTTATAGTCCTTCATTGATAATAATCAAGCTATGAAAAAAGCCCTGGTGAGATTGCTCATCAGGGCTTTTATTTTGTCAGGTGGTAAAAATCATACCACTATATTCACAATCTTCTTAGGCACCACAATCACTTTCTTTGGGTCTTTTCCATCAAGCCACTTTTGGATTGTTTCATTTGCTAATGCTCCTGTTTCTACCTCTTCTTTACTTGCGTCTGCAGCGAAGCTGATCTTGGCTCTCATTTTACCATTAACTGATACGGGGTATTCAATAGAATCTTCGACCAGGTATTTTTCCTGAAATTCCGGATACGGTGCATCTACTACCGTACCCTCATTTCCAAGCAAATGCCATAATTCTTCCGCAAGGTGAGGAGCGAAAGGAGAGAGGATTATGGTCATCGGCTCCAATATTGCACGTTTGTTACATTTTATGGATGAGAGTTCATTCACCGCAATCATAAATGTACTCACCGAAGTATTTAATGAAAGTCTTTCAACATCTTCAGCTATTTTTTTGATCGTACCATGAAGCACTTTTAATTCATCTTTTGTTGGTTCTTCATCAGAAACCTGAAATGCCTCACCCTGATGGAATAGCGACCAGAATTTTCTCAAAAACTTGTAGACACCTTCTATACCATTCGTGTTCCAGGGTTTACTCTGCTCGATGGGACCGAGGAACATTTCATACATTCTTAGCGTATCCGCACCATATTTTTGCACCAGGTCATCCGGGTTCACCACATTGTACTTGGACTTGGACATCTTCTCCACTTCCCAGCCGCAATGATATTTTCCGTCTTCTAATATGAATTGAGCATCAGCAGCATCAGGTCGAGAGTTTTTAAATGCTTCAACATCTAAAATATCATCTTTGACAAGATTAACATCTACATGGATCGCTGATGTATTGTATTGGTCCTTTAAACCCTTTGAAACATAGGTGTTTTCTCCATTGACCCGATAAGCAAAGTTTGATCTGCCCTGAATCATCCCCTGGTTGATCAGCTTCTTTGCAAACTCATCCACCTCAATGATCCCCACGTCGTAAAGAAACTTTACCCAGAATCGGGAGTAGAGTAGGTGTCCGGTCGCATGTTCGCTACCTCCCAGGTAGAAGTCGACATCTTTCCAGTATTTCAGTGCTTCCTGACTACAGAATTCACTTTCATTCTCCGGGTCCATGTATCGAAAGAAATACCAGCTACTGCCAGCCCAGCCGGGCATAGTACTCAGTTCATAAGGATGACCATTATAGTTCCAATCCTTTGCTCTTCCAAGCGGCGGGTCACCGTCCTCTGTTGGCAGGTACTCATCAACTTCCGGAAGCACCAACGGAAGTTTTTCATCAGGCACCAGTTTTGGAATGCCTTCTTCGTAGTAGACCGGAATAGGTTCACCCCAATACCTTTGACGACCAAAAATGGCGTCTCTGAGTTTATAATTTACTTTTCGAACACCTATGCCGCGCTTCTCCACTTCTTCAATACCTCTCTCCATCGCTTCAGTAGGAGATAGTCCATCAAGGAAATCAGAATTTATAATCTTGCCTTCTTTGGTAGGATCTGCTTCTGTTTCTGTTAGCTTTTGTGCATCATTGATTAGCGGGATTGGAAGATTAAATTTCTTCGCAAAGTCAAAATCTCTTTGATCACCACTGGGAACGGCCATAACAGCCCCTGTGCCATAACCAGCTAGTACATAGTCAGCAATGTAAACAGGTATTTTTTCACCTGAGAATGGATGCGCTGCATAGCTACCAGTAAAGACACCTGTAACATTTTTGGCGTCACTCATTCGCTCGCGCTCCGATCTGTTTTTTGCAGCGACTACATATTCTTCGATCTCTGTCTTTTGCTCTTCAGTCGTTAATTCTACAACCAGCTCACTCTCAGGAGCCAGAACCATAAAGGAAACGCCAAATATGGTGTCAATCCGTGTAGTAAAGACTCTGATTTTGTGGCTGGAATTGACAACTGAAAAGTCTATTTCAGCACCAAAGGATTTTCCAATCCAATTTCGTTGCATCTCTTTGATGGGTTCCGGCCAATCTATTTTTTCCAATCCCTGAAGTAGTCGATCCGAATAAGCCGTAATTCTCATGCTCCATTGTGGCATCTTTTTTCTCACCACCGGATGTCCACCTCGCTCTGAAAAGCCATCTTTGACTTCATCATTAGACAAAACAGTTCCTAATGCCGGGCACCAGTTTACTGTGGTTTCTGCCTGATAAGTAAGTCGATATTTTAATAGAAAAAGTTGTTTCTCTTTTTCGCTGAATCCATTCCAATCATCTGCAGTAATAGTTGGAGTGTCTTCATCGCATGCGGCTTTTATATCTGCATTACCGTCTGTTGTCAGAGCGGCCACAAGCGTATCAATGTGTTCTGCTTTGTCTGACTCAGTATTGTACCAACTGTTGTATATCAGTTTAAAAATCCACTGCGTCCACTTATAAAATTTAGGATCACTTGTTCTCAGTTCTCTGGACCAATCATAAGAAAAACCTAATGCCTGTAGTTGCTCTTTGTATCGGGCAATGTTTTCGTCCGTGGTTATGGAAGGATGTTGGCCCGTTTGTATAGCATACTGTTCAGCAGGAAGACCGAAGCTATCAAAGCCCATTGGGTGAAGAACATTATAGCCATTGAGTCTTTTAAATCTTGCGACTATATCAGAAGCAATATATCCCAGCGGATGACCTACATGCAGACCAGCACCTGAAGGATATGGAAACATATCCATGATGTAATACTTTGGTTTGTCGGATCCATTTGACACCTCATATACTTTCTCATCTTTCCAGTATTGCTGCCATTTCCTCTCGATCTCTTGAAAACTGTATTCCGCCATAGGTTTCTAAAAATTTAAAGCTCGCAAAGGTAAAAGATGAAAAGAAGAAATAGGTTTACAAATTGCGGAAACCCTTGATTGTTTTTGCTGTCATTAACTCAAACACACTCAATAAAAATTTGGAATGAAGAATATCTTGATTTTACTAATAGGACTAATCACTGTGAATACGGTAATGGCGCAGGAACCGGACTCAACAAAAACGGAACAAAAACCTGTTGCATCGGACACCATACCTAAACCTTCAGAACAGGTAAACTCAGAAGATGATGCTCCTAAGATCATCTATTATCAGAGCACAGAGCCTGAAAAAAAGCGAAAAAGAAGACAGGATATAAAGACGTTGAGCGGATCCATGAGCCACAGTGGCGGGTTTGGCGCATTGTCGTTTAGAAGCACCGAATTTAGAGATGAGGCTATGGTGCTGGCGGGTCTAAGAGGTGGATGGATTATTAACCGTACGCTTGGGATTGGATTTGAGGGGCACGGCATCATACCAACTGCTAAATTTTCGGATATCGAAGCAGGTTCTGAAGTGAATATCCTGGGTGGGTATGGTGGAATGTTTTTAGAGTTAATCTTCTTCTCCAATGAGGTGGTCCACATTACATTTCCTGTTTCAGGAGGAGCTGGTTGGCTGGGATATCACCGCACAAATGAGGATAACACCATGCCAGGCCCTATGGATAGTGAGATTGATAGTGACGTTTTTTGGTACGTGGAGCCCGGTGCAGATCTAGAGTTCAACATCAGTCGAAATTTCAGACTGGCGATGGGGGTAAGTAAACGCTTTACTCAAGACCTGGAGCTGGTGTTCACGGACTCTGATGCCTTTGATAACTTAAACTATTTCATAACGCTGAAAATAGGGGGATTTTAGTTCTGCCGATAAATGAAATAGAAAAAGCCTCTTCCAGAAATGGTTGAGGCTTTTTCAGTTAACGATTAGGTAAATTCTTGTATTACTTTCGATAAAGTGGAGCTAGCTTCTCCTCAAAACTCATAGCGTTCCATCTCTTAAAATATTCTTCTTCTGTTTCAGTTGAGAATCGGGCTTTAACGCCTGTCTTCACTTTAACATAAAGCGTAGGTCGATAATTTACATCTTTTGCATAGTTAGAAGTGAAAACATCTAGTTCATATTGAACAGAAGCATTGGCCATCAATAAAACGATTCCTTTATTATCATCCTTACCAGTAACAGGATCAGTCCATGCTGCAACTTCGCTTTTACTCAGGAGCAGCGGAATGAAGCCATTAAATTCAAAAGGACTTGGAAGCCTGTACATGTCTGAATAACTATACGCGTCTCCATCACTTCCTCTTGAGGAAACTCCCGGCAAACTCCAGTCCCCATTGCCAGATGTTGTCCATGTAACACCATCTTCGGTAAATGCCGGAGCATCGGGTAGAATAATTTTAGCTCCAATCCAATTGTCATCAGTAACGCCATCTTGTAGTACCGAGGAACCTCTCAAATAAAGAATTGCCTCGACTACCTCAAACTCTGCTGTCTTGGCAACTTCTGCAATTATTTGATCGATATCAGGAAACATAAGAAGTCCGTGACTGTCCGTTGATCCACGATCAACACTCAAAGACTCACCTCTTTCTGTCGGATTTTTATCTGTGATAGACACATCCAATACTCCGGTATATCCATCAAATCCTTCCTGAAAGTAAAATTCGTATATGTTATCAGAATTTCCGTCATTACCGTCTGATCCATTGGTTCCATCATTACCATCACAGACATAGGAAGTTGCATCGATCTCGCCCGCATCAAGCGAACCGTTTCCATTATCATCAACACCTGTTCGGATAATTATTCCGCCGTTGGTACATCCTCCCTGACTACCAGAGAATGAGGATACGGAAATAAGACTGTTATTTCCATTTGAGCCGTCCGATCCATCAGTTCCATCTTCTCCGTTACACACGTAAAAAGATGCGTCTACTTCTGCAGGATCCTCCAAATTGTTATTTTCATTGTCATCAATTCCCACTTGTACGAGCGTTCCGCCATTGGTACAGTTAAGACCCGGATCTTCAGCAGTAATTCGGATGATGCTGTTTTTTCCATTACTTCCATCTGCTCCATCATTACCATTGCAAACCGTATGAGAAGTTAAGATTTCATCACCTGCATCTTCCAGGTCACCATCGTTATTATTATCATATCCAAATGTTAATTTAACTCCTCCATTTGTGCAGGATCTATCGCTTTCAGAGATTACAAACACGTCTCTTCCATTCGTTCCATCCACTCCATTTGTTCCATCTGCTCCATTACAGGTATATACAGGACTGCCTATTACTTCACCAGCATCTAAGATGCCATTTGAGTTATTATCTAATCCAATTTCAATTTGAATTCCACCTGATGTACAGTTGACACCAGGTTCCTCTGTTGTTGTCCTAATTAAGGAGTTTAACCCATCTGATCCGTTTGTTCCATCATTTCCATCAACACCATTACAAACGAAGTAGGTAAAGTCTACCTCATCGCTTTGCAATACACCATCAACGGTTACATCATCCAAACCGATCTCGATCATTAAGCCACCATTGGAACAATTTGATCCCGGATTTTCGGTAGTGACCTTTGTGATACTTGACATGCCGTCTACACCGTCATTTCCATCGCTACCATCTGATCCATCAGTTCCATTACAGATGTAATTTTCAGAAACAATTTCGTCTGAGTCGAGTGCGCCATTACTGTCAGTGTCTAATCCCAGTTGAATTAAAATACCTCCATTGGGACAATTACTCCCAGAAGGTTCGGTAACAACATTTGATAAGGTATTGTATCCGTGGCTACCATCTGTTCCATTGCTTCCGTTTGCTCCATCGCAGATGTCATAGGTAGCATCAACTTCATCATCTCCGAGAGATCCGTTTTGATCATCATCTAAACCTATTTCAATGGTGATTCCGCCGTTATCACAGGAAGTGCTAGCGGTAACACGAATAAGACTTGTAAGCCCATTCGTCCCATCAGATCCGTCCGTCCCATTGCTTCCATCAGACCCGTCTTCCCCGTTGCAGACAAAGAATGAGGTTTGTATTTCATTATCGTCTAAAATGTTATTCGTGTTGAGATCCGTACCAACTTCTACTATTGTTCCTCCCTGAGGACAATTTTCCCCTGGGTTTTCCGGTGATGTTCGAGCTACAAGCATTGGAGCCTCATTGCTACTTCCGTCTGATCCGTTGCAAATAAAATTGATGGAGGTGATTTCCGATTCATCTAATGTTCCGTTGGCATTCGAATCCTGGCCAACTGCAATTTTTACGCCACCGTTGGTACAGTTTTCACCAGCTGGTTCATCTGATACAGCAACTAAGGCATTAAAACCATTAAGGCCATCAACTCCGTTGGTCGGCTCTGTAGGGTCTTCTGAGCAAGAAATGAAAATGAATACTAATAGGACGGTTTTTAAAATGTTTTGGGTGAAATTAAACATTGTGATAGTGAGATTATAGGGTAATTAATATAATGATTCTGCTAAAAAATATAATTTTATATTGATATGCAATTTTTTTCGACGAACACATCCTGTTCAATATTGAACAATATAAGGCAGTAGTGGATGGTTAACTTGTAGGATATCAGTTGATTATAATTTTTGGCATCCTTTATGACACTATGATAGATGAAAACCTAATATTACATTCATGATTACATCGATCAAGCTATTCATTCGATCCTTAAAAAGGAATAAGCTTTTTTCCTCCATCAATATATTGGGATTAACCGTTGGGTTCTTCTCTTCCATCCTGATTTACATGTATGTGCAAAACGAAATGAGCTATGATGATTTTCATGTAAATGGTGATCGAATCTATCGTGTCAATCAGACCTTTATTTGGGGAGAAGATAACCCCAACCTGTTCTCCAGCACCGGTCCAGGAGTTGGATATTCCATTCTTGCAGATGTACCAGAGGTAGAGCAAGTTGTCCGTATCTATACGGCTAATGATATGTTACCTATAACTTTTGAAAAGGGCGGACAAGAATCATTTTACAATGATGAGTATGTTTTAGCAGCAGATTCTACATTTTTTGATGTTTTCTCCTTTCCGCTTTTGCATGGTGATAAATCTAACTGCCTCACAAATCCTCGTTCTGTCATATTAAGTTATGATGTAGCGATGAAGTTTTTTGGAAGAGTGGATGTGATAGGTGAAACGGTTGAAATGAATCATGGAGATTTATTTAAAGTAACCGGTGTTTTTGCACCATTCGATAAAAACTCCTATTTGGATGACGTTGACCTGTTGATTTCCCTAAATAGTATTGAACGAATCAAAACCAGTGACTGGAATTGGATGTGGACGATGTTTGAGACATATATACTGATTAACAAAGGGGTTGATTCAGAAGTGGTTCAAGCGAAGCTGGATGAGCTTCCGCGTAAGCATGCAGGTCAAACCTTAAAGGCAATGGGTTATACCTATGACGATTACCTTGCTGCTGGCAAAGAGTGGAATTTGTATATGCAACCTTTTACGGATATCTACCTTCACTCACAGAATATTTACAATAGAATCAGTGGAGTTGGTGACATAAAGATTGTTGCAGCGTTGATTGGCTCTGCTGTTTTCTTGTTGATCTTGTCGTGCATCAATTTTATTAATCTAAGTACAGCTAAATTCACAAGCAGGGCTCAGGATGTTGCTTTAAGGAAAGTATTAGGGGGTAGTAGAGCTACTTTTATAAAGCGATTTTTTGGGGAATCGCTAATTTATTGCCTGGTAGCCACGATGGTATCGATTGCACTTGTGTTTTATACAGTTCCTATGATCAATCAATCATTGGGTACTGATCTTCAGTTTTCTATGTCCGCCCATCCTTTCTTAATACTGTTTATCGGATTACTTATTGTAATTGTGAGCATAGTAGCTGGCTTTTATCCGTTTGTTTTCTTTGATTCCTTTAAGCCTGTCAGCGCTATGAAAGGGGAATTGAAGACTGGCAGAAAAGGAGTCGGTATTAGAAATGGCATGTTGGTGACTCAATATGTCCTGTCCTTCCTTTTGATTATCGGTACAGTCACTATCTACAAGCAGCTAAATCATTGGATGAATGCTAATCTGGGATTTGAGAAAGAAAATCTATTATCGATTGAAAATGCTCACTGGACTGGTTCATTGGAGGAATTTGCAAATGAACTGGGAGAGTTAGAAGGAGTAAAAGGGACCTCTGTTTGTGATGCTGTTCCATTATTGATATCCAATGGGGACCAGTTTATTCCAGACGAACCCGATGCTGGGTCCGTACCCTTGAACTATGCATTAGCGGATGAAAATTATGTGGATTTGCTGGATGTGGAGATGATAGTGGGTAGATATTTTAATGAAACCTTTTCTAGTGACACGACCGCAATTGTGTTGAATGAGACGGCTGCAAGAACTATAGGGTGGCCAATTGATGAATCTATCATCAATAAAAAAGTCACTAACTGGAGTGGCACTTATCATGTTATTGGCGTTACCCGTGATTTCAATTTTTGGACGTTACATGCACCTATTGAACCATTCGCTATTTTTCATTCAAAATCGAATGCACAAGGGGGAAGACCGCTCACTCGGATTTTAGTTAAATCCTCCGGTCCCTTAACTGTTCAGAAAGAATTAAAGGAAAAAATTAAAGCAAAATGGGAAGAATTTGCCCCGGCCAGACCTTACGAAGAAATAGTAATAGCTGATCATTTTGCCCGTTCGTATCAAACAGAGGAAAGGTTTGGAAATGTGCTTTCATTTTTTGCGATCCTTACCATAATTATTGCTTCTTTAGGTCTTTTCGGAATCGTAGTTTTTTCATTGGAGCAGAAGCTCAAGGAAATTGGTGTCCGTAAGGTTCTTGGTGCATCGGTATCTAGTATTGTCATCCTTTTTTCAAAGAGCTATGTCAAGCTACTGGTCATAGCCTTTGCCATTGCTACACCAATAGGCTACTACTTTATGAACTCCTGGCTCTCAGATTTTGAATACAAGATTGAATTGGGAGTTGGAATTTTTGTGATGGCTTTCTTGGTGCTTATGATCGTTACACTAGCAATTTCAATGCTGCAAACAATGAAAGCATCACTGATGAACCCATCAGAAATACTAAAAGACGAATAGTCAATTCAATTACTTAATGCTTTCAGTGCTTCTTTAATATGACCTGCAGCACTAAAGTCAGCCCTGAAAGTATGAATTATCTGTCCCTTGGAATCAGCTACAAAGGTGACTCGTCCGGGAACCAAACCAAAGAGTGTTGTGGGTACGCCGAATGCTTTCAGCGCTTTCTTCTTTGGATCGCTTAAAAGAATAAAAGGAAGTCTTCTTTTGTCTGCTACCTTTTTATGTGATGCAGAACTATCCTGACTGATCCCAATGACTTCTGCACCAGCTTCTTGAAATTGCTCGTAATTATCGCGGAAGCCACAAGCCTGTGCGGTGCAAACGCTGGTATTATCCTTTGGATAGAAATAAATAACGAGAGGCTTGCCTTTGAAATCTGAGAATGAAACTAAGGCTCCATTTTGATCTTCTAGCTCTAAATCAGGAAGCTGGTCACCTTTACTTAGCATTTTTCTGGAAGGTTATCAGTAAAATAGGGAGTAGACTCAGGTCAATAATTAAAGCTATGATCAGAGATAAACTTACAAACAGGCCGAGATAAAACGTGGCTCCAAAATTTGAAAACAGGTATAACGAAAAGCCTGCACTCATGATTAGTGAGGTAATTAGCATAGCACTTCCTGCATGCTTGAATGTCATTTTCATTCTCTGGATTGGATCAGTTTCTTTATTTTTTAAATAGTAGCTCATCATGTGAATTGTATCATCTACTGCTATACCAAAGGCAATCGTAAAAATGATTGAGGTGGTCATTTTCAAGGAAATTCCTAACCAACCCAAGATACCTGCAACAACGATCAGTGGTATAATGTTTGGAATGAGGCTGATAATTAGCAGCTTCCATGATTTAAAATATATACCCAGGATTAACCCAATAACACCAATTGCAGTGAGAAGCCCCTTTAAAAGGTTAATGGATAATAGTTCATGGCTTTTGTCAATGAGGTAAGTCGTTCCCGTGATACGATAAGAAATGATCTGTTGATCGATGTGACTATTTAGGAATGCCAACATTTTCTTATTCCTGATATCTGTTTCATGTGATCCAAGTTCAGGAAAGAAACCAATAAGCCTACCGACTTTGCCGTCTTCGGTTACCAATTTATCTAGTCTCTTCGGATCTATTCTGTTTTTTAACCTTAATACCTGATTATATTTATTAGCTGCTTGAGGATAGACATAATTTTCATTTAACCCACCCTGATTTACCATATTTAAGTACTTAATGATTGTGGCAGGTGATTGGACTTTCGCAATGGGATAATCGTTGAGCAAATACTCTTCAATCTTAACAATTTGATCCATTACGGTTTTGTCCCAGATGGAGAGAGAGGTGTCCGCAACCTCAACACGTACCTCATAGGGTTTAGAACCTCCCAGCTGACTATCCGCATATTCGAAATCTTTTCTAACCTGGGAGTCTTCAGGAAGGTCATCAAGTAGAAATGAATTAATTTTTAATTGATTTATTCCGGGAATAAGCACAATCAATAATGCAAACGAGGATACAATTACTGCTTTCTTGTTCTTAAGGAGAAAAGTAAGCCATTTTTCAGGTACTTCGATAATCTTCTTATCAGAGGAATAATTGGTAAATGATGCGATCAGGAGTCCAAATGAGAACGTAACAATGAAGGCAATTAAAATTCCTATTGCTGCGAATAGTCCTAATAATTGCACAGGTTCTGTGTTAATCCATATGAGGCTGAGGAAGCCGATTGCTGTAGTTACCGAGGTAAGCAGTGTTGGAATCCACACAATCTTCAGCGCTTTCTTGATTTTTTCTCCTCCTTGAACCTCTTCGGATTTCTTTAGTGCATTCATCAAATGCACTGCGTCAGACATGGATACAAAGAATAATATAGGCGGTAGCAAAGAGCTGAGTAAGTTTATTTTGAAGCCAACCAATCCGATCAACCCAAACAGCCAAATAATTGAAAGGAGACTAATTAGAAAGGGAAGTAGCGCTGATTTAAAATTCTTAAAAATGAGGAGAAGCAATAAAAAGCTTAAACCCAGTGAGCCCAATAGAAACTTACCAAAATCATTTTGAATGTAGGATATAAACTCTCCAGCTGCGCTCAACTTACCCACCAATTTGATTTCAGGGATCTCGTATATTTCACCTTTCAGCTTTATAGCCTCCAGTATTCGCTCACTTCTTTTTTGATCGTTAAAGTGTTCGTGGTTTAAATAGATACTTAATGCTTTTCTGTTTTTGCTAAAAGCGGATTTGTAAAAGGGATTCCCAAAGATTCGAAGACTGTCCTGTCTCAATTGATAAGCATTGGGATTATCCGTATGCATAAGCGGAAAGATCACAAGTCCTGTTGGGGTTTTTACAACATGTTGTAAGGAGAGGGGTGAATAGACATTTTTGATGTCTGGAATTTTGATCAACGATTTTTCAAAAGTGTGTGCATTTTTAAGAAACTCTTCATTAAAAACCCACTCATCATTTTCGATGATGATATGCAGGTAATCATTATCATATCCAAATTGCTCAACATGCTCAGCGTAAGCTTTACTGTCTGGGTGATTGTTAGGGAAAAACTTTTCAAACTCAAAGTCAAAGGCCACATATTGTAGATTCCAGCCAAAGAAGATGGTTATGGCGACCAGTAAACTGCTCATTATCACCTTTCCCTTTGGGGTAATTAACCGCTCGACATATTTATCTAATCGTGAGCTCAGAGTTTCTTCGTTTAAAAGTTAATTTTGTTACCAAACTACGAACAGAATGCAACAATACCTGAACCTAATGCAACATATCCTGGACAAGGGCTCTGAAAAAGGAGACAGGACCGGTACAGGAACAAAAAGTGTATTTGGATATCAGATGAGATTTGATCTTAGCGAGGGTTTCCCTTGTGTCACCACAAAGAAACTTCATCTCCGATCCATCATTCATGAATTACTGTGGTTTTTACAAGGAGATCAAAATATAAGATACCTGAAGGAAAATGGAGTTTCTATTTGGGATGAGTGGGCAGATGAAAATGGAAATTTAGGGCCCGTTTATGGGGTACAATGGCGTAGTTGGGAAACACCTGATGGTAGAAAGATAGATCAAATAAAAAAGCTTATTGACGGTATCAAGAATAACCCCAATAGCAGAAGACATATAGTAAGTGCCTGGAATGTGGCTGATGTGGATGATATGGCCCTGCCACCATGCCACACCTTATTCCAGTTTTATGTTGCTGATGGAAAATTGAGCTGTCAGCTTTATCAAAGAAGTGCTGATGTTTTTTTAGGGGTTCCGTTCAACATCGCTTCTTATGCATTATTTACCATGATGGTTGCCCAGGTATGTGACTTACAACCGGGAGATTTTGTTCACACATTTGGAGACGCACATCTGTATAATAATCATCTCGAACAAGCCCATTTGCAGTTGAGTAGAGAAACAAGAGAGTTACCTACGATGAAAATCAATCCTGATGTTAAAGACATTTTTGATTTCAAGTTTGAAGATTTCGAATTAGTAAACTATGATCCACATCCGCATATTAAAGGTGCGGTTGCTGTGTAACATTTTGAGGCGTATACATGTCAATTAATAAGATAATCATCGATGGCGGAAAGTAGTGGAATATTTGACATGATTGGACCTGTTATGATAGGTCCTTCAAGTTCGCATACCGCAGGGGTGGTAAGAATTGGAAGAGTGACCAATAAGATTTTGGGAGGTGTGCCTGAACAAGCAGATATCACCTTTTATAACTCCTTTGCCAGAACATATGAGGGCCATGGAAGTAATCGGGCAATTCTGGCAGGTCTGATGGATTATAGAACAGATGACAAAAGGATAAAGACGGCACTCGAATTAGCTACAGAAGCTAATTTGAATTATAAATTCCGTTCGATTGGAAGCGCATCTACGTTTCACCCAAATACAGTTAGAGTGCTTGCCAGGAAGGGTGATAAGAATGTAGAGGTTTTAGGAGAGAGTAGAGGTGGGGGAGTAATACGAATCAAAGAAGTAAACGGATTTGATTCAAATTTCACAGCTAGTTTGCATACGCTCATTATAGAGGCTGATGACGTAAAGGGAAGCATTGCTTTTTTTACTGAGGTACTCTCACAAGATGAATGCAACATAGCGACAATGACGGTTTCCAGGAAAGGAAGAAATGATTTAGCATGTTTAATTCTGGAGATGGATTCCGGAATTGATGAGATAACATTACAGTATTTAAAGAAGAGGAAATGGGTACATAAGGTTATTTATATCCCGGATATTGATAAATAGTTCAAATCAAAAAAACGAACATTTTTCAGTTAAGGGGCTTTTATAATCAGCCATCCAAAATCAAATAATTCAAAATGAAAAAAATAGGACTAGTCACCATATTGGTATTAATAAGTTTTGCGACAATGAGTCAGCAAAAACGCATTCTCTCGCTACAAGAGTGTATTGAGATAGCTGTGGAAAACAACCTTTCTGTTCAACGCAGCGAGCTGAATTTGCAAAGCGCAGAAGTCAACTTGTTGCAATCTCAGGCACAGCGATATCCAACTTTGAATGCAAATGGAAATTATGGATATAACTGGGGTAGAGGTATTGACCCGACTACTAACCAGTTTACAACTCAACGTATCAACTTCAACGGTGTTAGTGCGAGCTCCTCCATGCCTATTATTAATGGTTTACAAACAACCAATTCCATAAAGCAGAGTAAGTTGAATAGAGATGCTTCTCAATATGATTTGAAAAAATCGATTAATGATATATCCCTAAACACTGCATTAAATTACTTAAATGTAATTTTTAATAAGGAGCTTTTAGAAAACGCAAAATTTCAACTGGAATCAAGCCAGCAACAGCTGGATCGTACTAAAAAATTAGTTGAATCGGGTGCTTTACCGATATCAAATGAGCTTCAGCTGGTGAGTCAGGTGGCTACCAATGAAGTGGCTTTAGTAAACGCACAAAATAATCTTGATTTAGCGCTTCTCGCTTTAAAACAATCACTTTTATTGCAGCCTGGACAAGAAATCGATATTGAAATCCCTGAAATTGACATTGATCAAGCTGAAATTGAAAATAGCAGAATAATTGATATCTACAATGAAGCGCTTTCTCAAATGCCGGAAATTCAGAGTGCTGACCTGCGAGTAAAAAGTGCTGATTTAGGATTGGATGTTTCTAAAGGTGGCATGTTTCCCACACTTAATTTAAGTGGAAGTATGAGTACTAATTATTCTGATGCATTTAAAGATTTTGCAATAATTAATGCAACACCAAGCGGATTGAGCCCTACGGTTTTTGAAACAGCTTCTGGTGAAGCAATTTTTGAGCAAGAATTCGATTTTGAACTACAAGAAAGTACAGTTCCATTATCAACTCAATATGATAATAACCTGAGTAAAAGGCTGACGCTTAGCTTGAATATTCCTATTATGAATGGTTTTAGAACACGAAGCGATATTCAACGTTCTAAGATTGCCCTTCAACAAGCAGAGATTGCATCAACTGAGCAACGTAATATTCTTTATCAAACAATCGAGTCGTCATACCGTAATGCAGTAGCAGCGGCAAAGACTTTTTCGGCATCACAAAGACAAGTGGAATCACTGGAAGAAACTTTCAGGGCGGTAGAAAATCAATACAATAACGGAGCTGCCAACTTTACAGATTATCAGGTTGCTTCCAATAATTTATTTCAGGCAAGAACTGATCTATCTCGTGCTAAATACGATTTCGTATTCAAACAAAAGGTACTCGAGTTTTATCAAGGAAAAGCATTAACATTTTAAACTGATCACCAATTTTATATATCTAAATTATCATGGCTAAAAAGAAAAAATCAAACAATAAAATACTCTATATCCTGGGCGGATTAGTGGTAGTTCTCGTGCTATTCGCATTAATTGGAAAGTCACAGGGCTGGGTAGGTCAGAAAAAGAAAATAGCTGTAGATGTTGCCAATGCTGAGAGAAACACCATCATAGAAAAGGTTAGTGCTTCCGGTCAGGTTCAGCCTGTAGTAGAGGTGCAACTCAGCCCGGAAGTCTCCGGAGAAATAATCGAACTTAAAATCCAGGAAGGCGACTCTGTTAGCAAGGGAGATTTTCTCCTAAGAATTAGACCTGACAACTTTCAATCTGCGTACGATCAGGCAGTCGCGGGTTTAAATCAGCAAAAAGCTGCATTAGCTCAAGCAAAAGCTGCTCGAGCAAGAGCTGCGGCTAACTTCAAGCGAGCAGAGCAAGATTATAAACGACAACAGACACTTTATGATCAAAAGGTGATTTCAGAGGCTGATTTCCAGCTGGCTGAAGCTAACTATCAAATAGCCGAGCAGGATTATGAGTCCGCAAAAGAAAGTGTTAACGCAGGAGAGTACATTCTCACAAGTGCAGAAGCCAGAGTTGCGGATGCAAAGGAAAATCTTCGACTTACCAGTCTTACTGCTCCAATGAGCGGAATCGTGTCAAAACTTCCGGTTGAATTGGGAGAAACAGTTCTTGGAACATCACAATTCCAGGGAACAGAAGTCATGCGAATTGCTGACCTTTCTAAAATGGAGGTAAAAGTCGATGTGAATGAAAACGACATCATTCGTATCAATGTAGGAGATACTGCAATAATCGATGTAGACTCTTATTCATACATGGACAAGACCTTCAAAGGGGTGGTTACAAACATTGCTAATACAGCCAATGATAAAATATCAGCTGATGCAGTAACCGAATTTGAAGTTCGTATTCGGATTTTAAATAGCTCTTATCAAGACCTGGTTAAGGAGCAGGGAATTCGATATCCATTCAGACCAGGAATGACTGCAAGTGTTGACATCATTACGGAGGTAAAAAGAGATATCCTTACAGTGCCGCTTGCTGCTGTTACTACCCGATCTGAAAAAGATAAAGATGATAGCGATGATGATAATTCTTCTTCCGGAAGTTTAGAAGATGAAGAAGTGGATGAAGTCATTTTTGTAGTGTCTGAAGGGAAAGCCGTACAGACAAAGGTCGAAACAGGAATAAGTGATTTTGATCGAATTGAAATTATATCAGGTGTTGAAGAGGGAACAGAAGTAATTTCCGGTCCATTTTTAGCAGTATCCAAGAGACTAAAGGACGGAGAAGATGTAGAGCCTAAATCAAAGAAAGGTGACAAAAAGGTAGATGAACCCGAAGATTAATTACAAAATGAAATTTTAATTGAAAACCCGCTTTTGGCGGGTTTTTTTGTAAGAATGCTTTTTACCGATTATCAAAACATGTTTTTCATTTCCAATAGATTCTAACATCTTGTAACTCTAAAAATTAAGAAACATGAAACTCACTCACATTCTATCACTATCTCTTGCCTCACTATTGATTTTTAGTTGTGGCTCTCCGGACAATATGGAAGAAAAAGAATTTAACATAGCATATGAAAAATTTACCTTGGATAATGGTCTGGAGGTAGTAATCCATGAAGATCATTCAGACCCAATAGTAGCAGTTGCCACGCTTATGCATGTGGGATCGAACCGTGAAAAACCCGGCAGAACTGGATTTGCACATTTCTTCGAACACATGTCTTTCAATGATTCTGAAAACGTTCCAAGAGGAGCAAATAGAAAAATGATACCGGAATGGGGAGGAAGTCGGAACGGAGGTACCTGGTCTGACGGTACCATCTATTATGAAGTAGTACCAAAAGATGCGTTTGATAAAATTCTATGGATCGATTCAGACAGATTCGGATACATGATCAATACGGTCACTGAAGATGCGTTGGAAGCTGAGAAGCAGGTAGTGAAGAACGAAAAGCGTCAACGAGTGGATAACGCTCCTTATGGATATACCGATGAGATTATCCGTAAAAACTTGTATCCAGAGGGCCACCCATACAGTTGGACGGTGATTGGATCGCTACCAGATCTTCAGGCCGCAACATTAGACGATGTAAAGGAATTTTATGAACAGTGGTATGGAGCTGGTAATGCAACATTAGTAATTGCCGGAGATATTGACCCTGAAGAAACAAAAGAGAAAGTGAAGCAATGGTTTGGCGAAATAAGAAAAGGCCCGGAGGTAGAAAAGCCTGAGCCAATGCCAGTTACACTTTCAGAGACTAAATCCCTCTATTTCGAAGACAACTTTGCAAAGTTACCAGAGCTGCGAATGGTTTACCCGACAGTCGAAGATTATCATGGAGACATGTATGCATTAAACGTACTTGGTCAACTGTTAAGTGGAAGCAAAAAAGCCCCTCTGTATCAGGTAATTGTTGAGGAAAATAAGCTTGCTCCTAATGCTTCAACTTATCAAAGCTCTAATGAAGTTGCAGGTGAGTTTGTTTTCAGAGTGCGAGCAAATGAGGGTAAAGACCTTGACGAGGTAAAGTCTGCTGTAGAAGAAGGATTAAACCGCTTCGAAACCAATGGAATCGATGAGAAAGATTTGCAACGCATCAAAGCAGAGTTGGAAACAAATTTGTATCAAGGTATAAGCACAGTTTTAAACAAAGCTTTTCAGCTAGTAACAGACAATGAATTTGGTGGAGACCCCAGCTACATAACGAAAACAGCCAAACTGACTCAGGCAGTAACAGCCGAGGATGTGATGAGGGTTTATAATAAGTATATAAAAGATCAGAACTATGTGATGACAAGTGTGGTGCCTTCAGGACAATTAGATCTGGCGGTAGAGGGAAGTGAAAAAGCAGAAGTTTATATTGAAGAAATTGTTTCAGACGTAGCATCTGAGAATACTTCAAGAGGAGAGGTGGCCGAGTACGAAAAAACTCCTTCAAAATATGATAGATCAGAGCCTGATTTTGGAGAGTTGCCATTGTTAAAGTCGCCTAAAGTCTGGAATGCATATTTGGATAATGGGATGCAGGTGTTTGGCATTGAAAATAAGGAGTTGCCATTGGTCTATTTTGATATCACGCTGAAGGGTGGGCATTATCATGATCCGATTGAAAAATCAGGAACAGCTGATTTGTTATCTGACCTAATGACTGAAGGTACTCAGACTAAAACACCTGCGGAGCTTGAAGAAGCAATTGGTCTTCTTGGAGCATCAATCAGGATGTATGCGGGACCAGAAGAGATCACCATTTCTGCATCATGTCTTTCAAGAAATTTTGAAGAAACATTTAAACTCGTTCAAGAAATTCTGTTGGAGCCTAGATGGGATGAGAAGGAGTTTGATAGGTTGAAACAATCATTAATTACTCGTTTGAAAGGAAGAGAAGCCAGCCCAACAGCTATAGCTTCTACTGTTTACAACAAACTCTTGTATGGAGATAACCATATTTTAGGGTATTCAACCACTGGCACATTGGAAACGGCAGAAAATATCTCATTAGCTGATTTAAAAAACTATTACGATACAAACTTCTCACCTTCAATAGCAAGCTTCCATGTTGCAGGAAGTATTGATAAATCAGATGTAATGGACCAACTTGAAGGTTTTGCGTGGGAGTCAAAGGATGTAGAAATAGTAGCTTATGATCCACCTCAATCAGCAAATGGAGGAAAGATCTATTTCATTGATTTTCCTGGGGCAAAACAATCCGTTATTTACATAGGTAAATTGGCGATTTCAGGCATGAATCCAGAATACAATGAACTGACATATGCTAACGAAAAATTAGGTGGAGGATCGAGCGGACAATTATTTCAGACCTTGCGAATTGAAAAAGGATATACCTATGGAGCGTATGCTTTCATACCCCAACGAACAGCGGTTGCTCCTTTCACCGCTACGTCAAGTGTTAGAGCCAACGCTACATTACCGTCGTTAGAAATCATGAAAGAAATGATAGCGAATTATGCAGAAAATTTCACAGATGAAGACGTAGAGGTAACAAAAACCAAAGTATTGAAGGCAAATACCAGGGCATTTGAGAGTTTGGGTGCCAAGTTGAATATGCTCCATGAAATCACCAAGTTTGGTAAGACTCCAAATTTTATGGAAAAAGAGCAAGATGAGCTAACCTCTATGAAGTTGAGCGATTACCAGCGCCTCATTAAAAAATATATGAACGAGGATAAGATGATTTATTTGGTGGTAGGAGATGGCGAAACACAATATGAGGAAGTAAGTAAACTAGGAATGGGTGACCCGATTGTATTAGACATCAAAGGGAACCCTCTTAATCAATAAGAATCAAAGCCCAGTTGTTAAAGCTGGGCTTTTTTATCTATTCCATTTCCATTGCACTTTCAACCGCATCTGTTATTTCCTGCATCTTAGCACGGGTATACCTGCCAGAAGTGGCATATACTATTTTTCCTTCCGGGTTTAAAACAAAAAAATAAGGTAGTTCCTTTCCGTCAAATTTAAGCGCGTCTTTATACTGATTAAGTGTTCCTTTATAGAAAAGGATATTTCCCTGCATCCGTTTATCAATGGTTTTTTTGAGCTTATTCATCACCTTTTTATATGCTGGTCTTTTTGCTCCCGTAAACATGGGGATGAAATACGTATAAACGTCAAACGAAAAATCAAAGGGTCCCGGGTTGGGATTTTTATAGATAAACTGATTGTAAGTTGGCTCAAACCATCCCTTCAGGTAGTCTTCTGCCTTTTTCGAGTAGGCAATTCCAATAAGTGTATACTTGCCTCCAATGTCTTCCGGGATATTTACAAATTCATTCGTAAGTGTTTCAGCTTCCATATTTGGAAACATATTTCCAACCTGAGCCAATGTTGTAGTGTTACAAATGAATATTCCAACTATGATTAACGAGGATATCTTTTTCATTGAGGTTACTTTTTTAAGTAGTTAAACTATTTATCATTAACGAAAGAATCTTGTTTCTATCATTATTTTTCTAAATTTCATCCAATTTTTAACGATAACAACCATGCAATTTAAAAGAATCAGCTATTCAGTCATTTTCATGCTTTGTGCACTTGTGAGTTTCTCTCAAGCACATAGAGACGCCTACAACCAAGGCATGCAAGCAATCAAGTTTCAAAAGTATGAAACAGCTATTGATAAGTTTCAGGAGGCTATTAAGCTCTATCCTCAATATGCAGACGCATGGTTTTACTTGGGTAAAACGTATGATTTCTTAAATAGAACAGAGGAAACCATTAACGCATTCAGAAATCTTGAAAAGGTAGATGCAGATTATAACATTAGCATCTATTATGATATAGCAAGAGCTTATATCGAACTAGATAATTTGAGAAGTGCTCGTATTTACATCAAACGATATCTAGAAAAAGCACCAAAGAGCCCAAAAGCTGCAAAGCTTATTCACCTGGCAATGAATCGGTTAAACTACATTGACATTAGCCAGGAATTGAGAGCCATGTCTCCAAACACCTCTGAACCTGTGCCGATTGCCTCGGTAAATAGTATTTCAGGTGATTACATGCCATCAGTTAATCCAACAGGCACTCGTTTGTACTTTACAAGTGTGCGAAAGGGAGGGTTTGATTTTAAGGACGAGAACAGTGCAGAACTTGATTTTGGAGAGGATATCTATTATTCAAAACTAGAAGGCGATCAATGGAGTGCTCCGGAATTATTACCTAAGCCGATTAATTCAATGGCCAATGATTTTGGCTCTGCGTTTACTGGAGATGGTCAGAATATGGTATTTGTACGATGTGATGAGAATGGAGCGATTGGTAGCTGCGATCTTTACATTACGCAGTTGAATGGAAATACATGGAGTGACCCTGAGAACATGGGAAATGTAGTGAACCACGAGGAATGGGACAGCCAGCCAACCATCAATTCTGATGGTAATCGAATCATTTTCACTTCACGCAGACCTGGAGGTTATGGAAATTCGGACCTTTATATGGTTGAGAAAAATCACCTGGGACTGTGGGGAATCCCTCAAAATATGGGAAGTATCGTTAATACCCCGCTTACTGAGAATAGCCCATTCCTGGCAGCTGATGGTAAAACGCTCTATTTCTCTTCAACCGGGCACCCTGGAATGGGAGGAGCTGATGTTTTTTATACCGTTTTTGAGAACGGAAAATGGTCTACTCCCAAGAATTTAGGGAAGCCAATAAACTCCGAAGGGAATGATACAAATTTCAGTATTTCGGCATCCGGAAATGCTTATTTGGCATCTTCAAGATTGGATGAAAACAACTTTGATATTTTCAAAGCTGAATTACCCGATGAGCTCAAGCCAAAGCCAACAATTATTGTTCAAGGTATCGTCTCCAACTCGGAAGATAAGCAACCACTAAGTGCTCTGGTTTTGGTGGAAGACCTTAATACGGGCGAATTAATCGCAACGAATAAGAGTAATGAAGCTACGGGTGAATACCTGGTAGTTTTACCTGCGGGTCGTGATTACAGTGTGTCTGCAAATGCTAAGGGATTCTTTTTCTATTCTCAAAGCTTTGAGTTGCCAAAAGACACCACATATGTTGAAATAATGAATGACATTCCACTAGAGCCAATTAAGAAGGGAACAAAAGTGGTATTGAATAACATCTTCTTTGAAGTTGGGAAGGCAGAACTAAAGCCTATTTCCTATGTGGAGCTAAACAAGGCTGTAACGCTTATGAAGAACAATAAAACGATGAAAATCGAGGTAGGGGGTCATACTGATAGTCAAGGTGCAGATGCTAACAACCTCAGTCTTTCACAAAAAAGAGCGCAATCTGTTGTGGAATATATGGTCTTGGCTGGGATTGAGCGTGGACGACTCATTGCCAAAGGGTATGGAGAGACCGTGCCAATCGCTGATAATAATACAATAGAGGGAAGAGCAAAAAATAGGAGAACCGAGTTCGTAATTGTAGAATTCTAACCGGAGAAAGGAAATTTCATCTCATCTTCCTTGATTTCGATAAAGTCATGTATTGTCAAAAGATTCAATAACTGAGGAATCACTTCTTTCATTCGTTTAAGAAGTGATTCCTTTTTTTCAAGACCATAAATAAAGACCATCTGTTCAGGAATTTTTCGGCTAACGTAGCTTTTAACGAAATCATCATCTTTGGTAATGATCACGTATCCTTTGCGAATAGTCAATCGACGCAGCTGGTCGTCCGTGATTCGTTGTTTTTGATTTGATTTCATCTCATTAACGTGGTGGGCAGTGATTCCATTTTCTCTTAAATCAATTGCCAGTTCGGGAGGAAGGTTTTCATCTACAATGAATCTCATTTTAAAAAGAACAAATCATTTCAAATCAGGTTACTTACATTAAACCTAATTAAATATGTCCCTACTAGGCACTCTCATTAAGAAAGGAATTGAATTAAATCAGAAAATTCAATTTGAATTATCAACTCCAGAAAAACAACAGGAAAATCAGCTAAAATCTCTCCTTGAAAAAGCTAAAGACACTTCTTTTGGAAAATTCTATGATTTTAGAGGCTTGCTTGAAACAGATGAGTTGGTAAAAGAGTACAAACAACGGGTTCCAATCCATAATTACAAGCAGATTCATGATAGATGGTGGCATCAGCAGCAAAATACACCAGACATTACCTGGCCGGGTAAACCTTCATTTTTTGCCCTAAGTAGTGGCACTACCGGTAAATCCAGTAAGCGAATTCCTATTACCGATGATTTTTTGCAAAGCATGAGGGACGTAGGAACTTCCTTGGTAAAGGAACTCCCAAACTATGATTTCCCGGACGAGTTATTCGAAAGTGAGATTCTTATGCTAAGCAGCAGTGCCAATTTATCAAAACATGATTATGGACATTTGGAGGGAGAAATTAGTGGGATTAATGTAAGCAACTTTCCAGATTGGTATGACTTGTTTTATCGCCCAGGAAAGGAAATCGCTAGTATTTCAAACTGGGATGAACGAGTAGCAAGAATAGTAGAGGAAGCACCGAACTGGAATATAGGAGCCATTGCAGGAATTCCATCTTGGGTATTGCTAATGCTGCAGGAAGTCGTCAAAGGTCACGGTTTGAAAAACATTCATGAGATATGGCCGAATTTGACTGTTTACGCAAGTGGTGGGGTTGCATTTGAGACTTATAGAAAAGATTTTGAAGCAATAAGCGGAAAGCCATTAACCATCATGGATACTTACCTGGCTTCTGAAGGCTTTTTTTCCTACACTTCTAATCCGGGAAGTATGGATATGAGACTTGCACTATCTCATGGCTATTACTATGAGTTTATTCCATTCGACGAACGTGGGGTGGATGAGACGGGCCAGCTTCTGGAGAATCCTGTGTCTCTAGGAATTGGTGAAGTGGAGTCCAATCAGGATTATGTCCTGGTGATCAGTACCTGTGCTGGGGCCTGGAGGTACATCATTGGCGATACCATTAAGTTTACAAGCTTAGATCCTCATGAGATTAAAATTACCGGCCGAACGAAATTCTTCCTAAATGTCGTTGGCTCACAGCTTTCGGAGGAAAAAATGGATGCTGCAATACTCGAAGTTTCAAAAGCTATGGATGTCAGCGTAAATGAATATTGTGTAGGAGCTATAAAGAATGAAGATGAAGAATACATTCACCAATGGGTGGTCGTTTCAGAAAGTGATTTTGATACTTCGTCTTTTCAGGAAAAACTGGATAAGGCGTTAAAGAATGCAAATAAAAACTACGGAGTAGCACGAAGTAAAGCACTCAAAGGTATTTCAGTCAAGAAAATCAGTAAAGAGCAGTATCATAGCTATCTCGATAGGAATAAGAAGAAAGGTGGTCAGGTAAAAACGCCTAAGGTAATGGGAGAGAAAAAGATGAAAAAGCTAATGAATTATATCTCTTGAGAAGTAGGTTGCATCAGTGATTTTTCTTTCACACACATTTCAACCGCCTCGATTGACATATAGTATTTTCTCATTTGATCCTTATAAGGTTCATCTATTAAATCATGATTAAAAACGAATTCCTTTGTTGCGAGAATCTCTTGATGAAAACCAGCATCTATCGCTATTTCATCTGCTCTATGCTCAACAGCTTTTTTAAATGAATCTGAAAAGAGATATTTCAAGCCATAGGTTATCATTTGGAATGTAGAATGAGGGGCATAATCCACCACATGACCCAATTCATGTGCAAACCACCCTTTAAGTACGTTTTCTGGAAGGTTTGATATCTTAATAGATTCACTGTTTCGTACGTATCTGGCTAATTTAATCTTGTAAGTATCAGGTCCGCCCAAGAGATTCGCAATTGAAATAACAGGTTGTGCCTGCATGGTGGTGCCCTTAATTTTCTTTTGCCTGAGAATGAGTTTGTATTTTTTTAAATCATCGAACTGATTGAGCGTCTCCAGAAATATTTTCCTTGTACGTTCTTCTTCAACACCTTGGAATATGACTGTCTCCATATGATAAGCAACAAGTTAAGACTTAAACAGTTCATAAAAATCTGATTTAACAAACTG
Source organism: Ekhidna sp. (assembly GCF_965227465.1). Classification (GTDB taxonomy): domain Bacteria; phylum Bacteroidota; class Bacteroidia; order Cytophagales; family Cyclobacteriaceae; genus Ekhidna. The sequence goes on from NZ_OZ245746.1 coordinate 1,578,556, forward strand.
AAACCTTTAGTTGAATAAATTCGATTGCACTCTTATGAGATGCTTCGTCGTATTCATTTTACTATCATTTCTTATTTCTTGTGAAAAAGATGATGGGCTGGTATTTCCACCAACCCAAGAATCAATTGCTTCCGAGTTTCGAAACAGATTTGGTTTGGAAGTACAGCAAGTGCCGGTTGTATTTAATGAATTCAATTCTCATTACGTTAGTGTTATTTACCTCAATGGTACCAGATACAGAATCTACTTAACTAATTCAGGACAAATCCTAACCAATCGAATCACCCCATTATTTCCAAAAGGCCAACAGCGTGTTTTGTGCATTGTAAGACTTCCATCACTTTTTGAGCAAAATTTGGATTTCTTCATTAGGGAATGGGAGTCTGCTCAAACGGCGATCAATGAACAGCACGCAACTTTAGCCCAACAAAATGGACTTGAAAATTCATTGGTCTCATTCAAAAATGATAATTATTACGTCAGTCAGAATGATTTTCCAGCCTGGGATCCCAACAGAAATTCAATTGAGGATTTTAAGTTGTTTGCAGCGAATAATCAAATCGATATTGCGACTTATGATATCCTGCTTTTACTGGATTTGGACATAAACAATCCAAATGGTGGAGTGGGTTCCTGGGAATCTGCTTTTGCGAAAGTGGGATGGTTTTATGAGGACACTGATTTATCGGTAGAAAGATTAAATGGCATAGCCTATGCAGCCTATCATCATGAAATTGGGCATGTGTGGGGGTGGGAGCATGAATGGACTGACCCTTATGATAATAATGGGGGATTTATTACCGAACCGTCACTTTTTGGATGGTCCGATATTAATGGAAACGGGGTGCCTGAAATAATTGATGAAAATCAATATTAAAAAGCAGAAAGGGCTTGGTATACCTTGTCAACAGGCAAACCAACGACGTTATAAAATGATCCTTTAATCCACTCTACACCTATCATGCCTATCCATTCCTGGATGCCATAACTGCCCGCTTTGTCCATGGGAGAAGCTATCTCGATATAATGGCTGATTTCATCTTCTGTCAAATCCTTGAATTTAACTTCTGTTGTGCTTGAGAAAGCAACTTGTTTTTCTGAATTGCTTATGCATACTCCTGACATCACCAGATGTATTTTACCGCTAAGTGTTTTTAGTACATCAAATGCCTCTGCTGCGTTATTAGGTTTTCCTAAAATGCGATCATTGAAAATAACCACAGTATCTGAGGTCAGGATTGTGCCGGTTTTGAATGCTTCTCTATGAGCTTTATTCTTTTCAACAGCTAAATATTCAGCCACTTCTGTAGATGCCATATCAGCAGGAAAGTTCTCCTCAAATTCAATAGTTTTTACCTCAAATTGGAAACCTGCGGCAGCTAATAGTTGCTTACGCCTTGGTGATTTAGATGCTAGAATCAGATCATTGAAATGCTTCATCAAAAAAGGAATTGAATTCATCTTCTTTTATAGACCCAAATAAAAAACCACAGATCACTTTAGGGTAGAAATACGTACTTTTTTGAGGTAGCGTGTAGCCGCTATAGCACACTTCTTTTACAGTATCAATCGAGATGTCTTTGGTTATAATGGCACACTGTGCTTCATTTTTTATCACAGCTGTTAAACACTTTGTAAAATTTCGCTCGAACGTAAGATTTTTACTTCCTCTTTGCTCTTTACCTGGTATTCCTAGGCATTTTTCGAATACAAAGTAGTGCATCACAGTCAGGTCCAGCTCTTTGATTGTACGTGGAAAATCCCAGTCTAAGAAATCTATCATTTCGGGTTTCAATCGAATCTTATAAGCTTCATTTTCTATAAGCAGTCCAAAGGCCCATTGCTTTCCTAGTATCACCTCATTTACGTCCATTGCTTCAGCAATGGGTTTGATGAAGAAATATTTATCAAGCTTTTCAAGCAGTTCTGTCTTGGAAAATTTTTCGATCCCATTGACCATTCTATGTGTAGGTAATATCCTCAAATCATCAGACTCAGTATTGGTGAAATACATGAGATGATAATTATAACCTTCTTTACCGGTATGGTTTGGGTTGTTTTGTGCTCGTTCTTTTTGATAAAGCAAAGATCCTTCGTACCTGTGATGTCCGTCAGCTAAAATAATCTGCTTGTCTTTGATGATATCCATGATTCTTCGGATCACCTTCACATCATGGATAACACTAAACACGTCGCGAACACCCTGATAATCTTCTGTTTCATACAGAGGATCCAAAATCGCTTCATCGAGATATTCTTCTATCTCATGTGAGGTGTCTGTATAGAGTCCATGTGTAGGGCTCACATTTAATTGTGTCTTATCAAGAATCTCCATTCGATCATTAACTGAGAATGGCATAGTATTCTCATGCCTCAATAACACTTTTTCGTGCCAGTCATAAACACGCAGATTTGCGATGAATCCTTTTCGAATGTGCTCACGATCTGAGCCTGGTAACGTGAAATATTGATAATAGACATAGATAGCAGGAAGGTCATCCTGCTTGATGACACCATCGCTTTTCCACTGGTCTAACCTTTTTGAGGCGTGGAAACCAGAGTCGTCTTCCAATGGAACTGATAAGTGGATACTATTAAATTCTTCACTGTAAAGAGCCTCTCGTTGGCTTTCCGATACAACATCAAATAATGGCGATACCAATCCATCGATGTTTTCAATGAGTTGCGAATTATACCTCCAGGCTCTCAGCGGTTTTATTTCTGCCATTTAATCTCGCATCCTTTCTTTCCACTTACTTTTAGATTCGCTACCATTTGATGAAGCCGACACTTGCTTGGCAGATGAGTTCTTTAATTCATGAGCGATTAGAGCCGCTATTCCAGCTATTTCATCGTCAGGTATCTTCTTTAATGCTTCAGGATCGTAATGAGACTCAACAAATTTGGTGGTGAATGATCCGTCAACAAACTCTTTATGGGTAAGCACAAAATCACAAAAAGGAAGTGTTGTTTTTACTCCGGTGATTTGATATTCAGCTATTGCTCTTCGCATTCTGTCAATAGCCTCCGTTCGGTCTTTGCCATATGTTATCAATTTGGCAATCATGGGATCATAATATATTGACACCTCGTGTCCTTGCTCATACCCATCATCAACACGAACACCTGCCCCTTGTGGACGTATGTATGTCTTAAGCTTACCTGTGTCAGGGAGGAAGTTGTTTTCCGGATCTTCAGCATATACTCTTACCTCCAGGCTATGTCCATTTATCGATAAGTCATTTTGTGAAAAGCCGATTTTTTCCCCGTTCGCTATTTTGATTTGCTCTTTGACAAGGTCAACACCCGTAATTAATTCAGTTACCGGATGTTCCACTTGCAAGCGGGTATTCATTTCCAAAAAGTAGAAGTCCAGGTTTTCATCAGCAATAAATTCGACAGTACCAGCTCCAAAGTAGCTGCATGATTTTGCCACATTTACAGCGGCTTCACCTATTTGCTTTCGTCGTTCCTCTGTTAGCAGGGCAGAAGGCGCCTCTTCAATTACTTTTTGATGCCTACGTTGGATACTGCATTCACGTTCAAAGAGATGAATGATATTCCCATGTTGATCACCCAGTACCTGAACTTCAATGTGCTTGGGAGAGGAGATGAATTTTTCAATAAATACTTCATCATTACCGAATGAATTCCGTGCTTCGCTCATCGCTCGATCCATTTGTTCTTCAAAATCTTTGGGATCATTCACAATCCGCATCCCTTTACCTCCACCTCCAGCGCTTGCTTTTATCATGACCGGATATCCAATTTCATTAGCGACCTTCTTCGCTTTTTCAACATCATTTATTGGTTCATCCATTCCAGGGACGAGTGGAACATTAAACTTTTGAACCGTCTGTTTTGATGTCAGTTTATCCCCCATGATACGGATGGCTTCCGGAGATGGTCCTATAAAAATGAGTCCTTCTTTTTCCACTCTTTCCGCAAAAGAGGCATTCTCGGATAGAAATCCGTATCCCGGATGAATTGCATCAGCACCCGTTTGTTTACATGCTTCAATTATTTTATCCTGAACGAGGTAGGACTCAGAAGCTGCTGCTGGGCCGATATTTACTGCCTCATCAGCGTATGATGCATGCGGAAGTAATTTGTCGGCATCACTATAGACAGCTACGGTCTTGATTCCCAGCTCTTTGGCTGACCTCATTACTCGAATGGCAATTTCACCTCTATTGGCTACTAATATTTTCTTTATAGACATAATTCAATCGTTAGCGCAAGTTTATTCAAAAGGCTACATTCATTATATGCGTATTCTGCTAAATTTGCAACTTGTTTGAAAAAAGGAGAACACAAGTAAATGGATTTATTTGAGAAATTACTCAGTGACAAAGGAGCGTTAGGTCAATACTCCTTTCTAGATCAGGATTTGAATTACTATTTCTTTCCGAAACTCGAAGGCGAAATAAAGCCACGAATGACGTTCAAAGGGAAAGAGGTATTAGCGTGGAGCTTGAATAACTATTTAGGACTCGCTAATCATCCTGATATTAGAAAAGCGGATACTGAGGCTACTGAAAAGTGGGGATTAGGATATCCCATGGGTGCTCGTATGATGACTGGTAATTCCGATTATCATGATCAGCTAGAGCAAGAGCTTGCTGATTTTGTGAGTAAACCTGCCGGTATGCTACTAAACTACGGCTATCAGGGAATCATGTCTGTCATAGATGCACTGGTTGATAGAAAAGACGTAGTGGTATATGATGCAGAATGTCATGCTTGTATCATCGATGCGCTTAGAATGCACATCGGAAAGCGATTTGTGTTCCCACATAATGATATTGAAAGTTGTGAAAAACAACTGAAAAGAGCTGTAAAACTAGCGAATGAGCAAGGTGGTGGTGTTTTGGTCATCACCGAAGGGGTCTTTGGGATGAGTGGAAACACCGGCAAGCTCGATAAGATCGTTGAGTTAAAGGACAAGTACAATTTCAGATTACTGGTAGATGATGCACACGGGTTTGGGACCATGGGTAAAACCGGTGCTGGTGCAGGTGAGCATTACAATTGCCAGGATGGGATTGATATCTACTTCTCCACATTTGCTAAATCTATGGCTAGTATTGGTGCTTTTATAGCAGGAGAAAAGAATATCATTGATCATTTAAGATATAAAGTAAGGTCTCAGATTTTTGCCAAATCTCTTCCAATGCCATTGGTCGTAGGAGCCTTGAAGCGACTGGAAATGCTCAGAACTATGCCAGAGCTCAGAGAAAAACTTTGGACCATCGTAAATGCATTGCAAAATGGATTTAAAGAACGTGGTTTCAATATAGGTTCAACAAACTCTCCTGTTACACCTGTAGTGATGAATGGCGATGTGATGGAAGCATGTAATATGGTAGTGGATTTACGTGAAAACTATCATATATTCTGTTCGCTGATTTCATATCCAGTTATTCCAAAGGGGATGCTTATTTTAAGAATAATTCCGACAGCCATGCATACGCTGGAAGATGTGGAGGAAACATTAAATGCTTTTGAAGCTATTAAGAAAAAACTGGATAGTGGAGTTTACAGAGAAGCGGGAGTGGAAGGAGCCATGATTGCAAAATCTTAATATTTCTGCTAAAAAATCTGTTTATTAACGAATTTGGGCTATATTGCCTCAACTTTAAAATTTATCGATAACCTTAATTACCTTATAACATGAAAAGATTTGAACAACTAAAATCAATGGTTGAATCACTTGAAGCTGATTTCGAAAAGTTCTACGATAAAAACAATAATGCCGCCGGTACTAGAGTTAGAAAAGGTATGCAGGACATGAAGAATCTTGCTCAAGAGATCAGACTAGAAGTTCAGGATATCAAGAACAAAGGATAATCGATTATTAATCGAACCGATAAAGAAATTAGGGAGCCATTTGGCTCCCTTTTTTGTTTTAATAACGATTTAAAATCTCCTGAAACAATTCTTCAAAGTTATTATCGGCTTTGAGGTAATTGTACTCCTTCCAGAATTCATTGGTATTTGCTGTTACCTGACGCTCTAGAATAGATTTAGATGCTAACTCCTCTTCAGGAGGTACAACTATGTTTTCTTTTTCTATTTCAGTTACTACAAAGTCCGCTTTAAAGGTTACAGGTTTGGTAATACCTTGTTTCGCTCTTCTCATCGTCCAGTTGATGTCGTATTTGGCGTGGCTTAAGTACCATTTACCCTCAATTAGTTGGTAATTGAGTTCATTTTCGTATTTGTCCATTGTACTCTTACCCAGACCTACGGCCATAGCAGCCATTCTAAGTTTATTAAATACTTTTTCAGGATTCTCTGGGCTTATTAGCTTTTTGTAAGAAATTTTTACGAAAGCCAGGGTCTCCGTATCCAGGAGGATTTTTCCTTCAAATAATTTTCCTTTTGCTTTCTTTTTTGGCTGAAAGCCTACGACAAATACTGCTCTTCCATTGTATGAGGTTGCATCTATGATCTTGTAAGAATGCTTTTTTAAGATTTTTTGATCTAATAGTGGATGTTCTTTCAAAAGTGAGCTAACAAATAAACTCGGAGGAGTTACTCCTATCTGCATTCCTCCAATGTCAGCAAAAAAGGAGGTATCTCTAGCAACTCTTCCTCTTAGAATCTTCATCGCATTCTCTTCCTCACCAATCAATCCATGTCGAAACATATCAAATGCATACTCTGTCATTTGAACATACTTTTCTGTTTCATCGCGAATCGTTGCTCGCCAAAAAGCCCTTAACTGCATTCCATGCTGATCATGATTTTTAGGGATGGCATCAATAGCTTCTTCTATAATTGACTTTTCATCTGAGCGAATAACCAATTCGGGTAATTGAGTAACGGTAGATTTAAGTTCGATGATTAGGTCTTTATCAGCGTCTATCGATGATACGAGAGTTGATTTTAACTCATAGCCAAGGTAGGAGGCAGAGAGCTTTTCCTGATTGTACTTAGCTGGGACGATGAGGTTGAAATCTCCATTCATGTTTGTGATCGTCCCATAGCTAGAGTTGAAAATGCCAACATGTGCGAATGCAAGTGGTTTGCCACTAACTTCATCAATCACCTTTCCCACAATCCTTTTTGATTCTTGAGCGTTGGTAGAGATGGTACTAAAAAGCGTAACAATCAGGAATAGTATTTTTCGCATAGTCTGACATTTAATAATCTAAGACAATGCTTAATGCATTATCATTTCATTATTAATGATCAGATGTGGTAAAAGGTTGCTTCTGGGTGAGAGTAAATGTTAGATATTTCGTGGTGGCGTTGATTCAAAGTATTCCTTCCACTTTTTTACCAACGAATCTGAAGCATCAAATAAAGGTGGCTTTACCGTCCTTTTACAAAGACCTAATGCCTCTAATCCAGCTTTTAAAGAGCTCGGATTTCCTTCCTCAGAAAGCATATTGTAGGCAGACTTTAGCTCTTCATTCATTTTTTTAGCACCCAGAAAATCTAGATTGAGTGCGGTGTTTACCATGTTGGTAAAAGCGCCAGGCATAATATTTCCAATAACAGAAATAACCCCTTCACCACCCATTTTGATAATATCATAAGCCAATGCATCGTCTCCTGAGAGAAGCATGAAATCATCAGGTTTATTCTTCGCTATTTTTTTACATTGTTGCAAATCCCCCGAAGCTTCCTTCATCGCAATGATATTGGGATGTTTTGCCAATGCTAATGTTGTTGATGCTTCCATATTAGAAGCTGTGCGTGACGGAACATTATACAAAATGATTGGATGTGGGAAAGCATCACCAAGCAGCTGATAGTGTCGAATTATTCCTTTTTGGGAAGGTTTATTGTAATAGGGGCTTGCGGATAATATTGCCGCAAGATTAAATGCTTTTAGATCTTTGGATTTCTCAATTAGATCAAACGTATCGTTACCCCCGTGTCCAAATACTACAGGCATGCTTCCATTGAAGTGATCAAGTACAAATTGAAGAATTTTTAACTTTTCTAACCAACTTATTACCGGTGATTCACCAGTGGTGCCCTGCACGACAACATAGTCCGCCTTTCCATTTTTAATGTGGTTTAGTAGCTTTTTAAGTGATTGATAATCAGTAGTATAATCATCATTCATTGGCGTTACTAATGCAACACCTGTGCCCTTTAATTCTTCCTTCATCAATGGATCATTTTAAGGTATCGGACGATATTTGCAATTGCTTTCGGCTTGCTTTCATCCATCTTTAACGATAGTTGTAACAAGTCGTAATACTGATCAGTTTCAAACCCTACTTTGCAAGTGGCTTTACTTAGTGCAAGGACATATTTAAAATTGATGTTTTCTGATGTGTCCAGGGAAATCAGGAAATCAAATGAGCGGTTGATGAATTTAGAAAGATTAGCTTTTCTAATTGTACCCGTTCCTGAAATATCCTTTTTATGAAATATGAATTTTTCGTCTGTGGGCTTTTCAACAAAGCCAATTTTCTCCACTTCTTTCCCGTCAGTGGTAAGTAACTCTTCGAGTTTCCCAATCGATTCCGGGTTAAATTCATCAACATTATATAATATCCCGATTGAAGAAGCTTCAGCATACGTGCAATTTTCCTTAGTGGCAATGGTTGGCTTGCCTTTATAATTAAGGAATAGGTTTTTAATCATTTTGTAAAAGTTCTCTAAATGATGACTCGTCCAAAATAGTAATTCCCAACGAATCAGCTTTTTCTTTCTTTGCCGGCCCCATGTTTTCGCCGGCTACAAGGTAATTGGTTTTTGATGAAATACTGCTTGAAATCTTACCCCCTTGTTGCTTAATTACATTCTTCAATTCGTCTCTACCAAACGTTTCAAACACACCTGAAACTACGAATGTAAGGCCTTTGAAGGCATCACCCGTTCCTTCTTTTTTTTCAACTTCAAACGATAATCCTGCACTTTTGAGTCCTTCAATCATTTTCATGTTTTCCGGATCATTAAAATAGGCGACAACACTCTCAGCTATCCGATCTCCGATTTCATGCACAGCAACTATTTCTTCAAAAGACGCACTCTTTAGACGATCAATTGTCACAAAATGTTGAGCTAATTTTTCAGCGACGGTCTTGCCAACATATCGAATTCCAAGTCCGAATAAAACACGTTCAAACGGAATTTTTTTTGAATTTTCAATGGACTCAATAATGTTATGAGCGGATTTTTCCTTGATTGATCGTTTTGTAACTTCTCCGGACGTATCATCAACTTCTTCAAACTGTAAATTATTGATGTCTTCAAATGAAAGGTGATACAAATCAGCCAGATTTTTAATAAGACCTTTGGTTAGAAACCCTTTTATCGTCCGTGGACCGAGAGATTCAATATTCATGGCATTTCTGCTGATAAAGTGCTCAATCCTTCCCAATACCTGTGGCGGGCAGGTCTCCTTGTTTGGACAATAATGTTGAGCTTCACCTTCCTTACGGATGAGTGCTGTTTTGCACTCCGGACACTCAGAGATATAAATCACCTTTTTAGCATCATTCGACCGGCTATTCGTATTTACACCGGTAATTTTTGGGATTATTTCTCCGCCTTTCTCCACGTTAACACTATCACCTATGCGGACATCAAGTCTTTCTATCTCATTGGCATTGTGCAAGGATGCACGTTTAACAGTAGTGCCAGCAAGCAATACAGGCTCCAATTCGGCCACAGGTGTTATTGCTCCGGTTCTTCCAACTTGATACGTAATATCATTTAAGGTAGTGATTGCAGACTCTGCTTTAAACTTGAAAGAGATAGCCCATCTGGGATTTTTGGCGGTGAAACCTAACTCTGATTGTTGTGAGATGCTATTGACTTTAATGACAATCCCATCAGTCTCAACACTTAATTCATGTCTTTTTTGATCCCATAGATTTATGTAATCAAACACCTCATCTATCGTTTGACACTTTTGATAGGTCTGAGATACATTAAACCCAGATTGCTCCAAAAAGTGAAGGGACTCTTCATGCGTACCAAAGGTATTCAGGTCATCCAGATAAGAGTACAAATAGCAATCTAGTTTTCTGCTGGAAACAATTGCTGAGTCCTGCATTTTTAGCGTGCCGGATGTCGTATTTCGTGCGTTTGCATACAAAGTAAGTGGAGCTTTACCCTCAGCTTCTCTTTGCTCATTTTCAATGCTTACTTGTTCGTTAAGCTTGGAAAATTGTTTTTTTGGCATAAAAACCTCTCCTCGAACTTCAAAAGAAGCCGGGTAATTCTTCGTATTAATTTTTAACGGAATGGTTCTTATTGTCTTAACATTTGCAGTTATATCATCACCCTTAGTTCCATCACCTCGTGTTATCGCTTTGTCTAAGATGCCATTCTCGTACTTCAAACTGATAGCCACCCCATCAAATTTTAACTCACAGATATATTCATAATCATTGGTTCCAAGTCCTTTCTTAATCCTCCCATCAAAATCTGTGAGTTCCTCTTTCGAGTAAGTATTACCCAAGGATAGCATGGGATAGGTATGAACAATTGTCTCAAAATCCTTCGTGATATCACCTCCAACCCGAGTGGTAGGAGAGTGGCTTAATTTAAATTCTGGATATTGCTTTTCTAGTCCTTCAAGTTCTTTGAGTAAATTATCAAAGTCAAAGTCTGATATAGTTGGCTCACTTTTCTGGTAATACAGGTAATTGTGGTGATTGAGCTCCTCAGTGAGCTTTTCTATCCTGATTTTTGCCTCCTCTTTTTTCATCAAAAACAAATCTATTCCATTCACGGAGAATCTCTAGGATTTTTTGCTAAGTCTGATTCATCACTCTAATTTCGAGTCTTAATGACAAGGACTGTGGATAAGAAAGTATATATAATTCAACATGCACTAGAGCTGTTCGCTAAAAATGGTCTGGCGGATACATCTGTTGATCGTATAGCATCTTATGCTAAAGTCAGTAAAAAAACAATCTATTTTCATTTCAGATCAAAGGAAACTCTGATTAAGGAAGCATTCAGTTGGAAGATGTCGGGAGTTTCTAAAGCCGTTGATGAAGTAATTGAGATGGATTTGCCCGCAATTGATAAAATGGGCAGGTACTTATATGTTATTTGCGATAGAATAAGCGATATTTCAATAAAAGCCTTTTACGACTTATCTCAGTTAAGAAGTCTCTCAAAAAATGCAGCAAATGAGTACATGAAAAGAGCGGTTTTCATTCGTTTCAACAAACTTTTGGAGCAAGTGAAGGCTGAAGGCTATTTCAAGCCAGGTACTGAAATAGGCAGTTCATTGATGACTTATTGGAATATGCTGAGCCCCTACCTTTTTATGGACCTAAAAAAGGATGTGCCTAATGAATTAAAAAATGCCATCTCTCTTAGTGATATATTGCGAAAGCAACTAATCAGTCTCTATAAAGGGTTTTTAACTCAGGACGGCATTGAAAAGTTAGATATTATTATTAACGATGTGAATTTAAGCCAGCACGCTGATTTGAATTAATATCTTTGCCTAATGTCCCAGCAATTCGAAGAACACCTTCAGTCGAACACCATATTTTCGATAGTTTCAGCTGTCAGTAAAAGTCTTGGATTTCCTGCTTACGTGATAGGTGGATATGTGAGAGATTTGATTCTGAAGCGTCCATCAAAAGATATCGATTTTGTCTGTGTTGGTAGTGGGATAAAACTCGCAACAGAAGTAGCTAAGCAGTTAGGAAATGAAGCTAAACTATCCGTTTTCAAAAACTTTGGCACAGCTGCCATTCATTTTAATGGATATGAATATGAATTTGTAGGGGCCAGAAAGGAATCATATCGAGAAGAATCCAGGAATCCAACAGTGGAAAATGGAACTTTAGCGGATGACCAAAATAGACGTGATTTTACGATTAATGCGATGGCGATCAGCTTAAGTGAAGAATCTTACGGTGAGTTGCTTGATCCGTTTAATGGTTCTGAAGATTTGCGCAATATGATTATTCGTACCCCTTTAGAGCCAGGAATTACTTTTTCGGATGACCCGTTACGCATGTTGAGAGCTATTCGGTTTGCAACCCAGCTTCATTTTGATGTTGAGCCCGATACTTTTCAGGGCATTATTGATCATGTAGATCGTATTAAGATCATCTCTCAGGAGCGAATAAGCGAAGAACTCAATAAAATCATTCTGGCAGATAAACCCTCCTATGGCTTTCAACTACTGTTCCATTCAGGATTGTTGAAGTTGATTTTTCCGGAGATGGTAGACCTGCATGGAGTAGAAAAGATTAACGGAAAGGGTCATAAGGATAATTTTTTTCATACACTTCAAGTACTTGACAATATCTGTGGTATGACAGATAACCTATGGTTGAGATGGTCTGCTATATTGCATGACATAGCAAAACCTGCTACACAACGCTTTAATGAAAAGGTAGGATGGACCTTTCATGGTCATGAGGATCTTGGGGCAAAATGGGTTCCCAAAATATTCAAGCGTATGAAACTCCCACTTGATGATCGGATGCGATACGTACAAAAGCTAGTTAAGCTACATTTAAGGCCTATAGCTTTGGTTAATGACCGGGTAACTGATTCTGCGATTCGGCGAATGGTATTTGAGGCCGGGGAGGATGTCAATGACCTGATGACACTTTGTAAAGCAGATGTAACCTCTAAAAACCCTGAAAGAGTTAAGAAATATCAAGCCAATTTTAAGAAAGTTGAGAAAAAGATCCGCGAGGTAGAGGAGCGGGATAAAGTCATGAACTTTAATCCACCCGTTTCAGGAGAACAAATAATTGAAGCGTTTGATATTAAACCATCAAAACTGATTGGTGACATAAAAAATGAAATAAAAGAGGCGATTCTCAATGGAAGCATCAAAAATGAAGAAAAAGAAGCCTTCATTTTTATGTTAAAAATTGGTAAAAAACATGGTTTAACACCAAGAGAAAAATACCTTTCCGCCTCTAAAGACAAATAACTATGTTTGCACGCCTATTGGCTAATCTTATAACTATGAAAAAAATATTTTTTGGTGTATTCATCATTGGATCAGGTTTGTTGAACGCCCAAAGTTTAGAAAAAGCACCTGGCGATTCTATTCCGTGGGAACTAAGAAAGCAAGCTTTCATTTATAACACTGCAAAAATGTTTAGTGATCCTGTAGTCGCGAGAACAGCACTTTACAATTTATTGTCAGAAAATCCGGGAAATGTTGCTCTTTACGATTCTCTTGCCATTTTATATCTGCAATACAATCAAAATGCTTCTGCTGCACTGGTAGCTCAACAAGCGCTCCAATTAGACCCTCAAAATCAATTCGCAATGGAAATAGCTGCTACAGGTTTTGATAAGCTTGGAGCAAAAGACAGAGCTTTGAATAATTACGAAAAGCTTTACCTGGCGAATGGAGATATTAATACACTTTACAAGGTATCGTTTCTTCAATTTGAATTGAAAAGATATGCTGAAGCGGGGACTTCATTGGATATAATCATTGAGGATCCTCAATCTGAGAGTATTACTATTCGATTTCCTACAGCAGATGGTAATGGACAAGATGTACCGCTAAAGGTGGCAGCTCATCGAGTGAAAGCAATGATCATTCAGGATAAAGGTGATGTGGAAGGAGCAAAAGCCAAATATTTAGAGGTACTAGGAATGCATCCAGGGTTCCAAATTGTTCAACAGCAGTTAAGGGAATTAACAAAACCTAAATCAGGAGAGTAGGTTCTACTCTTCTGCCAAATTCTTAAGCCGCTCCAACCATCCAAGAAGCTCATCATACACCTTTTGATGATTCTGAGCTAATATGACCATAGTACCCTGGAAAGAGGCACTTAGTGTAGCAATAGTCTGTCCTTCATCGGCCTCCAGATTCCAAACATAGATTCTTTTCACCATTTTGGCTTTACTGGTCCATGAAAGGGTAGAAGGTTTGGTTAATGCCTGGATTTGAGATACACCATGGGTTCTGCCCTGGGTCCATTTGAAAATCGTGCCTTCAGCTACTTCACCTTCCAATGTGACTTTTTTAATATCAGGATTCCAGGATGGCCAATCTTCAATCTTGATTAGGATATCCCATACTTTTTCAAGATCAGCGTTAATGATCGTAGAGTGAGAGTCACGAATACTTGCGTTTTCGTTTATTCTACCTTTTTTAGCAAGTTCATTAAGCTTTTTCATTCATATTTCTTATAGGCTTCTAAAGCTAAGTTATTCAACTTCCGAAATTTCTTCTTCATTTTTTACATCCTTCTTGAGTAAACCGGAGGTCATAATAAGACTAGTCACTATGATAATGAACAATAAGATACCTGATTTAAAGTCCTCGAAGAAATATTCCTCAGGAATCGAATAAAATAGAAGCAAGGTGATAAGCCCTCGTGGAGCAATTGCAATCGCTCTTTTAAGATTTTTATGCTTATAAGGTAAGAATGAAAGGAATCGTGTGATATATATAATAATCAGGATAATAGCACTGACAATCGCTACCTTAATATCCAACAAAGCTGTCAATGCAATTGAAAAACCAAAAATGACGAAAAAGAAGGTTCTTACAACGAATGCAGATTCGATTGTAATCATTAAAAAAGTTTCCCGAATGTTTTCTATTGCTAATGGACGCAAATACTTCTTCAGTCTACCTACAAAAAACAACTTATAGTTATTTAATATCAACCCAAATACCAGAATGATTAGCAGTGAGGATAAGTGCATCAACTTACCGATACTGAAGAGCAGAAAAAGCACTCCAATCATCAGAAATAACTTCACCTTAGTTTCTAAATTCTGAAATACATAAATGAGTATATAAGAGAGGATCACAGATAACAGGATAGTTACGGCCAGACCAAATGAGAAGTCTCCTAAGGCCACTATATTGCTGCTTGCATTCCCCAACTGCACTAAAAAGTAGAAAATCATAATCCCTAGAATGTCGGAAAATGTACTTTCATAAATATGAAATTCTTCATCCTTTTCATTTAGGTTAACAACAGAGGGTATTACTATAGCACTGCTCAATATTGATAAGGGAGTTGCATAAATAAGTGCGGTAAACCAATCCATGTTATCAAATGATAGAGAAAGGATACCAGCAATTGAAAACATGCAGAGTAACAAGCCTGAAAGGGCTATAAAGAAAGATTTTGAAATTAGCTTTAGCTTATCTTTCGCAATCTTGAGCTCTAAAGCAGCTTCCAGTACGATCAGAATTAGCCCTAGTGTACCAAGGACCTCCAAAATCCGAATACGGGTAAATATTTCGAGTATCCGTTCTTTCTCAATTCCAAATAATCCAATTAATTCACGACCAACTATACCGAGTAAAATCAAGAGTAAAACAGAAGGAATATTTGATTTTTCCGAAAAACGGTTAAATAGATAAGAAAGTATGATTATCAGTGAGGCTGCAATGATTATATAATACTCCATTTTTGATGATTAGATTGACGAAATTAATAATTGAAACTTTGTGAATGAGTGAAGGAACTAAATGATTTCATTAGAAGTTAGATTTGCCGACTTAATTAGTGATTAATATGGAGAAAGCGACATTTGGATCGGGTTGTTTTTGGTGCACTGAGGCTATGTTTCAGCGGCTCAAAGGTGTTTATAATGTAAAGTCCGGATATTCAGGTGGAGAAAGTAATAATCCAACCTACAGGGAGGTTTGCTCCGGCCAATCCGGCCATGCAGAAGTCATTCAGTTGGAATTCGATCCAGAAATTATCTCATATAAAGACCTGCTAGAGGTATTTTGGAAAACGCATGATCCAACCACACTCAATAGACAAGGGAATGATGTTGGATCACAATACCGATCTGTTGTTTTTTATCACAACGAAGAACAAAAGGAGTTAGCTGAGGCCTACAAGCATAAGTTGGATACCTCCGATATATGGAACGATCCAATCGTTACCGAAATAAGTCCTTTAGAAACTTTTTATCCAGCTGAGGTTGATCACGATGATTATTATAATCAGAATAGTAGTCAGCCTTATTGTGCGTTTGTTGTAGCACCAAAGGTTGCAAAGTTAAAGAAGATCTTTGCTGATAAGCTAGCTTAATTGTAATGCTTACTTAGGTGATGAACATGTACCCGAATCTTGTCTACTCTGGCCGTTACATGTTTAACGTACTTATAAAGCTCTGTCTCTAAAAGATAGACTTGTCCAGAATAAGAGTTAATTCCTACATCATTTGCGGTAGCTTCCGAATCTTTTTCGATTTCACGCATCGCCTTACATTCTTCATTCATGAAGTGAACAAAGCTTTTTGTGTCGTATTCTTCTTCAAACTTCTTTATGTCTTTTAGTGTTTTCTTCACCTCTTTATCAGTTGAGGTTCTAGACAACTTTATAAGCACACCATACAGCACTGTATCATAATGGTGGATTTGATCCAGAAGCATTAAAATTTTTGAACGATATTCTGTATCGGAGCATAGTTGTTGCAATCCCGCATAGGTCGAAAGCTTGTCCGCTTCAAGATCCCAATCGTAGGTGATTTGATCTACTTTTTCATCTAACCGTTCCTCCTGCGACCACAGCAGCAATGGAAAGATAAATATTGCACTAGCTAAAATAGTTTTCATTATCTATGTTTATATAGCTGGTTTATCAAATTTCGAACCAAATTAATTATCAAATGCTAAGTTAAATAGCAAATCATATATACTTTCTACGTATAAAGCCTGATTTTTGAATGACTGTTTATACAACTTATACCTATAATACGATGATACGAGGAATATATTTTTTATTGATTATTGCGAGTTGTGCTTCTGTAGACCAAGCAGCTGTGGAAGTTATTACCGCCGAAAAGTTGCTCGAATTGCAACAGGAGGGAGTTCTTGTCTTCGATATAAGAACGCCCGACGAGTACAAAAGTGGTCATATACCCAATGTAATTCACGTCAATTATTTTGATAAAGACTTTATAGATCAAATGAGAAAGCATAATCAAAATGAAGCTATTGTGATACATTGCGCGAGTGGTCGTAGGAGCTCAAATGCTGCGAAGAAGTTAATAGAAGCTGGTTTTGTCCGGGTATACGATTATGGTGGTGGATTTAATGATTGGAGCGCAAAAGGATTAAGCATTGAAAAATAGTTGTGTAACAGGTAAAAGGTGCTTTTCTGATGAGGCATTAGCGGTAGAAGCCTTGATTCAACATCATATTATAAATGATTACAAGGGTGGTCAGGGACCTGTCAATGTTTATCAGTGCATAGACTGTGGGAATTGGCATTTCACCTCAAAGGGTCCCAGAAATGCTTTTTTCGAAGATGATTCAGTGATTAAAAGAATAGAAAATGAACGAAGGGGTCTGTCTTGGGAAAGAAAACTAAGGTAAAAAAAGAACCGCTTCGTTGGGCCGAAGCGGTTCGGATCCAACGTTTTTATTATGAGAAGATTAATAATTAGTGATGAATCCTGATGCAAATAGAACGAATTTTATTGAAATAGTTATATTATTTTACATTAACGGTTATTAAATAATTTTAGCATATGAACCAAGACGAAGTATTAAAGCGATTAAAAGAGGGAAATGAGCGTTTTGCCTCAAACAATTTAAATGGAAACCTTCAGGATGATAAGAGAAGGTCTGAGCTGGTAGGAGGCCAGGCACCATGGGCCATTGTTCTAAGCTGTGCGGATAGCAGAGTGGTACCTGAAGTAGCTTTTGACACTGGTTTGGGTGAACTTTTTGTCCTTCGCGTGGCAGGAAATATAGCAAATACAGATACTATAGCTAGTATTGAATATGCGGTTGCTCATTTAGGGACAGGTGTTATTGTAGTGATGGGGCATGAGAGCTGTGGCGCAGTTGGAGCAGCTTTAGCAGGGGGCGATAATGGGTATAACCTGAATCACTTACTGGCACAAATAGCGCCGGCAAAAGCCCAGGCTGGAAGCACTGACGTAAATGTAGTTGTAAAAAAGAATGCTGAACTTTCCGCGAAGGACCTGTACGATAGGTCTTCGATTATTAAAGTAGCTGTTGACGAAGGTAAACTGAAAATTGTGACAGCTTTTTATAATTTGGGTAGCGGCAAGGTTGATTTTCTGTAGCTTTTGACAGAACATAAAGAGTTCACTTATGATGGTGAACTCTTTAATTTTCCATTTTTCTTTCATTCAGGTCAATGATAATAAATTTGATTTTTTGCATGTCATTGATCAGTTCGTTCATTCGAGTCCTCTCCATATCAACCTTTTCTTTTTCCTGAAAGCTTTTGGTGATCTCTTTTTCAACGGCCATAAAAGTGTCGATCGATTTCGACAGGTGTCTGACCAGATTCTTGGTATGATAAAGCCTTTGATAAAATTCCGTCAACATCCTGTTATGTTTAGTATAATATTCAAGTGGTGGTGTTTTTTGATTAATACTCGCCAGCAACACTTCAAAATCAGCAATTGATTTCTTATCTATCTCATTAAGTCTGGGCAGGTAGGAGGTATTCATATACTCCTTAAGTGCTATTAAGGCAATAATTAACTCCTGCTCAGAAGAAAGTATATGTGCTTGTATTTTTCGCTTTTTGGTAGGATTTAGTCCGTTAATGTTGCTTGGCAATATCCCACTAACCAACCCCCCAAGTCCAAATATTCCACTGATAGTTTCAGTGGTTCCTTTTAGTGCACGATAAATACTAAAGCCATTGGGAATCAAGAGATAATAATTTTGGATGTATTTGTCTATAAACTTTGCATACACGAGGATACTGTCAGGTATTTGCATGGACGCCTCATATTCATTTATAGAGGAAATTATGGTGGCAATTCGCAATGAATCTGAGCTATGGAGTGAGCTCTCCAGATTTTTAGCTTCCAGATTCAGGTCTGCAACACGGACATTTAATTGTTGAAAATACCTTGGGTGATTGGTAATTGCTTCAAAGTAATTGTGAGACATCTTCAATTGACTTTTGCTTAGTGGTGCACACGAAAATGTTGCTAAAGAACCTAGAAGGATAAATAACCGAAACTTCATCCTTTAAATCTCACAACTATTTAGGTAATATGCGATTATCCCAATAAAACTTTTATGAGGGTGGTCGATGTTTTACCTTTGCTCTTCTTTAAAAAACCAAAAATCGACAAGAAGTTATCTTCTTTCTAAGAACCAAAAAAGTCACCGTTGAGCTATTTCCACATCTCCTAAAAGAAAGGAGTGTTCTGTGATTTTTGATATAGCAATATTTGCTATTTACGTCGTTTTGGTTTTTCTCGTAGGACTCCATTTCTATCGTAAAAATAAAACCAGTGATGATTACTATGTAGCAGGTCGAAACATCTCCAGTTGGCACATTGGGTTATCTGTAGTAGCTACAGATGTTGGAGGAGGCTTTTCCATTGGTTTGGGAGGATTAGGCTTTACCATGGGACTCTCAGGTTCCTGGCTGCTTTTCACCGGACTAATTGGTGCATGGATGGCGGCTGTGTTACTAATTCCTAAAGTATACGCCCTTCCGGGAATTAAACGTTTAACTACCCTCCCTCAGATATTTGAGTTTTTCTACGGGAAACAGGTAGCTATCCTGGCTGGACTTATCACTACCATAGGATACCTTGGATTTACAAGTTCTCAGATAATTGCTGGGGCTAAACTTGCCTCCGGAACTTTTGTGGATTTTTCCTTTACTCATGCTGTGCTGGTCATGGGCATTGTGGCTATCGGATATACCATATTAGGAGGCCTGAAGGCTGTTATTTACACAGATACCTTTCAGTGGATCATTCTGATGGCGGGCTTATTATTTGCGGGTATACCTTTTGCCTATAATGCCATTGGTGGCTGGGATGCTATCAATATGACTCTTGATGATGATTTTCTAACACTGTCAAATCTGACATGGAAAGATTTGATTAATTGGTCGGTAACAATCATTCCTATCTGGTTTGTTGGCATGACCTTATATCAGCGAATATTTGCAAGTAGAGGTGAAAAACAAGCCAAGAAAGCCTGGTTTATTGCAGGTCTATTCGAGTGGCCAATGATGGCTTTTTTAGGTGTGATATTGGGATTATTTAGCAGGGTAGCTTATGAACAAGGGATTTTTGAAGTTGTCGGCTTTGCTGCTTTTACGGCCATGGACCCTGAATTAGGATTACCTCTTTTACTCCGAACTGTACTCCCGCATGGATTGATGGGGTTAGTATTGGCTGCCTACTTTTCAGCCGTGATGTCAACAGCAGATAGCTGCCTGATGGCTTGTTCGGGTTCTTTTATTACTGATATTTTACGATTTAAGGATGAAGGAAGTACTGCAATGGACAAAAAATCTTTAAAGGCCTCCCAAGCTGCTACATTAACTTTAGGGATTATAGCGTTAGTAATCGCCCTATTTCTTGAAAACGTGCTTGAAGCGATGCTTTTCTCCTATGCATTTATGGTATCCGGGCTATTCGTCCCTATTGTGGGAGCTTTTTATTGGAAAAAGGCATCTAAGATTGGTGCTTTTGCAGCTATGATCACAGGCGGGTTGGTTACAACGTGTCTTACGCTCCTAAATATTAAATGGTTTGGACTAGATCCCAACCTTTACGGAATTATATGTGCACTAATTGTATTTATAAGCTTTGGATTAATTAAAAATGTTAAAAATGGATATAGCAATTAAAAAATATGCTCCGGCACAAACGGTGGGGCTATACGAAAAAGAAGAAATAGTAAGCTTTCTCCATCGGTTTTTAGATGAGTTTGGCGACCCAAAAGAAGACATTAGAAAGTGTATAGAATACGCTTTGAACGCAGGAAAACATCCCGGTGGATTAATTCTTTCTGCATGGGATGGAGATACAATTGTAGGAGCTACAATAATTAACAAGACTGGCATGGAAGGCTATATCCCGGAAAACATTCTCGTATACATTGCTACGCATTCGGAATACCGGGGAAAGGGCGTTGGAAGGCAACTCATGGAGAGGGCCTTTAAAGAAACAGAAGGGGATATTGCACTACATGTTGAGCCAGATAATCCGGCAAAAAAGCTATATGAAAAACTTGGGTTTACGAATAAGTATTTAGAAATGAGATGGAAAAGATCATGATAAATGATTTAATCGATTTTAGAAGAGAGCTTCATATGCATCCTGAAGTATCAGGGAATGAATTTCAGACTCAAGGTAGAATTATTTCGTTTTTGAAAACGCTTGGTATCGAGGGGAAGGAAATTGGAGGTACAGGCGTATTTGTTGTCTTTGATTCTGGGAACGAGGGTAAGACCATCATGTTGAGATCTGATCATGATGCGCTTCCTATTCAGGAAATAAATTCATTTGAACATCAGTCGATTTATGATGGTGTTTCACACAAATGTGGGCATGATGGGCACACCGCTATTATGTGTGGAGTTGCTAAGCATTTTAATGAAAACCCAATTGAAAGAGGTAAGATCATACTGATGTTTCAGCCTGCTGAAGAAAATGGGGAAGGGGCAAAAGCCATTTTAGTGGATGAGCAATTTGAATTTCAACCTGATTTGGTCTTTGCATTGCATAACCTTCCCGGATACCCACTCAATAAGGTTGTTTATAAAGAAGGAAATTTCACGCCAGCTGTTAAGAGTATCATTGTGAAGCTTGACGGAAAAACAGCGCATGCTGCTGAACCTGAATTAGGAATTAATCCTGCGGCAACCATTTCAGAACTAATTGCAATGTTTGATGAGGTAAGTCAACCAGATCTGGAAAGGGATGATTTTGCACTTACTACGCCTATTTACATACATATGGGTGAACTTTCATATGGTGTGTCAGCGGGACATGGAGAGATTCACTATACGTTGAGAACGTGGAGTAGTGAAGTTATGAATGAGTTGACTGAAAGAATTTTGAATAGAATTGATGACATAGCAGCAAAACACCAAATTTCTACCTCCATAAGTTGGACAGAGGAGTTTGATTCTAATAAAAATGATCCAAAAGCAGTTGACTATGTAAGTCAGGCTATTTCAGCGAATTCATTGGATTCTGAGATGAGGGAGTGGCCATTCAAATGGGGTGAAGATTTTGGATTATTCACTCAAAGATTTCCGGGTGCTATGTTTGGCATTGGTTCCGGTGAAAATTGTCCTGCGCTTCATAATCCTGATTATGATTTTCCGGATGAGATCATTGGAACAGGAATTAAAATGTTTACATCAATAGCACAAAAAGCAATAAATGAATAGTCCTTCTTACATAGAGCTGAGTCAACAGGCTTATGAAAATAACCTTCAATTCCTAAGGTCTTATATAAACGAGGGAACAAGGATTTCTTCGGTTGTGAAAGGGAACGCTTATGGCCATGGGATCATCGATTTTGTGCCGATGGCGGAATCTCTTGGCATTGACCACTTTTCTGTTCACAGTGCTGATGAAGCAATGGAGGTTCTAGAGGCGCGAAATAATTCCTCCACTGATATTATGATCATGGGGTATATTTCCAATGAAGATATTGAGTGGGCCATAGCGAATGATATTTCTTTTTTTGTATTTGAATTTGATCGCTTAGAAACTGCAGCAAAAACGGCCAAAATGATTGGAAAAAAGGCTCAGGTTCATGTTGAACTTGAGACCGGAATGAATCGGACTGGATTTGATCAAGAAGAGCTTAATAAGCTCATTTCGATGCTGAAAGATTATCAGGAAAATCTAATAGTAGCAGGGGTTTGCACGCACTACGCTGGAGCAGAGAGCATTGCCAATTACATTCGGGTGGAAGAGCAGAAGAAAAATTACAAACACATGGTTCAATTAATGGTTGATAATGGAATTGAACCGAAGATGCGGCATTCCTGTTGTTCTGCAGCCTCGATTCGGCTGCCGGATATGCATGACGATATGGTTAGAATTGGAATACTTCAATATGGATTTTGGCCAAGCAGAGAGATATTTATCGAATTTCTAAAGGGTAGAGAGGATAAAACGGAACCACTTCGAAGGCTAATTACCTGGAAAAGCACGGTCATGAGCGTGAAAAATGTGGAGATGGGTGAGTTTATTGGGTATGGAACTACATTTTTAGCTCAAAAAGACATGAAGATTGCGATTGTTCCCATTGGTTATTCGCATGGGTTTAGCCGTTCTCTGAGTAATACCGGAAGAGTGTTGATCAATGGGATCAGAACGTCAGTGATAGGGATGGTGAATATGAATAACCTCGCCATAGATGTTTCTGAACTCGAAGAGGTACAAAAAGGTGATGAGGTAACGTTGATCGGAAGAAATGGAGATATTGAAATTAGCGTGTCCTCATTCAGCGAGTTAAGCGACCAACTTAACTATGAACTATTGACAAGGTTACCATTGAAAATACCACGTGTAATAAAACAGTAATGGCATTTATAGAACTATATAAAGACAAACTGAAGAACAATTACCAGTTCCTTGATAAACTGTTCAAAGAAAATAATATAGCATGGGCAGTGGTATCTAAACTACTGTGTGGCAATGAAAAATATCTAAAAGAGGTTATTGACCTGGGTACCAAGGAAATATGTGATTCCAGAATCAGCAATCTTGAACAGGTAAAAAAGCTAGACCCTACGGTTCAAACGGTCTACATTAAGCCTCCTGCCAAACGGAGTATCCATCGCCTGG
Organism: Ekhidna sp.; assembly: GCF_965227465.1. Classification (GTDB taxonomy): domain Bacteria; phylum Bacteroidota; class Bacteroidia; order Cytophagales; family Cyclobacteriaceae; genus Ekhidna. The sequence goes on from NZ_OZ245746.1 coordinate 1,602,064, forward strand.
TGAAATATGCGGATGCCAGCTTTAATACCGAATTCAAAACTATCAAGTGGATTTCAGATGAGGCGGTAAAGCAGAACAAGAAACACAAAGTGATCATTATGATCGAGTTAGGTGATTTGAGAGAAGGTGTGATGGGGGATCATTTGATGGATTTTTATGAATCCGTTTTCAACTTACCGAATATTGAAGTTACCGGAATTGGAGCTAATCTGAATTGCCTTTATGGCGTGATGCCCTCTGAAGATAAACTCATACAACTATCTCTTTATGAGCAACTTATAGAGGCTAAGTTCAATCAAAAAATACCTTGGGTCACTGGAGGTACTTCTGTTGTGGTTCCTTTGATTTTTAAGAAACAAATTCCTGATGGAATCAATCACTTTCGAATCGGTGAAATGTTATTTTTTGGCCTGGACCTGTTTACACAGGAGACCGTGCCTGGCATGGAAAGTGACGTTTTTAGATTACACTCAGAAATTATAGAAATAACCGAAAAGCCACGTGTGCCAATTGGCTATATGGATTCGAATCCATCTGGGGAAACCTTCGAAATAAATGAGGAAGACTATGGAAAAATGTCATACCGTGCCATTCTTGATATTGGTCTCTTGGATGTCTCTGAAGACTTTTTAATACCTGAGGATGAATCAATTAAAATAACTGGGGCAAGCTCCGACATGCTGATTGTAGATTTAGGGGAGTCTAGTGAAAAGTACAAGGTCGGTGATCTTATTTCATTCAAACTCAAGTACATGGGTGCATTGGGAATTTTCAACTCCGACTATATTGAAAAACGAGTCGTCTGATATTAGCTTAATTGTTGATATTTTTGCAGGCAAACGCCTAACCAATGTCTTCAGAATTTCAGCAAAAAAAGCTCGGATACTTTTTCCGCATTCTTGACCTAAATAGCAATGGGAGTCTTCAAATGGATGATTTTACCGAAATGGTAGAAAAAGTCCGGGTCCGACTCGATTACGAGCCTGGTAGTAAAGAACATACCCGAATAACAAATAAAGCAGTCAAGCTTTTCAATTCTCTCGTCAAAGACATCAAGCCATTCAGCTTCAATCAGGTAACGGAAGAGGAATGGATTGGCTTTTTCATTAAGAAGGTGATTCTTTCAGGTGATGAAGATACGCTTGACGATTACAAAGAGTTGATTTTCAATTTCATGTTTGACTTTTTTGATCAAAACAGGGATGGGTTCATCTCTAAGAAAGAATATGAAGACTTCTATGACATTTTTGGAATCGACCGCACTTTCAGCGATAAAGCGTTCAGCTTACTAGATAAAACCCAAAGCTACAAACTCTCCAGGTACGATCTTATGAATGCAGTTGAGGAGTTTTTAGCTTCTGATGACACCACTGTACCTGGGAACTGGATTTTTGGAAACTGGGAATCAGAGCCGCATGTAGCTGATCTCTAATTTAGTCTGTTGATAATGCCATCATCCACCAAATTCGGGATTGTCACCTTCAACTCCGGGGTACGCTCCATCTCTCGTTTAATTGCAAATATTGCCTCATCATTTCGCGCCCAGCTTCTTCTGGCGATTCCATTGTTTACATCATAAAACAACATGGATTTTAGTCTGCGATCTGCTTCGTCCGATCCGTCGAGCAACATTCCAAATCCACCATTAATTACCTCGCCCCAGCCAACACCTCCACCATTGTGGATGGATACCCAGGTAGCACCTCGAAAACTATCACCAATCACATTTTGGATGGCCATATCAGCAGTGTATCTACTGCCGTCATAGATGTTGCTTGTCTCACGATAAGGTGAATCAGTACCACTTACATCATGATGGTCTCTTCCGAGCACAATGGGTGCAGAGATATCGCCATCCTTGATCGCCTTGTTAAATGCTTCTGCAATCTTTGATCTGCCCTCCGCATCAGCGTAAAGAATACGTGCCTGTGAACCTACAACTAGTTTATTATTCTCAGCTTCCTCAATCCAGCGAATGTTATCCTGCATCTGTTGCTGTATCTCAGTAGGGGAGTTTGACTTAATCACTCTCATCACATCCAATGCAATCTGATCTGACTTTCTCAGGTCTTCTGCTTTGCCTGATGTACACACCCACCGAAACGGACCAAACCCATAATCAAAGCACATGGGCCCGAGGATGTCCTGTACATAGGAAGGATACTTAAAATCGATTCCATTTTCAGCTAGTACTTCTCCACCAGCTCGGGAAGCTTCCAATAAAAATGCGTTCCCGTAATCAAAGAAATAAGTACCTCTCTCAGCATGTTTATTCACGGCAGAGGCATGTCTCCTGAGCGATTCTTGTACATGTTCTTTGAATTTATCCGGGTTGTTACGGATCAAGCCATTCGATTCTTCAAAACTTAAACCGACCGGGTAGTAACCGCCAGACCATGGATTATGCAAGGAAGTTTGATCTGACCCCAATTCAATGAGGATATTTTCATCATAAAATCGCTCCCAGATATCCACTACATTTCCAACAAAGGCAATAGAAACAACTTCTTTATTTTGTTTCGCCCTTTTTACCCGATCAACCAACTGATCCATCTCTTCAATGATCTCGTCAACCCATCCTTGGTCATGTCGTTTATGCGCAGCACTTGGATTTACTTCTGCACATACAGTTACACATCCGGCAATGTTGCCGGCCTTTGGTTGAGCCCCGCTCATGCCTCCTAACCCGGCAGTTAAGAAGATTTTTCCTGCAGGAGATACACCAGGCCCCAGTTTCTTTCTAAAGGCATTCATCACCGTAATGGTAGTACCGTGAACAATTCCTTGAGGCCCTATATACATGTAAGATCCTGCGGTCATCTGACCATATTGGGTGACTCCAAGTGCATTGAATCTCTCCCAGTCATCCGGCTGTGAATAGTTAGGGATCATCATGCCATTAGTTACAACTACACGTGGTGCATCTTTATGAGAGGGGAATAGTCCCATGGGATGACCGGAGTATATGTGTAAAGTCTGCTCATCAGTCATAGTGGATAAGTATTGCATGGTAAGCAGGTATTGAGCCCAGTTTTGAAAAACTGCACCATTACCGCCATAAGTAATGAGCTCTTCTGGGTGTTGAGCAACTGCCGGATCCAGATTGTTTTGGATCATAAGCATGATCCCAGCGGCTTGTCTGGATGTAGCTGGATACTCATCAATTGGCCTGGCATACATGTTATACTCAGGGATCAATCGATACATGTAGATCCGGCCAAAATCATTTAACTCTTGAAAGAACTCGGCGGCCAGCTCCTCGTGCCAGGAAGCTGGAAAGTACCGTAATGCGTTTCTTAAGGCCAGCTTCTTTTCATCAGGGGTAAGAATATCCTTTCGTTTCGGAGCTCTATTTACGCCCTCTTTTAATGCTCTTTTGACAGGAAGTTTGTCTGGAATTCCCTGCAATATTTGTTCTTGGAATGTCATAAGCACCTCTAATTAGTATTGGTCAAAGTCTGAACTGAAATCCGTCTGAAGTGATACCGAATTCTTTTTGGCCGATTCCAGTGCCACATTGATTAACTCTTTGTTCTTAATCATTTCGATAGCAGTTTCCATGATTTCATTCATCACTCCATCCTTTGTTATATGCTCGATTTTTGATCTAATATGATCGTGAATGGCAGCCATCACTTTGCTAGACTTCAGAGGTCTGTGAAAGTCCAAAGCCTGAGCTGCACAGAAGATTTCTACTCCAATGATTTTTTCTACATTTTCTACCACTCTCAATGCTTTCCTGGCACCAATGGACCCCATACTTACATGATCCTCCTGACCCAAAGAGGTAGGAATACTATCAGCGCTTGCAGGAAAACAGAGTCCTTTATTTTCACTTACTAAAGCAGCAGTGGTATACTGAGGAATCATGAAGCCGGAGTTGGTACCTGTTTCCTTCAGCAAAAGCTTGGGAACCCCTGGTGTATCTCCTTCTAGTGATAAATAAATTCGTCTATCTGATATATTGCCAACTTCTGCAGCCGCTAAACATGCATAATCCATGGGTAACGCCATGGGTTGACCATGAAAATTACCACCACTTATGGTATGTTCTTCGCTAAATACGATTGGATTATCCGTGACTGAATTAATTTCAATCTCAAGCATCTCCTTCACATGAAGCCAGGCATTTCTGGATGCGCCATGAACCTGAGGCATGCACCTGAGCGAATAGGGGTCTTGCACTCTTGCACAATTGGTATGCGAGTGAACGATTTCTGATCCATCCAGCAGATTGCTGATAAATGAGGCGACATGCCGACTCCCTTTATAAGCCCTTACATCGTGCAACTCAGGCGAAAAAGGTTTGACAGATGCAAGCAAACCTTCTACCATCATAGCACCTGATATGTCTGCATGAACCAATACATTTTGTAGCTTTTCAACCACTTTTACCGCGTGAGCAGCGATAAATTGTGTCCCGTTTATTAGGCCAAGTCCTTCCTTTGCTCCAAGTTCAATCGCAGGAAGTCCAGTTGACTTCATCCAATCTTTGGTTTCGATAAACTCATTATTCACGCTTACTTTTCCAAGGCCTATTAAGGGCAGAAAAAGATGAGACAATGGCGCTAAATCTCCAGAGGCTCCAACCGATCCCTGCTCAGGAACTAAAGGAATAATATCATTATCAATGTGGTAGATGATTCGATCAATTGTTGTCTCCTGAACGCCGGAAAATCCTTTTGCCAACGCATGGACTTTTAGGATCAGCATCAACTTAGCGATCTCGTTATTTATTGGTTGACCAAGACCAACCGCATGACTCATTAACAGATTCTTTTGAAGCGTGCTTGTTTCCTCCTTGGAAATACGGGTTGTACAAAGAGGGCCAAAGCCTGTATTGATGCCATAGACGGCTTTATCACCCTCAGCTATTTTCTTGACATGAGAAGCACTGGCTCTGATCGACTCTCGAGATTGATCGGAAAGAATTCCTTTCAATTCTCCATTAGCAATCGAAAGGGCTTTGCCAACCGTTAAATGATCTTCTCCATAATGGAACATATGCGCTTGATTTACTTTCCTGAAAGTTGTTGATGCAACAAAGTTAATCGGTTAAGAGAAGGAAAAAATAGTCAGAAAATAAAAAACCGGATGGTCCTGGACCATCCGGCGTTTTTTAGTAACCTAATCCATCTCGTATGAAGAGGATTATTAACAGGTATAACTGAGGTTAGTGTGAATTGTTACACGCTTTTTTACAATAGATCTTACCAGATTCCTAAAAAAAAAGCTCCTGGGCTAATCTATACGTATTGGCGTGTGCTTCCAGAATGTCTTTAATTTCTTTTGAATAACCACCACCCATGGAAGCTACAATGGGGATTTGATGTCTTTTTGCCTCCGATAGCACAAGTTTATCTCTGCTACGACACCCATTTATTGATAACCCTAGCCGCCCCAGTTTATCTGTAGCCAACACATCTACACCAGATTGGAAAAATATAAAATCTGGTTGCACCTCATCCAACAACTTTTTTAAGTGATTGTCAAGTAAGTTTAGGTAGGTCGAATCGTCAGTTCCGTCTTTTAGCGGAACATCTAAATCAGACTGTTCCTTCTGAAGGGGATAGTTGTGTTCTCCGTGCATGCTGAAAGTGAATACTTTTGTTTCATTCTTAAAAATTTCGGCAGTGCCATTCCCCTGATGGACATCCAGATCAACGACCAGAATTTGTTTCGCTTTATTTGAATCAATTAAATACCTGGAAGCGATGGCAATGTCATTGAGTAAACAAAAGCCCTCTGCTCGGTCTGTAAATGCATGGTGAGTACCACCAGCAATATTCATAGCGACTCCATATGATAAGGCATAATCAGCACACTGAATGGTTCCCGCATTGATGGTGACTTCTCTTTTCACAAGTTCTTTAGTAATCGGAAACCCACTTCTGCGTTCTTCTTGTCGAGTAAAATCTAGTGTTTGTAATTTCTTCCAGTAGGATGATTCATGTACCGCAAGAATTTCTTCGGTAGTTAGTTCTCGTGGTGCAAATAGGTTATTCTGTTTAATAGTACCTTCATGTAGAAGTTGTTCCGGGAGCAGGTCATATTTTTCCATTGGAAATCGGTGGCCATCTGGCAATGGGTGATTATATATTTCAGACCAGGCAACCTTTAACATATCCGCTTAACATATTTTTTTTCGTAATGTTTGTTCCTATTATCTTGTAAGCTTATACAAACTATTTGCGTATGCCAAGACTTACCGTTGAGCGATCTATAAAGATTAATGCACCAGCCGAGGTGGTGTATTCTGCACTTAATGATTTCAATAAATGGATTAAATGGTCCCCCTGGCTAATCATAGATCCGGATGCTGAAGTTGATGTAGCAGCTGATGCGAAATCCTATACATGGAAAGGAGATCGAGTAGGCGAAGGCAATATGAAAGTAAGAGAAGAGGAACCAAATAAATATATCGTCTTTGATCTGAATTTTTTGAAGCCTTGGAAGTCCGTGAGTTCAACAAAATTTGTACTCAATCGAGAAAATGACGGCACTGAAGTAACATGGTCGATGGATAGCACACTCCCATTTTTCATTTTTTGGATGAAGAAAATGATGACTGCTTATGTGGGAGCTGATTATGAACGTGGCTTGGACATGCTGAAAGCATATGTTGAAGAAGGAGAAGTACTGTCTAAACTAGACTTTGAAGGTTTTTCTTCTTTTGATGGTGGTCATTGGATCGGGATTAAGACATCTTGCGGACTTGATACAATCGCAACTCAAATGGAGGCGGATTATGCCATACTGCGGGCATATGCTGATGGAAATATTGATGCTCCAGCTGGAAACTTCTTTACGATTTATCACAAGTGGGATATTATCAGAGATAGCGTAGCATATACAGCGGCAATGCCCGTCAGTGAAATACCGAAAACACTACCCGATAATTTGACATCCGGTCAAATCCCTTCCATTAAAGTCTATCGACTAAAACATACAGGTGCTTATAAGCATCTTGGGAATGCATGGAGTGCCGGCTATTCAATGATGCGAAATAAAGAATTTAAACACCTAAAAAAGGTAGATCCTTTTGAGGTTTATCATAATAATCCTCAAGAAACGAAAGAAAAAGATTTAGTAACCGTTCTACATTTTCCAGTCAAATAGCCCTTAATCAAGACCTACAATTTTTGGCTTTCTCACATTTGGGCTTTGAAAGAATTGCGGGGTTGACAAAGAGACTTTAAAGTAAAAGAACTTACCCTCTGTCGGCGCATTAGGAAACATGGATATTCCAAATTCAAACGTATTAAATACTAAGCTTTCATTCCTAACGCGTACTCCACCACCCATGGTGAAATAGGTCTTATTGTAGGGGTCTTCAATTCGTGTTTCCTGGACATTACCCACTCCCAAATGACCATAGGTAGCAAATCTAAAGCCATAGAAATACCAAGGTTGAAAGACTACATATTCTGTGGTTAGCGATACCAGTTTATTGCCCCTTATCTGGTTTCCCTCAATGCTTCTGATTCTATTTTGCACAGCCAGACTTTGTGAATAGGGGATAGAAAGTCTATTTCCACTGAAGTAATGAAATTGGGTAAATATCCGGGAGAAAGCCGCCCCTAAATCAAATAAAGGCGTGAAATGTCTACCATCAAACTGATATACCTGATTTGATCGTTTATCCTCCATGGTAAAATAGCCAGATTCAAAGTTTGTCAAAAAGTATCCGTAACGATTATTATAAACAGAATAACTCATTTGAATGCCACGATAGTCTCGCTCTCCAAATTCAGTCCAGTCTTTCCCTATCAAGATAGAATAAAGAAATCCGACAGGAATATCCTCGGTAATATTGAATGAAAGAATGTTTTTTGCTTTTAAGAAATTGATTTTGTTGTAGGAAATTGCACCGACAAGAAAATGATGGTTGTGATAGATCACATTACTATCCAGCTGTACCTGTGGGCGCTCATCAAATTTATCATGCTGTAATCTGAGCGCAGCGTTAATGGATTTTCGCTGACTTATTTTGAAAGACTTGCCAGCCCAAACATCATAACTTTTGCGATCTATTTCAAAGTCTTTTTCGTAAAGTGAATCTGCAAATATGAGATCTCTGATGGGCTCCACATGCTCGAATGTAGCTTCTCCAAAATATTTAATATTAGGAGATAAAAAATTACGTGTGAAGGAAATGCCCTTACTTTTTCCCAGGTAGTTATCTGAGACAAATACAGTCCCATCAATGAATGAATTTTTGATATTCCTAATTGTATAGTGTGCGTCGTATCCATGGGTTGGGATTTCATTTCGGTTGAGTAAATAACCCACACCAAACTCGTTTCCTGTACCCAATATATTCTGATTGGTAAATCCTGCCCTATATCCATCGTTATCATCCGAAGAAAGATCAATTGTCCATGGAAAGCGATCCTTAACTATTACATCCGCTCGAACAGAGCCTAGATTTTGGGGATCATAAGTTAAAATGATTCTGGCATCCTCGATGTATGGGAGTGAACGAATGATACGTTCGGAATCTGCAAGGTCAAATGGATTGACTTCATCACCTTCATTAAAAAGCAAATGTTTTTTAAGAACTGAATTAGATGTGCTCTTATGTAATTCGTTGGTGAGCTTACCTATACTTGAAGTAGCCTTTAAAGTGGTATCATTTACTGATCCGCCAAAGAGGTCGACAGAAGTATAGTTAATAGAACTGATTGTCTTTCCCTTGAATGGTTCAAAGAATGATTCACTTTCTTTCGGCTCTTTATTTTCTATCGGATCCCGGGCTGTACGATTGGTAATAAGCAAGTCAAAAAGTTCTTTTGTAACCCTATTTTTTTTCGCCACTTTGTAAATGGAGTCATAAAAATTATCTGATAAGATGTAATTATTGTCATAAACATCGTACTGGGTGTCCTTAGGTAAGGAAATAGTAGTATCCTTCTTTGGAATATATAGTGAGTCAGCAATGACAAGGACTTGATTTTTCTTGATTCTGACCTCTTTCGTTTGAGCCATAGAAAGAAAGGCACTAAAAAAAATGGCCGCTATGAAACTTAGTCGGATGAGTCCATATAAATAATCCTTTTTAAACACGAGGCAATGATAATTAAGAACCGGCTGGTTGTAATAATTTAATTCGAAGGTTGAGTACAGGAGCGGTGTTAGAAACACCTAATAACCAATTGACGATAGGCACAAGGACAAGTGTACCGCCACCACCTGAGATAGTGGATAATATAAACGCTAACACGCCGGCTACAAATATGATAAGTAACGAAACAAATGCCATCTCTGGTAACCATTCAATTAATCCATCCATCTGTAATCAAGTAATGCTCTTTTATAAATTTTAAACATCCTTACCTCTAGCGAGTTAGAAATACTATTAACTAACAATTGAGTTATGCTATACTTAGAAATCGTATTAAAATTAGTGATTGGTTTGAGCATTTTAAATGTGTGGCTACTTAGATCTAAAAAATCTACACAGTATAGAGGTGGCTCGGCCTCCAATATCAAAGAAGAGTTTCAGGCCTATGGATTGCCATCCTGGTTTATGGTTCTCATAGGTACTTTAAAAGTTGCATTGTCCATTTTACTTATTGCTTCAATTTGGTATCCGGCCTTTGAAATGTATGCGGCATTGGGAATAGCTTTTCTGATGGCAGGAGCAGTAACAATGCATTTTAAAATAGGGGATCCCATTAAAAAGGCATTTCCTGCGGCACTTTTCATGACATTATCACTAATAATTTATTTCATATAAGCGCTTAGATAATAGAAGTAAAAGAGGTACGCATTAATGAGCATGAATGCGAACGAGGGCGTTGATTGACGTATATCATCTCTTATTCTTATTCGTACGATAAATCCCATTAACATTAGTAGAGACAACCCTATGGTTGCCATCAATCCTGCAAACGGAAGTTTTATCCCAACCACAATTCCGATAGCTCCCAGAAATTGAAGTATGCTGGTTAGGATTCTTTGTTGATCCGTTAAACCAAATCGATAAAATTCCTTCACCATAGAATCTGAGAATAGGCAAGTAAATCCATAATAGAAAAAGGCAATTGAGGTAAAAACAGCTAGAACTGTATTAAATGTCATACATCTTCAACCCGCACACCATGGAATAGTTTTGCTTTTTCTGATCGGTATTTATTTACTAATAGGACTATTTATTTAGTTTTATCCTGATGGACGCCTCTAACCAACCTTCCACTCCCAAGTGGCTAACAAAGCTTCAACAGCATAGCTGGGAACCTGAAATCTTATTATCCGGTATTGTGCTATATGGAATGTTTAAAGTGCCGGATATTCTGGATGAATTTCTGATCTTTTTTAAATTAAACATTTTTGGAAACTCTCAGGATATTGATAACCTGGTCGCCCTTTTTAAAATGGGCATATACTGGTTGATCACTGGATTGATTCTTCATTTAATATGTCGAGGAGTCTGGATAGGCATGGTTGGGTTGAGTTACACTTTTTCTGATGGTATACGTCACAAGAAACTGAAATATAAAGGCAGGTTTAAAGAGAAAGTGAATCGAACGCCATCTTATGAACTTATTGTAATTAGGCTTGAAAAGATCAGTAGTTCATTATTCAGTATTTCTTTCATGTTATTCATGAGCGTGATTGGAGGCTACTTCTTTTTTTTAATTCTTATAGTTATTCCTTTCACCATACTCTATGTCTATTTTGACCTTGGATTTAGTGGCACTACGTTTGAAATATTTCAAATTTATGTTTTAATAATCGTGAGCATTGCTTTTATAGGGTTAGCGGATTTCCTGAGCTTGGGTTATCTGAGACGTTTCAATTGGTTTGCTAAAATCTACTGGCCCGTTCACAGAGTTATTAGCATTTTAACCCTCTCTCGATTTTATCGACCCATTTACTATGGGGTGGTTACACATTTTAATAAATGGGCGCTTTTCTTATTTCTCCTGGTCTTTACATTTGTCAGTATTGCTGGAGCTGGATCCATAGCAAACAATACGTATTCGGGCGAATCATTTTCTCAGCTCGAATTATGGGGAAGCAACCAAGGTTATACGGCCTACAGTGGATACTACGACGATCAAAATAAAGATAAGTTTTCAAGCAGAGCACAGATACCTTCGGATATTATAACAGGGGATGTACTCAGACTATTTGTGGTTGCTAATATTACAAGTGAAGACGCTATGCTCAAACGTATGCCGCTTGATTCATTAGAAGAGGTTTATCCTGACACCACTGGAGCAGCTCTTAAGCTGATGATAATTTCAGATTTTTACAAGATTGAAATTGATGATAATTCAGTTCCAATTGATCGTTGGTTTTTCCATTACAAAGCACATACAAAACAGCGAGGATATCTCGCTTATATCGATATTGGAACATTAAATGAAGGATCACATATGCTTAAAGTGAGTGGACCAAAGGAAAGGTATAGCTCAGCATTTGCTATAATACCATTTTATAAAGATGTCGCACTAACTGATTTCCCTTCAAGAAGGGCCGATGAGAGTGAAAAATCAGATCCTGATTTCCAACCAAAGCCCTTTGGTATTAGGGATTAATAAAGCAAGCCCTGAGAGGGCTTACTTTATTCCATAGCTATTAAACTATTATGCTTTTGATGCTTTTTTAAGCGGAACAGTTTTATCTGCTTTTAGCCATTGCATGGATATGTATGAGAATAAAAATCCTGATGCCATCGCTTCTACAAAAATGACCATCGAGATGGTTATTTCATTCATGAACAATTTTTGGGTTTGTTGCTCTATAATAGCCGCAAGAAATGAGGCATCTGCGAAAAGATAGATCGCAACAAAAATAGAAAATAGTGTAGCGGTCATTAGGCCAACAGAAAAACCTGTTGCTATACCTGAGAGGTAGTTGAACTCCAGATTTGATTTATTATTTCTGAATTTTTTGATAGCAGTAAATGCACCAGTGAACATAATGATCGAATTAAACGCTCTTAATTCAATGATGTATATGAGACCTAAAAACTTCATTAGAAAGAAAAATCCAATAAGTGCTATTGTGGTATAAATACCATAACGTAAGATGTGTTTTTCTAGTGATTCCATGTTTAGATTAACAATACAGTAGACATATTGTTTGAAAGAATTAGCTGAGGTACGATTCAGTCAATGCCTACACGTCGTTAGCGCTAAGGTTTTCATTGATTTCCCGTAGTGCGTCATCCAATTCTTTAGCTGACAAGTGAAGGCTTTCATTAATGAAATCAAGATTTTGGGAATCTCCCGGTTCATATAGGTCCACGAGCCCTAAAATACGTGCCAGCGGAGCACGTACTATGTGCGAATTAGAGGATAAGTAATCCTTTAGCTGTTGATTTTTCTTCTCAAGCTCTACCGTACGTTGTTGAACCATACTTTCAAGGTTGCTATTCATTTGACTGATTTCATCATTAGCCCTACGAAGTTCTTTGGCCTGAGATTGAATCTGGCGATTAAGTTTTTTAAGTTCTTCGTTAGCCCTTCGTTTACGGCTGAAGTTCTTATACAGGAGATAGGATATCAACAACATACAAACCAAACCTGCTAGAGATGTATTTCTCATCCAGATGGCATTAGCTAATTGCTTTTCATTCTCAAGTTCAATTTTACGCCTTTCTATTTCCTCCTCTATGCGCTGTTGTTCAAAAGCATCTTGTGCCTCTTTGAATGCTATGCGTCGAGTCACATCCATATTAATTAGTGAGTCGTTCAATGCTTTATATTTCTTGAAATAGCCAAGTGCCTCCTTAAAATTTTGGGATTGATCGTATAGCTCTGCAAGATTCTTTGCTGCTTCTCTTGTTTCAGCACGTAATCCAGCTCCATTTGAAAGATTATACGCCTTTTTGAAATACAGTTCTGCCTTTAAGAGTTGATCCTGTTTGCGGTACATCTGCCCCAGGTCAATATAGGTTAGACTGAGCACGTATTGATCTCGATATTTCTCAGCCAAATTTATCGTCAAGTTCAAGTATCTGAATGCTGAGTCGAGTTCATCTAAGTGCATGTAAGTGCTTCCTATATTATAGGTGGCATAAAATGCATTGTCCGGGATATTCAGAGACATGGCCCGATTGAGTGACCTCCTGAAATACTCTAATGCACGATTATAATCTTGTTTTTGCTTATAGATAAATCCAATATTATTTAGCATTACTCCCTGTCGTGCCTTATTATTTAGCTTTTCATACAGTGTTGCTGATTTTTCATAGTATGAAAGCGCAAGGGATGTATCACCAATAAAATTGTACACGCGACCAATGTTATTGTAAATTTTGGCTTGACTATTTGTCTCATTTAGGCGTTCATAAATACTTAGAGCAACCAAAAATTCCTGCAACGCGGTGTAATATTCACCAAGAGATGTGTGACCGATTCCTCTATTCATGATGGCATTAGCTTCACCAAGAGGGTGCTTCATTGAACGGGCGAGCTGCTCAGCCTGGTTAGATAGTAAAATGCTGCTGTCAGGGTTACTATTTCGTAGTGCATAGCTTAGCTCATTCATTGCCTCAACTTTTCGGATCATATCGGTAGAGGTTTCAATAATATCAATGTGTTTTTTTATTTCATCCTGAGCGAATAGGATGGCTGCATAAACACATAAAACGGACGCTATGAATATTCTTATTTTCAGCAAGTTAAAAGACGATGGAAAGTATAAATTAATGAAAAAATTTAGCAGGAACAACCCCTAAACCATTATTAAAATCGAAAAAAAAATTGCAAATAACTATATAAGTTTTTTGTTTCTTATGGCTGAAAACAAACCATTCATTAATACCTGGTATTAACTTATTAAATAGAAAGGCACCTGATATTCAATTGTTTCAGTCTGTTATTAAACACTTTTTCATTGCTAGTGTTTATACATTATGATTTTTCAATTCGTCTTACTAATTATTCAAATATCTAACGCACTCATGATTGATTTTACGTCTCTTGAAAATGATGATTGGTATATCATAAATGATGGTGTGATGGGTGGACTATCCAAAGGAAAAACAACTAAAACAGATGATGGAGTTACTTTTTATGGAAGTGTGTCTTTGGAAAACAATGGAGGTTTTACCTCTTTCAGGGCACCATGGGATGAATATGATCTAACTAACTATAAAGAGGTAACCATTCGATATCGAAGTGAGGGAATGCGTCTGGCATTTGTCATGGAAACTAGTCAACGATTCTGGATTCCAAATTATAAAGTAGGATTGTCCAATTCTGAAGAATGGATCACTGAGACTTTTCAGCTTGAAGATTTCAAACAATACAGGCTAGGAGATCCTACAGGAAAGTCTTTTTCGGATGAGGTTAAAGATGAAATTATACGAGTTGGATTTATCACTAATGAGAAGAGGGCAGGGGACTTCAAATTTGAAGTAGCGATGGTCGAGTTTAATTAATGAGGTTTCGCTCAGGCAGTATTAAGCCACCGCCAAAGTCTTCCTAGCATGGTCTTTGGCTTAGGTTTAGGGAGAGCCTCCACTTTTGCTTTTGGTTCTTCAGGTTTAATCTCACTTTTTATTTTGCGCTTGTTACTCTTCGGCTTTACTTCCTGAAGTTTTTCCTGATAGTGAGATGCTCTTAGTTCTTTAAGCTTTCTGGCTTCTTGTTCTTTTCTGCGTTTTTCCTGACGAGCCTCGTATTCCTCCTGCTTGCGTTTTGCTCTCAGTCGGCGTTGCTCTCTCTCTTCTGGTGTGAGTGGTGGTCGTTTCTTCTTTTTAGGATATCGGTATTCTCTGAGGTCTTTCTCCGTTACAATGTTACTTTCGTTTTCCTCTTTTTCTTTTTTCTCTTCCTTTTCTTCTTTCTTCTTAGGTTCAGGTAAATCTACCTTGCCCACCACCTTCAGTCCGGAGAGTTCTTTTTTTGGCGCTTTGATGAGTTTGATTTTATCCAGGTCAGCAGGTCGTTCCTCAGACTCCAGCATTTCCAGGAGCTTATCAGTTTGAATAACCTCATCCTCATTAATCGCTTCCTTTTCCTCTACTTTTACTTCTTCGAGAGAAGCTTCCTCTGATTCTTCTTTTACAGTTTCAGTTTCTGGCGATTCTACTATTTCGCCCTCTACAGATGCAATATCATCCAGGGGTGTTTCCGGCAGTACAGGTTTCTTTTCTTCCTTAATTACATAATCAGAGTCAGCAGCATCCCATTCAGTCTCTTCTTCTGTGATGGACTCAGACTCCTTATTGATTACCTCAGTTTCTTCTTCATTAATTACCTCAGTTTCATCCTCAACGAAATCCGACTCAGTTTCCGGTTCTTCTTCGGCTATCGGTGGTTCTACAGCTATGGATGGTGCCGTTTGAATGACTTCTGCTTCTATTCCAAAAAAATCCAGTATGTCCGCCTCCACGTCATCACTTAGTTTGGTATTGGAATGCACTTCCTCCTTGGTATCTCCTTCTAAGTAGGAGATAAGGTCCTGTACACGGATGTCATATTTACGGGCGAACTGTCCTAGTCTCATAGAGATGTAGTTTCTGCCGCAAAACTAAAATTAATACCGATGTACAACCAGTTTAAAATCAATTAATTGTTGTACTTTAATTACATGAAGCCGCTAACATGTATTTCTATTGATGATAATC
Source organism: Ekhidna sp. (assembly GCF_965227465.1). Classification (GTDB taxonomy): domain Bacteria; phylum Bacteroidota; class Bacteroidia; order Cytophagales; family Cyclobacteriaceae; genus Ekhidna. The sequence continues at coordinate 1,617,653 of NZ_OZ245746.1, forward strand.
CTCTTTTTACCCGAAAACTAGAAGCTTTTACAGAATCATTGGATTGGATTTCAATCGTTGATTCATACGATAATCCTATTCAGGGAGCCACTGCTATTGTCAATAATAAACCGGATGTCGTATTTCTTGACATTGAAATGCCCTATATCGATGGGGAGTATCTCGCAGATTGGATCAAACCAAAGCTGGAAATGATGGATAACCCCCCTCAAATTATTGTCATTTCTTCGGTGACTGAACCCCCTGAGGAATTGCTTGCAAACACTGCCGGATTCATAAATAAGTCAACGGTGACTGACCCTGAGGCATTTGAGAAAAGCCTCAAAGCAATTTTAGGTTAATTTGGTCGGGAGACTGATACTGAAAGTAGTCCCTTTTCCTACTTCGCTGGTTACTTCAACTTCGCCTTTATTTAGTTTGGTGAATTCGTTTACCAGCTGTAGTCCAAGCCCAATTCCTTTTTCACCTTTGGTACCATAGGTGCTTGATTTTTCACTCAATATGAAAAGGGTTTGAAGTTGTTCTTCGTTGATCCCTACACCCGAATCATGCACGGAAATTTTATTGAAAGCGCCATTTTGTTCAGATTTGATTGTGACTTTTCCTCCTTCAGGTGTGAATTTTAACGCATTGTTAATGAGGTTCCTAAAGATTGTGACCGTACTGTTAAGATCAACATGGACTACAGCTGATGGATCAATCTCTGATTCGATTGTGATGTTTTTACTTTTCGCTATTAATTCAAAAATTTCTACCACATCATGAATCATTTCGGAGAGGTTGATTTTTTCCGGGTTATAAGGAATTTGGCTTAGTTCTGAAGAGGCCCAGTTTAGGAGATTATCCAAAAGCTTGGAAAGATGATCCGTTGCTTTATCTACTTCGCTCATCATCTTCTGTAGGTCTTCGTATTTAGCTTGCTGCAGATAGAGCGAGATCACCTGACTAATACCCTGAAAGGAACTAACCGGCCCTCTTAAGTCATGGGAAATAATTGCAAAAAACCTGTCCTTCAATCTTTTTTGCGCTTTGATCTCTCGAAGGTAGATTTTCAACGTGTCATTTTCCCGCAGCGTCTCGGCATTCTCCCTCAATTGTAGGATGTGCTTGATGGTCTTTACCATCGTGATTTCCAGATCCTTAAAGTCGATGGGCTTGGTGATAAAATCAAATGCTCCCAGATTCATGGCGGTGCGGATGTTCTCCATGTCACCGTACGCAGATACAATGACTGTTTTAAGGAAGTAATTGGTCTCATTGAGCTTAGAAAGTAATGTGAGGCCATCCATTTCCGGCATATTGATGTCGGTCAGGACCAGGTCTACTTCCGTTTCATTCAGCAAGTCCAATGCTTTTTGGCCATTCTCAGCAAAAAAGAATTGATATTCACCGTTTCTGATGTTCTTCCTGAACTTTTGCTTGACCAGGGCTTCTAAATCAGGTTCGTCATCTACTACAAGAATCCGTGTCATATGCTTAAAGATTTAATCTTTTCTTTTAGCAGGGCAAAATCCAATGGCTTGGTAAGGAAATCGTTTGCCCCTAATTTCTGTGCAGTGTTTTTATTTTCATCGTCCCCGTAGGCAGATATCATCATCACAATTGGAGGTGGGGGATTGCATGACTTTTGGATTTTATCCAGGAGCTCCAAGCCACTCATACCAGGCATATTAATATCGGATAAAATGAGTTTGTCCTGGAATCCATTATTATTCAGATATTCCAGTGCTGCTTCGCCTGATAAGACAAACTCCATTTCAAATTCATGAGATTTGATTTCTCGCCTGAATCGCTGCTCAAAAAGCGGCTGAACATCTTGTTCATCATCGACTACTAATATTTTCATGGCGGTTACTTGGTTATTGGTAATTTAATGATAAAACTGCTTCCTTTTCCTTCTTCACTCTCAACTTCTAATGTTCCTCCATGCCCTTTGGTCACAATGTCGTAGCTCATACTCAAACCTAATCCAGTTCCTTCTCCAGCAGCTTTTGTGGTGAAGAAGGGCTGAAAGATTTTATCCCGGATGTTGTCTGGGATTCCGGGTCCATTGTCGGTGACGGTGATTTGGATACCTTTTGTACTATCATCATCTGCAATAATTCCCCCTTTGGAGGGGGGTAGGGGGAGGTATTTAGTAGAGACAGTTACAATTGGCTTTTCGGTTTCTCTTACCGCCTGAAAAGCATTATTAATCAGATTCAATAGTACACGACCAATATCCTGTGGGATTACATTGACCTTTGGTAAACCAGGAGCTAGCTCAGTTTTAAAATCCGCATTAAAGGACTTATCTTTTGCTCGTAATCCATGATATGCGAGACGTAAGTACTCATCTGCTAACTGGTTGATATCAGTGAGCTCTTTTTCGTCATTGCCAGTACGGGAATGCTGGAGCATGCTCTTAACTATCTCTTCTGCTCGTTTGCCATGATGGGCAATCTTCGTTTCATTCTCATGGAGATCATCAAGTATAGCTTGAATTTCCTCCTGATCATTTTTAGCGACTGCTTCCTTCAATTCATCTACCAACTCTTTATTGAGTTCAGAGAAATTATTCACGAAGTTGAGTGGATTTTGGATCTCATGAGCAATGCCTGCCGTCAGCTCGCCGAGGGAGGCCATCTTTTCGGAGTGAATGAGTTTGGTTTGGGCTGATTTGAGTTTTGAAATTGACTCTTTTAATGCTCGATTTGCTTTCTGCTTTTGACGATTATTCCTAAAGAGAATTAACCCAATAAGTACAAGAATTGAAGATCCTGTAAGCAGTGCTATTTGTCGATTTCTACTTTGATTGGCAATTCGCTGAATATTTTCCTCCTTATTTCTTTCTTGCTCGTCTAGAATTATTTGCTGCAATTCCTGCAATTTCTTTGTCCCAGCAATATCTTCTTGTACTTCGTTTGCCATTAGGAGATAACTATAAGCATCTTCATAGTTCTTTCGCTCTTTGAATACACTACTAATAAGCAAAGCAGACTCACGAATAATCTTCTTGAATGAGATTTTTTCAGCCGTTAGAATTGCATTTTGGGCATAATTGAGTGCTGAATCTGTCATTTGAAGTTCAAGATAGAGTTCCGCTATTGAATAATAGCTCATAGCAAGATTTCTCAAATCGTTATCAAATTGAGCCTCTTGAATGGCCCTCTGATAGTAAAAAAGAGCACTGTCCAAACTTTGCTTAAGCTTAAATGCATTTCCATACCTAAACATGATTTCTGGGAATGTATAATCATATCTATCAGTTGCACTTAAAGATGCCTTGTAAACTATTTTTTGATAATACAAAGCTGAATCTGGCTGATTCATTAAGGAATAAATGTTTCCAATATTTGAAATTTCATTGTGATACATTCCAGTATCGCCTATTGACCAAAACTGAGCTTTTGATAATTCATAATATTCTATAGCTCGACGGTAGTCTGCTAACTCCATATACACATTTCCAATTCTATTAAGTGCATTACTTGTTACTACTGTATCTCTTAATTCTTCGCCAATTCTTAATGCTTCAAATTGATAAGCCAGTGACTCAGGCAGTTTGCCATTCTCTAAAAAAACTGCCCCAATCAAAGAAAGCAGATACGCTTTCTGATTTGTTAAATTCAATTTTTCCGCTATTGCTAATGCTGTATTATAGTAGTGAAGTGATGAATCAATATTTGAAAATCGATATCCAGTTGCTATAGCGGTGCTAAGCCTAAGTTTAGTTGAATCATGTTTCGATTCGGAAAATTTCTTTTTGATTAAGGACAGTTGATCAGCAGGTACTTGCCCGCTGCTTGAAAAGCTGAAAGAAAACAGGATAATGATAAGTGAAACGACTCTTATCATGCGGTAATCAAGTATATCTTTTAATATGGCACACATATTAATTCATTTATGTGTTTCCTCTTACAGGTAATTTAATGACAAATGAAGTTCTACTCATTGGCTTGGATTCAAACATAATTTCTCCATCATGACCCTTGGTCACAATGTCATAGCTCATACTCAACCCTAACCCAGTTCCTTCTCCAGTTGCTTTGGTAGTAAAGAACGGTTGGAAAATTTTATCCTGAATGTTGTCCGGGATGCCAGGTCCATTGTCGGAGACGGTGATGATGATTGCATCTACATCCCCCTTGCCCCCTTCAAAGGGGGAATTCTTCCTTGTTGTGTTTACGGTAACGGTGGCATTCTCTACATCCCTAACCGCCTGAAAAGCATTATTAATCAAATTCAACAAGACTCTTCCAATATCCTGTGGTATTACATTGACCTTGGGTAGGGAAGGATCTAACTCAGTTTTAAAATCTGCATTAAAGTACTTATCCTTAGCTCGTAAACCATGATAAGCCAGCCGTAAGTACTCATCTGCTAACTGATTGATGTCAGTAAGCTCTTTTTCGGAATTGCCACTGCGGGAATGCTGAAGCATGCTTTTTACTATCTCTTCAGCTCGTCTGCCATGATGGGCAATCTTCGTTTCGTTCTCGAGTAGATCTTTGAGGATGGCCTGGACTTCTTCCTGATTATTTTTAGCTACTGCATCCTTCAGTTCCTCAATCAACTCTTTATTGAGCTCAGAAAAATTATTCACGAAATTGAGTGGGTTTTGTATTTCGTGAGCAATCCCGGCGGTCAGTTCTCCCAGAGAAGCCATTTTTTCGGAATGGATGAGTTGGTTTTGGGTGGATTTTAAATCTTCAATGGATTGATTAAGGGCTGATGTTCGTTCGTTTACTTGCTTCTCCAATAGCACATTCTGGTTGGCAAGTAGCTCACGCTTTTCCTCGTTTACTTTTAATACCTTCTGACTTTCTTCATAAACTTCCTTTAGACTTTCATTCAATCGTGCAGAAACGTAACCGAGTAAAAACAATGGGGTAATTAGATTGGCTAGCGAAATAATTGGCTTATCAAATTCATTGTAAAAATCTAGTAAGTACTTATGTATACTGATGTACTGCAGGGTTGCAAGTGTTGAAGCTATCACTCCTATGACAACTGCCCATTGAGCACCTTTAATCGTTTTCCAATGTTTATATAATAGACTCCCATAATATCCCAACATGAAAGTAAATGCGATTCCAAAAGGCAATGAAATAGAAAAAAGATGCGCAGGAGTATTTGTTATTATCAAGACACAGAAGATCACTTTAGACCAAATTGAATTTTTTTGTGTCAGCATCCATTCCAAAATGAACAGCCCAAGAATGGTTGTGATTGCTTGCAGGTTAATCAGAAATAGAAATCGAATCCTCTCTACAACATAAGAAATCTCAAAAAACGAATTGTAAAAAATCGCGATGGAAGTGAGTAAAACAAATGTGATCAGCCAGGCAATGAGTTTGAAAAGTGTTTGACTCTTATTTAGAAAGTAGAGAAACCAAAACAAAAAGAATAAAAGGGCACTTAACCCAATGCTCAATGAGCCAAAGATGTATGATGACTTGGAGTGCCGATCCACATAATCGATATATGCCGGCCCGGTAATCGCAAGGAGACTTTTAAGATTTTCAGGTTTCAACCTGAGCTCTCGTTGCAGGAATGTGGTTTCATAATCCACAAAATGGATGGCTAGTAGGTATTCTTTCCCAATTTCCAGACTAATGGGTATAGGATATTTTAGTACTGGATTGTATGGTTCGTAGGGATTGCCGGTATCACCGAACGAATGAATCAATTCCCCATTAATGTAGATATCAGTAGCGGCCCAAAGATCCCTACTGATTGACAGTGGAATACCATCAAATGATTCGTTCAGTTTGATCTTAAGGCGAAACCAACCTTCCAGTCTTCCTGTAGCATCCATCTTTGCAGTGAGTTGGTTTGGTCTGAATGTCTTCCAATCTGATACATCCAGAGCAGATTGAGCCCACTCAGGATCATGCCCTTGTTTAAACAACCAACCATCTAAAGGTGCCAAAAACAGGCGTTGGTGAGAGTGAAACATGGAGCGGTCAAGTACGATTACCTTATCCTGGCTTATCACTAAATGGAAGCCACAGAGTACAACAAGCAATATCAAAAGAGATTTATGATGCATGGATTGGTAGTCGTATGGTAAACGTGGATCCTTTTCCTACCTTACTTTCCAGCTCAATGGTACCGCCATGTCCTTTTGATATGATGTCATGACTAAGCGATAAGCCAAGTCCGGTTCCTGATCCGGTGGCTTTGGTAGTAAAAAATGGCTGAAATATTTTGTCTTTGATTTTATCAGGAATGCCGGCACCATTGTCTTTCACCTGAATTTTGATGTGATCTTCTTCTTTCTGCGTGACAACTTCTACTGAAGGTTTGTGCTTTGTATCTTTTTTACTTTGTTCAGCTGTAGCATGGAAGGCATTATTGATCAGGTTGAGGAATACCCTACCAATATCCTGAGAAAGCACTTTTATTTTTGGGAGATTCTCATCAAGTGAACACTTAAATTCTGCATTGAACGACTTGTCCTTGGCCCTTAGCCCATGGTAAGAGAGACGGAGAAATTCGTCTGCTAAGGCATTGATGTCTGTCAGCTCCTTCTTGCCATCACCGCCTCTGGAATGTTGAAGCATCCCTTTTACAATGCCTTCAGCTCGTCTGCCGTGATGGATGATTTTTTCTTCGTTGGCTTTTAAGTCCGCCAGGATTTCGTTGGCTTCTTCCATGTCACCGGAAGCCAATGCTTCTCTTAATTCATCCACCAACTCGGTATTTAGGTCAGAGAAGTTATTGACAAAGTTTAGTGGGTTTTGAATTTCATGCGCAATTCCGGCAGTAAGCTCTCCAAGTGAAGCCATCTTTTCTGCATGCACCAATTGACTTTGCGTGGAGCGGAGTTCACCGAGTGCGTCTTCAGCCATTCGCTTGGCTTTTTCCAGTTGGAGGAAATCCTCATACCGAGTATATGCGATTGAGAATGCATTTCCTACATCATGGATTAAGTCTAAATTAGTATCAGTCAGAAACTCTTCTGTTCCGATATAGAGCATGCCTTGTTTGAAAGGGACGAACTGGAGGCAAAGCTTTTCTGGAGGGAAGGATGAATACTGATAGGATTTTGGACTTTTAACCAGTCCTTGTCTTGCCAGATCCTCAGACCATTCTACAAACTGCTGCTTGTCCCACTCTTCACGGTAAATAGTTTGCTTTTTCCAATGCTTCGAAGCAGCTTTCGTGATATTGCTATTATTGAAGTCCAGTGAAAGCACAGCAATGGACTTTCCGGTAGGAGTAGAGAGATACATGTGAATCTCCTTTGACTGATCATCCATGATAAAGATTCCACAACGGAAAAAGGATACATCCAGGTCACTTAGCTCTGACCAAATCATCGGTGTGATTCGCTCCAGATCGGACTGGTTTCTCATGGAAGCAATTTCTGCACGTATGCGGTCTAACGATGCTTGTTTTCGAGCTTCTTTAGCCTGTTCCGCTGCTTTTTGAAGGTCATCAAAACGTTGGTAGGCCAGATCAAACGTACGTGCCATCTTAATAACAATTTTCTCGGTATCCGTGTCTGGCTCGGTCATCATATCAAGCGTCAATAAACCACTGGAAAAGCTGCCGAATGGATTCCATTGTGTTTTCAGCTTATTATTCTCAATGGCTCGCTTGAGACTTTGATAATTTTCCTCATCTACCAGTTTCCACTCTTCCAGTTCTTTCTTGTTTTTCTCCAGGTCGTATTCAATCACAAAATACTCTTCGCCTTTCTTCCACTTGCGCCAGAATTCACCCAGCATATTGAATTCCCTGGGATCATAGGTGGACTTGTGGTCTCTGGTGTATCCCATGTTGCCAGGATCGGAGATGTCCCACATGGTCACTATGTCATTTTCATCAATCAGTATAAAAGCCGCGCCTGTGATGCCTTTAATGCCCAGATTGGTAATCTCCATGATTAAGGTTTGCGTAACCTTGACCAGGTCACTTGGATGATGCATGGCCATGGCTTCTGATCGCACACGCTCAACTGCCGCTTCGATCTGCGCTTCACGGGCTTGTTGCTCTGCCTGTTTCAGATCTTCGAACCTTCGGTAGGCTAGATCAAAAGCTCCGGCAAACCTGGCCAATGTTTGGATTCCTTCTTTTGGAGGATCAGGAATATTTCCCGGTAAACTGTAGCCAATTTCTCCATGGGTGGTCCGGGCCATAATAAAGGTAAGCCCGCCCAGATTACGCACATCTTCCAGAGTCGGTGCATTCGGGTCCAATTGTTCGAAATCGCCCAAGGAAATCATCTTGTCTACATAGGTGACTGCTGTATCCGCATCCATGGGAAAGACCAACGTAGAATCCTTCTTTTTTTCCCACTTAGCGACCAAAGGAATGTCACCATGGATATGTCGGGGAAGTTTCATCACCATTCCTATTCGTGCACCATCACCGGCTGTCATGGCCTTATCATATCGGTCCGGAAGCCAACGCATGTGCCAGAAGTAATGGGCTTCATGTCCCAGCTTCACAAACTCTTTCCGCATGGCTACCACAATATCCTGAAGGTCACGGGATTCCGTCATAGCAGTGGCTTGTGCTCTGATTCGCTCTAGTGCCGCTTCTAATTCCTGCTCCCTTTCAAGTGCTTCTATTTTGGTCAATAGAGCCTTATCCTCTTTTGAGGAGCCTTTAGACGTTGTTGCTTTTGGTGAAGACATACAGTTGGCGGAACCGAAGTTCTCTTTTAGGATTCGCTAGGCAGTGTAAACCTTTAATTTACCTGAGTTTAAGGAATCAACCAAGCTATTTCTGTTTCAAGCATTGTCAATTATTAAATGCAACCATTCGGACTATTCGATCATCTACCTCCAAAACCTAACAAAATGGAAGATCTCAATAAACAAAAAAGGGCAGTACTTGGATTAAGAATTGTTTACCCCCTTTGGGCGATCATAGGAATAATCAATCTCCTGTACATTCCGTCACAATTGATTGATAAAAGTAATCCAGCCCTCACCGCTGAAAACATACTCAATAATGAGTGGCTCTTTCGGGTTGGGATTGCTGGAAGTTTGTTTACTCAGCTAATCAGTATTATCGCCGTTTGGTTTCTGTACCGTCTTTTCTACGATTCATTCAAAGAACCAGTGATTTTGACAGCATTATTCAATTTTTTGGGTGTGCCAATTACCATGCTTAGTGTTGCCAAACAACTTGAAGTATTAGATGTATTGGATAAACCAGATCAGGTAATTGCCCTATTGAATCAGCAGACTTATGGGACTGTGATTGCTACTATTTTTTGGGGATTGTGGTTATTGCCGCAGGCCTATATGGTTATGAAGTCACCTCTTTTTCCGAAAATAATGGGTTGGTTTTTAATCCTTGCAGGCATTGGTTACACATTATCTGCATTTCTCTATTTCCTTGGATTTAAAGATTCACTTTTGATGGAAATATTAGATACGCTGACCATGGGAGAGGTGATCTGGATGCTTTGGGTGTTGATCATGGGTGCGCGTTGGAAAGCTCTGGAACACCACTAAACTCAATCGATTCGAGAAGTTCCAGACGTCTGTTAGTTTTTTTTGGTGGAAGCAATATCAAAACTGTTCCACTCATCACAAAATTGATTCGTGCCTGGATTTAGATAGGTATATTTGATTGTATCTAATTCAACCCTAAACAGAATCTCATGAAACGATTACTATTCATTCCCGCACTTCTTATCGCTTTTTTGGCCATAAGCCAGGAAACAATTGATCAAGAGGCCATTGAAAAAATCAAAAAAGAAGGTCTTGAAAACTCTCAGGTACAACAGATTGCTTTTGAACTGATTGACAAGGCAGGACCCAGGCTTTCCAATTCTCCCGGATACGATCGGGCTGCTTCCTATGCCATCAAACAGCTAACCGAGTGGGGTCTTGAAAATGCGCAAAAGGAAGCCTGGGGTGAGTTTGGTAGAGGATGGGAAGTAAATAAAAGCTACATCGCAATGACCAAACCATATTATATGCCATTCATAGCTGTACCGGAAGCATGGACAGAAAGTACAGATGGTGCAGTTTCTGGTGAAGTACTTTTCGTAGAGATTAATAATGAAGAAGATTTTGAGAAGTACAGAGGAAAGTTAAAAGGGGCAATTGTCGCATTCAAACCAAGAGGAGATCAGTCACCCACTTTTGAGGCAGATGCGCTACGATATACTGAAGAAGACCTGGGTGAAATGACCGAACCTCGTGCAGAAAGAAGGCAATGGACAGAAGATGAAATTGCTGCCTTTCGTAAGCGAAGGGCTTTTGGCACTACTTTGAATACATTTCTTAAAGATGAAGGGGTTGCTTTGATTATTAAAGGCGTGAGGGGACGACACGGCACACTTTTTACCAGTAGCCCGAGAAGCTACGGTAAAGATACGCCAACGGGTGTTTGTGAATTGGAGACAGCTCCGGAACACGTCAATCTAATGGCTCGCCTTGTTGAGAACGGAGTATCAGTGGAAGTAGAAGCTGAAGTGAAAACTACGTTTAAAACGGACGATCTTGCAGGATATAATGTAGTAGCAGAAATACCAGGTTCAGATCCCGATTTAAAAGATGAAATTGTAATGTTAGGTGGACATTTAGATTCCTGGCATGGAGGAACTGGTGCAACCGATAATGGTGCTGGCTGTATTGTGATGATGGAAGCCGTACGCATTCTGCAAGCTGCAGGTCTTCAGCCTAAACGAACGGTACGCATCGCCTTATGGGGCGGGGAAGAGCAAGGAATTTTTGGTTCTCGCAACTATGTGAAAAACCATTTTGGCGATGCAGAAACAATGGCGCTAAAGCCAGAACATGGCCAAATATCTGCTTACTATAACATTGACAATGGTACGGGAAGGATCCGAGGCATCTATTTGCAGGGAAATGAGGAAGTAGGTCCCATTTTCAAGGATTGGTTTGGCTCATATGAAGACATCATGGAGAATACCACTATTACTAAAAGAAATACTGGAGGTACAGACCATTTAGGTTTTGATGCGATTGGAATCCCGGGATTTCAGTTTATTCAAGATCCGGTAGAGTATTGGTCACGAACACACCATACCAACATGGATACCTATGAGCGACTGGTTATTGAAGATCTTCAACAGATAGCTACTATCGTTGCAGGCTTTGTTTATAACACTGCAATGCGTGATGAAATGTTACCGAGAGAAGAGGTGGAAGTTACTGAAGGGGATTAAAGTGGAGTAACTTCCAATTTACCAGCCCGCTTGAGTAAAATACAACATGAAGTGCTCCGCTCAACTAGCGGGCAGATGTCCCGAACTGAGCAATTTCTGATAAAAGTAGCGAACCTGAATCACACTCACAGCGCTATCTGCGAAGTACTGCGTTAACCAAGACATCCGCCAGAACTGCCCACAGTTCTTCAACGAACAGAAAGTCACAGAAGGGGCAGGGAGTGGTAGGTTACTGCAATGGTTGCTAGTAGCAGTTGACGGGGATGCCTAGTCATCTGCATTGCTAGCTTGTTAGTCATTGTTTTTTAACCTTAGGATTCTAGAGCTGTGATGGACAGTTAAGATGAAAATGTTGTCGTTGATAACCTCATAGATAATTCTGTAGTTACCCTCAATGAGTTCTCTTAAATTCTCTTGTTCGGTTTCAGGAACACTGCGCCCAACTCTTGGATGAGTTGATAGAATTTTAACCTTATTAAAAAGTTTAGATACCGTTAATTCGGCATATTTCGGTGAATCAGTGGCTATGTATCACCAATTTCACTTAAGTCAGTTAACGCATTACTTGTCCAGACTATTTCAGCCACTTGTCAAGTTTACTTTTAGCCTCTTCATGAGAAAAAGTGTTCCCTGCTTGTATGTCTTTTTTTCCTTTCTCAATTTTTTCAAGGACAACCAATCTTTCAATTAGTTCGTCAAGTTCGAAATCTTGAGGCATGTCCTTAAGAGAATCTATAGCCAATTGCTTATTCATAATATAAAGATACTGAAGAAGTACGATAAAGGTTGCTCATAGGAAGTATGATGACTAACTTATAGCTAAGGGACATTTTTTATGTTTAAAAACAAGGTGTGTTTAATCATCCCAAAAATTTCTAATGTTTGTTTTTTCCCACTCAATCCAATCACCCATGAGGTTTGGCCATAGTTTTATGCCAGCTAGCAATTCTACTTTTTTAGTGGTAACCTGATACTCTTTTAACGCTTTCTCCTCCTTTTTATTCTCCATAATAAAGTTCCACATATAGTGCTTCCCTTTATCGTTTTCAATTAAGATGGATTTGAAAAATTTATGTGGAACTGGAATAGTGACATCTACGTCATTATACTCTTCTTTAAGCTCCTTTTTTCGATCTCTATCCACGCCGATGAATTTTGTTGGTTTAGAAAGATCTATAATCGGACCGGTCATTACATACGTTTCATGGATGTGCGGTTGCATATCCAATTTTCTGACGGCCTCCTCCAGATATCTCCACTTATAGCGATTGAGTCCACCAGTCTGAGGGGTCATATTAGTAAGCAAGAATGTTTCACTATTCTGCACACCTAGCTGACTTTGGTCGGCATTTGGAACCAAATGACCTCTGTCATACCCAGACTTTTTAAAGTCGATTAGGTCTGCCCTAAAGCGCATAGGGATACGAAAATCTGGACGAAAGGTATCCTGACGTTCTACATGTTCTTCTTCAAATTCATGGATTTTCAATGGATCTACTATTTCCAAAACCCATTTTGGCTGACGTAAAAAATAAGAATATCCGACGGTATAATACCGATTAAATACGATTTGATCTGCAGCGGGAATACCAAATTTACATTCCTTTTGGATTGTTGCATAGTCACTCATAGTAGTTCAGTTTTTTACTAAATTAATGTTTGTAAATTATTTTACAAGTACCGTATTATTGAATAAACATTGCAGAAAATGAATTCAAAGTCAAAATGACAATAAATTAGATACCGTATCTTTCTATTATGAACCGAAATCTGTACATGGCAGCTATCATTAGTTATGGCATAGCGCTGGTATTTATGTTCTTCTGGATTTTCAACAACCTAGTGGGTGGTTTGGCTTTCAATGAATTCACCACACACCCTGATCTGGTGGTCGTGGATTGGGTCATCATGATACTTTGCGAACTTTTACTACTAAAATACTTTCATGCGAAAAAGTACAAGGTAGCTTTTGTAACCAGTTTGATCTCTATGATCACCTTTATGGTTCTTTATACATCCGTTTTTAGCTTCTACAAAGGCATAGGATCGGGTGAGTTAATCAATCTCTTTGTTTCGGTTCATTTGGTAGCAGCAATTACATTTTCAGTAGGTCTCGTACTTTCTAAAGCCTCTAAACAAAAAATTTTGAAACTGGCAGGTGCTTTAGGTATTGTTTTAGGTAGTATTGTGCTTCTCACACACATCTATGGCCTTAACCTGGCAAAAGGAGAGACATTGAATCTGATACTGGCAATCCAACTTTGGACCAGTAGGTTTGGTGATGCGCTGATTCTGATTTTCTTAATCCTGAATTTTTATCAAGAGATTAAGCATGAGCAAAGAATGATTCTTAGCTCATAGACAAGCTCATTACCAGGTTATGAGAAACCTGTATATCACTGCACTTTTATTGCTCCTATCGTAAGGTTCTTGTACCGAACCAAATGCAGATCTGACTACATATAGCTAAATCAAATCCTTCCTTTTCTGAAGTTAAAATCATTTCTAAAGTAAAAGCCCTGCTTTACAAATGAAAGAGGCCTATCCGTAAAATATACTTCTTGCTCATTCAATCGATTGATAACTTTTAATTAAGGTTTATCTGTCCACCATCAGCAGGTCAATCGATTGTTTGAAGTTTCATTTAAAATACTCACCAATTATGTCTTCAAAAAGTTCTGTTGAAACACAAAAAGTGGCCGGAGCTATCGCCAGTATGGGGATAGATGAACTCATCTTTAATATGGCCAAAGGAATTGCTGATGGTCAGGCACGTCTGGATCAAACCTGTATGGATCTGGCGGTTCAAATGGGTGACGCACAAATAGAATTCGGAAAGATACCTGGAACAGATGAACCTGATCTGATCAGTCTGGTAGAGCTTGGTTTCACACCAAATTTTTATCAGTTTGTCGATACCATCTTAGAAATCAATGTCTCTGTTACCAGTCAGTATGAGGAAGAAAAGGAAACAGTGACGTCTGATATAGATCAGCAAACGGATGAGAAACAGACTCAAACCCAATATGCACACCAACGTAGCAACAATTATTCAGGTTATGGTTATGGTCATAACTGGGGTTGGGGCTGGGGAAGATGGGGATATGGAGGCTATGGCTATGGATACTCAGGAGGTAGCAGTACGGCATATAAAGAAAACACCGCACAAAAATCAAAAACTGTAAAGGTACATACAGTGGATGCCTCATTTGCATCGAAGTATGGATATGAAGTTGCAGCAGCATCTGTCATTAAGACTAAAATTGTTCCCATTCCTCCACCACAGGTGCTGGAAGAGGCGGTTCAAAATGCGGCTAAGGAGCGTAAAGAATGGGCGAAACGTTTTGCCTTATTAAGGTATTCAAAAAACCTATTACCAGCTATTGCCACATCTGGTAGCAAAACCAATGAATTAATTAATCCATTCCTTGAGTTGAAAGATGGTGATGGTGCTATTACTCAAACCAAAAGTGCACCTTCATATTCACAAGTAACAGATATCAAAATAGGGCTGGAGAGCTTAAACGATGAGTTTACCAAACTAACCAATGACCATTGGTCAGTCATTGAAAATGTAAAAGACAGACGATTGTTAGATAATCTTTTTGAGAATCTATTGAAAACCCTAGGCAAGATCATGAAAAACTATGACGCAGATAAGCAAGCACGTAAATCTGATATCGATGCGGATGAATTAAATAGCGACCTGCAAATGTGCTTCGATAATCTGGATAGCATGCAATCAAAAGTAGATGAAATCATGGAGCGACTACCATTGACTCCAGAAGAACAGGCAGAAGCAGATCAGAAAAAGGATGATGATGTGCAGGATAATCCGACCACTTAATTTTAACAAAATCAATTGACACATGGCACGAGATATAGCACAGGAAACACTTAAGGTTGGAAATGCACTTGCGAGCGTACGAATAGATGAGATGATTGTAAACCTGGCAAAAGGTATTGCCTGGGGCCAGTATGAACTTGATCGGGTAGGTGTAGACATCACCAAAATGATGGGTGCACCTGGCACGGTCACCATTGGTGGGGATCAGATTTCCATGCTGGATGCCGGATTCACTCCTTCCTTTTATCACTTCGTAGATACGATTCTGGAAATGAAAATTGAAGTAAATGTTCGTGAAGAAGAAAGCTCCTCAACCAACATAAAGGCGTCACAATCGGGTAGTGTTGAGACAAGTATGAGTGCTTCAATGTCAGGTAGTGCTAGCTACAACGTAGGTTTTTTCAAAGCAAAGATGAGTATGAGTGCCAGCTACGGAAGAAAAGCGACCTCTGCATATTCCAGGTCTTTGGACAGTACAAGCTCTCAGAAATACAGTCAGGACTTGTCAGCTTCCAGTCTAATGCGTACGAAAATCGTACCAATCCCACCTCCGGAATTATTGCTGGAGCGAATAAAGATCCTTTTGGAAAAGCTACGCAAAGAAGCGGAAGAGGCGGAGGTTGCCAGCGAGAAAGAAGCATTGGGACTAGACAAACTAGCAGATAACAAGCTTTTTGAGCTAACAGGCATCAGTCCTGATTTACTGGACAATCCTGATAGAGAATTGAAGAAGGTGATTTATGATGCCTTTTTTAAAGAAGAAGTGGAGCTATTGAAAAGCGTGGACATTACCTTTAAGGAGGAACAAAAGAGTGACGATGAAAAGATCACAGTAAGGAAATGGATCGTCAAGGATAAGATTGAAAACAAATACATTATCGCACTCACTAGTGAAGAAGGGCATAGTGATATCATGTCGGTGCACGCTGCAGGTGAAACTCAAAAAAGTGCATTTTCCTTCGATGACCTGCTTGACCTGGATATCCCAGCTTAAGCGATGAAGTTCAAAGGAATATTTGATACCATCTCGGATGAGTTCCATCCTGGAATTTCCGATAAAATCAAGGCTATCAAAGATCAGATGATCTATGCTTCACAATCCCCGAGAGCAAAGCAATTGGACATTGACCCAAAGGTCGAAAAAGGGTTAAACTTCAATAAATCAACCGATGATTCATTACCCCTTGAATCTATGACGAGAGATCCATTCGCATCAATTTCGAAGGTGGACATGCCCATCGATCCGAAACACAAAAAGGACAAATTGATGGATGCGATCCCGAAGAAACAGGAAGCAAATAAGAGCCAAGAAGATGATTTGATGAGAGTGGAATCTAAAAAATGGAAAGAAAAATTCAATCTTGGTTTTGATGTCTAATGGAACAGAACGATTCAAATAAAGTCCCTGAGATTTCCATCGATGAAGCCTTACAGCTTTACCTCTCCATGGCTTTTCCTCAAGGATTGCCAGAGGGAGAAGAGGGAGAGGTTATTCTAAAAACCATCAAAGAAAAAATAGCTTCTGAGCGACCAGAATGGGCCAAAGCTTCAGGTTGGCAAAATGATCAAGAGGAAGATGCAAGTAGCTACTCTCAAATCAAGCAACAGGCGGTGGAAGATGCTTCTAAGGAAGAGCTTCCGGAAGATCCTGAAGAACGCTACCTTCATTTAAGGAGAGAAGAAGCACGAGAAAACAGTGAGCAAAAAAGAGAAGAAAAGCTTGAAGAAGAGGAAAAGTCGAGCCAACGGAAGGCACTGATTGATAAGAAAAGTAGTGATGATGAAGCGCTTTTGAAACGTGCGGCGTTGATTAAAAAGGTATTATTGGAACGGGCCAAACAAAGATTGGCACCAGATTTCAGTGATCACAAAGTCACAGCCTCAAGCAAGCCATCCCTTGCTCCACACGATTCCTCCATCAATCATCAAGTTGTCAATCTGAATAAACCAGCTGCCCCTACAATGGCTGTTGAACCAGAGATCTTCCTTACAAAGGATAGCAAAGCCTTTAGCACGAATGATATTCCCAAACCAAATAGGAAGCCAGACGCGAAAGAATGGTTCAAAGACTTCAAAACCCTATCTGTTGATGACCGGATGGAATCCATTAAGGCTTACAATCAAAAGAAACGCGAGATGCTTGAGAGCAAGCACGATTTAATGTGGGATAGTCGATCGGGTGGCAAAAAAGGGGGATTGTCATTCGATGACGATCAATTCGAAATGAACGAAGGACTTTCATTCAAATCTGATCAATCACCCACATT
This sequence comes from Ekhidna sp., assembly GCF_965227465.1. GTDB lineage: Bacteria > Bacteroidota > Bacteroidia > Cytophagales > Cyclobacteriaceae > Ekhidna. Next base: position 1,634,910 of record NZ_OZ245746.1, read on the forward strand.
TGGACTGAAATTGGAATAGTATGATCCTCACTCAAACACCCAAACCAGACATACACGCATGGGAGTTGGAGAATGCTCTGAATGTGATCAAAAAGCATGTGCGTAAGTCAAAATCATGGCAATTTCGTGAAGAATACATCGATCGTGGGATACTGGATCCCTATTACATACTCATGATCCGGCAACCTGAGGATGATAAACTGGATGATGTTTGGAATCAAAAGGTACTCAAAAGTTCTCAACCTGGGTTTTCTTACGTACATCGTACCAGCAAGTGCAGCAAGGATTATTGGTGTGACATTAATATCCGTGACCTAGTCGAGCGATTAGATCTTTTCAAGGAATCTTATGATTTGAATAGGCTGCAGCCGCCGGGACTCAAAGGAGACCTTTTTGTACCAAGGGATCCACACCAGATTTTCGAAAAGAAACGCTACATCTATGAATTGCTTACTCCTTTTAAATCATTGACCGGTATTGGTCCCAGCATGTATGCCATGGGACCGGGAGCAGTCTGCGGGACAGTCTATGATGTGGAAAATCGACCGCTAGATGGCGCGGATGTTGAGCTGAAAATGGGAGAAGAGGTTCTAAAGCGTACGACAAAAAATGGTGGATTATTTTGGTTTTCCAAAATTCCGGCGGGCACTTACAAAGTAACGGTTAAGCATTATGCATGCACGATTCAGGTAATACGAAGGGACGAATTTGGTAACATCAAAGGTTGGCTCACCGATCAGGATGGTTATCCGGTAGAATATGCAGATGTTCATTTCAAAGCTCCGGATAATGAAATATTTAAAACCACCACTGATGAAACCGGAAAATTCACAACAGGGCCTTTGCCTGCTTTCCCGGTAAGAGATACACCCTTATCCAATTACCCATATCTGATGGATGTGCCAGACTTTCTATTCTCATCAACAAAGTCGGTGGTTGTTAAAGATGCAGTCATTGGTGGTGTTCTCCGTAATCAAAAAGGTCGCGTAATGACTGGTCAAGTGGTTATCCTGAAACAATCAGGAGAAGAAGTGAGCCGTACAACCACAGATGCGCATGGTAACTTTCAGTTTTTTGAACTGGTAGGAGGAACCTATGTCTTGGAGGTTCCCGAATCGACTATCTACTTAAGTCATTTACCACCGGGGAAAGTCGTTGGCAAGTATCCAATGGGAGACGCTAACCAGACCCGTGTGGAGCTCATCATGCAAGATAAGGTCATAACCACTGAGCGTCTGTCGAGGGATAAAGCCTTCCATTTTGACAAGGTAACTCCAGGAACTTACGAGGTGATTTTCAAAGAAACAGGAGAAGATTGATGGCGTTTTTCACCGAAATAGGGAAAAAGTATAATGTAACCGGTGTAATGGGCGGATGGGACAATTACACACCTGCAAATCCTGCCGATGAGCATTCCAGAGGGGAATCGACCGGTACGGCAGTCCTTCAGCTAAAAGGCAAGGTGGTAGAGGTAACATCTCTCGAGCATTGGGTAGAAGAAGGACACCCTGCGAAAGAAGGCGATCCCTTTGCACCGTATGAGGTGGTGAAAGTCATTGTAGTGGGAGGAGACGGAACGGAATATTATGGCTGGGTGGTCTACGATGGAGTCAAAAATGTAGAAGAGGTAATCGAGCAAGAAGACCCGCCGGATCCACCAGATCCAATAGAAGATCCAGACCCTCCAGTAGAACCACCAAAACCAGACGAAGAGCTGGAGACAAACGGAAATGAAGTCCATGTCAGGGCAGGAGAGACGGTGGTTCTGGAGTTGGAGACTGAAGGGAAAAGGGAAAGAAAATTTGGAAGTTTAGAGGTTCAGGTTAAAATTGAAGAGGGACAAGAAATGCCTCAAAAGCTATTCTTGCAAAATACAGTTGGGACTCAAATTGAAGAAATAAAAATTGATACTAATCCTCAAAGCATTAATTATGGAATTGGAGAAATATCTAATGTAGAAGCAGGTGAGTATGAGTTAATAATCAAGCCGGAATTAAAATTTGAAGGTCATCAATATGATCAAATTGTGTATTTCGATAAAGAAAGTAAAACGATTAATAAATCTGCAAATGAGTCTATTGAAAAATTAGCTCAATATCTAAGAAATCAAATTGATAAAAATATTAACACCGTTGTTTTAGAAGGCTATGCCAACGAGGAAGGCTCTAAAACTTATGCTGATAATCTAAAAATTGAAAGGTCGGTAGCAGTTAAAAAATTACTAACTAATAAGTTGGTTTCTGATTCAGTTAGATTAGAAACAAGAATTAGTATTAATGAAGATCAAACTGATTTTGGTTCAAAGGGTAGAAAAGTTGAAGCAAAGGCATACTCGGATATTGACAATTTTTCCCATGATAGAGAATGTTACATTGATGTCAATGAATTTAAATATAAGGACATTCATACTATTTTGGGCGAAAGCGCAATTAAGAAAGGAGCGGCCCCAGTTCCTCAAAACTTTACTGTAAGAGTTGAAATTCCAAACTACAAAAACACAGAAGCATACTATCAATCTTATTTGCCAGAAAGTAAAATTGATGGAGTCAATGGTTTTAAGTTGATAAGCGAAGAGGCCTTAAACGTATACAAGTTTCGTGTCCAAAAAAAGAACGGAGGGGGGCTTCAAGCGACTTATGATTCTGATCAGGACACATCTTTTAGTCAAAAATCATTAATGATCTTAATAGATGGTAATCTAGCTCTTTTGACAATTACCCAAGTGACTGAGAATGATAATGATGCTTTTCAAGGAGATTCTGGAAGACGTATCTACGGATATTATCAAATTGTGAATGCGAAATGTCAGCTTTCAAAACAAAAAATCTACTTAAGAACAGCTAAGCATTTAGGACACTATGTATTTAGGAGGGGTATTGATTTATATATTGAAAATAATGAATCTCCCAAGGATACTCATTCATCAATTAAAGTCATTATAGGTCAACGTATTAGAGATAATGATTTAGCAGAAGAATTGCTATCAAAGAAAAATAAGCTTCTGGAGAGCTATTTTCAGAAACAAGAATCACCGGATTGGTATCCAAAAATTGAGGAGCTAATGTTCATCAAACATGCAAATGAAACCAACCCGATCTATCAGGAAGCAATTAGCAATATTGAAAATATAAAGAACAGAATACAACCAGGAGAAGCTTTTGAGTTGGGATGTCCTAGGGATAGTGGGGAAAACAGAGCTTTGATTTGGTTCGAGCCCAAATTTGAAATATCAAATGTACCCGAGATCGAAAGGAGTTTAATAACAACTGAAACTAATTACAATCAAACTACTGGTTTTAACACTGACTATGCTTTCAAATTTGACTTTAAGAGAAGTGCATGGGGAGGTGTATGGGTAAGAAACAAGTCAGGGGTGTGGATGCAAATTAAATCTTTAGGTAGAGAGATTGGAAGTGATGATGATATTGGCCCATATGGTGAAGTATACAATTTAGATGAATATCTGCCGGATTTATTCTTTTCAATTGATGAATCAATTGCTGCAAATATCCAAAGGCAAATTTCGAGTGACTCTCCCGCAATATACCTTGATGAAAACAATCAAATACCAGTTTTAAAAGATAAAGAGAACAATGTAATTCATGATTTTACAGATGATACTGATATAATAAAACTTGGTTCATTTGTCGAGTGGGTAGAGGTTCAGTTTGTAAAGAGGACTATTCCTGGAAACAATATTCCTATGTACGAGTCTGTCGATGGTCATAAAAAAGCACGTTGTTCCAGTGTTAAAGGTGATGATTACATGTTCTGGCATACTGTCATTTGGCTACAAAACAATGGCGGAGAGTGGGCCAGAAAATCTTCTTTTGAAAGTGGGAAACCTCGAGATGCGGATGATAACCCGACTAATAAAATAGAAACTGGATTCATAAAGATACCAGAAACTTCTGAAGAGCTGCAGCAATTTTTATCAAAATGGAAATTCTGAAATTAATTCCTTAACATGCCAAATTCAGATCAAATACTTATAAAACCAAATACACTTACAAAGGTCCAAATACAAGTAACAACTGAAGGAATTGTGGTTCAGAATCAGGAACAAAATTTTCCGGATCCTAACCCTCCATTAGGGCAATCATCTGGCATCAATTTAAGGATTAAAATCAACGGTGAAAATGCGGTAAGAGGTCGTTTGCGTCTTATTAAACCTAATGATAGATATCAAGGTCCAAAAACAGAAAACAGTGAAGAACCATACTTAATAAATGCAGATGGTACAGTCAATGAAGTTAATGCGGTTTCAGGTGATTATGTTGTCATAGAAGCTTATGATTCGACAGGTAATGTATTTAGTAAAACGATTAGGTTAACGACCGGATTACCACAATTCGATGATGATATTTTAATAGTTGAGCCTATCTGGAAATCCAATTCATTACCCTCAAGAATAGAAGTTAATTGGGGTATGGATATAAATGGAAATGATTTTGTTCCTGCCGACTTCCCAGCTAATGTCACGGATCAACAAGCTTATTTAAGAAATAAATTATTTGGAAATCCTACAAATTTTTTAACCATAGGGCAAAGAGGTATCATTCATTTATGGTTTGAACCTCCTCTTATGCATACCCCCGGGGTTACAACACTTACTATTGTTGACCAGGGTCCTAACGAACAATACAATGTCACTTTAGGAAATACTGCTCCGAATAGTACTTTAGTCTTAAATCAGATTTACAGTCAAGACATCAATCCTGCCGGTACTTCGGGTCGTTTTGAAGTTCAAGGACAAGTTGGACAGCCAGCGCAGAGCCTTAATTATGCAAGAATTACTTGCCTTGATAGTGGCCCAGATGATACTCAAAATTTCCCGGGACTTGATATTCAGGATATTGCTGTTCCCGATCAGCAGGTGGATTCTGTTTACATTCTTTTAGACATGAGTGGTAGCATGTTTCGCCCGGAAAGAACAGGAGATGGCGAAACTGTAGCTCAAGCTGATGATGCTGTGAATAATCCGGCTCCTGTATTTCAACAACTTTATCAATATGCATGCCGTGAAATAAATGATCATTTACTACCAACTAGCAATAGCAATGACCCGTCACTATTACCAATTTACTTCAGAATGTTCCATCTTAACCAGACCACTAGACAGGTTAATGTATTTGAACCTAGAATTTTTGATGCTGATACAAATAATCTTTGGCCTACATTCCCTCCACCTGGGAGTGTAATGAGAGCACGTGTTCAGACAATGCTAATGCAGGCACTTAGTAATAGATCGGGACACCACACCCCGCTTAGGAGCGCTGTAGATAATATTATGGCAAGCATTCCTGGGAATTTCCATAAACCTTTGGTTGTCGTAATTAGCGATGGAATTGGATCTATCCGTTATAAAAAGCTAGTCGACGGCCAAGTGCCTATTGACGTGAATGAGACATTAAAAGATATTGTTTTGCCAAATGGAAGGTCCGGAGCTTTTGAAGTAATTGGTTTTCGTATTCCATGGGGAGGAACTTCTAGGCCTGAGAGAGTGGATTTCATGACTTATGAAGGTACTGATAATTGGAGAGTAAATCTTTATGATGCTCGAAATTCGGAAACTGAGTTAAGAAGTATATTGAGGGGGATTCGTTTAAAATATAATTTAGATCGAGTAGGTCCTAATCTCAACCCAAAGCCAGAAATCAATTGGTTTAGAACCAACATGAACAATCTAGGAACCTCTGGTAATATTATTCAAGATTTAAATTCTAAATGGAATGGAAATAATTATTATGGTGCCTTGAATGATGGAAACAACGTTTCAAACATTGCCTAAAGAAATTATAATTATCAGATTTTAGGAAGCTTTCAAAATAAACCTAATCCCCCCGGCGAAAATTGCCACATCTGCTGCAATCGTCCCAGTGACTTATTTCCTGTCGTTTTAGATTCAGCATAGCCTTTTCCTCCATACATCATCAGCCATCCGGTAGGGTTGAGCCAGCAAGCAGCCCCATAGCGTGATGAAGGCCAGCTGTCTGGATAAGGGATTTTAGCCGCCGTAGTATTTCCCATATCCCTCATGTCCACAGGTCCACCTTCATGCGACCACTTGTCATTGGTAAATTTCCATAAATCATTCAAAGGAGCATCCCTGCTGGCATCCGTGTTAGAGCCTTCACCTCCAAACATCCACACCGAGTTATTGCTATCTTTCCAAAGAGCAGCATAAGCCCGGGGACCTGGTCGCTTGTTTGACTGAACGAAAGAATTGTTCAATTGGAGGTTGTTGTCCTTCACCATCGTCCATTTATTCTTTTTAAAGAACCATAGGTCGTTCAAAGTCCTGGGTTGATCATCAACTATCCCATAACCGCCAAATAACCACAATTTCCCTGAGCTGTCGGTCCAAATGGATGCGCCACACCTGGCCGATGGCCGCTTATTTTGCAAGTCGGGAGCATAGTTTGGAGTCCCATCACCATTTTTACATTCCCACGATACTCCATCGAACGTCCATAAGTCCGATATCCAATACGACTGTATTCCTGATTCTTTATATTCACCTCCAAACAGCCATAACAAGCCCGTGGTTTCATCGTACCAGAAAGAGCTACGTACTCGTGTGAGTGGCCACCACTTGACTGTTTCCTTGTTCATATGTTCGTCCAACATGATGAGCTCATCACCATAAGTTCCATGAGCACCATCGGCTTTCCAATCTTCACTGATAGCTACCATTTTCCAGCCATCCTTTTCTGTGAATATCCACAGGTCATTAAGTGATCGTTGGCGCCCGCTTGTATGATAACCATGTCCGCCAAACATCCAGAATACCCCGTCATTGTCTTGCCAATAGGCAGTACCATGACGGCCACCTGGTGTGGTGATTTCACCGGGTGTGCTGCTAAATTTGGAGAAACCATTCGTAGTGAAAAAGCCTTTTACCCAGGTCCAGTTGTCTCCATCATAGGTCCAGAGATCATTTAATTGTCCGCTTCTCGGGTTGGCATCATTTCCATATCCACCAAACAACCAAATTTTACCTTTTAAATCTTGCCATATTGCTGAAAAGCTTCTTGATCCGGGCATGCTTTGCGAATCAGTTTCATTCCGGGTTCCGGGGATGGTGAGGATGTTGGTTTTATCAGACCCGAAGAGCATGGTCCAGCCGTCTTCAACGTGCGTGAACTTGAGTTCGGCCTTTACGATGGCCAGGAGATCATCAAAACCAGAAGTTCCCGGCTCAGCCCGGATAACTAAAGTGCCTTTTTTTCCTTCTGCTTCATAAGTGAAAGAATATATAGAAAGGGCATCTCCATACTCTTCAATAGCGCGATCGATGAAAATGTGTCGAGAACCTTCAGCTTCTAAAAATACGGAGAACCGGATACCATTGCTTTGACTCGCTTCCTGAAGAAAGCCCACTTCAAACGCTAAATCGCATGAATGTGGTAAATAGAAATCTTCGAAGCGCCCTTCCAGGTGCATGATTTGTGAATCCGTAGGACATGTAATAACAAGGGCCTGGTCATAGGTGTCGCCATCGTCTAATGTTGCATTATCTATAATCTCAGCAGACCCATAACCTTCTGTTTCAGATCCATATGGTATTGTTTCTCCATTGGATATTTGCCACACAGCATGATGCGCATTGCGAAGAAAACTATAGTTATTAAGTGAACTTACGTTAATAAGTACAGGTGATATTTTAACGGTATTTTGATCATAAACCAATCGCAGTTTGGCATTTACTATGGTCAGCTTAGGAGCGATCGCCTCGATCAATTCATTTGTGATATTCGTGACGTTCAAAGGACCAAATTTTTCAACGTATACATTTGGTAATCCGTTTTCCGTAAAATGGTCACCACTAATGATGATCGTTTCACCCGCTGCAACATGTTCTGGTGAAGTGTATATTTTCGCTTCTTGGATAATTTTAAATGGAACAGATCTTGACCTCAGATCCGGGTTGAGGTAATCAAAAACATATAGTTCGCCATTGTTCAGCGTTGCATCATGTAGGTTAACTTCCAACTCAGTTTCAGATTGAAAGTAAGTGTCTACTCTGATTTCATTAATCATCACTGTAGTGTATTTCGTAAATCCGCTACCTGTAATTTTAAAGGTTCTTTTTTCAGTGGTTGGAAAATGTTCTATTTCATTTAATTCATATCCTACTTCTTCTTTTAGCAACGATTCAGTTTTAAAATCCCAAACAAAATTGGAAAAGTCGGGTAATTCCAAGACATCATAATTACTCAGTATCACTGACCCTGTAAACGAATCAATGGAAGGTGCAATGTGTATTTTCCGTGCTTTGTGCATCTGAATGTATTCCTGCAACAAAATGGCTATCTCAGATTCTTCATCGTCCAGGAGCCAACCAAATCTATGCTCATTGATGGTAATGGTGCATTCTGTTTCACTGAAATGCAGTTTAAGAAACAGTCGATCAAATCCATCCCCGGCCATGATAATGTTTGTTGGGTAGGAGATGCTTGTATCTGTTGCACTTAGATGGAAATCAATGGTATCCGGATTAAAGCTAATCTTCAGATGCCCTTGTTCAATTTTGTAGTCATCAAGCAGGTCTATTTGAACATCAAGGTGACTTAGGTTGTAAAACTCTCCATAAAAGGTAAAATAGATCGGAAGATCCTGAATAAGTGTAAGAGCACCTGTTCCTTCTCTATTCTTCAGTACTTTTTTAGGTAATATGTCAAAACCCTCTGTGATCCACTTTTCATCCATTTGATTCCATATAGGAGAGCACCAGATGATGTGTTCAGCGAAGGTTCCTTGCCGGAACACAGGAATCTTACGATTCCAAAGTGTGGTCGTTTCGTCATACTTTTCCTCCGAAGCAATATCTGAACGTATGATGCGCATCTTGTCTGTAAATGCACCTGATTTAAGCGCAAAACCCAATACATGGTGCTCATCTGAATGATCCAGATATGCGGCTTCTATGATGCTGTTTTCGTTGCGTTCAAATTCCAGATAAAGTCCTTGATGGGTTTTTCCAAATCCATACCCGTAAACCCTGCTTTCATTGCCGATAATAATGTATTCAGGGGCAATCTCAATACTTGGTATCTGATAAAAGAAGACGTTGGTATCCCACCACTTTTGATGGCTGTATAAAAATATACGTCCGTCTCCAGCTTTTTTTGGAATTGCAATCAATAGTGATTGATCCGACTTGATCGAATAGATTCCATCTTCTTCCTTAGTGGAGTTCGTAAGGTTAAATGTTCGCTCACCGATTTTTAGACTGGTGACGTTCGAAAAGTGGTTGCCACTAATTCTTATTAATTCATTCCGTCTTGCTTCTTTCGGGGAAACCTTATTAATGAATGGCCTTAGATGGAAAAGCTCCTCTATCCCCATCTTCACTTCTTGGTCACGCGTTAGGAAGCTGACCGGACCTGATTTTGCTCCTTGGGGAACTCGAAATTGAGCTAACGTTGGGGTATGGGATTCCAAATGACCTAATGTGCCATTGGTAAACTTGAGTTTTGTGTCTGATGAAATATTTTCTCCCAAAATTTTAATCAGACTACCAAGTTTATTGTCAGGATTAAAATATCCATAGTTGGAATTTATTTCAAACTTTCTGGGGGTAGCATTAATGATCAGCGGATCTGTATGTTCGAACGTTCCCTCCGGTGTAGACACCCTAATGGATCCGCTAGTTAGTTCTGGAGTGATCTTAAAAGTGATTTGTTCAAATGAGACCTCCATCGGATTAATCCTTTTGCCTCCAACTGTAATGATAGTGTCGGTCATATTTAAGGCACCCAGGTTTTCTCCGGTGATTGTAACAGTCTCACCTGAAGAGACACGCAACTTACTTACCTCTGATATAATGGGACTGGCAAGTTCAGTGATATCATCAATGGTTCTTTTTTCAGCAGACAGGAGTAATAGTTCTAAAAATTCACCAGAGGTATCATCAAAAATTAAAATGGCGAAAACTTCATCTGCATCTAATACCGAAATGTACCATTTTCTGGAATCCGGCATATATTCAAGTGTCAGACTACTATATTCAATTTTATCGTTGCGTATGTTATTATACTTCTCTATTTCCTCAATGGCTTTTTCACGGATGTCTTCAATAAGCTGTTTGCTATTTGGTTTGACAACATTGGCATCAGTAGCTGCGTCTCCGGGAACCATGGCAAATCTCAATGAAATCTTGGATGATACTTCCTGGTTCACATTGGACTTAGCCTGAGTCTGAGCATTATGTGGTTTGGTTTCTATTTTGAAGTTTCCAAGAGAGTCATATTTGCCTTTGACCTGCATGTGCAGATCCAGTTTAGCTTCCGGCAATACAAATGTGGACGCCTGAGGCAGGACCAATTTTGGTTTTGCTATCAACTCTTTGAGCCTCAATTGTTGTGACTCTATTAAGATCTCATCCAGTTTTTCCTGACTCTGGGACAATGCCTGACCGATTTCCTTTACAATATCCTCCATATAACCCGCACCTTCACTGCCGGAATTGCTGATTACGGATTTTTCACGTGTTTTTTGATTGAGGTAGTGTTTCATTCTTCTGAATCTGGAATGTTTGAAATCTTGAATTTGAGTCTCACCAATGGTGATTCTTCAGTTACACTTTTGATATTAGGAAGCATGAGCATTGGCTCATCTTCTCCTCTTTCTGCGATAAGAGGCAATGCAAAATCAACTTCAAGATCTTGAATGATGTAATCTTTGATGGTCTCACTTTCAGCACTCGATAGGGTATTTGATTTGATGGCTTTTGCCATGGAGTTTTGAAATCCATTCATCAAATCACTTGTTTTAACAGCAATTCCTGTGATCTTCTGACCCTCACTTTTTGAAGTTTTGAGCTCATTGTACAAGTCAAAAACTAGATTTCTTAGACTGACAACCTCATTTTCTAATTCTTCTATGGTTTTATTGCTCATAATGCTATTATAATTTCGTTATCATCCATACCTGCAATACCTGCGGTTATTTCAATGTTGAATTCCTTGATGTCCAATTGATGGACTTGACTTTCGGCTTGGGTCGCCTCAATGTTTTTTACTACCGAGGTATATCCTTTTAAAAAATCTGAAAGGCTAGGGGTAGATTTAGAATCTGTTTTCAACTTATGTCGTGCATGAGGCCAGTCAACTCCTGGAGGAGGAGTGATGGCACTTCGTCTTATTGCTATGTGGGAATTATATTTTTTCATAATCAATCTTCACGATATTTGGCTGTTATGATCTTCCCGGTCTCATCATCTACAATTAGTAATGCCCGCAGTATCAAACCTGAATTTTGCTTTGCATCTTCTTCAGGAGGATGGAGGACCTCCAGGTACCAGTTTCCTCCATTATATGCTTTTGAACCTTTAAATGACCTGAAGAATACATTAAGAAAAGCATGGTCATAGGTGTGTAGCAACTGTGCCACTTTTCTTATACGCGAAATTTTAGCTATTAAAAGCTTTTCATTTTGTGATGTCAGATTTAAATCTTCATCAACAGGTATCCGTTTTACTTTAATATTGAAATCACTGGTCAGCTTTGTGTCAACGCTATACTTGGAAGTAAATGCAGCATCCACCAATTGAGATTTTAATTCTCGCTCTTTATTGATTTCTAATAACATCTTAATTGCCAGATCAACTTCAGGAATTGCATACCAATGAGCGGATAATCCAGTTTGTTCAGTCATCCCGCTTTCCAGAAGCTTGATGGCGGTCTTAATGGAATTCCGGTCCATTTCATATTGCGATTTAGCTACGGAACTTATCAGGCCAATAATTAAGGATCTAAGATCTATGGTATTCTGCATAGCAAAGTGGTTAGGATACGTCAGCCTTTTTTATTGACTGATGTAGAATGAAGAATCGTGATCGGATGGTACGTTCCATAAGTGCAATTAGGATTACATCCTGTTGAAATATGCCAGTAGTTTTTTTCTGTAGGGACTGCTGACAGGAATTCGTCTTTCCTGGTAAAAAACATTTGCCTCGGAAAAGGAATCGATATTTTCAAGATTAATTGTGAAAGATCGATGAACACGCATAAAAGGATATCCTAACTCCTTACAACACTGAGTTAGATTTCGAGAAATTGTATAGTCTTTTTTGTAAGTCCTTACCAATGTATAGGCTCCCTGTGCCTCCAGGTATAGAATGTCATGGTACTGTATCTTATCAAACCGAATTCCATTCCGGACAAAAACCCCAGGGATATGGGCGTTGTAAATATTGTTTTTTACAACTGTAATTTTCCGACCCTCCTTAGAGGTAAGCAAGGTGGATAACGGGTCATTCGCAGGTAAATTGATCTGAATTTTTACTCCATCTTCCTCGTCCCTCCAAGCGATCTCTGCTTTGGTGGTATTGAGCTGATTCATGTTGGTGAGTGGTTGTTTATATCCTTACTGAAGATACGAAAAAGTCCACTTGGAATGAACTAAAAAATGAATTGATTTTATATTTACCACAAAATGGGTAGAGGTTCTTAAGATAAATTGTATTATCTAAATATATAAGTGCATTTAAAAAGATTTGAGAACAAAAAATCATCAGAATAATTACTTCCGGAAGACCACCTTTCTTATTTTGGTGGCAGGCAAATCTTACTTCCCGATACAAAACTTAATAATGGGTGTAACTATCTATATTACAGTTATTTACATTTGTCGTCCAACAATATGGCAACATTATTAAAGCTAATAAATGAAATGAAATGCAAACACCGTGCGCTTTATAATTAAACTATGTAGTATTCAAGGATCATTCTCGCTAATATTCCAACCAAACTAAGACCCCAAACAGCAATAGGCAAGAATAATACAATAAAATTTGGGTCATCCTTTAGCAATTGATTTATAGCCTTATTCTTAAAAGGGATGATGGCTTTTAGCCTAGGCTCTATAGTTGTTTTATGTATTCCAATGCCATTATCACTTAACCTCCTTTCAATGCCATCTCTGGTTATGAGTATTTGATTAGGGTCTATTGTAATTTTTAGACCTGAAGTAGTACTTTCAAACATAAATCCATGAGTTAAAAGAATCTCTGAATTCAAAATATTTTTTGCTTTATCTACAATTTGTGAATCTTCGCTTAAGGTTTTCTCTACTAGAATTTTATTTATATAATTTTTTGATGCTTCCAGCCCCTCAGTTTTAACTTTTGAAGTTGCATTTTCTAATTCTGTATTTAGAATTTTTTGAAGTCTATAATTAATCAATTTTTTTAAATCATACTTCTTAAGTTTTAATTCTTGCCAGTATCTAAATGTGTAGTAGGTATAGGAAATCAATATAAAACCATATGCAGTGCCTGATGGAATTTTGATCACTACTCCAAGCAGATTGAACTCATTCAGTTGTGGATAGCTTAAAGAAAGAAAAATGATTAAAATGCTGATAAGCATCAGGTTCTTCCTTACTCCTTTAAACCCATCCTCTTCAAGAAGTGAATCCATTTTATTAGATTTTTAGATGTTTTCGAAAAATTTAACAGCGAAACCGCAGAAATCTATAATCACCTTGGAATTTAAATTTTCAAATTCTTTCCTATTTCCTAGATAATTTTTTGAGGTAGGTGTGATGGCATGTCCTTCTTCCAATTCAGGATAAGAGATGCACTTGATATGTTTCTTAGAAATTATTAGAATTAATGCATTGTAGAAAGGGTAGTCATTGGGTAAGTCTTTGCGAGAAAAAGTTCCGCTAGCTCTAAATTTCACTTCAATAAAATATACCTCCTTGGTTGTAGGGTTTTGAATAACAAAATCCGGCATTCTTTTTATTTCATTAGCTACCTCAGATTTTACTCCTTTTAGCAATTCCATTACCCCTGGAATAGTGTTTTCCATGCCATATCGAAATACATTGAAACCAAGACTTAAGAACAACTCCTCAGCTAAAGTTTCTGCAATTCTACCCTTGATCATATTGAATCTGTAAACATGATCTTTATCGGATAGTCTTTCAATTGAACTCATTTTTTATTTGTAGTTAAGACGTTATTTTTAATTGGCCACTAAAAGATACAAAATCTTACCTGCTAATTAATTGCTTTTCTAATCCAAATTCTGAACTGATTAAATTGGGTTTAGTGGATTGATTTAGTTTAATACCGGAAATTTCTTATCTAGGTGGGGGCTGCTTAAAAGTTGGGTGCCTAAATCTAGGAATGTATAAAACTGCGTTTGCTTAAACAAAGGATGCATTGCTGCTTAAGATCGACGGTGATTGACTACTTAAATCTGGGGATATATTATAAGAATCAAGTCCTAAAAATTAAAAAAAAATGAGTCCCGTTCAACAAGATTGAACGAGACCACCATTTTTTTTAGGATTCAATTATCGAAGAAGCTGATGAAGATGTTGAATTATTCAGAGTCCCAAATAAAGGAACCTTGAGGAGATGACTGGTAATTGAAAGAAGACAATTAAATATAAAATCATCATAATAATTCATCTCGCACTTTCATCCAATAATCACTAGAAGTTTCTCTTTGTCCTCCAGATATGGGAAATCTACTATCCATTAATTTAAGATAGTATGACGCAGAATCTTTATTACCACTTTTGTAAAATGCGACTGTGAGGTTTATGAAGGCTGAATGATAATTGGAGTCAAGTCTTATTGCCTTACGTAGAAAAGGAAAGGATTTTTCATAACATCCTAATGTTGCTAAAATTCTTCCCTTTTGGTTTAGGGTTGGAACATTATCTGGGCAGCGCAGAAATGCTTTTTCGGTAAAGAATTTTGCCTTTTCAAAATCACTGACTTTTATGTAGTATAATCCCAGATTGTAGTTTAATACTCTATCGATAGAATCAATTTCATGGGCTTGAAGTAAATAAAATATTGAAGAGTCAAGTGCCCCTTTCGACATGAGAAATGCTCCTTTCCTCAGCTTATATTCAAACGTATCAAGGTCATATTTTTGAGTAACGGTATCAAAAAGAATAGTGCCTTTTAAAAGGGACTCTTGGGAATCTTTCGAAGCTATAGAAACTCCTTCGCAATCTTCTGCATCTATTGGTTTAATGTAACTCAGGTCGAGGTAGCTAAAATCACAATCAATATTTGAATTTTTTTCTTGTTGATTGCAGCTAAAGAATATCAGGAAAATTGAAATCAGGAGAAGTTTATTAAACTGCATCTATTTTGATATAACTTATAACTGCCAAAAGTTAATCTATTTTACTCGCTATGTCTTTGGAATGGTGATTCAATGTCCAAAATGTCTTACCCACACTCAGAGTCACTCAACCGAGGACTCTGAGATCTTCCTGAAATAGACACCCAACTAACGCAAGCGTCCGCTTGTGCTGAATGAGCATAAATTCTCAGAGTTCTTGAGTGGTATCCTACTAACCTTCATCTACCAACTCTTCAGAGATCAGGCCACCGTCTTTGTATGTTTCTACCTTTACTTTTTTCCCCAGTTCAGAATAGAAAATTTGCTCTCCATTTTTCTTTCCGTTCACATAATTCACAGTGGAACTAACGCCCCCGGTTTCATAATACCAGGTCCAGAGGCCCACCTTTTTGTCGTCATCGTATGCTCCACTTGCCTGGTATCCGCCGCTTTGATAATATGAAGTGACCTGTCCATTAAGCTTTCCATTTTTGAATTCCTGCTCCATTTGAAGAATGATTGAATTGGGATAATACAAATACCAGATTCCACTTCTGAGACCACCTTTTATATCTCCCTTTTCTTGTTCAGAGGCTGAGTCAGGGAAGAATGTAACATAGCTTCCAGTGCCGTCCTGAACCATTAGGTTCCCTGATGTGTCCCACGCATTTTGCATAACATATTGATCCTTCTCATAATATCCTATAGAGAGTTTTCTCCCTGAAGGGTGATAAGAGGTCCAGTTGCCCACTCTTTTGCCATCTTTTACATTTCCCTCCTCCTGGAGTTTTCCATTCTCATGATAAGACTTGAATCTTCCATTACCATCAATGATTATTTGCTCACCATCGGAGTTCCAAAGGTTCGTGAGATGCGATATCTTATCTCCTTCATAGCGGAATTCTCTCAAAGGGCTTCCATCAGCATTGTAAACTTTGGATTCACCATGCAATTCACCATCTTTTAATGAAATGGTAGCATTAAGAGTGCCGTCTTGATAGTATAACTTCCATTCTCCTTCTTGCCTGTCTCTGACATACAACCCTTCCTGTTGCAGGTCCCCACTATCAAAATATTGTTTGTATGGTCCATTTAGTCGCCCACTTTCATAATTGCTGGTGGTAACTACAACGCCCTCCGGGTTGTAATCGATGATTTCCCCATCAAATAACCCATTCACATAATTACCTTGTCTCATTACTTGTCCTGACTCGTAAAACCAAGTCCATGAGCTATTTTCCACTCCCTTTATGAAACTACCGGTGAGGTACGGTCGTCCACTTTCGTAGAAATATGTCCATTCACCTTCCTCCAATCCGTCCTCCATATTACCTTGTGACTCCATGTTTCCATTTTCGTAGTAAAAGGTCTGTGTGCCGCTGACACCTTGAGAAAGGGCAAAGATTGAGGCAGAGATGATCAGGAAACAACCTATCACTAAAGGCTTGCGAAGCTTGGTGTTTGCAGGCTCAGCATCCTCGATTTGACTAATGTCTTCAGGTACCGGTCGGAAAGCGAATTTATAACCCTCCCCAACAGCGATAGCATAAAAAACGAGATCTATGAATGAGAAGGTATCCTTAAAAATGAGTATGATGGTCTCAAAGTTCATTAGCAGCAATGCATCCCAGTAGCTCATTTGCTGGAACTGAGCAATGAAGCCTATCTGACTAAAGATATTCCCGAGCAAACAGCCGAAAAGTGCAAAGAAGGCACCAATGATTCCATAGATCTGTTCTATTCCGGCTCCAAAAAATCTGACGGACATTCCAACCGCCAAACCAACGCCAATCGCCATGAAACCAATCTGATATTCAGCAGTAACAGTTATGACAGCCCAAATAAGGGCACTAATTATTGCACTAAATAATCCCCCGATTATGGCATAGAACAAGTCCTGATGGTGGATAAGCTTATCTCGATCTGAGCTTTTAAGATCTGCAATGACCTCCGTGGTTTTACGATCGTCTTGCTTTATTTCATCTTTTACAGACTCATCTCGATTAAAATCATCGCATGTACCTTCAAATTCAGCTTTCTTACCTGTCAGCTGGCAGATGAGCCCATCCATGCTCATCTCCCGGTTAGTACACTTTTTACAAAAGGCAACTTGTTCTTCCCTAGTCATGTAGTAGAATTGGTTAGGTTTTTAAAATTCAGGCAACAATCTATAAAATTTTCGAAATATTACGTTGGTTGAAATCACTAGCTAGCGCTAATTGATAACGAGTGCTTTCAAAAAGAATGTGATGCTTGCAAGCTACAATTGAAACATACGTGCTAGCCAAGTATAGGTGATTAATACAAATAACCGGCCTACTTCCCGATACAGAACTTCGAAAAAATATTCTCCAACAAATCATCAGTCGTCACCTCACCAGTGATCTCTCCTAAATGGAAGAGAGCAGAGCGGATGTCCTGAGCTACCAGGTCGTTGCTCATCTGCATGTTGATGCCTTCAATTACACGGTTTAGCGCTTCATCTGTTTGCTGTAAACTCTGCAGGTGTCGTGCATTGGTCACGATCACATCACTTGAACTTTTGGTTTCTTCAACAAACTCCTTCAGTCGGACTTTCAGGTTGTCCAGATGAGTCTTGCTCTTTGCAGAGATGAACACTGGACTTTCTTCTGCAATCGCATCCATTAGCACCTGCTGTGCTTCGTCTTCCTTATTTCCTACCACCAGATACGGAACCTTAGATTGTCTCAGTCCTTTGATTTGTTCATGTACATCTGCCACATTATCACTCTTTAAGTCAATCATATAAATGACAAGGCTAGCCTGTTGCATCTTCTCTAGCGTACGCTTTACCCCAATACTTTCCACTTTGTCTTCGGTCTCCCGGATACCAGCAGTATCAATGAAGCGAAACGCAATCCCATCCAGATAAATCTGATCTTCAATGAAATCACGGGTTGTGCCTGCTACATCCGAAACGATTGCTTTCTCTTCGTTTAACAAGGCATTGAGCAGGGTAGACTTGCCTGCATTTGGCTTGCCTGCTATGACTGTCGGGATTCCGTTTTTAATGGCGTTCCCATATTCAAAACTTGAGATCAGGGATTGAATCAACGTTTGGATCTTATTGACCAGATCAATTAATCCCTGCCGGTCGGCAAATTCCACGTCTTCTTCTGCAAAGTCTAGCTCCAGCTCAATCATGGAGGCAAAGTGAACCAGCTGCTCCCTGAGGTTCTTGATTTCGCCGCTAAACCCACCTCGCATCTGTTTCATGGCTGTTTGCTGCATGCTGGCATTCTCAGAGGCGATCAGGTCAGCGACTGCCTCTGCCTGGGCTAGGTCGAAGCGTCCATTCAAAAATGCTTTTTGGGTGAACTCTCCCGGTTTGGCCAGGCGGGCACCTTTACTCACGAGCAAGCTCAGGATCTTTTGTAGGATGTATTGCGAGCCATGGCTGGAAATCTCAATCACATCTTCCTTAGTGTATGAGTTGGGTCCTTTGAATAGGGTTACTAAAACCTCATCAATGATCGTGTTTTCATCGTCCCGTATAGTCCCCAGGTGTACGGTATGCGAGTTTACTTTGGTCAAGTCCTTTCCTCGAAATAGCCCGTTCACAATAGGAATCGTTTCAGAACCGGAAACGCGAATAATTCCCAATGCTCCCTGCCCGGGAGGGGTAGCTAACGCAGTGATGGTGTCATTGATGTGAGACATGGGTGCAAAAGTATAGGAGAAATATGAGGTGCATATTATTAGAATGTCATTCTGACGAATCTGCTGCAAGCAGATTGACGGAAGAATCTATTCTGTCTTATTTAACTATTCTGAAATTTGAAATAGATCCTTCGCTGCGCTCAGGATGACAGTTCTTAGATTAGATATGATTATCCACTCAAGCCGGGAGGCCCTTCATTTTTCCTAGATGAAAAACGAAGCAAAAAATCATGTCAAAATCAATCCAGCTACCCTCGCAATCCCAACACGTGATTTTGCCGGTTCGCCGTGCCGGCGATGGGATTCGAGAGTCGTCATATCCAATATCTCAAAATGATTATAAAGCGGATGTCATCCTGAGTTTAACGAAGGATCTGGGTTGAGGGCGGTCTATTGGTTTAGTGCTAATTCCCCCTAGAGTTTATGTAGATCCTTCGCTGCGCTTACCTACCTCAGGCAGGCTCAGGATGACAGTTCTTAGATGGACTTGTTTAATCCACTCAAGCCATTGGGGCTCTTCATTTTTGGCTAGACCGTAACGACGTACCGTCCAAAAACGAATCGGAGCGGCGTTCTGGCAAAAAAAATCACGACAAATCGAAGATTCACGAGCGATAGGAGGGTATGGTGTGTGTAAATCAATCCGAGTGACTTGTTCTATAAGATTCCCAAGTCTCGCTTGTTCCTCGCTCGCAAGGGAATAGCGGGTAGTTCATGGTTTAGCAGTAGAAAGAGCCCTAGAAGACGACATTGCGGTTCTTACCTCTTATGTGTATTCTCTATCCTTCGATTCTACGATTATGCTAGTTTTTACTCATTTCATTTGCAAATAGGAAATAAATAAGTTTATATTTGTTTTGTAAATAGGAAATAAATAGGACTAACATGAAACTCGGAGCTTTTGAAGAATTGGTATTATTGGCAGTAGGGGTGCTCGGTGAAGATGCCTATGGTGTCACCATCAAAGAAATTCTTAAAGAGAAAACTAAGAAGAACCCAAGCATTGGCGCATTGCATTCAGCATTGTATCGCCTGGAGGAAAAAGGATACTTAGAGGCTTCTGAAGGTGGAGCTACCAGTGAAAGAGGAGGAAGACGGAAGAAATACTACCGACTTACTTCTCATGGAATCAAAGTATTGGAAGAAGCTAATGAGCTGCGGATGGCCTTCTCAAGAGAGGTGCCGGGACTAAATCTGAAGCCAAGCTCATGAAAAACCAATCCAATCCACCAAAGCTTGCGAGAAAAATCCTTCAGTGGTTTTGCTCAGAAAATGTGCTGGAGTTTCTACAGGGTGACCTGGAGGAACTCTATCATCTTCGGATGGAGCGAAACGGAAGATTCAAAGCAGCCCTTCATTATTTCCTGGATGTATTCAGTGCCATACGTCCATTTGCATTCAAACAATCAAGGTCAAACTCAAATATTGCTATGTTTAAAAACTTCTACTTTACTTCAGTCAGGAATTTCGCAAGGAATAAGCGCTATTTCCTCACCAATCTCACCGGACTAACCATCGGTCTAACCAGTTTTGTGCTGATTGTCTTCTATATTATAAATGAGCTCAGTTACGATCGTTTTCATGCAAAGTATGAACAGATCTATCGGGTGAGTAACGTCGCGGTGATCAATGGCAAGCAGAACAGGGAAGCACCTGCAAGTGCACCATTAGCTGCAGTGGCGGTGAATGATTATGCCGCTGTTAAAAGTGCGGTGAGAATCGTGCAAAGTGATCCAGTCTTGCTAGAAGAAGGTGATCGTAAATTCATAGAAGATGGTCTTTTTTATGTAGACCCTTCCTTTTTTGAGTTTTTCGATTTCAACTTAATCGAAGGAAAGTCGAAGGAGGTCTTCAAGCACCCTCGATCACTTGTTCTTACTACATCCTATGCTGAAAAATTCTTTGGAGACCAGCGAGCGGTAGGCAAGCAAATCCAGCTTGATACTGATTCGTCATTCTATATCATTACCGGAATAGTCGCAGACCCGCCTCCCAATTCACACATTCAGTTTGATATGCTCGCTTCCCTTAATTCACTTCCTGATGTAGACAAAGGAAATAACTGGATTGGAAATGGAGCCCACACGTATTTATTGCTTAATGAAGCAACTGATATCAAAGATTTGGAAGAAAGCATGCGTGACATCTTTTACAATCACATGGCTCCTCAGATTGAATACTATACAGGGCAAACCATCGGTGAGTGGGAGGCTTCTGGAAACTGGGTAGGGTATGAGCTCATGTCGATGAAAGACATTCATCTTAAATCTGATTTCACAAAGGAGCTAACACCTATTGGAAACCTGTCCTACATATACATTTATGCAGTCATTGGTTTCATCATTCTCTTTATTGCCATCTTCAACTATGTGAACATGGCCACTGCTCAATCAGCGACACGAGCAAGAGAAGTTGGGATTCGAAAGGTCATGGGATCCAGCTGGTCACTGCTCGTCAAACAGTTCATCTTTGAATCTGTTCTATTAGCACTTTCTGCCGGGATATTAGCAGCCTTCCTATCTTATACGCTACAGCCATCATTTGAATGGATGTTACAAAAAGAATTGGCATTCGGCATCCTCTCTAGTTTTTGGGGACCTATAGTGCTTATCATCTTTGCCACACTTGTAGGAATTCTGTCAGGTAGCTATCCGGCATTTGTACTTTCCAGATTTCATCCAATTTGGGCAATGAAGAACACTTTGTCACCAGTAGGTACCTCAGGTTGGCTTAGAAATGGACTGGTGGTTATACAGTTTGCTGCTTCCATTGTGATCATAATCGTAACGCTGGTTGTCTACAATCAGATCGATTACATGCTTACCAAGAATCTGGGCTTTGATAAAGAGCAGGTAATGGTAATTAGACGTCCGGATGCCCTTCAGGATCACCTGGAGACATTTGAAAACGAATTAAACGCAATGAGTAATGTACAACAGGTATCACATACCAAAACCCTTCCAGGAAAGGGGTATGATATTCGATCCTACCGGCATATGGATAAAGGTGAAACATATTTGTTCCCAAATAATCTGGTAGATCAGAACTATCATCAGGTGATGAACATTGAGCTAGTAGCTGGTCGTTTTTTCACGGATGAACATAAGCAAACGGATATTCATTCGGTAGTAATAAATGAAACTGCGGCACAAGCTTTAGGATATGATGATCCCATTGGTAAAAAATTGACATCACCCTGGCATATGGATGACTTGGTTACGATCATCGGAGTGGTAAAAGACTATCATGTCGAATCGCTTCATCAGCCTGTATTACCCGTATCTATGGAACTGCTAATAGATGAATCTCCACAGTATATCAGCATTCGGCTTACGAGTGATCAGGACGTTAGAAAGACCATTGAGCGCATTGATGAATTATGGGCGGGTTATACCAATGATCATCCGTTTCAGTACTTCTTTATGGATGAGGAATATGAAAAACTATACCAGAATGAAGCTGCTACCGCAAAGATATTCCTGGTTTTGGCGTCATTGTCCATCTTAATCGCTTGTTTAGGATTGGTTGGGCTTATTTCATTCAATATCTCAACCCGCAGGCAGGAAGTAGGCATTCGAAAAGTGCTGGGAGCAAGCACGGCAACACTGGTTTGGTTATTGTCAAATAATATGGTACGTACTACACTAATAGGAACATTGGTTTCATGGCCAGTTGCATACGTTGCAACAGATTATTGGCTTCAGAATTTCGCTGAACGGACCACTATTAATGCGTGGAGTTTCGTTCTTGCAACCGGGATTGTTCTGTTAATTGGTGCATTAGCAATCAGCTTTCAGACGATTAAAGCATCGCTTACTAATCCAGTAGATAGTTTAAGACAAGAGTGATTATCAATCACTAATAATACTTCTAGGTCAATATTCAAATAATTTTGATTTAAATGTAACCTTTTAGTTTCTTTTTAGTATACTTGTAACCAAAAGGTTTCATATTATGCGACGAGATGTATTTCAGGCAATAGCGGATCCCACACGTAGAGAGATTATCGGGTTGGTGTCACATGAATCTAAAAACGTGAATGAACTGGCTGAAAATTTTGACATGAGCAGACCTGCGGTTTCAAAGCATTTGCGGATTCTCAAGGAATGTGGATTGATCAAGGTTGAGAAGAAAGGCAGGGAGCGTTTTTGCCATGCACAGCTGGACAAGCTTGGAGAGATCGCTCTCTGGGTACATCAGTACCGTAGGTTCTGGAATGCGAGCCTGGATAAACTTGAGGCCTTACTGAAAGATGAAACAAATGAAAATAAACCATGAATACCTACGGAAAACTAATCAATGATCACACCATTGAATTTGAACGACTGCTACCTGGACCCATTGATCGGGTTTGGGAATATCTTACAGATGCGAACAAACGTGCATTATGGTTTGCAGGAGGCCCAATGGATTCACACGTGGGAGGTAAGGTAACGTTTCAATTTGATCACAGTCGACTTTCACCAGAACCAGATCCGATACCTGCAAAGTATGGAGACCTGAAAGGCGGGATGACATCTGTTGCCGAGGTGCTAACCTTCAATCCACCACATCTCCTTGTTATCGGCTGGGAAGGGGGTGAGGTAAGCTTTAAACTGGAAGAGCATCAGGATCAGGTAAAACTTACGCTTTCACACTCAAATTTACCTGCAGACAGAGAAAAGTGTGTTGGTACCATGGCAGGATGGCATACACACCTGGACATTCTGGTTGATCGAGTAAATGAAAACGATCCTAAGGGATTCTGGAATGCACATATGAAGCTTGAGCAAGCCTATGATCAAAAGTTCTTCTAGGAGCTTTTGGCAACTCGGCTAAGCCAGAAACTAAAAAGTATTATCAATCCCCCTGCAATAAGGTAAGAGGTAGTACCTCCAATAAGAAAAACAATGATGGTACCTGAAGCCAATATTCGGATGTATTCAGATGGAATCCAGTTTTTGCGGTTTTCCATCAGGATACCCAATTGACCGATGGACCACATGATGTATCCTGCAAGGGCGAGTTTGGCATAGAAATCATAATTGCTATGTGTAAATAGGAACAGAGCTGTAAATACAATTACCAACACAAACTGAACAAACACATAACGTATCATCGGCATATGCGGATGAACATCGAACTTGCGATGGGTTTGTTTATCCACTTCAGGAGCCATTTGATAGCCGCCTAACTCCAACGGTTGCCATCCGGGTTTATAAAAAAGCACCTTCAGCTTATTCCAAAAACCCTGAGTGCCTTTTACCTGATTCGTCATGTCTACGATAGGTAGGACATTGGCCCAAACCGGATTCCATGTATTAGTGGGCTTAGTGACGCCATACGTAGGTCGTTCTTCTTCTGCTTGAAATGTTCCAAACATACGATCCCAGATCATCAAGGTCCCTGCATGGTTTCGATCGATGTATTTGGGATTTCGTCCGTGATGCACGCGATGATGAGATGGAGTATTAAATAGATACTCAAACCACTTTGGCATTTTCTCAATGGCTTCTGTATGTATCCAGAATTGGTAGATCAAGTTGATCCCTTTGACTGCCAGAAATGCGTAGGTGTTAAACCCAATCAGTGCCAATGGCAAATAGAAAACCATGGCGAAGACTCCCCCAAGGGAAGCTTGTCTCAGGGCGACTGATAAGTTATAATCTTCACTCTGATGGTGAACAACATGTGCTACGTTCCACAGGAAGTTAATCTCATGACTGGCCCGATGAAACCAATAATACATAAGATCTACCAGGACGAACAAAAGGACATAGCTCCACCAGGTATTGGGAATGGTTGCAATGGACCAATACTCATTGATATATTGATACATGGCAATGGATAGCACCCCCCACAGGGCATTGGTTACCTGAGAAGAAATCCCACAACTGATATTGGAAATCGCATCGTTGGTTCGGTAGATTTTAACCTTTTTAATCAGCTGGTAGATAAGCTCAAAACCGATCAAAGTAAAGTAAAGAGGGATAGAAAGAATAACCGGGTTGAAATCCATCATTCAAAATTAATGATTGGCCCTTACAATTTCTTTTAATGGGTGGTTAGTTTTGCGGCCATGATCAAAGCGATAAAAGTTTTCAATTCTATTTCGGTTTTACTTTTCTCTGTCATTCTTCTTTTGGTGTATGCATACTTACCCATAATGGTGGACATGAATATCGCAGGAGTGAAGGATCTTCATAAACAAACGTTCTTCTTCTATGCCTTTGGAAGTTTCGTAGTGATCAACATCCTAATTCGGATAGGAGCGAGTCTTGGATCACGAAATTTATCTGAAGATTTAGCTGCATGGGTTCGGGCAATACTCTTTATCGTTAATTTTTATTTGGCTTCCATGGTAGGATTCATTGGGGTTATTAATAATACCGGTCACATCAATCCCTCAAGCTTCGGTTACCTAAACTATTTAGGACCTGTTTTTTTAATTATTTGGGTCATTGGCTTGATTTTTTTTATAATCAAAAAGAAGTAGAACTCGCTCTATTTCAGTTTATTAAATTGACTTATTTCA
Source organism: Ekhidna sp. (assembly GCF_965227465.1). Taxonomy (GTDB): domain Bacteria; phylum Bacteroidota; class Bacteroidia; order Cytophagales; family Cyclobacteriaceae; genus Ekhidna. The sequence goes on from NZ_OZ245746.1 coordinate 1,660,203, forward strand.
AGTAAAACTATTTCTAACGCTTAGGTTGTTACGTGTAAGTGTTGGATTTTTATCATTACTTTGGAATAGAGATTATTAAATCATTCATAACGATTTTATTAGATGGCTGAAGCGATATATACCGAGGATAGTATCAAATCACTGGACTGGAAGGAGCACATCCGACTTAGGCCAGGGATGTACATCGGTAAGTTGGGAGACGGAAGTTCTCCGGACGATGGAATTTATGTATTGGTAAAAGAGATCATTGATAACAGTATCGATGAACACATGATGGGGCATGGGCGAACCATCGAGGTGAAGGTGACGGACCACCGCGTGACCGTTCGGGATTATGGTCGTGGAATTCCATTGGGAAAAGTGGTGGATTGCGTGAGTAAAATCAACACAGGAGGTAAGTACGATTCAGGTGCATTTCAAAAATCAGTTGGACTGAACGGGGTAGGTACCAAAGCAGTAAATGCCCTCTCTAATTATTTCAAAGTTCAAAGTTTCCGTGACGGAGAAACTAAGGTTGCCGAATTCGAAAGAGGTGAGGTGACCAACGATTCGAAAGTTCAAAAAGCGGAAGGCAGAAATGGAACCAGAATCGTCTTCGAACCAGATGATACGGTTTTCAAAAACTATCATTTTATCCCGGAGTATTTGGATAACCTGATGTGGAATTATGCCTATCTAAATGCCGGACTTACCATCGTGTTGAACGGCAAGAAGTATCATTCAGAAAATGGATTAAAAGATCTTCTCAGCAGGAAGGCAGATGTTGAAAACATACGCTATCCAATCGTTCATCTGAAGGGCGAGGATATTGAAGTAGCGCTTACACATGCGAATCAATATGGAGAAGAATATTATTCTTTCGTAAATGGTCAGTACACCACGCAGGGAGGAACACATCTGGCTGCTTTTCGTGAGGCATTAGTAAAGACGGTCCGGGAGTTTTATGGGAAAAATTTTGATTCGGCGGATGTCCGTTCTGCCATCATTGGTGCTATTGCAGTCCGTGTACAAGAGCCGGTTTTCGAGAGTCAAACTAAAACAAAGTTGGGTTCTCAAAATGTGGGCCCGGATGGACCAACCATGCGAACGTTTATCAATGACTTTGTAAAAACGGAACTTGACAACTTTCTTCATAGAAACTCCGATACAGCAGATGCGCTCTTGAAACGTATCCAACAGTCTGAACGAGAACGAAAGGAAATAGCAGGCATTAAGAAATTGGCCAATGAGCGAGCTAAAAAAGCCAATCTGCACAATAAGAAACTAAGGGATTGCCGTATTCACTTCAACGATAAGAAAGGAGATGAGGCGATCAAGGATGAGACGATGATATTCATCACTGAGGGTGACTCGGCCAGTGGATCCATTACTAAATCAAGGAATGTACAAACTCAGGCCGTATTCTCACTAAGGGGCAAGCCTTTCAACTGTTTTGGGCATACAAAAAAGGTGGTGTACGAAAATGAGGAATTTAACCTCTTGCAGCACGCATTAAATATTGAGGATGGTCTCGAAGGGTTGAGATACCGTAAAATCGTGATAGCTACAGATGCTGATGTGGACGGCATGCATATTCGTCTGCTCTTGTTGACCTACTTCCTGCAGTTCTTTCCTGAACTGGTGAGAAACAACCATATTTTCATTCTTGATACACCTCTTTTTAGGGTGCGAAATAAAAAAGAAACAATATACTGTTACTCAGAGGAGGAGCGAAGGAATGCGATAGCTAAGCTTGGGACTAAACCTGAAATCACCCGATTTAAAGGGTTAGGAGAGATTAGTCCTGGTGAATTTGCCGCATTTATCGGTGATGGTATACGCTTAGATCCTGTGATTCTACAAAAAGATACCAGTATTCAGGACCTGTTGACCTTTTATATGGGTAAAAACACGCCGGATCGACAGCAGTTCATCATTGATAAGCTGCGCGTGGAGAAGGATTTGATTGAGGAAGTTGGAGCTGTTTAATGGAAAGGTCTAAATCACTTTCTGTAAAATCTATCAAGGCATACAAGTTACTGCTCATAGGAGCTGTATCTTTTCTATTCATCTTTTACGTACTCATTAATTCAAGCAGAAGAGGTCTCTTTGGCATCTTATCAGCCATCGCCTATGTTTTCATAATGATCTTCTATTGGTATCCGAATCTGACCAAATTTTTCAGACAGATCAAAGAGGTGGCTTATGATCAAGAGAACCTGTACGTAAAGGAGGGATCCTATGAAATACAGGTTCCTTTTCATCAAGTCAAGGATATAGAGATTGTAAGTCTTGATGGACTTTATAAGTTCAAGCTGTACCACAGTGATCAATTTGGTGACGAAGTAATATGCAAACCATCCTTGTGGTATCCGCTGAATTATAAGAAAATTGACGCTGAACTTAATAGAATTCGTGGTTTGGTTCGTAAAGCTCATCACGAGTACAGAGAGAAAATTGGCGTTGACAAGGGTTTAGCTAGCCATTCATTGTAATAATAATGCAAAAAATAGTTTTTTGTAAAAAAAATACAATAAATTGTGTTTTGTAAAAATAGATCATGAATAGGTTCATACTAATGGCAGATGTTGTGAGCAGTCACGAAAAGGATAGTAACGCGTTGATGTCTGACTTTCAGGTGCTGGTACAATGGACCAACAAGATCTACGGTGACGATATAGAATCGCCTTTAACAATAACACTTGGAGATGAATTTCAAGGGATTGTAAAATCCGCTGCTAAAGGTGTAGATATCATTCTGGCTATGGAAGAATACATTCTGGAAGAAGAATTTGATTTCAAACTGCGATATGTATTGCATGAAGGAGAGGTGGAAACACCTATTAATAAGGACAAGGCATATGAGATGCTAGGTCCTGGTTTAACAGATGCGCGTAAGATGTTGAATGATATGAAAAAAGAGAACGGACGCTTTTTGATATCAATACCAGCTAGTAATCAAATCAATAAAATGATGAAAGTAACTCAACATTTTATTGATAGTTGGCATCCAAAAGACAGAAGTACTGTTTCGGGATTTCTGCAGGGACACGATTATAAGGAAATGGCCAGAATCGAATCAAAGGATGATTCAACGTTGTGGAGAAGAAGAAAAAGTTTAGCAATTGATGAGTATGTATTGTGTAAAGAACTCTTACATCACCTGATAGATGGATAATTACCTATACGATAGCGCCATTTTTGTGATTGGTGAGCTTGCAGCACTTGTCATATTCTTTCTTGTTACAAAGATGTTTGGACGATCGCTGACATTAAGCAGCATTTTAAGAGGAGTATTAGAAAGAGGATTTTTATTCATCATTTTATTGGTGAACCTGCCACAGGGCATGGCCTTCTTTGGGGCACTTAAAATTGCCACTCGTCTCAAGGACGATGATAAAATTTCAAATGACTATTTCCTGGTCGGAAATCTAGTCTCAGTTTTAATAGTAATAGGGTATTACCTAATGAGTCAATATTGTTTTTAAATGGGAGAAGAACACGAAAACGAGCAAGAAATACATGATGTCATCCCTATATCGGGAATGTATGAAAACTGGTTTCTGGATTATGCATCCTATGTAATTCTGGAGCGTGCGGTACCGGCCATTAACGATGGATTAAAACCAGTGCAACGAAGGATATTGCATGCAATGAAGGAGATGGATGATGGGCGATACAATAAGGTAGCCAACATCATTGGTAGCGCCATGCAATACCATCCGCATGGAGATGCCTCCATTGGAGATGCCATCGTAAATCTGGGACAGAAGGACCTGCTTATTGACACGCAGGGTAATTGGGGAGATGTACGTACGGGTGATTCTGCAGCAGCAGCACGATACATCGAGGCGAGGCTTTCTAAGTTCGCGCTTGAGGTCATTTTCAATCCACAAACTACCAAATGGCAACTTTCATACGATGGACGAAAGAAAGAACCTGTCACGTTCCCGGTCAAATTTCCGTTACTTCTTGCTCAGGGGGTAGAAGGAATAGCCGTAGGCCTCTCTACCAAAATGATGCCCCACAACTTCTGTGAAATTCTGGAGGGCTGCATTGCGACACTGAAAGGTAAAAAAGTCAAACTCTACCCGGACTTTCTCACCGGAGGTAAGATTGATGTCACGGATTACAATGATGGAAAACGCGGAGGTAAAATCAGGGTACGTGCGACCATCGAGGAGCTTGATAAATCCACCCTGGTGATTAAAGATATCCCATATGGTACAACAACTACCTCACTGATTGAATCCATTGTTAAGGCGAATGATAAAGGAAAGATCAAGATTAAGCAGGTAGTTGATAATACCGCAAAGGACATTGAAATCCTGATCAGCCTGGCATCCGGTATATCACCTGACATCACCATGGATGCGCTATATGCTTTTACCGATTGTGAGGTTTCTATTTCTCCCAATGCCTGCGTCATTATCAACGACAAACCGGTATTTCTCGGGGTGTCCGAAATTCTGAAACAGTCGGTAGATCAAACCATTGACTTACTCAGACAAGAACTGGAGATCGAAAAAGCCGAGCTTAAGGAGAAAATCTTCTTTAGCAACCTGCTCAAGATCTTCATCAACGAAGGCATGTATAAGCATCCGGATTATGAAAACTCCGGTGATCTGCAGAAATGCTATGAAGTGCTCAATACCCTGTTTACTCCATTTTTCGATACGTTCTATCGGGAAATTACAAACGAAGACTACAAGCGACTTATTGACAAGCCACTGAGTAGCATTACCCGCTTTGATACGAGTAAAGTAGATGCGCAAATTCAGGACTTATCAGATCAAATCGATCAGGTGAATAATCACCTGGATAATCTCACGGATTATGCCATCGCATACTATCAAAACCTCTTAGAAAAGTACGGAAAGGGAAGGGAACGTAAAACAGAGATAACCAATTTCGATACGATCAATGTGACGGTCGTCGCAGCTAACAACGCTAAGCTTTATGTCAACAGGCAAGATGGTTTTGTGGGCTATGGGTTAAAGAAAGATGAATTTGTCAGCGACTGTTCGGATATCGATGATGTTATTGCATTTACCAAGGATGGTAAGTGTGTCGTTACCAAAATTCAGGATAAGACATTTGTAGGGAAGGACATCTTGCATGTAGGGGTGTTCAAGAAGAACGACGAGCGCATGGTCTACAACATGGCCTATGTAGATGCTAAGTCCGGCAATTCATACGTAAAGCGCTTCCAGGTTTTGTCTGTCACAAGAGATCGTGAGTATGATTTAACAAAAGGAGGAAAAGGGAAGGTGCACTACTTCACAGCCAATCCTAATGGGGAAGCAGAGATTGTAACTGTATCGCTCACACAAGCTAGCAAAGCACGCAAGAAAGTGTTTGATTTTGACTTCTCAGAGATTGAAATCAAAGGTCGGGGAGCTGGTGGAAATATCCTTACCAAATATCCGGTAAGGAAGGTCGTCTTCAAAGAAGAAGGAAGGTCTACTCTTGGTGGAGTAGATATCTGGTACGATCCAACAGTCGGACGACTGAATAGAGAAGAAAGGGGTGATCATTTGGGCAACTTCATGTCTGAAGATCAGGTAGTAGCATTCTATAAGGATGGGAGCTATGAAACAACCTCTTTTGAGCTAACTAACCATTACGACTTTAATAATGTAATGGGAATCTATAAACTTGATGCGGACGCCTCGTTCAATGCCATTCATTATGATGGAGACTCGAAAAATTATTTTGTCAAACGCTTTATCATCGAGACTAACACGCCGAATAAGAAATTCCCATTTGTGACCGAGGCAAGAAGCTCCAAGCTGATGTTTATTTCAAAGGGAATCGAAACTGATGTGGAGGTTACCTACAAGGAAGGTCGCAAACATGAGAAGAAGAAGCTGGATCTCATGAGTTTGATTGACATCAAAGGATGGAAAGCGATCGGCAATAAGCTCCCGGTACAACAGGTTGTAAGTGTTGAGTTGATCAAAGATGAAAAGCCTAAAGAACAAGCCCCTCTAAAAGAGAAACCCGAAGAAGAACCTAAAATTGACCTGGATGCGATAAAGAGCACCATAAAGTCTGAAGTCGAGGAAGAAGAGAATCAATTAGGACTTTTCGGAGGCGAGAAAAAGAAAGAATGAATGAATCGAATGCCATAATTGAGGTGCTGGAAGCGTTTGTTTCAGACAACAAACAGGCCCATATCGACCGGGTTTTAAAACTACGAACTCGTCATCTCACTTTGGTATTTGAAGACATTGACAAACCACATAATGTAAGTGCCGTTTTGCGCACTGCAGAGTGCATGGGGATTCAGGATTTACATTTCATCAAGAATAAGAATGATTACACCGTAAACACTGGGATTACACAAGGTGCTGCGAAATGGATCACCATGCATCATCACTGCCGAGCTGACGATAATGTTGGTGAGTGCTTTGATTCGCTCAGAAAAGAAGGTTATCAGATTTATGCGACATCCCTTCATGAAACATCACGGTCGATTTATGACCTTGATCCTAAGCAGAAGACTGCAATCGTATTTGGAACTGAAGCGGATGGAATCACGGAAGAGGCAGGGGAAAAGGCAGATGGATTTGTTCATATTCCGATGAGTGGGTTTACCGAAAGCTTTAACCTCTCTGTAAGTGCAGCTATATGCCTGACAGTGATGAAATCAAAGCTAGGAGAGTGGCCGCAGCTGCAAGACGAAGAGAAGCTGGATCTTCGGGCAGAATGGTACCGAAAGATTGTAAGAGAAGCTGATTTAATCTTAAAAACAAAAGGGATAGAAGTATGAAGATATCGCTTGCTAAATTTCTTCGCCTGGGAGTTTGGTTGTCAATTACCTTAATACTGTTCGTGCTGGGCACGAATATTTGGGTGGTCCAATCCACAAAAAGCTCTATCTACACAATAGATACGGTTCCATTGAATAATGTGGCTTTAGTATTAGGTACCAGTAAAAGAACTGTGGAGGGGAAGCCCAACCGTTTCTTTGTAGAACGGATGAACACGGCAGCTTCACTCCACTTGGATCAAAAAATCAAACACATTATTGTGAGTGGAGATAACCGAACGAAATACTACAATGAGCCAAGGGACATGCTTCAGGCGCTTGGCGACCTTGACATCCCTGAGGAAGATATTTCGTTGGATTTCGCGGGGTTGAGAACGCTCGATTCTGTAGTGAGGTGTACAGAAGTGTTTGGTCAAAACAAAGTCACTATTGTCACACAGGAATTTCATTGCTATCGATCGCTTTTCATTGCACAATATTTTGAGATGGAGGCCGTAGCTGTCTCTGCAGATAATGGTGGTCCAATTGGCAATGCGCTGGCGCTAAGGGAAGTATTAGCCCGGACAATGGCTGTTTTAGATCTTTACGTATTGCAACGTAAACCGAAATATTTAGGCGAAGAGATTATCCTTCCAATCAAATCCTAAAGGTTTAAATTCCGGCCCAATCTTTTAATTGCCGAAGGGCATCCTCGCACTCTACTTCGATTTCCTTTATCAATTGAGAAGTTGCTTTTTCGGGATGGTATTGCAAATCCTCGAGTGTTTCTGCACATGAGAGTTGAATCATCTTTGCTGAAGGTTTCAGCTGATGAGCTGATTTAGAGAGGTTATCCAGATCTCCTTTCTCCAATTCCATATTCATCTTTTCCACAAGAGTAATATAGGTGTTCTCAAATGTCTCGATGAATTCCATTTTGAAACTTTCATCGTCCTCACTCAGAACTTCAAGGTATGTTAAATCAATTTTTTCCATAGTTAGCTTAATCCAACTTTAAATGTAATATCTCTAAACGTTAACTAGGTAAAAATCATAACCAAAATTTAGGGTTGATGTCATGAGCAAGGCGGAAATTATTTAGTATTTTCGAGCCGAATTTGAAATCAAAAGGAATGATCCCAGAATTTGAACCCCTAAGAGAAGACGAGATACAGGTTTTGCTAAAAGCGCCTGTTTACGTAGCTATTTTGATTGCCGGAGCTGATGGCAAGATTGATAAATCTGAAAGACGAGAAGCAATTGATGTAGCGAGGAATAAGCAAAGCCGATCAAGAGAGCAACTGGCAGAGTTTTATAAGATGGTCGGCGAGCAATTTGAAGAAAACTTCAATAAGCTGGTGGATGAACTACCATCAGGTACGGACTCACGTGTGTCCGCTATCACCACGGAGCTGCGAAAGCTTAATTTCATTTTGCCGAAAATTGATAAAAACTTTTCCATCAAGTTTGTTGCGAGCCTCAAAGACTTAGCAAAGAAAATTGCAGAAGCCTCTGGTGGAGTTTTAGGTTATCTATCTGTTAGTTACGAAGAGTCAAGGCTGATGGAACTGAAAATGATAAAAGAAATAGAGTAACGCTTATTAGTAGTTGCGAACTACGGACCCTGATTTCTCCTCAGAAATCAGGGTTTTTATTTTAATTTACTCCCTATGCAGAAAACGGGAATAGTACCACCGCTTAGACTTTGCTTTTTCATGTGGTTGGTATTCACCATTGAATTCTACTTGGATGTTGATTTAGGATATTTGGGAATATACCCACGTGAGATTACCGGGTTGGTAGGTGTTGTTATGGCTCCACTGCTTCATGGAAATTTTAATCACCTGGCCTCCAATACCATTCCTCTTTTGGTGCTTGGTGGAAGTCTATTCTTCTTCTTCCCAGCGATTGCAACCCGTGTATTTCTTCAGGCATATTTCTTCACTAATGTATTGGTTTGGATTTTTGGTCGACCTTTTTATCACATTGGAGCAAGTGGTCTCATTTATGCGTTAGCTTCATTCTTGGTCTTTTTCGGTCTATTCAAACAAAATTTTAAATCCGTTATTATAAGCGCTATTGTCATTTTCCTTTATGGTGGAATGGCTTATGGACTATTATCGTTTGATGAGCGAATTAGCTGGGAGTCTCATCTGATGGGAGCAGTTGTAGGCCTCAGCACTGCTTATTTAATGAGAAGAAAATAAACAATTGGGGGCTGTTTGATGTATCTTATTAAACAAATCCAATTAACAATGAAAAAGACATTAATAATTCTTGCTGTAATCGTGCTATCAAGCTGTGTTAGCCAAAAAAAATATGATGCATTGGAAGCAGAACTCGTAAAATATAAAGTTGATGATACTTTCCAGTCGAAGGAAGTTGCAGATGTTGCTTATTCGAAAACTAATGATATTACCGAACTCAAAAAAGAACTGAATAATCTTAAAATTCAAAATAAGGAACTAACACTTAAAGTAAAGGATTTAGAGGAGCAGCTTGAAGATTGTAACCAATAATCGAATAACCTTACTTATCAATCTGATCCAGCCTTCTGTGTAGGTCAGCTAAATCACTTTTATTCATATCTGAGGATTCAGCAGTTTCGATCACCATTTGCACATGCTTATTCAGGGCCTCTCTTTGTTCGTCATTTTGTGTAAATGAATGAATCAGGACGAAGGACTCCATGAGTCTAATGAGAATGGAAGGGACGTTCGATCCAAACTGGCGAATCTGATTAAATGATGCGTCCATGATACCTGCGTAAGAGGTGGGTTTTACGATAATTCTTAGCTGTTCATCCTTATCAAATCGATAGGCTGAAGGGAAACTAACAGCGGAAAGTTTGCAAATAACACTTGTGAGTTTATCGATACAAGTTATGGCTGTGTACGGATCATTTATTCCAGGTGAAAGTGCTCTGGATGCTATTTCAACCATTTGATGAATCGCAAATTCTGAATCCTGAATAGGGGTCCTGCGTTCTCCAAAAAGAAAATAACTATGCAACTTTTCCATTAGACTGTACTCACATTCATCTTTGGAAAATACCTTCAAAAGAGTCTGGTTCTTAATCACAAAATCGCCAGGATTCAAATCAAGTTGAACAAGCAGGTCATGACTTTTTGCAGTTTTCATTAAGCCATCCTCATCCAAGGCTTGCAAATAGCCTGTCTGATTGCATATAACAGAACTTGTTGATGGAAGCTCTTTCTTGCGATTTTCTACTTTCTCATTTTGATCAAGCTCCTGTTCTTTTCCGAGTTCGTATGGAAAAAGGGTATCAATGCTTTTGTGCAATTGAATGCTGATGTCAGACACAATTTTGTCTGCCTGTATACTCATGGAGATGTGATGAATAAATATAATTAGAAGAAAGATGTTCCCTAGGGCCAGGAGCATGGCGAATAAAACAGAAATATTGGGAATGAAAATCACCTCCTCAGTTGACTTAACTGTTCGCAAAACCATCAAACAATAAATAAATGTAGCTATGTAGGTACCCAGGACGAATTGGTTTAACCTGTCATGCATAAAATTTCGAAGCAGACGCGACCCATACTGCGAAGAAGCCAATGTTAAAGCTACCAGTGTGATTGAGAATACCGTACTTGCCACGCCCAACATTCCTCCACCAACAATCGTAAGCACACTCCGGGCTGAATCTACACTACCTGAAAAAAAATACCTTATAGTGTTGTTAGGTGTATATGAGATTACGCTATCGACATAGACAAATCCTATAGCCAGCCCAATGGCTGTAAACACAAGAAGTAAAGGAAAGAACCAGAAACTGGATAGTATTTGGTCCCAGAAGTATAGCAGCCTTGTTTTCACAACTAAACGTTTGATTTAATACTAAGCTAATGTTTCTTTCTTGATCTATTTTACTAAAAATATTAGTAATTTTAATTATGGATTATATAAAGGGTAAAGGAGCACAGATTAATGTAGCCAATAAGTTTGCGAGTAGTCATTTATCAACTGACTCATTGGATGGAATAGATGAAGAGCTAATTCAGGAAAAACCTAAAACTGAAGTATTTAAGGAAACACCTAAAAAAATCATCTCTACCAACAACAGTCCGGATATAGGTTTATCAGCATCCATTAATCCATATCAGGGATGCGAACATGGGTGTGTTTACTGTTATGCTCGTAACTCTCATGAATATTGGGGGTTTAGCGCGGGGTTGGATTTCGAAACCAAGATTATTGTGAAGCCCGAAGCACCAGCGCTATTGGAAAAGGAATTTCTTAGATCTTCATGGAAGCCAAAAACCATCATGCTTAGTGGCAATACAGATTGTTATCAACCACTTGAGCGTGAATACCAACTAACAAGAAAACTGCTTGGTGTTTTTAATAAGTATCAGAACCCTGTGGGAATTATCACAAAAAATGCACTGGTCACAAGAGATATAGACATCCTCAAAGAGCTTGCTTCTAACAATTTAGTCCAGGTAATCTTCTCGATAACCTCTCTTGATGAGCAACTAAGACAGAAACTAGAACCGAGGACTGCCAGCGCATCAAAAAAACTGAAAGCCATGGAAACATTGGCAGCTGAGGGGATACCTGTTGGAGTCATGAATGCCCCAATTATCCCAGGGTTGAATCATCATGAAACTCCAGAAATATTAAAGGCTGCTTCCAATGCAGGTGCGAGTTTCGCCAGCTATACGGTTGTTCGACTCAATGGTCAGATCAATAAGATTTTTCACGACTGGCTAAAAAAGAGTTACCCGGATCGGGTAGAAAAGGTTTGGCACCAGATTCAGGATTTACATGGCGGCAATGTGAATGACACGGAGTTTGGACGGAGAATAAAAGGAGACGGGAAAATATCCGAAGCGATTAAAAACTTATTTGAGGTGAGTAAGCGAAAGTATTTCAAGAACAAATCATTTGAACCCCTGGAAACTTCACACTTTAGAAGGAAGGGGAACTACAGTCTTTTTTAAATAAAAAAACCTCCCATATTTCATGGGAGGCCTCTCTTCATACTTATCTAGTATTGTCTAGATTAAGGTTATTTATCTTTAATCACTTAAATGCGCACTCATAAACCAGGCTCCCCCAGCCAGCGCAATATCCTTTAAGAACATGGATGAACTTACCGGATCTTGGCTCATAAAGCCGGATAAATGAATCAATACGGCAAATAATGCAAGCATTAAACCAAGTAATTGTGCTGCCAATTTAGCTTTTTTTCCAATAATGATAGCAACGGCAGCAAGTAATAATGCGATACCCGTTAAGTAAACAAAAAAGACCGGGGCAGGAAGAAAATCAGGCACCATACCTTTCATATCATCTGCACCCATGAGGTGAAAAATTCCGAACATTGCCATTGGTCCGGCATACATGAGCTTTCCAAGAAATCCTAAGCTTTTCATTTGGTTGAGTTAAAGGTTGAAAATGAATGTTAATCACTTTCAAGATACATTTTTTGAGTGGTATTCACAAAAAGTGCAACCAGATCACAATCGCTATAATTTAGCCATTTGACCGATCAACGTTTGAGCGACATTATCTTTAATTGAATACCAAACCCCCTCAAGATTCACACAATTATTCACTGATTTTTTGCTTGGTTTTATTGATTCAAAATTGATTGAATAGATTAGTTCCATCATATTTCTACCGGCTTCCCAATCGATTGACTGATTATCATTTACTAAAACCATTCTTTCCCAGAACTTCCATTTAATTTGAACTGCTTGCCCGTCAAGTTTTAGGTCCAATTGAAGCGGTAGTTCCAGTTGATCCCTCTCTACAATGGCTTGCATCAGTTCCTGAAATAACTTATCTGCTTTCTTGATTTCCTTTGGGAATCCCAACTCAGAGTCATTCACACTGATATGCAAATAAATTTCTGCATCCGGATCTTCCATTGACTTTAGCCTTGCAAATGATTCAATATCTTTTTTCCAGTTAGGATTGAAATCACCTTTCCATGAATAATCATCATTCTCCGTAAAACCCTCGGACTTAACAGCATCAATAGAAATCAGATCACGATTGAGATATACAATTTCAAACTCCGTTTTAATTTGGTCACCTGAACTATCAAATTTCAAAACTGCAGCGTATGCGTAAGGGGGTGATAACAATTGAGGTTGGTAGGACAATGTTATTTTCATTGCGTTTTTTCAAATTGAGATTGCGTTTTTAACCGATCAATTTTGCCATTTTCTGTTTTAAAAATAACCTGATTAAAAAATACATCTTTAGGTTTATGATACTTGGGGAGAGTAGAAAAATTCACGTTTTGAGTATTTCCATCTGAAAGTAGGACAGCCTTCTTTCCAAGATTTTTATCAGGTAAATACGCAATCATAATATCACCATCAAATTGCTCCTTGAGAAGCTTCTCTACATACTCGGGATTAATTTTTATTCCACCTGAATTAATGATAAAATCTGCCCTTCCAATCCATTTAAATGATCTGGCATCAATCATGTCAACTATATCATTGGTTTTAAGCCATTTATGATCTGTTATAGATCCTTTTATTTTCAAAGTCTGATCATCCGTCAATCCAATTATCGTATCCCCAGTGGTTTCGAATATTTCAGAAGCAATTTCTCTTAACGCAATATGAGATACGGTTTCGGTCATCCCAAAAGTGGAAAACACTTTTGATTCATAGGGTGTATCCAGAACAGCCATAGGAGCACCACCAATCAGAACCACTTTAAAGGCGTCAATTTGCTTTTTCGGTAGTTTGTAAAACTGGAGTGGAGCAAGAGATACCAGATCAAATGGCTGATCATCTAGTTGAAACTGGAGTTCATTTGCAGGCTCAAGCAGCGTCAGGTCATGATCAAATATTAGTGCACGATATACAACCATGGCACCTCCAATAAATAAGGGATTCAAGCAAAGAAAAGAATGCTTAATACTACCAAGAGGATCAATGGCAGCCATTGTGGCGCTAGCACTTATTTCAATTTTATCCCTACTAATTTCAATTTTCTTGGGTCTACCTGTTGAGCCTGAGGTATGATGACTGAAATTTTGTACTGAGGAGTGCCAACTTTGGATTAACCTTAACACATTTTTTTCATACTCGTTATATCTTTCCGTTGGAAGGTCATCTTTTAGAATTTCTTCTAACTTTAAAACGAAATTTTTAGATTTTATAATCACTGCGCTTGGAAAACGAAGAGGTAATAGTTAATAGATTGATAAACAAAGATAAGCGGGCATTTGAACTCGTGTTTAATCAATATTATAATGTGATGGTATTATACGCCTCTAGGTTCATGGACACTCGTGCTGAAGCGGAAGAAATAGCCCAGGACGTCTTCGTAAAATTTTGGGAAAAGTGCGAATCATTATCCGAGGATTCATCGATCAAAAGCTATTTATATCGATCTGTTCATAATTCCTGCCTCAATTCAATCAAGCACGACAAGGTGAAAGATGGATACAGACAGCACGTGATCCATGTCATGGAATCTTCCTACCAAACAGAAATAGATGAAAACGATCCGGATGTTATACGCGAACGGATTCATAAAGAAATTGATAAACTACCCCCACGATGTGCTGAAATATTTAAGCTTAGTCGGTTTGAAGGGTTAAAGTATCAGGAAATTGCAGATCACTTAAGTATTTCTGTAAAGACGGTTGAGGTACAAATGGGTAAAGCATTGAAAGTTTTGAGGGAAAGTCTACAGGACCTGAAAAACCTTCGGGATGCGAGCTAATTTATTTATTCTCTTTCTCATTTATGCTGTTTCCTCGTTCGGTCAGTTTAGAAAAAGTGATCGAATTTCTATTTCTGTCAAAGATGCTCCTTTAGAGGCAATTTTTGATTCATTGAGTGCTCAGACTGATTATTTTTTCAGTTATAACACAGACCTATTACCCAAAGGCAGCCTTTATACAATTAGTGCAGAAAATGAACCCATTGATCAGTTTCTCTCCAGGTTATTTATCGGTACGGGATTAAAATATTCCTTCTTTAAAGACCAAATAATTTTACATTATGAAGCGCCTCAGCTGGTGGTTAAAAAAAAGAATTTCTTTACAATTTCGGGAACTGTCTATGACGAAAATGGCCAACCACTAAATAGTGCCAATGTATTTCTTGATGGAACAACCATAGGTGTTTCAAGTGATATTGACGGGAATTACAAGCTTGAATCTATTCCCCCCGGCTTTTACAACATCGTGTTTTCACATGTCGGATATGAAAATGCGGTGTATCAATTATCAGAAATTAATGGAGGGGCTCGGATCCAAAATCACCAAATGGAGCTGGACCTGGGCCAATTAGAAGAGGTGGAAGTCATTTCCAATAGGATAAGGCGGACGGAAGATAGCTGGTTGGCCTATTACCTTGCTTTTAAAAAGGAACTTATTGGACTGACAGAAAATGCTGATAAATGCGTAATCGAAAACCCGGAAGCTCTTGACTTCACCTATAATAGGGGAGCAAATGCACTTAGAGCCTATGCCAGTGAGCCACTGCAGATTAGGAATGATGCATTAGGTTATCGGATTACTTACTTTCTTGAATCCTTTCGGAAGGAAAATGATGGAGATCTAAGATTCAGAGGAAAAATTAGGTTTAGAAATCTTGCGGCTATGAATGGTGCTGAGAAGAGGGAGTGGAAAAGAAATAGAAAAGAAAGCTACTATGGATCCTTCAATCACTTCAAGAAATCATTGCTTGATGGAAATCTTAGAAAAGACGGGTATCGAATTTATCGATTAAGAGATCTGGAAAAATTCGAAATGAAAAAAGAAAATGAACTGACAGAAGCAGATATCTTAGTTTTCAAGGGGAATCACTATGAGTTGGATTTTAATAACCACCTAATTGTTGAATATCGAAGGGAGAGGGAGTCACGCAGTTTTCTCAGAAACAGCAGCGTAGTAGATGTGATATATTCAGAGTATATCACTCCAAATGGTATTTTAGCTAAGGATCCAGGAAATCAAATTTCAATAATTAGATTGCTTCGAGGATCACTTAGATTAGATTTGTCAGGAGAAATTATGGATAAATTTGGGGTCACCACTTTTGGCTATTGGTCATGGGAAAGGACGGCAGATTTAGTCCCAATAAATTATGATCCAAAATATGATAATTTATAAAATAAAATTAGGGGGTGAGCGTCTCTAAGTTGTTAATAACCAGACGATAAGAAGAAAATGGAAGAAGTATTAGCAAAATATTTTTCTGGTGAAGCTACCAATGACGAAATAACATTGGTTGAAAGCTGGAGATCAGAATCTGAAAGCAACGCAAAAACGTTTTTTTACACCAAAAATGTTTGGTTGGCGTCACAGCCAGAAGTTGCTGCTCCGTCTGATGTTTTAGATGGAATTTTAAGTTCGCCTCAAGGAAAGCAGGTTCCTTTTATAATGAGAAGTTGGGTTAAATATGCAAGTGCTGCCGTACTCGTTCTCGCTATATCACTGCTTTTTGTTCTTAACAACGATTCAGGTGAAAGTGTATACACCAATCAGTCTTTGACAGATGGTAGTGAGATTTTACTACATGGAACATCCAGCATGGAAGTAGTAAACTTTGATGAAAATATAAGAGAGGTTCGAATAGCAGGTAAAGGATACTTTGATATTGAAAGAGATGAAGCCCGACCTTTTATTATCCACACAGACAATGCGAAGATTCAGGTTTTAGGAACATCATTTCTGGTCAAAACTACTGCGTACGGTACGGAGGTATGTGTTGAGTCCGGCGTGGTTGAATTATCAAAGAAAGCAAGAGGTTCGGAAGTAATTTCTGTCAAGCTTGAGAAAGGAGAGATGGGGCTTATAAGCAATAACAACAAAGGCATAATCAAAAGAAACATTGGTGATGCCAACTATCTGGCATGGAAGACCAAGGTGCTTACATTTAATGGGAGTACCATGACCGAAGTGGAGCAGGTGTTGGAAGATGTCTACGGAATCGACGTGAAGTTTGAAAATCCGGATTTCAAAAACTGTAAGCTTACCGCCAAGTTCAACAAAAAGAAAGCAAAAGATGCCATCGAAATAATCGCCCGTACGTTTGGCGTTGATTTTGAATTTTCGAATGGCGAAGCAGTATTAAAAGGAAAGGGGTGCTAAAACACTCCTTTGAAAGAGTCGTCCCACCACTTCAAGTGGTGGGACGACTTATTTACTTATCACGGAATCCACTTAATATCACTAAAATCAGGCTTTCGTTTCTCTAAGAAGGCATTTCGACCTTCCTTCGCTTCATCAGTCATATAAGCCAACCTGGTGGCTTCACCGGCAAAAACCTGCTGGCCAACCATGCCGTCATCGGTCAGGTTGAACGCAAACTTCAGCATCTTAATAGAAGTAGGGGATTTTGCCAATATTTCCTGAGCCCATGAATAAGCTTCATCTTCTAGTTGATCATGGGGAATAACAGCATTCACCATTCCCATTTCAAAAGCTTCCTGTGCGGAATAATTTCTACCTAAGAAGAATATTTCCCTCGCACGCTTTTGCCCAACCATTTTTGCCAGATAGGCTGATCCATATCCGCCATCAAAACTGGTTACATCTGCATCGGTTTGCTTAAATATCGCATGTTCCTTGCTCGCTAGCGTTAAGTCACAAACCGTATGCAGGCTATGACCGCCACCAACAGCCCAACCTGGTACCACTGCTATTACCACCTTTGGCATAAATCGAATTAACCTTTGCACCTCAAGGATGTTAAGCCGAGGCATACCGTCATCGTCTACATAGCCTTGATGCCCTCTGGCATTCTGATCTCCGCCACTGCAAAAAGCCCAGCCGCCATCTTTGGCTGATGGACCTTCTCCGCTCAGGAGAACCACACCGATATTGACATCCTCTCTGGCATCATGAAAAGCCTTATAAAGTTCACCCACAGTCTTGGGACGAAAAGCATTTCGAACTTCTGGTCTGTTAAATGCTATTCTGGCAACCTTACCACATTTTTTATAAGTAATATCCTCAAAGCCTTCAGCTTTAATCCAATCAATCTTTGATTCGCTCATGTATGTATTGCTTTAATTTTTTATAGACGTTCTGGTTCGTTTCCGGATCAGTAAAAACCTCCAAAACCTTCGCTGTTTTGCTTGAATCATAAAAGGAATTTAAATGCGCTGCTAGTGATTTATCATCACTGGCTGTCAGATAGGTAATTCCATTTTCAGCGCAAATATATTCTGCTGTTCGATTATGCCGTGTTTCAAAATAGTCTTCAAGCTCTGGTAAGTTGGCAGGACCATCAATTAACCGGAAGATTCCACCGCCTTGGTTGTTCAGAATAATAATCCGGAAGTTTGGCAAGGCATAATTATGAAATAATGCATTTCGATCGTAGAGGAAGGCCAGATCTCCTGTAATCAGGATATTCATTTTATCTGATACCAGGCTGGAGCCGACTGCTGTTGAAGTGCACCCGTCAATGCCGCTTGTTCCCCGATTGCTTAAACAATGAACGCCTTCTTTGACTCCAAATAGATCGGCATAACGAACTGGCATAGAGTTACTTAAATGCAAGACAGAATCCTTTGGAAGGGATTGAAGAATGTCAAAAGCGGCTTTACTTTCACTATGGTTTACTCCGGTAAGAAACGACTTCACGCTTTCCTTAGCTTTGATTTCCAACGTACGCCATACGGTCAAATAGCCCCGATCTGCATGAGCGAATTGATGTTCATTTAGTGATTCCCATAAAAATTGACCTATTATAGCTGGGTTTGTTTGATAGGTATCTACTTCTACACTAGCAGGATCAAAATGCAGGTGTTTGTCAGGTTTATGATGTCGAAGGAAATTCTTAAGTTTCTTTGACAATACGGATAAACCACTGGTTATTAAGAGGTCAGGCTTAAGGTCAGATTGGCTGTTTATAAAAGCATCAACATGCTCAACCCCCTCACTTAGGTTATTAAGTGGCGATCTGATAACCGGGACCAATTTTGAGATCTTTGAAACCCAGTCGGCTAATTGCTGATCGGGTTCATGCTGACCGATAAGTACTACAATCTTTTTGTAGCCTGAGATGTCAATGTTTTGTTGATCAGTCTTTATTTGATCCCGTTCCTTTATTTCAACCTGCCCATATTCCAATACCTGGTCGATAGCTGGATAGAAGGGCTCCTTAAACGGTATATTAACATGTACCGGCCCATATGGTGGTGTGACAGACTTCTCAAGTGCCTCAATTAGCTTTTGTTGATATTCCTGAGATTGTTTCCCATTAGAAACTACCGGAAGACCATACGTGTGTTTAACGTGATTCTGGAGCGAATCAAGCTGTCGTATGGTTTGACCATCACGCTGATCGATCAATTCAGGCGGACGATCGGCTGAAATAACGATCAGTGGAATTTCCCTGTAATAGGCCTCTGCTATTGCTGGAGCATAGTTGAGTAGTGCTGACCCACTTGTACAGCAAAGTACAACCGGGGATTTTGTCAGCTGAGCTATTCCCAGAGCCACAAAACCAGCAGCGCGCTCATCAGGAATAATCCTCTTGCTAATACCCTCGTGCCTGGCAAAAGAAATCGTTAAAGGTGCATTTCTGGAGCCCGGAGACATCACCGCATGGGTGACACCAAGCTGGAAACAAATCTGTGCAGTGTTGTAAACAGTAGGATGGAGCACTAATCGTGATTAAACTTTGGATTAAATGATCGCTTACTTTCTTTCATCCGCTTTTTACCAATTTGAAAGAATAAGATTGAGCCCAAAATCGGAAAGAGAATGACCAAAATAAGCCAGGGTGCGGGGCTCTCATGGCTGTTTCTACTTAGTCTTATAATATCAATGAGTGCCCAAACCCAAAGCACAACCGCCACCCAAAAAAGGCCACCTAAAAGCATCATCGTTCGATTGCTGAATTCAATCAGTTCCATATCAATTATAGCTTAGATTTTAAAATATTCATTTTCAGTTCAGTCTCTTCAAATTCCTTGTGAGGATCTGAGTCTTCAGTGATACCCGCACCTGCAAAAAACCTCACTTGACCCTGGTCTATTTTCATGCACCTGAGGTTCACAAATAGATCGGTCGAACGTTCAACATTAACCGGACCAAGAAAGCCTGAATAAAACGCTCTGTCATAATTTTCTTCTTGCTGAATCCATGGCTTGGTATGTTCGATTGGCATGCCACAGACTGCAGAGGTAGGATGCAACAGGTGAAGCATTTGATCCGCAAGCTCATCAAAATCTACTTCTGCATAATCAACGATGAATTCAGTCTTTAGATGGGCCAGATTACCCGCCTGGATGGTTTTGGGCCCATGCTCATGAAATTCCCTTAAACGGATTTTTTTAAAGCAATTGATGATGTACCTGCTTACTAATGCCTGTTCTTCAATCTCCTTTTGCGTCCAGGCAATCTCACTTAATTTATTGCCATTCGTCAGCGCTTTAGTGCCGGCAAGAGCCACAGTCTTAAACCGATCGGTATCATTGGAAATCAGCAACTCAGGAGTAGCTCCTATCCAAAGTCCCTTTTCAGGAATATGCGTGATGCTACAAAAGGCATTCTCATATTTATCAGCAATAGATTCAAAAAATGACCAGGTCGTGAAGTTTGAAGGGAGTGGCTCATCACGGTAACGAGACAAGACTACCTTTTCGAAAGTGCCTTTTTCTATTTCATCTAGTGCTTTACGAACAGATTTCTGGTATTCGCTTGATCCTGTTTCTTGCGCTACAGTTTTCTTAGTTGTCGGTTTACTAATTTGTATTCGTTCTTTGAACGCATCAATTTCAGAATCCTGAACACTTGGACTTAGGGTAACCTTATCCGATTTGATCATGATATCGGCCTGGATGTAAAAAGGCTTAACCGGATGATTATCAGCGTATTGATTAATAAGAAACCCGCTGTTTAGATCTTGGAGTTGAAATTCCTCCAGTTGCTCAACTTCTTTTAGGGAAATAAGCATATTGATTTCCGACTGTTGAGGCATCCGCCAGATTGCAAATGCATAACCGACCGCTTGAAGCTGATCGACCAAACGCTCCGGTTTACTCAGTTTTAATATGCTTAATAATTCTGTCACTTCTTATGCGCTAAAATAGCCATTGTTATCCGACTGATGGCTACCAACTCATTGTCGTCATTATGCACCTTAATTTCCCAGACATGTGTCCCACGTCCCAGGTGTATGGGTTTTGCTGTACCCGTAACGAGACCACTTCGTGCCGACTTTATGTGATTGGCATTGATTTCCAATCCAACCGCATATGCTTCATTCAGATCAATACATACGGTAGCTCCTACACTTCCCATGGTTTCTGCCAACGCTACAGACGCTCCTCCATGCAACAAACCCATCGGTTGCTTTGTTCGGTGATCGACTGGCATGGTGGCTTTTAAGTAATCCGGACCAATTTCGGTGAATTTGATGCCCAGATGCTCAACCATGCAACCCTCTGACATATTGTTTAATGCCTCGAGTTGGAGGTAATCAGGAAAAATTCGTTCTTTTGCCATCTATTTAGCAAACCAAGGTAAACACAGTTTGAAAAGCAAGACGATTTTTATACTTAGACACGGAGAGACCGATTTCAATAAGAATGGAATGGTGCAGGGGCGGGGGGTGAATGCCTCCATCAATGAAGCCGGAAAAGAGCAGGCCAGAAAGGCCGGAGCAACACTAGCGGACATTTCATTCGACCATGTATTTACTTCCGCTTTGATTCGCACAAAAGAAACGGTGGGCCAATTCATTCACAATGGAACACCCGTAACATCCCTGGACGGATTTGATGAAATCAGCTGGGGCAATCAGGAAGGAAAAGAAGCTTCATACGATGCGAAAAACCTGTATGCGGATACGGTAAACGGCTGGCGTAGGGGAGAGCTTCACCTGAATGTGGGAGGGGGAGAAAATCCTATCGAAGTGATGGAACGACAGCAAACAGCAATGCAGCAGGTGTTAGAGACGGATGGTGAAAATATCCTTATTTGCATGCACGGAAGAGCGATGCGCGTACTATTGAGCTGGACGCTGAACTATCCCCTGAATTTCATGGATGGCTTCCCACATGCCAATTGCTCCTATTATGTGCTGGGATACCGTGGGAGCTCGTTTTACCTGAAGGATTTTAATAGGGTTGGGCATTTGAGTTGACAGATGACTAAGTAAGGCCATACGCTATATTGATTGTTGAGAAGCGTTTAGTAGGGTTTAAGGTCAGTTCTTCCATTATCAATTATGTATTTTAAGAAATCTCTTCCAAGCCATGTAATATTAACAGTTTGGTCATCATTTATGATAACTAGTTCTTGCTTAATCAAGAAATCAAAGTATTGTTGGTATGGAAAATTTTTAAAAAGTTCTGGATTATTCTTGGCTGCATTTTCGTAAAAGAATTTCAATGATTCCACAGTCTCACCAGATGCTGAATTAAGATGTATAAGAATTTTTATTTGACTGCCATAAATAAAATGGTATACCTGTTCAAAATGATGAACTGCAAGGAGAGCTTTAGAATAATTTATAAGATTGTTCACTTTTTCTGAATCGGTCTTGCATTCTTTGAGACCGCTCTGATCGTCAACCGCATTGCTAAATCTCATTATTGTATCATCGCTAAACATATGGAGTGCTCGTTCGAGTTGTTCAGCTTTGGTTTTAATATTTTCTTCAGACGTTTTCGACTCTTTAGTTGAGGCAGTTGAAGGAGATTCTTGAGAAAGTCTACCGGTTGCGTCAATTGAGTTTTTTCCAACACCAATTTTATTGACTCTGTTAATTAGATCTACTACAGGTTTTCTAAAAATAAGTGCTGCAGCAATGACACTAAGTGGCCATTTCAAAATTTCAAGTATTTCCAATGCTTGTTCCATATACCCATCAACTTTGATG
This sequence comes from Ekhidna sp., assembly GCF_965227465.1. Taxonomy (GTDB): domain Bacteria; phylum Bacteroidota; class Bacteroidia; order Cytophagales; family Cyclobacteriaceae; genus Ekhidna. The sequence goes on from NZ_OZ245746.1 coordinate 1,682,784, forward strand.
TTAACGCCATATGGCGTTAACTACCTTTCAAATATAGTGGTTGTGTCCTTTATCCCGCTATATAGAAGTAAAAGCTCTATAGGTTATCATCCTTCCGTATGGCCAGCTTTCAACGCCCATGTTGGTGTTTTCACCAACATGAAATGGTTAAATTAGAATGTGAATTTCCCTACTGAGCATCCTCAATTCATCACAATAACTGTTTTCGAGTGGAAGCACTTGCTGAAACCGGATAAGTACAAAGAACTCATTCTGGATAGTCTTGAATTCCTTGTTAAGGAAAAGAGAGTAGAAGTCTATGGATTTGTGATTATGAGCAATCACTTTCACCTCATTTGGCAGATACAAGAACCTCATAGAAGAGAAGCTGTCCAGCGTGACTTTCTTAAATATGTGGCGCAGCAAATAAAGTTTGATCTGATTGATAATCATCCTGAAGTGCTAAAGCATTTTCAGGTAAACAAGCAAGACCGTAAGTGTCAGTTTTGGAAAAGAAATGCACTTTCGACTGACCTGTATTCTTCGGATGTCCTCACTCAAAAACTTGACTACATCCATGATAATCCTGTCAAGGCTGGTTTATGTCAATTGCCTGAGGATTACTATTTTTCCTCAGCTCGATTCTATCTGCAAAACAAGAATGAGTTTGGTTTTTTGTCTCACTATGACGGTGATGAATGAGGTTTATTTAGTTTGTTGGTGACAACACCAACAAAGGCGGAACCAACTATTATATCTTCTTTTTTACTATCAAAATTCTCTTACAAAACGCACATTGGTAATCAACCCGTTTTCAACTTTATAAATAGAAATATACTTGGTCTTTTTGCCATCATTTGTAACCAACTCGTGATTGATTACATAAGGGCCATTTTCCATTTGATTAACAATTTCAACAGCCACCAATTTATTATCGAAATCTGATTTAAAAATGGAGGCTAATCTATCCGACCCTTTTCCCATTAGCTTATCAGGGTATGTGTACACTTTCAAATCTGCATGATACAGTTTTATAAACTCATCGTAATTGTTCGCATTGAAAAGGGCCATTCTTTTGTTAACCACTTCCAGTGCAGTCAAATTAGATTTCTCTGCTGATGGAGCTGAGGCACTATTTCCGTTTGTATCAGGTTTTTCATTGCACGCTATTATTAGTAGCATCATTAAACCCATAATTTTAATTTTTCTCATTGTCCTGTGTTTAGTTATTTGGGAAATCTTTATTATTTAGAATCTGCTTGATCTGTTGTAAATGACGTTCTGAATGTGAAGACATATAGAGCAAAAGTTGATAGGCATCTGCAGAACCAAAATTCACAAAATGGTTTCTTAAGTCGTCTGTGGTTGTTCTGATATACTCAATATGTTTTTCGCGTTTATCCTTAAATTCTATTACCGTTAAACTATGATTGCCATACTTTCCGGTTGGCTCAAATTCTTCGGTCGTTTTCGTACTACTGGTGCGATCAGATACATGTGCCATCAATTCACTATCGGTAAAGCGTAGGTCCTTCCGTCTTTCCGGATCGGCTGGGAGCTTCAAGGACTCCTCGAGCACGTCAAACATCACATTTTCGAAAAGAGTAATATGCTCCATGCACTGGGCAATTGACCATGACGATTCGTTACTTTTAAAATTGAGTTGCTCCTCACTTAGGCCATTAATTGTATTGAGTAGGCTATCTCTGGAACTTACTAACTCGTTAATAGCAAAATCCCGTTCTTCCTTTGTTAGTTCAGTCCCGGAAGTAGTAGAACATTGTGCGAATAAGATTAGAACACCCATTAAAATTATTGTTGGAATTCTGGTCATTGTTATTGGGTTATAAACTATTTGATTTTTATCATTCTTTGAGTTACACCCTTCTCCATGAGATAGTTGACCATCTCAGCAGATTCGCCAATTTGCGCATGATGTAGTAAGGTGAGACCATGAGGTCCTTTTGCAAATAATAGCTCAGGGTACGCTTCCAGCGTTGGTTTCACCAAATCTGTTTTCCCTAGCATGGTTAGTGTAAAAAGGTTGGCTCTGGCGCCTAGAGAAAGTAGATAATTTACAATTTCCTTTTGGCCCAAATGTGCCGCGCCTTCAATGGCTTCTTCAAAGTCACCATCACCCCAATCATAAGATGCATAAATTAAGTTGGGATGCTCGCTGAGCATTTCTTTGACCAGTTCCAATTTGGAATGCCCGGCAATCACAAAACTCTTAACCAATTTTTCATCTAATTGATCCGCTTCTTTTTCTTTCGATTTCATGAGTATGGCGGATGGAACAGCTATGGCTGCCCCGAGTCCTACGATTGACCCATAGATAAATTTTTTTCTATTCATAATTATTGAACCTTCCACTATCATGCACTAGCTGTGCATAACAAAATTGTATGGGACAATAATCAGTGATAAAAGAATTGAAAACTATAAGCAACGTGTTTCCTTGAATGGAAAATAAACGGTTTATCCTTTTCTATAGACGGAAGGCGTTAATCCGGTTTTTTTCTTAAACGCAACATTAAACGAGGTGACGTTTGCAAAACCAGACTCGTAAGCAATGGTGGCTATTTTCTCATTGTCATACTTCGAATCCTTTAATAGAATTTCGGCTTTTTCGATGCGATACTGATTTACAAATTCGTAAAAATTTTGATCCGTATTTTCATTTATGACCTGCGAGATTTCGCGGGATTTCACACGTAATTTTTCAGAGACTACATTCAGTGTAAGACCTTCATCCAAATAGGTGTGCTCGGTTTCAAAGAGTTTTTTTACTTTTTGAAAAAGGATTCCAGAACTCTTTTTATTTAGGTTAGAGCTATCATACTTCTGAAGAGTAAACTTTTGGCGATTTAAAAAAAGATAACTCAAACCATAAATCAACATGGAGTAAAATATGGGTCCCGTAATGTAGTATACGGTAAAATCGAAAAAATTTCCAACATAGTGAAACCAAATAAGTGTCGCACCAATTAAGATATTTCGATACCACCGGGCGATACTTAGTGATACGTGTAATCGATTTTTATACAGATAAGACCAGGAGAGTATCAGGTAAAATAGTAAATGAAAAACGACAACTCCATAATTCCAAAAGGATTCAAAATTTCCCTGCCTTGGCACGAATGGAATTAAAAACAGAAACAAAATGAAAGGTACAAAATGGATGTAATCTCTTAATGTGAATGATTTATTTTTCTCAAAGAGCGATAATCCATAAAGCCACAAAGAAGGCGCAGCAAACAAAATTCCTGAAATGCCAATGTTGTTCTGCCAATTCGCCAAAGGAACATAATGGTTTAGTACAGATTTACCAACCCTAATGGTTAGGCCTAATAAAAACAGAGCTAAAAGAATATTGGATTTCTTGTTTCCTTTTTTGAGTGTGAATAGATAGAAGCTTAAAAAAAGACCTTGCGCCAAGCCGAGAGATGCCAGAATCAGAATGAGACCATTTGTTAACATTTATTAGAGGTCCTTAATTTGATATAATGGATAGACAATGAAGTGGTGTATTAATAGAAACAAAATTTCAAAATTATATCGACAAGTGCTTTAAAGAACATGTTCCTTTGAATAAAGGTTACTATTTATTTATTTATTGTTTTTTAAATGCACTACAACTATAATGTAAACGCCAGGCGTTTATCTATCTTTCAAATATAATGGCTGTGTCGTTTACCCCACTATATAGAAGTAAAAGCTCTATTAGGGTATCGCCCTTCCGAATGGCCAGCTTTTGGAAAAGCTATTTAGAACGTAATGGTGAATCCGGAAATTATATTATTGTACAATTTGTCGATAGGTACGGTAGGAGTAGGATCATAAATGTTTTGGTAGATCAATGATAAGCCTACAATCTTGCTAAACTGGTACGTAAATCGAGAGCTGGAAGCAAATCGAGGGGTAGAAACCAGCTCATCGAACCGGCTTTGGTAATACACGCTAATGTCCAGGAATATTTTATCGAAGGGTGCATATTTTAAGCTGGCGTATGATCCGAGTTTAATATTTTCTGTTTCAATGGGCGTGGTATCTGCAATTGCTTCTGTATTTGCTACACCGTCAAAATTCCATCGTTCAAATTCATAGAATGGGCCAATACCTACAAAGAATCCCAATGTAGGCCTGTTTACAATCCTCCATCTGCTGTTCACTCCAAAGGCATATTTGCGTTCCATTCCTCGTGCTTCCGCCCAATGGACCTGGCTGTAAAATTCAATGGATTGTTTTTTCTCCATCACATTTCTGTATTCAGCATAGATGTACCCGCCGCTAACCAACGTTTCATCACCAAACTTCGAAAGTTCGATCTTGTTTGCGACCGTAAGTGCGTTTTTTCCAACTTTTGCGGATAAATCTGCCGTATTCTCAAAAGAGAACAGGTCTTTTCTCAGGTTTTTATAATTGAAATCTGGAACAATTGAACCCTTCATTCTTCTGGTTGAATCCAGAATAACCGTAAAACTTTCTGTGTGAAGTATTTGAGCTTGAACCGGAGAAAAAATCTGTAAAAAGACAAGCAGCAATGAGATTCTTAGCAGTGTTTTCATTTTGTTAGAAATCTATAAATGGAAAAATGTTTTAACAAGGTATAAAAACAGCAGATTATTTCTGGTTGGCATTTGCAATGAGGTCATCCCGCACTTGTTGCGGGATCTTCAAAAGTTGATAGAAAATCCTGACAGGTTTTCAAAACCTGTCAGGATTCCTTCGATTCCTTTGACTGAGCATGCGCAATCCCCATCTTAATCTCACCCCAGGTGTAGCTATCGGGTAATGCTCCTTTGATCTCACCAGACTTGGTCAGGCCTTCATCATAGCATTTTAGGATCGCCTTGAGTTTGGTTGGTTTTACAAACTGAGCAGCATCCAGATCGCCACTTTCGACATACTTGGCCAAATGAGACTCGATGGTTCCTTCCACCAAACCACGCTCTTCTGCAATGACCTTAATGGATTTCCCTTCCTTATACATCTTATAGGTGATCTCGGCAGTGGGTGTTTTGTCCTTAGAAGCAGCCTCATTGACTTGCTTGGTAGATGCGTGCTTTTGCAAAGCTTCCTTTGTCAATGGCTTGCCTTCGTTGATGTGCTGGATCAGCAAATTGAGTTTTACGATTTGCCTCAGCTGATTACTGAACAGATCTTTTAACTCCACTAACTCAGCCCGATAGGTCTTGGCCTGTGATTGGGTTTTCAAAGTCCGATGCAGTTGAGTTATCCGATCTATTTTATCTGTAAGATGCTCGGTGAAGTAATCAGATGCTTTGGTCATCCGCTCAGCTAATTGATGCCATTCTCCCTTAGATAAGAGCGAATTGACCTGTCGTATAAAGGTTTGTCCAACCTCTTTCAAGGGAAAGGTATCATTAATCAGTTCATCCGTCCACGGTAGCTGTTTTTGCTTCAGGGATCGGTTTTCGTCCTTGTTAAACGTCTTTTTATGATTGACCAATTCTCTCAGCAGTGGATCAAAGAGAAAGGCACGTTCCGCAAACATCCGAATGAATCCAATTCGATCGTTTTCGAATTGCTTCTCCAGCTTTTGAGTATCCTCAAAGCTCTCTATGAAGTATTTGAGTTGCTCATCAATGGAAGGAGATCGCTTGGGTAGGGGACTTGAAAGTATCAGTCCATCTAATGAAGTAAGTCTGGAAAGAGCAACATAGAGCTGACCAGCCGCAAACGTATTTTCCAGATCGAGTATAGCTTTCTCGAAGGTCAGACCCTGACTTTTGTGTATGGTCACGGCCCACGCCAGCTTAACCGGGTATTGTTTGAATGTGCCGAGTACCTTCTGTTCAACCTCCTTGGTTTCTTTGTTCAGTACATATCGAACATTTTCCCATTCGTATTGCTCTACGGCTACTTCCGTTCCATCTTCAAATTTGACCTTGATGCCATCTTCCAAACTGGATACTTTTCCGATCTTTCCGTTGAAGAACTGTCCTTTACCACTGGGGTCATTTTTGATGAACATCACCTGAGCATCTTCCTTTAGTCGGAGGTTCACCTCATTGGGATAGGCATTTTCAGGAAATTCTCGATCGATATCAGCGGTAAAAAGCTGATCCCTACCGTCCAGATCAGCAAGCCTGGAGGTATTGATTTTATCTGCTTTTTGATTGTGCGTAGTAAGGTGAATGTATCCCTCCAGATTCTTGTCAGCTACTTCTGCATCATAGTGATCATTCAGCAGTTCCACATCGTCTTCCAATAGCTCATTGTGTCTCAGACGGTTGAGTAGCTTAATAAATGTCTCATCCGTTTGCCGGTAGACCTTATTCAGTTCAACCCGAATGGGAGGGTTGTCCTTCAGAACCCGTGCATCAAAAAAGTAAGGAGACGCATAAAATTGTTGCAGGAGGCTCTGCTCTTCTCGCTTGACCACCGGAGGAAGCTGCATCAAATCACCTATAAATAAGACTTGCAGTCCGCCAAAGGGATCAAACCGCCTTTTCCTCAAGTGACGCAAAGTCGCATCAATGCAGTCTAGTAGATCTGCACGAAGCATACTCACCTCATCAATAATCAGGAGCTCCAGTTCATTGATGAGCTTCCTTTTTTGTGCTCCAAATTTTGCCTCTCTGAAAAGGGAAGCGGGGGTATTGACCTGAATGTTTCGTTCTGAAAACGGAATCTCTTCCGGCACGAAAGCGCCAAAAGGCAACTGTAGCAACGAGTGTAGGGTAACTCCTTCCGCATTGATGGCTGCAATACCTGTAGGAGCTGCTACCACCGCATTTTTGTAGGTGTTTTTGACAATACTTCGAAGGAAGGTCGTCTTGCCGGTACCGGCTTTTCCTGTGAGGAAAATGTGACGATTGGTGCTGTTTACGTAATTGGCAGCTAGCTCTGCAGCATCACTGAATTGATTCATGGAGCGAAGATTGAATAAGATTGTGCAATATACCATGTCATGCCGTGCTCGACACGGCATCTTCAATTTTACTCATTCAGAAAATGGGAAACAAGTCGCTAACAGCACTTCGAATTACTTCAGTAGTAAAAAGTTGATCTTAGATTCCGAAACAAGCCTGCCTGCAGCATCACTGAATTGGTTCATGGAGCGAAGATTGAATTATATTGTGCAATATACCGTGTCATGCCGTGCTCGACACGGCATCTTCAATTTTGCTCATTCAGAGGTTGAGAAACAAGTTAGTGGTCTGCCTCATTCAATAGTCACCCTGAATTTATTTCAGGGTCTATTTTTTAGTTTTTAATTAACCGAGTGACGTAATTAAAGAATATGCTAATATTACTTAATGGCCAAGCAAAAGATACATGCGGAGGTAGGTAAGCGGGTGATAGAGCTCTCAAACCTGGATAAGGTGCTTTATCCGGAGGACGAGATTGTAAAGGCCGAAATCATTGAATATTATTTAAAACTGGCTCCAACGATTCTGAATCACATCCGAGGCAGAGCTCTTTCGCTAGTTCGATATCCTGACGGGATTTATGGAGAGCAGTTTTTTCAGAAACATCGTCCGGACTGGACACCTGACTGGATCGATTACAAAAGGCTGGGGCAGGAGCGAAAGAAAGAATATGTGGTTGCTAAAGAAGAAGCCACTTTGGTTTGGCTAGCCAACCTTGCCTGCCTGGAAATTCACCAGATTCATAGTTTTTCTGAGCATAGCGACAAGCCGGATTATATTGTATATGACCTTGACCCACCTGAAGATGGCTCATTTCCATTAGAAGATTTGAAGGGCATTGCTTTTTCACTGAAGGAACATTTAGAAAGGTATAATTACCATGTCTTTGTAAAAACCACCGGTGGCAAAGGCCTTCATTTAGTAACTCCCATTGAGGCCAGGTACTCTTTTGAAGAGTGTTTTCAAGCAGCAAAGAAGATAGCTTCAGACTTCATTCAAAAGAATGAGTTAACAACACTTCATATTAAAAAGGAATCGCGAAAAGGAAGGGTGCTTGTTGACATTTATAGAAACCGGCCATCTCAGACCATTGTTTGCCCATATAGTCTCAGAGGTAGGCAAGGAGCTACTGCCTCAACACCTATTGAATGGGATGAACTGGAAAGCCTGAAGGATTTGACACAATGGAATATTAAAACCACGCTTCAAAGAGTAACAGAACACGGAGATGCCTGGGAGCAAATTCGAGGGTGGGCTGTGCCCTTGCATACGGATAAACGAGCGGTTGTTGCAAAGGAACTACCACCCAACAAACGACATAAAACACCGGAGCAACTCACCGATTATGAGAAAAAGCGAGACTTTAATCGAACTCCTGAGCCCCTTTTGTCTGATAGCGAAGTACCAGGAAGTCGATTCTGCATCCAACGTCATCACGCATCCCATTTACATTACGATTTACGATTGGAACAAGATGGAGTATTGAAATCATGGGCGATTCCGCGTGGTATGCCACCAGTTCCCGGAGTTAAACGGCTGGCAGTCCAGACTGAAGATCACCCCCTTAAGTACCTGACCTTTGAGGGAGAGATTCCAAAGGGAGAATATGGAGGTGGTATGATGTGGGTCTATGCAACCGGACGCTATGAAATTACGAAGGAAAAAAAGCAAGGATTCTACTTTCGTCTTTCCGGGAAGCAGCTAAGCGCAGAATATCGGATGCACTTAATGAAGGATAAGGAATGGTTACTAGAGCGTGTGGATGTACCACAACAAAACTTACTTGAGCAAATCCTGAAACCTATGCTCGCCGACGCATCGAAACGTGTTCCGATAGGAGATTATTACTATGAATTAAAATGGGACGGAATTAGAGCTTTAATTTATCTCAATGAAGGTCAGTTAAAGATTTATAGCCGGAATGGAAATGATATCACGGAGCAGTTTCCAGAACTAAATGTTCCAGAGCAGGCCTTCAGAATTAACAATGCCATTTTTGATGGAGAAATTGTTTGTCTGGATCAGGAAGGAAAAGCCAATTTTAAGAAGGTAATTAAGCGCTTAATGAGCAAGAAGAACTTTGATCATGAGTCCAAGCGATCGCCTGCCTATTGTTACTTGTTTGATTGCCTTTACCTGGATGGACGATCATTGATGAACGATCCGCAGGATCGTCGAAGGTGGTGGATGATTGACTCGCTGAGAGTGGGAGAGACCAACTATCGCGTGAGCCAATCTGAAGCCGATGGCAGAGCGCTCTTCACTGCAGCTAAAGCTCATGGGATAGAAGGAATTGTGGCGAAGAGAATAGCGGCAAAATATATAGTTGGAAAACGTAGTGATGCTTGGATCAAGGTAAAGGTGAAGGAAACCAAAGATTGCCTGATTATTGGATTTACTCAAGGGGAAGGAGAACGAGAACGAACATTTGGATCACTTCAACTAGCAGAGCAGGATGGAGATGAATTGATTTATCGCGGTAGAGTCGGAACTGGATTTGATGATGCACTTCTCAAGTCCCTCACCAAACAATTCGTTGATTTAGTTTCGAATGAAAAACCAGTATTAGGAGATGTCCACGAGGAGAAAAAGACAATATGGCTTGAACCTAAATTAGCATGCGAGGTAGAATTTTCAATGATTACCGATAATGGCACTTTTCGAGATCCTGTTTTTAAAAAACTAATTGACTTTATATTATAAATAATGGAATTGAATTTTTTAGTTTTGATTTTTGAAGTGGAGATAGCTATATATTTTAATTATAAAATTCACTAATATTGAAATCCAATTTCACACATCAAATGGAAGGACGGATGAAAAGAATTGTGCTGATAGACGATGATGATACTACAAATTATCTGAACAAATTAATTATCGAACGTTCTCAGCTTGTGGATGAAGTTTTGTCTTTTGATACAGCTGAAAAAGCCTTGGATTTTTTCAGTCACCAAGGGTCGCAAACCGATAAGGCATTGGTGCTTTTGGATATAAATATGCCGATTATGAATGGGTGGCAATTTTTGGATCAATACCAAGCCATAAAGAATGGAAATGACAGCAATAAGATTGTTATACTAACATCCTCTATAAATCCTACTGACAAACAAATGGCAGAAGATAAACCTGTTATAACAGATTATAAAGCAAAACCGCTATCGATCGATATGGTTGGAGAGCTTGTTGCTAATCATTTGTAGTAAGCGTCTGCTCTTCATTGGGGAATTCAAAAATTACTTCGCTCCCTATCCCTTCTTCACTTTGTATTCTTACCCAACCATTTAGGGCATTAACTCTTGACTTAACTATAAAAAGTCCCATACCTCTACCCTCTACATCCATATGAAATCGCTGGTACATTTTGAAGAGCTTATCACTAACCTTATTTAGGTTCATGCCTCTTCCATTGTCAGCAACAGTTATATATTGATGCAACTCATCCTCGTAGCTACTTATCTTAATATGTAACCTTCGAGATGGATCAGAAAATTTTAAGCAGTTGCTCAATACATGATACAACGCATCAGATAAAAATGGTTTATATGAGCGGATTTTACCGACTTTCAAGTCTTGCTCTATGGTAATGTTTTGGGTCGCTATTTCAGATTTTAATAGGTCTAAAACCTCTTTAGTTAATTTTTCAACCGATAAATTTCGAAAATCAGCTGGCAAGGGATCACTAACATTTAAAACCGTACTAAGCTCCTTAATCACCTTATCTACTTTATTAGATGCGATCCCAATACGGTCTATAATATCATCGGAAATTTCGAGTTCTTTCTCGGTTCTTAGTAATTCCGAAAATCCGATTATTTGGGTCAATGGTTCTCTTAGGTTGTGACTGATTACGCTATTAAATTCTTTCAGGCTTTTATTTCTGCTTTTCAGCTTCTTAATTAACTCTTCCTTTTCAACTTCTAAGATATTGCTCTTGTGTTTAGCTATCGCGGCAATGAATAAGTCAGTTAATGAGCCCACATACCTTTCCTCATCTATCTTCCATTCTCGAGATTTTCCATGAATCATCGAATAAGAAAGTAATCCCACTAATTGTCCATCGATCATTACAGGTGCATTCAGAATTGATTCAATCCCTGAAGGCTTGAAGTATTTTTCATAGATATCAGTAAGCCTTGAGTCTTTACTTAGCTGCTCAACAGCAACAGTTCGGTTCTTAAGAAATTCTTCAAAAAAATCAGGAAACTCCTCAATTGAAAATTTTTCTTGTGGGATTATTGGCGCACCGCTTTTTGTATCCAATGAATGAAGCCTTATCTCATTGCTATCTTTTATAAAAGACCAAAATGTTGCTCGATCACATTTTAAAGAACTTCTCGACTTAATTAGCAGGTCCTTAATAAACACATCCAATTGTAAGTCCGGACTGTTTAGTTCCTTGGTCAATTGTAATAGAGTGAGGGTGAATCTGCTTTCTGCTTTAGCCTCTGCAATTGTTTTTTGTCTTCGCTGATACCTGTATGTGGAGAATCCCAATCCTCCAACAATGATTACCGCCAAAAAGATAACAATAAGTGTTGCCTCCTCCTCTGAAGCGTGCTGTTCCTGTTTTTGTATTAATAGCCTGTTTTCTGCTGCTATCAAATCAGATTGAAGAGCCACCTGCATGCGTTCCACATTGGAAATAAATTCTGCATTTCTAATACTATCATCCAGATGTTTATGTCTATTCAAGTATAAAACAGCCTGATCTATTTCTTTTCTGCTCAGATATAATGCGTAGAGGTTATTATAAACCTGATTAAGTAGATCATTCGCTTCTTGAGATTTGGCAATTTCTTCACTTTTCTTCCAGTAATAAAAAATACTATCTGGATCATTAACACTATCATTTTTGAAATACTCACCGATCTTCATGTAGGATTGAATAAGTCCTCTTTTATGATCAGACTTCTCCCTGACAGCTATTGATTTCCTCATCAGCTTAATGCCTTCAAGAATATTTCCAGAATGGTACTCACACTCTGCTAATCCATAATAACCGTAACCTAATCCTCTTAAATGATCTGTTTCGAGAGCGTTTTTAAGGCATAATTGGAAGTAACCTCTGGCATTATCAATTGCCCCTTTCATCAGGCTTACCTCTCCTAGATTAGATAAGATAATAACAGGCTTGAATTCAGGTACATTAGTTTTTGCCAGTTGAAGCGCTTTATTGAAATACGCAAGGCTGGAATCAAATACTCCTTTCCTTCGATAAAGCTCTCCTATGTTATTATGTAAACGAACCTCTTCGAGTGGGTATTTGGCAGGGTTATATGTTAGGGCTTCCAAATAATACGAAAGGGCTTGATCTGGCAATCCTACTATAAGAAAGCTATTTCCTTTGATCATAGTGGCCCTTAGTAGTCCTCTTTCGTATTCTATTTCTTTTGATATAGAAATAGCCTGATTGATGTAGTGAATAGAGCGCTGTTGATTGGTCTGACTCAATCGAAATGCGAGTTCATTAATAGCATCCACGTAGGCACTGTCATTTTCCTCAAATGAGTTTGCTACTATTTCAAGACTGTCAATTTGGACACTTTGTGACAGGCCACTAATACCGAAACTTAAAAACAAAAAAAGAAATCCAATTTTCTTCATTTCAATTATCTAAGGTACCCTTTACCTTTGAAAACATATGGCAGCTGAATATTCCCAAATTATAAAGGACATTAGCAATAACTCATATGCTCCTGTATACTTTTTGCAAGGCGAAGAAGCATTTTTTATTGATAATATAATTGATAAAATTGAAAATAACGCTTTAGATGAAAGCCAAAAAAGCTTCAATCAGGTGGTACTCTATGGCAAAGATACCTCTCTTGCGGATGTAATTGGAATAGCCAGGAAATACCCAATGATGGGTGAACGTCAGGTTGTGATTGTAAAAGAGGCACAGGAGATTCGTGAGTGGACCAAAGAGGATAAACAAAGTCTTGTTATCAACTACCTACAAAATCCTTTATCAAGTACGATTCTCGTTTTTGGTTACAAATACAAAACGGTTGACAAAAGGACAAAGTTTGGTAAGGCTATAGAGAAGAACTCTGTTTTCCTCAATGCGAAAAAACTATACGATAACCAGGTTCCAGATTGGATAAGAAACTATGTAGCGTCAAAGGGTGTCAACATGCATGATGGAGCGATTATGATGTTGTCAGAGAATATCGGTAATAATCTCCAGCGACTAGCAAATGAAATTGAAAAGCTGCTGCTGAATGTGAAAGAGGGGCAGCAGATCGATGCGGCAATGGTTCAAAAGTATGTTGGCATCAGTAAGGATTACAACATTTTTGAAATGCAAAAAGCCTTAGGCTCAATGAATAAATTGAAGGCACATAAAATAGCTGATTACTTCGCTTCAAATCCAAGCAATAACCCAATGGTTCTGACCATTTACAGTCTTTTTTCTTATTTCAGTAAGCTCCTGCTGATACATCATTCAGACAATAAAAATGAAAAAGCCATTGCTTCAGTTATCGGGGTAAATCCTTTTTTCGTTAAAGAATATTTGCAAGCTGCCAGGAATTATCCTCTAGGTAAAGTCGTTCAAAACATCAAATTTCTTCATGAAGCCGACATGCAATCAAAAGGGATTGGTTTTGCTACTAAAAAAGAAGGACCTGTTTTAACAGAGTTGGTTTATAAATTGATGAATTGATACAATTTCCACAAGAAAGTTCGTTCAACCTGATGGTTAAAAACAAGACAGTATTGAGACTACCGATTTTTTTTGCTTGTGTATTTGCTATTCTTTTCACTTCCGCCCAAAATGCATTGTCTATATCAGATTACCATGCATTAAGTGCATTTGAAAAATTCCAGCAACAACAATATCAATTGGTAATCAGTGATCTTCAAAGCGAGCCAACACGCTCAAGTGACGAAGAAATACTTTTTTTATTGAGCCAATTAAAGATCGGTACAAATAACTCAGTAGACATAGAACGCTGGATTAGTTCTAACCCTAAACATCCAATTAAACAATTAGCAACATTTCACATAGGCGAATACTTCTTTTATGAGAAGGATTCATTGAAGGCCAAAAAATACCTCAAGACCACCTCAGCATCTGACTTGACACTGAGGGATCAAGCAAACTACAACTTCATTTATGGCCTAATTCAACTTGAAGAAAAAAACTACACTAAAGCCAAAAGTTTATTTGCATCCTCCGGAAGGCTTGGGTTTAACAATCAGATAAAGCTTAACTATTATGAAGCTTATGCCGACTATCATTTAGGCCATACTCAAGATGCACTTGAAGGATTCAAAAAAGTAGAAGGAGACAATAAGACATCTGCTAATTTCTTTATCGCAAAGATTTTACTAGATGAGGGTGAGATAGATCAGGTGATCGAATTAAGTCGTAATGAAATTTCAGATGAAGCATCCATCACTAACTCAGGATTTTATCAACTAATAGGAGAGGCTTATGCATCAAAAAGTGACGTGCCGAAAGCAGATGCATACTTCCAAAAAGCCCTTGAACTTCATCCATCTCGTCCTTCAGCGGCATTGTACTATCAAGCTGGAGTAGCAAAATTTAGGGTTGGGAATGAGGCCAAAGCAATTGACCTTTTGACCAAGTCAGGTATTCAGGGCGGAGCATATGCTCAGCTGAGCGCATTTCAACTTGGAAGATTGTATGTGAAGAAAAAGGATTTTGAAAAGGCGCTTTCTGCCTATATAGAAGCATCCATTTCGAGAGAACGAGAAATAAAAGAAGAATCCATCTATCAGGCGGCTAAAATCAATGCTGAGTTGGGTAATTATTCTGAATCAATCAATTATGCAAATGATTATACCCGGATTTATCCTTATGGTCAATGGGCTGAAGAAATGCAAAACCTAATTGCGCAATCTTATTTACGGACATCAAACTATGATTTAGCCATCGATCATTTGAATAAGATAGGTGTTAAAAATGCAACTCAACAATCTGTGTATCAAAAAGTAACTTTTCAAAAAGCGATGCTGGTTTTTAATGATGGTGAATTCATGGAGTCGAAGAGGTGGTTTCAGGAAAGTTTGAAATATGCGCTTGACGCTGACCTGGTTGATCACTCAAATTATCACCTGGCAGAAATAGCCATAAGAAATAATGAATTTGAAAACGCAATCGGGCTTTATAAAAAGCAATCACAAATCAATGCACTTTCTCACTACGGTCTGGGGTACGCCTATTTCAATAAGCAGGAGTATAAGTCTGCGGTTATTCATTTTAGAAGTGCCACGTCAGCCAATGACAACAAAGTCCGGCTAGATGCAAAGGTTAGGCTGGCAGATTGTCTTTTTGCAACAAAATCATATGAAGAGGCTTTGGATAATTACAATCAAGTCTCCAGACAACTTAGCTCTCCATATATCAATTATCAGAAAGCACTCACGTTAAAGAATCTAAACAAGGCGGGCGAGGCGCTTCGAATCTTCAGTCAAATTTTCGAATCTGACCGATATGGGGCACAAGCACTCTATCAATCCGGAATGATTCACTTTGAAGCGGCAAATTTTACTGAAGCTGAGCCATTATTTACGCGAGTAATTAGTAAGTTTTCAAATCATCCAAGTGCAATCGAATCACGATTGAATCGGGGAATATCAAGAAAGAACTTGCAAAAGTTTGAAAAATCAAGGGAGGATTATGAATTCATCCTTCAAAACCACATCCAGTCAGATGCGGCACTAAATGCCATTCTAGGCCTGCAAGAACTTCAGCAGGCAGGCATTCAGGTAAGTAATCTGGATAAATACATTGCGGATTATAAACGAACGCATCCGGAAAATGGGAGTTTGGAACTAATAGAGTTCGAAGCTGCGAAGCGACTATACTTTAGTTTCTCGTATAGGCAAGCCTCAGAGGCTTTTGACAAATTCCTGAATGATTATCCAAATAGTAGCAGTCGTATTGAGGCAAAGTATTATTTAGGCGATTCCTACTATCGATTAGGCGAACTGGAAAAGGCTAACACTGCTTTTGAAGAACTCAAATTTGTAAAAAACATCTATTCTGGTCGTGTGCTTAATCGATTAGGCGAAATAAACAGCGCATTAGGTAACACCAAAAAATCTGAAGAGGCGTATTTGCTTTTAGCAGATTTAAATCTAACTCCCAAGGATAATTACAATGCAAGTCAAGGACTTATGCAGCTTTATTTTCAAAATCAATTAAATAATAAAGCCATAGTGGCTGCTGATCAAATCCTTTCCGCAGACTGGAAGCCAATAAATGGCGATCAGGAGGCTAACCTAATTAAGGCAAGAAGTCAGCAAAATCTAGGTAATGACGAGATTGCCATTAAGATCTTTGAAAACCTCTCTGCTAACAAAGATGTATATGGAGCTGAAGCCAATTATCAGATAGGTAAGTATGCATACATAAATGGCAATTATGATAAGTCACTAGATATACTATTTGACTTAAATGAGAAATATGGGAGCTATGCAGAGTGGGTGGATAAATCTTATCTGCTTATTGCTAAGAATTACCTGGCAAAAGAAGAAACATTTCAAGCTAAGGCCACTTTAAGATCTATTATACAACATTCTAATAATCAAGAAGTTGTGATTGAATCTCAAAACATTTTGAAACAAATAGAAACTAGCATTACTATTCAAGACTCGACCAAAAATGATGACTAATACAAAGTTCATATGGTTTTTTGTCTTCTGCCTTATGACCATGCAGTTGTGGGGTCAAAGTGATACTACTAAGACACAAGGAGAGGTGCTATCTGGGGAAATTGTCATCGAGAAGGATAAAAAGATTACACTGCCTCAAGCAGATAAAATCTATTTAAGAAGCAATCCGACCTCTTTATCAAATGATCCTTTAAATCAAATATTCAAGGTCTTTGAGCCATCGATGGTTTGGCCGGAATACAAATCTGATGTTCCTTTTCAGAAGTTTAATGAACAATATCCCTTAGGTGAGTATCAGAATTATGTCAGATTCGGGTATGGAAACTATAAATCCTGGCTTTTAGAGAGTGGTATATTCCATTCATTCGGCGCTTGGAAAACGGGTGCTACAATAAACTATGAAACGTTTAAGACTGGTCCTGTTAATAACGAAAATAGTGGTAATTCAACAGGAAGTATTCAAATATCCTCTAAATATCATGCAAAGTCATTGACGATTAATCCACACATTGAATATAACAGAAGCAGATTCAATTATTATGGAAACACTGATCGGATAAATACAGGATTCAATCCAAATGCGGTCGATGAAGGAGTAATGAATGAATTTAAAGTAGGTATAGGTACTTCATTTGATAAAAATGACCTTAAATGGACGTTTAAACCATCACTTTCTCAAGTTACCCATGCAATTGATCCCGGTAATGAGCAAAATAAAGAAACGTCAATTGCTGTGATTTCGGGGTTAAACTATTTGCTAAAGGATGAATTAAGTGCTGGTTTAGGAATTGATTTTTACAGCGGAAAATACGATGGAGGAATAACTTACTCACGATCCTTATTAAACCTTAAACCCTGGATAAGCTATGAGCTTAATAACCTAAATGTGAAAGCTGGTTTCACCATCTCTACTAATTCAGTGGATTCAAACACCCAAACAGGGTTCTATCCGAATGTAAACGCAGACCTTAGCCTCTCAGAAAATTGGACATTATTTGGCGTTTTATCAGGTGGTCAAAAGTGGAATTCGCTTGGAAATATACTTGAGGGGAATGAATTCCTGGATGACTCTCTGGCAATCTTAAATATCGAAACAAATTTCAGTTTTGGTGGCGGAATAAAAGGAAAGCCATTGAGTACAGTGCTATTGGAATCTTCCATTACCTGTTCAAGTCTGAATGGATTACCCTTTTTCACACCCTCACCAGGCGATTCCACTAAATACACTTTGAGTTATGATACTGACAATATCAACCTGACTAAGCTGAAAGCCAGCGCCTCGTACATGCCCGGGACCACAAGCCTATATCGCGCAAGTATTGAGCTTAATGCATATTCAGTTGAATCACTGGATAGGGCATGGCATCAACCCACATTCGTATTCAAAGCGTTTACGAGCCACAATATTCAGGAAAAACTGATTTTATCATCCCATTTAACAAGCATGGGAGGCATTCGCGCTCCTGCTAATGTTGATTTCGGTTATGTAAACCTTAAAGCTTTTGTTGACTTGGGAGTGGGTATTAAATATTTAATATCTCAACGTGCTTCGGCATTCATTGACGTAAATAATTTGCTTAATAATGAATACGAACGATATTTGGGGTACCCGACCCGAGGACTCGCTTTTAAAATTGGTGCTCAGTACCGTTTCTGACACTAATATTTCCTAATATTGAATTTTATTTTATCTTGGTTCGGTCAATAAAATATACCTATGGCTACAGACGATAAGAACAACGACAAAGAACAGGACGATTTTTTTGGTGATGACGAGGATTTCGGCCTTCCAGAGTTAGACTATGAAGCTTTGGATGACGATGATGATTCCGATCAGGTCGATGAACCAAAAAAAGAAGCCGAAGCTGAGAAAGTAGAGGAAGAATCTCCTAAAGCTGAAGCAACTGATGACGAGAGTGAAATGGATGCTGTCTTTGAAGGTGAGTCTATGGACATGGATGAGGAAGAAATTCCTGACCAGATTAGCGATGAGGAGTTAGAGGCATCATTAGAGGGAGAAGATTTAGGTGACCTTGGTGATATGGCGGATTTAGGTGATATGGAAGATCTTGATGATGAAGACCTTGGGGATATGGATATGGATGATATGCCTGAACCTGATGACTCTGATATAGAGGAAAAGAAAGAGGAAGAAACCGTGGAGGATTTTTATGAAGAAGAATCTTTTGATGATTTTGAAGCTTCCGATGATAGCGATGATGGAGAAGAAATCCCTGATTCAGTTTTTGATAGTGATGTTTTGGATGAGGATGAATTTGCTCAGTTTGAAAAAGAGCTAATGGATTCCGAAGAAGAACAGACAGCTGATGTTCCGAAATTTGAGTCAAGCCAAGCATCTTCATCGAGCACTGAAAGCAAATCTAAATTTGTTAAAGTGGTAGTGTTCGGAATACTGATTTTTGCGTCTTTAGGTACAGTATTCTTATTATGGTATCAATCTAATGGAGGGGAAGAGGAGCAACCGGTAGCAGAAAAAGTGGAAAGGCCTGTTGAGAACAAACCTGTTGAGAAGCCTGCTGAAGAAGCCACAACTGAAAATAATACAGCTTCGGAAAACCAACCGGAAACAAAACCTGCTGAAACTCAACCTAAATCTACACCGGCTGATACACGTCCGGCAGCAACGCAACCTAAGCCAGCACCTCAGTCAAATCCTGGTACAGTAAATGCTTTGAGCGCAAGAACCGGAAACTTCTATATTGTGATAGGAAGCTTCCTGGACGGTGATATGGCTGTGGATTATGCAAATGAATTAGCAGGCCAAGGAAAAAGTCCGTCCATAATTCCTCCATTTGGAAATGCTATTACGCATCGGGTAGCTATCTCTGGATATGCATCTCTGGCAGAAGCACAACGATCTGTGAATGGATTAAAGGCTGATTATGGTCAGGATATTTGGATTCTGAAATACTAAAAGCACTAATCCTTTAATTAGTACGTTCAGTCTTTCTGAATGGATTTACCATTCGTTTAAACTCATTAAGAAGAACTTATGCTTGCTAGTGTTATGCAAGACCCTGTAATTGAGGGTCTGGAATCGGAGGAGACAATCTCCTTATTAGAATTAGTCACAAACGGAGGGTATATGATGTTACCCATCCTGCTTCTGTGGATGGTAGCCATTTATATATTCGTAGAGCGCACCCGAACATTAAGTGCAGCTTCCAAAACACCAGAGTCTTTCAAAGATCAAATACGTTCTTTGGTGATATCAGGTGATATCAGTGGCGCCTTGATGCTGTGCGGGAAAACAGACACCCCGGTTGCAAGAATGATTGAAAAGGGGGTAAACAGAATTGGCAATCCCCTTAAGAATATCGAGGTAAGCATCGAGAATGTAGGTAAGCTTGAAATCTACCGCCTCGAGAAAAACCTGAATTTACTCGCCACCATTTCCGGTGCAGCCCCTATGATTGGGTTTTTAGGGACTGTTACAGGTATGATCCAGGCTTTTATAGCCATTGCGCAGGAAGAGGGGGCTGTAAGTCCTAAATTGCTTTCCTCGGGGATCTATGAAGCCATGATCACGACAGCTGCAGGCCTTTTTGTGGGTATTCTTGCATATCTGGGATACAATTACCTTGTTTCAAAGGTTGGGAAGGTTATCCATACCATGGAGTCTAACGTTATAGACTTTATTGATCTTTTACAAGAACCTAAGAAGTAATGGATTTAAAGTCAAAACATAAGGTGAATGCAAGTTTTAGCATGTCATCCATGACGGATATCATCTTTCTGCTCTTGATATTCTTTATGCTAACTGCTTCATTCATTACACCTTCAGGACTTCCGGTTAATTTGCCTTCCTCTAAATCTTCAGAGATTGTAATGCAAAAGATCAGCGTTACCATTACCAAAGAGTTGAGCTATTTCGTTAATAACAAGAGGGTAACCAGGAACTCACTTGAAAGTGAACTAAGAACTAGTCTGGCTGGCAAAGAAGGCATTGTAGTGCTTCACTGTGATGCTACGGTTCCGGTTGAAAGGTTAGTTGAGGTGGCTGGTATAGCTACTTCGATGAAAGCCAAGGTTTCGATCGCTACAAAACCAGAGTGATGGACGAACGAGAAAAAAAAGAAGAGAAGAATAAACGAATAGGATGGTTGACATCTCTGGGTGTTCAATTGGTGCTATTAATTCTGTTCTACTTCATTGTAGCTTGGAGAGAACCATTTCCACCTATTCCGGAATATGGTATTGAGTTAGGCTTCACAACGTCCGCCGGAGCACCGGCAACTGCTGCTCCAGCTGAGGAAGCTCCTGAAGTGGAAGAAATCACGGAAGAAGAGATAGATGATTCTGAGAATGAAGCCACTGAAGAACAAACAGAAGCGGAGGCTCAGGAAGTGACCGAACAACCGATTCCTAAGTCGAAAGTCGAAAGCCCGGTACAAGTAGAAGAAACTAAAACTGAAGAAATTACTCCCACGGAAGAGGTAGTGGAAGAAGTCGTCGATAGCCGGGCTGTTATGACTCCCTCTGAAACTGACGCTGAAGAAACCAGTGAAAATCCTTCTGAGGGTAAGGAAGAAGAAAAAGAGCTTGATCAGCGTGCAATCTATGGCAGTCAGGGAACCAATACCGGAGATGCGGAGGGGGCCAACCTTGCGCTATCAGGCTGGGTTTGGGATTTTAAGCCTAAACCAAATGACACTTCAGATGAGTCGGGCAAAATCGTTTATAAGATTGTCGTAGATCAGGATGGCTACCTCATTAAAATTGAAACGGTCACGTCTACTGTTTCACCATCCGTGGAAAGAAAATACAGACAGGCAGTGGAGAAGCTTACCTTCAGTAAAACAGCGGATTATAAAACTGCTCCTGTTTCAACAGGAACCATCACGTTTATCATTAAATCTATATGACGTACAAAGAGACACTCGAGTACCTCTATACTCGATTGCCTATGTATCAACGAGTGGGAAAAAAGGCCTATAAAGCAGACCTTACAAATACCATCAAACTGATGGAACACCTGGATAACCCACATAAAAAATTTAAAAGTGTACATATCGCGGGTACCAACGGAAAAGGAACAAGTGCTCATGGGATAGCTGCTATTTTACAAACTGCTGGATACAAAGTGGGGCTTTATACTTCACCTCACTTAAAGAAGTTCACAGAGAGAATCAAAATAAGCGGAATTGAGGTTTCTGAGGAATTTGTGATTGATTTTGTTGGCCGAATCAAATCTACAATTGAGGATATTCAACCATCATTTTTTGAGATAACAGTTGCTATGGCCTTTGATTATTTTCAAAGAGAGCAAGTGGATATAGCAGTAATTGAAACCGGGTTAGGGGGTCGACTTGACAGTACCAATGTAATCACTCCAGAGGTCTGTCTGATAACCAATATTGGTTATGATCACATGGATATATTGGGAGATACGCTTGAAAAAATAGCTGCTGAGAAAGCTGGAATTATAAAAAAACATGTGCCGGTAGTTATTGGAGAGACACTACCTGAAACGGAACCCATATTTAAACAAATCTCAGAAAACAACGAGGCTGTTCTGATAAAAGCAGGTAAGTCAAACATCAAACCTCAGGGAATGGTGCCTGATTACTTTTTGAAAAATCTAGGCGGGATCGAATCAGTCATTAACGAACTTATAAGATTGGGCTGGGATGTATCTTCAAACCATATATCAGCAGGAATTGAGAATATAAATGAACTAACGGGGTTGAAAGGCAGACTTCAGATTATAGAGAAAGACCCACTACTGATAGCTGACGTCAGTCACAATGCAGATGGTTTAAATATTCTACTTAAACAAGTTGCTGACATTTGTCAAAATAACCTTCATTTGATCTTTGGAACCGTCAAAGACAAAGATCTAAAATCAATCTTCTCGATCATTCCTAAAGATGCCAAAATCTACTGGACACAATCTAATGTGCCAAGAACGCTTCCAGTTGAAGAATTAGCGATTCAGGGAGTTATGAATGGCATTGAAGCTAAATGCTTTAAGAATGTGAATGAAGCCATTCAAGAGGCAAAAGTGCAAGCCCATCCGGATGATTTAATACTTGTAACCGGTAGTACGTTTGTTGTGGCAGAGGTTGATGGGTTATAGGGCTGCTATTAATTTACTACTCCTATATCATCTTCTATTTTTCTAAGTGAAAATTTAGAAACTCCATCTTTTAATTCCTTGGAAGTCGAATTAAGCCAATTAAACTTTTTCATATAGTTTTCCATTCCTGCGGATAGCTCATTAGCAGATGAGGAAATTTCTTCAGATCCAGTAGCAGCTTGTTCAGCAGTTGTTTCGACTTACAAACCAATGATCACCGTGAACTAGCTCTTGCCTAAACGCCGATGCGGTGAGGTCCTTCCATGGCTCCATTTCTTCGGGGAGTGTTACCTCGTCCTCAATAGCAGAAAATACCGTGATTGGAAATTCGAATTTATGATCATCCTCATAATCGTAATCCATTAATAAAGCCATATCCAGTCGCAGGATCGGAAGGATCTTTTTAACGTACTCCAGATCATCGATGTAAGTCATAAGACCAATGAGTTTCTGCTCCGAATTAGAAGAGATCGCAGATTGTTTCAGAACGTCTCTATTTTTCCAGGTCACAGTCATTTGAGGTGCCATGGTAGCAGAGCTCCAGAAATGAACAGGTCGCTTTCCATGATTCTTTCTAAGCCGTCTCGCCAATTCAAAAGCAATAATACCACCAAAACTGTGTCCGTATATGGCAAAATCACCATCCAATAAAGGAAGTATGGCTGCCTCAAGATCATCAAGTAGTTTTTGAAAATCAGTATATAGCTTTTCATCTTTTCTGTTTTCACGACCAGGAAGTTGTACCGCGTAGACATCCGTTCCTTTGGGTGCTTCGTACATAAAGTCGTTAAACATGGATGCTCCAGCTCCCATGCTGTGAAACATGAATAGCTTCAGTTTACCTGATACATCATTTTCAGCTTTTCTATGCACGAACCAGTTATTGATCACCTCAATGTCTTCTTCGGTAGAAATACCTGATTCATCCTGATTGCTCTTTTCATCACTTGCAGAAGAAAGGAAGCTTTCCATGATGTGCTCAGCAATCTCTCTGATGCTCGGACCTTTAGAAAGTCTCATCAAAGGATAGTTGAACTCAAGCTTTTGTAGAATCCAGTTCCGCAACTGGTTCATCATGAGAGAATCTAAACCTATAGCA
Organism: Ekhidna sp.; assembly: GCF_965227465.1. Taxonomy (GTDB): domain Bacteria; phylum Bacteroidota; class Bacteroidia; order Cytophagales; family Cyclobacteriaceae; genus Ekhidna. The sequence goes on from NZ_OZ245746.1 coordinate 1,706,506, forward strand.
GAAATGGATTTGTTTTCGTCTAACTTATCCGGAGTTGTTCCTAAAATCCGGGCCAGGGCTTCCTTCAGATTTAGCGCCAGCATCCCCTTACCTTCTCCATTGGCTGCAAGCAGTTTGTCCTTTAGAGATTCTGCGCCGGCTCTCGATATATTTGCTGACAGGCTTTTATCCGTAAGCAAGTGCCTAAAACGAGCATCGTTTTTAAGGTGGCTAAAGAACTCCCCAAAACGTCCCCAATCAATGTTAGCTGCCATTCGAACCCGATCGCCTTCCAAGAGAATTCGCTCAATTTTGCTGGTTACCTGATTGATGGTCATTGGAATCCAGCCTTGATTTTCCAATACGTTTAAGACATTACCTCCTTCTTTAGACATGCCTGCAAACTGTCCCAATACGCCTAGATTGATGCTCTGAGCGTGCAATCCTTTGCTCTTACGATAAGCTACCAGCTTGTCCAGAAAGTTATTGGCAGCTGAATAATTTGCTTGCCCTGGCAAACCGAAAACCGCGGAAATAGATGAAAGCGATAAAAAGAAATCTAAATCTATTTGATCTGTTGCCTTATGCAAGTTCCAGGCACCAATCGCTTTGGGTTTAAACACCTTTGAGAAAAGCTCACGACTCATTCTCTGAATGGTCGCATCTTCGAGCACCGCTGCACCATGGATGATGCCGGCTAGAGGAGCAATTTTATTCACTCTATTGACCATATCATTAACTTCTTTTTCTGAAGAAAGATCTAGCTTTTCTATCATGATATTGGCGCCATGCTTATGCATTTGCTCAATCCACCCTTTATCATAAGCTGACTTAGGACCGCTTCTGCTAACCAGCGCAAGATGCTTGGCACCATTATCTACCATCCATTTGGCCAGCTCAATTCCTAATCCGCTGGCGCCCCCTGTGATGATATAGCTACCTTCTGAGGAGAATCGAAGCTTTTCTGGCGAAAGCGCTTTGACTTCCTGATCCTCCATCGAAAGCACTACTTTGCCAATGTGTTTGCCTTTGGCAAAATGATCGATAGCATCACCAATATCATTGATTTTGAACGACGTATAAGGATGTGGTTGTACTTTCTTTTCATAAAACAACTCCATCACATTTTGGAGTAACCTGGTGGCCTTATCCGGGCGCTGAGCCATCAACCTGTCAATGTCCACAGCGAAGTAGGAGAGGTTATCCCCAAATCGTTTCAGATGAAGACTCATGTCCTCATAAATGTCTGCTTTCCCAATTTCCAGGAAGCGACCAAATGGCTTTAAGCATTTGATACTTTGGATGATTGCTTTACCACTTAGAGAGTTTAGTACGAGATCTACACCCTTTCCATTGGTATCTTTCATGACCTCATCATAAAAGCTCAAAGAGCGACTATCATATGTGTGTTTTACCCCCAGTTCCCTTAGAAAATCCCGCTTTTCCTTGGTACCCGCTGTAGCATAAATTTTCGCACCATAATGTTTGGCTATAGCAATTGCTGCAAGACCTACACCACCTGTAGCTGAATGAATGAGGACTGATTCGCCTCGCTCCATTTGCCCTAAATTCAGCAGGCAGTGATAAACTGTAAGGTAAACCAGAGTGATCGTGGCTGCTTCTTCAAAAGAGATATGATCCGGAAGTTTGGCTACACAATGGCTTGGAGTCACAACTTTCCCGGCAAAGGAGTTTGGTGAAAAGGCTAAAACCCGATCCCCTTTTTGTACATGTTTCACAGATTTACCAACTCTTGAAACAACCCCACTGCTCTCCAAACCTAATTGAGATCCTACAAGTCCACCAATTACACTCTCTTCTGACAGTAGCCCATTCAGGTTAAGAACATCTTTGAAGTTAAGTCCTGCAGCTTTTACATCAATTTCTACCTCTTTATCACCAATCTCAAAAGGGACTATTTGTCTAAACCCTATCGAGTCTAGGATGCCTTCCTCTTTTAGAATTGTCTGATAGTAACTACCGCTGGCGGGTAGAGAGATGGCTGCTTCCTCCTGCGCAGATTCCCTTGATACCGAATCAAGTCTTTTCACATAGATTTTTTCACCTCTCAATGCAATATCACTTTCATCCCCTCCATTAGAGATAGAGGAAATAAGTTGGGCTAATGAATGGATTTCGGACTCACTCGTTCTATCTCCCAAATCAACGAGTTTTATCTTGGCTATTGGAAACTCATTGACGGTGACTCTGCTCAGGCCGTAGGTGACAGAAGCCATCATATTTACCACTGAATCTTGTGGGGTTATCAGGTCTGCTTGTTCATTGATGACCCAAATAGTTGACTGTATTTCCAGTTCTATGATTGCGTTAAATACATTCAAGAGTTTCCAGGATAGCTCCTGAGTTTCATCAGCTATGCCTGATTCATCAGTGTATTGAAGCGGAAGGTTAATGACGACATTTTGAAGTGTTTCATGCTTATTCACGACTTTTTGAAGTGTTTGCCTGACTTCTTCACGATCTGAATAATCAGGTATGTCGGCACGAACCACTGAGCTCCCAAGCTCCTGCAACTTTTCATCAAGCGCACTAAAGTTGGCGCCTTTTTCTTCAAGCACAAGGATCTTTGAATTAGCTGGTTTATGTACCATTTCTTCAGATTCAACCCACTGGTATTCATAAGTTCCTGCGTATGTCATGTCCTCGTCCGATGCTCTTGATCCTTTAATGTACTTGCAGTTCAATCCTTGAATTTCAGCTACTGTGTTACCATCTTTATCAATGATCCAAAAGTCTCCTTTCAAATAGTCTGAGCTCGCTTCGGCTACTTTTACATAGCTGTATACCGTTTCAGATTTTGGTTTATTATGGAATTTGTATCTATCAATATGGATTGGGAGGTAAATACCTCGTTCTTCATCTTCAGTATTCATTTTAGCAGCGAAAATGGTATGCAGACAGGCGTCTAAAATGCAAGGATGCAGGTTGTAATCATTGATTTCATACTTCAATGATTCGTGCACCTCTATTTTACTCAGAATCTCATCCTTTACAACCCATAAGTTTTTAATTGCTCTGAAAGTGGCACCATATTGTAACCCGCCTTTTTTCAATTCCAGGTACATAGGCTGTACAGGTAGTCGGTCGTTGACTCGTTCTTTGATTTCATTTAAATCGACAGACCGAGATGTAAATGTGTCTCCGAGTGTGTTCATTTTCCCGTTTGAGTGTTTGACCCATTCGGCATCAGGATTATTTGTGTCACGACTTAAGATCCAATAGCTTTCTTCATCTGAATAAACTTCTAATTTAACCTCATACCGTTCTCCATCCTCGGGTAGAAACAGCGCCGATTCAAAGTTTACATCTTCAAGAAAACCAAAATCTTTTCCGAAAGCATGTTTTGCCGCCGCTGTTGCAATTTCCAGATGTCCCGTGGCAGGGAATATGATCCCGTCGTTGACTTTATGATCTTCTATATACGGGTCAGTACGTCTGTCCAGTAGGACGTTAAAATTATAGGACGTATCATGCAATCCTGATCGATCGTACCCTGTAACCAATGGATGGGGTTTCTTTTCCAATCGTCTTTCTCTATGGACTTTTGGCTCGAACCAGAATGACTTACGATCCCAGGTATACCTGGGTAAATCAAATAGGTGATTGCTCTCCGGATAAATGGACTCCCAGCTAAGGTCCAATCCTAGTGTATACATGGCTCCCAATGTTTGTAGGAACCGAAGTTTCTCAGGCTCTTTTCTTTTGATGGAAGGGAAGATGTTTGCACTGGCATTTCGTTTCTCGAATAGTTCTTCAGCTCCAGCAGAAAGGGCAGGATGGGGCCCAATCTCTATAAACAAGTCATATCCATCATTTAACATTTCCTCCAATGCATTAGCGAAGTAAACCGTTTCACGTACATTATCGTACCAGTATTCGCTCACTAAATGAGAACCATCTTCTTTTCTTCCTGTTACCGTTGAATAGAGATCAATTTTAGCTTTATCAGGTATGAGTCCTTCAAGCGATCCAATTAGCTCATCTTTAAGGGGCTCCATATGATGTGAGTGAAAGGGGACAGTAACTCTCAAAAATTTATTGAAGATATCCTTTGCTTCGAGCTCAGCTGAAATATCTGCTAATGGCTCTTCATCTCCTGAGAGCACCACCATATTGGAACCGTTGACTGCTCCAATTGAAACTACATCGTCCACATCCTTGATGAGCTCTCTAGCTTCATCAAGAGAGACGCTTACGGCTAGCATTTTCCCTTTTCCGGTCGCCGCATGTTGTCCCCGGCTCCTATGAAAAATAACATGGACAGCCTGTTCGAGTGTGAGAGCTCCTGCGGTGTAAGCGGCAGCCACTTCACCGATGGAATGACCAATTACACCTTGCGGTTCGACACCATGTTTTTTCCATAATTCTACTAGGGCTATTTGTATCGCCATGATCGCAGGTTGAGCAATCCGGGTGTCATTGACACTGGTATTTTTCTCGTCTTTATTCATCTCCTCCAACAAAGACCATCCTGCTATCTGTTTAAAATGACCTTCTATTTCCTGAATGATTGATCGGAATAAAGGTTCTTTAGCAATAAGTTCCTGACCCATGGCATACCATTGAGGTCCCTGGCCAGTGAATATAAAAGCCAACTTATTTGGGGGGCTGTCTACCTCATTGACTTCCACGCCTGCCAGGACATTACCTTCCAGGTAAGCATCAATCTTATGGGTAATGTCTTTTTTATCATTCCCTGCAATTGCTATCCTGTATCTTAAATCGGATCGGTGTTTTCCAGCGTTGTAACAAATATCTCGAAGGACGTGCTCTGATTCATTGATGTAAGATTTATACTCAAGAAGCAGGGTTTTCAACGCTTCCTGAGTCATGGCACTTGTATGAAAGAGGTAGAGGTTTTCTTTCACTGGCCTATTGAGCTCTCTTTCATTAGGTATGTATTCTTCCAAAACCAGATGAGCATTCGTTCCGCCTGCGCCAAATGAATTGACTCCACCAATTCTGGGACTGGTATCTGATTGCTCTGGCCAGTCAGTATTTTCATTAATGACTTTGAGCTTCCATCCCTCAAGATCAATCTTTGGATTTACCTTATTAAAATGAAGATTGCCTGGAATTTTCTTGTGTTTCATAGAAAGGGCCAGCTTGATCAATCCGGCCACACCTGCTGCACCTTCCAAATGGCCAATATTACTTTTTACTGACCCAATCATGACAGGATTTTTTCGCTTATCAGTTGCAAAAACATTTGAAAATGATTTGGTTTCGATTGGGTCACCGATAGGAGTACCAGTACCATGAGCTTCGATATACTGAAGTCGATCCGGATGTATTCCAGCCTGTAAATAGGCATCTTTTAGCATTTTCGTTTGTGAGCTTTCGCTAGGAACAGTGAAACCTTCGGAGGTGTGCCCATCAGAGTTGCAGACTGTGGCTTTGATAATTCCATAGATCTTATTGTTGTCCTTCAATGCCTGATCGAGTTTCTTGAGATAAACGACACCAATACCTTCACTTCTGACATAGCCATTCGCTTTCTCGTCAAAAGCTTTACAATATCCATCCGGACTTAGGAAATTGCCTTTGGACATCATAATTGTGGATTCAGGATTGATGATGAGGTTAGCACCACCTGCAAATGCAGCTTCAGCGTTACCACTCCATATGCTTTGACATGCGAGATGAACAGCCACCAACGATCCAGAACAGGCGGTATCAATAGATACGCTAGGCCCTTTGAGATTGTAGAAGTAAGAGATCCGATTGGCTATAGCTGTGAGCGAAGAGCCCATTGGCGTGTGGGGAGAAATATCGTATCTGCTTTCCTGACTTACCTGAATGTCCCAATAATCATTAGTGAAGGTGCTCATGAATACGGCAGTATCTGTATTTCTCAATTGATTGAGCTTGTCGCCGGCATCTTCCATAGATTCAAAGGTGGTTTGTAGTAGCAATCTTTGCTGTGGATCAATCCGCTCTGCTTCTTTGGGAAAGATTCTGAAGAATTCATTATCGAACTCATCAATATTTTCAATAAATCCACCTTTGTTGTTTTTAATTTTTCCTGCTTTGTTAGGGTTCGGGTCGTAATATTCTTCTACGTTCCATCGATCCCCTGGAACCTCCATCACCCCGTTCACTTCATTTAGAAGTTGTGACCAAAAAGAATCTGAACTATTAATGTTACCTGGTGCGTGACATCCAATTCCGACGATTGCGATCTTAGATTTTTCCATATTTTTAACTGGTTTTTAATGATATTGACAAATAATTGTTTTATTAGATGAATGCTAATAAGTACAATTATTAATTTAAATAAGAAAGTGAGTAGATATCTAAAGTGAATTAATAAGTATTTTGTTTAAATTATTGAAAATCCTATATATAAAAAGGACGCAACATTTTACAAAATAAATACCTGGTAAGACTTAGTAAGTGTGAGTAGTTCATAGCTATATCAATTATATGTTCATTATTATATCAAATAACGCCGTTATTTAATATATGTTTTAACATTATGCATTTTAAATCATTTAAATGCACTTAATGGGAGTATATATACATAATTGATAACGTATAATATGCAGAATTTAAACAATATTTTATTGGCGTTATGTAAATACTCTATCAGATGCTTAAGTGTTCCTTACATCGTATCTAAATACTTAATAACCTTTTATCAAGAATGTTGAGGCATTTTATTTTAATTACTTGAATACGTTATTAATAATAAAGTATATTACGTGAAAATATATAACTAAAAATCAAAAAAATATTGTAGTGAATTATTAATCTTATAAGAGAATAATAATATATAACTAAAAACGCTAAATACAAAATATTATGAAAAAACATTCTTTGTTATTTACTATTGTCCTACTGATAGGTATTAGCTTAGAAGCTCAGGAGTCAATTGATCAGAAATGGTACCTTCAACCAAGCGCATTCTTTTTCGATTTAAGTAAGGCATCCACTGAAACTAACATTGGGGGGAGCGACCTACCAGGAGAAAATATCTCATTTTCTAATTCGACAGTTCCAGGTGTTGGTATTGGATATTTTGTAAATACTAATATTTCTATTCATACAGTCATTGCATACCCTCCATCTACTACTGCCGAAGGCAAAAACAATTTGGAAGGTCAAACAGCAGGGGAGGTTACCTATGCTCCGTTTGCAATCTCAGGTCTTTATCATTATCGATTGGGCGACTTTCAACCATTTCTGGGCGGAGGATTTGCGTATGCTGTCATCCTTGATGCAGAAGACGGAGATGTTTCTGACATTGAAGCAGATAATGCGTTTGGGTTTATCATTCGAGGGGGATTTGATTATATGGTTAATAACTCCTGGGGAGCTTCGCTTTCTGTAAATAGACTATTTATTGATACGGAGATTACAGGAGATGCGGGAGGGGCACCCGCCAAAGTAGATGCTTCATTAAATCCATGGGTATATTCCATAGGAGTTATTTATCGCAGATAGCCATTTTGCATTAACTAATTGGTAGCAAATGATGTATAATTAATGTTGGGTGTCTTCAAACAATCATGACTGACAACATTGTTAACTTCACTAAAGCAGGAGCATATGAAATGATGGATCAGGCCAATGACTGTGACTCCATCGATGATTTTTTCGAAGCAAGTTGGTGGGGAGTTGGCGAGCACTATATGGGTTTGGTTTACGATGATGGTGCTACCGTAGTAGATATAAATGAACTAACGGAAAATAGCTTTATAGCTACCGAATATCGTGAACAGGAAACGATCAATTACCGCTATGAAAGGTTAGATTAAAGTAATAAATGATGCTGCACTCACAGCGGTAGCATCATTTTTTTTACAAACTAATCCTCCCCTAAATGCAGGTGATGCACATGCTCATCAATCAAGTCGATCTGCTTGGTAATCTCCTTAACATACTTCTTTAACTCACTTTCCAGCACTTTTACTTCTTCCTTGTATTCAGAACCTTTTTCAGCTCCCAGGTTTTTCTCAATGTCGTTGTAAGTATTGCATTCCTGATGAATAAATCTCCTGAATGACTTAGTTGTATACTCACTCTCCAATCTCTCAATATCATCAAGTGTAGCTTTGGCTTCCTTGTCTCCATTTTTTGAGAATTTTCTGGTCACAATTCCGTAAAGAAGTGTATCGTAGTGATGAATTTCATCCAGCATACCAATGATTTGTTTTCTATAGACCGATTGGCCACAAAAACTCCCCAAGCCTTCATAAGTTTGCAGCTTCTCGGCTTCATTGTCCCATCGGAGGGTTAAATCATCAATGGCTTTAACGACTTCAGCTTCATCTTCCTGTGCGAAAGAAGCGAAAGAAAAAAGGCAAAATAGCAGGAGGATAGTAGATTTCATTGTTGTGAGTATTTGGTTGAACTGATAGTACATTGGCTAAAAAAAATAAGTTAACGAAGTTTTCCGAAAATATGGCAAGTAAAAATGTCATAGAGCCAGGAAAAGATCTGTATGAATCCATTCACGGAAAGTGGAGTGAATTCTTTGGTAATGATAATGAAATCGTAGTGGAATTGGCGTGCGGATGGGGGGAATATACCATCTCACTGGCAGAGATTTGTCCCAACCAAAATTTCATAGGCATAGACATCAAAGGAGATCGTGTCTGGAAAGGAAGTCAGTATGCTCAGAAGAATAGCCTAGATAATGTAGCTTTTTTACGGACCCACATTATTGAAATCCATAACCTGTTTGATGAAAAAGAGGTGGATGAAATCTGGCTCACATTCCCTGACCCCAGACCTAAGGATCGGGATGAAAAACATCGATTATCAAATAAATCTTTTCTGGAAAAATACAGATCGATCCTTAAACCCGATGGTTGGTTCAAATTCAAAACCGACAACACAGCTCTTTTCGAATATACGCTTCAGGTTTTGGCAGATTTTGACATCAAAGATCACGAATTCACTTTCGATCTTTACAACTCTCCGCTGTTGGCTGATCACTATGACATCAAAACCAAATATGAGCGAATCTGGACGGAAAAAGGGGAGAAGATCAAGTACATGAAGTTTCGATTCAAATAAAATAGGGGCTTATGCCCCTATTTCTACTCAACAAACGTATCATCGTATGCTTCCGGATGTGAAATGGAAACATCATCTCCAGGTTCAATGCTTGAATGGTGACTTACAATCTGACCGTCTTTGATAACGAATGAAAACCTCAGATCATTGGTTTCTTCAAACCCTTCGGATTTCCATTTGATCTTATACTGTCCACTGTCTACCTTAAAACCGTCAATCTTTTGAGATATAACCTGATAAGGTGCGACCATGAGATCATGTTTTTCAAAAAGGTCTCGATATAAGTCTTTGATTTGATCTTTGTTTCTTCTTATCCTGGTAGAAAAGGCAGGGATCATCATCGCATCGTCGCTATAAACCTTCATTAGTGCATTTATATCATGACTGTTAATTGCCTTCACCCATTTATCGAGGGTAGGAACGCTTGCTTCTGCAATCATATCTTCTCTTTCAATTCTGGCTTTATCAGCGTCTGGCTTGAAGGTATCTTTGAGAAGCTCGATGACTTCCTGAGTGGATTTTCCTGTTCTTCTCATGAAAATATATTGAATAAAAGCATGGGCAAAAAGAAGTAGCAAAAGGCCTTCGAAGATTCCCAATTCAAAAACCAGAAAGCCACAAATACCCGCCATAATTAATGCATATCTGCCTTCCGATCGGACATTTGCGATATTGGCAATCATTTTCCACCCTGAATATACCATAATGATACCTAATGCATATTCTGGTGTATGCTCAAGAATGATTGGAAATAGTACAACCAATAGAATTACCAGTGATGTAAAAACATTGGATAGTTTGGTTACAGCACCAGCTACTGTGTTGGTGGTACTCTTTGCTAAGCCGTCCAGATTGGTCATGCCACCAAAGAAAGTAGCTCCCATATTGGCAATCCAGATTGCGAGCAAGCTATTATTAGAGTTAGCCTTTCTATTGAAGGGATCTATTTTCTCAATTGCCACATTGCTCATCACTTGCTCAATTACATCGATGGTTCCAAGCATCATTGCGAAACCGATCATTTTCAAGATCAGGAAAAAGATCTCCTGCTCATTAAACCCTGTAAAATGCGGCACAGGTAATGCAAGATGGAAGGGAACAGAATCAATCGAGATCATTGGTAGTGGCATGAAAAAGCTTAATACAAAGCTTGTTGCCATGATAACAAAATAAGGTAGCGCCGGCATCTTCTTTTTGTAGTACTTGTATAGAAGTACGAAAGACACAAATGATACCAGGCTAAGCAGGATAATCACTTCTCTCTCGAAATTGAGCCAGGTCGCTGTTTCATGTTCAATGTCGTAGAGAAATGGAACAAACTTGAGAGCTATTTTTAAACCTACCCCAGCCAATAAACCTTCGACCAGATAGTGAGGTACTATTCTTAAAATGTATCGTTCCAGTCGATATTTCCAGACTACTGCTTGAAACAAAGCTGTAAGTAGGATCACAAATGGCATATTTTCCATTCCAAATGTGTGTACACCCAGCGCCAATGCGGGTGCTAATCCGGCTGCCACTCCTGGCATACCTGTATAGTTACCAGGCTTAAATAAATAGGTTATAAAGCTTATTATCCCTGCAAAAATGACGGTATATAAACCTGTCATAATTGGGTATTCGGACATTAAACAAATGCCAACTGTTAGTGGGACTGCCATGACACCTGCTACAGTTCCTGCAAGTGCGTCTCTTTTTATATGCTTTAAAGATTCGATTAGACGTTGCTTGATCATCTTATTTTAGTTTGAAGTTGAGTTAAATACATTGCTCAACCTGAATTAATAAATTGGGATTTTGCCTGAAAAATCAGGTCTAATTGAGCCTTGATAGACTCAGACTTAAGAATAAGATTATCCTAGGTGGATTTTAAGACAACAGTGTTTGAGGAATAATGGAACGTTACTTCTTCTTATTAAGGAATAGTGTCCGGTAATTCCTTGATATTTAAAGCTTGTAAAATGACGTAACTGATAGCAAATCTCATTGGGGATGAAGTCATTGCCACCTGCTGAAAATTGAATCCAATCGCTTTTTTCGGCACTTTCTTTGAGTTCTTCACGATCAACTTCCCGACTCTCAACGAGCTCTTCCTTTTCAAAATAAAAGTCCCTGGTATCAATAAGCGTCATTGCTCCAAGGAGAAGCAGTGACGTTATGAGTATAATGGATTTGCTACGAATCACGGAGCAAAAGAACAAGAGATTAGATTTAAAAAATAGGACATGAGAATTGTCAAAATGTGATAAATGTTACATTTTACAAAAACTTAAATCACCCGATTGAATGAAAGTAGACATTAAGAAGTTTGATTTTGAGAGTAATAGAATTCTCTCATCACTGTCAAAAAGCGAGCAGGAGCTTTTCATTGCTCATGGTGATACTTTGATATTTAAGCGGAATAAGCTAGTTTTTTATGAGGGAGGAATTCCAACAGGAGTTTTTTTAATCGAAAACGGTAGAGCTAAAATCTATAAAACAGGTTTGGATGGAAAAGATCAGATTTTTTATATCTACAAGACTGGCGATCTGTTAGGTTATCATGCGCTTCTTTGTAATGAACATTACGAAGACTCTTGTGAAGCTCTGGAGGATTGCAAAATCCTTTTTATCAGTAAACTAAATTTTAACAGTCTCATTAAAAAGATACCTCACTTGAGCCAGTTACTCATTCAAAATATGAGTCATGAATTTGGGGTATTGGTCAATACAATCACCATACTTGCACAAAAACCGTTAAGAGAACGATTAGCACTTTACCTGCTTATTTTGAATAAAAAATATGTCGAGCAGGGCGGGGACATAATGCTTCCACGTGAAGACATGGCTAATATTATTGGAACTGCACGTGAAAGTCTTGGAAGACTGCTCAAAGAATTTAAAGAAGAAAAACTAATTGAAGTTGACAATAAGATTATTCGAATTAATAATCACGGCAAGCTATTGAAGATCGCGAGTTCAGTTTATAATTAGCTATCTATACTCCGGATTTTCAAAATTCCACCTTGTCCCATCATCCCAGTCTTTTCTAGAGTTGCCATACTTCGGATATCCACTATTCTCTTTCAGCATCTTGGCTAGATGCAGTAAGTTATAAGTCATGAATGTGGTATTTCTGTTAGTAAAAGCATTGTCAAACGCATTTGCTTCCTTATCCATGTAACTGGGACCAGGGCCTGCTTCTCCAATCCAACCACAGTCAGCTTGCGGGGGTATTGAATATCCTAAATGCTGAAGTGCATAAAGCATACTCATTGCGCAGTGTTTAATTCCGTCTTCGTTACCGGTAATCACACATCCGCCTACTTTACCATAATAGATATACTGGCCTTTATCGTTTTGATTTCCGCTCATGCCATACAGGCGCTCAATCAGTTTTGTCGCAACGGAAGACTTCTCACCCAACCAGATGGGAGTACCGATAATTAAGATGTCGGCCGCCCTGACTTTCTCATAAATATCCGGCCATTCATCCGAATCATATCCATGTTCAGTCATATCAGGATACACACCGTAAGGCACATCATGATCAACAAATCGCATGTATTCAACGGACACATTTTCCTTCTCCATGATATCAATTGATACTTGCATCAAGCCTTGTGTATGGCTTTGTCGTGGAGATTTCTTCAGCGTACAATTGATGAAGAGGGCAGATAAATTTGAAAAGTCAGGTTTACTCATAATTAATATGTTGAAGGTTACTGCATCTTTGCACCTTTAGATAATTAAAACCGATTGGATCAATTAGTGTTTAAAGACTATAATATAGATTGTGTCGATACTAAAATTACATAATATTCAAAAGACCTACGCTGATAATCGGATTGCATTTAGATGCGACGATTTTGAATTAGACGAAGGCTCCAGAATCGGCATAGCAGGAGAAACGGGAAGTGGTAAGTCTACGCTTTTAAAAATAATAGCTGGACTTGAAAAACCGGATAGCGGGGATGCTTTATTGAATGGTGAAGAAATCTATCCGAAACTAGATCGACTGATAGCTGGTCACCCTGAAATTGCCTATCTGTCACAGTCATTTGAGCTGCCTAAATTCATTAGTGTTAACGAATACCTTTCCGTGCATCCATACACGGTTGAGGATGTGAATCAAATTGCTAAGCTCTGCCAAATAGCTAACCTGCTTGAAAAGAATACAAAAGCATTATCAGGAGGGGAAAGACAAAGAGTCGCATTGGCAAAAGTCCTGCTCCGAAAACCAACCATTCTGCTACTGGATGAGCCCTTTTCCAACCTTGACCCGCATCATAAGCGAATCATAAAACAGGTAATCAATCAAATTGAAAAGGAGATTGAAACTACCATCATGATGGTTTCTCATGAACCCACAGATTTGTTGCCCTGGGCAGATAAAATCATGGTCCTTAAAGACGGTAAGATTCTTCAAGAGGGAACACCTAGGCAAATCTATTTTCAACCCAGAAATGAGCACATCGCTGGGCTTTTTGGATCATTTCAAAAATTAGATAATAGCCAATGGGGAGACATGAATAAGACTATTGTCCGACCTGAACAGTTTCAGTTAAACGATCATGGGGTCAAAGGAGAGGTTGTTAGCATTCATTTCGTAGGGAATAATGAAGAGTTGGTTATCAAAACTATAAAAGAAGAAATAGTAGTTAAATCTGAGGTTGGTAGGTATGAAGTGGGCGATGAGGTGAAGGTTTCTTTAAAATCTATTGATTTTTAAAAATAGCCTGCTTCGCATCTTCGCTATACGTTCTGCTTATTGGAAGTTTTACAGGACCAATTACCACCTGATTTCCTTCTATGGCATCTACACTTTGATTGTTGATGATGTATTGCTTATGGATCTGTGTGAATTTACTTTCCGGCAACTGGTTAAGCATCGTTTTTAAAGTCGTATGGACAATGTGCTTTCCAGACCTGCTATTCAGTATTACATAGTTTTGCATCGATTCTATGTACATCAGATCATCAAAACGGACCTTTTCAGTTCGCTTATCAGTTTTTACAAAAAAGGAGTCTTGAGAATTCTGAAAATGTCCTTTGGCCTTTTCTGCTGCCTTCAAAAATCGATCAAACGGAATGGGTTTCATTAGATAATCAAGCACGTCCAATTCAAACCCCTCCAACGCATATTGATCGTAAGCTGTAGTGATAATCACCTTTGGAGGGCTCTTAAGACTCTTAAGGAATTCCAATCCTGTTAGGTTAGGCATTTGGATGTCAAGAAAGAGTAAATCAGGATTAAGTTCGTCCAGTTGGCTTAACATATCAATCGCCGAACTGAACATACCAATACACTTCAGATAGGGAATTTTCTCTACATAACCTTCTATCCCGGATCGGGCCAATGGTTCATCATCTATGATACAGCATTCGATTTTCATCTAACGGGTAAATTAAGCGAAGCAATAAAAACTTTGTCATCGGATTTTAATTTCAGTTTGTGCTCATTAGGGTACAGCAGTTCTAAACGTCTGTTCAAGTTATTTATGCCTATACCGGCATTACTGGGATTCGATTCAACAGGCCGGTACGTATTCTCGACAACAAAACGCAATTGATCATTTACTTCATTAGCTGCAATCTTAATCTTCGGATTTTCACCCTCTATATATTTAAAAGCATTCTCCACCAACGTGATCAGTAAATGAGGATAAATTTTACCTTTTATTGACTCAATATTTAAATCAAGAATTAGCTTTTTATCTCGCCGATTACGATGAACCTCCGCATAGAGCCGAATGAACTCCACTTCCTTCTCGATTTCCACTAACTGATTTTGTTCCTGATAAAGGCTATACCTCAGCAATTCCGATAGCTTTTCAACGCTTTTCTTTGCCTCAGGTATGCTTTGATCCATTTGGAAGTAAATATTGTTTAGTCCATTGAAAAGAAAGTGGGGGCTAAACTGCTCACGTAGAAAGTTTAATTCCGTATTCAGCCGATCATTTTCAATCTGTTGCAATTTGATCTTGCTTTGAACAAAAGCCTGTATATAGAAATTACCTCTACGGATCGCGAAGTAGAGTACAATGTATAGCGTTGGGATGATTGTAATTTGTACCAGGTCACTTAGGGATAACCCATCGTCTGTGACTGCAGCCATGGGAATGATGGTACAATAAACCACAAGTAGAGCAATACCAATCACATTCAACAGCTCTTTTCCTGCACGCTTTAGTGTTAGTTCGCTTGCGTCATCACTGAAGTACTTTCTCTCCTGAACCCGAATGATGTAGGTGAAAATGTAGCCAACTAAGATAACCGTTGCAAACTCAATGATATTGATATAGAGTGGACGTTCCCAAAACTTAAAACCCTTGCCCATGGTATCATTTACCACACGCAAGGTGCCATAAATGATGAAGCCATAAAAGGCAGGAAATATCTTAGTCCACAGGTTTTTCATTTGTGTGATAATGAAATTAATTTCTTGTATTCAATAAACTAAAACCTGTCTTTTCGACGATAGGAGAAATCTTTGTATTTATAAAAAAATCCTTTGTGAGTAGGTCGTCCTACATTGAACATAGATATCTCATTTCATTCGATA
This sequence comes from Ekhidna sp., assembly GCF_965227465.1. Classification (GTDB taxonomy): domain Bacteria; phylum Bacteroidota; class Bacteroidia; order Cytophagales; family Cyclobacteriaceae; genus Ekhidna. The sequence continues at coordinate 1,722,074 of NZ_OZ245746.1, forward strand.
TGACAGGTTTTAGTTTTTTTGAATTAAATAATCTAGGCAGCTTTAAACTCTGCTCGTTCTTCCAATTTACGAAAGTCTTTTTGCTTTACGTTTCTCGGTAATTCTTTTACACCAAAAAGGAATCTCATTATCCGGAATGGACGAATCAGATATTCGTAACCAGCAACTGATAAAATAAAACTAGCTGTGCTTACGAAAAGGTATTTCGCAAGAATGCCTTCATCTACCAATGTAACGATGTAATAGCCTATGATGATAATAATGGTCTGATGAAGAATATAAAATGGATAGATCGCACGATTGGCATATGCCAGAAGCGGATGTGGCTTATTCAGATACCTTTTACCCAGTGACAACATGGATAATAACCATAGCCATCCCGATACTGCAAGAAGGATCAGATAGCCAGTTTCACTGATTCCTTCCAATTCGATTCTATTCCAGCGAAAGTAATTCAGAATGATGGTACTCAGAAAAGCCAACCCAACCAGGTTTCGAGTATCTGTTTCAATGCGTTTCCACATTGCTGGAATAATCCCTGCAAAATACCCGGCTAAGAAAAAGCTACCCCAATAGGTCATCCAACCCCAATCTCCAACCAATGCATTGGTGCGGTTGGTATATACAGTGAAAGTCACATAAATAAGGACCGTTGGTACTATTAGTAATACATATGAAATCCAAGAATGCTTTTCTATGAGCTTATTAAGGTAGCTTTTTACCTTATCCTTCCTAAACCACAAAAACAGAGGAAGTAAAACAGCAGCATAGATAAACAAATACAGCACAAACCACATGTGATGCCAGGATAGATTGCCCTCCGGGTAAGGCTTCATTTCGAAGATGGTGGGCCAGAATGAAATGTAACTCATCGTTGCACCATTAAATAATCGCTCGAAGTAGACCTGAGGTGGAACAATAAAAAGCATGGCGAACAACAGCGGTACCAATAGTCGATTATGCCGTTCTTTGAGGTATCGCCATGGGGATCGTTTTCTTAAAGCCAGGTAGGTCCCATATCCTGATATAAAGAATAGAAGGGGCATTCTAAAACGACTCAGCCAAAAATTAAATTCTAACCATAAATAACTCAACTCATCATTTTTAATGTGCCAATCCCACTCCGCTGTGAATATCATCGCTGTGTGGAAGTACAATACCAGGATGATCGCAATCACCCTGAGCCAGTCTATGTCGTGTCTTCGTTCCATAATTGTCGTGTTTTATGAGTCCGAAGGTGCTTGCTTTAACTAATGAGTCGAAATATTATTGACGATCCGCAGGAAAGTGTTGATGACTGACAAGAATGGTCTCAACACATAATCAGAAAAATCTATTATATCATAATTTTATGATGACTTATAAAGTATAAATTGTACTTATGAATTTACAGCAGCTAGAGTATGCGCTGATGCTTGAAAAACTGGGGTCTTTCACGAAGGCCGCTCAATCTCTGAATATGACTCAGCCTGCCTTGAGTCTTCAAATCAAAAATCTGGAAAATGAAATAGGAATAGCCCTTTTTGATCGGTCAAAAGGAAAAATCGAACCTACAGATCTGGGGTTAAAGTTTCTACTAAAAGCTGGAGAAATTGTAATGGCTGGTAAGCAATTAAAGGAGTATGCGTATTCACTTGGAGAGGTTCATCAGGGAGTTCTCAGGTTGGGCATTATTCCAACGCTCTCACCATTTCTTGTACCACTATTTGCTGAATCCTTTTTGAATAAATATCCCAATCTTCACATTGAGATAAATGAAATGCTTACAGAGCAAATCCTCCAACAAATACGACTTGGTGAGCTGGATGGTGGAATCATTTCCACACCGGTCCATCGTCAGGGCATAATGACCATTCCTTTGTTTTATGAATCATTTTACTTCTACCGACATGATAAGACCTACAAATCAAATGAGACATTAAAAGTTTCCAATATTGATTTATCAGACCTGTGGTTACTTGAGGAAGGCAATTGCTTTCGGGATCAGATTAATGACATTTGTTCCCTTAAAGAGATGAAGTCTGCCAGGTTAAATTATCGATGTAGTTCCATTGATTCATTGATTAGGATGGTGGATTCACAGGGTGGCTCAACCATTCTTCCAGAGCTCACAACACTGAGTTTAGATGCCAATCAGGAACAGCATCTTGCGCCAATCGAAGACAAAGTGAGAGAGGTAGGGTTTATTACCAGAAAGCTCACGGGTAAGGAGCACTTAATTAAAATTCTGACTGAAAGTATCAAGCAAAACATTCCTTCTCCCATGCGCAATAGAGGAAACAAAGAAGTAGTAGATCCGGCAATACCAACCAATTGGTGATCAGAAAAGTGAACCAGTCTTAGGTAATGCCTGTCTTTTCAAATGCTTAAGGTATAGCTGCGCACAGGCATGTGCGTCACTAAGTGCGTCATGATGATTCAATGGTATTTTATATTTCTTGCTTAAATACGCCAAGCCTCGACGGTAAATGATCCTGGTACATCTGACCTCAAATTCTGGTTGGGCAATGTCATAGTAGGCCAGACTATTTCTGAGACAATTGACATCAAAACTAGCATTGTGAGCCACCACGACTTGATCTTCGATTAGGTGTCTAAAATCAAACCAAACTTCTTCGAATAGCGGAGCATCAACTGTATCTTCAGGTTTTATGCCATGCACTTCAATATTCTTGTAGAAATATTCATTTTTAGGCGGTTGAATAAGTCTGTTGATCTTTTCAACGATTGCACCATTTTCCACCCGGACAATGCCAACCTGGCAAACACTTGAAGGACTCCAGGTCGCAGTTTCAAAATCTAAAGCTGAGAATGATTCTAATTCCATAAGCGAAGGCTAAGTTAATATTCGCTATACATAGAATTGTGATTTATTCAAAACCATCGAGTAGTTATCGTGTTGATTTAATAATAAATATGAAGATTATTCAAGACGAAAACATACAACTTCACTTAAATAGGATATTAGACAATAGCACGGCTATAAGAAAGCTTACTGATCAGATGGAGTTCCGTGATTTCGAACAAAATAAGCAAATAAAAGAAACGGCATATGCACAACTTCAGGAAGTGGGCCAGGCCGCATACGAAATTGAATCACAAAAAAATGAGCCGATTTCTACCAATTTTGATATTGGAGTTCTTTCTTCTTTGAGAAATGTTAGATATAATATGGAGGCAGAAATGGATCATTACAGTATTTGGGGTTTAATAAAAAATGATTTGATCCGAATAGGTGAGAAACTTGAGCAATCCGAAATCTACACCCGATAATTTGTAGACTCTTTCAAATTTAGAAATTAAAGCTATTGAAAATGATCAGAAAAGTAAAACCAGATCCTGGGCAAGAGTCAGTGTGGGATTATCCCAGACCGCCAGCTATTGAGCAATACTCAAAGCATATTCGAATTGTATTCAATGAAACCATTATTTTGGATACAAATCATTCATTCAGGATTCTTGAAACAAGTCATCCACCATCATATTACCTACCCAAATCATCATTCAAAAAAGGTGTTCTAATTAAAACAGCAAAGACGTCTTTTTGTGAGTTCAAGGGTCGGGCACATTACTATAACATAGTGTTGGATAATCAAATAGTAAAAGATGCTGCTTGGGGATACGACAGCCCAAATCATCGTTACGGTGCTATTAAAAATCATATTTGTGTCTACGCAAAGTTGATGGAAGCTTGTTTTATCAACCATGAGCGAGTGACACCACAGCCGGGAGGGTTTTATGGAGGATGGATTACTAAAAATGTAGTTGGTCCCTTCAAGGGCGTACCCAACAGCTGGGGTTGGTGAAAATAGCCCTATTAAAGAAATAAGGTAAATAAACAGTATGTATAAATAGGCTTCTAGCTTCGAAGATCACATCTAAAATCATATTTATTCATCCAGTTAATGAACTAGTTCGTAGTTTATTAGATTTATAATCGACAATTAGAAAGTCAACACCGCTAATTTTGCACCATATATAAGTCGTTTGATAAGAATTAGACAAATTTTCTATATCATTTGTTTCATGCTAGTTGGAACCCTATTTGCCAATGGAGACAGCTGGAGTCAAATTCTTAAAGAAAAAAAAGGAACCGTTAAGTTCTACTGGTATCCAAGCAATACCGTAATTGAGAACTCATTAGACATCATTGATGGAATTGAACGCGACTTGGCCATTGCCTTCGTTGATTATCTGAATAGAAAATACGAGGTTTCGATCGAACTTCAGTGGCTTGAAACCGAAGGATTCCAGGATGTTCTGCAGATAGTGAAAGAGTCAAGGGGAGGTATTTTTGGAGCCTCATCCATTTCCGTTACTCCTGAAAGAAGTCGATATCTAAACTTCACAGCGCCTTACATGGCAGATATTGCCGTTCTCGTTTCCAATAACTATTTACCAGTCGCCCTTACGGAAGATGAGTTAAAACGCATTTTAACAGGTAACACAGCTATTTCTATTGAGAATACCACATTGGACCAATCTTTAGAGCTTATACAAGAAAAATTAAACATAGATTTCGATATCGAATACGTGTCCAATAGTGGCCAGATCATTGATCGAATATCACAAAAAACCAGAAGCTTCGGGTATGTTGATATAGCAAATTTTCTGGATGCAATTGATCAAAACATAGACGTTAGAAGACAATTCTTTTATCCGGTAAAACTTGAAGGACTCGCTATGGTTTATCCCAAAAACAGTGATTGGGAAATCCCGGTGGATGAGTACTTTAATAGTCAACAATTTGAATTTGATAAGTTTAGAATCATCACTAAATATTTAGGGTCAGATGCTTATGAAATTATTGGTAGGATATCGAAATCAGCAGAAATAGGTCCGCTTGAGGAGATTGTCATTTCCAATAGAGAAAAAGAGGCCCAATATGAGCGGTTGCTTGAAGCAGCCAGAAGAGATCAGGATTCAGAACGCTTAACCATCATGCTCATTTCTATTATCGTTGTGGTACTTGTCATTCTTTCATTGCTCTATGCGTTGTATTTCTTTAAGTCAAAGAATAACGATAGGTTATTAGAGCAGCAGCGGCTCGTAGAAGATGCGAATATTCGATTAAGAGCTCTGAATGAGGACAAAAATAACCTGATTAAAGTGTTAGCGCATGACTTGCGTTCACCACTATCAAATATTTTGAACGGAGCTCAGATTATAGAGTCAGGAGAAAAGTTGAGTGATCAGGGAAAAACCATTTTAGGATTCATTCTTCAGTCATCCGAGAAAATGAGTTCGCTCATTGATAAAATACTTGACGCAGATTCCATTGAAGCTGGCCAGCACAATATCAACTTAGAGCGTTTTAAAATAAATGATGTAATCAGGCAGGTTGTTAAGGACAATGAAGAAAAGGCGAAACAAAAATCTATCACATTAAAGTTCAATTCAAAAAGAAGCAAAGCTGTACTCGCTGACAATATTTATACTGCTCAGGTGATTGATAATCTTGTTTCAAATGCCATTAAGTATAGTGAAGTAGGAACAGAAGTTGAGATTCGTGTTAAAGAAGCAGATGGAATGGTACAGATATCCGTTCAGGATGAAGGGCCTGGACTCACAAAGGGGGATGAGAAAAAACTGTTCAAAAAGTATCAGCAATTAAGCGCAAAGCCAACGAAAGGTGAAGCATCCATCGGGTTGGGGTTATCCATAGTAAAAAATTTCACTGAAAGAATGGGAGGGAAGGTATCCTATGATACTGAATTAGGTAAAGGAACTACCTTTCATATTCATTTAAGAAAAGCCTGATCTTATTTTATTTCAATTTCATCACATGTCCCAACAAATGGTACGCCAGTGCTGTAAAAGGCATAAGTGATCAAACCCACATACACCTCACTCTCAAAAGTTGGGGCTTGCCCCGGAAGTTCTCCACTTCCATTATAAAGAACCCAATCATCCTGAGAATCTTCACCAGTCAAATTGGGCGTTTGCCAGTAAACGGTAATGGTGTTTTCCATATTACCTACAATTCGAATATCAGCTCTTCCCTCCGGAACAATATTTGCCCCAGCATCATTGACTGAAGAGTTTCCATCCAGTGTATTCTTGCCTTCAATGGTGAATCCTGTTGGTCCTCTATGGCCAACAACTACATGGGAAGAGTTGGGTGAGTTCAAGTCTAGTGCATGTACCTGAACCCCTGCAAAATTGTATGAGTCATTTTGGTGTTGAGGAGCGGTCTGAGAATCAGTAAGCGTTCCAATGCCAATATTTCTTGCGATAAATTCAAAAGGAAACGAAACTAATTTGGCATCAAGACGTCCTTGTTGATCATTAAAATGAAGCGTGACATTGTCCGTGTTATCAGTTAACTCGGCTCGATATCTACCATTCGCCCTACCAACAGTTGGCAAAGCCTCAGCATTGTTTGTTACATAATCAATTAAGTCACCGGACCCGTCGAACGAATCAACAAAATTCCCTTCAAAAGGTGTCTCATCATCAGATTCATCCAGGGGTAATGGATCCGCATTATCACTACCACACGCGGTTAAGAAAACAATCGAGAGAAATATCGGGAATGGAATAAGTTTCATAGCAATTAAATTATCAGTCCTCCTCAATTAGCTCTAGGATATCCATAATCTGACCATAGTCTTTAAATCCGGGACGGTCCTCTTCTGTGGCTTCAAGCTCTATGCCTGGATAGTTACCCAGGTTGGTATCTTTTACAATGCCGTATCCTTTCAGCAAACGCAGATTGCCATTGTAATAGCCAAGCTCCGCGTCAATTTGACTGAATAACGATTCATTAGAAGACTTTATGATTACAATCTTGGCTAGTTCATCAAGGTAACTCAGGTTTGATTTCAACTTGGATAAGTCCTCTTCCGAGTTAATCGCTAAACGAATGATCAAGGGTTTTCCCAGCAGACCAACTTGCTCAACAATACTTAAATCATCAATCTCTATGTAGTTAACCTGATATTGCTTTATGGCACTTTTTATGTCACCTAAGCTTGCACCATGAAACTCACCTGCAAATTTCACCCCTGCTACCCAATTCGTAATCTCTGCAAAGTCACTCTCGCTAACGAAAGTGTCAGATGAAGAGTCAATATTAAAGCCTAAAACATCGACCATCATCCCGGCGCAATACCTCGCGTCTGACAGGTTATTAATGTTACTGATTTTTACAAAAGTTTTAAGTGCCATCAATTAAAAATTTATCTGACAAAGAAAGTCAAGAGAACGAAACATTTTGAATTAATTTGCTGTTTTGCTCAAAAAACATTCAAAAATGGCCGTAGAATTAAAGACTGACGAAGACTTCAAAACGACAATAACTGAAAACGAAAAAGTAGTTGTAAAGTATTACGCTGATTGGTGCGGAAGCTGCCGACTGTTCGCACCAAAGTTCAGAAGACTTTCTAATGACGAACGATTTAGTAATGTCACTTTTCTAGACGTAAATGCAGAAAAAAGCCCAGAAGCCAGAAAGTTGGCAGGGGTAACAAACCTACCATTTTTCGCAACCTTTAAAAGCGGAGAATTAGTTAATGGTGTCGCAACCAGTAAAGAAGATGCCGTAGTAGAAATGATAAATGAGTTATGAAAATACCAGTTATAAAACAACTTGTTGAAAAGTATTCAAAAGAAGAATTAGAAGCTGCTGAAGCCGCGATCGCTGAAGAGCAAAAGCCTGCGATTGATATTCCCGGGGATGATGAAGGAGAACAGCTGACTCACGCGTATGCTGCCATTCAAGTGATTCAATCCATGGAAGACAATAGCGTTGACTTCAAAACTGCATTAAGAGAGTATACCGGGCGAGTTCGAAATTCGATTTCCTGATCGGAATCGTTTGCGTTGAAAATCTATCGATTGGAGTATATCAAAAGCTCACTTAATTAACTTTGAAAGATGCGTATACCCCTTTTAGTCGTATCTCTTTTATTTACGGTCTCAGTGTTTGCCCAAGGCATTCCCATCACTTTTGAAGTGAATATGTCGTATCAAATCCAACAAGGAAAGTTTGATCCGGAAAACGAATTTGTTGATATAGCGGGGACATTTAATAGCTGGGGATCCACCTTAAACAAACTTACGGATGCTGACGGAGATAGTATCTGGTCCACAACACTTAATGTATTCACTAGTGGCCAAAATATTGAATTTAAATTCAGATATAATGGAGAGTGGGATGATAGAGAGGAATTCCCGGGAGCTGGTAATAACAGAACCCATACGGTAAGTTCAGGAGAGGAGACACTTGCTTTCTGGTACAACGACGAAGAACCTCCAACCGGACCTGCAGTAGCTAAGATCAAATCGTCTTCGAATTTCACTTATACATTAGGTTCGATTGTCTTTACAGATAACTCCAGTGGTCTGATTGAAAATATTGAGTGGGTTTTTGAAGGAGGAGATCCTGCAACTTCATCTGATGCTAGTGTTTCAGTAACCTATGAAAATCCTGGCACATATGATGTCACACTTAGAGTCTCTAATAGCTTTTCTCAGGATGAACAGATACTAAAAGACTATATCACTGTAGAAGAGCGGACAACAGAAGATCTTGCATGGTGGAATGAATCGACCTTTTATGAAATATTCGTCAGAAGCTTTTATGACAGTGACGGTGATGGGATAGGAGATTTTAACGGTATTACTGAAAAACTTGATTACCTGAATGATGGCGATCCAAACACGACTTCCGATCTCGGGATTGAAGGAATTTGGCTGATGCCTATCCATGATTCCCCAAGCTATCACGGCTATGATGTAAATGATTATCGATCCATTAACCCTGATTATGGTACAATGGATGACTTTAAAAACTTCCTGCAAGAAGCACACAATAGAGGAATCAAAGTCATTATCGACCTGGTACTAAATCACAGCTCTACTGAGATTAGCTGGTTCAAGGAAGCTCAATCATCCACAAACTCGAGTAAGAGAAACTGGTATCGTTGGAGCGACACTAAACCTTCATATTCCGGGCCATGGGGACAATCCGTATGGCATGGCAATAGTCCCTATTACTATGGTCTTTTTTGGGGAGGAATGCCGGACCTCAATTATGAAGAACCGGAATTAAAAAGTGAGATGTTTGATGTTACCAGGTTCTGGCTGGAAGACATAGGGATAGATGGATTCAGGCTGGATGCTGTAAAATACATTTATGAGGATGGGAGTGAACTTGAGGATTTACCGTCAACTCATGATTTTTGGAGAGAATGGGTAGCCGTCACAAAAGCCTCAAACCCCGAAGCATTATCAGTAGGAGAGGCATGGACCAGCACTGAAAAAGTGGTACCGTATGTAGTAAATGAGGGACTGGATTTTTGTTTCGAGTTTGACCTTGGTTCGGCAATGCTTAGCAGTGTCAAAACCGGTGATGCAATTCACATACGAAATCAAATCAATAAGGTGATCAACAGCTATCCTTACTATCAGTTTGGAACATTTGCCACTAATCATGATCAAAACAGGATCATGGATGAACTCAACTCGGACGAGGAAAAAGTAAAGCTTATAGCAGCTACTTACTTAACCTTACCAGGTATTCCCTTTATCTACTATGGGGAAGAAGTGGGAATGATGGGCCAAAAACCAGATGAAAATATCAGAAGACCAATGGCATGGAGTAACTCATCACACGCTGGCTTTTCTGCAAGCACTCCATGGAATTCGGCATCAAGCAACTATTCCACTCATAACGTTGAAGTTGGCAGGGTAGATGATAATTCACTTTTTAATTGGTATCGTCGTTTGATCCAACTAAGAAGTGAAGAGATAGCGTTACAAAAAGGAGACTATCAGGAATTTAGTACTCAAAATGAATCAGTTTTTGGTTTCCAAAGAATACATGAAGGTGAACAGCTTTTGATCCTGATTAACTATGGAGAAACAGAAGCAATAGAAACCGTCCTTACATCAGATCTGGTAGGTCTGGACGAAGGACTGGCATGGGTTGATTACATGGATGCGACTACTCGAATAGATGTTTCAGGTATTTCCAGCTTTGAAGTGAGACTTGCTCCTAACCAAGTGCGCATATTCCGGCCCGGAAATCTTACATTAGGAATCGATTCTATTGATGAGATAGGGGTGTTCCCCAATCCATCCTCAGATTACCTTCAGCTTAGAAACGTGGACATCCCTTTTGATTATCAATTGGTAGATCTAAATGGAAGAAAGATAAAAAGCGGCACGCAACAAAGTATTCCAATCATTGATGTATCAGGACTAATAAATGGGTTTTACATGCTTCACCTTGACGGTAAGAAAGGGAGTACGGCCTTTAAGATAAAAATTGAATGAATTGACGAGCGCGCGACATTCAATAAAATTTAGTTTTCAAAATCCCTTAATGTTGGTTTTTACGTAAGGTTAACAACGTAATTTAACCAACCAATAAACTTTCAGTCAGTTAGCTCTGTTTGGCACGCTCCTGATGGATTATTACTTGGTTGATTCATCGAAAAATAGCATAGATTCACAACTTCAATTATTTCAAATGGAAACTTACTTAGATACAACAAAAGACATTTACAAAAGAGCAGCAGAAACACCGGATGTCGGGCTATGTTGTACGACCACTCCCATATGGGCCTTCCCTGGATTGGATATCCCTAAAATCATGCAGCAGATGAATTATGGTTGTGGGAGCACGGTTCATCCTAGAGATTTAATCAATGATCCTAAAATCCTTTATGTAGGAGTTGGAGGTGGAATGGAACTGCTTCAGTTTTCTTATTTCAGCAGGCAAAAAGAGGGAGTTGTAGGTGTAGATGTCGTGGATGAGATGCTGGAGGCCTGTGAAAAGAACTTTAAAGAAGCAGAAGCTTCAAACGATTGGTTTCATTCCGATTTCGTAAGTCTGAGAAAAGGGGATGCCCTAAACTTGCCGGTAGAGGATGAAACTATCGATGTAGCAGCACAGAATTGCTTATTCAATATTTTTCATGAAGAGGATTTAAAGAAAGCGTTACAGGAAATGTACCGGGTGCTGAAACCTCATGGACGATTAGTGCTTTCTGATCCGATAAGTGAGGACCTGATGCCTGAGAATCTAAAAAATGATCCGGAACTAAGAGGGTTGTGTTTAAGCGGTGCATTACCATTAAAAGATTATATCAAGATGATTACTGATGTAGGCTTTGGGACAGTTGAGATTAGGGCAAAGAGGCCTTACAGAATACTTGACACAAAGCACTACGACACCAATCAACCCATTCACATTGAAAGTGTGGAGGTTTGCGCCATCAAAGATCCTATGCCCAGTGATGGACCCTGTGTTTTTACAGGTAAAACAGCGATCTACACAGGAGATAAAGAGTACTTCGATGATCATGCTGGACACGTATTGATGTATAATCAGCCCTTATCCGTGTGTGATAAAACTGCAGGTAATCTAGCGGCTACTAACAGCAACGATATCTATGTGAGTGAAAGTACCTTCTTCTATGATGGAGGAGGATGTTGCTAGATGCGATAAAAAAATCGAATTGAAAGACTGGGGAAAACATTGTCATAAACGAAATTAAAATTGGTTGGAACAGTTCCATCTTTACTGATGATGTTTTCTCCTACTTCTACTGCAATCCCACCTTCCAGGTTCAACCCAACTTGACTGGTAAAAAAATAATTCCTACCTGCACGAAATGTCAAATAGGAGTGATTAAAAATGCGCCTTTCGGTCTCTTCTCGGTAGTGAGTAAATACGGTCCTGAAAACACTTTTTCTGGCTTCCGCATTTTTAGCCTGCTTGCCATAGAAAAACCCTAAATCCAGGTTGATTGTCCGTATATCGTTATTAGGAACAAAACCATAAGCAAAACCAAAGCTTACCGTTTCATTAAGGATCTTGAGACCCACATTTGGTACGTCCGGAAAACCTATCCCCGCAGAAATCTCAAAATCTTGCCCTACAGTTTCAACTGAGTAGCAGATTGCGCTACCCAGCATCAGATGGACAAATATTCTATGAATCCTTGTCATCATGATATTAAAGTTAGTGGATTTAGTCCTTTTAATTCTACCTTTGCGCCTGAATGTATAAACCGTGGCTGTGAACCCGGCAGAAGTACGAAACAATGAGTAAAAAAGGACGAATTTTAGTTGCCATGAGTGGCGGCATTGATAGCTCACTTGCTGCGGTGATGCTACACGAAGAAGGATATGAGGTAATAGGAATGACCATGAAAACATGGGACTATCAGACCTCAGGAGGAAGTAGCAAAGAGACAGGTTGTTGTAGTCTTGATTCAATCAATGATGCACGAAACATAGCCGTAAGCCTCGGATTCCCACATTACATTATAGATATTCGAAATGAGTTTGGAGATGCTGTCATCGACTATTTCACCGATGAATATATGGCCGGAAGGACGCCAAATCCTTGTGTGATGTGTAATACACATATCAAATGGGACGCTTTACTGCGCAGAGCAGATAAATTAGATTGCGAATACATCGCTACTGGTCATTATGCCAATATTCGTAAAGAAAATGATCGACACGTAGTATCGAGAGGTGTGGATGGATATAAAGATCAATCATACGCATTGTGGGGTATCTCCCAGGAAAGTTTAAGCAGAACGAAGTATCCGTTAGGGCATCTGAAAAAATCAGAGATCTATGACATGGCAAGAGATCGTCAATTCTACGAGCTGGTCACCAAATCAGAATCTTACGAGATCTGTTTTGTTCCGGATAACGACTACCGCGGCTTTCTTAAAAGGAGAGTAGAGGGAATCGAAGAGCAGGTAGCCGGAGGTGAATTTGTTCTTGAATCTGGTGAAGTGATCGGCAAACATGAGGGATATCCATTTTACACGGTTGGCCAGCGTAAGGGACTTGGTATTGCTTTAGGTTACCCTGTATATGTAACTGAAATTCAGAAAGATACAAACCGAGTAGTACTAGGAACTTTCGATGAGTTAAGCAGAGATGGGATGTACGTCAAGCAACTCAATATGCAAAAATATGCCAGCATTGAAGGGGAGCGAAAAGACACCATCACAAAAGTACGATACAATGATAAGGGTAACCCTGCCGTTATTGAGCAGGTCGGAGACACCATGAAAGTGTATTTTGGCAATGGGGTTAGCGCCATTGCTCCTGGCCAAGCTGCCGTTTTTTACGAAGGGGATGATGTAATTGGTGGTGGATGGATAACTTCAAGTTTTCACCAGAATAGACAAAATTGAAAATAGCACATTTCGTTAGCGCATTTATCTTAATAAAAAAGTGGATAGCATGGGTTCTGATACCTGCTATCTTCATTCTCAGTTCATGTAATGAAACGAAAGAGGTTGATCCTGCCACCCTGGGGTATGATTACTATCCCTTAAATCTGGGTGAATATCGAATCTATGATGTAGAAGAAATCAATTACCTGATTACAGGATTTGATACAACAATTTATCAGCTCAGAGAAATCATATTCGATTCTATTCCCTCAAATGACCAGATTACCTATTTGTTAAGGAGGGATATTCGCGCCTCTGAATTAGATGACTGGGAAAGTGATTCTGTCTGGACGGTAACCAGCACAGCGAACTATCTGGCCATCACTGAAAACAACATTCCGTTTATGAAATTGACCTTTCCTGTAATTCAAGGTAGAGCATGGGATGGCAATAGTTTAAATAGTAGAAACGAATTAACGTATTACTATCAACCCATCGAAAATGCTATCATAGATTCAATTGCAACAGAGGATCACACACAAGTTATCATAGAAGACATTGGAGAAAATATTACCGGGATAGATTTGAGAAGTGAAATCTATGCGAGAGGAGTCGGATTGGTTGAAAAAGATTATTTGACACAAAAGAAATGTACTTCAAGTGATTGCGGAGCTGATTTGGGAGAAGTTATTGCTGGACGTTCATTAAAACAGACCTTAATTGAAATAGGAAATGAAAATTAAGCTACTCATTATCTTCATTATCGGCTTAACTCAAACGAAGACTTATAGTCAGGAAGCAGTCAACAGGTATTTTGTTTACTTCTCCGATAAAGCAGGTGACACCTACCCGTTTTCGATTGCCACTCCTTCCGATTTTCTTACGCAAAGAGCTATCGATAGAAGAGAAAAGCAAAATATTCAAATAGATGAATCCGATCTACCTGTTGATCCCTCATATATGCAGGGACTGAAGGATGTTGGCGTTGAAGTCTATTTTTCATCCAGATGGATGAACGGTGCGTTGATACAGGCTGACACAACATTACTCGATGATTTACAGATGCTTACGTACGTGGATAGTGTGGCATGGATTGCTGAGTCTACGAGATTAAGTTCTGATCAAACCATTCCAGAAGAGCCTACAACTTTTGAAGAACCAGGGTCTGTAAATGGTGATTCTGACATTCAATTAATCATGTTGGGGGCAGATCATATGCACGCAGATGATATTAAAGGTCAGGGGATGATTATCGCTGTTCTGGACAATGGATTTACCGGGGTTGATAGACACAGCCCTTTTCAACACATTTGGGAGAACGATAAAATAATCGCCACTAAGGATTTTGTATCAAACTCGGGCAATGTTTTTCAATTTGGAGATCATGGAACTTCGGTCTTTTCATTGATCGCTTCAAATTATGAATCTGAGAATGGAAATCTGATTGGAACAGCTCCGGAGGCTCATTTTATTCTTTGCGTAACTGAGGAAGGGGGAAGTGAAGATCGAGTAGAAGAATACAACTTTCTTCTGGGAGCAGAGTTTGCCGATAGCCTTGGGGCTGATGTGATTAATGGATCGCTTGGTTACCGTTTGTTTGATATTGGTGAACACAATTACAATTTTGAAGACATGGATGGTGAAACCACCATTGTATCAAAAGCGGCTACACTGGCAGCCACTAAAGGCATGATTGTAGCTCTAAGCGCCGGTAACGAAGGAAACAAGACCTGGGGACGAATTACACCACCAGCAGACGCTAAAGGAGTGTTAACTGTCGGAAGTGTGGATGCTGATTTTTCCTACTCATCATTTAGTTCAAAAGGAAATACAGCCGACGGTAGAATCAAGCCGGATGTTGCTGCCTTTGGTGGTGCCTCTGCAGTGGTTAGGGGTTCAGGAAACATTCAAAGAGGGAGCGGGACAAGTTTTGCATCTCCATTAATTGCAGGATTTGCAGCTGGTATTTGGCAGGCTAATCCGGATTGGACAAGTGCTGAAGTTATTGCAGCAATCAAAAATTCCGGCCATCTAAACAGTCAGCCAGATTCACTTCGAGGTTGGGGTGTGCCTAATTATGCATATGCCGTTTCCGGAGAAACTGCCTTGAATGTTACTGATATTTTAGAAGAAAAAGTGACCATCTATCCTAATCCGTTCAATGGAGATACCTTATACCTCACAACAGAAGGTAAGTTTGAAAAAGGAATGATAATACGTGTACTTGATCCAAAAGGAAGTCTTATCTACAACAAAGAATTCAAGCGAAAACAGATTAAGGAGAATATGGAATTGAATTTAGATAGTAGCCAACAAGGAGTTTATTTCTTATTCTTGCAAATAGGAAATAATCAAAAGGTCGTCAAACTCATCAATTTCTAATGTCTCAAAAACTAATCGCTCCCTCATTTCTTGCAGCTGACTTTGCGAATGTCCAGCAAGAGGTAGAAATGTTAAACAACTCAGAAGCAGATTACATCCACATTGATATCATGGATGGTGTTTTCGTTCCAAATATCTCATTCGGTTTTCCGGTGTGTCAGGCTATTTATAAGCATGCAAAAAAACCCATGGATTATCACCTAATGATAGAACATGCAGATCCGTATTTGGAAGATTGTATGAAAGCAGGAGCAGAGATTATCACTGTGCATCAGGAAGCCTGTAGACATCTACACAGAACGGTGACAGAAATCAGAAGACTTGGGGCTAAAGCTGGAGTTGTAATTAATCCTCATACCCCAGTCAGCT
This sequence comes from Ekhidna sp., assembly GCF_965227465.1. Taxonomy (GTDB): domain Bacteria; phylum Bacteroidota; class Bacteroidia; order Cytophagales; family Cyclobacteriaceae; genus Ekhidna. The sequence goes on from NZ_OZ245746.1 coordinate 1,737,979, forward strand.
CATTGGAAGAGATTTTGCCCTATGTAGATTTAGTGCTTTTAATGTCGGTCAATCCCGGATTCGGTGGCCAAAAATTCATTGAGACTACATTTGATAAAGTAAAAAAACTCAAAAAGATGGTTGATCAGGTAAATCCAGAAATCATTATTGAAATTGATGGAGGAGTAAACGATCAAAATGCCGCTAAACTTTTTGAAGCTGGTGCAGATATGCTTGTGGCCGGAAGTTTCGTTTTTAAATCAGATGATCCTGCCCAAACCATCTCAAACCTTAAAAAAACCTGATCCATTGAGAGCCCTAATCTTCTCAGGTTTCATTTTATTAGTTCATCTCGTTTTTGCTCAAAAAGCAATCATTGAAGGTCAGATTGTTGACCAGGATAACCTGCCAATTCCAGCAGTAAATATTTCCATTAAGTCAGATAGATCCATAGGCACTATTTCAAACATAGATGGCTATTTTTTATTGGAACTGGATTCCGGGACTTACGATATCATCTTCTCGCATGTTCAATATGGTAGGCACGAACTCCCAAACATTCCCACCGGAATTAGTGATTTCATTGTAACACTTAAACCTGAAGCCACTCAACTTGACGATGTAGAGGTTGAAGGTCAAAGAGAACGTGATGCAATTGATCCTGCTGCCAAAATCGATGCAAAGTCTGCACAGAACTTACCTTCCGCTTTTGGTGATTTTAATAAAGTCCTCCTAACACTTCCAGGTGTCGCGGGAAATAATGAGCTCTCATCTGCATACAATGTCAGAGGTGGAAATTTTGATGAAAATCTGGTTTATGTAAACGATATTCCAGTATACAGACCTTTTCTTGCCAATGCAGGAAGGCAGGAGGGGTTGAGTTTCGTGAATTCTGACCTGGTCGGGGATATCAACTTCTATGCAGGAGGTTGGGAGGCAAGATATGGAGATAAGCTATCCTCATCCTTAAATATCGATTACAAAGAACCGGAATCATTGGAGGGCAGCATCAATTTTGGACTATTGGGAGGTTCTGCCTACATCGGGGACCGTTTTAGTAACAACACGCAATACCTTTTTGGAGCCAGACACAGAGACTCCAGGTACCTGTTAAACACCTTGGAAACAGACGGACAATACTTGCCTTCATATACCGATGTTCAGGGATTTTTCACCTTTGATCTGACTGGAAAAAATAGCGAACAATATAATAGAACCAAGCTCAATTGGTTACTCTCATATGGGCGTAATAGATATTTAACTCTTCCAGCCTCTCAAGTGACTGAGTTTGGATCTGTGTCTCAAAACCTACGAATTCAAACCGCTTTTGAAGGACGTGAAATGCTTGATTATGATACCTATCAAAGCGGTATTAATCTATCGCATAGGTGGTCAAATAAGTTCTTGAGTCGATGGATCGTCTCTGGTGTATACACCTCTGAACGAGAAAACTATAACGTAGAAGGTGCTTATCGAATTTGCGATGTAGATAATAATCCCGGGTCTAACAGTTTTAATGAATGTGTGGTAGTCAGGGGAGTAGGCAGAAACTTTGATTATGGTAGAAACAAGCTTGAGGCCCAGATTTATAACGCGGAATGGAGAAATGAATATCTCTTATCGGACTGGTCTGTACTTGAAGCGGGTTTGGGATATAATAAGAACATTATCAATGATGAGTTAAATGAATATGCATTTTTAGATTCAGCCGGTTTTGTCAATTTGAATGAAAGCACTTTTAATCAGCTTGATCTTGAGACTACCACATTGACAGGATATGCTCAAGCAACCATATTCTCAAAGGACTCTATGCACGCATTAAATATTGGAGCAAGAGTTAATCATTTAGATTATAACAACGAAACGCTTTTTAGTCCGCGATTGATTTATCGACTGAAACCAGACTGGGAAAAAGAGACCTCATTTCGAATATCCATTGGAAAATACAGCCAGCCACCCTTTTACCGGGAGTTAAGAAACTTGGCAGGAGATATTCAGGATAATGTCAAAGCACAACAATCCATTCATATCATTGCAGCTATGGAACGGATTTTCACCTGGTGGAATAGACCATTCCTGTTTACGACAGAAACGTATTACAAGTCAATGAAAAATGTAATCCCTTACGATATTGACAATGTAAGACTGAGATACTTTGCGAATAATGACGCAGAAGCCTATGCCTACGGATTTGATTTTAGAATCAATGGAGAGTTTATACCGGGCACCCAATCCTGGTTTAGCCTGGGGATTTTGAATACCAAAGAAGACATTGCTGAGGATGATAAAGATTATATCAGAAGACCAACAGATCAGCGAATTAATTTGGCATTTTACTTCGAAGATCACCTGGCAACTGATCCCACCATGAGAGTTTATGTGAATACTGTGTTTGGTTCAGGGTATCCACTCGGACCTCCAAATGAAATAAATGCAAGAAATATTTTTTCCGGTGATGAATATTATCGGGTAGATATGGGACTATCCAAATCATTTGAATTAAAGAATCATAAATACCTGAAAACCTTTTGGTTAAGGGCAGAAGTATTAAACGTCTTAGGTGCCGATAACACCCTCTCTTATTCATGGATTCAGGATGTAACCGGGGCTCAATTGGCCATTCCTAATTCATTATCGGCAAGGTTTTTGAATTTCAGAATCTCAGCGGACTTTTAGGTGATTGTTTCACCTATCTTTGTTTCACCATAATATCAATTGAAAATGAAAAAAATCACTCAATTATCCATGATTGTGCTAGCGGTAATAGCACTGGCATCATGCAATAGACAAGTAACACGAATCAACCCTGATCAACAGGTAGACCTCAGTGGCAGATGGAATGACACAGATTCGAAACTTGTTGCTGAAGAAATGATTCAGGACGTCACAGGTCGTCCATGGCATAATAATTTCAGAGAAGGAAATAATAGAAAGCCAGTAATCATTGTGGGTTACATCAAGAATAAGAGTTCGGAGCACATTGAATCCGAAACTTTCATCAAGGACATAGAAAAAGAATTTATCAATTCCGGGTTCGTCAGAGTGGTTTCAAATGCAGAGTTTAGAGAAAAGCTACGTGAAGAACGAGCAGATCAAAATGAATTTGCTTCACCTGAAACTCAGGCAAAATGGGGTAGAGAGCTTGGTGCCGATTTCATGATGTTTGGAATCATTACAGCTGTAACCGATTCGTATAAGAAAGAAAAAGTGGTTAGCTATAAAGTAAATCTTGAGTTGGTTGATGTCGAAACTAACGAAAAAGTTTGGTTAGGAGACAAAGAAATCAAGAAGTACATTAAGAACTAGTCTATACGGACTGCAGGTCCATTCGGGACTTGCAGCCTTTCTTTATCATTCAACTTTATCACCACTTTCCAATGGTTTCAAGCAAGACCATACGTATTATTCCTATCCTGATTCTGCTTTCAGGTTGCGCATCTTTCTATCAACTTAATTACGAATTCAATAAGAATTTCGAAGAAGGAAATATTGAGGAAGCAGCTAATATTCTGGATCAGAATAAAAAAGCAGCAAGGAGTAAAACTCGGTTCTTGTACTATGCGAACCAAGGCGTTGTAGAACATCTACTTGGCAATTATGAAGAAAGTAATAACTGGCTAGAGCAGGCGTATCTTTTTGGTGAGGACTATCATAAAAACTATTTGAATTTCGCTGCTTCCTACTTCTTAAACCCCAACCTAATTGTATATCCGGGCGAGGATCACGAGCACCTGATGCTCCTGTATTACAAAGCCCTTAATTTCCTTAAGATGGAGGATTATGAGTCTGCATTAGTAGAATGTAGAAGACTCAATCAACGGTTGTTTGAACTCGGGGATAAATACTTATCTGAAAATAAGTACCAGAAAGATGCATTTGTTCATAACCTGATGGGGATTATCTATGATGCTTCGGGCGATTATAACAATGCATTCATCGCTTACAGAAATTCTTACGAAATCTATAAGAATGAATTTGCCGAAATGTTCGCTTTATCCGCACCTGATCAGCTCAAAAAAGATCTGCTAAGAACAGCAACGCTTGCTGGCTTCCCTGAAGAACGGGATAAGTTCAGTGAAGAGTTTGGAATGGAGTATAATGAGCTACCAGTTTCAGAAGGAGGAGAGCTCGTTTTCTTTTGGCATAATGGATTAGCGCCTGTCAAAGACGAATGGTCAATAAATTTTGTTGCAATCAAAGGCGCGGGCGGCCAGGTGTTTTTCCAGAATGACGAATACGGATTAAACTTTCCTTTTTACTACAATGCTGGCGATGATGGAAATGCCAGCATTACGGATCTGACAGGAACCAGAGTAGCTTTCCCAAAATACGTTGAACGGGAGCCTTTCTTCAAACAGGCCAGCTTAGAAATAAATAACTACTACTACCCGCTTGAAAAAGCGGAAGATATCAATGCAATAGCATTTAAAACATTGAACGAAAGGATGTTAGAAGAACTTGGAAAGGGCTTGTTACGGGTAGCACTTAAGAAAACTGTGGAAAAACAAGTTCGAAAAGAAGATGAAACACTCGGCTTTTTAGTTGGTGTTATGAATTTTGCCTCAGAGCAAGCTGATACACGAAACTGGCAAACCATTCCTCATAGCATTCACTATACCAGGGTTCCATTATCTGCAGGTGAAAACGAAATTATACTACACACCGAAGGACCGAGAGGTGAAAACACCAAACCTTTTAATTACGTCGGCAAAAAGGGAAAGACCCAATTTCAAACCTATCAATCATTGGAAAGTACGGTGGCTTTTTAACGATCTAGTCGTTTCTCCTCCATGGTGACATCCCCATCCAAGCGGATATGCATCTTAATGTTGACAAGGAACTCGTTGCAACCGGCATCAACCACGGCTTGCTGGGCTTCCTTCGCAACCTGCTGAAGTACTTCATAAGGGCCTTGCATAACGGTCTCCATCGGAGTGATAACATGCTTTACTCCTGAGTTTTGAATGACTTCTATAGCGGCATCAATTTTATCATACACCTTGTCGTCTCTTGTGAGGGGCACCACCTGTATCCCAAGTTGAATGTCTTTGTCCGTCATGTTACTTTTTTTCGCTAAAATAGAACTTTGAATAATTAGCGCAGGACTTTTCTCTATTTAGTTAAAAGGCTTTATTTTGAGGTCTAATAAATAACCGAAACCTCCATGTTCACCGAGTACGAAATAGAATCAATGATAGAATATCCTGAAGTAAAAGAAGCTACAGTTGCTTTGAAAAAGGATTTCCTTAAAACTGAAGCTCCTTACTTAGAGATAAGCGATGAAGATTTCTTTTCATTGATAGTGATGTCTCCAACAATTGGTATTGCAATGGCTGACGGAAAAATCAGCCTGTTTGAAGAAATGGCATTGAATAAAAAGGCAAGAAAACTTTCAAAAGGAGGCTATTTCATGAAAAAAGATCCGGTTGTATATGCAATGAAGTACCTGATTAAGAACTACTACAATTGGTCAGACAAGTTCATGGATGTACTGAAAGAAACGATTAAAGCAACCTGTAATATTGAAAATGTAGATCAGGATGCAAAAGTAACAGATGGAGATATCGATTATAAAGAGTATAGGGAAGCAGTTCTTCACTCACCTTACCTGTTGATTCGCTTCATTGCTAGCTTTTTCCTGGAAAACGATGAGGACATAATCAATCAAAACCATAAAATCGGTAAGGAAGAATATCAGCGGATGATACTTATCGGAGAAAAGCTTGAATTAAATCGGATTCCTGTTTTTCAAATGTTTTGTAAGACATTTAAATAATCTTATTTCTCTACATACGTTGTTGGTGGTAATGAGTCGGTTAAAGTATACAGGGATACTTCTCGTTGGAGCAATTTTGCTCTCATGCAGCAATGATGATTTTGTGGCAACAACGGCGGATAATGAAATTCAAGCTTGGCTGGATACTACAGGAACAGTCGCTACACGAGATGATGCTACTGGCATTTATTATTATGCTGACTCAGTAAATGCTTCAGGAACTCAAGCCAGCCCCGGAGGTATAGCAGCTATTTACTACACACTTTCAGACCTTGATGGGAATGTGATTGCCTCTCACCAAAGAACGAATGGTGATTCTCTGCTATTCAAAGTTGGTGCATCAGCAGTTTACCCGTTGGGCGCTGATTTTGGAGTCAGCCTAATGAGAGTGGGAGAAATTTATAATTTCATTCTACCTCCAAGCCAGGGGTATGCAGAACTTACTTCAGGAGCAATTGATCAGGATCTAATTGCACTTTTACAAATTCAATTGGTTGCAGTTCATAATGAAGCAGACCTCTTTGCTCAGGAGATTGTGGATATTCAGCAATACATAGATGATAATTTGCTAGACAGTTTAAATCTTAATCCTACGGATTTTACGGTATTCTTCCCTAATAACATAGCGTATAAACGAAGAAGTATTGGAACAGGTAATGTGCCAGTTGCCGGTGATACGGTCGAGGTAGATTATAGCGGAAGATTCATTGATGATACCAATTTTGATACTTCTGAGGGCTTCCGATGGATATTTGGCTCAAACGAACCACGTGAACTACTGTCTGGATTTGAATTTGGAGTGTCACAAATGCAAACAGGTGAACGAGCATTATTTCTGGTCCCGTCAAATGAAGGATATCGGGAAAGTGCGCTGGTAATTCCTGACTTCATTGACTCTGATTTGGTCGAAGATGCAATCATCCCTGATTATGTAACCCGTGTGCCTCCGTATCAAACTCTTTTATTTGAAATCACCCGTGTTGATTAATGCGTTAATTTTGAGATGAATTGCTCGCCTCTATCAAACGATATGGAATTTGTGCTGCCTTGATACTGATAAGTATGCAAGGACTAACTCAGGATATCTATCAGAAATACGATATCTATCGTAACCCTCTGCGTGTACTTCTGAATAAATTCAGCATTACAGCCACTACGGGAATGACATTCACTCAGTACTCTCATCAATTGGAAGGGGTCTATTTTTATCAAAATGCACAAAATCAGTTTATTTTCTCCAATACAATAGAAAACCTGGGAAGTTCTTTTTCAGGGTACACGGACTGGCTCAATGATCCCCAATTGGGATTTGAAACCTCATTGGAGGATCCATTTGATGTGCCTTTTGGTTATCTGGGTAATCCGGTTGGCAATCCACAGCTAGGTGATCAGACATTTTTAATTGATACGGACACTACCAATTTCGGCTTTAAAGGGGTTTCAAGAGGTGTCCCCATCAATCTGATGGTTCACTATGAATTTGAAGACTTCCGGATAGGGGCAGGTTACTCGTATGAGCTTCACTACTTACGAGAAATGGCTCCAACTGCCTATGGAGATCAGGTGCGAAACTATCAGCCGAATATTAAACGCACAAGGTATTCCAGGCTTTATGGAATGGTGGGGTACAAGTTTTACCAATTTTGGAGTTATGATTTTGTAGCAGAATTGCAGGTCGGTCGGATTCGATCCGGCAAGCAGTTTAACTCTGGAGCGATCTCAAGAGGATTATATACCAATTTTGGAATAAGCATTGAAAATAACTGGTCAGAATACTTCCGTGTTATTATACGTCCGAGCGTGGATTTCAAGTCTTATAGCATCAGTATCCCGGATGGTAGCACGGTTTCCTACAAGTATCCTACTTTCTTCATTCAGGCGGGTATAAGTATCAACATCCCTGAAATTCCTCGCTCTCCAATGAAAAGCGATCATGTCCAGTTAAAGCATGTCTATACCAATCCTGTAACGGGTAAAAGAATGGAAGTTAGAGGGCAACCTATTCACAAGCGTCAGAACCCGAAAGTAGGGGAGAATCATCGAAAATTATGGCGTTATAAGCGAAAGAATAAGCGAAAACTGAACCCTACAAAAAATTAACATTCATAAAGATTTTACAGCCAAATTCAATTCGCTCAAACGCAATGATTTCAGCTAGAATTATGCTAAATTGCGGGTTGATTTTGAGCTAACCCTAATAAGCATAAATGGCAGACGGAGATATCGATAACCTATCCTCATCCGAAGAGAATATAATCCCTATAAATATTGAAGAAGAAATGCGTGGAGCGTACATCGATTACTCGATGAGCGTCATCATTTCAAGAGCATTACCAGACGTTAGGGATGGTTTAAAACCTGTTCATCGGAGAATCCTTTATGGGATGGACGAACTAGGTGTAAACTACAACAAGTCCTATAAAAAGTGTGCGAGAATTGTCGGGGATGTGCTGGGTAAGTATCACCCACATGGAGACACTGCGGTTTACGATACGATGGTACGTATGGCTCAGGATTGGTCGATGCGTTATCCACTGGTAGACGGACAAGGAAACTTTGGTTCCGTAGACGGTGATTCACCTGCTGCAATGCGTTACACAGAAGCACGTCTAAGGAGGATTTCCGAAGAGCTGCTGGCAGATATCCGAAAAAATACTGTTGACTATGTTCCCAACTATGATGACAGTACAGAGGAACCAAGCGTATTACCAGCGAAGTTCCCCAATCTCTTAGTAAATGGAGCTAGTGGTATTGCCGTGGGAATGGCAACCAATATGGCACCACACAACCTAACAGAGGTTGTTGATGGAACTGTCGCCTACATCGACAATAATGACATCACCATTGAGGAGCTGATGCAGCATGTAACTGCTCCTGATTTTCCTACAGGTGCTACCATTTATGGTTACCAGGGTGTACGTGCAGCTTTTGAAACAGGTAGAGGAAGAGTGGTTCTTCGAGCTAAAGCCGAATTTGATACAACGAGCACCGGAAGAGAGCAGATCATCGTTACAGAAATCCCTTATCAGGTCAATAAGGCAAACATGATCGAAAAGACAGCTGCCTTAATAAACGATAAAAAAATTGAAGGCATAGCTGATATCAGAGATGAATCGGATAAGGCCGGAATGCGAGTGGTTTATGACCTGAAAAAAGATGCCATTCCTAACATTGTTTTAAATAACCTATATAAACAAACAGCGCTACAGTCTTCATTTAGTGTGAATAATGTAGCACTTGTAAAAGGGAGACCTAAAACCCTTAACCTCAAAGACTTAATAAAGTTTTTCGTTGAACACCGTCATGAGGTAGTCGTCCGGAGAACGCAATACGAATTAGACGAAGCGGAGCGAAGAGCACACATTTTAGAGGGATACTTAATCGCCCTTGACAATTTAGATGAGGTCATTAATTTGATCAGGTCATCCAAAGATCCTGATGAAGCACGCATTGGTCTGATTGAAAAATTTAGTCTTTCAGAAATTCAAGCAAAAGCCATCCTGGACATGCGTCTGCAGCGACTTACCGGTCTTGAAAGAGATAAGATCCAGAAAGAATACGAAGAGATTCAGGCGCTAATTAAAGAATTGAAAGACATCTTAGGCGATGAAAGTCGACGAATGCAGATCATCAAAGATGAGCTACTGGAGATGAAAGAGCGTTATGGGGATGAGCGCAGATCTGATATCGAACACAGTGCGGATGAATTTACTGCTGAAGATATGATTCCGGATGAAGACATGGTGATCACCATTTCTCATCAAGGATATATTAAACGAACACCGCTTGTTGAATACAGAACCCAAGGCAGAGGTGGCGTAGGAAGCCGTGCAGCAAAATCCAAGGACGATGATTTTACCGAACATCTGTTTATTGCCTCTGCACACAATTATCTATTGATTTTCACGGAGTTTGGTAAGGTGTTTTGGATTAAGGTTTGGGAGCTACCAGAAGGAAGCAAAACATCAAAGGGCAGGCCGATACAGAACGTGGTTAATATTGAATCCGATGACAAGGTTCGATCGGTAATCAACGTAAAAACCCTGGAAGACCCTGACTACATCAACAACAACTTCCTGGTAATGTGTACCAAGCGTGGGGTGATCAAGAAAACATCACTTGAGGCTTATAGCAGACCTAGAAGAAACGGAATCAATGCCATCACAATTCGTGAAAATGATAAGTTACTTAATGTGGCGTTGACCGATGGTGATAATCACATTGTGATTGCTTGTAATTCAGGGAGAGCGATTAACTTTCGTGAGTCTGATGTAAGATCCATGGGAAGAATGGCTTCCGGAGTACGTGGAATGAATATTACGGATAAGGAATTCGTAGTTGGTATGGTTTGTGTAGACTACAAAAATCCACCTAATCTTTTAGTCGTTTCTGAAAAAGGATACGGCAAAAGATCCGACCTGGAAGACTACCGTATCACCAAAAGAGGTGGTAAGGGAGTAAAAACACTCAATGTAACAGATAAAACCGGAGAGCTTGTCGCCATTAAAGATGTGATTGACGGGGATGAATTGATGATTATCAATAAATCCGGAATTGCTATTAGGATGTCTGTAGACAACCTAAGAGTGATGGGAAGAGCAACTCAAGGCGTTCGTCTGATAAAACTTAACGATGACGATGAAATCTCCGCTGTTGAAAAAATCTCTAATATTGGAGGTGATGAGGAAATAGAGGGAGGAGAAGAACCTGGAACGGAAAATACTGAAAACCAAAAGGATAACGAATAAACTAAAAAACGAATAATGAGAACATTTTTGACCCTTATGTTAGCGGCTATTTGTGTAGTAGGATACGCGCAGAAAAAGCCGAAAATAAACAAGGCAATTTCTGCCATGGAGAGTGGCGAATTAGCTGAAGCAAAGTCAATCATTGATGAAGCAATTGTTCATGAAAAAACCAAAGATGACCCTAAGACTTGGTTTTACAGAGGACAGATATATGCAACACTTGATACGGCAAATAGTGAACCTGGAGCTATGGAAGAGGCCATTAAAGCCTTTGATAAAGCGCTCGAATTGGATCCAGACCAAAAAGCAATTAATACAGTAGATTTCAATTCAGGGCAGGTAGTTAATGTGGACTCAAAAAAGCTCGGCTGGTATGCTTTTTATTACAATCAGGCCATTGCTGAATATAATGAAGAAAATTTTGCTAATGCAGCTACTAACTTCGAGACTGCATTCTACATAAACCCAAGCGACACAAATGCGATCTTAAATGCAGCTTACGCTGCGGTGGCAGATGGTGATGATGAAAGAGCCAAGGATAACTTCATGAAGACGTACGAAGCAGGAGTGAGAGATAAGACAGTTTTTCTTCAGTTATATAACTACGCTGTTAGAGAAGAACGCTTTGAGGACGGACTGGATATCATCAAAAAAGCGAAAGCAGAATATCCTGAAGACATAGAGATTGCTAAATATGAGATCAACCTTTTAATAGAGCTTAAGCGAACAGAGGAGGCCCAGGAAGGACTTGAGCAGGCAATTGAAGCTGATCCTGAAAATGCAGATTTATATTTCAGCTTAGGTGTATTAAAGGAAGAGACTGGTGATCTGGAGGGAGCATTAGAGAAATACAGAAAAGCCGTAGAAATTGATCCAAATCATTACAACTCCAATTTCAATATTGGTGTAGCGTTATTCAATGGTGCAAATGAGCTGATAAAAGAGCGAAACGCACTCAGCTATAAGGAAGAAAAGAAGAGCAAGGAATTGACCAAAAAGATCAATGCCCAACTGGAAAAAGCATTACCTATTTGGGAAAGACTCTACTCGCTTAAAGTCAACGAAACCGTGCTGGAAACACTGGCTTATATTTACAATAGTCTTGGAATGAATGATAAATCCGAGAAGATGAATGATGAGTTAGATGCATTGAATAATTAATTCGAGAAAAAATTGCTTATTGAGGCCGATCATTTATTGATCGGCTTTTTTGTTTAGTAATATTTAGTGTGCCATGTCCATTACCACTTGTCGCGAAAGGAAAAATTCAAAGGTTAGTAATTTGCCTCTGTAAATACCTATTAGAAACGAAGCAGGTAATGGATCCTACGAGATCATAAAAACACATCACGAGATTGCAAATGACCTTGGGACATCCAGAGTAGTAGTGTCTAGGCTTCTCAAGAAAACTAGAACAAAATGATCAAATCCAACAATTCAGAAATCGGATAGAAATTCTCTAGCATTTTACATGTAACAAATGTTACAGGGCACTATCTTGTATCATGCTACTTTTGGCAGTCACAGAAATATGAAGCGTTTTCTTCCCATACTTGGTTGGTTGCCCAACTATAAAAAAGAGCATCTAAGCGGAGATTTTTTTGCTGGTATCACGGTTGGAATTATGTTAATTCCGCAAGGTATGGCCTACGCCCTTATTGCGGGATTACCACCAGTGTATGGACTGTATGCATCAATTGTCCCTCAGGTTATTTATGCGATACTTGGCACTTCCCGGCAATTGTCCGTCGGGCCGGTAGCCATGGACTCTTTACTTGTTGCTGCAGGAGTTTCTGTGTTAGCTACAGAAGGATCAGACTTCTATATCGCCTTTGCGATTTTACTTGCATTTTTTATGGGGGCCTTTCAGTTCTTGTTGGGCATATTTCGACTGGGGTTTATCACAAACTTGCTTTCCAAACCAGTAATTAGCGGCTTTACTTCAGCTGCCGCATTAATCATTGGTTTCAATCAGCTGAAGTATCTGTTAGGTACAGACATTCAAAAGAGTAATCGCTTTTATGAGGTAATTATCAATGCATTGGATAAAGTCGATGATACCCATCTGATGACATTAATGCTCGGTATTGTTGGTATTGTCATCATCAAAATCTCCAAAAGAATTCATAAAAACATCCCTGGAGCCCTTATAGCAGTAATCATTGGAACAGGATTAGTCTACCTGCTCAACCTTCATTCCGGAGGTGTAAGTATTGTTCAAACCATCCCGGAAGGACTTCCGGCTTTTACTTTGCCCCAGTTCTCTCTTGGACAATTCAATGAGGTACTACCACTTGCTTTTACCATTTCTGTGGTCGCGTTTATGGAAGCATTTTCCGTAGCAAAAGCGATGGAAGCCAAAAATAGGAATCACAAAGTCATTCCAAACCAGGAACTTATCGGTCTTGGAGCTGCGAATGTGGTAGGAGCTCTTTTTCAATCATATCCTGTAACCGGGGGGTTCTCCAGAACAGCTGTTAATCAGCAGGCTGGAGCCAATACTCCACTTGCGTCGATCATTAGTGCCGCTTTGGTAGCTTTGACCCTGATCTTCCTCACGCCACTTTTCTATTACCTACCCCATGCCATTCTCGCTGCAATCATCATGGTAGCAGTCACTAATTTATTCGACTTAGCATATGGTAAAAAGCTGTGGAAGAATAGTAAAAAGGAGTTTTTAGTGCTGCTATTCACTTTTCTGGTAACGCTTAATATTGGGATGGTCATCGGCATAGTCACTGGAATTATCCTATCCATACTGTTATTCCTATACCGTGCTGCATACCCGCATATTGCCCGACTGGGTAGAATTCAGGGTCATCATGAATTTAGAAACATTACCCGATTTAAAGATTTAGAAACCTGGGAAGAACTGGCGATACTACGAATTGATGCCCCACTGAGCTTTATAAATATCCAGGGCATTAATGACTACATCCGCAAACTGCTGTCAGAAGATGATAAAATCAATGAAATCATCATCGACGCTGGCCCAGTTAGCCACCTGGATGCCACAGCAGTGGAAGGGTTGCGAAATTTGATCGATTCATTGAATGAAAAAGGAGTTAGGTTGGTTATTTGTGATGTGATTGGGCCCGTGCGAGACACCATGGTTCAGACAGAACTAACGAAGGTCATTGGTAAAAAGAATCTTTTTCTAAGTCTGAGTGAAGCAGTTGAAAATGCGCTGAGTAATACGAAGGATCCATATAAGAAAGTGACCTTACAAAGCAATGTGAAAACGTAACATTTGTTACAAACATGACCATGAAAGCTTCGTACTTTTGTGGTGTAATTAGTTAAGATATGAATATTGAACAGATATATACAGGTTGCCTGGCACAGGGAGCTTACTACATAGAAAGTGAAGGAGAAGCAGCCATCATTGATCCGCTGAGGGAATCTACTCCCTACATCAAAAAAGCAGAAAAAGAAGGTGCAAAAATTAAATATGTTTTTGAAACGCACTTTCATGCGGATTTCGTTTCCGGTCATGTTGACCTGGCTGAAAAATCAGGCGCTACCATCGTATATGGTCCCAATGCGAATCCAAGCTATGAATTTCATAAGGCTGATGATGGTGAAGAATTCACTTTGGGGAAAGTGAAAATAAAAGCGCTGCATACCCCCGGACACACATTGGAAAGCACAACGTATCTCCTAATCGACGAAAAAGGAGAGGAGCACGCCATTTTCAGTGGTGACACTTTGTTTATTGGAGATGTGGGAAGACCTGATTTAGCTCAAAAGGGCGATTTAACACAAGATGACCTTGCAGGAATGCTTTATGATAGCCTGCGAAACAAAATCATGACATTGCCGGATTCAGTGATTGTGTATCCTGCACATGGTGCTGGCTCAGCATGTGGTAAGAACATGAGCAAGGAGACTCACGATCTGCTGGGTAATCAAAAGAAGACAAACTATGCACTACGCGCGGATATGACTAAGGAGGAGTTTATAAAGGAGGTAACAGATGGATTGTTGCCACCACCTCAATATTTCGCTCAAAATGTTGCGATGAACAAAGCCGGTGCAGTTGGATTAGATAAAGTTCTGGAAAAAGGCAATGTCCCACTCGACGTTGAAACTTTTGAAGCCATGGCAAACCATGAAGGTGCGCTTGTACTGGACACCAGACACCAAAGGGATTTTATTAAAGGACATATTCCTAATTCCATATTCATCGGGATAGATGGAAATTTCGCCCCATGGGTTGGAGCATTAATCCCTGATTTACAACAGCCGATCATCTTTTTAGCTGATAAGGGCAGGGAAGAGGAAGTAGTAACCCGACTATCACGTGTTGGATATGACAATACCCTCGGATACCTCCAGGGTGGAATGGAAGCATGGAACTCAGCTGAAAAGGACATCCAAGACATGGAGTCTATAAATGCAGCAGAATTCGCCGATAGATACCAAAAAGGTAATATCCATGTGATGGACGTAAGAAAGCCCGGTGAATACGAAGCGGAACACGTAGAGGACGCAGAGAGCATCCCGCTAGACTTCATCAGTGAGCAGATGGATCGGGTAGACCCGGATAAGACCTATCACATTCACTGTGCAGGAGGATATCGGTCGGTCATTGCTGCCTCAATCTTAAAATCTCGAGGATTTCATAAGCTGGTAGATGTTGCTGGAGGATACAAAGACATTAAAGGGACAGAAATCCCTACAACAAACTTTGTATGTCCAACTACCCAGAAGTAAAATTTAACTAGATCATTTTATGGAATTTATTAGCCAATCATGGCCCTGGTATGTGGCAGGGCCACTTATTGCGCTTATTATGCTTAGCCTACTCCTAAGTGGAAAGCGTTTTGGGTTAAGCAGTAATCTGAGAAGCATGTGCGCAGTAATGGGTGCAGGCAAACATTGTGACTTTTTTGACTTTAACTGGAAACACCAAATATGGAATTTAGTGTTTGTAGCAGGTTCCGTCATTGGTGGATACATCGCTAATACCTGGTTGATGGCAGATGCTGTTTCAATTTCAGTGGAAACGATTAATGAGCTAGCCAAACTTGGTATTCAAAGTGCAGGGAAGGCCATTGCACCAAGCGAGATATTCAACTGGAATAACCTACTGACTTTCAATGGGTTAATTGTTATTATTTTAGGTGGATTTTTAGTAGGTTTTGGAGCACGATATGCAGGTGGATGCACTTCGGGTCACGCTATTAGCGGCTTGAGTGATCTGCAAAAACCATCTCTTATTGCTGTCATCGGATTCTTTATTGGCGGGCTATTCGTAACCTATTTTGTAACACCATACTTATTCAACGTCTGATATGAAGTTTATCAAATTCTTAATTCTAGGCGTTGTATTTGGCATAACGCTCACTAAATCAGAAGTGATCTCCTGGTTTAGAATCTATGAAATGTTCCGATTTCAGTCATTCCACATGTACGGAGTGATTGGCTCTGCCGTAATTTTCGGAATAATCATTATCCAAATCATTAAGCAATATGAAATGAAATCCCTGGATGGGAGGCCTATTCTAATAGAGCCAAAGCAACGAGGTATTTCCAGATACCTGATTGGCGGAATCATTTTTGGGCTGGGATGGGCGTTGACTGGTGCATGTCCGGGACCCATGTTTATCATGTTAGGGAATGGTTATGGCGTGTTTATCGTGATGATAGCCTCAGCTGTCCTGGGTACTTATATGTACGGGAGACTCAAACATAAACTACCACATTAGCGCTACTACGTATTTTACATAAATGATCAAATCATGGAATCACCGATGTGTGAATGATAGGGATTCAACAATTTTGATCTATCAAATTCAAAGTTATGAGACAGCAGCATCTGTAAGTCTTCTTCCGAGAATCAGAGCAAATTCTAGCCCAAGAAAAAAAGAGCATTAGGTGAGTAAGACCAAGGGTGGTTACTAGGCTTGTAAGCAATTACAAGCCTTTTTTTATTTCAAATAGATCATACTCGTTGCGCAGCAAAAAGCTGTTAATTTGCATTCATGCTATTGAAGATCTTATTGCTATTGACACTCGTAGGTATTATTGCCTTTGTTTACTACATCTTTAAAGATGAAGGCCCACACCATCAATAAGCGAAAAGCATCAAACACCTTTATTTACTTAGCCTGTTAGCGATATGCTCGATTACATAATCGTTGCTATCAAAGTAGAAAATGATATCCTGAGTACCTCCTGAGTTGATCAGTTTATAGCCCATTACATTGTTACTAATAGCTGAGGTAAATCCGCTACCTAATTTGGTATTGATGGATTCAGTACCCATTTCCATCATAATATCCTGAGGAAGCGCTTTATTCAGTGGTAGCTTAGTCAGACGCCAGTTGTTTTGATTTCGAGAGAAGATCTTAAATTTCTGAATATCACCCATCACAGAGCCAGCTTTGGGGTATAAAAGGATAACGCGTACGTAATCACCCTCCAGGGTAAACTCCAATCCATAATCCGGATAATAGAGGGAAGTAAGTGATATGTTCTTTTCAGAGACTTGTGAAACCAACTGAGTCTTGCCTAGACGGGCTTCAACATCTTCCTGCTTGTCGCCAATCTTTAGACCGTTGAAGTAGCACACGCCATCCTTTATCTCGATGGCATAGGTATTTCCAACAACTTTGCTTTCAAATTGAGCTGAACTGATAAATGCAAAACATAGCAAAATGGTTACTGATAGCGTCTTTTTCATAAGTGGATGAGCTAGGTGAGGTTTCAAATTACTAAAATAACCCCATTATGGAATATTTACGAGACTATATGGTTTGAAATATTCATTTACGAGAGTAACAATTGTTACATTTATATACACTAGTTGCTGTTAGCTTTAGGGTGTTAAACCAATGTATTTTGAAAACCAATCGTAGAGAATTCATTAAAAAAAGTGCCCTCGTTACATTCTCAGGAATGATTGGAATTCCGATCGTATTTGGCAGATGGATGCCAAAGGATTACGTGCCTGTGGTGTTTGATCAGGATAATTTTCACCAGAAGTTTAACAAAGACCAAGACATGGTGGTGCTTAATGATAAGCCGTGGAATGCTGAAGCACAAGCACACATTCTGGATGATAAGGTAACTCCTGCATCACGTATGTTTGTGAGAAATAATGGGTTAGTGCCAAATCAGATCGATCCAACTAAGTGGACGCTAACGATTGATGGTGAGTCTGCAGTGTCTACCAAAAGTTACTCACTCGAAGACTTAAAACGCTTTCCAAAATACACCTATCAGTTAACATTAGAATGTGGTGGCAATGGCCGGAATGAGTTTGACCCACCAGCGAAGGGTAATCAGTGGAGCCTTGGCGCAGTTTCCAGTGCCAACTGGACTGGTGTAAGACTGAGAGATCTACTGGAGGACATAGGAGTGAAAGACGATGCAGTGTATGTCGGCTATTATGGAAAAGACATGCACCTGAGTGGCAGTCCCAATAAAAACCCCATTTCAAGGGGAGTTCCAATTACCAAAGCAATGATGGAAGAAACGTTGATTGCTTATGAAATGAATGGTGAAGACATACCTATCATTCATGGCTATCCATTACGCTTGGTAGCCGGTGGTTGGCCAGCTTCTGCTTCAGGAAAGTGGCTCCATCGATTGAGTATTAGAAATAAGGTACATGACGGTGAGAAGATGGAGGGACAGTCGTATCGGATACCCTGTGATCCGGTCGCACCAGGAGAAAAGGTTGAAGATGATAATATGTGCATCATCGAATCCATGCCGGTAAAATCGCTTATTACATATCCTAAATCCGGTGCGCTACTGGGATCAAAGAAATCGCTGGATATACGTGGACATGCCTGGGCAGGTGAACTGGACGTAAAAGAGGTTCACTATTCCATTGACTTTGGTATGAGCTGGCAAAAATGCCGCTTGGAACCCCCTGCAAACCGTCTCGCATGGCAACATTGGTACGCCTCAGTCTCATTTCCGGAAAAGGGGTATTATGAGGTGTGGGCCAGAGCTACGGATATCAAAGGCAACATGCAGCCAATGATTGTTCCGGGGTGGAATCCGAAAGGCTACTTGAATAATGCTTGTCACCGTATTGCTGTAAAAGTTGGGTAGCTACTCATGGATAATAGGCAATACGTAAGGATACTTCAGATGGTGGTGGATGCATTGAAAGCCGTCGTTGTGGTTTTACTCATGCTTTTCGCGATTGTGATATATATGGGTTACGACTACCTGGAAAGCAAACAACCTAATAAAACTGCCATTGCTGTCGCAGATGCCGCTCTTGAAATCATGAATGGCATCCATGTTCAAAGCGGATTGGTAGAAGGAGAAGGGTTAGAGCTGGTGATACAGAACTGCACCCCCTGTCATTCAGCAAAGCTGATTACTCAAAACCGAATGACAGAAACAGGGTGGAAGAGTACCATACAATGGATGCAGGAGACACAAAACCTGTGGGATCTTGGTGATAATGAATCTTCAATTATTAACTACCTGGCCAACAACTACGCTCCTCAAAAAAAGGGTAGAAGGGCACAACTTGAAAATATTGAATGGTATGAAATGGAATAATATTGTCACATATTTAATGCTCCTGGTACTGATGGTTGGTTGTAACAATCCTCCGGAGAAGGAGAGAGAACCAACGAAGGTAACTAAGTACCTGATAGAGGCCGAAGAATTGCTTCCAATTGTTACAGATGATACACTTGTGGTGCTTGACCTGCAGCGACCTGAAGACTTTCAGAAAGGTCATGTAAAAAATTCCATAAACATCTGGCGTTCAGAGCTTAACAATCCTTCATTTAAATACGATGGAATGATTCCTGATCGGGATTTTTTAGGAGAAAAATTGCGAAGTAAAGGAGTTCCGGCAAATGCATTTATTGTTCTGTATGACAACCGTGGATCATGTGAAGCTACGCGCCTTTGGTGGGTACTAAAGCACTATGGATATGAGCGCATGGCAATTCTAAATGGTGGTATTCAAGGATGGATGAAACTGGATACCCTGACCACAGAGATAGTCAATCGGAAACGCAGTGATTTCGAACTGCCTTCATATGTTGGGACAAATACTTCACTTAATATGCTGATAGGAGACCTATCAATGATGGTTAACAACAATGAGCCATTCATGTTGGATACCCGCTCGAAGGACGAGTTTGAAGGCCTTAGTTTGAAGCAAGGAGCTAAATGGGCAGGTAGAATACCAGAAAGTAAGCACATTGATTGGATGGAAGCAGTCGATCAGGAAACATTCCGATTTAAGGAAACGTCAGAATTGCAAAAAATTTACAATGAAGTGATCAATAATGAACAATTAGTGGTCACCTATTGCCATTCAGGCGTCAGATCAACACATACGTTTTTTGTGTTGACGGAATTATTAGGAAGGAAAAATGTTAAAAATTATGACGGTTCCTGGGTGGAATGGACCCATCATTTTCAGCCAGAATTAGTTAATTAAGTAAACAAGCTATGGAAGATTATTTCAACATCATTGTCGAGAGCTATCAGGGGTATGCCAACTACCTGTGGAACGAAATCAAAAACCCAAGTTGGCACAATTATTTTTATTGGCTGATAGGGGTTTCCGGCTTCTTTTATGCCTTGGAACTCCTACGACCATGGAGAGAGAGTCAACCCAAATTCAGGAAGGACTTTTGGTTGGACTTTTTCTATATGTTTTTCAATTTCTTTCTGTTTTCACTGATTATCTACAATGCTGCATCTAATGTGGTGGTGAACTTTTTCAATGGGCTCCTTGAATCCATCGGAATCACCAATTTGCTGGCATTTGAGGTGATGAGTTGGCCCATGTGGTCACACTTACTAATAGGGTTTGTAGTACGTGATTTCGTACAATGGTGGACACACCGACTATTACACAGGGTGGATTTCCTATGGGAATTTCATAAAGTCCACCATTCAGTAGAACAAATGGGCTTTGCAGCACACCTGCGCTATCATTGGATTGAGAATGTAGTTTACCGAACCATCGAATACATTCCACTGGCGCTCATTGGCATTGGTTTGAGGGATTTCTTCATCATTCACATATTCACACTAGCAGTAGGTCATTTTAATCACAGTAATTTCAAGCTTAACCTGGGGTTTTTCAAATACATTTTCAATAATCCGCAGATGCACATCTGGCATCATTCGTATCATTTGCCTAAGGAGCGGAGATACGGTGTGAATTTCGGGCTTACACTTAGTCTATGGGACTACCTGTTCAAGACTAATTACATACCACATGATGGGAAAGACATCAAACTCGGATTCCCGGGCATAGAGAAATTTCCTAAAAGCTTTGCTGAGCAAAACCTGCATGGATTTGGGAAAAAGAAACCCGAAGAATGAATGTTGCAGTGCATAGAAACAAACCTCTGAATGCTCCAGTGTGTGAAGAGTAGACGAGAACTAACAGATGCATGGTAGGATTCGGTATTTTTGCCGAAAATGAGTTCCATGAGCAACTTTGAGCACCTTGATCTTTCAAATTCACTCCACCATGCATTGGAGGACCTGGGTTTTCATACGCCAACGCCCATTCAGGAGCGTGCATATGCTGCGATCCGATCCGGAAAGGACCTGGTAGGTATCTCACAGACCGGAACAGGGAAGACGTTTGCTTACCTATTACCGCTGCTTAGAGACCTGAAATACTCAGAAGAAGTGCCTCCAAGGGTGCTAATCATGGTCCCAACAAGAGAACTGGTAGTGCAAGTGGTAGAGCAGTTAGAATCATTGACCACTTACATGAATATCCGTGTATTGGGCGTACATGGGGGCAAAAACATCAATACACAAAAACCTGCTGTAGTAGCAGGAATGGACATATTAGTAGGTACACCTGGCCGTGTTTATGACCTGGTATTACATAAATCTTTGTCACTAAAAAGTGTGAAAAAAGTGGTGATAGATGAGGTAGATGTACTGCTAGACCTTGGATTCCGGTTTCAGTTGACGAACATCTTTGACATGCTACCCAGGAAGCGTCAACACATCATGTTTTCGGCGACCATGACCGAAGAGGTTGATGAATTGATTGACGATTATTTCAGTCAACCGGAAAAAATAACGAT
The DNA here is from genome assembly GCF_965227465.1 of Ekhidna sp. GTDB lineage: Bacteria > Bacteroidota > Bacteroidia > Cytophagales > Cyclobacteriaceae > Ekhidna. The sequence goes on from NZ_OZ245746.1 coordinate 1,759,533, forward strand.
TGCTCTGAGTGGTACACCACTGGAGAATATTACACAAGTGGCATACAAAGCACCGAATTTTTACACGAAGGTGGAGCTGTTGAAATATTTGTTGGCTTCAGCGAAAGCATTTCCAAAGGTGCTGGTATTCGTTTCCAGTAAACGCAATGCAGACAGACTCTATGAGGAGATGGAAGAATTGTATGAAAAGGATCTGTGCATCATCCACAGTAATAAAAGTCAGAATTATCGCTTGCGATCCCTGGAAGCTTTTAACTCGGGAAAGAAGCGGATCCTGGTTGCTACGGATGTCATTGCACGGGGACTGGATCTGACAGACGTAAGCCATGTAGTGAGCATGGACGTGCCGATCTATCCGGAAAACTACATGCATCGGATTGGGCGTACCGGACGTGCAGAGAAAGAGGGCTCGGCGATTTTGTTGTATACAGTGAAAGAGACGGATCAAAAAGTGGCGATTGAACAGCTGATGAAGTTGGAAATCAGTGAAGAGCCATTTCCTAGTGAAGTAGAGCGATCCAATGAGCTATTACCGGAGGAGCGACCAAAAGATAAACAGAAGGAGCTATCACACAAGCTCAGCCCCAAAAATCCAAAGGGAGAATCTACACACGAGAAGAAGGACAAGAATAAGAAGGTAAACCTGGGAGGATCATACCGCCGCAAGCTTGCCAAGAAGTATAAGAAGCCGCTGACGCGCGGTGACAAGAATCAAAATCGTAAGAAGAAGTAGTAAGCTCTGCTGTTTTAAAGCAACTTATATACTAAACAGAATCAACGTTTTATTCGCAGGCCAAAGATATAAGAGCCTCCTAATATTAGCAGGGCAGCAACTGCAACTGGCCATTGATTGTCACCAACCATCAGGTGACTAATAAGTGCGATCGCAAATTCTACAGCTAAACCCACATATGCCAGTTGCTTGAGTATCGCTGATTTGTTACTTAGAATGGCTATCACTGCAAGAATCTTGGCAATACCTAATGGGGCTATCAGCCAAAGTGGAAATCCCAAACTTTCAAAGACAGGAACAATCGTATCCTGCATGAATGTAAATATCACGCCTTGCAAAAGCATCCATAAGCTGATAAGTATGGTGAAGATCCAGTAGAATATCTTGTTGGTTTTCATGTAGAAAGAATTGATAGTTAATTATTCAAGATACTACTTATTAGTCCATAGACCCAAATAGGACAGTATTCCTAAATTATAACTTAACATAATATAAATTATCGAACACATTCTGTGTTCGCGATAATAAACATTATATTAAATAGCTATGAACGATTGAGTATCGTATCATATTGCTATTTAAGCTGTTATTTCTCTTACAAAGAACTTCCACACACGGAGTACGTTTGATTACCCATTATTCATAATTACATTTGCTTCATGGCTTCTTTACAATTATATAGTTCATATGATGAGTTGAAAAAGGATAGATTGGAACGATCTCTCACTCAAAAGGAGAAGCTACGTCAAAAGAGAGCTGCTCAATCATTAAAAAAAATTAAGAAAGTAACTTCTTAATTTTCCGTAAAATCAAGCCTATCAATGGAGAAAGATTTAGCCGATGGAATTAAGAATCTTTCTAGCTCACTGAACAAGCATAAGGTAAAATATATGTTTGTTGGTGGAGTAGCAATAAGTTTTTATGGGAGTGCAAGACCATCTTCAAATCTTCCTAGAGATATTGATTATGATATTGATGTATGGTATTTAGCTACCAACGAAAACTTTGTTAAGCTCACAAAATCGATAGCTGAAATCAGCCCTGAATTAGAAGATGAGCTTAAGAAGATCATCTTTGATCCAAAAAAGACATTCATCAAATTTAATTTGGAAGGATTTCATTTTGATTTTCTACCGAATCTTGTCGCGTTTTATCGTAAAGATTTCGATAAGTGTTTCGGTAAAAAAGAGATTGGTGAAATTGATGGAGTTCAAATAAATATTATTTCAAAAGAGGATCTCCTTTTGGATAAGGAAAAATTGGGTAGAGATAAGGATTTAGCTGATATTGAAAACTTGAAGAAAAATTCATACAAGGGCTTTTCAAGATGATCCACACACATTTGCAATTCACACAAGCCTCCCTCCTGCCAAAAATGTTAAAAGAGTGCTCGTGAGTACCAAGAAATGAAATGACTGCTTATAAAGAGGAAATTAGGCCAAACCCTAAACTATTAATCGGCCTACCCTACAGCCTGACTAGGCGTCCCCGTCTCTTTGCTAAAATGATCCACTGGATCATTTATTAACGCTCAGCCCCCCCTCTCACCGAAGCTATATTAACCCCGCATCAAGTGCGGGGCAGGCTATAACGCAGGTCATTACCGATACGTCGGACCGATAACAATACTAGTGATTTGCTGTTTGTGAGCTTTAGCTAACAATCCTCGGTATTTTGCCATGCCAGCCTGCCTAGATAGAGTTCGCCAGTGCGGAAATAAGAAAAAGACTACCCTTGCCCCAGCAGAATATCTGTATTTCAAGTACATGATAAATGTAACTAGTTACATAAAATACATTATATTTGTAACCAGTTACATATTTGTAGATATGAAGGAAGATTTTTTGGTATCCATGGGTTATCCCGGTCTTACAGCCAGACTGAAAAGATTGAGTGACCAGCTTATTTATCAAACCAGAGAGATCTATAAAGAACATCAGATTGATATTGAACCTAATTGGCAAAACGTATTTCTATTGTTCAAAAAACATGAGTCTTTAACGATAACGCACATCACGTTGGCTACAGACCTATCCCACCCTGCTGTAATCAAGATAGTTAACCGAATGATTGATAAAGGGTACTTGTCTACTGAATTGGATACATCAGATTCTCGAAAAAAAATACTTCGATTAACGGAAAAAGCTCACGAGTGTATTCCTGTGTTTGAGAGGTTTTGGCATGCCGGGCATGAAGCTATCGAGGAAATGCTTAATCATGATTCAAAGCTGTTGGACCACCTCACAATCATTGAGAATAACATGCGAAAGTCAAACTTTAAGGACCGAGTAAATAAACGATTAAGCAATCAAATCACGAAATAATGACAACAGCCATCGTAATCGAAGAATATGGAGAACCTTCTGTTTTAAAGGAGAAGAAAGTGGAACTAAAGGCTCCTGGACATAATGAGATTCGTATTAAGCAGACGGCTGTAGGAGTCAATTTTCATGACATCTATGTTCGATCTGGCTTATATAAATCTTTGTCTTTGCCAGGTATTCCTGGCATTGAAGGTGTTGGTGTTATCACAGAGTTGGGTCAAGGAGTAACTGATTTAGATGCCAGAAGTCGAGTAGCATACATAACACCTAATTATGGTGGTTATGCCAGTGAACGTATTATACCTGCATCTATAGCAATTCCGCTACCCCATGAAATATCTGATGAGATAGCGGCAGCCACGATTCTTAAAGGACTTACTGTCCAAATGCTTACAAAGAAAGTAACAAGTTTAGAAGCTAATGATTGGATACTAATACATGCTGCTGCTGGTGGTGTTGGTCAATTACTCACACAGGAAGCGAAAAGGATTGGTGCTAAGATTATAGGAACGGTTGGTTCCAATGAGAAATCTGAAATAGCTGCTAAAAATGGATGTGATGAGGTAATTCTATACAAACAAGAAAATGTATTAAATAAAGTCATGAAAATAACTGATAACCAGGGTGTTAATGTGGTTTATGATAGTGTCGGTAAAGATACTTTTCAGGATTCACTCGCATCACTTACTTACAATGGACACCTGATAAATTTTGGGCAATCTTCAGGCCCTGTAGAGGGATTTGAGATTCCCATGTTGGCTAAGAAGTCCTCTACCCTTTCCAGACCAATGGTATTTCACTATACCAGTGAAAGAGAAAAATTGCTTGAAATGAGTGAGAAGTTTTTTGACTCTCTCATTAAGGGATACGTTACACCCGCCCAACCTTTAGCGCTTCCTTTAAGTGAAGCTGATAAAGCCCATGAGTTGCTAGCTTCTCGTAAACTAGCCCAACCCGTTATTTTAATTCCCTAATCTTATGGCTGTATTCGAACAAATAGATTTTGCTGGACACGAACAAGTTCTCTTTTGTCATGATGCATCAGTTGGCTTGTATGGAATCATCGCAATTCATAGCACAGCTCTTGGTCCAGCAGCTGGAGGATGCCGAATGTATCCTTATGAATCGTCGACTGAAGCACTTAAAGACGTATTGCGCCTTTCTAAAGGAATGAGTTATAAAAATGCAATTGCTGGACTTCCTCTTGGTGGTGGCAAGTCTGTTATTATAGCAGATCCAAAGAGTGATAACAAAGGCGAACTACTCAAAGCATTTTCCAAGCATGTGCAGGGCCTAACAGGCAAGTATTGGACAGCAATTGATGTCGGTGTAGGTCCGAAAGACGCGGATATTCTAGCAGAAAATTGTGATTACATCTTCGCCAGAGCTAGTCAGTATCCTGAAGGTTTCAATCCTTCATTATTTACAGCCCTTGGAGGTTTTACTGGGATAAGAGCTACTGCGAAATACTTATGGAATAGAGATAACCTGAATGGACTGAAAGTTGCGGTGCAGGGTCTGGGAGCTACAGGAAGTGAACTTTGTAGACAATTGTTTGAGGAAGGTGCTGAGCTGTATGTTTCAGATATTAATAAAGAGGCTATCGATTATGTGGTGGATAATTATCGGGCAATCCAAGTTTCTGTGGATCAAATTCATGCTGCCGACGTAGATCTCTTTGCTCCTTGTGCTTTGGGAGGTATTATAAATGATGAAACCATTGTAGATATAAAAGCCAAAGCTATTTGCGGATTAGCCAACAACCAACTAGTCTCAGAAGAACATGGAATTGAACTTAAGAAAAGAGGCATAACCTACATTCCAGATTATGTAGTCAATTCTGGAGGTATGATGGGTGCTGGGACTCGAATATTTTCAAAACCAACGATGGAGGATTCCAGAAATCGAGTCCTGGGACTTTATGATACAATAATTGAGCTATTAAGCTTATCTGATAAAGAAGACCGACCCACTTCAGAAGTGGCTGATAATATGGCTGAAGAAATATTAATGAAAACCACTTAACACTACAATTATGCCTGCATATGTGATATCCATGATGTCAATTCACGATCAAGAAACCTATAAGAAATACACTGATCGCACACCCGACATTGTCAAAAAGTACGGTGGTAAATTTTTAACTCGTGGAGAAGAAGTGATTACCGTAGAAGGAACACCCTATACGGATCGTATGGTGATATTAGAATTTCCTAATAAAGCATGTGTTGAAGACTGGTTTGAAGACCCAGACTATCAGGAAGCAATGAAATTCAGACATGCGTCATCTTCTATGCATATGCTATTAATTCAAGAGGGAGGAAAAAACACAACAGATCCAGATCCTAAGTTATAAATTAATCACCTCACACATTTGCCATTCGCTAAAGCCTCCCTCCTGCCTAAAATGTCAAAAGAGTGCTCAGTGCATCGGTAAATTGAAAGAGACTGATTCTAGATAGGAAACCCTCCGCTCCTATTAATCCCTACCCAGAACCGAAGCTATCTTAACATAACGCAATGACATTATATAACAAAACAGGGTATTGAGCATTTGAGCTAATTAATGATCCTTGAACTGTTTGGTTATATATAATTCATATTATGTCTGCGCTCCGTTACTCTACGCTTGCCCTCGCCAAGCCGCTCGGGTAAATAATCTGCACAGGCCAGCCGCTTTTGCGGTAACAGTGATGTGTATCCTTCTGATTGATGTTCAGTTTAAAATTTGAAATGGATATTTAAACTCTCTCAAGGCTCTAATGAATTTATCAAGTAAATTCCTTATCGATTAAATCATCTATAAGATAATGGAGCTTATCAAAGTCACTTTTACTTTGAAGATATTTTGATAAGTTTAGCCATTCATTACTTTGCCTTATTTCAGGTTTAATATTGGGTAACTCGAAAAATTTTTGATCCAGAAATCGATCCAGATATCCTGTCAATTGATCGTCATCAAATCCAAAACTTACAGATTGAATTTCAAATAATCGACTAGAGTAATTACTCCAATCGTACCCATGTCCTACTATAATATTTTTAAAAATCCTATGGCTCTCATGTGACATTCCATGCAAGTAAAAACTGATTATTGGATGAATAAAATAGTACTTTGAGTCAGGTATATCTACTGTTTTGTAATCAAATTCATCGCTTGGCTGTTTGAACCTTTGTTTTTGCTTACCTTCTGCAGAATGAAGGGTTCCTAAAAACCCAATTTTATATAATTCACTAAAAGGATGATTCGGTAATTCTTTTACTCTTATAGTTTCAAATGAATCTTCTATTCCGCTAAACCTACAACTTATTTCAAATAATTGTTTACGAGTAAGAATGTTTTGCTTTAGCAATTCATAAAATCTAAATCTATCCTTTTGATCATATAGACAATCTAAAAACTGCTTTGACTCATCATATAAATTGGTTAAAATTATTTGCTCAGCGGTAGTCGTCACAAGATCCTTCAACTTGTCTTCATTCATATTCTTTTGTCGTTCAGATATTGCATTAGCTAGAATGACAAAATCTCTAGGTCGACCTACTGTGTGTCGGTTGATGAAACTAAACGCATCCTCAGACTGCCTGTGGTAAGCGCTGTGGACAATTTCAACTTGCAGAAATCTTTTGAAGTCAGGAAGATTTTCATAGACTTTTGACAACTTGTTCATTATTCCAATTAGGTCTTCCTTATAATATTGCAGTTGAGTAGTATGATTGTAAATGTTAGACTGAATTTGCTTATTGGTGAAATTTCCAAACGCTTCTTGTCTAATCGAAGCGTAAATTTTAACATGCTTGTTAGATTCAACAATATCCCAAATTGCTTCTAACAAACCACATTGGACATGAATCCAACTTGATTTAGATAGACTCGCCATTGCCTGATCTATTTTATCAATAAATACAAATACTGCACTGTGTATATTACTAATTTTGAGTTGCAGGATATTATCAACTGACTTGAGAAATCGAATTAATCTTGAAAGATCCAATGATCTCAACAATTCTTGAAATATCAATGACGGATTTACTTTACTCTTAGACATCATCCATTCTCCAATTATATTAGGTGAATGCTTTATGATAATTTCCCTTTCATTGGTCGAGAAGTTCACGTCAAAGTGGCTTAAAATTGAAATCATTATGCAATTCTTCCATAGCAGCCGAACTTCATCTCTTTTTTCAAGAAATGCATTGGACTTTCCCATATCCATAATCCCGCTCATGAAATCAAGAAAAGGTTCATTTTGAGGTATGAACATTATCTTTCGAGAACCCTCTTCACTATAAGTTGATGAAAGTTGATGTCTCTTGATTGATAAAAGTAAGGTCTTCCCCATTCCTTTATTCCCTGCTATAAAATATTTCCGATGATCAGTTATAAATTGTTCAATTTGAGTTGTTTTATAAATCAACTCTGGGAGATTATCAATGTCCATTTGACTAGCATCTGATGCCCACTTCATAATTCCATTATTTATTGAGGATTATCCAACGTCCGTCACCATATTCAGATTTTCTGATAATTTTCTTTTCCTCAAGTCGTTTCATCGTGTTTTTTAATTCTTGACTGGATATATCTAGCTGACTATCAATGTCTTGCATCTTAAAAAATACTCTTTCGAAGGACATTAGAATTTCTGTAACCTTTTTTTCATGACTATGATTTAAAAGGTTTAGAGGAATCTTATCTTTGTCGAAAAATTGGAATTGTCCACCATCATGATTTGCATCTCTCAAAGTGCCAAATTGAGGTTCAGGCAAAGGCCTTTCCATTTGTGTGATATGTTGATAAAGGTTAAAGAAAAGTTTATTACCAGGGAGCACGGGATGCGTTTCTTGATATTTTAAAAATTTATTTAACTCACGTGCAAATTCACTCTTATCAGGTACTTCTTCTTTCGCTCCTGAAGTAATCACATGAACTGAGTTCTTTTGATAATTATTTAGGATTTGCAATCTTAGCTGTTTCGCTATTACTCCATTGGGAAACGACTTATTGCTTATAGGAATTTCTGGGTCAGGATTTATTGATGATCTTGACAAGTCTATTAAAGCTCCTGAAAAACAGCAGTCAGAAATAAGTAAAATATGCTTTATTTTCTTGCTTAATTCAACTAGTTCTTCTTTTATTATACTGTTTCGAATAAACTTATTAGGATTCCTTTCATCAGTTTGCTGCCATGAACCAATACCTCCTTCGAAATTTCCATGACCTGAATAATAAATTACGAGTGAGTCATTTTTCGAAAGGCGTTTGGCAAATGGTATTATCTTAGTTTCAGTACTTCTGCCATTAAGCTCAACGAATCCATCCAATATATCATCACCTTTTGCATTAATTGTCAATTCAATATCCTTTCTATCAAATTGGTATTTTTCGACGATAATATTTTTAAATTCCTTTAAGTTTTTTATTGGATAGTTTAATCTCTGATTAAACTTTCCATACTTTTCATTTCCAATTAGCCATGCATAACTTTTGCCAATTGCCCAGTCTCTACCATTCGTAGGCTCAAATCCATCTTCTAGACGGCTCTTCGTTTCATCTGACTTCTTAATAAAGTTTCTTATGATGAAGAAACTCACTAGAATTCCAATGAGGAGAATAATTAATGCAATTTTTGTGTTCTTTTGATTAATGAAAGGTGGATTATTTTCTGCTCGCATGTGCCTCTCAAGGCTCTTATACACCAAAGAGTCTGATTCAAATTTTGTTTGAATCAGACTATCAAGCTTTTTTTTTAGTAGAGGATTGCCCTGTGGCATTCCTATGCAATACGAATCAGGTTGATTAATACCCAATTCCACTAATTGTACCATGGCAGGATATTGATTAGCAAGTTTTTTCAATATTGTGTAATCCTCCAGAATGCCAATAATTTCTTTCCGTCTAAACAGCCTCCAAATGGTTTTCTGAATATCTTCATCACGACCACCAACATTGTATTCATACTTTATATGTTCTTCAAAATATTTTGCCGAGTTGGTATTTTTGACATATCCCAGGCACTTAATTTCAGAATTAAATCTTGATTCCTTTAAACATTTATCCACCAAACTTTCCAAATTCGTTATTTCAGGGTCTTTATAGGTAAGAATCCCTAGTGCCTTAGGTGTAGAAAAATAAGGGAGTGTAAAATCAACCTTCCGATCAGGTCTTTTAGAATATATTGCAATTATTAGATCTAACTCATGTCCTTTTACTAATTTTTTCTTACTAGAATCTATTGCCAGATACCTTTCACGGAATTCAGCGCCTTCTATTTCTAGAAGTAGTGGTTCAACGTCAAGCCAATCAGCAACTTCATACGCAACATCAATGTCAACTCCATAAAACTCATTTTTAATTTCATACCCAAAAGGATCCACATTTACATTGACGCCAATTTTAACAGTATCTCGTTGTTCAATAACTTTCAATAAATCTTGAGCCATCAAGCTAATTGTTGAAACTTGGAAACAAATGAATATTATGATTATTATTCTGCGCTTCATTTATTTAATGGGACAACTCCACTAATTAGAGTAAAAACAACCAATAAAATGGAGGCTATTGAAGATTCAAATTGGAGATATGGAAAATTGTTACCTGAAATAGCATACGCCCAAACCAGAAAAGCAATTGTAGACATAATCAAATGATTTCTTATTGCTGAATCTTTATCAGACATCATTTTAAGATAAATTGGAGTTAAGCAGGTACATAATGCGATTATTCCTGCGCTTACAATTTCTTGAATGTTCGGGTCCAATGCTGAAATGAATCCTAAAATAGTTAGGTAGCCAGCAATGATCTCTGAGGGTACCAATTTGGCAATTTTCTCCAATCCCAATTGGGTTTTGGCAGAGGTCCCTGTGGGACTCTTCATTTTCTCAGGTTCTCTGTATAATCTAGCCATATTATAGATATTTTAAATCATTTTGTCTTTTTCTTTAAAATAAAATTGCCAGTTACTCCAATGGCGTCTCTTGAGTTACCGACAATATTTTCGTTGTTTAAAATTGTTCCTTCCCACGCATCCAGATTGTAATTATCAATTTTTCCATATATTACTTTCATTTCAATCCCCTCAATATTTACCTTGTCATCTATAATTTCTCCTAATACCCGCTCTTCAATAGTGAAAATATTGACTTTACCATCAGATGTATGCATCCAATCGTTCAAAATAAGAACACCACTCAGTTTATTGCCATCTTGAGTGAGAACAACATCACCCTTGGTTCTGCCGCTTTGATACTCCTCTAAAATTTCCCATTCACCAGTAAGATCATACTGCTGAATTTTTTCTGTTGTTATGAACAGACCTTTGATTTTATACCATTCCTCACGGATGTATAAATGAATTCTATTTACAGCAAGGAAATAGAAAAAGAGACGTTTAGTTTCTGTTAACCAGATTGTAAATAATAAAAATATTGTCTTTAAAAATAACGCTGTATTAACGACCCATATCATCAAAAATCCATTTGGATCTATATGAAAATCACGAATAAATATTTGAAGTCCCGCATAAGCATAAAGCAATATCAATATCAACAGTGGGGCGTTAATAAGCTTACTATCAAATCGACCAGTAAATAATGCAATTGCTATTACTGCAATCAAGCCACTTATAATTGAAAAAAATAAGTTTAAATCATCTATAGGACCGTAAGAAATGTAATACAAATCAATGTTGAAATATTCATTAACCATTGGCGAAAACAGAAATCTTATAGTTACCTCTACGAAAGTCAAAACCAATAATACCAAAAGCAATTGATGAAAATTTATATGGCGCAATTCAAAATCAGACTTTCCAAACAATTCAGAAAGAACTAGGAAACAAATAATGAAGTAAAGGGAGGCTAGATTGTTAAAAAAATTCTCAAAAGTTCCAACCAAAAATTGAGAGTATTCAATGATTGAAGGTATATGGGACTCTAATAAAAGCTGATTAACCAATACAACGATATATAACCCAAGCCAACCTGCCCATATTTTTTTCCAATATTTAAAGTATATATATACCCGATCATTAGCCTGATTAAAAATTTGCTCATCTTTATCATCACTGGACTTGAAAAAAGTCAAGTGTTTTTGATAATTGAAATAGTTAAGGTTAACCTCATTATAAATAACTTTTTGAGGCAAAGGCCAAAACAACACAATTACGATCAGTACAAAATGAAGGAAAGAGTTTGTGTAGATGAATAAATTACGATTGACTGATATTTCAAAAAACAGAAACCTTTCTAAAGAAAAAAATCCTGTTGCTACAGAAAGTATTAATGAGAGAAAACCAATAATAACTACAGCGGAAATCTTTGGATCTCTTATTCTTGCAATTAGCCAACGACCAAATGAATCAGTAATCATTTTTTTAATTAGTTGATTAGAGATTTGCTTACAGTAATAAAAGATATTAATGAAAAATACCAAATACCCTTTTTTAGGTATTTTTTGCTTAACTGTATGACAATAAGAAGATTAATTAGAACGTAATGGATTAATAATTCAATCCACTATTTGTAAAGTACTATAAGAACGTACCCATTTACCATTCCCTCTCTCCTTCCCCCCTGCTAAACTTGCCTGCCGGCAGACAGAATGTCAAATCGAACGCAGTGAGATTCACGAGGGGTTGTGTGCATGCCTTAAGTATATGAGTAAAAGAGTGCTTGCCTGCCGTCATAGGCACCCTCCAACCTGTCTTCTCACTAAATCTATCCACAGGATAGATTCTTAACGCTCGATCCCCCTCTCACCTAAGCTATATTAACCTCGTCGCTATGGTCGGGCCAGGCAGGTGCAGGACATTATAACATCTATTGATTGTTCTTCACAAACGATCCATCATTATATTAACTTGCGAACGTTTTCAAAACAAGGTCATTGATTATGAGGCGAAAAATTCCAGAATCAACACTTCCAAAAATCATCCGCTCGCAATTGATTACTCCCGAAGGCATGCAGAAATTACGGAATGAGCATGATCACTTGTGGCGTGTAGAACGGCCGGACATTACCGCTAAGGTTTCATGGGCCGCCAGTTTGGGAGATCGTTCAGAAAATGCCGATTACCATTACAACAAAAAACGTCTTCGAGAAATTGATAATCGCATTCGCTACCTATGTGACTGTATTGACAACTTAAAAGTTGTTGACTACCACCCAAATCAAGAAGGAAAAGTGATGTTTGGTGCATGGGTAGAAATTAAAAACGAAGAGAAAGGTTTTCAAAATCGATTTCGAATTGTAGGTTACGAGGAGCTCATCGGTAATAAAGATTATATATCTATGGACTCCCCAATGGCTAAATCGCTGCTTAATAAAACCGTTGGGGATGAGGTTGTAGTTAATACCAAAATGGGTGATTTTGTATGGAAAATTCTTAAAATAGCGTATCAGAAGTAGTGTAATCAAAATAGATCTCAGACCCGACTCTGAACCCAACCTGTCTGCCGGCAGGCCTATATTAACGGGGACGCCTAGTCCGGCACGTTTAGTGATAACCTACCTACCGCAGGCAGGCACGAAGACATTTTGTCCTGATTAATTCTATAATCTACAGCAATTCATTGTCATCAGTTAATACAATTTCACGCAACTGCTTTTTCAGCTTTAATGATCTTGATCTAAACAAGTCGATGACTTTGGTTTGGTATTTATAATTGATGGTTCTCAGTTTGTTACCAATTACTTCCGAATATATTGGGCTATCGTCTCTTTCTTGAAGTAACTCATACTGACTTTCATTGATATAGTTTTTAAATAGAAACTCCAGGAGCTTATCTATATAAGCAACAGACCCAATGAAAACACTATCCTGATCCAATCCATTATTAAGCATGACTAAATGATACGAGCGCAATTCCTGATCAATGGTTTTTTCTTCGAGTGCATTTCTTAATTGTATTAATCCTCTCCAATACCTATCGCGTGCCAAAACCACATCCCTATCTTCGGAATATTGGATGCTAACATTCATGATTAATTCATCAGCTTGGTCGAAGAATAGTAAATTGAGGTCTTTCCACTCCTCCACCTTTGAGTAGGCTTCAACACTGACGTTTCTGATTCGATTGGCTTCTTTGGAAATCTGTATTTGCCGTTCTTTTTTCCACCCAATCGATAAGGTGACAGCAGTTATAATTATAGAAACCGCAGTTAATATTTCCCCAAATGAAATTTCCTTCTTGATCTTCATGATTTAAGTAGTTAAAAGCGCAGAGATACCTTTTTTTAAGTATCCATCGTTTTTTGAGTATTAGATTTCGGTTGAATTACCCGTGCAATTCGTTCGGTAAAACCAGCTATAAACGCTATGCTTACATGATAATTGAATGAATAGATGAGTTGGCCATCAGAAAAAGAATTTCCATTTATAAGCTTTACATCTTGCATGAGTCCAGATTCAAGCATGAAAAAGGACAAATGGGCAAAAGACAATCCAATAAATGGCCTAACTAATGCATTGATAAACAGGCTTAAGTTATCCTGACTCTTGGCTACTTTTTCAAACCTCCGCAGATTCAATAACATACTTATGATACTTCCCTGCATACCAACTATACCTATCCATCCTAAAAGTTTCATACGCTGAGGATCCATTATAAATTCATTGAGCAGTACATTGCCTAATAAATAAAACATAGCACATAACGGAATAGATAAAGCTAGACTGAATATAATACCCAATAAAAAAGCTATCCGTTGATCCAGTTTATTGATGTAATTGAGGATCGTGAGGAAACTAAAAGAGAATTTAATTTCTTTGTCAGACTTCAATGATTCCACGCTTTTTCCTGGATGAAAATAAGCTGCTGACAAGAGTAAAAGAACGCTAAAGGATCCGGTTATACAGACTTCAACTACGGAAACTACCGGATCCCATATATCTCCAAATACAATCATTTCCACATTAAAAAGTAGAACAACCAATTGGATCATGGTGACTGCTGATAAAAAGCTACCTGTAATTAGCATGGTTAGCTTATGCTGCTTGTCCGTAACAATGGAATAAATATTAGTGCTGACAATTACCAGAATTATAAAAATCAACAGGAGGCTGTCAAACCTAGTAAACGAATAGCCATTGATGATAAAAGTTTCACCCAGTGCAAGCTTAAGGATGTGGGTGGTAATAGGTACTGAAAAGATGTACATGGAAATCAGATGAATCATCATTTTCAACTCGCGGGATCGACGTGATATATTCATATTGGTATGAGTTTTAATGCCCAACGCAACTTCATACTTTAACTAAATAGAATGAATGCTACCGATATTTATATAAAGCTATCTCTTTATATCTGTCGAATCAATCCCCTTTTTTAGGTAATTTTCAAATGACGGTAGTATGTTTCTGATAAAAAATTGGATTGTAATAATAGAATCGGGTAATGATATCTGACTAGACGGGACGTCCCAAACTATTAACCCTCCCGATAACTATCGGGACTCGAACCGAACCTGTCTCCTGACAGGCAGGGCTACATTGAGTGCCATAAGCGATTAAGTATCCTTATCATCCACTTTATTTGCTAACAACGTTGGGCGTTTTATAGTACTAATTTTTCTTCTTAAAGTTCTAAACGACGTGTTTTTCATATAAAATACCCATTTGTGGGTATGTATTTCAAAGAAAAATCAACGATCTTTATGTACTTCACCTAATACCACTAATCATGCAGCTCAAAATTACCACCCTATTATTAGCATTAATTTTCGCTAATTATGCCAGCTCACAGATTTACTTTCCTTCTGATACACTGGAACTTGGAAGATTTGATGATATCTATGATTTTAATGTCACCACCCACGATAGTGGAATTGTTCTGACTGGTGATTTTGAGGATGGACTCAAACTCGTAGAATATCAGAAAATTGGAAACAATTGGTTGGCAGATACCATACATCATTTCACTTCTGGTTTTGCAACAGGCGTAACTTATTCGGATGGTAAGATAGCCGTAGGAATGAATGGGGCTGAAGTATATATTTTTAAAAAGGATGCTTTAAATGAATGGCAACATAACCAAACAATTACGAAAGGTTCGACAGATGGTTATTTTGGAAGCGTTTTGAAAATGGATGGAGATTACCTGGCCATTAAGTCGGATAATATAGTACGAGTATATGTAGACGTTGGAAACTGGGTGTTACTCTACTCATTCTTTGGACCAGATAATTCTTTTGGGGGCTTATGGGGAGGGCTTGATGGTATGGGGTTTTATGACAATAAATTAATTCTGTCATCTAGCTCGGCACTTAATGTATATGATTTACTGAATGGCTCCACTGTTGTTCAGTATAACGGAATTAATGGCGGGTGGGGATTTAAAATATACGATGATATCATCTACACGCAAAGGGACGGAAATACATATAGAATTTTTCAAAACACGATAATTCCAGCAGCGACTGGAATAAGTGGTACACGAGGATCTGTTCATGAAAAGGTGATTGCTACAGGTACATTTGAGTCCATAACTATTCACTATGATCCAAACGATATTAATTCATACCAAGCTTATAATGTGATTCCCTACGGCGATGATTGTTTTGGATGTTTTCCTTACTCAGTAGATTTCAATGCTCAGAATTTATTTGTTACCGTACAAGATCAATTTGAGTCAGATTTTTTGCTTGGTCGTATTTATGTTTATGAAAGAAACGAGCACCCAAGTATACAGGATCTCGATATTACTGTAAGAAGTGATGAAATCTTCGCTTTTAATCAGTCATTATTTGATTTTCAAGATGAACTTCCAGATTTTGAATGGGTCCGTATTGAATCACTGCCACTCAAAGGTCAGCTTGTTGGGATTGCAAATAAAACAATCTATATAAAGGATACAGTTAGAGTAAGTGACCTGGTATACTTACCTCCTTCTAATCCTACAACTGACGCGTTCAACATTACAGTCTTGGACCAGCAATTATTACCATCTCTGTCTAACAATACTGTTAACGTTACAATTGAACTGCCGAATATCAAACAATATGAAATTGAACAAGTACCTGACTTGCTTTACAGTATGCACAATGGAGATACTATTCGATTTCAGGTGTATAAAAAATCACTCTCTGAAAATAGAATAAGAGGAGTAAAAATATTCGGTCAAAGCTCGGGGTATCTCCAATTTAATGTAGACGGAATGGTGCAGGGAGTTTATGATTCCATGAGTCATGGATTGTTTGAATATTCAGCCTCTGTAAGTGATGTTGAAGATATTGAATTAGAGTTCTATGCAATAGATGAAAATGGTGATTCCACCTTTGCAGTGACATATATTGAGCAATTTCCCAACTTGCCTGGCGAATATGATTTGGTTGAATTCCAAAACCTAAATGAAGTTCCTCCATCATATGATAAAGAATATCTCATTTATAATGAATCATCAATAGGAACAAAATATTTTAATGGTGCAGAAAGAGATATAAAAAAAGTTATCATTATTGGCAAAGAGCTTAATTTCCAGCAAGGGCATCCTACCAAATTATACAGCGCATTAAACGGAAGAGAAGACATTGACGAGTTGGTTGTCTACGCTGAAAAGCTTACAATGGACGGCACTGAGATTAAAATACCGGGAGCGCATCTGAATTTTAAGATAGACACCTTATATCTGGATCAGCGTAATTACATTGACCTTACACCAACATTTGACTTAAACAATGACACCACTGCTCAAAGATTTGGTAAAGTTGATTTTTTTGTTAATACGATTGTAAATGGAATCTTTGGTCAGTTTTCGAGGCTTCAGTTTTTTGATGATGTTGAATGTCCCAGTTCGTATGGTCTGCTGTGTGCGTATGATACTACGAGAACTAATCTTCCTGCCAATGGGACAAGTCAAATAAGGTTTCCATCAGGGTTTCGTGAGTATTTTGATCATGAAACCTGGTTTGATGCTATCCATGTGAATACAGCCATAAATTATGCAGATGATCTTTATCTCTTGGGGAGGTATGATTTGATGATCCCTTATCTAAAGAAGTATCAAGCATACATAGATACCTATATCAATTATGCACGATCAAATGATGTGAATTTGGATCAGGATTTAATTTTAAACAAGAACGATTTAGAGGAGCTTCTCTTTCGGATTGAGACCAATCGTGATTATTTCGGTAATCCGCCAGGCTGGGTACCAAGGCTTTCTTTTGAGGCCAGCTTGTCCCTTTTTGAGGAAGAGGTCGACAACTATATAAATGTATACTATCTGAATTATTGGATTCTAAATGCAAATGCCTCAATCGAGGAAAAGATTAATGCCCTGGAAACAGCCAGAGATTTTGAAAAAAATCAAATTAGGATAGATAGAAATAGTATTAAGTCATTTAGACAGCAGCTTGACCAACTCAACTTAAAAAGTGAACGTATTGCAAATCAATTAAATACTACTCGTAATCAACTTATATCTTATGAAATAGAATTAAAAAGAAGAGCTCAGAATGAAGTCAATCGAAGAAGAAGAAAAAGACGTAAAAGGGGTTTTTGGAAAGCAATAGGTTCTGTACTTCAAATACTTCCAGTCCCTGGTCAACCAGCATTTGCTGCCGTAGGAACTGCCATTAATTTTATTGCTGAGGTTGAGTATAGCGAAGATCGAAAACTTACAGATATAGATACAATTATTGATGGAGTAACTACGATATCAAAAGCGTTCAGAGACAAAAATAGCAACCTGGCAAAAGCCAGAAATAAGTTCGGAGATTTTATTGATCAAATTGATTTAGATGAAATATCACTTGACAAAGAGTACATCAAGCAAATCAAAGACAACTATAACGAATTGGGGAAACCGTTAGTTGAGCAATCTCAAAAATTCTTAAAAGATTATAAGCAGATCGTTAACATACCGAAGAATGAGTACGGTAACATCCTAAGTAATTTAAGAGCAAATGATCCTAACTTAAAAGCACTTGTAGATAGAATAAGCTCTTTACAAAGCAAACAGGTTGAAGTTACGGAAAGCATCATATCAGTGAACCAGCAAATAGTAACTTTAGCTACTATTATTCCCAAAAGAATCAATGCGATAGACATCTATTCGACACAAATTTCAGAAAACATACTGTCACTTGATGAGTCGGTGTTAGTGTATTTGCAAGATTTACTCCAGCTATCAAAAAACCGTCTATTAAAATATCACTATTATTTGATCAAATCTTATGAATATCGATTCCTGGAAAAATATTCAGTAGGGAATCTTTTTGAAATACCATCATTTTTTGAAAAAATTATTGAATTAGTAGATCAGTCGAATGGCTCATTCAATTTAAGTGTAGAGGACTTCAATGCCTTACGCGCCATCTATGATGACGAATTGGCAAGACTAGCCAATATTATTTATGAAGAGTTTCAAAACGGGCTAAATTCCAAAATTCTGGAGTCACGAAAAGTATTATCTCTGAATGATGAACTTTTAGCACAGCTAAATGAAGACGGGGAAGTAATTTTTAATCCATATTATACCGGATTATTCTCCGTTGTTGAGGATAATATTCGAATCAAGGATATTAACGTAACCTATCTAAAGGCTTCCAATGCCGCCGCTGAAGACATTAATGATTATATGGATATAAGAATAAATTATCCAATGAATTCTCTTATTACTAATGAGGGAAGGACTTATCTAATAAATAATCAAGCCACAAATAATGCGAATCCAATCAGCTGGGATTTCAGATATTTCTCATATTCCGAGACTACTGAAAAATTGGAATCCAATTTTGACCCACAACTGATTAAATTTTTACTCTCCAGAAATAACATAGCAATTAATAGTGACAATATTTCGATATTTTATCAACCTGCTATGATTGCTGATCTGATTCTTGAAAAAGAACGATTCAGCTCTGATGCTGGCATTACAATTGATTCTTTAGTTTTAGAAATTGAGTATTATTTCTCTCGAAACTATTCCCCATCTGTTGAGATTTTTAGCTTCTTTGATGGAAAACCTTCTAACAATATTAAACCATACTACAGGTTAGATCTGGATGATAACCATTCCAGGCGAGATGGAAGAGGTAACATCGTAAGGTATTTTGATCCTGGATCTCAACTATCAATCGTGCCAGAAAAATCGATTGGAAAATATGAATTTAGTGGCTGGATTTATGAGGATAGTTCAATCTCGGAGGACACGCTAACATTAGAAATATTTGAACCAATGAGAGTGCAGGCTCATTATGAACTTAAAGAACCTATCCTGCGAGTTGAGCCTGATACATTGTATGCATTTAATACCGATTCTTTTGCAATAACAAATATTGGAAACGATGAAATGGATTGGCTTATTAGAAACTCTAATGAGTGGATAAGTATACAGAATGATACAGTGGGATTAGATGATCAAAATGTAATTATCACTGTGGATGAAGCAACTTCTACAAGATCTGGATATGTATATGTTTATGCCTCTGATGCTAAAAATTTCGTTGATTCAGTCTTCGTTATTCAGGAAGTGAATTCAGGTCAGGTGGTGAGACCTCAAAAACCAAACGGCCCCAACATTGTCTGCTCCTCCTCTATGGAAAAGTATTTTACAGAAGAGATTGAAAACGTAGATCAATACATATGGACGCTTACTCCTGAAGAGGCAGGAACAATTTTAGCCAACGGGAGTCGATTTGTGGACATAGTATGGAGCAACACTTATGAAGGAATGGCGCAGCTTTCTGTTCAGGGAGTCAATTCAGAAAATCAAAGTGAAGTTTCGGCACCTTCGGAAATTGAAATATATACTTCAATAGAACCTGCTTTAGAAATCGATGGACCCCTAATGGTTTGCGAAGGGGAATCAGCTAAATATCAATTGATTGGAATTGGATTGTCAGAAGAGTCAAAAATAGTTTGGATCGTTAATAATGAAAGAATTGATTCAACAAGCAATGATTTTATATTTTTCCCGAAAAACAATGATGTAATACGTGCTGAAATAACCAACACCATCATGTGTGCAAATGCTGATTATCTCATTACTCAACCAATTCAAATAGAATCAATCCTAGATGGAGTACCTTCAGTAAGTATAAATGGACAACCTGATTACTGCCCCAATGAATTGGCAATCTTATCAGCAACATTTGAACTTGGCGGTGTGAATCCTATTTTCACATGGTATGTAGATGGAATTGAATTTTCTAGCCAAGAGTCTATCGAACTGGATGAATCTTATGACGGTAGACTTATATCTTTAACGATGTTGGCTGATCAAGAGTGTTTAGAAAATCCGGTGGCAATAGCAGAACCGCTGATAATCTCTTATGTACCTACAACGGCACCTGATTTATATCTAGAAAATGACAGTATTAGATCTACAAGAACCGGCTATGATCATGAATGGACTGTCAATGGTCGAATTGTTTCTAATTATTCTGCAAGCGTGATTGAATTCGATCGGAGCGTTGAATACATCGCCAGGTCTTATTCTGATGATTGCTATTCAGAATATTCTGATCCGCTAATCATTCTAGAAGCAGTAGATCATCAGAGGAATCCTTTTATAATATATCCAAACCCTGTTATCAATCATTTAAATTTTCAAAATCAAACAAATAAGAGGGGTATTTTGTCCTTAAACTCCATTTCGGGCGAGCTGATGGCTGATATTGAGGTTAATGCTAACAGTAAGAAAAGGATTGATTTTTCAAGTTTCGCACCTGGAACATATATTATTAACTTTAGAAGTGAGGGAAGAAACTTTGTTGAAACGCTAATTAAAGTAACTGAGTAGGTCCCATAGATGATAAAGCCATTGAATAAAAAAGTACCTACCTAAAAGAGTATTCGTTATAGCCAAGAAATGATGTGATGATGTTTAATTGATGTGAGACCAAGACTGGCCGTCCGCCACAAACTATTAATCCCACCGAACCGAATCTGACAGGCAGGGCTTTTATTAACCAGCACACTAAGTGATAGCACATAGCACTAGAACAGTAGTTATTTTAGACTTTTTAGTTGCTTTTCATAATCTTTTCGCTGTTCATCATTATTGTTTGCTTTGGCAAGCCTGATGGCCTGTTTGTAATGAACTCTGGCTTTAGATGTATTACGGACCAAAGCATAAGCATTTCCAAGACCTGCATGCATGACAGGAAGATACTCTGGATCCGGGTACTGTTTGATTCCATTATTGAAATACTCAATGGCGTTTGCTGCATCATTGTTTTTCAGATAGTATTGACCAAAACGATTTTGCCAGTAGGCTGATGCATACCTTGGAGTAGATAGCACATCTTTAAATTCGGTCATGAAGAGCTGAAAAGATGAAAAATCATCTTGCTTCCAGGCTAGCCAAATTAGGCTGTTTTTAGTTGATGCATCAATTTCCGGCTCCATCCCAAACCGCTCACTTCGAGCTTTAAAGTATGCCTTTAGCCCGGGTAATCCACCCTCATCATAAAACTCCTTTGTACCGCTAAATACCTTAGAACTATAATTATGATAATAGAACCTAAGTCCCTGATAGATTGAAGTATATGCAAGTGATTCATGTGTTTCCTCATTAAATAATTCATAGGTCCATTCGAGGTTTTTCGCCGATTGAGCAGCTAATGTCTCTTCCAGTTCATCCGAAGATTCAATCGTGTAAATGTCCTTTTTTGAATTGGCTATGTAGAGGTAAAGTCGCTTTCCTTCATACCTATTGAATTGTTCCAGCATTTCCTGATTAACGTAACCGCCATTTGATAGGATAAAACCTGTAAATACCGGATCTTTCTTGAAAAGAAACTCACTTACCATGAACGAGGGGTTTTCCCAACCAAAGACAATACGTTCAGCAGTAGTTCTGTAAGTCTGATCAACATAAGCGGGTAGTTCTTCCTGTATATACGTACTCAAGGCATCCCAATGATTAAAATGTAGACTATCATGATAGCTCCTTGATTTGAAGTCTATTCCAACAACAATCATTTCTGGGAGCAAACCATCTCCGCGTAGTGTCTCTTGGATGGCAACTCCGTTTAAGAAAAACCACTGCCCATCTAAAATGTACAATACTGGATAATTTCTGTTTCCTTCATGGTATGACTGAGGTAAGTACACCTGAATATTTTCTTGACTTTGTAAGGATTTGGAAGGAACACTTACAGCATAGTCAAAGTCAGGTTGTGCATGAAGCATGTAAGCACCGCATAAAAATAAAATAGCACTAATTAGTTTGAGCATAGGGATTTTGATCATAAGGATTTTGAAGACTAAACCCTTAATACGGCTTTCAAGAATTACTGTTCGTTATTTTATTCAGAGCCATTACTAAACACTCAGTCCCCCTCTCACCCAAGCTATATTATCGGGGCGTCTAGTCCAACACCGTAGTGAAACGCATGTCATTTTTTGGATATGATTATGTCAAATGATGTTCGTAATCCATACTTTTGACTTAGTGTTCTTACAATAAATATTCCCGATTCAGATTGAAGATAAAACACCATATGCGATTTGTACACAAATCGCTTTAGCGTTAGATAAAATTCAGATGCATCTGTACCTATACCGGAATTTTCTGTTAGTGTTTGAAAAAGATTATGGAGGCCAATCAAATACTCTTGTGCTTGTTTTAATCCGAATTTCTCAATTCCATATTCATATATTTCTGAAATATCGATCTCGCATTCCTTTGAAATTTTATAAGCCCCCATCCGCTTTCATTCTATCCTCTACCTTTTTCATAATATCAGGGATAGTGCTGTCACTTATTCCGCTTTCAAGTCCTTTTGTAATAGCAGTTTTCAAAGATGAATATTTGGTATTTTTCGACTGATCTTGTCGTACAAGATGACGCAGATATTCACTATCATTTGTGAATTCTCCAGCAGCTATCTGGGCTTTAATCCATTTATCTTGCTGATCAGTAATAGTTATTGTTTTTCTAACTGTTGCCATATTCAAATATACTTAGAACATCATACTATTGGTGTAATAATAAGGCAAAATGCTTATAATATTCAAATTGAGGTTCGCAATGAGCACTAAATCGTACATTTTCCCTCACTTGACCAGTATCCCGTAGGATCTTCTTTCCCGTCCAGACTAACCTGAGTCTAGATCAAAATTCAATAAACAAAAAATTGTTTCGTAAACTCCACCCACCAATCAGCTTTACCTAATGGGATAATGGCAAAAGACAACAGGTTGACAATGCCCGCAGCAATTAAGGCTATATGAGCCTTTTTTAGTTTTATCATGACAATAATTATTGCCAATAATATAGGAACAGTAGTGATCATGGCCAGGTTGGCAAAATGAGTTACTTGATTCAGCATGAACATGGGAATCAGGGCCATCCGGGCAAAGGCGGGCATTAGCGACCAGAAAACGGTAGAAATCATCCAGATTGCATGATCGTCAATTTGCTTTGACTTGATCATGGCGATAATCACACTTGTACCAAATCCAATAATAGCAACCAGATCAAATAAAGAAACTCCATACAAGAAAAACGGCGGAGCAATGGGTGAAACCTGTCCACTGGCCTGTTGCGCCACAGCCCCTGATATATTGCCCGGGATCATCGCTAAGCCAGAGGCAACCACCATACCCGTCAGAAAAATCCCTAGCAGTCCATACCTTTTATGTTTTGAAATTGACTTTTTCGAAATCAGGTAAGGCTGATAAATCACAAATGCATACCAAATCAAGGCAGATAAAGCATGAATGTGATGTCCAAATTTAGCACTCGTAAATTTTGAAAAATAGGAAGGGAAGAATCCTATCAAAGCGATGGCTAGAGGAATCAATAGCCACTTATGTGCATTTTTATACTTCTCCATATGGGTGTTAATTCTTTCTAATATAGCAAGAAGTTAAACACTGAGTTTTATTCTAATACAAGACCTGTCCTTATCTCATAGCCCACATTGCAGACTTGGGTATGGAGATTTTCTGATTCTTCACGGGTGCAAAAGAATGAACTGGTCATCCGTTTAATATTGGTAGGAAATAATGTGCCGTATTTCGTTGATACAAATAAGCAATCCCTAATATGAGCACTTTATCGAGTCAATTCCTCTTCGTTAGTGCTAAAATGAGAAAAAGCAGTGAAAAGCATTCCAGGCCTACCCTGCCCCAGTGCCACTGACTCCAGACAATCAATTCGCTTTTTAACTCTGCTGTAGAAAATGCAGATTGATAAAACAACGCATTGGTACCCTTGAAGTAGACATAAAAGCAAGCAACAAACAGCACGGCCAATACTGCGGATGTAAGAGCAAGACGAAAACCGGGCGCTTTGATACGCCCCAAATAAACCGACACACCAATCGGAATCACCGCAGCTATAATGGTCAGAATGGTATAAAATTGACCGATTGTGGGTCCGAACGCTTGATAGTAGCTGTAAAAGTCCGCTGCTGACAGTGATTGCCAGTACGGAACCAAAAGAACGGCTTCAGTAAGCTGGCTACCTAAAAAAATGGCAAACACGGCTACCAAAAAGAACATGAACTGTTTCTTCATAAACGTGAAAATAAGTTGAGTAAATCGAAGTGAATTTAACTCAAAGTATTTCAGTGATGCTTTTCAATAAAGCTAACGTATTATTCCGATCGGCATTTGCAGTCTGCCTCCCTATGCTAGGGTTCTTTAATCCTAAAGGTCTCTATGATTAGGGCATCTATCCAGTAGATATCTATATTATCACCATCATCAATGACTCTATTGAAGAGTATGTATTTTCCATCTGGAGTTACACTAGCAAAGAAGTCGTCCTTAGCTGAATTGACTTTATCACCCATATTGATGGCTGGACCCCATGAACCATCCTTTTGTTTGAAACTGATGTATAGATCTGAATCTCCAAAACCTCCTTCCCGTTCACTATCCCAAATGAGGTAACTTTCATCTGGTGCAATGAACGGGTGAGCAGTTTTTTTACCTGAGTTAACTACAGTACTCATTTTGACAGGTTCTTGACGAATACCATTTTTTACTATTGAGATACGGATTGCATCATTGTTTTTATAATCATCAAATACATAGGTGCCATTTGCTGAGGCTGATAGCCGCATAATACCCCAGTCCTCTCTATCAAACATGGTCCCAAGGCTCTTACGCTCCGACCAGCTATCTCCTATTCGGTCTTTGTATCCTTTAGCCATGTGCATGCGTGAGCCATTAGGTGAAAAGGTGATTTCGCCTCGACGTGGAAATTCTATGTATTTTATCCAAACATTATTTTCTTGCCTGAAACCAACAACAGTAGGATGGAAATTGTCAGGGTTATAGTTTGTGTATTCGCCACGATCAATGGTGAAATAAAATTCCTTCATGCCGGGTGCAAAGACCCCTTCCAGCTCCCAACCTTCTCTTGAGATAATCCCCGGCGCAAAAGGTTCTGCCACCATGCCGGGGGGCTCCTGCCCCATGTAAGGTCCTTCTAAGATCGGGAAATCAAAATCGCTCAGGTAATTCTTCGGTCTTATTTTTTCAATCACTTCGGTGCTCACCCAATAAATATTGCCCAGTCCGGGTTCTATGTCTCTTTCATCCCTTCCAAAAAACAAATACTTGCCATCCGGAGTGATCCTTGGCGCTTTTTCATTCAAACTGGTGTTTATGGTACTTCCAAGATTTAAGGGTTTTGTCCACGTTCCGTCATTCTTTTTGAAATACACATACATGTCATTATCCTTTCTCCCTTCTTCTTCGTTTCGAGCGGTTAATATCAAGTAATCCTGAGAAGGGGAAATGAAAGCATGATGACCAGGCTCGACCGCAACTTCCTGTACTTCCGGAAACTCGCCGTTTTCATTCGGGGCATAATATGTTCCGAACTTTGACAGGTTGAAATAATACAGGTCACCATTTTTGGCCTGATTGGGGAAAAACACCAGGTCATCATTTATGGGCGAATCGAGTAGCACTGCATCGCTCCAGGAATCTCCTATTCGGTCTGCATACCATATTTTCTCATCGAAAAAAGCCGAGTCCATAGCTGTGAAATAGATCCTTTTGCCATCAGGGCTAACAAATGGGTGGAATTCTTCCTTTTTCGCTCCATTGGTAAAATTTGCCTTTTTAATGGGAGTCCATTGATCCTCTTCGAACCTTGAGAAATAGATAGATGCTTCTTCGTCTTCATTATCAGCCGCAAAATACATTTCCTTCAAATCCGGCGAAAACGAAACGGTACCTTCAAACCTTCCATCAATGGAGACAATCCCCGGCGCAAAGGGTTCTGCCACCATGCCCGGCGGCTTTTGCCCCATATAAGGACCTTCCAAAAGCGGGAAGGTGAAATTTTCGTCCGTGTTTTCTTGAGCAAAGAGGCTATGAAGCGACATTGTCAATATCATTATGAAGCATTTTGTTGTTTTCATGTTCTTTTCTTTGGTCATCCCCTGCTCAAAAAGTAACATTGGATGAAAGGTCGTTTCATTCGCTTTTTTGCAATTCGGTGAGGTGATGCCTCGCACCATTGTTTTGAGGATTCAGCTGAAGTGATTTAGTGTAGTTTGCAATGGCCAGATCAGTCTTTCCGGCTTTCATACAGGCTTCTGCATAACTATCATATACCTTGTAGCTATCGGGATAGAGCGCCATATTCACTTTGAACGTGTTTAGTGATAATGTCATTCTATCCGAATGGTAAAAGTCAAAACCAACATCATTTATATAGTATTCAGAAGCCATCGGATGAGTAGGATCAAGCTCCTTCAAATTCTTAAAGGCTGTAAGCGCATTTTCAAAATCACCTTCAAGAAGAAATTCCACCGGACTCTTTTGATCATTGCCGACTTTAGCTAAGGATGAAATCATTGTCCCATCGTTTCGATTCAGATACTGTAAACTGATTGCTCCATTTTCAGCATCGGGTTTAAACTGAATAAATCGACTGGAATTTCTCCGAACGAAAAGGCTATCTGATACTTTAATGAGCTCCACTCCCTCTTCACTAAGTATGTTTTTGTAAAACAACTGATTGTCCTTTTGATAGACTTCCACAATCACCTCGTCGGATTGGTACCTCCCGGTAATTTCATCGGCATGCGACTGTTCAATTTCCATCTTTTGGTGTACCGGAACATAATTACTCCAATCATACACCAGGGCTACAGCGCGCATCACTTCAGCATTAAATGCGGGAAAAGTGGAGTTTGTAAGCACCACCACGCCATAGCCTTTGTCTCTATGGGCCGCTATCTCAGCATAAAAACCTCTATTCCATCCATGATGCCTGAAGTAGATTTCACCGTTTCTATTTAAAAGCTGAAAGCCTAACCCGAGCGTAAATGACCACCCGGAATCATTCACTCCATAGGGTTTACCCATTGATGCCGTCAGCTTTTTTGATTGCTGTACGTGGGCGATAAATTTTGCATAGTCCCCGGCAGTGGTCCATAATCCATTTGAAGCCATGGCAGGATAGATATGTCTTCCGCCTTTTACAATAGAACCATCTTGTAAATAACCTGTAGCTACCTTCTCCAATTGCTCTGCCGTAAGCGTTTGATTAAACGTGCTGCTGTTCATTTCTAAAGGTTGCAAAACGTGTTCTTGCATAATTTCCGGGAAAGTTTTTCCCGCTACGTCCTTCATCATTTGCTGAATGGGTACATAACTAGCGTATGCAAAACGAACACTTTCGCCAGGCTCTTTATTTACAGTAATGGGCTCGTTTGACGCTGGAGGAGTCCCGTTCAGAATCTCTACAAGGGATGGAGTTATTGCATCAGTGGTATATGACCCTGTTCCACGCGGATGTATTCCAGCAGAGTGATTTAAAAGATTTCGAATGGTCACTTTCTCTTCTTTGGTAAATTCAATTTCCGGGAATTTCCAGGACGTTAAGTAACTATTAATGTTTTCATCTAGGTCTAAATCATTTTCTTTTGCAAGCCTCAATGCGCCGTAGGCTGTTACCGGCATGCTGGTTGCTGCTGCCTGAAAAAGTGTTTGTGTGGTTACCGGAGTTCGACTTTCCAGATCCATCACACCGTAGGCTTCTGTCCACGCGACTTCATAGTTATCTATCACTGCGATACTCACGCCTGGAATTCCGTAGTGCTCCATGCGTTCTTCTATAGACCATGTGGAGTCACCTTCT
This sequence comes from Ekhidna sp., assembly GCF_965227465.1. GTDB lineage: Bacteria > Bacteroidota > Bacteroidia > Cytophagales > Cyclobacteriaceae > Ekhidna. Next base: position 1,787,649 of record NZ_OZ245746.1, read on the forward strand.
ATGTGAACCCAAGTTGTGAGACCTGTTTCCACACTTTTTATTCGTTCTGCTGTAGCATTTTCATTCGATTTTTCTGTACAGGATTGGAAAAGAATGAGGAAGAAGAATATCGATATACTGTTTTTCATTAGTTATTATTTGATTAGTAAAGCCAGATTTTATTGCTCGAGTCTTTGTAGCCACCTTTTAGCAAGTGAATAATCAGGGTCTATGGTCAGTGCTTTTTCAAACATGACCTTAGCACTGTCAAGCTGGCCTTGAGCTCTGCGTAAAAGCCCCATGCCGAGATAAGATTCCTTTCCTTCAGGATATACCTCTAAGGCATATTGAAAGATTTCCTCTGCGGCTATTAGATTCTTGCTTCTTATCGTGTGAAAACCAAGGTCAAATAGGAACGAGATAGGTGGCTGAATTTTATACCCGTATCGTTCTGATAGTGCATCGAAATGCTGTGTTACTTTATCCAGCGATTCCAACTTTTCGCGTGGATTGAAAGGTTTGAAATCAGGATATAACATCAGAAGAAACTGTGTGAAATCCATCGCTGGTACATGACCCTGGTTTACCAATTCATCCACTGTATAGATAAGATGCTCCGGTTTATGATCTGTTAAAACACGAATGAATTCAGACACGTGATTTGTTAATCCTTCATTGTCGCTGTAAATGATGTGTAGAAATCTGTTTTCCGTAAGTGTTTGTAATGGACCTGATTTTATCTTTTGTTGAAGCGCTGACGGTATGTTACTAAGGGACGGACTGCTTGCGAAATAGCCATTAAACAGAAGCGGGTGGTTGAGCAGTGTGTAAATAGTGAAAAAACCACTGTTAGAGCCTCCAAAAAGCACCCGAAATGGAGCCGTCCGATAGGTTTTATCCACATACGGTATCAGCTCTGTCTCAAAGAAGTTGATATAACCATCCGGGATGGTTGTGTCTTGATCCCTTGTTGGTAACAACATACGATTTCCTTCGGGTAAGTCTATGCCAATGAGGATCATCTCAGGAATTTGTTCCTCGCCCATGTAGTCTAATGTAGAAGCCAACATAGCGAACCTGGCGCGATAATCTGAACCCAACATATACAGAACGGGATAGGTCTTTTTGGAACCATCATAGTTGGCTGGTAAATGGATGGATAGTGGAATTGTTTTGTCCAACACTTTCGAATGAAGTGTAGCTATTTGGCCTAACGTAACCGCTGGTTCACCAGGGTCGCTTTCTGCCTTTTCTTGAGCATAGACCATTTGCATTGTTATCAAACTCGCTGCTAGTAGCATTATTGCGATCTTAACTCCTCGATAATGGTTGTTCACTTCCTCGAGGCGTTTAGCTAAAGTGCTGTTCATAGTGTTGGTTTTTTTGATGGTTGTACTCCAAACTTCTAGGGTAAGTTGTGATTCACCACCGCTTAACTTGCCAACTGCTCTATGTCTGAATGAACTGCTCATTTCCCACCTTCAAAACCATTTTTATACAGTTAATTTACGTGTCTAAACCACGCTATGAAATTGAATTTGAGATCTCTCTCATCCTTACTATTGATAGGCATTTTAATGCTGTCCACTTCCTGTGGGCAAACGCCTGAAGTTTTCAAGGAACAACGTACGGTATTTCAGATTGGTGATAACCCAACGTGGGCGAAGAAGGTCTTTAATGATAGCAATTGGGAAAGAAGGATAAAACGCATTCCGGAGGGGCAGATTTTCTGGTCCCGAACCCGGATTGATATTTTGAAATCTCCAGAGGAACTCAGACCCTACGGCCTTCAAATAGATGCCTATGGAGAATACGAGATCTTTTGGGATGGGGTGTTGATTGGGAAAAATGGGAACCCTGGACAAGAAGCCGAGCTTCCTCCTGAGGGTGAGTTATGGGTTACCTATAGTATACCTACGCATCTAGCTACGGAAGGTGAACATGTGATGGCTTTGCGATTGAGTAATTACTATTTTCCTGATCATGTAGGATTATATGAATTGGAGATCGCTGATTATGAGGATCTGTTTACCGATATGCTCATTAAAACTTCTTACATGCATGTCTTTGCTGGAACATTTCTTATCGTATCCATCTATTTTCTCTTTCTCTTTCTAAATAACAAAAAAGAATATCCTACACTTATTTTTAGTGTTTGCTGCTTTTTCATTTTTGCTTTAGTAATAACCGTATTTAGTCAAGATTATATCTCCATACATTACCGTGTCCACGTCATTAGATTGCATATTATTAACTCGTTTTTGTTGGGTATTTCGTTTTTGATTCCCTACTACTTCTCCATACAATTCCCCTATTCCAGACGAAGATTGTCATTAATTGTATACGCGGTAGTACTCATTTTCTTATGGATTATAAGTGATCATGCATTTAATTATAAAACCATAGGCATGGTACTGAGTATGTGGATTTTCTCCTTTGGCATAGTAGCATACGGTGCTTATAAAAATGCAAGGGGAGCACGTCTTGTTCTAGTGACTTTACTTTTGTCAGTTGTGGTGTTTCTTGCCTCTGGATTTGTCATTAGTATGTACACTGGGTTGGGACTCATTCTTCTAGGTATGTTGTATCTATTAGCCCTTAACATCAAAGACCAGCGATTGGCCTATGAAAACACATTAGTTCAATCCACACGCCTACGATTGGAACTCTTAAAGAAGAACATTCAGCCTCATTTCCTGATGAATACCCTCACTTCTCTGATAGATTGGGTGGAAGAATCTCCAAAAAAAGGTGTTCAATTCATTGAAGCATTAGCTAAAGAGTTTGACCTTTTCAATAAGATTGAAAAAGAAACCTTGATCCCTATTTCTCAAGAAATAGCCCTTTGTCGTACACATCTGGAGATCATGGAATATCGAAAGGAAATAGACTATTCGCTGGAAGAAGAAGGGATTGATCCGGAGGAAAAAATACCACCTGCTGTTCTTCATACACTTTTAGAAAACGGAATTACGCACAGCCTTCCTTTGGAAGACAACAGCATCCAATTTAAACTGATTTTTGAATCGACCCGAGAGTACAAGCGTTACACCTTTCTAACATTTGCTGCTCGTATTGAGCAAGGAAAAAACACCAGAGAGGAAGGTACTGGCCTGAAATACATCAAGGCTCGGTTGACTGAAAGCTATGGTACTAAATGGGATCTTACGTCGGAGCAAGCAGATCACGGTTGGAGAAACATGCTAAAAATATATTATTAAAGCTACTTTGTCATGTGTCGAAATCATTATAATCACATTTCGATAAACTCAATGTGACGTACCTAATTTTAACATGATAAAGTAGCGCTAAAGAGAATGAACATTTTAATCGTTGAAGATGAATCTAGAATTGCCAAGCGCATAGAGCGAATGACGCGTGATCTTTTTGGTAATTCGCTACAATCTCTCACCCACATTAATACACTCAATGAGGCATTGGCGTTCATTGAAAACAACACCCTAGATCTTGTTTTGCTTGATCTGAATCTCAACGGAGGCGATGGTTTTGACCTGCTCAGCACGGCGGTTGCTGAATCATTTCACACCATTATCATTTCTGCCAACAAAGACCAGGCACTGGCTGCTTTTGAATATGGCGTTTTAGATTTTGTGCCAAAGCCTTTCAATCAAGACCGGTTGGAACAGGCTTTTAATCGTGTGTTTACCAAAGAAAAATCAGAAAACGATCAGGCGAAGCTTTTGGCTATTAAGAAAAGAGGCAGAATACAGCTTATACCTATTGCAGATCTACGCTATGTAAAAGGAGCCGGTTCTTATACCGAGCTCTACCTGACTGACGGGACAACAGAGCTACATGACAAGTCACTGGAAAAGCTGGAGCTGCTATTGTCACATACATTCGAACGCATCCACAAATCATATTTGGTAAAGAATGATGAGATAAAAGAAATTAAGGTGTCATCCGGAAGCAAGTATACAGTTGTACTAAAAAGTGGTGATCTTCTCCCTATTGGAAGAACTAAGTACAAAGACTTGAAGGCGAAGTGGGTTTGAATACTTTGATGGTACTATTTGGGTATACTTCCATAATTGTCCTAGATTAACTTAATGTCTAGTTCGTTAATCTCTGAAACAGCTCTGAGCCATTGGATTGAGAACTTTTATGGCTATGGATCCTGGGAAGCACCCTTATGGTTTATCAACCATGAAGAGCCCAGCGGTGATATGCCAGAAGAAGTTGCCGACAAACTAACTTATTTCAGGGAGGCTCAAACTGAAGAAAACAGTCCGACGCTATGTGATCTAAGGGCACTCTACAAACAAGTACGATTTATCCCACAGCGCTCCAGAGCTGATACTTTCGCCAACTTATATGATTATCGATTTGGCCCCAATGCCGTCCAGCGAGGGGAATGGAAAGGTATCATCTCCCTGGTACATGGATACACTAATCAACCAATTAGCGATGCTGAGACTTGCTTGGAGTATCAGCGCTATTCGTTAGCTACTGGTGCGAATAATGAGGCTTTGCTCCGATTATACCCCTTACCTGCCCATAGTCATGCCTGGTACTATAGCTGGCTGAATTTGAAGGGTATGGATTTCCTTAAAAGTCGTACAGCATACCAGGAGCATGTCTACGAGGTTCGTATGCAGGCAATTCTTGAACAGATTCGCATCTCTAATCCGAAACTGGTGGTAATGCATGATATGAAAAGTATAAATACACTAAAAGAGTCCGTTCAAGCTAATTTTCCACGGGTTAAATTCACAACAGTAAAAGCCATTCCTCGCAAAATACCCCAACATCATATTACCAGGTTGCCGGAAATAGAGACAACTATTGTAATCACCACCCAAAGCACCGGCTTGAGGCATAATCGTCCGGAAACCGGCTTTGATTGGGGGGCTTTTGGTAGAGAGTTGAGCGTAGAATGCTAATCATTTCTCTCAAACGTGTCTTCGCCATTCTAATTTTTTTAAATCACTCTTCGAATAGTTGATTATGCTTTCACGCTCGCTTGCTGAAAGGTCCCAATCACTTTCAACTAAGGAAAGTGTAGTCCTGTAATGTTTAATCTCCTTTTCTTTTTCACCTACGAGGACACTAAGACCGGTACGCGGAGTGATAACAATGGATATTATACGTGTATTACTAGTCCGGTAAGTTCGATATTCACTTGTCTTACTGAATTAGTCCAATTCCTTGTAGTGTCTTTTTTCGAGCAAGGACGGTACATTTCCTAAATAAAACCGGTGCAGCCTCTTGACTGTCTTGAGTGGCTGACATGGGTAATAGTCGAGCAGTCCGTCCGGGAATGGTTTGATTAAAGCTTTGGCTTCTTCTGAGCTTCCATGTAGCCAGATTTCATCGTCCTTTTTATCCACGATAAACATCATCCTTGACTCAGGTGTATAAGGTGTTTCGTTACGGATCCATGCCACCTCCTTATTTGCGGGCCCAGTGACCAACGTTACGGTGTTGGTTTCCACTTCGTCTATTGGGTCCGTAAATGTTTGCCATAATCCGGCAACCATAAAGGGTTCTTTGGTTTTCATCTGGACATAGTAAGGAAAGATCTGATCGTTCTTCTTATATTCTTCAAAAAAACCATCCAGCATCACTAGGCATCTTCTGGATTCTGCAGCGCCCCGATAAATACTTTTCTCTGTAAAAATTCTATCATCTCTCGCGTGAAGAGTCTTCATAGGCTTGCCGTTAATTTTCGGAGCAAACTCAAATGGCATAAATGGCCAATGCAAGAAATTGACATTTTCAGGATCTTCATTCAGTATAACCGGGAGATCTGGTTCATCCAAACCGGATACATGATAGAAAGGAATGCTTTCTTCTAGCGCCTCCTCCCACATTTCTGTGTCTCCATAGCGTTTTGCATACAGTCTGGCGTTTTTAGTAGAATGTGAAATGTCGTAGCTCATCGTGTGAAAATAGTTAGAAAATACGTATTAGCAATTACTTAGCGATTGTGCGACAAATACAGTCACACATTTGCCATTTCCTCGGTCCTTCTCCAGTCTCGATATATTGTTGGTAGTGAAACACAGTCTTATCAAAAAGATTCAGATTAATAGTCAGAGATCATGAAATAGACACAGTTTTTGATCAAAAAAACCATTAAAAGTTGTGGACATAAACCTAATTGGGCAATAGCTACCGACTTAGGAATTTGCCCTAACACGCGAGAGTTGCGGTAAGCTTTTGGAATCATCTCTACCAACACACATCCACAAAAAAAAGAGGCCGTCTCAATTACTAAATAGAGACGGCCTCTTTTAATTGGTAATGTGCTTATCTAATTCTGATCATCTCCCGACAAGCTCGGATTAGCATCGATCTCCGCTTGCGGAATCTTGAAAATCCAGTCATCATTGGTAGACGGGCTCGCTATTTGCCAAGCATCTTGATACAATACCTGAGAAGCACCTGAACCACCATTTGCAGCATGGTCCACACCTTCATCCCATCGTATCTTATCTGTATAGCCGAAACCTTCACCCCAAAGCTCTAAACGTCTTTGAAATTTGATTTCATCCATTAGTGCAGTTTGTGTACCAAACGCTGTAGCATCAAAAGCACTATCTCTAGCACCAGCTAATGCTTGTAATGCAGTTTGTGCCGGGCCAATATTCCCCTGCATCGCTTCTGCCTCAGCTTCAATGAGATACATCTCTGAGCTACGCATGTAGATCACATCATCAGGGTCAATAGACCCGGGATTCGCCTGCTTTAATTTAAAATGCTGATAAGGGTGCGTATTGTGTCCTGATACCATACCATATACAGCCTTAATACTATCTATTGCAGCATCAAATTCAGCTTCAGTGGTATATGATGGGTTGGTATTGTTAGCCCAACCTCCTTCACCATTGGCTGCTGACGTATTAGAGTTTGGTGCATTTGGAAGAAATACTCGACCCCTATAATCAGTAGAAGGTATGGCATCAACTAATCTTCGATCCGCAATTTTTGGGTTATTTCTTATCTGGCTACCGTTGAAGGTATTACTTGCCAAATAGAAATATGAACGAAAGAAAGTAGTTTCAGCGTCTATCACATTGCTTCCCCAAATAACCTCAGAAAGCGTATTACTATTGAACCCTGAAAGCCAGGCAGACTCGTCCATTAATGGGAATCCTTGTCTTGCAGCCACAGCTTCCGAAGCAGCAGTCGCCCAATCACCCGTAGATAATGCCATCCGTGCCTTCAAACCATGTGCAACATTTAAATTCAATTGAGATTTAGACTCTGCACCACCTCCGGTTCTTCCTGTACCTGATCCAAAAGCGGTAATAGCAGCATCCAAATCCAGCTCAATCTGATCATAAATTTCCTGAACTGTTGACCTTGGTTGGCTTGTAAATGGAGATTCCGTTGAAAATAACAATGGAACTCCGGGATCTGAAGCAGGATTACCAATCAAGTAACCCCGACCATAATGCTGAACCAACGACAAATAGGCATAAGCCCTATACGTATATGCCTGACCTAAAACCTCATTGAGTTCAGGTGTTTCAGTAAAGCTGCTCTCTGCTATACCATTTATCAGCAGGTTTGCATGTGCAATGATGTTATACCTATGATACCACAATAATTCGTTTGTCAACGAAGTGGGTATGGTATGATCATTCCACTGCATATTATCTCTCCATCCCAAATTATTGGCATTAGCAGAGTGTATAAGATACCCCACCAAATTATCTCCCATTGGTACCCAAAAGTGGTTATTTGCTCTAGCAGTATTACCGCCAGGAAATATTGTTTGAGATTGAGAATATAAGCCCCTATGGATACCATTGAGGACAAGTTGCATATTTTCAACGCTAGCTAAAGCATCATTTGCAGATATCGCATCCGTGGGTGTTCTTTCAAGAAAATCCTCTTGACATGATGTCAACACAAGGACAAAAAACACCAAAAAAGAAGTTTTTAATATATATGACATAATCAAATATTTTTAATGGATTAAAATGATAGGTTCAACCCGAGTGATACAATTCTTCCTGGAACAAAATCATCTCCAGGTGCCGTGCCTGCCAGATTATATTGAGGATCTAAGCCATCTCTTTTGCTACTAAGAAATAGGTTCTCTCCAATAACCGACACTCTCAGACTGTTTAGACCTATTTTGTCCAGCATAGCAGTACTAAAGTTGTAGCCTAAACTAGCATTTCGAATTGCCCAAAATGATGCATCCGTTAAGAATCTATCTGATTGTGTCTGAACTAAATCAGGGTTACCAACCTCTAACCTTGGCACATCTGTGACGTCACCCGTTTGCCTCCAGGCACTTAAGATGTCAGGATGCAACGCACGGCCATAATCACTACTAAGCATTAAGCCCGCATAAGCGTTATCCAGCACGCTTCCGCCTATTCCGTAAGTAACTAATAGGTTAAAATCAAAACCCTTATAGCTTAAACTGTTTGATACAGAACCTAAAAAGTCAGGAACGGCAGAGTCACCGGTGTATCCCCTTTGTGTAGTCGACCAATCAGTCGTCGTTAAATGATTTCCTTCCGAATCAAGAACAGGTACACTCTGGTTGTTTTCATCAAAATCATACTGGAAATACAATTGATCTCCAGTTTCCGGATCAACACCTGCGGTTCTATATAGAAAGAAATCAAATCTTGAACGACCTTCCGTCCATCTCTTGCTTCCGTTAATAAATGGAGCAGGCAAATTGGTAATCTCATTCTTAAAAGTAGAACCAAGCAAAGTCACGTCCCATTGCAAGTCTTGATTATTGATAATGTGCGTCGTTAAAGAAAGCTCAATACCCTGGTTATACATATCCCCTGCATTAACTGCAACTTCATTAATACCATTACTTGGTGCGATAGGAAGGAAGTATAACAAATCTGTTGAGTTTCTTCTGTAGAATTCGATGGAGCCCTCTAGAAAATTATCAAGCAAACCAAACTCCAACGCCAAATCATAGTTTGCAGAGGTTTCCCATTTTAAGGCTGAGTTACCAATAGCATCAATCAAAATAGCCGGGTTAGCTGCATTGGAAGTGATTCCAAATAATGCTTGTGATAAATACCAATCAGGGAATCCCAGGTTATCATTACCTACCTCACCATAAGAAGCTCTTAGTTTCAGTTGACTTATTGCTGAAATATTTTGAACAAAAGCCTCTTGATCTAGTAGCCAGGATGCACCGACCGAATAGAAAGTTCCCCATCGATTTTCTTTATCAAAAACCGAAGAACCGTCTCTTCTAACAGATGCACTTAAAAAATATTTATCATTAAAATCATAATTGGCTCTAAAGAAATAGCCTTCAAGTGCTCTTTCGAACGTTGCTCCTGTAAGACGGACAATGTTAGAAAAGTTGTCAAATTCATAAATTCCGCTTGCTGTTTGAATTGTCTTTAATCCACTTAGATCTGAAACCTTTCTTTCATAGCTCTCATGACCGGCTGTCAGGTCTATCGTATGTGAATCAAAATCCTTCTGAAAAGTTAAAACCTGGTTAAAGGTAGTAGCTGATTGACGTTCCCTTGTCTGGCTTAATCGCCCATCAGGTTGTGCATCACCTATCACAGGGTTTTCATACTCACTCTCAAAGAAATCACTGTAATCTCCACCATAAGTTACTCTCAAACTAAGACCTTCAATAATTTCCACATCTCCAAAAACTCTGAAGCCATAGGTATTATCGTCATCACCTTCGTTATTTAAAGTTAGCTCTTGGATGGCATGACGTCCCTGATTTCTAGGTCGTGAACCAATACCATATTCCGCAAATCCTTCACCGTTATCCCATACAGGATTACCTTCAGCATCTCTTACGATATTTCCGTCCCTGTCATTGACAAACACTGGATAAATGGAACCCATATTTTGAGAAAAACCAAAAGGATTAACAATACTGCCTGTGCCCGCAGAACTAGGTCCTCTGGTCTCAGTTAGGGAAAGGTTAGCACTACCTCCTATTTTAAGTCGTTCATTTACATCAAACTCACCATTAAGTCGTGAGGTTATTCGATCAAATCCAGAACGAATAACATAACTTTCATCTTGCAAGTATGATGTTGATAAGTACACAGAATGGTCATCACCACCGGCAGAAATATTTACATTATGATTAGTTCTCACTCCTGTTCTTTGCAATTGCTCAAACCAATCCAGGCTCTGGTAAACCACATCAGCATTGGGATTTAAGTTTCCGTCTACACCTACAATTTGATCGTCTGGCACATTAAATGGATTGTATCCTAACTGACTATAGATATTTGCAGACGCATAACTAGGGTCCCCAGCTGCGGCACTTGTATTTCTCAATGCTTCCCAATAAGTTTCATAATACTGTCCCGGCGTTACCTGATCATAAAAAGGAACTGCTCGCGATACCCAACCAATTTGAGATGAAGCATTAACGCGTAATTCACCTTTTTTTCCTTTCTTGGTCGTTATTATTACCACACCATTTGCTGCTCTCGAACCATAGAGGGAAGTTGATGCTGCATCTTTTAGAATAGTAAAGGATTCTATATCATCCTGATTTATTGTATTGATTGGTCCAGTAAATTGGATGCCATCAACAATAAATAAGGGTGCAGTAGAACCATTCAATGTTCCAACTCCTCTAATCACTATGCCTGGTGACTCACCAGGACCAGATGGAGATGTGAATTGTACGCCCGTAGCATTTCCTTCGATCGCTGAAAGTGGGTTAGTTACTTGTCGAGACGCAAGATCAGCAGCTCCAACTGTTTGAGCAGAACCGGTGAAGTTTCTTTGCGTCGAAGTACCGTAAGCAGTGACAACTACTTCCTGTAATTCCGTAACTCCACCCATGGTCACATCGATAGTGGTCCTGGTCCCAACGGCTATTTCCTGTGTTTCAAAACCAACATAAGAAAAAACGAGTGTTGTACCATCCTCAATAGCTAACCTAAAGTTACCATCCAAGTCTGTTTGAACACCGTTAGTCGTACCCTTTACGAGTACATTCACACCAGGAAGTCCTACACCGGAATCATCGGTGACTTTCCCTGATACAGTTCTTTGAGCCACGACAAAACATGAAGCAAAAAGAACCAAAAAACTAAGAAGTAGAATCCTCTTCATACGTTATTTTTTTGGGTTAATAATTGTTTACTGAATTAGAAGTTAGATGAAAAAATTCTACGAAACAACCTTCTGATTAGATCAATCACAGAAATAAGCTGATAAAACGCACTAGATAGTTTTGAATATCTTCACAAAAGAGTCGATGATAGTACCGAAAAAAAAACCGCTATCATTCCCTGGCATGAACTTTTACAAGAATTCAGAAATTCCTGTCAACATCTAATCATTTATACAGGATGAATATTGGACGGCATCAGGAATTGTAACTTTTGAGGATTGATAGGCTGGATGCAGGATAAGTGCGAATCGAAATTCAGGCGTTTGAAGATGGGGCTAGTTAAGAAATGAAGCGATTTTTTGTAAGGATATAAATAGTTCAAAATAGTCTGATTCCTTTCTTGAAGAACCATTAAACTAACTCCGTTTTACCAATTATGGCTCACTCCAACTCTGAGAATATGACTGTTTTTAATACCAGACTGTCCAGCAAGAGGTGCTGCTAGCCATAGATATCCTGTCTTGTAAGTAAAGCGGCCTTTCTTATACCTTATGCCCAGGTATATCCTATTTTGATCAAGGTGTTCTCCAATGATTTCCTTACCAAAATTGATCAAAAGTTCTTCATAGACATTTAGTGAGAAATTTTCATCTAAAGGATAAGCTACTTCTATTCGATAACCTGCCCTATAGTTAAAGTCATAACCGGAAAGAATTTGTTCCTGCTCAGTTTTGCGATTGTACCGTTGCTCAAATCGGAATTTATGTTTTAACTTAAATGCAGGAAAAGACTGATGCCACTGTAAAAATTGAAAAGGCCTGAACTCATAACGAAAGACTGCTTCATCGCTATTCGTAGAGATGTTATGCCAAAAAAAAGCGGTCCCAATGGTCGCATAAAATTGATTTCCTAGTTGATAGGTGATTCCGGGCCGAATAAGATGTTGACTGGTCGTTTCAAGAAAATCAATCCTCCGGTGTTGGACATCCAACATAGCTCCCCATTTCCCGGATCCAATCGAACCAGATCCTTTATACTGAAACCAGGTAAATGTTTTTGGGGATGTGTCCTGACCATAACCATTCAATGCTAACAGCAGGATTATTAGTCGGAAGATTTTTCTTAATCTCATCTACCATTATATTTTAAATGCCTTTTATGTCTACTCATATCTACAATAGTAGTCTTTTCGGTGTATGTATCGCATCATTGTTACAACTAGTCGAATTGTTTTTTTGTTGGCAGATTTAAATAAGTAAATTTCTAGTAGTTAGAATTTATCAATGATGAAAAATAGGAAAATAATTTTCCTTATCATGCTGCTAGCTACCTTTAGCTCTTTTTCACAAATCAAAAAGCGTCAAGCCATTCGAATCACGCTAGTAGGCGATCATTATTTTGCTGCTGAAGCATACAATCTCGCAATCAGATATTACCAGGTCGCCTTTACTGAATATCCTGAGTATGTGAAAGCTCAGTATCAGATGGCTCAATGCTATCGACTAACGCAGCAATATGATAGTGCAGAACATCATTACAATTTAATTATTACAAATGAGCAGGATTTTCGCTACCCCTTGTCTCGGTTTCATTTGGCTATGCTACAACTCGAAGATGGTAATCGAGAAGCTGCTTTAGAGAATTTTGAAGCATTTAGAAATTTGCTTGTTAAAAACGAGCAACATAATCTAAAAAAATTCAATAAGTATTATCTACAAGCAAAGGAAGAAATTGATAATATCAGATTAAAGTGACTATCTCCTAGATTAGATTACTATTCAAAATTTCAGATTCGAAAATTTTCTTGGTAACGTGGTTTACAGCTCAAGAATATTTTAACGCTTCTTCTTAGATAATTGGCATTAGAAATTCAACAATTATCACCTAGGATGAAATTCTCTTGAGCCAAAGGGGGTGTATTAAAGCCTGTATGAGGCGAACAATCAGGGTGATGTGTAACCCTGACTCGTACCAAATCTCCAATTACTTCAAACACATTGCCCTGCGAGCCTTGTGCTATTCCTAAAATTTCTCTTGCAAAAAGGACTGTATCACCTACTTCCATGTTATTATTGAAACTGTAAAATGTATGCTTTTGTAAGAATTTCTATCCTTCCTAAAATGGCCGCTCGATCAGCAGCTACTCCACCATTATTATTTAAATCTTCTTCGATATTTTGAAGATTTTTAATCAAGTTATTTAATGCAATTTCTCGTAGCTCCATTCTTCTTTCGAGTGCTGCTTTTTGGCCTTCATTTGTACTCGACACTTCTGCAGTGCTTAGATCAATATTAGGTGAAGACTCGAGATCTATACCAGCTACCGCGCCAGCTACCGAAAGAGCCATTCCTGTGGCCGCTCGGCTAATTTGTAGTTGACTCTGAATGAGGGCAGATGGATCATTATTAACCTGTTGAGGCCGGAAGCTTACAGGACTATCTCTTACCAGTACAACAGAACTATTACCTTCTGCCTCAAATTCTGTTGATGTAAACTCTCGTTTCCATGAATTCGGGTCATCCATTTTCATGGCAATGTTCTTCCAATCTACATGACCAAAATCCTGAAGTCTATCTAATTGATTAAACAGAAAATTTTTGTCTTGTATAAACTTTGCCAGATCATTGGTTCTTGACTCTAAAGTGAGTGTATTAGGAATCTCAGCAAATACCGATGAAAGTTTAGTAAAAGAGTCTTTAAATGAGGTTAGATTCTGACTCTCAAGAGATTCAAGCATTTCACTTAAAATTCTACTATCAACATTAAAATCCCTATTATTTAGCAATGTCGCTAAGTTACTTAACGCCAATTTTACTTCATTAAAAGTACTTTCTTGAATATTTTCATTCTTTAAGTTACTTAGGTCTTGAAGATCCTGGCTAAAGGAACCTCTAATAGATTCAATATAAACATGAGTAAAATCAGCAAGTTGTTCAATACTAGCTATCTGCTGATTGATCTTAGCAGGAAGCGTTAATTTAAGATTCTGATAAACTTGAAAATCTCCTTCGCTATTAATTAAATCTGTTAAAAGGCTTTTGATTGTATCAAACCCACTATCGATACTATTTTTCTGGTTTTTAACCTTATCCTCAAAATCAGATTTCAATCCATTTAGTGGTTCTGTAAAGGCCGGATCATAAGAACCGTCCATTGCTTCGGCAGCAAATTTGTAATAAGCTATGTAAGTTTTAAAAATTGCCTCGCTAAGCCTCAACTTATCGGTATAAACTTGCTCGGATACACTTTCCAACTCTATTACTTTTCCAATGATATTATCAATTTCATCATCATTTGATTGAACCTCAGGAAGATTTCCTGTAAAAATATCTACTGTTACAACTAATGTGCTCTTTGCACATGAACTAAGTAATATTATTATAAGAATAGCTAGAATATTATATTTCATTTTAAGCTTTCTATTAAAGTTTTCAAAGTAAGAACTTCACGAATTGCCTCATCTTGAGTTACTGCCCCAGCTCCTCTTTTAGCTAATGAATTTAGAGTTTGCAACTGAGAAACGAGAATTTTGTTATCAAACTCATTATCCACTTCATATTTCGCCTTCATTTTTATAATTGAATTTGCAAAATCAGTTTTCAGAAGATTCCCAATACGATTAATCTCCATGGTGGTCTTGTCACTTTCAGCGAAGCTGGATATTTTACCAACCACTTCATTTGGATTAGCAGATACAACTATTGCAAACTTTTCATTTGCATGGGCAATGGCAATAGATCTTTCAGGATTGTATTCAAGCTCAAACGCATTCTTCAAAGGCATAAATCCCAAGTTTGGATAGGCAAGTAATCTTCTTCGTGCATTAAGATACGTTTGCAGTTCTGAATCTGGCACTTCAATATCAGCTGCAGCATCAAGCCATTTTCTATTAAGCGCAACTATTGTTTCATTGTACTGATCAGTCAATACATTCTGAGTTTCAAGCACTTTTATTGTAGCATCTGATGATGTATTTCCAAACAACCTGTCAAGCGCTGATTCAGGATACCAGCCGGATTCATAATTGAGTTTAGAGAGTTTGCTATTGCTCTCAATATTTACCTTATAGTAATTGGTATTATTTGAACTTGGAACTCCATAATAAGAGATTGTCTTCACATATGTCTTTCCTGTTGAGCAGCTTGAAATCAAAAAAATTACAAGTGCGCAATAAAGAAGAATCTGTAGTGTTTTCATTCCTTTTAAAAGATTTAGATCTAATTTCTATAGAAATACTGCTATATCCTATACCCCTTTTAGGGTATTTTTCATAAAACGGTGGTATTATAAATAGAAGTTATTTAACAATCAATTTTTTGTAGACAAATTGATATTAGAATTATACCAAACACCCTGTACGGTGACTAATCATTGATCAAAATCTGAATAAAATCTAATAGTATTTCCAACCTTAATACTGTGAAAATGAAGCTGTTTGCCAGACTATAATCTTGATCTTAATTACGGATTATTCATTAACTTTATTTTAATATAAAATCCCAATCTACCGTTTGATGAAATATATCCTGGCTTTCATAACTTTCTTTTGCTCCCTATTAGCTCAGGGCCAAACCAACGAAGCTACCATCACCTTAAAATCTAATATCAATGATTGGCTAACTGCAAATGGACTACACTCGACTATTCATGCTGATGATATTTTTACAGATAATGAGAAAAGGAAAATCATTATCTACTTCGATCAATCGGTTGATTCAATTCCGGGTATTATCTGGCAGAAAATAAGTGGTGATTTTTCAAATTATGGAATACAAATTGAAGAGTATCTATTTAGAGGAATCCAAAACTTAAGTGGCTTTCAATCTGAGGATCAGTCCATTCAAATTTATCAGGAGTGCGATAATGGTACTCCTTGTTTTAACTTGGAAATTTTCTTTGAAAATGATTCCATCAAAACCATTGGGCCAACGGTAAGAGATTTTCATGAAATAGAACTGGATAATGATAAGCTTAAGTCTGGAATAAGATCCATTGTAGAAAAAAGTAGAGACGGAAACCTACTATCTAAAAGGGAGCTTTATGACATTATAGAAGATAGTGTTACGAGGTATTTCGAAAAGAAACACAAAGGGGCAAACGTTAAGAAGAAAAAATCCTATCCTTCGCTTATTTTGAAAGTGACAGAGTTAAAAGGTGAAGTAATTGACAAAGCTTTTTTCCCCCCTAGAGAGATCCTCGAAATTGAAATTGGAGTGAACGTAGAAGATAAAAATATGACTAAAGTATTTTGCGAAGTAAGAGGAAAGTATGGGTCTGCAATACTTTCACCCTCTGAAGATGGATACATAAGTATGTATAAGGGATACAAGGATTTGCTTATAGAATACAATCAGATATTTTTAGAGGATTTTATTTATGCACTTTTCTAGATGACCAGATATAAACTTCGATCTTTTTTTACCTACTTCATCATTATTTCAAAGATTTTGATCTTAATGATCTTATTTGCACATTGGCTTACCAGCGGACTTCATATTGATGAGATGAAATCGATCATTCAAATAATCATTCCGCTATTCGGATTGCACATTAGTACTATTATAAAAAAGGGACTTATAAACAAAGCGGATAACACAGAAGTCCTTTCCAGATCAGCAACGTTTCTTCATTTAATAATTCCGATTTCATATGTTCTATTATTGTTTGTTATTGTAAATCTGAGGCCTTTGGGAATTATATCTCCGGATAACTTTTCAGATCTGGAATCCCTCCTGGTTTTATGCGAAATGATCTTCGGAGTATATTTTGGGCAGATTATTATGAATGTATTTCATTCACCCACCAACAAGAAAGCCGACCAATAATAAGGGTTGCTAAATACCGGATGTTCCAACATATCAATTTTGGTTGACCAAAGGGCATCTGAATAATCGAGACTTCCATTTACATACAGGTTTTTATAGAACTCTTTCATAAAATATGCGGTCGCTTCGTCATCTACTTTCCATAGTGAAACCAGAACATTTTTCGCTCCGGCAACAAAAATGGAGCGAACCATCCCCAGGGTTCCTTCCCCATCGATATACTTACCAAGGTTAGATTCACAAGAGGAAAGAACGATCAACTCATTATTGATATCAAGGTCTTCGATTTCGCTTAAGAAAAGTTTATCATCAGCAGTGATAGTCTCGCCGCTTGCTGAGATGGTTATGTTTGACAATTCAGGTCGAGCGTTATCTATTGTCGAATGTGTTGCGAAATGAACGATTCTAAAATCGTTTAAGAAATCAGATGTAATTAAGTCTTTATTGCACTTATCATGTGTTACAATGAATGAATCACTGGAAGAAGAGGTAACCATTTTATGGATATCATTTACCTCCAGTTCTGAAAAAGGCAAGGCATTTTTATACCCTTTTATCTTCTTTTTGACTTTTGATAAGTCTACATTATCTGTATCAGTGTCATTTTTGGAGTCCATTACGTAACCCTCTTTACCTGAAAAGACCGGAGCAAATCCAAGAAATTCGTAATCGTAATTGTCTTTAATGTTTGTTTTACTATTGATGAATTGACTTATCGAGTACGAGTAGCTGATGTCGTACATCCTAAATAAAAAATTATAATTATAGTATTTTGATTTGCCTTTACTACCCTCCCGCTTTCTATCTCCAGGAGGTGCGAATGTAAATACCTCAAAAGGTACCTGATACAATTCCTTGTCAGGTATGATAATAAGTTTGTAAACACCCTCTAAAACGTCATAGTCTTGAGGAGAAAAGTAAAAAATTGGCTCAATCAATGCGTCCCACAGCAACAAAGATGCCTCATCAAATTTGTTTTTGGGAGCTAAGCTATTGCGGACGTTGCGAATGGCATCTTCAAAACCTTCTGGAATGAGAGGATCGTATAATAGAATAGTGTCCTTTGTTATAATGTAGATATAATAGGCATTCAGTGAATTGAAATAAGAAATGATTGCTTCATCATCCTCCAAATGATGTTGGATTTCCTCACTACTTGGGACCTTGGTTAGAAAAAGATTTTTATTCTCTCCGTAGAATTCAGCTTGTTTATTCACAATTGTGTCGAGCTGAACATTCAATTTAAATAATGCCTCTTCCTTCCTTTGCTCCTCAATATCACTTCTTTCGAGTGAAGATATTCTATTTCTTAATTTCCGCTCCTCAATTAATATCTCTTTGAAGTCATTTGACGTCTCTACATTTTTTTGAAGAATTTTTTTACTTAGTAGCAATCCTTTGACACTTTCAGCACTTTTTAAAGAAAGGTCAAAATACTTTCTTTCGTTGTTCGCCATCCAAGCCATTCCAAACCAGGAAGCCATCGTTCGTCTGCTGAATCTCGTATTTGATAAGAGTGTTAATTTATCTTGATCAAAACCGGGCCTGGCGACTGATTCAAGTATACTTAAATCCAGTATTTCTAAGACTTTTGCCATCTGATCAAGTAAATCCTTTGAGTTCTCGTCATTAAAAATGGCTTTCATTCCTTCCGGATTTAAATTTGTAAATACCTCTTCGTTTTGGTTATAAATCAACTGAAAATAGCATTGATTCAGTCCTGCAATTGCATCAATAGGGTGATCTTCATCAAATAGAATATCGGCTGGCAATGAATAAATAGTATTCACCTCAAAATTGGGATAATCTAGTTGCAAAGATTTCTGATAGTATCCTATGGCCTCAATAATAACTTCTGGACTCTTTTGAAGTGCCTTTAATTCATCTGCTGCAAGTACTCTTTCTGTGTCTGAATTGGTGAATCCCCTATTCATCATTAAATCTGCTATTCTCCAATATAATGTGGTCATTTTACTACTATCCTGAATTGAGTTAGCTGCGTCTTTTAGGTATTCTTCCGTTTCTTTTAACATGCTAATTGCTTCATCTACTTGATCATTTGTAACAAGAAGGTTGGCAATCATTAAATCTCTCGATACCCGTAAATCAGGACTTGTCTGACTTTTGTCAGAAGATAAACCTTGAATGATTTTGGAAATCATAGGTTTATATGGATTAGGAGCATTTCTGAATTTATAATTATTATCCAGGTTTATAAGATCGGGAACTATAAATTCCTCACGTACTCCTAAACTATCCCTTATTTTTAAGGACGTAACCAGATACCGCTCTGCTTTTTCCAAGTTTTCTAAATCAAATCCACCATAGTTCAAAATTGAACCACTTTGAGAATAAATATATGCTTTGTCCAGAAGGTTATTAGCAAGGTATTTATCGGCCGACTTGGTCGCTAAATCCACATAACTTTTAGTTAGTGTCCAATTCAATCGCTTCGAATAATTACTAGCGAGTTGGATATACAAATACGGAATCTGTGAATATGAAACTAAACTTTTTTTTTCGCTTAGATCAATTGCTTTTAGTGCATAAAAACTAGAAGAGTCTGATTCTTGCAGAATGTTATAGTTGATCGATAAATCCTTATAGACAAGGAATAATAGATCATAGCTATTATTTTCAGTAGCTTTCGCTTTCGCCCTTTTTAGGTACTCAATACATAATTTATTATCTCCTTTAGTTGCAAGAGAAGTAGCAATGTTGGAGTAAATTCTAGCCGCATTTTCAAAGCCAGATTTCTCAATTTGGTCAAAAACCAAATGAAATATTTTTTCTGTGACTTCACTATTAAGCTTATTGGCTTCAGTTGTCAAAATACCATAATAGGTCTCCAATTCAATTATTGATAATGCACTGTCATTATTCTGAATAAATGAGTAATTGTCCTCCAGTAGTTTGAATCCTTCAGCTTCTATACCTTTTTTAAATGCAAGTTGAGATCTCAGCCAATTAATAAACAAATAGTTTCCCTTTTGAGGTGAATCAATTTTTGAAAGAGTTAGTATATCCTTTTCTGCCTCTTGAAATAAATTAACATTAAGATATGATTTGGCTCTTAATTCCAAAAGCCTAAATTTCATTGAACCCATATCTTCTGGTAATCTATTTAATGCAATGCTGACATTCTCAATTGCCTCAATATCTTTACCAGTCGAACTTAGATAGTTAGACATTCTAAGTCTTAATTGAACCTCATCATAAAAGAAATCATTACTTTTTTGGGCATACTCTAATCCCTTTTTATAGTCTGAAAGTGTTGAATTATTTGACATGGATGTATAAGAGTCTCCTTTCATCATATATAAGCTTGCAATCAGGTTTGGAGCATTTTTTTCTGCAAGTTTTATCGCTTCTTCCAAGTAGGCTTTACTGATTTCATGAGCTCCGTTTTTGGTGTGAATCATCGCTAAACTACCCATAAGCTGAATCGACATTGGCATGTTTCCGATTTCTTTAGAGGTCTTAAGAGCATTTTGCAATACACTAATTGCCTTATCTCTCTCACCAATTCGATCATAAGCTTCGAAAGAAAGAAATCCATGCTGAATAATAACCATTGGTGCGGTTTTCAACTCACCAAATAACCGTGAACTCTCAATGCGATCGAGTATTCTTTTACAGCTGGAGAAATCCTGTCTGAAATTATAATGTCTCAACACTTCGTAGGCGCACATCAATTCAGCATAACTGCTGAGCTCGTACTTCATGAGATAATTATCTATTTCAGCAGCGATTTTTATGGTTTTAGAAGTCTGATTTTTGGTATAAAATAAAAGAAGCAAATCTTTAAGTGCTCCTACTTTGATCTCACCATCAAGCCCAGACGAAGAATCATAAAAATCAACTAGGGATCGAAGAAAATTTTCAGCTAAAAAGGCATCTTTTGCCTTTAGTAAAGTGTTTGTCATTTGGCCAAAAGGAACATAGGGAGAAGGGCTGGCATGCTCATCAAAATTCGCTATCCCCTGTTTCTCAAAGTCACTAGGATATGCTTTTATTGCCTCACGATAAAGTTCAAAACTCTTCGCTTTGTTTCCCATCATGTATTCAGTGAAACCTTCAAAAATTAAAACGTGTGAATTATAATCCTCATTTTGAACTTGATTTATAAATGCATTGGATTGAGACCATTCCCTCTGTCGAAGTTTCAAAAAAGCAAGAAATGATTTGTTCCTTGAAATGTTTTGTGAAGGGTTATATCCAGGTTGCCAGACACTATTTTGTTTTAAAATCTCAGCCTCATTTAAACTTAATTCAGCTGAATCCAAAACTCCCAGATTAGCATATATCCATCCAATCTCTGATTTCGAAAGAAAATATAAACCGTTCGTCTCCTTTTCCTTTTCTTCTAATAGGTCCTGTATCTGGAGGTGTAATTTTTTTGCTTCTAACAAATTTGTAACGCCTGGGAAATCTCCAGATAAAACCTGCGCAAGCCAATAAAGAAGATTTTCCTTTCTTAAGTCATCTGGAGGAATATCCAATGTAGAATAAATCTTCAGAGCCTTTAGATAGAAGAATTTTGCGGAATCTAATCGCTTCTTCTTTTCCCAATGATAGTGGCCTGAAAACTCATATGCATAGCCTCTTTCAAATATTGGTAGATCATTTGAAAGCTTCAAATACTTTGCAAAGGATTGCTTAGCTTCATTTAAGAGTCTATTGTTTTGCGCGTATATACCCTGCCAATAGTAGAGGTTGAAATTACTATCATTAAAAAGGTTATTCTCTTCAAGAATCTCATTAGCCTTTCTTTGATAGGATAAAGCATCGTAAAATCTGTTGGTTCGAAAGCTGATGAAAGCTTTTCTTGTATAAATATCTGAAAATTGAGGATTACCTGGTGGAAGTTCCATTTCAAAAACTTCCATTGCATTATCAATAAAAAATGAGGCAGAATCAAATCTACCTGTCATTACGTATCCTAGTGCTACGTTTTTTGCGGCTATCGCCCTTTCGAGACTTAAATCCGGATCTCTAAGTTTCCTACGAATCTCGTATGCTTTTTTAAAATACCACAACGCTTTTTGAGGTTGCCCTTTGTTTGCTTCAATTAAACCAAGTGAACCATATGATTTGCTTAAATCTAGCGGATAGTCTTGCTGATACTTTAACCGGACCAGCAAGACCGAATCATGAAGAGCCCGTGCCTTTGAAGTGTCTGAAGCTAAATAGTAATTCCCTTTTAGAAAATCAGAAAATGTAAGCTCAATGTCTAAGTCAAGAGTAGAAATTAAACAAAGGCTATCAATTTTTATCGCAATAATCAACATGCTATCTAGCTGATTATTGAATAAATAGGAGTTTCCAAGCTTGTATAGAGCCCGAAGTTGTGCTTTGCCTTCAGCGTATTTTAAGGATTCTTTATAATATTTTAAGGAGGATAGAGGATCTAGATAGGCTGAAGAATCTCCTTTCTTAATAAAACCTTCATAGCTATCCTGTGCATACACCACACCGATAGTCAATAGGAATAATGAAAATACAATCTTATTGATGATATTCACTTGAATAAAGCTAATGATTGGTGAAGTTATTTTCCAATACCTATTTTAAGGTATTTTCCAATTGACGGTAGTACTCAATGAAGAAATAATGGTACTACTCTAAGAACAGCTGAAAATCACTAAGCCTTTAAAACTTCAACACCCAAACACCCGATCCAAAGTTGCTAAAAGAAGGTAACGCACCTTGCGCTTGTTCCCACGTCTCATAATCAGCAACAGACACACCATGAAAAGGTAGTTCATTCGCATTGTGCTTTACCAATTTTACATTATTTCCTTCGGAGGCCAATTTGCTGGCATAATCTGATGCTAAATCATCATCAATACTACTGGAAACGATCACATAAAATCGATTAGTAGGTTCTGAAACTGTTTCTACAATGCCAGCAGCTCTCTTTGCTTCTAAAGCTGCTAATTCATCTAATTTTTCATTTACCAAAATCAGCTTGCTCTTAGGATAGTCCTGATTTGGAAATAGTGAAGACGCTCTACTGTAACTCGACTGTGCTAATTCCCATTCTTCTTGATCAAATGCGGCATCTGCCTCGTTAATTAATCGATCATATTCTGCTTCCCTCTTCGCAGCATCTTCCTTCCTTTTTTGTTCCGCCTGTTCTAGAGCAACTTGCTCCAGGCGTGCTTGCTCTTTTGCATCTTGTTCTGGTTTATAGCTCAACCAATACCACGCCCCTATTGCTCCGCCAAGTACAACAATGGTTGCTATGATAATGAGTAAAATTCTTCCGCCGCTGTTCGAGTGTTCATTCATGCGCTTAATGATTGTTTAGATTAAAGGTAACTAAATACTGCTTTTTATATATTACTTCCAGGCTTACTGACATAGATAACCAATTTAATTTTCGTCAAAGGAAATGAAGGGAGACAAACGGAACATCTGGATCGATGCGGCATACCGACGTTTTGCTTTGCATGGAGAAGCTGGATTGACTGTCGAAGCAATAGCCAGAGATTTGGGCAAGAACAAATCTTCGTTCTATCACTATTTTGGTGATTTACAAGTACTTACATTCGAGATTCTCACTCAACACCTGCAAAATTCAAATGAAGTCGGACGCAAAATCAAAGACGCTATCGCTTTAGATCCAGATGTCATACATATTATTATGGATCACAAAATTGATTTTCTATTTCATAAACAATTAAAGCTTGGAGATCCTCTGGTATACAAAGAACACTATGAAAAAGCATATGCGTATGTGAAAGACCCTTTGGTAGCCAAACTAAGTGAAGGGCTTGGTATAAAGGATAAACAGCTTTTTTCCAACGCATTGGTGGGCCTTGTAAGCGATAATTTCTTATTACGTATTCAGGAAACCACACTATCTATTCAGTGGCTCAGAGATTATCTTGAGGAACTTCAGGCGCTAATCAAACATATTAAATAGCCTATTATTTTTTTCACTTTTTGAACGGTTACCGATTAAAAACTATAACCTTCAGCCTCTAACTTCGGATGCAGCAAAGACAAAGCTTGTAAATATGAGATTGAAATGGTTAAAATATTTGGCGGTTTATAGTGTGCCTTTAGCTGTGTTGTGTTCAATATACTTTGGAGGCTGGTTTAGTTATTCAGCTATCATTTATGCGTTTGGACTTATTCCTTTTTTTGAGCTCTTAACCAGTGGATCAATAAAGAATATGGATAAAGCGCAGGAAGAAATAGTGCGAAAAGATCGTGTATATGACTACCTACTCTATGGGCTAGTACCCACTCAGCTTTTTATCCTTGGTTATTTCCTATTTAGGATTAGTGTCGGAGGACTGGAAACATATGAATTGGTGGGAATGACCCTTGCCTATGGGGTAGCTTGTGGAGTAGCTATCAACAACGCCCATGAACTGGGTCATAGAAGCAACAGGCACGAGCAGTTTTTGAGCAAAATATTGCTCATGACCTCTTTGTACATGCACTTTTTTATCGAACATAATAGAGGACATCATCGAAATGTGGCAACAAAAGAAGACCCGGCATCCAGTCGCTATGGAGAAATTATTTATGCTTTTTACTTGAGGACCGTCAAAGATGGTTGGTTATCTGCATGGAAACTTGAAAAAGAGCGACTGATCAAAGTCAAAAAATCATTTTGGAGTTTACATAATGAAATGCTTCTTTTTCAGCTAATTCAATTAGGGCTCGTGTTAGCTATCGGATTCTTCCTTGGCCTTCAGCCCATGTTTCTTTTTGTTTTAGGTGCTGTGGCCGGATTTATGCAATTGGAGACTGTTAACTACATCGAACACTATGGTTTGCAAAGAAAAATGAAAGGGGATAGATATGAACGAACCTTGCCCATTCATTCATGGAATTCCAATCACCCGTTGGGAAGACTGGTTTTGCTGGAACTTTCCAGACACTCCGATCACCACTACATGGCGAGCAGACCTTATCAGGTGTTACGTCACTTTGATGAGAGTCCACAAATGCCAACAGGATACCCCGGCATGATGTTAATGGCGCTGGTCCCTCCCATTTGGTTCAAGGTAATGCATCAAAAAATTGACAGATATAAGGAATCTCTTGAAGGTCAACATTTGGCTAAGTAAACACAAATGCCTTCTTAAATGGATACCCGCTTATTCAATTGGATGATCCATTTTGATAATTCCTTGTTGGTAGCATAAACGACACCTACTTCATTCATAAAGGTGTTATCAGGATTATTTAGATGTAAAGACTCACCCGAAGCATTGGAAACACAAACACCTAACTCTTCACAGAAAAGCCGAGTAGCAGCAAAATCCCAGATACTTCCACCGCCTTTATTGCGCTTTGGAAACTTAAAATAACAACCTGTTCCTGAGTTAAGGACTTCTATTACATTTCTTACCGCACCAAAATTGGAATGGA
The DNA here is from genome assembly GCF_965227465.1 of Ekhidna sp. Taxonomy (GTDB): domain Bacteria; phylum Bacteroidota; class Bacteroidia; order Cytophagales; family Cyclobacteriaceae; genus Ekhidna. Next base: position 1,812,913 of record NZ_OZ245746.1, read on the forward strand.
ATTCAATGGGTGTTTTGTTCTGCTTTATAGCATAGTCTGCTAGTTGGGAAGTCACTTGATCAAAATAAGGTTGAGTTGGCATACTGCGATCCATGAATACATGAATAGACTCATCATTCAGTTTGGGTCTTTTAAAATCAACGCTATTTAATTGAACTCCACTTCCTTGCATTGAGGTATAAGTTTCCTCAGAATCAGGTACATATACCACACCAATTATCGGGTCGCCTGCATGAGTTACCAATGCGACAGAAACTGCATATCCGGATCGTTTCTCAATAAATGCCAGGGTCCCATCCATGGGATCAATACACCAGAAAAAATCCTTGATTAGCCGTGAGCGATCATCTGCCTGTTCCTCTGTTAACAGGCCTAAATCATATTTTTGAATGCTGTCCTCAAGGTGTTTTAAAATGATTTTCTGAGCTGTAGCATCTACTGCAGTCACCACTTGTGAAGCGGGCGTGTCACCCCCTTGCTTGTAATGCCTATCATTATGCTTATCGAACTGTGATTGAATATATCTTCCAGCTTCTTGAGCCGCTCGCAAAGCGATATCACGTAATGAAGTCAGATCTTCAGAACTTAGCTTCATTTTTCGTTTAGTTCTTTAATCACCTGATTGGTTAGTTTCTTACTATAGTCATTTATCTTCCAGTGTCCCGGACTCCAGCCATCGAGGAACCGATAAAAATCTGCCCATGCATAACGATACAGCTCGCTCCACTCTTTTTTAACTAACTGAAAATCAATGGTGTTATCCATAGTAACCTCAAGTTTATTAAAATAGTGATCTAACAATTCCATTTCAAATATCTCGCAATCCTTTTCTTCAAAACAACTGCTTATAAAGTATGCGACATCCTTCATTCCACAACCCTTTCCAACATATTGAAAATCAACAGCTGCAACTTCCGTTGCTCCAAAGCAGAAGTTAGCCAACTTAGCGTCACCATGGACAAGCGTCTGGTACTTTGCATTTGTTAAATGTGCGTCTATCATTTTGGCAGCACTCTTAAGTAAGTCGTTTTGCATACTTTCTAGCTCTTCCAGACGAGTTTCCAGATGCCAATAGGTGCCAACAGGCCACAACCCTTCTGGCTCCACTCCCATAAAGGTTGCATGAAAATGCGCCAACCAACTCAAACAAACTTTCGCCTGATCCATTGAAACCTGATCGTGATGTATTCGGGTATCGTATCCTGATGCATCAAGATCTTCCATGATTAGCAATAATTCATTTCCTTCCTCAATTGCATGATAACATTGAGGAGTTCTACAGCAGCGATTGGTTTGCTTCGTATAATTCTGATACCATTTCCGTTCTACAAGATAGGATGTGAGTTTTCTTTGGTGAGACAAGGAAGTATTCCAGCCTTTAGGATGATCCGGTTTATTGGGTAACCGAATATGCTTCACAATAATACTTGGGTACTTCCCCCCTTTTAGGTAATAGCGCCGAATCTCCCCATAACCACTCCACAGTCTTTGAACTGACTCAGAACAAATAATAGACTTTGCTCCTGTTATTTCGAGTATTTTAACATTTAAATCCTGCATGAAGATCAAAGCTGCTGGTTTGAAATAAAATCTACAATCGCTATCATTCTTATATCTATTCCAAAATAAAAAAGGTGGATCTACCATCGTAAATCCACCTTTTCTCTAAATCAGAGATGATAACAAATCCTCTCTTCTAATTTCTTGTATGGCGATTAGTCGATACGCTCTACATTGATTGCGTGTGGTCCTTTTTTACCTTCTTCTACCTCAAACGCTACTTTATCATTTTCAATGATCTCATGTATCAATCCACTAACGTGAACAAAAACATCTTTTTTTGAATTGTCTGGAGTAATAAATCCAAAACCTTTTTCACTGTTGAAAAACTTTACTGTTCCTTCTTGCATTTTAATCTAATTAACTTTTTATTTTTTGTGATGGAAGATTGATTTAATTAGTTAGAATCTCACAACCATCGAATTACTTCAATAATGAAGAAAAGACGTTTGAATTTGGCATAAGCCAAATCAACTTGAGTGGACACGTTTAGGGAATTTTTGTTGGAAATTACTCTTGAACGGATACTACCTACTGCGTGGAGCAGCGTATTTTACTTAATTATTGTACTCAAAATTCTCTTGAGCACTGCAAATGTACGTGAATTATTCTTAAGTGTACATAATCAAGACTCCTAATCATTGATTAATTTGATCAAACTATATAAATCGTATATTTAAAATCAGATTACTTGCTCTATAAGCCGATTTGAGCTCATTTAGCCTTTGATTACCCATAAGATTTGCAACTCGAGGATACAATAAAAAAGTGGATGTTCTTTTTCTATGTGCTGGATGCCAACCGTGATGGCGTATTAGAGCCAGCTGACATAGATGAAATAATCAATCGTCTGGTCAATGTCAAACCCGGCCTATTCAGTAGAGGTGAGCAGAAACACCTGCGCTACATATCATTAAAAAGCTTTGATCGTCTTCTAATAGAAGCGCATACCGGGAAAGCTCGTCAAATCAGTATTCTGGAATGGGTCCGGATAATTAAAAAAAATAATGAAACAGATAAGGAATCTTACTTTATTAGATGGTTTTCTGTTTCAGCTGTACGGTTTTTATTTGACTTGTTTGATCACAATAAGGATGGTTTTATCGACTTTGATGAATTTGAATCCCTCTATCAGGTGCTTGGTTTAAAACGAAGCAATATCATATTTGCTTTCAAGGAATTAGACATTAATAAAGATGGAGTCCTCAGCAAAGCTGAGATGTATGAAGCGATTAATGATTTCTTTTCCTCTAGCCGTGCCACGCTAAATAATAACGTTTTCGGGCAATACCGAACATTAAGTGACGACTACATCAATAAGCTGATTACCGTTCTCCTTTAGCTATTAATTCCTCTTACTCCTCGAAAAAAAGCCTCATTTGCTTATAAAAAAGTTATCTTAGATACAGATTAACCGTCTCTACATGCTACGCTCTAACTACATAATCAAAGTAATCTTTACTGGGATATTTACGGTATCGTTATATCCAATTTTTGCTCAAACCTGGCTTTCGGGGTATGAATTCAGAAAAGAAATCACATTAGATGGTACGGAGATAAGTGGCACCCATTCCGACTTCCCACTTCTATTCGAACTTGCTTCAGACACTGACTTGGCGGCAGATGCACGGTCGGATGGATATGATATAGTATTTACAGACGCAGATGGTATTACACAGCTTAATCATGAGTTAATTTCCTTCACTAGTGGCACTGGCGCCTATCGAGCATACGTTAAGACTGACTTGACCAATGCCACCAATAAGACCATTTATATGTATTATGGTAATAGTGATGCATCTACTGACCCTTCGTCTCAAAATACCTGGAATAGTAATTTTCAGGCTGTCTTACACCTACAAGAATCCGGAGATGGTAGTACAGATGAATTTGCAGACTCCTCTCCTAACGGGGTGCACGGCACAGGGGGCGGGCTTCCAAATAGTGGAACTACAGCGGCAACTCCAACACAAACGACGGGGAAATTTGGCTCTGCTCAGGATTTTGATGGAACGAATGATAGAATCCGTCTTCAGGCTATTAATGATAATTCCTGGTCGTCTTTCACAGTTCAGGTCTGGATCAACCCAGATGATACTGGGGATGATCGAATTTTCGGTAAATGCTGGGGAACAGGTGGAGATGATGAAACCTGGCTGCTGAGGCAAACAGGCGGAGTGATTGGGAGCAGAACTAATGTAAACAATGGAGGCACAGATAACGATGCAGAAATAGATGATGATGACGTCCCGGTAGCCTACAATACAGGAACATGGTACCTGGCGGCTTACACTTGGGATGCCTCAGATAACACGGTGCGTGTCTACCTAAATGGTACAGAGGTGCAAACAGGCGCATTAACAGGATCAAATCTGACTTTAAGCGGAGAACCCTCTGAAACTGATTTTGCCACTCTTGGAAATATACCTGGGGGTGGTCGAGACTTTAATGGACAAATGCAAGAAGCACGAGTTTCAGATTTGGCACGATCTGCCGACTGGCTTTTGACTCAATTCAATATTGAGGATGACCCAACAGGGTTTGTCTCAACTGTAGGAACAGAAGAACAATGCGGATCCCCTGTACCTGAAGGTGGTACAACCTCAGCAGCCGAGGGTACCATTCGCTCAGGTGAATCTACGACAATTACGCTATCCGGGAGTAATACTACCCCATTGCAATGGCAGTCTTCAACCGACAATGTGACCTTTTCAGATATTGGAGGTGAAACAGGCACCTCCCTAAACACTGGAGTCTTGACAGCAACAACATATTATCAGGTAAAGGTTGGATCAGCTTCATGTCAGGTACTATCGTCTACCACCTCAGTAACTGTGCTCCCTCCTTTCGCAAGTGGATACTGTTACCGTAAAAAAATTACCGTCGATAGAGATCTGGTTGGTGGCAGTGCCGATTTGAGCAACTTCCCTGTTTTGATATCTACAACTGATATCGACCTGAGAACAGTAGCCAATAATGGTAATGTGGAAAATGCTAATGGTTATGATATCACATTTACTACCTCTGATGGAACTACCGGGCTGAATCATGAAATCATTTCTTTCGATGCAACAACCGGTGAATATGTAGCCTGGGTTAACGTTCCGACTGTCTCTTATAATGCAAATACAGATATTTATATCTATTACGGAAACTCTGCAGTTTCCGGCGATCCATCGACCACCGCCACCTGGAATAGTGACTATGTAGCTGTCTGGCACCTTGAGGAAGACCCAAATGGGGATGTTGCCGGTTCGATACTTGATGCCACGGGTAATAACAACGATGGACAACCACAAGGTACCATGACCACTGCTGATTTGGTAACTGGTCAAATCGGCAATGCAATAGATTTTGACGGAACAGATGATTATATAACAGTGCCTGATGATGCGAGTCTTCAGATTACAGATAATACCCTCACGCTTAGCGCATGGGTAGATACTGAAGGAAATCTGGATAATGATGAAGGGTTTATTTTGAAAGGGGCAAATAATGACGAGAGCTATATGCTTGGCACCAACGATGCTGGAGCAAGCAATGAAGAACTCCGGGGCAGGATTAATGACAGTGGTAATAACTTTGAAGGTGGAGCTATTCCTACTACTGAATGGGCATACGTAACTGTCGCTTATGATGGCACAAATGTGATCGGCTATATAAATGGTGTAGAGCAATTTAGCTCTGCTTTTTCCACCAACATTGATGCTGGAGTTGGTGAAGTCGTTCTCCTTGGAACCCGAGCTGATCTCACTGGCACACGATTTTTTGAAGGCATTCTAGATGAACTCCGTATATCTGAAGCGGCTCATACTGCAGGATGGGTACTGACTGAATATAACAATCAAAGTGATCCTTCAACCTTTTATGCCTTTAGTGAGGAAGAGTACCCTCATGATGGTGGTACAGCTACAGCATCATCTAGCGAGATTGATTATAATACTAGCACAACTATCACACTTTCAGGTCAGGAAAGTGGAAGTACAATTCAGTGGCAATCTTCGACCGATAACATCACTTTTTCTGATATCAGCAGCGAAACGTCTATTACACTTAACACTGGTAATTTGACTGCTACCACGTATTTCAGGGCAGAAGTCACTGATAGTGGGTGTGAAGCCTATTCAACTATATCTACAGTCACCGTTCAACCTGATTATCTGAGTGGATATTGCTACAGAAAGAAGGTGATTATCGATGTAAACAAAGTGAGTGGAAGCACGGACTTAAGTAATTTTCCTATGCTGTTCAATTCAACTGACCCTGATCTGCGGACAAATGCAAATAATGGTCAGGTCACAAACGCGAATGGATACGATATTAAGTTTACTGATGCCAATGGTGCAGAATTAGATCATGAAATTGAAAGCTATACTGCCGGAACCGGTAATTTGATAGCATGGATTAGAGTTCCTGCAGTTTCGACTTCAGAAAATACCGTACTTTATATGCATTATGGTAATTCTTCAATTTCGGCAGATCCATCAGTAACTACTACCTGGGACAGTAATTATAAAGCGATATGGCATTTTGAGGATGACTTCCTGGATGCTACCTCGAATAACAATGACGGAACAGAAGGCTCAGCCGGGAGTACCGATGATGAAATTGGTATTATATCCCATGGTAGAGGTTTTTCGGGAGTAGATAATGGAGATAGCTGGATAAGTGTTACAAACAGCACTAGTATTGACACGGATATAACCAATCAGGTTACCCTGGAAGCCTGGGCCAGGTACTTTCTGCCTGTTCCACAAGATGCGCCCTTTATCATGAAATCTCCTGCAGTAAATCAGGAACGATACATGCTAGGTACAGATGGAGGAACAAACCCTGCAGCATTAAACCAACGAATCACGACTGGTTCAGGTCACTTCCGGTATGATAATGGTGCTGTTGATGCCGAGTGGCATCATTTTGTGTTAACCTATGATGCGGATTTGGCAGCAAATCCCAGAATGAAATTATATGTAGATGGCGTTTTAAATACAAGTAACGATGCAGACGGAAATATCCTAAGTGACAACACCAATCCTCTTTACATAGGGAGACGCTTAGATAACCGCAGATATCGTGGGGTCCTGGATGAATTAAGAATATCAAACTCTGCTAGATCAGCAGATTGGATTGCAACAGAATATAACAGTCAAAATGATCCTGCCACCTTCTATTCACTAGGTATCGAAGATTACAATGGAAATGGAGGGACAGCTACAGCGGATAACGCTACCATTGATTATAATGCAAGTGCAACAATTACACTAACCGGAGAATCTGGTACCATTCAATGGCAAACCTCTTCAGATAATTCTTCCTTTTCAGATGTTGGTGGTGAAACTTCGAGTACACTAAACACTGGGAGCCTGACTGAAAAAACTTATTTTCGTGCCGAAGTGGATAATGGTTCATGTATTATCTATTCAAATGTGGTTCAAATAACTGTTCGTCCAGACTTTATCGCGGACTACTCCTTTCGCAAGAAAATAACCATTGATAATACATTAGTAGCCGGAAGCAGCAATCATATCGACTTTCCAATTCTTTTTAGTACTACAGATGTTGATCTTGCTCAAGCATCAGGCAAGGTGCAGGACGCTAATGGATACGACATTCTCTTTACACTCGCTGATGGAACCACACTTGATTTTGATATTGAAAAATATGATGGAACAACAGGGGAATATATTACATGGATTCGGATTCCTACCCTATTTGTAAATGCCGATACAGAGATTTTTATGTATTACGGCAATTGTAGTTATGCCGGCGGTGATCCTTCTGTAAACGCCACCTATAACACAAACTACCTTGGAGTATATCACTTCAACGACGATTTGGCAGCCACAACTGTGGTGGATGATCGAACTAGCAACATGAATGATGGGACCTCAAATGGCACCATGAACGGTGCGGATGTTGTAAGCGCTCAAATAGGTGACGGTTTTGATTTTGATGGTGTTGATGATTATATCAACCTGGGAACAGGACCGCAATCCACAGCAGCCGGCACAAGAACAGTTGAATTGTGGGCTCAGGCAGATGCTTTTGATGACGGTGGATTATTTCAGGGAGGCACAATAGCAAATGATTTTTCGCTTCACACCGATAATGGAACTGATGATAATTGGGACATAGAATACAATGGCAACAATGATGAGTTTACCTTGAGCAATAGTTCAACTGGTTGGCACCACTACGCTCTTGCCTATGATGGAACAGTTGTTAAGCTGTATTATGATGGAGTTCTTTTTGACAATACTACTGCTGCTTTAACTACCGCTGCTAATAATCTTGAAATAGCCCGATGGAATGGCAATGAGCTCGATGGACTTGTTGATGAAGTGAAAGTTTCAGATGTGGCACGGTCATCAGATTGGATACTCACTGAGTATAATAATCAGTCAGATCCCAGTAGTTTTTATACCATTGAGGGGGAAACTGCGGAGAATAGATGGACAGGAGGCAATGGAAACACGAATTGGAATGAAGCTGGTAATTGGAGCTTTTGCTCAGTTCCCACTATAAGTAATGACATACTCATTCCAACTGGATTGACAGACTATCCCGTCCTGGATCAATCTCGAACAATAGGAGTTTTGAATATTGAATCTGGAGCATCACTGGATTTATCAGGTTTTTCTCTAACGTTGGAAGGAGACTTCATCAATGATGGTACATTAACCACGAATGGAGGAACCATCGAATTTTCAGGTGCGCAAGAGCAAGACATTACTGGCTCCACCCCTACCACTTTCCATAATATAGTTGTTAATAAGACCAGTCAATCCGCTGAACTACGACAAACTGCAAACGTAGGAAACCAGTTAACGCTGACAGCAGGAAACCTTTCCCTGAATGATAATAACCTTACTATCGAAAACACTGCAACTATTTCCGGTGGAAGTAGTTCCGCTTTTATTGTCACAGATGGGTTAGGTGAGCTATGTCAGAATGATTTGGAAAGTGCTGATGGTACTCGAGTATTTCCAATAGGCCCAAGTGCTTCAAGTTATAACCCCCTCAGCATTAATAACGTGGGTACAGCCGATGATTTTTGTGCACGGGTTGTCAGCACAGTTTACTCCGAAGGACAGATTGGATCAGGAACTCAGCAAACTGCTGACGCTATAGATCGTACCTGGTTTGTAAGCGAGGGCTCTTCGGGCGGGTCAGATGTAACCTTAACCATAGAATGGGATGCAGCTCATGAGCTCACCGATTTTGATCGCACAGACATGTTCATAAGTCATTACAATGGAATGGATTGGGAGGTTTATGGAAGTGGAATTAGTGCCACAGGATCGGATCCTTATGCAGCTTCAGTCTCTGGCGTGAGCTCTTTTAGTCCAGTTGGAGGTGGCTCCTCTCCAAGCGTTTTACCAGTGGAATTAGAGGATTTTACTGCCCTGCATATGGGCGATAGTGTTTTAGTAGAGTGGTCCACACGTACGGAGGTAAACAACGATTATTTTACTCTTGAACGATCTGTGGATGGTCTCAATTTTGAAGGAATTCATAAGATATCAGGTGCCGGAAATAGCAATGAGAGACTTAGTTATCAAGCTATTGACGCTTCACCATTCGTGGGGGCAAGTTTTTATCGGTTAAGCCAGACTGATTACGATGGTGCTAAGAATTACTCAAAAATCGTTCGGGTATATTGGAACACAAGTGCCGATAAATTCTCTATCTACCCAAATCCAAATCAGGGTTCGTTTCAATTGATTATCTCAGGAATTGAGAAAAATGCAATTGTACCTATTTCACTATTTAAGCTTGATGGAAGTCAGATTTGGAGTACATTCATTATCACCAATCAGGAAGGAACGATTAATGAAAATATTGTAACTCCTTTTGATTTAACAGAGGGCATCTACTTTATTAGGCTGAACATTAACAATGCAATTACAACCAAAAAGATTGTTGTGAAGTAGTAAATGCTTCATGCTCTAACGAGTCCTTTTCATGACTTTTCGGTCTATAAGTAGATATTGACGACTAATTAGGCCGTCAAAAAAGGTATTTTATGGTAATTTCATTTGTAATTAAAAAGCAACCCATGAAACCTATCCTATCTATCTTCTTACTCACAGTTTCTTTTTTAAGCTTTTCTCAAAACGAAGACATAGTTAAAACCATTGACAATCTAACCGCCAAATGGGATAAGCAAGCAGTTGATCTAAGTAAATTTTCCGGAATAAAATATTACTGTTCATCTGATGTTTATCGAGAAAAAACGATTGGTCTACTGGACAAAATTCATCACTACGATACAGTGCTTTATAATATAGTCAGTGAAAAGTATGAGAATAAAAAAGACAAAGAAGCAGAGGCAACCTTAGCGGACATTCTCACCGTTGAGACCGAATATACGACACCTAATTTTAAAACTTTTCTTCAAACGGAATGTCAAAAGTTTGAAGAAATAGGAAAGGAATATGACCCTAACAGCTCCAAGTACTTCAAGGAAATAGAAAAATTAGAAAAGGAATTAGACAAGTATGTCAGTCACATCACTGAAAGAATAGATCTAATTGACGAACACATTCATCATTTGAAGTTGGATTGACCATTATAAAAGTAAGATTAAAGCCGTCGATTCTTTATCTTTATAGTAACTGACTTCTATGTTTGATGACTGCCCACTTAGAAATTGAAAAACTAAATACTGCATTTCAAGAGAGTGAAGAATCCTTTCTTAATTTGGTTGAAGGACTTGACATTGGTGTTGGAATTTATAATCCTAACGCCACACCTATAGCCTGTAATTCGGCTGCTTACGAACTGCTGGGACTTTCCAAAGAGCAATTTCTTGGTAATTCAGCCATGGACCCGTATTGGAAGGTAATACATGAAGATGGTAGCAAATTTGAAACATATGATTTTCCAATCATCGATGTGATCACGAACTATAAACCCAAACTTGGAGTTATCATGGGTGTTTCCAGGCCTTTAAAAAACGATCAGGTTTGGCTGGAAGTTAATGCCCATCCTATACTGGAAGTAGGGTCAATTATTCGAGTTATTTGTACGTACAAAGACGTTACAAATCGATTCATCAGTTAACCCACTTTCGTTAGGTTCAATTTTTCAATCTAATTTATCTTTTACTACTTAAATGAGCAGAGCATTTGTCAATGAGGATAATCAGGAAGAAGCCCCGCTAATTCCGCCCAGAGCCCCCTTACCAAACGGTTCTATTAATTATGTAACGCCCTTTGGGCTGCAGCAGTTAAAGTCTGAAAGAGTAAAGCTTCAGGAAGAAATGGATTCTTTACCTGGTGACGATGACAAGGCGAAAAGATTCTCCAAACAATTAATTAAAGGGAAGCTTACCTTATTGGACGAACGGATACAATCCGCAAGGTTGTTATCCTTATCCAGTGAGGAGAAAAATGAAGTCAGGTTTGGAGCGATTGTCACCTTAAAATTTGAGGGTGAAAACTCAAGTCAAACTTTTCAGATTGTAGGAGTTGATGAGGCGAATGTAAAAGATGCCAAAATAGCTTTTACCTCTCCTATTGCTCGATTGCTATCAGGTAAGAAAGTTGGTGACCAAGCTTCTCTTGATTTAGGGAATAAAACTCGGAAAATGTCTATCGTTAAAATTAGCTACGACTAGCATACTCTTCGATTAATACCATTAATTCTTCACATAAAACTATGACGTTTTTTAATTCAAAGTTCTTTATCAAGTTGTGAGAATCACTTAACGAGCAAAATCGACTTCTCACCTAAAAACACTCCCATGTTTCAAAAAAATTTAGTCTTTTTAAGGTAGAAAATGTCATCAATGGAACCGATCAAAATTTATCCTACTAGAAACACCCCAGCTGTTCTTCTCGATCCTTCGAAAGGTGTATTCAAATTATTCGGTAGATCGAGTCCTGAGAATAGCATTCAGTTTTATGAACCACTGAGGTCTACACTTTCAAGCGAAATGGTTTCAGACAGATTGGATGTAAGAATAAAAATGGAATACTTCAATACAAGCTCTTCTAAATGTATTTACGATTTACTAAAAGAAATAAAATCATTGGAAGTAAAAGGCAAAGAGGTAATAGTGCGATGGTACTATGATGAAGACGATGAAGACATGCTGGAAGCAGGTGAGGACTATAGTGACTTACTTGATATGAATTTTAGGTTCATTGAATATCATCCAAACGAACAGCCAAATAGAAAAAGCGCCTGAGTAAGGCTGACCACCAGCTAGTATGAATAGCCAGCTTTAGTCAAAACCCTAACCAACCCACCTCATCAATACTTTTTATTGATAGCTTATAAAATTTACAAAATCATAAACAATTGAGTATAAAGTAGTTATATGTAAATATGATTCCTTTAATTGATTAACTGTTTTGCTCCCTTTTTTAAGTAAATTAATTGGCACATAGATTATCCATGCATAAGATTACCGTCATCGCATGCCTTTTATTTGTTTTTAACGCTTTTGGTCAGTCTTCAAAGATTGATAGCCTTGAGTTACAACTTCCTGGTTTAAATGGTGAAGAGCGAGTTGCTTTGCTCCATGAACTCGTAAAAGCATCATGGACGATTGAGCCAAATCGTGCCGTTAAATATGGACGCGAGGCAATCGCTATTTCAAAAGACTTGAACGATCTTGAGCTTCAATCTATTTCCTATAGGTTGTTTGGGGGCCTATATAACTATATGAGTCTAATTGATTCTGGTCGCTACTATAAATCCCAAGCATTAAAGCTCGCTCTTCAGCTTGATGATCCAGGCTTATTATCTCCTACCTATAACAACCTGGGTGTAACCTCTCAAACAGTTGGTAGTTATGTTGAAGCATTGAATTACTATTATATGTCCTTCCTGATTGGTAAGCAATTGCCAGATTTTGAAAGCCTTTCTGTCATCATTTCGAACATTTCTGAAGTCTATCATGATTTATCACAATATGATAGCGCTATTAAGTACGCTACTATGGCTGTTTCACTTACAGAGGAAAGGCCAAATACATCAAGGCATCTACTTGCTGAAGTCAGTTTAGCTCGTGCAAACCTCTCAAAAGGGAACCTAACTGAAGCAGAAAAATCATATCAAACAATTATAGAAATTGGCAATGAAATTGGTGAAAGGAGATATGTAGCATATGCCAATCAGGGGCTAGGCAGATTATTCTATAATAAGGGTGACAAAAAAATCGCTAAGAGGTACTTTCATAATGCTTTCGATTTATTTGTTGAACTAGATGATCAAGCTTATATAGCTGAGGTCTTTCTTGACCTAAGCACTTTACATATAGATGTAGAACCAGATTCAGCCATTTACTATGCGCAGAAAAGTCTTTCAATAGCCAAAGGTTTAAACCTCAATGATATCATTCTTGCTAACTACAAGAACCTCATTGCTTTATATAGCCATGAGATAAAGTTAAACCTTGATAGTCTTCGTCTATACTATACCAAATACAACGAACTAGAATCAATTCAGAAAAAAGACAATAATCTAAGAAGTATTGAAGGAATGTTCGCGAAAATCCAAGAAGAACAGATTGGCAAACAGCTTGCCGCCCAATCATTAGAGCTCCAACAAAAAACCTTTCAAACTAATTTCTTGATCGCCCTTACCTTCGTCATTGTATTTTTTACAATTATCATATTAAAGAACTACAAAAAACAAAAACAGCTGGGAATCAATTTATCAGAAGCAAATGATCAATTAGAAAAGCAAAACGAACTCATTGATAAGAAGAATAAAGACCTGGAAGCACTTGATAAGGAAAAGAACAGTTTAATCAATATTGTTGCGCATGATTTAAAAAATCCCCTGTTCAATATAATGGGATCAGTCCAGCTAATAAAGGAAGAAACCATTGCCACTGAAAAGGAATTGGATGTACCACTTGAAATAATTGAAGGAAGTGCTACCCGCTTATCTTCCATGGTCTCTAAAATTCTTGATGTTGAAGCCATAGAACGGGGGTTATCAAACCTTGAGCTGGAATCAGTTAATCTCTCAGAAACACTATCATCAATTTGCAAAGAATTTGAATCGCAAGCAATAGCTAAACAAATCGAAATTCATTCCAAAATTACCAAACGTATAATGATCCAGGGAGAACAGACCTATGTCAACCAGATCATCGAAAATTTGATCTCAAACGCAATAAAATTTTCTCCGGCTGATAGGACAGTATTTATCTCACTAGGAACACGCAAAGGTAAAGCACAACTTGAAGTTAAGGATCAGGGCCCTGGTATTTCCAAGGAAGAGCAAGGGAAACTATTCCAAGTATTCCAAAAATTAAGTGCCTCACCAACTGGCAATGAAACTTCCAGTGGACTTGGGTTATCTATCGTAAAGAAATACATAGATGCTATGGGTGGGAAAATCTGGTGCAAGAGTGAGAAGGGCCAGGGTGCTAGCTTTTTTGCACAATTTCAGCTGGCATAAACAGCAAATACACTAAGATTAATCTTCTTTTTTACAAAAAACGCTTCTTTTTAAGCGAATAGTCAGTTTTAGTCCAAACATTCTCGTTTTAAAGTCATTACTCAAAACTACTGGACTATCTAAAATGGCTTTAAAACCAATATCAAAATATTGGATTACGTTCTTAATATTGATTGCCACTCTTAACACATTCGGTCAATATAGGGGCGAAACTGATTCTCTACTGAAACCCTTTAATAATTATTCTTTCTTGCATAAGAAAGATTTGAAAAAAAAAGAAAATGTATTCAGCCCATTGGGTCCCAATGCTCAATTTTTACGCACTACTTCATACAAGAATTTGAATAATATTGATAAAAGAGGTCTTTGGATCAAATTGAAGGAAAAGGAGTTTCTTTATAAAGATGAGAAAATTTATGAGTTGACTGAGTCAAAGTGTGAACTCAAAGAAGTAGATGGCAAAAAATCAGGCAGGTATTTAAGGAAAGTATTGAATTCTTTGAATTCTTTGTACACCAAATCTCCGTACGCCAAGAACATCATAAAAACGTTACAAGAATCGGAAAACAAGTTTACGATAGCTATTGTGAATGCTATAGACAGCTATACACTGGTGCCCATACCTGGTAATCGATTTGGCGTGCTAAATAACAACGCATATGCATTCCAAATCATGGAACAAAAGGAAAATATTGTTGACTATGCTCCATTCAATCAAATAGGAAGTGGAGCAGAGATACGATGGAGTAGCAGACATAAAAAAATGCATCTTGCACACGAATTAGCACATGCATATGATGCCAATTTTGGGTTATTAGATGACCGACTTGTACAAGCCTACGGAATGATTATTCCGGCCAGGGAGGTTCGTGCACTATTTCATGAAAACATGATACGAAGAGAGCTTCACAAAAAACTAAGAATTGATTTAAAAAATGGAAGCAGCGCTCTTGTTGCAAACGGTATTCCTTATACTATTCCTCTCCCCTTTCCGGCAAGAAGTTGAACCCAACTAGTTAATCAACATAATATCCTGAAATAATTCAGTGATTGAAATAGAATCGGGATAATTGAGATAACCGATAACGTAGTTTGAACCTACTAATTCCATCCAATATTTTTGATTGTTATCTCTTCCTGAATTTGAGATTGAGTCGTTCAAAGTACGATTATTGGAATAGGTTTTAATACCAGCATTTAAGCGGTTTTGGTAATTCAGCGAGGAGCCGTAATAAATGTTTGAGCTTACGTATAAAATCGATTCATCAAGGTATGAAAACCGATATTCACAAAACCCATGTTGATCATTAAAACGTTCCTGAGTAAATCCTTCAGGGATTTTAAGCTCAATTTTATTGTATGGTAAGTCAGGACCACATTCTTTAAAGCTGAGTTTTACCATACGTATGCTATCGCTGTTGCCTTGATTGGACACACTACATCCAATCATTACCAAAAGTAACACATAAACTCCCCTCTTCAACATGTTCCTAAAAGCTACTATAAAGTAAACAATTTTTAATTATTTAAACCTAATAGCTTAAAGGGCTTGAGTTAACAATAACTAAGTTGAAATGTACGGACTATTTGATAACTGTGACATTACGAACTTTATCTATATATGATTTCATTTGATTCAATCTATTCGCAGAAACGTTATTTTCAATTTCCTTCATCCAATCGTCCAAAAGGTTGTAATACCAGCTTTCAATACTTTTGCCCGATTCCAGGAATTGATCAATGTAACGTCTTTCAGATCCACTGTTTTGATTAGTCATATTTTTACCTAGAAATCCCATTAGATTCATCATAATTAGTTGATCACTGTAGGTTTCGCTATCCAGTTCAAATCCTTGAAGGTAATCAAGTAATTTTAAGGATTTATCGTATTGACTTTCAGTAAGATATGACTCAAGTAAATTCACTCCTGCCCATATGTCAGTAGAATCTAATGCCCAACCTTTCTCCATATTTTCAAGTCCTTTTTGATTCTCTCCTGCATTGTAATAGATCAAACCAAGTAAAGAATATGCCCGAGGGTCTCCTGGAGCCATTTCAGCATACTTTAGGGCATATTTTTCAGCTTGTTGGAAAAGTTCTAGCGCTTTGGTCTGGGTAGTAAACCACATCCCGATAAGGTCACTTGAGTGTTCATATAATATGTATGCCTCTTCCAAGTTATCACTATTAATCTGAACAGAGAGAAATTCATCTGCCTTGACAAAATCCCCTTGCTTGAGCAAAGCCATTCTGTAGTAATTTATCATATAGCCACCGAGCGGATAGTATGATGCCGCATGGTCAAAAAGCTCTATTGCTCCAACGTAGTTTTCTGCAGAATAAGAGGCAAGCGCTTTTTTTACATATAATGTACTTAGGCCATATTGATAATCAATGTTTTCAGGGTTTTTCTCATAGAGTATCTGCATATGATAAAGGGCCTTTTCATCATTATTTATACCTGAGTAAGCTAAACCGAGGTAATACCTGAGTATAGGTAATCCTGCATTCTCTACTACAGGGTTGAAAACTTTGACCGTTTTGTCGTATTCTAAATTCCAATAGTAAGCTATGCCAAGTCGTGTTCTTAATATTAAATCATTAGGGTTTTGATTGAAAGCAAGCTCATAATAGTACTTCGATTCAACTGTTGCCCCTTGATACTCTAGTACTTCTCCTAGTTTTTTCTTAGTATCAAAAGATGAAGAATCAATACTGTAAGCTTGTCTAAGTTGCGTTTCAGCTGTTGAATAGTGTATTTCAGCTCGATCATAATCGCCAATACTGTCCGATTCTAATCCCATTTCGAAATAGTTAATCCCTAATTCATAATGGGAGAGAGCAGAGAGTGGATTAACTTGAATGGCTTTTTGTAGCATGAAATTGGATAATATATAGTTTCTTCGAGTGCGATATGTCAAAGCTCTTTTAAGATATTCCTGCTCATCGTCTGCCTCAAATACCAAATCATCGGTATTCCATGAGCCGTCCTCATTAATTATATGACCGAGAAGTAATTCAATATCGTTCGAGGCATACTCGATCTCCTCTCCAAAAAAATTGTATTCAAATAGATTTAGAGATTTTTTTTGACCCTTAATGGCCAACTTTGAGACCACTATATAATCAGAATCTTGATATTTAGCTGAATATGATATTATTCCATCGTACTCTTGATTTTGCTGAAAAAGCTTCTTAACATCTTTTTCAACAAAAAATAATGGTTCTACCTCTTTCCAAGGAACTATTTGGATCATTGAGTTATGCACGGATAAGCTTGTTCTGACAACTAATTCTTTCAAATATGTTCTCAGATAATCATCATCTTTCTCCGAGATTTGCAAGGGTATAATTGCTAATTTTTTTGTGCCGATTATATTATCTAACTGCAATTGATTGATTTTTGCAGTCGTATTCGAGACAGCATCATTAAGTACTGACAGAATCTCTCTGGATGGTCGGACTATTTTATCTATAGTATGAAATTCACCACTGGGTGTTTTTATTCTTACATAAATACTGAAATCATTATTATTTAAAGTGAAATCCCCCCTAATTGAGTAAGAGGAATTATTGATCACTTCTTTTTTTTCTTGCTTATTCTTAGTTGCTACTTGCTCATTTGATTTGCTATAATCATTTGAAATCACTCGAAATAAATCATATCCCTTTAATCCTAAGATAAAACTTTCCCTTACTTGATTTTCGATACTTGTGCTTTTAACATTCGTTGAAATATCTCGAAAAGTCTCAACCTCAACTTGAATTAGGTTTGGTCGAGACCTATAGGTAGCTTGACCGACGATATTAAAGCAAATAGCCACGCAAAAAAATAGAATGAATATAGGTTTTGACTTCATTGGATTTCTTTCAGTTTTATAAATATTTGCTCTGCAAGGGCTGTGGTAAACACACGATAATCATCATCAATATTACCTTCAATATCTACTGTGTTATCTCTATATTTTATTGTGAGAATTAAACTCTTTTTACCATCATCTTCTTCCCAACAATCAAAATCATCAATCACAAGATCTGTAATACATTGCTCATCAATGCAAATGGTATGAAATTTACTCAGCCTTGTATTTTTTTGAAGAGAACGTACAAGCCAACGTTGAAACGTATCTTTTAAATGAGAGCAATCCATTGTTTCCACTTTAATTGGCTTTTTGAATTGACCATGTATATCAAAATAGTTTAGCTTTTTCTTTACTTTTTCAACAGCATCGTTAACACCATTTTGCCAGGATTCTTTTCTCAAATTGATTGACAAAACACTATTTTCTATCTGTTTACCTTGATCATCATATAGTGCCAGGTTTAAAAGTATAGATCTGCCTGTAGACGTTAATGTACTCTTAAAAATGTAATCTACTTTTTCAAGTATTCGTCTTTTGTCTTCTTGCAGGGCTGTTTCCCAATAGGCACTTTTTTTTCTTTGTTCAAAAAGATTTGTTTCACCAAGTTGCTTGTATATCTCTGATGAGATATTCTGATGTGATCGTACCTGATAATGAGGAGATAATAGTAGTATTCTTCGTGTTTGGGCATCAATATCTAAACCCATTAGTATAAATAAGATCGAGAAAAACACATTGCATTTTCTCATGAAGTTCGATTGATTATTTTTTCTAATTTTCTTCTTGCTGCGTTAAATGACTCAGACTGTGGAACAGCTTCATATAGTGGATTTAAGGCCTTTATCAGTTTTTTTTGATCACTACCATCACACTCCAGTTCATTAATTACATATATATAATTCATTAACGCCCTGAAAGGCGATTCAACGATTGTTTTATTGACGTATGACTTTCTTAAATGCCTAAGGGCATTTGATGCCAATGGCTCAATACACTCTGGGTGGTTTTTTTTATAGATATTGTTTACTGCAACAGAAATGTTATTTCTCAATAGCGTGTCACTTCCAGCACGCTCCAACTTGAATAGAAGGATATCTAAAGAGTTCATTTCATAGTACTGAAGCATCATGATAGATTCTTCGACCTCCTCTTCAGTTTTTAATCCATTCACCAACTGAACCATTTGTGAATTTAAAGTGTACTTTAAAGCCTTACTTCGCTCATCGTAGTATGATTTGATTGGGAGTATTAATCCCCACACGCCACCAATTATTGAAACTAAAGTCAAAATAGTAACTGACCATCGTTTTATCCAGGAATTAATAATCTCAAGTTTACTGATTGATTTTGGCTTTCTCTTTTCACTTAGCTGCTCCTCAAGAAGTTGAATTTCTACTTCTAGTTTCTTATTAGCCAGTGATTGATTAGGGTCCATGGTGATAGATTAATGTAAACTAAAGGTAAGCTATAACTGACTGGCAGTCAATACCCATAATAGGGTATTTTACTCCGAAAAAAGAAAATTTAGCTTGAATCACTATTTACCTGATTGGATACACTACATCCAATCATTACCGAAAGTAACACGTAAACTCCCCTCTTCATACAATCATAAAGTTAGGGATAATGAGAGAATTACATCAATTTCTTGACTTGACACATATTAGCCTTCACCTCCTCCAAGTACGCGGGCAATGCGAACCAAAAATCTTCATTTTTATGGTTAGGTATGCGGGAAGAAATCTCTTTAAGATCCAGATGGGCGAGGTTGGACTTCATCTTATGTAAATGATCTTGCGCTTTTTTGATATCTCGATTTTCAACAGCCTCAAAGCTGCCACTCAAATCTCTTTCAATTGAATGAACGGCCATATTCACTATTAGCGAGATTTTGTCTGGATCTCCATCCAGCAATTCATACAAAAATGAAAATGCCTGACTATTACTTTTATCCATCACAGTGCAAGTTGATACGTGTAATGCCATTTAATTATTTGATAATTGATATAACTGTTTTAGTGAATCTGAACTTAACATCACCTAAAGTACGTATTATATAGCATCGATTTGAGATCATTCGATGGAGTTGAAAATATTGCCGATGTAGGTACCAAAATATTAGAATTAGGTTTAGAGAGGATCGATTTGAATCCAATTTCCCTTTAATGCTTTAACATGGCCTTAATTATATCTAACTTCGCGGCTTAATCGAATTTAAAAATGATTTCTACTGAGAATATTTCCCTCCAATACGGCAAAAGAGTCCTTTTTGATGAGGTCAATATCAATTTCACATCTGGCAATTGCTATGGAATTATTGGAGCTAATGGAGCTGGTAAATCTACTTTTTTAAAGATATTATCAGGCGAAATAGCCGCGAATGCCGGAAAAGTTAAAATTGAGCCTGGGAAGCGAATGGCCGTACTAAAACAGAACCATCATGAATATGATGAAACACCTGTTTTGGATACAGTGATGATAGGCCATAAGGTATTATGGGATATTATGAAGGAGAAAGATGCCATCTATGCAAAACCTGATTTCAACGAGGAGGATGGAAACAGAGCATCAGAACTGGAAGCAAAGTTTGCAGATATGGATGGTTGGAATGCTGAATCAGACGCTGCAGCCCTTTTAAGTGGTCTGGGTATAGTAGAATCAGATCACTACAAATTAGTTAAAGAGCTAAATGGTACTGAAAAAGTAAGAGTTCTTTTAGCTCAGGCTTTGTTTGGTAATCCGGATATTCTTATTTTAGATGAGCCTACCAATGATTTGGATATTCAGACAATCTCATGGCTTGAAGACTACTTATTAGAGTTTAACAATACCCTCATCGTTGTATCTCACGACAGACACTTTCTCGATACCGTCTGTACCCACATTGCTGATATAGATTTTGGCCAGATAAAGCTTTTTACAGGCAACTATTCATTTTGGTACGAATCCAGTCAATTAGCGCTAAGTCAACGCTCTTCTGCGAATAAAAAGGCTGAGGAAAAGAAAAAGGAACTTCAGGAATTTATCGCTCGATTTAGTGCAAACGCTTCTAAGTCTAAACAAGCCACGAGTAGGAAAAAGCTGTTAGACAAAATTAATGTAGACGAAATTCAACCTTCAAACAGAAAATATCCAGCAATTATTTTCACACAAAACAGACCTGCCGGTGATCAAATTTTAGAGACAAAAGGCCTATCAAAAGAAGTAAATGGGGAGTATCTTTTTAAAGACCTGGATCTATTTGTGAATAAAGGTGATAAAATAGCTGTGGTAAGTGATGAAAGCCTTGCTGTGACTTCCTTCTTCCAAATCCTAATGGAGGAGCAACAGGCAACAGCTGGAACATTCAAATTTGGACAAACAATTACACATGCCTACTTGCCCAATGAAAACTCTGAATTCTTTAAAGGTGATGATAACTTAATCGACTGGTTAAGGCAGTATTCAAAAGATGAGGAGAAAGACGAAGTATACATACGTGGTTTCTTAGGAAAAATGCTTTTCTCCGGTCAAGAAACACTTAAGAAGTGTAGTGTGCTATCCGGAGGAGAAAAGGTACGTTGTATGCTTTCCAGGATGATGTTACAAGGCGCTAACCTGCTCATTCTTGACGAACCAACTAACCATTTAGACCTGGAATCAATTACGGCATTAAATAACTCTTTAAAAGAGTTTCCAGGGACAATTTTGTTTACCTCACATGATCATACATTCACACAGACGGTTGCCAATCGAGTTCTAGAATTACGACCTGATGGTTATACCGATACTTTAAGTACGTATGATGAGTTTTTGGAAAAGAAAAAAATGATTGCACAAGGAGTTTAGGATTTAAACCCAATTACCATGATATCGTCGTTTTGACGATTAGCTCCTGTCCAGGCAGTTAAGTATTGATCTATAATCGCTTTTTGTTCGTCCATTTCCATTCTTCGTTTATCTCTTAAGAATGTGCCTAACTGATTGACAGTTATCTTTTTCAAGTCCGGGCCACCAATCAAATTGAAAGTGCCGGTGCTACAGAGATAGAAGTTCGAATCCGTTGTATTTTCAAGTGAAATAGAGTTGTAACTGGGCCTGTGTTCGCCTGTCTCCCCTACCTGACTTTCCTCCCCTTTAATTACGTGTGCTCCATTTCTATGAACCTGAAGAAGGTCCATATTAGCGCCTGCAAATTCCATCTGCTTAGATACTCGATTAAGTTTTACAATACCCACATTTGCATTGGTATTTAGGAGGATATTGTTTTTATCCTTGAAACGTGCTTGAACTTCTCGATGTAAAAACTGCAGAATAGATCCCGGAAAATCAATGGAATAACCTTCTACCATTTTTTTAAGGGCATTCATGTAGATTCTAATCATCATGCTTGCCAGGTGACCTTCTCCTACACAAGTAAAAAGCGCCAGATATACATCATCATCGTGATTGTGTAACCAAAATCCGTCACCTCCCACACTTCCTTTAGGGTTGTTTATTACAAAGGCATCTGAGAAAAACTCCTGTAGTTTTTTCTCTTCTGGAAGCACTGAAAAATAATTCCTTCGTGTGCTATCCTGAATCTGATCAATGTTTATGATCCAATTAGATTCGTTTGATTTCTTACCTGACTCCCCCATATCGTCCTTAATCTAAGCCTAATACTACGAAAGCCTCATGGTTATTCCATTTAATTGGAATAACATACATGGAAACATTATCCGGGATTTGAAGTTCTTTTGGCATGCCCTCAAACACCGTAGGTACAGAAATCATAAAATTAGCTCCGAGGTTTGCTCTAACATTCCCTGCTACTACATTAGATATCTCACCCGCCATATCTAGTATATCCTCTTCACTTGGATCCTCAATTCCGATAAACATATTGATAAGATCTGCAAACATCTCCCTATTAGCAGAAATATAAACAAACCCCTGTCGACTACCGGATATTCCGATCATTCCTGTAAAGTCCTTTAAGACCAGTCCTTCGGATTCCTTCAAATAAGGCACCTTCATATCCGAGTCAATCTCAGTTAAGTGCTTGAAGTAGTTGCTCACAGAATTTATGAACAAATTACAGGTAGCTTCAAATTCTTCTTTCCTACTCTCCATCCCTTTTCAATAGTTTATCGAAGGATTTCGCAAGGTCAGCAGCATTCACAGGCTTGTACATAAAACCACGAGCCCCTTTATCTAAAGCAATTAGACCAGTAAGCTTATCAGCGAGAGCGGTTATAATCATCACTTTTGTTTCAGGGTTGATTTTCATAATCTCTTGCAAACAGGCTATTCCATCCATTTCAGGCATGGTAATATCTAAAGTGACTACATCAGGTTTCTTGTCCATAACCATTTGTACAGCCTCTACTCCATTAGCTGCCTGGCCAATTATTTCCAAATCATAATTAGCAAGATTTTTTTCTATAGTACGACGCATTACAGATGAGTCGTCAACTATTAGCAATCTCTTTTTCATCCTTCTTCCTCCGTTTCCTGATCTAGAATTGGAAGTTTAATCATCATTTCAAAAGACTTTCCTGAAGTCGAAGTGATTTCATATGCTCCTCTGTATTCATCAATTATTGATTTAACCAAATGCATACCCTGGCCTCTTCCGGCATGGGTATCAGATTGATCCGCGGTTGAAAATCCTTCGTGAAAAATCAAATCCTGAATTTCAAAGTCTTCCATTGATTTCAATGCCGTTTCAGTTATCACTCCATGCTCAACAGCTTTGATTTTTACCTGCTCAAGGTCAATTCCTCTTCCATCATCTTTATAGCGGATAAACACTTCATTGTCACTTTTTGAAAGCTCTATTAGGAGTTCCCCTGTTATAACCTTTCCGTCATTCAAACGAACATTGGAGTCTTCAATGCCGTGAACAACCGAGTTTCTAATCAACTGTATCATCATATCCTTAAAAGGATTGACATATGTTTCAGGTAAAATCACATTATCTATGTTGTTAAAGGTCAGATTAACGGTCTTGCCAACTTCCTTAGCTATTAATTCTGCCCCACGCTCCAGAGAATCAATGACCATGATATTAGATACTGAGTCACCTTCGGCAGGAAATTTCTTATAGATATTGATAATCTTATAAAGCATTTCAGAAATCTCAGCGATCATTCTATCTGCCTCGTCTACTTCATAGAGAATCGCTAGAAAATCCTTGCCCCTTACGTCTTTAGATTGCAATGCAGTAATTGCATCCTCAATTTCATGGAATTTATCCGCCATCAATTCCATTCCAATCACTACAGCGTTTCCTTTTAAGTTGTGAATGATATCAAACGTGAAACTTAATAACTCTGAATACTCATCTTCTTCATTCTTTTCATATCGCTCAGAAATACTTTTCAGCATTTTTCTTGAGTTATGTAAGAACCCTCGAAGTATGGATGGATCAATTTTAAGAATGCTAAGCACTCTTTCTGTTTCTTGTTGTTTCTTCTTCTCAGCCTCGTTTAAGTGTTGCTGCAACAAGATCGATTCAGTTTCATCAGATACAGTTACCATGATATTCTGAATCTTATTCTTTCTAAAAATCCTGGTGAAATCTACTCGAATGTATTTCGTAGCTACGATTCCATCCTGCTCCGTATGGATTTTAACCTGATCTATCGGATTTAATTGATTAACCACATCCTCATCCATATCCTCATTGAAAAGGTGACGCATGAACATTTCCAATGCCTCCAGTTCTCTTGGTAGAATTAGAGGTCGCATGAAATTTGTGAAATTCTCTCCAGCAATGTGATCATTGCTGAAAATCTCTTTCATTGCCTTTGAATGAAACTTTGAGATTTTAAATTCCTTGTCAAGCAGAAAAATTCCCTGTTCGATATTCTCAAAAACAACCAGTGAAACTCCATATATATTTTTATACAAGAATTTAGCCCGATCTCGTTGTTTGCGAAGTTCGAAATGTGATTTTCGGATTTCAAATACCATCTTATTAAAGGTATTTGCATACTGCCCTAATTCATCTTTTGTAGGTATGACCACTTTTTTGGACATATCCCCTGCTGAAATCCGTTTCGTATAGGCTTCAAGAATGCTCACATTCTTTAATAGGTTAGTCACCAATGTGGTCATCAACCAGAAAGCAATAATACCAATGGTAACATCTAAAATTAAAAACGTCCAAAAGTTGCGTACGGAGGAAGAAGCAATCTCTTCGGTTCTCTTCTGGATATTATCCGACATATAGTCTTCTACCCTTTTGAGCGCATTAATCTTAGCTGTGCTAACCTCATACCAAATATCGGGATTTTCTACTAACGTGTCATTGGCAAACACGACTTCTCGCATTCGATTGACCTCATCGACTTCATCACCTTTTACAATCTGACTGTAGTAATTAATTGATTCCTCATTGGCAATAATTATGAATGCATCCAGGTAAGAGTTTTGCCTGGACACTAGTGTAGTAAACCTATTATATAGGTCAAAACCGATATGATTAAGCGAGAAAACCTGGGTTCCGATGGCTCTTTCAATACTTGCATACTCCTTTGATTTTAAAAAATAGATTATTGCATGAATCTGCTGCGCTATTTCCTTATCTCTGGTTTCATCAATAAGCTTAATTACCGTATTCAGTGCTACATTATTGATCTCTGAAAACCGATCGATCGATTGTTCTGAAGTAATTCTATGTTGATCGATTCCTTTTCTGAGTGCAGATAGCTTTTCAAAATAGGAATTTAGCTCATCAAGGTCCACACGGTGCAGTTCCATCAATTCATCAAGTTCCCCACTTGATAATTCATTGTAGTACTGCTGAAGTGTGCTATCCGTTCGATCTCTTTGTTTACTGAGTTTTATTCCAAAGCTTTCTCCTTCATTTGCTAAAAACCCAGATGAGATACTTCGTTCTTTCTGAATCTCATGCACCACATGATTGATCTCAATCCCGACCGTGATTGCCTTATTTAATCGTACACTATCAGAATAATCAAGGTAGTGATACCTTACCTGAAGGTAATCAAATGCCAAAATGATTACGATAAGCGGAATAATAATAACCGCGAACTTTTGGCGTATAGGTAAATTGGTTAATCTCTTTATCATGTAGGGTGCTGATTCCTATGCTAATACTTTTTCCACGACCTTAAGTAAATCTTCTTCGGTAAATGGTTTCACAATATACTCTGAAGCTCCCAATGATATGCCTTTATTGACAACAGTTTGTTGACCTACTGCACTTACCATGATTACTTTGGAGGGTACCTCCTCATCTTTCAATACTTTCAGTATTTCAAAACCCATCATATCAGGTAGGATATTATCCAAGGTAATCAAATCGGGTTGCAATTGAACCGCAAGGTCTATTGCACTTTCACCATTTTGGGCTTCACCCACTACTTCAAAACCTGCACCTTCCATTGCAGACTTTATCAATGACCGCATATAAATGGAGTCATCTACTATTAATACTGTCTTGCTCATTTTTTTCTTTTTATTACTGTTTTTATCACTTTATTTTAAAACGATTCACCGACTAGCAGTGTAATAGGGTGATAATGAGTAACTAAACGAGATCCTTAATTCTATCCACAAACTTATTATGAAATACCCAAATAAAGTCAGGACAAATATCTAGTTCTTTTCCATGAAAAACTGCCTTAAAATGAATTATTGACTCGAATTCGCTGGATTCTTTAACTATAAAATCATTTAATTCCGTTGCTTTTAAAACTTTTAGTGACGGGACATTCCCGTATATTTCTACGTCAAGCTTATTAGAGAACTCTGTTATGACAGCTGCCGACACCATATTGTCTATTTCTGTCAGAAAGCCAAGCTTCATGATGGTGCTTTCCTGAGAATCATCTTTAGCTATTTTTTCTGGCAAACAGGCCTCATAGAGTTTGGCTACTTCATTCTCAGAAAAAATTAAATGGCTGGTGCCTTTCAGCTCACCCATAAGCTCTGTTTTTATTAGATGCACTTCTTGATCAGGGCCTCCGAATCTCTCCATATCAAGTTCCGCATTTACATAATCTATCTGCTCAATATTGATCGGGCTTTGCAAAATTTGCTCCATGGAGGCCTTTGCCATTGATAATCCATCGAAAATCAATTTTGTGGCTACTTTCATCTCCGAGTCGTTCAAGTTTGCTATCATCTTTAGTTCTCTTTTAAGTCTTTTATAGTTGGGGTCTCAAAATAGTGCTTTATTTCCTATCCTAGGAAACTTTTAGGCGAACCATTAGAATTGTTCATCGAGTTCCTTCAAAATGCCGATTAATTCTGAGTTATTAAATGGTTTAACCAGATAATGCAAAGCCCCATTTTCCTTTGCATCCACAATCGCTGAAAGTTGCCCCACAGCACTTATCATAATCACTTTGGCTGTAAAGTCATCTGTGTTTATTGTCTTTAGTACGTCTAGACCTGTCATGTCTGGTAAAATATTATCTAACGTAATGACATCTGGCTTTAGGTCTAGTGCCAAATCAATGGCCATTTCCCCATTTTTTGCCTCTCCTATTACTTCATAACCATTTTCAGTGAGTAGTGAGCGAAGGCTTGATCTGATATATGTAGAATCGTCAACTATAAGTACTCGCATAAGCTATTATTTAGGTTGCGAAATTTTTTTATATATGCGGGTTCTAACATCGTAAATGCTAAACTTCGTTTTACCATAATCAGGCATTATATCATAATACCCTATAATGAGATACCCGTTATCCTTCAGACTGCTGTGTAGAAGGTCTAAAACTCTTTTTTTAAGGCTATCGTCAAAGTAAATCATCACATTTCTGCAAAAGATGATATCGTACTTTCCATCCATTTTATCCATGACCAAGTTGTGCCTCTTAAAAGTCACGTTAGTAGCGTATTTGGACTTGATATTAGCATGTTTATCATGGAAATCGAAATAATCACTCATTTCCCTATTCGGGAAAAACTTAAGAAAAGGAACCAGGTACTGCTTTAAGGTAACTAATGAGTATTCTCCCTTTTTGGCTTTATTGAGTGCCTTTTTGCTTAAATCTGTTGCTAAAAGTTTCGATTTATTTAAGAGATTCAGTGTTTCCAGTACAATATTCATGGTATAAACTTCCTCACCTGTAGAACATCCCGCATGCCAAATATTTAATGACTTGTTCTCAATTTCAGGAATAACCATCTCCCGAAGCTTGATCCATACATCCGGATTGCGAAACAGCTCCGTTAGATTCACCAATAACTCATCAATGGTTAATTGAAAAAATTCATTATCCTTTAGAACCAATGACCACAATTCGATGATTGATTCCATCTTATTCTTCATCATCAATCGAACAATTCCTCGCTTCAGAGAAGTACGCTCATAATTGGTGAAATCCAGACCATATCTATTATTGATCGCCTGCATCAGAGCGGTGAGCTCCTCATCGCTGATCATATCGGTTGTTATAGTTCCTATGATTGTCCTGTTTTGGTGGAAGATTGAAATAAAGTATCCATAATAGACGCAACGTCTAAAACAGGGCAAACATTTCCAGATCCTAGTATTGTAGTCCCACTCAGCAACTTGCTGGAATCCAGTGGTTTAGGTAATTTTTTTTCAATTATTTCTTTTTGCCTTTGTAGGCGATCGACAATCAACCCAAGTAACCTACCAGAGTGGGTAGTCACAATCACATTAAATTGTTCATCGTTTTCCACCTCCTTCAGCCTGAGTTGGCCTATTTGAGTTTGATCAATATCACTCGTATTTTGAACGTCCAATAATCCACCCAAGAATATCACCGGGAGCGACTTATCTTGATAATCGACCATAAGACTATCTCCTACATGATGAATATCTTCTCTATTCAAATACGTCACGGAATCAATGTAAGCTAATGGAATCGCATAATCCTGTTTATTCACTTCGAACAACAATGCCCCTTTTAATGCCAATGAAGAAGGTAAAACCAAGTGAATGGAAGTTCCAATACCAAGTTCTGTTTCAACTAAAACCTGACCTCCTATCGACTCAACGGCCTTTTTTACCACGTCCATTCCAACACCTCTACCTGAAATTTCGGTGACTTTATCGGCACTGGAAAATCCCGGCTCAAAAATGTATCTGATGACCTCTGTCTCAGTAAGCTTATCAGCAACATCTTTTGACACCATTTTCTGACGGACAATTTTTTCTTTTATCGTTTGATGATCGATTCCCTTTCCATCATCGGAAACTGTTATCACGACACTATCTTTTTCCAGCTTAGCATCCAGCGTAACTGTTGCTGTGAGTGCCTTACCTGAGTTTTTCCTTTCAGCAACAGATTCTATTCCGTGTCCTACTGCGTTTCGTACGAGATGAACCATAGAATCACTAATAATCTTGAGGATATTTCTATCGATCTCAACTTCAGTTCCTTTCAGCACTAATTCCACTGCTTTTTTTTCTGTGGATGCAGCATCTCTCAATACACGATGGAATTTATTAAATAGAAAGCCCATTTGAACCATTCGGACGTTCATGATTCCGTAATGAAGATTTGAAGAAATTCGCTTTATTCTTTCAAACTCTAATGTGCTTTTGCCTTCCTCTCCAAATAATGAGATTAAGCGATCCCTCTCTATGACAAGCTCACCTACCATGTTGAGGAGATTATCCATCTTTTTTACAGGAATTTGTACCACATCCGCAAATTGAATGCTACTGTTTTCTTGACCTGCAGCTTCACTTTCCTGCGATTCAGGAGCTGGTATTTCTGATTCTGCTGACTGCTCCGGCTCAATTCCCTCATTTTCTTCCAGCGCATTTTTAAGGTATACTGCCAGTTTGGTTTTAATACCAAGAAAACTGATTCGCTCGCCGGAAGTAATGGCATTGATTAGGCCTCCCAATTTATCATTTGCTCTGAAAAGCGCATCGACCAGCTCAGCATCTAATGGAATTTGCCCACTTTTAATGGCTCCAAATACATCCTCCACCGTATGAGATAGATCGGCTATCTTGTCATATCCCATTCCCATTGCATTCCCTTTTAAAGTATGTACAATTCGGAAAATGTTGGCGATGGTCTTTTTGTTAGTATGGTCTTTTTCCAGATTAACAAATAGACGATTGAGCTCTTCAAAATTTTCAAGAGCTTCTGTTAGAAATAATTGACGATATTCTTCTTCCTTGGATGACACTATAAATTATTAACTAAGTAATTTCCAATTTCTCTTATATCTAGTACTTCATCAACTGCTCCAGCTTCAAAAGCTGCTTTAGGCATACCGTAGATTACACTACTTTCCTTATTTTGTGCAATTGTCCTACCACCCGAATTATGGATGTCTTTCATACCATTAACTCCATCTTTACCCATTCCTGTTAGTAGTACACCTACCATTTTTTTACCATAAATAACAGCTGCGCTTTGCATCATCGCATTTATGGAGGGCTTGTTATACTCGCGATAGACTTTATCAGTAAAGTCAATAGACGGACTTTTGGTATCTCCTGACAATATTAAATTGGCATGACCTGGACAAAAAATAACAACACCCGGGGTAGGTTCCATACCTTTAGTAGCAGCCACAACCTCTAATGAAGTCAAGGCTCCCAATCGCTGAACAAACTGCGGAATGAATATAGCAGGCATATGCTGGCATACGATAATGGGAATATCAAAATCTGCCGGTAATGAACAAATGACACGTTCTATTGCCG
This sequence comes from Ekhidna sp., assembly GCF_965227465.1. GTDB lineage: Bacteria > Bacteroidota > Bacteroidia > Cytophagales > Cyclobacteriaceae > Ekhidna. The sequence goes on from NZ_OZ245746.1 coordinate 1,843,399, forward strand.
TAGGTCCACCAGTTGATGCACCGATAGCTATCAGGTCATAGTCAGACTTTTTTCTTCGTTTCTTGGCTACTACCTCAACCTTAGCCTTGCTGATATTAACTTTTTTAGGCTTTGCTCTGGAAGTACTTTTTATCTTTTGAATGAGCTCCACTTGAAGCTCTCTCATTTTGGATTTGTTGCGATCCGGCTTGTTAATGTAATCAACTGCTCCGTGCTTAAGTGCATCAAAAACTGGTTGCAGGTTTGTGTTACCAACCGAGCTTAATATCAGGATGGGGGTCGGCCGGTCATTCATTATACCTTTAATCGCATATAGGCCATCATAATCTGCCATATTGAGATCAAGAAGCACAATATCAGGCTTCAAATCCTTTACCTTTTCTATAGCTTCAAGTCCATTTACAGCTGTACCTATTACCTCAAGCTGATTGTCATCTGAAAGTAGGTCCGTTATCAGCAATCGCATGAAGGCAGAATCCTCTACAACCAATATTTTGAGCTTGCTATTACTCATTTGCCTTCATTAATTAATTGGTCCGGAACCACAACTGCCTTATCGTTTTTAAGCATTTCTATCGCATCAAGAAAGAATATCAATTTTTCCTGCTGCTGAATAATCCCTTTTATGTAAGAGACATCAAGAGATGCATCTTCAATCAATTGTAATTCAGATGATATCAAATTTCCGTTGGATTTAAAGGTAGAAGGTAAAACGGGTAATATTAACCCTGCTTTAATATCAGTGGAATTTAAAATTAAGAGGTATACGGGCTCCCTTTCTTCCATCAGATTGAATCGCTTGGCAAGATCAAAAACTACATAAGTACTGCCTCTTACATTTGCCAATCCTTTTATGTGTTTTGGAGTATTTGGAGTTTCAGAAAGTTTTGGGAGCGGAACAACCTCTTTTACGTCCTCAATTCCAACTGCATATGTTTCCTTACCTATCTCAAAAGAAACGAATTGGAGTTCATGACCTTTTATGCTTTGTATTTCCTGTTTATACCTTTCCCGTAAAACCTTCTTTTTCTCGTTTAACTCACTCGCTATGTAGGAAGGAATTGCAAAAGATGATGTTTTCGCAACTTCAATCTCCGGCTCCTTTACTTTTGGCTTGGTCTTAACCGTGGGTTTTTTAGGTTGCTTTCTTGCCTTAGACTTTTCAATAGGCTTCTTTTTAGCAATCAGTTTGGTTTGTTTTTGAACTGGTTTGCTTTTTCTTTTGGGTTTAGCGGGTTTGACCTCTTCTTCAGAGGGAATAAGCTTTTTCTTTTTAAGATTCTTACCTAAAGCCATTTGCCTACTTAATTAATTTCACTACTTCTTTTGCAAATTGCATATAATCCTTTGCACTATTGGATGAGGGTGCATATTCAATGACACTTTGGCCAAATGAAGGAGCTTCAGATGCTTTAACATTGTTTCGAATCATGGATTCAAAAATTCGTAAGTCGTAATTTTCATTAATATAATCCTTTACTTCTTCACTTAACTTGCGTCTTTTATCGACCATCACAGGTAAAACCCCCAGAACCTCAAGACTCCTCTTATAGGTCTTGTTGATCTTTGCGATGGTATGAATAATTTGGTCCAGCCCTTGCAAACTAAGTACCTCCATCAGCATTGGAATAATGACTAAATCAGATGCAAACAATGCGTTGACTGCCAGAATTGATAATGACGGAGGACAGTCGATCAGAATATAGTCATAGCTATTAGAAAGCTTCGCTAAATTTCTATGCAATATAGTATGTCTGTCATCTAAATCGATCAGAGATAATTCTATATCAACCAGTCGCATATCTGAAGGGGCCACATGCATGCCTTCGCTACTTTCCACAATTTCATTAATAGATGCTTCCGAATTAAAAACATCTGAAATGGTCTTATCAATTTCCAAACCTAAACTATAACCCAGATTCCCTTGTGAATCCATGTCAATTACCAGCACACTTTTATTAAGCGATGCGAGTGCACTTCCTAGATTTATAGTGGTTGTAGTTTTACCTGTACCCCCTTTTTGATTTACAATTGATATAACTGGCATAGTTTCGAACGATTAAGATAATTTGAACTTACTTAATCCTTCTTTTAATTTTAGTGAAATATCGTTAAGTGTCTTAGATTTTTTGATATAACTATCCATTCCGGCTGATAATTGAGTAGCTGAGGATGCAACTTCTTCGGTTCCAGCAGATGTTTGCTCTGCAATAACCACGATCGCTTCCGTGATTGTCACAACATCCTTGATCTTTTCTGATTGCTCGGTACCCGATTTTAAAATTTCTTCTGAGTACGTGAGCGTTTGGGTTGAGGAGGTAGACATTTCTTCAAAAACGGTTGATGCCTCGCTGGATGCCTCTACACCTTTAGCAACGCTTTGACTCATGGCTTCCATCATTCTTGCCGTTTTCTCTGTGTCATTACTAACGCCTGATATGAGGCTCTCGATTTCTTTAGCTGAGCTTCTGGAATCCTCTGCCAATTTTCTAATCTCTTCTGCTACCACAGCAAACCCTCTGCCTGCATCTCCTGCCTGTGCTGCCTCAATCGCTGCATTTAACGCTAATAAATTTGTTTGTGATGCAATATCTGTGATGACGCCCAACACTCGTTCTATTTCCTTTGACCGTTGCAAAAGCACTTGCATTGACTCATTGGTAGAACTTGAAACTCCCATAATTTCATTCATACTGGCAGTGACATTTTCGACCATTGTTGTACCCTTCTGACTATTCTCAACTCCTTTTTTTGCTGCTTTATTAATTCCTTCAGAATTTGAAGAAACATCCTTCGAGCTGGTCAATATATTTTCTACCAACTGAGAAGATTCATCTACTTTTTGAACTTGAGATTGAGCGCCATGACTCATTTGCGAAATTGCACTGGCTATTTCTCCTGTACTGGATGACATCTCCTCACCACTAGACAACATTTCCGATGTTGACTCATCAATTACGTTAGCGTTGATCCTAATATCGCTAAGAAAAGTATTTAAATTTTTTAATGCAAAATTTAAGCTGTCGGTTAGTTTTTTAAAATCACCTTTCAAATCATCCTCAAACCTTACTGAAAGATCTCCTGACGCCACAGCTTCAAGAATCTGACTCATTGGTTTAATAGGACGTGAAATGGATTCAAAAAGCCTATTGATTGAATCAGCTATATCTTTCCAGGCACCTTCCTTTTCATCGGTCGCTAACCTTCTATCCAGAATTCCCTCTTCCGCTACAAGTAATACAATAGAATTAGTTTCATCAATCACACTTTTTAGGTTATCTCGCATAGAGACCAATGCGTGCCCAAGAATGTCATTTTCACTCAATAATTCGTGATCTGTATTTAGGTCTCCCCGTTTAATATCATCTGCAAATTGTGCTGTGCTTGAAAGTCCTTCTCGCAAGATTTTCATTGAGGAAATCATATCTCCAATTTCATCATTGGTTTCTCTCGCTTCGAACTCCGGAAGCTCTCCACGACTCATTTGAGTAATCAAGCTATTTACTTTGGTTATTGGTCCCACTATTCTCCTGGTTGTCAAATAAGTGGTAATAGCACCAATAACAATCGCCATCAGCGTCATTATAATGATTACGGTTTCAACTCCATCGAAGGAATTAAACTTTGCTTCAATCAATTCATCAGATCGTGTTTGCACTAACATAGTGCACTCAATTACACTGACACGCAAAGTCTTAAGAGGCTCTGATATCTGATCGTCCAGAAGTGGAATTAATTCAAACATCAAAAAATCGTCTTGATAAGCTTCATCCGAACTGAGTCCATTCTTTAACTCCCGAACACTTTCAAAGATTTCCTCAAAAGAGTTGAGCGCCTTATTTATTCTTGCCTGATGATCTTCTCCCAATACATGTACGTGGGATAGTATTTCTTTTTTCAGAAATGGGTATTCTGAATTTTCAATCTCATTAAGTGCTGCTTTATCTGCCGGATTGGGCAAATACATCCAGTTCGTAGATAAACTATTGGTGTTTGCAACCAGATCTTCAAAATCTTTAAGGTTACTTGTCAATGGATAATAATCACTCGTGATTTGATTATCTATAATACGGCTAGATCGGAGAGTTACTAAACTGTATATCCCGCTAACTGCAGCAAGAATAATGACAATTAAACTACTCAGCGCAATCTTTTTGGCAATATTAAATCTTCCGAAAATTTTGATTAGTCGTTCTTTCATGGGGAAGTTTTAGGTTGTGGCTTATTAAACTTACAGGTATAAATCAAGGCTGCCAATAAAATTGGCTGCCTTGATTAAAGCTTGAATGATCCATTGCTAGTTTACAACTTTCGCAACAGATAAAAGTTTATCAGTGGCTGAAACACCAGCTTTGTCCAGTTCTGATTTATTAATTAAAAACTTGAGTTTATTGCCTTCCATATAAAAGGCCATCTCCGCTCCATCTGATATCAGGTTTTGATCTTCTGCTACTAAAACAATAGCTGAGTTCCCGATTTTTCCTTGGATCAAGGAAAAGTTTCTACTCTGAGCTGATGGTAAAAAAATCAAATTACAATCCGAAATAGATTCACTTCCAGATATTTTCTTTAGAGAAATATCCGGATACTTGGCGGCTAAAGACTCAAGTTCAATTAAGGCTTTGGTATTGCCAACCACACCTATGGTTACTTTATCTCCTGGCCAATCTAAATTTTTTGTGAAATTCACAAGATAGAGAGCCTGAAATTTGTTTACCTGGGCTGTGGTTTTCATTCCAAATCCAGAAATCAGCACAACAGCAATACATATTATAATGCTTCGCATGATTTCCTTAATTAAAATCCAACGGACAACTGAACGCCGAATACATTATCATCCAAGTCGGCTCCATCGTCGCTAACCAACTCGTAGTTTACTTTCACGACGGCAGTCTCAGCCAGGTAATAATTCGCTCCTAGTGTTATTCTGCTTCTGTCCGCATCCGGTGCTCCGTCTAACGCAATTGCATCGTATCGAAGGATTGGTTCCAGTTTGTCTGTTATCATGTAACCACCTTGAACATAGAAGCCATTCTTTTTCAACTCTGTAAATCCTGATGTTGGATCGGTAGCATCATTATAAGCCTCTTGGTTAGCCATGTGATACTCACCCCACAAACTGTACTTTTCCTTGTTCATGTAAAAAGAAGCACCAAGGATTGCAAGGTTCAGTTCATTATCCGGCGTGTATTTTCCACTGTAATAATTTGCCGCAACGGTGATGTCATCACCGAAATCAACACCAAAAGCTCCACCAAATGCTTTGTTGTCATTTCCACCTTTGGTATCTCTATCGTTTCCTCTTAGGTCTCTAATTCCAGATCCTGAATCTCCATTTAGTCCGTTTACTACATAAACAGCATAGAATGGAGTCATCTCTGAATTATCACCTAATCTACCACGAACCTGAACTCCTACCTCACCCCAGGCAGATGGAGCAATCTCTCTATTGACATAAGCCCTACTTACAGTCTTGTTCAAGTATTCAGGATATAGATATTCATTGAATTGACCTGCTGGTACCAGGAACTTACCTGATCGAATAACAAATGCTTCTGAAACTTTGTAATCTGCATAGGCATATCTTACATCAATGTCTTTTCCACCATGCTCATATTCAAGCTGTCCTTCAATAAATATTCTATCTGTCAGTTGTGACGATATAAAAATATTGAAGTAGTGATTGTCAAATGTGGTGTTAGCTCCTTGGGCTGAGAAAAACTCATTCGTTATGTACCCGTTGAAATTTACAAAGCTAACGTTCTTAGCAAGGTCGGCACCAAACCCACCCGTTGCTGTTTTTTTCTTATCCTCATCTACAGTAGCATCAAAATCATCATCTTGAGCCATCACGAATGTGCATGATAAAATTGTAAAGAAGGAATAGAAAACTCTTTTTGTCAGGAAATTTTTCTTCATTTCTCTATGATTAATGGTTAAAGTATTACAAACAACTGTTAGTTATTATCAAATGATAATAAAACAAGTATAGCATAGAGAAAATGAAATCCTTATGATAGTTCGATAAATAGCACGAAAATGGTGTTGAAAGGAAAAAAAACTGAAGTATAGCCTAATTGTTAGCTAATACCAATTTTTATCAACTGAGATATTTATCAATTAATTAGACAATTTAAAGGTGCCAACCTTATCTTTTAGTTTGCGGGCAATCTCGGTCACTTCTTCTGATTTTTGAGTATAACTCTCCATTCCTGCAGATAGCTCCGTAGCAGAACTAGCTACCTGCTCTGTGCCAGCTGCAGTCTCTTCAGCAATCACGACAATGCCTTCTGTAATGCTAACTACATTCTTTATGCTTTCCATCTGTTCGTTGGTTGCATCAAGAATCTGTTTTGATATCTCTAAATTCTGATTGGAGGAGGTAGCGATCTCTCTAAAAGCTTCAGAAGCATCATTGGATGCACTCTCTCCACCTAAAATACTTTCATTCATTACTTCAATGACTTTTGCAGCGGCAGCTGTATCATTTTGTACGTCAGTAATGAGTTTTTCAATTTCCCTTGCGGATGTGCGCGAGTCTTCTGCAAGCTTTCTGATTTCTTCAGCAACTACTGCAAAACCTCGTCCTGCATCGCCAGCCTGAGCTGCTTCTATCGCAGCATTAAGTGCTAAAAGATTTGTTTGAGCCGCTATGTCTGTGATTATTCCTAGTACTCGGGTAATTTCCTTGGACCTATCGGTTAAAACCTGAATAGACTTATCCGTTTCATTAGCGAACGCCTTTATGTCTTTCATGCTGAATCCGACTTTATTCACCATTTTCAGTCCATTTTCTGAGCTCTCGGACACTTTGTGTGCAGCACTATTAATTTCCTCCGCTTGATTACTCATGATGCTGGCCGCTCTTTGAATACTTTCAACCAGGTTAGATGATTCATCGACTTTTGTTACTTGCGTTTGAGCTCCACTACTCATCTCAGCTATTGCAGAAGCAATCTCCCCAGTATTTGTATTCATTTCTTCACTTGCAGAAAGCATTTCAAGAGAAGAATCACCAATGATATTGGCATTTTGTACTATTCCATCCAGAAGTTCATCGAGATTGTCGAGCGCTTTATTAAGATTCTCGGCAAGATTCAAAATATCTCCCTTAGCCTCTTCTGTATACCTGACCGTCAGGTCTCCTTCTGCCATTCGGTTGGCAATTTCATTTAAAATGGCAAACGGCTTGGAAACAGATTCCAAAAGATTATTAATTGATTCACTTAGCTCTTTCCACGCTCCTCCTTTTCCTTCAGGATTCATTCGAGAGGTCAAGTCTCCCTCAACCTCCGCGTGCTTCACAACCTCATTGGTTTCATCAATCACAGATCTAAGATTATTTCTCATCATGATCAATGAAGCCCCAAGGACATCATTTTCTCCCGATATTTCAAAATCAGCATTTAGGTTACCTTCCCCAACTTGGCGTGAGAATTCAGCCTTTTTTCGAAGTTCTTCTAATAGTTTGTTGACAGATTCAGCTATATCACCCAGTTCATCATTAGATTTTTTCTTAATTAATAATGAATTATCTAATACTCCCTTAGCAAGGTTTTTCAACAAATTGCTGGACTCATCCAGGGAATCAGTTATACTTCCAGCCAGTTTCCAAATTGTATATGTAAGAATTACCAGGCCTATCAGACCGATTAAAAGTGTATATCTTAATGTAGCATTAAATGCAGCTGTTATCTCAGAAACCGGAACTACGAAAACGGCCCACCAGGTATCGTCTGTCCTTCCAATTGGAATGCTGGCAAATGACACATATACATTATCATTTAGCGATTCATCATGAGCTCTATAGGAGAAAGGCTCGCCTACTTCCATTTTAGCTGAGATATCTAAATTACTCTCTTTGATAATGTTGAGAGTGTCCATTGGCTGGTTAAAAAGGTTTGCGTTTTTATGTGCGGTTATAATCCCTCCGTTAGACACAAGTAAGGCGTACGCATTTTTATAAAAGTCTACATCTGAAATCCCTTGAAAATCCTCAACTGACATGTCTGTTCCCACTACCCCTGCAAACTTGCCATTTACTTCAATTCTTACTGTTGGTGAGATCCCTAATAAAGAATCCCTTGTTTCGGACGAATAGTCATAATCGAGGTACCAATAGGGTTCACTCAAGAGCTCAATCATACTATCATCAGCTTTAAACTCTTCGTAAATGGCACTTGCCTTGCTACCGTCAAGTTCAGCCAGCTCTAAGGATGACTTCACTTCACCTCCATCCATGTAGGAGTTAAACCGCTCTCGGCCGTAGCTTTGATTCCAATCTGGATCTATAAATTCTAACTGCCAACTCATCCAGGTAGCATCATACTTCGGGTAAAGCAAAAGGACATTATCTAGAAAGGTTTTTCTTAAAGAATTACGCTGCTCATCAGGCATTAAAGTATACTCTTCCACCGTCTCTGCCATGATCCGCGCAACTGCTAAATCCTCATCTATAATTGCTTTTATTTCGTTTGCCTTCTGCAGTGCATAAGAATCTGCCAGATTTTCTGCTTCCGAAATGGCATTACTTCTCAAATTGTAGCTAATGTATCCCAGCGAGAGTACGTAGATTATGATGGTTAGTCCAAGAATGAACAACATCATTTTTCTGCGGATCGTAAAATTTTTAAGCATATTGGTATTGTAAATACTATAAAGTGTCAGCCAGCAACAGTGAACTTCTCGCTTGAAATTATTCCTAATATATCAAATAGGATGATCATCCTTCGATCTTTTTTAATAATTCCTTTTAAATATTTCTGTCCTATTTTGGATTTTAATCTAGTGGATGAGAGCTTTTCTATCATATTCTCGGAAGCCATTAGTGTATCCGGTACCTCCGGGATTTCAATGGCCATATGGTATTTTTCATGATCAATGACCAAAAGGTACTTTACATCCAAATTTTTGGACTGCTTATCACCACCAAAAAAGAGGTTTAGATCCATCACGCCAAATATGTTTCCTCTAACATTTGACATACCTTTAATATACAGAGGCATTTGAGGTATTTTAGAAACTGCAGGATAAGGAACCACCTCCTTCACCAAATTGATAGGGATCGCATATTCCTCACCTCCAGCCTTAAACACACAGAACTGCTCATAGCTGACAGATTCCTCATCTACGCTTTCGTTTTGAACCTTGGAGTCATCCTGTCTCTCAATAGTTTCAATTGAATCAGATTCTTTTGATTCTGAATGAGGGTCAACTGGAGGCGAGTTTTCTTCCGGTTCCTTTTTTGTAAGGTTACTTCCTAAGGCCATTAGCACATTTTGTGTAAAAATCGATCATTTTAAAAACAATATACAAATGAAATTCACTTAAATCCATATCAGTAAAATGACCAAGACCTTCAAATACAGATAAAATCAAATCGAAATACTGAATTTAAAGAGCGATTACTCTAATAATTGATTTCTAAGCATATTTTTGCCGCTTCCCGAAATGAGTGGTCAAAAAAGACATATCGCAAAGACAATTACCTGGCGGATTATAGCTACTGGGACTACATTCATTCTTACAATGATCTTTTTTAGTGAAGATCCAAACGCTACAGAAAAGGCTTCTTGGGTGGCTTTAATTGAAACAGTTCTTAAGATGATTCTATACTACTACCATGAAAGAGCCTGGTTTTCAACAAAGCTTCAGATAAAAAGTACTATTAGGCATCTGTATAAGACTTTGACGTGGAGAATTATCGCTTCAGTCACCACTTTTTTAATTGCTTTTTTTATCTTCCGTGAGGATCCGGCAGCTATTCAGAAAGCTTCCGGCATTGCTTTTGTGGAAAGCATATTAAAAATGCTTTTTTATTATTTGCATGAAAGAGCGTGGCATTCATCAAAATTTGGACTTAAATCAAGTAAATAAGGTAATTTACCTGCAATAGTGTTTGAAGAAAAAGATTAAAAGATTAATCTTGAATTTGAATTGACGATAAACAAACCAATCTCATGAAAAAGAATCTAGTATACATTTCATTTTTAACCTCAGCATTCTTTTTAATCTCTTGTGGAGGCGGCAAAAAGGCTAATGAGGAGTCCAGTGCTGAAAAAAAGGAAGAAATTGAAAGTTTCGTTGAAAAGGAATTCACTTATCCACTTCCAACTGCTTTTGAGGTCTCTCAAATGCTCGGAAACGCTAATACCACCTATTCACCTGATATAGTAAATGATCCATCAAAAGCTGATCAGTACGTTGCTACCTGGCAAAAAGCAGCAAACCTTGGAGTTTATGGTGCTGATCTGAGTTATGCTGCAACATTTGATAAAACTCAGGAAACAATAGATTTTCTAGACGTTTCTAAGAAGTTGATTGACGACCTAAATATTACATCCGCTTTTAATGTATCAATGGCTCAACGCATTGAAAATAACATGGACAATATTGATTCATTGATTTTCATTGTAACTGAATCCTTTTACGATACATATAATTACCTAAATCAAAATGGTGAAGAAAAAACTTCCATTTTGGTAATCGCCGGTAGTGTGATAGAAGGACTTCATATTACATGCGAGCTTGTGAAAATGAGTGAAAACAAGGGAGAGTTGATGGCTGTATTAGCTAATCAAAAAGCTCAGGTTGTTAAACTTGTTGAGCTCATGGAAAATCATCAGGATGATGAAAACGTATCTAAAGTGCTTCCAAACCTCAGATATATTAATCTTGTTTACGATCAACTAGGAGATGGAACAGAGATGACTGAGGGTCAATTCAACGATATTGCCAACAGTGTAAAAGAGATGAGGGATCACATCGTTGGATAATCGATTTTGAAAATATATTTTTAGAGCCTCAACCTTCAGTTGAGGCTTTTTTTATCTTTAAGACCTAATATGACCGAATCCATCATTAATGCATTAGTTCATCTCTTTGCTATAATAGAAAGTGCTAAAGAAGATACTGGTGTCGTTGATTCAGGAGAATTGGTCATTCGCCCCTACCTTCAAAAGAATCTCAATAATGAAACACTCACCGCTGAGTACATAAAATTATTTTACGACTACCTCAACTTCTACAAAGAACAACCAACTGCAAAGGATGCTGAAGGCATCACTATTGATAGCACAAGTATTCTTCAAATTGCCAAAATCTGTAATCAACTTAATAAAGAGCTCCTTAGGTCCGAGAGACTGATTGTTTTTATGCAATTAATGGAGCTAATTCGAGCAGACGAAAAAGTAACTGCTAAAGAAGAGGAATTTGCAGCTCTTGTAGCTCTCAATTTCAATCTGGATCAGGAAGATGTTGTCAATCTTAAAAATTTTATATTAAATCCTGATGAAAAGGAAATCAGTAAGGATAAGATACTGATCATTGACAATAAACAAACGGAATGGCCTGAAGAAATGGCCTGGATTATTCGTAAGAAAAAATCCACGAATGAAATCCGTCACCTTTTTGTTCAAAACTTGTTTGGGAAAATAACTGTACTCTATCTAAAGAGTGTGGACACATTCGTTTTCCGATACGATGGCCCATTAAATCTGTTTTTGGAGGGGATTAAAGTCATACCTGCTAAGTCTTATATCCTTAAACCCGGATCGATCATCAAAGGACCCAACATTTCATCGATTTATGAGTCTGAGGTTACGCGAAAGTTTATTCAGGATGAAACGAGTACCAGAGTGGTTCTTGCAGGTGATAAAATCGAATTCAAATTTAAGAATAGTAGTAATGGGTTAAAGCCCTTTTCGTTTTCAGAGGATTCGGGCAGATTAGTAGGAATAATGGGTGGTAGTGGTACAGGCAAGACTACCCTAATAAATATTCTGAATGGCAAAATACCTTTAGATAGTGGACGGCTTCACATTAATGGATTTTCAATTGAACAAGCAACTACAGAAGGAGTAATTGGCTATGTTCCGCAAGACGACCTCCTTTTTGAAGAACTGACGGTTTATCAAAACTTATACTTCAATGCAAGAACATGCTTTAGTGATTTTTCGGAGGATTTAATCGATCGAACTGTCAACAAAGTATTGGAGGATTTGGATCTTGAGGACATTAAAGATCTTAAAGTAGGAGATCCATTGAATAAAACAATTTCAGGAGGGCAAAGAAAACGATTGAATATCGCCCTGGAGTTGATGAGAGAACCCTCGGTCCTATTTGTAGATGAACCAACCTCAGGCCTATCATCTATGGATTCTGAGAAGATGATGCTGCTTCTAAAGGACCTGACACGAAAAGGAAAACTGGTGGTAGCTATTATCCATCAGCCTTCTTCTGAAATATTCAAGCTTTTTGATCGATTATGGATTTTGGATAAGGGTGGTTATCCCATCTACAATGGAAATCCCATTGATGCTGTTGTCTATTTCAAGACGATGAATACACAGGTAAATGCAGCAGAAAGCGAGTGTCCTAGATGTGGTAATGTGATACCCGAACAAATACTTCAAATAATTGAGGCCCGGGAAATTGACGATAGAGGTAGATCGACTAAGAAAAGAAGAGTGAATCCTTCTGTTTGGTATGCTAAGTACAAAGAAAACATTCAACCAAAGTTGGTCCATCTCAAATATGAATCAGTCCTTCCTCCTACCAATTTCCGTATTCCGGATAGTTGGGAGCAGTTTAAAATCTTCAGTAGGCGAAATCTACTCGCTAAAATTTCGAACCGCCAATACGTTTTAATCAACATGTTAGAAGCTCCGCTTTTAGCTTTCATATTAGGGTTCTTTTCTAAATACTCACCTGAAAATGTGTACGCTTTTTCCGAGAACATCAACCTCCCTGTCTATCTATTTATGTCCATTGTTGTGTCTCTTTTTATGGGGCTTACAGTCAGTGCACAAGAAATTTATAAAGACAGGCAAATTTTGGAACGGGAGTCCTTTCTTAATCTTTCAAGATTAAGCTATATCAATTCAAAGATAGTATTCCTATTTGTACTGTCGGCGATACAAACACTTTCCTTTGTGCTGCTGGGAAATTATATCCTGGAAATACATGGGATGACCATTTACTATTGGGCTGTCTTATTCACCGTTTCTTGCTTTGCTAACCTGATCGGGTTAAATATCTCATCAGCACTTAATTCAGTAATAAATATTTACATTCTTATACCATTTATTCTGGTGCCTCAACTGCTATTGGGTGGGGCCATGATTAAGTTTGATGAACTACATCACACGTTGAATAATCAAAAGAATGTCCCGGTTGTGGGTGATATGATGGCATCCAGGTGGGCTTATGAAGCGCTGGCAGTCGCTCAGTTTAGATATAACGATTATGAAAATCACTTCTTTGAAGTAAATAAAGACATTAGTAAAAATTCAGTTTACCGATCTTTCATGGTGCCGGAGATGATTAGTGTGAACAATGAAATACTTCGGGACAGTGCTGACTGGAGCGATAAAGAGCGTTTATTTAGAATCCTAAGAAATGAAATTAAGGCGTTGAATGAAATACATGGCTTGCGTCAATTCCCATATGAGGATCAGCTAAATACCGAGTACTTCAGTACCGCTATTGGCAAAAGACTAAATAACTACCTGGCATATGCCAAAGATTACTTTGCCAAAGAGTATTTAAAGGCTCAGGAAAAAAGAGATAAACTATATGCTGATTTGGTCGAAGAACTTGGACGAGAAGGATTTGCTGAACTGGAACAGAAATATCACAACGAATTCTTGGCTGATTTACTGATGAATCGAGCTCACCTGGACATGGTATATCGGGGGGATGATCAACTTATTCAGAAAAAAGATCCAGTCTATATGAGACCTTATTCCCATATCGGTAGAGCACACTTTTATGCACCAATCAAAATTTTGGGAAATCTTGAAGTTTCTACTTTCTACTTTAACATATGCTTTATCTGGTTTATGACCATATTATTGTATTTGGCTTTACTGGACAACACCTTGAAGAAAACAATTAAGTTTTTTGAATCTCGGGAAAAAGATGAGAGCCGACCTAATAATTGGGTGAGATTTTGGGATACTTTTATGATCGTAATAAGTTCACCTCAAGTGTATCGACGTGCACTTAAAATGAAAAAAAACAATTAATACATGGTATATACAAATCTCGCTTCATTGATACTTAGATTAAGTTTTGGTGGAATGATGCTCACCCACGGATGGGGAAAACTAAATAGATTGCTGTCCGGTGACTACTCCTTTGCTGATCCAGTTGGTCTCGGCGAAACTCCAACATTAATTGCTGCCGTGCTTGGTGAGTTTGTATTTCCAATATTTCTTATTGTGGGATTTAAGACTCGACTAAGTGCGATACTTCCCGGGCTTACCATGCTTGTTGCGGCATTGGTAGTGCATGCAGATGACCCTTGGGGCAAGAAAGAATTTCCACTGCTATACTTCTTTGGATTCGCAGCAATTTTCCTATTAGGTAGTGGTAAATACTCTTTGGACTGGAAGCTAAAGAAGGTTTAATTTTTTGTAAATCACTTTTTCGCTGATCTGTGTGATTTCACCGGACTTTAAAGGTTCGAGTGATAGATCTTCAATTGCCACACGAATAAGCCGAAGAGTTGGATGTCCAACCTTAGCGGTCATTCTCCTGACCTGCCTATTTTTTCCTTCCGTTAATTCGATTTGTAGCCAGGACCTAACCGGATGCTTTTTATAATTCACCGGTGGATTTCGCTCTTCAACATCCGGAGCGATAACCTTGACTTTCGCTTTCTTAGTAAAATGCGTTTTCCCATTTATGTTAATATCAACACCAGACTCCAATTGCTTTAGCCCTTTTGGGTCCGGCTGGCCATCCACCTCCACCCAATAGATTCTTTTGTGATGATGTTTAGGATTTAATAGTCTATTATTTAATGATTTGTCATTGGTTAAAATGAGCAAACCTTCACTATCCAGGTCAAGTCGACCTACTGGATATACATCTTTGGGTAGCCCTGCATAAATTTCACCCAGCCCTATATTATTGGCTTCATTAGAAAACTGGCTAAGCACTTTAAACGGCTTATGAATAACATAATATAGTTTTTGTTTAGCCACGATCGAACAATTTAAATATTGCTAGACCACTAAAGATACCAAGCAGGTTAGCGAGGGCATCTTTCCATTCAAAAAAGCGATACGAAAGGAATACAAATTGAACGAGCTCAAGCGAAAAACCATAAATAGAAGCCCAGAATATAAGTAAGTAAATTTTACGTTTTGTAAGTCCTTCTGCCTTTTTAAAAGCAAGCAAAAAACTAATTACGAGTACTGCATACGCAAAACAATGCTCTATTTTATCCAAATAGCCCACTCCCTCTACTTGCATCGGAAAAGCCAGAAAAGTAGACAGTAGGAAAATACCTAATGTAACAGTGATAGCCGGAATAAACCAAATTCTATTGTTCCTCAATTTAGATCTTCAGTTTTTGACCGTCTGACAGTCTATTTAGAATAAAATGATCAGCATCGATTACTTCATCTGCCATATGTGTAAGCCAGAGTTGTTTAGTTTCAAATTTATTAAAGGTATCTAGTAGTTCGGTATAGCTGAGGTGTCCAAAACTTACTTTATCAAGGAAATTGCATTCACAAATAAATAAATCGGTCTCCTTTGACAAGGGAATCAAGTTATCTGTCCATGAAGTATCACCCGAGAATGCTATTTTCTTTCCTTGCCACTCCAGTCTTACCCCATGGGGGATGGACGGAATACTGTGGTCAACCTCCCACGCCACAATCGTTTTATTCCCGATTATCAATGGAATACCCTCCTCATATTCTAAATAACTAATTGCTAATTCCATGGTAGCTTCAGCTGTACCTGGATACATGGCTTCCTGTAGGTCATATACCTTTTTATTCACTCCTTTAGGTCCTATGATTGTGAGCGGTTTTTTTCTTGGATGTTCAAACATGCTACTGATCAAAAAGAATGGAATACCTCCGAAATGATCGCCATGAAAATGGGTGATTATAATCGTAGAAATATCTTCTAGATTAATTCCTTCATGTTTTAGACGGATCAAAGTACTCGCACCACAATCAAGCAATACATGCTCCCCACTAGCGGATAGTAAAAAAGAGGTGTTGTTTCTCCCACCGTTACCGAAAGCATCACCACACCCTAAAACAGTCAATTCCATTTAAATACTCTTATTATTTCTGCTCCCCGTAAATTTACGGCATGGAGCTATTCTTAAATGACAAACTTGGGAAAATCACATTTGAAATAGATCAGGCGTCAGAACCAGAGGCCGTACTAATCATTGCACATGGTGCCGGAGCAGGTATGCATCACCCATTCATGAGTAATCTGGCAGTTCGAATAGTAAACGAAGGTATCTCTACTATTCGGTTTAATTTCCCGTATATGGAGCAAGGTCGCAAATCCCCTGGCTCTCCTAAAGCTAACATTGAAACATGGAGCATGGTCCTAAATCATGTCGCAGGTATTTACCCATCATTACCCCTATTTTTGTCTGGAAAGAGCTACGGAGGTAGAATGGCATCTCACCTCATTGCTGAAAACTCCATTGAAGAAGTAAAGGGAATCATTTATTACGGTTTTCCCTTACATGCGCCTGGTAGGGATTCAACCGATCGAGCTTCCCACCTTACTCATATTAAAGTTCCCCAAATGTTTATTCAGGGAACAAAAGACAAGCTTGCCAACTTGGAATTGATGAAAGAAGTTACAAGCGAGTTAACAGATGCTCAACTTGAAATCATTGAAGAAGGTGATCATTCATTTAATGTCCCAAAAAGGAGTGGGAAAACAACAGACGAAATCCTTGATCTACTCGCAATCAAATCTGCAACATGGATTAAAAATCTGGTTAGCTAGGCTTAAACCAAAAAGGGACTGTCACATATTTATTGATTTTAGCATCTCCAAGTGAATCAAGGTGTACCTTCTTAATTTCCAGCACATTTTCTCCCGATTTAAATCCTTCTGTTGGAATTACAGTCAACAATCCCTTTTGATCCTTATGTGGATGTGCATAAAATCGAAACGTGAGGTTTTCGTAAATAGAATCATTTACCATAATCTGGTAGATAGAGGACTGGCATGCAAGTAGCTGCTCAAAATCCTCGACCGAATAATCCTTACTTGTTATGTGGAACCCTCCTTTGCCTGTTTTTATTCCCATCGTCGAATTGAGTCCATCCTCTTTTAATGGTTCAAAGTCCATGCAATTCCCTTGAATGATTGAATTGTCACCAGGATTATAGCGAAGGAATAACGGAAAAAAAGGTTTATCTATAAATTGAGATGGGATACTTATGGTCTCTATGTAGTCATCTGCCGACCTAACATCATCGTACATATCAGCACTAATAGTCAGGGTATTTTCCGCTTCCGGGAAATAGCGATTTTGATCATACTCAAATAAAAACATAAATAATACAATGCATCCCAGTACGGTAAATACAATCCTGATTCTATTCTTTGAAAACTTGCTAATCAAATAATAATATATGCTCTTACTCAGTCTGGAAAGCGTTATGAAATTAAACAGCCTATAAAAAGGATAGTAGATTTTTGAAAACCAACTGATCTTTTTGAAGAACCCCAACGTCAAATAATCCAGCATATAAATCAGCCCCATAATTATATAGACCAGCGCTACAATCACGGATAGCACGATAAATATGGTGGCTATGGTTCCAGAGCTAACGTTAATAAACCAGGAAAGAACAACTCCAATGAGACCAAGGCCCATTAAATACATTGCAAAAGCAATTAATACAGAGATAATCAAAAAGGAGAAAGCAAAAATGACACTGCAGATTTCGTCCAGTTGAACAACCATTTTATCCAGGCTGATCACTCCATTCTTTTTCAATTTTTCAGTAAAAAACTTATTGTACTTAAGTTTTTCAAAGTCTACTGTAGGCTGAACTGACCTAAGACCTATTGTTCCTATCCAAAAACCTCGTAACATCAGATGAATAATGAGTGCAATGGTCAGAGCTTGAATGGAGTTTTTGATAATCATTAGAAACAACCCTGCAATGCCAAATGCCGGCGTTCCCATATTGTACTCATAACTTAAGCTATGCAAAAACTCCTTATAGGCCGAGTTAGCACCTATCAGAAGAAAAATGGTAAAAGCGGATACCAACAACTCTAATTGCCAGCTTTCACGCTCCAGCTTTTTCAGCCAGCTCTCTATCTGATTTTCAGGAATGTCACTCATGATTTTCGTTAGGTTATTTAAAGATAGTACCTAAAGCACTAGCTGATGAGTTAATTCAAGGCATTGGTATAATAATTTTTTATTCGGACTGGATCTGCTCCTTGTCGGTACATTTTCATAGCCTTAAAGTTGGTTATTTGCACTTTTAAATAGGAATTTTGGTGATACTTCCTTGCAGAGACCTTTACACTTTTTGGCAAAACAGAAAAAGAAATACCTTCCCTCTCTATTCTGTCGAGTATATCATAATCTTCCATGATTACATACTTTTCATCAAAGCCTCCAAGCATGTCAAAAGTGTCCTTTTGAATAAAAAGAGTTTGATCCCCTCCTCTACACCATTTAAAGGGAAATCTGGTGAAAAAACCATTTACATGCAGCAATGGATTTTGGGGATTGTCAAACTTAAAACGATAACATCCACTCTCAACTCCATTTTCAATGGCAGATCTGATGTCAGCTACAAAACTTTCAGCGGGTTGCGTGTCTGCATGCACAAAATACAGCACCTTCCCTTTAGATTGAATAGCCCCTACATTCATTTGATGCGCTCGAGAGGCCATATTGGTACTTTCAGGTTCCAAGCCAAATTCTCTAACGATTGAGGTTGTTTTATCTTTACTACCCCCATCAACTACAATAATCTCATAGTCATGCTTTTGAGGATGAGTACTCAAGAAATGCAACAATCGACCAATATGGCCTTCTTCGTTCAGGGTGGGAATGATTATGCTGATAAACATTACATTTTTCAGCTATTTACGAAGAAAAATTGCGGGTGTATTTCTGTCACAAAAAAATCACATCGCCTGACGACCTTCATTTTCCTGTGATTTGCCTTTTGCCTTGACCATGGGCTTTTTCGCTTTCATAATCATGAAATTAGCAGCAAGATTTAGCAACTCTTGTTGACCTGAGTAGCTGTAACCAATCTCTTTTAACTCCTCAATAATCTTACTGTATTCTTCAGCTTTCGATATAGAAAAGTTATCCCTGTTTTGAAGATAAACAGCCTCGATTACCCCTAAGGAATGTTTTAACATTCGAAATAATTTCTGATTCTTAGTCTCACGTTCTTCACGAAAATGCTTGGCATATACATCTGGCATCAACTCCTTCAAGCGATCAAAATGTTCACTGAGTACAGGGTGTTTATCTTTTGTCATTTGGCTATGGCGTTTAAGGTCTTGATTAGTTCATTTGCTACTTGATGCTCAGAACTAGGAGCTAATTCAACGAATTTATTAATACTTTGGATGGCTTCCTGGTACTTTTTCCATGAAATAAGGACCAGTCCAAGATTATAGTAACTATTTGGATATTCCGGTTCAATCTGAGCTGAGAGTTCATAGTGCACTTTTGCAAGGGCTAAATTTCCCAAATCAGAATATACATTTCCTAAATTATAATGTGCTTCAAAATGCCGTGGGTTCTTTTTCAGGCATTGTGTCAAATAATCGATTGCTTTACTCAAATCTCCCTGACTTGATTTAAGTATTCCAAGGTTGCAGTATGCATCTTCCACAGACTGTTCATTTTCAATCGAAAGTAAATAGAATTTCTCTGCCTCGGCCTTTCCCTGCTCATCGAGTACTAATGCTTCTTCAAAAAATGAACCCGCCTTTGGTAAAGAAACAATTGGTGTTTCAGGCAATTGATCAAAGATATTCAGCTGGCCATAATCTTCCAGGTTAGGTTGTTTCCTCCTCCTGACCTTTTTAGGTCCAAGTTTTTGGGGAGGATTTACCGGAAATTGAACGACCTTAGTCATTATCAGCTAGCTTTTCTTTTTACTTCTTTTTCTTCAGATTTATCTTTCTTGTCAGCCTTTTTCATAGGTTTCTTAGACTCTTTTGCCTGATCTATACTGGCCTTAAGTGCAGTCATGATGTCAACCACTTCCGGTTCTTCTTCTACATATGAAACCACCTCATTTCCTTTGATCTTATTGTCGATCATGTCTCGAAGCGCTTCATTGTATTTATCTTCCAATTCAATCTTCTTGAATTTTTTTGTCATAGATTTGATGAGCATATTAGCAAGCTTCAATTGCTCCTCATCTGCGTCTTCTTCTATTCGCACGTTTGGAACATCTTTGATACTTCGAACTTCATTTGGGTATCGAAGCTTATAGATCATGATCCCTCGATCGTGTGGAGTTAGCAAAACAACACTTTCCCGATCTCGTAGAACTACCTTTCCTACCCCTACTTTTCCAGATTCTCTCAATGCCTGACTTAAGAGTGCATAAGTCTTACTGGCAACATCTCCATCAGGACCAGCAAAATATGGCGCATCATATAGCGTTTCATGAACTTCTTTGGCGTCTACGAATCCCTCCAGTTCTATAACCTTTGTACTCTTAAGTTTTACCTTTTCAAAATCATCCGGCTCGATGATCACAAACTGTCCCGGCTCATACTGATACCCCTTGACGATATCTTCTTGCCTTAGTACATCTCCGGTTACCTTGTCGCGTTTCTCATATTTAACAGGATTATTCGTTTCCTTGGAGAGTAGGTTGAATTGCACTTTTTGTGCTGTGTCAATGGCGTTGTAAATCCGTATTGGGATTGTTACCATAGAGAATCGAATATGTCCTTTCCAGATTGCCCGCATAAGTATCAATTTACTGAATTAGGCAGAAATTTAAAAATCTTTAATTTTTAATCAAAGTAAAAGGGTATAACTTATTGATTATTAAATTTTTATAATAATTAAAATCATCACATCAGACCATACACACCAATATATAAGATTTTGAAAGTCAGCTAGTTAATCAATCTTCGTAATCTGCATTACGTTCGATATATTTTATGATCTCACCTGCTATATTTTTTTCAGTTGCAGCTTCTATGCCCTCAAGACCTGGTGAAGAGTTGACTTCTAGTATCAACGGACCTCTGGATGCTTGAAGCATATCAACACCAGCAACACCCAGTCCCATGGCTTTTGCTGCTTTCAACGCAGCTCTTTCTTCCGCGTCTGACAATTCGATTATTTCTGCGGATCCACCACGATGTAGATTTGATCTAAACTCCCCTTCTTTACCTTGACGTTTCATGGCACCAACCACTCTGTCTCCGATTACAAAAACACGAATATCAGCTCCCCCAGCTTCTTTTATAAATTCTTGAACGATGACCCTAGCTTGTAATCCATTAAATGCTTCGAGAACTGATTCTGCAGCTTTTTGAGTCTCTGCCAGAACTACACCTAACCCCTGAGTTCCTTCCAGCAGTTTTATAACACAAGGAGCTCCCCCAACCGCCTTTATAGGAGTTTCAACATCTTTTGAATAGTTAGTGAAAACCGTTTTAGGAAGACCTAATCCTGCTCTTGATAAGATTTGAAGGCTTCTAAGTTTATCACGCGATCGTACTAAAGCTACTGATTCAGTTGTCGAAAACACGTTCATCATTTCAAACTGCCTCACCACGGCTGTTCCGAAAAACGTTACGGAAGCACCTATACGTGGTATGATAGCATGAACATCTTTAATTTGTTCTCCCTTATAATAAATCTTGGGCTTCTTTTTCTCTATTTCAATATTGCACCTGGTATGGTCTATTACAAGCATCTCATGACCTTTTTGCTCGCCAGCCTCTATGAGCCTCTTCGTTGAGTATAGGTTTGGATTTCGTGATAAAACTGCAATTCGCATTTTGTTATGTTTTGCTTCTTAATTGACAAAAGACAAATATATAGTCATAATCAATCTCGCTACCTCTTAAATTTTTGACAACTTTAAATTAATCCGAGTTGTCATACACAAACACCCTCGATTAGTTGATGCTATTCAACAACACTCCTATTTTTGCCGCCTATTTAAATTATCAATATGAAGGATTTTGTAGAAGAGTTAAAATGGAGAGGAATGGTGCACGACATCATGCCGGGTACGCAGGAAGAACTGAATAAAGGGATGACTGCTGCGTATATAGGATTTGATCCTACTGCTGACTCTCTTCACATCGGAAACATGGTTCAAATCATGACACTTGTCCACTTCCAAAAATGCGGGCACAAACCAATAGCTCTAGTAGGCGGTGCAACAGGCATGGTTGGCGATCCTTCCGGGAAGTCTTCTGAGAGAAACCTGCTAGACGAAGAAACACTCAACCACAATCTTTCATGTGTCAAAAAGCAACTTGAAAGCTTCATTTCGTTTGAAGGTGAAAATGCTGCAGAAGTAGTAAATAACTATGACTGGTTTAAGGAATTTAATTTCCTGGAATTCATAAGAGATGTTGGAAAACACATCACAGTCAATTATATGATGGCTAAAGACTCAGTGAAATCCAGACTTGAATCTGGCCTATCTTTTACTGAATTTTCTTATCAACTTGTGCAGGGCTATGACTTCTATTATCTGTGGAAACATAAAAATGCAAAACTTCAATTGGGTGGTTCAGATCAATGGGGAAACATTGTCACAGGAACCGAATTGATTAGACGTAAAGCTCAGGGAGAAGCTTTTGCCATGACTACCCCGCTCATTACCAAGGCCGATGGTTCAAAGTTTGGTAAATCTGAAGGAGGAAATATTTGGTTAGATCCTGAGAAGACCTCTCCTTACAAATTTTATCAGTACTGGATCAACTCTTCAGATGAAGATGTTGAGAAATACATTAAAATATTTAGTCTTAAAGGAAAGGAGGAGCTTGAGAACCTCATTGACGAGCATAGGGAAGCTCCACATCAACGATTACTACAAAAAAACCTTGCTGAAGAGCTGACTGAACGAGTTCACTCCAAAAGCGATTTGGAAATTGCCATTAAAGCCAGTGCTATACTTTTCGGGAAATCGACTACTGAGGATTTAGAAAGTTTGGATGAAAAAACACTATTACAGGTATTTGAAGGGGTCCCACAGACCGAAATAAACAAATCTGACCTTGAAAGTAACGATGTTACCACATTCTTAAGTGAGACAACTCAGAATGTTATTTTTAAATCAAAGGGTGAGGCGCGAAAAATGATCCAGGGTGGTGGTGTCAGTATTAATAAAGTAAAACTAACAGCACCGGACC
The DNA here is from genome assembly GCF_965227465.1 of Ekhidna sp. Taxonomy (GTDB): domain Bacteria; phylum Bacteroidota; class Bacteroidia; order Cytophagales; family Cyclobacteriaceae; genus Ekhidna. The sequence goes on from NZ_OZ245746.1 coordinate 1,866,568, forward strand.
AAGCTTTTGATTTTAAATTGTTGCAAAACAAGTATTTACTCGCTCAGCGAGGGAAGAAAAACTACTACTTGATTAAGGTGGTTTAGCCTTTTTTGTCCATTAAACGTACGAAAACCTGTGCCTGGCTCATATTCTCTAATGCTACCTTGCACATAAATGTAAGTGGAACCGCAAGTAACATACCTGCTGTTCCCCACATAAATGCCCAGAATACAAATCCAAATAGAACTGAGACAGTATTAATGGAAAACGTATCCCCCATCCACTTTGGCTCAATCACATTTCCCATTACCAATTGAATCCCTTCAAGGCAAACAAATACAACAAGTACCTGTGAAACACTACTGCTATCAATAATCGTTAGTACCAAAGGAGGAACAATCGCAATGAGTGAGCCTACATAAGGAATGTAGTTTAGAACAAATGCTAAAAATCCCCATAATAATGAGTATTCAATTCCGAAAAACCAACACATTAGTCCCGTCGCTAATCCGGTAATTAAGCTCACAAAAGTCTTAACCTTTATGTACGAGCTAATAGAATCCTTAATTCTGTTGAACGTAGCGAGCGTCTTTGTTTTATTCTTTGAGTCTCCAATAATGTATGATATGGTTTTATCAAACTGCGTAATAGCTCCTAACAATCCAGCGAAATACAAAATAGTCAGTAAAAGTGAAGCTGACATCCCACTCAAACTAGAAATAAAGGAGCCTGATGCAGACCAAAAAGAACCAGATTGAAGTAATTCAGCTACTCCATTTCTCAACTCTCCTTTCTCAAAAGTTATCCCAACATATGATGTGTAATCATTTAGAAATGGTCTTAAATCTGTTGATATACTATTCAAAATCACTTCGCTATTTTCTGCCAGTGCTTGCACAACATTGAATAAACCAAAACCTATAAAGAAGAAAATTATCATGGTTACCAAAGTGGTAAAGGCAATACTTGCGTTTAAAGGCAAAAAACGCATAAAAAGATGTACTAATGGCTGAAAAAGTACAGCAAAGAATAATGCGAAAAAAAGAGGCACAAATAGGTTTGACAACTCACGCATTAAATAGAGAACTGTAATTCCTAAAAAAATTGCCAGCACAAGTTTTATTTGACCAAGAGATCTTTCCATTGGTGACTGTTCTATCATGATTGCAAAATAATTGAATTAATTATGGAAACTGTTAACTTTATCAAGATTCAAAATCTCATGATCATGAAAAACCTAACCTTTCTATCTCTTGTATTTCTATTGCTTTTAAGTTGCACCGGGCAGGAAATTCCAAATAAAGAATACCAGTTAAAAACTGCTGTCTTAGCAGCTCCGGAGCATCAAAGAGTAGCGGCAAAAGTTTTGGGTTTTGATCAAAATGTTGACCTGATAACCTTACGTGAGGGGACCAATGATTTTGTATGTATTGCGGATGATCCAAATAAAGAAGGTTTTAGTGTAGCCGCCTATCATAAGAACCTGGAGCCTTTCATGACCAGGGGTAGAGAGTTAAAAGCCGAAGGGTTAGATTTCAAACAAATTTTTGACAAAAGGGAGGAAGAGGTAAAAGCAGGCACACTCTCAATGCCTGATAAAGCAACACTCTATGTAACAACGGGTGAGCCAAATGAAGAAACAGGAGAGATCGACAATCTGTATACCCGTTACGTAATCTACATTCCTTATGCGACGGAGGAAAGTACTGGAATGCCGCTTAGCCCTCCGGCTCCCGGTGCGCCATGGATCATGGATCCCGGAACTCACCGTGCACACATCATGATAAATCCGCCCAAAAAATAGATATTATCCTTACATAACAACTGGCCAGAAGATGATATCGACTCGTCGATTTCGCCTTCTTCCCTCCCAGGTATTATTGTCATAAACCGGATTAAACTGGCCAAAATCACGTTTTTCGATCTGATTGAATTTAAAATCCATAAAAAGCAGTTTTTCAATAACGGCATCTCCACGCATTTCAGAAAGCCATTCGTTGTAAGCTGCTCCTCCAATGTTATCCGTATGACTATGAATGGTAATGGTGTAGTCTCTGATATCTTCAACTGAATCAACAAGCTGTTTCAGTTCTTCAAGTTGATAATCATCAATGTAATAGCTTCCACCTCCAAAATATATGCTTTTAAGGATATACGCCTGCGGTTGGTCTTGCGCATAGCTAAAGACCGTAAGACAGGTAAAAATAAGGATGGTAAGAATTCGCACGATCAGTTAATTAACGAGGATATAACAGGCTTGTTTCGGACATCCATCTTTCCATTCAACCATTCATCAATATTCAACTCTTTACTCTCAGGCTTAATTTCTAAATTACTACCACTCTTAAACAGAAACCTAAAAGATATGAAGTACAAATTACTCACTATGCTTATTATGGTCGGTACAATGGCTTATGGTCAGAAGCTAGACATGGAAGCATTAAAAAACATGGCACCAAGAAGTATTGGTCCAGCTGGTATGTCCGGACGTGTGACAGCTATTGATGTGGTTACGGATGAACCTGATATCATGTATGTGGGCTCTGCCTCTGGTGGTATTTGGAAATCTACCAGTGGTGGAATTGATTGGGAACCAATCTTCAATGACCAAACTACCGCATCTATTGGCGCAGTAGCAATACAACAGTCAAACCCTTCAGTAGTATGGGTTGGCACTGGAGAAGGAAACCCCAGAAACTCACTCAATGGAGGTGATGGAATCTATCGCACACTGGATGGTGGCAAGACCTGGAAAAAAATGGGGCTTGAAAAGACCAGACACATTCATAGAATCATAATTCACCCAAACGATCCGAACACTATTTATGTAGGCGCAATTGGTTCTCCCTGGGGAGAGCATGAAGAAAGGGGTGTCTATAAATCTACGGACGGAGGAAAAACATGGGATCGGATTCTCTTTACCAATATTCGATCAGGAGCTGCAGAACTCATTATGGATCCAAGCAATCCAAATAAACTTATCGCTGCAATGTGGGAGCATAAACGTGATCCTTGGTTCTTCAAATCAGGAGGCCCTGGCTCTGGTTTATATGTAACACATGATGGTGGAGAAACCTGGGAGCAAAGAACAGATGAAGATGGTCTGCCAAAAGGTGAACTTGGAAGAATCGGACTAGCTATAGCTCCATCACGTCCAAATGTTGTGTATGCACTTATAGAATCAAAGAAAAATGCACTATACAGATCAGATGATGGCGGATTTAAGTGGAGAAAAATCAATGACAATAGCGATATAGGAAATAGACCATTCTATTATCATGAGATCTACGTAGATCCGATAAACGAAAATAGAGTATATAGCATATTCACCTACGTCAATGTTTCTGTTGATGGAGGTAAGTCATTCTCACAGCTGATGGGTGCTTACGGAGTAGATAATGGAGTACATCCAGACCACCACGCATGGTACATCCATCCGAAAGATCCAAACTTTATGATGGACGGGAATGATGGTGGGTTAAACATCACTAGAGATAGGGGTGAAACCTGGAGGTTTGTTGAAAATCTGCCCGTAGGTCAGTTCTATCACATCAATGTAGACAATGAAACTCCCTATAATGTGTACGGCGGAATGCAAGACAATGGCTCATGGGCCGGACCGGCTTATGTATGGAAAGCTCAGGGAATCCGAAATCACTACTGGCAGGAAATCTCCTTTGGAGATGGGTTTGATGTATTACCAGATCCAACTGATAGCAGGTATGGTATATCGACCTCACAACAAGGTTTTGCCTCCATTTATGATCGAAAGACGGGCTACAATGAAACCGTGAGACCAACGTATCCCGATGGAGATGTCGAATTACGTTTCAACTGGAACGTGGGTATGGCTAGAGATGCCCAAAACCCATCGGTAGTGTACTTTGGAAGTCAATTTGTACACAAAAGTACTGATGGAGGACAAAATTGGGAGATCATTTCCCCTGACCTTACAACCAATGATCCTGAAAAGCAAAAGCAAGGAGAAAGTGGCGGGTTGACAATGGACGCAACCGGTGCAGAGAATTACTGTACCGTAATTGTCATTGAACCTTCACCTATAAATTCAGACTTGATTTGGGTTGGAACAGATGATGGAAATGTGCAGATCTCGAAAAATGGTGGTGACAGCTGGAGCAATGTAGGTGGTAATTTACCAGGACTTCCTCGTGGTACCTGGATCACTCAAATAAAAGCTTCAAACAAAAATGAAGGTGAAGCATTACTAGTTGCTAATGACTACCGTAGGTTCAATTATGAGCCATATGCGTATCGCACAAAGGATTATGGACAGACGTGGGAGAGAATTGTAGATGGAAATGATGCAGTAAGCTATGCGTTATCCATTGTCGAAGATCCGGAGGAATCCCGATTGATGTTTTTAGGTACTGATGATGGGCTATATGTTTCAATTGACGGAGGAGGTAACTGGACTAAATGGACAGAAGGCTTCCCAACAACAAATGCGTATGACTTAGTCATTCACCCAGAAGAGCATGATCTTGTCATTGGAACGTTTGGTAGAGCTATTTGGGTGATGGATGATATTCGTCCACTACGCGAAATCGCTAAAAATGGTAAGTCCACTTTAGATAAAAAACTTAAAGTCTACTCTCCGCCTGTCGCATACGTTGCTTCAAATCAGCAGCCGAAAGGGTCAAGATTTGGAGGAGACGCACTTTTCAACGGTGAAAACAGGCCATATGGTGCAATGCTTTCCTATTCGATAAATAGACCTGAGGAAAAGAAAGAAGAAATGGTTGAGGAAAAGAAAGGGAAAAAGAAGAAAAAAAGCGATGAGCCAAAAGAAGAGGAAAAAAATGAAGAAAAAGTATCATATGACTCATTGATCATCGAAATCTCTAAAGGAGGTGAGGTGATCAGAACTCTTAAGTCTAAGGCACCAAAAGAAAACGGGCTGCATAGAACTTTCTGGTACATGGACGAAAAAGGGTCGAACTTTATGAGTCGAAGAGATCGAAGAGGAAATAGAGAACCGGGAGGTGTCACCGTACTACCAGGAACATATAAGGTGAGGTTTACTTTTGGTGATCAGAAGGACTCAACTAATGTAGAAGTTCGATATGATCCAAGAATTGAAATGTCCAATGCTGCAATTAACGCTCAATACAATGCAATGAAAGAGATGGAATCCAAGTATGCAATGGGTGTTGAGGCAGTAGATCGTCTGAAAGAGAGTATTGATATCGCCAAGGGCATTCAGAAAGATCTCAAGGAGAAGGATAAAGATGGCTACAAAGATCAAATCGATCTATGCAAAACAACCATCGATACGCTGAATAGCATGCTAGATGTTTTCCTTGGTGAAGAAGATGATCGTCAGGGAATAACTCGTGGAACGCCAAATAGTGTTAATAATTCGTATTTCTCAGCGAGGAGATATACAGCAAATGCACTTCATGCACCAGGTCCTACTGAACAAAAGCTTATAGATAAGTTCGAAGAAGTCCTGGCTGAAGCCATGGAAATGGTAAACGGATATTATGCAGAAAAATGGCCAGAGTTTAGGTCTGAGGTTGAGGAATTAGACACCTCTCCTTTCAAAGACTATGAAGAAATAAAAGAAGAGTAATAGCTAAAAGCCGCCTCAAAATGAGGCGGCTTTTTTATTTTGCTTTAAAATACGTTTGAATGAAAATCATCAAAATTCTTGGAGCGCTTCTATTATTAATAGTAATCGCGATTGCCTCTTACTTTTTCTACCTCAAAAGCAGTCTCACTCCCTCCTACAATGGTGAAATCAATGTTCCTGGCTTCAAAGGTGAGGTAGAAGTTTATTTCACGGATCATGGAATCCCACACGTTTACGCCAACTCAGAAATAGATGCTTACAGTGCCTTAGGGTACATCCATGCGATGGAACGCCTGTGGCAAATGGATCTTTTAAGACATGTAGGTGGTGGAAAATTATCCGAACTCTTTGGTCCTGACATGATCGAAAACGACAAGTTTCTAAGAACCATGGGACTCAATACCTATGCAAAAGAATCTGCCGAAATTTATCTTAAAAGAAATCACGAAAGCCTGCCATTGGTGCAAGCATATATTGATGGAGTAAATTCATTCATCGATAATAACCCTAAACCATTGGAATATGTCATTCTTGGATTAGAAGTAGAGCCATTTGAAATTCAAAATGTTTTTGAAACGCTTACTTACATGGCTTTCAGCTTTTCAAATGCCCACATCACGGATCCGGTTTTAACTGAGCTGGCTCAGAAGTTAGACTCGGTCTATCTAGACGATTTGAATATCTATCACTATAAAAATGAGTCAACGCTAAGATCATTTGACGATCGCTATAGTTTACAAAGTGAAAAGGCAATGTCAATAATGGATAAGCTAAATACATCTGAGTTTATTGGGAGTAACAGTTGGGTACTGTCTCCAGAGATGACCAAAAATGGTAAAGTTATTCTTGCAAATGACCCCCATATTGGGTTTGCACAGCCATCCGTATGGTATGAATCTCATCTAAATTCTTCTGGTAGTGAATACTATGGATATCATATTCCCGGAGCTCCTTTTCCCCTGCTCATGCATTCTGAGAAACATGCAACTGGAATTACCATGTTCGAAAATGATGACATGGACTTTTTCGTGGAAGAAATTCATCCAGAAGATTCAATGACTTACATGCACGAAGGTGAATGGAAAAGCATTCAATCACGTGAGGAAATCATTGAAATAAAAGGTGAAAAGTCAGTTTCATTTTCGGTCAGATCTACAATCCATGGTCCAATCGTTTCAGATATTTTGAAAGATGAGCCTCTTGAAGATATTGTTAGCATGCATTGGGTCACAACTAATCACCCCAGCTACATGCTTGAGTCCATTTACGGATTTATAAAGGCAGAAAGTATGGAAGACTTAGAAAAAGCATGTGCAACTATTCATGGACCCGGCCTAAATATTATGTACGGAGATTCATCTGGTAATGTAGCATGGTGGGCGACAGGAAAACTTATTAAGAGAAGACATGAACAAACAAGTAAAACTTTTTATGACGGTTCTACAGGGTTAAACGACCCTGACAGTACTTATTCCTTCAATAAAAATCCACATGCCATAAATCCTCCATGGGGATATGTACATAGTGCAAATAATCAGCCAGATACGGTTGATGGAGTACTCTATTCAGGATATTACCTTCCCGATGATCGCGGTGAGCGGATTACAGAAATCCTGAACGAAGCTCAAAACTTGACGGAAGACGACATGAAATCCATGCTTTTAGATGACAAATCCATGATGTATGAAGCTACAAAGGGAATCATGCTTCAGGCAATCAAAGACACGGAAAATGGTGATTTGCTCAGAGCACTTATCCAGTGGGATTCTAAGTTTGACAGGAATGATTTTAGACCGCTAATTTTTCAGAAATGGTTAAACGAAATCTTAAAAGCCGCTCAGAAAGATGAAGTCGGTGATGAAATGTGGCCAATGTATAAGCGGTCCCACACCTATAAAGTCTCAGCTGAACATCTTATTAAAAACTCAAACTCAAAGTGGTGGGATGATATTGAGACGGAAGAAACCGAATCTCGAACCGACATCATCCAAAAATCCTTTAAGTCCACCATCGAGGATTTGACAAACCAATGGGGTGGTGATTATACCAAGTGGAAATGGGGTGATGCACATCAACTCACTCATAAACATGCTTTGGGTGATGTCTTAAGCTTCCTGAATGTTGGCGACTTTCCAGTGTCTGGAGGAAATGAAGTCTTAAACAACATGGGCTATACGTATGAAGAGTCCCAGAATCAAACGATTCGTTTTGGCCCTTCTACCAGAAGAATAGTGGATTTCTCAGATGTCAGAAATAACTCATGGAGTATTTTGCCGACCGGGCAATCTGGGAATTATTTTAGTCCGTATTATGATGATCAGGCCCAAATGTTTGCCAATGGTGAGTTTAGAAAAATGCTCATGAATCATGAGTTTATTAAACAATCTGAAAATAAACTGGTACTAAAATCAAAAGACTGAACCCGAGGTTAAGCGATGGTGTTACCTTTAAGCTAAAATAGAAAAGCATAATTCTTAAAAGATATGGACAACAGAAAATACTTACCATTTATAATCGTCGGGATAATTGCATTTGTCGTGCTTTTATCCGCTTTCAATCGCATCTTCTATCGAATAGAAGCATCAGAGCGAGCAGTACTCTTCAGATCCTTGAGTGGTACTCTTGAGAAAGATAATATTATCGGGCCTGGCTGGAATGTAAAAGCACCATGGAATGACATTTATGTTTATGAGGTATCAGAAAGTAAAATTGAAGAAACCATGGACGTCCTTGACAAAAATGGATTAAGTATCAGTGTGGATGTTACTGTTCGTTTTCATCCAAAATATGATGCAATTGGAACCATCCAGGAAAATTTCAGAGGAGACTATATTCAAAGGTTGGTCATACCAGAAGCGAGATCTACCGTTCGTCAGGTGATGGGTAGGTATACGGCGGAAGAAATTTATTCGACCAAAAGACCTGAGGTTGAAGCTGCAATTAAAGAAGAAACAAGAATGGTACTTGGTTCTCCCGGAAATGAAGTGGAAATGAAAAGTCTACTTATTCGATCAATTAAGCTACCTGAGCAGATCAAAACAGCGATTGAAAATAAATTAAAACAAGAGCAGGAAGCATTGGCTTATGAGTTTAGGCTGGATCGGGAAAAAAGTGAAGCAGAAAGAAAAAGAATTGCAGCAGAAGGAGAAGCGGCAGCCAACAAAATTATAAACAGTAGTTTAACAGATGAGTTATTAAAGATGAGAGGCATTGAAGCGACCATGAATATTGCAAACTCGCCTAACTCAAAAGTTATTGTTATTGGTGGAGCAGACGGTGGCCTCCCGTTAATTTTGAACGGTAACTAGACTTCAAAATCTGGATTAAAATCGTTAATTTCGTGGAAATTTTAAAATCAGCAAATAAGAATAAGTAACATGTCAAAAACCGCCCAAATTATCATTGATGGACAGACCTATGAATTACCTGTAGTAGAAGGTACTGAGCAGGAAAAAGCCATTGATATTAGTTCATTTAGAGGTCAATCCGGTGTTATTACCCTTGACAGAGGTTTTAAGAACACAGGCTCTTGTGAAAGTGCAATCACCTTCTTAGATGGTGAAAAAGGAATACTTCGATACAGAGGTTATCCTATTGAGCAGCTTGCTGATAACTCCACCTTTTTAGAAGTCGCATATCTGCTGATTTATGGCGAACTTCCTAATAAGGCAACCTTCAACAAATTTGCCGGAGATATCACTAATCACACATTGGTTAACGAGGATATTAAAAAAATATTAGATGGTTTTCCATCTGCAGCTCATCCGATGGGGGTGCTTTCATCCTTAATTACCGCTCAGACGGCCTTCTACCCTAGCAGTCTTGATCCAAACAGGTCGAAAGAAGAAACTGAACTAGGGATTATTCGTCTGTTAGCTAAAATGCCAACATTCGCTGCTTGGGCTTACAAGAAAAAAGTAGGACATCCTGTGATCTACCCTAGTAATAAGATGGATTACTGTGGCAACTTCCTCAACATGATGTTTGCACTACCTGCTGAAGAATACGAAGTTGATCCAGTTGTGGTAAATGCCTTGGATAAACTACTAATCCTTCATGCAGATCATGAGCAAAATTGTTCAGCATCTACCGTACGAATAGTAGGGTCTAGTCAGGCCAGTCTTTGGGCTTCTATCTCTGCCGGCATCAATGCACTTTGGGGACCACTGCACGGTGGAGCTAATCAGGCTGTTATTGAAATGCTTGAAAACATCAAAGCAGATGGGGGTGACACCAAAAAATGGATGGCTAAAGCCAAGGATAAAGATGATCCGTTCCGATTGATGGGATTTGGCCATAGAGTTTATAAGAATTTCGATCCAAGAGCTAAGATCATCAAGAAAGCTGCCGATGACGTTTTAGAGAAGTTGGGAGTAGTCGATCCTATTTTAGATATCGCAAAAGGACTTGAAGAGGAAGCACTACGAGATGAATATTTCGTAGAAAGAAAGCTTTATCCGAATGTCGATTTTTATTCCGGCATTATTTACAGAGCACTAGGTATACCAACAGATATGTTCACAGTCATGTTCGCATTGGGTAGACTCCCTGGATGGATTGCACAGTGGAAAGAAATGCGAGAAAATGGTGAGCCAATTGGTCGGCCAAGACAAGTTTATACAGGACAAAACGAAAGAGATTACTTAGATCTCTCAAAGAGATAAGCAAATCTTTCGATAAAATTTTTAAGCCTGATCAAATTTGATCAGGCTTTTTTTGTTCGTTCAGCCAAACCTACCATTTACCCTGAAAATCGTACCATTCGTTCATTGGATGTCAATTCCAATAAATATGGTAAAATGAATGATTAAAATTGCTCAGTCATATTTAAGTGATAAGAATGTCGCACCTATCACCTTAATGTTCTTCTCATACACTTAAAAAGGGCTCGCTAGCCCTGACCTTGCCAGGTCAGGGCTTTTCATTCACCTTCGGGAGCCATAGGAAAGCGTTCTTCTTTCACTCCACTTACGTGGCTATTGATAGCTTTCCACTGTCCATCTACTTTTACAACCACATTGCTAGATTTATAAGTTGTTATATAAGCTTCTGCTCCATCTATACCCTTCATAGTCCCGGTTCCTGATATCACCGCAGTGCCGTTTTCAAAAATATCGAGTCGGGTAATTTCAAAATCAAATTCATCATAGGTAGGTCCATAATTTGAAATATACTCCAACTCATCTGCCTTTGTATACTTATCACCATTATCATCTACAAGCTCAAATTCTTCATGAAGCATGCTGTTGAGCAGAGCTGTATCTTGTTCAGCATATGCCTTAGGCCATAGTACCGTCTTAAACTCACGTAGAATAGCCTCATCTTCACCAGTAACTACTATCGGATTAGTAGAAGGTGTTGTACAATTGACAAGCAAAACAGGAATCATTAAAATCAAAATGTATTTCATATCACAAAATTTTTATTTGTGTAAACTACAAAATTTTTGAACTCGACCACATTATCAATTTTATTTAAGTTTTCATTAACATTGAGCATGTCAGAGAGTGAATTACAACAAAGAGCAAAAGATGCTGCTTCTAAAGCTTATGCACCTTACAGTCAGTTTAAGGTAGGCTGTGCCTTGCTTACAAAATCAGGAAATGTCTATACAGGATGTAACGTAGAAAATGCCTCCTATGGACTTACAGTTTGTGCGGAAAGGAATGCAATAGCAAATGCAATTAACGAAGAAGGTAAAATTGAGATTGACAAAATCGTAGTTTATACACCCACTCCCACTCCTACGCCTCCATGCGGAGCTTGCAGGCAAGTCATTCATGAGTTTGGAGATCCGGAAATTAAGAGTTTCTGTGAAGGTGAAAAATCAAATACTCATAAGTCAAATGCATTGCTTCCTTATGCTTTTGATTTAAATAGGGATTAGTATTTTCTATTTAAGATTTCGCTGTAAATCACAGCTTTTTTAGCCTCGGCTGAATTTAATCCATCACGAATTTCATCGGCAATTGTCCATTCTTCTTCCTCCTCATTTTTAGATCCTTTGAAAAGGCTGGTTGATCTAAAGTGTTCATCGGGCTCAAATTCAAGATCAGCTCCCTCAGCCATTTTTATAGACTCTTCATAAACACGCCTACTCTCATCATCAGCAAACGACCTGCGCTCCCCTTCACGTCTAATATTCTCATCGTAGGTTGGTTCTTCCTTTTTCTCGATAATAACCGGCTCTTGTTCAATTGCTGGTTCAGATTCTTGCTTTCCTTCTGTAATCTCTCTGAGTAGATCTTCGAAGGATTTGGGCTGCTGGCTTTTTGGTGGATTATTTTCGCTCCCTGGACGAGAATTAGGCTGATCTTTCTTCTTTTTATTTCTTGTAAGAAAATAGATAACAGCAGCTATGATGTACCACCAAAAATTAAAATCATCCATTTAGCTAAGTTAGCTAATGTATAATTACAAAAGAATGTAAGCGGGAATTAATCGTTGATTGTTGACTTGAGAGTGGTAATAATGTTCTCTTTGTCAAATGGCTTGCTGAAATAGCCGACAATCAGATTCTGATCTATGGCATCAACAACTTCCTGAGCGCCTCCATAACCTGTAAGTAGAAAGCACGGTAAACTTTCCTTCATCTCTTTCACCTTGGTAATGAATTCAATTCCATCCATTTCAGGCATTCTCACATCACTAACAATCGCCGCGATTTCATCATGGTCTTTAATTAGTTGAAGTGCCTCCGAGCCTGATGTAGCATTCAGGATTTCAAACTCATTTTTGAAATTAAATTCAAAGAGTGTGATATTGAATTGATCATCGTCTACATACAGAATGGTTGGTTTATCCATATTGGTTTCTAGCGTCTAGGTCTATTAAAAATAAATGACTTTTATCAAAAAGTTCTATAAAATGTGCAATTGCCTAATGAATGTTACAATAATGCAACGAACATTTCAAATACCCCTCAAACATTCGATTAAACTTTCAAATAATTACATGAATAATTGATCTTTTGAAAAAAAAATGGATTGTGGGGAAAAATGGTGGATAAATCCCACAAACAAATTAATTGACGAAACCATCTATTGCCGACGAATCTTATATTTTTGTCGGCCTCATCGTTTAAAATTCGAATCTATTCTTCATGCAATTAACCAAATTAGAGATAAAAGGTTTTAAAAGTTTTGCCGACAGAGTTGTTATCAACTTTGACGAAGGAATTACGGGTATCGTTGGGCCTAATGGATGTGGTAAATCAAATGTAGTTGATTCGATTAGATGGGTTCTTGGAGAGCAAAAATCACGCGTATTGCGATCCGATAAAATGGAGAATGTAATCTTCAATGGAACAAAAGCACGAAAACCTACACAGCTTGCTGAAGTTTCGCTGACATTTAATAATACTAAAAACTTAATTCCTACAGAATACGCTCAAGTCACTATCACCAGAAGGTATTATCGCTCCGGAGAAAGTGAGTATCTGCTAAATGGAGTTACATGTAGGTTGAAGGATATTACCAACCTATTTCTCGATACTGGGATCGCGTCCAATAGCTACTCCATCATTGAGTTAAAAATGGTAGACGATATCCTAAATGATAAGGATAATTCCAGGCGAGCACTTTTTGAGGAGGCTGCTGGAATATCTAAGTTCAAAATCCGAAAAAAAGAAACGCTTAAAAAACTGAGTGACACTGACGCTGACCTTGAGCGTGTAGAAGACTTATTATTCGAAATAGAGAAAAACCTAAAATCACTAGAACGTCAAGCTAATCAAGCTAAAAAATATTACGAATTAAAGGGTGAGTATAAAAACTCAAGTATTGCTCTTGCAAAAAAAGCAATGAACAATCAGCAAGAACACTTTGACACCATCCAGCAACAAATTCAAGAAGAAAATGATAAAAGGATAGCCTTGAATTCACTGGTTAATGAGAAAGAAGCCGCTATAGAAAAGGCTAAATCCGATCTCATAAAGCATGAAAAACTACTTTCATCGCGACAAAAGACGCTGAATGAGCATGTGAGTCAGATTAGACAGTATGAAAGTGATAAAAAGATCAAAAATGAACGTCAAAAATTTCTTCACGACAAGATTGATTCACTAAAAGAGCAAATAGCTCAAGATAAATTAAGCAGCGAAAGAGCAGCGGTATCGCTTGAAGGACTTAGAAATGAAGCGCGGGAAGCAGAAAAGGAGGTAAACACTATTCTTTCACAGGTAGAAAGCTTAAAAAGCGACTATGATTCGCAGAAAAACCTCACAACTGAGGCGCAAGAAAAACTCAATTCGCTTGGGACCTATTATTCCGAGAAAAAAGACCATCAATTTCAATTAAGTAAGGAAATTGAAATTAAGGATATTCAGCTCAAGTCCATGCTGGGAGAACTGAGTAAAACAAGTGAAGATACAAGTGAAAAGAGTGCAAATCTCGAAGAGTTCAAAAAGCGACTGGCGGAAATAGAAAACGAGAAAAACGAGAAACAAGCTGTTTACGACCGCTTAAAAGGGAAAGAAGAAAATCTAAAGGAAAAAGTATCCGAATCGGAAGAAAAGCTCGGTGAAGCCAAAGAAGAATTAACGAAAGTTAATAGGCTGCTCGATGCTCGGCAAAACGAATTCAATCTAACAAAGTCTCTAGTTGATAATTTAGAGGGATTTCCTGAGGCTATTAAGTTTCTAAAGAAGAACCCTCAATGGAAGAATGCTCCACTCCTATCTGATATACTAAGCTGTCCGGAAGAGTACCGTGTTACTATAGAGAATTTCCTCGAACCCTTCATGAATTACTACATAGTAGAAACTCGTGAAGACGCGCTGACAGCAGTAAAACTTCTAAGTGACTCAACACGAGGTAAAGCCAACTTTTTTATACTCGAAAATTTGGCAAATTATAATACTAGTGAAATAACAAAACCTAAGAATGCGCAATCAGCTTTAGATCTAATTGAATATGAGGTTAAGTACGAAAATCTAATAAAGCACCTTCTTTGGAACGTTTACGTTACCCCAGAAACTAATCCCGCTTCCTCTGACAATGTCGTGCTCCTCGATAAAGAAGGTAAAATCACCTTTAAAAAGTACAGCATCTCAGGGGGATCAATTGGTCTCTTTGAAGGCAAAAGAATAGGAAGGGCCAAGAATCTTGAGAAACTGGAAATTGAAATCAAAGATCTTAAGAAAAAACAAGGCGAGTTAGACAAACTCATCAGTAAATATCAACTTCAATTAGAAGAACTTAGGCTTTCCTCCAAGGCAGAACAACTAGAAGAGGTAAAAGACGAACTCTCGAAAATCAAGGAGATTGAAGTTTCTGTTCAGACTAAACAAGAGCAGTTTATTGAACTTTTAACCTCCAATAAAAACAGAAGAGAGGATATACAGCAACAAATTGTCTCCCTGGAAAAAGCACTGGAAACACTGAAACCGGAAGCTGAAAAAGCTTCAGGTGAATTATTAGCACTCGAAAAAAATGTTGAAGCTAAGAAAGAGGAGGCTTTGGTATTGCAGGAAAAACTGGATCAAAAATCGTCTGTTTATAATGAACAAAATGTTATTTTCCACCAACGTCAAAATAAACTCAACAGCATTTTACAAGAGATCAGTTATAAGGAAGAATCATACGAAAATTCCATTGAACGAATAGAGAAAAACAAGGAGGACTTAGAGAGCGCGACTTCTAACCTAAATGAATTGGTGAAGAAAAGTACTGCCAGTGATGATGAGCTTGTATCCATGTATGACGAAAAAGAGACTTTAGAGTCAGGGGTAAATGAGGCGGAAAAAGAGTATTACGAGGCTAGAGGACTGATTGATGAAGAAGAAAAAATTCTCCGAGAGACACAAAGAAAAAGAGAAGGTATTGATCATGCCTTGATGGAGTGGCAGAACAAGCTAAACGATGCTAAAATGGGTCTAAACTCTGTCAAAGACCGTCTTTCTGTCGAGTTTAACATTGATCTGCAAAAAATAAAGGATGAAGATATTTCCGATTATAAAAAATTCAAT
This sequence comes from Ekhidna sp., assembly GCF_965227465.1. GTDB lineage: Bacteria > Bacteroidota > Bacteroidia > Cytophagales > Cyclobacteriaceae > Ekhidna. Next base: position 1,882,110 of record NZ_OZ245746.1, read on the forward strand.
GAAGAAGAATTAAGAACTAAAGTTGAGAAGTTAAGAAATAGGTTGGATAATATGGGGCCTATAAATTCCATGGCTATGGAAGCCTTTGAGGAAATCCAGGAAAGACACACCTTTATAACAGAACAAAAGGAAGACTTACTTAAAGCTAAAGACTCTTTACTCACCACTATAAGTGAAATTGATGAAGTTGCTAAAGAAACCTTTATGGAGGCCTTTCATCACATCAAAGACAATTTCATAAAAGTCTTTAGAACGCTCTTTACGGAAGAAGATGACTGTGACCTTATATTGACCAACCCTGATCAACCACTGGAAAGTGCTATTGATATTATTGCAAAACCAAAAGGTAAACGCCCGCTTACTATAAATCAATTATCAGGAGGTGAAAAAACACTCACAGCTACCTCACTCCTATTTTCTATCTATTTATTAAAGCCAGCACCTTTTTGTATTTTTGATGAGGTAGATGCGCCATTAGATGATGCCAATATTGATAAGTTCAATGAGATCATCAGAAAATTCTCCAAAGAATCACAATTTATCATTGTGACGCATAATAAGAGAACAATGGCGAGCACAGATGTTATTTATGGGGTCACCATGCAAGAACAAGGTGTTTCTAAGGTTGTTCCTGTAGATTTGCGAGAACTTGCTTAATCGTTACTAAAATGAACAGGGTTCTACAATTTTGGATAATCTGCTCGCTCACTGTTACAGCCTGCAATCAAGAAAAAGCCAAAACAGAGTCAAAGCCTCAAGAAGCGCAAACTACTCCCGTAACTTCTCAAGAGAAAATTTTTGATTATCAGCCTGAAAATCCTGTTGATGGACAATTAAATGCGGTTATTGAACTTGGTGCTATAGGTCTTAACTACTTCATTATTGAGATAGATGATCAAGCCAGATGGTCTCTAAAAAAACAAATATTTGGGAGAAGTAATATTATTTATGGTGAAACTTCACCGGAAGAAATCATAGCCAATATCGAGAATTTTCAATCTGAAATACTGGCATTTGGCGTTCAGAAAGAAAACATCCATATTGTTATAAGCTCCAGTGCAGTTGAAAGTAGTACATCAGACTTAGAAGCTGAAATCAGGAAATCAGGAATAGATGTTATAACGGTAAACGCACACCAAGAAGCCGAATACGCTATGATGGCGACTATTCCACGTGAATTTATTGATGAATCTTTCATGGTTGATGTAGGCTCTGGAAACACCAAATTATCCTGGGTGAATGCTAATGATACGTCTACCATTGAAATTCATGGTTCTAAATACTTTTTAAGTGAAGTACAGGACACCACTGTGTTCAGAGAGGTGAGAGATGCCATTTTGAGAATCCCTGAATCAAACAGAAACCTTTGCTTCATGCTCGGTGGAATTATCTATGAGTTTGCAAAAACGGAAATCGAAGAAACTGACAATCGGTATTACGTATTAAAAGCTCCTGGAGCTTATCCTACCAACAACAAAACATTAAAGGCGGGTAATGTGATCTATAATGGACTGTTTCTCCCTCCCACCTACTCCTATATTTTCGACAACCATTCGAATTTCTCCATTGGCTACCTTGTCAGCCTTAAAAAGTAGTTTCCAATCTGTCCATTTAAGTAAATGACGTTCGTCTTTTACTTAAACAAATAATCAATAACATGAAAAAATTAACTACTACAACTATCTGCATAGTTTTCATGCTTACATGTATGGGCCAAGAAACTATCAGCAAAATAAAAAGACAAAAAGCACTGAATCACTTAAAGCAAACGCAAAGTGATCTTCAGGTTCTAATCAAAGATTTGAGCGATGAACAGTTGGAATACAAAATGGACGAATCTTCCTGGTCCGTTGCAGAATGCCTGGAACACATTGCAATTTCTGAAAAGAATCTGATTGATATGATAAAAATGAGTTTGAATGAAGATTCAGATCCCTCTAAGCGATCAGAGGTAGCGATGAGTGATGATCAAATATTGAGTTTGATAACCAGCAGAGATCAAAAGGTAAAAACTAGAAAAGAGTTTGAGCCAACCGACAGTTTTGGAGGCTATAATAACACCTGGAAAACGTTTCAGGAAAGAAGAAAAGCCAATATTAAATTTCTGAAAACCACTCAGGCAGATCTTAGAAATCATTATATGCAGTTTCCTTTTGGACTGATTGATACCTATCAGGGAGTATTATTTATGTCCGGACACACCAAAAGACATACGGATCAGATTAAGGAAATCATAGCTAGCAATAACTTTCCGCAATAAGATTAGTCAAAGTGCTTGATTTAATATTCAAGCACTTTGTTTATAGAATTTATGTCAGTTTACTGCGTACCTTCTCCATTCCATCAATCGAAATTAAGTCTCTACTATCTGCAGATTTAAGATTTAATTCAGCAAGCTCCAATAGTATTTCTTTCAATTTACGAGGAGCATTTGATCGTATATCATTGTTCTTATGTAGTGCATCCTTATTTTCCATAGCAATTTCAGTAATTGTGATATGGCTAAGATTGCAGTATTAAAAGTCAATGTCAATACCACGTTTAGGGTAATTTCTATCCCTATTCCAGTGTAAACCGGGCTTCTAGTTGATTAGTGGATTCGTTTGCATCCTTGAAGGAATAGAGAACACGATACTCTCCTTTCGGAGCATCTGTCTTCTTCGTAATTCTTCCTGAATCAGTCTCCAGACAATTTTCTATTTGTCTATCCCAACTAAATGTGAAATTTCTGTTTACCCCAACAGGCCGCTCGGTCGGTGGTGCTGGGCAAGGAGGAGCTCCACAATCGCAGTAAAGTATATTCACTTTTGTCCATCCGTCTGCTGACCACAAATCGACTCTCTTTTCCATTGGATTTAGTATCGATAGTTGAGTCCCACTTGTATTCTTGAATTCAATTTTAACCATGGAATCATCGATTTGTCTGCTTTCTTCTGTGAGCAAATCCTGGCTTTCCGTTGGAGCAGGAGCGCTTTTACTCGTTGATGTATTTGATGCTTTGCAACTCCCGATTAAAACTGCTAATATGAAGAGATATTTCATTGTTTTATAATTGTCTTGTAGATCCTTCTAGAGCCATGTTCAATGAGAATACCGTAAGTACCCTGATTTAAGTGAGATATATCTAACTGAATCTGATTTGGTAATTTTTTAACTTTCAATTCTACTTGCTGACCAAGCAGCGTAATCATATGAATTGATGCATCTGGACCTACACCTTCTAATGTAATCATTCCCTTACTTGGGTTGGGATACAACGCAATCTGGTCAGAATTCACCGAGAGCGGATCCAACGTCACGCTACCAGAAGTAGAAAATTCTGAATCACCAGATGCATTTCGAGCCGCCACTCTAAAATGATAAGTACCACCCCCCAGCTCATCAAGATCTGTGCTCAAACTGAAAAGTGTTTTATTCTCAAATCCAGGAAGAAAATCGCTGAAATCATCATTTTCGGAAACATCAAGTACAAACTGACTTGCCTCATCCGTAACCGTCCAACTGATGGTAAATTCAGTCGATGTTACATTTGATGCCTCATCCAATACTGGAACTGCTGGAATGCTTAAAATACTAGATTCAGCAATTCGTGAGTCTGCTTTAATTGCAGATGTTCCATACACCCTATAAGAAATGGTTTGATTTGATGCTATTTCGCTATCTACATAGGTGGTCGTATTTGCAGCCAAAGTCGCGAGTATCGTATAATCTGTTTCATCTCCAACTAGCCTTTCTACAACATAATTGTCTTCCAGGTCACTGTTATCTACCCAAGTGAGATTTATGCCACTTCCATCCTGACTTACCACAAAACCTGTAGGTGTAGCAATTCCGTCAAAAACATTTGATGTAAAAATTCCTCTACCGTGAGTGGCGACAACCACCAAATTATCACTTGTCCTGTGCTGTAGCATATCGCATCTGACATTTGCAAGATTATCGGAGGATTGTCCCCATCCGGGATTTGTTGCTGTAATATCTGATGTTGACCATACACCTAGTTCTGTGGCCAGTAATACCTCTTGAGAATTATTTGGATTGAACAAAGCCCATCTTACAGGCATATCAGGTAACGAGCCATCGTTATCCTTATTTGACCAGTTTGCACCCCCATCATCAGTATACCAAACAGATGTCACGCCATAGTTTGAGAAAGTAACGATCAATTCATCATCTGATGAACCAATATCTATAGATGAGATGTATCCTCCGGTAGAGACATTTGAAGTAATCTCTGTCACAGTAGGCGTATCATGTGCATCATCAATTCGGTAGATACCACCACTACCAGTTCCAATAAAGATTCGGTTTTCAAGGTTTGCATCAGCTCTAATTGCTGAAATGGTTTCACTATTTATACTAATTGAAATTGTTTCCTGTGAGTTTGGTGTAGAGGCTATTCCTGATATTCGCTTGAGCTCGTTGCTGTTACCTGCTGAGTACAAAATATTGGTGCCATTGTCATAATCGGCAGGATTAATAAAACGACCTGAATTTTGATCGTTTGCCAGTGTGGCCACTTGTGTTCCACTGGCATTATGAAGACCATAAACATTATAGACATATGAAGATATCTGAAGGTTATTATTATCCTGATCTATAAAACAAAATGCTCCATCACCTCCAAAAATATCTACTGTAGATAATCCTCCGGCATCTGTAAACTGCTGTGTTCCATTGTCTTGAGCTCCAGCTAAAAAGTAATTTACATCAATAGTATTTTGAGCTGCAACGGAATAAAACTGCGTAACATTATAGTCTTTGTTCCTTTCAGAAAAAGTTGGATCGTTAGAAGAGCCTACATTAGAAGAATAGCTCACTCCTCCGTCACTCCCGATGACAGCTTCATCAGGATTTCCTGGTCTAAAAAGTATATTATGAATATCAGCATGAACGTAAGTATCGCATGAGTTGCCAGGAAAAGTCCAATAAGAAACTTCAGACATAGTTGCTCCACCATCAGCCGATTTACTCACATTAATACCTCCTGCCAGTAGGACATTTTCATCGGTCGGTTTTACTGCTAATATTAAATCATACCAAGCCTGACCTCTTGTAAAATCACTACTACTTTCTGAACAATCTTGAGACCTGTAGTTTGGAATTGTAATGTCTGACCAGCTTGCTCCACCGTCAGTTGATTTTTTTAAGAATCCGACATTGCTACTTTGTTCCCCCACAGCGTAGAGAACAGTTGTTTCAGTGGCATCACTGGCTGAAGGAGCAACTGCCAGTTCAATTCTGGAAGAACTTGTTCCTGAAGGAGTAATTGTTGACCAGGAAACACCATCGTCAGTGGACCGTAACACATCTCCAGAAAAAAGGCTACCAGCATAAACATCACCATTTGAAGCAAGTTCCAAATCGCCAAAGTCTCCTGCACTAACCGATGAGAAATTTTCTCCATCTGTAGATCGAAATATTCCGGTTCTGGTTGCTGCTAAAACGGTTCCGGTTCCAGCAACCACAACTTTTTGAACATAATTGAAGTCAGATGTTTCTGTATCGGATATTAAAGCCCAGCTTGAACCGCCATCTGTAGACTTAAAAATCCCAGCTCCTCTTACAGCATCCCCGTTAAAAAATCCTTCACCGGTACCCGCATAAAAAATTTGCGTATTTGTAGGGTCATAAGCGAGAGTGGTGATTGCCAGATTGGCCATAAAATCATCCACATTTTGCCATGAAGAGTTAATGTCAGTGATATCATTATTAAACCAAATACCTCCTGCTACTCCAGCTGCCCATAATTTCTCATTGTTTGAGTCATTTGGATCCCACATGAGTGCACGTGTTCTTCCTCCAATATTATTTGGCCCTTTTTCAACCCATGTCACATTTGAGATTACATCATATTGCGCCCTGAAACGTTTCTGCTTTTCAAACGCCTTAACTAATCGATCAACTGGTACCTCGCCTGTTTTGGGATCAACAGTCATTAAGAAATTTTGCTGCATCGCCAGGTCAGGTCGATCTCTCTTTGGAAGTTTTTCTAAATCACTAACCGAGAGGTGAGAGTTTTGCGAGTAAGGATGGCTCTTCAAATATGCTTTCCAGTCTTCTCTGGGAGATCCTGTTTGGAAAAGATATATTAGGGATAAAAGAGCTAAAGCAACTATTGAAAGATTTGAAAGTATTTTTTCCATGATAATGCGTTCTTGATAGCAAGATACAAAACCACATTTAAACGATATTTAGCTTTTCGATATGCGCCTTCAATTTGGGGAGTAAACTCATTTCAAACCATTGATTTTTTTTCATCCAAATTCGATTTCTGGGAGAAGGATGAGGCAAAGGAAGGTGTGTAGGCAAATAACTTTCAAAAGCCTTAACAGTCTCAGTCAAATTTCCTTGCATCCTTTCTCTTAAATAATACTTTTGAGCGTATTGCCCAATGAGCAAGGTCAACTTTACCGATGTACAGTGATTAAGAATCTTACTGTGCCATAAGGGAGCACATTCCGGGCGTGGTGGAAGGTCTCCAGATTTACCAGAACCAGGATAGCAAAAGCCCATTGGAACCAAGGCTACTTTTGAAGAATCATAAAAAACATCCTCGGGTAGATTTAACCAACTGCGGAGGTTCCTCCCACTAGCATCATCCCAAGGAATGCCTGATTCATGAACTTTTCTTCCTGGTGCCTGTCCGATTATAAGCAGTTTGGACGATGAAGAAATACTAACAATGGGTCGTGGCTGATGCAAAAAAAAGGAGTCACACACTGTGCAACTCCCAATTTCGTCTAATAAATCTTTCATCTTTTTACCTACCTAATGAGTGCAGCATTTTTCCATGTGAAACCAATGCTGAAATAAAGGTCGGGTAAGATCTATATGGAATATTGTATTCTTCAGCAGTCGCTTTCACAATCTTGGCGATCTTCCGATAATGTACATGACATACATTTGGAAATAAGTGATGCTCAATTTGGTAGTTTAGACCACCTGCAAACCATGAAAGTGGTTTATTCTTTTGTGCAAAGTTACAAGTCGTCTTAAGCTGATGAACCGCCCAGTTCTGCTCTACAGTGTCTGTATTCTCTACGTTTGCAAAATCATGGTCTTCCATAACATGTGCAGGTTGGAAAATACAAGCCAGGGAGAAGCCAGCAACATAGTGCATAAGAATAAATCCTAGCAAGATATGATACCAAGGCAATGAAGTAAATAAAATTGGCAATGCAAGAATGTAGGAATAATAAAATACTTTGGTTAATACCAACCACACCCATGCTCTGGTTATGCTTTTTACTTGTTTTCTAAGATGGCCATCTTTTGTGTACTGTGCCAATTGGCTGAAATCTTTAACAATGATCCAACTCATAGTCATAAGTCCATAAAGAAACCATGCATAAATATGTTGCCATTTATGGTGTTTCTTCACTGGTGAATGTGGATCAAATCTAAGAATTCCACCTTTTGGCGAAATATCTTCATCCATTCCGGACACATTCGTGTAGGTATGATGTTTCACATTATGTTGGATTTTCCAATTGGTAGCATTGGCACCAACTAGATTTAGGGAATAACCTATCAAGTTATTGACCCATTTCTTTTTTGAATATGCTCCATGATTTGCATCATGCATTACGGAAAGTCCAATTCCTGCTTTTCCTAAGCCCATTAGAAAGGCCATTAAATAGAAAACCCAAACACTTTGAACAATTCCTAAAAGGAACATAAAATAAGGAACTAAATACAAGCTTAACATAAATATGGTTTTGATTACCATCTCAATGTTAGCATGTCTGCCATTCTTTGAGTCTTTGAAATACTGATTTACACGTTTGTTGAGCGTCTTGTTAAACTCCTCATGTAAACTGTTTTTGAATCTGACTACCTTCTGGCTCATCGTTGTAACGGACATATATAATAATTAAAAACCTTTGTAAAGATAACTAAGAACGATTGATCTTAGTAATAAATTTGACCAATGGCCATATTTATCTGTCAAGCCAGGATTTAAATTCATTAACTCGCTCCCGAGCAACTATGATTTGATCTTCATCAAAGTGGTCTATGACAATTTCCAGTCTTGAATTTGTAAAGGCAATAATGTCCTTGATATAACTCATATTTATTATGAATTTTCTGGAAATTCTGAAAAACTGAGCTTGATTGAGCAAGTCATCTATCTTATCTAAGGTGTAATCAACAAGAAATCGCTTTCCCGAAAGAGTAAAAAGGTAGGTTCCCTTATCCTGACTATAGATCAATTGAATTTCTTGTGTCTCTACGGTTTTCAGGTGCTCACCCACTTTTACCACAAATCGCTCCTTCCCTGTTGGGTTTAACGACTGAATTAATTTTTCCAACTGAGTAGACTCAATCTGAGACTCAGAGTTTTCGGCCGTATTTGCTCTTTTTTCAAACTTTTCAATTGCATTCTTTAATTCATTGTGGTCGATTGGTTTTAATAGGTAATCCACACTATTTGTTTTGAACGCTTTTAATGCAAATTCGTCATAAGCCGTGGTGAATATGATCGGCTTTTCTATGTGTATTTGATCAAAAATATCAAATGAAATGCCGTCAGCGAGCTGAATATCCATAAACAGGAGATCATATGATAAAGCAGGTAGTGAAATAGTTGCTGATTCAACAGAATCAAACTTCGCCTTGAATTCATACTCAGGTCTTAGTTCTTCCACTAGTTGCCTTAACCTCTTTGCAGCAAGTTGTTCATCTTCAATAATAATGTACTTCATTCTTCAATTTTAAGCAGTGGCACTTTCACAGTAAAGGTTTCACCTTCGTTAGCAACTTCTAAGGGTTTTTCTGAAAGATATTGGTATCGAGCTTTCAAATTATTTATTCCTATACCCGTAGAATCCTTATCTAATTTCTCCTTTATTGAATTTTTAATAATGCAATAATCATCAGTAATGGATATTTCAATTGTCAACGGATGAAGCTCACTTATTACATTGTGCTTAATTGCATTTTCTACTAATAACTGAATGGCCAATGGAGGTACATATTTATTGGGAGCTTCTCCTTTGACACTTATATGCAAATTATCACCAAACCGGATTTTTTGTAAGAAAATATAATTTCTAGCAAAATCAAGATCATCTGAAAATGGGACCAGCTCCTCATCCTTTTTATCAAGTACATACCTGTACACCTGAGAAAGTTTTCTAATAAACTCTACAGCTTTCTCTTGATCATCATACACCAGGGAAGTAAGTGCATTCAATGAATTGAATAAAAAGTGTGGGTTAACCTGGTTTTTCAAACTTTCATATTGTGTAGAAAGTTGCTCTGCCCTCAGCTTTTCTACATCAATGGCAGCTTGTCGCCAGGAGTATAAAAAAGCTCTTCCATGCATAAAGACATTAATGCCCAGAGTAATCATCAAGGCATCCCAAAAAGGAATGCCGGAATCAGTGAAAGTTTCCGCTAAGGTTTTATTAAATAAAAGCACATCGAAAAATAGATCCAGTGCCCAAACTACCAGAAACACAAAAAGGCAGGAAGAAACTAAGCTTATAATAAATCGTTTTAGAGGTGCTTCAACCCATGGAATCCTATTGTCTAAAAAATCAACCAAAAACTCACTCCCTTTCCAAAAGGAAGTCCAAGCTAGCCCACTATAGCAGAAAGTGATAAAAAAGCCTCTGGATAAGAAGAACGGTTCATCTAAACAGCTGGAGCATAAAAGAACAGAATTGATGACTCCACCCAATAAGAAGATTAGAATCGCGCCAATTAGATGATTTCTGTATTTCCTCATAGTGAAATCACAATCTCTTGGAAACCGTCAACTATTTCAAACTGACAATCTTCGAAACTTGGAGGTCCAAACATCCCTTTGGCGTTATTAGAAAAAGCATAAGGTTCTGAAGGTATTCCCATGAAGTTAGCATCCAATTCTCCGTTATCATTTTCATCATGATAGACTGAAATAGCATATATACCCTTTCCTAGTCCATTGAAAATAAACTCCACATTATGATCTTCAATTGGTTTGCCTTTGCTTAAAATTTCTCTTTTCAGGAAGTGATCTTCATGATCATAGATGGCAATTTTCATAGAACCTTGTAATTTTTTTATGTTCTCCACCCTGATTTTGAGTTCACAGGATACTTGAGCAAACGAAACTCCCATTGAGAAAAGAAATAAAATTGATAGTGATAGTCTTTTCATGTTTTTTTTCTTCAAAGTTGATTTGTAAGGCTTTTGATATCAACTAAGACCTTCCCAATTGTCAAATTATTGGGTTGAATTGTAATTGGTGATTCAAAAGTAATATTTAGTTACACAGGGATGAAAAATATTTAAAATATGTTATGCATGCAGAGTATTTTATTGTACATTTGTTATGCATGCAGAGCATTTATTACTTAAAAAAAGAAAACAGACACTTATAACATGGAAGCAGTAGCAGAAAAACAAGCTTTAAAAGGTGGTGAATTTCTTATCAAAGAAACCCACGCTGAAAATGTATTCATTCCTGAAGAATTTTCGGAAGAACAAAAAATGATGGCAGCTGCCACACAGGACTTCATTGATATGGAAATTAATCCTATCACTGAAAGAATTGAAAGCATGGAAGAAGGCGTGATGTCAGGATTGATGGATAAGGCTGGCGAGCTGGGTCTTCTAGGTGTAAATGTTCCTGAAGAATATGGAGGGCTTGGTATGAGCTTTAATACGGGAATGCTTATTGCCGATATCATGGCTGCAGCTGGTTCATTTTCAACCGCATATGGAGCCCACACGGGGATTGGTACGCTACCTATCCTCTACTATGGAACAGAGGATCAAAAGAAAAAATATTTACCTAAGCTGGCAAGTGGTGAGTGGAAAGCATGCTACTGTCTCACCGAACCAGATGCTGGATCTGATGCCAACTCTGGCAAAACGAAAGCGCAGCTGACCGATGATGGTAAGCACTATGTTATCAATGGACAAAAAATGTGGATTTCTAATGCAGGTTTTGCTGACCTCTTGATCATATTCGCAAAAATTGATGACGATAAGAAGTTATCAGCATTTATTGCTGAACGCACCTGGGATGGCATAACAATGAATGATGAGGAGAAAAAACTAGGAATTAAGGGCTCCTCTACCAGACAAGTCTTCTTTAATGATTTAAAAGTACCTGCTGAAAACCTACTTTCTGAAAGAGAAAATGGTTTTAAAATAGCGGTAAATGTCTTAAATGTTGGCCGAATAAAGCTTGGTGCAGGTTGTATCAACGGATGTAAAGAAGTTGCTACAAAATCTACTCAATACGCCAATGAGAGAAAGCAATTTGGAGTTTCCATTTCAAGTTTTGGAGCTATCAAACAAAAACTTGCCAATATGGCAACAAGGACTTACGCTACAGAGTCTGCCTCTTATCGCGCAGGACAAGATATTGAAGACTTAATAGCTAAGCTTCAAGCTGATGGACTAGATCCAAGTGATGCTAAACTTAAAGGAGTAGAGCAGTACGCCATAGAATGTGCTATGATTAAGATTCATGGTTCTGAAGTATTAGATTTCTGTGTGGATGAAGGAGTACAGGTTTATGGAGGTATGGGCTTTTCTGAAGAAGCTCCTATGGCACGTGCATACAGGGATGCTAGAATCACTCGTATTTATGAAGGTACCAATGAGATAAACAGAATGCTTCTTGTGGGCATGATGTTTAAGAAAGCCATGAAGGGCGAAATTGACCTTATGGGACCTGCTATGGCTGTAGGTAAGGAATTGACTGGAGTTCCTTCTTTCGAAACACCAGATCTATCTGCTCCGCTGGCAAAAGAAAAAGAAGTAATAAAAAATCTTAAAAAATCAGTTTTAATGGCTGCCGGCAAGGCAGCTGAAAAATTTGGGCCGAAGCTGGATCATGAACAAGAAGTTCTGATGAACCTGGCAGACATGCTAATCGAAGTTTACGTAGCGGAATCTACGATTTTAAGAACTGAAAAGTTAATGGCAAAATATGGTGATGAGGGAAGCTCGCTATATCAAAATATGGCCAAGCTTTACCTTTATGAGGCAGTGACTAAAATTAAAAATTCCGGAGATGAGGCAGTAGCATGTTTTGCTGAAGGTGATGAACTGAGAGTAATGCTCATGGGGATGAAGCGATTTACGAAAATGGATCCTGTCAACACAAAAGTGCTGAGACAATCAATAGCTGATGTAATGATTAAGGAAAATAAATTCCCTTATTCGCTATATAACTAAGCTTATCACTTTTACGTAGTAACAAAACCGGCCTTTGGTCGGTTTTTTTGTTTACAGGTTTGTTTTAGCCACAATTCAAAATAGCTTTGTCGTGGAGGCAATAGCTCCAAACAATGGAAGAGTTTAATAAAAAATTAACAACCAAAGAGAAAGCTTTACAGCTGAATTTGGATACCAGGATCTATGGCACAGTTGCCGAGATAGGTGGAGGACAAGAGGTAGCAGCATACTTTTTCAAAGCAGGAGCCGCATCTGGCACCATCGCAAAAACCATGTCAGCATATGACATGACTTTCTCAGATGCTATTTATGGAAAATGTGAGCGATACGTCTCAAAGGAGAAACTTTGTAGAATGCTTGACAGGGAGTATTCACTGCTGGATCAACGCTTAACGAACCGTGCTAAGAAGACCACTTTCTTTGCCTATTCTAATACGGTAGAGGTTATCAACTACAATAGAAGCAATGTTGGTCATGGTTGGATGGGAATACGATTTCAACGTCATACCCAAACTGAACCAAATGAATGCATCATCCATGTTTCTCTTAAAGACAGGGACGCAGAGTGGCAACAACAGGTGTTAGGAATTGTTGGAGTTAATTTGATTCACTCTTGCTACACTTACAATACACCTGAAGAAATAATTGATTCCTTAGTAGACAATGTACGAAAGGATAGGCTTGAAATAGATATGTTTAGTATTTCAGGTCCGGATTTTCATCACGTAGACAACAGATTGATGACGCTCAAATTGGTTAAGAATGGATTAACCAAAGTAGCGATGTTTGGACCAGACAAAGATGTAATTCTCCCTTCTGAAATTATTTACAGAAAAAACGCCATCGTCCTGAGAGGAAGGTTTAGGCCTGTAACACATGTGAATGTAGACATGATGATCACAGGAATGCGGGCTTTTAAGAAAGAGCTGGGACATGCCAAGGATATAGTCTCTGTTGTGGAAATCACACTCAAGGACTTAACGCTTGCAGGTGAATTAGATGAGCAGGATTACCTTGATAGGGTCGATTTGCTATGTTCACTGGGGCAAAATGTGATGATATCCAATTATCAGGAACACTATAAACTAGCAGGTTATTTATCACAGTTTATAAAAGATAAGACCTTGGGTATAATCATTGGATTAAACAACCTGACACAGATTTTTGATGAAAAGTACTATGACAATTTAGATGGTGGTATTCTCGAATCTTTTGCTCGTTTGTTTGGTAGTAATGTAAAACTCTTTGTTTATCCAATCATAGATTCTAAAACAGGGAATATTAAAACAGGTAATGATTTCTCGCCTGATAGACATCTTGAGAGCCTGTTCTATTACTTCGTAGAGAATCATAAAATACTGAGCATCCCCGATGCGAAAACGGACAACCTTCACATTATTTCTGATCAGGTTCTGGAAATGATCGAAAAAGATGAGGATGGATGGGAGGCACTTGTTCCAAACAGAGTAGCCGAGTCTATCAAACAAAATCATCTTTTCAACTATCCTTACGAAATCGAAGTAGACGAAGAAGATGCGCTTTAAAACCGCACATAAAAGTTGCACTTTGTAGGTACCCTCCTTTTGCTATATTTGGCGCTTTAACCTAAACCCTAAACTTAATATATGAGCGCACGTGGCAACTTTTCCAGTAGAATTGGATTCATTTTGGCAGCAGCTGGATCTGCAGTTGGACTTGGGAATATTTGGAAATTCCCTTTTGAAGTAGCAGACGGAGGAGGAGCTGCATTTGTACTCATTTATTTAATTTTTGCTTTTATACTTTGCTTTCCTGTAATGGTTACAGAAGTAGCCATCGGAAGAAAGACGGAGAAAAATCCCATTGGGGCTTTTAATGCGCTTGGTTTTAAGCGGTGGAATATCATTGGAAAATTTGGAATCCTTTGTGGGGTGCTTATACTGTCCTTTTACAATGTAGTTGCCGGTTGGGCCTTTGGTTATTTCCTCGAAATGATTATGGGCAATTTTGAGATCGGAAACGCATTTGGCTCGTTTACTTCAGACATTGTCAAAGTGGGTGGATATGCGATAGTATTTATGTTTACCACAGCTTATATCGTGTCTAAGGGTGTTTCCGGAGGTATTGAGAAACTAGCTAAAATCTTAATGCCTACATTGATTGTGATGATCTTATCTCTGGTTATTTACTCATTTACACTTCCAAACGCGATGGAAGGAGTCAAATATTATCTCGTTCCTGATCTTTCAAAACTCACCAACGTTAATACAATTGGTGGGGCCTTGCGACAAGCTTTCTTTTCGCTTTCTTTAGGTATGGGAGCTTTGATAACTTACGGCTCTTATCTCTCAAAAAAGGAGAACATCGTAAGCTCATCTGCTTTAATTACTTTGTTTGACGTTGGAATAGCATTCATAGCAGGTCTCATGATGTTCCCGCTTGTAGCTTACAATCTCGGTGGAGAAATGAGTAATGTGCAAGGTGGAGCAGGTCTTATATTTGTTACTCTTCCGGGTGTATTTGAAACCTTAGGTGGTACGCTTGGCGTAATTGTTGGGGGCTTCTTCTTCCTCCTCTTATCTTTTGCCGCTTTGACTTCAACTGTTTCGCTTTTAGAGGTTCCCGTATCGTATGTTGTAGATGAGTATAAGGTAAAGCGAAAACGAGCGGTGATCATTATGTCCGTTATCATCTTCTTAATTGGTATACCATCACTACTTGGAAATGGTTATAGTGAGTTTTTCACAAATGCTTTCAATTTGCCAGGTGGTTCTTCAGATTTTATGACCCTGGTCGGGTACATTACTGATGTGCTGTTAATGTTCGGAGGTTTTCTGATCGTAACATTCGCTGCATACGTATGGAAAAAAGAAAGTTTGGCAGATGAGATTTCTCAAGGATATCCAGGTTTTAACGATAGCATTATTAAGAAACTTTTGAACTTCTGTATTTCTTACTTGTGTCCACTCGTTTTAGGAATTCTGTTTATAGTGGTGGTTTTCAATAATTTCTTTGGAATAAATTTATTGGGTTAGCTATTCCTTTATAAAGGTCCCAGGATCTTTTCCATTAAAATATATGACGTACTGTCCTTGTCGGAGGACAGTTACGTCTATCTCTCGACCCTGACCCTCGAGTACAAGTTTTTGACCAGCGTCATAGATTTCATAATGTGTGGATCTTGATAAATACACCCGAGTTTTTGCAGACTTGGGAGAAAACTCCACAGGTTCTGGATAAAAATCAAAGTCCACTTCTCGAGAATAAAGGTATTTGATCCTGCTCCCAACTGGGAAATTGTATCTGAGGCGGTACTGATTTGCACCTTCTTCCAAATTTGGATAATAAGTATAATCAGCTCCTTCATACCTACCGATCGCTGGCTGAATCTCCTGATCAACCCAGACTCCATTCATCAGTCTTTCCACTTCAAATTCTCCAATTCCTGTTTCTCCTTTAGTCGACCATACCAGTGCTGAGTCAGTTAGTGAAATTGCTGAAAAACGAAAAATAGTGTGAAATAAAATCGCCTCGGGGTTGATGATCGTTGGAATACAGGTAGAGTCCCGATGCACAATCCTGATTTTTACGGGAGTATAAAGATCAAAATCTTTAAAATCTAGTTTAAGGGCACTTAATCGATAATTTAGAGCAACTTTCTTCTCATTGATTAAGACACTTTCTACACAAAAATCTCGATTTTGTTTATCAAAAGGATTTTGAATGAAGAGTGTTTTCCCTTGATATACTCCTGCCAAATTTGTTTCAACCTTTGGAGCTATCTGGGCTATAATGGCAAATACCACTAATAGACTAATTGTGAAAAAAAAGCTTCTTTTGATCATTTAATCAATTTGATATTACCGCCTTCAAACATGGTGCTATCAATGTGAAAACTATCGATTATTTCGATGAGTATACGTAATAACCCCGTTAAAAATTTACTTAATTGAAATAAACTAAGATTATTTATTGATATTTTTACACATCAACCAGCTGTGTATGAAACACCCTAATATGGCTGAAACTCTTCTTATATGGTTCAATCCTGATCGGCAGCAATATGAGACCGGATCCTATCACCATTATAGGTCTATTGCATCTATAAGTTCCAATGAGGATAGATTCGAAATCATCTCCGAGTTTAGCTCAGACACTGTATGTGTGGCAGGTAAGATTCAAGATGAATTAAATAAGGCCCGTACAAGCTCCTTTGCGCTTAACTTTTAATAGCTTAAATGCATAAATTAGCATTTAATGAAGAAATGGTTAATTCTGCTCATTCCCTTCCTCCTTTGTTGTAGCCCAAAAGTTGTTTCATATGTAAATGAAAAGGCTGCATTTAAAAATTATGAAACATTTAGAATAGTTAGCGCGAAGGCTGAGTCAACTAATGTGACTCCTGAAAACACGCAAATTTTCGACCTTATTAAAGAAAATATCCTAAATCAAATGGAGCGAAGAGAGTATCAGCTCTCCAATATTTCGCCGGATCTGACACTTAGGTATGAGGTAACCTCCAGTGCGAGAGTCGAAACCAACACCAATAGACCTAGTGCTTTCTATCCTTCTTACAGGATTAATTCAAGGACCATTTATGAATCTATAATACTGATTGAACTGATAAACGAAAATAAGAAACTCGTTTGGCAGGGAAGCTATGATTTAAGGCAAGAGAAAAAAGAAAAAAAGGCATCCAGGGCAATTGAGAAAGCAGTTGGACATATCTTCACTACATTTCCTTATAAAGCACGATCAAATCAAACTTTTGATGAGCTTAAAACATTAGAAAAGAAAACAAAAAATAAAGAATGACAGATTTTGGTTTTTGGTCTTTAATACCACCCCTACTTGCCATTGGCCTAGCCATTAAAACTAAACAGGTCGTCTTCTCTCTTTCTCTTGGAATTTTCGTTGGATACTTGATCATCCAGGAGGGCAACCTATTCGAAGGATTACTTTCAACCATTACTGCTTTTGTTGATGTCTTTCAAAGCAAAGGAAACACCCGAACAATCATATTAACGCTTATAATAGGCGCCCTTATTCAATTGATTAAATATTCTGGTGGTATCAATGGTTTCATTGCATGGGTGCAAAAAAGATTAGCAGGCCAGAGCAACTTTAAAGGAAAGATTCAGGCCACTTCAGCCCTAACTGGCTTTCTAATATTTGTGGAATCAAATATTTCAATTCTAACCGTTGGAACTATATTCAGACCTCTTTTTGATAAGCACAAAATACCTCGTGAAAAATTAGCCTACCTCGCGGATTCCAGTTCAGCTCCATCTTGTGTACTATTTCCATTAAACGCATGGGGAGCATATGTTATGGGACTGCTTTTAGCATTTCCAGAGGTAGATCCATTTACCACTTTGATATATTCGATTCCATTCAACTTTTATGCGATCCTGACGCTGATCTTTGTTTTTTGGTTGTCTTTTTCAGGAAAGGAATATGGAGAAATGAAAAGAATTACAGAGCGGCGTGAGTCAAAGGAAATAGGTAAAACAGATGAAAGTGAAGAAAGAACAAGTTCCCCGCTTAACATGGTGATTCCCATTGCAGTAATGGTACTTACTATGCCATTTTTTCTAATATATGGTGGTTGGGACGGAATGACAGAAGGTGGATTTGCCGATAAAGTGTGGTTTAGCATAAGTAATGGATCAGGTTCAGAGGCCGTTTTAAATGCGTGTTTCTCTGGCTTTTTGGTGGCCGCAATCATGTATGGCTTCCAAAAAATGTTGACAATCAAAACATTCATTGATCAATCATTTAAAGGAATGAATGACATGGTAGTGATGGCGGTGCTGATGGTACTAGCATTTGCCATTGGGAATTTGTGTAATGAATTAGGAACCGGAATTTATGTATCAAGGGTTACCTCATCCTGGTTAATCCCTGAACTTGCTCCTGCTTTAATATTTATCATTAGCAGTTTTATTGCATTCGCGACTGGAACTTCATGGGGTACATTTGCCATAATGATCTCAATCGGTGTGCCACTCAGCTTCGCTGTAGATGCCAATTTATACCTGGTTATATCAGCTATTCTGGGTGGAGGCGTTTTTGGGGATCACTGCTCACCAATATCAGACACTACCCTTATAGCTTCTGTTGCATCTGGGTGTGATCATATCGATCATGTAAGAACTCAGCTACCCTACGCCCTGTTTACAGGCGGTTTAGCGGTTATTTGCTATCTGATTTTCGGATTCTTTGTTTAGCAATTATTTACAATACTCCTTGATAGCACCGTTTGCTTCAGGTACTTTTAATGATTTTGCAAACTTAAAATCTTCGCAGGCGGAGCTCATACGTTCCTTGCCAACTTTAACTGCACCTCTATATAAATAAGCCTCACCAAAATCACGATTTATGGTAATTGCATTATCGTATGATTCAAGTGCCTGGTCCAAATAACCCAACTGATGAGATGCTCTTCCGGCAAGAAAGTGAGCTTGTGCCGAGTTTTCATTCAAGTCTATTGCCCTACCTGTGAAGATTAAAACCTTGTTGTATTCGCTAATGTTGTACGAGATTTTAGCCAGACTTAAATATGCACTGATATTTTTTGGGTCAAGTTCTATGATTTTTTCAAAGTCCTTAATTGCTTTATCAGCCTCGCCAACCTCCTCGTAAGATCTACCTCTATTATATAGACTCTTAATGTGATCAGGATGTGTTTCTAAATAAGAGCTGTAAGCGTTGATCGCCGCAACATATTCTTCATCTTCGAAAAAATCATCTCCGCTAATCGAATCTTGTGAGTTACAACCAATTAAGAGTGCAAACAGTACTAAATATCCTAAGTATTTCATGTAATTAATTAAAGTCGGCAAAAGTAGATGGATTATTCAAAATCAATGCCGCTTTTTACGTTTTTATACGAAGTAAGTTCGCAATATGCCTTTCCAAAGTTCATGTCTGCCTCTATTTTTAGTGGTAGCCTATTGGCATCAGCTGACACCCAAAAGGTAATCGCGTCTTTACCTTTAAAGACTTTATTCTTTTGCATAATGGGAATCACTTTGTGACAATAGATTTCTCCTACCTTGGTTTCTATCATTTCGATTCCCTGATACACCATTTCAAAATCATAAAATTTCTTATCAAAAAATGCGTCAAGTTGAATGGTATCTCCTTTTTTTAACCCTCGATAGTCAATGCTGCGGGCGTACATCATGCCTCCCATCATATCAAATACATTATTCTGATCAAGGTCAAAAAAACGAGTGGGCCTTGGTTCCTTTTCATTAGCTGATGAGCTTTCTACTTTAACCTGCATGGAATCGTAATCAAAATAGATGTGCTCTTCCAGATCATAGTCACCTTCAGAAAGGTCTCTATAGGAATAGTAGGGAAGAAAACTATCTTTATCTATTATCGCTCCCCACTTATCATCAACTTTAGAAAATGCACCTGCCAGACCTGCAGTGCCCCCCATCAGGCTTACCTCCAGACATTCTTTCCCATCCTTGGTTATGACTTCATCTGAGACTTTAAATGTTCCTTTCCCAATGGTAAACCAGCCATAAGACAGCTTAAACTGAAGTTCTTCTCCAGCGTTTATTGGTTTATCTTTTACTGTATTTTGAGCAGTAGATATTAAACCAAGAAGTAAAAAAGCAATAGTTTTCATGACTTTTAAAGTTGGTATGTCGATCATACTACAACTAAAATGCCATCTTTTACACTGAAACATTATTTTGTCTTAACGCTTCGTTCAATGAGGTCTTTTTATCGGTGCTTTCCTTTCTTTTACCGATAATCAGTGCGCAGGGTACTTGAAACTCACCTGCAGCAAACTTTTTAGGAATCGAACCAGGTATAACCACTGAACCTGGTGGTACTATTCCTTTATATTCTTTAGGCTCATCGCCAGTTACATCAATAATTTTCGAACTAGCAGTGAGAACTACATTAGCCCCAAGAACTGCTTCTTTCCCTACTCTTACTCCCTCTACTACGATACACCGTGAACCAATAAAAGCATTATCCTCAATTATTACAGGAGCTGCTTGAATAGGCTCTAACACGCCCCCTATACCAACACCTCCGCTCAAATGAACATTCTTACCGATCTGAGCACAACTACCTACAGTGGCCCAAGTATCTACCATTGTTCCTTCATCTACATATGCACCTATGTTTACATAGCTGGGCATCAATACGGTATTCTTTTGAATAAAGGCCCCATAGCGAGCTATGGCATGCGGAACAACACGGACACCCAATTGATCATAGCCTGATTTTAGCTTAATCTTGTCATGAAACTGAAATGGACCTACCTCTATAAGCTGCATTTTCATTAATGGAAAATACAATATCACCGCTTTCTTGAGCCATTCATTTACAATCCAATCCCCGCCTGATGGTTCAGCAATTCGACGCTTACCATTATCCAGTTCTTCGATGACGGTTTTAATTGCAACTGAAAAAGCCTTTTTAGTCACCAGAGAGCGATCTTCCCATGCCTCCTCAATGAGGTTTTTTAATTCCATGTAATAACTAATATTTACAGTGATATGCAGAAAAAGATTGTGATTGCCTCAGTATTAAAACCCGTTGATGACGTGCGCTCATTCTTGAAGCTTTCCCAATCAATAGCGAAAACAAATAAATATGAGGTTAATATCATAGGAAATGACTCGAAAAATGCAATTGAAATTTCGAATGTGAAATTTCATAGACATCAAGTTTCGAGAAACCAATGGGCAAATCGATACTTTTTACGCTTCCGGATATTAAGGTTGCTTTCAAAAATAAAGCCAGATTTACTCATCATCACCGATCACGAACTGATTGGTGTAGCAGTTATATCAAAGTTCATTTTTGGATGCAGAATCATTTATGATGTACAGGAAAACTACTACCTAAATCTTATTGGTATAAAACCTTCATTGCTTAAGACAAGTTATGCAAACCTAGTTCGGCTGAAAGAACGCTTGAGTTCAATTTTAATGGATAAGTACTGGCTTGCGGAACAATGTTACGCAAGGGAACTTCCATTCGTGAAAGGCAAGAGTTTGGTAATAGAAAACAAAGCCTTTGCTGTAGATCATGGTCCAAAAAAAAATCGGGGTAATAAAGCGATCTTTACAGGGACTATTTCGGATTACAGCAAGGTTGATTTAGCCCTTACCTGCTACAAGAAATTACTGCAATTAGATTCAAATTTTACCCTCCAGATCATTGGACAATATCACCATGATGAGGTAGAAAAATACTTGGTAAATGAATCAAAAAAATTAAAAGGTCTAAGCTTCAATATTTCAAAAAAAACGATTCCTCATTCTGAAATAGTTTCAGCAATTACTTCCGCTACTCTTGGTATTATTTCCTATCAACCCAACGTGGTAAATCGTTACAAAATCCCAACGAAGCTCTATGAGTATTCAAGATACCAACTTCCTTATCTGGTACAAAAAGACACATACTGGAGTGAGATTGGAAAAGGCCTGGGCGGAGCTATGCCAATAGAATTTGGCAATCCAGATCTTGAATTCATTCAAGAAAATCTTAAAAATTCATTAAAACTATTCCCAAAAGCATATCCAAGAGAAGCAACCTGGGAGTTTGAATCAAAGAAAATAATTAACTCAATTAAAAAATTAATTAATTGATATTAATACATCTGATTAACAGATATTTAAGTAATAGTAAAATTGTATTTCTAAATTTATTTTTAGATTAATCTAAAAATAAATTAACTTTGAATCATGATTTCAGAGTTGAGTTTTACAGAAGAAAATTACCTTAAAGCGATTTATCATCTTTCGTCTGAAGGAACGGATAGTGTAAACACAAATTCATTGGCTGACAGTATGAGTACAACACCTGCATCAGCAAATGATATGGTAAAAAGACTAGCTACCAAAAAGCTCATCGGTTATCAAAAATATAAAGGAGCTACCCTCCTTTCTCGTGGAAAAAAAGTCGCACTTTCCATTATTAGAAAACATCGACTATGGGAAGTTTTTCTCGTAGAAAAATTAGGCTTTAAATGGGACGAAGTTCACGAGATAGCTGAGCAGTTAGAGCATATCAAATCTCCTAATCTCATAAAACGGTTAGATAAATTTTTAGGATTCCCCACAATAGACCCACATGGTGATCCGATTCCCAATGAAGATGGTGTCATGAAAGAAACGATAAGAGCATCTGTTTCAGAGGTACATATTGGGGCAATCGGTATCGTCGTAGCAGTCAATAATGATGATACACTTTTACTACAGCATCTCGACTCAATGGGTATCAAACTTGGCTCTAGAATTCACATTCTGAACAGGATGGATTTTGATGGGTCAGTCTCCATTGCAATTGATGATGGGCAACCTCAATTTGTATCTAACACTGTAGCAGAAAACTTGATGATTACACTAATAGAAAAATGATGAAAGCGCTAATTCAATTATTCATTTTTTCAACATTGATCTTTGGCTGTAAAAGCAAAAGTGAAAAAACAAATGAGATTCCGCATGTTGTCGCAACAACCGGAATGTTATATGATGCGGTTATAAATATTGCCGGTGACAGAGTTACTGCTGAGGCAATTATGGGTCCGGGTGTTGACCCCCACCTATATAAGGCTACTCAAGGGGATCTCGCCAAATTCAATAAGGCAGACCTGATCGTTTATAATGGGATTCTTCTAGAAGGAAAGATGAGTGATATCCTCAGGAAGCTCGGAAAACAAAAGTCTGTAGTTGCTGCCGCGGAATCTGTACCTGTAGAGATGTTAAAATCTGCCATAGGCTATAAAGATGCCTATGACCCCCATATTTGGTTTGATGTAAGGAGGTGGAAGTATGCAGTTAAAGCTATTAGTCATGCCTTAATCAAACTTGACTCTGCAAACCAGTCATTTTATGAAGAAAATACCTCACGATACTTTAGCGAGCTTGATAGCTTGGATCAATTTGTAAAAGAACGCTTATCAGAAATTCCTGAGAATCAGCGCATACTAATTACAGCTCATGATGCATTTGTTTACTTCGGTGATGCTTATGGCATGCAAGTAGAGGGTCTCCAGGGCATTTCCACCGTAGCAGATTTTGGTTTAAAAGACATTGCTGAGATCATAGATCTGATCATCGAAAATGAAATCAAAGCCATTTTTGTAGAGACTAGCGTCTCGGAAAAATCAATAAATGCAGTCGTAACCGGTTGCAACGAAAAAGGCCATGAAGTTAAAATTGGTGGGTATTTGTATTCTGATGCTATGGGTGAGTTCGGTACAGAGGAAGGTACCTATATAGGAATGTTTAAGAGTAATGTGGAAACAATTGTAAACGCACTGAAATGATTCAACAAGTAGATGATCCGGTCCTGGAAATTCATGACCTCACAGTAAGCTATGATAAAAAGCCGGTATTGTGGGGGATTGATCTATCCATACCTCAGGGCTCTTTATGTGGTATTATTGGGCCAAATGGAGCTGGTAAGTCCACCTTGATCAAAGCAATCATGGATTTAGTTGACATGAACTCCGGGTATGTCAAACTTTTTGACCAACCGCTTGATGAGGTAAGAAAGAGAGTTAGCTACGTTCCTCAGAGGGAGTCGGTAGATTGGGATTTTCCAGCTTCCGTCCTGGACGTAGTACTCATGGGAAGATATGCAAAACTAGGTCTGTTCAAAAATCCAAGAAAAGCAGATAAAGAAGCGGCTATGAAAGCCCTTGAGATGGTGGGGATGGATAAGTATTCCAAAAGGCAAATCTCTCAGCTTTCCGGTGGGCAACAACAGAGGGTCTTTCTGGCTAGAGCACTCACACAAAATGCAGATATCTATTTCATGGATGAGCCATTTGCAGGAGTAGATGCGGCTACTGAAAAGGCTATTTTTAAAATTCTTCAAGACCTTTCAAAGGATGGCAAGACCATCATCGTGGTTCATCATGATCTTCAGTCCGTCGAAACCTATTTTGAATGGGTGATTCTACTAAACCTAAGATTGGTTGCATCTGGACCAACAAAACAAGTATTCACCCCTGAGCTACTTGAAGAAACCTATGGCGGCAAACTAACGCTTCTAACTGAAGTTGGTGAGTTAGTGAAAAAAGGAGAATTCAAGGCAAGAGAGAAGCAGTAATGGAAACCTTGTTAGAATTTTTCACTTTCAAATACCCAAACATCAAATACGTGGTGTTTGGTACCATCCTTCTATCTATAAGCTCGGCGGTGGTAGGCTGTTTTACCTTCATTAAGAAAAAATCTTTAGTCGGAGATGTTATCTCACATGCTGTTTTACCTGGCATTTGCATTTCATTCCTGATTTCCGGGAGCAAGGATCCTTTTTTGCTGATCATTGGAGCCTTTATCTCCGGATGGATTTCTATCATAGTCATGGATGCCATTATCAGGAATACCAAAATCAAGGAGGATGCGGCGACAGGACTATCCCTATCTGTATTTTTTGGTATTGGTATCTTACTAATGACCTATATACAGCATTCTGGTAACGCCTCTCAGAGCGGGCTGGACACCTTCCTTTTTGGAAAAGCCGCCGCTTTGGTTGGAAAAGACCTTATGGCTTTCAGCATCATAGCCATTATTGTTTTATTAACGGTCTTTTTTTTCTACAAAGAATTTAAGCTAATCAGTTTTGATCCGGAATTTGCCAAGGTCATTGGTTTACCCATTAAACGATTAGAAATGGTTTTAACCTCGATCACTGTTTTGGCTGTCGTTACAGGTATTCAGGCAGTTGGTGTGGTGCTTATGGCAGCAATGCTTATTACCCCGGCTGCCGCCGCAAGATTTTGGACCAACAGGCTATCTCGTATGATTTTGTTTGCGTCCGTATTTGGAGCCTTCTCCGGAATCAGTGGTGCCTACATTTCATATAGTGCGCCATCCATGCCAACAGGGCCCTGGATGGTGATGATTTTGTCGATCATCGCGCTATTCTCATTTTTCTTTGCTCCGGGTAGAGGAATTTTAATTAGACAATGGAGAAGATTCTCTATTCAAAAACAACTTTTAGAGGAGAATTTGCTCAAAACTTTCTATCGCATTGGAGAAAATAGCGGAGCTCATTTTAATCAGGTAGCCGTTAATGATATCCAATTGGTTCGCAACTTCTCTCCTGCACAATTGGCAAAGGGGCTGAGAAAACTTCGCGTTAATGGTTATGTGAAACGAACAAATGGCAATTGGTATTTCACAAAAGAAGGGTTTGAAAAAGGGAAACGTATCACACGATTGCACAGGCTTTGGGAACTCTATTTGACAAAATATTTGCGAATTGCTCCAGATCATGTGCATGAGGATGCTGATACCATTGAGCATGTAATCACACCAGAATTAGAGGCCAGGCTTGAAAAGCTATTAGAGTACCCTACTGAAGATCCACACTTATCACAAATACCAAAATGACAGATGCTTTTTGGATCATATTGACCGGATCATTAGTGGCTGTGAGCTGTGCACTCCTCGGCAGCTTTCTTGTGCTGAGAAAAATGTCGATGGTGGGAGATGCTATTTCACATTCAGTACTCCCAGGAATTGTGATTGCATTCTTCATAGCTGGAAGTATGCAATCTGTCTGGATGCTGGTAGGTGCAGGCCTCCTGGGCATACTCACTACTTTTCTTATTGAATTTTTCCATCAAAAGGGCAAGCTACAGACCGATGCTTCCATAGGTGTAACATTCACCTGGCTATTTGCGCTCGGTGTAATACTGGTTACTTATTACGCCGGAAATGCCCACATTGATCAGGATTGCATCTTGCATGGTGAAATTGCATATGTGCCTATTGACTTGCTCTATAATTCAGATGGCGACCCGCTTGGACCAAAGGCCGTGATTATCCTGTCATTCGTTTTAGGATTGATTCTGCTATTTATTTGGTTATTCTACAAAGAGCTGTTCATCACAACATTCGATCCCTCCTTTGCGAGTGCAATTGGGATCTCAACTTCCAAATGGCATTACGCACTCATGAGTTTAGTTTCTTTAACTACGGTAGCTTCTTTTGAATCAGTAGGCGCTATTTTAGTAGTTGCACTTCTGATTGCCCCTGCTGCCTCAGCTTACCTGATAACTAATCAGCTTAAAATGATGTTATTATTGAGTTCCGGCTTTGGTATATTAAGCTCCATCCTTGGATACTGGCTTAGCTACCTATTAGATGGGTCCATTGCCGGCGCAATTGTCACCGTTTCAGGTCTTATTTTCACAGTTTGTTACATCATCATCCGATTCAAAAAATGAAGAAGTTCTCTTATCTTATTTTACTCCTTGCACTTAGTTCATGCTATAAAACATTGACGATGGATGGTTTTGATAAAGAAAAATGGGTGAATTATGCACAAGACTGCAGCCAATATCGGCTTGAGATCTCAGACCTGATCGTTGAGAACCAGGAAGTGATTTTGAAAGGCACCCAAAATGAAGTAGAAAGTTTGCTAGGAAAAGCTAAGGAGCATGAACTCTACAATCGCAACCAGAAATATTTTCACTATCGATTGACACCACCCTCTGAATGCGGCGATTACGAAGCAGTCGAGTATCTCTCCATTAGATTCAACGCTATTGGAAGAGCTAATCTGGTTCAGGTTATGCTAAGAGATACTCAATAAGAGACCAATGAATGAATATGATCACTGTAGGTCTTCAGGTCCTTAATGCCATTTAGAAAACTTAACTCAACAAGAAACGAAAAACCAGCCACTATTCCCCCACTTACTTTTACCAACTCAGCAGCAGCAATTGCTGTCCCTCCGGTAGCAAGCAGATCATCGTGAATCAACACCTTTTGTCCATTTAGAATCGCATCCTTATGAATTTCCACCTCGGCACTGCCATATTCCAAATCATACTTAAATGAATGTGTTTCTGCTGGTAGTTTTCCTTTTTTGCGTATTGGAATGAAGGGTATTTTCATTTGTTGTGCCAAAGAGTTTCCCCAGATAAACCCTCTGGATTCTATACCAACAACGACATCAATGTCATGCGTACTCCAATATTCTACCAATTCATTTGTTATGTCAGCACTTAATTTGACATCCTTTAGTAAAGGAGTGATGTCCTTAAATGTAATCCCGGGTTTAGGGAAATCAGGTACATCTCTAATGGACGCTACAATTCTTTCGGTGATATTCATTCAGTTTTGTTGTTTGACAAGCGTAATAAGGCAATACGAATAAACCTAAAGGCCGAGAAACAACCAAGCATTGATCTTAAACATTCTGGTGTTTATCCAAAACACTCAAACTTTGCCTTAATTAATTATTGTATTTTTAGGGGGTCTTTTAGGAGTTTATGACTATCTGTTAGTCATTTCATTAAACCAGTTATGAATATAAAGTCAGCTTTAATATTAGCATTTTTCTCAAGTATATATTTTTCAGCGTTCTCCCAGGAAAAATCAGAGGAGTATTCTGATTATTCCTATTTATGGGAAGAAGATGACAAAAAAAAGAAAAAGAAAAAGCGTAAAAAGAAAGAAAAACCAATCCCGGTTGATACGGTCATTACCAAAGCGGACTCACTTATAATCAACAGCGATAGTCTGAGATATGATGCGCTTATCATCCCGGCAGATACACTCCTACCCGATACAACCAAAAATATTGTTACAGCAGACACACTTCAATCAGAAAAGCCAGCTAAAGAACCCAAACCAAAAAGAGAAAGAGTAGAAAGACCCCCAATCAGTGATTTCCGGGAACCAATGGTTTTGCCAAATGAAGATGGAAGTATAAACGGAGGCATGACGTATACCCAAATTGATGGTAAAGACTATGTGGGTTTGGTTCTGTCACCCGAATTTAAAATTGGGAAAGTTGGTGTCGGTTTGAATGTTCCTATTCTTTATGGACTGGATGACAATTCTATACGAACGGAAATATTTGAAGATGGCGTTGGGGTTGCTCGTTTGTTTAGGTACATCCGATACGGAAAACAAAAAGCCGATCCCGTTTACGTCAAAGCAGGCGAAATATCAGGTCTCATGCTTGGCTATGGCGGGTTAATGAATAATTATACCAACTCAACTAGTTATGAGAAACGAAAAGTCGGAATTCATGCCGATTTTAATTATGACAGATTCATTGGTCTTGAGTTGCTTTATAGTGATCTAAACCCCGAATCCTTCAACCTGTTTGGAGCAAGACCATACATAAGACCTCTATCCTCATTCCCGATAAAAATTATAAACACACTAGAAGTCGGTGCATCTTACATAGCAGACAAAGATCAAACGGCAATAATTACGAGTGACTCTACAAGCACAACCTATGCATTTACAAAATCAGGTGCTAAAGGTCTCGGACTTGATATGGGCGTAACCTTATTAAGTGTTCCGTTCATACAAATAGACCTTTTTGCCTCGTATGCTAAGCTGAATATATCAAGCGATACGCTTACACAATTGGCAAACAGTTTTGGAGAAAATGATTTTAAAACAGGTTCAGGGTCTTCCGTTGGTTTAAACTTCAGAATGCATTTCATTGCTGATGTATTCAGTACAGACATCCGAATCGAAAGATTGAATAACTCAGATCACTATATACCGCAGTTTTTTAATGCTACTTATGAAATAAATAAAGATGCTAGAATTGCTTCTTTGATAACAACGGAAGGTAAGAATGGAATATATGGTGCACTTAGAGGTCATGTACTCAAAAAAGTTTCTTTAGGGGGAAGTATTATGATTCCGGATGAAATTTCGGCAGCATCTCCAGCTTTTGTTGAATTGACGGCTGACATGGAGCGGTTAGCCAACAAATTCTCATTCCATGGCAGTTATGTCAAAGGTGATCTGGATGATTTAGGTGATGCGTTCAAGTTTGATGAGCGATCTCTGGCTAAAATGAGATTCATTTATCACATGAACAAATTCTTGGCGACCGGGGTAGACTATTACTGGTTATTTACACCAACAGCTGATGGAGGATACCAATCAACCAAATACGTCATGCCCTATTTTGGGGTAAGTATTTCACTATAGAATACAAAAAAGGAGGCCCCTTCCGGGGCTTTCTTTAGTTTATGGCTTCATAGGCTCCAGTAACTACAATTTCCTTGTTCAGCAGCTCGTTAGGCTGCATTACCTCTACCCAATTGTCTGTTTTTAAACCCGTTTCCACACTTACTTTCTCAAAGAAATCACCTTCAGTTGTCGAGGATTTTACAGCAATAAATTGAGCTCCATCCAAATCAACAATTGCATCTACTGGTAAAGCGTAATTCTTTTTTATTCCTGTCTCAATCATCGCGTCGATATAAGCACCTACAACTAATTGAGGGTATGTAGCACGTAAATGTCCATGCACCTGAACAGATCGTTCCTCGAGATCAATTGATTTTTCAATTAAATGCACCTCTCCTATCAACAATGAGTCACTGTCATCTGTCCTGAACTTAATTTTCTGACCCTTTTTAACTGCCGTAATATCTTTCTCATATACCATGAGTTCCAGATGTACATGATCAGCATTTACAATCTGCATTGCAACATCTTGTGGTGCTAAAAATGATCCCTTGTTTATTACAAGATCACTGACAAAACCTGAGATCGGTGCATATACAGCCACGGTGCTTATTACCTTACCGTTTTCAAGTTCATCCAAATTTATGTTGATGAGTTTAAGTTGCTCTTTTAGACTTTCCAGTTTTGCCTTAGCAACTAAGTAATCACTTTCTGCTTGCTTATATTTCTTCTCAGATGAAATGGCTTCAGAGGCTAAGGTTTTTTGACGTTCATAGTCAGCTTTCAAAAATTCAATTCGCTCCTTAACCTCCAGGTAGGCTTGTTGCATATCAATGTAGGCCGGGTTTTGAAGCGTAAACAGCAGATCACCTTTATTGACCGCCTTACCGGGAAGCAGGTCAAGATCGCTTACGTACCCTCCGTGAAAAATACTAATTGATGCCCGATGCGAGGGTGGCACATCTACAACACCACGTACCGAAATGTATTGTGGAATATCCACCATTTTCAATTTAGCAGTTGTTATTCCGGCCTTGGCTTGCTGTTCTTTAGTTAGCATGAGGCCATCTGATGTCATGTCATCGCTGGTTACATCTGCACCTTGCTTGCATGATGCCACAAAAAGGATTAAAATGATAATTATATACTTTTTCATGATTTCTGATATTAAAGGGTTAAGTGGTTGATTTTTAGTGCTACTTGATTGTAATTCCACAGAGCCCTGAGGTATTCGATCTTAATATTTGTTGCCCGATCGAGCAGTTGAGCATATTGCAAAAAGTCAATCTCTCCATTGCTAAAGGATCTTTCTGCTGCTTTCATTAGCTCATTACTTAATCGTCGACCAGACGTTTCAAATGACTGAAGAGCTGCGTCGTACTTTTCTAATTCACTCGATAAACTGTTGAGTTTTGCATTAAGTTGATACTCATAGTCTTCTGCATCAAGCATAGATTGCTCCCATGCTATACGAGAAGCGCTGATCCTGGCTTTCTCACCGGGAAAAAGAATCGGAATGCTAAGTCCAACCTGAAAGCCTCGGTAAGTTTGAGCGTTCATAGAACCATCATTCCCTTGAAAATACTCCAATTGAAGCCCAGGAAGCAATTGACTTTTCTGTAAAGAAAGATTGGATTTGCTCAGCTTTATTGAAGATTCGGACTTGAGTATACCTGGATGGTTGGTCAATTCTGTCACCTTTATCGGAACCTTTGAAAGTGTATCATTAGCAACGACAACTGAACTCTCATACTGGAGCCATCGGTTAAGGTTCACATAAGCCAGATCCAGACCTTTTCTGGCTTGCGTCCGCTTTTTATTTATATCCACAGACAGGCTTTGAGCAGTCAGTTGCTCCAGGTAGTCCGATTCACCTAATTCAAAACGTCTGGCTGCTGCTAAATTAAATTTGGAATAAATACTGTCCAGGTAATTATACCATTTCACAACATTGGAAGAATAGACTACCTGGTAATAAGCTTCAGATACGTTTCTTATTAACAGTCGCTCATTATGTTTAAAATCATATTCGGCCATTTGTGCCCTATTCTCAAGTACCTGTTTTTGCTTGGAGTATACGGTGGGGAAATCAAATCCTTGCTGAATTCCCCAAAGATTTAGCGGCAAGTTTCCGGGTGTTAGGTTATTCTGATCCTCATTATAGTAGATCGTGGCGCTCTCAAAAGAAAAAGCAGACCCAACCAATTCTTTGGTTCGTTTCACTTCTAAAGCGGCAGAGCTAAATCCCGCATTGTTTTCTTTGGCTATTCTAATTGCATCTTCCAGTGAAATTGCTTCCTGAGCATTGCCTAATGCAGGTAAAGCCACAAAACCAAAGAGAACCAGAGTTCTGGCTGATTTGCTTAATAAAAAAGATCGCTCATCAAAAATGGAGTAAAGAATGGGTAGAACGACCAAAGTCAACAAGGTAGCCGTAATCAATCCGCCCACAACTACGGTTGCTAGTGGTCGTTGCACCTCTGCGCCAGCAGAAGTTGATACTGCCATTGGAAGGAATCCCAGTGCTGCAGCAGATGCAGTTAATAAAACAGGACGCAATCGTTGGGTGGCTCCTTTTATTACTCGTTCCTTCACATCAGATATCCCTTTTGCTTTAAGCTCTTTGAAATGTTCAATCAGGACAATTCCATTTAATACTGCAATACCAAATAATGCGATAAATCCCACCCCTGCTGAGATGCTAAAGGGCATATCTCTTAACCATAATAGCAGCAATCCTCCAACCGCAGCAAGGGGAATCGCACTATAAATCATCAATGCATCTTTCACAGACTTGAAGGCAAAATGAAGCAAAATAAAAATTAGCACTAATGAAATGGGGACAGCAACAGCTAATCTATCTGTTGCATTTCTAAGGTTTTCAAACTGACCTCCATAGGTTACATAATATCCCGGAGGAAGATCAACGTTTTCATCAATCAAAGCACTCACATCATCTACTACCGATTCCAGATCACGATTTCGCACATTGATACTCACGACAATTCGACGATGGGTATCATCTCGGGATATCTTGGCAGGACCATGCGTGTATGTAATATCAGCCAAAGAACTTAATGGTACTTTTCCGCCTCCTGATAGTTTTACAAATATCTGCTCCAGATTTTCAATGCCCTTTCTCTGATCTCCGGTAAAGCGAACTGAGAGATCAAATCTCCTTTCTCCTTCATAAATACTACCGGCCACTTCACCAGCAAAACCTAAAGACACCAACCGGTTGACGTCAGCGATATTCAGCCCATAACGAGCCATTTTATTTCGATCATATTTCACCTGCAATTGAGGAAGACCAACAATCTTTTCAACAGTAATATCTGCTGCGCCATCTACATTGGCGATCACCCGCTCAATCTCTCTGGCCTTGTCATAAAGAACTTCCAAATCTTCTCCGAATATCTTTATGGCCAAATCCGACCGAACACCTGTAATCAGCTCATTGAAGCGCATCTCAATAGGCTGGGTAAATTCAAAATCTATGGTCGGCAATTCATTCACAAGTTCCGCTTTTATATTATTTGCCAATTCATCTTTGCTATTAGCAGAAACCCACTCTTTTTTGTCCTTTAGCGTGATAATCACATCTGTCTCTTCCATTGACATGGGATCTGTGGGAACCTCAGCAGCTCCAATGCGCGTCACCACCTGATTGACCTCCGGAAATCGTTTAACAATCTGCTCGATCTCCGTTGTTGTTTTTATTGTTTTCGAAAGGGATGTTCCAGTCTTAAGTACAGGCTGAATAACAAAGTCTCCCTCATCTAAAGTGGGTACGAACTCTCCTCCCATTCTTGAAAACAGAAAAACTGATCCAGCAAGAAGTAATGTGGCCATGCTTAGCACTGTTTTCTTTCGGGATAGTGACCATGTTAACACAGGCACATACATCCGCTCCAGAAATGAAATCAACTGAATAGATATTTTACTCTGTTTTTGCTCAGGTCTGATGAATAGACTTGAAGCAACAGGAACATAAGTGAATCCCAAAATCATCGCTCCAATGAGGGCAAAACAAAAGGTAAGTGCCATAGGGATAAACATCTTGCCTTCCACATTGGTAAGTGACAGAATTGGAATAAATACAATGATGATAATAAGCTGGCCAAATACTGCTGATCGCATCATTTTGGAAGTACTTTCCAATGTGATTAGATCTATTTGCTTCCTCCTCTCTGATTTATTCAGTCCTAACAAGTCTGACTTGCTGGAGGCGATTTTAAAAGCAATGAACTCAACTATAATTACCGCTCCATCAATAATTATCCCAAAATCTATTGCTCCAAGGCTCATGAGATTAGCATCTATTCCGAAGATGTACATCATTGAAATAGCAAAAAGCAGGGCAAGCGGAATAACAGAAGCTACAACCAGACCTGATCGGAGATTGCCTAATAACAGAACTACAACAAACACGACGATTAGACAACCGAGTATTAGATTTTCAGTAATGGTGAATGTTGTTCTACCAATCAATTCACTTCGCTCCAAAAATGGATTTATTGAAATGCCAGGAGGCAGTGTTGGTTGTATCTCAGCTACACGAGCCTTTACCGCATCTATTACAGCT
The DNA here is from genome assembly GCF_965227465.1 of Ekhidna sp. GTDB lineage: Bacteria > Bacteroidota > Bacteroidia > Cytophagales > Cyclobacteriaceae > Ekhidna. The sequence goes on from NZ_OZ245746.1 coordinate 1,915,803, forward strand.
TTAGAATTAGCATCCTTTAGCATCATTACCTGCCCTAAAACTTTTTCACCCTCACCATTTCCAGTAACTGCACCAAATCTGGTTGCGTGACCAAAACCAACGGTAGCAACATCCTTTATATAAATTGGATTTCCATCTCTAACCTCCACCACAATGTTCTCTATATCAGTTAAAGATTTGACCAACCCCTCACCCCGAATGAAATAGCTTTGATTGGATCTTTCGATGTAACCTCCACCAGAAACATCATTGTTTTTCTCAATCGCATTCAATAGTTGGATTGGTGATAGATTCATTGCATTGAGATGCTCAGGATCCACTGCCACTTCATACCTCTTAAGGTATCCACCCCAGGTATTTACTTCCACCACCCCCGGTATTCCTGATAATTGCCTTTTCACTATCCAATCCTGGATTGTGCGTAAATCCATTGTCGAATACTTCCCCTTATTCTCCTCGTTTACTTCCAGGACATATTGATAAATTTCTCCTAACCCAGTAGAGATTGGTCCCATCTCCGGTGTTCCAAACCCATCCGGGATTTTCTCTGAAGCACTTTTAATTTTTTCAGCTATAAGTTGACGAGGAAGGTAAGTACCCATTTGATCCTCAAAAACGATTGTCACCACAGACAAGCCGAATTTGGAAATAGATCTGATCTCTTGGACCCCCGGTAAGTTTGCCATTTCCAACTCTATTGGGTAGGTAATAAATTGCTCAATATCCTGCGTAGAGAGGTTTCGGGAAGTGGTGATGACCTGTACCTGATTATTGGTTACATCAGGTACAGCACCTATTGGTATCTGCGTGAGTGAATAAACACCAAAAGCAAATAAACTAATGGTAAAGAATATAACGATCAGCTTGTTCTTCAAGCTAAATCGAACAATATGTTCTAACATGAAATTGGAGTTTTAGAATTACAATTGGTTTAGGATCAAACGATCCCTGCTGGAATTACACCAATTGCGGAGGCCCTCTAAAACTTAGCGATAAAGAGGTGAATTGATGTTCGATTGCTACATCCTGGGCTTTAGTAAAAGAAGGCGTAGCAATATCTATAACTTGATTAGGAACCTCAATCTTATGGAAGTCAGCAACTGGAAAGTGAAGTGTTACGCCAGTATTTTGTTCAAATTCCTCCAGGTGATTCTCCCCAGGATTTAAATGAAATGCCAGGCGTATAAAATCAATAAGTGAATCTGCTTCAGAATGTTCTATGAAATGCTGCTCTTCTGAGATTTGATCCGAGTGATGATGAGGCATAAATGTATGCAGCATCAGAAAACTGACCGCAACAAATAGCGCTATTTTACTAATTGACCTCATCTTAAGTCAATTTACGAATTTTCAAGTGATCAAGTTCATTATACACGTAATTCAGAATCGATCTTAACTAGTATAAAACATCAATTTGTTGATTTTAGTTGCATTAACAACTAAATTTGTAGCCACAAAAACTTAGTATTGAATGAATTGGGAAAAGTACAGTCATAGGAAAATTAAAGAAATAATTTTTGGTGCATTAGAGTCCAATTTGGACTATAGACACAAACCCGTTTTGGGTTTACCAGCTTCCTATTTAGATACCGAAGTATTTTATCATGATGCGCCGTTTTTAGAAGATGCCCCTTTCTTAAGTGCCATGATCGCCAACCCCAATCATATCGGCTGTCATACATTAAATGAATCAGAAACTGCATTTGAAGGGACTCAAAAAATAGAGTCTGAGCTCATTCAATTATGTGCCAAAGGAATTTTCAAAGGCGCAGATGAGCATTATGATGGGTATGTGGCTTCAGGTGGTACTGAAGCTAACATTCAGGCTATCTGGATACTAAAAAGGTATTATGAAAAAGAGTTTAATGCTAATCCGGATGAAATAACGTTGGTGTACACCGAAGATGCACACTACTCTATGCCAAAAGCAGGGTCTCTGCTTAGTTTAAATACAATTACACTTCCTGTTGATGAGGATTCTAGATGTATTTCAAAAGATTCCAAAGAAATGCTTTCTCAAGCTCAGCATAAGGGCAAAAAGTATTTCATTGTGGTTCTCAACATGGGCACAACCATGTTTGGTTCTGTTGATGACATTGACGAGGTTGTCGGATGGATGGATAGTTTGGGATTAAACTACAAAGTACATATTGATGCTGCATTTGGAGGGTTTATTTATCCTTTCACTGACAAGAACTCTAAATTGACATTTCAAAATCCAAAGATCAACTCTTTCACGCTGGATGGACACAAGATGCTTCAATCCCCTTACGGAACCGGTATCTATTTGACTCGTAGAGGGTTTATGGATTATGCGCTTACAGAGGAGGCGAATTACGTAAAAGGGAAAGACTATACGCTTATTGGAAGTCGTTCAGGAGCAAACTCTATCGCTGTTTGGATGATCATGAGGACCTATGGTTCTGAGGGTTGGAAAATGAAAATAGAAAAGCTGCTTGATAAGACTGATCGCCTTTGCGATAAGTTGACCAGAATGGGAGTCCAGTTTTTTCGAAATCCATACATGAACATCGTAACCATAAAGTCAGACGAAATTGATCCGCAGGTGGCAAAAGATTATTTACTAGTTCCAGACACCCATGATAACAACCCTGCCTGGTATAAGATCGTGGTAATGGACCATGTTACCCAAGGGATAATCGATCGCTTTTTAATGGAAATAAAAAGTTCCGTCTCAGCTAAACAATTACTCGAATCTGAGTGAATCAATTGGATCTAATTTAGATGCTTTATAGGCTGGGATATATCCGGATATTAGCCCTACAGCAATACCAATTAACACAGCCACCAGCATCCATAACCATGGCACTACAAAGCCCGAATTAAAGATCAATGAGGACGTGAGGTTTCCGATGGCCATTCCGAGGATGATACCACCAATTCCCCCCATCTGACATATTACGATTGCCTCAATCAAGAACTGTTGCCTGATTTTTAGTGGTGTTGCACCTAGTGCTTTTCTTACTCCAATTTCCCGTGTACGCTCTGTTACTGAAACCAGCATAATATTCATAAGTCCAATGGATGCACCAATTAATGTAACAAAACCAATGGTAAACCCGCCAGCTCTTAGGTATCCGGTAATTTCACCCATTCTTTCAGCTAGTGATTTACTTGCAGAAAGCTCGAAAGAATCTTCCTCACCCGGTCGATCTTGCCGGATTGCTCGCATCAGGCCTCTTGCGATCCCCATCGCATTATCCATTTGAGTGGGATCTGGTACTGAAACTGCTATTTCATATCCAAAATTTCGTTCAGGAGCAATGATCCTTGCGGTTTGCATTGGGATGATAATGGTTCGGTCAATATTGGAATTCCCACTAGCTCCACCCTGTTCAGCAATAGTTCCAACAATTCTGAATTTGGATCCCATCAAGCTTATTTTTTTTCCAACAGGGCTTTCGTTTTCATCAAACAATTCCTTAATAACATCATTACCTACAAGAGCAACATAGCTACCATTCAAACTTTCGTTTGCAGAAAATGGACGACCCTTGTCTACGTCATAACCATCTACTGTTAAATAGTTTTCATCTCCTCCTCTGACAATTTGATTTGGATTTGTCACTTTCGAACCGTATTTCACTTCGGCTTGACCGGTTATTACCGTATAAATGGAGACGACTCCCGGTCCTTCATACTTTTCCTTGAACATCAGCAACTCATGGTATGTCACTTTAGGGTAGGATTTCGCTTTCTTTCCATCAGAAGAACCTCTGTCCCTCCGTTTATCTTCAATATCAAACGTGTTGGCGCCTAAGCTTGAGAAACTATTGTTGATGGAATATTGAATTCCATCAATAGCTGTCAGAATCCCAACGAGGGAAGTAATCCCAATTGAAATAATTGCAGCAGTAAGGAAGGTTCTCAGCTTATTGGCTTTGATGGACTTGATGCCCTCTTTTATGTTTTCGCGAATGTTCATTGGAAGGTTTTAATAAAACACACGGTTTTGATTAACGTTGTATATACAAAAGTGATGCATATGAGGGGAATATTGTTACTAATTTTCTTAAATGTCTGCATAGCCAGTCAGGCGGCATATATCCTTATCCCAATGGATGAGACCCAGTCAAATCATTTGAAGGCATACGGTATAGCATATTGGATTTTGACAAAAGAAGTGGAGGTTGACTGGATGCTGAATTACAAGGGAGGAAGTTTTATGATTAAGCATCTCCAGGCATTTGAAAATGAATGTATTATTCGTGGAGTTTCTTATCAGGTGATCTCAGATGCTGAAGCAAACGACATCTTGAATACCATAGCCAGTCCATCTTCTAATATGGATGTGATGAAGTTGGAAAAATTCCCGAAAATAGCGGTTTACTCACCAAAAAGTAAACAGCCATGGGACGATGCAGTAACTCTCGTGCTTACCTATGCAGAGATTCCATATGACGTAATCTTCGATGATGAAATCATGGGTGATGACCTTCCAAAGTATGATTGGCTGCATCTTCACCATGAAGATTTCACCGGCCAGTATGGTAAATTTTATCGGGCATACCATCACTTCCCATGGTATCAACAACAGCAAAGGGACTATGAAGAATCTGCAAAAAAACATGGGTTTAATAAAGTTTCTCAGCTAAAATTGGCAACAGTACAACGGATTAAATCATACGTGGCAAGCGGTGGCTTTCTGTTTGCGATGTGCTCAGCTACTGATACCTATGACATAGCTCTGGCCGCAGAAGGGCTTGATATAGTAGAAAGTATTTACGACGGAGATCCTGCCGATCCGCGCGCTCAATCCAAATTAGATTATTCAAAAACCATGGCATTTGAAAACTTCACAATCGAAAGGGATCCGATGCGATACGAATACTCAAATATTGATAATCAAGCTAATGAACGGGGCTTAGTTGAGCGAAATGATTATTTTACACTTTTTGAATTCTCGGCTAAATGGGACCCTATTCCAACGATGCTAACACAAAATCACCAACAGATCATTCACGGTTTTATGGGACAGACCACAGGGTTTAAGAAACAGTTGGTAAAAGGTGATGTAATCATCATGGGTCAGACGCCAAGTATTAGCGAAGCTAAATATGTACATGGTGTCCTTGGAAGAGGCTTTTGGACCTTCTATGGAGGGCATGATCCTGAAGACTATCAACATTTTGTAAATGAGCCTCCCACTGACCTTAATCTCCATCCCAACTCTCCGGGTTATCGACTTATTTTAAATAACATTTTATTTCCTGCCGCCAAAAAGAAAAAGCAAAAAACTTAAAATTTTCGGGATATAAAAAAATACCCATTAATTGGTATTGCGCGCAGTTAGTTTTTTAATTCACTTTACTGGTAAATACACAATTACTATGAAAAATTAATTACCATTTCACTGCTGGCATCAATAGGTCTATTATTCAGCTGTGGAAAAGATGATGGACCTGCAGTGTCCGCAAACGGATCGTTTACTTTTAATGGTGAGAGTTATGCACTTACTCATGCTTATAAGGAGGATTTTGGTGTCAATGAAAATGGTTCATTTGACGTAGATATTACGCTAACATCAAAACCAGTTGATTTCAACTCAGGCACTTTTAACGATTTAACTTTTGTATACCTGGATTTAAATACATCTATGCAAAATGTATTAGAAGCTGGCACTTACACCTATGGTTTAGAACGCGATGAGTTTGTAATGGTAGATGGAATTGTTGGTGTGAACGTAAATGTGGATAATGAGGGAAATATTACATCCGGAACTTCTTTCGAAGTGACAGGTGGTACTGTTACCGTTTCTGTTGAGTCCGATACCTACTCGATATCATTTACGTTGACCGGTAATGATAATGAGCGTGCCACAGGAAGCTTCACAGGCATTTTAACGCAACAGGATTAAGAAACAATTTGGACTTCAGAATGCATTGATTTACTATATCAATGCATTCTATCTGCCCTTGGGGTTAACTCGAGCATTATTTTAGCCTCTTCTGCCAAGAAATATTTCCATCTTTCTTCCACCTTTTTCTCCGGCAAATACTCCTTTGCTAATTCGATGAAGTTATGATAATGTCCTGCCTCTGAAACCATTAAGTCGTAGTAGAATCGTTGCAGTTCCACATCTGAAATATTCTTCCACAGCAACTTAAACCGCTCACAACTTCTGGCTTCTATTAGTGCATTTAATAAAAGCCGCTCTACTAGCTGCTCGTCTCTGGTCCCTCCTTTTTTCATTATCCCATTCAGGCGGGATACATATTCGTCTTTTCGGGCCTTCCCTAGTGAGAACCCTCTTTTCTTAAGATGTTCAATAACCAATTCGAAATGCGCCCATTCTTCAGCCACTACCGGAGTAAGGATATCAACCAGCTTTTCACGTTCAGGAAACATGATTATTAACGATATGCATGAAGATGCCGCCTTCTGTTCGCAATAGGCATGATCAACTAAAATATCTTCAATATTTTTTTCTGCAATATTAACCCAACGTGGATCTGTTGGGAGTTCTAAACCAAGTGTTGTTTTATCTATACTCATCAATCAAAAAACATCCATCTAATCATCAAGTCAATCACTTTTCGCTGGCCCGGGTAATTAGGTGTAGTAAAATAACCATCATCTTGTGGTTGATTGAAATGTGTCCACTTGATAGCGAAAAAGAATTTATCCACCTTCATGTTTACGAAAAGATCGGCAGCTGTATAACCAAATATTTCCTGATCATTTTGCACGTAAAACTGCTGAATCTCCGGAGCATACGCATTGGCAAAATAGGCAGATCTGGCGTGCGCATCTATTCCCACCTCTACCGGAACAAGGTCATTGAACCAATTCCCTCTCCAATAGTATCTACCATTAAACCATACATCGGGTATCCTCACAAAATCTGAAGCTCCACCAGAAACATTGGTAGCCATTAGTTCATTTTCCAAATGCCATCCCTCCTGCTTGGAGTTTAATAATCGAAGATTGAAATCTCCTCCTATGGAAGAAATGAAGGCATCTGTTGATTGAATGGGATCAATGTTTCCATTGAAGTAAACAAAATTATTGTAGGTAGTTAAGCAAACCTTGGGTCGGATCTCAAAACTTTTGAAGTCTAGATTAATTTGGGCCTCAAGCTTATTCATGAATACCGGATCAAAATCATTGTGCCATTCGTGATGATTTCCGAAATAATCTGAATAAATAAACGGTACCCGATAATTCATTGAACTGTAGCTCACATTCAACAAATCACTTGAAAGATTACCACCCAACTTATAGCCTCCTCCTAACAGGTATTCAGCATTTGCAGTAACGGCAAATTTCTCTCGCCAATCAAATCGTGCAAATCCACCCAGGTATTGTTCAAACGCCCTGGATTCCGGGTCGTACAAGAGGTAACTCCAATCTACAGATCTTAGTTTTGAATAAAACCGATAAAAAACGGAAGACAAATTTCCTTTTATGCCTATTTCATTCGAAAGCGAGCTAAAAACAGAACGTTCCTGAGTTGAGTCTTCATCCATTAAAAAGTCCGTATAGAAGTCAGTGTATAGGTCATATCCTCCCGGCCCAGTATCTCCGGCGAAATCCTGATAAATATTGGTTTCCTTTAAATAATCAAAGGTGTGATACAATTGAAACTGCTTGGCAATTTGATAGTCGTGGTAAAAATGCCATCTCGATGACTTCACAATTGCTTGAGCTTCTTCTAGCCTTACCAGTGCATTGTCATAAAGAAAGAAATCCGTTCGCAATGAATCACTTGTTGGTCTGGCTCCTCCAAGTTCGAAAACTTTGTGACTCATGCTTGAATAATTAGCTAAAAACTGGTAAGGTACTTTCGCGTGTTTATAATGAGTGTATCCAACAAACGAGGTTCCTATTACCTGTCTGTCTGTCTGATTTTCCGGAGCGAGCTGTTTATTTGCAGTTATTTTTCTTACGTCAAATCCAATGTTCCAATTTTCATTCACATTCCTTGAAAACCCTATATCAACAATGTTTCGATTGCCACCTCCCAGATAGACAAACAGTTCTATGTATGGAGATTTAGTGTCGTAATACTTGATATCTTTTGGTTGAAAAGCGTATCGATTGTAGGCATTGAATCCGGATGTTCTACCTATAGCACTCTGTGGTGTATAGAAAATGGGAAAGAGTGCAGTTCCGAAATTTCCAAGATTTTGAAATTTTCTGGCGGATCTATCTACGTAAGACTGTCTTTCAAATAAATAAATGGAAGTATCTATCCGTTGATAATTATTAAGGTTGTTTAGTACCTCTTCTTCAGTCGTAAACTCCGTTGATTTTGGCCCATAAACCAACTTTGTAGAGTCATCCACTATCTGCGCTGACAAAGCACCTGCTGATAAAACCGCTATTAGTAAAAAATAAATTCGCACGCGCAAAGTTAACAATTGATAGGTATGAAAAATGTGTTAGGTACTTGTTTTACAAAAATTATTCCGAATAATAAAAGCTTGTAAGAAGGTGAATCTATTTTAATTCAGAATGAGATATTCTCAACAATTAAAGTTGATAAATTAGAACATCACATTTAGAGATAGTTGATATAGTACACTATAAATTTCATTTGAAGTGTCTACATATTGCCAAATATCTGAGGGGTTATTATTCAGGTTCCTAAGTCCCCAATTAGCTCTTAACTCCAATCCAACATGTTCCCAATCGATTCCTGTTCCTAAACTAATTCCAAAGTCCAGTCTATTAAATTCATCAATATTATCTATTTTTTTTGGGTCTGGAATTAAAAGAAGTGAATTATCAGGAACTTTATAAGTTGCTTGCAATAGGTAACTTAAGAATACCCCCCCTTTTATAAAGAATCCTTCTTCTTCAAAGAGGCCGAAATGATGACCAAACATAATTGGCATCATCAGATTATTATTAACCTGTCTATCATTTCCCTCTTGAAGCCCTTGGGAAGTCTGGTTTGAAATGTTAAATTTTACTCCCGTCTCCAATAAAATTAGATTCGTCTCTACAAAGTCTCTCTCTTTCCTAAAACGTAATATTAATCCAATATTAGCAAGGTTCGGCCCTCGATACCTCCATTCTTCATATCCTTTCATACCAGCGAAATTTAATCCATATCGGAGCCCTAATCTGGCATACACCCTATCACTTTCTTCATTCAATTTTAATGTTGCTGAATCAACTTCTGAAACAGTGACTTGTGCTTCTGTAAGAATAGAGAATAAAAAAAAACTGATTGTTAAAAGTTTAAAACAAGTTTTCATAGCACATCATTTACAAGAAATAAGATGTGAGTAAGGCAACACATAATTCAAAAAACCCCTAAATTATTCTAAACTTAAATCTGTATACGGAATATTGTAACTCATATTTAAATAAATCGAAATATTATACCAAAAAATTAATGTTGCAATACTGTGTGAATCCATTGTCCGGATAGATTATCGAAAATGACTGTGGAATTATGTTCCATAATTGCTTAAAGGCTATTTTACTTTGACTAAACTTGAAAGAATAAGTTAGTTGCCTATACTATGCAAATCAAAGAATTAACAAACTACCTTGAACACATAGCTCCTCTAAGCTTCCAAGAATCATATGACAACTCTGGGTTGTTATTAGGAGAGAAATCTGATGAAATCAATCAGGCTCTTATCTCATTAGATATTACTGAAGAAGTCCTTGATGAAGCGATAGCATCAAAATGTGATATAATTATTGCTCATCACCCATTCATTTTCAAAGGAGTTAAAAAGATCGGTAACTCGCACTGGATAGATCGGTGCATTCGAAAAGCGATCAAGCATAATATTGCGATCTATGCCATTCATACTAATCTTGACAATGTACATACTGGCGTGAACAAAAAGATTGCAGATAAAATTGAATTGATCAATACCAAGATTCTAGCTCCAAAAAAAGAAATGCTCTCTAAGCTAACTGTATTTGTTCCAAATGAACATTCAGACAAAGTATTGAAGGAGATGTATAATGCCGGAGCAGGTGACATTGGAAATTATGACCATTGCAGCTTTCAGGTAGAAGGAACGGGTACATTCCGTGGAAATGAGGAAAGCAATCCGGCTATTGGCAAAACTGGACAGGAAGAACATGTTGCAGAGACACGATGTGAAGTTTTGGTTGCTAATCATAAGATTCATTCGGTTCTCTTAGCAATGACTCATGCACATCCCTATGAAGAGGTAGCGCATTACATCACCCCACTTAGTAACATTAATCAGGAAGTTGGCTCAGGAATGATTGGAGATCTCCCAAAGCCAGTTGAATCAAGAGCCTTCTTAAATGACCTAAAGGATAAAATGAATCTAAATGTCATTCGCCACACCAAAATAACATCGGATAAAATCACAAAAGTAGCTGTATGTGGTGGATCAGGTAGCTTTTTATTAAATGCTTCTATTGCAAAAGGAGCAGATATATTCATTACCGCAGACTTCAAATACCATGATTTTTTCGAGGCAAATGATCAAATCATCATTGCTGATATTGGTCACTATGAAAGTGAAGTATTTACTAAAGAATTATTACTAGATACATTAACTAAAAATTTCACTAAGTTTGCGTTCCGTTTGTCGCAGGTAGACACGAATCCAATCAAATATCTATAGTAAACTGAATGGAAAATACAGTAGCTAAGAAGCTGGAAGCTTTAGAAAAACTACAAGCACTAGATTCAAAAATTGACGAGATAAAGAAAATCAGAGGAGCTCTCCCTGAAGAGGTCCAAGACCTTGAAGACGAGATCGCTGGTTATCAAACTCGAGTTGATAAACAAGGAGAAGAACTCAAAAATCTTGAAGAGTCCATCTCAGCAAATAAAACTGCTATCAAGGATGCTGAAAAGCTGATCAAGAAATACGAAGAGCAGCAGATGAACGTACGAAACAACCGTGAGTACGATGCTATCACCAAAGAGATGGAATTGCAGCAATTGGAGATTCAGATTCTTGAAAAGAGAATCAAAGAAGCTCATGAAAAAATTGATGCGAAAAAAGAAGAGATTGAGGGAACCAAGAGTACTCTTTCTGAAAGAGGTAAAGATCTGAAGAGTAAGAAAGAAGAACTTGAGAACATCATCAAGGAGTCTGAAACAGACGAACAAAAGATCGAAAAAGATCGAACAAAGGCTGCTAAGAATGTAGAAGATCGATTAATCAAATCTTACGATAAGGTACGCAAGAACATGAGAAATGGATTAGCTGTAGTGCCAGTTAAAAGAGGTGCATGTGGTGGCTGTTTCAACGTAGTTCCTCCGCAAAAGCAAGCTGAGATTAGAGAAAAGAAAAAGATCATCGTGTGTGAGCATTGCGGAAGAATCCTTTCCGATGTAGAAGACGTGATCGAAGAAGAAAAGCCAAAAAGAAGAACTACCCGGAAAAAGGCAACTACCAAGAAATAGTTGTACAACCAAAGATTATAAAAAAAGCCTTCCCAAATGGAAGGCTTTTTTATTTCACACCGTCTTCAGGGTTCTTACCCGTAAACTGCCTGAAATAATCCTTGATTTCCTCCATCTCCTTATCCATATCTCCTGACGGATAAAAGGGGTCATCCACATACACGGTTTTTGTAGCGTAATCAAACCCGATTTTTACAATCGGGACTTCTGCCTCAACTGCAATCCGATAAAAACCCGTCTTCCATTTGGGAGAATAACTTCTGGTGCCTTCAGGGGTAATGGTCATAATGAATTCCTCTCGCTCCTTGTAGAGATCAACCACCTGCTGAACAAGCTGCGTGCTTTTACGCTTGTTTTTTCTATCAACAGCCACTCCTCCAATGGAGGATAAGAACCAACCTACCAACGGGATTTTGAATAATTCTCTCTTAGCTAAAAAATTTGGATAGAAACCTATGACATTTCTTGCTCCCCACCCTACAAAAAAATCCCAATTGCTTGTATGTGGAGCCACAATGATGACGTACTTCTTTACATCAGGCTTGTGTCCCTGTACTTTCCAACCGAAAAGTTTATAAAGGTTTCTAAGTATCCAACTGATCATTCAATTCCTTTATCAGACTTGTACTTCTCTAACATGTTTCTCAATTCCTTCGCGTTTTCTAAAGCCGCCTCATATTTTCTTATTTTGTTTTCAACAAAGGAAGTATGGAGAGAGAAAATCATGATGGCGGCTGAGTCATCTCCTTTATAGTGATCAATGTAATTTAAGTTACCCATAAAATAGGGGCTTTTTTCTATGAACCATGGTGTTATTTGATCCATTAAGAAATTGATCTGGAAATCTCCCTGTGCTATTAATTCTTCGGCCAGATTCTGGTAATAGAGAATTTTATTTTTTAATTCAAAGTCACTTATCAAATCTAGTCTTCCTGAAGATATGAGACTATTTATTGTGATGTTGGTTGGCGCATAGTTATTGACATCAAAAAAAGACATCATCTTGACGTTTATACTGTCTCCACCAGTCTGACTAGCGATCATCTGAATCGCCTCCTTCATTAGAGTCAATTTTGCCTTATTATCAGGAATTTGATAATCTTCAAAAGTGTAAATATCTGATTCTACTTCTTCGAGTATCGCCGCGATGTTTTGGTTGAACTCAGCTTTAAGCTTCGATTTTTCTGATTCTCTTGAAACAAAAAAGGCAAGTGAGACGCCTAATATCACTGCCAAAAAGTTAAATAAATGATCCGACCAATTGACCTTTGCCATACTAGTTATACGCACCCATGGAAGAAAATTTCTCTATTCGCTCGTTAATCCGCTCTTTTGGAGTTTTAGCAGACAATGATTTGAGTTCTTTCAATATGACCTTCTTCAGCTCGTTTGATGCTTCGGTTAAATCTGTGTGAGCACCGCCTAATGGTTCTTTTATAATGCCATCAATGAGCTTGTTTTTAAGCATATCATCAGCGGTCAGCTTTAATGCCTCAGCCGCCTGCTCCTTATAGTCCCAACTGCGCCAAAGAATAGATGAGCATGATTCCGGAGAAATTACCGAATACCAGGTATTCTCCAACATAAATACTTTGTCACCAATTGCAATCCCTAAGGCCCCACCAGAAGCTCCTTCACCTATTATGATACAGATAACAGGCACTTTTAGCATGGTCATTTCCTTCAGGTTTCTTGCAATCGCCTCTCCTTGCCCGCGCTCCTCTGCCTCAAGTCCGGGAAATGCTCCTGGTGTATCTATTAACGTGACAATTGGTTTATTAAACTTCTCTGCCATCTTCATGAGCCTCAATGCTTTTCGATACCCTTCCGGATTTGCCATCCCAAAGTTTCTCATTTGGCGCTGCTTGGTTGAGCGTCCTTTTTGCTGACCAATGAACATAACCGTTTCGCTACCTATCGTTCCGAAACCTCCAACCATCGCTTTATCATCTTTTACCGTCCGATCCCCATGAAGCTCAATGAAATCATTGGTGATCTCATAGATGTAATCAAGGGTATACGGTCGTTCCGGATGACGCGAAAGCTGTACTTTTTGCCACCTGGTAAGGTTGCTAAACGTCTCCTTTTTCAATTTTACAATTTTCTTTTCTAATTGATTGACCGCATCTGACACATCCACATCGCTAGTCTTTGCTAGCTCTTTCATGTCGGCAAGTTTGGATTCTAATTCAGAAATTGGTTTTTCAAAGTCTAATAACATAAGATTGAATTTGCTGCAACAAACTTACGCTGAAAGGACTAAACGGATTAAAAATATTCTTAAGAAAATTCGCAATCAGGTATTGTTTAGGAAAAGATAAGCTCTTACTTTTGCAACGCTTTATTGCACGGTCCGGTAGTTCAGCTGGTTAGAATGCCTGCCTGTCACGCAGGAGGTCGCGGGTTCGAGTCCCGTCCGGACCGCTAAAGCACACAACCCGTCTCTTTTTGAGGTGGGTTTTTTTATTTAATGGTTTATGGAGGTCGCGAGTTCGACACTACGCGTGTCGGTACCCATCCGGACCGCTAAAGCACACAACCCGTCTCTTTTTGAGGTGGGTTTTTTTATTTAATGGTTTATGGAGGTCGCGAGTTCGACACTACGCGTGTCGGTACCCATCCGGACCGCTAAAGCACACAACCCGTCTCTTTTTGAGGTGGGTTTTTTTATTTAATGGTTTATGGAGGTCGCGAGTTCGACACTACGCGTGTCGGTACCCATCCGGACCGCTAAAGCACACAACCCGTCTCTTTTTGAGGTGGGTTTTTTTATTTAATGGTTTATGGAGGTCGCGAGTTCGACACTACGCGTGCCGCACTACGCGTGCCGCCTACACGTGTCGGTCCCATCCGGACCGCTCTAAAATCAAACACTTACAGTAAAAAGTAAAATGCTTTTTTTGTGTCTAAACTTCAAGATTCAAGCATGTTTCACGCAGATCACCTTCACAAACCCTTACATAAATCATCTGCAACATTGTCTACTTTTTGATTTCCAAAATGTGGCTTCCTGATTTATTCATACAACCTCAGAGTCCTCGTTTAGTGACTCTGAGGTGGAGTAAGCGGGTATGTTTTGAAACTAATCGAACAATATTCTAAAGTAAGTATGCAGGATTTGTAAATCGTGAGAGGCGAAGTTTGTATCAGAACTTTAAATTAAAAAACTATGAATCGAGTATATACCAAAGTGAAGGAAGCCGAGACCACCAACATGATAGTGACTGCATCAGTTATTGCCTATTACGCTATTGTAACCTATGGCCTACATACCTTGATTCAATCAGCAATAAACGGATAAGCCTAAGAAATCAATCAAGAGACGATTAGTGAGTGAAAAGAGCTGTTTTGAACACAATGATCCCGGCAAGCCTTGTCGGGATTTTTTTATTGTAATTTTCTTATGATTCTATCTTCATGGTAGAAGATTCGTTTAATTAGACCAGTGATCTATAAAAGCCCTAAACCAGTCTTTCTTAGATGCTTTTTTTCTTGTGTTATAATCCCCTCATTAAAAAAGTAAAGCCCATTTCACTATTGAAATGGGCTTTACTTTTTTATGTGTCTTGTGTCTAAAAAAACTACCTCACTATTTTTTGATCACCTTATGGCTGTAGGTTCTATTCCCAACTTCCATCTGTAGTAAATAGATGCCTTTAGGATACTCAGCTAAATCTACTTCAATCGAATTGTTATCAGCAGCTATCATCCATGAAGCAACCTTCTGCCCTTTTAAGTCAACCAGGTGAATCTCCGGACTTCCAACGTTGAAATCGCTTGAGAAAGATACAGATAGTTTATTCCTGGTCGGGTTTGGATAAACATTGATAACTAATTGTGATTGTCCCTCAAAGACTACCATTACCACCTCTGAATAGGTTTCTGTTCCATCAAAGTCTGTTTGTTTCAGACGATAATAATTCACTCCTAAAAGTGGCTGACGATCTTCGAATCGATAATCAAGTCTCTCGTTACTATTTCCTGCACCATCTATTTCTTTAAGGGCTTCAAAGTTTTCACCATCACTACTCTTCTCAATAGTGAAGTAATCATTATTAAGCTCAGAAGCTGTGGACCAATCCAGAACAATATACTGATCCTGAATCGAGGCTTGAAACGACATCAATTCTACAGGTAATGGGTCTTCTATACCACTTGGTGTCGCGTGTGGTGCAAATGATGAGAAAGATGTGATTCCAATGGTCAAGGATTTTCCGTTGGTCGAGTAATCCTGAACCTCAGGATCTAAATTAACCCTTGTTCCTCCTGCAATGAATGGATCCAGGCTATTTGAGACACCTGTGATTTTAGTAATTCTCAAGTGAGCTTCTTCATCAAACGTGAAAGACTCAGCAGAAAGTAGTTCATCGCCCAGATCGGTATGCTCTTCAGCTAAGGCATAGAATCGGATATATACTCCATTTGAATTAGACGGTTGAGTAGTTGGGGTTATATACCAGTTTCTATCCAGGACATAATCTACAGTATTATCACGCACATTGTTATCGGTAGGATCGATAATACGAACTCCCCAACATGTACTTCCCAGGTTATTACCTGCCGGATTAATTGAAAATACAATATTTCCAAGATTATCAGATACATCTATCCATTGATATCCACTTATATTAATACATGAACCACCCGATACTACATAATCAGCCTGTAAAGACCTAACACCAGGGGTACCTGAAGCAGCAGGACTTGATGAGTTGAAAGGGTCCGTAAAAGTTTGCGCTTCAATGTAATCCGGAATACCATCTCCATCAGTATCAGTAGTAACATCAATTGGAGCAGTAGCACCACCAGACACTAACTGTGCTTCAAGCGCATCAGAAATTCCATCTCCATCACCGTCCGATCCGCCACTAGCAGTTGGACTATTCACATCGTTTGGATCTGACCCATTCATCACTTCATAGTAGTCTGGAATACCATCTGCATCGGTATCTGTATCCAAAGCTGGATCAGCAGCACCACCTTCGCTTGTAATCAATGCCTCTAGACCATCAGGAATTCCGTCACCATCTGAATCGCTATCACCATTTGATGTTGGTGATGAAGCAGAAAATGGATTTGTACCATTATCTACTTCAATATGATCTGGGATTCCATCTCCATCAGTGTCTGTAAATATGGTTACAGGGGCGGTTGCGCCATTTGTCACCAAAATACTTTCCAACGCATCACTTATTCCATCTCCTAATACACCGTTTACTGTACTTGCATCCGTATTTGGGGACCCCCCAGGAACTGGATCATCTCCATCTGCGTGATCAGTGCCGTAGGCAGATTCAAAATAATCCGGAATTCCGTCCGTATCTGTATCAGTAACTAAATCTATGGTTGTTCCTAAACCAAAGGTCACAGCGCTTGTAAAATCCACTCCTGTGAAAGTCAGGACGTCAGAACTAAACGTTAGTGCCGGATATGTTCTTAGCACCCCGTCACTAAAGTCAGTATTTCCATCTATTAATAAAGTAAAATCAGAAACATCTTTAGCACCATACCCTAAGCCTGATAAATCAATTGTGACAGTAACCGTACCAATATCATTCGTCTCATTAATCCCCCATTTCCTTGTCACACGATTCCCGATACCAGGAGGAACTGTACTAGTAGTTTCTGATGTAGCACCATTATCATTTCCCCAGACTAAGAAGTCTCCACTAGCCATCGCTGAAGGATTGCTCATAGTGACAATTGCGTCAGAATTGTTACTCGTACTGGTTGAATGAGAAAACCCAAAACTCGAATTAGATCCAATTCCAGCAATATCATTATTGTAGCTTGCAAACGTGGCATTATCATAAATAGAAGTACCACTGTTGTAGGTATAGTCGAGTGCTGAAATGTCTAGTGTAATACCATATTTTAAAGCAAGATAGGATTCAACATCTCTTCTATCTGTGTTACTCAATGCAGTTGTATAAACCATTATTTCAGCAACACCTCCATTAATAGTGGTTCCGGTATTACCGCGATCATTACCTACATAATAATTCCAGGAGGCATTGGAAAGATTACTATTAAAAACTCTTGAGTGCAGCTCATAATTGGTTGGTCGAGCCTGAGTCGTTCCATCACCTATGTCTGTTCCATCAACGTAGTTTGCTCCATTGTCACTTACATCGGCTGGGGTGTTGGTGACATCAAAGATATTTGTGCCATCACTGTCTCCAGCTCCTATTCCTGTTCCATCATCATTGTCATCATTGGTAAATGGAGTCGTGTTGAAATCTGTTGAGATATCGTTGTAAACAATGAAAATACTTCTTGGATTTAGATTTGTAGTTGCAAGATCTAAGTAAGTATTACCATCATCAAAGGTCACTACTGGTTTGCTATTAAGCTGGTCGGTAGAATATGTAGGTCTCACCGAGAATGAACTTTGATCGAAATCATTATTATTTCCACTTTGATCTCTCCAGAATTGAATCAGATCGTTGTTTTCGGCAGTGTTGGCGGACGCTTCTTCAACCTCAACATCTGCTTTTAACCATAGAGTTAAATCTGTAACATCCGGTTGGGAAGGCAATGCGAGTGTGAACCTATCGCCATCCGCAAAACTCACGTTATTAAATGTAAGCGTATCATTGACAAGAGATGAAGCAGAAACTGATGACGAAATGACAGAGAAATCATCATCTGTATCTATTAAAAGAGAATATAGCGAAGCAGTTTGAGGTCTTTCACTGAAATTGGAGATGTTTCCAACATAAACTTTAACAGTTACTGTTCCAGGACTGCCCGTCAAAGCAACTCTCCATTCAGCCGGCAAACGCTCGTCAAATGCTGCTGGTTTTTCATTGGTGTCAGGTGCAGTTTTACTACCTCCTGTATCACCATCATATCCCCATATTAAATATTCATTGTCATCTAAATCGGAAAGACCTTCCATCTTTATTATGACACCATTATTTTGTGAGATGGATTTGGTTTGGTTTAATCCGAAATCCAGATGTTTACCTAGACCAGCAATATCGAAATCATGTCCTGTATAAGTGAAAATATTGGTTCCATCTGCCGTATAATTTTCGGTTGAAATATCTAGGGTTATACCATATTTCAATGCAAGATAGGATTCAACATCTCTTCTCACGGTTGCACTTAGGCGTGCATCATAACTAAGCACCTCAGCGACCAGTCCATAGTAAGGCCTGTCATCGTCAAAGTTATTACCTATTCTAATTGGATTGTCTGTAAAATCCGCATGGGTTCCTGCAAGTGTCTCAGTGTAAGCTGTTCCATTAGCGAACATTTCCTGAGCTGTAGGACCAGCATCCGCATTATTTCTGACATTAAATACAATTACATTGTCATTACTTATTGATGTGGGTGATGTAGCTGAAATATCATATCCATCCACTTCCATGGTTTGACCAAAAAGATCACCTCCAACAAAGTTTTCATCACCAATAAAGAATCCACTTGATTGTTGGGATTCAAAACCAAGAACATATCCATTGGGAGAACTATTGTTAATGGCATTGTCTGGTTCGATAACCACAAAGTATTCATCTGTATAGAAACCACTCAATCCCTCTAAATTGTCTCCACCAGCAAAATCCAATGCTTCATTAAAGTTTATTGCATTACTGACTAAAGTTGGTTGATCAGCTGAAGAGCCCTGGATCAAATCATTTCCATTTCCACTTTGATCAGCCCATCCACTAACCAAAGATCCAGAAGTAGTTGTGCCTTCGTCTGCTCTAAACCATAGAGCTAGGCCAGATCCACCAGGAGAAGTTGTTTGTATATCCCCTCCTAATGTAAAAAAGTCACCATCTGTGAAGTCTACTCCCGTAAAAGTAATTATGTCTCTTCCATTCACTTCTGAAACGGTTCCGGAACTATTTAGTGTTGATTGTGTAGCAAAATCAGTAGGAACAGTATTTCCTGCAGGCATTGTGATCAAATTAATGGAAGAATTGTCAATGTCAATTCCAAGTGTGGTAAGGTCAAAGGATATAGTGACGGTCCCTACACCATCCCCACCTGTTTCTTCAATGGTCCACACTTTCTCAAGAATCTCAATGACTCCAGGAGGTACATTTGCTGTAGTGAAATCATTGGCATTTCCATTATTCCCCCAGACCAAAAATTCACCATCCGCTAAATCTGAAGCAGAAGATACTCTGACCATAGAACCAGGGTTTTCACTTTGGGAGTTTGTTTGATTTAAAGCTGAGGAGGTATTGATACCTATTCCAGCGATATCATTTGCATAACCTGTTGAATTATAGATTGGGTTGCCTGAACCTCCCACAGTATAAGCTTGAGAGGTTATATCCAAAGTAAGTCCATATTTAATAGCTAAATAAGTAGCGACATCCCTTCGATCATCATCACTTAACCTTGATGAATAACTAATAACTTCAGCAACGGTACCTGTGTAAGGAAAATTTGGAGTCGAATTTACCTCATTGCCTACATCATAATCAGTATTTGTATAATTAGTGTAGGTTCCTGCATTCGCTTCCGCATTCCTTACATTAGCACCATTAAAATAAATATCATGTGCTGTTGCTGCAGCATTCGACCTTGGATTAATAATTGAAGGCTGGTTTAAATTAGCCGTTGTTGAAGTAAATGCCGCACGGTAATTCGCTCCACTTCCAGCTGCATGTGTTATAACTTCATCTGTGATCTGTCCGGAAGTTGGACCTAATCCCAATCGTGCAAATTCCGCATCATTAAAGCCTACAATTGAGCCGGTGGATTCACCGCTATTATATATTTCACTTGGTTCAGTAACTACAAAATACTCAACGGTATAAAAGCCTGCACTACCTCGAATAACATCATCTACTCCATCATATGAAAAGACAGGGTTTCCATTCAGACCTTCACTAACAAAAATAGGCTGAGCATCAGTATCGGATTGAGATGCAGGATTACCATTACCTGATTGATCGGACCATTGACTAACTACGCTTCCATTAAGTGTTACCCCATTGCTTGCGTCTAACCAAAGGGCAAGATTAGCAGAGACATCACCTGGATAAGTTGGATCGTCTGCACCTAAAGTGAAAAAATCACCATCAGTTACACTAACACCAGTAAAGGTGACTAACGATCCGGAAACCGTAGGGCTTGTAGTAACTGTTCCTGAAGCCATTGTAGCCGTACTTGAAATAATTAACTGATAAGTACCTCCAGCCTGCACTCCCAGGTTTGCCACATCAAATGTTATATCTACAGTTCCTACATCAACAGCACCTGCAGTATTGACTTCTGCAAGTGTCCAAATACGTGTTAGTCGATTGGTAACACCACCCGGAACATCTCCGGTCTGTAATGAAGCTGCGCCTCCATCGTGTCCCCAAATTAAAAACTCTCCTTCATCAAGGTCAGAAGCATTCTGCATTCTTACTGCCTGCCCTGAAATACTCATAGAAGATAGCTGGCTTAATCCTTGAGATTCATCCCTTCCTATTCCAGCAATATCATTAGCGTAGGTTGTATTATTGTAAATGGCAGTACCTCCGATTGTATATCCGGTTGCCATATCTCCTAAAGTAATGCCATATTTAATAGCTAAGTACGTCTCTACATCTCTTCTGTTGGCATTACTTAATCTGGACTGAAAGCTGATTACCTCAGCAATACTCCCGTCATAACCGTTTGTATTTAATAAGTTATTTCCTAGCCTGTAAGCTTGATTGGACAGATTTAATAGGGCGTTTCCTGTATAGGCACTATTTACTGTAAGTCCTGTTCCGTCCAAGCTTATTTCAGTAGCTGTAGAACCAGCATTTTCTCTTACACTCCACAAAATCGGTTGATCGGCATTAGAAAGTGTTCCCGTTTCTAAACCTGCTCTGTATTCATCACCATCACCATTATCCCCGATAGCATGTACAACCCGATCGTTTGGCACATAGCCGTCTGCTTGAGTTCCAACGAAGAATCCCCCAAACTCACCTGGCTCAAAACCTAAAATAAACCCATTAGCAGACCCATCAACAGCAACATCAGGCTCCATAACAACAAAATATTCATGCGTGTAGAAACCAGCACTTCCATCCAAATCATCGCCACCATCAAAATCTATTGCAGGATTTCCATTAATGGCATTAGCTACATAAGTGGGCTGATCCACAGCTGTTGCTTGGGTGGCATCATTTCCACCACTAGAAAGATCTAACCATGATGAAACTGCATTAGAGGATTGGCTAACACCCAAGTCCGCTCTTAGCCATAGATCAGCAGTTTGATCACCGGGACCTGTTACGGCATCAGATAGTCCTAATGTGAAGTATTGCTCATCTGTAAGGGTTACACCAGAAAATGTAACAAAATCTCTTCCATCTATATTTTCCACTACCCCAACACTTGAAACGGTTGCAGTACCAAAATCTGCCGGAATAGTTGCTGTATTGGGAACAGTCAATAAATTAAAGGTTCGACCTTCATAGCCCAAAGTATTAATATCAAATGCGATATCTACTGTCCCAACATCACCTACATGGTTTACACGCCAGATTCGATTCAGTCGATTATCAATACTTGCCGGAGTATTACCTGTTGTAGTTGTTGTAGCTGCACCATCACTCCCCCATATTAAAAATTCAGCATCATCTAAATCAGACGAGTTTGACATTCGAACAATAGAACCAGATGCACTTATCCCTGATTCTTGATTTAAACCTTGTGAGACATCTATTCCAATTCCGGCAATATCACTGTTGTAGCCTGAGAACGTTGCGTTATCGAAAATTGAAGATCCTCCAACTGTATAATCCTGAGATGAAATATCAAGAGTAACACCATATTTTAATGCTAAGTAGGTTTCAATATCTCTTCGTTTCGCACTACTTACCTCTCCTAGAAAAATTATAATTTCAGCAATGTCACCATCAAAGAGTTGAGCCGCTCCGTCATCCCTTGCTCCTATAAGAAAGTTTTCATTTTCGGTTACACTACCAATATTTGTGCTATTGGAAATTTCGGCCGCTCCCTGAAGAAAAGAATTAAATTCAGTTGTGTTTGTTAAGGATGAAAGAACTTGCCACTCACCTGTATTTGCGGCTGTTGTGCCTACATCGAAATCTCCACCTGTTAATTGAGCAATTTGACCGCCAGCAGTAACTGCCAATTGATATTGGCGGGTAGCTGTACCTCCTGCTCCAGCTCTTGCTAGTAGATTTCCAACCGCTGCACCAGTCGTATTGAACACCACAAAAGTTGACCAGCTATCGGTTAGTCCCTCAAAATTGAGAACATCACCTAAGTCCATGTAGTTTGAAACTCCATCAAATGTAATTGCTGCATGTCCATTTACCAGATTAGTCGTATAGGTAGGGCCACAATCTCCCGCCTGCGCCACATTTGTATTTCCACTCCAATCGCCCCATTGAGTTATCACATTTGCTTCATTTGCAATAGCCGCACTATCGGACTGCAGCCAAAGTAAAAATGTTTCTGTGGCATCACCTGGAACAGCTGTAATTGAAGGTGTAGGAATAGACATTGCAGATCCCGTAATAATTACATTATCAAATGCGGCTCCTACGTCAGTTACAGCTCCATCTGATTCAAATATGACTCTAAACTGAGCCTCACAATTATTTTCCAGAATTGATGGAACAGATATGGTGGCAGTTTGCCAAGCGCCATTATCTCCAGACCAACCGTCAGCTCCGTTAGCAATTGCATCAACGTCGGTATCATTGTACCAATAGGCAGTTTCCTCAAATGATCCTAAATCCACCCAATTAGTGCCTCCATCAGAAGAATATTCGACTTGCATTCCGTCCCATGCAGCTTCCGTATCATAGCGTATGTCAATACTAAATGTCATTGATTCAAAGCCAGTTAGGTCTACGATTGGGCTTTCAATGACTGCAACATCATTATTTGCATATCCCCCACCTGTATTTGGTAGAGACCAATAATTCCCGGATGCACCCGTTGTAAAATCAACGTCACCCCTGACAAAATTATCTGTACCCGTATTGGTCCAACTCTCATCACCAGTGTTAAAGTTGGTAGTGTAAATTGTAGTTTGTGATATAGCACTCAGTGACACTCCTATAAAAAGAATCACTAATAAAGCTCTAAACGCTGATTGCAACATTTTAATTATGACGGTTAATTTCAACTCACTAAAGTAAATATTTTACAACTTATTCTCGGATTTATTCTATGCCTTTAGATTAAATACGCAAAAAAAGACATGAGTAACCCATTGATCATCATGTATAGATTCATTTTTTGCAAAAATGACCATCTAGTATATCAAAATTACTGAGTGAAACATGCTTCTAACACTTATTCCTCCAACTAAAAGATCGATTATTGTATAATAAATACATCGCTCTATTTTATACAATTTAATTGAGTCAAATTCAAGATATTCGGTATACGAACAAATAGCCTCGGCCAAAAGCGATAATTATGGTTTAGTGAAAATTACAAATAAAAAACCCTTGCTTTCAACAGAAAACAAGGGTGTATATGAATTTCAAGGAGTATTTATCTTTACTTTACTTTATCAGCGATCGCCTTAAATGCTTTGGGCTCGTTCATCGCTAAATCAGCTAATGACTTTCTGTTGATTTCAATTCCAGCTGCACTCAATTTACCCATGAATACAGAGTAAGACATTCCATGCTCTCTAGCTCCAGCATTGATACGCTGAATCCAAAGTGCTCTAAATTCTCTTTTCTTTGCTTTTCTATCACGATAAGCATACGTCCATCCTTTTTCGATGGCATTTTTGGACACAGTCCAAACGTTTTTTCTTCTACCAAAGTAACCTTTGGCGTGCTTCATCATCTTCTTACGACGAGCTCTTGAAGCTACATGATTTACTGATCTCATTTTTGTTTTGTTTTGACGATTGGCGCCCCGTCATTTACGGAAACTTCAGCCAATAATCGGGTTTTACATGAACCATCCACCAATCGGTGGATCTAATTATTAAAAAAATTACAGATTCAACAGGCGTTTGATGTTTGGTTCATCCGCCTTATCCACAACTGACATGTATCGAAGATTTCGCTTTTGCTTCGTCTCCTTCTTTGTTAGAATGTGGTTTTTGAATGCATGCTTTCTTTTAATCTTTCCAGTACCAGTTAGCTTAAATCGCTTCTTAGCACTAGAGTTTGTTTTAAGTTTCGGCATTTCTACTTTATTCTATTCTACGTTAATTACTTTTTTACTTGCTTAGGTGCTACGAATAAGATCATTCGTTTTCCCTCCATCTTTGGCAGCTGTTCTACCTTTCCATACTCTTCAAGTGCCTGAGCAAACTTTAAGAGCAGGATTTCTCCTCTATCCTTGAAAACAATCGTCCTTCCATAGAAGTGTACGTAAGCTTTCACCTTAGCTCCATCTTTCAAAAACTTAATGGCATGATTCAATTTGAAATTGAAGTCATGATCATCAGTATTAGGACCAAAGCGAATCTCCTTTATTACAGTTTTTTGCGCTTTAGCCTTAATCTCTTTTTGCTTTTTCTTCTGCTCGTACTTGAACTTAGAGTAGTCAATCACTTTACAAACAGGCGGGTCAGCATTTGGTGAAATTTCTACCAAATCAAGATTTTGTTCTTGTGCAATTTTGATTGCCTGCTCTATAGGGTAAACATCAACCTTCACATTGTCTCCAACCACTCTTACCTTTCGTGCCGTGATTTTCTCATTTACCTTGTAAGGCTCTTCTTTTCTGATTCTGGAAGGGCCTCTCTTTCTTAGTTTAGCGATTGTACTCCTTTATTTTAGTTGAACATAAAAACAAAGCGCAAATATCGTGATTATTTGCTCTTAACAAAAACTCAATTGATAAGTTCAGCCACTTTATTGTGGAAAAAACTCACAAACTCTTCTTTTTTCATAGATCCGATATCTCCCGCACCGTGTTGACGCACTGAAACAGCCCCTTCGGCTTGCTCTTTCTCTCCTACTATCAACATATAAGGAATCTTTTTTACTTCTGCATCCCGGATTTTTTTACCAATTTTTTCATCCCGCTCATCGATGTACCCTCGAATGTCCTGCTCTTGCATATCACTGTAAAGCTGCTTTGCATAGTCATGATACTTTTCTGAGATCGGTAAGATCGCTATTTGCTCCGGAGCGAGCCATAAAGGAAAATCACCCGCACAGTTTTCGATTAGAATGGCAATGAATCGTTCCATTGAACCGAATGGCGCACGGTGGATCATTACAGGTCTATGCTTCTGATTGTCATTTCCTACATACTCCAATTCAAATCGGTCAGGTAAGCTGTAGTCTACCTGGATCGTTCCTAATTGCCATTTTCTGCCCAATGCGTCTTTGACCATAAAGTCAAGCTTTGGTCCATAGAAAGCTGCTTCACCATATTCTACGACCGTTTGTAATTCTTTTTCATCAGCTACTTCCTGAATTTCACGTTCTGCTCGATCCCAATCCTCATCATTACCAATGTACTTATCAGGATTATCAGGATCTCTTAATGAAACCTGAGCAGTGAAATCTCCGAATCCCAAAGCACCAAACACGTGCAATACCAGGTCAATTACTTTTGCAAACTCTTCTTTTACCTGATCCTGTCTACAAAAGATGTGTGCATCATCTTGCGTAAAACCTCTTACCCGTGTAAGTCCATGTAGCTCACCACTTTGCTCATACCTGTAAACAGTCCCAAATTCGGCATATCGGATAGGTAAGTCCTTATATGACCTGGGTTTGGATTTGTAAATTTCACAGTGATGAGGGCAATTCATTGGTTTCAGCAAAAACTCCTCATCTTCTGCTGGGGTCTTAATTGGTTGAAATGAATCCTCACCATATTTCGCATAGTGCCCGGAGGTAACATAAAGCTCTTTTCCACCAATATGCGGAGAAACTACTTGGTCATATCCTGCTTTCAGTTGAGCCTTTCTCATGAAATTTTCCAGTCGCTCTCTCAATACAGCTCCCTTTGGCAACCATAGCGGAAGTCCTTTTCCAACTTTATCTGAAAAAGTAAACAGCTCGAGTTCTTTTCCGATCTTTCGATGGTCTCGAAGCTTGGCTTGCTCTAATAACTCCAGGTGTTCTTTAAGTTCTTTTTGTTTTGGAAATGAAATGGCGTACAGTCTTGTTAACTGTTTTCTATTTTCATCACCCCGCCAATAGGCCCCTGCTACATTCAGGATTTTCACTGCTTTGATATACCCGGTATGAGGAATGTGTGGTCCACGGCATAAATCCGTGAAATTTCCTTGATTGTAAAAGGTAATACTTCCATCTTCAAGCCCATCAATTAGCTCAAGTTTATACTCATCCCCTTTCTCCTGGTAGAATGAGATTGCATCAGCTTTAGATATCTCTCTTCGTGTGAATTCATTTTTCTCACGGGCTAGCTCGAGCATTTTATTCTCGATAGCAGCAAGGTTGTCTGCATCGAATTCGATATCACCAAAATCGATATCGTAATAAAATCCATTTTCTATAGGCGGACCTATGCCTAGTTTTATTCCTGGATATAAAGCTTCAAGTGCCTCTGCCATCAAATGAGCTGATGAATGCCACATCGTCGATTTACCTTCATCGTCATTCCAAGTTAATAATTGAAGCTCAGCGTCCTCTTCTATCGGGCGAAATGAATCTCTAACTTCTCCATTCACTTTAGCTGCAAGTACATTTCTAGCCAACCCTTCGCTTATGCTCATGGCCACATCTAAAGCTGTACTCCCTTTATCGTAGGTGCGCTTAGATCCATCAGGTAAGGTAATGGTGATTTGATCACTCATTAATTTTCAATTTTTTTTGATTTTAATTCTAATACAGGAATCTTACTTTCCTCAAATTTTAAGCGCTGCAAATATGCAATTTTTCGCTGTATAAGGCCTATTCTTTGGACAGCTAATGTGTCCTGTGAGTTCAATTCAAGCAAAAATTCATAATACTTCATTGATGTTGAGTACCAACCGCGATCCTCGTACAACCTACCTGCTTTCCAAATGGGTTTTCTTTTGGTTGAATCTTTTTCAATAACCGATGTAAGTACATATCCGGCTGAGTCCCACATTGCATCCTCGAGATACCAATCTGCTAATAAGTAAGCCACTGTATCTTGGTTGGCAAATGGTTTAATCACCTTTCGAGCTCGTGGGATGTTGTCTGTTTCATTAAGCGCCAATGCGTAAGACAGTTGCACCTGAAAATCATCCAGATGATTCATTGCAAATTTTTCTAAAACAGATATCCCGATTTCCTGATAACCTAATTTCATTAAAATTTTGCCATAATCCCAGATTAGGTCATGTTCCGGTGATGAGTTATAAAGTTTTCCCAGGTTGTAAGCGGCAAGTGCTGTGTCTTTTAATTGTAAGTACTCACCCGATGCAAAAGCAAAGTCTTCATTTGCATTGTGGTTAATCAGATAGTTTCTCAATTCGACCATGGCTCTGGTCGTTTTTCCTGATCTCACAAGAGCCTTTATGTAAAGTTGGTGAAATTCATCCTTCAGCTCATATTCGTCCATCCATCTATTTAAAACTCCATATAAAAGATCGTACTGCTCATGCTTTTTGTAGTAGTTGATATATTGTTTAACCAGTTGATTGGTCATTCCATGGATTTCCTTGTGGGTATCAAGTGCTGAGATACATGTGGCTGGCCAGTCTAACTGTTCACAATAAAAGAGTTTTTGATCAACCAGTTGTTTATTATCGGGATCAGCATTCAACTTTTCATTGATTTGATCCATCGCTTCGACATAGAAGCTTGCATGAAGTTTAGGCACAGTGATCTTTTCCTTGTCCGGCGAAGAACAAGAAATGAGTGCAGAAATCAATATGAAAAAAAAGACCCTCATTTTGAAGGTCAAAGTTAAATTGAAAGAAGTGGAATAATGCGTTTAGTCAGAACTCTTCTTTAAGCGTTCGACATCATTTCGAAGATTTCCAATCATACCCATCAATTGATCCATAGATAAATCATCAGATGTATTTGGATCAGGAAATTCTACAGAGATATAAGCTTTGGCTTCCCAAATCTCTACAACTTCAGCAGGATCCAACTCATATGCACTAAAGGACTTGTTATCTGAGACTAAAAATAGCTTGCCTTTCTCTTCAATGTAGTTGAATACCCGTTTGTAGACGACCCCTTCAGATTGTGTAACCAGCACATAGGTGTTACCATTTCGTATGTATGACAATTGTTCCACGTACTTTCCAATGATAATACTCCCGGAAACAATTGGTAGCATGGAGTCTCCTGCAATCTCGAAAGCACGATACGTTCCTCCTTTTGGTAAGACTGGAAGATGGAACCGAGGGAGGTCTGTTAGGTATTCCGGATCCGCAAAACCATTTGTATACCCGGCTGCAGCTTTGGTAGGCACCAATTGGATGAATTCTTCATCCGCATTTTCATCTACTGTCACAGCCAGAACCTTCACGTTCTGTTTGGGTACCCGATTTTCTTTCGTCAAGTCTTCATTTATCAATTCATCAACTGTCACCTCAAAGAGCTCTGCCATTTTCGAAAGTGTAGTCAGGCGTGGGTCTGCTCTACCCTCTTCATAAGCACCTACAGATGGTCTATTGATTCCCAAGGTCTGTGCAAATGTTTCCTGTGTGAAGCCTTTCTTCTTTCTAAGAAACTTGATGTTATTTGGTATTCGTGCCATTATTCAAAAATGATTAGGTTGGATGGTTGTGCTTCTTGACCCACATTAAACAAGTGAAAGTGACGGTATTCTACGCTCTTATCTAACTCTTTCAATCTTCTTCTAATCCTACTTATCACAGATTTGAGGGTTTCTTCCGCTTCCACCAATACGTATCCATAAAGTTCTTTATCTCTTCTGATCGTGGCAAAGAATTTGACTTGATACCGTCCGGAATGTAACTTCTTTGAAGAAATCTTGAGCTTATAATAATCATCTAGTATCAAATCCTTTGCTAACTGCATGAATTAGTATTTGATGCTAAAATTAGTAAAAATTATGAAATACTAAAATTTTTAGACTTATTATGATGCAATAATGTAATTAATGCCTTCTATATAGCCTCTGCCATTCAGAAAGTCTCTTATTTCATCCCTAGCTCCACGATTGCCTACGTAGGAAACAATGAACGCCTCATCTTTTTCAGGTACATCGGAATAATGAATGGTATGATTTCCTGCCTTTACATCAATGAATTTTACTGCCTGAACTCCTTCTTCTATCACGTATTCACTCCTTCTTCTGGATAACCTCCCAGCACCCCATAAATAAACTTTCGGGTGAAAGGGATTATTCTTTATCAGCCACTGTGCCAGATACTTTGCTTTAATCCTAAAAAATGAATCCTGAGCATACCTGTCATCCGTTCGGGTCAGGCGAGTTTCCAGATCACGCCATTTTAAAATGATTTTATTCACCTTTTTCATCTTTACTCCATGAGATTGGAGTCGTAGAAAAAACTCATAGTCCTCGGGAAAGTCTCCTTCCTCGTACATTCCGAATTGTTCTACAACCTCCTTTCGAATCATGATAGTTGGATTTGCTATTGGAAACTCAACAAATTGATTGATCCGTATTTCATCTTCAGTTTGAATATCGTTGAGCCAATTTACATAGTGCCTGAAGCCCTCATTTTCCTTTGGACCCATATACTCAACTAAGCCGGAAACTAAGCCAAGTGAGGGTTCTATTTCAAACGCCTCTACCTGCCATTTGAGTCGATTAGGATACGCAATATCGTCTGCATCCATTCTGACGATCAAGGAGCCTTTAGCACTTTGCATTCCTGTATTGGATGCAAAAACAACTCCTTTTTCTGGTTCCCTCAGCAGCTGTACATTGGATATATGTTCAAAGGATTTTGCCACTGCAGATGAATTATCCGTACTGGCATTGTCAATAAGTATCAGTTCAAAATTTGAATATGACTGATTTAGTATACTCTGAATGGATTCCTTAAGAAAAGGTGCATTATAAAAGGGTAGAATTACAGAAACTAATGGTTGGGGATTAGCCATTTCCACTTTCTTCCTCTGTACCCTCCTCTGTTGTAGGTGCCGGAGTAGGAGTTTCTACTGGAATTGTCGTACTATCGCTTTTCTGTTTCTTTTTGAAAAGGCCTTTGAAGAACGGGGTTTTTGTTTGAGTAGAATCCGGAACCGCATTACCTAATGAATCTAACTGAACAACCCTGGGTGTTGGTTTAGGACGATTATCTATAAATTTTTTACCGAAATATTTATTGTAGTACTCCTGCTCTACATTAAAATTATCACTCGGGTCATACCCATATAAATATCGAGGTTTATCATCTTCAACTGCAGCAACTGGTTGTGTTGTCAATGTATCAGAACGTAGAGAATCAGCTACTAATGAAAGGGAGTCTACGCCAAAGTCTGACGCTACAAAATCATTCGAAACCGGCTCTGGAGAAAATACATTTTCCATAGGAGCCGTTCTGAGCTGATATTTCTTGATTGGGTATGGTGTGTGCTTGATGATTCCGTACTTGGTCTGTTTTTGTACCCTCCAGGGCACCACCTTTTCACCGGCATAGGCGTAGTAGTCTGTTTTTGGTTGCGCAACAACTCCAAGTGAGTCATTCGGATCTGATCCTCTTTGCTGAGCGAGGTATTGGTTGCGAGTGTTTTCATCCAACTGCCACACGTATGAAAAATAGGCATCTCGGGTGGAGTCATCCAGGATATAGGTGCTCTGAAATGCAGGGCATATCACTTTGTCCTGACATGACATCAGGGAAACATAACACACAAGAATGATCAGCCTCTTCATTGAGAATGGTTGTGACAAGCAGTGATTTGGATCAAAAATAGGTGTATTTTCTGTTATACCGATAAATCAACGACGAAATTGAACTTTTAGTAGATTTATCTGGATGAAAGATTGTTAAACACGTGATCATACATCTGATCTACCCACATTTTGTACATCTTCCCCGATGGATGGAGACCATCAGAAGCGATTAAAGACGAGTTGTCTTTTGCTTTTTTTGAACCAGGCGTGATATCAATAAATTGCACATCCCGAAGCTTAGATATCTTTTCCGCTATGGCATTATAATTATCAAGTTCTCGGGCAATCTTATCGGCATCCAGCAGTTTCTTTTTAGCAAATGGAGTCACTCCGTAATCTGGGATAGACACAACCATCACATTATATGGGTTTCCACCAGCAAACTTTATGGCCTGATCTAAGAGCTGCTTGAACTCTCTCTCATATTGATCTATTGGATATCCACGGTATTGATTGTTTACTCCTATCAAAAGCGTAACAAAATCATAAGGGCCTTCCACATCAGCTTTAACGATACCTGAAATTAATTCATCAGTGGTCCACCCTGTGGTAGCCACGATGACCGGGTCGATCTTAATGGAGTCTTTTCTTAACCTGTGAGCTAATTGTACAGGCCATCTTTCATCCACATTTACCGCCTCTCCAATGGTGTATGAATCACCCAATGCCAGATGTACAAAACCTACATCACTCATGGGTTCTTTCTTTTGGGTGGCACATGAAATCAGGGTAAAAAAGCATAAAATGATCAATAAACGCATGATTAGGGATTTTATGCAAATTACAGATTTGCACCGAATAATCCTTAATCAATTAACGATCAGTTGCTATCTGCCATCATGAAGCGAACGGGGATAATTTTCCTAACACGAACAGGAATACCTCTTTGCTTTCCAGGAGTCCAGTTTGGAGCATTTTGAATGACTCGAATGGCTTCTTCATCACACCCGGCTCCTATGCCTTTCACAACTTGGGCTTGTGTAATTCGCCCATCTTTTTCAATTACAAATTCGACAAAAACTGAACCGGTTATTCCTAGCCGCAATGCTCTTGATGGATAATCGAGCTCATCGGCCAGATAGGCATAAAATGCATCCAAACCGTCTTTAGGAAGTGGTTCTTGTTCTACAATGACAAAAATTTCTTCAACTTCCTCCGGTGGCTCCTCAGGCACCACAAAATCGATAACCTCAACCGCTTCATTCTCAGTGACTTCAACATCCAGGGTCATTTCTATTTCTTCAATGATCTCTGTATCCTTCACCTCTTCTATCTTAAAGACCTGTTGTTTTGGTGGTGGAGGTGGTTGCTGGCTACTTGGGGGTATTTCAATGATTTCATTAAGGTCGGACTCCACCTCACCTAAACTTACCAACCCTTTCACATCGTAGGTTTTCCAATTTATTGCTGTAATCACAAAAAGTAAACTCAGGGTCATCCCTATATTGAACAACATAGGTCTAATGGCTAAATCCTTAGTTTTTCGTTCTTGCTTAATTTTCAGAAGACCTTCGTAAATCTGAAGCCTTTTATTTTGATCAATTATTTTCTGATTAGTGGTCGAGAGCTTCTGAATAGTCTCAGCAGGAAGACCCTCAGTGGCATCTATTGATTTAGCAGATTTCATAGCATCAGGTTTTAAATGGATATTAGTAAACCTATTGACTAAGAAAGACTTCCCTAATGACCTACATTAATGCTCGGAATGATTTAAGTCAGTTTGATTCCCTGGCCATCACGCTAGAGCACATCCTTTAAATCTACATTTTTATTGAAAACCGAACGGGCAAATGGACATAGCGGGACAATGCTTATGCCTTTATTTCTTGCATCTTTAACTGCCCTGTATACCAATTTTTCTCCTAATCCTGTCCCCCGCTGGGCATCTCCCACTTCCGTATGATCAATAATGATACGATCTGAGCCAGCAACAGAGTATGTCATCTCAGCTACCCGGTTTCCATCAATTTCTACATAGTATGATCCCTTGGTTTCGGATTCCTCATTATGTATTTCAATTTCCATCTTTTAGGGTTTTAAGTTCATCTTTCAATTTCTTGGGTAATTTCTCCACTATCAACTCATAGCTGTGGTCAATCAATTTTCTTATCATATTATCAGAGACCCCTCCATCTGTATAGACAGAGTTCCATTGTTGTTTATTCATGTGATATCCGGGACGGATAGAACCATCATACTGCTCCCTCAGCTCAACAGCGTATTCCGGATCACATTTTAGATTGATAAATTCGAAGGTTTCGATCCCTGTAAGCGCATACATTTTGTTCATGACTTTGAACACCAGCGTATCTGGTCCGAAAGGTGTATGTTCGGTTGTACCAGGCTTAGCAAGGCAATACTCACGGAATTCTTCAATATGCATGTTGGAAAGTTAAGACGAAAATTCCTATTCAAATTAATCCAGATTGTATTGATGATCCTGTTGAAAGATCTTCATCACTGACATCCATTTCATGTTCACACACAGTCTACACACAGATACTTCGACAGGCTCAGTATGACATCTGCACTTTTTGATTAAAGAGATTGGGAATTCACTATCAGCATGTCATCCTGAGCGAAGTGATGGGTCTTCATCAGTCATGGTCCTGACCATACCCACAGCGCAGATACTTCGATAAACTCAGAATGACAGCTACGCTCCCTTTTTGTTAGCGAGAAATCATTCCAGAATGTCATCCTGAGCAAAGCGAAGGATCTTTATCAACTTATCCCCTTTCAGCCCACAGATACTTCGATAAACTCAGTATGACACCTACGCTTTTGTTTGAAGTCTGATACTTCAACAGCCTCAGTATGACACCTACACTCACTTTTGTAAAGGGAAATTATTGTAATCTTATTTTTAGACTGATCTAAATTTTTGTTTTGTTTCAACTAATTAATAGTTTTGCCTTATCGCAATGGAAAAAAGAAATCTTATACCAGTCGGAGTTAAAATTCTACTCATGTTGCCACTGTGGACATATGGGCAGACCCAATTAACCGGAACCGTCAAATTTGATGATGAAGGTTTTCCTGGAGCTACTGTTCAATTACTTGAACATGAATATGGTGCAGTGACGGATGCAAACGGAGACTTTACAATCGATCAAGTGCCCAATGGAACTTATACGTTGGAAGTGCGCTCAGTTGGATTTAAGATGATCCGTGAGAAAATTACCGTACCTACCACTTCTAAAATGATTTTCAAACTTGAAGAAAGTACCCTGACTATGGATGAGGTGGTTGTAACCGGCACTATGCAACCAACCTTTGTTTCTCAGTCCCCGGTTAAGGTTGAGGTAATAACCGCCAAACACTTAAATACTTACATCCCGGCTGCAGCCACCAGTGTGGTTGAGGGCATTTCACTCGTCAACGGAGTGCAAGAGGTGGTAGCGTGTGGTGTTTGTTTTACCAATAGTATTTCCATCAATGGACTTCCCGGCCCCTACACAGCCATACTTATGGATGGGTCTCCTATCTATGGTAACCTTGCATCGGTGTATGGGCTCAATGGAATTCCGAGCATGATCATTGACCGTTTTGAAGTCATAAAAGGACCGAGTTCTACCCTTTATGGATCGGAAGCAGTAGCTGGGGTCATCAACATTATCACGAAAGATCCTTCAACCCAGCCTGTATTCTCAGCAGATGTTATGGGCACCTCCCACTTCGAGTCTTTTGGAAACTTCTCGTTAGCTCCTCGTGTAGGGAAAAGTTCCGGGTTTATTGGGCTCAATTATGCTTACATCAATGACTTTGACGATGAAAATCGGGATGGATTTGGAGACAACATCAACCTTGATCGGATTTCCTTATTTACTAAATGGGATATCAGTCGTCCGTCAAATAAAAAATTCTCTATTTCCGGCAAGTACTACTATGAAGATCGAAGAAATGGAGTCGAGGAGTTCTTAGCAGATCGTAATTACCAAAGACTGAGAGGAAACGATCAAATCTATGGTGAGAGTATCTATACACACCGCTTTGAACTATTTGGTACGTATGAGTTTGACCTTTCAGAGAATATACGAATTGATTACTCGCTAAGCACACACGAGCAGGACAGCTACTATGGTGCAGATTTCTACAAGGCTTCTCAAAAAATTGCCTTTACTAATTTCATATTTGAGAAAGAAATCAAAAATCATCAACTCACAACAGGCATTACCTCCCGCTATCAGTCCTATGATGATAATACCATCGCGACACAAATAAATGGTGAAAACGCACCTGATAATCAATATACACCGGGTGTCTTTATCCAGGATGAATGGAAGCTATCAGAAAGATTTACCGCACTTAGTGGTTTACGGGTAGATCATTATGAGGATCATGGCGTAATTCCTGCACCAAGATTCAACCTTAAATATAAACCTACGCAATGGACGACTCTTCGGTCAAATTTTGGGACCGGATTCAGAATCGTAAACCTCTTCACAGAAGATCATGCCTTTGTAACCGGCCAACGAGAAGTGATCATTGAGGAAGAACTGCGACCTGAGGAGTCATACAACTTTTCTTTTAACCTAAATCATATCTATACCCTTGGCCAAAGCCAGGGCATGTTAGATGTGGATCTTTTTTACACCTATTTCACCAATAAAATCACTCCTGATTATGAAAGTGAAGGTCAAATAAGGTATTCCAATACGGACGGATATGCCGTAAGTAAGGGAATTGGGTTTAACCTTCAGCAAGAGTTAGCATCTCCCCTTGCCTTTAATATTGGTTTCAACCTTCAGGATGTGACAGAAAAGGAAAATGGAGAAAAGCGCTCCATCGAATTCGCACCAAAATGGACGGGAATTTTTACGGCCAACTATACTCACAAACCATGGGAAATGACGATAGGGTATACGGCAAGAGTGACGGGTCCAATGGCTCTACCTGAAGTGTTCGACCTGGATGAAAATGGCGAACCTTTATCCACCCCAAGACCAACAGAATCGGCACCATTTGCCATTCACAATTTACAGATATCAAAAACTCTAAATAAGGGCTGGTCCATATACGGAGGGGTACAGAATATTTTTGATTATGTACAGCCCTGGTCTCCTTTGACAGGAACTAACGATCCAAATACGAATATCGGCTTTAGTGATAATTTCGATACGGCCTATGCTTACTCTCCAATCCATGGAAGAGAAGTATACCTGGGGATTAGCTGGAGTTTAGCCAGGAATTAAAATCCAATAGCCGCACCAAATCCAATGAAATGATCCGGGGAA
Source organism: Ekhidna sp. (assembly GCF_965227465.1). Lineage (GTDB taxonomy): Bacteria > Bacteroidota > Bacteroidia > Cytophagales > Cyclobacteriaceae > Ekhidna. The sequence continues at coordinate 1,952,169 of NZ_OZ245746.1, forward strand.
ATATCTGAAAGTCCTACGCCAGCTGAAATATCAAATTGAACATTATTCGAACAGAGATAAATCAAACCTGTATTGAACCTGTGATCTGATGTACCATCTTGAAAAAATCCATACGGCTCTGCAAATACCGACCATCCGGGTAGAAATGAATAGCCCAATACCACACTATACAACGTTTGTGTATTGTCCTCAGGAAAGGACATTCCAATATTGTAACCTAGCGAGAGAAATTCGGAGAGTGTATTTGAAAAATTTAAGCGGACTTCCGGAATAGCTTCATTCGGGCGAAAAGGTTTTTTTCCATTAGCTAAAGTCACCTGGCCAAGTAGACTTACTTGAGGAACAGCTCCTTGCTCCCCTACTAAGTGAATTTTTGTTCCTAAGGTAATAGGTGAGAGTCCGCTCACCTTAGAGTCAGTTAGCTCATCGGATTGCTGCTGAATGTTTTGCGTGATGCGGAATTCTACCCCTTCGATTAGTCCTATCCGAACCAAAAAATTTGCAAAAGTGGTAGTGGACACATCTCCGGATTTTTCATGGATAAATCCATATTCAATTAACGCATTACCCCTGGGCATCACCATGGAAGATGCAGACTGAGTGGGGCGATCGGTAACAATGGCATCATCATCTTGTGCTGATACAGAGATGATCGACATTAAGGCGATTAGGCAGAGTATTTTTTTCATGAAGCTAATTTAAGCTCTGCCGATCGCTCTTACAATCATTATGATTACTGCACCCAAAAACATCAAAATTGAGATCTTGTTGATCGTATGCATGGCTCTTAGGTTAAAGCTCTTTGGCCGATTCGGGTCTTTCTTCCTGAAGAAGTAAGTGAGTACTTCTGAAAAGTCAAAATAATTGACCTTCTGCTCGGTATTTTTATGCTCTTGATTTTCCATATTCTGTTGAACTACAAATTTAAGCAAAGTGTTTGCGAATAATTAATGCAATTAGGTTGCATAAACTATATTTGTGCTCACAGTGGAAGACTTAAAAACAATCCTTAAAAAACATAACCTTCGAATCACCGATTGCAGACTAGATGTGATGCAATATTTTCTGGATGAAAAAAGTGCGCATTCACAAGGTGATCTGGAAAACAGGTTTACAAAATATGATCGGGTAACACTCTATCGAACACTTAATAGTTTTTTGGATTCGGGCATTTTGCACAAAATACCGAATGAAACCGGAAGTGCAACCTACGGACTTTGTCATGATACCTGCTCTCCTGATCATCACGATCATAATCACATCCACTTTAAGTGCAATAGTTGCGGACAAATAGAATGTTTAGATGAAAAACAGTCCATGCCAAAAGTGTCACTTCCAAATGGATATGAAGCTGAGGGAGTTAACCTGATTATAGATGGCAAATGCGCGAATTGTGCCTAATATGAGAATTCTCTCTATTCTACTTATACTCTCCACTCCTTTTCTGATCCATGCCCAAACACCATGCGATAGGTCTGTAAAAGGAAGAGTCCTTGATATTGACACCAATGAGCCGCTACCTTTCGCCACCATAAAAGTTTTGGATACCAACTTAGGAGCAGTAGCAGATGATCAAGGTCAATTCGAAATTCTAGCTATTTGTCAGGATGAAATCGACCTTGAAATACGATTTCTTGGATATAAAACTGTGGTCCACCACCACGATTTTCATCATCCTACGCCCATCATTTTCATGGCCTCAGAAGAAACATTGCTTGAGAGTGTGGTTGTTGAGCAAGAATTAAATGCCCATGAATTAAAAACACTAAACCCGAAAAAAATAGATGTTGATTTATCGGAAGGTATGGGATCCACTGCTGGTGACTTACTTGCTAAAGCTTCAGGTGTCTATACGCTCCGAACCGGGCAAAACATTGTCAAACCTGTTGTTCATGGCTTACACTCTAATCGCGTCCTTATTATTAATAATGGAGTCCGTCATTCCTATCAGGCCTGGGGGTCTGAACATGCTCCAGAGATTGATCCATCTCAAATTGATCAAATTGAGCTGATAAAAGGTGCTTCTACTGTTCGTTATGGGCCGGACGCATTGGGTGGTGTCATTCTTTTCAATCCGGAACTTCCCAGCTACAATACCAAATTAAATGGTGAATTTAATACCGGTTTCCAATCAAATGGTAGGGCAATCAGTGGTGAAGTGACTGCTCAGGCTGGATTTGAAAAAAACGCATGGATGATCAGTTTTAACGGAACCAAACAAGGTGACCTACGCGCGCCAGAATATAATCTCACAAATACAGGAAAAAGAGAAATGGGTTATTCTGCAGCCACGCGCCACCATTTTTCATGGATTGATATTGATTTGTATTTCAGTCACTTTGAGCAAGAACTTGGAATATTACGAGGATCTGTGAACGGTAATCTGACTGATTTAGCCAACGCTATTGGGGCAGACATTCCGAATGATACCCGCGAGTTTTCATATGAGATCAGAACACCTAGACAAGAAACCGTTCATGATCTTTTCAAAATTGAAACAGCGATTTTCTTAGGAAAACAGCAGTTTGATCTTCAATATGCTTTTCAACATAACGAAAGAAGGGAATTTGATATAAGAAGAGGAACAAATAACGACCGTCCTGCAATCAATCTGGCAATGAAAACCCACACGGTTGATTTTGACTGGGATCACCCAAGTTCAGGAAATTGGGCAGGAACTGTTGGAGTTCAATTTTTCGCTCAAGACAATGATAACATCCCAGGAACCAATACCATACCATTCGTTCCGAATTATAATAATACCAACTTTGGAATGTTCGCAATCGAATCATATACCAAGGAAAAAATAACTTATGAGTTAGGTGTAAGATTTGACTTTCTTAACATGAATGTACGAGGAAGAGACTCGAGCAATGATATCTACAGAGACAATCTGAATTATCAGAATTTTACTTTTACCTCAGGTTTTATCCATCGCTTTAATGAACACATTTCTCTTCGATCAAACATTGGTACAGCATGGAGAGCTCCGAATATCAATGAACTATATAGCTTTGGAAAGCACCAGAACATCATTGAGTTTGGACTCTGGAGGTATGAACTGTTTCCTTCAGAGGACAGCATTTCTACTGCAGTAGTTCTCCAAAAGGATCAAAAAGAAATTAAGAGTGAACGAGGTGTTAAGTGGATTAGTACGTTGGACATTCAGCGTGATCAATTAAGTGTTGAATTCACTCCATATATCAATTGGATTCAAAATTATTTCTTTATTAGACCCTATGGGTTAACCAATACTGTAAGGGGAACTTTTCCATATTTCATTCATGATCAAACAGACGCACTTTACACCGGAGTAGACCTGGATATTAAAAAGACCTGGAGGCAAAACCTATCAAGCGAATTGAAAGTATCATATGTCTATGCCAGAGATGTTTCCAGCAACCAACCTTTCATTGGCATACCTCCTCTCAATCTGCAAATAGAGTTAATTCGAAAACTTGGTGATTTCACCGTAACATTAAATCCCTCCTGGACTGCAAGACAAACTCATCAGCCACCTGTAATTGCTGCGAACAGGTTTACCGAAGGGGAGCAAATTGAATTTGATCGATCAGCAACCTTTGATTTTCTATCTGCACCAAGTGCTTTCTTTCTCATGAATGCAGCCATTAAATACCAGAAAAACAATTTCAACGTTCAAGTTTCAGCTCAAAATTTATTGAATACTTCCTACCGCAGATATACAGATCAGTCTCGCTACTTCGCAGATGATTTAGGTATCCACCTGAAAGCATTTATAAGCTATTCTTTTTAATTTTTACAACATTGTTGCATTTATTAAAAACGCACGGTATACTTGCAATATTATTGCATAAAAAAGAATGGAATGAAGAACCTTAAATCATACTTATTAACCGGGATAATTGTTACTGGAGGATTATTTACTAGCTGCAGCGACGATGATGTTCCCGCAGAGGAAAATGAAGAAGAAGTCATTGACTTGGTCATCCTTACTTTCATCCCACAAGGAGGTGGAACAGCCGTTATAGCTACTGCGACAGACCCTGATGGAGAAGGAGCAGCTGATTTTCAATTACAAGAAATCGTATTGGATGTAAGCACGACATATACCCTAGAGATTACTGTTCAAAACACAGAAGAGGGAGAAAATATTACAGAAGAAATTGAAGAAGAAGACGATGAACATTTGTTCTTCTTTGAGTTTACAAATGACATTTTCAGCGATCCTTCTGGAGATGGTAACGTGGATAATCGATCGGATGATGTTAATTATAACGACCAGGATGCGGATGGAAACCCTGTTGGACTCTCAACCACATGGACCACATCCGACGTGACATCAAGTAACGGTGATTTCAGAGTTATCCTAAAACACCAACCTGGTATTAAATCAGGAACCTCCACAGCAACTGATGGAGAATCCGATATTGACCTTACCTGGGTAATAAATGTTGAATAGTAAATTCATCATAATAATTGGTTAAATAAGCCCGTCTCAAAATGAGACGGGTTTTCTTTTGCCTAAGATTTCGAAGCGGAATTAGATCTTAAATGCACAGAAGTATTTATAGCGTAGGGTCAAAAAAAGGACTCAACGAATACAAATTTGTCAAAGGATGATTTAATAGTTTTGCAGGTATGTCAGAGATACCACCATGCCCCAATTGCAAATCTCCCTATGCCTATCCTTCAGATAGTCTATTGATGTGTCCGGAGTGCGGTCATGAATGGAATGAGGAGGAGTCTGTAGATGACACCACAGTGATAAAAGACTCAAATGGGAATACCCTTCAGGATGGGGACTCAGTAGTTGTGATTAAGGACTTACCAGTAAAAGGTGCGCCAAAACCCATAAAAGCAGGCACAAAGGTGAAGAACATTCGTCTGACAGATGGAGATCACAATATCGATTGTAAAATCGATGGGTTTGGTTCAATGGCGCTCAAATCTGAGTTTGTAAAAAAAACTTAGCTACGTCAAAACTGTCATTCATACGATCTTGATGCTTATTAAATCATCATGACTGCACGGTGTATTGTTGAAAACTGAATATCATCAAGTATTACTATTTTAGTGCAGCTGAACTAATAGCATATTGATCCTTGTTGAAAGCGTCAATTACCACTGTCCATGTATACCCGACGAACCTATAAATTTTCTGAACTAGCGATCTGGACCCGATTTGATACGCTAAGAATTTTAATCATCATTACCGGATGGGTTCTTGCCTACTTTTTACTGGATATTAAATGGCTCCAAATCCCATGGACCCCTATTGCATTGATTGGTACTGCAGTGGCGTTTATTGTTGGGTTTCAAAATAATGCAACCTATGACCGTATTTGGGAAGCTCGCAAAATTTGGGGTGGCATAGTAAACACTTCTCGCTCTTTTGGCATGTTCATCCAGGATATGGTCAACAATGAACATGCAACCAAAAAGCTATCAGATAAAGAGCTTCACAACGAAGTAAAGACACTTACCTACAGGCATATTGCCTGGATGACAGCCCTACGTCACGCTATGCGTGCTCAAAAACAATGGGAAACCACAGTGAATCAGAAAACGAATCAGGAATGGGGCATTCGCCCACCAGAGCGACTCACAACTTTAGCGGAAGACTTAAATCCATATCTTTCCAAAGAAGACATGGAGGACATCATGGGTAAAGACAATAAACAGACTGCCTTACTCTATCAGCAATCGCACCACCTCCGAAGATTAAAAGAGTCAGGACTAATCTGGGAATTTGCTTTCCTGGAATTGGAAGGAGTACTTAAAGATCTTTTCGATTTACAGGGTAAAAGTGAGCGAATAAAGAACTTCCCCTACCCACGTCAGTTTGCAACCCTCAACCATTGGTTTATGTGGATTTTACTTATGTTCCTGCCACTGGCTCTTGTACCTCAATTTATGGAGATTGGAGCAAATCTTTCTGATTCATATCCAGCGATAGGAAAAATATTCATATGGTTTTCGATACCAGTCTACACCGCCGTGGGTTGGGTATTCCACACCATGGAACGCATCGGACGAACAGGTGATAATCCGTTTGAAGGCACTTCAAATGATGTACCTATATCAACAATTGCCAGAGGTATAGAAATAGATCTAAGACAAAACCTGGGTGAAAACAAAGAAGATATCCCTCCACAATTTGAAGCAAAGTACAACGTGCAATTCTAATTTTCTTAAAGAGGTTAATTATGATAGCAAAAGGGAAATTCGAAATCAATATGACTCCTCAATCTGATGAGGTACCAGCCGGAAGATTTATGCTTAACAAAACCTATGAAGGAGACATGATCGGAAAAGCTTCAGGACAGATGATCAGTAAGCGAATTGAAGGTGGAGCAGCTATATATTTTGCTATTGAGGAGTTTGCAGGCACTGTTGGTGGAAAAAAAGGTGCATTTACCCTGGCACATAAAGGTTTCATGAACGAAGAAACTCAAACACTTGAAATAGCAATTCTTGAAGGTTCGGGTACAGAAGACCTAGCCAATATTAACGGTACCTTAAATATCAACCAATCCGATGGTTCGCATTTCTATGAACTCAACTATCAGCTTTAGCTTTCAACACGTTGCTCCTATACTTTAGCTATCAGTCAACGAGGTTTCTCAAGCATTTCTTCCTATTTTGCTAAACTTGAAGATCTGCTAATCCTAAATCATACCATGAAACCCAACCTAAAAAAGTATTGGTCCAGAAACCTCAAATACTTATTAATCCTCCTCACAATATGGTTTTCCGTATCGTATGGTGCTGGAATTCTTTTCGCCGATAACTTAAACAGTGTTAGAATTGGAGGTTTTAAACTCGGCTTCTGGTTTGCGCAACAAGGAGCCATTTACGTCTTTGTGATTCTTATACTGGTTTATGTCCGGTTGATGAACAAGCTGGATAAAGAATTTGATGTAGACGAAAAATAGCCAAATAATGGACGTACAAAGCTGGACTTTCACATTAGTAGGAATCACTTTCGCCATGTACATCATCATTGCGATCTGGTCACGAGCATCTTCCACCAATGATTTTTATGTGGCAGGTGGAGGCGTTTCTCCACTAGCCAATGGCATGGCCACAGCTGCCGACTGGATGTCAGCGGCATCCTTTATTTCAATGGCCGGACTTATCAGCTTTATGGGGTATGATGGGGCTGTGTACCTCATGGGATGGACTGGAGGTTATGTACTCCTGGCGCTACTGCTTGCCCCCTACTTAAGGAAGTTTGGTAAGTACACCGTACCGGACTTTATCGGGGATCGATACTACTCCAATATTGCCAGAACCGTAGCTGTAATTTGCGCTATCATCGTTTCCTTTACTTATGTGGCAGGTCAAATGCGTGGCGTGGGTGTGGTCTTTGCTCGTTTTCTTGAAGTACCTGTCAATACTGGCGTGTTTATCGGGATGATCATCGTACTTTTTTACGCAACCTTAGGTGGAATGAAAGGGATCACCTATACCCAGGTTGCACAATACTGTATACTCATATTTGCGTTCATGGTACCTGCCTTTTTTATCTCTTTTCAGCTAACTGGGAACATCATCCCGCAGGTTGGATTTGGGGGCACTTTGTCAGATGGGACCTACTTACTGGACAAATTGGATGGATTGCATAAAGAACTCGGATTTGCCGAATATACCAGTGGCTCTAAATCGATGATTGATGTATTTGCTATCACATTTGCCTTAATGGTGGGTACCGCAGGATTACCACACGTGATAGTGAGATTTTTTACCGTTAGCAAGGTACGTGATGCACGGATGTCCGCAGGTTGGGCACTCATCTTTATCGCGATTCTATATACAACCGCTCCGGCAATAGCTGCCTTTGCACGAACTAACCTGATTGAAACCGTGGCAGAAAAGAATTATAGTCAAATGCCTCAATGGTTTTCCAATTGGGAGAAGACCGGACTCATTTCTTTCGAAGACAAGAACAAAGACGGCAAGATCCAATATGTAGCAGACCCAAACAAAAATGAACTGACCATCGATCGAGACATCATGGTGTTGGCCAATCCGGAAATCGCCAAACTTCCCAACTGGGTGGTTGGGTTGGTTGCGGCTGGTGGGCTGGCAGCAGCACTCTCCACTGCTGCTGGATTACTGTTGGTGATTTCTGCAAGCATATCACATGACCTGATTAAAAAGCAGATCAAACCGGATATTTCCGAAAAAAGTGAATTAGTCTGGGCTCGAATTGGAGCTGTAATAGCGGTATGCATTGCAGGATATTTTGGCATTAATCCACCGGGTTTCGTTGCGGCGGTAGTGGCTCTGGCCTTTGGTTTAGCAGCAGCTTCCTTCTTCCCCGCCATCATCCTGGGTATTTTTGATAAACGCATGAATAAGGAGGGCGCCATTGCTGGGATGGTGATCGGTATTCTCCTAATGCTTTTCTATATGATGAAATATAAACTTGGTCTTTTCGGTGGTGGCACAAAGGATGACTGGTGGTTTGGGATTTCACCTGAGGGGTTTGGTACTGTTGCTATGGTAGTCAACTTTGTAATTTCATTTACCATTTCCAGGTTTTATCCTGCGCCTCCTGAAGAGGTACAGGAAATGGTTGAAAGCATTCGCTACCCACGAGGAGCCGGGGACGCAACTCACAGCTAAGCACATTGTAAGATTTTGGGCTCAAAACATCTCCGCACTCATCTTTAAAGTTACATCTGAGTCGTGACAAATGGTTTTTTGCAGTCCTTTGAAGCGAGACATCTCATACTTGTAGAAGTAGTCCAGCGTATACAGCTTGCTTTGCTTAAATGATTCATCTTGATCCAGTACCGCTACTCCCATTTTTAGCCATTGCCACCCAATCACAATTATACTAAACAGATCCATGAAGATGGTAGCGTCGGCAAGGTAGCGTTCATGATTCCCTTCCATTGCATATTTCATCAGGTGAGAGAGACATGTTTCAATCTGATTAGTACCCTCTCCTAATGTCAATGCATAGCTCTTAAGTTTCTCATTACTCATTGCCGCTTTGATTGTCGTTTCGATCTCTCCCGCTAATAGCTTCAAAGCCGCACCTTCCATCATCGTCACTTTTCGTCCCAGCAAATCCAACGATTGGATACCAGTGGTTCCTTCATAGATGGAGCAGATGCGAATATCCCGCAAATATTGCTGCAGAATAAAGTCCATAGTGAATCCATAGCCTCCCAAAACTTGTAGCCCTGTATCTACGGCCTCTTTTCCTTTCTCAGACGGATAGGTTTTTGCAATTGGCGTTAGTAGTTCGGCCAATAAATGATAATTATTGCTCTCATCTCCGCTAGTAGTCATCTGTTTATCTACATACCACGCGCACTGTAATACGACACTCAAACTCCCCTCCATAATTGCCTTCTGATGCAATAGCATTCGTTTCACATCCGGATGATTGATAATCAGGGTCTGCTCCTGACTCGGATCTTTCTTGCCACTCCCCTGAAGCTTACGACCCTGTGGACGCTCTTTCGCATATTGCAAGGAGGTATAGTAGGCAGCTGACGCAATCCCGGTACCCACACGACCAACAGCTATTCGTGCCTCATTCATCATCTGAAACATGTAGGATAATCCCTTGTTTTCCTGACCTACCAAATATCCGATACTTTCACCGCTATCACCAAATGCCAAATGATTTGTACAGTATCCTCTTTGACCCAGTTTTTCATGTTCACCTACAATGTCTACATGATTATAATCACCAATGTTGCCATTATCATTTACCAGGTACTGAGGTACGACAAATAGCGAGACACCCTTTGTCCCTGCAGGCGCTCCTTCAACTCTGGCCAAGACCAGATGCACAAAATTGTCAGCGAACTGATGATCACTTCCTGAGATGAATATTTTCTGTCCTTTAATCGAGTAAGTACCATCTCCTTTAGGTGTGGCCGACGAAGTAATGTCTGATAACGAACTGCCTGCCTGAGGCTCTGTCAGACACATGGTCCCACCCCACTGCATTTCCTGCATCTTGGGTACGAACTTCTGTTTTAGTTCATCCGTACCAAAGTTGATAATTAGATTAGATGCTCCTGCTGTGAGTCCCAAATAACCAGAAACATGATTATTAGCTGCCTCAGTAATGAAATACAATGCATTGAATACAATTAATGGCAACTGCATTCCCCCATCTTCTTCATCCATAAATGCACCAACCAAGCCCATTTCTCCGGCCTTTTTAAAAATTGGCCCGAACTGATCATGAATTTTAACACGACCATCTTTGAAGTATGAAGGCTTCTCATCCATTTCCTTAACGTACGGATGCAATGCCGAGTCACTGAAATCCTTTACTGCATCCAACAACAGATCAATCGATTGCCTGTCGTAAGCAGAAAACCGTTCTGTTTTTAGCAGCTCTTCAAGTTGGTGTACATCATTAAGAATAAAGGAAAGGGTGTTTGGGTCGTAGTATTGCATTTGTCAAGGTGGTTAATTCTTCAAATTAATCAAAGTGACTTAAAGCACAATCTATTGGCTAAGCAACAGAATCAATGCCTATTATTCCTAAAGGTTCTGTAATGAGGTCCTTATCTTTGCGCGCGCTAAATTCGACTTTCAGGGAATTATTAAAGAAAGAAGTTGGGTTGTAGCATTAATAAAGAATAGACAACATCCGAAACGATGAATAGCGATAAGTTACTGAACTACCTCAAAGACCTTCTGAAAAACGTACCATCCGACTGGATAAATCTGACGACTCATCGACTAGATATCTACAATGAGGAATTGGCAAAAACTGAATTTCTGGAAGCATTTGAAATGCTGTATAAAGATAGTAACTCAGACGCTGCTGCCTTGAACCAGCTTCCAACCGCATATGATTACATCCGACTTGGACATCCATTATCTACAGTGCTGGAGTGGGCTATCGCGAATCTGAATGATACGCATCCGGATAATGTCATCAGTTTTTCATCCAGATCGATTCCTATTCTGGCTGTACTGAGAAAGAACTTGCTGGACAATAGAAATACCCGAATTGTTTATACAGATCAGCTGCCTCCGGCATTCAATGCCAATGAAATAAAACGAGTCTACGGGTACCATTTCGAATTGCAAGAAGTGGCCTCTATCGCTCAACTCGAAGCATATAATGGCAGTACGATTTTCGTAACTAAGGCGGAAGAATTTGATCAATTCGACTTACAGGCAGATATCGATTTCTTCATCACCAATCATAAGAATTGGGGCAGTATCTTATTAATTAATGGTGAGGAAAATTCATCTTACATCTCTGAAATTCAGCATGTTAGACGTAGAGAAACCATTGCGATGACTCCCGCTAATTGCCTAAAAGCATTGAGACAGCTAACAGGAAGCGGATCACTAGCGGACTCTTCAAAGGATGTTTCAAAGGATAAAGCTATGGTTGTAGATACCATCCAATCCATTACCGGCACCCAGTCAAAAGCGTTGATTGGCTCAAGTGGACTATCCATTCAGTACGCCATCATGATGGGATTGATCGATGATGCTATCAAATCACACCCTGGTAAGTCCATTAAATTCATTGTTCCCACCAATTGTTATGGAGGTACAAACGATCAGGCCAGACGGGTAGCCGCATGCCTGGAGGCGGTAAATGTCGTAGACCTTCACGTAGATGGTGAGTATGATATGGTTCAAAGTTTAGAACAAATATTAAATCAGGTGGCCAATGAGGATGCCATTCCTTTTATCATCGCGGAGATTCCTACCAATCCCAGAGTTGAAGTGCCTGAAATGGAAGAGCTGAAGGCCGTATTAAGTAAAAAACGAACTACAACTGCAGGTAAAGTGGCTATTGATCCTGTCTTTATTTTGGATCAGACCTTTTGTCCAAATATCCAGTTTCTTACGGAGAAAGGTTACCTCTCAACCTCACGAGCGATCTCATATGTGAGTGGTTCGAAATTTCCAAGTGGAGGTAAGTGTACCGCTGGATACTGTGTGGCAAATAAAGAGGCAGAGGGATTGATGGACGCAATAGAAAAGCATCTTAAACTCTGTGATAATGAAGCTACGGATCTACAGGTAACCATCCTTGCAGAACAAATGCCTTCAATGATTCAACGGATTGCCGAAGCATATGCAAACACACGAGAGTTTGTGACATTCATCAAAAAGACGTTACCAACAGCTAAGATCAATTTTGTATCTGAAGAGCTTGCGGCAGAAGGTTTTACCCCATCAGTATTTTCATTGGACCTTCCCACCAAAGGAGATTCTGAGAATGAAAGAGAAGCCTACAAACGAGGGTTGAATAACAAGCTCATTGAAATGATGATCACTGAGATTCCCGAAGATAGCAAGTACTGCGTGAGTTATGGGCAGCTGAAAGGATGCTACTGGACCATTCCCGCAACATCCACTCAAGGAACAACCAAAGAGTCCGATAAGGATTATATCGCTCGGGTTTCGGTATCGCCGGATTTAAATCTTGACAGACACAAGGAGGTTTTTACAGAATTTGTAAACCACATTTAATCATTTGAGTAAGAGCCCTGTCAGTATTATTGTTCGAATTATTATTTGTGAAACAAATTCATCATTATTAAGTTCAATTAATTCACTTATCTTATACTTAATGGTTAGTAAGCTTCAAAAACTTTGGGATTTCATTTCACATAATGGAGTAGAGCAAGTTTTTGACTCGAATAAAGCCAGACACATCACTTTTACCAATCGCCTTGTTTTCATCACTTTCTTAATTTTGTTAGGCTTATACCTATTCAATTATAAAAACAGCGGCTTTACTTTTTTTAATCAAAAGCTGCTATTTGGAAATATTGCCGCCTTCTCAGGAATCTTCATTTTAAATCGTATAGGATGGTCAACAGCAAGTCGTCTTCTGTTGACATTAATGTGTTCTGTCTTTCCCTTTTACGTATCCATAAACAATAAGCTTTTTGATATTACTCAGATTGATGAAGCGATGTATTACATGACTCGGCTATTCATTCTGGCTACTTCAATTATACCTATTCTGATTTTTAGCTTTAAAGAAAAATTCTATATGACCATTGGTATACTCAGCAGCTTGATACCATTGGTCCTTTTCGATTTTATCCATAAAGTAGCCGGTGTTGGTTATTATGAAATGGGATTTGATTCTAGGAACTACCCTGGCTTTGGTGCAATTGCTATAGCAGCATATTGTATTTTTATAACAGCTATGATCTTTTTTAAAAGGATGAATGAAAAATTCACAACAGAGCTGCTTGATAAAAAACTGAAGATTGAGAAACAGGCGCGTGAGCTTGTGCTTGCTAATAAAGAGATAACCATTATCAATAAAAACCTTGAAAATGTTCTTGATAAGCGTACCAAGAAAATATTGGATCAAATGGTCCAATTTCAGGTATATTCATTTAAAAATTCACATGAGCTAAGAGCTCCATTGGCAAAAGTTATGGGCACACTTAATATCTTGAACCAAATGGACTTTACAAATAATCCGGAGCAATATGAACTCATCAAAATCCTTAATCAAGCATGTGAAGAATTGGATATTATCGTCCATGACATAAATAAAGCGCTTACTGAAACAGAAGGATATGCAGAGGTGAAGACATGAGTCAAGACAAAAGAGGACTGTGACTCATTTATCACGTTTTACTGCTTAAGAATATATTCCATTACTATACCTCTTCCCTGCCGATACGACTCAAAATCTGGTAGAATTTCAATGTCCACAGGGATCATAGTAAGCTGAGGCCTTTCGGGCCAGTGTTTTTTAATCTTAGTGGTATATTCAATCAGGTAATCAGAGTATGGAAGACTCATGTATTCATTGTTATCAGCTTGATTGGGATGTGTTCGTCCTGATTCACCTATAAGTGTAACTTCAGTCTCTTTAATGAGAAATATGGCCATTGCGCTTGCTGCAGAAAAGGTTCGTCTTCCTGTGATCATCCACAACTTTCCTTTTTGATTCAACCACTCCCTTTCTTTAATAGCCTCTACGATCGGTCTGCTAAGGTTATAATTTCCGCCGTTGTTTAGCCTAACGTCTATGATCAGCTTGAAAGGCCTCTTTTGGTCTACTTCTTCAAATAGTGTGGAAGTGAATTTCTTAATGGATGAAGTCCCTTTTTGATTATTCAATCGTGATATATGAACATACATAACACCTTCCTTGGCTAACCAATGATACCAGTAACTGTCTTTTCTATTGCTTAGATATAGCGGAGGTTCGCTCTCTCTAGCGTACCTCCAATTGCCATTTTGGTATTCTTCAGCAGTTAATCCTTCAAAGTTTTTTTGGATGAGATCTCCATTCGTTGATTCAAACGAAACTCGTGCCTTCTGCGGATCATTTGTAATAGACATACAAGCCAAAAGCTCTGTAAGTATCAAATAGCCTGGGCCCGCATGCAGATATTCCTTGTCATTGTCGGCAGACATTCGTTTCTTGAGCGTGGCAAAAACCTCATCGATTGGCGTATCAGATATTGAAACAATTTTAGCTCCCAACAACTCTGCATAATTCTCATGTGCTCCAACCACGCGAAAGTCTCCTTCATAATTGTATAAAAGCAATGGCAATCTATGAAACCCCACCTTCAATTGTCCTATGTTTAATTCCGTGTGCCCATCTTTTAGCATGGAAAGCACGCGCATGATTTCACACGGAAATTCGTATGGTTTTAGGTTACTAAGGTTTGATTTTATCGTCGCTATTTCAGATTGAAAATTATCCTTTACAATGGGTGTGAATGAATCGAATTGTCTTTGGATCTTTTTATTCAGATAATCCAAATCTTTAATCATCTGTTCTGTTGGCGTGAGTTGTGTGCAACCTGCTAGTCCTTGAGCAAGTAATGCAATCAATAAAAATGTCCTTTTCATAAGACATAGATACGGCACACTGTAAGCCTTAATGAACAGATCCTGAAAAATTGGGTTTTTACGGAACGGGAAAAACTAAATACCTCTGGCAAACTGGCCGGGTGTCTGACTTGTCTCTTTTTTGAAAGCATTAAAAAAAGCAGACTTTGATCTATATCCTAACTGATATGCCAAGGCTTCCATTTTACAATCTTCTTCCTGACTCAAGACATGTCTGGCCTCTTTGATTCTGTATCGATTTATGAGTTCAAAAAATGTACACCCAAGTTCCTGATTGATTACTTGAGATAAGTGGTGTTTCTTTATTCCCATTACGTCTGCGACAAGTTGAAGTGAAAGGTTGGTATTAAGGTAGAGTTTATTCTTCTCAAGTGTGGTAAGTAGAGCTTCTGCTTTCCGCTTTCTCCAATCTTCATCGAGGGAAGACTTTCTATACTTTGGAATATACTTTATGAAAGCTTTGGGGTTTATGATCAAATAAATGGCAGCAACATAAAGTAAAATGGCAGCAAATAAATCATTAGAAGGCTTTGGCAGGAATGTGCCTAAAAAACGTACACCGTTAATCACTCCTCCTTGAGTGAAAAACAAAATCATAGCAGCTAAGATCAAACCAAAAGTTAGCAGCAAAAGCCATTTCGATCGTATTTCAGATTTTCTTAAACTTAGATACGATAAGATGCCATAGACAAATAAGTGTAAACATTGAATTTCAACGACAATCCATCCATTCAAATTCCAAGGATCGGATTGGAAGCTTTTATTGTACGGTTTGGTCACCAATTCTGCTCCTATCTCATTTGCTAAAATATTGAATTTATAGCCCTCCTCCTGCAAGTAAAAATTAAAAAAATATAGAGCAACGAAGATGAAAGGCATCAAATGAAACGCCAGCGATATTTTCGAAAGAGCTTTCTGCTGCAAGTGACATATATAGGTATACAGAAAAGGTCCTAGAAGAAAAACCAGCGGAATGTTTGTATTCAAAATAGCAGGAAATTTTAACATCAATCCTGAATGAAAGGTGAAAGAATACACCTGCAGGTAGATTAATATCAACAGAAAGTAAATAAGAAATCTATGTTGAGATCTTCTTTGGCTTCCAAGAAAAAAGAGCAAGACAATAAAGCCTAGTAACCCGGCAAATAAGGAAGCTATGGTAGAAAAAGATACAGACATATGGTTAAGGTTTTAATAAAGACCCTGCAGGTTTTGAGGAGTTGCATGCATCAGTCAAACAAATCCTTACCTATGAGCTTCAAAAGCTTGTATTTCCACCAGATTGGTATTGGATGAGCTTTGATTGGAATTGATTCTTTGGTCTTATCCCATTGGTGATTGGCAGACAGAATGTGCTCTTTATGCTTTTCCGTCCACCGTCTTTTCACATAATTGGCGAAGTTGAGATAAAGCTTTCCGTCAATAATGGAAAAAGATTCTGATTTAGTTTTTGCTTTGTATCCGTTGGACATACCAAATGCGCAAAATCCACCGTATTGAGGTACATATTTTTCAGGATTTTCGCTAAACATTTGCAAATGCCCCTCGCTGCTAAATTGCCACATCACCTTGCGCCAAAGGCACGCGTACTTCGCCTGACCTTTGATTGCTTGATTCTTTGTGAAATAAGCTACAACGTCATATCCATTGATGGCTATTCCGTCTCTGTGATACACATCTAACCTCTCTGCGTCCACTCCCAAACAAGTTAAATTCTAAATAGGTCTTATTATAGTGAATTTAATCCCTTAGTAACAAAAGGCGATGGCTGAGGTCTCGCTTTCTTTATTCAAAGTGAGCGAGGACACATCGATTATGAGAGATTTCCAGTCATCATAAATTGCAGCTACTCCAGAGACTTTTACAGGAACGCCTACATAGGGTAAAATCTGGTCTGCAATGGATTCCATCTCTTTGCCATGTAGAAAATAGTAATCTACAAATATGCCATTCTCACGAATAGCTAAAAGCGGTGGCATACCACCCGAAATACAACGAATGGCACAACTTCTATGAACAGCTTTTACTGCTGGATTCATTACCCCAAAGAAACATTTAGGATCTACAATTTCACCCTCTAGTTCTTTATAACCTATCATTCTTATATTTCGATCAACCATCGTCTGGCTACCTGCTGAAACAAGACTATTTTCTCTTTCCGTTAGCTCCATCCAATATTTATCCTGATAATGAAATACCATACCTCTGAGCGTGACCATGGTTCCTTCCTTCAGCTCATGAGTCTCCATCATCTTAGAAAGTGTCCGGTCAGGCCCCATTTTTCCAAAACCTACCAAGGGAATTGTCTTGATCTTACCATCTTCTTCTACTCTCAATCCCCAGATCGGATCTTTCACCAAATAGCCGGAAAATTCTTGAATGATACCATAATCGTAAATACTATCGATGTATCCATGTTGGTTTTTTACATAAATCACACCAATGGATACCATACCGATCAATACCCCTACAAAAAAGAGCTTTGCTTTTGATGTGTGGCTTTGGGGAGCTTCATTGCTCCAGCCTATATAAAAGTCGTCTTTCATAGCATTATTGGTTCTACTTCTGTCCCAGGTTCATTGGGTCTAGGATCAATCATCACCAAGTCTCCCTCCAGTTTCAACCTATATGTTTCTACTTTCTCCGTGAATGGTGGTGGAGATTGACCATTCCCTGGCAGATACTGATAGCCATGCCATGGGCAGGTGACACACCCATCTATTACCTTTCCTTCTCCAAGTGGCCCTCCCTGATGTCTGCATACATTGTTAATGGCAGATATCTTATTGTTGTACTTGAATATTGCAACTCGCTCCCCACTTAAGGTAAATATCTTTGCACGGTCTTCTTCAATCTCATTTACTGTGCAAACCGGGATGTAGACCTTATGCGAGCTGATCTCTTTGTCTAACCCTCGCTCCTTCAGGCCAGCTTTTATATGTAGTCCCGCAACCAAGACAAATCCTACTACTACAATACCAAAGATGACCGGGCTTGTTTCATTTTGAAGTGCACCCAATAAGATGTGCATAATCAATAGCCCATATGCCACGTATACTAGCATGTGAAGTGCTTTCCAAGTCTTAACCCCAAGGTTTTTTAACCAGAAATCATGGCTGCTTACAGCCATTAATGCAAGAATAATGAGACCAAAAAAGCCCAACGTTTGAAAAGGGAAGTACATCAGCGAATCATATTTCAGGTTGGATAAAAACACCGATCGGATCGGGTTCATATTCCCCAGTGAATGAAACTGAAGGATGCTAAATCCGCCGTGAATGAGTCCCATCAAGAACATCGTGACACCCAGGTGTCTCCGATTATACAAAATGATGTTGAATTTAGAATTCAAACGCGCGAGCGGACCGATGATGAGAATTACATGCAGAAGCAAAATAGACAGCCAACCGAATGACCGAATCAGGTTTGTCTCGAATGTGACCTCAGGATTCGTAACCAAATTCAGAATAGTGAAGGAGGCGATAAAAAGTACAATGACTATTAATATGGCCAGATCATACCGCTTCTTATTCTTGTTCCAAAGTATGGACGTGTAGGAAACACTCATGGGCTCTCTTGTTCTATTGGTTGATCTCCCTTAAAAACAGGTGCATTCATTCGTGCGGTTATCATCAAAAAGGATATTACTATAACAATGATGATCCATACAATCAAGTGCCTCTTGCGCAGGTTTTTAGTCATGTCTTTTGAAAAGTTTGATGAACAGGCTTGGCCATAAAAGCACCACGCCTGGTAAAATGATCAATTTAAAATGCCAGGGTGTTCCCTTAGTTCCTTCATCAATTTTGGATGCCCCTCTCGCATAGAAGTATATACTAAAAGCTAATCCCAAAATGAGGTAGAGTGCGAGTATTCCCAAAAATGCATCTATAACTTGTATCATGATTTCACACCGGCGTATTGAATTCCTGTTAAATGATGCATGTCGCGATCGAAGGTCGATAAATCTTCCATGCTCAGCTTGGATAAGCTATCATGCCCGACAGCACGACTAATTACTTTCATTAAGTTGGCTGATGCAGTGAAATAATTTGCTAGGCGCTCAGCTGATTTTTCTATTATTAGTCTTGACCTCAGATTTTGTTTTTGCGTAGCTATTCCTACCGGACAATTGTCAGTATGACAGGCCCGCATACCCAGGCACCCGATGGCCTGCAACGCGGAATTTGAAACGGCAATTGCATCAGCACCCATCGCCATGGCTTTCGCAAAATCAGACGGAACACGTAATCCACCCGTAATAACCAGGCTAATCCCTTCTGCTCCTACCTTATCCAGGTGTTTTCTGGCCCTCGCCAATGCAGGAATAGTTGGCACGTTGATGTGGTTTCTCAGCACAATGGGAGCCGCACCGGTTCCTCCTCCTCGTCCATCCAAAATGATATAATCCACACCCGAATCCAGAGCAAAATCTATGTCTTCCTCAATGCGAGAAGCAGCAATCTTAAAGCCAATAGGAACACCTCCACTTTCCTCACGTACTGTATCTGCAAAAGCTGCAAATTCCTTGGCGGTCTTTATATCTGTAAATGTTGCAGGGCTAATAGCTGAAGTACCCTCGCTTAGTCCGCGAACCTCAGCTATCTCTCCCACTACTTTGTGTCCTGGTAAATGCCCGCCGGTCCCCGTCTTAGCCCCTTGTCCTCCTTTAAAGTGAAAGGCTTGTACTTTCTTCATCTTATCCCACGAAAAGCCAAACTTAGCCGAAGCTAGTTCATACAAGTATTTCGAGTTTTCTTTTTGCTCGTCTTCCAGCATTCCTCCTTCTCCGGAACAAATACCTGTTCCCGCCATCTCGGCTCCTTTAGACAAAGCGATTTTAGCTTCCCTCGAGAGTGCACCAAAAGACATGTCTGATACAAATAGTGGAATATCTAATTTGAGTGGCTTTTTAGCCTTTGGACCAATGATGACTGAAGTGTCTATGTCATCTTCATCCAATAATGGCTTTCTGCTCAGCTGAGCTGGTAAAAACTGGATGTCGTTCCAGTTGGGGAGCAAATCACGTTCTACTCCCATGGCTGTAGTTTGTCCATGATGACCAAACTCTTTCAAGCCATTCTTAGCTAGTGATTGGATGTACGCATTGTAAGGCTCAGGTGCTTCTGGGTGCGTGTCCTGATACTTGCCCAGGTATTCATCCTCATTGAATCGAGGCGGAACCTCTTTGTCTTCAAATTCCTCAATCTCAGCCTGATCGATATAAAGACCTCCATCTTTGATGCTATGATTGAACTTCTTGAGCCTTTCATCTGGTGCATAAGCGCTAACACCTGTATCATATCGATAGTCCCAGTTGTGAACTCCGCAGATCAGGTTCTTCCCATCGATGAATCCATCTGCCAGCAAGGCCCCCCGATGATGACACCTTCCATAAAGGACTGAGGCTTCCTCGCCGTATCTAATAATAACCAAATCTGTGCCCAAGACTTGTGCATGAGTCGGTTCCTTCTGAGCCAAATCGCTAAATGAGGCAATCTTAACAGGGATATTTAAATGCTGAAAGTCAATCATAGTCTATTCTTTGCCTATTTTAAATGTGAAAAATGTACCGACAATAAAAATTCCTTCTGGTTCAAACCCACTGCTATATATGTACTCTACATATGGTGCTAACCTTCCATAGTTTCCATGAACACCCGCGCCTGTCAATGCTCTAAATCCAGATTCATTTTTCAAATTTTTCCAACCAGCACCTAACAGTGGATAAAGACCCCAGTGTTCAGACATCTCGAAAATAAAGTGACCATTGAATGTAATTTCCATTCCTTCAGAAAGCGAATGCCCTGACTTTGGGAAAAGGTTACTCTCAAAACCAAAGCACATTTTATGACTGGGGAAATAATGAAATCGAAGATTCACTCCAGTATGTTCGCCTAGCACCATGCTGGCTCCAGGAGCTACACCGCTTTCCTTCATTTGCGCAAAGATTATCACAGGAAAGAGCATGATGTAAAACAGTATTTTTCTCATTTTACTGTCAGTTTTAATTTCTCTGCAACTCCTTTAATGGTTAAGCCTTGTACCAGAATAGAGAATACCACCACGGAATAGGTGACAAAAAGGATAAACTCCCGATATGGTGAAGGATCAAGTGAAAGCGCCAATGCCACAGAGATTGCGCCTCGTAAACCACCCCAAGTAAGAATTTTGGAAGTAGCATCTGGGTTTGAATCTTCTTTATCTGGAAATAGTCTAGAAAGCACCAACACAGTAATATACCTGGCTAGTAATACAAGAGGTACTGCCAGAGCGCTAACCAGTAAAAAATTCCATTCAAACGAAAGTATCAGAACCTCCAATCCAATAAGAACAAAGAGAACGGCATTAAGAATTTCATCCAACACCTCCCAGAAAACATTCATTTCCTTCTTTCCTTCAGAAGAAAACGCAAGGCTTCCTCTTAGTTTTTCACCAATTATCAATGCAGCAAATACCATTGCCAACGGACCTGACACCCCAAGCGCTGCACACAATGCATAGCCACCCATTGATATCACCAGCGTAAGCATAATGTCTATTTTAGGCTCATCTGAAATAGACTTGAGCAATTGAAATCCAATAAGCCCGAGTAGTACTCCTACAACCATTCCGCCTATTGCTTCTTCAGCAAAAACGCTGACCACTTCAGCAAAACCAACTCCCTCTTCACTCATAGTGAAGATATTGACCAATGACACAAAGACCACAACGCCAATGCCATCATTGAAAAGCGATTCCCCTGCGATCTTACTTTCCAAAGACTTCTTTACCCCGAGCTCTTTCAATATAGCTAGTGCCGCTATTGGATCTGTCGGTGAAATCAATGCACCAAAGATCAATGCATAGCCAAGAGGAAGCTCAATACCAATCAAAGAAGTGGTCCAATAGATAAAAAAGCCAATCAAGGCAGTTGAGATCAATACGCCAAGCGTCGCAAAAGACAGGATTGATTTACGTTCCATCGAGAGATCTCGCACCTGCAAATTCAATGCTCCGGCAAATAGTAGCAGACTGAGCATCACATCAAAAAGTAACGTCTTGAAATCCAGTGTTGTGACAATGGTACAGGTCTGATGAAATAGGTCTGGACTAAATACTTCTAGCAACCCTAAAGGAATAGCCATGATAATAGCGAGCATAGTCATTCCTATAGTACTGGGCAGCTTTATAAACTTATGGTTGATATAGCTAAGGAGACCGGCGAGGCTAAGCAATATGGTGAATGACTGAAACATATTAGATTAATAATGCGTCAGTCATAATTTCTATTGTCCCAGGTCCATCGTGGGCAAGCAATTGCTCAAATGCATCATCTAGTTCTTCTTCTTTTGTCACGCGAATACCAAGTGCACCACAGCTGTTGACAAATTCTGCGAAATTGGGATTTTGTAAGCTTGTTTTCCATACATCAAACTCTACTGCACGCTGTTCTTTGGATATTTTTCCAAGTTCGTTATTGTTTAGCAAAATATGCTTTATCGGCATGTTGTATTTTACAGCTGTAGTGATCTCCATTGGATACTGTCCGAAACCACCATCTCCGGTTACTGCCACGATAGGTCTTTCGTGTCCAACAGCCGCCCAAAGACCCATGGAAGCCGGGTAACCAAAACCAATGGAACCAAGATAACCTGACATTACCACCGATTGATTTTTACATTCAAAGTAGCGACCGAAACTGTAAGTATTATTACCCACGTCCACCGCTATGGCAGCATCAGCGGGAATGTGCTTGTTCATTGCTTCAAATACTGCAATTGAGCTAAGGCCATTATTATTCGATTCCTTTAGACGTTTGGCTTTCTCTTCTCGCCATATTGCCCAACGCTCCTTGATTGCTGGCCTTCGGTCTTCAAACTCTGTTTTAATGGACTCTAGATGATTATTGAAGATACGGGCAGTTTCTCCTAATTCACCCCAAACCGGAACATCGATCGCATGAAACTTTGCCAATGCTAGTCTATCGAAATCAACTTGAATGGTTGGTATCTTGGAGGTAATACCCGTATGATTGGAAAAGGAAGCTCCAAATACAAGCAGCAAGTCTGCCTCATTCATAAAATAGGATGCTATTGGAGTACCGCTCCTTCCCAGCACACCACATCCCAACGGATGACCATCAGAAATAAGCCCTTTTCCTTTGAAGGTTGTAAGAACTGGACTGTTCAATTGCTCGGCAAGCGCAGTAATTGCCTCCATCTCAAATCGGGCACCATGACCAACGATTATTACTGGTCGTTGGGAAGCTTTGATTTTAGTAATCGCCTCATCAATCACCTCTTTGGGTGGAATGATCTTATGATCAGCTATTCTGTTCTCAAGTGAACCTGCTTGACTATCCGAACTGATCACCTGAACATCATCTGGGAAGGTGATGTGAGAAACTTCTCTATTTACTATAGCATGCTTTACCGCGAGGGCCATCAATTCTGAGTGCTTACTATCCGATTGTGCACGATGGTTAAAATCAGCTACTGACTCGAAAGCTGAAACCAAATCCACTTCTTGAAATGCTCCGGTACCAACTACCTGTGTTTGCACCTGACCTGAAAGTGCTAATAAGGGTGCGCGATCATTTTTTGCGTCCCACATTCCGGTAAACATATTGGTAGCTCCTGGTCCAGCAATACCAAAACACGCAGCAGGCTTCCCTGTAATTTTTCCATAAGCTGAAGCTGCAAATGCAGCTGCACCTTCATGTCTAATTCCGATAAACTTTAGCTTACCTAATTCCTCCTGACGTCTCATTGCGTCTGCAACGCCAAGATTTGAGTGACCTACCATCCCAAAGGCATGTGTAACGCCTGCATTGACCATGGTTTCGATCATTACATCGGATACGGTGCGCTCTTTAGATTCCTCCTCCACTATTTCTACATAGACTCCATCATCACGTACTTCCACTGGGAATGATTCTACCCCATCGTCAAATCCGGGAGCCTTCCCTGAAATCGGATCATAATCCCACCCATGCCATGGGCACCTTAGCAAGCCATTCTCGATGGATCCTTCACCTAAGGGTCCGCCTTGATGTGGGCATTTGTTATCCAGACATCCAAATTTTCCTTTATGGCGTGTAAGACAAAAACTTTTGTGGCCAGCGGTAACGGTCATTACCCGATCATCTTTCAACTTTGAAGCATCATCGAGAACTTTCTTCCAGATCTTTTTGGTTGGCATTGGTGATATTATGTTTTTAAGAACCTAATCAATTTACCGCTTTCCTATAAAGATCAAAAATTGTTGAGCCTCGTCAATGGTTGTCTTAAACCCTTTGTCGTAAGCACGTCACTTATATTCCCTGGCTTAAGTTCTGAATGTATCCATAAAAAATTGTAAGCTTAAAGCAACTATGCCAGCGTTTTGCTCATCAATACTTTATACTAAAAGCTAATCGGATGAGTATCAACAAAACAGCAAAGATCATTGGAGTTTTATATATCGTTCAAATGGTCGCTGCAGTACTTAGTTACAGTGTCATTCTGGAACCTATCTTATATTCAACCAATTATCTCAACGAGCTCTCTGACAATGAAAATCTGGTAAGGGGTGCAATGCTATTAGATCTACTTTGTGGTGCATCTGTTTTTGCAATTGCAATTTTATTCTTTCCTGTATTGAAACGATTCAGTGAGCGAGTAGCTCTGTGGTATGCTGGTCAACGACTGACTGAACTGGTTGGCTTTATGATTAGTGGAATTTTATTGCTTGGGTTACTAAAAATAGGAAGTGAAATTGGAGATGCTACCATTGCTGAAACATCTAATCTTGAATCCTTAGCGTATTATTTAAGAAATATAAGAGGTAATATTCAAAATATCAGCCTATTGATCTATTGTCTTGGTGCCTGGTCTCTTTATGGTTTATTGTTTTATTCGAGGCTTATTCCAAAATGGATTGCATCATGGGGCTTCCTGGCGGTAACCCTACTATTTATTGAAATCACAGCAAACATCTTTGGCACCTCAGCAGGAGGAATGATGATCATGATGCCATTAGGATTGAACGAAGTTTTTCTTGGAATTTGGCTAATAGTAAAGGGATTCAATCAAAATAGTCAGATCTAAAACTTGAATAATATTTACGCTTCCACGCCTTCCGGCTCTACCCACCGCCCGTGTTCCTTAATCAACTCGATGAGTTGGTCCAGTGCTTGCTCGGAAGGAACACCTCGCTTGATAACCTCCTGCCCTTTGTAAAGTGTGATCTTTCCTTTGCCGGAACCGACATACCCAAAGTCAGCATCTGCCATTTCACCGGGACCATTTACAATGCATCCCATAATACCGATCTTAACACCTTTCAAATGATCAGTTCGCTTACGAATCATGGCGGTGGTTTCCTGTAAATCAAAGAGCGTTCGACCACAAGATGGACATGAGATATATTCCGTTTTTGTAATCCGGGTACGAGCCGCCTGTAGGATTCCGAAGGCCGTATTGTTATACAATTTCAACTGCTCGACTGAAGGAGTTTTCTCAGGTGAAAGCATGATCCCATCCCCAATCCCGTCAATGTATAAAGTACCCGCATCAGTAGAGGCATAGATCATTAATTCGTCTTCAGAAAGATCAGGATATGACTGTTGCAAGACCACAGGTACCTGGATATTTTGATTTAATAGCTCTACTACAAACCTTCGGATACTTGCAATGGCGTGAGCCTGTTCAGAATGCAGTACAAGCACTGAATTGGCACTTTTTTCCACAAAACAAAAGATTGTTTGGTCGTAATGGTCCGTATCAACTAATATGAAGTTTAACTTCTCATTAAGATCTTCAACACTTTGTAAATCAGTTATTAATGGAAACTTATTTACTTGATCACTACAAGATTTCCATACATCATAGTCCATGACCTCTTTCAGACCATTGGGAAGCATAAACTGGATTGGATTTGATCCTGTATAAATGTAGTCTGCCCCTAGATCGTTCATCCCCCACTTGTCTAACTCAGGTAAATAAGAATGACCAATCGACTTCAAATCCTTCAGTTCGATCTTTGACTTTTTAGAAAAATCTGCGATCACCCTCGGCACATTTTCATTACCAAAATTGAGTACTTCACTTGTCGTTCTTCTGTGATACTCAAAGGGGTTAATTGGCCAGCCATTGGCTGGTTCTATTATTTCTTGCTGAGCCTTGAATTGTAGACGATCAACCATGATCTGAGCTACGGGAGCTTCCACCTCAGGCTCCTCTGTTAGTGAGACACGAACCGTATCTCCTAATCCATCTTCAAGCAATGTTCCTATTCCAACAGCAGACTTAATTCGGCCGTCCTCTGCCTCCCCGGCTTCCGTTACTCCCAAATGCAATGGATAAGGTTCAAGACCTTCTTCATCCAGTTTATTAACCAATAATCGATAGGCTTGAACCATCACCTGAGGATTGCTACTTTTCATAGAGATCACCAGGTCTTTATAATCCATCGCTTCACAGATCCGGATAAATTCCAATGCAGATTCTACCATCCCCAGCGGGGTGTCCCCATACCTACTCATAATCCGGTCAGAGAGTGAACCATGATTGGTTCCAATTCGCATAGCAGTCTTATTGGCTTTACAAATTTCAACCAGCGGCGAAAATTTATCTTCGATTCTCCTCAATTCATCTGCATACGCCTGATCCGTATATTCGATCTGCTCAAATTTCTTCTTATCAGCATAGTTGCCGGGATTCACTCGCACCTTCTCAACAATTTTAGCTGCTAATTCTGCTGCATTAGGAGTGAAATGAATGTCCGCAACCAAAGGCACATCACAACCTCGCTTTCGTAACTCATTCTTTATTTCTTCCAGGTTCTGTGCTTCCTTGATGCTCGGAGCGGTGATTCTCACGTATTCACAGCCGGACTCAACCATTCGTAGTACTTGTTCCACTGATCCCATCGTATCCATTGTATCCACGGTGGTCATGGATTGAACTCTTATGGGGTTGTTTCCTCCTAATGGAACATCTCCAATAAAAACTTCTCGCGTTTTTCTTCTTGAATAATCAGTAAGGCTATTACAATACGTATGAATCATATGTCTCCTAGTTGCGGTCTTAATACGATATCTTCTACTACGGTACGCTCACTCAACCGATAAGTCGTATGGATGGTTTCAGCTATATCGGATGGTTTCATAAATCGTTCCTCGGGTAATTCCACCCCATCCCAGCTAGGTGTTCTCACCGCCCCGGCTAATATAGAAGTGACACGGATATCAAACTCCTTCAACTCTTCTCTCAAAGCTTGGGATAACCCATATAATGCAAATTTTGATATGCTGTATGATCCCCCATTAGGATATGCTTTCATACTCGCTACTGAACATAGATTGAATATATGTCCGCTACGATCTTTCTTCATTTGCGGGATAACGCCACGCGAAACATGATAAGCACTATATAAATTAGTATTCATCATTTTTTCAAGAACACCATCTTCTTCTTCATGCACCAAGCCGGGTATAAAAACCCCTGTATTGTTGATCAAAATTTCAACAGGCTGGCCAATCATACGAATAAACTCGATAAAGTCCTTTACTCCCTCCTTTTTAGATAGGTCGGCTGAATAGGTATGAATCAATTGATTGTACTCCTTATGGATCTCTTCACGTAAAACTGTTAGATCATGTTCATTCCTCGCACAAGTAGCTATTGGGAACCCATCTTCGGCAAACCTTTGGATAATCGCTTTCCCAATTCCTTTGGTTCCACCTGTTACTACTACTAATCTCTCTGAATTATTCATTTTAAACTTTTCGGTTATTCCATAAGGTGTTATGTTTGACAAATCTAACACTTGCATCGAACGCAATACATGAAGAGCTTAGGAAAATTCATCATATTCATTGGACAACTATTCGTTCGAAGAGAAGCTTTTGCCACGTATGTGACCCGTGTGGTTGATGAAAGTATTAAGGTAGGATTTAACTCCGTGTTTATTGTGGCTATTGTTTCCGCATTTATCGGGGCGGTTACTACGGTACAAACAGCCTATAATTTGGTCTCTCCACTTATCCCTGACAGTACAATAGCCTGGGTGGTTCGCGACATGACACTCCTCGAACTTGCTCCGACCATTACAGCAATTGTGTATGCAGGAAAGGTAGGATCCAATATCGCGGGTGAGTTAGGTACCATGAGAATAACCGAGCAAATTGATGCTTTGGAAGTGATGGGAATCAATGCAACCTCCTACCTGGTTTTTCCAAAAATATTGGCTTCTGTTCTAATGTTCCCAGTACTTGTAATATTATCGGCTTTTATCTCCATTTACAGTGGATACCTTACATCATTAGCAACAGGGGTCATTTCCGGAACCGATTATCTGATCGGTATCCAAATTGAATTTATTCCGTTCACGGTTGTTTTCGCTATGATTAAAGCAATCGTGTATGGCTTCTTAGTTGCCGCAATTTCTGCTTACCAGGGTTTTTTTACTCGAGGTGGAGCACTAGAAGTTGGCCAATCATCTACAAGTGCTGTCACCAATAGTTGTATCGCAGTGCTAGCTGCAGATTTCCTTTTAGCTTATCTCTTAGCCCCTCTATTAACTGCATGATTGAAGTATCTAACATATCTAAATCATTTAGTGATAAGAAAGTCTTACATGAGATAAATATGCTTTTTGAAAAAGGTAAGACAAATATGATTATTGGCGCCAGTGGTACAGGTAAAAGCGTCCTGCTTAAATGTATTGTTGGATTGATAAAACCTGACAATGGGGATGTCTCTTATGACAATAGAGAGTTTACCAGAGCAGATAAAGAACTACAAACAGAGATACGGAGGGAAATGGGCATGCTTTTTCAGGGAGGTGCATTATTTGACAGCCAGACAGTTGAACAAAATGTCATGTTTCCGCTTGATGTCTTAACGAAGCAATCGCCGGAAGAGAAATTAGAAAGAGTCAACTTTTGTCTGGAAAGAGTGGGCCTTGAGAATGTAAATAAGAAAATGCCCTCTGAAATTTCCGGGGGTATGAAGAAACGTGTAGGTATAGCACGTGCGATTGTAACCAGGCCCAACTACCTTTTTTGTGATGAACCCAACTCAGGCCTTGATCCTCAAACTGCTATCAAAATTGATAACCTAATTAAGGATATAACAGATGAGTACAATATCACCACTGTGGTTGTATCTCATGATATGAATTCAGTATTGGAGATAGGAGACAAAGTAAACTTCATGCATGAGGGGCATGTCTTGTGGAGTGGAACAAAAGATGAAATTGGAGACTCTGATGTAAAAGAGTTAAATCAATTTGTTTTTGCAGGGCGCTTGATGAAAGTCGTAAAAGATAAAATCTAGTAGTCGTACAATAAATTTCTGATTCCAGCTTTATATTGATATTCGAATGATTAAATCATATCTTTGAATAATTATATTCAGTCAATATGATCACCAGGCTTTTAATCACCTTTCTGTTAGCCTTGGTTGGACTGCATGGACACACTCAATGTAGTTTGCTAAGTACCACAATAAGCGTTGACTTCAGCGCAGATGGTACTTGTGCTCCTGTGACAGTGAATACGTTTACAGTCACATATACATTCAACGCACCTCAAAATCCGGCAGATATTGAAATACAATTTATCTGGAACGATCCTGCAAACACAACGGAAACTGTGACAGGTGCTGGGCTTACTGTTTCGAATGGTGACAGAACTTATCAAGCGACAGCCACTCCTTATTCCTATCCAGATACCGGTCCCGAATGCTTTTTTGAAGCACAAGCGTTCATTATAGTTGCCGGGGATATGTGTGAAACTTCAGAACAAACACAAATTGTTCCATCATGGAATTTGGACGATGAAAACGGAGGTGTCATCGCTTTTGACCCGGGTCAATATAATTTATGTGAAAATACAGAATTAGCCAATGTGATTTTCGATGATGCCAGCACCTTCAACTGCAACATCAATGACAACCCTGACAATCCGAATCAAATATCTAGATGGGTGCAATTCGTCTATGGCTCAGATCCAGCACCAGCGGTGGGAAGATTAAGAGATTTAACTTTAGATGATGGAGGTATAGTAACCGTAACTGATAACGCAGGTAATCTCAATACTCCACAAACTCGTGGTACGGGAGCTGTTATGATCACTGCTGGGTATTTTGGACCTGTTGAAGAAGTACCTTTCCCAGCGGATGAACCCATCCATTCAACCTTTCCACTTTCAGCACCAGCCAATGCAGCAAATATTATCGGAACCACTTTTGAAGTCACATTATTCAATTGGAATACATGTAATCCTTACAACGGTGATCCCATTGATCCAAATTATGAAGATGCGGTTTCAGAAACGTTGATTATTGAAATAATACCCCCTCCTAACCCATCATATATTGCAAGAGAAGATGGCCCTGGGGGTGCTACACCAGCAGAATTCTGCATCAATTCAAATATCTACTTTGATAATCAAACAACGGGAGGACCCTATACCTACTTTTGGCAATTTTTTGATGGTCCAGCTGATTCAGATCCTCTTGCTGGCACATCTAATGCTGAAAACCCAACCTTTGCATTTAACAGCGGAGGAGATAAACTCGTACGACTAACTGCCTCAGATGCAAATGCTGATGGAGTTTGTGATGTGGTTTATGAGGATATTGTTACCCTTTCACCAGATGCAGTGGCAAATTTTGACTTTTATGATGCATCTTTCACCTCCATCATTGATCCCAATTATTGTCAAACAGGAACAGATGTTTTTACTGTCGGTTTTAGAGACAATACTGTAGATCAGCCCAATACAGAGTTTAGATTTGAATTTTACGATGAAGGCAATGCACTCATCAGCACTCAGCCAACGGACGGTTCCTTCCTTCCCGATCCGGTGCCTGATTTTACAAGAGACTTCTCTGTAGAATCGTTTACCATAGTAAGATTAGTAGCCAGAAACACTTCAACTCTGTGTGGTAGTGAAGCACAAGATACAGTCTTCGTTTATGGAAGGCCACAGCCGGATTTCAACACAAATGCAGTTTGTGAAGGATCCAGAACTACATTTAGTGCCATTTCAGATCCAATAAGTAGTCTTACTACCCAAGTAAATAATGACGAAGTAAATCTGTACGAATGGGATTTTAGCTATGATGGCACATTCAATGTTGAATTAGTGCAAACAGACAACTCGAACTTTGATTGGTACCTTGATGGGACCAACATAGTTACTGGTGTAGAACCAGGATCATCAATGGCTGGTACGTATACGGTGGCACTACGCATGACAACTGAAAAAGGAGGATGTTCGGATATAATCACTCAAACTGTAACAATTAATGATAATCCTGATGCGCAACTTTCGCACGATGCAACGAGTGACATTTGCCCAAACGAAACAATTATCTTTACCAACAACTCCAGTAATCCCACACTTCCTGGAACCACCTACCAATTAGAAGTTACTCATCCGCCTTCTGGCTTTGTCAGTTCCGTTACATTAACAGACACCAATACTCCATTATCTTTCGATAATCCGGATGACACAACCAGAACTTATCAAGCACAGATCCGCGCTGAAACCACCGAAGGCTGTATTACACTAAGTTCGATTGAGACGTTCAGGGTTTCTCCTAATGAGGAGGCGGCTTTTGATGATCCAACCTATAACTTTTTTAATACGAACTGCTCTCCTTGGAACAGTACCATGATCGTTGATCCAAGTACTCAAGCGCTTGCACCTGATCTTTATCGTTGGACATTGATGGATATTAATGGTGCTATCGCAGGGTACCCAATCGTTAAAAATAGTGGTGACATTGACTTCCATGAGCTTGATTATGAAATACTAAACACATCAGCTACTATCATGAACTATGCAATGGTACTCGAAGTTGAAAAGACTGGTATTTGCATTTCCAATGACACGTTTAACATTCAAATAAGCCCTCAGCCCTCTGCGGCTTTCACAATAAATAGAACAGACGAATGTGATCAGGTAGTGCTAGCATTGGAAGCTACACAGAAGGGCTTATCGAACTATAACTGGAATTTTGATCCTACTCCAAATCAAATGACTGGTGGCGATGATGAAATTCAGGTTTTATATAATCGAGAACCTAATGCAGGGAATGATATCAATTTAGAAATCACCCTTGTTACCACCAATCTGGCGAGTTGTCAAAGTAATCCAGAAATTGTCAACGAGACGGTTGAAAAATTGCGTCCGGCTGCAGTGGTAGATTTCACTCTATCCTCAACCACTCTCCAACTACCTGACAGTACAGTGTCGTTTACAAATAATAGTACTACAGGTACAGGAATCACATATGATTGGGACTTTGGTGATGGTAACACTTTCTCAGGCTTTAATCCCGGCTCGCATAGCTATAATCAGTTTGGAACCTTTGAAATAACACTTGAGCTTACAGATGAATTCTGTACGACAGAATCTTCACAGACAGTTACCGTACTACCCGCCGATCCAATCCTAGACTTTCAAGCAGATACGCTTGAGGGCTGTGCCCCGTTAACTGTTCAGTTTACTA
Source organism: Ekhidna sp. (assembly GCF_965227465.1). Classification (GTDB taxonomy): domain Bacteria; phylum Bacteroidota; class Bacteroidia; order Cytophagales; family Cyclobacteriaceae; genus Ekhidna. Next base: position 1,984,487 of record NZ_OZ245746.1, read on the forward strand.
ATCTTTCTCAATTCGCTGTTTCTGGCCAATATGTATGGGAGTTTGGTGATGGTAGTATCTCACGATCAGATAATCCTACTCATACCTTTTTTGCTTCAGGTGATTTTACAATTAGACTAAGAGGTGAAAATGTAGTGGGTGAGAATTCGGAAATTGAAAAAGAACAATATATTTCAGTCTACGCACGTCCTTTTGCAGATTTTCTGGTTTCTACTCGCGTCGTGTACATTCCTGATCAGGAAGCTATTTTTAAGAATCTGAGTGAAAATGCAAGCACCTATATATGGGACTTTGGTGATGGAACCACTTCAACCGATGCAGACCCACGACATGCTTACACGGAGGAAGGATTTTATGACATCACTTTAATAGCTACCAATGATTTGGGCTGTGTAGATACCTTATTTAGATCTGCTGAGGTCGAAGCTGTCTCTGGGGGGCAAGTTCAAACGCCTAACGCATTTACACCCAATCTAAATGGACCTACAGGAGGCGTAGTAAATGGCAGCAGTGATCCATCGTCAATCAATGATGTTTTCCTTCCCCGACTAGAGGGTGTGGAACGTTTTAGAATGTTCATTTATAATAAGTGGGGAGAGTTAATCTTTGAGAGCAGTTCCCAAAATAAAGGCTGGGATGGATACTATAAAAGCAAGTTAGCTCCATCTGGTGTATATGTTTACAAGCTCGAAATCCGATATTCAGATGGTAGAGATGATGTCAAAGTCGGAGATGTAACTTTGATTCGCTAGTGAAAAAGTATTGGATACATATCGCTGCTTTTTGCACCATTACTTTCAGTTTTGCTCAGGATGCTCAATATTCTCAGTTCTACTCAAATCCGCTTTATCTCAATCCGGCCTTTGCAGGAACATCAACTGATACAAGAGCTATTTTTATTCATCGAATTCAGTGGCCTACTCTGCCTCAAGCCTTCTCGAACTCAACAGTTTCATTAGACTATAATGCAAGTAACATAAATAGTGGTTTTGGATTGATTTTTACTACTGATCAGCAAGGATCTGCGTCCCTCACAAGTACCACAGGATCATTTATCTATACCTATGAGGCCAATATAAATGACAAAGTTGTCTTCCGACCTGCGTTGAAGTTTGGATATACATTTAGAGATATTGACCGAACTAAACTTGTTCTTGGAGATCAGGTAGATTTTGGAGTAGATGGAACACCATCTCAAGACCCGCAAGTCAATTCAATTCGGCTCAAAAATCATTGGGATATAGGAGCTGGATTTCTCATTTACACGAATAAGTATTGGTTTGGTGTTGGAATAGATCATCTTACTCGTCCTAATCGATCATTACTGGAGGGCAATGACGTCCTACCTATACGATACTCTTTTCATATTGGAAGCAGGTATCCATTACAAAAACTTATACCTATTGGAACGATTGCTCCTACAATTGCTCCTAGCATTCTATATCGTAGGCAGGGTAACTTTCAACAGTTGGATGCGGGTGCATCCGTACACTTACAACCAGTAATTATTGGGCTTTATTATCGAGGGTTGCCATTCATTAGCAATTCAGCAAATCGGATTAATCAAGATGCAATCATTTTACTAACTGGAGTTGAGTATTATAATTTCGAACTGAGCTATAGTTTTGATCTTAATCTATCTAAACTCGACCCTGTAGCTGGTGGTGGTGCACATGAATTTTCTCTCATTTACAATTTCAAGATACCAAGGAGTAAATACAAACCTCCAAAATCTCAGCGTAAGCTAAGTTGTCCTGTATTTGTGAAAAAGCTAAACAATTAGAAAAATGCAGTTACCTGTACACTTCCAGTATGAATCGCGTTGACATCCTCCGATTTTCGACCATTATAGAGTAATGAAATTTGCATTCCTTTAGATAATTTTTGCTGCCAGTTGAGCTGCCAGGTTTGATTAGCCCCTGGTTGCAAAGCATCTAGTAAGAGATAGCCCAAATAGGAAGACGGATCACCGGAAAATTCAATATTTACAATAGAAAATGATCCTCTCAGCGAGCCAGATCCAGCTTTATTCCATGTAATCTCCGCATTATATGTTTTAGTAAGTGCGGCTTCTGATGAGGCCTCTATCAATTCGTTTTGACGACTTTTACGTTCGTAGCTACCAATCAGTCTTAGCACATTTGATGGTTGCCAAATAAGCTGAGGTCTATAGGCATTGGTCACAATTTCGAAATTTCTGGAATCCAAAAAATCGGATCTGTTTAGCAACCTCCCCAATGTGGTGGTAACACGAAAAGTATATTCCGAGCTTACGTCCATTTTTGCATTAGAGATCCACTCGTTCTTTTCTCGAGTCTCAAAGCCCTGAATCAACAACTGCTTGTTGTCTGATGTCTGGTAGGTGAAATCTCCGGCAAAACCCCTACCATTTCTATTGTAGAATAGCGTATATCGCTTACCATTTTTGGCTGAAATCAAATCATCTTCAGAAAGCTTAATCTTAAAAGGATTGAGTCGATCGTCATATTCATTAGAACTGGTTTTAAAATTGATATTTAAATTAACATTTGCAGATAACTTGGAGACAAGTTGTTTTAGACCTCCCTGACTCTTCCAGCTCAAAGGAAATTTAGCATCTATGGTGTGTAGGTAAAAAGTCTGAAATGAAATGATATAATCATCTGTAGGAGTAAAGATTTTAACATAATTTCTTTCGTCTGGATTTATCGCCTCGAAAAATTCATTCAAGTCCTGAACACCGTCATTATTCGTATCCCGCCAGGTGTGCGTCCCTTCACCTGTGGCTACAGGCAGATAAACAAACTCTCGTCGAAGCTCTCTACTATTACCGGTAGCATAAGAGAAATTTGAGCGAATACTTCGATTTAGAAACGATTGAATCCAGTTAATCCTTCCACTAATCACCTCATCCTCACCAACATTAAGTTCTAGTTTGTCTTCTACGTTTCGATAGTTAAAATCAGCTGACACGTTTCCATTTTCACCGGAGTATCCATAGGATACAGTAAGATTTCTGGAAAACAGGTAATCGGTCATTTGCCCATTTACAGGTAATTGATCGCTCCGAAGTTGATATCCTATTCGGTAGGTGGAAGCCGACGAGTCAGTACTTTCCAGATACACCTCATGTGCCTTATAGTGCATAAGTGAGCTTATGATGCTGTCTCCCTCCTGAATCTCATTTTGATCCGAATCAAAAATATAACCGGGAGCAAATTTCCAGCCCCTATAACTAAAATCGGTTCGGGAACGAGTCCATTCCGTTTTTCTATCCTGCTGATCATTGTTCAAGTGGAAATGAGTGGATATTAGTTTGAAATCACCAAGCTCCTGATTAAAGTCCAGGGTTTGTTGCCAACCATCGATGAGATCTGAGCGTTTACGGCGATTTAGGGAAGCGATAAATTTATTTGATTCATTTTTACGTAAGCCCGCTCTTAAAAAAAGTAATAAGTCATCCACACTTTCCTGTCGATTCGGTGTGTGATTCCAATCACGATCAAACAGAATGGGTCTATACCGATCAATGAATGAGAAGTCTGCTTCATCATACTCTAATGATATCGATCCCTCCCACTTATAATTGGTGATAAGAGAAGGTCTCCCTTTAGATTCGAAGGATGAATAGTATCCTCTACTCAGGTTATTTCCATCATCAAGATTTGAGTATAGGTTTTGATCTGTATTTGAAAAGGCAATCTCACTCTGAATAGATTCATATGCTGAAATCTGCACCTTTGATCCAACAGTGATCATTTGCCTGCTATTTGGTAACGGAATTAGCGCTCCCGCCTGATAATTACCCTGTGAGATGCCTCCCTGCGGTGATACCCATTGATAAATACGGCCGTTTGCGCTTGTCTCTAAGAGCACATAGTCACCATTTCCTAAACCTACTTCAGAGAAAGTTGGACTGAACAACTCAGCTGAACGATTTACGGAATACTCAAAAATGGTCTGTGTCACTCCATCTTGATCTACCGTATCTTTTCTAGTATATAGTATTCTATTTTCAGAGAATTGGACGCTATCAAAACTTGTAATGAAAGCCTGATCTTGTTGATCTCCAATGTTTCTCAACTGACCAAGGTCATCTTCATCCAGGCTAATCCCCAAAGTAGAATTTGGATTATCCCTTTCTCGATAGAAATTGGTAAAAAAAGTGATTTTATCGTTAGACAAAGACTGATGAGCAGAAAGGTTTGACCGATTATAAAACTGCTCAGCATACTCATAATCCACTCGGATTATGGTGAACTGAGTTATAATGATATGGTTGTTAAAGGTGATTTCTCCGAGGTTATAATCAATGACATAATCCTGATCAAACCCTCGTCGCATTAGCTTTCCGTCAATAAAAACTTTCTCTGAATTTGCTAATACAATAATAAATCTCTCTCCATTTGGACCTCTTAACTTGTAAGGACCAGTGAGCCCATCAATTGAAGCAACCAGTTCCGAGTTAAATTTCCCTTTGGATAAAGCCCCTGAGACCCTAGACTCATGTTTCCATTTTTGGGAAGCTCCATGATAACTAGCTTGAAGCCCCTGAATATTCTTATAATATCTCAGGAAATAACCTGATTCTTTTGGTTGCTCCAAAACAACGTCACCAGCTGTTACATCAAAATTTTCATTGTATAGCTTGATAAAAACATTATCAAAATCTCTGATCTGCTGTGTATTTCCTTCTGGCTGATATGGCACATTCTGATCTGTAATAACCGCGGAAATATTTAAGTTTTCGTCCAACTTGCCTTCCATTTGCAAATTCAGAGTGGAATTAACAAACAAGCTTTGCCTATTTCCAAAAGAAATACCTCTGGAGATCGCGCCGTATTTTTGAACCCCACCAAAATCAAAGAGTTCTTCTTTCTCAATTAGGGGTCGATCACTTATTGGAATGGTAGGGTTTTGGGAATCATCATACGTTGACAAGCTTCTGCTCTGAATTGGTTGAGTCAATATGTTAGATATCGTACGATAGCAAACTTCTATTGTATTTAGATTAGAACTTACCCGGATTGAATTTGTAGAATCATTCCATGTATATGGTGCACTCACTGAGATAGAACCTGGTTCTATTAAAACAGTATCCAATTGCACAGATTGATTGGTTACAACATCAATGCATTTAAGGTTTTGTGAATGAGCCTGAAGAATGAGAAAATAAACCAGGCTACCTATAAGCAAGCGGCATGGAAATGAAGAAGGTAGTACCACTACCTTCATTCGATTCAAACCATATGTTGCCTCCTGCATTTTCAATTCCTTTTTTAGCTAAGGCTAGCCCTATACCACTCCCTGTTGATTTTGTACTAAAATAGTTCAGGAATATCTTATCCCTTAATTCAAGCGGCACTCCTTTTCCATTATCACTAATGATGAATAATCCTTTACTAGATCTTTCTTCCAGCCTTATTTCTATCTCAGCCGTTTTTCCTTCGACTGACTGGATGGCATTTAATACCAGGTTATTGAGTATCCTTCTAAAAATATCTTTATCCGATTCAATTAAGATTTCTTCCGAAATATCTAATTCAAAAGTGACATCTTCTGTGCTATACAATTCCACCACCTCTCTTACCAGGTTTCCCCAATTAAATACCTGATTGTCTGGTGCTGGCATTTCCGCAAACGCTGAGAACGATTCAGCAATCTGGCTTAATGTATCTACCTGTGTAAGTAAAGACGTCAGAGTTTCATATTCTTTGGATTCAGCTGTATGCTTTCGTAGCATTTGTTGAATCTTAAGCTGCATAGGAGTAAGTGGATTCTTGATTTCATGAGCTACCTGCTTGGCAATCTCTTTCCATGCAGTCTCCTTTTGACTTTTCGCAAGTGCCAGCTTACTATCTTCAAGCTTGACCAGCATTTGGTTGTAATCCTTCACTAATGAGCCAATCTCATCAGTTGATTCGTAATCGATTGGTTTATTTACCTCCTGTAGAGTAATTCTCCTAATCTTGGCAGCAACCATGCGCAAAGGGTGCATCAGGTTATTCAGAACAGCATTACCAAAAACAATAGCCAGAATGAAGATGAAGCCAAATATGGTTATCAAATTCCCAAAAACCTCTATTTGCTGTCGTCTTAGGTGATTCTTTGAGTCAAAAAATGGCATTGCAATAAACCCTGCTACCTGATTATCGATGGTATTGACCACCGCATAGCATACTTTATAATCTAATGCACCTACTGATTCCTCTGCGATGATACTTTGATTCTCTTTCACTACCAGTTCTTCAAAAACCAAAGGGTTGATAAGGTTTCCTAGTAGGTTCAGGTTAAAAATTTCAGGCTGGGAGGTTGCTACTAAATATCCTGATTCATTATAAAAGCTAAGATCCGATTGGATAAACCTGCTTATTTCAGCCAGCCTATATACTCCCTGATCGTCATTGACTTCTTCTATATGATTTGACAGAATCTCCGAAATATATAATGCTTGTTTAATGTAGCTCCGATTGATTTCCTCTCGATACGAGTTATTTAAGGTGTTAAGTAGTGCAAATCCTGTAATAAGTAAAGGAGCAACGAAAGCCATTCCAAGATATAATTGGATCTTGCCTGTAAAATTCAGTTTCAATCCATGCTCAATAATGGAACTGATGACACTAAAGAGTCCGAAAGAAAAGAGCAATAGTAGAAAGAAAAACGAAAAATTTGTAAGTCGATCCCGAGCTTCATATTTGTCTGAAATAATCAATATCGTACGGCCATCATTGGTCTTAATTCCATAATAATGCCTTTCATTTTTTTCTATTCCTCTTGAGTATAGTTGCTCACTTTCAAAATCCTCATGCTGCGGCCATTCACCTTGTCCAAACTTACTTCTATGAAATAGAATATCATCGCCCGCGAATACCGCATAATCAAAATTATTCGACACAGAGAAGTACTTATTATCTGTTAAAAGTGCAGGATAAACACTTGATGGCACTCGCTTCTTGATCTTTAGAATAATTAAACCTACCAAGTCTCCTACGCTGATTTTACAGATGTACTTATAGTTGGTCCCCTCATCAATGAAATAGATGTTTTCATAGTCAGACTGACTCTCAGGAGTTAATAAACTATATTCTCTGGTAAATCGAGTATTTAACTGTAATTGTTGATAATCCTGAAATACAATCTCTAGGTCATACTTATTAAAATAGGGAGTCAAAAATTCACTTCTTATCTGCTCTTCAAGCACGCTCCTACTTCTTTCACTGGCGATCAAAGCAAGGTTTTCATCGGAAGAAAGCTTTGTTATGGTTTGATTCAGATAATACTCTCCAAGTACATCTCGCTTTAACAGCAGGTAGTTGGCAAACTTTCTTTTAGCATCTAAAACTGCACCTTCTTCATACTTGTAAATGCAGAAAGCAAGTACCGATGAGATCCCAAGACTAATGATCAAAATAAAGAGCAGGTTCGCATATGTAAATTCTTTGAATGATTTACCCCATTGGTACCTTATCGAAATGAGTAAAATGCTCACATGAACCACGCTAAATGTAATGGACAAAATATCCAGCATCCCCATAACCAGCGCCGAAAAGAGGGCTCCCATAATCGCCTGTAGAATTAGCCTACTTCTCCTGATAATATTCAACGTGAGGTAAGTGAAATAGAAATACCCAATACTCACCATCAGAATACATGAATACGCTACAGACCTTAAAAGATTGAACTGGATGGATTGACCTACATCTAAGGAGAGTTGCGAGTGACTAATTATGGTCCATGCAACGTGCAATACAAGTCCTGACAAAATCGCATTAATTGCACTTACTATTGCAACCCCATATTTCGATTTTCGAATACTGCTTAAATATTTTGCACTTCCAAGAATGATAAAATTCAGCAAAATGCTGTTAATAAAAAGATCACCAAGTGTGGGATTTACAACAGACGATGTATAGCGAATTGGATCAAAGAGTGAATTTCTAAAAATCAGTTGAAATGCGTCAAATTCAAGCGAAAGATACCTCAGGAGAATGAGTACAAAAGTTGAAAGCCAAAATAGTCGTTTGCTCCTTTGGCTATGACGCCAATATTCAACTAACAAACCACATATCAGGATTATTGTAACAATCGTATCTATTATTCTGCCCGGCATTGCAGAAACTTCGAAGACTAGCGAGTCTTTGATGGTCGATTGTTCAGGATTTACCGAAAGTCCAACAATTTTATGGTAGAGTAAATCACTCAACCCACCATCCAGGTATTGATTGGTTATCGAGTATTGTTCCAATAGCTGATGACAGGAAACATACGTGCATTCACCTTCAGATATCTGTTGAACCAAAAAAACACCTAGCTCATTCGAAATAACTTGAATAGAATCTTTGGATAAATTAGAGACAAACGGACGATTATCGCTCCAATCTTCAAGCCTCCCCTTACAGATGGTTCGCTTTCTAAATTCGCTTTTAGTGGACTTACCGTTTTTCCAATCGATAAGATCCTGTTGCTGAGATTCAACAATTCGATCAAGACTTTTTAGCGCTTGATTATAGTCATACCCTTTCCAATCAATCAGGAAGTGGTTAACCAACAAAGCTGTAACACAGCAGAACAAAAGTGTTACTAAAATCTTCTGATTCACGTTGGTTAATATACAATAATCAGACCGCTAATACCTAGACTAGCTCTTCCAAATGAGGTAAAGAAATACAACCCTTGAGTAGCGAAAGTTAAAAGGAAAGAGAACCAAAGCGGTTACAAGAATCGCTATTAAATAAACCTCTACAGCAGGATCATTGAAAAAATAATAGAGGATAAAAGCTGTAACTAGAAATATGCCAGTAGAAAATCCATAGCTAACATACATAGCTCCATAGAAGTTACCAGGTTCTTTTTCGTATCTAAGATTACAGTTCGGACAATTTTGATGCATGGAAGTCATTTTCTTAATATTCAATGGTCCATGAGTGAAGATTTCTCCTTCCTTGCATCTGGGACATTTAGCCTTGAAGACGTTCGCTAATACTGACACGTTTGGTTGTTTTACTATACTTAAACCATAGGAATATTAATAGAAGTACTACCAAGTAGGGCGTGAAAAAGAGGAACATAATCCCGTTATTTAACCCTTCGGCAACATTCGTTTCTCCGGCGCTTACATTGTTTTTTATTTGTGTTCGGCACATCGCACATTGCGCCCAACCCACAACAGGTGTAGCAAAAGTCAAGAAGATAGCTAGAAACCTAATCATCACTTAAAAATAATAGGGTTTAATCATGAAATAAACAACTACCCCGGTGATAGATACATAAAGCCAAACCGGATAAGTATACTTTACCATTTTTTTATGCCGTTCAATTTGATCTGATAATGCATAGTAGAAAGCAAAAAGCACAAAAGGAACAACAAGAATCGATAGTAAAATATGACTTGCTAGTATAACCAAGTATATGACACGCGAAGTTCCCACCTTGAGTAATTCTGCATCGCTCACCATACCATCATGATTAATATCACCAAACTTGACAGACTCAACACTCGAATGATAGAGCACATATGAAATCAGAAAAAAAACGCCTAAAATCAACGATGCAAACATGAACGAACGGTGAAGCTTCACATTTCCATTCTTTATGGAAACCAGTGCAGAAATCAGTGTCAAAACAGTTAACGAGTTAATTGCAGCATGTACCCCAGGTAAAATCTTAATCCAATCTCCCGCTATAGCAAGTTTTGCAGGAAAGAATATTAAAAATGCTACTACTAACGGAATTAGAATGGAAATCAAATAAATGATCCGTAGGTATACCTTGTTATCTGCTTGTTCCTTTACCATATGATTCCTGAAGAGTCAAAATATCTAGTTCTGTAAGTAAACGGTCTACGCCTTCTCTGTCTAGTGCATATTGACCCCACACTCCTTTTTCATTTACTAGAACTAAATCTGCGTCGGATTGATTGATGCAATCAAAATATTTTTGAGAAGAGTTTATCAGTTTCGCTGATCGTTTATCTACACCATAAATCACACGGTTCATGTAATTGGTCTCCACCATACTTAGAGAATCTCGTCTGGCGAGAATGGTAATCTCTTCATAGTTCTGACAATCCTCAGGGACTGCCACAACATTGTTCAGTGAAAAGTTATTACTTCCGAATAATTGTAGGAAAAGATACCATACTACCGGTATCAGAAATACTACTAGAAAGACGAGTCTTGTTAATCCTTTCTTACCCAATGCTTAATAAAGAGCTTCCAGAATAGCACCCCCTTGATAGATCATGATAAAGATGAAGAATACGACAAATAGCATCGGCAATACAATAGACATCTTCAATGACTTTTTCTCATGACCTAAGTGCATGAACTCTGCTACGATATAGTAAGCCTTCACAATTGTCAATACGATGAATACGATGATTCGAATCCACTTATGCTCGTGAGGCACAGTAAAAGCAATACCAAACTCAACCGCTGTAATTGCGGCAAGGTATAACATCACTTTAATGAAATTCTTAACCTTAGCCTTATTTACCGGCTGTACTTCAACTTGTGGCGTTTGCTGCTCCATTTTTTTGACAATTATGCGATTATACTAAGTAAAAGAATGTGAATACAAAGACCCAAACAAGGTCTACAAAGTGCCAGTAAAGACCAACCTTTTCCACCATTTCATAATGTCCCCGTCTCTCAAAAACACCAACCGTAGCTTGATAGAAGATGATAAAGTTTATTAACACCCCACTAAATACGTGGAATCCATGAAATCCTGTGATAAAGAAAAATAGGGCAGCAAAATTTGGCGGACCGTACTGATTTTGAGTTAAACCTGCACCTTGAAGAAAATTACCTACTGCATTTTTTGAAATATCAGCACCATGAATAAAGTGACTCCACTCCCAAGCCTGACATCCAAGGAAAACAAGTCCTCCTAAAATGGTCCAAAGCATCCATTTTTCTACACCCTTTCGGTCCATTCGCTCGCCTGCTTCCACGGCTAAAACCATGGTCACGCTACTTACAATCAAGATGAAAGTCATAATACCTACAAAGACAAGAGGTAACTCTACACCGTGAAGGAATGGAACAGCTTCAAAGACCTTCTCAGGTATTGGCCACCACTCTTGAGAAAAAGTGAAGTTTTCAACCGTGCCCCCATATGCCTGATGGCTAAAGCGGATCAAACCATAGGTGATCAGTAAAGCTGAAAAAGTGAAAGCATCTGATAAAAGGAAAAACCACATCATCAGTTTTCCATAGCTTACTTTCATCGGGGATTGTCCACCCTCCCATATATTCTTATTCTCTTCTACTATTACAGCCGATTCAGCCATTCTATTAGGTTTTAGGTTTAGTTATTGAAAATCAAAAATAAGTATAAATACAACCAAAGTCCACCAAGAAAATGCCAGAAAGTAGTACACATTTCAATTCGCACCATACTTTTAGAATGAACCTGGTATTTAAATGCTTTCGCTAGTACTATAAAAAGAAAAATAATAGCTCCAATCAAGTGAACTACATGTAATCCTGTAAAAATGTAAATGAAGGATCCTGCAGGATTTCCCACAAAATAATGCCCTGCATCAACCAATTGTCCCCAAGCTTTCAACTGCCCAATGATAAAGATAACCGCAAGTACTGCAGTAACAGCTAAACCAATTCTGATATTTTTGATGTTGTTCCTTTTTGCCGATATGAGTGCAAAATGCATAGATATACTACTCAAGATGATCACGAAAGTGGTGTATTTAAATAAGGGAGGGAAATCAACATAGACCCACTCGCCTACCGATTTCTTCACAATGTATGCACTGGATAGTGATACAAAAATCATTATTACCGAAACCAGAAATAGCCACATTGCGAACTTCTGTGGATGCATTGATCGCACCTGATTATTTTTTACCTCTATCTCTCCTGTCATAGCTTATCAATTAAAAAAGTAATCTGCACAATAGGTAGGTAAATAAAAGAACCGAACATGATTCTTCTTGCTTTTTGATTAGAAGTATCTTTCATTAAGCTGAACGTTTGCGCTAGAAATAATACCCCACATACAGTAGCCACCACACCACTTGTCAGTCCTGTTAATCCAAAATAGGTTGGTAGTAGTCCCAACGGTAATAGAAACAAGGTATACACCATGATGTTTACTGCTGTATTCAAATCTTTTGCACCACCTCCAGGTAATAGCTTGAATCCCGCTTTTTTATAGTCTTCATCAGAGACCCACGCGATGGCCCAAAAATGTGGAAATTGCCAGATAAACTGAATACCAAATATGATCATCGCTTCATAAGTAATCATTCCGCTGGCAGCTGCCCACCCAATGAGTGGAGGTAACGCACCTGGAATAGCTCCAACAAATACAGCAATTGAACCAACTCTCTTAAGTGGAGTATAAACAAAGGCATATAAGAGCAATGAAAGAAATGCCAAAGAAGTGGCAAGCATATTAGTTGCCAGGAACATAAGCACAAGTCCCACTATCCCGGTTATAATACTGAACCATATTGCTTCACCTTCAGATATTCGATCGGACGGCAATGGACGGTTCTTTGTACGCTTCATGATCGCATCGTACTTCACCTCGATGATCTGATTAATCGTAACAGATGATCCTGAAACCAAAAATCCTGCGATTAAAAAAGCAATAAAACTACCCCATGATATGGCAGACTGATTGGCCAATGCATATCCAAAACCTGAAGAAAAAACCACAAGAAAAGAAAGCCTTGGCTTTAGCAGCTCATAGTAAGCTTTTGCCTTGGCAGCTGTGGAAATATCTATATGTGAAACAGTAGAATTCACTTGTTGAATTTGAGTCGCAAAGTTAAATAAAACAGCGTGCTAAATATACCCACTGCCAAAATTAAATGTAGGGGTTGCAGCCAATGAGAAAACCCAAATCTGGCCATTCCAATCCCTGCAACCATAATCAAAAAAACCATTGTAGTTAATCCGATAGTAGTATTAATAACCCAAATTTCCTTCGTCTTTCTCGCATAGTAAGCAAGCAGAGCACATCCAATCAGAATCAACCAGGAATAAGACCGATGTATCAAAAAATTAGTGGATAACTCATTTATCCAGTCATTTCTCCCAATATTAGAAACCATCAAATCGTCAATAACACCTCTGACCTCTGTCCCTAAAATCAATTGAGGAATAAAAAGCAGTATGGTAATTACACTGATCAGATACAATTGCGAATGCTTAAATCTAGGCACTTCTCTCGCTCTGAAATTCATCCAAATCAATAAAGCAACTATTAAAAGAGCCAGAAGCATATGAAACGTGATGAATCCATGCAGGAGATTAGTAGAAACCACCAACGATCCAACCCAGCCCTGAAAGCCTGTCAGAACAAAGATGGCTATACCCATTACAGGTATCCAAGCAGATTTTTTTCGTAATGAAAAACTCAGAATCATGTTTAAGAATACCAACATTCCAATGACGACACCAATCAAGCGATTGACATACTCCACCCACGCTTTTGTCGCATTAAATTCTTGTTCCACCAGTACTGCCGGATCCTTTGTTATACGCTCACTGAGTTCTGTATAGCCTAGACGTTCAAAAGTACGTGCCAGGCGTTCGTTCTTTTGTAAACGTTCTTCCCTAAAAATATCCTGATAATTATCCGGGAGTCCCTCTGCAGAAGTTGGAGGTACATATTCGCCGAAGCATTTAGGCCAATCCGGGCAGCCCATACCAGCTCCGACGACTCGAACAATGCTTCCCACTAGGATCAGTACGAATACTGCTCCTAGTGTGATTGCATTGATTCTTAAAAAATTTCTTTGATTAATTAGTCTTTTCAACTCCTGTTAAATCTTCTTCCTTTGTTAGCTCGTTTTCATGCTCAAGGTTAGATTCTGGAGTGTGAGTATAAGGCACTGTTTGCGGGATGAAATCATCCTTAGCGCCCGGCTTACTATAATCATATGGCCATCTGAATACTTTCGGGATAGCTCCAACCCAGTTGCCGTGTCCTGGGAATCTTGGAGTTGTCCACTCCATAGTGTTTGATTTCCATGGGTTCATTGGTGCTAATTTTCCTCTAAAAATTGAATAGAAGAAATTGAACAAGAAGATAAACTGAGCTGCAAATGTTAAGATTGCTGCAATGCTTACCAGTGCGTTCAAATCACCATAAATACTGAAAGTCTCAAACGATGTGAATGAATAATACCTTCTTGGGAACCCTGCAATTCCGATATAGTGAAGCGGGAAAAATACCAGATAAATCCCGACAAAAGATAACCAGAAATGTAGTTTACCAAGTTTATCATTCATCATACGACCAAACATCTTAGGGAACCAGTGGTATACACCAGCAAGTAACCCGAAGAATGATGCGCTACCCATCACCAAGTGAAAGTGTGCTACTACAAAGTACGTGTCATGCAGATTGATATCAAGAACAGAGTTTCCTAAGAATATCCCTGTAAGTCCTCCTGAAATAAAGAATGATACCAAACCTATAGAAAATAACATTGCTGGCGTAAACACAATATTACCCTTCCACAATGTCGTGATATAGTTGAAAGCCTTAATCGCTGATGGTACGGCGATGATAAGTGTCAATATCGTGAAAACTGAACCTAGAAATGGATTCATACCCGTCACGAACATGTGGTGAGCCCACACGACGAAAGAAAGGAATCCAATACCTAAAATTGAACCGATCATAGCCTTGTAGCCAAATATTGGTTTTCTAGCATTTGTAGCAATGATCTCGGAAGTTATACCTAATGCCGGTAGAATTACAATGTATACCTCTGGGTGTCCTAGGAACCAGAAAAGGTGTTGATACAAGATTGGGCTTCCTCCTACATTTGGGAGTGCCTCTCCTGCAATGTATATCTCTGACAAATAAAAGCTGGTACCAAACGATCGATCAAAGATCAATAGTAGTGCAGCTGAGAGTAAAACCGGGAATGACAACAATCCGAGGATAGCTGTTACGAAGAATGCCCAAATGGTCAGTGGTAACCTGGAGAATGACATTCCTTCAGTTCGTAAATTAATTACCGTTGTTATGTAATTAATACCCCCTAATAGCGATGAAGCAATAAACAAAGCCATCGATACCAACCAAAGTGTCATTCCTAGCCCTGATCCCTGAATCGCTTGAGGTAGTGCACTCAATGGAGGATATACTGTCCATCCCCCACCGGCAGGACCTGTCTCTATAAATAGTGAGATAAACATTACCACACTAGATGCAAAGAAGAACCAGTATGATAACATATTCATAAAGCCAGAAGCCATGTCTCGTGCTCCAATTTGTAATGGAATTAGGAAGTTTGAGAACGTACCGCTTAGTCCAGCGGTAAGCACAAAAAATACCATGATGGTACCATGCATGGTTACTAATGCTAAATAAAACTCCGCATCCAATTTGCCTGCTTCGGTAATCCATTGACCTAGCATAGGTCTCAACCATTCCAGGCTCATTTCTGGAAACCCTAATTGAAGTCTGAATATTATCGAAAGGCCACCACCAATTAACGCCCAAAAAATTCCTGTTATCAAGAATTGCTTGGCGATCATCTTGTGGTCTGTCGTGAAAATATACTTACTCACAAACCCTTGCTCGTGGTGCTCATCGTGATGATCGTCGTGAGCTAAATCCTCCTGAAGTTGTATATCTGTTACTGACATATCTAATTATTTTGAACTGCTTGCAGCAGTTGTAACCTTTTGTTCTTTCTCAATGTTTTCAATTCCTGCAGCAATTTTTGCAGCTTCCTTTAAATCCTCTGGTACTTGACTTATATAGTCAGGATTTTGCTTTAAAAATGTATTCTCCTGACTTTCTTTATACCACGAATCGTATTCATCCTGCTCCAATACGGTGATGATTCCTTTCATTCCGTAATGACTCTTCCCGCAGATCTTGTTACAAACTAACTCATAGTTAAAATCCGGATTTTCAGTTATCTCACGCATCTCAGCGGTACTAACAGTTGGAGTAAACCAAAATTGAGTAGGCATCCCTGGAACTGCGTTCATTTGCATTCGGAAATGTGGGTTATAAACACTATGAATAACATCTCTACCTCTTATTTTCAATAAAACAGGCTTCCCTTTAGGTAGTACCAATTGTGTTGGCATAAAATCATCATGACCACTCTGGTCCTCCAAATCAATACCCATAGAATTAATGGCATCAATCTTTCTAAAATCGGATTCACCAAGCTGTCCATCTTTACCCGGGTACCTGAACGCCCATGCGTATTGATATCCCATTACTTCCACTACCTCAGCATCCTCAGGAGCCGGACCTGTTATTACTGTCCATTGTTTTAACCCTGAAATAATCAACCAAGCCAACACGATGGCAGGAATGATCGTCCATATCAACTCCAACTTATTGTTGTGTGGATAATAGTGAGCCGTATTTGACTCCTTATACCTGTACTTCCATCCAAATCCAAATAGAAAAATCTGAGTTACGATGAAAACAAAAACTGTGATAGCCATCGTGATCCAGAATAAATTCTCTGTAATAACCGCATGCTCAGAAGCAATTGGTAAGTTGTAGGTATCGTATTCTTTCATTGAAAAATAAAAGAACGCTGCAATACCTGCTATAAGAAAGACAATCATTAATACACCCTGGAAGTTATTCCCTGATGGTACATGACTTTTATTCTTATCCTTTTTTACAACATCAACTAACGTAGTAACGCGGTAGGCTGTGAATATCACAGCTATGATTAGAATGACCGCTACAACAATGATTAAATTAAGCATAACCTATCCCTCACTAATTAAATATGATGATGCAAACTCTCTTTCAACATTGGATGATTCTTCGCAAATAGAGGTGCTTTCGATAGTGCGTTTAACGTCACATATAAGAAAGCACTTAAATAAACAAGTATCAATCCAACCTCAAGGAATCCAAAGCCTCCGTTATCTCCAACTGTCCCTGGCGATACCATTAGATAGAAATCCAGCCAGTGTCCAAAGACTACAGCCGGGCAAACTACTTTCAAAATTCTTGAGTGTCTCTTCGCATCTCTTGTCATTAAAACTAAGAATGGGAAGAAGAAGTTTATAATTAAATTAATATAAAATACAGGAGCGTAATGATCGTCTTTCCAACGCTCCAAAAAGTATACTGTTTCCTCTGGAATGTGTGCGTAGTAAATCAATAAAAACTGAGAAAACCACACGTATGTCCAGAAGATCGTAAAAGCAAAAACAAACTTTCCTAAGTCGTGGATGTGGTTCTCGTTTACCACGGACAGGTATCCCTTATCCTTCAACATCACAACAATGAAAAGGGTTAATGCAAGACCTGCTACCCACCAGCTGGCAAATGAATACCAGCCAAACATGGTGCTAAACCAATGCACGTCTATTGACATGATCCAATCCCATGCAGCCATTGACGAAGATACTGCAAAGAAAACCAGAAATATTGCCGAGGTAGATCTCATTTTGTACCATTGTGTAGTCCCTCCTTCTATATCTTCCGAAAATGCAAGTGCTCTTAATTTTCTAAATAGTAGATACCACACAACAAAAAATATCACGAGCCTTCCTATCCAAAATAATGGAAACTCTCCACCCTCGAGTGGCCAGAAGAAATATGCAGCCTTGCCTTTCACAATTGCATCGCCACCTTCAGCAGCATATAAGTCAGCGTGCGTCCAATGAAAGATATCATGCCCACCAATCATAAATACAACCAACATCAACACAAAAGCGATAGGTAGCCAACTACCAAAAGCAAATGGAATTCGTTTAATACCTGCAGACCATCCTGCCTGAGAGGCATATTGAATGGCAAAGAAGAAGACTCCAATAATTGAGAGTCCTGCAAAGAACACATTATTGATCCATAGGTTCGATAGCAACCTTTTGATTGATGGGCTGCTTCCATGATGCTCACCCTCTTCTGCATGTCCCTCTTCTTCGGAACCATTATGATCCTCAGCTCCATAAGGCTCCTCACCATGTCCATCAGCTACGACTTCTGAATGGTCACCTTCATGACCGTCCCCATGATCTCCTGATCCTAATGTAAAATAGCCTAGCACTGAAAGCACTAACCCAACCATTAGGGTAATGATTAAGCGCTTCTTGGCAGTAGCAGTAAATTCAAATCTTTCTTCTGATACCATGAGTAGACTTAGTTCTTCTTTTGCAATTCTTTCACATATCGAGCGATTCTCCACCGATCATCAGAACTAACCTGAGACCCATGAGCACCCATTAAACCTTTACCAAAAGTGATCACATGAAAAATGTGTCCTTCAGTTATTTCCAGGTAAGCCGCACCATTAAGGTTAGCTACCCCTGCGTATGCTTCTGCAACTTTACCATCAGCATTTCCTTTTTCACCGTGACAGTGCTGACAGTAACTATCGTATAATGCTTTACCTTCTTTAACTACACTAGGATCGTCTGCTTTGAAGGGACTCTCAAATGTTGTTGCTGCCACTTCCAAATCATCAATAGTCAATCGAACAGGAAGAGGTTCTCCCCTTCTAACCGTATTAGCAACCGGCTCTCGCATGTTCATTTTAAATTGATTGTATGGATTTGAGTTGTAAAACTCACCATGTCCATCCTCATCATTGGAATCCAGCCATGAACCAGCATCTTCCTCAACGATCTGAGTCAGTGGCTCGTATGGAGTTGAATGATACATCTGAGGTGCATATTCCAAACCTGTGTCATCTACACCTGCTGCACACGAAGCAACTATGGCTCCTATCGTGATAATCCCTAAATATCTAAATGCCTTTAGTTTCATTATCAATCAAACTTTTTGTTATTAACCTCCGAAGCTCCACTTCCCTGCAGTACCTTTTTAATATCGGCTTCTGATTTATCATTTTTATCAAGATCGATAGCCATTACATGCTTATCATCGGTAATCCTGATATCATAAATTCTTGGCTTTCCCCATGGCTTTAGATTAGAAATCACAAAGAAGGTTCCTACCATTCCAAAGGATGCCAATAGAACGGTCATCTCAAATGTCACCGGTATAAATGAGGGTATTGGAACATAATCCTTACCGCCAATGATCATTGGCCAGTCAATTCCCATCATACCAACCATCATAGTCAGCGCCAGAATGGTACCTGTAATTCCAAATAGAAATGCTGCCACAGATAACCAGCTTCTCTTATAACCCAGGACATCATCTATTCCATGAACAGGGAATGGTGAATAAACTTCCTCGATTTTAACACCAGACTCCCGGACAGATGTGATGGCATGCATCAACACGTCCTCATCTTCATAAACGCCCAGTATGTAGTTCGTTCCTTGAGACATAATCTATTCTTTATTTACCCGACTGTGCCGGCTTTTCTCCAGTTGCTTTAATAATACTTTTAACCTCTGCCATGTTAATCACAGGGAAGAACTTCGCAAAAAGGAAGAACGCCGTGAAAAACAACCCGAATGTGAACACATAAACTCCAATATCATACATGGTTGGGTAAAACATCGCCCAACTTGATGGAAGGAAATCTCTGTGTAATGAAGTCACTATAATTACAAATCGCTCGAACCACATTCCAATATTTACAATAATGGAAATAATGAATGTAGCCGCCAGATTCGTTCTAATTTTCTTGAACCAGAATAGCTGAGGTGAGATTACATTACAGGTCATCATTGACCAGTATGCCCACCAGTATGGTCCGGTTGCTCTGTTAATGAATGCGTATTGCTCGGCTTCAACACCTGAGTACCATGCTATAAAGAACTCCGTGATATAAGCAATTCCTACAATGGATCCTGTCACAATGATGACAATATTCATCAACTCCACGTGCTGAATGGTAATGTAATCCTCAAGCTTGTAAACTTTTCTTGTCACCAATAGTAATGTCAACACCATGGCAAACCCTGAGAATATCGCCCCAGCCACAAAGTATGGCGGAAAGATAGTCGTATGCCATCCGGGTATAACAGAGGTGGCAAAGTCAAAGGATACAATGGTGTGTACTGAAAGTACAAGTGGCGTTGCTAATCCTGCAAGCACTAATGAAACAGTTTCATAATGAGACCAGGTTTTGGCTCCACCAGTCCATCCAAAACTTAGTGCTCCATAGATAGCTCTTGAAACTTTATTTTTAGCTCGATCTCTAATTGTGGCAAAATCCGGGATCAAACCAATGTACCAGAATACCAACGAAACAGAGAAGTATGTTGAAATTGCGAAAACATCCCAAAGAAGCGGCGAATTGAAATTCACCCATAATGATCCGAACGTGTTTGGCAATGGTAGTGCCCAATAGAATCCTAACCATGGTCTTCCCATGTGAAGTACCGGAAACATTGCCGCACAGATTACGGCAAATATGGTCATTGCTTCTGATGCACGGTTTATTGACATTCTCCAACGCTGACGGAAAAGCAATAGCACAGCGGAAATCAATGTTCCTGCGTGACCAATACCTACCCACCATACGAAGTTCGTAATATCCCAGGCCCATCCTACAGTTTTATTGAGGCCCCACATCCCAATTCCATCCCACAAAGTAATTGCTACTGCATATCCTCCGGCAAGGAGAAGTGCTAAAGAGACCGCCATTGCCAACATCCATGTAACTGTTGGCTTCTGCTCTACTCTTCCAGCAATATCCTCAGAAACATCGTGGAGTGTCTTTCCACCCGTTATTAAGGGTATCCGTACTTCTGATTCTGCGTGCATTATGCTTCTATTTTTTCGTTTTTGTCTTTATTTCTGATTTTAGTCAAGTACCAAACGTTTGGCATCACTCTCAACTCCTCAAGCACATGATATGCTCTATCCTCAGTTGCTTCTACACTCTTCTCCTTGTACTTGAGCTTTAAAGTTTTGGAAATTCTGCTTTCCGGATCCTTCATGTCACCAAATACCAATGCATCTGTAGGACATGATTTAGCACAGGCCGTTTGGATCTCACCATCAACCGGTCTTCTTCCTTCTTTCTTAGCGTCAAGTTTACCTGATTGAATTCGTTGAACACAGAACGTACATTTCTCCATTACCCCTCTGGCTCTCACAGTCACATCCGGATTCAGCACCATTTTACCCAAATCATTATTCATTGGGGTGTTCTTATCGAACTTGGCATTGTCGTGGTATTTAAACCAATTAAAACGACGCACTTTATAAGGACAGTTGTTTGCACAATACCGTGTTCCGATACACCTGTTATAAGTCATCTGGTTTAGTCCTTCACTACTGTGTGTAGTTGCTGCAACCGGACATACTGTCTCACATGGAGCGTTGTTACATTGCTGACACATCATCGGCTGGAAAGTAACCTCAGGGTTTTCTACCGCTGCAAGTTCTTTCTGCTTCACCTCCATCAGATTCTTATCATCGGAGGTAAATTCATCTTCAGGTCGCATGCTGTAATATCGATCAATTCTGATCCAATGCATCTCCCTCCTATTTAGGACTTCCTCCTTACCTACAACAGGAATATTGTTTTCAGTCTGACATGCGACAGTACAGGTACCACAGCCAGTACATGAGTTTAGATCAACGATCATTCCCCAATGATGATTTGGGTACTCGTGTCCATTCCAAAGAGAAACAGCATGAGGTCTTACCTTCGTACCATCTGCTTTAGAAATAAGCGGCATGTATCTACCTGCCTGAGGATCCTTTTGATATTCTTTTAGCGTTGCTTCCTGAATGACCGTTTCTCTTCCGGCATAGGTCTGTGCAGTTTGAGTCTGAGCCACTTTACGCTGCTCACCATTCAATTCTAATGATGCATTTTTGGCATTGAATCGAAGGCCATCAGCAGTAATACTTACCAATTGGTATGCGTTTACTCCAACACCATTTCCAACTTTACCTGCCTTCGTTCTTCCGTAACCTACAGCCAATCCAACAGTCCCATAGGCCTGTCCGGGTTGTGGAACTACAGGAGCTGTAACCGACTTACCATTAACCGTAAGTGTGGCTACTTTGTAGTCCATATCTCCACCTTTAACATCCCATCCGCTTTCTCTCGCCTGACGAGGAGAAACTGTGAAGTAATTGTCCCAACAAGCTTTCGTTATTGGATCCGGCATTTCATGCAACCATGGGTTGTTAGCCTGAGTACCATCACCAATTGAATAATTTGTATAAAGTGCTAGCTCAAGTCCGTCTGACTTAGCTGTATATCCTTTTAAGTTGCCTGCTACAACTATCGCATCAACCGAAATAGCTTTTTGATCACCTGAGACTTCTGTATTATAAAAACCATCATGCAAACACTTATCAAAGAATCCATTAAAGTCTCCAGAGGCCATTGGCTTCCAACCTTCTCTCATAAAATCGTAATAAGAGGTTGAATTATCAGCCCATCTTAAGAATGATTCCTGAGCTTGTCTTGTGTTAAAAAGGTTCTTTATTGTCGGCTGTGCCAGTGTAATGTGACCGGTAACAGGTTCGAAATCATTCCACGACTCTAAAAAGTGATGATCAGGAGCAATGTATTTCACAGAGCTATTTGTCTCATCCATTCGATCACAAGTGGATATCGTTGTTTTAACCTTTCCAAGTGAACTGACCAATTGAGCACCCATTGGGTGATCATATGCCGGATTACAGTTGAAAAATATCACTGAACCAACACTGCCTGCTTTTACATCGCTTACAAGCTGTGCAAATGATGCGTCACTTCCTTTTCTTGTATTAACACTTTTAGAAGTATCTATCGTTGAACCATAGCTCTGCAACAAATCATTAATTGCAATAACTAATAGTTGAACGTTTTTGTCGTTTGAACCAGATATAACAATGGCTTTACCTCTTGACCTCCAAAGGTCATTGGCCGCTTTTTCGAGCATTACTGAATCTTCTAGTCTGGCGACACCAATAGTTGCTGAGCCGGCCTTTTGCGCTATCAGATTATAGAGATTAGCAACATATAAACCTTCTTGAGATGGTTTAATAGGCTGTCGGTAGTCAGCGTTAGATCCTGTCAGTGAAAGATTTGATTCAAAAGCATAAAGCCTTGACATTTCCTTTTTGTCCGGCCCCAGTTTTCTCGCTGCTGCAAATTGCTTGTTGTTGATCGCCTGATTAGGCCAGCTACCTAAGAAATCAGCAGTCACTGAAACGATTGTGCTCGCTTTTGAAAAGTCGTGCATTGGCAAGCTTCTACTTCCCGTCGCTTCACCATAGGCGTCCAATAGGCCAGCCATTGATACTGGGTCATATTGAACATGTTCAACAGTTCCGTACTTTTCATTTAAAGCCTCGACAGCACGGGATGTACTTGGGCTACAGTTTGAATATGAAACAATGCTGATTTTTCCAGCATTTGCTGCTAACTCCGTTTTAATTCTGTTATCAAGGGTGTCCCAGTCTGTATCTTCGCCAGCTATTTTTGGATTTTGTAGTCTCTCACCATCATAAAGTGAAAGAACAGAGGATTCAACTTGTGTCGTTGTGCCACCTTTGCTCATCATAGAAAGATCATTTCCTTCTATTTTAATAGGCCGTCCTTCTCTTGTTTTTACCACCACCGGCACAACATCGTTACCCATTGCATAGGTCGATGCATAATAGTTAGCAACACCAGGATCTACGTCTACTGGTTTGTTTACATAAGGGATGGCTTTTCTAATTGGAGCTTCACATGCAGCCAGGGAAGCCGCGGCAACTCCAAACCCCATCAACTTAAGAAAATCTCTTCGTGATGGTTCACCATTTTCTCCACTATTGATCGGTAAATATTCCGGGAATTCTTTTGAAGCTCTATCTTGGAAATCTGCAGTATTTTCCAGTTGCTCTAACCCTTTCCAGTATTTCTTAGTTTCTTTCATTATACTTTAGATCAGCAGTTTACGAATATTAATAGTGACATTTAGAACATTCCAAACCTCCAATATCTTCAACCTTCATCGGCTCCTTGCTCTGCTCTGAGTGAAGCTTTACAAGCCTGTCGTAATATTCGTTTCCTTTCGTATTTACATCTGTTTCTCTGTGGCAATTGATACACCATCCCATGGTGAGTGTTGAGTATTGATACACCACTTCCATTTCCTTTATTGGACCGTGACAGGTTTCACAATCAAGACCAGCCACTTTTACGTGCTGTGAGTGATTGAAATAAGCCAAGTCAGGAAGATTATGAATTCTTACCCACTCGATTGGTTTTGTATCCGTTCCGTATGTCTGTGTTGCCGGATCGTAATCTATCGCTGCATAGATTTTTGCAATTTCTTCTGAAACTCCATCTTGACCTCCTACATTCTTGATTTGTGAATGACAATTCATACAAATGTTTGGAGAAGGAATATTTGCTGATTTTGATTTATTCACTCCGGTGTGACAATACTGACAATCAATCTCATATTGTCCTGCATGTAATTCATGAGAGAATGCTATCGGTTGTGCTGGTTGATAGCCTTGTTGCACGCCTATGGTAAATGCTCCATCTATTAGCGTCTTCAATACCAGTATAGTGAATACAAATATCACAAGTCCAACAAAATTGTTGCTCTTTAAGAAAGCCCCAACATCAAACTGTTGAGAAACAATCTCTTGTTCAGCTTCATCCAGTCCTTTAACATCTTTAAGATGCTTAACCAAAGTTTGAGCCGCTATAATCAATGCGACAACAGCTAGAGCTAGTACTACCACCAAAATGATGATCACTGCCATCAAATAAGAAGAAGAAACAGAGTCTCCTCCACCTTCAACTTCAACAATAGCTACTTCTTCAACCGGAGGACCTGCAGCTGTTTCTGCTTTAACGTAAGCCAAAATCGCTAAAACATCATCATCCGAGAATGATGGGTAAGCGGTCATAACCGTCTGATTGTATTCTTCCCATAGAGCAACTGCTTGCTCATCTCCTGCGGCAATCATTGCCTGAGAATTTTTAATCCATGGAATCAACCACTCCACAGACCTTCTTTCAGTTACTCCATTCAGAGCAGGTCCAATTCTAACACTCCAGATTTCATGGCATGTAGAACAATTAGTTTTAAAGTTGGACTCCCCGGCTGCTATTATGCTTTCATCTGTGGGAATTTCCTGAGCATTTAAGCTCAGTGATGTAAATATCCCCAGCGCCAGGCTGAAGAATATTCGGGTTAGATTCGGTGTTGTTTTAAACATGTATTCCGATGACTTGTAGATCAAACGCGTACAAAAGTAACATTGGGTTGCTGTTTTTCAAAGGTGGGTTATAACCCTACTTATGGGTATTGACCTGTTTATTCTTAAGCTGCTGATTATCAATATATTAATTACAAATATTTTAAAATAAAACACCTTATTTAGAATCATTTTAAATAAGTAAAAGCCGTTGTTTATTTGGTGATTTCGACAGGGTACTCATTATTGATTGAATTGGCTTTCAGATAATCATATAAGTATTGATGTATTGTGGGACGAACATTCAAATCATAGATCGCTCGATAGGTTCGAGAGGGATAAACACGATTTGTCAAAAAAATAAAAATCAAGTCATTCTCAGGGTCTGCCCATGCAAGCGTACCTGTATATCCGGTGTGTCCATAACTCGCATATGAGGCACTTTTGGCTACACTGCTACGAATTGAATCATATTGCAGAAGTGGCTTATCAAAACCAAGACCCCTCCTATTTTCGTTGTTCGGATATTGAGCAGAAGTAAATAGTTGGATTGTTTGTGGTTTTAATAATTGCACTGAGTCAATATGTCCCTCATTGACTAAAAGAGTCATCACCTTAGATAAATCCTCTGCATTGCTAAACAGGCCAGCATTACCAGATATTCCCTTCATCATAATTGCCCCTTCATCGTGTACTTTTCCATGAATCGCTTCCATCCTGAAGAAGGTATCTATCTCAGTCGGGACTATTTGTTCTTTAGAAAACTTTTGTAATGGATTAAAGGTAGTAGTTACCGCGCTCAATGGAGTATAAAAATGATGAGCTAAATAATCCTGATAACTCGTATCTGTTAGGTTTTTAACAAGCTCCGGAATTAAATAAAAAAATATGCCGGAGTATCGATATTTCCTCTCTTTTGAGACATCACTCTTTCGAATCATCTTTCTGATTTTTGAATAAAAGTCCCTGTGCAAATACAAGCTATCAGTTAATTCAAAATTGTATTCATCATCTTGTTCGTTGGACACAGTGCGATTCCTAAACTTTCCATTTTTCTTTCTTGATTCCTGATGATAGGGAATCCATGGGTATAATCCGGCCTGATGTGCCATAGCCTCTCGAAAAGTAACTCTCCCAACTTTTCTGCCTAGTTTGGTTATGTAATCACCTATTGGATCATCAAGATTGTAATGGCCTGATTCATATAATTTCATCATAGCCAATGTCCCACCAACTACCTTAGTAATAGAGGCCAGATCATAAATATCATTAACCGCCACCCTTCTAATCGAATCATACGTATGGTACCCATAAGACTTTAGAAATATCAGGCTATCACCTATACTAGCATATATAACACAGCCTGGAAATGCTTCCGTTTTAATTGCCCCATAAACCACACTATCTATGCAATTCTTTATTGAATCCCGGTCTTGTCCATTAACGAAAACGATTGCAATAAATAAAAGAGAAAATAAAGTATGTCGGAGTTTTTGCATGATCTATTTTTGATGCTCACCTTACAAGTCAATGAATCAAACTAAGTATTTTATTATTGATTTCGACAGCACGTTTACTCAGGTAGAAGCCTTGGATGTGCTCGCTGAAATCTCTCTCAAGGATAACGAAAATCAAGCGAATGCCATTGAGGAAATAAAGTCAATCACTGATCAGGGCATGGATGGCTGTATGTCATTCCGCGAATCTTTAAAAAAACGCCTGGATATTGTGAATGCAAATCAGAAGGATCTACCTGAATTAGTGGATAGGCTGAGCAAATTAGTTTCTCCTTCATTCCAAAGAAATACAGCGTTCATTGATAAGTATAGGGATCAGATATACATTGTTTCTAATGGATTCAAAGACTTCATTGTACCAATCGTCAGCAAGTTTGGAATTAAAGAAGAAAACGTATTTGCAAACGAGTTTATTTATAACGAAGCTGGCGCAATAATCGGGTTTAATGAAGAGAATATGCTTTCGGCAAATAATGGAAAACCTAATCAAATCGCAAGTTTAAATCTTAAGGGAGAGGTTTTCGTTCTGGGTGATGGCTATACAGACTATGAAATTAAAAAAGCCGGGCTGGCACATAAATTTTATGCTTTTACAGAAAATGTTAGAAGAGAGAAGATACTTAATGAAGCGGACCATGAAGCACCATCTTTAGATGAATTCCTTTTTAGTCAAAAACTTGAGCGTGCACACTCCTATCCTAAAAATAGGATTAAAGCTTTAATGCTCGAAAATATTCACGAAGGGGCCATTCAACGCCTCAAAAACGAGGGTTATCAGGTTGAAATATATCCAGCCGGGATGACAGAAGACGAATTAGTCAAAGCTATTAAAGACGTAAGTGTCCTGGGAATTCGTTCTAAAACTCAAGTAACCAAAAAAGTACTAGACAATGCCAAAAGGCTTCTTTCTGTCGGCGCATTCTGTATTGGCACTAACCAGATAGACCTTAATGCAGCTTTGAAAAAAGGGGTAGCGGTTTTTAATGCACCATTCTCAAATACGCGCTCGGTTGTGGAACTGGCTCTTGCTGAGATCATTATGCTTATGCGTAATCTTCCGGATAAGATGTCTGAAATGCATAAGGGCAAATGGAATAAATCAGCGAATGGAAGCTTTGAGGTGCGAGGTAAGACGCTCGGCATCATCGGATATGGAAAGATTGGATCTCAGCTTTCCATCCTTGCAGAATCCATTGGTATAAACGTTCAATATTATGATTTAGAGGAGAAACTGGCGTTGGGTAATGCAACAGCATGTCCAAGCCTGGAACACCTCTTAAAGTCATCAGATATAGTTAGTGTGCATGTAGATGGAAGAGAAGAAAATAAGCTAATCATTGGTTCAAATGAATTTGAACTAATGAAACACGGAGTTGTCTTTGTCAACCTGAGCAGAGGCCATGTAGTCGATGTGGATGCACTTGCCCGATACATTGAAAACGGTAAAATTCACGGTGCTAGCGTAGATGTATTTCCTGAAGAGCCCCTGAGCAACGATCACCCATTCCAATCACCACTCATGGGATTGAAAAATACAATCCTTACTCCGCATGTTGGTGGGAGCACATTAGAAGCTCAAGAGAATATTGCAGATTTTGTGCCTTCGAAGATTATTGAATATATAAATACCGGATCAACGACCAATAGTGTCAACTTCCCAAATATCACTCTGCCTACTTTAAGCCAGGCTCACAGATTTATTCATATTCATAAAAATGAGCCCGGAATTCTTGCAGAGATTAACAATATCCTCGCAAAACATGGCATCAATATTGGGGGACAATACTTGAAAACCAATGATATAATAGGGTATGTTATTACGGATATAGACAAGAACTACCAAGAAGAGGTAATAAAAGACCTTAAATTGGTCCAAGGTACCCTTAGATTCAGAGTTTTATATTAGATTTAAGTTAAATTTTAGTAAAAACCACCCAACCAGAAGAGCTTATTTTAACGTTAATAAGCTAAATACTGAAAAATGAGTTACCCGCTTAATTGGAAATCGCTTAGTACACTAGCAGAGTTTGATCAAATTGTAGAAAACTCGAAGGAAAAGCCTGCGCTTATTTTTAAGCACAGACCTTCGTCTACTGAGAGCACTCATGCACTTGAGCAATTAGAAAGAGATTGGACGATTTCTCCGGAAGATCTTGACCTATACATGCTTGATGTAATGAAAGAAAAGAACATTTCAGAGGCTGTCACTGAGTCCGCCGGCGTAATCAATGAATATCCTCAGGTGCTACTCTTTGCGGATGGTGTAACGATGTATGATGAGTCGAGAGAAATGATCAGTGTGAAAAAGATCAAATTAGCCCTCAAAATTATCAACAGAACATTTAAATGGATGGAAACCAGAGTTTGACGGAACCTTATTTTCATTTATAAAATTATATTGCTCTTTAGTTTAAAGAGCTTTTTTTATGTCTAACAAAATCTACTTCACTCCCGGTCCTGCTCAGCTGTTTTATACATTTGAAGAACATCTAAAGCGCGCACTTTTTGAAGACATTCCTTCAATTTCACACAGAAGCAGCAAATTTATTCGTGTGGTAGAAGAGACGAATGAGGCTTTGGCCGAACTTCTTGAATTACCATCAGGGCATCACATCTATTTTCTAAATTCAGCCAATGAGGCTTGGGATCGGATTATTCAGAACTTGGTTGATAAAAGTTCACACCATTTTGTGAATGGGTCATTTAGCCAAAAGTTCTATGATTTTGCACTGGCACACAACAAACAAAGTACACTCTCAAAAGTCAATGATGGCGATTCTTTTTCCGAATTAGAGGTTCCTGACTATTCAGAATTAATTGGCATCACCAAAAATGAAACCAGCGTTGGTTACAGTTTTTTAGCCGATGAAATAACAATTCTGAGGAATAACAACCCTGATAAAATTATCGCTTTAGATATTGTAAGTGCTTCACCGTCATTAGCCGTAGATTTTAAACAAATAGACACGGCCTATTTCTCTGTTCAAAAAGCTTTTGGGCTTCCTCCGGGATTAGGGGTATGGATTGCAAATGAGAAGTGTCATGAAGTGGCTGAAAAAAGAGCGACTCAAACCTCTTTAGGATCTTATAGGACGCTACCAAATCTGCACAAGTTTGGAATAAAGCAACAGACTCCCGAAACACCAAATATGCTTTTCATTTACCTCCTGGGCAAGATCGCTCAGGATATGCTTCAGGTAGGACTAAAAAAGTTGAGAAATGACACCACTTATAAAGCAGCCATTCTAAATCAAACAATAGAGGATCATCCAATGCTTTCTCATTTAGTGTCTTCCAAGCCACATAGGTCTAAGACCACCATTCTTGCTAAAACAGATCAATCAGGAAAATTCCTATCTTTCTTTGAAGAGAAAGGGATTATTTTAGGAAATGGGTATGGGGTTCATAAAGAGAATCATATACGTATTGCGAATTTCCCAACGCATTCAAAGGAATCTGTTGAGATGATTTGTGATATGTTTAAAAAAATAGAATAATATTCCGTTGAACTGAAACATTTTGCGCTTATCCGAGTATTAATTTCACAACATGAATATTTTAAGAATAAATATTTTGAAAATTAGATTTTAATTGTTGTTAGAATATTATTCAAGCATACCTTTGCAGTAAATAACACCCCAAAGCTTTGATCGCGCCACTAAAAAAAATTATAACATGCCTTGATCACACTGATATGGATCAGGGTTTAATAGAAAATGCTTGCACCTTAAGTAAGGTAGCTGGAGCCACTCAAATTGTTTTTTTAAACATTATTAAAGACTTCAATCTTCCAGATGCTGTTCTAAAGGAATTCCCAGATCTTTTAGATAAAGCAATAAAGGAGCGAAAGGATGAGATAAAAGGACTTCTTAAACAGCACTTCAAATGTGATGTGCCAACTAAAATAATTGTAAAACAAGGAGGAGAAACTAAAGAGATTTTAAATGTAGCCAATGAGATCAAATCCGACCTTATCATACTTGGACGCAAGAAGGTTAGCGATTCAGTATTGAGTACACGAATTGCTCGCCGGTCACCGTGCAATTTGCTGGTAATCCCTCAAGGTGAAAAATTGAAATTTGACAAAATTTTTATTCCAGTAGATTTTTCTGATTATTCGTCATTATCACTAAGAAGAACGCTCCTGCTTACCAAAGACTTAAAATCTAAAATTTATCTTCAGTACGTTTACAATGTTCCGTCCAGTTATAGGTATTCCGGGAAATCTTATAAGGAGTTTTCGGACATTATGAAGGGACATGCAAAGAAAGATCTGGAGTTTTTAATTAAAAAGGCGGAAACAAAAGATCAGGAATTGATTCCGGTTACAACGCTAGATGAGAATGGAAAGATCATTGATCTCATCCTGGACACGGCCGATAAAAAGAAAGTAAACATGATTGTCATGGGAGCTAAAGGGAGAACAGCAACTTCTGCATTATTCATCGGTAGCAAAGCGGAGCGTATGATAAGAATAAATGACTCAATCCCATTGATGATCATTAGAAAAAAAGGAGCAGTGGCTGGAATTCTTGAAACGCTTATGGATTTAAATTAAGATCTCATCTTATCGAGAAGGGAGTTTAGAGTAGCAGCTTCTTTCTCGGTAAGCTTATCGTTGGCTCTCTCCCACTCTTCAATTTTGCTGTCCATTTCCCTCAACAATTCCAGCCCTTGATCGGAAATGATCACATC
This sequence comes from Ekhidna sp., assembly GCF_965227465.1. Classification (GTDB taxonomy): domain Bacteria; phylum Bacteroidota; class Bacteroidia; order Cytophagales; family Cyclobacteriaceae; genus Ekhidna. The sequence continues at coordinate 2,015,722 of NZ_OZ245746.1, forward strand.
TACTGCCCTCCTATCTTTAGAACACTGTCTCCTTTCCACTAATTTTTTCTGCTCTAGTTTATCTACTATGCGAGAAGCATTTGAGCTTTTGTCCAGCATCCGATCAATTAATAAGTTTACTGTGGCAGGCTTTGGGTGTTGTCCCCGAAGTATTCTTAGGATATTAAATTGTGGGGTTGTTAAACCGTATAATTTGAAAAGCTGAATGTGCTGCTGATGAAGCCAGGCACTGGTATAGATCACATTTACCACGGCCTTCGAATATTGGCTTTTAAACTTCTCCTGTTTTATTTCTTCAGATATACCCATATACGAATTGATCTTTCAAATTAAATACAATTACATTAAATGTAACAACATTTTAAAATAAAGGTTGCAATTGTAAAAATGCTTACAAGAGATTAAACCTTCCATTAACTTTAGAATCTAAGACTTGTACCCACCTGAAAAACTTTGGAAGATCAGATAATTGAAAAGATTGCTCATGAGGAAACCCGAAATTATGGGTTTAACCTTTTAGTGCGTGAGTACCAGGAACGAATCTACTGGCATGTTCGGAAAATGGTGATCGATCATGATGACGCAGATGATTTGGTTCAAGAGATATTTGTTAAAGTGTGGAAGAATCTCTCAAAATTCAGAGCAGATTCAAAACTTTACACATGGGTGTATCGGATTGCCACTAACGAGTGTCTGAATTTTCTTAAAAAGAAAAAACGTAGATTTTTTATGCCTATTCATGATCTTGAAGGAGAATTAGCTGAAAAACTGACGAGTAGTCTAGAGCCTACGGGTGATGAGGTGCAAATGAAATTGAATAAGGCATTGCTGAAATTGCCAGACAAGCAAAGAATGGTGTTTAATATGAAGTACTATGATGAAATGAAGTTTTCCGATATCTCAGAAATCACCGGGACAAGTGTTGGAGCACTTAAAGCAAGCTACCATCACGCGGTAAAAAAAATTGAAGATTTTATCAACAGTGATTAAACCTTTTAAACCTTAGGTAATCTAAAAGGATACGAAATGAAGTATAAACTTGACGATATAGAGAAAAAAAAGCCATTTGAGGTACCTGAAAAGTATTTCGAAGAACTTCCTTTAAAAATTCAGACAAGGATTAACGAGGAGAAGGCAGGATCAAATCCATGGAAAGTTCCGGCCTGGAGCTTAGCCATGGTTGCTTCAATCCTCCTGCTCATCACCTTCATCTTCATCATCCCAGAATCAGGGCCAGATCCTGAAAAGCTATTGGCGGAAGTCCCACAAGATGAACTAATCGCTTATTTGGATCTGATAGAGCTTGATGAATATGATATTGCGAGTGCATTTGATGACAACATGGATGTTTTTGAATTAGAAAATAGCTCGATGTTGGACGGAATAGAAATAGATGATCAGGCACTTGATGATGTGTTATTAGAATATGATTTAGAAGACGAATATTTATAAACATGAAAAAATTATTAACCATAATGCTTATTTCATTCGCCCTGGGAGCCTTTTCTCAAAGTCCGGAAGCGATGAAGAAGATTGAAGCGGCAAAGATTGCTTTAATCACCGAAAGGCTGGAATTAACCCCACAGCAAGCTGAGAAGTTTTGGCCTATCTATCGAGAATTTGGAAAACAAAGACAAGAAATCAGGCAGGATTTTGATAAAGCCCGAAGGAATTTTGATCCCAATAAAGCCTCGGAAGAAGAAAATAAGAAGATGCTTGACATGGCGAATCAGGTTAAAGAGCGTCAATTAAAGCTGGAACGAGTTTATTCTGATCGTATATTGAAAGTAATATCAACACGCCAACTCAATAATCTGAGAAAAGCGGAAAACGACTTTAAAGAGATGCTATTGAGGAGAATAAGAGCAGAGCAAATGAAGCGACAAAAACAACGCAGAAATGATGGACGACTGAACGATAGACGCAACTAAACCAACCTACCCTACCTGATGCGTCTAATAGCAGTCATATCACTGTTGTTCACTCTGTCTTTATCATCATTTTCTCAAGATGAGTTAAGCTATGCTGAACAGTTGAAAGCCATTGAAGAAGATATGGATTCATTATCCATATTTAATCTTATTGATAGCTTGTTTACTTTAGATTTTGCTCCGAAAAGTGAGCTAAACATACGCGCAGGATTCACTACCAATGTAACCAGTGCAGGCCGGGATTATGACATCAATCAATCCGGTATATCTCCGGGTATTTCCTATTATCATAAATCTGGTTTTTACAGTGACCTTGCAGGCTACTGGAATAGTGGCACAGATCCAAATTACAATCCTACTGTGCTCTCGGCTGGCTATCTTGGAACATTCAACAATCCAAAATGGAGCTATTCCTTGGATGCAGAACGTTGGTTTTATAACCCACAGGACTCATCCGAAAATCCACTTAAATATTCAGTAGGCGGATCTGTTAGCTATGATTTTAAATGGGGTTTTGCATCGATCGACTACTCATTTTTATTTGGTGAGGAAACGGCCAACCGCATCATCCCAAACCTAACAGGTGCTATAAACCTTGGGGAATGGTGGGTATTCAATAGTGTCAAACTGTATCCCTCAGTTAGTGTCATGATGGGTAATAGCGATATTACTCAGCTCAGAATTACAAATAGACAAATAAGTGACCAAAATGCGGCAAGAATCCAACGAATTACAACGTTTTCAAATCTAACAAATGAGCAAAAAAAATATGTTGGTTTAATCATTTTAAGGGCGTTCAGAAATGGAACCATTGATGAACAAACACGAAATCAGTTAATGACAGATCTTCGTAATTCTTCAGACTTATCTAACGAAGATCAGGCGGCCCTGCAACAAATCGCCAATCAGGGATACGAGGTTACTGAGTATGTAGACTCCAATGAGTTTGGTGTTCTTAATTATGCATTTACACTCCCACTTTCATTATCTACAGAGCGATTTTACCTAATGTTAAGCTACACATACAGTATCCCTGTACAACTTCCAGGCGAATTTATCACGGTTGATCCAATAGGGTATTTTGGAGCTTCAATTTCTTATCGCATTCCTTTCAAATAATCAGTTGCAGATAGGAATAAAATCCTACCTTTGCATCCCGTAACGAGAAAAAGGAAAAAGCTCTTCATGTCTAAAACGAAATACATCTTTGTTACGGGCGGTGTAACATCTTCCCTTGGAAAAGGGATCATCGCAGCTTCTCTTGGTAAACTACTTCAGGCCAGAGGCTTATCCGTAACCATTCAGAAATTTGATCCATACATCAACATTGATCCGGGTACGTTAAATCCGTACGAACATGGAGAATGCTATGTAACCAACGATGGAGCGGAAACCGATTTGGATCTTGGTCACTACGAGCGATTCCTTAGCATTGAAACATCTCAGGCAAATAATGTCACAACAGGAAGAATTTATTACAACGTAATACAAAAAGAACGACAAGGAGAATTTCTTGGCAAAACCGTTCAGGTTATTCCTCACATTACAGATGAAATCAAAAACAACATTTTTAAACTTGGTGAAACTGGCAAGTATGATGTTGTAATAACAGAGATTGGCGGATGTGTGGGTGATATTGAATCACTTCCTTTCGTAGAAGCGGTTAGGCAAGCTAAATTTGAGCTTGGTCCAACAAACAGCATTTCTATTCACCTTACGCTGATCCCCTATCTTAAAGCTTCCGGTGAGTTAAAGACCAAGCCAACCCAACATTCTGTCAAAGAACTTTTAGAGGCAGGTATTCAACCAGATATACTAGTCTGCAGATCCGAATACCCAATAACTCAGGAGATCCGAAAAAAGCTCGCTTTATTTTGCAACGTACCCATTAATTCGGTTATTGAAGCACTTGATGCTTCTACAATCTATGATGTACCGATCTTGATGCGAAAAGAAAAACTTGATGAGCGTGTGCTTACCAAGTTTAAGATGCCCTATAAGAAGGAACCTAAAATTGAAAAATGGAAAGAGTTCCTTGGACGTCTGAAGAACCCGACTGATTCAGTTAGCATAGGACTCGTAGGTAAATACGTAGAATTACAGGATGCTTACAAGTCGATCGCAGAATCCTTTATACATGCTGGTGCAGCTAATGAGTGCAAAGTGAATCTTAAATGGATACACGCTGAAGAACTTGATGGTGATAATGTTCAAAAAGAATTAAGCGGTTTAGACGGAATCCTGGTTGCACCTGGATTCGGCGAACGTGGTATTGAAGGGAAAATCTATGCTGTTCAATATGCGCGTGAAAATAAAATTCCGTTTTTTGGAATTTGTCTGGGCATGCAATCGGCAGTTATTGAGTTTGCTCGCAATGTCATTGGAAAGAAAAAAGCCAATAGTACGGAAATGGCTAAAACATCTTATCCAGTTATTGACTTGATGGAAAGTCAGAAAAACATCAAAGATATGGGTGGAACCATGCGACTTGGGGCTTATGTTTGCGAGCTCAAAAAAGGAAGCAAAGCTTTCGCAGCTTACGGATCGAAAAAAATAATGGAACGCCACCGTCATAGATATGAGTTTAACAACAAGTATTTGGAAGATTTCGAAAATGCTGGCATGACAGCAACAGGAATAAATCCAGAAACTAACCTGGTTGAGATCATGGAGATCAAGGACCACCCTTGGTTTGTGGGCACACAGTATCATCCGGAGCTAAAATCCACTGTAATGGATCCACATCCTCTTTTTGTGAAATTTGTAAAAGCTTCTCTAGACCAAAAGAAAAGTCTGGCGATATAATTCTAACTAAATGGATAGAAATCAATTTATAGGACTAATCCTCATGTTTGCCTTATTGGCAGTTTATTTTACCTGGTTTGCTCCAGACCCACCTGTACCGGAAGAACTGACTACTCAAACAGAACCTGTACAAGAAACAATTGCTGAAGTTTCTTCGGATACAACAACTGTAATTCCAGTCTTGTCGGATTCTGTTCAGGCATCATTCAATTCACAGAAGTATGGAGCGTTTGCTTTTGCTGCTGGTGCAGATGAAAAGGTGAATACGATCGAAAATGAGGAATTGATCATTACGTTAACCAATCAAGGCGGTAGAATTAAAGATGTTATTCTTAAAAAACATAAAGATTACTTAGGAAACCCTTTGGTGCTAGTAGATGGCTCCAAATCAAAGTCAGATCTATTGGTAGATCACAATGGTAAAAAGATTAACCTGTCTGAGTTGTCTTTCAAGCCTTCGGTTAAAAATATCGGCGGTGATACGACTCAAATCTCCTATGTTTTGACAAATGGTACGTTTAGTATTATTCAAAAATATCTGCTACCTCCAAAAGGCTTTGAAGTGGCTTACAGCATTGAGAGTAAAAACTTAAACACGGTTTTAAACCCAACAGATGTAAACTACAACTGGAATCATGCAATTAATCGAGCTGAAAATAATCTTGAAGATGGGAGGTACAATAGTAACACGCGTTATTATTTAGCCAATGGAGATTATGATGAGCTTGCAGAGCGTTCTACCGAATTTGAAGATGAAACGCTGGGCGAGCAAGTAAAGTGGGTTTCTTTTAAACAAAAGTTTTTTACGGCAGCTATTATCGCTAATGCTTCATTTAAATCAGGATATGTGAGCCAAACCGTAGACTTTGGCGATACTACTACAGTAAAAAACCTTTCAATGCAAATGCTGATTCCCTACTCAGACTTTGCAAATGGATTTGGAGCCAGGTATTATTTCGGATCTAACAACTATGACATCCTAAAGAAAGTTGCTCCGGATTTTGAGGAAAATCTTGACATGGGTTGGGGACCACTACCACTGGTTAACAAGTATTTGATTATTCCAATTTTCCACTTTTTAGAGCGATTTTTCTCAAACTACGGAATCATTATTTTAATAATTGTAGTAGTTATTAGACTCTTACTGGCCCCACTTACCTGGAAGTCGCATATGTCCATGGCAAAAATGCGAGCAATGAAGCCGGAGCTTGATGAAATTAAAGCAAAGCATGACGGGGACATGCAAAAGGCACAACAAGAGCAAATGAAGCTCTACCAACAGGTCGGAATTAATCCAGTAAGTGGCTGTATTCCGATGCTATTGCAAATGCCCATCCTATTCTCCTTGTTTTTCTTCTTCCCAAATGCGGTCGAATTAAGACAACAATCATTCCTATGGGCACATGATTTATCTACCTACGATAGCATCATAATGTTGCCTTTTGAAATTCCTTTTTATGGTAGTCATGTGAGTTTATTCACTTTATTAATGACGCTTTCAACCATATTGTATACGTGGAGTAACAGCCAAATCACGACTGTTCAGGGTCCAATGAAGACACTTCAGTACATGATGCCTATCATGTTCTTGTTTGTTTTAAATAGCTATGCATCCGGTCTGACCTTTTACTATTTTGTGTCAAACATGGTGACGTTTGGACAGACAGTCTTATTTAGAAAAATAATTGATGAAGATAAGATCCACGCATTGTTACAGCAGAACAAAAAGAAAAATGTCAACAAGAAGAAGTCAAAATTTCAGCAAAGACTGGAAGATGCAATGAAAGCCAATCAAGAAGCGCAGAAGAAGAGCAAAAAGAAAAAATAGATTGTTGATAACCATACTAAAAACCTTGATTCTACGTAATTGAATCAAGGTTTTTCTTTTTTACACAAGTTATTAACAACATGATTATCTTGAGAGTAGGTTGGATATATTTGTATCCTTTATACTACCTAAAATCACATCTCAAAAGAAATTTATATGGGTAAGATCATTTCTATCGCAAATCAAAAAGGAGGAGTTGGCAAAACCACTACAGCTATCAATTTGGCTGCAAGCCTGGCTGCTCTTGAATTCAAAACATTAATTGTGGATGCGGATCCACAGGCCAATGCCACGTCAGGTGTTGGAGTTGATCCTAAAGAAGTTGAGGTGAGTGTATATGAATGCATGGTAGATGGTGCTAGTGCTAAAGAAAGCATTGTTGAGACCCAGATTAAATTCTTAGACCTCCTACCCTCTCACATTGACCTGGTAGGTGCTGAAGTGGAGATGGTCAACATTGAGGAGCGAGAAGAAAAGATGAAGCAAGCGCTTGTGGAAATTAGAGATGATTACGATTTTATCATCATTGATTGCTCACCTTCATTGGGGTTAATTACCATTAATGCACTTACAGCTTCAGATTCGGTAATTGTTCCTGTTCAGTGTGAGTACTTTGCACTTGAAGGATTAGGCAAACTTCTCAACACCATCAAAATCATCCAGACCCGATTAAATCAAGACCTTGAAGTTGAAGGGATATTGTTAACGATGTACGATGTGAGATTGAATCTTGCGAACCAGGTAGTAGAAGAAGTAAAAATGCACTTTGAATCATTGGTCTTTGACACCATGATCCCACGAAATATTAAACTGAGCGAATCCCCGGGATTCGGAATGCCAGCCATCACCCATGATGCTGATAGCAAAGGATCAATAAGCTATCTGAATCTGGCTAAAGAAATTCTAATAAGAAACGAAGTTAAAGCAGCCTGAAAGAAACATGGCAGAGAGTAAATTCAAGAAAAGATCAGGATTAGGAAGAGGTCTTGGAGCTCTTTTGGAGGATTCTGGAGAGAAGGAGAAAATAAGTGGATCTGGTGCGACCCCAAAAGGTGCCATTAGTGAAATAGATATCGCCAAGATTGAAACAAACCCTTGGCAGCCAAGGTCAGATTTTGACGAGGATGCATTAAATGATCTTGCTGAATCAATCAAGGTACAAGGTATTATTCAACCTATAACTGTTCGTGCGCTCAGCGAAAAGCAATTTCAGCTTATTTCCGGTGAAAGAAGACTACAGGCGTGCAAAAAAGCCGGGTTAAAAACAATTCCTGCATACATCCGAATAGCCGATGACCAGCAAATGCTGGAAATGGCCTTAATTGAAAATATTCAACGCGAGAATTTAAATGCGATAGAAATTGCATTGAGTTATCAACGACTCTTGGCAGAGTGTGACTTAAAGCAGGAACAGCTTGGTGATCGTGTAGGTAAAAACCGTAGTACGGTCACCAACTACCTACGTTTACTCAAGTTACCACCCGATATTCAGATTGCACTGCGGGATGGTAAATTGAGTATGGGACACGCACGTGCACTCATCTCGATTGATGATGTTTCATTACAATTGGATCTTTACAATCAAATCATCAAGCAAGATCTATCCGTTCGGAAAGTTGAAGAACTTGTAAGATCCAAGGGTAAGAAAGTAGAGAAAGAATCTAAACCTGTCGAAATTGATCCTGAGATTAAAAAGCTTCAGGGCAAGCTTTCTACGCACTTTGGTTCCAAGATTGCCATCAAATCAAACGAACACAATAAAGGAGAAATCAAAATTCCATTTACGTCCACTGAAGATCTCAACCGTATTTTGGAAATACTCGATCTTTAAATGACTGGACTAAGAATTTCTTAATATCTCCTTCATTATTCCTTTTTAGGCGCGAACTTTGCGAAGCAATCTGCCAATGATGAAAAAAGCACTATTTGTTCTAGGGTTTAGCATTTTAGCGCTTCACTCTTACTCGCAAGATCAACCTGTTCTCCTAAAAGATTCTACGTTTATAGAAGCAGAAGAAGATGCGGAGCTTTTTGAAGAAGTATCAGAATTAAATCCACAAAGAGCTGCGTTACTCTCAGCCATACTTCCCGGATTGGGGCAGGTCTATAATAAACAATATTGGAAGGTACCTATCGTATTGGGTGGAGTAGCCACTTTCGCTCATTTCATTAGCTACAACAATAAAGTCTATCATGGGTTGCGAAATGCTGCCATCCTACAATCTAAGAATTTACCCAATCCATATCAATCCATAATAAGTAGTGAGTCATCACTGGTGAGGAACAGGGATACTTTCAGAAGAAATCGTGACCTCCTTATTATCATCGGATCCGCTTTCTATTTATTACAAATTGTTGATGCGCATGTATCGGCTCATTTGGATGAGTTTAAAGTAAATGATCGTCTTGCATTAGGAATAGAGCCTTCAATTCAATCAACTCCATTATTTTCGCAGGCTGTTGGAGTTTCTTTTGTATTGAAATTTTAGTCCATGAATATTGCATTAATCGGGTATGGAAAAATGGGGAAAGCTATTGAGCGGGTAGCAGTTGATTCCGGTCATTCCATTTCATGTATTATTCAGCCCGATGACGAATTATCTAAACTCCTGAATTCGGAAATTGATCTTGCAATAGAATTCACGCAACCTGAATCAGCCTTTGAAAACCTATCCTACTGTATAGAAAATGATATTCCTGTTATTTCAGGAACCACCGGCTGGTTAGAACAGCTCAATGAAATAGAACAGCTATGCCAAAATAGAAACGGTACATTTCTTTATGCCTCCAATTTTAGCATCGGTGTAAACCTGTTTTTTGAATTGAATAACTGGTTAGCTGGTAAAATGGCTCAACTAAATTTTAACCCATCTATTTTAGAGGTACATCATACGGAGAAGAAAGATAGTCCTAGTGGAACAGCCATTACCTTAGCGGAAGGAATTATTTCATCAAATCCGATCATTGATGGGTGGATAAATGAAGAATCGACCGATCATAAAAAATTAGGGATAGTTTCTGAAAGGAAACCCAACGTACCCGGCACGCATACCGTAAGCTACACGTCTTCTTTTGAATCTATTGACATCACTCATACCGCTCATGATCGCAGCGTTTTCGCTCAAGGGGTGGTAAAAGTTGGTGAATGGATTCACAAGAAAAAGGGCGTATTCACAATGTCAGACTTTATTAACAATAAATAACGCTATGTACTTTCACGATTTCAACCCGGTTTTTGTAATTGCATTCCTTATTCTATGGTATGTACTTCAAGGAACTGCCTATTACAAATTCTTCGAAAAAGCAGGCAAAGAAGGCTGGAAAGGTTTTGTGCCCATCCTGAACTATTACATACACCTGGAAATTGTTGGTAGGCCAAAATGGTGGGTATTGCTACTTTTCGTACCCGTTATTAACTTTTTCGTGGGGTTGACTATGCACCTGGACCTAATGAAGTCCTTTGGAAAATATACGTATTTGGACCAGGTACTCGGTGTTGTTTTCGCCCCTATTTACATGAACTACATTGCGTGGACCGACACTAAATACATTGATAAAGCAACCGAAATTCCTAAGCCTAAAAAGTCTTTTGGCAAGGAGTGGTTTGAAGCTATCGTATTCGCAGTATTCTGCGCGACGTTTGTTAGATGGATCTTTATGGAAGCATATGTAATCCCGACAGGCTCCATGGAACGGTCGCTGTTGGTGGGTGATTTTCTCTTTGTGAGCAAAGCAGAGTATGGTCCCAGAACTCCAAAAACACCTCTGCAGATCCCATTGACGCACCAGACCATATGGGGAACCGAAATTCCCTCTTATATACCAGGTGTTTCATTACCTAGCTTGAGATTACCATCTCTTGGAAAAGTAGAAAGAAATGATGTGGTAGTTTTTAATTATCCGGTAAACGATCACTACAACCAAAGGAGAGATGGTGAATACCATCCAATGGACTTAAAAACGCATTACATTAAAAGATGTGTTGCGATAGCAGGTGAAACCATTGAAATTAAAGCAACTCAAGTCTATGTGAATGGTGAGGAAGCTGAAAACCCGCCTTTGATGCAGCATGAATATTTCGTTAGAACTAATGAATCTATTCGGGAGCGGATTTTTGAAAACCTTAACATCAATCCATATAGCAGTGTCACCCGATACCCTGAAGGATATTCGGTTTTAATGCCTTCTTCTGTTGCCACAGAGTTCGAAAAGCTCCCGTTCGTTGAAAGTGTTAGTCTTCAGTTGATTCCTGAAGACAGAGCTGAGCAAAACATTTTTCCTGATGCGAGGTACTTCCCATGGAATAGAGACTTTTTTGGGCCATTAACTGTTCCGGAGCGTGGGATGAAGATTCAGGTAACTGAAGAGAATCTGGCAATGTACGGAACTACTATTGCCAATTATGAAGGAAACGAGTCTGTAGAGATTGATATAGACAAACTAACTGTCAATGGTGAACAAGTCACTGAATATACCTTCCAGAAGGATTACTATTTCATGATGGGAGATAATAGGCATGCCTCTGATGATTCGAGGTACTGGGGTTTTGTACCTGAAGATAATATTGTTGGTGAGGCTTCATTTATCTGGATGTCTTATAACACCAACGGAAGCTTTATAAACAAAATCAGATGGAATCGACTATTTGATGGAATTGAATAGTTAGGAGGATATCCACTGAACCAAATAGACTAATCCCACGAAGAATCCGGTTCCCAGAATTAGGAAAAAGACCATAGCAAGGCACCCAGGAATGAGTGCCTTTTTTTCATTGTCTGTTTTATAAAAATGCTCTAGGTGATGACTCATTCAATATCTAAGAGCGTTCTAAGCACATCCGGGACTAGCTCTCCTTCCAGCAGTATTGTATTCAGATACTCTTCACCAGGAATCTCATAAGGTATCGATTCCATTCCATTATCAGGAAGCCTTTCTGTACGTGCTACGCCGGTAATGATGGCTAGTGCTTCAGCCAATAAAGGTTCTGCAGTATCTCCTAGAGGCTTCAGATCACCAAGATAATTCCTTTCATCTACAACAATATTTGGATCTAATCCATCGATATAATCAGTGAAACCCTCTGAATTTGCAAGCTGACTTATGATAGGCTGAATTGCATATTTGTGATTAGGGTTTAAAGTTGATGATTTTAAGTAATTATCAGAATCATATAAGGTCGCGGAACCAACATTTTTTCCGACAGTTGTAGTACCAATAAGCGTAACGTTCATATAAGGTAAAAGTCCTGCTATTACAAACTCAGAAGCGGAGGCGCTACTACCGCTAACTAAAACAAATACCCTGTTAATATTCATGCGATTCATTGGTAATGATGAAATTTGATTCCCGTCATCATTTAGAACCGGAACTTCCTCAAGGAAGGTTAGGTCCGCATTTAATCCAGCATTAGCTAAATTTTGATTGTAAACGATTGACCCTAAAATATCATTTGCTGATGCTGCACCATAAATCATGGAAGAAAGTATTCTTGAGGTCGTTAAAGAACCTCCACCATTGTATCTAAGGTCAAGCACTAATTCTGTAGCACCTGCCGACTTAAATTCTCCAAACGCATTATTCAGTTCTTCATGATAATCATTATTATTTACAAACTGATTATACATCAGATAAGCAATTTTTTGCCCCTCTACTTCTAAGACTTCTGCTTTTAAAATTGGATTTTCAGTGAGCTGTATAGCGGTAAGAGCAATACGCTCTCCAGTCGATGAAATGACATTATCCTGAATCTGCGATAGTGTAATCGTATAGCTTTCATTTTCAAACAAAAGCGAAACAAAATTATCGACCGTGAGCTGGGTTCCATTTACTTCGGTGAAAACATCTCCCCTAACCAGTCCCCCATTTTCTGCGGGTCCATCCGGCACTACATATTTGACGTACGCCAGCAAATCATCACTGTCTGCTGAGATACGAAGCAATCCTACTTCATAACCGAAAGATTTGGAAATACCTTGAAATGAGGCTTCTAACTCTTCATAGTCATCAACAATCCATGAAAATCTATCTTGGTCGACAAGCAAATCGTCAAAGAGGGTTTTAGGATCGCTGTACCCGTTTAGAAAAGTATACAAAGCATTGTAGGTGGGGTATCGTTCGTTGGAGAGATCATCCACCTCATCTACCCAATAATAAAAGTCTCTCATACCAAACCACACAAACTCATTCACCTCATTCTGAAGGTCAACACTAATCCCATCATCCTTGCTACATGCAAATGCAATAGCCACACAAGCTATGAGCAACACTATTTTATTTTTCAAAAATTTCATTCATTAAAATTCAACATATAACCAAACGATAAGGTCATTTACATGGTTCAAGACAAAATTACCATTTTATTGATCTAAGACCCTTGGTAATAAGGTATTGGTTGGTTTGAGAAAAGTGCTTACGTCCAAAAAATCCGGAATGTGCCGAAAATGGAGAAGGATGTGGTGCCTTAAGAAGCAAATGCTTTGATGCATCAATGATGGCACCTTTTTTTTGTGCATATGCCCCCCAAAGTAGGAACACAACATGCTCTTTTTCATTGGAGACAACCTCCAAAACACGATCAGTAAAAGTCTCCCATCCCTTATTTTGATGTGATCCAGCCTTTCTGGCCTCCACAGTCAGCGTCGCGTTTAAAAGTAGTACCCCTTGATCTGCCCACCTTTCCAAATTACCGGAAGCAGGTATTGGCTGCCCCAAATCATTTTGTATTTCCTTAAAAATATTCTGTAGCGAAGGGGGATGTCGAACTCCTTCTGCAACAGAGAAACATAAGCCATTCGCTTGCCCCGGACCATGGTAAGGATCTTGCCCTACGATTACCACCTTAACGTCATCAAATGGACAATGATCAAAAGCATTGAAAATTAAAGAACCAGGTGGGTAGATGGTCTTAGAAGCATACTCATTTTTCACAAATGAAGTGAGATTCTGAAAGTATGCTTTCTCAAATTCACTAATCAATCGGTCTTTCCAGCTTTGTTCTATTTTAACACTCATTTGATATCTTAATTGAACCTTAATTGGTAAAATAAAAATTTCTATTAAATTGGCTACCAAGTTATGATTACTGGAGTAACCAAAGGCATTAAAGTTTCTGTGGAAACAAATTATCAGCCGGAGCATTCGCAACCGGCACATGAGCACTTTGTATTTACTTACCGCATCACTATTGAAAATAACTCCAACAACACGGTTCAATTAAAAGCGCGACATTGGGACATCATTGATGCCGCACATCCTAAACATGAGGTTGACGGTGAAGGAGTAGTTGGAAAACAACCTGTACTTGAGCCAGGGGAAATTCATCAATACGTCTCAGGGTGTAACCTGAAATCAGGCATTGGTAAAATGAAAGGCTATTACATTATGGAGCGGATTCTTGATGGTCGCCTTTTTAATGTCGAAATCCCAGAATTTTATATGGTTGTTCCTTTCAAGCTTAACTAGTTAAGTCTTGAGCAATATTCTTTTCAGAATTAAGAGCTACATTTCTTATTTAACCAGATGTGTGGGTCCTCATGCACTGCACTCCCCTTTTCTGTTTGACCTGTACAATCAGGTAGTTATACCATCCAAAAAATACAGACTAGCGAGCGTAGAAAATTTAAGAAATAATCTAAAAAAGAATGAACAGATTGTTGATCTATATGACCTGAAAACCGGTAAGAACTATCGTCAAACAGTCGGATACATTGCTAAAACTTCTCTGAGTCGTACCAGATTTTCTGCTTTCCTGAACCGTTTAATAGACTATTTAGCAATTGAAAGAGCCGTAGAGACCGGCACCTCTTTAGGTGTCAACACGCTATATATGGCTGGTAGCGATAAAGTGAAAAGGGTAGTTACTATTGAAGCATCCCCTATTTTAGCATCTATCGCAACCAAACAATTCAGTGAGCTTCTGCAACATAAGATTCAGATAAATGAAGGAACTATTCAAGACATTTTTGAGTCAACCATCGCTAGTGTACAGCCGGAATTATGCTTCATCGACGCAGATCATCGATCCGGAGCGGTTCTTTTTTGCCTGGACAAAATCATGAAGCATTGCCCTGAGATAAAATGCATTGTCATTCATGATATCTATTGGTCACAAGACATGCTGAAAGCGTGGAATCAGGTTCAAGCAGATTTCAGATTCAACCTGACCATTGATATATTCCATGCTGGAATCATCTTTCCAAACAAAGAAATGCCGAAACAGCATTTTGCATTACGTTTTTAAAGAAGAGTCAATTTTCTACTTTTGCGCAATAATTTAAAATAGCATGGAGGAACAAAACTCATCAGAGCAACCGGATTACTTAAAGCCAAAGAAGAATCGAACACCTGTCTTCATCGTCATTACGTTTCTATTGTTAGCAGCGGTAGTTTTCTTCTACTATCAAAATCAGAACCTGGAAGATGAGCGGGCTCGACAACAAAAAGAAATCTCAAATACTTATTTAAAGCTGGACTCTATCACAAGTGAGCTTAACATTAGAATTCAGACTATTAAAGAACTTGGTGGTGAAGTAGATACATTAGAAGCTTTGAAGGCTGAACTTGAAGCAGATAAAAAACAATTATTGGTAGATGCGGAATACCAAAGAAGTCGCATCACTCAATTAAACAATCGTGTCGCTGGATACAAGGAGTTGCTCCTTTTGAAAGATGAAGAAATTGAACAATTAAAAGTATTGAATGAGGAGTTGGCTGAGGAAAACACTACACTAAAAGTCGAGAAAAATCAACTCAATCAAACTGTGCAAGAGCTTGAGGAAAACAAGAAGGAACTCGCCAGTAAAGTAGCATTTGCTTCAAGACTACAAATTGAAGGAATGCAAGTAATTGCAATCAATGACAGAGGAAGGGAGAAAACCGGTGGGGAGTATCGCAATCGTCACATTGAACAGTTGAAAATTCAGTTTACAGTTGTTGAGAATGAAATTGCTCCTATTGAAGGTAAAGATTTGTTGCTGAGAGTGATTGCTCCTGATGGTAATGTACTCTTTGATGTAACAAGAGGTTCAGGCTCCTTCACTTTTGAAAATCGTGAAATGTTTTATACTGCGAAGCAGGAAATATTATATGATCGAAATAGTCAGTTGGTCACATTTTTATATACTAAAGGAAGCGAATATGCCATTGGTCAGCACAAAGTAGAGGTCTATACCGATGATTACTTGATGGGTAAGGGGTCTTTTATGGTAAAGTAATCCAGTAAACAATCAACAGACTTTTAGTCAATAGTCAAATAACTAAAATAGGTTTGATTCAAAGTTTGAATAAGTCCCTTGTCTGTTACTCAAGATTGCTTACTTTTGCACCTCATTTTTAAATCATAAGTTCTTAATTTATTTACAATTATGAAGAATTACGAGACGGTATTCATTTTGACTCCCGTTTTGTCTGAAGCTCAGATGAAGGATACTGTCGGAAAATTCAAGAAAGTTCTAACTGATAACGGCGCAGAGCTCGTTAACGAAGAGAACTGGGGATTACGCAAACTTGCCTACCCTATCCAGCATAAAACCACCGGGTTTTATCAGCTGTTTGAATTCCGATCAGAGCCTGAATTAATCGCTAAGCTAGAGACAGAGTACAGGAGAGACGAAGCAGTGATGAGATTTCTCACCACTACACTCGACAAGCACGCAGTTATTTATAACGAGCGTAGAAAGAAAGGCGAATTCAATAAGAAGAAAGAAACTAAGAAGGAGGCAGCCAAATGACATTACAGAACGAACCAATAAACAGAGAGCAGAAGAAAGAGAAGTACTGCCGATTCAAAAAGAATGGCATCAAGTACATCGATTATAAAGATCCTGACTTCTTGCTAAAGTTTGTAAACGAGCAAGGTAAGATCCTTCCTCGAAGACTTACAGGTACAAGTTTGAAGTATCAAAGAAAGGTATCACAGGCGATCAAAAGATCGAGACACCTAGCATTGATGCCATATGTTGGAGATTCCCTTAAATAAGTACTGACATGGAAGTAATACTAAGAGAAGACATACAAGGTCTTGGCTACAAAAATGATACGGTTGATGTAAAGCCAGGATATGGCAGAAACTTTCTGATCCCAAGAGGAATGGCAATAATCGCTAGTGATTCTAACAAAAAGATGATTAGCGAAAACATTCGTCAGGCAGCTCACAAAGCTGAGAAGGCAAAGAAAGATGCTGAAGAAATTGCTAAGAAAATCGGTGAATTGACTTTAGAGATCAAAACGAAAGCTGGTGAAAGCGGTAAAATCTTTGGAGCTATCACTCCTATTCAGGTTGCCGAAGCACTAACTGCGCAAGGTCACGAAGTGGATAGAAAGCGAATTTCTTTTGAGCAAAAAATTAAAGAGTTAGGTGAATACACCGCACTTCTTGACCTTCACAAAGAAGTACACCATCCAATCCAAATAAAGGTGGTAGCTGAATAAGCATTATAATTCTTAGATATAAAACCCTGTACCGAAAGGTTCAGGGTTTTTTTATTTCATTCACCTTGTATTAAGGTACCTTTGACTAAAAAGCATTGTTCGTGTTTAAGCTTGAATTCGATATTCCTGAGGCTTCAGATAAAATAAATCTTAGCGACCAAATTCTGCTCTTTGGGTCGTGTTTTTCGGATGAGATTGGAAGTATTCTGGTTCAGAATAAATTTATAAGTCTGTCAAATCCTTTCGGCACCATCTACAACCCTGTATCAATCTTTAAACTCTTAATGGGTCAAGTCTCACCAAATCACCTGGTTGAAAATCAAGGAGTAACCTATCACTGGGATACGCATGGAAAAATCTCGGGTTTGAGTGAGAAAGAAACTATTGAATTATTCACGAGCAAGCAAAAAGAAACTCAAGATTTTCTAGCAAATTCAAAATGGCTAATCATCACTTTGGGTACCGCTATTGTTTATGAATTAGAAAACGGCATAATGGTTGCCAACTGCCATAAAGTACCTGCTACTAATTTCAAAAAAAGATTTCTTGAACAGAGAGAGATTATTGATCATTATCAATCTCTTCATACGTATTTAAAAAAAGTAAACCCTGACCTTAAAGTTGTATTTACTGTGAGCCCGGTCAGGCATGTCCGAGATGGTTTAATTGAAAACAATCGGAGTAAAGCAATCCTGATAAATTCCATTCATGCTATTCTTAAAGAACATCAAGAGGTCTCTTATTTTCCTTCGTTTGAAATCGTGATGGATGAACTTAGAGATTATCGTTTCTTTTCATCTGATATGATTCATCCGTCTAAGGAAGCAACTTCATATGTCTGGGAACGCTTTGCTGCGACTTATTTTAATACAGACACCAAAGACTTTTTAAAGAATTGGAAAAAATTAAAATCTGCCCTTGAGCACAAGCCTTTTCAGCCTAAATCGGAAGAACACCAACAATTTCTTAAAACCGCTTTAGAGAAGTTAGAAAGTCTGAATGAAAAAGTAGATCTGAGTGTTGAGATTAAACAACTAAAGAAGAAGCTTAAGTGAGAATTATAGGCCTTTCCTTCGTTCTACTCATCGCTTGTCAGGTGAAAAGCCAAACCGAGATGCATAAATACACCAACGAACTCATTCATTCCACCAGTCCATACCTTTTACAGCATGCCCACAATCCGGTCGAATGGCAAGAGTGGAGCGAAGAAACTTTATCCAGGGCTAAGGAAGAAGACAAACCGATCCTAGTAAGCATTGGCTACTCAAGCTGCCATTGGTGCCACGTAATGGAGAAAGAGTCATTTGAAGATACCGCTGTAGCGAATATTATGAATAAGTACTTCATTAATATCAAAGTGGACAGAGAAGAGCGGCCCGATGTAGATCAAGTCTATATGGATGCTGTACAGGCGATGGGACTCAGAGGAGGCTGGCCCTTAAATGTTTTCCTCACCCCAGATCAAAAACCATTCTATGGTGGCACCTATTTTCCAAAACAAGGCTGGGTCAACCTGCTCACCAGCATCAATGAAGCATTTGAAAATAACCGAGACAAAATCAATGAATCAGCAGAAGCATTTACTCAAAACCTTCAAGCCAAAGAATCTGAGAAATACAAATTAGGTGGTAATGATCACGTGCTATCCGCTGAGGAAATCAGCACCTTATTTCAGCACCTTGAAAAGAAATTTGACAAGATAGACGGAGGCATAAAAAAATCACCCAAATTCCCAATGCCATCTGTTTGGCAATCGCTAGCAACCTATTACCGTCTGACAAAAAATGAAGATGCCCTGAAGCATTTTGAGTTCACCCTTGAAAAAATTGCTAATGGCGGTATATATGATCATGTAGGCGGTGGGTTTGCCAGATACAGTACAGATGAGGAGTGGCACGTTCCGCATTTTGAAAAGATGTTGTATGACAATGGGCAACTTTTGAGCCTATACGCGAATGGATATAAGCTCACAAAAAACACAAAATTTAAAACAACCATATTAGAAACCGTCGAATGGTTGATAAGAGAAATGATGGATGCATCTGGTGGGTTCTATTCAGCACTGGATGCAGATAGCGAAGGAGAAGAAGGTAAGTTTTACGTTTGGTCAGACCAAGAAATACAAGAACTTGCTAAAGAAGATGCAAAAATGATATCCGAGTACTATGACGTTCATCCTAATGGAAACTGGGAAGGGAAAAATGCACTTCGGGTTGTGAGAGATGACGCTGAGATTGCAGAGGCTTATAATTTATCAACAGAAGAATTTGACACCAAGGTAAAAGCATTTAAAGAACGTGTGCTAAATCAGCGAGAAAAACGGATTAGACCTGGATTAGATAATAAAATTATTGCAGGATGGAATGGGCTGACACTATCCGGATTGGTTGACTCCTATCAGGCGATTCAAGATTCTTCAATTTTAGATTTAGCTCAAAAAAATGCATCATATCTTAAAAGCCTAATTAAGAATAAAAAGCTTAATCGATTTCCTGATAAGGAAATGGAAGGGTTCATGGAGGATTACGCAGCTGTGATTCAGGGATTCATTAAGTACTATGAAACTACGCTGGATCGTTCTTATTTAGAGCTTGCTTTACAACTGACTCAGCGAGCTGATGGAGCTTTTTACGATGAAACGGAAAACCTTTATTTTTTTACCAGTGAGGCAGATGCGAATCTCATCGCACGAAAAAAAGAGCTTTTTGATAACGTGATTCCATCTTCTAACTCGCTAATGGCATGGAATCTTATTCATCTCGGGACTCATTTTTATGATGATGACATGATAAAAAAAGGGCAGTCCATTTTAGCTCAAGTGAAAGAACTAATCATTCAGGAACCTGAATATATGAGTAATTGGGCACTATTAGCCATGGAGCTGTCCGGAAACTTTGCTGAAGTCATAATTATAGGCTCTGAAGCTTACAATTATGTGAATGAAATCAATTCCCAATTCATTCCAAATAAGATTATTTCTGCCTCACTTTCTGAATCTGAACATACCCCCTTTAATGGCAAATTGATCCTTAATGGAAAGACCACTATCTATGTTTGCTTTGACAAATCCTGCAAACAACCTAGCTTCAGTGTTAAGGAAGCATCGGAACAAATTGGAGAATGACCATTCATTCTCTCTGTTTGTAGAGAAAAATTGATGGACTATCGATTTTAAAAAATCTTCAGATCTAATAAGTCTAAATTAAAGGCTGATTCCAACAATTGAGTGAATCCTGCGTACAAACAATCATTGAGTATGATGGTAAATAACGATTTTTGTATACTTCTTATTGATGATGATCCATCTATCAACTATCTAAACAAATTAATCATCGAGAAGGCAGATATCCATGCTAATGTTTGTGATAGAACGCAAGCAGATGAAGCACTATCTCAGCTTTCAGAAGGTATTATTAACCCGAACCTCATCCTTCTTGATATTAATATGCCCACAATGAATGGCTGGCAGTTTTTGGAAAAGTACCACGAGCTACCTGAAGAATCCAGAAAAAGTAAGGTCATCATCCTGTCCTCGTCCATAAATCCATCTGATAAAGAAAAAGCTTCCCAATCATCTGTAATACTTGACTTTTATAGTAAACCATTGTCCATCGCCAATGTAAAAGAGATAAGGGAGACACTGCTAAATGAAAACTAATTAGCATCTTACATCGACTACTTTAGTAGATTTTAGTTTTCATTAACTAGTGAATACACGAAGAAGCATATCGCTATTCTTGATTGGTGTGATAATCACCACGTACTGTTCGGCTCAATATTTTCCGGTCAGGCAATACATGACTTCTGATGGCATGCCAAGTAACAGCGTATTTGATATTGCGCAACATCCCTCAGGTATGATGTGGTTTGTAACCAAATCTGGACCCACCTATTATAATGGTCAAAAGTGGCACTCATTTGCTGACTCTCTAAACCTTCCTTCCTCATATAATTCTAAAATCATTATATCTGACAGCCTTGTTTGGGTGATCGGACTAAATAAAACGACCTTTACTTTCCAAAAATATCACACAGAATGGACCAAAATAGCAGTTCCATTCCCGTTTGAAAACTTTGATAGTCACCTCTCATTTAATGTGTTTAAAAGAAACAATCAGTACTACTGCATCATCGGGGCTAAGAGCAAACTCTTCATTTATGACATGTCACAGGATGAATGGTCTCAACTAGAATTAAATAATCATAAAATAAACAACATACATCAACTCGATGAGAAATGGGTAATAACTACCTCTAAGGGCCTATATGAAATCGTTAATAACGAATTGAGAATAATTTCTTTACCCTACGATAAACTGCCTTCTAAAAACATACTCACACTAGATTATAGAAAGGGAGTGTTATACCTACTTGGATTTAACTGGTATGCGGAGTTAGAAAATCAGCAAATCAATTTCCTGCTAAATGATGCCGGATTGAGCACTTCTTCCTCGGTAAATCAAAGCAGCCTGGTTGTTGATCAAAATGGTAAAGTTTTTTTTGGGTCAAGCACACCTGCCAGAATCATAAATTATGAGAACAATACCTGGCAGAATTTGCTAATCAAGGGCCAGAACTTAAATATTGGAAGTACTCGGATTTTCTGCGATAAAGAAAACAACATATGGGTAAGTGATTCAAGGGGTCTGTTCAAATTTAATGTTCTCCAATTTTTAAATTACAATGAGTCATCAGGGCTGATTGATGATGAAGTGACAGCAATCACTGAATTACAAGATGGTTCGATTTTTTTAGCAAATCACTATGATTTCAATATCCTCAAAGACAACCACATTGATCACTACAGTTATGAAATTGCCAAAAATCTGAATTACCGAAACCTATCAGTGGCTGAAGACACCATTAACAACCGACTATTCATTGCCACTAATGATCAAGGTCTCTTGATGTATAACAAGAATAGTTTCATAAATCCTGAACGAGTTTTTTCTGGTGAACGTCTCAAATTCACTTCGGTAGGATCATATAATGGTACTATTTACACTGCTGGCAATAGTGGAATCTACTCGCTTGTGAATGATGACCTGATAAAAGTAAATGATAATATAGGGATACGGAACATTACTAACATTGGTAATCTTTTAGCCCTTTCATCAATTTCAGAGGGCCTTTATATTTATGATGGTTCCACGTTCAGAAACTATTCTTCCTCAAACATTGATCTTAGTAGTGTCTTTCAAGCTACAATTTTTGAAGGTGACACGTTAGTGGCCACCAGAGATGGAGTGGGTATTGTTGAGGAAAATGAGCTAAGCCGATGGAATAAAGTGCAAATCAACGCCCCAGTATATAGTCTGCTGACAGACAGCAAGAAACGATTATGGATTGGAAGTGATCATGGGGCCTATTTATATCAGGAAGGAAAGCTCAGGTTATACGATTTGGATGGAGGCCTATCAGGTAATGAAATTAATCGAAATGCGCTATTTGAAGATTCAAATGGACAAATTTGGATTGGAACAGAGAAAGGTGTTTCGGTCTTTATAGAAGGCTCCCAATTCACAGAAAACCTAAACCTAGAAGTAGATATTGTTGAAATAGTTACTGAAGATGGAGCCTTCTTAAGTGCTTTTAGAAACAACGAATTGCCGTATGATTTAAACGGTATTCAAGTATCATTTCAGTGTCTCTCTTATATTGATGAAGACAAAATCAATTTTAGGTATAGGGTTAATCATCAGGATAAATGGATAGAAAAATCGGATCCATCAAATGATATCGTTTTCAGTAATTTAGGCTCAGGTGATTATCAATTTGAAATTCAAGCTCGATTTGGTTCAGATGCATGGGGACCAATATCCTCCTTTAGCTTTAGCGTAAAACCTCCTTTTTATTCGCAGTGGTGGTTCTTCATTTTCGTCTTTTTACTATTGGCCGTAATTGCACGAGTGATTTTCTACTTCAGGTACTTGTACTTAATCCGGAAGCAGAGGAAGTTGAAAAATCAAGTAGCTACACGAACAAAAGAAATCACCCTACTCAATGAGCAGCTAGAAAAGAAAGTTAAGGAGAGGACACAAGAACTTGAAAATAAAAACCTGCAGCTTGAAGAGTCAGCCTATTTAAATGCTCATCACCTCAGGGGACCGCTGACTAAAATGATGAGTGCATTACAAGTCGCTGAAATTTCTGATGATGAGATAATGGACAAGAAACTTTTTAGCATACTTAAGGAATCCATTGGTGAGCTAGATGCGGTAATCTATTCCATTAATGACGTTCTCAGCGAACAAGAAGAGTCACGAACCCGTAACAACTAGAATCTAATAGCTCAATGCAAAACGACAAATTGAGCTCCTATTTTTGTAGCTTCGAGTCGCTGTGATTGATACAAACACATATTGTGAAGTAATACTTCCTCTCCCGCTCCATGGGACATTTACTTATCACATCCCACCCGCTTTTAAAAATTCGGTTTCTCCAGGTTCTCGTGTGGTGGTTTCCTTTGGAAAGAAGAAAATCTATACCGGTATTGTTCTTAATCTGCATGCAAAGTCCCCTTCTGATTATCAACCAAAAGAGCTTATTGATGTATTGGATGACGAGCCTATTGTCAATGAACTCCAATTGAAATTTTTTAAGTGGATGGCTCGATACTATATGTGTTCATTAGGGGAAGTCGTCAATGCTGCCCTTCCTGCGGCCCTTAAGCTTTCAAGTGAATCTTTTGTTGCTATCAATCCGGAGATCAACCCGGATGACATTGACATTGACCACAGAGCATTTCAGTTGCTCCATTCACTCAAAACTAATGATCTCGCCATGAAGGATGTGGCTGAAATTTTAGGACTCAAACAACCCCATCGAATCTTAAAGCAACTTTCAGAGAAGGGTTTTATTGATTTGTTTGAAAAAGTAAAGGACAAATACATACCAAAAAAGGTAAAACGAATCAGGCTATCGGACTCATTCATGGAAGAATCCATGCTGGAAGGATTGCTTAATGAGTTCGAAGGAAAAGTCAAACAGCAAGATGTGCTGCTCGCTTATTTGAGAGATGTCCCTGTATTAGATGATCCCGGAAGCAATGCAAGAGGGATACTGAAGTCAACACTGCTATCTAATGACATCAGTCCTTCGTCACTGAAAACGCTTATAAAAAATCAAATTTTAATCGAATGGGAAGAAGTAGTCTCACGCCTTCCTTCCGAAAAAGGTCATATCCGCAAAAAAATCACCTTAAGTCAAGTACAGGAACATTGCCGTAGAGAAATCATTACATTATTTGAAGATAAGAATACTGTGCTACTGCATGGAATCACGGGGAGTGGAAAGACAGAGATTTTTATTGAATTAATCAAAGAACAGGTTGATCAGGGAAAACAAGTGCTGTATCTCTTACCAGAAATTGCATTAACCACTCAAATCATAGCCAGGCTCCACCGCATTTTTGGAGATTCGTTTGGAGTATACCACTCTCGATATTCGGATAACGAACGCGTAGAAGTTTGGCAGAAAATAATCAAAAAAGAATATCAGTTTGTTGTTGGTGTACGTAGTGCAGTTTTTCTGCCTTTCACAGATTTAGGATTGATCATCGTAGATGAGGAGCATGAGCCTTCTTATAAGCAGTTTGAACCATCTCCCAGATATCATGCGAGAGACTCGGCAATCTATCTGTCTACCATCCATGATGCTAAAGTGTTGCTAGGCACAGCGACCCCTTCACTGGAGACCTATCAAAATGCCTTAGATCATAAATATGGTTTGGTAGAACTCACCTCGCGGTATGGAGAAGCCTACCATCCCACTATGGAATTTGCCAATGTTCAGCGAGAAAGAAAACAACGAAAACTCAAGGGGAACTTCACCTCTGTGCTTGTGGAGGCTATTCAAGAATCTTTGGATAAGAAAGAGCAAGTGATCCTTTTTCAAAACCGCAGAGGGTATGCTTCTTATATCACTTGTGATAATTGTAATATTATTCCAAAATGCCCAAACTGCTCCGTCAGTCTCACTTACCACCAGTTTAACAATAAACTGGTTTGTCACTACTGTGGCTATAATCAAAGCATGTACGCTGATTGTTTGAGTTGTGGAAGCACTGAAATGAGAAACGTGGGTTTTGGAACCGAGGAATTAGAGGAAGAACTCAAACTCCTTTTTCCTCAAGCAATCATTCAACGAATGGATTTGGATACCACTCGCAGCAAGTATGGTTACCAGCGAATAATCGAAGAGTTTGAAGAAGGAAATATTGATATCCTGGTGGGAACACAGATGGTGAGCAAAGGTCTTGATTTTGATCGCGTCAATCTGGTGGGCATATTTGATACAGATCGAATGATTCACTTTCCGGATTTTCGTTCGCACGAGAGAGCCTATCATCTTATCTCTCAGGTGAGTGGGCGAGCAGGAAGAAAGTCCAAAAATGGTAAGGTGATCGTTCAAACCAACGACCCTGATCAGGAGCTATTACAAAGAGCTAGAAACGATAATTATAAATCCTTTTTTCAATGGGAGATCATGGAGAGAGAACACTTCCATTATCCACCTTTCACCCGGCTCATTAACATCACCTTCAAGCACAGAGAAAAAACAGTATCCTTCCAGGCGTCCAACTTCTTTGCTGCAGACATTCGTAAAAATTTGGGAAACCAGCGAATGATTGGACCCGTGGAACCCTTGATTGGCAAAATCAGAAATATGTATCTGCACGAAATCACATTGAAAATTGAGAAGCAAGGCATTAACTTGCCGGCCGTAAAGGAATACCTACGTTCCGTAGAGCAAATGATGAAACAAATGCCTGCGTTTAAAAGTGTTGGCGTGGTATTTGACGTAGACCCGATTTAGTTTCGAAACGAGTGAAAAACAGTCTAAGTATTTTCGTTATCTTTCTTTTAATCATCTCATGTGATCCATGTGATGATTGCGACTCAGTTTCTTTTGAACCGACTATTTCTTTGATTTTTATAAATCAGGATAGTATTCAAAGTATAGATGATAGTTTAGCTATAATTTCTTTCAATGATTCCTCGCTGGCGGCAAACATTGATTCGCTTTCAATATTGAGAGATAGTCTCGAAACTATCAATGATTCGATCCAAAATGGAGGAGATCTCAATAGTGAAAAAATGGCACTGGAAGATTGGATAATGTCCAGACAATCCGATTCGTTACTATTTGTAATTAAGAATTTAGGTACTGACACCATTACCCCTATCCTGAATCAGACAAA
Organism: Ekhidna sp.; assembly: GCF_965227465.1. Taxonomy (GTDB): domain Bacteria; phylum Bacteroidota; class Bacteroidia; order Cytophagales; family Cyclobacteriaceae; genus Ekhidna. Next base: position 2,041,916 of record NZ_OZ245746.1, read on the forward strand.
AGCATCCATTAACACCGGACTCTTGAAAGTTGATCAGATTGAAATTCTGGGTACATCAAATGTATCCTCCTATGAGGATAGTGCGACAACCTGGAGTATCCCGTTATCATACAACAAGGACTTTAATCAATATGAAATCACCATTGCGGGAATACCACGTTTAATTGAGCTTAGCTATAATACTTTTCATGAATTGGACCAGGAAAGAAATGTGCTAATAAGAGCGAAAGATATTCAGGTAGTCACAACTACCTTTGACTCATTTGATAATTGTGAAGAAAACTGTGTAGATGGTGAAACCATATTTACTTTTTATTTTTAAACTCTCACTGTCAACGTTGAGCTTTGCCCAAACTGAACAGGTAGATTCACTTGCGTCTACTCGTTCTGTTACAACATCTCTCTATATTGACTATGGCAAGCTTTTAACCATCCCTACCAATATTGAAACAAAATATGAAGGAGGATTGGAACTCCTGTTTATTGAGAAGTTTCCATTGATCATCGAGGTTGGACAGGCTATACTTACCCCGGAAGGGGCCTATTCAAATGGGACCTATGAAAGTGAAGGTACTTATTTCAGAGTTGGTACCGGATATTTTAACCAGTTCACAGCAAAAAATAACATTGGAATCTCGTTTCGATATGCGTCATCAACATTTTCGGAAAATGGTCGAATATTCATCTCAAGTCCTAGTGAATCCCAGGAAGATTATGTGCAAAATATTGAAAGAGAAGATTTAACCGCTAATTGGTATGAAATTGTCTTAAATACAGACATGCGACTTTTGAAAGATTCAGACCTCTTTCGTTTAGGTCTTAAGCTACGATTTAGAATGCTCGCAAACTATGATGAGCAAACCCCAATTGACGTTTATTCCATCCCGGGTTACGGTCGCGCTTTTGATAAAACTATTCCTGCCGCTAATTTCTTTTTGAAAGTGACATTTTAGACCTTCTTGAGTTCATGAAGTCTTAAAATCAAATGAATTTCCAATAGGTAGAAATTTGTCTTTTGCGATCTCTACAGAATTTTTATCATAAGATATGACTGATTGGGCATTGACAATAAACGATTTATGAATGCGAATGAAGTGTTCAGGCAATTCAGCTTCAGCTTTCTTTAGGCTATTATACCCAATTATCTTCCTTCCATTTGTTAAGTGATAAGTAATGTAATTTCCTAATCCTTCGATATAAAGGATATCATCTGGTATCAACCGGTAATATCTTTTATCCGATTTTACTTCTATAGAAGTATCATGAATTGGTTGATTAATGGCACGTTCTTGAAAATATAGTTTCAGAATTTTCAGAGCCAATAATAAGAGTGCGGTAGAGTTGATTAAAATAACGGCCCTTAAAACATCACTTCCACTTAAAACCAAATGAATATCAAAGGTTATGTTTCCATCATAAAAGAAGTAGATAACGAATCTCTGGAGCACAGCTCCAACAAGCAATAAACCAATAAACATGAGCAGGAATCTTACAAACTGCTTTCGCAGCAAGACATTGGGCAACAGCCAATACAAGGTAGCATAGGCTACACCAATACGAATAGGCAACAAGACAAACTCCAGAAAGTACGAAGAGGCATAACCTTCCCCATTTTCCCATATGAAACCAAAGAGCAAAAAATATCCCAGCCAGAAGAATATATGTGTAAGAATACGCGACCCAAAGAGATAATTCATAAAATGGATATCCTGAAACTACCGCAGTTTACATAAAAATCCCGAGCGGTTAAATAACAACTAGATCCAAATCAACTTCCGATAGTAGAATTGAATAATCAAATCAATCAAGAAGGCATGCATAAATTAATTCTACTTCTCATCTTATACATCTTTTCTTCTGTATTAGTCAGTCAAGAACTCGCCAGAAGAGCTGACTTTGAAGCAACATTCATAGGACCCGACAATAACACTCCTGGAGCGATCGTACAATCCGTAGAACCTAATGCTATACTTTCAAAAAATGGAGTCTTGGTTGGTGACAGGATTATCCAGGTAAATGATCGTAAGGTATTGAGTAGTTTAGACTGGGATCATATTATCTACAGTATAAGAGCAAACGAAATCACCACCTTGCATATCAAACGTGGGTCTGCTTGGCTTAAAAAACAAGTCGAATTAAGACCGCTCAAAATAGAATCTCACCGTGGATTGGATACCTACTATGAAAGCATTGTGAATGATTATGGCATTCGCCAACGAACAATTATTACGACACCCGACCCAAAGCAAAAACTACCAGCCATCTTTTTGGTGCAAGGACTCAGTTGTTCTACCATAGAGATGTATTCAGAGCGATCCAATAATTGGGTTAAAATGATTGAGAGTTTGGTTGAAGAATCAGGAATGGTCGTCATGCGAGTGGATAAACCAGGCGTTGGCGATAGTGAGGGAGACTGTGGGTGTACCGATTTCAAAACGGAGCTTAATGGCTATGAAGTGGCATTACAAAGTCTAAAAATGAAAGACTATGTAGACAGTACTCGAATTATAGTTTATGGAGCAAGTATGGGTAGTGCATTGGCACCATGGCTTGCTATGAGACATAACCTTGCCGGTGTTATCTCTGATGGTACATTCTTTAAGACCTGGTTTGAACACATGCTTGAAATAGAAAGACGTATTAGACAAATGAGCGGAGACAATGAAGCCACTATAGCCAAAAAAATGAACGAAGCGTATATCCCTCTTTACTATGGAATGCTCATTCAAAAAAAGACCTATGCACAAGTTATTGAGGAGTATCCGGCACTCAAGGACTTCAATTATCACAGCCCTGAACACATGTATGGTCGTCCTGTAACCTACTATCAGCAACTACAAAATTTTGATCTGGCCTCTTCTTGGGAAAAGGTTAAAGTACCTGTCAGAATTTTATATGGATCCAATGATTGGATTATGTCAGAATTCGATAATCACTTAATCATGAAAGTACTAGATCGTAATAATCATCAAGATCATCAACTTCATATTTATCCTGGACTGGATCATTGGAATACAATTCATGAATCACCTGATGATTCATTTAATTTCAAACCCGGAAAGTGGGATCCACAGTTACCCAAATTAGTGATCAATTGGGCGAAAGAGATGATTGAAGATTAAATCAAACCACTGAGCTGAGTGTTCTACTTAGCTCAGTTTGAATTTAGAAAGCTCCCCTTTTAAGCCTGAAGCTACTTTAGTCAGGCTAGTAGATTTCAATTTATAATTATCCATACCGGAAGCAAGCTCTGTAGCTGAACTAGCTACTTCTTCAGTTCCTGCTGCAGTTTGTTCCGCAATGACAACCACTCCTTCAATGATCGCAACCACATCCTGAATCTTTTTTAATTGATTTTCACTTGCCGAGACAATCTCTTCTGAGAGTACTAAGGTATTATTTGAGGATTCCGTGATTTCTTTAAATATTTCAAGAGCCGCACTTGAGACCTCTGTACCTGATTGCACCCGCTGACTCATTTCATCCATTGTTCTGGATGTTTCGAGTGTATCTTTTTGAACATCAGAGATAAGCTGTTCTATTCTTATTGCAGATGTACGAGAGTCTTCCGCTAGCTTCCTGATTTCTTCAGCAACCACTGCAAATCCTCGGCCTGCATCGCCTGCTTGTGCAGCTTCAATTGCAGCATTTAGTGCTAGCAAATTGGTCTGAGAAGCAATTTCTGTAATGACAGATAACACTTGATTAATTTCAATGGACCTACCCTTCAGCACTTTTATTGATTCGCTACTTTTTGTAGTGTATTTAATAATATCAGAAATGCTTATCTTAAGTTCATTGAGCATTCCTTTACCCTCCTGGCTTTTTTCTGATCCTAACTTTGCAGCGTCATTAATGGCTTGAGCCTTTGATTTCATGTCGTTAGAAGTGCCCAAGACTCCTTCTATCAATTGTGAAGATTCATCTACTTTTTGCACCTGTGATTGAGCTCCACTGCTCATCTGGGCAGTAGCTGAAGCTATTTCTCCGGTGCTTCGGGACATCTCCTCGCCTGTCGCCAGCATTTCGACGGCTGATTCCTCTACGTTCCGTGTTATGGAAACACTATCAGAAAGCAATACATTCAATTTGTCCAGTGCCAGATTTAGATTGTCTGTTAACAATTGTATATCCCCTTTGCTGTTGGTTTCCATCCTTTCTGAAAGATCCCCTTCAGCCATTGCATTCGCCACACGATTTACTTCAAAAATGGGCTCTGATACTGAACTTAAAAGCTTGTTGACGGACTCAGCCATTTCCAGCCATACCCCACTTTTCTCGTCAGTTGAAATTCGAGCTTTAAGATTTCCTTGATCACCAGCTTCGAGTAATACTTCATTGGTTTGTGAGACAACTTGTTTAAGATTTCTCCGCATTCTCTCAAGTTGACTGCCTAGTACATTTTTATCATCAAAATCACCAAAATCACCAGCTAAATTCCCCCTACTTATTTCAATTGCAAATTTTGTATAGCTAACAGAACTATCCACCAGCTGATTTAGCGAGGAAGTCATATCACCTATTTCGTCTTTCCTTACTCTATCTATTTTAGCTACTTTCCTCCCTTTGGAAAGTAATATCAGTCGGTCTCTAACTCCTACTATGGCATCCACAATTTGATTACTAAAATAGAAACCGATCCTTAACCCTAGAATAAGAAGAATCAATGATATGCCGATCACCTTATATATAACTCCGGCAAGCTGATCTGTCAGTTCATCTTTTTTTAACTGAACAGCAGCATCGATGGAGTCGGTATAAATCCCTGAAGAAATAATCCAGCTCAGCGGCTTAAACAACCTGGAATACGAAAGCTTTGAGTATACCTTGTCTTCCTCTGGTTTTACCATGTAGTACTCTACAAAGGCAGTATCATATGCAAGGGATTGTTCTACGCGTTCCTGATACAAGTTTTTGCCGTCTTTCCCTTGTACTACATTATACTTTTCATCACTCATTACCTTGCCTTCATTCTGTGGCTTAGCTGCATGCATTATCATTTTGGGATATGGCAATTGAGTATCCGTTATCCAGAAATAACCCTCTTTCCCGTCAAAACGAATTTGGGAAAGTACTCTTAGTGCCTCTTGCAAGGATTCTTCTTGTTTCTCCGCATTTGAATATGCATCCCTTACAATTCCGTAAGCCAAATCAACTACGTTTTCTAATCTAAGTCTGGCTTTTCTTAACTCATCATTTCTGAAGGCATTAATATCTTCTTCGCTTTTAGCCTGAATGCTTAGAATAGTTACTGTACTAATAATCGTGACAGTCAGGAGCAATAATCCACCTATAAATAGGGCAATCTTGAGCCTTAGTTTCATTTGGAGAATTAGGTTTTAGATGTGATGGTTGGTTTTAGATACCTAAATATACTCCAACCTATGAATACAGCTTAGAAAAGTCGCTAAACCAATGAATTTCATCGACGCTGTAGGTTTTTAAATAGTTTGATACCTACAAAAAAGAAGTACTTATTTTTGCTCACCTGGTGCAAACTAAAATCGCTACTTCGCATTTCTGAATGGTGTTCAGAAAATGAAAAAATCATTTATGATCAAAAAGACATTATTAACAATTTCTGCCTGTGTGCTTATTCAATTTTTCGGATTCTCTCAATTTAAATTAGGAGCAGAGTTCCGACCTAGGGCTGAATTTCGAGATGGTTACCAGACACTAAGTAAGCCCGGTGAAAAAGGAGTTTCTCTCATTACACAAAGAACCAGACTAAATGCTTCTTTTAAAGATAAAAACCATGTAGAGTCTTTTCTTTCCTTTCAGGATATCCGTACATGGGGACAATATGACCTGAACACCACTGCCTCCACAGTGAACCTCTATCAAGCCTGGGTAAAATTCAACGTGATAGATCGGTTGAGTTTGAAAATTGGTAGGCAGGAATTTGAATATGATGATCTTAAAATTCTAAGCAACAGCACCTGGCGTCTTCAGGCACGGACACATGATGCAGCCTTACTGCAATGGCAAAGTACTGACTCCTCCTTTCAGATACACCTGGCAGGAGGTGTAAACAATGAGCAGGAAGAGCTATTTCAAGCCATATATTCAGAAGGTGGATACTACAAAAACATGGGCATGGTTTGGCTCAACAAAAAATTCAAATCAACAGAATTGTCATTTTTATTCCTGGACTTGGGCCAGCAGTTGGCAGATACATCCATCAATCACTTTAAAACAGTCGGGTTTTATGGGGTCCAAAAATTCGGTAATGCTAAGCTGACTGGTAGTTTCTACCTTCAACGAGGAAAGAATCAGACTGATCAAAATGTACAAGCTAGCATGGCAGCCTTACAACTTGAGCTGCCAATATCTAAAAAGTCAAGCCTTACAGGTGGTTTTGATATTTTGTCAGGTACAAGTGCAGAGAACTTACAAGATCCAACATTCAACGAAACCAGCACATTCATTCCATTGTATGCGCGAAGGCATAGGTACTATGGTATTCAGGATATGTTCTATGCAGGTGGTTTTGATGTTCCAGGTGGTTTAGCAAACTATTTCCTGAAGTTTAGACACAAAGTGAACTCCAAGTGGAGCACTGCTATTCACGCTCACTCCTTCTCTACTCCAGAAAGTATTTTTGATGTAGAAAATAATTCCATTACGGATGATAAACATCTCGGCTATGAGATAGATACGTTCGTTACCTACAGGCCTTATAGCAACATGACTGTGAGTTTTGCTTATACCCATTTTTTCGCCACAGAAAGCATGCGTATTCTCAAGCAAAGAGGCGATGAGGATGAAATAGCACATTTTGCATATTTACAGCTGTCGTATACGCCTACATTATTTAAAAAGTAATCACTTATACCACTTAGAGTTACAAAGCGTAACGACTTTGCGCATGAGCCGTTAAATAACTCCGTACATTTTCTTCTCTAAAAATTGTCCATTGAAAAAAGTATTATTTCTAGCGATACTATTCCCACTTGTAACACTAGGACAAAATCCTTCTGAAAAAGAATTCGACAATATTTTTGTTCAAGTCAGTAAGGAGGTAATTGAGAATGAAAACGGACCTACGAGAGGTGTCGCTTGGGGAGACGTAGATGGAGATGGATTGCCGGAGCTTTATACATCTAACTCTCAAGGACAATCAAATACGTTATATAAGTACAGCGAAACGGGAAAATTCATCAAAGTAGCTATAGATAGTCCATTCGATGGATCCTCTGAAGGCATAAGTTGGGTTGATTATGACAATGACGGAGACTTGGACCTCTATATATGTAGTAGAGGTTATGAGGCCAATCAACTTTTTCAAAACGATGGAACTGGTAAACTTTCATATGTTTCAGATCATGTACTTACTAAAGATAGTTTGAGCTCTTCAATGGCTTGTTGGGCCGATTATGATCTGGATGGAGATCTCGATGTTCTACTTATTGGTTATCGATACAATGGGAATATGCTCTACCAAAATATTGGTGAAGGCAATTTCAAACCAATGAATAATCATTTACTCGGTGAAGGGAACGGAAGTGGAAGAACATGTGCATGTGGTGATGCAAACAATGACGCATTACCTGAGGTATTTGTTGGAAATGCTCGACAGCAAAACTTTTATTATAAAAATCTGGGGGAATGGAACTTTAAGAAAATTACTTCAGGTCCTCACATCGAAGATCTAGGGTATGCGTACGGATCGTCCTGGGTAGATTTTGATGACGATGGTGATTTGGACCTTTTCATCGCCAATTTTGATAAAGAGAACCTGCTATTGTCAAACAATGGAAATGGGGATTTTACTCAGATAAAGGAAGGAGCATTAGTAGAAGAGAAAAATGGAGCTTCCAAGGGTCATACGTGGGGTGACTATGACAATGATGGCGATATAGATTTGTATTTGGGAAATGGAACTTACAAGCCAGACATGCAAAACTTCCTCTACCTAAATACTGGGTCTGGTAAATTTAATCGCTATACCAAAGGAGTCCTCGAAATACATGCAGATACAACGGCTGGTGTGGCTCATGCAGACTTTGATAGGGACGGTGATTTGGATGTTTTTGTTGCTAATTGGGGAAATAACGACCCAAATCGACTCTACCTCAACCAAACCTCAGGTAAAAACTGGGTTTCATTCAGGCTTAAAGGAACTGACTCAAATAGCTTTGGAATTGGTACTCATGTACAATTAAAAATTTCAGAGAGTGGTACGGAAAAATTCCAACATAGGTGGATGTATCCAATCACCGGATATGCAAGTCAAAACGATTATGAATTACATTTCGGATTAGACCAAAGCGCTATTATTGATTCCGTTAAAATTTATTGGCCTTCTGGTGCCATTAGCACGTATGAAAAATTAGTAGTTAATACTCATTGGTTGGTAATAGAAGCAGGCTCAATAAAAAAGATAGATTAGCGCCAGTGCTACTTAGTTTATTTGAGCTCCGTTTTGTGCATCTTGTCCCGGACTTACTGCCACAAGTTTACCATCAGTATTTTCGGCAAACAGCAACATCCCCTGCGACTCAACTCCCATGATCTTACGTGGTGCAAGATTAGCCATTACCGTCACCTTCTTACCAATCATTTCTTCCGGTGTGAAATGTTTAGCTACTCCACTTAAGATAGTACGAGTCTCCAGTCCCATGTCTACCGTGAACATGAGCAGTTTATTAGACTTTTCTACTTTCTCTGCGGTCTTAATCTCTCCTACCCTCAAGTCCATCTTCATAAAATCATCAAATACGATCTCATCTTTCAAAGCGGGTAAATCAGGAGTTATATTTTCTTGTTCGTTCATTTTCTTTGTTTCCAATAATTTGTTCACTTGTGCTTCTACATCCTTATCTTCTATCTTCTCAAAAAGTAAGGTAGCTTTATTCAACTGATGACCATCTGAGAGGAAATCCACGCCTCCAGCTTCAGTCCAACGTCTACTTTCAGTATTTAGAATTCCTGTCAGCTTTGCAGCAGTAAATGGAAGGAATGGTTCACATACTATTGCCAGATTCGCGCTGATTTGGAGCGCAATGTTTAAGATGGTTTCAACCCTCTCTTGATCTTCTTTAATCAGTTTCCATGGCTCAGTATCTGCCAGGTATTTATTCCCAATTCTTGCTAGCTCCATCATCTGACTCAGTGCCTCTCTAAATTTAAACTGATCAAGAGCTGCCTGAATTTTAGATGGAGCTTCACTCACAGCCTTGATAACTTCTTCGTCGATCGGCATCAATGATCCTATCGTTGGCACTTTACCTTCAAAATACTTGTGCGTTAATACTACCGCTCGATTCACAAAGTTGCCGAAAATGGCTACTAGCTCACTATTGTTTCTTGTCTGAAAATCCTTCCAGGTAAAGTCATTGTCTTTCGTCTCAGGAGCATTAGCAGTGAGTGTATAACGTAACACATCCTGCTTCTCTGGAAATTCCTCCAAGTACTCATGCAACCAAACCGCCCAATTTCGGGAGGTAGAGATTTTGTTGCTTTCCAGGTTTAAAAATTCATTTGCTGGAACGTTATCCGGAAGTACGTAGCTTCCTTCAGCTTTTAGTAGTGTTGGGAAGATGATGCAGTGAAAAACAATGTTGTCTTTCCCAATGAAATGTAACAGGCGAGTGTCTTCTGATTTCCAGTAGTCTTCCCAATTTTTTCCAGTATCGGCTGCCCACTGCTTTGTCGCAGAGATATAGCCGATAGGAGCATCGAACCACACATACAAAACTTTACCATCTCCACCTTCAACTGGAACAGGAATCCCCCACTTTAAGTCCCTGGTCATCGGTCGTGGACGCAAACCATTATCAATCCAGCTTTTGCACTGACCATAGACATTAGATTTCCACTCCTTGTGACCTTCTAGCAACCACTCTTTCAGCCATGGCTCAAACTTGTCCAGTGGCAGATACCAATGCTTCGTTTCCTTCATCACAGGTACTTCTCCACTTAGCATGGATTTAGGGTTTTTCAGTTCAGTTGGGCTAAGTGTAGTTCCACATCGTTCACATTGGTCGCCATAGGCCTCTTCATAGCCGCAGTTGGGACAGGTTCCCTTAATGTATCTATCTGCCAGGAATTGTTGTTCTTTCTCATCAAAAAACTGCTCTGATGTTTCAACGGTAAACTTTCCGTCAGCTTCCATTTTTTTAAAAAATTCAGAAGCTGTTTCATGATGCAGCTCAGATGACGTTCGATGATAGATATCAAAGCTGATTCCAAACTTTTCGAAAGAGTTCTTGATTTGGTTGTGATAAAAATCCACTACTTCTTGTGGTGATTTACCTTCTTTTCTTGCCCTCAATTCGATTGCAACTCCATGTTCATCAGAACCGCACACAAAAGCTACATCTTGACCTTTGTTTCTGAGGTATCTCACATATATATCTGCGGGCACATACACCCCTGCTAAATGTCCAATATGTACTGGCCCATTGGCATATGGAAGTGCTGCTGTGATCGTATGTCGTTTGTATTGTTTGCTCATAAATTCGATAAGAGTCCGCAAATATAAGTTTTGTGTTTACCTCTTATAGTGTATTCCACAATCATTCTGTCTAATTTTGCGGCTCATTTAAGTATTGCATGCAAGAAATTAGAAATATTGCCATCATCGCACACGTTGACCATGGCAAAACTACGCTCGTTGACAAAATCATTTACGCTACTCAGGAATTTCGTGAGAATCAGGAGAAGGGTGAATTGATCCTTGACAACAATGATCTGGAACGTGAAAGAGGAATTACCATCCTTTCTAAAAACGTATCCGCTGAATACAAAGGAGTTAAGATAAATATCATTGATACTCCTGGTCACGCTGACTTTGGTGGTGAAGTAGAACGTGTATTGAAAATGGCCGATGGAGTAATCCTTCTTTGTGATGCTTTTGAAGGTCCAATGCCGCAAACACGATTTGTCCTTGGTAAAGCCTTGGGTTTAGGACTTACTCCTATTGTTGTAATTAATAAAGTAGACAAAGAAAACTGTCGACCTGATGAGGTGCACGAACAAGTATTTGACTTGATGTTCTCATTGGATGCCACGGAGGAGCAGCTTGATTTTCATACGCTTTATGGATCAAGTAAGCAAGGTTGGATGAGTGAAGATTGGAAAAAGCCCACCGATAGCATCACTCCCCTATTGGATAAGATTATTGAAGTAATTCCGGCACCTGAATTCAAAGAGGGTGTACCAGCAATGCGGATTACTTCTCTTGATTATTCATCTTTTACCGGTCGAATAGCGATCGGTCGAGTATGGCAAGGAACTCTTAAGGAAGGTGCTTCCCTTGGTATCAGTAAAAAGGATGGCTCCATGAAAAAAGTGAAAATCAAGGAGTTACATATTTTTGAAGGTCTGGGTAAAAAGAAGGTTGCAGAAGTTAGAGCAGGTGATATCTGTGCTGTTACAGGCATTGAAGGATTTGAAATTGGTGATACACTAACTGATTTTGAAAATCCTGAAATTCTTGAACGGATTGCAATTGACGAGCCTACCATGAGTATGCTTTTTACAATAAATGATTCTCCATTCTTTGGTAAGGAAGGAAAGTTTGTGACTTCTCGACACTTGCGTGACCGCTTGATGAAAGAGTTGGAAAAAAATCTTGCTTTGAGAGTTCAAGAAACAGACAAAGAGGATAAATTTTTAGTGTATGGCCGAGGAGTACTTCACTTGTCAGTTTTGATCGAGACCATGCGACGAGAAGGTTATGAACTACAGGTTGGTCAGCCACAGGTACTTTTCAAAGAAGATGAAAATGGTCAAAAGCTGGAACCAATTGAGCACATGGTAATTGATGTGCCGGAAGAATACTCCGGAAAAGCCATTGAGTTAGTAACTCAGCGAAAAGGCGAGTTGAAAGTGATGGAGCCGAAAGGCAACATTCAGCACCTGGAATTTGAGATCCCATCAAGGGGACTTATTGGCTTGAGAAATAATATGCTTACTGCCACCGCAGGTGAGGCAGTTATGACACACAGATTAAAAGAATATCAACCGTTTAAAGGTAATATTCCAAGTAGAATTAACGGTTCATTAATTTCCATAGAAAATGGTCCGGGCACAGCTTATTCAATAGATAAGCTTCAGGACAGAGGTTCTTTCTTTGTTGACCCAGGGGTAGATCTTTACGTAGGTCAGGTAATTGGAGAGCACTCAAGAAGTAATGACCTGGTCGTTAATATCCAAAAAGGGAAAAAACTTACCAATATGCGAACTTCGGGTACTGACAACAATGCGAAGATCATTCCAGCTAAGAAGTTTAGCTTAGAAGAAGCGCTGGAATACATACAGAAAGATGAGTATGTTGAAGTTACCCCTAAGTCTATACGTATGCGTAAGATTTATCTGGATGAAAATCAACGAAAGCGAATGGCAAATGCTGAAAACGCCTAAAACACTTAATATTCGTGTAAAAACCTGCTTCTAGCGGGTTTTTTTTGGTCTATACATTTCTGTTTTAAAACTTCACAGATAATTTTATGGCACATTTTTAGTTATCTTTTCAGAAAGAATTCAATCATCAAAAACTCACAATTATGAAGAAAATTCCCATTTTACTAACCCTACTTATTGGAACTTTGGCCTTCGGTCAAACAAAACTGGTGGAGAAGGTTACCAAGAAAGGTGACGAAATTGTTATCCCATATGAAAAGTACATGTTGGATAATGGACTTACCCTTATTATTCATGAAGATCATTCCGATCCATTGGTGCACGTCGATGTTACTTATCACGTAGGCTCAGCCCGTGAGGAACTCAACAAGTCAGGTTTTGCCCATTTCTTTGAACATATGATGTTTCAGGGATCGGAAAATGTCGCTGATGAGGAGCATTTTAAAATTGTAACAGAAGCAGGTGGTACCCTTAACGGAACTACTAATAGAGATAGAACCAACTATTTTGAGACTGTTCCAAGCAATCAACTTGAAACCATGTTATGGTTGGAGGCAGACCGAATGGGATTCTTCCTGGATGCAGTTACTCAAGAAAAATTCGAAGTTCAAAGAGCCACAGTTAAGAACGAAAAGGGTCAGAATTATGACAACTCCCCTTACGGAAGATGGAGAGAAGTAAATGCCGGGTCACTTTATCCGTTTGGACATCCATATTCATGGTTGACCATTGGCCGATTAGAAGACCTTGACCGGGTGGATGTAAGTGATCTTAAGAAGTTTTTTATGAGATGGTACGGTCCCAACAACGCGACTTTAACTGTCGGCGGTGATGTGGATCCAAAAGATGTCATTGCGAAAGTCGAAAAATACTTTGGTGTGATACCAAGCGGACCGGAGGTGCAACCTCTGGAATTAGAGCCTCCAACACTGGAAAGTGATCGATACGTATCTTATGTTGATTCCAACATACGTTTCCCGGCCTTGCTTCTCACATTTCCTACTGTTCCACGGTTTCATGAAGATGAAGCTGCGCTGGACTGTCTGGCAGAAATTCTAGGTACCGGCAAAAGTTCTTACTTCTACAAAAAGTTCGTCCTCACACGAAAGGCAATACAAGCTTCGACCTTTCATCCTACCAGCGAACATGCAGGTGAGTTTACGCTTTTCGCTTTGCCTTTTCCTGGGGGAACTTTAGCAGATTTCGAAACCCAAATCAGAGAAATTCTTGCTGAATTCGAGGAAAACGGCGTTTCTGATGACGACATCATCAAATTCAAAGCCAACCAGGAACAAAGTATGATCAATGGATTAGCTAGTGTGGCCGGTAAGGTTAGCCAACTTGCCTCCTATGAAACATTTTACGGGAATCCAAATGGGATTAAGCACGATTTAGATCGATACATGAGCATTACTAAAGAAGATGTGATGCGTGTGTTTAATAAGTATATTAAAGGAAAGGCTGCTGTAATTCAGAGTGTGGTACCTGATGAGGAAACAGCAACTGCCAAACCTGACAATTATGAAATTCCACGAGAAGGAAATAACCCTTTTCCAAGTACAGACTATTCAGGTTTAAGCTACACGCGTCCTTCTGGGGACTCTTTTGATCGAAGTGAGCGTCCGCCATTAGGTCCAAATCCTTCAATCAAAGTGCCTGACTTTTGGAAAGAAACATATGCAAATGGTATTAAAGTAATCGGTACAGAAACGAATGAAATTCCGGTCGTAGCAATGCAACTTACGATCAATGGTGGACATAAAATGGACGCATATGCACCTAAGAAGTCAGGGCTAGCTTCATTAACCGCTAGCATGATGAATGAAGCGACGCAGAATTATACATCTGAAGAGATACAAGAAGAGCTACGAAAAATAGGCAGTAGCATCAACATCTTTGGAGGCAATTCGGCAACAACAATGACAATCTCCTCACTCAAGAAGAATCTTGCTCGAACATTGGAGATTGCTGAAGAAATTCTTAAAAACCCCGCATTTAATCAGGAGGATTTTGAAAGGCTGAAAAACCAACAGATGGAAGGCATTAAAGCCTCTCAGAAGAACCCGGCAAGCATTGCTTCCCAGGTATTTAACAGATTGATGTACGGGGATGAGCATATTTATTCCGTGTCATCTCAGGGCATTGAAGAAACGGTGGAAAACATTACACTGGATGATGTGAAAGAGTTCTACAATAAATACTATTCACCTAATGTTTCCGAACTGGTAGTGGTGGGTGATATTTCGAAAAAAGAAGTTGACCCGTACTTGGATTTCCTTAAAAATTGGGAGAGCAAAGGGACACAAATACCTGAACTGCCCGAAGCTAAACCTTCTGATAACACAAAAGTGTATTTGGTTGATAAAGTGGATGCTCCACAATCACAGATCCGTATTGGTTACATGACAGACTTGGAATATGATGTTACCGGAGACTATTACAAGTCTACGTTAATGAATTTCCCTCTAGGTGGTGCATTCAACAGCAGAATCAACCTGAACTTAAGAGAAGACAAAGGATGGACATATGGTGCTCGTTCCTTCTTCAATGGCGGTGATGAACCTGCGCCTTTTGTTGCATCTGCCGGAGTAAAAGCTGCTGCTACAGATAGTTCAGTAGTTGAATTCATGAAGGAGATCACCGATTATCGAACTGGTGGCATCACAGATGCGGAATTAGAATTTATGAGAAGTGCAATTGGACAAAGAGACGCGAGAAGCTATGAGACTCCTGGACAAAAAGCTAACTTCCTTCGTAGAATCAATCATTATGATCTGGACAAAAATTTCGTCGAGAAACAAAATAAGATTATTGCTACGATAACCAAAGAGGAGATTAACGGATTGGCTAATAAGTACTTAAAAGATGATAGTCTATATATCCTTGTGGTTGGAGATGGTGCAAGTAATCGTGCCAAGTTGGAAAAGCTAGGCTATGAAATTGTTGATGTCAATGAAAAAGGTGACATAATTAGTGACAATACGATTGAAATGAAAAAATAGATTCAATTGAAATATCAGGGTGTCTGTCATTCAAATACCTGGCAGACCACTCATATAAATTAACCCCTATTAACAAACAATAGGGGTTTTTTTGCGCTTAAACTTGCATGGTATTTGACACACTAAAACTTATGAAAAAATTTCTCCTTTTATTACTCGTCGGATTCTCAAGTGGCTCATTCGCACAAAATGATTACAAAATCAATATCGATCTCACAAAAACAAATGAGGATCGTGTCCCGGTAGAGATTTTAGTTCCTGCTCTGGATATAGATACTGTTGAATATCACATGGCGAAAATTGTACCCGGAACGTATAGTATTTCTGATTTCGGAAGATTTGTTGATGAATTCAAGGCAATGGACGCTGAAGGAAATGAGCTGCCCTTCGAGAAAATAAGTACCAATCGTTGGACAATCTCAAATGCACGCCAATTAAGCAAAATTACTTACTGGATTGAAGATTCCTTTGATGAGTTCAAAGGTTATGGAAGCAATAAAATATTCGAACCAGGCGGAATGAGCATTGAGGCAGATAAAGGAGTATTTGTCATGAATACCTTTGGGTTCGTTGGATATATTGATGGATACAAGTTCAACCCGTTTGAATTAACAATTAATCACAATGAAGAAATTAAGGGTGCTACCTCATTAAAAAAAGTATCAGAAACAACAACCAGTGATGTCTATATCGCTGATAATTACAATTTCTTAGCGGATGCACCCATAATGTATAGCAAACCTGATATTGTAACAAAGGAAATTGCAGGAGCTGAAGTTTTGGTATCTGTTTACTCTCCTAACAAGGTACTATCGGCTGCCGATGTAATGGACAACATTGATGAGTTGATGGAAGCGCAAGCCAAATACCTGGGTGGCGAATTACCAGTTGATAGATATGCCTATTTAATCTATTTATTTGATTCGCCCTCCATTTCTGGTTCTTGGGGAGCTTTGGAACACTCTTACTCTTCACTATATACTTTACCTGAAATGGATCCTCAACGGATTAGTCAGACCGTTAAAGATGTTGCAGCTCATGAATTTTTTCATATAGTTACTCCGCTGAATATCCATTCAGAAGAAATTCATGATTTCAATTACATCGAACCTGAAATGAGTCAACATTTATGGCTATATGAAGGTGTTACAGAGTATGCTTCGCAGCACGTTCAGCTCAAATATGATTTATATGATTTAGAGGATTTTTTGGGTGAAATGAGGAGTAAGATGAATCAGCAAGACCAGTACAATGTTGACATCCCCTACACTGAATTTAGCGAGAACATTCTTGAACCAAAAAATGAGCAACGTTATGGAGATGTTTATGCGGGAGGTGCTTTAATTGCCTGGTGCCTGGACCTTACCATCATAAAATCTACGAATGGTCAAATGGACCTTCAATCACTTTTAAGAGAACTATCTAAACAATACGGTCCTAAAAAAGCTTTTAAGGATGAAGAATTGTTCGATGAAATCGAAAAAAACACCAATGCCGAAGTGGGGGATTTCCTCAGAACATATGTTGGAAGTGCTGAAAAGCTTCCCTATAGTAAAGTGCTAGGCTGGGCTGGCATTCGATATTCTCCTGAGAGCAAAGAGTCAGTAATTACCGCCGGTAAGTTTACTCCATCGTTAAATGAAGATCAGGAAATCTTCGTAGCTGGAATTAATGAAATGAATGATTTTGGTAAAGATTTGGGATTTGAAGTCGGCGATGTATTACTTGAGTGGAATGGAAATACTATAGACCTTGAAACTTTTTCTCAGACCATACAATCCTTTTATAATGAAACTAATGAGGGAGATAAAGTGACGGTTCTTGTAAGAAGGGAAGTTAAAGGAAAAATAAAAGAGGTGAAACTCAAAGCGAAAGCAAAAAAAGTTAAGTCATCCCAAAAGCATGCACTGGAAGTAATCGAAAACCCTTCACCTGAGCAACAAAAGATTATGTCATTTTGGCTTGGGGAAGCGTAACTATCATCTTGAATTACAGTATCATCTAATAGAACCTATCTAAATATGAAAAGAAATAATAAAATATTCATCATCGGAGGTGTTGCTGTCGTTGCGATCCTTCTTCTGGTTTTCTCAGGAAATTCTTCTGATTCTACTACTGAGGTAGTAGTTGATGTTGAAGAAGGTGAATTCGTTGTTGACATTATGACCTCCGGAGCTTTAGAAGCCAAAAACTCTGTACCAATAAAAGGTCCGAATGGGTTACGGAATTATCGCATATGGAATGTCACTATACAGGATATCATAGACGAAGGGTCAGTAGTGAAAAAAGGTCAGTATGTAGCACGCTTAGATCCATCTGAATTGACAGGCAAAATGAAGGACGCACAGCTGGCCCTTGAACAACAACAATCCCAATATACTCAAACAAGGTTGGATACTGCCTTGGCTATGAGGCAATCAAGAGATGAATTGATTAATTTGGAATATACAGTTAGGGAAAAGCAATTGACACTCGATCAATCGCAGTTTGAACCACCGGCTACTATTCAAAAAGCTGAAATTGAACTTGAAAAAGCTAAAAGGTCATTCAAGCAGGCTAAAGAAAATTACGAAATCAAAAAGCAACAAAATGTTGCTAAAATGAGACAAGCATCAGCTGAGCTTTCAAAAGTTCGAAACGAGCTCGAAGGATTAACAGCCCTTTCCAGAGAGTTTACCGTAATTGCTCCAGAGGATGGGATGCTTATTTATAAAAGAAATTGGGACGGAAAACCAGTTAAAGAAGGTTCACAAATAAGTGGCTGGGATCCTATCGTGGCAACACTTCCTGATTTATCCAAAATGATTTCTAAAACTTACGTCAATGAAGTAGACATTAGAAAAGTTAAACCCGGACAAAGTGTTGAGATCGGGTTTGATGCCTTTCCTGATAAGAATCTGAAAGGAAGAGTTAAAAAAGTAGCAAACGTTGGGGAACAAAGACCTAACTCGGACGCTAAAGTATTTGAAGTAGAGATCGAAGTATTTGGAACAGACCCCCTACTCAAACCAGGTATGACAACAAGTAACAAAATCATTACCAAAACAGTTGAAGATGCCCTATTTATTCCTTTAGAAAGTTTACAATCACAATTCGATTCCATTACTTATGTTTTCAAGAAAACAGGAGGCTCCACTACTAAGCAGGAAGTCATGATTGGAGATGCAAACGCCGAATATGTGCATATTTTAGGAGGCCTTGAAGTGGGTGACCGTGTAAGTCTTTCTACAGTTAAAGGAATGGAAAGCAGAGATGTCATCCTTTTACCCGAAATGGATGGTAAGCGAAATATCCAAGAGGAAGAGGTTGAACCCGAGCCGATGAAATCACAATTTCCACAAGGAAGAAGAGGCAGAAGAAACTAGGATATGGATAAAGAAAGAATCCTGGCCAACCTCTATATCGCTATAGAAGCGGTTTTGGCTAACCGAATTAGATCGGTCCTCACAGCTCTTGGTATCATCTTCGGTGTGGCAGCAGTAATCGCCATGCTCGCTATTGGAAATGGTGCACAGCAAGAAATACTTGAGCAGATAAAGCTCGTTGGTGTCAACAACATAATCATTGAACCTGTAGTCGAACAGACAGAGGAAAATTTAGCTGAAGAAGATTCTGAATCTAAGGAGAAAAAGAAATTCTCACCAGGTTTAACGTTAGAGGACAAAGAATCCATCATGAGAACAATTCCAGGAGTAGAGACAATCAGTCCTGAAATATTGCTGGAGACCTATATCATTAAAAACGGCATTCGACGCTCAGCTAAACTTGTTGGAGTTGAGCCCTCCTATTTTGATATTTTCAACTTCACGCTTTCGGAAGGAAAGATGTTTAACGATACTCAGCTTGAAAAAGGAGAAGCGGTATGCATCATTGGTAAATCCATCAAAGCAAAGTTTTTTCCGTCGCAAAACCCCGTGGGAAAAATGTTGAAGTGTGGTCCAAATTGGTTGAAAGTGATCGGAGTATTAGATGAGCGATACATCAGTGAAAGTAGTATCAGTAAACTCGGTATTAGAGATTACAATATGGACGTTTATACTCCACTACAGACAGTGTTGGTACGATACAAAAACCGAGCAATGCTTACTGAAGAAATGATTCAGGGAGCCAACAGAGGATCTACTGGTGCTTTTATCATCATCGGTGGTGGTGGCGGTGGAGGATCAAGTGATGATGCCCCTAAACAGGCAGTGAACTATCATCAATTAGATCGATTGGTTGTTCAGGTTGCCGAAACAGATAAATTAAATCCGACTGCTGATGTGATCGTGCGTATGCTTCAAAGAAAACATAACGAGGTAGTTGACTATGAAATAGAGATACCTGAACTGCTTTTAAAACAACAGCAGAGGACAAACGATATTTTCAGTTATGTGTTGGGTGCTATTGCAGGTATATCACTAATCGTTGGAGGTATAGGCATTATGAATATCATGTTAGCTTCTGTATTGGAACGAATTAAAGAAATTGGCTTGAGACTTTCCATTGGAGCTAAAAAGAATGA
The DNA here is from genome assembly GCF_965227465.1 of Ekhidna sp. Taxonomy (GTDB): domain Bacteria; phylum Bacteroidota; class Bacteroidia; order Cytophagales; family Cyclobacteriaceae; genus Ekhidna. The sequence goes on from NZ_OZ245746.1 coordinate 2,061,791, forward strand.
CATCATAAATCAATTCATGTTTGAATCCATTATGATTAGTGTTTCAGGAGGCATTATCGGCATATTCTTAGGAATTATGATGGCTTCTGCCGTCAGTCGGTTTGCCGAAATACCTACAGTAATATCTTTTGGATCTATTATAATTTCATTTGGTGTAGCAACGGCTATTGGCTTAATTTTTGGAATTGCACCGGCAAGAAAAGCAGCATCACAAGACCCTATTACTTCTCTTAGATATGAATAAAATAATCGCAGGAATCTGCCTTATTGGACTTTCGATAACGGCAAGCTCGCAGATTCAGTATTCACTGGATAATATTATCAATTTAGCCCAAGGTCAATCTCCTCAAGCTAAACAGGCTGAAACACGTAAAGAGAATAGATTTTGGCAGTACCGACTGTTCAAATCAAATTATAACCCTCAGCTAGCTTTGAGTGGAAACCTCCCAGCCTATAGCAACCAATTTATTCCAGTTATTCAGGAAGATGGGTCAACTCAATTTAGACCTGTCGAGCAAACTAATTCATCTCTGAATCTGGGACTTTTTCAACCGATTGCACCTACAGGAGGTAGCGTTTCGGTAAATACCAGAGCTAGTCAATTTCAAGACTTGGTCTTAGATGACACACGGTGGAGAAGTACAATAGTTGATTTAACTGTGAACCAACCAATCTTTGCGTTCAATCAACTTAAATGGGATAGAAAAACGGAACCTATTCGCTACGAAGAATCGAGAAGAAGCTATGTAGAGGAAATGGAATTTGTATCCAGGAACGCTGTACAACGATTCTTCGACTACCTGGATGCACAGGTGAATTACCAGATAGCACAGTTTAACCTGGCTAACAATGATACCATATACAACATTGAAAAAGGGCGTTATAATATCGGAACCGCGTCAGAAGATAAACTCTTACAAGTAGAATTACAGCTCCTGAGGTCTAAACAAGATTTGGCGCAAGCGCAACTTGATCTTCAAACCTCACGATTGGCTCTAAGAACTTTTATTGGTTTAAATGAAGGTGAAAATTTTGATTTGTCATTACCTGAAGAAATTCCAGTATTCCCTGTTGACGAAGAAATTGCACTTCAGTATGCAAAGGATAATCGGTCTGACTTTATTGCATTTGAACGTAGGAGAATAGAGGCAGACGCTCAAGTCGCGCAAGCTAAAGGACAAAGGTTTCAAATGAATTTGAATGCTTCTTTTGGATTAAATAGTGCGGGTACAAATTTTGACCAATCATATCAAGATGCACAAACTCAGCAATTCGCCAATCTAACCCTCAATATTCCTATCGTTAATTGGGGACGCAATGAAGCACGAATGAAAACTGCGCTAGCTAACAAGCAGCTAACTGACTATGTCATAGCACAGGAAGAGCAAAACTTTGAGCAAGAAATCATTACTCAGGTTCGTCAATTGGATGTTTTGCAACAACAAATAGAAATATCCAAAAAGTCGGATGAGGTTGCACAAAAAAGATACGAGGTAGCACAAAACAGATACCTGATTGGAAAAATTGATATTACTAATCTTAATATCGCATTGACTGAAAAGGATAGTGCACGTAGAAGTTATATAAATGCATTGAGAAGTTACTGGATCGCCTATTATGACCTGAGAAGATTGACACTTTACGATTTCGCAAACAATCGACTTCTTTATACCATAAACGACTAGTTTTGACGATTAGCGTTGATTTAAAAAAATCAGCGCTAATTCAGATCTTGAGTTTACGCATCCCTTTAAAGTAGAGCCACATCATTTTTAATTTAGAGCCACCTTTCTTTCTACCCATTTCCATGGCGTCCCAAAGTTCCTCCGGTATAGCTTCAAGTCCGTTAAATTCACCAGCTCCCATTAACCACTCACCTCCATCAATGGTTATGACCTCTCCATTGATATATGCGGAATAGTCTGACACAAGGTATGCTGCCAGATTAGCCAACTCCTGATGATCTCCTACACGTTGAAGTGGTACCTTCTTGGCAGGATCGTATTTCTTTTTCAAATCACCTGGTAAGAGTCGATCCCACGCCCCTTCCGTCGGGAAAGGTCCAGGTGCTATTGCATTACTCCTGATACCATACTTCGCCCATTCTACTGCCAGGGATCGGGTCATCGCCAATACCCCACTCTTCGCACAAGCTGATGGAACCACATAGCCTGATCCTGTCCAGGCATAAGTTGTAACAATACTAAGAATGTTACCTCCCTGTTTATTATCAATCCAATCTTTACCCAATGCCAGCGTAAAATTGTAACTACCCTTTAACACAATATCTACTACTGTATCAAAAGCCCGGTGAGACAACCTCTCGGTAGGACTTATGAAGTTACCAGCTGCATTGTTAAGAAGGACATCAACTTGACCAAATTTCTCTTTTGCTTCTTTAATCACACGCTCTACCTGTTCATACTCTCGCACATCACATGCTACACAATGTACAGGGTATCCGCTTTTAGCTGTAATCTCTTTGGCTGTTTCTTCCAACACCTCCATCTTTCTGCTGGTGATTACCAGGTTGGCTCCCAACTCAGAAAAATAGCTTCCCATGGATTTTCCCAATCCTGTTCCACCCCCCGTTACGATTATGGTTTTGCCCTTTAGCGACTCTGGACTAAGCATGCCTTGCGTATGATTCATCTGATATTATTTGTGAAGCAAGATAAACGAAAGGGCATAAAAAAAGAGGCCCTTTTTAAAGAGGCCTCTACATTTAGGCAGTGAATAGAGCGGTGAGCGTCTATAGGTGTAAAGAACTAAACTTATCAAATGATAAACAATACCCTAATTCGGGTATTTTTAAAATAATAACATTGGCTTAATCTTTCCACCACTTGATAATGAGGTAAACAGATATCCCAAATAAAGCGATCATTGAAGCAGCTGTAAAAAAGTTTCCATAAATCAAACTCCCAATAGCAAATAATGCGGCGTACACCCCAATCGTACCTACAAAGACAGATAGAATACTTGAAGTCAGATTTGAAGATCCCCGATTTTCAAACCTCTTCCATCCAATTCCCGGTTTTACATGAGACACAAATGCATTGAGCTTTTCTTCCGATTCAGGCTTTGTAATTAAGGCAGTGATAATCCATACCAAAGTGGTTATTGCTGTTGCGATCAATAATCGCATCGTGAATGGGTCAAATATGGAATGTGCCAACATGCTGTCCGGAACAGCTAGCACCAGCACCAGCGCGTTGGTGGTGGCTACAATCATTCCTACTATTTCGGTTACAGCATTAATTCTCCACCAAAACCATCTGAATAAAAATATCGCTCCGGTACCAGCCCCGGAAAGCAATAAAATATTGAAGGCCTGCGAGGCATTTTCCAGAATTGTCAGAGCAAGTGCCCCCGCAATACCCATCAGAAGCACGGTTGAAATCCGACCCATTTTTACCAACTCCTTCTCTGATGCCTCAGGCTTTATGAAACGTTTATAAAAATCATTTACCACATAGGAAGAGCCCCAGTTGAGATGGGTACTGATGGTAGACATATAAGCAGCTATCAATGAAGCCACCACCAACCCCAGCCATCCAGGGGAAAGTAATGTCAGCATGACCGGATAGGCAATATCATCGCCCAGATATTGTTCACTTATGTTTGGAAACGCACGTTGAATCGAATCCAGGTCCGGGAATAATATAATGGAAGCCAGAGCTACCAAAATCCATGGCCATGGACGTAGCGCATAATGTGCGAAGTTGAAAAAGAGTGTTGCCCCTACTGCATGTTTTTCATTTTTAGCTGCCAGCATACGCTGTGCAATGTATCCTCCTCCCCCAGGCTCTGCCCCCGGATACCAAACTGACCACCATTGCACGGCAAGGGGAATGATAAACATGGAGACCATTAATGACGTATTGTTGAGATCAGGGATAATATCCAGCTTCCCTTCCAGTGATTCATGAGCCAAAAGACCCTTTAACCCTCCCACTTGTGGTTGGCTAACAGCTACATATGCAGCATAAATTGCTCCTAGGAGGGCAATGCCAAACTGAAAGAAATCTGTCCAGATGACTCCCTTAATTCCCCCAAGAGCAGAATATGCGGCAACAACTACGGATGCAATCAAAACCGTATAAATTGGCTCAATACCAAAGAGAATTGAGGAAATCTTGATAGCAGCCAGAGTAACAGATCCCATGATCAGGCAGTTAAAGAACACGCCTAAATAAAGAGCTCTAAACCCTCTCAAAAAAGAGGCTGCTTTTCCACCGTATCGTAACTCATAAAACTCCAAATCAGTTAAAACACCCGACCGCCTCCACAGGCGGGCGTAAATGAACACGGTAACCATGCCCGTAATTAAGAAAGACCACCAAGCCCAGTTTTTGGCTATCCCTCCTTCTCTCACAAAACCAGTTACTAAGTTGGGAGTGTCTGCCGAAAAAGTAGTAGCAACCATAGAAACACCTAACAACCACCAGGGCATGCTTTTGCCTCCAAGAAAATACTCTAAGGAACTTTTGCCTGCTGATTTACTTGCTATCAACCCAATTATGAGAACAACTAGGAAAAAAGCTCCAATGACAAGCCAGTCAAATAAGGATAGGGTCATGTATATTTAGATTGTATTAAAAACATGAAAATAGTTCATCATGTTGTAACTATGATTATTTACCCAAGTAATTCCAATAGCGTGCAACTATTGTACGGTCAAAACATCCTTAATAAAGCAACTCAACTCTCCTATCATGCTTAGAAATTTCTTCCTAATCTCAATTCGAAACCTAAAAAAGAACGGACTTTATTCTTTCATCAACATTTCAGGTCTATCAATTGGAATCGTATGCAGTGTATTGATACTACTATGGGTGGCAGATGAAGTCTCTTATGATAAGTTCTTACCAAAGTATGATAACCTCTATCAGGTTTGGATAAGCTCCGACTTTGATGATAAAGTAAATAACTGGCAATCTGTTCCTCTTCCCACTTACGAAGAAATGAAAGTGATAGATAGTAATATCAAAAACTCAGTAGTTACTGGATGGGGAGGTGAACGACTATTGACAGCTGGAGATGTACGAATAACCAAAAGGGGGTATTATGTAAGTGAGGAATTTTTGGAAATGTTTGAGTTTCCATTGATTTCCGGCTCGCATAAAGAAGCTTTAAAGGATCCAATGTCCATCGTACTCTCAGAGTCTTTAGCTAAAATTTTGTTTGGAGATGAAGATCCGATTGGGAAACAAGTTCGGCTTTCTGACGAAGGAACCTTACAGGTTTCTGCCATCGTCAAAGACATTCCTGAGAATTCCAGTTTTCAGTTTGACTACCTCGCCACATGGAAGTATCGGGAATCGGTAAACGAGTGGGTAAAGGACAACAAAACCAATTGGGGTAACTATTCCTTTCAGGTATTCATTGAGCTAAATGATCCATCGAGGGAAGTTGATGTAAAACAAAGTATTTATGATCTGCTTATGGAAAAAGATGGTGAAGATGGAATCAATAAACATTTCTTTCTCCATCCCATGTCCGATTGGAGGCTATACTCTAGCTGGGACGATACAGGAAAGCAAGCTGGTGGCAGAAGTGATTATGTCCAACTTTTTACAGCCATTGCTATTGTCATTCTCATTATCGCATGCATCAACTTCATGAATTTGGCTACCGCCAGATCGGAAAAAAGAGCAAAAGAAGTCGGAATTAGGAAAAGTCTCGGAACAAACCGTACACGCTTGATCTATCAGTTCATCAGTGAGTCCATATTCATCACATTTCTTGCGTTCTTAGTAGCAGTAATCCTAACAGAGCTTGCATTACCTGCCTATAATACATTGGTCGATAAAGAGCTTTTCATTGACTACTCCTCCCCGATTTTTTGGCTCGCCTCTTTTGGCATCATTGTCATTTTAGGAGTAATTGCTGGTAGTTATCCGGCATTCTATCTTTCCTCCTTCAATCCGGTGGAAACACTGAAAGGCACGGTAAAAGCAGGCAAAGGGGCTACCACGCCAAGAAAAGTATTAGTCATAACACAGTTTGGATTTTCCATTGTACTGATCATTAGTACCATTGTCATTTTCCAGCAAATCAATCTGGTCAAAAACAGAGACCTGGGATACGATCAAGACCTCCTGATAGCTGTAGGGCTAACAAATGACCTCAGTGATAATTATGAAGTTTTAAAGCAAGAATTAGAATCTTCAGGTGCAGTAGAATCTGTTACCCGTTCCAATTCACAGATTACCCAGATCAATTCAAATAATTTCCTTGGATGGCCTGGAAAACCAGAAGACAAACGTGTGATTTTCACTACCATCACAACTACCTATGATTATGCAAAAACCATGGGAATCGATATGTTGATGGGAAGGGATTTTTCAAAGGAGTTTGCAAGCGACTCAAATGCCATAGTCATCAATAAGGCGGCTCTGGAACTCATGAATTTAGAAGATCCGATTGGAACAAACCTGGATTTATGGGGGGAGAAACGAAAATTGATTGGAGTGGTAGATAATGTCCTGATGGGCTCACCATATGAGCCTGTAAAGCCCATGTTTTTGATTTTGGATGATTGGGGGGGCTATGTTTCTGTTCGTCTTAAGAAAACCAACGACTTACAAGCTTCCCTAGGATCGTTGGAGGAGATTTTCAACAGGCACAACCCGGCCTATCCCTTTGAATACAACTTTGCAGACGTGGAATTTGAACGCAAGTTCACAACCATCAACCTAACCAGAAAGTTAGCCAGCCTTTTTGCAACCCTTGCCATGATCATTACCGGCCTTGGGTTATTTGGACTAGCCTCTTATACTGCGGAACAACGAATCAAAGAGATTGGCATCCGCAAGGTGTTGGGAGCATCCATTGCCAGCTTAATGGGACTTATGTCCAAAGACTTTGCAAAACTTGTATTGATCTCGTTCTTCATTGCGGCTCCTTTCGCATGGTATCTACTGGACGAATACCTTGATCGTTATACTATTCGGGTAGATGTAACATGGTGGATTTTTCCTTTGGTAGGTGTCATCATTTTGCTATTCGCGATCGCCATAGTCTCTGATCAGGCACGTAGAGCTGCCAAAGCCAATCCGGTGAAGTCGTTGAGGAATGAGTAGATAAAAGTTGTCATGCCGTTCTTCGAAACGGCATTTTCGAAAACGGAAGATTGCGGATCAAGTCCGCAATGACAAGATTTTACATCGCTTACCTATCATAAACCGTATCCACATTCTGATCTATTTGCTATTCTGCTTATCTTATGAGTCAATAATTAAGTCAGATATCCACGCTTTGTTGGCATGACACCTACACAACAACAAGAAGGCAGAAGAAATTTCATAAAGAAGCTGGGAGCAGCCGGACTTTTTATGTCCACTGTAGGAATTCCATCCTTCGCATATGATCAAGTTGGTAACCATTTCCCATCCTTCACTCCTTTAAAACCTGTCAATGTTTCTCGTGAGCGGCTCATTAGAAAAGTTGTTGGACTGAGACCTTATCGTCCCTCCGGATTTAACCTGAGTGTTCAAAAACTGGATGACAAAGTCATCATCCATAATTATGGACATGGTGGCGGAGGTATCTCACTCTCCTGGGGAAGCGCCAGTCTGGCCATTGAAAAAGTAAATAATGATCATCAGCGCATAGCAGTGCTTGGGTCAGGAGTTATCGGTTTATCCACAGCAATACTATTGTTGAAACAAGGAAAGTCCGTCACCATCTATACGGACAAACTCCCACCCAATACAACATCCAATGTGGCAGCTGCGTACTGGGCACCTGTATCCGTTTATGAGTCGAATAAGGTTGCAAGTGACTTCATGGAAACCTTCAATAAAGCGGCGGCAATTTCTCAGCGCATGTTTCAAGACCTGGTGGGTGACCGGTACGGCGTTTGGTGGATCAAAAGCTTTTTCCTGGGAGGCAATTTTGATTTTCCGGGAGGTCAGTCCTTATATCCTGATTTCAAGAAGCACAGTAACGCTTCCTCTCCATTCATGGGATACGACATCAATGAAGAATTACATTCACTCATGATTGAGCCACCCATCTACCTCAAAGCCCTGCTCGATGACTTCTATCAACTGGGTGGAAAAATGGTTATTCGGAAATTTAATGATTCAAGCGAACTGAAAGACCTATCCGAATCAACCATCATGAATTGTACTGGGTTGGGCTCGCACAGCCTCTTCAATGATCAGGAACTGGTACCCGTGCAGGGTCAGCTTGCAGTACTGATCCCACAAGAAGAAATCAAGTACGGCTATGTAGTACCTTCCTATGATGACCTGCTCTACATGTTTCCACGAAAAGACGGAATTATCCTTGGTGGAACCTCTGAGAAAGGAAATTGGTCACTGGAACCGAATGAAAAAGAACTTACCCGTATCCTGAATGGACATCAACGAATAGCCGAGGGACTAAAACACTAGTAACCTATACACGTTAAATTGGGTAAAATCAGCAATAATTTATAATTTTGTTGTCAAAGCAACTAAATAAAACCGCTTGTCATGGAAAGTACAGCAACAGCACCAAAAACAACCGAAGCTCAGGACTTTATGCCCATCAATGGGACCGATTACCTGGAACTATACGTGAGCAACGCCAAACAGGCCGCACACTACTACCGTTCAGCCTTTGGTTTTAAGGCGCTGGCTTATGCAGGACTGGAGACCGGATTGAAGGACAGGGAATCTTATGTAGTCGTTCAGGATAAAATCAGACTCGTACTGACCTCTCCCTTGAGAAGTGGCACTGAAATTGGAAAACACATTGATAAGCATGGAGATGGCGTGAAAGTAACCGCACTATGGGTGGACGATGCAACTTATGCATACAATGAAGCAGTAAAGCGTGGTGCCAAATCGTACATGGAACCAAATACCATGGAAGATGAGAACGGCAAGGTCGTTCGATCAGGTATTCATACCTATGGTGAGGTGGTTCATATATTCATTGAGAGAACTAATTACAACGGCATATTCCTACCGGGCTACCGAGCATGGAATACCTCCTACAACCCAGAGCCTGTTGGGCTTAAGTACGTGGACCATATGGTGGGTAACGTAGAAATGGGCGACATGAATAAATATGTGAAGTTTTACGAAGAAGTAATGGGCTTCAAGCAGATCATGTCGTTTGACGATAAAGACATTTCCACCAAGTATACTGCGCTGATGAGCAAAGTAATGAGTAATGGCAATGGGCGAATTAAGTTTCCAATCAATGAGCCGGCAGCAGGATTAAAAAAGTCACAAGTTGATGAGTATCTGGAGTTTTATGAAGGTGCCGGTGTACAGCACATTGCAGTCGCTACCGACAACATCATCCAGACGGTGACTGATCTTAAGAACAGAGGCGTAGAATTCCTTCAGGTACCGGATACCTATTACGATGTGCTAACCGAGCGGGTAGGTAAAATAGACGAAGACATAGATGCGCTAAGGCCGCTGGGCATACTGGTAGACCGAGATGACGAAGGTTATTTATTACAGATCTTCACGAAAACAGTGCAGGCACGCCCTACTATGTTTTTCGAGATCATTCAACGTAAAGGAGCTACCTCCTTCGGAAAAGGAAACTTTAAGGCCTTGTTTGAAGCATTAGAAAGAGAGCAAGAGCTAAGAGGAACACTCTAAAATATCACTCACTACTAATCACACAAGAAAGGAACCTTTTCAGGTTCCTTTTTTAATTGATCAATGGGATTAATCATCTTCATCGCAATTGCAGCATTTGTTTTATAGAATATGGTCAGTTACTATTAAAAAATGGATACCAAAGCCCGATTAGCTAAACTAACCCAGACTCTTCGCGAGCATTGAATGAAACTGATGAACACCTGTTTCACGTTTTGGTGAGAATCTACCAGAAGGGTAATATCGGGACTTCAGTCCCTTATGTACACCTTCCACAACAAACTCATCTTCCCTTTCTACCTTATCGAGTAAGGCCCCTGCGCCCTTATGCAGTTTCGATTCGTCGTAGATGTAGGAGAGAAATGAAACTTTGGTTTGGTTCGGAGAAAGTGGTCGTATGATGTTAACAGATAATCCCCAGGGATAGAAATTGAACATCATATTGGGATAAACCCAAAAATAGTAAGCTGCCACCCGTTTCCCTGCATGCATGTGACCCTCGGGTAACTCAAAAGTATCCTCCGCTCCTTCCGAATATCCGACCTGGACATTGAAGTGATTGTGAAGAATTGTCTCATAGGTACCATAATCAAGCGCTTCATTCAGATCGCTATGCACGAACGGAATATGGAATCCCTCCAGGTAATTATCGCAATACAACGCCCAATGTGCGTTGACAAGGTAATCTTTTGATTGTACATCGCTGTATACGAACTCATCCAGTGGGAGAAATCCCACATATTGATTCATCTCGTCAATAATGTTTTTGAAATCAACCTCGCTTCCCAGGTTTGCAAAAAGCATAGGACCCCATTGCACCGAGTCAAATCGATGCAAATCTTCACACGCTCTTGGAAAGTCTTTTGCCTCCTTGAACTCCGGCATGGATTCAAACGATCCATCCAATCCAAACTTTCTACCGTGATACATGCACATAAGCTTTCGCTGACTGCCGGGATTCTGCGCGACCAGATTTCCCCGGTGTGTACACACATTACTCAGGCAATGAATAATACCAGCTTCATCTTTGGTGAGCACCATCGGTTCAGTCAGGTACCCATCCAGCATGATGAAAGGATGTGTCTGCTTTGGAAGCTTCACTAACTGCTCATCCCCTACCCATTGCCATGATTGATAAAACACCTTTTCCTTAATCAAATCAAAGGTCGATTGATCGTTATAAAAGGATGCTGGTAAGGTCTCAGCCTTGGTAATGTCCGGGTTTATTGAATATCTAGGTGTGCTCATTTATTTCGGCTATCTTTCAAAAATACCGATTTTACGTCTCCCAATTAGGCTAAACACCCATGAGTAGAAAAAAGCTTGGCTTCTGGACCAGTTCCTCCCTGGTCATTGGAAATATGATTGGATCGGGCATCTTCCTGCTACCTTCTGCACTGGCCGCCTACGGAACCGTAAGTATTTTGGGCTGGATTATATCCGCTTTTGGAGCTGCTGCACTTGCTTTTGTTTTCATTGAGTTTAGTAAAATGCTACCTGGCACTTCTGGAGGGCCTTATGTTTACTCAAGAAAAGGACTTGGAGATTTTCCCGGATTTCTAGTGGCCTGGGGGTATTGGATCTCAGTCTGGTGTGCTAATGCAGCCATCATTATCGCATTGATCGGATACCTGGGGGTATTCTTCCCTATCTTGAAAGCCAACAGTTTCATTGCGGTGGCAACCAGTTTGGCCATCGTGTGGTCAGTAGTCTGGATCAATACCCGAGGGATCAGGGAGGCTGGGATATTCTCATTGGTAACAACTATCCTCAAAATCACCCCACTTATCGCTATTGCTTTAGTTGGGATATTCTACATCCGTCTTGAGAACTTCTCTTTGTTCAACATCAGTGGAGTGTCCAACATTAAGGCGCTAACGGCCACTGCGACATTGACCTTCTTTGCGTATATGGGAATTGAATGTGCCACTATTCCTTCCGGAGATATTGAGAATCCTAAACGAACAATTCCCCGATCTACCTATTTTGGATTGGCGGTAGTGGCCATCGTTTACATTCTGGGGACCACCGCATTAATGGGGATCATTCCTGCAGAAACGCTCCAATACTCCCAATCACCCTTCTCGGATGCAGCCGCCATTATCTGGGGTCCCTGGGCTGAAAACTTGGTGGCGTTTGGAGCTATTATTTCTACACTAGGGGCATTGAATGGATGGATTCTGATACAAGGACAAATCCCTGCTGCCATATCCAGAGACAAACTCTTCCCTCCCATCTTCGCTAAAGAAAACAAAAACGGGGTACCCGCCTTGAGTCTGATTATTTCGAGTGCGCTTATATCTGCTTTGGTGATTATGAATTATTCAAAAGGATTGGTAAAGGCATTTGAGTTCGTTCTACTACTTTCAAGTATGACTTCACTGATTGCGTATCTTTTTACTTCAGTGAGTTATGCAATAGTGACAGGTAACAAGGAAGGTGTTAGCAAAGAATTTAAAATAAAAATATCGTTGGCATCAGTGGCATTTCTATTTGCCATTTGGGCCATTGCCGGTTCTGGTGTTGAAATTGTGTATTGGGGATTTATCCTGTTAATGCTAGGAATTCCGCTATACGTGTGGATGTTGATAAGAAAAAATAAAGAGTGAATCACTCATTACCTTCCCCATTGGTATAATTTTCAAATACTTTATCTAATATGGATATTAGTGTGTAATATTCTTTCTCAGAGAGTTCAGTCCATCCTAGCTCACGTGAAGCTTCCACTGCAGGAGTGGCCTTCCTGATTACGCCTTTGCCCTCATCGGTAATCATTACGTGGTATTTTCGACCATCAACCACGTCTTTTTCCTTTTCCACTAATCCTTTCTGAACCAGTAGGTCCACAATCCTGGAAACGGTAGGCTTGTCTCTAAAACTGAAATTGGCAAGGTCGGTCTGGAACATATCCTTTTCACTGAGTTTGGAAAGGATTACCCATTGTTCAGGCGTAATATTGACACCTACGTCTTTGAAACGATTAATTAAATCCTGCCGCACTACCTTATATGTGCGATCAATGTATGATCCTATTTCCTTGTGATGCGGCATTTTAGCTAATATATTCCATTTCTGTGTCCACGTCAAATAACCGCTTATTGAAAAAAAATAAGACAAAGATCTATAGAGGTACTAAATGGTCAATAACTAAGTTATTTTTGAACAAATCAACCATTCCTCTTGAAAAAGGTTTTAATCATTATTTCCATTTTACTCCTTGCGGGTGCTGGCTACTTCACCTACGAAAAATGGGTGAAGCACTCAGACCTCACAAGATGGAGTTTTGTTCCGTCAGATGCAGCAGTCGTTTTTGAAGGTAAACTCACATCAGACCTCAACTTATTAAAGGAATTTCCTCTTTGGTCCATCCCTGATCAGGCCAGTGGATTCAAGAACCTCCGTCAAGGACTATCATTCCTGGACTCCATCAATGGTGAGGGTGGCTTCACCGCCATTTTTGAGGATGCTCCTGCCATTGCCTCAATGCATAAAGTCTCAAGTAATTCAACAGACTTCCTGTTTGTTGTAGAGTTACAAAACATATCCCAAAATACGTTCGCTAATGCTGCAATAGGAAGACTTAAAGAGAAAGGATATCGATTCAGAACCAGAAACTATAATGATTTTAAAATCAGCGAAATCAATGATAAAGGAAGAACGCTAACTTTCATATTTTACAAAAACTTTTTTCTGGGCAGCTTTACGCCATACCTCGTAGAAGATGCGGTTCGTGCGTTGAGTGAAGATGGGATGCCTTCTTTCAAAGAAAATTTTGTTGAATTGAATGATCCTGGCGCAGGCAACTTCATTACAACTTTCATTAACTACGAAAAGACAGGTGAATTGCTTGAGGCATTCGTTTCATCGGAAATAGATTTTCCGCTTAATTCCGGAAGTTATGAGCTCGCGATAGATTCTTCTATTGTCCAGCTATCAGGGTTTTCGTTTGCATCAAAAGACTGGTTAAATATTCATAATGAGCAACCGTCAACTTTTGAAATGGCTGAAGTAGTTCCCAACAACGCAGCATTCGTCTACCATTTCACTTCTTTCAATGCGACTTCCTGGAAAGAAAACCAGATTCCCTATTTAAGAACTAAATCAGATGAAATCAAGCGCCTTCAGGATTCATTAAAATCCCAATATGATTTTAATGTGGACCAAGTTTTTGATTTAGTCGACAATGAAATTGGAATCATCAACCTGGAATCGCCCCGTGTCAGAGATCGACAAAAACTCATGATACTGGAGGTGAAAGATGTTCAGGAGTCCTTAAATTTCTTCAGTCTGCTGACCCAACGTATCGCAGTGGCCAGAGGTGATTCAGTTTATACCGAGTCCTATAGCGATAATGAAATTCGTTTCCTGCCCATCCGTAACTTTCCATCAACACTTCTCGGCGAAGTGGCTGAAAATTTTGAGCAGTGCTTTTACATCAGCTACAAAAATTACCTCATTTTTTCCAATGACCTTCAAGAGCTGAAAAACTTGATTTCCTCAGTTTCAGAGGAAGAGACATGGGGAAAGTCTATACAAATGAATGATTTTCTTTCCAGAACCAACAATGCGGCTAATGTTAGCCTGTTTGTTAATGTTCCTCGAGCATGGAACAATATTCTGACTACCTTAAAGCCTGAATGGGAGGAGCACTTCAAGCAAAATTCATCCGTCTTCAAGTCTCTAGACCTGGCAGCCTTTCAGTTCAGTCACCTTGATGGCGTTTTTTTTACCAACTACACGTTTACCCAACCGGTTAAAAAGTCCAGAAATATACCTAAAACTGATGCTGACAATGGAGTTCGATTTGTAAGTAAGCTCATAAGCAAGCCACACCTGGTGCGGACTCATGCACATCGTGAATTTGACATCATCTTGCAGGATAGCACAAATACTATTTACTACCTGGATCCGGACCAAAACGCTTTATGGACCGAAACTATTGAGAATCCCATTGTCAGTAGCATTTATCCTCTTGACTATTATAAAAATGGTAAAATCCAGTATGCTTTTACTACTACAACCCATATTCATCTGATCGATCGGACAGGTACCCATATTCCCGGGTATCCAAAAGAACTTCCCAATTCATCCAGCATCCATCATTTCAATATCATCGATTATGATCTGAGCAGAAACTATCGAATGGCTATTACGGATCGTGATGGAAATGTGTATTTGGGTGACAAAGATTTGAAAGTATTGGAAGGATGGAATCCAAGAAAATTTAATCGCTCTGCCCTTCAACCGATGAACCATGCGCGTCTGGGACGAAAGGATATTATGATTTCGTTACAAGAAAATGGGGTCGTTAATATCATGAATCGAAGGGGAGAATATATGCGTGGATTCCCATTTGACACAAAGCAATCCATCAATAAAAACTATTTTTTAAGACAATCTAACTCTCTTTCGAATTCTTCGATTTCGGTTATTACTGAAGGAGGTGAACTGACAGAACTAAACCTGGAGGGTGATGTGATTAAGCGAGATCAGCTTATAAAAACGAGTGCTGATACAAAATTCAGACTCATTCCTGACACAGGTGGGGATTCTTTTATTATCCTTCGCAGAGACGGAAATAGTTATGAGGTTTTAGATGATACAGGCAATCTGCTGTTCAAGAAAGATTACCTATCTGAAGGGCCTGTTTCGGTCCAATACTATCAATTTGGAGCAGGTAAAGATCTGGTTATCTTCACTGATCAGCCAAACAACGCGTTATACATTTACGATAAGTCAGGAAATCTGATAACTGGTAATCCATTGAATTCGGAACATGAAGTAAGCGTCATCTATTCTGCAGCAAAAAGAGAATTCCAGGTGTTCACCACATGGGATACTAACCTGGAATTATACACTTTTAACTATTGAGTACTTTACTGCTAAGAATCCGATACCCGTCTTCATAAGACTGATTGAAGTTAACTTTTAATTTAGTTGGTCTTTTACTATCACCAAAAAGCCTAATGCCGGTTCCAAGAATAATGGGATTGATTTTAAGTTTTAACTCATCAATCATTCCATTTTCCATTAGCCAGCCTGCAAACACTCCGCCTCCACATAGATAAATATCACTTCCGACCCCATTTTTGAGTTCTCTAACTCTATCTAAGCTAACCGGAACAACTTTCACTTTTTCATCGGGTTCCTCAAATTTCAATGAATTTGAAAATATAAAATGCTCCATATGAGGATATGCGGGTTGCCCAGGTTTCAAGCCGTAGAGGTACCCAAATTCGTAGGTATTCCTTCCCATGATCACTGTGTCAAAAGACTGCAGGTCATACCTATATTGGTCTACTATCTCGCCCCCTATTGCAAAAGCACTGATGTCATTCTCTTTTCCGGCGATATACCCATCCAGGGAAACCGCCACGTAATAAATGATCTTTCTCATAGTCGCTATACTTCAACTTCCTTCCACTTGCCTCTTTTGAACAGAACAATTGCGATGACCGCATATAAACTGTGACAAAAAGCAATACAAAAGAAGACTCCATTTGGCCCCCAATCGTAAACTATGGATAAAACGTATGACAGTGGGATTTGAATCGCCCAAAAAACCACAATATTGATCCATAGAGGCGTATAAGTATCCCCTGCTCCATTAAATGCCTGGCCAATCACCATTCCATATGCAAAGAATACATATCCAAAACAGATAATCCTTAACGCATTGATTGCTGTATCCAGAACAATTCCTGACTGGTCAAATATGGCCAATATCTCATTAGAGAAAATCGAAAATACGATTGCCACCAAAATCAGGAAAATGGTATTCCACTTTGCGGTGCGCCAAACGGAGGTTTCTGCCCGCTCCGGACTCTTTGCTCCCAAATTTTGACCCACTAAAGTGGCAGCAGCATTGGCCATACCCCAGGATGGCAATAGTGTGAAAACGATCACTCGAAATGCCAATTGATATCCAGCTACATACTCTGTTCCAAATTCAGCCACAATACGGACAAGAAAAAGCCAACTTAGGGTTTCAACTAAAAACTGTCCAATTCCCGCGGAACCGATCTTGATTATTTCAACAACCGTTTTAATACGAATAACGAAATTTTTGATCGTAAGCTTAATCAATGAGCTTCCATTGAAAATATGAACGAGTTGATAAATCACCCCGATGGTCCTTCCGGTTGTAGTAGCTACTGCAGCTCCTTCGATTCCCATTGCCGGGATGGGTCCCAATCCAAATATGAATATCGGATCCAGGATTATATTTAAGAAATTGGCTAATAGCAGAGACTTCATAGCAATGGAAGCATTACCCGCACCTCTGAATATTCCATTAATTAGAAAAATCAGGATGATACTTAAATTACCGGCAAACATTATTTTCGTATAGCCGACACCTTCCGCAATTAAACCGGACTCCCCGCCCATTAATCTGAGGATGTCATCTGCAAATACGAATCCTAATACCCCGAAGATTACTCCGATGACTATAGCGATCAAAATAGCTTGAAAACCGGCATCAGCAGCTCTCACCAGCCGCTTTTCTCCCACACGTCTGGCTACAATGGCTGTTGCAGCCATGCTCAAACCTACTGCGAGTGAGTAAATGATCATAAGAGGCGTTTCAGTTAAAGCCACGGTTGCGATTGCATTCACGCTTATCCGTGAAACAAATATCATGTCTACAACCGCAAACAATGATTCACCTATCATTTCAGCAATCATTGGGATAGATAAAAGTATGATCGCTCGATTTATACTACCTGTTGTGAATTCTGTTTCCTCGCCTTTCATGGCAGAAACAAAGAGTTTGTAAACTCTTGATATAGAGAATGATTCTTTCGTCATTTCTAAGAAATTAAGTGATTGGAGAAGTTGTCAATTGATGACAGCTTCAGAAATTATTAAAATGAAAAGTTGAGATACCCAGCCTGGGGGTTACCCTCGGATGCGAGAGGGCGTGGTATTAACAATCTCTGCGAATAGAATCATAAGACTACAATAGTAGTGATTTTTTTTAAAAACTGGCAAGACAGATATATTTATTTTGTAACGCTAAATACTTCCCTACCTCTTTTAGTTTGCTTTAAGATAAAATATCTTCCGGGTTGAATAGAGCCACTGTTCCAATTAATCTTATTAATTCCTGGTTTTGATACTCCGTTAAATATTTCAGCCATATTTCTACCTTGAAGATCAACTAATGAAATGGAAACACTCTTACCATCTCCATCAAATTGAACAGTAGCCATTCCATTGAGTGGGTTAGGATAAACCAATAGTGCATTTGTCTTACTTCTAGGTTCTGTCGACAAAATGGGATCTCCTATTATATCAAGTGTGTCAAAATCATTAAATAAAACATTAGATCGGGTACCAGCATCCACACCAAACCACTGTTCTAAAACGGAACCGTATAATTGTCGGAAATCATATTGATAAGATAAATTATCATAATAAGTCATCTGATTGTCAATGACAGGATTACTGCCAAGCACCCCTCCTCTTACTTTATTTCCAAAAAAGAACATAGGGGCAGCAGATCCATGATCTGTACCCAAGCTGGCATTTGAAACTATCCGACGACCAAATTCAGAGAAGGTCATTCCTAATACTTTATCATCCACTCCATGCAACTCCAGATCGCTCATGAAAGCAGATATTCCTTCGTCCAGTCGAGTTAATAGGCTAGCATGTTCCCCAATTGAATGATTTTCTTGTTCAACCTGTGAGTCATGTGTATCAAAACCTCCAATCCTTACCAGGTAAAGCGGAGTTCTACTTCCACCCGCTATCAATTTTGATACTACTTTAAGCTGATCTGCGAGGTAATTATTCGAAGGATACTGCACGTGATTATTCACTTTTGCAGCTACCTCAACAATTCGCTCACCATAGAGTTGAGACTGCTTTGCGATTAACCTGATATACTTCAATTTATCTCCTGCAGGCGAGTCTGGGGCTTCCTGTTCTATGTTTTCAACAAGCTCGTAAAATGAGTCTACACTATTCAGCGTAACGCTCATAGACGATCCGACACCCTGAAAAAGCAAAGAAGATCCATATCCAATTTCAACAGATAGTGGGTCTTTCATGTCCTCATTAGGAAACTCCGCAGGGTAGTTGGGGAAGTCTATTTCCAGGTTCCTCCCTGCCCAACCTGAACTAACGATTTGGTTCGATTCAGATCCGCTCATCCAAATATCTGTCGAACGGAAATGAGAAAAATTTTGCTCAGGATATCCTACATTTTGAATTATTTGCAGTCTATTCTCATCATATAAATTTTTCAATCCTTTCAGTGACGGATGGAGTGCTACTTCTGACTTGCTAAGTCCCAAAAGCTCATTGTCTTTGAGTACAACATGAGGTCTCAGTTCATTCAATTCGGATAACCTGTTAAGGGGGATTAATGTATTCAAGCCGTCATTACCGCCTTCAAGAAAAATCATCACAAGGGCTTTGTCAGAGTCTGCTGCCAATCTTAACAAATTTTGCATTGATCTACCTGACGGCATACTAAAGCCCATAGATCCGACGACACCAGGCACTGCTAATGAATGAATCGCATGTCTCAAAAATGATCTCCTCTTCATATCACATCAATTGAAATTCTGATAATTGCATAAATGGACTCAACATGGCCTTTAACCTATTTTCAACAGTGACTCTTTTTTCCTCATTCTCCGAATCATATATGAAGTCATACCAAATACTTGCCCAATATCCATTCCCAAAGTCACCATTAAGAATTGTTGTCATTCCCTCAACAGCATCAATTGATAATGGTATGCCAAGAAGCAATAAACTCATCTCTTCGATAAGTAAAACCGGATCTCCGGGATTATCAAAGGTTGAAACAAAACCAATAAGGTCTGCATTGATTTGAAGGTTTTCGCTTACCCAATGTCCCCAGTATATAAGAGAATCTTGTCTTATTGTTCGCTTGATAATCGTATCCGTATTAATCCAAAACCGATCATATGTCGGATCTTGATAATATGCCTGCCATCCAGAGACAGACGGAGGATCCCCGAGTTCCATTCCAACCTCAGAAATAGACCATAATAATGAGTTGTTAATAACTAGCTTGGCATATAAATCCTCTGATCTTGGTACCTCCATAGTTCTCCACAGTCCAAGTAAGTGATCCATAGGATTCTTGATTTGAGCACCTCTATTCGCTGCATCATAAAAGTGTTCACTCTTGAAAAGAGTCCTAAGAACTGGTTCTATCTGAAAGTTTGCGTCGCGAAGAATTTGAGCCAGCGGTATAATGATATTGCTTTCTGTTTCTTCATCTATTTCGTGATAAACAAAGAAGTTGTAAAGCCTTCTACAGATGTAAAGTGCTGTTTCACTATTATCGAAAATCATATCGATCAACTCATCCGTCTCATTCGCACCTTCATCACCAGCCTTGCCCTCAATCACTTTATTTTCATAAAATGAAGAAAACTGTTTGTCAGAGGTATCGTGGTATGGTGCATAAAAAAAGCT
The DNA here is from genome assembly GCF_965227465.1 of Ekhidna sp. Classification (GTDB taxonomy): domain Bacteria; phylum Bacteroidota; class Bacteroidia; order Cytophagales; family Cyclobacteriaceae; genus Ekhidna. The sequence continues at coordinate 2,081,866 of NZ_OZ245746.1, forward strand.
GTCTGGCTCACCTTCAACTAGTATCGTATTTTGCCAATCAACCACCCATCCTGTCAGAACCTTGGCTGCCTGCTGTACGTCCGACTCGGTATAATTGGAATCAGGTCCTTTGCCTATACAAAAAAGCTCTTGTAATTCTCTTGCATAATTCTCGTCAGGGGCTTCCTTGTTATTATAAGTACCATTGAGAAAGAACAACATTGCAGGGTCGATAGTGAGTTGCTTAATCAATGATTTATAATTTCCAAAAGCATGGTCGAAAAGCATCTTATAGTATTTGTATGATGCCTTAGCAATATTTAAATCCCAAAATTGAGTTACAAGCAGGTTATGCCAAAAAAGGGTCATCTTTTGATGTAGTGATGGTTCCTGTTCAAGTATGTTATTTAAAATCCAGCTTTTTAAGGATAAAATCCGATATCCTTCGATATCATTATTGTGTGGTGCATTTATCCATGTCTCTCCAAATAATACATCCGGATCCTCAATGTCAGCATATGCAGGGGCATAGTCATTTACAGGAGGAGCTGGTGAAGGTGAGCTCGAGATGACCTGATCCACGGCCTCACTCATACTTAATGTCTTGAAATAGTCTATTTCTGATTTTTTAACACCAAATAAGCAGCGTTTTAGTAAATGACTTGAGGTTAATTCGTCCCAAGACCCTGTGTATTCTGCCAAACCAGACAGCACTGTAGCTCTGCTACTTATTGTAGCAGGTTCTTTATTTTCTTCAAAAAAGAATAATGGTATCTCTCTCAGTTTTTGAGTTAACTTATCATTTTTGAATCTATCCTTTGGGTCTTTAATTTGTTCAATCATAAGAAATGCTATCGATACTAAAGATACAGAATATTAATACTACATTCTTCTTAAGGAATACCCTACCGGACAATAATCTTCTAAAAATACAATTCATGTCTATATAATTGATTATTTTGGCACTCTATGGATCACGATTACAGCCTGTTCGTAGAAAACCTAAAAGGAAGAAGGTATGATGAGGCCCTACGTGAGCAGGTGCTTTCAGAAGCTTTTCACCAGTCTGGATACTCAGATTGCTTGCGCTACGCATTGGAATCAATGGTAGAAATAGATCCATCATACGCATATAAAGTCTACGCCAATTCGCGTAAAATCCATGAGATGATCAGTACCTCACTAAAGAAAAAGGGGTATGATGTTGATTACAGGTATCAGGGAGCCTTGAAAACCTACACGAACATTCTTTTGTATGGGGATGTGGAGATTATGGTAATTAAGAAGAACATCTCTGATAAGCCACATACAGATATGCAGACATTAGCCATGGATCTTCTTGACGTTCTTTCTAAAGATTCAACTTTTAAGTCTGTTGATTACAGCGATAAGACAAGAATCAGGATTACAGCTCAAAAGCCTACCTGTGAAATAGATATCCTTCCGTCCATGTGGATCAATAGTGCGGAGTACCTGAAGACAAGAAATGAAATCTATCGAGGCATTGCAGAATTCGATTTTGCGAACAAGAAAGTAAAGAAATACTTGCCCTTTTTAAATATTGCAAGGATAAACTCTAGAGATCAGCATACAAATGGCAACCTAAAAGCCATGTCGAGGCTGCTCAAATCATTAAGAGCAGACCATGATGAACGTATCAATCTGCGAGATTCAGAAATCAACTCAATGCTTTACAGTATTCCAGAGTCTGAATTATCTGTTGCCCCTAATAAGGTCCTAACGCTTCTTCCAGTAGTAGCAAAACTGCTTAATAAGATATCGACCGATACTGCCTTTTTTAGTAACCTCGTTTCGCCCTCAGAAAAAGATCGGGTGTTTGGGGGTAGACCGGAAAAGCAGAAAGAAGTAGGAAAGCTTCATAGTGTTTTCTCAAGTCTCATCTCAGACTTAGAGGCTGATCTGGCTTCTAATAAAAAATCACTTGCTTCCGAGATCGAGTATTTGTAGCATTAAACTAATCCTGCTCGCTTCAGCAATGCATCTGGCGTAGGCTCCTGTCCTCTAAACTTCTTATAGAGTGTCATTGGATGTTCAGTACCCCCTTTACTTAAAATATGTTCTTTAAAGGCGGTTGCCGTTTGCCTATCAAAGACCCCCCTCTCTTTAAAAAGAGAAAAAGCATCCGCATCAAGCACTTCTGCCCATTTGTAGCTATAGTATCCGGCCGCATATCCACCTGCGAAAATATGACTAAACTGAACACTCATATTCGTTCCCTCTACCTTTGGAAACAAGTCTGTCGAGGAAAAAGCATTTTCTTCAAAATCACTCACATCACTTGTCGCATTTGCTTCTTCTAGTGTCAAACTGTGCCAGGCCATATCCAGTAGCCCAAAGCTTAATTGTCTGACAGTAGCAAATGCCTCATGATATGTTGAAGATTTTTTGATTCGATCGATGAGATCTTCAGGAATCAGCTCACCTGTTTCGTAATGTCTCGCAAATAGGTCAAGACATTCTTTTTCGTAGCACCAGTTTTCCATGATTTGGGACGGCAGCTCCACAAAATCCCAATATACACTTGTCCCTGAAAGGCTTTGGTAATGTGTATCAGCAAGCATTCCATGAAGGGCATGCCCAAACTCGTGAAAAAGTGTTTTAACCTCATTAAACTTTAATAGAGAAGGATGTGTAGAAGAAGATGGAGTAAAATTACAGACAATACTTACCTGCGGAATCACTCGGCTATTACCATCATATCGTTGACTTCTATAAGAGGTCATCCAGGCACCATCCCTCTTTCCCTCTCTTGGAAAAAAATCTGCAAGAAAAACTGATACAACATCTCCAGATTCATTCAGCACCTCGTAAGCTTTAACATCTTCATGATAAACTTCCAGATCATCATTTGGCCTGAAAGAAATACCATACAATTTTTCTGCTGTGGTGAAAACGCCCGCTATTACATTCTCAAGCTTGAAGTACGGCTTCACTAATTCGTCATCTAATGCGTATTTTTCTTTCCTTAATTTTTCAGAATAATACGACCAATCCCATCTTTGCAATTCTATATCTTCTCCTTCTGACTTAATGAATTCTTTGATCTCCTCCACTTCTTCCTTTGCTTTCGGCAAGCTCTTCCTTAAAAGGTCATCCAAAAATGTTCTAACCTTATCAGGAGATTCTGCCATACGTTGTTCCAAAACATAATGGGCAAATGTCTTGTAGCCCAAGAGAGACGCTAATTCTGCCTTGAGCCTGATGGTTTTAAGAATTACCTCCTGATTATCTCGATCATCTCCTTTAAAGCATTTGGTCATATATGCTTTATACATCTCCTCCCTTAAACTCCGATTATCTGCATATTCCATAAATGGGATATAGCTGGGTGCTTGAAGGGTGAAAATCCAGGTATTTTCATTGCCTTTTTGCATTGCTAGCTCTTTGGCTCTACCCTTCACATCGTCTGGAAGTCCAGCTAGATCTGTCTCATTAGTAATGACCATTTCAAATGCATTCGATTCGGCTAATGCATTTTCTGAAAACTTAAGGGATAGCTTTGAAAGCGCTATGCTGATTTCCTTGAACCTCTCTTTTTTAGAGCCTTCTAGCTCCACCCCACGTCGAACGAAATCAAAATAGGTGTCATGAAGCAACTTTTTTTGTTCTCCAGATAAATCCAGACTCTCTTTTTGCCGAAAGATTTCCTTTACCCGCTCAAACAGTTTTTCGTTTTGCTTTACCTCACTATTAAATGCCGCAAGTTTTGGTGAAATTTCCTGAGCAATTTTTTGCAGTTCATCTGATGTTTCAGCAGAGTTCAGATTGAAAAGAATCGATGAATTTCGCTGAAGTTTTTCACCGCTTTTTTCCAATGCTTCAATAGTGTTTGTAAAAGTGGGCTTCTCAGAGTTTTTAATAATTTTAGCTATCTCATCTTTCGCCTCATTCAATGCCTTTTCAATTGCAATAACATAATGGTCAGATTGAATTTTTTTGAATGGAGGTAATTCAAATTTTGTATCAAATGCGGCTAAAAGCGGATTTTCCATAAACACAACTATTTATTTTCAGAATGGACGGCAAATGTAATTGTCATTCGGGTTTACTTTTGCATGAAACAACCTGACATATGAGATTTATTCTTCTCGCCTTCGTATTATTCTTCACATTTTCTGCTATTGGTCAAGACAACTATGTTAACCTGAGTTCTCCTCATGGCTCTGTCAAAACATTTCTTGAGAATCTAAAACCGGAAAACAAAAATGATTCGCTTGCTGCATTACCATTTAAAACCTCAGAAAGAACACAAAATGAAGCAAAAAATGCTGCAGTAAAGTTTAAACGAGTACTTGATGGACGAGGAATCTTAATCTACCTGGATGAGATTCCAAAAACAAAATCCTATGTAGACTCTGCTAGTAATAAGAGCAAGTACGTACTATTAGAAAATTACCCAACGGTGTTCTTACTTAAATCTGATAATGACCAGTGGTTATTCTCCGATTCAAGTATTGATACCATAGATGAACTATACACAGAAACATTCAGGTTTGGGACCGGTCAACTTTTAAACTTATTACCCAAACTAGGCACAAAAAAGACCTTTGGTCTCTACACTTATCAGTATGTTACAATTTTTATTCTTGCTCTTATAAGCGCCTTAGTATATAAAATATTTGCGTTTTTTACTGAGAGAATTTTTAGTAGAATCGTCAAAAAATCTGGTCTTGCTGGTGATACCTCTGAAAAATACTTGTGGCAAATTGCGCGACCTACCAGCGTTTTTATTATTGTCTTATTACTGCTTTTAGTTACGCCTGCTTTACAATTACCTGTCACCTACTCAAAATATGTAAACATTATTCTTCGAGTGATGGTACCACTGTTTGGGACCGTTATTATGTACCGTCTGGTTTCCATCCTTAGTATTTTTCTAGCAAGAGCAGCGCAAAGAACGGAAAGTACTTTAGATGATCAATTGGTTCCTCTGCTCAGAAAAACACTGAAAACATTTGTCATCATCATTGGTACACTATTGATTCTTGATAACCTGGATGTACCTATTCTTCCGCTACTCACCGGCTTATCTATTGGAGGCCTGGCATTTGCTTTAGCGGCTCAGGATACAATCAAAAACTTCTTCGGATCGGTAATGATTTTTGTGGATAAACCATTTCAGGTTGGCGATTGGATTACATCAAATGATGTAGACGGAACAGTGGAAGAGGTTGGGTTCAGATCTTCAAGGATTCGTACATTTAGAAATTCCGTCATTTATGTCCCAAACAGCAAACTTGCAGACAATACCATTGACAATCATGGATTGAGAAAATATCGAAGGTTTTACACGCAGATTTCAATTACTTATGATACACCTCCTGAGATGATTGATGTATTTGTGGAAGGACTTAGAACTATTGTCGAAGAACATCCAAACACATGGAAGGATAACTACCATGTATACTTTAATGAAATGGCTTCATTTTCCTTGAATATCATGTTCTATATCTTCTTTAATGTACCAACCTGGAAAGAAGAGCTCCAATGTAGACACGAGATATTAATGAGCATCATGAAGCTTGGAAATGAATTAGGTGTCAACTTCGCATTCCCAACTCAAACGCTGCATGTAGAGAATCTACCAGGTCAACCCTCTTTATCACCGACATACCTTTCAGGAAATGAAGCTGAAATGAAGCTTCAATCTTTTTTCAAAAAGCAATAAAAAAGAGTGACTGATAACTCAGTCACTCTTTTTTTAGTCAATTATTTTACTTCTTTATCCAACGCTGAGTAATTACCTCTCCAACTGTAATTAACTCAATGAGATAGATTCCAGCTTCCGCCGAGGACATGTCTATGGAGTGTACAAATTCCATTTGATCTTTAAAAGATGAAATAGAATGGACAACCTTACCTGAAAGGTCTGAGACTTTAATAGTTACAGCACCTCTCACATTATTCTCAAAGTTGATTTGGAATCTGTCATTGCCTGGATTAGGGTAAACACCTAATGTATTGCTGATCTCATCCGAAAGACCTAGAACTTCGTTTACAACCAAAGTGAATGCCTGTTCAAAAGTTTCCTCGCCATCATCCGCCTGGATATTAATATTGATCGACTCAAGATCATTAAACTCAATCTCATCGATTAAAATGAGTTCGTTCTCAACGATAACAAACATATCATTATGGCCATCATTAGTTCCGTCTCCTTCGACCAATGCAAAGGTTGGAGAATCTCCGACATTTGGATCTGTTGCTGATATCAATGCAACTGTCGATCCAGGACTTACACTCTCATCAATTGATGTTATCGAGAGAGAGATAGATGTAGGAGCCTGATTAACATCAATTACACTTAGCACAAATGCCTGAGCCACACTGCCTTCATTGTCTGAAGCGGATAAATAAATATTGTAATTAGCCTGCGTTTCAAACCGTGATGCTTGCTTAATGATCAACTGATCACCTTCGACGACAAACTTGTTGTTATCTCTATCATTACTGCCATCGCCTGCTACCAAACTGAAGGTATGCTCATCAGAAGCATTAACATCCGTTGCATCTATCGTTGCTACTGCAGACCCGGCAGGAGTATCCTCATCGAGTGAGGACGCTGACAAAGTAATGGCTGTTGGTGCTTCATTTGTATTGTTAACAGTCAAAGTAAAGGCTTGTGCTATACTTCCCTCTGAATCTGCCGCTGATAAGTAGATGTTATAGCTGGACTGTGTTTCGAAGCTTGACGCTTGCTTAATGATCAACTGATCACCTTCGACGACAAACTTGTCGTTATCTGCATCGTTGCTGCCATCTCCAGCTACCAAACTGAAGGTATGCTCATCAGAAGCGTTAACATCTGTCGCATCTATCGTTGCTACTGCCGATCCTGCCGGTGTATTCTCATCGAGAGAGGACGCTGACAAAGTAATGGCTGTTGGTACTTCATTCGTATTGTTAACAGTCAAAGTAAAGGCTTGTGCTACACTTCCCTCTGAATCTGCCGCTGATAAGTAGATGTTATAGCTGGACTGTGTTTCGAAGCTTGACACTTGCTTAATGATCAACTGATCACCTTCGACGACAAACTTGTCGTTATCTGCATCGTTGCTGCCATCGCCAGCTACCAAAGTAAAAGTATGTTCATCTGCGGCATTCGCATCTGTTGCATCTATCGTTGCTACTGCTGATCCTGCCGGTGTATTCTCATCGAGAGAGGACGCTGACAAAGTAATGGCTGTTGGTACTTCATTCGTATTGTTAACAGTCAAAGTAAAGGCTTGTGCTACACTTCCCTCTGAATCTGCCGCTGATAAGTAGATGTTATAGCTGGACTGTGTTTCGAAGCTTGACGCTTGCTTAATGATCAACTGATCACCTTCGACAACAAACTTGTCGTTATCTGCATCGTTGCTGCCATCGCCAGCTACCAAAGTAAAAGTATGTTCATCTGCGGCATTCGCATCTGTTGCATCTATCGTTGCTACTGCTGATCCTGCCGGTGTATTCTCATCGAGAGAGGACGCTGACAAAGTAATGGCTGTTGGTACTTCATTCGTATTGTTAACAGTCAAAGTAAAGGCTTGTGCTACACTTCCCTCTGAATCTGCAGCTGATAAGTAGATGTTATAGCTGGACTGTGTTTCAAAGCTTGACACTTGCTTAATGATCAACTGATCACCTTCGACGACAAACTTGTCGTTATCTGCATCGTTGCTGCCATCGCCTGCTACCAAACTGAAGGTATGCTCATCAGAAGCATTAACATCTGTTGCATCTATCGTTGCTACTGCCGATCCTGCCGGTGTATTCTCATCGAGAGAGGACGCTGACAAAGTAATGGCTGTTGGTACTTCATTCGTATTGTTAACAGTCAAGGTAAAGGCTTGTGCTACACTTCCCTCTGAATCTGCAGCTGATAAGTAGATGTTATAGCTGGACTGTGTTTCGAAGCTTGACGCTTGCTTAATGATCAACTGATCACCTTCGACGACAAACTTGTCGTTATCTGCATCGTTGCTGCCATCTCCAGCTACCAAAGTAAAGGTATGTTCATCTGCGGCGTTCGCATCTGTTGCATCTATCGTTGCTACTGCCGATCCTGCCGGTGTATTCTCATCGAGCGAGGACGCTGACAAAGTAATGGCGGTAGGAGCTTGATTTATATCATTAACAGTCAAAACAAATGCCTCTGTAACACTGGCCCCACTATCATCAGAGGCTTCCAGGTTAATGAAAAGTTGAGGAGTATCCTCAAATTTCGCATCTTTTATTATTTGCAAACTGTTCCCATCAATTCTAAAATAACCATTATGTAAATCATTCGATCCATCTCCTTCTACTAAACTGAAAGTATGCGTATCCAAAGCGTTTGCATCTGTTGCAGATAGGGTTGCTACTTCAGAATCAATGGCCAAATGTTCATCGAGAGAAGTTCCTGATAATACAATTGCTGTTGGTGCAACATTAGCATTGATCAGTGCTACAGTGTATTTGTTGTACTCGAAAATAATGTCATTATCATCATCTCCATCCACATCCATCAAACTTAGCTGACCACCTAAACCATCTTCAAATGGTAGCTCTTGAGATAATGTAAACGTACCCGAACCATCATTTGTCCAAATTTTTAAATAAGATGTATAGGTACCTCCACTATTTGAACCACTAATCGTAATTAGGTCAGGAGATCCATCCCCATCTATATCTCCAAGCGCGAGTTCACCTCCGTTTTCTCCACCTGTTAAAAATGAACCTCCAGATGTGAAATACCCATTGCCATCATTTAAATGAATGTCAATTTCTGAGTAATAGTTAGTATCATCGTATACGGTATGAAGGACAATATCAAGGTCTCCGTCTCCATCTATATCGACTAATTTTGAGTTAATACTACCATAGTCCGGATCGGTAATCACCGAAGTTGCAAGCGAAGTATTCAACCCAAATTCACCTCCAGGAATCATCACATCATCCCCACCATTGGTTACGGTAAGAAGTAAGTCATCAAATCCATCACCATTGATATCGCCAACCTCCAAATTGACAATATTATCCGTTACAATATATGAACCTGAATAATTTGTATAGAAAGAATCTGTTTGGCTCATCTCTCCACCATCATCCACATCAAATACCATAATCTGACTATTGAAGTAATCGTCAAGTATTACGAGTTCGGTAATTCCATCATTATCGAAATCACCTGATTGCATAAAATCTATTCGAAAATTATTTCCATAGGAATCTCTTCGATCAAATACACCATCTTCATTTATCAATCTGGCAATTACATTGCCCTCTCCACCGTCAGTCTCTCCCACAAGATCCAAATCTCCATCATTGTCCAGATCAATAAAAAGGGGCACATCAAGCCTGGATGATAAATCATAAATTGGCTCCTCTATAAATGTTCCATCTTCAATTTGATTGAACATACTGTTAGGAAATTGAGAATCTAACGGTCCAATAACCTCAATGCCTCCACCACCAGATGTAAAAGATACTTTCATTAAGTCCTGATCACCATCATTATCAAAGTCACCTGAAATAGCATGTCTTGTACGTTGTTTTCCAAATAATGGAACAGGCTCTGACTCAAATGTCCCACTCCCAGCTTCTACTAAGTTGTTTACTGCAAATGTCACATCTTCAACTCTTGTAGAATAACTATCTCCAAGTTCGAACTGGAAAGTAACAGTACTACCAACTTCTTCCCAGTCAACATTTCCTACAAGTGATAAGTCTGAACCAGAATAGCTGAAAAGGTCATTGTCATTGTCACCATCAAATGGAGTTGCCGTAATTGACTCTCCATTAGGATCATAGAACGTAAATGATCCTAGAGTTCCGGGTGACTGGTTTTCTTCTAGTCTAAGTTTCCCATTAAAAGATGAGATATATGGAGCAACATTTCTATTTTCAAGAACCAACACTTGATAATCATCTCCTCCGCTCGGTGAATTATTGGGAATGTCCCTACTAATAATGATATCTAAATCATCATCGGCATCAATATCTCCTGCAAACAGTGTTCTTATGCCCTGATTATCTATATCTGACTGAAAACTTTGAGCTGTAGAAAATACTCCAGCTACATTCGTATGAACAGTAATTTCATTGTAGCTATCCTCAAAGTTATTAGAGTAGACATAGGTGTTTACTACCAAATCATCATCACCATCCCCATCAATATCTACTATAGCGATGTGGTCTTTGTCATATAGGTAACTTGATAGATAAACTGTAGATGATCCTGAAAATGAGCCGCCATAATTGGTCAGTGTTATAATATCGTAACCAACAGCGATAACATCATCATCCCCATCTCCATCAATATCTGAAAACTCCACTTTTCTAGGGGAGTTTTGGTAGCTAGATGTTGTGAAGCTGAAATACGAACCATCTACATTTTCACGTATCGCAACAGCATTATAGCCATCAATAAATGCAAGATCTGGAAAACCGTCCTGATCAAAATCTCCAACACTTAAATCATAGACAGTCCCTGAATTAGCTACACTCATCGCAGAGCCATTATCCAGCAGTACTCGTGTATTTGAACTACCTGCGACTGCAAAATCTACCTTGCCATTTTGATCAAAGTCAGCTACCTCTATATCATAAACAGAGCCAAAGCTGTATGCTACAGAGTTATAGTAGGTGAAGTTACCCGAACCATCATTTTGAAGTAGGCGTAGATAATTTGATACCCCAACCACCAAATCTAAATCCCCATCTCCATCAATGTCTGCTGCTCTTGCGATGCTTCCTGTGCTATAAACTTCAACTGGATCTCCTCCTATTCCAATATTTTGAACAAAAATTCGTGTACCAGAATACTTATCTTCTCTTCCTGTAAAGATCAACTCTTCAATACCGTCTCCGTCAAGATCAGCCGTCGAACCATTGTTCATTCTAAAGGTTGAAAGTTGTTCCCCTGTTTTATCGAAAGTACCTACCCCCTGCTCTGGAGAATTCTCCATATACATTGTGATGGCATAGTCTGCTGGAATATCTCCATCATCTACATTGATAAATAGGTTAAAAGAATTTTGTGTTTCAAAATCTAATGTGGTTGCTGCGGCAACTATTAATTGATTGTTATTAACAATTTCGAATTTGGCATTGTCTGCATCATTGGTCCCATCACCGGTTGCAAAGCTGAATGTAATACCGTCCGGAGAAAGACCATAACCACCTAAATCTTGGGCTACCAGTACGCCAATAATATCTCCTCTATTTGCGTTATTTTCCGTGAAATTGACCAGTGAAACTGCTAAACCACCTGTTGCGAAAAACTTATTATTACCGTCACCATCAAGGTCATTCAAGCCCGCAACAGATTCGTCAATTTTAAACGTATTGCGTTTTGCTATTGCTTCTTTAATCGGATTCAGAATTTCTTCGGATTCTTCATTATCGAATGACAATGCCCCTCTATCAAACTCGGATCGTTCGTCCTTTGCGATAGCATCTTGAGGTATAACTGAAGCTGCCAATACTGAACCAGCAACAAGTGACCCTTTCACAGCAAGGTTTACTTCGTCAAGTTTAGATTTATATTTATCTACTCGCCTAACAAGTCGATTTTTACTCTTCCTTGAAAGGCTATTAAACCTTCCGGATGAGATGCTTTTTTCCAGGCGATTTTTAAATTTTAAATACTTTTCTTTTGTTCGTTGTAGCGTGATTGAATAAAGATTATTCATAGTGTGGTGTTTTTTGGCAGTACGTATGTCTAGTATAACCCTACTAAGGTACTAATTTATTTGGAATCAAATGGCAATAAGGGCTTCACTTTAAATGACTTGACTTTGTTTCTTCGAAACATATCAAGGGCCTTTTTATAAGCTGATTCCAGATATTTAACCTGCATCCACGAATCGAAAAGTAGTTGATTTTTCTCAGCTAGTTTTTCTTTAAATGAATAAACTTTATGCCTATCCAATGCGAGTGCGATATACTCCGCTACAGAATTCGCAATTAAATCTGACAGTCCTGCAAAATGCAAAATGCTGGATCCTAATCTTGAATTATGTGAATCACCCTTAAGAGTTATCATAGGTACACCGTATCTCAAAAACTCAATAGCGGTAAAATGCGCGTTATAAGTAAAACAGTCAAGTAAGACATCCGCATGTTTAATTCGCTCCCAATGCTGATTTATTTCAACCTTATCGGCGAAAACTACTTTATCAAAAACACCTTTCTTCTTAAAATATTCCTTAAGGTTCTGAGCAATTTTTGGAATACCTCCATGATATATCCAAAGTACGGAATCTTTTGAAGCTTGAAGAATTTTCACCCATGTGTCTATCGTGGCAGGATCTAATTTTCGAGGGTGGTTAAAACTTGCAAACACAAATTTATTTTCTGGTAAATTATGATCTGCCCGATTGGTAGAATTCGCATTCACCTCTGGTAAGGGACAATTAAACATGATGGAGCATGGAAGGGTAATAATTGATTCAGAATAAAAATCCTTAAGCTGTTCTTTGCTGGCTACACTATCAGAAAAAACATAATCAATAAAGTTTGAACCAGTCGTTTCATGAGATCCTAAAGTCATAATCTGGATGGGAGCAGGTTTAAGTGCCAACACATCTAGTTTCATCTGTGTATTATAACCAGCTAATGCAACCAGAACATCTATCTTTTCCCTATTAATAAAGTCTGCTATTTCGACTGAAGTCATTTTAGAAACATCATGGAAGTAATCTGTGGCCTCCTCAATGTCATTTTTAACGTAATCTTCCGAACTGACTAGAGAGAAAGCATGTATTTCAAATTTTGATCGATCGTGATGCTCGAAGAGTGTTCGCACTAAAAATCCTCCGGGGTGAAGTCGGAAATTAGGAGAATAATAACCAACCCTAACCTTACCCTCCCCTATTGAATGATCGTAACTTCTATTGTGCTTGCTGACAGTTAGGGATTCTTTAATAGCGTTCGAATACTTCGCTGCTACCTTCATATATACTTGTGGGTGTATGCCAGCAAAGCTCAACTCATAAGGAACCAAATTATGAATTATCTCTTGATTTAAGTAATCTAAAAGTAAGTTACCCAACCGCTCATTTTCTGATATATAGCTTGACCAGTCAGCAAGCTGCCACTTAGTGACAATTGCCAAAATTTCAAGTACCGTACTGCTATTCCCTTTACCTAATCGGTAACCTCTCTGGTACCACTCTAAACTTTTTACTTTGTCACCAAGAATATTGGAATAAACTTGACCCAGATTGTAATAGGCTTCCGATAATGTGGGATCTAGTTCAAGTGACTTCTGATAGGATGTTATCGCATCCCGATATTCAGCATTTTTCACCTGAATATTCCCAATATTAACCCATGAAATACCTTTTGAAGGTGATATTTCGAGAATTTGTTGATAAAGTGATTTCGCTTTTTCGAAATCCTCAATCTTAAAATATATGTGAGCCAATTCATTTAGAACTCCTATGTGATTGGAATCAATGGTTAAGCATTTTTTCAGAATACGAATTGATTCTGTTATTTTTTTTATTGCTCCAAGTGACTTAGCATAAGCTAGACAGAGCGTTAAATTATCAGGATTTCTTTCTACTAGCTCTTTCCCTAAATCAATTGATTCCTCAAATCTTCGCTCTTTACTGTATAAAATAGTTAGTTGAATCTTTATACGCTCATCAGCGCATTTTAAGCTACCTTTCTCAAGAACAGCAATTGCTTTTTCTATATCACTATTTCGTAGTGCTATCTCAACTTTCAACAAGTACCCTCCGACTCTCTCAGGTCTTGCTTCTGTCAATTGTTCGATTTCTGCTTCAAGCTGATCTAAATCATCCTGTTGAAGTCTCGATTTAATCGATTTGATTCGATGGATATACTCTTCAGTTTTCAAGGTATCTTTAGATGAACTGGCTCCAGTCCTTTTAAGTGTCGTTCCCAAATGGTTTCGTAAGCTGCCTCAATCTTTCTTACCTGACCTTCTACGTTAAAAATACCTATTCCACCTTTTGCCTTCTCCAGGTATTCTTTTGTTTGATTGAGTACAGTTAAATCCTTAGCAAATTCCACCGCTTTATTGGTATAAGCCTTTAAATCGTCGCTTATGAATTGCTCAAGTTCTAGTGAGGTTAAAAAAGAAGCACATAAACGAGAACTAACTGTATTTCCTTTTATTGTCAAAACGGGAATCCCCATCCATAATGCCTCCAAACAAGTTGTATGACCATTATAAACCGGTGTGTCCAGAAATAAGTCGATTAGCGTTAAACGTTTAATATGGTCTCTAAAAGGCTCCTTTCCACAAAAGATCACCCTATTTTCTGCTACACCAAAGTTCACGAAAGCTTTCTTAATATTCTTCTCAGTGAATTCATTTATCCTATAAAGCCAAAGTATGCTTTCGGAATGTTTCTTTAATATCTCAGCCCATGTATGGATAATTTGCGGACCAATTTTACGTGGATGGTTTAAACATCCATAAACAAATACATCATGCGGAATTCCATAGGCTTCTTTGGTTACATTTTTATTACTGGGAATCATCTGCGAGTTTGAGAAATAGCTAGTCTGTAGCTCAATAATTGATTCACTAAAGAATGATCTGGTTTCCTCCGTTATGGTAACACAGTCTCCAAAAACATAGTCAATGAAAGATGCTTGTGTGGATTCATTATATCCCATAAACATAGTCTGAACAGGGGTTGGCTTTAATGCAGGAATGTCCATTCGCATTCCAAGATTATATCCGGAAAGACATGTTAAAATTTGAACACCTAATTGATTGATATTTCTTGCCGCTTCAGTGGCACTGCAATAGGAAAGATCAACAAAATGATCAGATTCCTTCTCTATAAATCTATACATGTCATCATCGTTCTTTTGCAATGAGAAAGCATAGACTTCAAACCTGTCACGGTCATGGTACTTAAAAAAATCCTTAATGAGTTGAGAGTCCGGGTGAACCTTAAAATTGGGAGATAGATATCCAATTTTTATTCTTTTCGAATCAATTAAGTTGTATGAAAAATTTAGTTCTTCCTTTATGGGGTTAATACGTCTTTCAAGGTTACTCGCATGTTTTTTTAATATTTTGGTTATCAAGTTATGATCAAATGGATAATAAGCCAGGTTATAAACGGGAATATCAGCTTCTCCGAAACTGCCTTCAAGGAACTGGTTAAGAGCTTTTATAACCCTGGACATCATTTCATCATATTTGTCCACTTCACCACATTTAGAATATATCATCTGAATCGTCATCAATGCTCTTAGTGCGAATTTTGGATGACCCGCAAGTTTTGAAAGCTGGTCAATAGCAGCTGAAAAAAGTTGAAGTTGATCATATGCTATGCCCAATAAAAAATGAGTTTCATCTGACAATAATTCATTCCCTTTTAAAGGTTGTAATAACTGAATCACTGATTCAAACCTCAATTCCTCTACATATATTCTGGCTAATTTTAAATGAGGTTCCTCTTCATTCGGATATTCTTTCAACAACGTCTTAAGTTGTTGTTTGGCTGATTCCCTCTCACCATTCGAATAAGAAAAAAGTGCTTTTAAGCTTAATAACTTCACATTTTTCGGCTCGATAGTGAGAGCCATTTCCAAGAATTTATAAGATTGTTCTTGCTTATGGCTGGAATAATAGATTAAGGATAAATTATAAAGCGCCAGCACATTTTGATTGTTTAGCTTGATTGCCTCCAAAAAACATTCCTCTGCTTCATATTCATTACCTTTTTTAAATTGAACGCTCGCTTTATTGGCATAAACCATGCTGTCTCTAATTCCAGACCTTATCAAGGTATCATAAAGACTTTCAGCCTCTTCGTAACGATGGCTCAACTGATAGATATTGGCCAAATTATTAACAGACTGAAGGTGTTTGGGCTGCACGTGTAATACCTTTTTATAGCTTGATTCTGCTTCGGCAAGTCTATTTAGTTTACGGTAGCAGATTGCAGATTGAAAATGAATCTGAGGAATATTCGGAAATTCCTGCTCTAGTGAATCAAATATGACCCTAGCTTTTTTTAGTTCATTGATTCTTAAGTGAAGTTTACCCGATTGGAGTCTTAAATTTATATCTAATGGGAAAATGGATAGCGCCTGATTGTTATGCTCAATTGCCATCTTATACTTTCCCTCCATCGATAAGATTCTTCCCTTCATGAGCAGGGATGGAAGGTGATTAGGTTTTACTTTAAGGATTTCATTAAACAGATTTTTAGCTTCTTTCAGCTTTCCCTCATTTAAAAAAGCTTGTGCAGTATCAAAATAAGTACTGATGTTTGCCTTACTCATTTTGATCTACCTGAGTGGTATTCGAATTTTTAGTCGAAAGATCATTTTTATTGCTTTCATCCTTTGGTTCTTGCCAGTAGATTTTCTTTGGAGTAATTATCGCACGACTATGAACATCATTAAGGTTGTTTAATATGTTGGGTCGGGTAATTCCGGGGAGAATGTGTACATCATACAATTCTTTAACAGCGTTCTGATATTCCAATATACCCTCAACCCTATTTGTCCTTAGATTGACGATAGCCACTCCTGCTTTCGGGTTTTTTGAAGCTATCGGCATTTTGCCAAAGTCTTTACTGTCTTCCCTTATTTTGGATAATCCAATGAATAAGAAATTCTGATAAAAAGACATTCCTCTGGCAAAACCAGGGACTTCACAAATACGCTCATTTGATTTGGATGGGATATTGTATTTCCAAAGTTCACCATCTGCAGATTGTAAATAAAAGACATCATCTCCTACCAACCGAGGGCTATGTGGCATAGCAAGACCATCTAGCAAAATTTCGTTGGTCTCAACATCCATCAAGATTCCACCTTTCAATTTATTTTCTCTCCACCCTCCAGGCTTATCTGAAACCCCAAGTGCTGTTACATATTTGGGCACCCCATTTTTTAAGGTCATACCGTTCAAATGACATTTATCTCCAGGTGCGATATCTGTTATGAAGTGTGGTTTCCATTTTGGAAGAAAGCTAAAGCGTGGATCTAATTGAGCAATACAGGAAAATTGCGTAATTACCGCCCACAACCCACCTTTCCCATAGCTTATATCATGCGTGTCAACCGAACCAGTATAATGAGTGGATCGAGGTAAATACATCGCATCATATGTATTTGGCTTTTTAGGATATGACTTTGCCGCATTCGCAGATCTATGCATTAATACAATCTCATTTAAGCACGCAACTGCAAGGTACTTATCGTGTGAAGCGACTCCCATAGGCTTTCTAAAATTTCTAGGTAGCTGAATCATCTGTTGGTCATCCTTCGGACTAAACATCACCACCTTTCCTGTCTGATAGGTACTCAGTACCAAACTACTTTTTAATTGATTAAGTATCTGAGCGAATGACTTTGAGTGCTGATAGGTAAATGGATTCTCTCCATCTTTTTCTATGGTTTCCTGGGGTTCTTCAGTTTGCATGTAGTTTTTGTATTAGCTCGAAAAAACGTAGATAATAATACATTAGATATATTTAGCTCACAAATTAAAGCAACATGCAGAAAGAGTTTGAAATTGTCATCACTCATTCATCCATTACTGATAAACAGAAAAAAGATATTTTGGCATTTTGGGAAAAAGAAGGAGCATTTTCTGATGTAAGAATTGCTAAAAAAAGAGTTGAAGAAGTTATCGCTATTGCTAAAAAAGGTAAAGAAATAGTTGGCGTCTCCTCAGGTGTAAAAGGAATTTATGAATTAATGAATCAGCGTTTTCTGTTTTATCGATCTTTCATTGGCAAAAATCATCGTATCAAAGGATTATCCAAATCTCTTTTCAATGCGACTTTTGATTATTTCAATGAAATATCTAAATCAGAAAATATCATCGGAATTTTCGTTTCTTTTGAAAATAAGATGTTAAATAACAAAACCCGGGCTGTTGTTACCGAATGTCACAATCTAACACTAATAGGATTCAATGAACATGGGATTCAGCTACGTGTTGCGTACTTCGATGAAGCTGAAATTGAGTGATTTTAGTTCGTTTCTGAACTTAGAATGTGGTGTCCTTTTATCCAATCAAAACGATTAAATTCTAGCAATCGCGTCTCAGTCTCATCATTAAAAATTTCTTCAATGACGATAAAATGTCGATGCTTATCGGGATTTATGTAGCCAAGCAAAATATATTCCCATTCATTGCCATCCCACATAAATTTTAAAAGATGAACAGATATAACATCCTCCCCATGACTGTAATCTTCAATCAATTTAGATCTTAACTCATCATCTTCTACATAATGTGCCGACTGTTCCCAAAGTTCATCATTGTCTAAATAGGCATGGATAATGAGATCTCCATCTAATTGGGTATGATCATGCTTATGCTTGATTTTAAAATGATCAAAGGAATGCACTTGAGGGTCACTTACGTAATACCCTGAATAAAATTGGGCCGAACTACATAAGGAGAGTATGGAAAGGAGTATGACGGTGACTGTTTTCATTGCTATATTTTTTCATGTAGTATCACAAATTTTTAATAGCAGCTGACACTACAAGAATAGAAATATTCTTATACAATACTATTGAAATTGATATTCCGGGCTAGAAAATTTCGACAAAAACAAGATTAGCAACAATGAATTGCAATATTTCGTCTATTTCGTGCTCCCAATATGAGTTGATAAATTCGCTTTAATACTCAACCCCTTTAAAATGTTATCTATGAAATTCGGCACAAAAGCACTCCATTCGGGAATTGAACCGGATCCATCCACCGGAGCAATAATGACTCCTATTTTTCAAACCTCTACTTATGTTCAGGAAAGACCAGGAGTAAACAAAGGATTTGAATACGCTCGCACAAAAAATCCAACAAGAAGTGCTTTGGAGAAAAACATTGCTTCATTAGAAAATGCAAAATTTGGAAGATGTTTCGCCTCTGGCATGAGTGCAACGGAAACAGTCATAAAAACGCTTCGACCAGGTGATGAAGTAGTCTGTACAAGTGATCTTTACGGAGGAAGTTTTCGCTTGTTTAGCAAATTGTTTGCGGAGTTTGGCATCAAATTCAGCTTCATAAATATGAGTGATCCAACCAAGATTCTGGATTGCATTTCCAACAAGACCAAACTAGTCTGGCTGGAAACCCCAACAAATCCGATGATGAGTATTATTGATATTTCAACGATATGCAAGATTGCGCATAATCATGGAGCTAAGGTTGCTGTCGACAACACTTTTGCTTCGCCTTACCTTCAAAATCCATTAGACCAAGGTGCTGATATCGTAATGCATTCGGTGACTAAATACATAGCCGGACACTCAGATGTAATCATGGGGTTTCTTGGAACGAATGATATTGACCTGGATGACAAGTTTGGGTTCATTCAAAATTCTAGTGGAGCTGTTCCCGGTCCTCAAGATTGTTTTCTTACTTTGAGAGGTATCAAAACACTTCATTTAAGAATGCAAAGACACTGCGAAAATGGAGAGGTCATTGCCAAGTACCTCAAAAAACATCCTAAAGTAGACAAAGTTTTTTGGCCAGGATTTGAAGATCATCCAAACCACGAAATTGCTAAGAAGCAAATGCGTGGGTTTGGCGGGATGATCTCGTTTATTCAAAAGGAGGATACCGTTGAAAAAGCGAAAGATACCTTAAGCAAATTCAAACTATTTAGTCTGGCTGAGTCGCTGGGAGGTGTCGAATCTTTAGTTGGTCATCCGGCAAGCATGACACATGCGAGTATACCTCGAGAGAAAAGATTGGCAGAAGGGTTAACTGATTCTTTGATTAGACTAAGTGTGGGAATTGAAGACGTAGAAGATCTGATTTCTGATTTAGATCAGGCTATCAACTGATCATCAGGCAAAAAATAACCCCGCTTAATGCGGGGCTTCTTATGCTACGTCGAAAAGATCTTTCGGCAGAATTAGTGGTGAATTGATAATATGAAGATAGTAACTATATTCGGCGGAATGACTTCCAATTCGATCAAACTACTAGAAGCATCTATGTTGGTCTAGATTATATTCGACAAAACGAAAATGAGCAAACTTAAACAAACGGCTTATCAGATTCTCCAATCACTTATGGTGCAACTCGCATTTCACCATCTTAAAAAGAATCTTGCATTAATGGCTGTTTGGTTAATTATAGTCTCTGCTTTCTCTGGAGGGTTAGGAAAAGTTTATGGTATCCATTATTTGTTTTTGGACCCTGAATACCTTGGCGTTGTTAGCTTTTGGAGCTTCTTTATCGTTGGAATTGCATTCGGAAACCTGATGATGGCCTGGCACATCACTACCTATATTTTGGATGCGCATAGATTTAGATTTATTGGAGTTTTACAGCGGCCATTCACTAAATTCTCAATCAACAATAGCCTAATACCTGTCCTGATTCTGATTATTTATATTGTCTTTCTGATTCGCTTCCAGGTTAATAATGGATTGGCTGAAACAAGTGAAATCTTCCTTTTCGTGTTAGGGCTGGTTTTGGGGATAGTCTGCATGCACCTATTGATGATTCTCTATTTCAGATTTACCAACAAGGATATTTTCATTTTTGTTGCTGGAACTGTCGATAGAAAATTGAGGAAGAATGTGCTAAGTAGAGATCGGGTCATGAATAGAGTGCGAGAAAACAGAGCCGATAAATATAATGTATCTAATTACCTCGATTTAAAGCTCAAGGTAAGATCGACAGAACAGATAGTTGATTTTCGCAATAAAGAAGCGATTGTTAGAGTCTTTGATCAAAATCATTTTAACTCAGTAGTGGTAGAGCTATGTATTATTGGGGTGATCTTACTTCTTGGTTTTTTTATGAATGTGGAGTTTCTACAGATTCCTGCTGCGGCCAGCTCACTATTGATTTTCGCCATTGCAGTTATGCTGGTGGGAGCTATCAGCTATTGGTTCAAGGGTTGGGGGCTTTCATTCGCGCTTGCTATTTTCATTTTGGTAAACATAGCTGCTAAATCCGGATTTGGTAAAGGAATCAATCAAGCGACGGGCCTTAATTATGACACTACTCTAACCTCCTACTCGATAGAAAACCTGGAAGCTGTTCATTCAAAGGAGCAATACATCCATGACAAGTGGCATATGCTTCAGACCCTGGAGAATTGGAAAGCGAAATGGCCTGACTCAAAAAAGCAAAAGATGGTTTTTCTGTGCGTTAGCGGTGGTGGACAGAGGGCAGCATTGTGGACGACTAATTCTTTACTAAAGGCCGACAGTGCACTAAATGGTAACCTAATGGATCAAACCTTTCTCATCACCGGAGCTTCCGGAGGTGTCATTGGTGCGGCTTTTTACCGAGAGATGTTTCGCAGAAATAGTAGAATAGCGCTATCGGAAAATAAAAATGACTTACTCATTCAAATGGGTAAAGACAACCTCAATCCCGTCATTTTTGGTCTTCTTGTAAACGACCTGTTTTTTAAAATTAGAACGCATGAATATGCCGGAAGAACATACAGTGTTGATCGTGGGTATGTTTTTGAGAAAAACCTAAATAAGAACCTTGGAAATATTTTCGGCAGCTCAATAGGTGCTTACCGTGAGTTGGAAGAGAATTCTGAGATTCCCACGCTTATCATGTCGCCGACCATCGCTAATGATGGTAGAAAGCTCTATATATCCTCACAGCCTGTTTCATTTCTTGGTGTCACATCAGAAATAGTTGATGACAAAGAAGCTCGGGTGCGTGGGGTAGATTTTCAAGCCCTTTTCAGGGTCAATGAACCGGATGAACTAAGCTATCTATCTGCACTTAGAATGTCAGCATCCTTCCCTTACATAACACCAAATGTAAGCTTACCAGCCGAACCTCGTGTAGAAATTATGGACGCTGGTATCTCTGATAATTTTGGAATTTCTGATGCCATTAGATTCGTTAGTGTTTTCAATGATTGGATCTCAGAAAACACCGATGGCGTGATTTTTTTAGTAGTGAGAGATACCAAACCCAATTCACCAATCGAGAAGAGACCGGACCCTTCAGTTGTTGATAGGTTAACCTACCCTATTGCCAGTGTCTACAATAACTTAACCAACATGCAAGACATAAATAATGATGCAAGACTTGAACAAATGCGCTCGTGGTTCAAAGGCGAAATGGATGTCGTGGAAATTGCCTATGATTCATTCGAAAAAAATGGCACGACTTCCGATGTTGACCGGGCATCCCTAAGCTGGCATCTAACTACAAAAGAGAAACAGCATATCCTACAAAATATCAATATTGAAAGTAACAAAATGGCTATCCAGGAGCTACAACGTCTGCTTAAAAACTCATCAAATCCTTAAATCTGGAAGTTTGTCTCCTACTTACCTCTACCTCTGTACCATCTTTAAGATAAAGTCTTATGGTCCCGCTGAACCACGGTTCGATCTTTTCTATCCACTTCATGTTAATGATTTGCTGTCGGTTCGCTCTGAAGAAGACCTTAGGGTCTAAGCGGCTCTCCATATATTGAAGCGTTTTGGGAATCATTGGTTTATGGTCCTCGAAGTAAATCCTTGTATAATTATCCCATATCTCAAAAAGCCTAACATCTTTCAATGTCACGAACCAACATTTTTCACCATCCTTCACAAAAACCTGGCTATTTTCATTAAGCACATCTTTTGGCTCATCCGTTTTCTCCAAGTTTTCTCTCACTCGTTGCAATGCCAATGTCAGTCGGTCATCGGTAATCGGCTTCTTCAAATAGTCCAGTGCGTTGTAGTCAAAAGCCTTTATTGCGTATTCGCTGTATGCGGTTGTGAACACAACTTGTGGTACCTCATCCAACATTTCCAGCAATTCAAAACCGTCCTTATCAGGCATCTGAATATCCAGAAACACCAAATCCGGCTTTAAATTCTCAATCATTTCTTTTGCGTCATCAGCGTTCTCGGCCTCTCCAATTACCTCTACATCTTTATGATTCTGCAGGAGAAACTGAAGCTCCTGCCTTGCTAATCGCGTATCATCTACAAGTACAGCTTTCATTTTGTTATTGGTAGTTTAAGTTTAGATCGAACCATGTTTCCTTCCTGTATTAGTTCAATATCCGGTTCGCTATCAAACAAGATTCTTATTCTTTCGGTAGCATTTCTGAGGCCAATCCCATTTCCCAGGTTCTTTTTCAGTTTTCCGGTATTGCTCACCTCCAAAACTAAATATGAATCTTCCTGATCAACTGAGATTAATATATCACCCCCATTTTTTATCTGCGAAATCCCATGCTTTACAGCATTCTCCGCCATTAGCTGGATCAGCATAGGCGGTATTCTACACTTGTTCAGTCCCTCCTTGGTTAAAATTTCATAATGAAGTCTATTTTCATAATGAATGCTCTCCAACTCCAGGTATTTATTCACAATTTGAAGTTCCTCCTCCACTGTCACTTTCTCATTGTCGTTAAACTGAATAGAGTATCTAAGCAACTCGGAAATATGAGAAACCATGTCTCTTGCCTTCATAGGATCTTCAAGTATCAATGCACGTATATTATTCAAAGCATTGAAAAGAAAGTGAGGGTTAATTTGTGCCTTTAGCGCAATAAGTTCAGCATCTTTTACTGCTGTCTCCAACTGCCATTTCTCTACCTCCTCCTTCTTGTAGTTTCTGAAAAAGTAAATAATCAGATATACAGCGGTCCATAATGCGAAATAGACAAACGTTTGAAAAGTAAAAAGAAAGAAAACGGTAATGCTAAAATTCTCAACATCAATAATTTCTGTGGTTAAAATAGTGTATCCAACCACTATTCCATTTGCTAAAACTGCCAGAATAATTAATGCAATAAGTAATCGCAAGATTAATTTCTGAAGCTTCAGTTTAAGCCAGCCATCCGTCTTCATTTTAAATCGAAGCAAATGGGTCGAGAGAAACATGACTATTGCACTAAAAAACTGAGCAAGAATGACCCATATATCGACATTGTCATAAAATAGCATAGCCACAACCACACCTATCATCCCGTAGATAAACCAACCTACCGATTGAAAAAGCCAATACGAGTTATTCCTTGTCATTTCTTATCAAATCCTACTCACAAATAAAGGGGTATAAATATTGGTACACTTACGCTTTGCAGCGAGTGGTCATAAGAATATGATGAATGGAAATTAAAAAGCCCGTCCAGATCAGGCGGGCTTTTTGTGCTTTTTATGAAAATTGAACTTACAAGAATTTATCAACTTCCGTATAAGGCATATCAAAAGCTTCAGATACTCCTTTGTATACCACTTCCCCATTAATAACATTTAAGCCCAACTTAAGCTCCTTGCTCTCTTTACATGCTTGTTTCCATCCTTTATTGGCTAACTGTATAGCATATGGTAAAGTTGCATTGGTAAGCGCAAGCGTAGAAGTGTAAGGTACCGCTCCAGGCATGTTGGCAACACAATAATGAACAACATCATCAATGATGTAGGTTGGGTTTTCGTGCGTCGTAGGCTTACAAGTTTCAATGCAGCCACCTTGATCAACAGCAACGTCAACTAATACAGTCCCTGGTTGCATTTCTTTAAGCATATCCTTTGTAATAAGATTTGGTGCTTTAGCTCCGGGTATAAGAACTGCACCAATGATCAGGTCATGTGTGCTGATGAGTTCACGAATATTATATTCACTACTCATGAAGGTATTAACATTGGCTGGCATGATATCATCCAATTGTCTGAGTCTTTGAAGATTTAAATCAAGAATAGTTACATCCGCACCCATACCTGCCGCCATTTTTGCAGCATTTGTGCCAACGATACCACCGCCTAAAATCATTACTTTAGCTGGCCTCACACCAGGAACACCTCCCAAGAGAATTCCTCTACCTTTAAGTGGTTTCTCCAGGTATTTAGCCCCCTCTTGTACAGACATTCTACCCGCTACTTCTGACATTGGAATCAACAAAGGAAGCGATCGATCAGGGCGCTCTACTGTTTCATAAGCAAGACAAACAGCTCCACTTTCAATCATTGCTTTGGTAAGTGGTTCATGTGAAGCAAAATGGAAATAAGTGAAGATTAGTTGGTCTTTTTTACACAACTTGTATTCAGGTTCAATGGGCTCCTTCACTTTAATAATCATCTCGGCAATACCGTAAACCTCTTCAATCGATGGAAGAATTTTAGCACCCGCATCTACATATTGATCATCCGAAAATCCACTACCATCACCTGCTGTTGTTTGGATGTAGACCTCATGACCTCTTTTGGTGAATTCAACCACTCCAGAAGGAGTGACTGCCACTCTATTTTCGTTGTTTTTAATCTCTTTTGGAACGCCTATTATCATGATATTGGTTATTAAGGTTGGCAAATATAGGATTTGTTTGTGGGAGAAATCCCAACATAAGAAAATACGAAACAGGAGACTTTAAAATTATGTTATTTAACAAATAATATTCTTTAAAATATAATTTATCAGAATATTATAACTTTAAATGGCTCTTATTTTCATTTAAACATCGTTTTATACGGAGTATTCACTTTTAAAAGTGAATCGTTTTTCGTATTTTTGAAAGTGGCCAAACGCTAAATTTTATTTTAATTACAAATTATGAGCGAAACAAAGAATACTTCAAAATTACCTATCACCAAGAAGGAGGTTTTAAACGATTATCAACTGGCCGTAGAAAGTCGTGAAGCAAGTTTGATAGGCAGAAAGGAAGTATTCATGGGTAAGGCCAAGTTCGGAATATTTGGTGATGGCAAGGAACTACCACAAATAGCGATGGCCAAATACTTCCAAAATGGCGATTGGAGATCTGGTTATTATCGAGATCAAACCTTCATGATGGCCATTGGCCAGCTTAATACCCAACAGTTTTTTGCTCAGCTTTATGCACACACCGACGTTGAAGCAGATCCTGCATCTGCTGGAAGGATGATGAACGGACATTTTGCAACCAGGTACTTAAACGAAAAGGGTGAATGGTTGACTCAGACAGACAAAAAGAATAGTAGTGCTGATATATCCCCTACCGCTGGACAAATGCCTCGTTTGCTTGGATTAGCTTATGCTTCTAAACTATATCGGAAAAATAAATCGTTAAGCGAGTTTGAGGACTTCTCAATCAAGGGCAATGAAGTAGCATTTGGTACAATTGGTAATGCCTCAACTTCAGAAGGTCACTTCTGGGAAACCATGAATGCAGCGGGGGTTCTCCAGGTACCCATGATTATGTCGGTTTGGGATGATGGATACGGTATTTCTGTTCCTCAAAAATATCACACGATAAAGGAAAGTATCTCAGAGGCATTAAGTGGGTTTCAACGAACAAAAGAAAAGGCCGGATTTGAAGTTTTTAAAGTAAAGGCATGGGACTATGTCGCCCTTCTTGAAACTTATAAAAAAGCTGCTGAAATATCCAGAAAAGAACACATTCCATGTTTGATTCATGTAATAGAGGTTACTCAACCCCAAGGCCACTCAACTTCGGGTTCACATGAAAGATATAAACCCAAGGATCGTCTCGTTTGGGAAAAAGAGTATGATTGTATCCTTCAAATGCGTCAGTGGATTGAAAAAGAGAAGTTGGCTAGTCCCGAAGAACTGGATCAGATAGAAAAAGAAGCAAAACAAGCTGCTAAACAAGCCAAAGATGAGGCATGGAAAGCATATTCTGCAGACATCAAAAAGGATGTCGAGGAAGTATTGAATTTAATAGATAAGGTTGCTGTTCCATCCACTCATAAAACGAAAATTACTGATTTAGCGGAGGCTCTAAGAAAAGAGTTGAATCCTGAAAAGTCTCATATAATAAAGGTTGCTAAAAAAGCATTGAGACTTATTAAGAATGAATCATTTACGGAAAAGCAACATCTATTGAATTGGCTGTCTGAGAAATCCGCACAATATGAGGAACAATTCAGCTCTAAGCTTTACAGTGAATCATTGGACTCAGCAATCAATGTGGAATCTGTTCCCGCTGCGTATTCTGACTCAAGTGAATTGGTTGATGGGCGGGAAGTACTCAACGCGTGCTTTGATAATTTACTGGAAGCCGATCCCAGAATTTTCGCTTTTGGTGAAGATGTAGGTAAGATCGGAGATGTAAATCAAGGTTTTGCCGGACTGCAGGAGAAATATGGTGAGCTAAAAGTGACTGATACGGGTATTCGGGAAACCACTATTATCGGTCAGGGAATTGGTGCTGCAATCAGGGGATTAAGACCCATCGCCGAAATCCAATATTTGGATTATTTACTGTACGCCTTGCAAACATTGTCTGATGATCTGGCAACATTACAATACCGTACTTACGGCGGCCAGAAGGCACCACTTATTATTAGAACAAGGGGTCATAGACTAGAAGGCGTTTGGCATTCCGGATCTCCAATGGGAATGATCCTGCATTCGCTCAGAGGGATGTACGTATTGACACCTCGAAACATGACGCAGGCAGCTGGTTTTTATAACACACTCATGCAGTCCGATGATCCCGCACTTGTCATCGAATCACTAAATGGATATCGACTTAAAGAACGTGTCCCAGATAATCTAACTGAATTTAGGTTAGCTCTTGGAGAACCTGAAACTCTAAGATCTGGAACTGATGTAACCATAGTGACCTACGGCTCTACATGCAGAGTTGTGATGGAAGCGGCTAATCAACTTGCAGAAGAAGGAATTGAAGCAGAAGTAATCGATGCTCAGACATTAATTCCATTTGACCGTCCACAAATGATGGTTGAGTCGTTGAAGAAAACCAACAGGTTAGTTGTTGTTGATGAGGACGTTGAAGGTGGAGCTTCTGCATTTATCCTTCAGCAAATTCTTGAGCGTGATGGTGGATACTTCCACCTTGATTCAAAACCAGTCACAATTACAGGCAAGAATCATCGACCAGCGTATGGTAGTGATGGAGATTACTTCTCAAAACCTAATGTCGAAGAAATTTTTGATAAGATTTATAGTATGCTATCTGAATCGAATCCGGAACGTTATCCGGCTATTTTCTGAGTGATGTCTGTTATTATGAAGTCTTGAGAAAAGACCTCATTACTCTTATTTAAGCTTCGGTCGTAAACATAAATACGGACCCTCCAGATATCATCCCCCAAAGTTAACCTTAAGGTGTTGGTTGTTTGTTTCCACACAATTTGACCTTCCTTGCCTTCAGGGTCAAAAACGGGTATTCTACCATTAAACCCCGGGGCACACGGATCAACCAATAATGGCTCGTATTCATCCTCTCCAATCTTTCTTTCTATGATAACAAAGAAATTATTATAAAAGGGATTTTGCTTTCCATAAATCGTGTCGTTCTCAATTACTAAATATTCATCACAATTATAAGGAGGTGGTGAAATAGTATTACCAATCAATTCGGCTGAATCCGGGAAATAAAAGTATTGGGCACCTTCGTTTGTATTAAAAAGTCCAATCGGTATTGAATAAAAGGGTGGAGTATATCCACTTCCGTTAATCGTAACTACGTTTTCCAAGGAATCGAAAACTCCATCAAAAATATGATGTGGTGGACCAACATCCAGCGAAGGATCTAACCCAAAATCACCGCCTTCATCCTCAAAAGAGAACGTGACAATTAAGGTATCGACAGCCCTATTCGGCCCATCATTCGGTGCGTCAATAAAAACCACATCATCAAAAGACAAAAGTGGGACTTCTGAAAATACTTCCTTCTCAAAGCATCCACTTAATGCCAGAAGTATTACTAAACTCAATAATTTCGCAGCGTGTCTCATTTGATGAAAACAAAATTAATCTACTTTGCCCCTAAAGAAACTATAATATGAGTTTCTCTGAGGATTTTAAGCGCTCTCTTTCAGCTATTAACGAACAAACCTTTGTCAATAGTTCGTTAAAAGCATTTGAGTACCAATATCGTCATGGTACTATATACCGACAATATTGTGACTCCCTTTACAAAACTCCAAATAACGTTAAAGAGCTTTATGATATTCCTTTTATGCCCATTGAGTTCTTCAAAAATCATGCTATAAAATCTGGTGATTGGAAAGAAACTAAAGTATTTAAAAGCAGCGGCACTACCAGAACCGGGAGAAGTCAACACTTCGTTAAAAACGAACATTTCTACCAGGAAAAATCAAGCGAAGTGTTCATTCAGAAATTTGGGGATCTGAAAGAGATGAGAATCATTGCTTTACTACCATCCTATCAAGAGCAAGGTGACTCTTCCCTAATAAGCATGGTGGATCACCTCATAAGCATGGGAAATAAGGATTCAGGGTATTTTCTTAACAGTAATGTTAGAGACCTTTTAAGGCAACCGGGTAAAAAAATAATCATTGGGGTCTCATATGCATTGTTAGAACTTGCAAGTGATAAGGCCGAGGTAGTAGACACAATTGTGATAGAAACCGGTGGGATGAAAGGTAGAAGAAAGGAAATCATCAGAGACGAACTTCATAACCTTCTAATCGAAAGTTTTGATCTAACTGAAATATGGTCTGAATACGGCATGACTGAACTTATGAGTCAGGCGTATGGGAATAAAGGGCTTTTTGAACTCCCATTATGGGCAAAATGTTTGATCAGGGATATAAACGACCCGTTTTCATATCTCCCTGATGGTAAGTCTGGCGGTATTAACATTATCGATTTAGCCAATATTGATACGTGCTGTTTCATTGAAACTAAAGACCTTGGAAGAGCAACCGGAAAATATTTTGAAGTCCTTGGTCGTTTTGATAATAGCGACGTTCGTGGGTGTAACCTGTTGATTTAGCGAAAAACATGAAATATTTTACACTTTAAGCTGTTGTTAAGAAGATTATTTCTCCTATTTTTGAAAGGATCTGAAAAATAATTCGCTTTATATAAGAAAACCGCTTATGAAATTAAAACTTACCATACTAGCAGTAATAATTCTGGCAATGAGCGCTTGCACGCAAAGAACATGCCCTACATATGCTCAGGAAGACACACAAGAAGTAAAAACTGAGCAACAAGCAGACGCTTAAGCTTCCACATACTTTTTAACATCCTCTACAGTTATTGTTTCCTGAGACATAATAACGAGTCTTTCGGTAACATTTCTTAGTTCCCGGATATTCCCAGTCCAGTCGTATTTTTCTAATTGATTGATGGCATTATCATCGATAGATTTCTTAGCGGTTCCATATTCAGATGCCACTTGATCAAGGAAATGATCTATCAATAGCTTAATATCTTCTTTTCTTTCTCTTAATGGAGGCACATTAATTACCATTACACTTAATCTGTGATATAAATCCTCTCGAAAATTTCCTTCCTCTATTTCCTTTTTCAGATTCTTATTGGTAGCAGCTAGAACCCGAACATCCACACTGATTGATTTATCTCCTCCTACCCGAGTAATTTTCTTATCCTGAAGAGCTCTTAAGACCTTAGCCTGAGCAGACTGACTCATGTCACCAATTTCATCTAGAAAAAGTGTGCCACCATGTGCCTGTTCAAATTTTCCAATGCGTTGTTTATGCGCTGATGTAAATGATCCTTTTTCATGGCCAAAGAGTTCACTTTCAATCAACTCAGAAGGAATGGCAGCACAATTAACTTCAATGAGTGGGGCCTTTGATCTTGAGCTCTTCTCATGAAGCCAACGAGCCACAAGTTCTTTGCCGGTCCCATTTTCACCATGAATTAATACCCTAGCATCTGTTGGTGCAACTTTCTCGATTGTTGATTTAACCTCTTGTATTGATTTAGACTCTCCTATGATCTCATAGCCTTTACTTACCTTTTTCCTAAGAACTTTGGTTTCTGTAGATAGTTGTGAGTTTTCTAAAGCATGCCTAACAGTCAGTAAAATGCGATTTAAGTCAGGTGGCTTTTGAATGAAATCATAAGCTCCTTTTTTTGTAGCGTCAACAGCGGTATCTATGGTGCCATGCGCAGATATCATCACAAAAGGCACATCCAGTCCATCATCCGAGACTTTGCCTAAAAGCTCCATTCCGTCCATCTTGGGCATTTTTATATCACACAAGACTAGATCTATTTTCTCAGCTTGAAGTTTATTCCATCCATCCTCACCATCTTCTGCGGTAAGAACTTCATACTTTTCCTCGGTGAGGATATCTGCAAGCGCATCTCTTATGCTCTTTTCATCGTCTACAACAAGAATTTTAGCCATTTAATTTTTTGGTTTTGGCGATTCTAATAACAAAAAGCAAGCCAGTAAGCCGGGTTCTGTTTTATCCCATCATTTATCTAGCCCTACTGTCACCAGCAGGATCTAACGACCTACCCAATTCTACTCAGACGAGCAATCTTCGAATGCAGAACCTATTTGGTCTTTCAGCACGTAAGGTTTACCTCGCAATAGATGTCACCACCTACCCGGTGAGCTCTTACCTCACCTTTTCACCTTTTCCTTACTGACTAGCAATAAGGTAGTTTATTCTCTGTGGCACTTTCTCTGTCCTGATCTAAATCAAGACGCTTCCGCTTAAGAAGTACGTTGCTCTATGCTGCCCGGACTTTCCTCCCCTACACTAAAGTGAAGGGCGATGAGTCAGCTTGCGTTGCAAAAATATTAATGAATATCTTTTCCGGTGATTTTTAATTCCCAATCATCTGCATGTTGTGCTATCTCCATAATCATTTCTTTCACCATCTCGTCTTTCAGGTTCACCAGGAAATTAATTGCCTCAACTTTTAAAAAGCCATCTTCGGTGATAAACTTGGTATACGGGTACTCTTTGGATGCCTCAAGACATTCAACAAAAGGTATATCATATGTCAGTTTACAAACCTTAGATTTTAGGTGAACAACCTCCCGGTTGTAGCCTGAATGCTCAACAATATGTCCTGTTACTGTTTGAAACCTGCCGGTCTTCAAAGGAACAATAATAACGGACTGGTTGTCGTCATATTCCCGAAATTCTCCACCGATTTCTTTGGCATACTTTTCACTAAATTTTCTGTAATTCATGCGGTATTGGGTTTTGTATTCATAAGTTAATGATTACTATCCAATTGTCATGAATATAAAATTCAATTATTGAGTGGAATTCTTCTCAGATGCACCGCTTTCAGCAGCTTTTTTATTCTCCTGCTCGCGCTTTTGAATAGCCTCATCCCTCTTCAAAGAAAGCAATTCTGCGAAATCATTAAAAGAATGCACAAACCGTAGACTTATCCCTGTTTCTTGATTTTGTTGATTTTGGTTAGTCAGAATACGTTGATTTGAGTTTCTAAATACTTTAGCCCGTAGACGGCCATCTTTAGTAAGACTATATTCTACTGACCAATCACCGACTATATCATTTAAGACATTATCATTATTGTCGTTCTGATTCCCAAAATCGCCACCTCTGGTAACTTTGAGTCTGCCGTCCAAAAAGGTATAAGCAAATCTTAATTGAAAGGTGTTGAAAGCTTCCCTGTTTAAATCTGCTAGGTTTACCTCTACCTCCAGGTTTTCGTCAATTTGACTCACGAGATAGCTCACTTGAGAAGACAGGAATTCACTTACACTATTACCGACAGTGCCACCCCCACTTAATGTAAAACTCTGCCTTGGAGAAAACCGCTTCAAAAACAATAAGCTTATTACTTGTCGTTTCAGCTCTTGTTCATCAGAGGTGATTTGTGATAGTTCTGAAACATTTGCAGAGGTCGCATCAGATTCATTTTGCAATTGTAAATCAAAATCTATTTCAGGAGATAGCATACCTCCTTCAAGTCTTAGGACCACCAAAATAGGCACCTTATTAGCAAGGTTTTCTTGGGTTTGCTTATCTGGATTCTCCAACTCCGCAAAGGAAGCACGCTGTAAATATGTAGCATCTAAATCTAAAATTGCATTATACGGCTCTCCATACCAGGTTATCATACTGCCCGACACAACTTCAAATTCCTTATTAATGAAATTTGGAACAGTAAAATTATAAGCTCCTTCCGTAATTTCCAGAGGACCAAACATGTTGAATTCACCATCGGTATCTAGTCGCAATTTCAAATTTCCTCTCCCCCTCCCTCTGATGATATCTCCAGTCTTAATATCAAAAATCAGCTCACAATACGCATCAGGAGTTACCTCTATATCAAAATCAAGGGTTAAACCCGAAATGTTGAATTCTTCCTCAACGTCAGCTCTGGTTGAATCTGAGAAGTCAATAAAAGTGATGTACTCCTGCTGTGTTGAGTTAGTACCATCTGAAATTGGAATAAAAAACTTAGTATCCGCTTCTGTCCTAATACTAGCTGCTATATTCAAATCATTTAGTGGGCCTGTAACGTCAATTGTTCCCGAACCATATGCGGTACCATAATAAAGATTGTTATCCAAGGATGTTGTATTGAGAAATTCAAAAGTGCTAGCTCTTATCTTAAGATCCATAGCCATGTTTTTAAAGCTATTATGGCGAATTGATCCTGAAACTCTAGCATTAGATCCTTTTCTATCTGTAAGATTAAAATTGTTAAACGTTATCGAGCTGGAATTGAAATCTACCCCTCCATCAAACACGTAAAAGGTATTTAGGTAATTAATCAATACACTTCCATCGGAAATATTGCAATTGCCAATTACTTTTGGTTTTTCTACACTACCCGTAAGTTTTAGTGATCCCTTAGCAAGTCCGGAAATGTTGGAAAAATTTTCTTGCAAAAAAGGCTGCCCCATCTTTAAATCGGCCTCATCAAACTTAATATCAAAATCCAATTGTTCTGACTCAGCAAGGGGGTAATAATACCCCTCTATTTCTATGGTATTGACATCTTGACGCTCTACATCAACCTTTGTATAGATGCTTTGATTTGATGGATTCCAATTTGATGATCCCCTAACATCCCCAAGCTGTATTTCATCATAGGATAAGTTCTTAAGAAGAAACCCTCCATCAAACTTGAATGACTCATCACTGTTCTCTCGGAACATCTTAAACTCACCGTTTAGTAGTCCACCAACTGATGCTTTCGAAAATAACTCAGCCTTATTCATATTCAATCCCTCTGTCGAAACAGTGATTGAAGTAGGAATTGAATCAGCATAAACCCCTTCTAAAATAATAGATTCACTTGCATCAAATATTTCAAGGTCTTGAATGTCAATTTTATTAGAGGTAAGGACAATTTTATTTGCTTCCTTAAATTTCCAATTATCTCCTAGAAGACGCATATCAGATGGAAGCATTTTAAAAATTATTGAGTCTTCGTACAAGGTCACTGCACTTTCCAATCGAATCTCGCTTTCAGTCTGGGGTTGATTAACCATTGTTGTTAAATCAATTTCATTATCATACCAAACTCCTTCAACAAGTAATTCCTGCGTATTTGGAACACCCGGGATTACTTGTTCATTCGATTGAAAGATAAAGTTGGTAAGTATAGACTTAGTCTCATCATCTCGAGATCCGTTCAATTCAACGATAGGGTTCAAAAACAAATTTTTTCCGAGCTCCAGTGAATCTGATTTGAAGTATAAAGAGATATTGGCGTTTTTACTTTGCCTAAAATCACCTTCGATAATCGTTTTACCTCCTATATCAACAGGTATTTTCAATGAATCCAAGTAAGGAGACACATTATCTATTCTTGCTTCCAATTTTAATTTATACGTATTACCACTTCCTTCAGCATCAACTGTATCGTCAATAATCATCAGTTCAGAAGCATAGCTTTGAGCCATTAGTTTTACATCTTTAAGGACATCCGTTATCCTAAACTCGCCCTCCACCTTAGACCAGAACCCAGGAAATGCCAATTTTATGGTTCGAGTGCTGTCCTTCAAATCGGCAATAAATCGAATGGAGTCGAGGGGAACTCGCCTCTCATCCAGCTCTATTTCTCCAGAATCAATTTCCAATCGCGCAATGAAATGATCAAGGTCCAAATCTTTGACCTCCAGGTTGATATTCCCAAAAGCTCCAAGATTTCTTCTGGAAATTTGTAGTTCATCCGAATTGAACGTATTCACTTTAACATCAACATTTAGAACTTCTTGATTTTTTCTAAAATCAACTTGAGCATTGCCTTTTAAATCACAATTTGGGTCCTCTACGAAAAATGAGCCTTCAAAGAAATTCTTAGCAAACCTTCCATCAGCGGAAACACTATCATACACATATCCATTGAGACCACTGTTGTAAATCAGTGCTTTGAGATCAAAATCGGCATTTTCGGGAGTAATGCCGACTCCATTTATGGTAGCTTTCAAATTTACTATTTGAGCTATGTCATTCTTTAAAAAGGCGCCAACGTTGAGGTTCTTGAATTCAAGGTTTCCAACGTAAGACATCATTTTCGGATCATCCGGAATCTTAATGTTTATATCTGAATGAACAGATCCTTGATCTGTGACAAAGTCACCCCGCGCCACAAAGTCTTTAAAAAATCCAGCGAAACTTCCGCTGAAATCGATCCGCCCCATCTGTCTCAGATTATCCGTGTATTCCCCAAGGTATGGACGGAGATCTCGAGGCAATACGTGTGACTTTGTTATGTCAGCCAAAATAAATGTTTTGGACAAATCAGGAAGGCCAAAACAACTAACCCCACCAACAAAATAAGAACTCCCATATCCAAAACGAGTTTCTTCAATATTGAAATCTCCAATAGTACCCCAAATAATTCCATCTATGGTGATATCGTTTTCGAGTTTGTCTGTCCCAGCGATGATCTTAATATCCTCTTTAGAAATTCGGGTTTTATTAAAGTGAAGAATAAAAGAGACACTATCTTGAAAATATGCTAAATCATCAAGTCCGTTGTAAAAAAACGCTAAACTGTCGCTGACCTGGCTTGTTGGTGTCCTAAAATTGAGATCATCAATACTAAGGGAACTATTACAAACCCAAAATACCGTTTTAAACTCCTCAATTGTAAAATCGGAATTACGTTCTATTCCTCTCATATTAATGATGTTCCCAGAAATTGTATCCGCCCGTAGATGAAAATTTGTTAATGAGAAGTCGGGAATAGTAAAATCTAAATTTGCAAAATCAAGCCGCGTTGGTTTCGGTTTTTTAGTTATATCATTTAACCTCAATGTGAGATTGGTCAAGTTTATTCTATCTAATCGAACCGGCTTGGATTCCTTCTTTACTGTATCCGTTTTTAATGCGTTAATGAACTTAGTCAGATTTAATTTTTCATCCTCACCATGTTTTATCAAATTCAAATCCAATTTAGTTGCTGAGATCTCTTCGATATTCAAATACTCTTGCTGAATAATATCCCAAATGCGATAGTTGATTTCTAAACTCTCTGCATAGAGCATGGTATCGCCTTCCAGGTCTTTGATTAAAATTTCTTCTAAACTGGCCTGATCGAGCCATGAAATTTTCAGTCTACTTAATGACATTTCGTGATCAGTCTTATCAGAAACAAGATTTAAAGCTTTATGCGCAAGGAATGTTTGAACAGGCCGCAACTGTACAAGGAACATTGCGAGCAACAGTAAAAGCAGAGAATAAAAGAAAACCCCTGAAAAAATCTTCCAGAGGACCCTGCGAACTTGCGATATAGTTATCTTGGCCTTCAAAAAAAAGTGGCAGTCATTCTTGGCATAGAATCCTCCTGTGATGAAACTTCAGCATCAATCTGTATAAACGGCAAAGTAATCAATAATGAAATTGCTAGCCAAGCTATTCATGAACAGTACGGTGGTGTAGTTCCCGAATTAGCCTCCAGGGAACATCAAAGAAATATCGTGCCAGTTGTAGATCATGTATTGAAGCATGCTAATATTAACGCAAATGAGCTTGATGGAATTGCATATACAAGGGGGCCGGGTTTACTTGGTGCGCTCTTGATTGGGAACAGTTTTGCGAAATCGATGGCGGCATCCCTATCAATTCCATTGATTCCTATTCACCACATGAAGGCCCATGTTTTGGCTCATTTTATCGATGATCCTAAACCAACTTATCCCTTTCTTTGCCTTACCGTAAGTGGAGGACATACACAGATTTTACGAGTCAACAGCCCAACTGATATGATAATCCTCGGACAAACGCTTGATGATGCAGTAGGCGAAGCATTTGATAAGGCTGCCAAACTTCTTGGTTTACCTTACCCCGGTGGCCCCATGATAGACAAGCTTGCGCAAGAAGGTGACGCAACTAAATTCGATTTCTCGAAAGCTGATGTCCCGGATCTCAATTATTCATTTAGTGGAATAAAAACCTCAATTCTTTATTTTCTGAGAAAAGAAGTTCAAAAGAATCAAAACTTTGTTTCTGAAAACATTAACGATTTAGCTGCGAGTATTCAGGATACCTTAATTTCTATGCTCTTAGAAAAACTCATCCAGGCAGCAAAGCAAGAAAAAGTGAATCAAATTGCGATAGCAGGAGGTGTATCGGCAAACAGCAGGCTAAGGAAGGTATTGAATGAATATGCTATTGAGCATGACTGGGAAGTATTTATTCCCGATTTTCAATACTGCACTGACAATGCGGGGATGATTGCAATCAGTGGTCATCTTCTTTATGAGAAAAAGGCCTTTGGTCTGTTATCAGACAGTCCATTACCAAGGATGCCGTTTTAAAAACTCTATTATATATTTAACCTATGAGTAAGGATAAGAGTAGATTTTCTAACAATATTCAGATAAAGAACCGTAAAGCGAGTTACGAATATGAATTTGTAGAAAAAGTAGAAGCAGGAATAATGCTCAAGGGAACTGAAATAAAATCACTTCGAGAAGGAAAAGCGAGTATTCAGGAAGCTTACTGTTACTTCAAGAAAGATGAGCTGTTTGTAAAAGGGATGAATATCTCACCCTACTCACAGGCCAGCTTTGAAAGTCATGAAATGACAAGAGATCGAAAGCTGCTCCTGAAAAAAAGGGAGTTAGAAAAATTTAAATCTAAGATGGATGAAAAAGGGCTAACAATTATTCCTGTTCGGATTTATATTAATAGTCGAGGACTGGCTAAATTAGAAATAGCTCTGGCTAAAGGGAAAAAGATTTATGACAAGCGAGATAGCATCAAACAGAAAGATCAGAAGAGAGAACTTGATCGCTTAAAAATTTAAAGATGAATTCCGTACTGATACTTAATCAAGATTATACCCCATTAACCGTATGTTCAGTACAGCGAGCCTTTATGTTAATGTTTTTAAAGAAAGCCGATCTCATAAGTGAAGTCCAGGAAAAAAAATTAAGATCTATCAGTCAATCCTTTCCTTTTCCATCTATTATCAAAGTCAAATATTACATCAGCATTCCTTATAAAGGAGTGGTCATGAGCAGACATAATATTTTTAAAAGAGACGGTGGAAAATGCCAGTATTGTGGAACAAATAAAGAACTTACCATAGATCACGTAGTGCCCAGATCTAAAGGGGGAAAATCCTCATGGACCAACCTGGTAACAGCATGTAAGAAGTGCAATTCACGAAAGAGTGATTATTCTTTAGATAAAGTTGGTATGAAGCTAATGAAAGCTCCTGTAAAGCCTTCTTACGTCACTTTCTTACGTATGAATACGGGGATTTATCGGGATGATTGGGCTCCATATTTAAATCCAAAAAAGTTCAGTGCTTAATATCATACAGTAATGAAACATTATATATTCCTTCTCTTCGGATTACTCTTAATTGCTTGTACCTCTAATAATGAGGAAACTGAAAGGGAAAAAATACTAGATAAGTATGAAGAGCAGAAGAAAGAGATCGACGATAAAATCGAGCAGTTGGAAAAGGATTCTGAAGAAGCGATAGAAGATGCAAAGAGAGATGTAGAGACCGCTCTAAAAAAACTTAGAAAGCAACGAAAAAAAGTAATTAGTGAAGCTGATAAGCTAAGAAAGGCCACTAAGAAAGAGTTGGAAAATGCGTTAGATGAAGCTAAAAGGGAATACGAAAAGTGGTTGAAAGAGAAGAAAAAGCAGCTTCAGGAATAAATAAAAAAACCCTGATCAGTTGATCAGGGTTTTAGCTATATCTGAAAAAGTTATTTATCTAGTTCTTAATTCCCTTTAATGATTTGTAAAGGATTTTTCGCGCATTTGACTTCCTAAGGGTCTGCTCAACATCTGAGACAATTCCCATTTTAACTTCAGAGTCAATGTTTAGGGCCATGGTAATACGATCTCTTTCTGCTTCAGAAAGTTTGTCTTTCTCCTGATTTACAAAAAGGGTCAATTCATCCGGCTCCATGAAAACATCATTGGTTTGAATTCTAGGCTCTTCACCATAGGTGCCAATATTTTTAGGCTCTCCTATGTAGATGTGACTCACCAAGGATTTCTTCTGAATTTTAGAAAGCTGCTCTGCTTTAGGTAGAACTTGTTTTACTAAAATTTCCTGCTCTCTCATCACAGTTGTCACCATGAAGAAGAAAAGAAGCATGAAGATAATATCAGGCAATGCTGCCGTTGGGATATCCTGTGATGCTTTTGAATTTTTCTTAAACTTCGACATAGTTATAACTTATTTATCTGGTTCTGCGATTGAGATTGCTCGTGGAATACCCGCTCGTGCCTGCTTATACATACGAAGCTCTACATCTACACTTTGGTCAAGTTGTAGAAACTCGTCACTCGTAAGTCCCACACGCTCCCCATAAATCTCATTGTATGCTGCTTGCGCCGCATCCAATACATCTATATAGAGCTCGTAGCTAGTACCCCTATTTGCTTTAAACGAAACTACCGCTTTGCCAGGATGATCAGAAGACTCAGGGCTTTGCTTAGCTCTGGCTTTCATCTGAGAAGGAAGGCTATTGTATGTATCAATGCCAGCCTGGTCAGGATCTCCAAAGTTCAAAATAAATGCCTTTATCTCTTCCTTTAATTCCGACATGGGTTTTTCAAATGGCTCATTTTCTACCAAAAGCTGATCATTTGAGTTAGCCAATATTTTGAAGATGTTTCTTTCCTGAAACTCTACAATTGGCTGATCAGGTTCTGGTGGAGGTGGCAGCTGCATCAAAATTCCTTTGTCATTTGCTATCGTGGTAGTAACCAAGAAGAAAATGAGCAATAGGAACGCAATGTCCGCCATAGAGCCTGAACTCACTTCCGGAGTGCCTCTATCTTTATTCCTCGCCATTATTCAGCTGCTTTTTTAATTTCTGTATAAACGATACCAGCAATAGCTCCGATCGCAAGAATGTAAAAAGTTGTCAATCCTGCTCCTACGAGCTTAGCTGTTGTTTCTGTTGCGTCTCCTGAGTTATCTCCGCTCGCTGTAAAGAAAGCAATTAAGAAAACTACTATTAGAGCGCCTACACCCATACCCATTTTTTTCAATGAGTCCGGATCTCCGAATGCCTTCACCAATGGCATACCTACAGCAGCAAGTATGCAAACACCAATGAGTATATATGATATAAATAATCCTACATCAACCATATTCTAATCTATTTTAGAATTACTTAGAAAGATTGTGCTTAACAAGAAGGTCTACCAAAGAGATAGAAGCATCTTCCATGCTGTTCACAATTGAATCCACTTTAGAAACAAGATAGTTATAGAATAACTGAAGAATTACAGCTACAATCAAACCACCTACTGTTGTTAATAGTGCTACTTTAATACCACTCGCAACTAGTGCAGGAGAAACATCACCGGCCTCAGCAATCGCGTCAAAAGCTTCGATCATACCAATTACGGTACCCATGAAACCAAGCATAGGAGCAAGCGAGATGAATAGCGATATCCAAATCATACCTCTTTCCAGCTTACCCATTTCAACAGATCCGTAAGCGATGATTGATTTTTCAACCATTTCAACACCTTCAGACATTCTCATAAGTCCTTGGGTAAAGATTGAAGCCACAGGGCCCCTTGTATTTCTACAAACTTCTTTAGCAGCATCTGCCCCACCTGAGTTTAATGCATCTTCTACGTCAGCTAAAAGCTTTTTCGTATTGGTAGATGCCATGTTTAGGTGAATGATTCTTTCAATAGCAATGGCTAAACCTAGAATCAAACATGCAAGAACGATACCCATGAAAGTTGGTCCACCATCAATGAATTGTTCTTTTACTACTTGGTGAAATCCTTTTGATGGTGCTTCCTCTACAGGAGCAACAATCTCAGCGATTTCTTCTACAGGCGCTTCATATACTTCTTCTGTTTGTGCTGAGTCTACCGCTGCAGAATCAGTTGCAGCGTCAGAGTCAGAAAACTCTTGCGCTGTAGCGCTGAAGGTAAATACACCTGCCAACATTAAGAGAGTCAATAACTTTTTCATAATTCAGTCTTGTAAGTTAAGTCTTCGGTTTAGTTAAATATTTAAGTTTTAGTAAAATCCAAATTTGCATTTTCATTCCCACAAAATTCGCACCACTCATCAAAAAATGTCGAATTCAGAGGCCTGGACTCTGCAAAATCGCAGAGAGGAAGGGATTCGAACCCTCGATACCCTTTTGGGGTATACACACTTTCCAGGCGTGCGCCTTCGACCACTCGGCCACCTCTCTGTAGCCCATCACCTTTTTGACGGGCTACAAATAAATCATGAAAAATACCTTTATGCAAGTTTTATTTAACATCAAGGCTATTCTTCTTCATCATTCCTCCATCATGTCCATCTCTCCGGCCAAAGAATATGTCAGTTTCTTTTTCACTTCATTCACGTCTTCTACTGATCCTAACAAAAACATCATCTTGGTCACAGCAGCCTCAGTAGTAATGTCTCCACCACTTAAAACCCCTATCTCATTCAATTTT
Source organism: Ekhidna sp. (assembly GCF_965227465.1). Classification (GTDB taxonomy): domain Bacteria; phylum Bacteroidota; class Bacteroidia; order Cytophagales; family Cyclobacteriaceae; genus Ekhidna. The sequence goes on from NZ_OZ245746.1 coordinate 2,123,383, forward strand.
TTACTGGTCTCATACCTCCCTTGTTCCACTTCCCCTCCTATGCATTGACTCACATTAAGAATAATTTTTCCACCTTCGATTGCCTTGATCAGACAATCGATAAACCAATCAAAATTCATGGTATTACCCGAACCAAATGATTCGAGAACAACACCTTTTATTTGAGGATCGCTTAAAATAGACTTGACAGAATGCTCAGTGATGCCAGGAAAAATTTTAAGAATCGTCACATTAGCGTCCAGATTATTGATCACATTCAATTGAGCATTCTCGTCATGGGGTTTTAATGCTGCATAATTAAACTCTATTTCTATTCCCGCTTCGGCAAGCACAGGGTAATTTTCTGATTCAAATGCAGCGAAGGTGCTGCTTCTCAATTTTTGAGATCGCGAACCCCTCAGCAAAAGATAGTTGAAATACACGCATACTTCACTTATGATAGGATTACCATTGTTATGAGCTGAGGCGATCTCCAAAGCCGCAATGAGGTTTTCTCTTGCATCTGAACGAATAGACCCAATCGGCATTTGTGCGCCTGTGAATATGATCGGCTTATTCAAGCCTTCCAGCATATAGCTTAGCATAGAGGCAGAATATGCCATCGTATCCGTGCCATGTAAAATTACAAAAGCATCATACTGTGCATAATTCTCTTCAATTATATACGACATATCTTTCCAATCCTGAATGCCGATGTTGGAGGAATCGATTGGCTTAGGAAAAGAGATTACCGTTAGTTTTATATCCAGCTGACGTAGTTCAGGAACCCGATCCACAACTTTTCCAAAATTGAAAGGAGCTAAGGAGCCTGATGCATCCTGAATCATCCCGAATGTACCTCCGGTATAAATGATCAACACCGAACGGACTCCCGTATCATTGATATTTACAATCTTATATTTCAATCGTTAAGATTTTAAGTAGGGAAAAATAGTGCATTTGCATTAGCCGTAGTTAATTCATCCAATGCTTCTTTCGAGATACCTAAGTATTCGGATACTTTCCCCGCAATGATTGAGACATACGCAGGTTCATTTCTCTTACCACGGTGAGGTGCTGGAGTTAAGTAGGGACTATCAGTTTCTAATATAATTCTGGTGCGATCTAGTTGAGGAATAATCTTATCCATTCCGCCATTTTTAAACGTGCTAACGCCTCCTAAACCAAGGTAAAAGCCTAAATCAGTGATTTGTTTCCCTTGCTGCTCCGATCCTGTAAAGCAATGAAAAACTCCTTTGAGTCCGTCATTTTTATACTCCTCCACCAACTCAATCGTTTCATCTATGGTCTCGCGACAGTGGATAACCACTGGGATATCATATCTGAGTGCTAATTGGCATTGAAAATGGAAGGCTTCTTGCTGCTGCTCCCAAAAAGTTTTGTCCCAATAAAGATCAGTCCCCATTTCCCCGACCGCAATGAACTTTCTTTTTTCGAACCAATCTTCTACCAGCTTCAGCTCTCTCTCAAAATCTTCTTTAACCGAACATGGATGCAATCCCATCATGGGATAGCAGATATTCGGATATTTCTCTTCCAGGTAAAGCATTTGATCTATCGAGGTTTGATCGATGTTTGGCATCAAAATTTTATCTATTCCGCGCTCCTGTGCTCTTTCAACAACCTGATCGATATCTTCCTGAAAATGTTCAAGGTATATATGTGCGTGAGTATCTATCATGCTAGTGTATCGAATTTCATTCCCTTGTGTTGAAAGTGATTCAGAATTTCAGGTAAAATTATTTTAAGATTCTTGAAAGCTTTCTGACTATCATGAAAAACAATAATACTTCCAGCTTTAGCTTTCTTTAACTTAGTTACAGCCAATCTAGTATTCAGTGATGGATCAAAATCCCAGGACAAATGACTCCACATAATTGATTTGAATCCCGTAAGTTTTCGTATCTGGCTCCTTTTAGCACGGCCATACGGCGGACGGAATAATCTCTTGCAGGAGGTAAATTGTGAAATCAATTTTTCACATTTTTCGACATCCTGTATATATACTTCATCGGCTGAGTCCCATCCCTTCAGATGGTTGAATGTATGATTAGCGATGAGATGTTGCTTACGGACAATTTTTTTAGTGATCTCTGGATTGACCTCCATATTTTTTCCAATGCAAAAGAAAGTTGCTTTGGCATTGAACTTATCCAATTCATCCAATACCCAGGGGGTAGCTTCAGGATCCGGGCCATCATCAAACGTGAGGTAAATTTTATTATGAGAGGGTATTGTAAATGTGCAAGAAGGGTGCAAAACCCTGGTAAACCACGGAGTTTTGTAAAAACGAATCATTTGTTTTGAATACGACAGGAAAGCATTGTTATATCATCATGAAACGGCTTGGTTCCTTTAAATGCATGCAACGCTTCTAGTATTATATTGTGAAGTTCTGTCAAATCATGAGGGCAATCTCCCTTTAAGATTTCGAGTAAACGATCAAATTCAAAAGCTTCATCAGCTTCATTAAATGTCTCTGTCAATCCATCGGTATAGGTAAATAGGAAGAACTCATCTAACCCCTCCAAAAACTTTGTTTCAATAAATGGTAACGGATCAAACATTCCCAATACCGTAGTTCCATCATTCAGCAACTCAATTTTATCACCGTGACGTAGTACAATTTCATTATGCCCGCAGTTGATGTATTCCAGTTTTTTAGTTTTGAAGTCATAAATCCCTGCAAAAAAAGTAATGAAGTTCTCAGCGTTTCCACTCACAAAAGTTGTGTGATTCAATTCGGTGACAATTTCCAATAAATCTTTCGTCTGTCTAACCAATGCTCTCAGGGAGGCTTGAAAATTGGACATAAGTAATGCCGCTGGAACACCTTTACCGGAAACATCAGCTATACAAGCCAGAAACTTATTTTCATCTATTTGGATATAATCATAGTAGTCCCCGCCTACATCGTGATGAGGTAAGTAATAGGCCTCAATCTGTAACCTCTCGATCTTTGGAAGCTCTTTAGGAAAAAGGAAATTCTGGACTTTCTTAGCAATTTCCAGTTCCCTCCGGTACGCCTCTTGTTCCATTTGCTGGCGTGCCAATCGCTTATTTTCGATTGCTACTAAAATGATATTAGTCAATGCATTTAAAAACCGATTTTGGATTCCCAACTCATTGTCAGACTCAATGAATACTACAGACAGAATCTTATTCTTATGATAGACAGGAAAGACCGAATTGAATTCATCAAATGAGGTTTCAGTTAATCCCATTTGATTTTTTAATTCTTGATACTTATCCGGGAGCTTCTCTCCCATCAAATTGTTTTTTGTTCCGAAATTCACTCTACAAACCCACTCTCCTTTTTGTTGGGCGTAAAGCGCCAGTTTATTGATCTTAAGGTCTGCTAATAACGTAAATTTGTAAATCTTCAATAGATCATCTTCAGGCAAGTTATTATTGACGGCTTGCGTGACCTCTAGCAATGCGTTGAGTTGTAAATCCTTTATATCTATGGAAGTTTCCTTCACTGAGAGTTGTGTTTAAATAGTCCTTTCTTTGATGCAAGGTAGAAATAAGATTGAAAGTCGTTTTCCAGATCTAGCTGATCAAGCTCTGATTCTTCGTCTACATTCTTATACACTCTTATCCATCCTCTTTTAGCCATATTCATCAAATTACGCTTCAGTTTATCATCAGCTAGCTCTGTAGCCTCCTTTAAATCCACATAAGAAGTAACAAAATAAAGCTCATCAATTATATCAAATTCTTCCTCGGTCATCTGTATTTTCTTCCTTTCCAGGTGTATGAACCAAAGATAGAATTCATACCCATGAATAAAACATGCAAAGGGTAAATTATTTGGAAAACAAGCAGCGGCAAAAAGGTTTTTTTACCATTCATAAAGGTATTAACAGGAGCAACAAATATGTACATGGAATAGAACCTAAGTAGGGCGATTCCAGCTATGAATATTGGATCAATTAACTGAAGGAAGACACCAACAATAGCTCCATAGAATACCAAATAGTCAAAGAAAAACAGAACAGCATTCAGTCTGACTTTCCAATTCTTATTGTGCTTCCACTTACTAGTCCATCTTGATCTTTGGTTAATAAATGACCCTATGTTAACATGAGCCGGTGTATTAACCACAGCATTTTTAGCTTTTAAAAAGCGTGTACTCCGAGGGAATCTCTTCATGATATTAAAAAGCAAAAATTCATCATCTCCAGATGGGGTAAATAAATTATTCGCATACCCCCCTACCTCCTCAAAGGCCTTTTTTCTAAATCCCAAATTTGCCCCACTGCACATACTCGGATTCTCATCTGAAATAGTGACAGCTCCAAACCCCATCAGTCCGGCAAACTCCACTTGCTGAAGGCGGGCAAATAAACCTTTGCCTCGAATCGCAACAGGGCCGGCTACCATGTTGGTCAATTCATCAAATGCATCATTATATGATCTGATCCAGTTTTTATCTAATTCGCAATCTGCGTCTGTGGTTAGTATTGTTTCATGTACAGCAGCAATAACTCCAGCAGTTAGTGCCTGCTTTTTTCCATTGATTTTTTTGTCCTCCAAATGGATTACCCGCAAAGTAAAATCCAAAGACCCTGATAGTTGCTTCAACTTATTAATAGTCTCATCCTCCGAAAAATCATCCACCACAATCACTTCATAAAGCTCTTTCGGATAGTCCTGGATGTTAAGGTTTCTCAGTATGGATTCAATGGTGTTTTCCTCATTTCTAACCGGGATGATTACTGAAAAAGGAATCATGGATTCTTTTGACTGAATAGCGGGTATTTTCTTCCAACCTCTGGCCAGTCTCAAATAAAATAAAACATGAAGCAGTGTGAATGCTGCGATCAAACCCATCATTACGCAATGTTAGCTTTTATAATTGTAGGGGTGAATTCAAGTTTAGAAAAAATAAGTAAGTACTAAAGTCTTACTTGGACGACTTCATTTTCCAAATAAAAAACAATCCCACAAGTGAAGGAATTACCGTATTGATGACCCAAATAAGAAAAACAGGAACAATGATTAGCTGTAGGTTGTCAACATGTGGTTTAAAGAACAAGATGCCTGATGCTTCCCGCACACCGATACCACCAAAAAACAGAGGCAGAGCTGAACGAATCAGAAAAACCCAACCAATTCCAGCGATTAACAAATTAGCACTGAGAGATGGAAGAAAAATTACCAAAAGAAGGTAGAATTGAAAGACAAATACTCCATACCTGAGTAAGGAAAGCGCGACCACTTTAATCAAAAGACTTTTAGCTAGTTCTTGAAAATAAGTAGAAAAACGATTGATTGATTTTCTGAAAAGTATTCTCAATAGTGGAATTCCAAAAAGTATTACAAGCAAAAACCAACCATTGAAGTCGTATTGGATTGCTAAAAAGCTGATCCCATATAATCCAAAGCAAAGGGTCAACACAAGCATTATTCCCCGATTGAGAATTGCTGCAGAAGTTGCCTGATATTTATCTTTCTGCTGAGAAATGCGAGCAAGCAGGTCACCTGAAGTCAACGGCAATACCCAATTGAGCGCCAGGCCTCCAAGGACTGCCCTCCAGGCATCATTCATGCTAATTTCTTCAAAAAGATCAACAGATATTTTCCATCGTAATGCCTCCAGGTACCAGTTTACTATCATCAAAGCAATAACTATGGTCAGGTTTAGGACGAATCTGTTTGGGACAAAAAAGTGATCTAAAGAAATTGGTTGATCTCGAAGTTTTGAAATTAGAAAATACAGACATCCAAGCGTTATCAGCACCTTGAATGTCCATGTGAACCATGGGTTTTGAAGATAGTTTGAATGGTTGTTCTTAATTTGCATCTGTGGCGATAAAAGAGCGCATCATATTAGGCATAGACCCAGGCACGAATGTAATGGGATATGGGTTGATCCATTGCAAAGGTGAGAAGATGAGTGTGATTCAATTTGGTGTGATTCATTTGAGCAAGTATAAAAATCATGAAATTAAGCTGAAGAAAATATTTGATCGGGTGACGGAGCTCTTGAAAGAATACCTCCCCGATGAAGTTGCACTGGAGGCCCCTTTTTTTGGGAAGAATGTGCAATCCATGCTAAAACTGGGGCGTGCACAAGGAGTGGCAATGGCAGCCGCACTTAACAGAAATATGCCCATTCATGAGTATGCCCCAAAGAAGGTGAAGCAATCTGTCACCGGTAATGGTAATGCGAGCAAAGAACAGGTGTCCAACATGATTCAGATGTTGTTGAAATTTGAAGATGCCCCTAAACTAATGGATGCCACGGACGCACTTGCCGTAGCAATTTGTCACCATTATTCATCCAAAACGGCAATAGGTGGTAGTGGCAAGAAAAGCTGGAAAGCGTTTATTTCTGATAATCCAGGGAGGGTGAAATAGTTCCTTCATTTTTTCCATTCGATGAAAAAACGAAACAAAAAAATCTTACGGTCCGCCGCTCCGGTCAGCATCAATCCAGCCAACCCACTTGCCAACACGTGATTTTGACTACTTCCAAAACTCAATCAGTTTCCAATCATAAAGATTAACTACGATTAATGTGAGAATAGAAAAGGCTTCTTCTGTAAGAAAAAATCTACCTTCCGCTAAGTTCAATTCTAATAACTACTCTTTCTCCATACCCTTCACACGCCTCTTTGCAATCTCAATAGTCATCTGATCAATGACTGCTCGAAGAGTCTCTTCGCAAGGGTCAGCTTCGTATTTAGCAACTACTTTATCAAACTCTCCCGGATCGGTTAGAAGTGAACGAACCTCATCTATTTTCTTGATCATTCCTGCATCCATGGTAGGTAAATTAATGTGGTGTAATTAAAACAAAAAACCCACCTACAGGTGGGTCAATATCTAAACTCTAAAAATCTAAAATCCAATTACTTAATCGCCTTGCTGATCTTCTTAGCTGTCTCAGCCATTTCTTCCTTGCTTGGTGAAAGCTTCATGTTGGCAAAGTTCATGTCGTCCATGGTCTGCATGGGAATCAAATGAACGTGTGCATGTGGCACCTCCAGTCCCATCACCGTCACACCTACTCTTTCACAGTCTATGACTGATTCAATAGCACCGGCTACTTTTTTAGCGAACAAATGAAGCCCTGCCAGTGTATCATCATCCAAATCAAAAATGTAATCCACTTCTTTCTTGGGGATCACCAGCGTGTGTCCCTCAGTCAGTGGGTTGATATCTAAAAAAGCCAGGTAATTATCATCCTCTGCCACAATGTGTGCTGGGATTTCCCGCTCAATGATTTTGGTAAAGATGCTCGACATCAGACGGTAATGTCTAGTATTTCAAATTCAATGTCACCAGCAGGAACTTTGATCATAGCCTTTTCTCCTTTTTTCTTACCTAAAAGACCTTTACCAATTGGTGACTGCACAGAAATTTTACCGCTTTTCAAGTCAGCCTCTTCCTCTGCAACCAATTGATAGGTCACTTCCATATTATTCTTCTTGTTCTTGATTTTCACGGTAGAAAGAATAGAAACTTTTGATGTGTCAATGGTTGACTCATCAATTACCCTGGCATCTCCGACAACTGTCTCGAGCTTAGAGATTTTCAACTCCAATAGCCCCTGGGCCTCCTTGGCCGCATCATATTCAGCATTTTCACTCAAATCCCCTTTATCACGAGCTTCAGCTATTTGCTTTGCCATGTCCGCCCTTCCTTTAGTCTTGAGTTCGTTTAGTTCTGTCTTTAACTTATCAAGTCCTTCCTTTGTGTAGTAATTAACTGCCATAATTGTTCTTACCCCTTTAAACAAAAAATAACGGCCTCACATTGAAGCCGTTTTCCCGTGTTGTCGTATTTTGATAATGCAAATATATAGGAAGCTGGACCTGAAATCAAAAATCTAAGACCAAATCCAAATCAGTTTAAACTCACATCAATAGATCATTTGTTAATTTTCAAAACTCCACTAAAAGTTAATCGTCAAATAAGCATGGTTCACCTCATTGTATTATTCATCTGTCGGAAGACGTTCGTAATTACCCTTTTAATGCGATAAGATTGTATTAGAATTAATAACTACCAACACATGTGATCAACATTTTAAATGATGATTTCTTTCAAAACCCCACATTCATGAAAAGACCTGAATCAAATCGGGCAGCAAATTTTCTGGGTCCTGAATTCAAAAAAATCAGTCAGTTTGGTAGTAGCTCCATAGAGATAGACTCTATCTATCGTATTGCTTTGATACGGTGGGTTGGTAAAGTAGATATTGGAACCACTAAGAAAATTATTTTCGCAGGCATCAATTCTGAAGAATTTAAAAACTGTGCTAAGATTTTATTGGATCAATCTAATCTGGTAGAGTTTTCAACAGAATCCAGGATTTGGCTGAAACATTTTTTAAAAAACAACGCAAAAGGATATAATAAAAAAGTAATAAAGCTTGGATCAGTCAAACCACAAACCGCAAGTGGTTTATTGTTTAGCAACTTTGCAAGTGAGCTTCTAAAATCAGAGATGCCGGACCTACGCAGAAAAAGATTTGATAATGTAGGGGAGGCAATAGGCTGGCTTATTTAATCAACCAAGCTCAATAATTTTACTTGCTACCACTTCACTTATTTTTTGATATGACTCAAATGTCCATCCAGCTACATGCGGTGTGATTAGTACATTGGGTAAATAGGTTAGTGTGTTTAATAACGCTACCTCCTCATTTGAATAACTTTCTAGTTTTTCATTCGCCAAAACATCTAACCCTGCTGCATACAGTGACCCATCTTGCAGTAGATTAATTAACCCAACTGTGTCCAGAACTTCTCCTCTTGCGGTATTTATCAATACTTTAAGGTTTTTGAATTTCCTCAAGTAAGATTCCTTGAAGAGTTGGTTGGTTTCTGTATTAAGTGGGATGTGAATACTTAAAATTTCAGTTTTCTCGAATAGTTCTTCCAGGTCCACACGCGTGATAAACGTTTCATCTAATACATCTTTGTATTTATCATAACCGATAACCTTACAATCAAACCCCTGGAGTTTTTTGGCGAAACACATCCCCATATTTCCCATCCCATAGATCCCAACGACTTTATCTTTGAGTTCAATACCTCGATTATTTTCCCTGTCCCAAATTCCTTTTTTTATCTCCTCAAAAGCAGATGGGATTTTGTGTAACAAGGAAAGCAGAAGTCCCAGGACATGCTCTCCAAGTGCATCTCTATTACCCTCAGGTGCATTAATTGCTGCAATCCCCTTTGACACTAAATAGTCCTCATCTACTTTATCCATCCCCGCTCCTGCACGAGCCACAAAAGCCAGATTCTTGCCAGCATCAATTAATTCTTTATTGACAGAGGTTTTACTTCTGATGACCAGCCCGTAAAATCCCTCTATGATTTCTAAAATCCCCACCCTGTCTATAACAGGAAGATAGACCGGATCATATCCTGCCTCTTTCAGGAGCGGAAGTATACATTCATGCATGTCATCTGCGATGAGTATGCGTTTTTTAGCCGTCATAAGTTATATAATAGGTGTGCCGTCGAGAAATAGACAGCCAAACCCAGCAAATCGTTCGTTGTGGTAATAAAAGGACCTGAAGCTAACGCTGGATTAACTCCAAAACGATTTAATAATAATGGAGTTATTGTCCCCATAAATGATGCGAGTAATACCACGGCGAATAAGGCGATCGCTACTGTTGCCGCCAGGGGTTGCTCACGCATAAATAAGATAACTGCCCCAAATACCATTAAAGAAAGGATTAATCCGTTGACAATAGCAACCATAAATACCTTTAACAATCTTTTCCACATACTATCGGCAAAAACATTTGGATTGGCAAGACTTTGAACGACGATAGAAGATGATTGAATACCCACATTGCCACCGGATGCAGTAATAAGTGGAATAAAGAAAGCCAATGCCGGGACGATGATGATTTCATTTTTGAAAAAACCCATAAACTGGGCACCTACCAGACCTCCGGCCATTCCTATAATTAGCCATGGTAAACGGGCTCGAGAAATCTTCCAGACGGTATCATCCTCCTCCACATCGGAGCTCACTCCTGTCATTAGTTGGCGTTCTTCTTCCGCATTTTCCCGAATCACATCAATGACATCATCAATCGTAATTCTTCCAACTAATCTCCCTCGCGCATTTACCACAGGAACTGCTTCCAGGTCATACTTCTGCATAATGCTGGCTACCTCTTCTTCACTTGTAGAAGTCTCAACAGATATAATCTGATCATCATAGATATCTGCCACTTTGGCTCCAGATTTTCCAAGTATGAGATTTTTGATTCCAACTTTACCAAGTAAGTTCTCTTTGTCATCTACCACATAAACCGAATAGATTTTCTGAACATTTTCAGCCTGTAACCTGATTTCATCTATGCATTGAGAAATACTCCAGTTCAGATTTGCTTTGATTAGCTCTTTTGCCATCAATCCACCGGCCACATCCTCATCGTATTCAAGGAGTTCCATCAGGTTAGAGGCTTTCTCCTCATCGGAGATTTGACGGATCACTTCATTTCTGTCGGCAACCCCCATCTCATATAAGATGTCCGTGCCATCATCAGAATCCATCAGCTCAACAAAGGAAGCCAGGTCAGGAGCAGAAAATTCCTGCAGAAACTGCTCACGAACGTCCTCCTCCAGGTCCTCCAAAATTCGGGCACCTATTTCAGGAGATAATAAATCAAAGACGTATTTGCACTCTTCCGAATCAAACTCATCCAGCAATGCAGAAATATCCGCTGGGTTAACTCCTTCCAGACTAGACTTTATGAATGCAGTATCCTGTTCATCCAGCGCCTGTTGAAATCGATCTTTAAACTCTACGGATAATTCAAAAGTCATTACTGCCTCCATCCTCGGAAATTTTTTCAGTAAGCGAGATAAATTCTTGAACAGATAACTGCTCCGCTCGTTGGTTCAGCATGTCAAGAGCGTTGACAGAATCAGACAAATTTAGGTCTTTTAAAGCGTTGCGCAAGGTCTTTCTTCGCTTACCAAAGCCTGCTTTAACCACTCGTTTAAAAAGCTTTTCATCACATGATAATTTCGAAACGGAGTTTCGCTTTAGCCTAATCACAGCTGACTGCACTTTGGGTGGTGGATTGAAAACCCCGGGGGCTACTTTAAATAAGTATTCGATATCATAAAATGCCTGCAGCAATACACTCAGTATTCCATAAGTCTTATTTCCATGAGTAGCACAAATACGGTCGGCTACCTCTTTTTGAATCATACAGACGACCTCCTCTACTTTGTCTCTATCGTCCCATATTTTAAAGAAAAGCTGTGAGGAAATATTATATGGGAAATTTCCAATGACATTGAATTTTTCAAACGGAACGTCATATTTAAGGTAATCCTGAAACAGAAATTGATCTGCGTTGGACGGGTAATTTGATTTTAAATATTCGATTGACTCTTTATCCACATCAAGGGCATATAGCTCAACCCCTTCCTGCGCTATTAGATACTTGGTCAAAACTCCAGTCCCCGGTCCTATTTCCAGTACCGGCAATTGTTGCTCATTCTTCAAAGCTTCTACAATCTTGAAGGCGATATTCTCATCCTTTAAAAAGTGCTGACCTAAATGTTTTTTGGGTTTTACGTTTGCCAACTTATCCTCCATTTATAATATTGTGTTGGCCCGAATTTTTCAGGCTATCTTCCGATTCGTTAAAAATACATTGCAAATGGGTGAATCATCTGGCAAAAAAAATAAACCTATCATAGGAATTACTATTGGGGATGTAAATGGTATTGGGCCAGAGGTTATTATCAAATCACTGGAAGACAGTCGTATCCTCAAACAATTCACTCCAGTAATTTATGCGTCGGGTAAAGTCATCTCCTACTATCGTAAAAACTTAAACAAGGAGAATTTCAACTACCAACAGATAGGTTCCATTGAAAAGATAGTTCACCGAAAGGTGAATGTCCTTAACGTCTGGGAAGAAGCCATTGAAATTAATCCCGGGCAAGCCAATGAGACTGGCGGAAAATATGCGGTATTATCCCTCCAGAAAGCAGTAGCCGATCTCAAAGAAGGTAAAATTGATGCCATTACGACAGCTCCGCTAAGTAAAGACCTGGTTCAATCAGATGATTTTAACTTTCCCGGACATACCGAATACCTGACTCAGGAAGCTGGTGAAAAAGAAAGTCTGATGTTCTTGGTCCACGAAGCACTACGTGTAGGTGTGGTCACGGGCCACATACCTCTGAGCGAAGTGAGCCAGAAAGTGACCAAAGAAAAAATAGTCATCAAGTTGAAGAAGATGATCAAATCTCTGCAAAAGGATTTTGGGATAAAAAAACCCCGAATAGCTGTGCTAGGAATGAATCCACATGCCGGTGAAAATGGCCTACTTGGAGAAGAAGAAGAAAAAGTAGTGACTCCAGCAATCGACGAGGTAAGAAGCGGCCATCATATTGTGATGGGACCCTTCCCTGCCGACGGTTTTTTTGGGATGAGTTCGTACAAACAATATGATGGTGTCCTGGCTATGTATCATGATCAAGGACTTATTCCATTTAAAACTTTGGCGTTTGAGGAAGGAGTAAATTACACGGCTGGATTACCATTTGTGAGGACTTCTCCTGATCATGGCACAGCCTTCGCAATTGCCGGAAAAAATGAGGCAGATGAGACGTCATTTCGCAACGCACTATACCTCGCCAATGACATTATTCGTCAAAGAAATGAAAATCAGTATGAAAGCGCTGAAGAAAAGTAATTCATAAAGCTTTTGTAGTACTTGGATTCTATCTAAATTTGCGGGTCTTTACCGGGAAGTGGACGGAAATGAAGGAATTGAAAGCGTATAAGATTGAAATTTTTGGATTGAGTAATAGCACTCACGACTTCAATTTCACGTTTAATGACGATTTTTTCAATCATTTTGAAAATAGTCTGGTAAACAAGGGCAAAGGCACTTGTGATGTGATTTTGACAAAAACAGATGCAATGATTACGCTAAACTTAAAGATTAGCGGATCTATTGAGCTGGAATGTGATAGAAGTTTGGAACTTTTCGATTTCCCAATAGCAGTTGAAAAGGAAATCATTTATAAATACGGAGACGAGGAGAAAGAGTTAAGTGAGGACGTATTTGTGATTTTAAAAGGAGAACAAGAACTTAATATCGCTTCATTTTTGTACGAATCAATCAGCCTGGAAATACCGATGAAAAAGCTTCATCCAAAATTTCAGGATGAGTCCGAAAGTGATGGAATGATTTACATTTCTGAAGCCGAGGAAGAATCACAAGAAGAAAGTGTCGATCCCAGATGGGAAGCTTTAAAAAAGTTGAAATAAGAAAAATTTAGATAGAGAAAGAAGATGGCGCATCCAAAACGAAAGATTTCGAAAACCAGAAGAGACAAAAGAAGAACGCATTACAAAGCGACTCCAAAAAACTTTGTGATCTGTCCTACTACAGGTGAAGCTCACCTTCCACACAGAGCCTTCTGGCATGAAGGTAAACTTTACTATAAAGGTAAAGTAGTGATGGAAAAAGAAGTTTTAGCTTAAGCTAAGCAAGATGCCTAAAATTCAAGCAGCCATAACTGGCGTTCATGGTTACGTTCCGGAGGACGTGCTAACCAATAAAGACCTTGAGAAGATAGTGGACACCAACGATGAGTGGATCACCAGTAGAACAGGCATCAAAAAACGTCACATACTAAAAGGTAAAGACCAGGGTACTTCCGTAATGGCTGTAAAAGCCGTCGAAGGACTTCTGAAAAAAACCAATACCAAAGCAGAAGATATTGATCTGGTGATTTGTGCTACTACAACACCAGATCTTGTTTTTCCTGCCACAGCCAACATTATAGCCAATCAAATCGGCGCAGTTAATTCGTTTGGATATGATATCCAGGCCGCATGTTCTGGCTTTTTGTATGCGCTCGCTACCGGATCTCAGTTCATAGAAACGGGCAAATACAAGAAGGTGGTCGTCATTGGAGCAGATAAAATGTCATCCATTGTTGATTACACTGACAGGGCTACCTGCATCATTTTTGGAGATGGGGCTGGTGCGGTTATGTTGGAGCCTACTGAAGAAGACTTTGGAATTAAAGACTCGATCTTGAAATCCGATGGTTCAGGTGAGCCTTTCCTTCATATGAAGGCCGGCGGTAGCCGAAGACCTGCAACAGAGGAAACCGTAAAGAACCGTGAGCACTTTGCCTATCAGGAAGGTTCTACCGTATTTAAGTTTGCAGTAAAAAACATGGCTGACGTTGCTGCTCAGGTTATGGAGCGAAACAACCTTACTTCAGACGATGTGGCCTACCTGGTCCCTCATCAGGCAAACAAACGAATCATTGACGCCACAGCCAACAGAATGGGCGTAAGCGACGAAAAGGTGATGCTTAATATTGCAGAATATGGCAATACAACAAGTGGCACAATTCCACTTTGCTTATTCGATTATGAAAGCAAGCTAAAAAAGGGTGACAACCTGATCCTTGCCGCATTTGGCGGTGGATTTACCTGGGGATCTATCTGGGTAAAATGGGCGTACGATCCTAAATAATTAATTAACATCCAAAAAATTCATGGCAACTACCTCAGACATCAAAAACGGACTTGTGATTGAATTCAATCACGATTTGTTTAGTGTAGTAGAGTTTCAACACGTAAAGCCTGGCAAGGGTCCTGCGTTCGTTAGAACCAAGTTGAAAAGTATAACCACCGGAAAGGTGATTGATAATACGTTCTCCGCAGGGCACAAAATCACGACTGCACGTGTAGAGCGAAGACCTTATCAATTTCTTTACAAGGATGATATGGGCTATCACTGCATGGACACCAATACCTATGAGCAGGTGGCCGTTCAGGAAGAACTTATCAACGCACCCAAGTTTTTGAAAGACGGGCAAGAAGTCGACATCCTATACCACGCAGAAGAAGAAAAAATTCTCGGATGCGAACTTCCTCAACATGTGATTATGACTGTAACACAGGCGGATCCCGGCGTAAAAGGAAACACGGCCACCAATGCAACCAAAAATGCAGTTGTAGAAACAGGAGCTACCATCCAGGTCCCTATGTTTATTGAGCAAGATGAAGTGATCAAAATCAATACGGTGGACGGCAGCTATGTAGAACGAGTAAAGTAAATGCAGATTCGGATTTATCTGATGAAGAAATTTATGTTCGGGCAAAAGAAAATTTTATACCTTAGTTCTTAAGATTTATTAATCAACAATTAACCTATGAAGGCCAAAGAAATTCAAGAATTAATAAACTTCCTTTCCGAGTCAGGTTTGGAAGAAGTGAATATTGAGACAGATGACTTTAAGGTAAGCATCAAGAGAAGTGCTGAGCAACATGTGATTGCATCTGCTCCTATGGCAGCAGCTCCTGCGCCACAAGCCGCACCTGCTCCAGCACCTGCTCCTCAGGCAGCACCTGCAGATGGTGGAAATGCTCCTGCTTCTGATAGCAACCTTGTTGAAATAAAATCACCCATGATTGGTACTTTCTACCGATCTGCTAACCCTGAATCCCCTGCTTTTGTAGAAATAGGAAGCAGCGTGAAGCAAGGAGATACCGTATGTATCATTGAGGCGATGAAGCTATTCAACGAAATCGAATCTGAAGTTTCCGGAAAAATTGTGAAAGTGCTTGTTGAGAATGCTCAGCCTGTTGAGTACGATCAGCCACTTTTCCTTGTTGATCCATCTTAAACCGTTTAAGGCATGTTTAACAAGATATTAATTGCCAACAGAGGCGAGATTGCTTTACGTATCATCCGTACCTGTAAGGAAATGGGTATCAAAACGGTGGCCGTCTATTCCAAAGCAGATGCAGATAGTCTTCATGTGCGATTTGCAGATGAAGCCGTGTGTATTGGTCCTCCACCAGGAAAAGACTCCTACCTGAAAATCCCTAACATCATCGCGGCAGCAGAGGTAACCAATGCAGACGCTATACATCCGGGATACGGGTTCTTATCTGAGAATGCGGAGTTCTCTCGTGTATGTGCAGAAAACAACATTAAGTTTATCGGTGCAAGTGAGGAAATGATCTCTAAAATGGGTGATAAGGCCACAGCAAAAGCGACAATGATTGCTGCTGGTGTTCCTGTTGTCCCAGGGTCTGATGGACTCCTAGAGTCAGCTGAACATGGCATGAAACTAGCCAAGGATATTGGCTACCCTGTCATGATTAAAGCGACTGCCGGAGGTGGTGGCAAAGGTATGAGGCTCATCAAAGAAGAAGGTGAATTCAAAAAGGCATGGGATAGTGCTCGTCAGGAAGCAGCGGCTTCATTTGGTAACGACGGCATGTACATGGAGAAATTCGTAGAAGAGCCCCGTCACATAGAAATTCAGATCGTGGGCGATAGCAATGGAAAAGCCTGTCACCTTTCAGAAAGAGATTGCTCGATCCAACGAAGACACCAGAAGTTGATCGAAGAAACCCCCTCGCCTATCATTACGCAAGAGCTACGAGAGAAAATGGGAGCAGCAGCGATCAAAGGAGCTGAAGCCATCAAATACGAAGGTGCAGGTACGGTAGAGTTCCTGGTAGACAAACATGGTGACTTCTTCTTCATGGAGATGAACACGCGTATCCAGGTGGAACACCCGATCACAGAAGAAGTAACGGATTATGATCTGATCAAAGAACAGATCAAAGTGGCCGCCGGAGAACCAATTTCAGGACGAAATTATTATCCGCAGCTTCACTCGATTGAGGTACGAATCAACGCTGAAGATCCGGCAAACGGTTTCCGACCTAGTCCTGGTAAGATCACTAACCTTCACTTCCCAGGAGGACACGGGGTACGTATCGATAGTCACGTATATGCGGGCTATACCATACCCCCTTTCTACGACTCCATGATCGGTAAGTTGATCGTGAGTGCACAGACACGTGAGGAAGCGATCATTAAAATGAAACGTGCACTTGAAGAGACGGTGATTGAAGGCATCAAAACCACGATTCCGTTTCACCTTAAGATGATGGACGATAAAGCGTTCAGGTCCGGAAACTTCACTACGAAGTATTTGGATACGTGGGATTTCAGCGTGCTGAAGTGATAGAAAGTCAATAAGAATAAAACAAAAACCCTCGCCGGATTCGGTGAGGGTTTCTTTATTTTATTGAAAATCATGTACCCCATGGAGTTATAAGAAATTATATTTATTTTTAAATAACTGTATGTTATATTAACTAGCCGTACAATGACTGAAATAACTACCCACCATCAAATTATTAGAAATGAAACAAAAATTTTTATGCCTAATTATTTTATTAGCATTTTTTATCTCTTGTCAATCAGACAATCATGAATTTATAAAACCCGAACAATCTGAATTTATCTCCATTTTAGATAATCCTGAATTGCAGCAAATAAAATCAAGTTTACAAAATGATGATTTAGTTTTTCAGAATGGTAGAACTCCAATGAACACCTCAGATCTGATTGAAGCTGCTAACTGGAATAAGGTTCGTAAACTTTACGACCAGCGAAATGAGTATGATGCATTTGGTATGGTTTTAGATATTGAAACGGATGATTATCTAAACAATCTTGTGATTTTTAGCCAAAATAATAAGCTCTATCCTTATTTATTTACTTTTAACCCATCAGAAAAGTGGAAAAACGATTTGGTCTTTCAGTCAGAAAATCCACTAGACGGGGAAACTAAACTGATATCTTTATTTACTGGTAAAACATATCATTCAAATAAATCTAGAACAAGTAGTACAGGAAGAACTACTAGCGAATGCTGCAATACTGTACTTGTGAAAAAGAATAATAATGAGATTCGTCAACTAGCCGACGGAAGTCTTGATATCATTGTAAGACCACCTACCTATATTAGAATTACATTGTGTGGAGAATGTTCAGGCTATGGCGATGGTCCAAATGAAGAGTGGGTAGATGGAATACTTGATGAAGGAGGTGGCGGTTCCCCTGGAGAAGAGGATGATGAATCTGATGAGCTTAAACTACCAGTGGTCGATGAAGAAGATTGTAATACTTCAAAAACCGATATCCTTGACGCATTTCCAAATGCAAAAGATACTGATGCTAAGGAAGTTGCTGACTATGTAAATAAACATGCTGCAGACTTTGGGATTGATAATAAGTATGAGTTACAACACTTTCTAGCTCAAACAGCTCATGAGAGTAAGCGATATGACGGTAAACCATTCGGAGCATTTGAGGAAAATTTAAATTATCGGATTGCAAAGCTAGGCGTGGATTATTGGATAAGAAGGTTTAATCCTGCATCTAATCCTACAGCTGATGCGAATAAACAAAATCCGAATGATTATAAAAGAACTGACAAGCCTATATATGTAATTAAAGATAAGTTTGCCAACTTCGTCTATGGTGGAAGAATGGGAAACAATAAAACTGGTGATGGTTATAAGTATAGAGGAAGAGGTCTTATGCAGTTAACAGGAAAGGATAACTACACCGCATTTGCTAGTTTCTACAAAGAAAATTATGATAGTTCAGTGGATTGCTTAGCCAATCCTGATTTACTAACAAGTAATAAAGAAATTGGAGTAATTTCTGCGCTTTGGTTTTTCAAAGAGAACATTTTGAATAAAACGACCATCAAATCAAACACCTCAGTTGATATTCTTAGTAAAATTATTAACGGGGGTGATAATGGTTTAGAGGAACGAAGAGACAATTTGAAAAAAGCAAAAGAACACATTAATTGTATCTAAAATTGAAAAAATGAAAAAATTAGGATTTATATCATTAATTGGTATTTTATTTTTAACAGCCGCATTCACTATTAAAAGCAATATTTTCCAAAATCCAAAAGACAAAATAGTGGGTACTTGGATACCAGATGAGGATGGTTATGATTATAGATGGGTATTTAAAAGTGATGGAGTTTTGGAACAATATAGTGACGGGAATTTGGATCAAAAATCCAAATTCTTTGTTACTGAGAATCCAATTTGTGAAAAACCTGTTACAGAAGAAAGTGGTTTATACTATATAGTCATAGAACCAATAGATTTTCCACTTGAAAGAACTGATGGTGGTAAATGGATTTTCTGCTACGAACTTGATGGAGTAACTGAAGACCGTTTAAGTCTTATTTATGTTGGTGGTGCATCTTATAGTCCAACCACATTTAAACGATTGAAGCTTTAAACCTGTCGATTTGATAAGCTGTCTTTTTATTTAAAAATGATAAAAAAGAATCTTTATCTAAGAAAAAGAATTCTCGTTTTTATTATTACTATTGGAGGGCTAGGTCCGTTTGGTTTTGCGCCTCTTTGCACGAAATGCCAACCTAAAACTAATGATCTATCCCCTGAACAGTTTGCAAACATTAAGCTAAATGGGGTAACTCTTAAATCTATTTGGGAGACAAATGGGAATGAGGCTCAAGTAAAAAACCTCCTTGGTATTCCTTTATCTATCAATAAAGAAGGAGAATTTACGGATGGAATTATAAGTAGAGACTTTTACTATAACGGTCTTGAATTGGGATTCTATAACAACAGCAAATGGGAATTTGGGTGGTTTTGAATTGACCAATTCTACTCCCACAATATCTATCAAAGGAGTAACTATCAGAATCGGAGATAAATATTCGAAACTTGGGATTGTAAAACTCAATACGAATAAAGATGGTACAAAGGGGATTCTTTTTACTCCTAACAATGATGAAACAATTTACTTATCAATTGGTTTCGATCAAATTACGGGCGTTATTACCGAAATAAGTTACTATGTACTCACATGGATGAATCAAGTCTTGTTACAAGAATAAGAAGAGTTTAATGCCCTCAAAAGTTTTAATATGAGATGAAGAATCTCCCTCTTTCTCATTGTTTCTGGGTGATTAACAATTTTATAAATTTTAAAGCATCAATTTCATCAGTCTAAATTTTATTTTGCTAAAAATATTAGCAATTGATAATTTGCTTTCTATCTTCGCTATGTGAAGTACATCAATTCGAACAGGCAAGGAGGCGTTTCTTATCGACCATGGGCTGAAAGGGTCAAAGAACTTTTAGATGAACATGAATTATCACTACCTGAACGCGCCCAAATGCATGAAATGTACAATGCGAACTTCACCTATGAGGAAGTACTTCTCAAAGTACAGATCCGAACACTGAAATATGTGGTGATGCGATTTTATGTCAAACACGGCCAGGGAGAATACGAGGCAACATTCAAAACAGACCAACAAGCCAAAGACTTTTTCAAGAAATTTCCGGAGCTAAGAAAAGAACTTATCGTAGATGCTCCGAAGTATCAGCGGTGATTTTTATAATCTTTTTATTTATTTGTCTTCAACAAATCATGCTCAGTGCATTCCAACCTAAGATTCAAATCATGAATCTTATTCTTGGATCTATTAAGAAATTAGCATGCGAGTAAAACTCCTATTATTACATATAACCATTGTTTTTATCAACTCATGTGATGATGAACGCCTAACTCTTGCTGATCTGGATGGCACGTATGAAGGAAACTTCATCAGATCTTCTCCTTATGCAAAATATGCCCCCGCTCAGGTTACGCTCACTTTTGCAAACGGTCAGTTTCAGGGAGCCAACGAGAAAACCAAATATCCGGCAATATGCAATGGAACATATGAAGTAGAAGGAGACAAAGTGGAGTTTATAAACGCCTGTATCTGGACCGCTGAATTTGACTGGTCCTTGATACTCTCAGGCGAATTCTACATTGAGTTTGAAGCTAATACGCTGACGCTGCAGCGAAAAAATGGAGATATTACGGATTTGTACCAGTTGAAACGTAAGTAAATAACCAGTAATAAGCGTACGCTAAACAAGTCGTTCCTAGCCCCTGGAGTTCTCTATTTGATCTTGTACTGCATTAGCAAGCAAAGCATTCACCTCTAAAATGGTCCTAAGATTTCCTGTACTTTTAGCATTGTTAAATAGTAAAGAATGATCCAATTCTCCACACCTCGGGAAAAACGACTTTGGATATGGTCATTGCTTATCAGTATAACCATATTCTTAAGCCTTTTTCTTGGAAAGCCTCTACAGCACCAATTGAGAGATCAGAACGTACAAGCAATAATTTTTGTACTTGGCATGTTGTTCGTAGGGGTAACCATTTTGATCCATGGGTTGAGGTCAAAACCCGGAAGATTTCAATTTACGATTTTGATTGGCGTAATGGCTGTTTATGTGATGTTTTTTCTACGGCTAGGAGCTCCCGAAAGGAGCCACTTGATTGAATATAGTGTTTTAGCGATTTTCATACACAGTGCATTGCAGGAGCGAACCAAAGTTCAAGGAGTTCAAAAATTGAAGCAAGCACTTGGTGCGTTTTTGATTACATTCTCGATTGGAGTAATTGATGAGAGCATTCAACTGTTTTTACCAAACCGGGTGTTTGACCCGCAGGACATTCTTTTCAATGGTATCGTTACCTCTTTTGCTATTGGGACCAGTCTACTCTTAAATTGGATACGCGAACGGGTTAAATCGAAGGCAAATTGATGATAATTCATATGAAAAAGACATTTAATCAATATCTCTCTACTTAGCGGTTCTCTACTTTTTCCACCAGCTCTTTATACCAGTCTGCTCCATACTTACGGATCAAGGCATCTTTGAGAAACTTATAGACCGGTACTTTTAACTCTTTACCCAAATCACATGCTGGTGAACAGATCTGCCATCGATCATAATTTAGCGCTTCAAAATCTGGAAGCTTTGCAATGCGTATGGGATAGAGGTGACAGGAGATCGGTTTCTTAAAGTCGGTCTTTCCCTCTTTGTGAGCCTGCTCTATGCTGCACTTCAAGATTTTGTTTTCATCATAAAAGGCGAAAGCACATTCTTTACCGTTGATTGTGGTGGTAGATAGATCACCATCTTCATCCAACAGGTAGCCTCCCTCCTTTTCCAGTACATCAATGGCCTCCTGAGTGAGGTAAGGTTTTACCAGCGCTATAGCTTTATCTATTTCCTCCAGCTCCTCTTCCAATAATGGTGCACCCAGATCCCCCTCCACACAGCAGGCACCCTTACATTTGGTTAGGTCACAAACAAATGCTTCCTCTATTACATCATCTGATACCAACGTCTTTCCGACCTCAATCATATATTTCAAATTGTCATCCAATATCGTCCTTAAACAGTAATCCTTGATATTCTATTGATAGATATTTCGATAAACTCAATATGATCGACCTTTTTTCTAACAATGTCATGTTGAGCCTGTCGAAACATCTTTAACTTTTATAAAACTCCAATCAATAGCATATCAATTTGCTCAAATACCCAAAATTTTCTACAAAACTATGGAACAATTTTGGACTTTATGCGTTACTTGCTTGTACATTATATGTACATACATTTATTTTGAAGAAAAATTAAACACACAAAACCATGATTAAAGCATTTATCATTTTCGCAGCGCTACTGAATGGCGAGGCTAAAGAAATGAAGGTAAACACCACTGAGAGTGTAATTACCTGGACAGGAAAGAAAGTAGTAGGAAAAAGTCACACTGGGACTTTGAAATTGCAGGAAGGCACTTTGCAGATGGATGGCAATAAGTTGACCGGGGGATCTTTTGTGATCGACATGTCTACTTTGGAAGATACAGATTTATCCGGCGAGTGGAAAGCAAAGCTGGAAGGACACCTTAAGTCTGATGATTTCTTTGGAGTAGAGACATATCCGACTGCAGCGTTTGTAATAACAGAAGCTAAAAGCACTGGAAAAGGTTCTTACAACGTAACAGGAGATGTTACGATTAAAGGAAAAACTGAAACGATTTCTTTTCCAGCAACCATCAAAGAAGTGGATGGTACATATGAAGCAACAGCCGATTTGTCATTTGACAGATCAAAATTTGATGTGAGATACGGATCGGATTCATTCTTCGATAACCTGGGTGACAATGTAATTGAAAATAATATTGACCTATCGATCAAACTTATTGTAGGTAAATAGGGTTAAAATACTAGTAGTAGTGATTAGGTGATTTGGGCCGCTACGGATTTTTCCGGGCGGCCTTTTTTATGCAGGATTTCTAACTCATCAGGCAGAATATTAAAGTTTGTTTGGTCAATTTTTGCGGTAGTCATCAACTAACTGTAAAATGAATTTCAATGAACGCTTAAAGCCTACACTTACATTGATCTATAATGATCTCAATGATGAATGGAGGGTTTATCATGAAAATACCTTGCTATTTCTAGGTAGCAAAGCCAAATGCCAACAATTTATAATGGAACAGCGGTCACCAAAGAGTGCTTAAAAATGTTTCCACCCCTGAGCCTGAAGTTCCACTATATTCTGGCTTCTGGTCACAAACGTTTTTCCTTTCTCCTTTTTCTGCATGTAGCCGATGGTATGAATGTCCGCATGATTCTTTATTTTCTCAAAATCTTCCTGACCGATAGTGAAGAGGAGTTCATAATCCTCTCCCCCATTCATGGCACATGAATTAGGATCTATGCTAAACTCAGCAGCAGTCTCATAAGCTTGTTTTTCTATCGGTAGCTTATCCTCATAGATAGCAACACCCAAACCGGATTGCTTACATAAATGAAACGCTTCAGATGCCAGTCCATCAGATACATCAATCATGGATGTAGGTCGAATACCCAAATCTTTGAATTCATGGATGATATCCATGCGGGCCTTCGGTCGTAGTTGCCTACCCACCACATAATCATATTTATCCAGCTTTGGCTGCATATCCGGATTGGCCATAAATTCGGCCTTTTCCCGCTCCAGCACCTGCAGTCCGACAAATGCTCCACCAAGATCTCCCGTGACACAGAGGATATCATTTTCCATTGCACCATTTCGGTACACTACTTTATCTCTATCTACTTCTCCTAGTGCGGTCACCGAAATCACCAGCCCTGTCGATGATGAGGTCGTATCGCCACCAACCAGATCTACGTTATATTCATCACAAGCTGCTTTAATCCCATCGTATATGGCCTCAACGGCTTCCACAGAAAAGCGATTACTTAAACCCAGGTTTACTGTGATTTGCTTTGGAGTGCCGTTCATTGCTGCGATATCGGAGATATTGACTGCCACTGCTTTATATCCTAGATGAGGAAGTGGCATATAAGACAGATCGAAATGCACACCTTCCAACAACATATCCGTTGTTGTAAGTAAGTATCGATCTCCAAGATCAAAAACGGCGGTATCATCGCCTATGCCTTTTACCGTTTTCTCATTTTTTGGCTCAAATTTTTCGGCAATTCGATCGATTAGACCAAACTCGCCTATTTCCCCAATTTCAGTTCTTTTTTCTTCTGACATAATTTTGATGAAATCCTTCACTTCGTTCAGGATGACACTCTTCGGGAAATGTCATGCTGAGGAACGAAGCATCTATTTATATTAATGACTTTTTATTTCCTGACACAACTCTACTAACACGCCATTCGCTGACTTGGGATGGACAAAGCACACAAGTTTATTGTCTGCGCCTTTGAATACTTCCGGTCTTGTAAACTGAAAACCGTCTTCTTGCAATCTTTTCAATTCATGATGAATATCCTCTACCTCAAAAGCAATATGATGGATACCTTCACCTCGCTTCTCAATGAACTTTGCAATTGCACTTTCATCTCCATTAGCGGACAGAAACTCAATTTTTGTATTTCCTATTTTAAAAAAAGAAGTATCCACCTGCTCAGATTCAACCGACTCCATTTTATAAGGAGCTTGGCCGAATAGTTTGGTATATACTTCATTTACATGAGTCAAATCCTTGACCGCAATGCCGATATGCTCTACGTTTTTCCACATTTTGCTTATAGTCTATATAACTTTGCAAAAATGCAGGAACTTTCAGTCGATCTGAAAAGTTTACCGATATATTGAACGAAATGGAGTTACGATCAGACATTCATGTTGAATCGGCAAAGATTCAAAACGAAATAAAGAACTTTCTAGGACTGAGAAGTGATGAGGTCATCTTTGAGTTTACCAATACCGATGGTAAACTCAAGTTGGACTTAATTACCATCAATCCCAGGCACAACCAATCTTTTCTATTCAAGACCATCACCGGTTTTGACAAGACAGATGTGCTTCACAAAATGTTGGAGTACGTGCGCACACATAAAGACAAGGAAAGCTCTTTTACCATTCAATGGATGATGAAAGGAATGAATGAGCTGCAAACCTCCTATTTCCGAGCAAAGAACATGTATGATGCCATGGACAAGCTGTACTATGGACGTGACATGAATAATTTGACTGTATTTAGTATTGTATTAAACCCTGTGGCCTGATGATAAATGTAACGGACAAAGCTAGAGAAGAGATAGTAACCCTGTTGAGTAATGAAGGGAAATCATTGGAACACAACATTCGTGTTTCTGTAAAAGGAGGTGGATGTTCAGGTTTAATGTATGACTTATCCTTCGATCCAGAGGTTCATGATGCCGATGAGGTTTTTGAGGACAAGGGAGTGAAAATCTTAGTAGACAAAAAAAGTCTCCTCTATTTGCTAGGCACCACGCTGGATTTCTCTGACGGACTTAATGGTAAAGGATTTCAGTTTGTGAATCCAAATGCATCCCGTACCTGCGGATGTGGTGAGAGCTTCTCTGTATAAATAAACAATTTGATGATGTAAAAACAATTTTTATTTTTTTACGTATAAGAAGTTGTATATACAACCTATGGAATTCCCTCTTCTACATGCGACTGATCCAACTACCTGTATATCAGGTAAGATGAGTCGAATCAGCAGAATCACCTCTTCGATTTTCAGAAAACATATAAAGCCATTTGGATTATCTAATAGCCAAATGAGTCTACTCTTCCTCCTATCAAAAAGGCAAGGACTCACACAGAAAGAAATTTGTGACATACTGTATATGGAAAAATCTACTTTGAATCGAAATCTCAAGCGACTATTCGAGAGAGATTATGCATCAAAAAAGGATTTCCCTGAAATCAACATTACCGTGAATGGAAAACTTTTATTGGAAAAGGCTATCCCATCCTGGAACGAGGCAATGAATGAAATACGCTCTCTACTTAACGAGAATGGCGAAGCGGCTGTTGATTCCATTTTATATAAGCTTAAACAAACTACATCATGACGCTACAACTCGGATACCTGACCTTGACATTGGCAGTATGCATACTGCTCATCTATTTTGGGTTCACCACTATAAATAAGTCTTACGATGAACCAACAAGAAAACGAAAGAAAACCATATTGGTCTTGAGTATTATTCTATGGCAAGTATACCTTGGAATAGTCGGCTCAACAGAATTCATACTCTCCTATTCTTTCCCGCCTCGATTTGCCATAACTATGATCATTCCGGCTTTCATCTTTACAGGTGTATTCGTCTATAGAAACAGGAATAAAGCGTGGTTACTTAACCTCCCTACCAAGCAGGTTTTCTTCTTTCAATCATTTAGGATTTTGGTTGAGAGTTTGTTTGTGGCCTCAGTTGGGGCGGGCATTTTACACAAGGAAGCTAGCATTGAAGGTTACAACTTTGATATGGTCTATGCCCTTACCGTTCCTTTTGTTGGACTTATTGCATTTAGCAGGCAGTCTTCCAATCTTAAGCTAATTAGGTTCTGGAATTATTTAGGACTGGTGGTCTTAGCTTCTGTCATATTTGTTTTCATGACCTCCATCTATGCACCGGAGTTATATGGAGCTGATAAACCACTATTACCACTAGAGGCTATCACTTATCCCTATGGTCTTGTTGCAGGCTGCCTAATGCCTGTTGCTGTTTTTATGCATGTACTTTCGATTGCTCAGCTCAACAGAATACTAAGGAATTAGAAATCAACTCCGAAGAAAGTTACCAGAACGGTCATAATAAAGATGGTAGCCAAGAGAATTGGAACCAGGTAGGGAAGTGCGATACTTAAGTATTTTTTCACAAAAGATTTCTCATAATTTGGCGCACCGATAGAAATCTCAGCATCAATGTTCTCTTTTTTCCAGATATGAGCTGCAAAGAACACAATAAGGCATCCGCCAAGGGGTAAGAAAGAATCATTAGCCAGGTTTACTACAAAACTGAGAAAATTAGTTTTCGTCTCTGCATTGAAATATTGAATGAATTCCGTAAAGTATTCAGAGTAACCATTTCCAACCAAGGATGGAATCCCAATGACATATACAATCCCTGCCATCAGCCAGGCAGCCTTTGTCCGTGTTAGTTTGTACTCATCCACTAGGTAGGATACCGGTACCTCTAATAGAGATACGGTAGAGGTTAGTGCAGCAAAGCATAGTAATGCGAAAAATGAAGCTCCTAGTATTGACCCGGTTACCCCTCCTATACTTCCAAATATTTGAGGAAGTGTCACAAATATAAGCTCAGGGCCACCACCAACTCCGGTCAATTCTCCATTGCTGATGTAGCCGATAAAAGGAAAAATCATCATGCCAGCTATAAAAGCAATACCTACATCTGCTAACGTAATCAATGCTGCTGAAGAGACAATGTTGTCATTCTTTCCTACATAGCTACCGTAAGTGATGAGCGCTCCCATACCTAGAGAAAGCGAAAAGAAGGCTTGTCCCATAGCATTAAACACCACATTAAATGAAAATTTTGAAAAGTCAGGTAACAGGTAAAACTTTAATCCTGACATTGCATTTGGTAAGAATAACGAGTAAATGACCAAACCTAAAATCATAAAAATCAGCGTTGGAAGAAGAATTTTAGCTGCTTTTTCTATACCGCCGGAAATGCCCTTAGAAACAATGAAAGCTGTCGCAATCATGAATAGCATTCCATAAGTACCTACTTCAAAAACGTTTGAGGTAAATGCAGTGAAATTATCAGCAACAGCAAAATTTCCAGATCCAAGCTGGAACGTATACCCAAAAGCCCAGCCGGCAATCACATTATAAAAGGATAGAATAAGTATACCGCTGAGAACTCCGATTTTTCCGACAAAATTCCACTTCTTATGTCCGAGCGCATTGAATGCCCCGACTGCATTTCTGCCTGATTTTCTGCCGATTGCTATCTCTGTGATCATCACAGGAAAGCAAAGTACAAAGCAAAAGAACAGGTAAACCAATACGAAGATAGCCCCGCCACCGGCCCCTACCTCGTATGGAAATCCCCAGATATTTCCTAATCCAACAGCTGAGCCCGCAGCAGCTGCAATGAATCCTGCTTTACTTGAAAAACCTCCTCTAGATGCCATGATACAGTTTATTTGAAAAGCAATATAGCAAGCAAGCTAGAATTGGATCAAAATAATCATCAGGACATAGAATTCTGATCCCCGTACATTATCACTAGTTATTATACTTTTAGGGTATGAAAGAATGGTCATCTGATCGATGGGTAGGCGTGCTTGCAATCTTAGCGTCTTTGGGCACCCTCTTTGTCATCGTTTATCAAACGAATCTATATCGGAAGCAACAATACGCTTCTGTGCTTCCCTATTTGGAAGTCTGGAACTCTAGAAATGACGATTCTTATCGACTTATCCTAATTAATAATGGTATAGGTCCGGCATTCATAGAGGAAGTGAAGGTTATTTATCAGGATAGCATCTATGCACTTGATCCTGCAGAATTTGCACAGGAAGTAATTATGCCCATTGATTCAATAACCAGATGGGGATATTCTAATATTAGTAAAGGTAGGCTCGTACCTGCCGGAACTCAGATTGAATTAATACAGGTGACAAAGGATAGCATCAACGCAAGCAAGATGTGGTCATGGTTTTCAGGAGGTGATCCAAACCGAAAAGAAATCCCGGAAATAGAATTTGTGTATGGTTCTGTATACGGAGAAAAGTGGATGGTGCAAAAATACGGTACTGATATTCCTAAAAAATTAGAATGACTAATCTTTGTCTCTTTGTCTAATCGTTTTGGAAGTTTGAGTATTTCAGGTGCTATTGATGTTATCTTCTTTTATGAAAGCATAAGGAGATTCAATAAAGATTGCATGATCATGAAAAACGGCTATTGGTGTTCGAAGCATTCTCAAATTAGAGGACAGATAGTCCAAAAAATCATGGGTATCTAAATCCAGCACCCCGCTTACCGGCATTTCAAAATCTGGTTTAATGAGATCTTTTTCTGGAACACTCAGCCTTTTTGCAAGCGTAGCAAGATGCAATTGAGTTAATTGGTCTTTCTGGATTTCAAGCTCTTTAATTACATAATGCTTTAACGACTTGGCGTATGCCAAAGCTTCTCTTTGTTGTAAATCTGCAGAATTATAGATGAACAGAATTTCCTTTTCACTAACCTTCATAACACATTAAGCGATTTAGAAGGAAAATGTTTTAATATGCTCGTACCTCTATTCCCTTCATGAAGTTGACGAAGGCTTTATTAACAACCTTATTGCCTCCAGAAGTCGGGTAATCCCCTGTGAAATACCAATCTCCTAAATGATTAGGACACGCTTTGTGCAGATTCTCCACAGTTTGATAAACAACCTCAACCTCAGCTTTCATTCCTTTAGGTTTTACGATCTCAGTAATTTTTTCTGAAACTTCATCATAGGTGAATTGATTGTACAATTCATTTACATGATTTGCAGGGTTGGGATCAGATTGACTTACCAGACATTTATCAAAAACGATATCTAATAATTCTTCCTTATTGTGGTCCTTGAGTAATGCTAAAACAGCTCTAAAAGCGAGGAAATCTTTCATTTTACTCATATCAATCCCATAGCAATCCGGAAAACGAATCTGAGGGGCTGAAGAGACGATAACAATCTTTTTAGGTTCTAACCGGTCCAATAGGGTAAGAATGCTTTTTTCAAGAGTTGTCCCCCTGACAATACTGTCATCGATAATAACCAAAGTATCCATGTGCTTATTGATCACCTCATAGGTTGTATCATACACATGAGACACCAATTCATCTCTACTACTGTCATCGGTAATGAATGTTCTCAGCTTTGCATCTTTCAAGACTAACTTCTCAACTCGCGGTTGGAAGTTGAGCATTTCTTCGATTGAATCGGCAGAAGGTTTACCTTCTAAAATAACTTCTTTACGTTTTGCGATGAGGTATTTTTCAACGCCACGCATCAGACCTAAAAAGGAAGTTTCTGCTGTATTTGGAATGTAAGAGAAAACTGTATTTCGAAGATCGAAATTAATTGCTTTTAAAACCTGAGGGACCAATAGCTCACCTAGTTTTCGTCGCTCATTGTAAACATCCGGATCCGTCCCTCGTGAAAAATAGATTCGTTCAAAAGAGCATGATTTTCTTTCAATAGGCTCAATAAATTGCTTTTGCTCATAGCTCCCATCTTTTGAGATTATCAAAGCATGGCCAGGCTTAATTTCTTCGATATCGGAGTATTCACAACCGAAAGCCGTTTTGATGGCTTGCTTTTCTGACGTCACAACCACAACCTCATCGTCTGCATAATAATAGGCCGGTCGAATACCAGCTGGATCCCTTGCAACGAATGAAGCCCCGTACCCTATGATCCCTGCCATTGCATAGCCACCATCAAAATCACGACACGATCGGTGTAATACTCGCTGTAGATCTATCTCCTCTTCTATTTTGTAGGTGATCTCCTCATTGGATAGTTCATCTTTGTATTTGTCAAAGATCATTTGGTTTTCTTCATCCAGGAAATGACCAATTTTTTCCATCACCGTCACAGTATCCACCTTATCTTTCGGGAACTGACCAAGTCCTACAAGTATATTGAAGAGCTCCTCCACGTTTGTCATGTTGAAGTTCCCGGCCATGACCAGGTTTCTGCTCCTCCAGTTATTTTGTCTCAAGAAAGGATGGCAATTCTCGATGCTGTTCTTTCCATGGGTACCATATCGAAGGTGTCCCAGCCATGACTCACCGGTAAAAGCATAATTTTCTTTTAGCCATTCCGCGTTGGTTTCATCACCAGTTGGATCTTTTTTGGCTTTTGCATACTTCTTGCTGATTTTACCGAATATCTCCTCAATAGGATTTGAGTTGATAGTACGATATCGGGAAATATACCTAAGTCCTGGCGGCAGGTCTATTTTAATACTTGCAACACCTACACCATCCTGTCCACGATTACTTTGCTTCTTCATCAGCAAGTACATCTTTTTGGCTGCATAGGCAGGCGTGCCGTATTTGTCAATATAATATTGGAGGGGTTTTCTGAGGCGGAGGTGGGCTATGCCACATTCGTGTTTTATCGGGTCACTCATGGACGTTATTAAGCAAGTGTTGCGCTTCCATTACCAATTGAGGTACAAAGAACAACAATAACAACACAATACAGAAAAGAGTTGCTATAATTTTCGTTGAGAAACTGAAATTGATAGACTGGCTGTCAGCCTGACTACTCAAGAAAATGTGTTTTGGTATTTTAAGGTAGAAAAATAGTGATCCAACAGTAGCTAATAGCGTGACTATCAGGTAGGAAAGAAAATATCCACTATTGCTGGATTGATAATATTCCCATAATGTGCTGAAAAGGAAAAATTTAGCAGAGAAACCGGAGAGTGGAGGCAACCCGACCAGTGAGATCAAAATCAATGTAAAAGCACCTCCAATCCACACGGAGATACTGCTATTCGAATAATCCTTTAATAAGGTTAAGTCTTTTCGTTCACATTCATCCAACAAATAGAAAACTCCAAAATTCATTATCATATAAATCACACTGTAAAACCAGAAAGCTTCATAGGAAGTCTCCGAAGACATAATGGCAAATGGCAACAAAAACCCGGAATGAGCAATTGCTCCAAAACTGATCATTCTACGGACGTTTGATTGCATGAATGCTCCCAGCGTGCCGATTATTATAGTCACAATACCAAGTACTAAAATCAATTCGTAAACGATGTGATCCTTTGGGAAAAACCCTATCTCCATCAGGTGCTTTAATAAGACCAATCCGGCAAGCTTTGGTACAACAGACATAAATGCAGTCGCATCTACAGGCGCTGATTCATAGGTAGCAGGAACCCAAACATGCGATGGGAAAATGGAAATTTTAAAGAAGATTCCGAATAGCAACATTAAAAATCCGACCTGAGGCACTAATCCTTCAAACGAAAGAGTGGCCCATTCGCTTAGATACAAGGTACCTGTAGAGCCATAAATTAGTCCAATACCAAAGAGCATAATGGCGGAACTGATTGCTCCGAATAAGAGATACTTTAAACTGGCCTCAAAGCTTTTTTTCTGAAAAGAAAAGTTCGTGAGAATGTAGGATCCAAATGAAACCAACTCAATTGCTAAATAGATAACCAACAGGTTATTGGCCTTGATCATAAATAGACTACCCACAATCATAGCTATGATAAAAAAGTAAAATTCAGGGGCGTGTTCTTTGCTTCGCCTGTACAAAACGATAAGCGAAGAAGCTATTAAAAATAGTGCCCCAAAAACCTTTGAGATTGGACTCAGCAGTATACTTTCCATCATCAGAATTCCAGTGATGCTGTTCGCTTGGTTAAAAGCAAAGGCAACTATCAAAACAATTAAAAAAATGGCTTTAATCAGGTACTGATTAGGGCGAAAAAGTCCAATTATTAGCACAAGAATAGCCCCAAGCATAAGTGAGCTTTCCATCCAAATCGATTGGAGATCATTGAGGATGCTGGTTAATTGATCACTCAAACTCATGGTTGGTATCGACTAAACTGATCGATGAAAAAAGTGATGGTCTCGTTGCTATAATCCAAGAGAAGTCGTGGAAATACACCAAGTAGAATTACCAGTATTGTCAAAGGAATAAGCATCAACTTTTCACGAATAGTAAGGTCAATCATGTTCTGCTCCCAACCGGACTCACGAACGAAATACTTTCCATAAAACATGCGCTGAATGGTCCACAGAAAGTACGCTGCTGAAATAGCTATTCCAGTTGATGCTATGATGCCTATCCAAAGCGATAACTGACTACTCCCAAAGGCGCCCATTAGCACCATTAGCTCCCCCACAAATCCCGAAAGGCCGGGAAGTCCAAGCCCGGCAAAAAAGAAGATGGCCATGAAAAAAGTATAGACTGGCATCTTGCCAGCAAGACCACTAAAGTTTTCCATTTGACGATTTCCTGTACGGTCATAAATCACACCAGCAATAAGAAATAAAGCTGGAGAAATAAGCCCGTGAGATACCATGTGAAAAAATGAGCCTGAAAATCCTATTGCAGTGATTGATGCTAGCCCAACTAACACAAAGCCCATATGCGAGACTGAAGAGTAAGCGACCATCCGCTTAAGGTCTCTTTGTGCTAGGGCATTTAATCCTCCGTAAATGATCGAGAGCACACCAATTATTGCCACAAATCCTGCATACTCAACAGCGATATCGGGGAAAATCCCGTATGCTATTCGAAGTAAGCCGAAGGCCCCTACCTTTAATAATAGGCCCGCTAAAACAACCGATATCGGTGTTGGTGCCTCTACGTGAGCATCTGGTAACCACGTATGCACAGGCACAGCTGGTAATTTTATTCCGAATCCAATAATGAGGAAGA
This sequence comes from Ekhidna sp., assembly GCF_965227465.1. Classification (GTDB taxonomy): domain Bacteria; phylum Bacteroidota; class Bacteroidia; order Cytophagales; family Cyclobacteriaceae; genus Ekhidna. The sequence goes on from NZ_OZ245746.1 coordinate 2,156,793, forward strand.
TAAATGCTAATACTCTGGCTGAATAACCAAAAATCAGTTCAGATGATCCGGGATCTAATACACTTCCTGACCGGTAGTTTCCATCAAGCATTTGGACTAAACTAAAGGTATTGCTATCTCCATCTATCACACTCAAATAAAGTCCTATCATTACTACTAAAATGAATAAAGACCCTAGTAACGTGTATAGGAAAAATTTAATAGAAGCATACGACCGATTTTTCCCTCCCCATATACCGATCAGGAAAAACATCGGCAAGAGCATAAACTCAAAGCAGAGGTAAAAAAGAAAAAAGTCCAAGGCGATAAAACATCCAATGATGCTTGAGCTCAAAACAAGGTAAAGTATAAAGTATCCCTTTGCTTTTTCCCGGATGTTCCATGAGGAAATTACGCCGATCAACAAGACGAAAGTGGAAAGACATACCAATGGCATACTAATGCCATCAACACCAATAAAGTATTGAATCTTAATATTTCCAATCGATCCCAGCGACATGGATATCCAATCCATTTGCTCGGTAAACTGGAATAGTCCATTCCAATTCGTTGAGGTAAGTGACTGATCAAAGTTGACCATCAACACCATGGAAAGTACGAGCTGAATAGCGACAGCAGCGAATGATAGTTGCCTAAATAATCGCCACCTGTCCACTGGAATAAAAAGCATCCCAAAGGCAACCAATAGTGGAAAAAGAAAAATGTAGCTAAGGGTATTTTCCATTCGACGCTAAAAAAACAGTATCCAACTTAAAATCAAAATAACAAACACTAACAACCATGATAATTGAGTTTGCAAATCTCTACCGCTTAGTCCTGCAAACCGTCTACCTAGGAAAGATGACAGGTAACCAAAAAGATTAATTGGACCGTCTACTAAAAAGCGATCAATTAGTGCGATGACTTTCGAAACTACCACTGTTCCAATGCCTGCAAAATGAACAACTCTGTCGACTATCTTTTGATCCAATTGAAGAGCAAGCACCGCCAACGAATGAAATCCAATGGCTATGACCTGATAGAGTTGAACAATATAAAAACCATTTTCTGCAGCCTTAAAACGTGATTCAAGTACAGGATAATTACGGTTATAATTTGATCCAGGCTTAAAAAAAGAATACGCTAATACCAAACCAACTCCAGTCATAAGCACTGATAAAAGCATCACTACCCTTCCTATCCAGCCAGAGGTCTCGGCAATTTCAAAATTCAAAAATGCATCCAACCATGAGTGATGTTCAAACGGATTTAAATTAAAAACAAACCACATAGATCCTACTGCTAAAATGGCTAACGGTAAGACCACAAGTCTATTTTCCTTGAATGAGGGAGTTTTTGTTACAAATCGAGACTTCCCATAAAATACCAATAGAAGCATCCTGCCTACATATAAAGCAGTGATCATTGCGGTTATCAATGCTATATCCGGAACCAGATAGGCCCAGGTGCCCATTTGCTCAGCCCATTGCCATCCGGCGATGAGAATTCCTTCTTTAGACATAAATCCACTAAATAACGGAACTCCGGCCAAGGCCAGTCCACAAATCAAAAACGACCTGAAAGTCCAGGGGAGTTTATTCTTCAGCCCACCCATAAACCTCATATCCTGACCGTCTTTATCCGATGATTGATGCAAGTAATGAATGACAGACCCGGCCCCAAGAAATAGGCCTGCTTTGAAAAAAGCATGCGTAACCAGATGGAAAAGAGCTGCATCAGCTGCTCCTACACCCATCCCTATCACCATATAACCCAATTGAGATATGGTTGAATAAGCCAGTACTTTTTTGATATCATTCTGGAATAGTGCGCTAATGCCACCATAAAACGCAGTAAACGTCCCAACTAAAGCTACGAAAGTTAGTACTTCCCGATCTAAAAAAGGTGCTACCCTGAAAAGTAGATATACGCCGGCTGCAACCATGGTTGCAGCGTGGATTAAAGCTGAAACAGGTGTTGGTCCAACCATGGCTTTTGTCAGCCATCCTGAAAAAGGGAACTGTGCAGATTTACCAAATGCTCCTATAGCGATCAATAGAGAAGGAAGGAATAAGATAGATCCTTCCATTTCTGATATGTTTAATGATCCGGATTGGTTGAGTATCAAAATGCCAGCCAGTAAGGCCACATCTGCAACCCGATTAACCATGAAGGCCAAGCGTGCTGAATTTGGAACTCCTTCCTTTTTATACCAAAATCCGATAAGTAAGTAAGAAGACAATCCAACCAGCTCCCAAAAAACAAAAAGAAGGATCAGGTGATCAGCAACTAATAGCCCAATCATTGAAGATGTGAACAATCCCAGCTTTGCGAAATATCGATTTTTTCCCGAATCTTCTTTTACATATTCGAGTGAAAAGAAATGCACCAATAGTGAGATTAAAAGTACCAAAACGATCAGGATAGCAGCCACTTTATCATAATGAACGCCAATGAAATATTCTGGTAACCATTCAAATGAAATCGATGTGTAACCCTTGATTATAATAGCTCCAAGTGAAAGAAGTAATGAAATGACAATAGATACGATTGAAAAAGCAGGCTGCTTTGTCCAATAGGTGATTAACCCGCCGATGATTGGCAGAGCAAATATGAACAATATCATCATCTCCGCACCCATCAATCAGCTGTTGCTATTGGTGATGAAACAATCTGTGCCCACTCCGTCCACGAACCGTCGTAAATTGGACTCAATTGGTTCGTTAACTGGTGCCGGGCTAAGGCAACAATACATGCAGTCAGACCAGATCCGCAGGAAAAAACCATTTTCCTATCCGAGAGCCCTTTAAGATTAAAAATATTCTGAAGTTCATCCTGATTTTTGAGAGATGTACCATTCAATACTTCTGTATAAGGAAGATTTACGGATTTAGGAATATGACCTGAACTTAATCCTTCTCTTGGCTCTGGAGCAGTCCCATCAAATCGGCCTTTTGATCTGGCGTCTACAACAACAAATTCATCTGAGTCAATATTCTGATAAATCTGATCATATGACTTTATCAAACCCTTTGTCAATTTGGGTTCAAAATTCCTTTTAAGTGAGGTCTTTCTTGTCTCAGAGGCTGTTTCTCTTGCTTCATTTATCCATTTGGGTAAGCCCCCATCCAAAACTGCTACTTTATTATGTCCCATTGCATTAAACATCCACCAGATTCTGGGGCTGAAATACAAGCCCTGATCATCATAAACAACAATTTTACTATCGTTTTTTATCCCAATCTCCTGGCATTTGGCAGCAAAGTGTTCGGGTGATGGGAACGTATTTGGAAGTTGGCTTTTGGAGTCAGACCAATCCTTTAATGATAGGCTGATAGCCCCGGGGATATAAATAGCCGAGTGGACATCATTCTGGTTATTTACACTCGTGGATTGACTTACATCCAGAATAATCAGATCATTATCTGCTAAGTGTTTTTGCAACCAATCTGTTGTTATCAATCCATTCATGAATTTCCAATTTGGTTAAGTTCGTCCAGATTAGAAATACGGGATTTGCGATAGATATTCAGAAGAATAGCCAATGCTATAGACACCTCGCAAACTGTTAGTGCAACTGCAAAAATCGCAAATATCTGTCCATTCAGGTTGGGATCATTATGGGAGAAGGTGGCCAAAATGATATTAGCCGCATTCAGCATTAATTCAACTCCAATCAATACAAATATGGAATTCCGTTTGGTGATCACTACATAGATGCCAGAACTAAAAAGCACAGCAGCGAGGTATAAAGAATATGGAATTATTGACTCACTCATTTGCTGACATTTTAGCTAAGTATGCTGCACCAACTAATGCTACCAATAATATGAATGCAATCAATTCAAAAGCAACGATGTGATCCGTTAAAAAAGAAATTCCAAGCTGTCTCACCTGATCACTTTTTACCAACTGAGTAGACTTGTCAAAAGAGGTTGACGAGATTAAATATATCAATCCCGATAACGTCCCGAGGGCAATCATGCCACCTAAAATCTGATTCTTAGATTCAGAAAGAACTTTTTCGCCTCTCAATCTATTCGTCATCATGACCCCAAACGCCAGGAGTATAATGACACCACCTGCATAAAGCATTATTTGTACCACGGCCAACAACTCGGACATGAGGAGCACATATAGACCTGCGACTCCTACAAGAGTCAAACATAGCGAATAAGCTGCATGAACAATATTTTTCGTGATGAGGATGATAGCAACACCCCCCAGTATCATCAAAATAAGAAATACGAATATTACTTCAATCATTTCTTCTTTGGTATTCGCGGTTTAAAAACAGGTTTCGCAGCAGGTTTCTTCATTACATCAACCTCTTTCTTAATCGTAGGCAATTCAGGTTTCGCCTTTAATTTTGCCGCCTGATAATCCTCAAATTCTTTACTTTTTTCAGTTATTTCTTTATCGGTCATTTTGCTAAAAGAAAAGTTGTGATCCAGTATATCTGTCGTGCTGAAATCAAATTCTTTGGTCATTGTCAGACACTCAGTTGGACAAACAACTGTGCATAGGCCACAAAAACAGCATTTAGACATATCTATATCAAACTTTGCCGCATGAATCCTTAGCGGTGTTCCGTCTGATGTTTGTCCAAAAACTTCGGGCGATCTAATTGGCTCAATCTCAATGCAATCTACAGGACAGACTTTGGCGCACTTATCACAAACTATACAATCATCAATTTCATTATGAAGCTGATATCTTCCATGATCTGGGATTGGAATTTCCTCATGCGGGTACTGAACTGTAAATGTTCTGTTAGCATCAGAAAAATAGTTAGCATCTGTAACTGCTTCTTTTTTTCTACTCTTTCTGGCTTGAATAAAATACCTGATGGAAAGGCTCATTCCTTTCCATGTGGTTTTAATTCCCTGTGATATGTTTTTGAAATAACTCACTTAACTAATTAACCAAAGTTTCCAGAGTGAACAAACAAATAACATCACTATTGAGATAGGTGTTAGGTACTTCCAGGACAAGTTCATTAATTGGTCTACTCTAAGTCGTGGTAAAGTCCACCTGACCCACATCTGAATAAAAATCAGAATTAGTGCTTTGGACAATAACCAAATCGCACCCCAAATAGGTCCGTCAGCCAAGCCGTTTACGGGCGAGTTCCATCCCCCAAAAAATAAAACAGTTCCCAAGATGGATATTAACAGCATCATACCATATTCTGAAAGCATGAAAATGCCCCATCGGAAACCAGAGTATTCTGTGTGATACCCGCCAATAAGCTCGGATTCTGATTCAGGTAAATCGAAGGGTGTTCGATTGGACTCTGCCAAGCCGGCGATGAAGTATATAACGAATGGTATGATAAGTACAGGGTACTTGATGATATGCCAGGATAGAATCCCACCACCCTGAAGTACACTCATTTGATGAAGATCAAGTGTGCCAGCACAAACAATTACACTTAGTACACTTAAACCTAACGGGACCTCATACGAAACAATCTGTGCAATGGATCTCATTGCTCCATATAAGCTGTACTTGTTGTTGGAGGCCCAGCCTGCCATAAGAATGCCCAAGACATCCAATGAGATTATGGCTAAAAGAAAAAACACCCCACTCGAAATACCTACATCATTCATTGATGAATTGATAGGTAGTACTGAATAGCCAGTGAAAATGGCAGCAAATACAATAATGGGTGCTATCAGGTACGGAACTTTATCAACTGCAGTAGCCCTTATATCTTCTTTTTGAAGCATTTTCAACAAATCTGCAATCGTTTGCAAAATCCCCTTGGGTCCTACCTCCATCGGACCTAGTCGGTTTTGTATGAATGCAGCAGTCTTCCGCTCGGCGTAAACAGCCACAACTACAAATATCAGAAGGAATGTAAGGTAGAAAACGAATGAAATCACACTCGAATTTACTTCGCAACCTTGGTTAACAAAATATTAAAAGCAGAATTATCCGGGGAGCCAACCTACCATTACGTCCTCGAGTCTGACATAATCGATCGTAGTGTCGCCAAAAGCAACTTTACGAAGAATCACAGTCACCTTATATGCCTCATTTTTCTTCGCTTTCTCTATTTCTAATTCGTCAACTAGCAATTCGACCGTTCCACTAGTGGCTACTTCATCTAGCAACTCATCCGGCTTATCCATCATTACATCATTGCATAAAGAAGCAGCAATCGAACCGGCATATTTTTTACGCGCAACCTTAACGATATCAGCTTTTCCAATTCCATAAGACTGAGTGGATTCAAGTTCGACAGATCCTGCATCGATGACAATAGAAACAAATTCAGAATTATCTTCATTTAGCTTGTAAACAATGAAATTTCCACAACCGACAGTGTCACCAGTATATGGATTTGTAGACTTGGTATTTTTATTCACGGCACAAGCTGTCAATAAAATAAGTGATGTGAAAATCAAGATATTCTTCATGTTGTAAATCTAATTTAATTCATCCCAAATGGGAATCTTTTCAAGGTGTACTTCTTTACCGAAAAATGTCTTTGTTGTGTGTTCGAAAGAGGCGGTGAAATCAGAAACCAGAAATTTGTCTTTAAACGTTTTTCCTACTGCATTCAATTGATTGTATTCGAGGAAGGCTTTTAATGCCTTTGCTACCATTTGTGCAGAATCAATCACCTCAACAACTTTATTATTTTTTAGATAATGTGCACTGATGCTATCCTTAATGATTGGGTAATGTGTACACCCAAGAATCAATGACTTAATGCCTTGTAAAGCCGGATCATTTAGGTACCGCTCAATGATACTATTGCTGATCGAATCATCATAAATACCTTCTTCAATCATTGGCACTAAAAGAGGAGTCGCCAAAGATGTAAATTCAATATTTGATTTTAACTCCTTGATCTTTTTTTCATACACACCTGCTGAAACTGTCTGCTTTGTCCCTATTAGTCCAATCTTATCATCACTATGATGTTCTCTGATAAAATCAATAGTTGGATTAATTACGTCAAAAACCTTTGCTTTTTTACCTACATATTCAGTTACTAAATCAAATGCAGCAGAGGAGGCAGAATTACAAGCAATTAGAATGACTTTACATTTTTGTTGCAAAAGCATTTCAGCGATTCGTACGGAATAAGCCTGAATTGCGGCAGTTGATTTATCTCCGTAAGGAAGATGTGCAGTATCTCCAAAATAGATTATAGATTCATTGGGAAGTGATTTTTTTACAGCCTTGGCCACTGTAAGACCTCCAATACCACTATCAAAAATCCCGATGGGTTGGTTTGATTTCATGTATTAAAATACCAGTTGAAATTTTTAAACAAATATGTTAAGAACAGATCACTTTAACGTTCTCAAACCCTATTCCCCTGCCTACCGCAGGCAGGCTTGCGAGAGAGGGACGAACGAGACTTGAGAATCTGATTTCCAAATCGATGGTATTCCCATGACTCGGTTTCCTTACCAGTCAACCTCTCAAGGGAATACCGCCTCATTTTTAAATTTAGTCGTGAAACTGAAAACCATAAAAAACCCCGACGTAAACGTCAGGGCTGCAAGTAAAGAGTTAAAATTTAATTGTGCTATTCCAAATTTAATCAATTCGTCATCGCAACCAAAAGGTCGCTCTGCGTAATGATATGCACGTTGTTTGATTCGTCTCTAATCATCAACGCTTTCTTTTCTTTTCTTAACATGGAAGACATCACATCAATTGGCTCTAAAGAAGAGATAAACTGAAACGGAGCTTCCATTATTTCAGACACAGATTGTTCCTTCAATTTTGGATTCTCAACCAGGCTTTTGAGCAACAAGCTATCCGATACACTTCCAACAAATTCATTCCCATTTACAACCGGGGCTTGGTCAATACCTTTCTTATTCATCAACCTAATGGCATCCCCTACCTTCATGGCTTGATCTATTGTAACTAAATCAGATGATCCGTTTTTGCTCATTATGATGTCTTTTGCCGTAGCAAACTTTCTATCTTCCAGGAATCCATGATCCTTCATCCAATCGTCGTTGTATACTTTGCCAAGGTACCTCGTCCCATGATCGGGAAGAATGATCACCATGACATCCTCCTCGCTCAGATTTTCTTTGGCATACTCTAAGGCTCCATGTACCGCTGAACCACATGACCATCCAATAAATAGCCCCTCTTCTCTTGCTAATCTACGCGTCATGATTGCAGCATCTTTATCCGTCACCTTCACAATGTGGTCAACCATATCGAAATCAACATTCTTAGGGAGAATATCTTCACCAATACCCTCTGTCAAATACGGGTAGATTTCCTTTTCATCAAATTCACCTGTTTCTTTATATTTTTTAAAAACAGAACCGTATGAATCCAAGCCAATTGTAACTACATCAGGATTTTGTTCTTTTAAGTACTTGGAAGTTCCACTGATCGTTCCTCCAGTGCCCATCCCTGCAGCATAATGGGTAATTTTTCCATCCGTATCCTTCCAAATCTCCGGCCCGGTGGTTTCATAGTGTGATTGCGCATTTGCCGGGTGATCATATTGATTTGGGTAAAAAGAATTAGGAATATCTTTTTCTAATTGTTTAGCTACAGAATAGTAAGACTTTGGATCATCTGGTGCTACGTTAGTGGGACAAACAACCACTTCTGCACCCATCGCTCGGAGCACATCCATCTTTTCTTTACTCTGCTTATCTGCAAGTGTAAAAATGCATTTATAGCCTTTTGAGATTGCCACTAGAGCCAATCCCATGCCGGTATTTCCAGACGTGCCTTCAATGATGGTACCACCTGGCTTCAGAATACCTTTTTCTTCCGCATCTTCAATCATTTTTAGGGCAATTCGATCCTTAATGGAGTTGCCAGGGTTGAAATACTCTACTTTGACTAAAATCGTCCCTTTTATGCCCTTATTAACACTATTCAATTTGAGGAGTGGGGTATTTCCTATTCCCTCCGTTAAATTATTTAGATACTTCATTTACAAGTTTTAGATATGATAGCGCAAAGGTAGAAAAAAGCACTTCAACAACTAATAATTACCATATATCGAGGATTTGCATCCTTATGGCTAGTAAAAAATCCATATAGATCAACGCATCCGTATATTTGCAATAACAATTAATTATTATGTCGCGATTTTTAATCGTTTCTTTCATTTCTCTTCTGCATCTAACTCTTTTAGGTCAGACAACTACGCAAAATGGTCAATGGACTACCAATGGTACCTGGATTGGGGGCTCCTACCCAGGAACGCTAACTGTAAATGCTGGTGATGACGATTTAGACTTAAATAATCAAACCATTTCAATCGATCATTATGTCATTGTTGGTGCGAGTGATGATCGAATAGATATGAATTTTGCTAACTCTAATAGTACTGGTTCTTTAACAATAGAGGATAATGATACATTGATTGTTTATGGAGATTGGGTCTTTGCAAACAAGTCAATGGACTTAAACATTGGTTCAAACTCTGTTGTGATCGTACTTGGAGATGCTTCATTTTCTAATAAAATTGACATAGCAACATCTGGAACGCTTGTCGTTTCAGGAAATTTTAATAAATCAGGATCTCAAGGTTCCTATAGTGGTGGCGGAGCGGTTTATGCAGGTTCATATTCAGGAAGCGCTGATTCATTCATCCCGGGAGATACTGGAACGGGTGGAGATCAACAGCAAACGATTGATGATCTGTCTGATGATGGGTTTACAGAAATAGAGGTATTCGTTGATGATGAAGGATCTACCCCGCTTCCCGTTGAGCTTATTTATTTTAATGTTAACGCCAATGACAATATTGAATTGATGTGGGCAACAGCCAGCGAAATCAATAATGATCATTTCGTCATTCAACGATCAGAAGATGGAATAACCTTTTACGAAATTGGAAAAATTGGTGGAAATGGGGATTCTAATGAGACCATTAGTTATACTTTTACTGATCGCTCGCCAACTGCCCCTGTTCACTATTATCGATTAAAACAAGTTGATTTTGATGGTCAATTCGAATACCTGGAAGTGAAGCGCGTAGCTACAGGAATTAAGGAAAATGCCATTCAAATCAAAGTTTTTCCTACCGTAGTTAAAAATGCAATTCTTAATTACAGTTCCAATCAGCCTATTGTCATTCGGGAAATTGCTTTAGTCAGTTTATCAGGAGGAGAAGCTTATGACCTTCAAGGTCGTGTCGAAAGAACGAATGCGTTGAGCTATTCCATAGATGTTAGCGGTATACAAAAGGGTTTTTACCTAATAAAGATTACTACCGCCGAAAATCAAAATATGTCTTCCCGAATAATTATTGAATAACTGGTTTGTCTGAATCATTATCTTTAGTGTCTAAACACTAAAGTATGAGGCATATATACATTCTGTTCTTTCTTTTATTTTCATTTGGATTAACCGCACAGAATCCTTACTTCCCAAAGACACTCTCGATGAAAGAGCGGGCTGAAGTAATCGATCAATGGTTGGAAGAACGGGTGCAAACCGTACTTCCTGAAGTGATGAGGCGATCCGAAATAGATATGTGGATTATTATAGCCAGGGAATACAATGAAGACCCAGTCATCAAAACACTGCTTCCTGCCACATGGCAATCGGCAAGGAGAACAACTATTCTAGTGGCTTATGACCCGGGCGAAAGTCAGGCTCTTGAAACATTCGGAATATCCAGATACAATACCGGAGACCTTTTCAAAACGGCTTGGAACAAAGAAGAACAACCCGATCAATGGAAAGCCCTTGCCGATATGATCATCAATAAAGATCCAAAAAAGATTGGCATCAACAAGTCTGAGACGTTTGCGCTGGCTGATGGCATCTCGTCAACTCATCATGATATGTTGATGGATGTGCTTCCAAAGAAGTATCAGGATCGTATAGTTGGTGCAGAAAACATTGCCATTGGTTGGCTGGAAACTCGAACGGAAAGTGAGATGATGGTTTATCAAAACATTGTTCGAATGGCGCATCAAATCATTGCAGAAGGCTTTTCAGAAAAAGTGATCCAACCTGGAGTCACAACTACTGACGATGTGGTCTGGTGGTATCGGGACCGCATTCGTGAGCTGGGGTTCACTGCATGGTTTCATCCATCTGTTTCTATTCAGCGAGCGGATCCCGAATCTTTTGATCATCTCCAATCATTCTCAGAACGACCGGAACAGCAAGTGATCTATCCCGGTGATTTACTCCATGTTGATTTCGGCATTACGTATCTGAGATTGAATACAGATACTCAACAACATGCATACGTACTAAAACCTGGTGAAAAAGAAGTTCCCGACTTCTTAAAGGCTGCTTTCAAAAAAGGAAATCGAGTGCAGGATATTTTAACAGCTAATTTCAAAACTGGCAGAAGTGGCAATGAGATACTAAAAGCCACGCTCAATCAGTGTGAAGCTGAAGGCTTAAAAGGCGTCATTTACACCCACCCCATCGGATTTCATGGACATGCGGCCGGGCCTACTATCGGGTTATGGGATCAACAAGGTGGCGTTCCAGGAAAAGGTGATTATCCACTTTATCCGAATACGGCTCATTCCATAGAATTGAATGCCGGAGTATATTTGGAAGAATGGGGAAAAGAAATTCGAATTATGCTGGAAGAAGACGCATTCTTTGACGGTGAAAATGTGAGATATATTGATGGAAGAGCTACAGAAATCATGACCATTCCTAGAGCCTTGTATCCAAACGAATGAATTTTCACCGTCACATACCAGAAGGACAATTAGCCCTACATATTCAATCAATTGCTTATTTTGATGCCTACAGTCCGGATTATGAAAAGGAACGTTTGCTTCCAGATGGATGCCAGACACTGATTATTGATCTCACAGAAACACCGAAGCGCATCTTCGATAATATTGACCTGACTGCTAAGCAGGTTTGTAAACGTTATTGGTTCTCGGGAGCTAGAAGTGAACTACTTACCATAGATGCCGGAGGGATCAACTCCAGCATGCTGGTGATCAACTTTACTTTTACGGGCGCCTTTCAGTTTATTCATCATCCTTCGGAGCAAACAAAAAGTCAGGTCATAGACGCAGATGTCTTTTTTCAAATCCATTCTCTAAGAGAGCAATTGCTCAACACTGAAGAAGTTCAAACTAAATTTTCCATAACCGAGCATTTTTTGAAACGGCACTTACTGGACCAAAGCCCACCGGAGGCTATCATACGTGCTTCTAATCTCATTGCCTCTAACCCCCAAGCTGGAACACTGAAATGGATATCTGAAAACAGTGGATATAGCCAAAAACATTTCATTGGGCTATTTAAGAAATACCTAGGCCTCACTCCGAAGGGCTTTCAAAAAATCATGCGATTTCAGAAGGTGGTGAAAGATCTCGAATCAATCAAAACCATCAACTGGACTCAACTCGCTCTTGATTGCGGATACTACGATCAGGCGCATTTCATCAATGAGTTTAAAACCTTCTCCGGGTATAATCCACAACAATATCTCTCCGAAAAGGGGCCTGACCTCAACTATATTCCTCTTAGGTAAATTTTTTCCAATACAGAGTCTCCTGCACCACCTACTTTTATCCTAAAAAACGTATGGAAGACATGAACATCAACCACTGGGCTGTGTTTGTAGCAGCTATCGCTAATCTTATAGTAGGTGCAATCTGGTATTCACCGGCTTTGTTTTACAATGCCTGGAAAAGTGAAAACAACAAAACAGATGATGATTTTAAAGACATCAATATTGGAAAAATCTACGGTATTTCCACCATATTGTCCGTCATCATTTGTTACAACATGGCCTTCTTTCTGGGAGATTCAAACACAGATTGGGTCTGGGGAACAACAGCAGGATTTCTTACAGGATTCGGTTGGGCAGCAATGATCTTTGTCATCATTGCCATGTATGAGCAAAAATCTATTCGCTACATGCTGATCAATGGAGGTTACATTGTTGTGTATTTCACTTTGATTGGGTTTATATTAGGAATCTGGAGATAATTCCTATTAACCAATCATCATAAGAACATGAAATATCTGAGGATCTTATTAATCCCTATTTGCATTGGTATCAATGGATGTAGCGAGCAATCAAAATCTTACTCGCTTGTATACGTCACGGATGCTAATATTCAGGAAATGGAGGTTTACAAAACTGATCTAATCAATGAACCAACGAAATTGTTTGGTGATACTTCATACTATGTTTACGGTTTGGCTCCTTCCAAGGACGGCCAGTTTATCTACTTTCGGGATTTTAAAGGAACCACTCCGGATCTGAAAAAATATGATGTCAAATCCGGTGATATCTCTGATTTCATTGCAACGGAATACAAAGAAGGCGGTATGGACATTACAGAAGATGGAAGTGTTGTGTACGTTTCTAATAAGGACAGTGAAAAACCTGAGGTTTATTATATAAATGCCAATGGAAAAGAGACACGAATTACTTCCAATGATTTTTGGGAACTCTCGGCAAAATTCTCACCTGATGGTAAACGAATCGTTTTTAGCAGGCAAATTACCTCCCCAGATTCTACAGATATAACCGGAAATGGAGAGTTGTTTATTTATGACCTGGTAAAAAAAGTTGAAACAAGGTTGACTGATAAGAAAGGATTTGACGCGTTACCCGATTGGTCGCCTGATGGAAGTCAGGTTGTATTTCATGGTTGCGTTGAGGGTGGTTGTCATATATTCATTATCAATAGTGACGGCACAGGGACCAGACAAATAACGAATGAGAATGACAATCGCTGGCCGAGGTGGTCTCCGGATGGAGAATGGATCGCGTTTACTTCAACCCAAAATGAACAAACCGATATCCATATTATAAAGCCTGATGGTTCTGAAGAACGAAAAATCACCAAATCTCCAAAACGTGAAGAGATCGCAGAATGGATATTAAACATCGACTAAAAATGAAAAAGATCAATTTATGTATTGTCCTCCTTATCTTATTTGGATGTCAACAACCGACTAATGAAGAAGCTGAAACCAATAATTATCGCATTGCCTATAATGTATGGACTGATCAGGAAGGAGATAACTATGAGGTGTTCAGCATGAACTCTGATGGCTCTGAAGCAAGGAATATTACCAACCTTTCAGGCGTTGAATGGACGTATTCTGCGAATGGTTCAGACGTACTCTATATCTCTGACAAAGACACTTGCGCCAGGTGTTACTTCCTCTACTCAACAGATGCTTATGGTATAGAACACTCAAAGATTGGCGGGCCGCAACTAAAAGATAGCTGGATGAGTACCAGAAAAAGTGGAGAAGAGATCATTGTAAATCCCAGAGTACAAGGCGATAGCGCCTTCTATATCATCAATAGATCCGGTGAACTTGTAAAAAAAGTCTATACCAGCCTCTCCTACTACAGCGATCCATCCTTTTCGCCTGATGGATCAGAGATTGTATTCAGAGGATCAGAGAAACGTTTTCGCCCTAACATAGGCTATCAGGATGAACTGTATATTGTTGGCGTAGATGGTAGCAACTTAAGACAACTAACCTATTATCCAAAAGGAGACACCACAGCAGATTGGTACAGTTACCATGCTGGCCCGCCCTTCTGGGAACCTAATCGAAACATTATTACTTATCACTCAAAACAACAAGGCGGATCATATCTTTTCCAAATCAATCCCGATGGTACTGGCCTAAAGAAGCTAACACCGGATTCTATCCTGGTTGGCTGGCATTCCTGGTCTCCTGATGGAAACATGATTGCGTTTGATGCTAACTCTGGTGGCAAGGATGGTAAGATGAATTTTGACATCTTCACAATGGATTATGAAACTGGTGAGATCACACAGGTTACTACTGATACCTTATTTGAACAAGCGCCTGTTTTTGTGGAAATACATACACCCAAATGACCAAAAATTTCGTTGGGTTAAGTTCCACGCAAAATTTTCAGCATTTATCATAAGAGACAATGATTAAGCGGCTATTCATCTGTGCCTTACTAGTACCATTAATCATTTGCATAAGCTCTTGTGAACGACAAGCAAAGAAAAGCCAGTCAAAAAAAGCTGAGGAAAAAAGCAAAGTAACACCCGCTAATAATCTGCCTAAACTAAAACAAACGCTTGGCTCTCAAGCTAGTGACAACATTAATTCAAGCTTGCAAGACAAAGGAGGTAACCTTTGGTTTGGCTCCACCGGAGAGGGTGTTTATAAATTTGACGGAAAAAAATTCACCCAGTTCACAACAAGGAATGGACTTGCCAGCAATGGAGTATACTGTATGTTGGAAGACAGTGATGGTAAAATTTGGGTCGGAACCAAGGCCGGTCTTAGTATCTATGATGGTACATCATTTTATAAAATTGAAATTGATTCAGAAACCAGTAGGCCATCAAATAGTCCTGATATTTTCAATATCATGCAGGATAGTACTGGAAAACTGTGGCTAGCTACAGTTGATGGTGTCTATACCTATGATGGAAAATCCTTCACTCATTTTCCAATCAACGAAAGCGGAAAAGGCTTTATGAGTGATACAAATAATGTGGAGTATATATTAGAAGATAATGAAGGGAATATTTGGTTTGGGGGAAGGGTTAATGATGGTGTATATCGCTATGATGGTAATTCGATTGTCAATTTTCCATTAAAAGAGCTAATGGGTCATCGATGGGCTTGGCCGCTCTTACAGGATAAAAACGGAAACATCTGGTTCAGCAATTGGGGAGGTGTGTATCGGTATAACGGAAAGACATTCAAAAGCTTTGTAGAGTTTGATGGATTATGTTTTGACACCATTACAAGAATCATAGAAGATAAAAACGGGAATATTTGGTTCGGTGGAAATGGGGGTATCTGTCGATATGATGGCCAATACTTCACCAACTTCACAACAAGAGATGGGCTGAACAATCAAGCTGTCTGGTCTATCCTTGAAGATATCGATGGGGACTTTTGGATAGGTACAAGAAGTACCGGTCTATTCCGATTCGACGGTAAGACATTTACCAGTTTCTCCGACTAAGTCAAAGAAAATGGTAAATCTTATATCTGTATAATTATTACTTCCTACATGGCAGTTAAAATCACTCCCATCAAGGTTAAGAGTACTACAAAATAAAACCCATTAATAAACCAAAGTTTAAGTGAAGTTCTGGAGAACAACGCATTTACTCCCATTGACAATGCGATAAAAAAGAAGCCAATGTGAAAACCGTAGGCAGCTCCCTGTCCAATCGATGGTGACGTATCTCCATGATTGAGGAAAAGCGCCAGTTGTAGGGCAATGATAAACTCAAGGACAAACGCAGTGCCATAGATTTTGACCATGTTTGCGTCTTTCAAATCATCCTCTGAGTACCCCATTTCAGCCATCCAGGCTTTTCCAAAAATAGGACCGTACCAAAGTCCACCCACTACGAATGCTGAAACAGCTGCTATCACAACTGCCAGCCAATTGATTGAAGAAAAATCCATAATTAAGAATAGTTAAGTTGGTTATGTCTGATCAAGATACTGAATTTCAAGCATTTAATCAGTCTTCAAATTTTATGAATAAGGCTTTCTATGGAATAAGAATCAAAATTTTCTTTCTTATTTGATACACCTATTTTTAACATTGCGATAGCATTTAATTAATGTTGCTATTTTTATTCTTTAAAAATTAAATCCGCGTTCTACCGTCCCTGTTGTGAAAAAGCCATTTTTTAGAGCTAGCAATATCATTTTAATCATTGAGGTTACCATTTTCCTTGCATTCCTGGGCTTTATTGTACTCAACAAGATTTTTCATTTTGTTGGTTGAAACCTTTTTATCTCAAAATATTTTTAACCAAAACAGATAGATTTGCCGAATGGCAGAAGCGCAGGCAGATTATCTCGATCAACTTAATCCCCCACAGAGAGAAGGTGTTATAAATGTAGAAGGACCGAGCATGATCATTGCCGGTGCTGGTTCGGGTAAGACAAGAGTGCTCACCTTTCGAATTGCCCACCTAATTCGCGCGCACAAAGTCGATCCATTCAACATTTTGGCCCTGACCTTTACTAACAAGGCAGCTCGTGAAATGCAAAAAAGAATCGAGCAGATGGTCGGCAGTGATGCCAAGAATCTATGGATGGGCACTTTTCACTCTGTATTTGCCCGAATTTTAAGAGCTGAAGCCAACAAAATAGGCTATCCCAGCAATTTTACCATTTACGATACCGATGACTCCAAGACCCTCATAAAACTCATCGTCAAAGAATTCAATCTGGACGATAAAGTCTACAAAGCCAACATCATTTATAATCGTATTTCTGGTGCCAAAAACAGACTGGTATCATGGCAAGAGTATATCAATAATCCGATTTACCTGGAGGATGATACGCAAAACATGCGACCGGAGATGGGCAGAATCTATCGAGCTTACTCAGAAAGATGTTTTGCTGCTGATGCAATGGATTTTGATGATCTTCTGTTCAATACCAATATCCTATTTCAAGAGCATCCAGATGTACTGAACAAGTATCAGCAACGCTTTCACTACGTCATGATTGACGAGTTTCAGGATACCAATATTTCACAGTACTTGATTGCAAAAAGGCTGGCGGCAGTGAGGCAAAACATCTGTGTGGTAGGTGACGATGCGCAAAGTATCTATGCTTTCCGGGGCGCTGACATCCAAAACATTTTAAATTTTGAAAGGGATTATCCGGATCTGAAGACCATTCGTCTTGAACAAAACTATCGATCAACTAAAACGATAGTGAATGCGGCAAATGCAGTAATTGGTAAAAATACTGCTCAACTAAAAAAGAACGTCTGGACAGATAATCAAGACGGTGACCTGATTGAGCTCATAAAAGCAACCTCTGACAATGAAGAAGGTAAGTTGGTTGCGTCTGCCATCTTTGAGACAAAAATGCAAAATCATTGCTCTGACAAATCTTTTGCCGTCCTATACCGAACCAACAGTCAATCAAGAGCGATTGAAGAAGGCTTGAGAAGAAATAACATCAAGTACCGAATTGTAGGTGGCTTGTCTTTCTATCAGCGCAAAGAGATCAAGGATTTACTAGCCTACTTTCGATACGTAGTAAATCCAAATGATGAGACTGCTATGCGTCGAATCATTAATCTTCCAAAAAGAGGGATCGGGCCTGGCACCATTGATAAAATGGTAGTGGCCTCAAACGAAGAGGGCAAAACCATCTGGGAAATCATGGAAAAAGCCACCTCATATGTCGGTGGTAAAGGAGGTGTACAGGTAGAAAACTTCGTTACGCTAATCAAATCATTCAGACTTACGGACGAGAAG
This sequence comes from Ekhidna sp., assembly GCF_965227465.1. Lineage (GTDB taxonomy): Bacteria > Bacteroidota > Bacteroidia > Cytophagales > Cyclobacteriaceae > Ekhidna. The sequence goes on from NZ_OZ245746.1 coordinate 2,174,984, forward strand.
AAAGATGCTTACGATACGGCAGCTCAAATTGCTAAAACTTCTGGCCTCTTAAAGGAACTTTACGAAGACAAAACCATTGAGGGAATGAGCAGGTATGAGAATACTCAGGAACTCCTCAACGCCATCAAAGAATTTACCGACGACCCGGAACGGGAAGACAAGAGTTTGGGAGCCTTCCTGCAAGATGTAGCGCTTCTGACAGATGAAGACCGTAACAAGAAAAATGATGATGCCGTGACACTCATGACGATTCACATGGCCAAAGGCCTTGAGTTTCCATATGTGTTTATCGTTGGGTTGGAAGAAGAACTTTTTCCATCTCAGATGATGCTAAGCAGCAGAGCGGATCTCGAAGAGGAAAGGCGTCTTTTTTATGTAGCTATCACACGAGCAGAGAAAAAGCTTTTCATGACGTATGCGCTCAATCGATATCGTTTTGGAAGACTTAAAAACTGTGAGCCAAGTAGATTTCTTGAAGAAGTGGACCCACAGTTTATTAAAGTCAATCGTAAGTTTTCTTCAAAAGATACAGCCTCGCCGGGTATTAACTACGTCACCAAAAACTTTGTCTCCAATCTCAAAAAAGAGAATACAACTAAACGGTTTGCAGCTAAAGTAAATCATAAACCAAGTGCAGATTTTGAGCCGAGTGACACTTCAAATCTAGCCGAGGGAATGAAAGTAGAACATCCGAAATTTGGCTTTGGAGTAGTGACTAATATTGATGAACAAGGAGCTAATAAAAAAGCCAAAGTTGATTTTGAGAAGGCGGGTGAAAAGACCTTACTTTTGAGCTTTGCTAAGCTTCGGATATTGGATAACTAATCAATCTCCTTCAAATTCAAATGCCTAAAAATGATCCAATCATACTGCCTGAAAAGTATTACTTAGATTATTTTAACTACGTACTTGAATTCGTTGAAAAACAGTATGATCATATCCTTGATAAGCCTGAGCATCTATTCTATCAATCATTCCGGGATTTGTCTGAGCAAGCGAAATGCCTCTATTTAAGGTTTTCCAACAGACGAGGAGACTTCTTTCGAATCAATAAAATTTCCTATCAGGAAATACCGGATGTACATGATGCCAAGGAGGAACTCATGCATCAGGGATTCATTCGAATAAATGAAAGCGATGACCCCAATCAATTTCGCTTATTTACCAAATCGGAATTAGTCAACCTGTTTGAATTTATCCTTCCTTCTCAAAAGAAAGCTGAAATTCTGGAAGAACTAACTGAGCAGGAAATTCAAATCGTCCATGAAACTGAAGAAATCGCGGAGGTACTGAAAAATGAGGAAGTGGATTTTATCAAACTCCTCTTTTTTGGACATAGAGGTGGTAGAATGACTGACTTTGTCATCAGAGATGTGGGAAACATAAAAGTCGAAGATCTTGATGAAAGCAATTTCGAGCCATGGTTTAAATCCAGAGATGAGGCTCTTTCGGTCATGCACATTTCCCAATTAAAGCGTATGATCTATGAGCTGCAGGAAGCTAACCTCCCCTTAGCCGATTATATTGAAGATATGCCATGGGAGACCTGGCTTTCATTTCCAAGATCCGCCAAGTCTGCTGAGAAATTGCTTTTAAAAATCGCCTACCACTTTGAGCAAATTCAACTGTATGACAAAGCGCTTTTTCATTATTCACTGACTTCTAAATCACCGTCAAGAGAAAGGCAGGTTAGGCTATTAGATAAACTTGGTGATAAAGATGAGGCCATTTCAATGGCGAATCAAATGGCAGAAAATCCTCAAAATGCCACAGAAATCACCTTTTCAACGGATTTCCTGAATAGAAAAGGAATACGGATAAATCGCAGTATGACTGAACGGTTAAAAAACGCACCTTCTATTGAAATACCAAATCCTGAGAACCGGGTGGAGCAAGCAGTGTTGGAATATTACTTCGATCAAGGATGGAATGGTGTACATGCTGAAAATTTTCTTTGGCGAGGAATATTTGGTCTTACCCTTTGGTCCGTAATTTTTGATACAAGCCACGGTTCTTTTCATCATCCTCTTCAGAGACAACCTTCTGATCTCAATGATGCTAAGTTTTTCGAATCTCGATTAGAATCCATTACTGAGTTGCTTGAGAAATTCAAATCCAGGAATCAGCTATTAAAACATTTACAGTCTATCTATGATGAAAAATATGGAATAGCTAATCGTTTTGTAACCTGGCATGAATCACTTCTACCAGCCATTACGGTAATGGTAGAAAAATTACCGCTCAAAGGGATAAAAAAAGTACTGCTGGAGATGTCTAAAAACATGAAGGAAAATAGTGCTGGCTTTCCTGATCTCTTCATTTGGAATGAAAGTGATTATCATTTCTATGAAGTAAAGTCCCCAAATGATCAGTTGTCAGCACAACAATTGTTTTGGCTGGAATTTCTTCAATCCGCAAAAATCAAGGTGGATGTGTTGAGGATAAAATACACCCACTAGTCCATTAGTGCTAAAACCTCATCCCTGTCCCGTCGATATTCAAAAGATTTAGCAAGTTGATAAAACTGATCTTTTTCCGTGCTTCGTGGATAAAGTAACTTGACAGTCCATATCTTATCACGCGTATAATCAAACTCATCCATGAGTGTCTCAACTTGCTTGAGGTTTAAAAAGCTGCTTCCGAAAAGAACCCTGATTCTATCCTTTTTATCTCTGGAATAGTTTTCAAATTTCACGAGCTCCAACCTATTAGAAAACTCCGTTTCTTCCATCGCCTCCGCATGACTGGCAATACCTGAAAATCGCTTCTTAAGAATTTGAGGCCTTAGCTCTTCATAGATATTTAGCGCATGATACATTTTTTCAAATGATTCAAAAACCAAAGCTATCTGTGCATAATCCGTAATTGAATAAGCATATTTCTTTAAGAATTCCCCCCTCAGCGGATCTTCATCAAAGGTTAAAGCCATCTCATACATTTGAGCCGAAGAAAAGCAAGTTCCTAACAAGTATCGCTCAGAGCCTATCAATCTCCCCTTGTCCGTTTTATACTTTTTCATGCTCTTAACCACACCCCGAAATTTCTTTTCGCTGAATGATTCACATTGCTGTGCAATCGCACAATTAATAACAATTAAGCTAACAAAAAATAGATAGATCTTTTTCATGATTCCAGTAGTTTTAGGCGATCTTAAAACTAATCACTTTTATTGTAAGCAACTTAAGTATGAAAAATAGCCTTTGGGAAAAACAATCATTTCTAAGTCCCGATGTAATCGTTATTGGTGCAGGTATCACAGGGCTATCAGCAGCGGCCTCTTTGAAAGAACAATCTCCGGAGCTAACTGTCTCGGTCCTGGAAAGAGGTGTGTTGCCCACAGGAGCAAGTACGAAAAATGCCGGATTTGCTTGCTTTGGAAGCATATCGGAGCTTTTAAATGATGTAAACACCCTTGGCCCGGAAGGAATGGTTCAACTGGTTGAGAAAAGATGGGATGGCTTGCAAAAAACTTGTCAAAGGCTGGGAAGAAGTATGATTGACATACAGACCAAAAGTGGGTATGAGTTGATTTTTGAAGAGCAGTCGAATATTGTTGAACAGATTCCTGTCATAAATGAGCTACTTTATCCGTTTTTTCAAACAGATGTATTCAAAACATCAAATAATAAGATTTCAAAATTTGGATTTGCAAATACGTATCACCTAATAGAAAATCACCTTGAAGGGCAGCTTGATACAGGTAAGCTGATTTCCACACTTTGGAAATATTGTGCTGAATTAGGGATCCAAATTCACACGGGTTGTGAGGTGACTGATATCAAGGAGCAAGAAAACCAAGTGGATGTTATTTGCAATGAAATTGTCTTCAAATGCAAAAAGCTAGCAGTCTGTACAAACGCATTTTCCAAGCAACTACTTATGGGTGAATATGATTTATCCCCTGGACGAGGAATCGTGATGAGTATCATACCTGACTCGAAACTTCCTTTCGAAGGGACCTTCCATTATGAAGAAGGGTATTACTATTTCCGCGACTACTATGGCAAACTACTCTTCGGTGGTGCCAGAAACATTGCAATAGAGGAAGAAACAACAACAGCGTTCGGTGTAAACGAGAAAATCAAAGAAAAACTAATTGACGACTTAGGTAATATTATTCTACCAGGAAAATCGTTTCAAATAGAAATGGAGTGGTCGGGAATTATGGCCTTTGGAACTAACAAATCTCCAATAGTGAAGAGGGTTTCTGATAAAGTGACGATCGGAATTCGTCTTGGTGGTATGGGTGTCGCTATTGGAAGTCTGGTAGGTGAGGAAGTAGCTGAATTGATTTTAATTTAAGCAGTGATTTTCACAAAAAAAGTACTGCCCTTGCCCTCCTCAGACTCTACCCAGACTTTACCACCAAGGTCCTGTACGTATTTTTTCACAATGGATAGTCCCAGCCCGGTAGAAACTTCTCCACCCGTTGGCTTAGCGCTTAGTTTTTGAAATTTGTTAAACAATTTTTTCTTGTCGTCTTCCGAAAAACCCGGACCCTCGTCAGTAATTTTAAACACTACATTATCATAATTACATTCGGAAACTAGTTCCACGGATGTATTTGAATCAGAAAACTTGACTGCATTTGAAACCAAATTCTCCAAGACCAGCAAAAGAAGCAGGTGATCAGTTCTGATGATGTTGTGATCTTCACAGAATTCTACCGATAAGTCGATGTTTTTGTTGGCGGCAATGGGCCTATATCGCTGAGCTACATCACGCATTATGGAACGGACATCAACACGTTCCTGCAATACCTTTATTCGCGTCTCTTCCAACCCATCGACATCCAAAATCTTAGATACCATGTTATTAATTCGCTCGGCGCTTACGGTTACCTGTCCAAGCATCTTTTGCTCTGTCTCCGTTAAATCACGTTGAATATTTTTATTGATGATATCCGTTATCATAATGATTTGACTAACAGGTGAACGAATATCATGCGCTAGAATCTTCACGAGGTTATTCTTTTCTTCATTTAAAGCAACTAGTTGAGCATTTCTATTCATGAGTTGCTCATTTTTTTGGCGTATGTCTTGCTCCTGCTCTTCAATTTGACCTTTCTGACCAATTAGGAGATTTGTGTTTTTCTGGTTTTTATAAAATAAATATCCGATCGCAAAAAGAAAGATGGTAACAACACTGATACTAACAATCAATATTCTGCGAACAGCAATTTCCTGACTTAATCGAAGATTTACATTCTTCAGCATTTCTAATTGCAATTCCTTCTCTTTGGTTAGAATGGATGTACTCAATTCAGGATCACCGTAGAGATTTTCAATAAATTCATAAAGTTCCTCGCCAAGAAAATCAGAGATGATCTTCGAGATAGCTACCTGAGAGTTAGGATCCATTAGAAATTCATTCAAATCATCTTTCCATTCACTATTTTGAGGAATCATAAAAGCATAACCTTGCCCAATGTGAGTGAAGAAATTTTGCCGTGTCAATTGCTCTCCTCCTTCTATCCTGATTAGATAAATGGGTAAATCAATGAACCCGAATCTATTAGATTCTGAAAGAATCCCATCAATAATGTTTTGATCGCTTTCTATAAAAATAGTTTCAAAATTTACACCGGTTTCCTCTTTCAAATTTTCAAGCAGAGCTTCATATTTGGTTCCTTTAATTGTAATTGCATCAAGAGATTGTAGCATCCCTGTTTTCTCTTCTCTTGCATCTACTATTGGGGTACCTTTACTAGATACAAGAACTGTAACATCCGGCAAATAAGATTCTGTAAATTGAGCAAATTGTTTACGTTCAGAAGTAATGGAAAGTGCTGAAGCTCCAACAGCGTTTGGATTACTATTTTGCCTCATTACGTCTAGAATATTGACAAAATTTTTCGCTTTCTTAAATACGACATTCACCCTCTCTCCTTTCATATTAAGCATATAATCCTGAAAAAGCTCGAACATCTGTGGTTCAATCCCAACCACATTTCCCCTACTATCTTCTTCAATAAAAGGCGTAGATGTATACCATAGAACCTCTAGTGTTCGTGCCTGTTCTACTTTAATGTCAGTTCCAAAAGTCAGATTTACTAACAGACAAAGGTGAATAAATATTAAAGTAAGGCGGAGCATGAATTAAAGATGACTATTTTGAATGAATAGTACTATTTTCTTATAACGTAATAGCGAATTAAAATAAGTTGAAAATAATAAAACCTTCTACCAATCTATTTGGTTAAATCAAAACAAACATGAAATGTAATGGCAAAAAAATCAATATCTGCATCTTCCATCCAAAAAGGCTTTCAAGATTACCTTTTGGAAGAGGGTAAAATCCCTGAAACAGTAAGAATATTCACCAAATATTTAAAAATATCAGATGAGGATTTTTATAAGTATTACGGTTCATTAAAAAATATTGAAAAATCAATCTGGAAGGATTATTTCTCACGAACATTGAAAGTGATTCAAAATGATCCTGAATTCGAAGAAATGGATGGACGTGAAAAACACTTATCATTCCTGTATACATTAATGGAGATTGTTAAGCCTGACAGGTCATACATCTTATATAAGCTTGAAAACAAAAAACCATATGAATTGCCTGAGCTTCAAGGAGCAAAAAAGGTAATTACAGATTCGGATATTGACTGGGCCAAAAATTTTCAATTTTTACCTGATAAAGCTCAAAGCATTACGCAATCTGCCTACAAGCAAGTTTTATGGTCTCATTCTGTCGCAACGTTAATCTTTTGGGTCAAAGACGATTCAGCAAGTGCAAGTGATACGGACGTATTTATAGAAAAAACCACAAGAACGGCGTTTGATATAGGAGAGCTACCCGCATTAGATTCCATACTAGACTTAAGTAAATTTTTCTTACAAAAAATGGGCTTTTCTAAAGCCCCAGCATAATGGCTAAAGAATTAGACCGAATTCCAATTGGAAAAGTAAGACGGGCAAGTAAGTTCGTTACGACAGGCGCAAAAGTTGGTGCCAACTATGTTAAAGCATACAGTAAAGCAGCCTTTAAAGGCAAGCTTGATAAAGAAGAATTAGACAGTGAAAATGCGAAAGACATTTACGACTCGTTGAGCGAGCTTAAGGGAAGTGCACTAAAAATGGCTCAGCTTTTAAGCATGGATCAAAATGTACTTCCAAAAGCATATTCTGACAAATTTGCCATGGCGCAATACAGCGCCCCTCCACTCTCCTATCCGTTGGTTAAAAAGACATTCATAGAAAATTTAGGAAAAGAACCCAATCAGATATTCGATTCATTTGGAAAAACAGCCAGCAACGCAGCATCCATGGGTCAAGTGCATAAAGCGGAACTCAACGGAGAAAAATTAGCCGTAAAGGTTCAATACCCAGGCGTTGGAGATAGTATTAAGAGTGACCTAAAGCTAGCTAAACCCTTTGCCCTCAAACTAATGAATGTGAAGGGTAAGGAAGTAGAGCCATATATGAAGGAAGTTGAAGGTAAACTTCTGGAAGAAGCTGACTATGCTTTGGAATTAAAACAGTCCATGAATTTCGCTGAAAAGTGTGATAAAATGGATGGAGTCTTCTTTCCCAACTATTATCCTAATTTATCTGCACCTCAAATTTTGACCATGAGTTGGCTGGAAGGTGAGCCTATCGGTGCCTGGATGAAAAAAGAACAAAGTCGGGAAAAAAGAGACCGCTTAGGGCAAATCCTGTGGAATTTCTACATGTTTCAAATGCATGAATTGAGAATGATGCATGCTGATCCACATCCTGGAAATTTTATCATTGATGAAAAAAACGACCTGGGGGTCATTGATTTTGGTTGTATTAAACACATACCTGATGATTTCTATGAAGCCTATTTTGAACTTGCCAGCTATGACGTATTAAATAATCCAGAAAGAGTAAACGAACTTTTTAAAGAGCTGGAAATCATACGACCGACTGATTCTGAAAAAGATGTAAAAATTGTGACTGCTATGTTCACGGATCTCATCAAGCTATTGTCTCGTCCTTTTAATGAAGGAGTATTCGATTTCAGCGATGATTCTTACTTTGCTGAAATATACATGAAGGGAGAGGCTATCTCGAAAGATCCGGAAATGAATCGGTTACAAGCAAGAGGTTCAAGGCACTTTATCTATTTCAACAGAACATTTTTTGGATTATATAATATACTTCATGCCTTGAAAGCCAAAGTGGACTGTTCCACCATCGACTTCCTGAAAAAAGCATCGTAAGTACTGCTATTGTTATAATCGATAGCCTACTTCTTACGTTTCACTCAGAAAAGAATAAAGGAGTACATATATTGATGAATAGCGATGGTTCTAACCAGCTGCAAATAACAAATGCGGGAGCCTATCATAGGGAACCATGTTGGGCCTGGGAGTAGATTTACATACCTCCACCACCGTTTCCAGTAAGAAATTGGGATATTAGAAGTTTTAGTTGTCCTTATTTTACGAAAAGCCCTATTTTCGAGGGTCCGTGAAAGAACACCCTATGACAACAAAGCGAGAACCCACCTTATTAGAATCATTTATACCTATTATTTTCCTAATCTTAATACTGGTTGTCAATGTCGGCATTTTCGGTAGTGAAGCACTTGGTGGATCTAACCAAATAGTTCTCATTCTTTCAGCAGGAGTCGCCACCCTTGTCGCCATAAGAATTGGATACAAATGGCAGGAAATTCAGGATGGAATTGTCAAAAGCATCAGTTCAGCAATGGCATCCATCCTCATCTTACTTTTAATCGGGGCACTTGCCGGTACCTGGATGCTAAGCGGTGTGGTTCCAGCCATGATCTATTACGGCTTGCAAATATTGAATCCCACAATTTTCCTTGTTGCAGCTTGCATCGTTTGCTCGATAGTCTCTATTGCTACTGGAAGTTCCTGGACCACAGCTGCTACTGTAGGTATTGCGTTAATTGGCATTGGTCAGGCTCTTGGCATTTCCGAGGGTCTGGTTGCCGGAGCAATCTTATCCGGAGCATATTTTGGTGATAAAATGTCACCGCTATCTGATACGACTAACTTGGCACCTGCAATGGCTGGAACGGATTTGTTTACACATATCCGCTACATGACCATTACAACCGTGCCTTCAATCATTTTGGCACTGCTCATTTTTCTTATCATCGGCTTTACTAATTCCAGTGATGGTGCTATCGAAGGAAAAGAAGCCATTCTCTCCGCAATCGATGGCACATTTAATATTTCAGGATGGCTTTTCATCGTCCCTGTTGTAGTTGTTGTATTAATAGTTAAAAAAATGCCGGCACTCCCTGCCTTGCTCATAGGGACCTTACTGGGTGCGATTTTCGCTTTAGTATTTCAACCTGAATTGGTTGATCAAGTTGCATCGACCGCATCTTTCGATGGAATTTTATACGAGTCATTTTCAAATTCTGCGCCAGGGCTGACCAATTCATTTATTGGTACTATGCAGGCCATGTTTGGTGACATTTCCTTCACAACGGGAAATAAACTCCTTGATGATCAGGGTCTGCTAAGTGCTTCTGGCATGTCAGGAATGTTAGGAACCATTTGGTTGATCCTATCTGCAATGATTTTTGGGGGTGTGATGGAAGGAGCTGGCATGCTTAAGCGAATTGCATCTGCCATTATTTCAAAAGTTAAATCAACAGGTTCCTTGATCTCCTCGACAGTTGGAACTTGTATTTTCTTTAATGCTACTGCTTCAGATCAATACCTGGCTATTGTTGTGCCTGGCCGGATGTATGCTGATACCTACAGAGAAAAAGGACTTGCACCTGAGAATCTAAGTCGATCACTTGAAGATTCCGGAACGGTAACATCTGTTCTAATACCCTGGAATACATGTGGGGCATATCACGCGAGTGTACTTGGAGTTTCAACAGGCACCTACCTTCCATACTGCTTCTTTAACATCATCAGTCCATTTATGACGATACTAGTAGCCTATACCGGGTATAAAATCAAAAAGCTTTCTGGAAAAGGTGAATAGTAAGTTTGCTGAACATATCACGAAGGAAGATATGCGCGCTCTTCCGCTCCTGGCTTTCGAAGGAGAAATTCATACGCTAAATACGGAGGATGAATGTAAAGACGCCATCAAAGAATTAAGGAAGTTTGACACGGTTGGGTTTGATACAGAAAAAAAACCAACGTTTAATAAAGGTGAATACAATCACACCGCTATGGTGCAAATTTCAACCATGGATGATGCCTATCTTTTTAGGCTAAACAACATGGGCTATCCTTCTTCCTTATTTGATTATATGGCAGACCCTTCAATTCTCAAACTAGGAATCAGCATCGATGATGATTTGAAGGATTTAAATCGGGCTCGCAAATTCAAGCATAAGAATTTTGTAGACCTGAATGATGTCGTAAAAGAATTAGGAGTGAAACACATGGGGGTTAAAAAACTAGCTGCCGTATTCCTCGAGTCTCGCATTTCTAAAAACCAACAAGTATCCAACTGGGAGGCAGAAACACTATCATCTGCACAAGAAAAGTATGCTGCGACCGATGCATGGATTTGTTTGGCTATTCATAGAAAGCTTATTCTGCAAGGATACATTTAAATCGGTTTTTTAAAACCAAAAAATCCATTCATCAAAAAACAGTTTTCTGATTTGTAAACAAAAATATCTTTGCTTTCAATGAAGAGAGTCCTTTGGGTAGTTTGGCTTACCCCTTTCTTGCTGTCAGCTCAGGAAGATGCCTATCACATCATTCGAACAAATCAAGCTATCAAGATTGATGGAATCATTGATGAGAGTGCATGGAATAATGTACAGGTGATCGAAAACTTTTCCCAATACTTTCCCAACGATTCAACACCTGCGAATTCCACTGTCGAAATCCGAATGACCTACGATGAGACCTATCTGTATGTCAGCGCCAAAATGTACAACCTAACAGAAGATCGGGAATATGCTGTCCCATCTCTACGGAGAGATTATCGTGGAAATTTTGATGGTATCACCATAGAGATAGACCCTTTTCAGGACAATACGAATGCGTTTCAATTCGGTATCAACCCATTTGGGGTGCAAAGAGAAGGATTGATCAGCAATGGTGGTGTTCGGGGAAATGATCTCGCCCTATCTTGGGACAATAAGTGGCTTGCTGACGCCAAGCAATATCCGGGATACTGGACTGCTGAAGCTGCTATCCCATTCAAAACGCTTCGGTTTAAGCCAGGGTCAGACAGATGGAACATCAATTTCTATCGCATAGACACAGAGCAGGGAGAACGATCCACGTGGACCCGAATTCCACGTAATTTCCTTATACTCTCTTTGGCATTTATGAAGGAGCTGGTTTGGGATGAACCGCTCGAAAAATCAGGGCCGAATGTGTCTTTAATTCCTTATATCTCTGCAAGTACTCAACAGGATAATGAAGCCATTGATCCCTCTCGTATGAATGATTTTTCTTATGGTGGGGATGCAAAAATAGCGGTAAGTCCTTCTCTTAATCTAGACCTTACATTTAATCCGGATTTCTCGCAGGTAGAGCTTGATCAACAAGTAACAGACCTCAATCGATTTGAGCTGTTTTTTCCTGAGCGAAGACAATTCTTCCTGGAGAATGCAGACCTTTTTGAAAGTTTTGGTCACCCCTTCTATTCAAGGCCCTTCTTCTCCCGCAGAATTGGTATTGCAAGGGATGAATCAACCGGACAGAACATTCAAAATCAGATATATGCAGGAGCCAGATTAAGTGGAAAGCTTGATAACAACTGGCGAATTGGTATTCTTAACATGCAGGCTGCTGAAGACGATGCTATTAACCTACCTAGTATCAACTATACCGTAGGTGCCATTCAAAGGAAAATTTTCGGAAGGTCAAATATTGGTGCCATTTTCGTCAATAAACAAACTTTCGAAAGCTATGCTGAAAATGATACCACTCCTTACAGTGGATGGAATAGATTAGCCGGGGTAGATTACAATATCGCCTCAAGTAATGGGAAATGGAATGGGAAAGTGATGTATCATCACTCCTTTGATGAAAGTGGAGCCAAACCACAGCAGGGCTCCCATACCGGATTTCTTGGGTACTCTTCCAAAAAATGGATTGGAAGCTGGGCCCATGTATATGTGGGAAAAAATCACAACGCTGAAGTAGGCTTTGTTCCTCGTCCGGGAATCATACGCATCAATCCGGATTTTGGCAGAAATTTCTTCCCTTCTCGTGGATTTTTCAACTCGATCGAACTGAAAGCAGAGGCTGAATACATCTGGACGGTGGATGGACAAAAAACTGATCATAAATATGCGGTGAATTTGAATTCAGGACTAACAAATACCGGACGGTTAACGGCTTCTCTTGAGCAAAATCACACTTTTCTGATCGACCCATTTGACCCAACGCAAACCGACGGAAGAGAACTCCCTGCGCTAACTGGATATACCTACCATAGTTTCAATTTTTCCTATACTTCCGACCAACGGAAGCTTCTGAATTATCAAGTGAATGGCTATTTAGGCGAGTATTTCAATGGAAATAGGCAAAGTATTGGTGCTATTATAGGATATCGGTTTCAACCAATCCTGGATATAAAAGTCAATATGATTTACAATCGTATCAGGCTTCCTGAAAATTACAACAATGCAGACCTCTGGCTCATTGGTCCAAGACTGGACCTAACGCTCACTAGATCCATTTTCTTTACCAATTTCATTCAATACAATAGCCAGATTGATAATATCAACATCAACTCGCGCTTCCAATGGCGATTTGCTCCTGTTTCAGACCTCTTTATTGTCTATACCGACAACTACGGAACGGAACAATTTTCTGATATAGGTTTGAGAAGAAAAAACCACGCCTTGATACTTAAAATGACGTATTGGATTAACTTGTAGGTAAAACCAATACTATTTACTGATGGCTAAAAGTGAAGCATCCGAGGAAACACTTCAGCGCTATTCAGCGCTATTAGCTGCTGTAGGACTTGAACAAAAAGGCAAAAACATGCCGTACACTTCCATGAATGGCAACATGTATTCATTTGTTGCGAAAGAAGGCTATGTAGCCATTCGTTTATCTGAAGATGACAAACAGGAATTTATGGATAAGTACAATGCCGGACCTGCAATCTCTTATGGCGCCACCATGAGAGGATATGTGCATGTACCTGATTCCGTGCTAAAAAAAACAGATGAATTAGTGGAGTACCTGAAAAAGAGTCATGAATTTGCAAAAACACTAAAACCAAAACCAACTAAGAAAAAATGAGAAATTTTACTTCTCTTGCACTCCTGTGTTTCTTGATTTCATGTTCCGGAGAAAGACAATTTTCCAATGAAGATAGAGATGCTGTAGATCAGATTCGAAAGGATTATGTAGCGGCGTGGTTAGATAATGATAGACAAAAAATCCTGAGTCTTTTCAACGAAAAGGCTACCATCGTACCCAGTGGACTTTTTCCCATGCAGGGTATAGAGCAAATTGAAAAATATTGGTTTCCGGATAATGGATCAACGACCACCATTCACACGTATGCAGTCGAATTGATCGATTTGCAAGGAACAGATTCAATGGCTTATTCACTGGAAAAAGGAACGTTGAATTTCACATTCACCTTTAATGAATTCACCATGACCAAAGAGTCTACTTCCCATGCGACCACCATATATCAAAAGAATAAAGAAGGAAACTGGGAGATAACCTCGCGAATGTGGACAAGCTTAAACGAATAAAAATGTCATTTAAAAATCTAAAAGATATTGTACCTAAGGAAATTCTACCTGGATATCAGGTACGTTTTATTCACACCGAACGAATGACTTTTGCCTATTGGGACGTAAAAGCAAACAGTCCCCTACCCGAACATGCTCATGAACATGAGCAGGTAGCAAACGTATTGAAAGGTGAATATGAGCTTACTGTAAATGGCGAAACCAGAAGATTAAAGCCCGGAGATGTAGCGGTAATACCATCCAATGTTCCCCATTCTGGTGTGGCCATTACCGACTGTAAACTAATGGATGTATTCGCTCCCGTAAGAGAGGACTACCTTGGCACCAATGAATGAAGAAGAAATCAAACAGAAAATAGCTGAAGAGATTGTCAAGACTGAAGGACTAATCGCAGATTATAAAGAACAATCCAAACCTGTAACGCTTGACAATTCCATTGGAAGAATCTCCAGAATGGATGCCATCAACAATAAAAGTATCACTGAGTCAGCCCTTCGTCAGGCCGAAGCAAAACTCAGCAAACTTCATCAGGCGATGGATAGCATTGACAAACCGGGTTTTGGCCTTTGCATCAAATGCAAACAGCCAATTCCAATCGGTCGGATTCTTCTCATGCCTGAAAGCAATAAATGTGTGAATTGTGCGAGGTAAGAAGAAATGGCTTAGTAAATGGAATAATGAAGAGCAAGAGCTGTCAGGTTTACTGTTGCATGCAACATCATACTCCAAATCAACCCATACCTTACTCTAGCGTAGGTCAGAAATAAACCTGCAACCAATTGAGGTGAAACTGCTATAGGAATCAACCACAAACTCACTAGTTCTTCAAAGTTCCAGACATGAGCAAGACCGAAAATTAATACTGAAAATATGACAAGAAAAGGGAAGCAAATCTCCCAGAGTCTCCTAGCTATTCGCATTGCCTTAAACTTATTCTTTCCCAAAGCCCCTAAGATGGCAATGAGGAATAAGACAGGATAAAATCGCTGAAAAGTTATAAAACCTCTAAATAGTACCTCCTCTATTATTGGCGCCATGATTACCACAATAAATAACACCCTGATAATTGACATTCCATCTATCATGTCCATTAGTTTATGATCTGGGAAATTCAACAAACCAATTTTCTGCATTTCATCAATAATGAAGGCAAGAGGTACCAAAATAAGAAGTTCTAAAAAGACAATTATCAAAATATCTTTTAGTCTATTGACATCTGATAAACCTTGATACTTGTAGTCTTGAGGATATTTCCAAAAATTCAGAAAACCAGATTTGACCTTTTTAAAACGAGCAATAAAATTCACAGAGAATTATTTTTAATCTATTTAGGTTAGTATTAAATCTCTAATATACCTACCATCATAATTAAATGAGCAAAAACAAAAACGTCACCTTCGCCTGGGCAGTCAGAAACATCATCTGGCCAAGAAGAAAAACCATATTCATTGGGCTGCTATTAATAATCATAAGTAGACCTGCAGGATTGGTGCTACCTGCTGCAACCAAGTACCTTCTGGATGATGCCGTCCCAAACAAAGACTTTGCAATGCTTAAGCTCATTGTCATCGTAATTGTCATTTCACTAGCCGTACAAGCTGTATCTTCATTTTTATTAACCAGGATATTAAGTGTAGAAGCACAATTTCTCATCTCTGAACTTCGGGTAAAAGTTCAAAAGAAAATCCTCTCCTTACCAATCAATTTCTTTGATAATAATAAATCAGGAGCACTTGTATCCCGGATTATGACCGACGTAGAGGGAGTCCGAAACCTCGTTGGGACCGGTTTAGTCCAACTCATAGGCGGTACGATTACCTCCGTTCTCGCCTTGATTTTACTGATCAATATCAGTCCGTCCATGACGATTTTCACACTTGTCCCGGTAGGTCTATTTGCGATTATTGCACTAAAAGCTTTTGGGAGAATCCGCCCCATCTTCCGTGAGCGGGGTAAACTCAATGCGGAAGTTACCGGTCGACTAACAGAGACACTCAATGGGGTCCGAGTGATCAAGGGGTTCAATGCCGAAGAATCAGAAAATAAAACGTTTGAGGATGGAGCCCGAAGATTGTATGAAAATGTGAAATCAAGTTTGACAGCTACGGCAGTGGTAACAAGTTCCGGTACTTTCCTTATTGGATTTGCCAGTGCAGGCATTCTGGCCATGGGCGGCTATTTCATGATTGAAAATGACCTAACATCAGGAGAGTTAATTTCATTCATCTCCCTCCTGGCCTTCATGATAGCTCCGATCGTCCAAATGAGTAACATCGGTAGTCAACTTACTGAAGCTTTTGCAGGACTTGATCGTACAGAGGAAATCATGAAAATGGATCCTGAAGATTTGACCGATGACCGTCCGATAGTATTGGATAAGGTGAAGGGAGATATCGCCTTTAACAATGTATCCTTTGCATATGAAGAAGGTAAAGAGGTACTAAGAGGAATTTCCTTCAAAGCTCCTCCGGGTTCTGTTACGGCATTAGTAGGTAGTTCCGGTTCTGGTAAATCAACTACAGCCAGTCTTGCAGCAACATTCTTGAGCGCAAAAAAAGGGATTGTGACAATAGACGGTCACGATATTACCAAAGTGAATCTTTCCAGCTATCGAAAACACCTGGGTGTTGTCCTTCAGGATGATTTCCTGTTCGAAGGAACCATCCGAGAAAACATTCTCTTTCCAAGACCTGATGCAACGGAAGAAGAACTCCAGGATGCGGTCAAAGGTGCATACGTAAATGAATTTACCGATCGATTTGAAGATGGCTTAAACACTGTAATCGGTGAACGGGGAGTTAAACTCTCTGGCGGTCAAAAGCAACGAATTTCCATCGCTCGAGCATTATTAGCTAATCCAAAAGTTATCATTCTGGATGAAGCTACCTCTAACTTGGATACGGAAAGCGAAACCTTTATTCAAAAGAGTTTAGATGGACTGATGAAAGACCGAACGACCTTCGTTATCGCTCACCGACTCAGTACCATCAAAAAAGCCGATCAGATTCTGGTTATCGAAGATGGCCAGATAGTAGAGCGAGGTACGCATGACGAATTGATTGCCAAAGAAGGTCGCTACTTTGATCTATACACGTATCAGAGTAGGATATAGTATAATCAGAAATCGATTAAGGTTAACAGAGGTACATTCTTTTACTTGTTACATTTAAGTGATGAATGAAATACGTCAGTCACTACATTTTTTAAGTGAAGATCTTCTTCAAAAAATTGAGGATACTGCGAGTATTAAGGACATACCAAAAAACACTGAGATACTCAGAGAAGGACAATTTGTAAAGGTCATACCTATTGTCCTTAGTGGACTAATTAAAGTGTTTTCAAGGTTTAAAGAAAAAGAACTTCTACTTTACTATATCCGCCCAAATGAAGGCTGTATTATGTCTTTCGCAGCAAGTCTAAAAAACAATCCCAGTAAAATCCATGCGATCACTGAGGAGAATACGAGAGTTCTTTTACTTCCTGTTGATAAGGTGAATGGCTGGATTCAGCAATTCCCGAGTATAAACACACTTTTTTATGAGCAGTATAACTTGAGGTATAGTGAACTTCTTGATACAATCAGTCATGTCATCTTTGATAAACTGGACCAGCGACTTTACAATTATTTGATTGAGAAATCTAAACTCACTAAACAGAATCCCATTAAAATATCACACAGGCAAATCGCCAATGAATTGGGAACAGCCCGAGAAGTAATTTCTCGCGTAATGAAAAAGCTTGAAATTGAAAGAAAAGTGCAACAGCATACAAATAGCATAGAAATAAAAGAGCTGTGACAATAGTCACTGATTTTGATATTCCTGGTTAATAGCTTTGGTCTCATGAATAGGGAAATGGCAGCTAAACTGGTAGGAATATGCATAATATGCATAAGCATAGTATACTGTATAGTTCTGTTCATTGAATTTTTTTCTAACTAAATATTATACCATGAAAAAGAATATGGGATCAGCAGATAGAATTATTCGTTTGATAATCGCTGCAGTAGTTGCTTATTTATATTTCACCAATGTTGTAACAGGAACTTTAGGGTTAGTGCTAATTATTCTTGCTGGCGTTTTTGTTCTCACAAGTTTTGTAAGCTTTTGTCCTCTGTATGCTCCATTTGGCTTTAGCACATGCTCAGTAAAAGAATCTAAATAAGAATAGCCTCATTATGAGGCTATTTATTTGATATAATAGTTATTCATTCCTAATACTTTCAGTAGGATCGGATATAGCAGCACCGTAGGTTTTATATGCTACCGTGATCAATGCAATCAGGAAGGTAGCCAATCCGCCAAAAGCAAAAACATACCAATGGTCTAGAACTTCAATACGATACGCATAACCACCTAACCAACTCCGTATAAAGTACCATGCCACTGGAATTGCAATGACAAAGGCAATAACAACCAGAAACATAAATTCTTTAGATATTAACCCTATGATTTGTCTGGCAGTCGCTCCTAGCACCTTCCGAATACCAAGCTCTTTCTGACGCTGCTGAGCTGAATAGGCAGCCAAGCCAAAAATGCCAAGGCATGCTAAGAAAATTGAAAGTCCAGAAAATGCGCTGAAAACCTTGGCTTGCTGCTCCTCTTTCTCATACAGGTATTTTAAGCGATCATCCAAGAACTGGTAGGACATAGGAAAGGCTGGAGCTATTTCACTGAACGTTTGATCGATATATAACAAACCTTCTTTCAAATTACTCATGTTCATTTTAACTGCAAGCTTTCTATGAAATCCACCTGTTAAAATAGCGAGGGGTTCAATCTCATCCTTCAATGTGCTGAAATGATAATCTGCCGCTACACCTACTATGGTAACGTTGGAAATGTCCCAACTTGGCATGGTCAATTTCCTTCCTATCACTTCATCTGGCAAAATACCTAGTTCTGATACTGCTCGCTCGTTGATTATTGCGGTACGTTGCTCATCCGATGCGAGCTCATTTGAAAATGCACGTCCGGCAGTAATTTCAATTCCAAATAAATCAAAAAAGTCCGCATCAGTAAACAATGTCCGCATCCTGTTAGATCCTTCAATCCCAGTAATTACAAAACTGGATGCATCGTGAAAGCCACCAGGCTCACCGGAAATCTGCGCTACACCTTTGATATTAGCATTAGCAGTTAAACGATCTTTAAAAAGCTCTCTTTGCGATCTAATTTCAGAATTATTTAATTCGACCAGAACAATAGCCTCTTTATTAAAACCCAAATCTTTTGTATTCAAAAAGGTGTTTTGTGCGTAAATAAGGATGGATGAAACGATCAAAAAAATCGAAATGGCAAACTGAGTCACTACTAGCGCTTTGCGCAATCCGACATTCTTTCCTGAAACGATTTTACTCCCTTTTAGTACCCTTACAGATTTAAATGATGATAATAAGAGTGATGGGTAAACACCCGAACTTAAAAGGACCAAACCAGTCAATGTCAACAAGAATATCAACACATTTTTGTCAAGCCAATTAAGTACAATATCTAATCCAAAAAAGGCATTAAACATTGGATTTATCAATTCACAAATACCAATAGAGAGGATAATCGAAAGCAGAAAAATCGTAAACGATTCACTTAAAAATTGAACGACAAGTCTTGCCCTTGATCCACCAAGTACTTTTCTAACCCCTACTTCTTTGGCTCGCATAAATGACTGAGCGATCGATAAGTTCACATAATTGAAGCAAGCGATGAACAAAATGGCGATTGCCACAGCACCCAGAGTAACTATGTTGCTGAAGCTCCCGTGCTTTGAAAAATCATAGCGTGTCTCATCGTTAAAATATATATCGTGGAGTGGTTCTAATTCCAATCCTATCTTTTGTCCTGCTTGCTTGAAATCATCACCCATGTACTTTTCCATAAATTGGTCAAGCTGATTTTCTACGTTAGCTGCTTGTTGAGGAGTAGGTATCTTGACATAGGTATTAAGGCTATTATTCCACCAGCCTGTAAACCATTCAAATCGTTCAAGTAAGTCTATTGACAAGACAATATCAAAATCAAGGTGTGTGTTCCCGGGTAATTCATCCATTACCCCAAACACTATAAATTCATATTCATTATCTACTTCAATAAATTTTCCGACTGGGTTTTCCTCACCAAAATATTTTATGGCAGCTTCAGATGATAATACAGCAGAATTTGCCGTGGATAGGACAGTCTGCCGATCTCCGATTTTCAGTGGGTATGAAAAAAATTGGAAAAAATTGCGATCTGCAAATAATAGATTGTTCTCAAAAAAACGCTTCTCACCTACAGAAACCAAACCCTCTTCAGGAACAGCTCGAGTTGTTGCTGTGATATCAGATGGATAATCGTTCATTAACGCAGCAGCATATGGCACAGATGTAACCCCAATTTTATATGGAGTTCCATTCATCTCAGAAACTCTAAGTATACGATAAATTTCCTCTCCCTGAGCATGAAATCGGTCTGTATTTACTTCAGTAGAAATATAGAAATACAAGAAGATGGTAGCAACAAGCCCAAGCGTGAACCCGAAGATGCTAATCAAAGTAGTTGACTTGTTTCTATAGAGGTTTCGAAACGTAAGAATCGGATTGAATATAAACATAGGTCCAGCGTTTGAGCTTTTGAATAATTTGAGTGTAGATGGTCGCAGATAGTTCATTACCTGATACCAATATTTTAGTCCTTTAAAATTTGATTTATTCAATGTTGCATAGTACTCATGGAGGTTCCCTTCCAATTCCTCCACCAGCTCTTGTTTACACAACCAGCGAATGAGTCTCAATGAAAGTTTCGGTGGATGAAAATCCTTAGGCATAGCTAAATTTTAAAGCCACCGCCGGTACCTGATTCCACAGGCTAGCTCGCATTTCTTTTACTTCATTGAGTGTTGCTTTTCCTGCTGCTGTTAATTCGTAAATTCTTTTTCTCCTCCCCCCTCTTTCGTTGGTGGCACCCCCCATTTCAGACTTGAGAAAGTCCTTTTGTTCCAGTCTACTCAAAGTAGTATGCAAAGCGCCCATTGAGATAGCGCGATTCACCTGCTTTTTGATTTCATCCTTGATGCGAAGCATGTATGCCTCGTCTTGTAGAATAAGTACTACCAGAAGTAATAGCTCTTCAAATTCTCCCAGATTTGTCCCTTTCATAATGGTAATGGTTAACACAAAAAAATATTAGTTTCTATTTTGCAGATTTATTAACGAGTAAAATAGATTATTTGTTTCTATTTTATCGAAACAAATACAATTGCATATAAAAACAAACATTTAAGCAGCCGTAAAGCTTATCTTCACAACGAATTAATATTCAAATGAGACGTGTTTCATTAAGCCAGATTCGAAAGGAAGTAGTAATCTCAACTGCACGAAGCGGTGGTCCGGGTGGACAGCACGTAAATAAAGTCGAAACGAAAGTAGTTCTTCGATTCAATGTTGAGAAATCAAATATCCTTTCTGAATTGGAAAAAAGCATCATCAAAACCGCCCATGGATCAAAAATGACTAAAGAGGGAGAATTGATTATCACCGCTGACGGCAAACGTTCTCAACTTAAAAACAAAGAGATTGCATTCAAAAAGCTAGATCGCTTATTGGCAAAAGCATTTATCAAAAAGAAAAAACGAAAACCAACTCAGCCAACCAAAGCAGCTAAGCGTAAGCGATTTGATGAAAAAAAGAAACACAGTGAAAAGAAGAAATTACGCCAAAAGCCGATTTAAATCACCTAATTGACATAATAAGCATTTTACTTAGTCAACTTTAGGATTTTTTACCAGCATTATCCAGTGTCCCATCTCGTATAATTGTATTGTATAACAATTAGTTATGGCGACATTAATTTTCTCATTGGCACTAGTAATCATATTTTTTATAACAGAAAAAGTATGGTTTTCTAGAAAAAGTAAACGATTAGGGTGATTATTTGTAGAAATTGTTTTCGGTTCATAAAGACCGGAAACTTTTCTACATTTATTTTTGAATCCTAATGAAAAAACTTCTCACAGCTTTTTTCCTTCTCATATTATTTGCGTCTCACGCACAAAACTTTCTTTCCTGGCAATACACGGATAGGTACTTTTCCTTTTCTGTCGGTACTGGTACTACCAGCTATTTTGGAGAATTAAATTCGAACAATAGCTTTAGTGACAACATCTCTTTAATCAATATTGGAATTGAGGCGCGTCTTCTCAATCGAATCGGGGCAAGAATAGATGCCTCCTACTTCACACTTAGTGGCGATGATAGAACCGCATCTGACAGTTCATTTCAACGTCAACGAAATTTATCGTTTGAGTCTAAAAATTTTCATTCCCAACTTCATCTCATCTATTACCTAAAACCCTATCAAGGTGATTATTATAAGCGTTGGAACTTTGACCCCTATCTATTCAGTGGTGTTGGATACTTGCGGTACACTCCCACCGCCATATTGGGAGGAGAACGATACTCACTTAGAGATGCTCAAACTGAAGGTATTTCATACAAGAAATGGACAACAACCATTCCGGCCGGTATCGGTGGAAAATTTAAAGTCAATGAATTTTTGAATGTCAATCTCGAAGTATCCTATCATTTTACTTTTTCTGATTATTTAGATGATGTTTCAAATACCTATGGCACTGAATTTTCGTCTGTAACAGCCAGGCTCTTGAGTGATAGGAAAGACGAAGTTGGAGTTACTAATCCTGAGTTTTATGATCAAATTCAACCAGGTTCAAGAAGAGGCAATCCCAACGATAACGACAGCTTTTTACAAATAAACCTAAGAGCAGAAATCTTTCTCCCACCAGATCTCTTTACAGGAAAGAACAAAGCAATTATCAAAAAACCATCTGCTTACTAGCTAAAGAATGATTTCACACGATCAATAACATAGCTTTGCTGTTCTTGGCTTAGCCCTGTTCCAGAAGGTAGGCAGATACCTCTTTTATACAGTTGTTCACCAACTCCTCCCCCGATAAATCGATAGGAAGCATAAGCATCATGAAGGTTTAGTGGTTTCCAGAATCGGCGAGATTCAATATTGTTGGCATCCAGAAAACTAATAAGATCTTCGACATCAAATGCCTCATGCTTAACTAATGCGGCAGTCAACCAGCGGTTCGAAAAAGATCCTGATGGCTCAGGGAGAAAAGCAAAATATGATGCTAATTCAGATTCATATCGTTGATAAATTTGTCTTTTTCTTGCAATGAAGGAATACAAATTAGCTAATTGCGCTATTCCAATTCCAGCAAGGACATTACTCATTCGGTAGTTATAGCCAACCTCCTTATGGTCATAGCCAAATTTTCCAGAATTTGCCTGGGTTGCTAGATGGAGGCCTCTTGACTTTTCTTTAATGTTACAAATTAGCGCCCCACCTGCACTTGTTGTTATGATTTTGTTTCCATTGAATGAAACAACTCCATAATCTCCAAAACCACCAGTCATTTGACCGTCGATTTTAGAACCTAAACTTTCAGCAGCGTCCTCAATAAGCTTAATATCATATCTCTTGGCTATGTCAGCCACTTCTTTCATTTTAGCTGGCATGCCATAAATATGAGTTACAATAATTGCCTTAGGCAACTTTTTACATTGACTCAAGTATTTATCTAATAAATGAGGGTCTATATTCCATGTCTCGGATTCGCTATCAATAAAAATGGGTGTGGCACGCTCATATAAAACGACATTTGCACAAGCGGCAAACGTATGAGCACTTACCAGAACATGATCCTCGGACTCCACACCAGCTATTATAAGAGCCAGGTGTAACGCTGAGGTACCGGAGTTTAAAGCAATAACTTCTCGATCAAAATATGCTGATAACCTGGATTCGAATTCATCAATGGATGGGCCCACCGGAGCAATCCACCCCCCATCAAAAACTGATTTTACCTGTAAGAATTCGTCATCACCAACATTTGGTGGAGAAAGATATATGCGTTGGTCATTCATCTTTTGGATGCATAATCGCTAAACTTAATAGTCTCATCATTTTGATAAGTTGTCATATCTCTTTTAAACAATTGGCTAATCGTCATTATAATAATTTTTAAATCCAAAAGAAGAGAAGCATGTTGAGCATAGAAAATATCCAACTCCATCCTTTGAGCCCAGCTAATACTATTTCTTCCATTCACCTGAGCCCATCCGGTAATTCCGGGTCTGACGTTTTGCCTCAAAATTTCCCTTTCATTATAGTGCGATAGATATTCTATTAAAAGTGGTCGAGGACCAATCAACGACATTTCATTCTTTAAAACATTAATTAGTTGAGGTAACTCGTCCAAAGAGCTGGACCTCAAGAACTTACCAAAATTAGTAGTAGACTGCTCATCGTAATCAGTCTGCATGGTTCGAAATTTTAGTAGTCCGAAAACCTGGGATTTTTTCCCGGGTCTATTTTGCACAAAAATGGGAGATTTTTTAAAGTGTAGATAAAGCAATAAGCCAATTATCACCATCAATGGAGAAAGAATTAGAACCAGAATAAAGGACACAATCCAATCGCCTACTGGTTTCGCATACTTTACGTAAAAATTATCTCTGACCATCGCTTAAAAATAGGCATTACCCTATTTATTTGATATTTTTCACTTCCATTTTATGTTGACCAATCAATCAGTTATTCTTAAACCTACAAAAGTCGATTAGCATCTTATGAAAACCTTTCGATTCGTTCTTTCCTTAAGCATCACGCTGGCTTTAGGTATTGCCCTAAACTCTAAGATCGGATCAATTCCTCCACTAGGTAAATTTTTGAGCCCTTTTCATGGATTTTGGCAGAATGCTGAGAATGAAATCATAGATATTGAATCAACATCTTTAGATGAAAAACTTACTGATAGTGTCAACGTCTACTTTGACGATCTCCTAATTCCACATGTCTTCGCCGAAAATGAGAAAGACCTTTTTTTTACACAAGGGTACATTACTGCCTATCATCGATTATGGCAAATGGAGTTTCAGCTTTACTCTGCGGCGGGAAGATTATCGGAAATTTTGGGCCCTAAAATTGGCACTACCGACTTGATTGAAATAGATCGGGGCATGCGCAGAATAGGGCTTATGTATGGAGCGGAAAACTCCGAAGAGCTTTTTAAGACAGAAGAACCTGAAGTGTATGAAATCATTGAAGCGTATACCGCTGGCGTCAATGCTTACATCGAATCCTTAGCCTACAAAGACTACCCCATTGAATACAAGCTCCTGGATTATACTCCTGAAAAATGGACTCCTCTTAAGTGTTTCTTGTTGATTTCAAACATGAACAATATGCTATCCAGAGGAGAGCGAGATTTAGAACATACAAATGCGCTTAAGAAATGGGGTCGCGAAGTTTTTGATGTTTTATATCCTGAGCGTCCGGAATCCATTGATCCTGTTATACCAATAGGAACTGAATTTAATTTTGATCCCATTGTAGTTGAAAAACCGAATGTGACATTTCCACTTGAATTCACAGATCCAATAATATCAAAGCCAAATCCGGATAACGGAAGTAATAGCTTTGTAGTAAACGGAGAAAAAACTGCTAATGGTAAAGTAATTCTCACGAACGAGCCTGACTTAAGTCTTAACCTCCCGAGTATTTGGTATGTCATGCATTTAAACAGTCCAACCATCAATGTAATGGGTGCAACACTTCCGGGAGGCCCGGGTATTACCATTGGTTTCAATGATTCAATTGCCTGGGGAAACACCAATGCCAAACGTGACCTGGTAGACTGGTACTACATTCAGTTTAAAGATGAGAAACGGGATGAGTATCTCTACAATGATAATTGGGTGCCTACCAAGAAGGTGATTGAGGAAATAAAAGTGAAAGGATCTTTTAGCTATTTCGATACGATAGTCTATACTCACCATGGCCCAGTTGTTTATGACAGAAATTTCAACAGCAGGCGAACAGAAACCTTGAATCTTGCGATGAAATGGATAGCTCATGAAGGGAGTAAAGAGATCAAAGCCCTTTATTTAGGAAATAAAGCACAGAATTATGATGAATTTGTAGAAGCTTTTAGCCATTTCAGTGGCCCCCCGCAAAACTATTCATTCGCATCGGTTAGCGGAGACATAGCGCTTTGGGTCAATGGCAAATTCCCTGTAAAGTGGGAAGAACAAGGAAAATTCCTAATGGATGGTAGCAATATCGATCATGAATGGAAAGCCTACATGCCCCAGTCACACAATCTTCATGTAAAGAATCCTCCTCGAAACTTTGTGAGTTCGGCAAATCAACACGCCGCTGACTCGCTATATCCCTATTATCAATATGATTATAGTTTTGAACACTACCGAGGCAGAAGAATCAACGACCGTTTACGGGTGATGGACAATATTGAAGTGAAGGACATGATGAATTTGCAGCATGACAACTTCAACTATAATGCATCAGAAGCTTTACCCATGATGCTGGACAGTTTGGATTCTGCATCTTTCACTGATTTAGAGTGGGAGTATTACAACAAATTGAAAAACTGGGATTACTTCAATGGACCAGAAAGACAAGCACCAACCATTTATGAAGTATGGTGGCGTAAACTTAATACTAAACTTTGGGATGAAATTGACAGTGCGGATATAGCGGTCTATAGACCAAATTGGTACAATACCATTGAAATTTTGAAGAAAAGACCCGATTTTGAAATGGTTGACAACAAGTCTACCGAAGTACGAGAATCCAGCGGAGATTTATACCGACAAACATTTAAAGAAACCATTACCTCACTAGAAGAATACCTTCAGAAAAAAGAGGGAAATTCACTTTTATGGTATACCTATAAAAATACAACGATCAGACATTTATTGAGAATAAATCCCTTTAATAAGGGCAAAATAAAAATCGGAGGGAATCGATCGATTGTTAATGCAGCTTCCAGCAGTCATGGTCCGTCATGGCGAATGGTTGTTGAGTTAGGTGATGGAAAAGTTAACGCTTGGGGTGTTTACCCTGGAAGTCAATCAGGGAATCCTGGGAATCCTTTGTACGGACATATGATTGAGGATTGGGCAAGCGGGAAATATTATAAAATGCTCTTCGAAACAGCTTTATCCCCCAAAAACGAAAAGATCATTCACAGCATAACTTTAAAACCGTAAGATGAAATTAATTATCAGGATCATTGTTATTGGAGCTCTCACCTACTTCGTATCTCCTCTGAGTGTCTGGTGGTCTGCGATGGTTATCGCATTTGTCGTGTGTTACGTTTCACCATCTTCAGGTTTAAATGCCTTTGTTGCTGGTTTTCTTGGAATTGGGCTTGTCTGGATGGGACACGCATGGAATTTAGATGTGCTAAATGAATCATCATTTAGTAATATCGTTGCTGATATCATGCAAGTGAATGAATCTGTATTGCTGGTTTTCGCAACGGGACTTATTGGCGGATTAGCAGGCGGGTTTGCCTCACTCACCGGGACAACCTTCCGCCAACTATTTGTGAAAAATAAAAAAAGAAGCTTGTATAGCTAATTAGCCTTCTTTTACTAAAACGCCTTTGGCAACAAAAGAAATAGCATTTCGCATGGATTCATCGTATTCCTTCCCTCCATCTTCCGCATAATGACGAGCTACATCCTCTTCTAACACTTCTTTGTTAGCTACTCCTTCAACAATAACTTCTCTTCCGCTGATGTCTTTTGGGACGAAAAAACCGTAATCCTTGAAGGTCACGCGAATATTTGCTCCTTGATCATTTTTAAGAACCATCCAGCACCCCTTCATCTGACAAACCTCTTCAATAACACCTCTCACCTTGTAGTTCTCTTCTTCCTCATTTACTTGAGCAAGAAACTCAGCTGTTGAAAGATACTTTTCCGATGTGATAACTTCTCCATGCGTAGAAAACTTTTCTTGTGGAGTGGAACAAGCTACAGTAAGAACAAGCAGTATTAGATATCTCATAATAATTTCTTTTCTGCGAAGATAACTCTCACAAATAAATTTCAATCAATTTTTAATGATGAAATATTTTATTCACTTATAACTGAAAGACAATCAATCAGTTATCCTTTAATAAGTAAAAATAAAAAAAAATCTTTGAGTTATGTGTAAAATAAAATATTTAATCTATATTTGACCCATCATTAAAAAACCTTATGTTATGAAAAGAAAACTATTTACAGCTCTTATAATCGCAGGAGCTTTATCTTTCACCGCGTGTCAAGAAGACGCAGCTATGGACGAACTTGTAGAAGACATTGAACTGAATCAGACATTAGATCCTGATGATGATGATGATGGTGGAATTCCCCCAGGTGGAGGCTAAAAAAGAGTTAAAAGATTTTATTTGCATTTTGGGCTGATCTCTAGCCACTTTCACCGAAAGAAGGTTGACTTCTTTCGGTGATTCTGTTTATTATTGTAATAGATCAGTTATTAGAAATGCGAAAATTTCTACTATTCTTTTTTTTATTAAGCTCACTTATTAGTCTAGCTTCTTATCAGGATGATTTCGATCAGGTTAGGAATTTGATTTCAAGTGATATAGCTAAAGCTAAGGAACTGGCTCTTTCGCTTAGAGAAAGAACAATAAATGACTCCAATGAGGATGCCTTATTTAGGATTAATTATTTATTGGGCTATATCTATAAGGAAGAGGGTGATTTTGGTAAATCAATTATCTATTATTTAGAAGCAATTAGATATGCTGAAAACTCCGGAAAAAAGGAGTATCAGTCAGATTTAGCCTCTCTTTATAATAGATGTGGAATCATTTTTCGCCAGTTCAAATCGTTTGAGCTTGCGGAAGAATATTACGAAAAGTCGACACAACACTCACTCATCACAGGAGATACCACTTCCTTCATTCGAACACAATATAATATTTCAAGCCTACTAAGAGACCAAGGAAAGCATTCCTCTGCTATAGAGAAACTAGAAGAAATTCTGATTCTAACTTCGATTCAAAATAAAAAGTACTTTGAAATTCTCAATCGATTGAGTATGACATACTTTGATTTAGGGGATTATGAACGCTCAAGTTATTATTCCAAAAAGCTGTTAGACGAGTGTGCTGATCATCTCAAACTAATAGGTTACTCAAATCACATACTTGCTAAAGTAGCAATTAAAAAAGGCCATTATATAAAGGCGCAAGAATATCTTGATCATGCCTTAGTGGTTTTAAGCAACAGTAAAGAAACCAAAACAGAAAAGAAGTCGGTGTTTGAAGTCTTAGTTGATTTAGGTTTATCCTCCTATAAATTAGGAGATTTAACTTCAACACTTACTTACTATACGAATGCAGAAAAGCTAATTCCTGAGGTTACTCAGCAAGTTGATTTCTTCCACGTTTACAAAAACATAGCTGACGTACATTTTGAATTAGCTAACTATAATGAGGCAAAAGAATATGAGGACTTATACTCTCGTTCTCTAAATAGCTATCTGAAGCTTCAGGAAGAAATTAAGAATAGCGACAAGCGATTTAACATTGACTTAATAACCAAACGCTACTTCGATGAGGTAGCCAAACAAGAACGCATAGCTTCCATTCTGTTTTACTCTAAATTGATCTCGGGAAGTTTACTTGCACTCCTTCTACTAACTATAGGTTACAACTGGTATCAGAAAATAAGGTTAAGAAGAAGTATTATTGAGGAGTTAACTGAACTGAAAGTAATTTCCTAAACCTTCAATTTCAGCTTTTGCTTGAGAACTTTGAGCATGCCTTCTTGTCGCTCGTGTAATAAAATAAGCTTATTCTTCTGCTCTGCCGTTTCCTCCATCATGTAACTAACCAACTCTTCAAGTTCAAAAACTTCATGAGAATCTGGTTGTTCTAATCTCATTTTCACAAAGAGCTCTCGTATTCTAGCTTGCAAGTTTACATGCGTTGGGGCAATCTCTGCAGACGTGACAATATCATCATTCCACATTGAACCCTCACCTTTAATCAACCACTCAGCGTTAAGCTTATCATACGTCTTGAGAATGTTGAGGATTAAGTCAAAACTAGGTTTGCTTCTACGGCCTTTAATTATATTGAAAATAACCGTAACACTTACATCTAAACTATCTGAGAAAGACGTAGGGTTCATGTCTAGCACCCTTATCAATTTATGGATACGATCATTTATCATGCGATAAATTTAATAAAATACTTTTAAGAGAAAAAAAAGAAGGGCTGCTTGTAGGCAACCCTTCATCATTAAGAACCAGCTATGGAAAATAGATACTCACTATCTATATCTCGAATTTATATGCTTTTAACAATCTAACAAAGGATTATTTACTTTTTTTTATCAATTGATAATACAAAAGCGGTATTTTCGATTAAAATGATATTTCGGTAGACGATTATAATTTTACGACCAATTTTCCAACAGAATCCCGTGATTCCATATACTGATGAGCTTGGGCAAGCTCTGAAAAAGAGAAAACCTTCCCAACAATCGGTTTGAGCTGATGCTCTTTGGTGAAGGAAAACAATTCTTCCCAAATTTCACCAGTTAAATCTTCATTAGCGGTCAAATAGCCTATATGGGAGGCAAAAACACCTTTACTCTCCATAGCCAAATTCATCATATTCACCTTTGGAGCGTCCCTGTATGTTTTAATCCATGATAAAGGATTCCAAATCTTCAAATTCATACTGGCAAATCCGATCACCACCAATCGTCCAAAAAAGCTGAGAAGCTTCATGCTTTTTTTAAACACATCTCCTCCTACTGTTTCAAGAACGCAATTAACTGGTCCGCCATCATTCATTATCTCCTGATAAAAATCATGCGTTCGATAATTAATAGGTTTTCCGCCAAGGCTTTCAATCAGTTTGAGTTTTTCATCTTTGCTTGCTGTTCCATAAACGACACACCCCAACGCGTTACCTATCTGGACAGCTGCCGTACCAACACCTCCTGCAGCCGCTTGAATTAACACACGTTCACCTTTCTCAACCCGGCATAATTTTTTCAGTGCAACCCAGGCCGTCATAAAATTGACTAAATAAGCAGCATTTTCTTCGGGAGTAAATCCTTCAAACGCCGGAAAACACAAATGCTCCGGAGCACAGGTATACTCTGCGTAAGAACCATATTGTTGTCCCACAATGACCTTGTCCCCTACTTTGTAATTATTCACAGACTTCCCTATTTCAACGACTTCACCATAGCATTCCATTCCCATTACGTACGGTTTCTTAGGGGCCCAACTGTATTGACCTTTTCTGGATAGGATTTCGGCATAGTTTATTCCTATCGTTTCGATTTTTACTTTCACTTCCTTGGCATCCGGAGAAGGTTCAGCTACTTCTTCTATTTTTAAAATCCGTGGCTTCCCTGTTTTACGTAATTGATATGCTTTCATTCGTAACTTATCTGACGTTTCATATAATTCATTTGAAAGCTCGCAATTTAATGCTTTAACTTCACGACTAAACGTAATTCAAAATATGAAAGAGACTTACTACAATAAAGAAGACTTAAAAAAATTCGGAGATATTACTGAATGGCAAAAAGAACTGGGAGATAAGTTTTTTGATTATTACGGTAGTGTTTTTAAGGAAGGTGCGTTGACTGCCCGTGAAAAATCATTGATTGCACTTGCGGTTTCCCATGCCGTTCAATGTCCTTATTGCATTGAAGCATATACTTCGGATCTGTTGAAAAAAGGAGTGGATGAAGAGCAAATGATGGAAGCAGTACACGTAACTGCTGCGATCAAAAGTGGCGCTGCATTGGTTCACGGTGTGCAAATGATGAATCATGTGAATGATAAACTAATGTGAGATGCTTAAATCATTAAAGAGGCAAAACCATAAACTCTCATCTCCTGAGGGTCAGATTGAAGTGTTGGACGATGCTGAATCCATCAACATTCCTTCGTTTAAAGATAAACTATCAGATATCGGCTTCTTACCGCTAAAGCCTACAAGCATCGATATCTTTCAGGTAAACGTAGGGAAGATGTGCAATCAGGTATGTGCACATTGTCACGTTGATGCTGGCCCGGATCGTAAGGAAATAATGACGCGTGAAACCATGCAACAATGCCTGGATGCAATCAAAGATACTTCCATCAAAACCGTGGATCTAACGGGTGGAGCTCCGGAAATGAATCCTGACTTCAGGTGGTTCGTTGAGCAACTCACAGCGCAAGGTAAAGAAGTAATTGTGCGCTGTAATCTCACGATTATACTGGCTAATCCCAAGTACAATGATTTGCCGGAGTTTTTCAAAAAGCATAAGGTAAATGTAGTTTCCAGTCTGCCTTACTTTACCGCAAAAAGAACAGATGCACAACGTGGTGATGGTGTATTTGACAAATCAATTAAGGCACTTCAAATGCTAAATGCCGTCGGATATGGAAAAAAAGACTCTGACCTCAAGTTAGATTTAGTATACAATCCTGCAGGTGCTTTTCTTCCTGGAGATCAGGAGACACTTACTTCTCAGTTTAAGCGAAAGCTTAAAGAGTATGATATCGTTTTTAATGATTTATTTGCAATCACAAACCTTCCGGTAAGTAGATTTCTAGAGTATTTGGTGAAGAGTGAGAAGTATGAGGACTATATGAATGAATTAGTAAATGCATTTAATCCGGTAGCCGCAGAGGGTGTTATGTGCAGAAATACACTGAGTGTTAGTTGGGATGGCTATCTATATGATTGTGATTTTAATCAAATGCTAGAATTAAAAGTAAATGCCCCAAGTCATATTAGCCAGTTCGATATCGAAGCTCTTGAAAAACGTGAGATTATTCTCAATCAGCACTGTTATGGATGTACGGCTGGTGCAGGATCCAGCTGTGGGGGTGCTACAACCTAAAAACCTCTTTTATGGATAAGATCAGAATTGGTGGAGTACCCGAACATTTCAACCTGCCTATTCATTTAGCCATTGAAAACGATTGGTTTACCAAAGAAAACATTGAAATCGAATGGACCGATTATCCAGGTGGCTCAGGATTCATGAAAGAAGCCCTGAGAAGTAATCAGCTAGATCTTTGCATCCTTCTTACTGAGGGAATTGTTACTGACATTTTAAAAGGGAATCCTTCTAAAATAGTAAGTGGTTATGTAAAGACGTCATTGACGTGGGGAATACATACCAGAGCAAAGAATCAAAATGGAACAACCTCAATTTTCGATAAAAAAATTGCAATAAGTCGATTTGGATCAGGTTCTCATTTGATGCCTATTGTACATGCTATGATGGAGGAAAAAACCATTGATGAGAATCAATTTGTAGAGGTGAATGACATTGAAGGAGGAATAGAATCACTAAACGAGGGTTCTTCAGAGATTTTCTACTGGGAAAAATTTACTACTAAACCTTACCTAGAAAAACGTCAATTAAAAAAAATTGGAGAGTTCATTTCACCATGGCCATGTTTTATGATTGCCGCGACTGACGAAATGATTAATACAAATCCAGAGTTGATTAATAAAGCGCTTAAAATCATTCACAGGTCAAACCAGGCATTCATGGACCTGGAAAATGCGCCGCAATTGGTTTCTATGAGGTATCATCAAGACCTGAAAGATACTGAGCGATGGTATCATGCGACCGAATGGTCCGAGAATGGATGGGTAAGTAACAAAATGCTAGAAGGGGTTCTGTATTCCCTCAAAGAAGCCGGAATTGTAAGTAAAAATAAAACTACAGCAGACCTTATCTGGGCTCAGAATAAAAAGCAATAAAAAAGTCCCATCTAATTAAATAGATGAGGACTTTATTAGTCACGAGTTGGTAATTCGTGTATATATGTATGAAGAGAATTAGTTTTTAGAATCGATCAGGTAGTTGGTGAAGCTTCTGCCATTGATTTTTGTGTACTTAGCATCAATGTCGTCTCTTACCTCTAATCCGGCTATGTCGAACTCACCGCGCGCCTTCAAGTATTTAATATTCCAGGATTCTTCAAAGACAGCATTCTTAAATGAACCTCCTTCGTCAAATTGCGCATACTTGAATGTTGCATCATCGTCAAATCTTGTATTAGAAAAATCTGCCTTTTCATCAAACTCGGCATACTTAAACGTTGATTTACGCTGAAAAGTAGATCCGGAAAAATCAACTGTTCCATCAAAATCCGAATACTTGAACATCGCATCACGATTGAAATCACACCCTTTAAAAACCACATCTCTATCAAAATCTGCAGTAAACGTGTATCCGGATGGGTCATCATGAATGTAGGCTAATACATCTCCTTCAAATGTGCAATTGATGAATGAGACAGATACATCTATGGATTCTTCAACTGTGTTACTACCGCCATTATTCCACCATTTTGACTTTTTTGGCAGGTCAGGCATCTTTTCCACCATGTAGGTGAAATCGAGATCACCAGATATAGTCACATTTTCATATGATATATTTTTTCCTTCACGGATGTCCTCCATAATTCTTGAAGCTGAAACTGAGTTTTGTGCGAAAGATCGGAGGATGAATAAGCTAAATAGCAAAAGCATTGCTATTCGAATTTTAGTTGATTGTGAAGCAGATATTTCCATGTCAATTATTTTCAGGTGTTTACTTATAGATGCATAGAATTCTAAAAAGTTGCATCGTTACCATATATACCTTCAAATATGGTCATGGTTACAGGAGGATGAGAGATCGGTTGAAAAGAAGCGCTGAGTGGATGCTATTAAAATCCAAAAGGCGAGTGACACTCGCCTTTGGGTTGGTGTGGCCTAAGTAATTTCTTACCAGGTCCAATCTAACCACCTTATGGACTTAGCTTGATAACTAAACCCACTATTAAGTTAAGAAATAATCCTCATCATTCAAAGACATTTTGGAAAAGTATTTACCTATTGGATAAAAATAAAATCCCCATGCACTGATGGGGATTCTGGATTTTGATAATAAGTATGAAGAGGATTATTATTATCAACAGCCTATCAAATAATCACTTCAGCAAATGCACGAAATGCAAAAATTCCAATCAGTATGAGCATTCCTATGCGGATTCTTAATGACGATGATTTTGATAGTTCCATTCGTAATTTCAACAATTATTAGTGTCTTATGTTAACAGATGATTGTTAGCACGGAAAAGTTGCAGGTCAGCTAAAATTGATGAGGCCCCACTCTGGAATAGTGCTTGTACCTGCCGCACAGGTAGCACTGGATAAATGAAAAAGCAGTTGTCCGATCTAAAAGACAAGGACAAGGACAATCAGCAAATCAGGACTGACAAAGTATATTAGAAAAAAGTCCCTGCTCCATTTGGAGTCAGGGACCTCACTCAAACTACT
Organism: Ekhidna sp.; assembly: GCF_965227465.1. GTDB lineage: Bacteria > Bacteroidota > Bacteroidia > Cytophagales > Cyclobacteriaceae > Ekhidna. The sequence continues at coordinate 2,209,832 of NZ_OZ245746.1, forward strand.
ACCACTAATCAATACCGTGTCATTCCCTGAAACTGGTCCAACCTATTTAGAGCGGCTATATCACCAATAAAGGTGGTTCTCAAACCAAAGTTACCAGTCAGGTTTGCTGTTGCATTACCATTTTTACCTAGAGACAAGTTGATATTCACATTACCTAATTCAAAGGTGGATGCGGTAATGGACACATTCATTCTTTTCTTATTTTCTGAAACATCATAATCTATGATCTTTCCTCTTACAGTTATACCTCCCAATCCATTCCATCCTATTCGATTGAAATTGGCGGTTTGAATAATTATTTCATCACCCTCTACTTTGATGAAATTATTATCCTGAATCACGTTAAAGGTTGCATACCTACTTCGTAAAAGATCAGCTTCGAGTGCAAAAGACTTATTTTGAACTAACGCTGTTATTTCATCAAATTTTTCCGCTTGAACTTTTCTTTGCTCAGCTTTTCTTTGCTCTCTAATTTCCTTTTTATCAAGCTTAGATGTTTCCGATTCCTGAGCGTTCACACTCAGAAAAAACATTGTCATTATTACAATTCCTAAATACTTCATTTTCCCTCCTTTTTTAGTCATCCACTTATACCCTTTGCAATCTGAATGCCAGTATTTCTTAAAAAATGTTAATTATAACGCTTTTAATCGATCTGATGAAAATTCTGAATTATCTCCCTTTTGTAGCTAACTTATGAACAGTAACGGCTATCTGAGTGGGACCTTACGCTAACAATCGATTGGACAAGCTATTCCTGAAGTTTCCTGAACCTTTAGAAAAAAGGTACATGATCAACAGGATGGATCAGGACATCTATGGATTCAAACTAATGTTCGGCTCACTTCTGTTGATTAATCCCTTTCTCATATTCCTTGACATTGCTCGGTTCGATGATCCTTACAGTTCCATTGGAGTCAGGTTTTCACTAGAAGTGATTCTGATTTTTATTTTCATTGCAAGTCACCGGATTAAGGGCGGTCAAATCGTGAGGTACCAATCGCTGTTCTTTTTCTCAACCCTAATAGTCTATAGCTTTCTGCTCGCCATGGACTATTTACTAAAAGATGAATTTTACTACCTATTCATCCCCAATGTGACCACAATCACAATTATACTCAATGCCTCTTTCATCGGCCTTCGATTTCGGCACTCAACACTTACCAATCTGCTTATTCTAATTATTTATAGCATTTATTCCTTATTTCTAACCTCGCAGGAAGTTCACAGCAGTCAGATTGTTTACTTATCCATATTTTACATTATCGCGACTATTCTGAGTTACTTATTTGAACGAAACAATCGAGAGCTCTTTCTTAATAATCAAATCATCGAGGAAAAAACGGGCATTATCCAAGAGAAAAATGAAGTCTTAAAGCAAGAAAATGAACTTAAAGACTCGCTAATGTCCATACTTACTCATGATGTCAAAGGTCCACTTACTACCTTAGAATCTTTGCTTAAGCTAAGGGAGAAGCATTTAATAAGTGAAAAAGATATTTTAAATCACTTTGATAAGGTCAGCCACTCTGTAAACACAATTAGAAAATTTACCGAGCGAACCATATTATGGATTAAAAGTCAAATGGATGGCTTTAAAGTAAAAAAGCAATCCGTCAAAATATATCCATTAGTTGAAGCTATCATAGACCTAATTAATGACCAGGCAGCAAAAAAGAATATTAAGTTTGATAACAAAGTTGAAAAGGGATTTATCCTTGAGACAGATCCGGAAATACTTGAAATAGTAATCCGTAACCTTTTAATGAATGCTGTGAAATTCAGTGAGGAGTTTTCAAATGTCATTATAGAAGTCTCGAAGACCTTCAATGAGCTTCGATTGCATGTCAAAGACTATGGAGTGGGAATAAGTGACTCAAAAAAAGCATCCATTTTCTCCTTGGATGAGCTAGTTACCAAAGGGACAAAAAAAGAGAGAGGGACCGGACTGGGACTTTCCCTTTGTTACAATTTGATGAAAAAACTCGACGGTCGGCTAACCTTTACCTCTAAAGAAGGAGAAGGATCTACATTCACCATCATCTTTCCAATCGATGGCAAGTGATCATCTCTCACAAATACCTTTGAAATCACAGAACGCACATTTTCGCAAATCTTCGGTTTGATTAAATGGTTCTTCCTTATTAAAAATTTCTTCCAACAATTCTTTCATCTTTTGTTCAAATTGAGGTAAGAATGCACGAGAATCTGCAATTGGGTTTCCGTTTGTCTTTAACCGGTAATCAAAATCAGATTGAAAGAATTGCTTGATATTTATTAGTCCGGGAACAATGGCGTTTTCCAGCCCATGCTTCGAAGCATATATCCACGCATAAAAAAACGTTTGGTACCCTGCCTTTCTACCTGCCTGGAACTTATAAAAAACATCTGGGTTGAAGATATTTTCAAAATTTCCGATCTCTGTTTCATCACGTCCGGTCTTGTAGTCTAAAACCCGTACCGTCTCTCCTTTCCTATCCACCCGGTCGATATCTGCTCCGAGTTTTACCTTGATGGGTCTATCATTTGTAGTAATTTCTACTAATCGTTCATACTTGTCCTCGGCTTCCAGGCTGATAATTTCAAAAGGCACATACTTCTTATCCATCTCGATGACCTGCTTCACAAATTTTCGGATAATCTCGGCCATCACAACATTGCGGTCTTTAAATTCAAACCGTTTTTTTCCCTTCAGCCCAAATTCCTCCTTAAATGCCTTTTCCATTGCACCGTCAACAGAACTTTCCATTCTAAAAAAGTCATTGGTATCTATAATTCTTGATCCCTTTTCTTTCATGGTATCCAGGTAGAGATATTCCAATGTTTTGTGTAAGACGTTTCCGAAATGCCTTGCATCCAGATCATCACTCATCTCATCCCCCGAAAAAAGCCTAAGCACATACCTGAAGTAAAATTTTAGGCGACAATCAAGATAGATGTTCAGTGCTGATGCTGACAACCTGCGTTGATCCATTTCAGGAACCGTATCTGTGTATATGGCTAGTTTATCCAATACCTCTTGAGTCGTTTCAATGGCTATCGGCTTAATTTCAGCAACTTGAATGGCATTACTGAGTTTCTTTCTCACAATCTTGAAATCTGGGTTTATCCTTGGTATTTCGAGCTCAATTTGACGGATAAACCGGCTAACCTCTCCACTCAGTCCAAAGTCAGCAAACATGTTGTAGTAGAAAAATAGCTTTTCAGAATGGTGAAAGAGTCGATAAAACAAATAAGCAAAGATTGCATCTTGTGTTTCAAACGTAGGTAACCCAAAAGCTCTTCTAATCCGATAGGGTATAAAAGATCCTGCTCGTTGAGAGGCTGGAAAAATATCCTCATTCATATTCAGCATGAGCACATGCTTGAAGTCCAGGTTACGTGTTTCCAAAACACCCATCACCTGGAGTCCTTCGACCGGTTCTCCGGTAAAAGGAATCTTAACTGATCGGGTAGCTTTCCTAAATAAGCCTTTGAACGTTTTGATATCAATGATTGCAGTCTGCTCGTCCAGTATTTCACCTAATCGCGACAATAGCTGCTGAAAATGGTAGAGGTACTCTCGTTCTAGGCCAAAACGCTCAACTACCTGCTCACCTAAAGAGAGAATTATGTCCTGTAGGTACTTGGCCAGACTATCCTGCTCACCTATTTGCCTGAAAATAGTATTAAGTAAGGTTGACTGTATAGTTTGAATTTCTTGCTGAAAAACCCGGATCTGATTTTTCTTTTTAATCTCACTTATAAGTTTATCCAGTGGATTTTTATCTTCTTTATATAGATACGGGTGACTCAAAATATCTATTACCGGCTTATGATAAAAAGAGAGTCCATTTTCCGGGGAAAGACTCGCGTGTTCCTGCAACTCGATAGCCGCCTCCAATAACCCAAACAGTGGTGTATCCTTAAGCGGATACCCCATGGTTACATTGAGTTTATCTACTCGCTCTGGTATCGCATTCAGAATAGGAAAAAGCATATAATCCTGAGGGAGGACTATTACAATTTCCTCCTTTTTTGCACCAGTTTCCATGAGTCGTTCAATCTCCTCTCCGATCAATTTGGCCTGACCTACTTCCAGTGAAACACCAGTCACAGCTACCTGTCTTGGCTGGGTAATTTTTTGAGGAATTGGGTCCGGGAAGCTTGTTCCAAAAATCGGGTCTTTCGCATATCTACGCAAAAAATCTCCGGCTTCCTGATTTACATCTTCAAGGTAATAAGCATCTATATCCCAGAGGATTTCTGCATTGAACTCCGTTACAAAATGTTTGATGAGTACTTCTTCTGCTGGTGTTAAAGCATTGAAACCAGCGAAAATCAAAGGTTTACTTTCATCACGCTGGATAAGGGTTGGATTCTCGGTAAGTTCCCGATAAACATGGGAAGTGTATGCTATCTCCTTTTCTTTAATTCGTTTTTTGAAAGTGTCATAGACAGGCATCAGGATCTTCCATGTCTCAACAAATTGCTCCTGTGTTTTTGTTGCAGTGGGTAGAAACTCCTGCCAGAATTTTTTTATGATTTTCTCCTGTTCTTCATCTAGAAAATAAAAATCTTCAGCCAATTGACGATCATCTTTCACATAGGTGAATAGTTGCTGAGGATTAACCAAATAGTGATCTACTTCCTCGAAATCACGGAGGAGCATTTCGCCCCAGAAGTAGAAAGACTCAAATCCCTCTGTTTGCCCCTGATGAGCTTTGAAAGATTCAAACAACTCAAAAATCAAGGTGAGCGGATCTGCCTTCTTAGTGGTTGAAAAGGTGAAAAGAAAATCCTCTAAACTAAGTGTCGCTGGTGACCAAACAGGCTTGTCTATTATCTGAGATAAATGCTTTTTTAGGAAAAGTCCGGCTCTTCGGTTGGGAAATATAACGGTACAATCACCGAAATCACTAAGATGGTTTTTAATCAAATAATCGGCAACATGCTCAAGAAATGTAATTCGCTTCTCCACTAACTAAAAAGACCTACTAATTAATTTGAAAGCGTAATATTCCAAATTTCCAGTGGAATTTATGTATAGGCAGATAGTTTAGTTATCCACATTTACGGAAGACAAGTTCTAATTAGCAATTAAACGTCCTTTAAATCGTCGATTACCATCAGTAACTTCAAAAAAGTAAATCCCTTCTAGTTTCATAGTTGGTTGAATTGAAGTCTTATTGCCAGTGATATTCAATTCTTGAAAGATCAATTTTCCATCTAATTGATATATTTTAAAACAAGCGTCCTTAAATGACTTAGTTGTATGAATGGTTATTTTATCTGTAAACGGATTCGGATAAATCTCAATATGATTTTCAGCTTCCAACTCAGTTTCAATTGACATTACAATTGGAGGAATGGCATATGGGTCAGTACTTACTACTTGCCACGCAATTGCCTGCATCATTGCTGCTTGTGCAACTGTTGGCGGGTCAAACTGCCACCCTGCCGCCGCAAACGTTTCGTTTGTAAGTCCCTCCGGGGACTCTTGGAAAATAGTAGCAAAATGGACACAGGCTGCCAGGTAATAAGTCATTTCAGTGGGATGTATGGTAGCTTCGGGAGCGTCATTTGAATCAAACAACTCTAACCAATCAGTAATACCGGGAAACACCCCAGCTCTCACGCTATCAACCATTGCTTGAAATGCAGCAGAAACAGGCACAATCCTTATGTCACTCCCTATATTTATTTCACTAACCGAGTCAGCGACCTGCTCCCACAATGGTCGCATGGTGCTGTTCAAATCAATCCAAGTCTGGTATGGATCATTACCAGTCAAATCAATTTCGTTATGAAATTCCATCAAGTACACCTGTGTTGAAGCATTTGCCTCTATGGCCATATCATAAAAGTTATCGACTGATTGATACGAAGTGATAACGTTCTCATTGCAGAATTGACTTCCAAGAATCACTTCCTGAATTGGTATTTGCTCAGCCAAGACCAGCATATCATAATCACCTGTTTGTAATTCTATGTGTGAGTCTGTCCCTCCCTGAGGTTCCGTGTGATTGAACCACTGATTAGCCAAACAAGTCCCACCAATAAATTGAAACCCATATTCATATGTATCGATACCTGCGTCGGCAGCCAGATCATTGACCATTTCTCCTACAATAAGATCCCAGCCAAACCCACTATGACCTATGTAATAAGTATTGTGTTGCGAAAAAACGAGGATTGGAAAAGCGAATAGCGTGAATAAGGCAGGGTATTTCATGGCAGGATATTTACATGAAAGAGATAGAAGTTACAAAATGCCCCTAAGAATTGGAGGATGATTCGATTATCCGGTGAATCAGATCGATGAAATATGGTCTCTTTGCAACTGAACAAGTATGCTATTTAGTTGGATGCAGCTTGTTTTAGGGTATGCACTCATGTTTTCCTTACCTCACCTCCTACCAAATACAACAAATACCCATCTACTTCATATCCCATTTCACTCAACAGGGCCACATATTCTTTAAGTTGTCGATTGTCTTCGCTTTTTGGCCGACCACTTTTAAAATCAATTACGGTTGCTTTATTTCCATTGATGATCACCCGATCCATGCGCTTAATCTCGCCATCTTTAGGAAGAACCACTACCTCTGTTTTCACTTGACCATTTCCATCAAACCAGGATCTGATTTGTTCATCTTGCCAAAGCCTATTAATTAAATTCTCATATCGTTTTCGATCTTCATTGGTGATCTGCATACCACATTCATAGCGATCCAAAACACGATTGGTATCTTCATGATGAATAATTTCTGAAAGAATCTGATGCAATAAAATTCCTTCATTCCTACTCTTTTCAATTTCATCATCATAGTACGCTTTCCCAGTCTTTCTTACTTTCAGTTTCGTACTCCATTTATTGGAGGTGTAATATTCAAGGTGAACCATCTCGTCTTGTGACTCTCTATGCTTAATCGGCACATTTCCTACCGTATATATATTCGTACCTGAGTTCCATCCTTCCGGAGATTGGAGCTCAAAATAGCTCCATAACAACTTACTAGATGTACTAAACATCTTATCCTTCTTACCAGGTAGCGGATCACAATGAACATAGAGTGCAGTTTCTGCTCTGGTAAATGCTACGTATAATACATTAAGGCTTTCTAAGTGCCATTTTGCAAATTCCTTTTGATAGCTGGATACAAATCGGGTATTCTCCAATTCAGACTTATAATCCACAGGTAAATTTTCTCCCTCATTATAGGGTGACTCATACCATACCGGCTTGGAACGGCTGTTCATATCAAAATTGCAGAAAGGCACGAATACGATTGGATATTGGAGTCCTTTTGACTTGTGAGAGGTGATGACCTCTACAGCATCCAGAGCTCCTGTCAATTGTACGGATCGCTTCTTGCCATTATCCTCCCACCACTCCATAAATAGCCTGATATCCGAACGGTTGTTTTTGGTAAACTCTAATACTGCATCCTGAAAAGCCTGCAGATAAACAAACTCGGAGGTCAATTTATTTAATTCAAACGTTCTGATCAGTACCTCTACCAATTCCAAAATAGGGAGATGAAGCAAATGCTGTTTGTACTTGGTAAAACTTCCCGGTAATCCCGAGTTTGCCAGTTTGGAGAAATCGGCATGGCCCGAAAAATCTCTTTGTTTTACCGTTTTCTGATACCGGTAAGTCAGATCCGCTTTTATACTTATATCATTGGGGTTGATGAGATGACTAAACGCCGACAGTACAAGTTGGACAATCGCTGAATTCTCCAACAACATTCCCTCTGCAGATATTACTTCTATTTGTGTATCATGCGTCCTTCGGTAGTCCAGCACATGGTTCACTATGTCCGTGGCTTCTTTATTGGTGCGAACCAAGATAGCCATATCATTTAGTCGATGACCCTCTGCGAGTAAGGACTCCATTCGTTCAATGGTGCACTCCATTGATCGTTGTTTCCATTCATTTCTTTCTGCTTCAAGAAACTCAAGATGGACCAAACCATCTATTCCTTTGTTGTTTTCTGCTACTTCTTGCTCAACCCCTTCATAGGTCTTGAGAATCATTCTCCCCTCTTCCTCAGAAATCGACTCACCCATTTCCGCTACCATGATTTGTGGCAGTTTGGAAAAGACCTGATTATTGAAGTTTACTATATTTTTGGCGCTACGATAATTGGTACTCTTGCTTGGATCTACAATCGTCTGTGCGATATCCTTCTCTACCGTATCTAACAATAAAGTAGGATCACCACCTCTCCAGCCATAAATGGACTGCTTAGCATCGCCAACAATAATATTTTCGTTTCCATTGGCTAAACTCTCCTCCAATAAAGGCTTAAAGTTGTTCCATTGAAACTGAGAGGTGTCCTGAAATTCATCAATAAGGAAATGCGAATACCAGGTACCCACCTTTTCATAAATAAAAGGAGAGCCGGTATCATCTATAATTTGTGAAAGAAAATCAGGAAGATCAGAAATCATGATTATTTCCTCTTCTCTTTTATAATCCTGCAATTTTTGGGAGAGGTCCGTCATAAGACCAAGTGTGTAGAGATGTTTAAGTACCGCACCGGCCGTATAATAGTCCTGCTTATTAGCGTCTATGTAATCCAATGCCGAGTTCATCAATGGAATCAATGAAGATTCAGCTACACCGATAATTTGATCACGCAATTTGCTGGACTTGGAGGTCCATGCTGCCGAATCTTGTCTAGCTGCCTCTACACGTTTTGTTAACAGACTGTCATATTCCTTTTTTGCAAGCTTGGGAAAAAAGCCTCCCGGACCGGAAGCTTTATAGTTGAGGTCATCTATTGTAAGACCTGCGGCTTTCATCGCCTCATCATACTGGCCCGCTACTTTTATCAGGTGATCTTCAAATTTCTTTTTCGTGTTTATTAACTCACTTTTAAGGTTCTTAATCTTTTCTTTTATCTGCTCATCAGCGAATTGACCTTGTGGTAGTTTTTTGAATTCCTCTTGGAAGAGTTGCTTTGCCAATTTACTTACCTGCCCTTTCGTCTCATAGCCTTCACCTTCTGCTAGACCTTCCATAGAAAATTCTACCAGCCAATCACGAAGGTGCTTATTTGCTTCTACCCCTTCATAAACGTTTGAGGTAATGAACTCCGCTACCTTATCAACATCCAACTCAATCCCAAAACTTCCTTGAAGTCCAATTTCCCTGGAAAAGGATCGGATTACACGATGAAAGAACGTGTCGATGGTTGTAATGTTGAAGTAGCCATAATGGTGCAGCAGGTGAGTTAATGCACTATTGGCTGACTCTATAATTTCCTTTTGCGATTTTCCAAGGTCTTTCTCAAAGACCGGAATCAATTCATGTGTTCCTCTGGAAATTTCTATTAGAAATTCCAACACACGTTCCTTCATCTCCTCCGCTGCACGATTGGTGAAGGTTACTGCTAAAATCTTTTGATAGTAATCTTTCGATCTAAGCGCAAGTTTAAGATATTCCTTGGCCAGCGTGTAGGTTTTTCCGGAACCTGCAGACGATCGATAGATGGTAAGTGACATGCTACGAAAATACCCTTCAACGCCTTTCTTTGATCGATTTTATATGAATAGTTATCCACAAAAATTCCATTGTTACCTAAATGTTAACAAAATATTACCAAGTTCTTGCCTATTTATTAACATTTGGGTAAAATTACATACCTATTTAGATAATACTAATTTAAGAAGTAAGAGATATGAAAAAACAATTATTAATTCTAACCATGGTTTTTGTTGTGCTATCAGCACAAGCGAGTAATGGAAATGGTGAAGCTGAAAATCCAAAACCTGTGAATTATAAAGAAATTATCTCTGAAATCACATATCCAAAAGTATGCATGGAGAAAGGCATAGAGGGGAAAGTAATCGTCACCTTGAAAGTGAATAAGGATGGAAAAGTGATTAATCATCAGTTCAATTCCTATCCATGTACAGATCTTAGAGATGCCGTAAAGGGTGTTCTAAAAGATTTGACATTTGAGCCCGCAAAAAATGCAAAAGGTAAAGCTGTAGTTGGAAAAATTGCAGTACCTATAGATTTTAAATTAACTATCTGATTTAATTATCGGATCAATTTGTAAGCCGCCTCGATTCGTCGAGGCGGTTTTTTTATGTCCAACCTTCTTATATTATTTACGTTTAGGAATTTTATATTTAATTTACATTTAGAAATTAAACTTCTAAATCTATGAAGGAATATCAGTTAGGTGAATTTGAAGAGATTGTTTTGCTCACGGTAGCCATTCTTCACGAAGACGCATATGGCGTATCAATAAAAGAGGATATCGAAACTCGACTAAGTCGAAACGTAAGTGTAAGTGCATTGCAAACCGCCTTGAGAAGGATGGAAAAAAAGGGCTATTTAAAATCTGAACTTGGCGAGGCAACCGCTATTAGAGGAGGTAAACGGAAACGTTTTTTTAAAGTAACAAAGACAGGTAAAGCTGCCTTGGACTATGCTAAAGAAACCCGCGCAAAGTTATGGTCAGCAATCCCGGATGTTTCATATGAATACACAAAAGCATGGATAAGCAACGGCCTTCTCCCCCTTCCTGGTCTACCAAATTCCTAGCATGGTTTCTCAAAGAGGACTACTTCGAGGACGTGCAAGGAGACCTGGAGGAGGAATTTCAACTGAAAGCTCAAGGCAACAGTCTGGTGCGTGCCAAACGCTGGTATGCATGGCAAATTATCCGGCTGTTTAAGCCGGAAATGGTCAAAAAAATAGAAACTCAAAACTCAATTGAAAAGGAAACTACTATGTTTAAAAACTACTTCAAAATCGGACTCAGAAATCTCTGGAAATACAAATCCAGCACGATTATCAATGTAATTGGATTATCTACTGGTATCGCAGCGTTTGTACTTATTGCCCTTTTCGTTAAAGATGAATTAAGCTACGATCGACACCATGAACATGCGGCTAATACCTATCGTGTAACGGTAAAAAATTATACCTCAGATGGTGATATAAGCAGGCAATGGGCATTTGCTTCTGCTGGTCATGCCAATCGATTAAAAGAAGACTACAGCGAGATATCACATGCAACCAGGTTTTTCCCGTGGGCCTTCCCGGATATTAAATACAAGGATCAGGAATTTTTGGGTGAACAAGTCATCTTTTGCGATCCTGATGCCTTTGACATTTTCAGTTTTGAATTTATAGAAGGAAGCGCTGAAAATGCATTTCCAGATGTTTACTCATTGGTTTTGACTCGTAAAACTGCAATTAAAATTTTTGGAACCGACTGGCAGGAAAATGGGGTAATCGGTGAGACCGTAACCTTAGCCAGAGATGGAAATGAAGCTCCATTTAAAGTTACAGGTGTCATGGAGGATATGCCGGATCAACAACACTTCCATTTTGATTACCTGGCTCCTATTCGCTTCGTCGAAATGATTATGGGTGAAGATGCTGCAAATAATGTAGGTGGTAATTATAACTGGATGACCTTCATAAGAACCTCCACCGATGCTAGCATGCCTGCGCTCACGGCCAAAGCAAATGACGAATTTTGGGATAAATACATTGGACAATTCAGGTCTGGTATGGATGCTCGAGATTTTTATGATTTCCAGTTTCAACCGCTCCTAGATATTCATTTGACATCAAATCTGGAAGGTGAGTACGAGACCAATGGGTCAATCGAACAAGTCTATATATTCAGTATCATTGGTTTCTTGCTACTTCTCGTTGCTTGTGTGAATTATATGAATATTGCCACTTCCCACTACTCAAGGAGGATGAAAGAAGTGGGAGTACGAAAGGTAATTGGTGCTTTTAAATCATCTCTCATCAAGCAATTTCTATCTGAATCATTATTGGTAGTTATCGTTTCACTACCACTGGCTATAATTCTGGTGATTTGGGCACTTCCATATCTCAATGACTTCATGGAAAAGAAATTAGTATTTAACCCATTTATTCAGACCGATATTTTCCTAGGCTTAATTCTTCTTATGGTCATTGTTGGTGGATTGGCCGGGTTGTATCCGGCGCTCTTCCTCTCAAAAATCAATCTGGTACAGGCATTGAAAGGTGAGCAATCTATGAATGCCAGCAAATGGAACTTCAGATCTTTTCTGGTAACCTTCCAGTACGTCGTTACTATTGGTCTCATTTTCGCTATCGGAGTGATCGAAAGCCAGATGAATTTTATCCGAAATTCCGATCCCGGTTTTGACAGGGACTACATGGTGAGCTTGGTGCTTCCGCGTGGGGATTATAGTAACGAGACATTACGAAATGAACTTTTGAAACATCCGGGGATTGAAAAGGCAAGCTTCTCATCACGGATACCTACAGGCAGGCTTGCTGATAGCTGGGGATCTCGATTCTTTAAAGGAGACTCTGCGATCGCTACCAATTTCAGATTACCTATCGTCACTGTAGATGAACATTTCTTAGATACTTATGGAATCGATATTCTGGCAGGAGAAAATTTCAGGGAGGGCATGGAAACAAATCTTCAGGAAGACACCATCGTAACTGGCTATTATATTATCAACGAAGAGGCAAGTAAAGCGCTGGGGTATAATGATCCCAGCGAAGTAATAGGAAAAAAATTAGGGTATGGCCCTTCAGAAGGTAGGATAGTTGGAGTAATGAAAGATTTTCACTTTGAATCACTTTACAGTCCAATTGTTCCAACCTTATTCTTAATGAGGGATCGATACCGTCGGGTTAGCCTCAAACTAAATTCGGATGACTTAAGAGTTACATTGGATCATATCGAAAACGTTTATGCTCAATTTGATGCTGAAAGCGATCCAAATTATCGTTTTGTTGATGACCTGTTTAATGAGCAGTATCAAAAAGAAGAACGACTCGGCAGCATGATTAAAGTCTTTGCGGTGATAGCAATTCTGATTGGTTGTCTTGGTCTTATCGGTATGGTAGGTTTTATAATTGAAACGAAGCTCAAGGAAATAGGAGTTCGGAAAGTATTGGGTGCATCTACTGGAAGTATCTGGATGATCATTAGTAACCGTTTCATGATCCTTATTGGGATCGCATTTCTGATAGGGTTGCCGCTGGCCTATTGGTTTATGAATGATTGGCTGGAGAGTTTTGTCTATCGAACCAATATATCCATATTCTTAATTGTATCACCGATAATCGCTGCAGCTATTCTCACACTTTTGGCAATTGCTTTTCAAACTATCAAAGCAACTCGCGTTAATCCGGTGGAGTGTTTGAAAGATGAATAAATTCGTTTTGAAAATAATTTTAGAGCCATTCGTCATTAGATGAATGGCTTTTTAATTTGCATAGTAGTTAACTTCAAACCATGATTGATAAAGTAGTAACAAGCGCGGATGAGGCAATCCGTGGAATATCAGATAATATGACCTTAATGCTTGGAGGTTTTGGACTTTGTGGCATCCCCGAAAATTCCATTGCCGCTTTAGTAAGGGCCAATGTGAAAGGGCTTACATGCATATCCAATAACGCAGGAGTGGATGATTTTGGTCTCGGATTATTACTTCAGAAACGCCAAATCAAAAAAATGATCTCATCCTATGTGGGTGAGAATGCAGAATTCGAACGCCAAATGCTAAGTGGTGAGCTAGAGGTGGACTTAATTCCACAAGGCTCACTAGCGGAACGATGTAGAGCTGGAGGTGCAGGTATACCTGCTTTTTTTACTCCGGCCGGATATGGAACTGAAGTGGCAGAAGGAAAAGAAGTTCGGGAGTTTAACGGTAAGCCACACATACTCGAATCAGCACTTACGGCTGACTTTGCTATAGTTAAGGCATGGAAAGGAGATAGAGCCGGTAATCTTGTTTTTAAAGGAACTGCGCGGAACTTCAATCCTCCGATGGCCATGGCTGGTAAAATCACAATCGCTGAAGTCGAAGAACTCGTTGAGCCAGGAGAACTGGATCCTAATTTTATTCACACACCAGGGATTTTTATTCAGCGAATTTTCCAGGGTGAGAAATATGAAAAAAGGATTGAACAACGAACTACCCGATGAGTGGATTTGAAAATGTTTCGATTTGAAAATGAGAAATGATAAAGAAAATGCTTGATAAAAATGGAATAGCGAAACGAATCGCACAGGAACTTCAGGATCGTTGGTATGTAAATCTGGGAATCGGAATTCCAACTTTGGTGGCCAACTATATACCTGAGGGTATAGATGTCGAATTTCAATCAGAGAATGGTCTATTAGGAATGGGGCCCTTCCCTACCGAAGATCAAGTAGATGCAGACCTAATAAATGCAGGTAAGCAAACAGTCACTACGCTTCCGGGAGCTTCTATTTTCGATTCTTCTACTTCATTCGCCATGATTAGAGGTCAACATGTGCAGCTGACGGTTCTTGGAGCCATGGAAGTCGCCGACAATGGAGATATTGCCAATTGGAAAATTCCTGGTAAAATGGTCAAAGGCATGGGTGGAGCGATGGACCTGGTTGCATCAGCTGAAAATATCATTGTGGCTATGATGCATACCAATCGAGCGGGTGAATCTAAGCTTCTCTCCGAATGCACGCTTCCAATTACAGGTGTAAAATGTGTGAAGAAGGTGGTTACCAATCTGGCTGTTCTAGATATCACGCCACAAGGGTTTAAGTTGATTGAGCGCGCACCGGGTATATCGGTTGATGAAATCAAAAATGCGACAGCAGGAAGGCTAGTGGTTGAGGGGGATATCCCGGAAATGAAGATTTAGCAACCTATAGAAATATCTTGATCTACCTTTGCAGCAATGAACATTGGTGAATATCATATCCTGGAAGTAGATCGTCTAACAAGCCCCGGAGCATTTCTAACGGACGGTGAAGAAGATGTTTTATTACCTACCAAATATATTCCCGGAGGCACCAGAGAAGGGGATCAACTAAAAGTCTTTGTATATCGGGATTCGGAAGATCGAATCATCTGCACTACACAAAAACCCTATGCATTAGTCAATGAGTTTGCCTACTTAAAAGTGAAAGATGCCAGCAATGTTGGGGCTTTCATGGACTGGGGCATAGATAAAGATCTCCTCGTGCCTTTCAGTGAACAAAAAAACAAACTCCAAAAAGGACAATGGTGCCTGGTGTACCTTTTCCTGGATGAAAAGACTGACCGAATGGCTGCAACAGCAAAGGTGGCAAAGTATTTTGATGATGAAATTTCAGTAGCAGAGGGTGACGAAGTTGATCTCCTTATCACCAATGCAACAGACTTGGGAGTCAACGTAGTGGTTAATAACAAGCATAAAGGCCTGATCTATGAAAATGATCTTTTTCATGACGTGCTAGAAGGAGACAAAATCAAGGGATTTATCAAAGCGGTTCGTTCAGATGGAAAATTGGATGTGAGCCTGAGAAAGGAAGGATTAGAAAATCTGGAAATCGGGGCTCAACAAATTTTAACAGAGCTCAAAAAATCAGATGGGTTTTTACCTCTCCATGACAAGAGCGATCCAGAAGATATCCAGTCAACCTTACAAATGAGTAAGAAGAACTTTAAACGGTCAATTGGAATTTTGTATAAGAAGAAATTGATCTTATTGGAAGAGACGGGCATTAAACTTAAAGCATAAAAAAACCTGTCCGAGGACAGGTTATAACAATAATTTATTGACAAATTATTCCTCAGTCTCTCCTTCTGAGGATGCTTTACTTTCCTCGACAATGGCGTCATAAACAACCTGATATCTTGTTTTAACGTCTGCATCGGATTTTAAAGCTTTTTTTAATGAGTTATACAATCCAGCTCCAATATCCTCTTTAATTTTTCCAATATAATCCTCCTTAAAAGATGCAGTCATCGAATCATAGTTTACTTGGATCTTTTTGAATGCAACCATCTCATCATCCGTGATTGCAATTTCTTGCAATTTCAATGAGTCTCCTTTCGCAGATTTTATTTCTACAAACCGAGTAGCCTCAAGTGTTTCATCGTTATTGATCCATCCGTTGTAAACCTCTGTCATCCGGCCTTTTTCCATTTCTGCCCATGCCATCACCGTAGCATATTTGGTTAGATCTTCATCACTAAAAGTGGCCTCATCCTGAGCATTGATTTTTCCAAATCCAGCGATTAAGCAAACGATTAATAGTACTTTTTTCATCTTTATTTTAGGGTTATTTTTTCTGACAAGTCGCAAGTATATATCATTGATTTTTACAAAATCAATACCTCAAAACAACATTTTGAATTCCATAAAAAAAGCCGATAAAAATATCGGCTAGTGAAAATACGGAGTTTTTAATTTTATACTCACAGGAGCATTAAGCGACCTGCATCAGAACTCTGGCCCAGTCAGCCTGACTTCTTATTTTTAACTTCAACCGGATATTCTTTCTATATCCATCATAGGTATGAATACTCATCGCCATCTTGTCCGCAATTTCGCTTCTTGAGTAGCCTTTGCTCAGCCACCTAATCAGTTCGATCTCTCTGTTGTTCAGTTCATCCTCAACTTTTCCTGTATTTCTCTTGGTTACTTTCATGGGGATTGATTTATAATAACACCCCTAATTAAGTATACCTAATTCGGTATTGCGAACTTTTTGTCGTGAGTGACAGAAAGCTTAGCGTGAAATGCAGGTTACTTCGCCAGCCGTTCTTCAAGTCTGGACTTATACGTACGTGAGAGCTTCAGTTCTTCACCGTCATTAAGCAGAAGATAGTTGCCATAAATTGTTTTTACGAACTCCAGATTGACAATGGTTGATCGGTGAATCTGCACAAATTGAGCCGGAAGAACATCCAAGATTGAACTCAACTTATTTCGATCTATTTCCGGTCGATCCTTATCGTTTAGATAAATCTCCAGGTAGTGATCGTCAGACTGGATGTACCGAATACGATGTGGATCCACTACTGCTTTGCTTTTTAACACCACATAAGGAGTTTCCTTTTCTTTGGACTCCTTTTCAAATTTCTCAACCAGATTTCCCAATTGAATATTGGTAAAGGCAAGCTTATTCTTTTCCTTAATGATGTTCATCAGTATAGCAATCATTGCATAAGACAATACGCCAACCTCGATAAAGAATCCTGCGAAGAGTGGCTCACCAGGAACCAGAGATCGATCGATTGCTCCATACTCCATTAGTATCTGACTGAATACTCCGAGAAAAAAAACGGAATATCCCACTAAAAATATGCGGGCAGAGAACGGATCAATCCTCATGTAATTCTCGGCACTAGCATACGCAAAAGCAATGATTGTGATTACCACGATATACCTCATTGATATGAGTATCGGGGCAGCATTTACGATAAATGAAGGAAATAAGAACCACAAGATGGAGCTCCCTACGAAAAGAGCTAAAAAGATATTCATGACTCGATTGAACCGTGGCATGGTCTGGTGGGTGTCAAAATATCGCTGGATGTACATTATCAAAAACACCATTGCGAGCTGGGTGGTAAAAGGAAAGAAGTGGGTGTTTAATTCCGGATAATCTGAAGTTATGAACTGATATCCATAGCCAAGCTTGGCAAAACACCGCAAACCAAACGTTAAGACATAAAGCGCGTACCATATAAAGATGCTAAACTTCAATCTAAGGCCAACAATTAAAGACAATAGCACCACCAACCCCAGGAAACCGAAACAGAATCCATAGAAGATAGTCTCTTGATTATACATCCTCCAAAAGGAGTTTTTCGGATAAATTTTTAAAGGAAAACGAACAGCCGATTTGCGCTTATCCACATTTAACAGGAAAAGTTTACTGTCCGACTGATTGATTTTTATGGGGAATACAAAATTTCTGTATTGTAGCGGTCTTAGGTCAAACTTGAACCGGTCCCCGGTTTCAAATAATTGAATTGCGGAATCATTTCTTATTTCAAATAGCTGTAAATAATCGAGTTGTGCATAATCAACTTCAAGGTAAAATTCGGTCTCATCGAGTTTATTAGAAAGTGGAATTTGAATCCAATAGGCTAAATTGGTTATCCCGGGATTCACTTTCTCGGAAACCAACTCCATCTCTTCTTCTTTGATCCTGTCCCATGCTTGCTGTCCATCCAATGTGTCTTTGGTGCTATTCACCTGGACTACATCATTGAGATAATAAACAGAGGCATCCCCACTCAACTTAAGTTGAGTTTCAGTTTGGTTTAATAAGAAAAATATAAACGCTAGTTGAAAAATTATTCTAATCACTACTTCTCACTCCTCATAATTTCGAATATAGTAAATGAGGGCTATTCATGAGGGCTATTCAATAGAAGATCCATAAATGTCGATACACAATTATGTGAGCGGTAAATTAGCAGGGCTAGTACATAAAAAAAACCGACTAATAAGTCGGCTTGATTTCTTGAAAATTATTGAGTTAGTTTTTTAACTTATCAAAAAGATATCCGAATCCATCCTTGATTCCAGTGTAAGCTTCTTCCGTTTCATCCTTAATTCCATTGACTTTGTTTGAAACATCTGCTTTTACATCAGACCACTTTTCTTCACCTGTATCCTTGATTTTATCGTATTGCTCAATCAATTCTTCACGTTTAGCTCTTAGCTTCTCAATCTGCTCATTGAATTTATCTTTTGCAGATTGCTCCACATCAGCTGCCTTTGCCTTCAAGTGTTCAATTTTCTCTTCCAACTTATCAGCAAAAGCTTTAATGCTTTCCTCATATTTATTTTTATGATTAATATCTACTTCGTTTAATATTTTCATTTCGTCCATATCGTTAATATTTATATCTATTGTTAAAAATTATTTACTTGGTTTTTTAGACAACTCACCGTTTCCGGTAGCAACGTTCATTTTCATTTGTGATAATGCTTCACCACCTTTAATTCCAAAATCCAATGTTCGGATAGGGAATGGTATTGAAATATCGTTTGAATCAAATGCTTTTTTGAGAGCCATAATAGCCTCACTTCTCGCGTTCATGAACCCTGGTTGTCCCGGGTATTCTATCCAAAACTGGAGCACAAAATTTATAGAGCTATCTCCAAATTCTGTGTAGTAAAAGTTAATTTCTTCATTTTTCTTAAGGAATGATTTGTCTTTAAGCGCTTCTACAGCGGTTTGTTTCGCTTTATCTAAATCGTCTCCATAGGAAACACCACATTCCAAATCAATTCGTCGTTCATTGGTCTTTGTGTAATTGGTAAGTGAATTTTGGAAAACTTCTTTATTTGGGATTATTACATGCAATCCCTGAAAGGTTCGAATGACGGTCACACGAAGATTAATATCTTCAACCTTACCCATATAACCATCCACCTCAATGATATCTCCTACCACAATAGGCTTTCTGATAGCAAGCATCACACCTGAAATAAAATTCGCGGATATGTCTTGAAAGGCAAAACCTAATGCTAATCCTATTATTCCGGCACCAGCTAAGAGAGAGGTGACCGTTTTTTCCAATTGCAACACATTCAATGCGACCATTAATCCAACGATGATAACAGCTACGTGAATAATGGTGGTGAATAAGTTTCGAATGGCAGGTTTATCATAAAACCGTCTAAATATTTTACCAGCTATCGTCTTTATTATCCGAGCAAGAAAGTAGAAAACGACCAGTACAACTACTGCCACGATAAAGTTGGGCAACATTGCTGTTATTGACTCCAGCCAATTTTCTAATTTTCCCTGTAGTATATTAATTGCTTGTTTTATTCCAAAATCCATAAGTGTATAAGTTCGTTGATGCACTTATTGTTTTGAAATTATTGTTCCAACAACTAAATAAATTAATAATTGATTGACTATCAACTAGTTAATTTAAATTCGAATTTTTGATGAAATGAATAAATTCTCATTTTGAGAAAATGATTCCAGCTTAAAGAAGGGTAATAAGATATCAATGATTGATTATCCCTCCATCAGCTCTGTCAATTCATAAATTGACTTATAGCCTCCTTGTTCTTGAACGTACTCCAACATTTTATTGAAAAAGTAGTCCGAACCCAAGGTGGCAGAATCCCCTACCAAAACCAATTGCTCCTTTGCACGGGTCATTGCTACATTGAGTCTACGGTATTCCTTCAGAAAGCCAATTTCTCCATTTGGATTGCTTCTCACGAGTGATATGTAAATCGCATCTCTTTCTTGCCCTTGAAAAGCATCAACGCTATTTACGTCAATGTTTTCTCTGAATTGTGCCAATGATGGAGATTGATTAACTAATCGATTCAAAATCTCTACTTGTGCTTTATATGGTGCTATGATACCAACCTTCAATCCCTCCAGGTTATCGTCTTGTATGAGTCGAATCAAAAATGCCGCTTCTTCCTCGTTGTAGGTGCTTAATGTTTCCTTTTTTATCCTTTCATCATACCCTGCCCCTGCAGTATCAATAAAACGAATCGCTGGGTCAAACCTATTTTCGCGAGATAGTACCGAAGGTGCTGCTTTCAGTTTTCCCTTATAAAACTGCTGGCTTGAAAATCCCATAATCTTTGGATGCATTCGATATTGAGTTTGCAACATCACTATGCCTTCCGGTTGAGCTTCCAATCCCCTGGCAAATAAGGTGTGTTCTAATCCGTCCTTGGCAGCCTTCATTGATTTGATGGTCGGCGGTAGCTGAAAGTGATCACCTGACATAATTACTCGCTGCGAACGAATAATTGGTATCCATGCAGCCGCCTCCAGCGCCTGCGAAGACTCGTCTATGAATACCGTCTTGAATATACGGTCCTGAATAAGCGAGTGACTGGAGCCCGTCAATGTGCATGCAATTACTTCAGCCTTATCTACCAGATTATCCGAGATGTAATTTTCCAGATGACGAGATTTATTCTTGAGCGTACGCGCTTCCTTATATAACAAGTCTCTCTGCTTTTTTTCCTCCCTCCCAAAATTTCGCTTGTATTTACCTGCCATTGCACGGTATTCTTCAGACTGCCTACGCATTTCTTTCAATCGCTGAAAGTCCGGATGCTTGCTTATTCTGACATCCAGACTATTTTCAACCACATCAGGTGTGAGTCTTGCCGGGTGACCAAGTCGCAATACATTGAGTCCTTCACCAATTAACCGCTCCACCAACAAGTCTACCGCCGCATTACTTGGTGCGCATACCAGTACCTGCTTTTCCTGTCTTATCGTCTCCTTGATGCATTTTACAAGTGTAGTTGTCTTCCCGGTTCCCGGTGGACCATGTACAAATGCAATATCATTTGCATGAACGATTCGGTCAAAAGCTTGATTTTGAACCTCGTTTAATGAGGGTAAGTCATAGCTATGTCCTTTAGTGAATGAAGCGGGTTTTAATCCGTAAAGAATGTCTCTCAATTCTGCCAACCGGTCATTGGTAGCATTCAGTACCTGATGAAGTGACCGATTCATTTCCCGATAGGTTCCATCATCAAATAACAGATTTACTCCAAGTTTATCCTCTTGTACCCATTCAGGCAGGTACGATTGGTTCAGTACAATTCGCATATTGCTATCTCGCAAATAGCTGACTACACCACTCAGCGTTTTGTCTTTTTCCTCTGTGCCTGAAAAAATACTGACTACCCCTCCAACCTGAAACGCATGTTTCTGCTCTTTCCCAGAAGAACGACTGATCTCCAACGTGATTCGCTCTCCGGTGCTAATAAAATCTTTTTCAATCCGTATAGGATACCAGGTCACGCCATTTTTCACCCGCTCTTTGATCTCGGTATTCATCATGCGCTCCTCGTAAAGCGCATAGTCTGCTGCCTTCTCTTTTTTGAGTAATGCTAGCTGATGTTCGAGACTGGATCGGATTTCTTCTGTTGTCATATTGGAAAATAAACACAAATGAATGGAATTAGTTGATTGTATATGAATCAAGTGCAGGAAGAAGCTAAGATTTACATTGTTGGAGCTGGAGTAAGCGGGCTTATTGCAGCTCAAAATCTTGAAAACTATGGTTACTCACCGATCATACTTGAAGCTAGCGACCGTGCAGGCGGAAGGGTAAAAACAGATGTGATAGATGGTTATCAATTGGATCATGGTTTTCAGGTTCTTTTGGATGCTTACCCAATGGCACAAAAATATTTGGACTTTGATTCACTGCGCTTGCAGTCGCTTCAATCAGGTGCATTGATATTTAAGGGTGACTCATCAACGGAATTTGGCAACTCTCTAAGAGATGTTAAGTTTCTATTTTCAACTGTCTTTTCTTCTTTAGGAACACTTACCGATAAGTGGAAAATCTTTCAACTTAATCAAGCGTTAAAATCAGAAAGGGTAGATATCATTTTCAATAAGGATGAGTTATCGACCCTACAGTACTTAAAACGATACGGATTCTCAGATACAATCATCAAGAACTTTTTCCAGCCATTCTTCAGCGGAATTTTTTTAGAACCAAACCTGGAAACTTCCAGTCGCATGTTCGAGTTTGTTTATAAAATGTTCGGTACAGGTCAAGCGGTTATTCCTGAAGCTGGAATGGAAGCCATACCAAAACAACTTCAAAACAATCTAAAGAAAACAACTTTTCATTTTGACACAAAAGTCAAGGAGGTCAATAACCAACGAATACTTTTAGCAAACGAAGAAGAGTTGGCTACTGATTTTACCATCATAGCTTCAGATCCCTCACAGCTGTTTCCAAGGTATTCATCAACGCTGGAGTGGAAAGCGTGTGACACCCTCTATTTCACCACTCCTATTGATCCGATTGGGTCACCTATTATCGGGCTGAATGCAAATGAGCACGCGCTTATCAATAATATTTTCTTCCCCACGAGTATTGAAACAGCTACTAGGGGAAAAGATGCACTACTGTCTGTCACTGTAGTGAAAGCCCATGAATTGAATGAAAGAGAACTTATCAGACAAGTACAAAATGAACTTAGTAAGCTCTTTTTTATTTCCAACACATCGATTCTTAAGCGTTACAAGATTACTAGGGCGCTTCCTAAGCTAAATGACTTAAAGTATGAACGTGATGAAGGAGAAAGTTTAATTAATGAGCGCATAGCAATAGCAGGCGACACTCATTTAAATGGATCGCTGAATGCGGCAATGATTTCAGGCGAGAATGCTGCGAAGATCGCTCACAGAGCCACATCAGAGTCCCTTTTTACCTTCAGTTGATTGTATTCTATAACGATACTATTTATCCTTGAATAGAAATCCACCTTTAATCATCCAGGAAGTACCGAAAGCAAATAAAGCCACCCATTCTAGTATCAAAACGGCTTTTGTTTGACAAAGCCACTCTTCAGTAGCACGCATGCTTACGATTAGGATAGCTAGGATGGCCAGAATCATGACTATGCCGCACCAGAGGTAGATTTTGTTTCTAAATATCTTTTGAGGAGTTGGATTTGCCCCTTTCTTGCGAAATAAGACAATGCTGACATACGCCAATGTAATAAACATGAGGGCTGCACTGACGTAATGAGGTACTGACACGTCCATTATACCCTCCAAATTTACAACCACGCATGAAGATGTATCGCAAGGGACGGAGGTTGGAAGCAGTGCCACTCCTAACGCAAAAACACCTGCTATACTCGTTGCAAGATTATCCTTCGAGTCAGGGTATCCTTTATAAACAATCAGAAAAACCGAAATAGCTGACAATGCTCCAACGAAGACATTACCGACAACTGAGTAATAGTAATGGCTAATAGTTTCCTGGACTGTGGTACACTGGCCAGACAGAAATGAAAGCAAAATCAGAACGGCCGGAAAAAAGAGTGCAGTAAAACCTACCAGTTTTTTGAGTGTATCAATGGTGACCAATTGAGGATCTTTGGATAATGGATTCATGATGACGCATTAGTTGTGTGACACAATTAAAGTTACATGATAAAAAACTGAATGGCTAAATATGGTTGTAAAAACATGGTCTGTGGCTCATAAAAGAGCATTTCAGATTACCATTCATCAGACTTCTGCTATCATTTTTTGACACCTGAATAAATCATTTTAGTATTGCCGCTTGTTTGAGGATAAGTAGATGATAAGATTCTTTAAAAAGAAACCAAAGAAAAAGGTCCCACCAGAGCTATTGGATATGGATGGTAACCTAATACTTGAAGGTGATGAGGTGCTTGCGGAACGTTATGAACTTGGGGAATGCTCTGTAGAACTAGAAGGGGTCCAGTTTTTTTATGTCTCGAAACACTCCGGAAAAAAAGTAAGCTACGTTAAAATGATTGATGCTATCACCGGTAATCAAAAGGTAAAGAAGCACTGAGCGCCAAGCCTTAGAATTTTTGACTAAAACCTACGAATACGACTCATTAAGTCATTTTTATTTTAACTACTATTGAGCTAATGCAACAATTTCAGCCTTTTTCAGATACAATTTAATCGTAGTGCCTTCTCCAGCTATACTTTCTATTGCAATCTTTCCACCCATACTTTCAATTTGATTCTTCGATAAAAACATACCAATTCCATCACCTTGCTCAATCGAAGAATGAAAACGAGCTCCCAGCGTAAAGACTTTGTCATGAAATTTATTGAGATCGATTCCTAACCCTTCATCTTTTACACTAATGACAATTTCATTATTCTGCTCGTAGGTCTCGATAAAAACTTGCTTTTTATCCTTGGTCACCCCATAATTAAGGGCATTAGATACCAGGTTGCTCAAAGCACTATCCAGATAAGTTGGAACGGCCTGCACATAAAATTCATCTGCCACTTCAACTTTAAGATCTGCCTCTTGTTCACTAATCAGTTTATCATGTTGTGAAATTACTCTCTCAATTGATTCAGATACGCTACATGCTTCGGTACTTAAATTTTCCCTATCATTTTCAAAATTTAAAAGTTCATTAATATTTCTAATGGTTCCATTTAATCGATTTGAAGATTTACGTAGCATGTGAATGAATTCTTGATTCGTAGGATCCATTTCAATGGCTGCTATTAATCCCATGATATTCGATGCTGAGGATCTGGTGTGGTGAGAGGTGATAAAGGAGAATTCTTTCAATCTTTTATTCTGACTTTCTGCAATAGAAATCAGTCGTTGTTTCTCATTCAACCTTCGATTAAGTCGGTCTGTACGCCATTTTATGAACCCGTAAATGAGTCCAAATGTTACCGACGCAAATAGTAAAATAGCCCACCATGTTCCCCACCATGGCGGTTTTATCTCAAATGTTATGCTTGAAATGTTATCACTCCAATGATTGGGGTTATCCGATTGCCTCACTCTGAAGGTATATTCTCCGGGACTTAAATTATTGAAAGGAACCTCAGTACTGGACGTGGCTGGTGACCACTCGTCATAGTGACCAACTAGCTGATACTGATATAAGTTGGCCTCCGGATTCCGTAAATTAATTGCTATAAATTCAAAAGTCAGGTTGTTTAAGTTATATGGAAATTCAAGATTGTTCGGCACACGACTACCGCTAATGGAATCTGAAGAATATTTAAATAGATTAATTGAATTAAAACCAATTTTTATATCTGAAATGATTGGATTCAATATTTTAGACTCAAACATCTTATCAGGTGCACTCAAAAAAGTTACCCCATTTCTGTTGCCTATCCATATGTTATGGTCCTGATCAGTAAAGATGGAGTTGTGAATAAACTCTGCTACTACCAGACCGTCCTTTTTTTGAATGGTAGATACTGCTTCAGTAAATTCATCTACTCTACTTAGACCTGTTCTATGTGTTGCCCAAACATGATTGCTTTTATCACTTATTACTGCTGAACAAAAATCATTTAATAGTCCCTCTTTGGTAGAAAATCTAATAAATTCTTCTCCGTCATATTCATAAATGCCATCTCCATGTGTGCCAATCCATAAATTCCCAAACTCATCTTCCGAGATGTCATTTATGTCATGCGATGGAAAAACACCATCTTTAGTTAGGTAAATGATCTGTCCATCGGCACGTTCCACAGCTAATCCTGCTCCATGCGATGCAAACCAAGTATTTCCTTCTTTATCAAAATGAATGTGGTAGATTTCGTTGTGATAAAATCCAGAACTGGTGGAATAAGTCTTTACTAAATTATGGAGAGAATCCAGAACAACTACACCCCTCTGACTAAGTGATAACCATAGGTTACCCTTTGGATCTTTAGTGATCTGCCGAGCTAAAAGTTTACCACCTCCACTATCAAAATCAATTTTTACAATGTTTTGCCATTCAGGATCTGCAGTATAAATACCCAAATCTTCGACACCATAGTAGATTCGATCATTATCATCGACATATATCGCTGTTATATTGTTTCCTTCACTAGTTTCATGTGTGATCAACTCAAAGTTTAGACTATCAATTTCGCCTGTATAAAAACCTCGTATAATTCCGACATCTGTTGCAAAATAAAATTCATGTTTGGAATTACCACTAATGCTATTCACCGACCTGGCTCTGAACTCTTCAAAATTGTAGAAAAGCAGACCTCTTTTTGATACCTGAACAAGCCCATCACCGATTGTTCCAACCCAAATACTTTCATCTTCATCCATGTTCAGGGTGCTGATTAAATTCCCTGGAAAATCATGTTTCTTATCGAGATAGGTATACTGAATTGATTTTGCATTGTCTCTATTAAAATCTATTTTGACAAGTCCATCGTATTTTGTCCCCACCCACAAATCCATATTACTCGTCTCCTTCATAGCGCTAATCGATTCCTTTTCCAGGAAACCCGCTTTCTCTATCTCACCAGAAATTCCTCCTCCTTCTAGATACAGATCCAAATGATAGATTCCATAATCAGTACCTACCCAAAATGAGTTATCAGCAGCCTTATTTTGCTCGATCGTTTGAGTGGCTATGAAATTAAGACCTTCTACACTACCGGCATATACCAATTTATTATCATCATTAAACCTAAATGCAAGAAGTCCTTCATTAGTACCAACCAGGATTAAGTCCTTATACACCCTTGCAAAATTGGTTTTCTTGTATTTCAATTCATAGGGTTCAAGAAACTCAACGGTATCCTTCAATAACCGAATCAAACCCTTATTTTGTGTAACAGCAATTAGATTGTCCTGGCTTTTAACAATAGCAGTCACAGGGCTTTGTTCATACATAGCGTCATAGATATTCTCAAAATCCACTCCATTAAAACGCTTGATTTTCCCATTGAAATAACCAAAATAGATTCGGTCATTCTCATCAATATAAGATGATGTAGTGAAATTTTTCTTGGTGGAGTCATTGGCATCCATCAATTCGAACTTCAATCCATCAAAACGCATGAGCCCATAATCCGTCCCTACCCATTTATACCCTTGCGGACCCTGCATCGTGGTGTATACATAGGTGCCATTCAAGCCTGTTTCCGGATTAAAATGCCGTATGTCATACTTCTGGACAGTTGCCAAAGCCATGAAGGAGGAAAGCAAGCCAATAATTGCCGCCTTAGTTCTCATCATTCTGATAATATTTCAAGTTCACAACATACTTGTACTTCGGCGGACCGCCTATGGGAATACTATAGAATCTAACTGCCTCTTCGTATTGGTTTCTTAGGTAGAAAACCATGTTGTTGTTTGGCTTCCCTTGCTTGATAATTTGAATTTCAATGGTTGAGTTTTGCTCTTCCGGAGTGATTTCGTGCATGGAGCTAGCCCATTTTAAATCAGCAGATTTTTTTACTTTGTGGCGATTCTTGGATGCTGAGTAGATCACTAACTCACCGTCGTAATCGAAATCAAAATTGTGCTGAGTTATTGATACCACATTTTTATCAATGAATGGATAAATGTGACTGATTTCACCGCTTGCAACGGGCAACCGAAATGAGTATTCGTATGTAAAAGCATTAGAGCCTTCCACTTCTTCATTTACATCTGGATTGGCGCTTAGATAATACTGATAAAGGTTGCCATCATCTCCTTGCAAGCCCTCCATAATCACCTTGAATATTCTTCCATTTGGTATGTCCGGATCCAGCTCCCCTTCGATGGGATTGAATGGACCAAATGTGTACCATTGTCCATCAAATTCAGGATTGTTTCTAAAAACTTTAGACGCAAGTAGGTTGCCGCTCTTAAACTCTCCTACAGGTTCAACCTTTCGTGCATCTTTATTAGTATGAGCTCCACTCCCACCAAAAATAGAAATACGGTGAACTGAGTTCCAATCTCCTTTTATTTCATCAATTTCTCCCCCTACATCCGGGTCGAAAACCCGCAAGTATATTGGATCTGTAAACTCATTTGGAATCAAAAAGAAGAAGATTTGAATGTGATCATCGTCCCCCCATGACAATGGGGCATCCCCTCCAAATGTGACTAAATAGTCAATATTTTCTATCTCATTCGGAATTCGCTGAGCTTGCAAAAAGAAATGAGTAAACAATAAAAGAATGATCAAATATTTTTTTACAGCTTTCATGTTACCTCCTCATTTTTAATTTAAAATCTGCCCTTCGATTGAGCGCTTCGTCAACATAATCACAATTGGACCCTGTCAGGCAACTATTAATTAAGGATCTTGATGTCTGGGGACTGCTCACTTTTATTCTGTCAGCCGCCACTCCTTCATCAACCATGTATTGCTTAATGAGTTGGGCACGTTTAATTGATAGTGCTACTCCTTTGGCATAAGAACCCCCTGAAGTAGTATAAACGCCTATCTCAACCTCCATCATTGGAAGGTTTAGTAGTAATTCGACGTTATCATCTAGGATCTTCTTAATTTTTCGGGATAGTTCATTTTGATCTAATTCAAAGAACATTGCTTGAAGTTTGGAAGGACTTCCCCCAGCTAGCTGCATTGTTTCTTCACTTATAACCGTCTGCACTGCTTTTAGGTCTGCACCATCAGGTACATTGACATCCTTTGAATCATAAATGAGGTTGCCTCGATAAGTAATAATCCTATAAGTAGCGTTTCCGGTTAACTCATCCTGTCCCTCAACTTCTTGATACGTTTCCCCTTTTTTCTTCATGAGAAAATACGTGGGCTTGTCCTCTAAAAATCGAGAATCAATCACTATCTGACCAATTGCATCAGTAAGTAATCCTGCCGTCGGGTCGGCTAACTTAACACTGACACTGTCACTGGCACATAATACTACCTGATCAATGGCTGATTCAAGTCTTACCAGTAATGACCGATAATAGGTGCCCGTTTTCGAATAGCTATAGTTTGGACTTTCTTCACACGAGAAGTTTCCATCTCCAAAATCCCAATAGGTGTATTTGATTTGATAGGCGGAATCCGGATAGTCCAAAGTAAATGATGCGTTTTCTTCAATATCCGTTCGAACATCTGATAATTGGCTCATGATCAGCTCAAAAGAGCCTTTGATTATTACATCGATTTCAGCTTCTTCCTGAATAACAGCTTTGGTTATTGGATCTTCAAGACTAAGTCTGGCCACATACAAACCAGGATTATCATAACAATGGTTGACGTTAAGTCCTTCGAGGATTGTGCCATCACCCATGTCCCACTTAAACGTAAATTCTTTTCCTTCAAAATCGTATGAGTCTGTAATATCAAGATTTACACAATTATTTGAAGCGATCTTGCTGATGCACTTGCCATCAAAGCTCAGAAATCTTGCTCTGGCAGCTTCGCACCCAATTTCCTGCCCGTAACTTGGAGAGGCTAATATTGGCCACAGCAAGACTATACTAATCCACTTGTTCTTCATTTGTGTAAAGCTTTCTCATTACTAATTCTAATTCAGATCTGCGATTGACCGCATGGAATCGTTCTTCACATTCAGTAGCATCCTCGCAATGATTCAATATTCCTTGTTCACCATAGCTATCCAGAATCAATCTACTACCAGGAACATCATTTTCAATAAGATATCTCGCAATCTTTTGAGATCGCTTAAACGCCAGCTCATCATTGTATTTCATACTCCCCCTACTGTCAGCATATGAGTTAATTGAAAAAGCGATCTTCTGATCTACCGTCATGATCTTTACCACTTTATCCAATTCCTCCTTGCCTTGCTCTGTCAATTCGTTGCTGTCAAGATCAAAATAAATATTCTTAAGTGAGTACATTTCCTGCATATCCAGACCTTTCTCTTCCACTGCCTGCTTAGCGCGTTCCTCAACTGATTGACCATCATCAGCAGGTGTATTTGAGAGCAGAATTTTCTCGTCCGCATTTACGATGAATCGACTATTTCCTACCTCTCTGTATTCATATACACGTCCATTTACCTGAACCATGGCTTTTCTTCTGTTATATAATTCCTGCAACTCTACATCCGGATCCACTCTTTCCGGTCTGGCAATTGGCTCTTTTTCCAGTGTGATGGTTGAGGTCATTGCCATTCCCGCAAATAGTTCATTCGAAGTAATCACATCGTTTTGTGAAACATAGCCTTCCTTGATGACCTGCAGTTTAATTTCTTCGCCAGGTAGTGCCAAAAAATCTGTCATTCCGTTTGCATCCGTAAAACGAGAATCTCTGACCATCCCACCCACTATAAAATTAACTTTTGCATTGCTTAAAATTTCACCCGAAGCAGCACGCACAATGCATTGTACACGTGACCATTTGGCGGTAAAGCGATAAATATCATCATCAAATCCTCCACGCTCTCGATTGGAAGTAAAAAAACCAGTTCTTCCAAGAGAATCGGAGATAAATCCGAAATCAGCATATGACGAATTAAATGGATAGCCAAGATTCTCCACCTCATCATGGCTGGATGCATTTAGTGGGGCTCTAAAAAGATCCAGGTCTCCCAATCCACCATGCCCGTCAGAAGAGAAAATCAACTCTTTCTCATTGATTAAAAATGGGAACATGTCATCCCCTACAGAATTGATAAACTCTCCTAGGTTTTTAGGTTCGCTCCACTCACCATCCTGAAATTTTGATACATAAAGGTCTGTACCACCATAGCCAATGGGCATATTGGATGAAAAAACGAGCGTTTTACCATCCTTTGAAATGGCTGGCTGACCTACTGAATAATTTGGATCGTTGAAAGGCAAAGGTTTCATATTGATCCATTGATCTTTTCTTGAATCATATTCAGCATAATAAAGCTCCAGGTGACTCTCCGCATTGTTTTTATTGGGAATACCCGCACGGGTGAAAATAATCTTATTTCTATCGTAAAATACCAGTGGACCTTCATGATACTCAGAGTTTAATCCTTGATGAAACACCTCAGGGTCTTTCATTCGTCCACTTTCTAATTCTTCGGTATAAAAAACTGTGGTGTACTCTTCTGCACTCCAACCCATCGCATTGGTCACATCATTGCTGTGGTGGTCTGATAAGTACACGATACCAAATCCATAATAAAATGGGCTAAACTCTGCATATTTTGTATTGATGCTTAAAGGCTCAATTTCGATGGAGGCTGAATCCCGAAAATGTTTATGAATATTTTCTATCGATGAGAGTTTTTTCGATGCGATGAGGTGAGAACCTTCACTGGACTTGTATTGCTTCAGCCAAAGCTCCGCTTCCTCATATTTCTGATTGACCATCAATACCTGTGCAAAGTCAAGCATGTTTTGAGAGGTCAGATCTTTATTATCCTTCAATCCGACCCGGAACCATTTTTCTGCAAATTCATACTGATCGATGTGATAGTAGCTCTCAGCAATTTTTAGAGCCAATGGTAATTTAGAAGTATCCTTTTTAAAGGCTCTTTCATAAAAAATAGCTGCTTCTTCATAACTACCATTTTTATATGAGCGATCGCCACGTTCCTCCAAGGGATCCAGATTATTCAATATCTTGATTGACTGGCCCTGAATCAACTGGTTAAATGAGAGTATAATCAATATGTATTGAAAGAACTTCATCTAAATCTTCTTGGATGATTAACGCGTGGATGCTGTTTTCTAAGACGGTAGTTAAGGACTATTTCATGAGAGCCTGAAGTGGATTGACCTAATTCTGATGTTACTAATCCGTAGGAATAACCAAACCGGAGATTGTCTGTGAACTGAATTTCGAATATGAAATCAATTGAATTCTTGACCCGATAAGTGACTCCAAACCAAATAACATCTCTAAAAAGAAAGCTGGTAGTAATGTCTATATCAGAAATACCATCAGTGTATCGTATGAGGAAACTAGGTTTGTATTTTATATCATGACTGATTGGAAAAATACCACCTCCTGTCAGGTAATAGTGCCTCACCTGTCTGCTTAAATCTTGTTCACTTTGATTAAGTCTGTTATTTAATATAAAAGGTACTGATAGGCCTGCATAAATCTTAGGCCCATTGTAGAATATGCCAGTGCCAAAGTTGGCCATAAAAGAATTGAAATCATTATTAAGCACCGGATCATCAGGATCTATCAAATCATCTCTTGAGAGATCTACATTAAATAGCGATATTCCTCCTTGTAATCCCATAGAAAGATGATGCCTGCCCCTATCAAAATTCATTCTGTAGGCATATACACCGAATAAATTATTTAATGAAATGGCTCCAAATTGATCATTGGACAAAATCATACCAGCAGAAGATTCGTTGTTGCTAGTAATTGCTCCATGAGCTGTGAATGTTTGAGTAGAAGGTGCACCAGGTATCCCACTCCATTGGTGCCTTGACATTGCTGTCAAGCTCCAAGATTCATGTGTTCCTGCATATGCTGGGTTTAGTACCAATCCGTTAAACATGTATTGAGTCATTACAAATTGCTGCTGACCATTTAAATGTCCAGCTACAAAGAATATCAATATAGCGATTAGAAACTTGCGAGACATTATCCACACATTATACAACTCCCTGCTATTAGGTGCATTTCATTATCATTGATAAAATAAAAAAGTAGAGATTTAAATTGATGTCATTCCAATATCCTTTAGGTCACTGGTAATTGTTCTTCTCACTCACTCTTATACAAATTAACACACAAACAATCACCCTTATTCGATGTTTTCTATCAAAAGACAGACACAGAGGATGAATAGACGAAATCAGCAGATACTCAACATTTATGCCTTAGAATGCTTATTCTGCTGGTATCCGAATCAAAAAATAAATAGTGATTTTTATTAAGATCCGTTAAATATTCAATCAAGTTCTTAATCTCATTCTGGTCATTATCGACTGATTAAAATGTTCCCGGCTATTGGTTTGGAGCCATCCTTTAAATCGATAATAAAATAGTAGGTTGAGTATGAAGCATTTTTATCTGATCCAATGTTCGTGTTAATCTCACCACGCCAAACTCTACTGTTATTGTCATAGCCGTCAATTTCAAATATTTTATTCCCCCACCGATTGAAGATTGTTACTTTATTTCGGGGATAGTCTTCAATTCCCTGAATGATCCATTCATCATTTTTTCCATCGCCATTTGGTGAGAAAGCGTCTGCTATTTTCATTTTACATGGATCGTCATTATCGATATAGTTAAGTATTCCATCTCTATCACAGTCCTCTACTCCTTCTTCACTGTCTAATTTTCCATCCCCATCGCTATCCATATCTAAGAAATCTGGTGTCCCATCCTGATCGGTATCAACCGGGTTTTCAGGATCAGCTCCCGCCTCTTGTGAATCACTTATTCCATCATTGTCAGAATCCAAATCTCTGTATTCCGGCTCACCATCATCATCCACATCATCAAATTGTATTTCATAGGAATCCGGGATGCCATCACCGTCAAAATCTCCACCTTCAATGGTCAATGTCAAAGTAGACTGTGCGCACTCTGACGGATCTCCATTGTCACACACCACATAATCCATTTCAATTGTACCAATTTCGGTATCACCACTATACATAAAACTTCCATCAGTATTGAAGATCAGGCCATCTGGGAGTGGGCTAATATCAGTCAACACTAAATCATCATTTTCTACATCACTATCATTGGTTAAAAGATTTCCTTCCAAGGTATTTCCGAATTGAACAGTGAGCGCATCCGCTACCAAAATCGGCTTATCATTGACCGGCTGAATATCTACTTCATATTCGTATACATTTGATTCATTGACGCCATCACTTACCTTGATATTAACTCTTAATGCTCCATTGTAATCTGCCTGAGGAATAATGCTGGAGCCACTGATATCATAAGCATTACCGGTCAATAAGATCAATGTATGATCTGCCGGATAATTATTATCTGGGTCTGTTACAGTCAAATTCGTGAGAGCAATGGTAAAGTCTGTATCTTCATCTATTGAATTAATACTTACCTGGCCTGTTATAACTGGAGTACCATTAATGCTATCGTCATCCTCATTAATGAGAAAAACATTCGTTGGGTCAAGGCCATTGTAGTTAGCGTCCGAAGATGCTGCCGCAGATATGATAATCGTGTAAGTAACATCTCCATCAACATCATTATCATCCACCCCTGTCACCGTCACCGTTTGTGCGACATTCCAGTTTGCAATTGTGAATGTCACGCTTGCAGGACTTACGGTTCCCTCTGCTGTATTGTCTGAACTTAAACCGATGGTGACATCTGCGGTTGGTTCTGAATCCAGGACGATCGTGAAGGTGGCCGTGGTACCATCTTCCCTGGTGTTGCCACTGATGGCACTAACGCTGATACCAACTCCGTCATTATCTTCATTCGTTACTGTCACATCTGCCGGGTCCAGTCCATTGTAGTTTGCATCTGATGAAGCAGCTGCTGCTGTCACAATATTATAAACCACATCTCCATCATCAATGGCATCATCAACTCCTGCTACTGTTACCGTTTGTGGGACATTCCAGTTGGCAGTCGTAAAGGTTACGTTTGCAGGACTTACGGTTCCCTCTGCTGTGTTGTCTGAACTTAAACCGATGGTAACATCTGCGGTTGGTTCTGAATCCAGGACGATCGTGAAGGTGGCCGTGGTACCATCTTCCCTGGTGTTGCCACTGATGGCACTAACGCTGATACCAACTCCGTCATTATCTTCATTCGTTACTGTCACATCTGCCGGGTCCAGTCCATTGTAGTTTGCATCTGATGAAGCAGCTGCTGCTGTCACAATATTATAAACCACATCTCCATCATCAATGGCATCATCAACTCCTGTTACTGTTACAGTTTGTGCGACATTCCAGTTGGCAGTCGTAAAGGTCACGCTTGCAGGACTTACAGTTCCTTCCGCTGTATTGTCTGAACTTAACCCGATGGTAACATCTGCTGTGGGCTCTGAATCAAGGACGATCGTAAACGTAGCGGTAGTACCATCTTCATTAGTGTTGCCACTGATAGCACTGATAGAAATGCTTGCAATATCATAATCGGTAACCGTCACCGTTACGTTCTGGTTAGCAAGACCGGTAAAGTCTCCGTCACTCGAGGCATTCACACTCGCAGTGATCGTAGGGGTCTCATCCTGTAAATCATCGTCCTGCACCGAAGTGATCGTGACTAGCTGTGTGCTGTTCCAGTTGCCACTTGTAAACGTCAAGCTCGAAGGACTCACCGTAGCTGCGCCTGTGTCATCACTACTCAAGTCAATCACCACATTGCTTGATGGCTCGGCATCCAACACGATCGTGAACGTGTCGTTGTTGCCTTCCGTAATGGTGGAAGTGGTTTTGCTTAACGTGTAGCCGGCTACATCGTCATCGGTGTTCGTCACCGAGACCGTCTGGTCTGCCAGCGGATCAAAGTCATTGTCACTGCTCGCATCGTCGACACTCAGTGTCACATTGTAAGTGATGTCTCCATCAATAATATCATCATCCACCCCTGTCACCGTCACCGTCTGTGGGGTGTCCCAGTTTGCCGGGGTAAAGGTCAAAGAAGCCAGGTCTACCGTGCCTTCTCCTGTATCACCACTGGTGACGGTAATAACCACATTGCTGCCGGGTTCGGCATCCAACTCCACATCGAAGGTGTCGGTGGTCGCGCTCTCGTCGGTATCGGTGCTTGCAGCTGTTTCGGTGATGGTGAAGCCTGCTACATCGTCATCGGTGTTCGTCACTGAGACCGTCTGGTCTGCCAGCGGATCAAAGTCATTGTCACTGCTCGCATCGTCGACACTCAGTGTCACATTGTAGGTGATGTCGCCATCGATGATGTCATCATCCACCCCTGTCACCGTCACCGTCTGTGGGGTGTCCCAGTTGGCTGGGGTAAAGGTCAAAGAAGCCAGGTCGACCGTGCCTTCTCCTGTGTCGCCGCTGGTGACGGTAATAACCACATTGCTGCCGGGCTCGGCATCCAACTCCACATCGAAGGTGTCGGTGGTCGCGCTTTCGTCGGTACCGGTGCTTGCAGCTGTTTCGGTGATGGTGAAGCCGGCTACATCGTCATCGGTATTCGTCACAGAGACCGTCTGGTCTGCCAGCGGATCAAAGTCATTGTCACTGCTCGCATCGTCGACACTCAGTGTCACATTGTAAGTGATGTCTCCATCAATAATATCATCATCCACCCCTGTCACCGTCACCGTCTGTGGGGTGTCCCAGTTGGCTGGGGTAAAGGTCAAAGAAGCCAGGTCGACCGTGCCTTCTCCTGTGTCGCCACTGGTGACGGTAATAACCACATTGCTGCCTGGTTCTGCATCCAGCTCTACATCGAAGGTGTCGGTCGTCGCGCTCTCGTCGGTATCGGTGCTGGCAGCTGTTTCGGTGATGGTGAAGCCGGCTACATCGTCATCGGTATTCGTCACAAAGACCGTCTGGTCTGCCAGCGGATCAAAGTCATTGTCACTGCTCGCATCGTCGACACTCAGTGTCACATTGTAAGTGATGTCTCCATCAATAATATCATCATCCACCCCTGTCACCGTCACCGTCTGTGGGGTGTCCCAGTTGGCTGGGGTAAAGGTCAAAGAAGCCAGGTCTACCGTGCCTTCTCCTGTGTCGCCGCTGGTGACGGTAATAACCACATTGCTGCCGGGCTCGGCATCCAACTCCACATCGAAGGTGTCGGTGGTGGCGCTTTCGTCCGTACCGGTGCTTGCAGCTGTTTCGGTGATGGTGAAGCCTGCTACATCGTCATCGGTGTTGGTCACAGAGACCGTCTGGTCAGCCAAAGGATCAAAGTCATTGTCACTGTTCGCATCGTCTACACTCAAGGTCACATTGTAAGTGATGTCTCCATCAATAATATCATCATCCACCCCTGTCACCGTCACCGTCTGTGGGGTGTCCCAGTTGGCTGGGGTAAAGGTCAAAGAAGCCAGGTCTACCGTGCCTTCTCCTGTATCACCACTGGTGACGGTAATAACCACATTGCTGCCAGGCTCGGCATCCAGTTCCACATCGAAGGTGTCGGTGGTCGCGCTTTCGTCCGTACCGGTGCTTGCAGCTGTTTCAGTGATCGTGAAGCCGGCTACATCGTCATCGGTATTCGTCACAAAGACCGTCTGGTCTGCCAGCGGATCAAAGTCATTGTCACTGCTCGCATCGTCGACACTCAGTGTCACATTGTAAGTGATGTCTCCATCAATAATATCATCATCCACCCCTGTCACCGTCACCGTCTGTGGGGTGTCCCAGTTGGCTGGGGTAAAGGTCAAAGAAGCCAGGTCGACCGTGCCTTCTCCTGTGTCGCCACTGGTGACGGTAATAACCACATTGCTGCCTGGTTCTGCATCCAGCTCTACATCGAAGGTGTCGGTCGTCGCGCTTTCGTCGGTATCGGTGCTTGCAGCTGTTTCGGTGATGGTGAAGCCGGCTACATCGTCATCGGTATTCGTCACAGAGACCGTCTGGTCTGCCAGCGGATCAAAGTCATTGTCACTGTTCGCATCGTCGACACTCAGTGTCACATTGTAGGTGATGTCGCCATCGATGATGTCATCATCCACCCCTGTCACCGTCACCGTCTGTGGGGTGTCCCAGTTGGCTGGGGTAAAGGTCAAAGAAGCCAGGTCTACCGTGCCTTCACCTGTATCACCACTGGTGACGGTAATAACCACATTGCTGCCGGGCTCGGCATCCAGCTCCACATCGAAGGTGTCGGTGGTCGCGCTTTCGTCGGTATCGGTGCTTGCAGCTGTTTCAGTGATCGTGAAACCGGCTACATCGTCATCGGTATTCGTCACAGAGACCGTCTGGTCTGCCAGCGGATCAAAGTCATTGTCACTGCTCGCATCGTCGACACTCAGTGTCACATTGTAAGTGATGTCGCCATCAATAATATCATCATCCACCCCTGTCACCGTCACCGTCTGTGGGGTGTCCCAGTTGGCTGGGGTAAAGGTCAAAGAAGCCAGGTCGACCGTGCCTTCTCCTGTGTCGCCACTGGTGACGGTAATAACCACATTGCTGCCTGGTTCTGCATCCAGCTCTACATCGAAGGTGTCGGTCGTCGCGCTCTCGTCGGTATCGGTGCTGGCAGCTGTTTCGGTGATCGTGAAGCCGGCTACATCGTCATCGGTGTTCGTCACTGAGACCGTCTGGTCTGCCAGCGGATCAAAGTCATTGTCACTGCTCGCATCGTCTACACTCAGTGTCACATTGTAAGTGATGTCGCCATCAATAATATCATCATCCACCCCTGTCACCGTCACCGTCTGTGGGGTGTCCCAGTTGGCTGGGGTAAAGGTCAAAGAAGCCAGGTCTACCGTGCCTTCTCCTGTGTCGCCACTGGTGACGGTAATAACCACATTGCTGCCTGGTTCTGCATCCAGCTCTACATCGAAGGTGTCGGTCGTCGCGCTCTCGTCGGTATCGGTGCTGGCAGCTGTTTCGGTGATCGTGAAGCCGGCTACATCGTCATCGGTGTTCGTCACTGAGACCGTCTGGTCTGCCAGCGGATCAAAGTCATTGTCACTGCTCGCATCGTCGACACTCAGTGTCACATTGTAAGTGATGTCGCCATCAATAATATCATCATCCACCCCTGTCACCGTCACCGTCTGTGGGGTGTCCCAGTTGGCTGGGGTAAAGGTCAAAGAAGCCAGGTCGACCGTGCCTTCTCCTGTGTCGCCACTGGTGACGGTAATAACCACATTGCTGCCTGGTTCTGCATCCAGCTCTACATCGAAGGTGTCGGTCGTCGCGCTTTCGTCGGTATCGGTGCTTGCTGCCGTCTCTGTGATCGTGAAGCCGGCTACATCATCATTGGTGTTCGTCACCGAGACCGTCTGGTCGGCCAGCGGATCAAAGTCATCGTCACTGTTCGCATCGTCTACACTCAGCGTCACATTGTAAGTGATGTCTCCGTCTATAATATCATCATCCACACCTGTTACCGTCACCGTCTGTGGGGTGTCCCAGTTTGCAGGGGTAAAGGTCAAGGTTGCTTTGTCTACAGTGCCTTCGCCTGTATCGCCTGAAGTCACTGTTAGAACAACATTGCTGCCTGGCTCGGCATCCAATTCCACATCGAAGGTGTCGGTGGTGGCGCTCTCGTCGGTATCGGTGCTGGCAGCTGTTTCTGTGATCGTGAAGCCGGCTACATCATCATTGGTGTTCGTCACCGAGACTGTCTGGTCGCCCAGCGGATCAAAGTCATCGTCGCTGTTCGCATCGTCTATACTTAGCGTCACATTGTAAGTGATGTCGCCATCAATAATGTCATCATCCACGCCCGTCACCGTCACCGTCTGTGGGGTGTCCCAGTTTGCTGGCGTAAAGGTCAAAGAAGCTAGGTCGACCGTGCCTTCGCCTGTATCGTCTGAAGTCACTGTTAGTACAACATTGCTACCAGGTTCAGCATCCAGCTCCACATCGAAGGTGTCAGTGGTGGCGCTTTCAGCCGTTTCGGTGCTGGCAGCCGTTTCGGTGATCGTGAAGCCGGCTACATCGTCATCGGTGTTCGTCACAGAGACCGTCTGGTCAGCCAAAGGATCAAAGTCATTGTCACTGTTCGCATCGTCTACGCTCAACGTCACATTGTAAGTGATGTCTCCGTCAATGATGTCATCATCCACGCCCGTCACCGTCACCGTCTGTGGAGTGTCCCAGTTTGCCGGCGTAAAGGTCAAGGTTGCTTTGTCTACAGTGCCTTCGCCTGTGTTGCCTGAAGTCACTGTTAGAACAACATTGGTATTGGGTTTTGAATTTAAAACAGCGTTAAAAGTTTCTGTAGATCCTGATTCATCTGTATTTCCGGTTATTGTAGTAGCCGAAAACTCTGCTACCTGATTTACTGTCAATACAAAATTTTCAATTACACTTGGGGTACCTGTTCCATTATCCTGTACCGTAACAGTAATAGTTGTGGTTCCAGACAAATCAGGTGAAGGAGTAATGTCAATTGTTGGACTAAGTGCGTTAGCAGATGACCCACCATTGTCGGTATAGTTCACCGTAATATTCCCATTCGGTACCAACGTCGTGTTGCTTGAAGTGGCCGTCACGGTCAAGGCTTGTGCATTTTCATCTGTGCCGCCTCCCTCATCTACCGTAAATGCTATCCCTGTCTTATCTGTGTCTTCGTTCGTGCTCTGGTCTGCTATAGTAGTAATGGATGGGTCGTCGTTGACCGCTGTAACATCTATGGTAATGGTTGCATTTGTCGAGTAATCAGTCCCATCATTCGCTTGAAAGTCAAATGAAGCATACGAGTTACCATTCTCATCCTGATCTCCAACAAACATGAAATAGCCATTACTTAAATCTGAGGATATAATTTCCTGACCTATGGATACTTCTTCTCCTGTATCGTAATCCCCTTCAAAGGGGGTTGTGTCCAGGAATAAGGTTCCATTTGCTGGAAGTGTGCTGATTTTAATTTTTGATAATGGGTCTGAATCGGTATCAGCATATCCCAGATCTGGCTCTTTTATTGTCTTTGAAACATCCTCCACCACAGAGACCGTTGAACCTGTAACTGTTGGTACATTATTTCCTGAAATGGTCACTGAAGCCGATTCAAAACTTTGTCGTCCATCCAGATCGGTAATAGTGACAGAAATAATACAAGTAACTTCGCCACCCACAACTGGAGCTGTAAACGTTGGAGTTGCACTGGTGGCATCATCAAAACTCCCTCCACAACCTGAGCTCCAACTATAAGTTGGTGTAGATCCATCTCTAGCTGTTGCATCAATTGTTAAAGAATAATCCAATCCCTCAGTCATCATAGATGGAACAGTAAAAGTGCTTGTAACAGGTACTTTAGCTACTGGTGATAAAATTGAGAAATTGAAGAATGCTCTTTGAGCCGCTACCGCATCAACTTCAGGATGTGGAGTTCCTTTGTCATCGTTCAGGTTATGTCCACCCTGATAAAGCACTTTCCCATTACGGGGATCGCCAAAGGCATGCCCCCACACCAAAATAGCAGCTGTTTCTGTGGTTGTCGGAGGATCTCCAGCTTTGCTCGAACTGTAGTCAAAATCCGGATCCCAAACCCCGATTTTATTTGTTGAAAGCCATAAACTGCTTGAGTCACCTTCCGGAAGGTATGCTTGCTCAGACCCATTCACAACCGCTCCATCCATGTTTTGCATGAATTGCATAAATGGGTGTGAGTGATAATCATAGCTAAATGGGTCTACTGGATGAACATGCTCATGCGCATCTTTAACGTATTTATAAAGAGTATTAGTTGTAAGAAAATTTAACCCTTCTGATGGGTCAGCAGGGTTAGTAATTTGCTCTAATACACTGGCCGCATGACATCCAACCCAAATCCAACCTCCATCGCCTCCATCCTCAACACTTCTATTCCAGTTTAGCAGATTTCCATGATTGGCCCAATCTGGGTCTGCATGGGGAAGAATAAATATATCATCAGATCCATCAAGTGCAGATGGTAGTTTAATCGTGTAAGCACTTGAAGGAATTTCGGCATTATCAAAGTACTGAATAGCTAACGCTTGATTATCCTGATCAATTGTCCAGGTGGTGTAGGCTGAAAACGTTATATATATTGGAACATTATTAGCATCTGTTGTAGTAGTGTAGCCTTCTACCCCTTTACCTTCCCATATAGTAATAATGGAATCTACTGCTGTGGTTCGGAATTCTTCACTAATAATAAAAGGAGCTCCTTTATAATCTCTTCCTTCATGACTAAAGTCTATGCCGTCTTTACCTTTTGATTGATTTATCGCTATTTTAATTGGAACTGAATAATCGCGTGTCAATTGGTATACCAGGCCATAAGGTTTAATTGAATTTTCATAAGTGGGCGTTGCTGAGCCCATATCTACTATATATGAACCGGTTGGAATGGTTTCAAGTGTGGATTGAGGTTCATCAAAAATCCGGATGGCAAATTTCTTAACAGTACTATTAGCGCCTCCGTTTAAGGTACCTCCATCGTCGGTAAGTGTCACTGTGATGGTGTCTACATCGGATTTATTGTTTGAAACGGTGAATGACAGATTTCCTGTAGAGATATTAATATCCGGCTGTACATCAAATAAAGTAACGTCATCTGCCGAAACTGTAACAGACAGGTTTTGAGTCGCATCAGGATCCCCGTCATTGTAACTGCTCATAAAACCAGTAATGGTGTATGACTTGGTATTATCATCAGCGTTGATATCTGAGCCAAGCGTAAAAACAGGAGCGTCATTTACAGCTGTTACATCGATTGTAATTGTTGCATCAGAGGAGTAATCAGTACCATCATTGGCTTGAAAATCAAAAGAAGCATAGGAGATTCCGTTATCATCTTGGTCTCCTACAAACATAAAATAGCCATTATTTATGTCTGATAAGGTGATTTCCTGACTTATAACCACCTCTTCTCCAGCATCATAGTCCCCTTCGAATGGAGAGGTATCAAGAAAAAGCGTGCCACTTATCGGCAGTGTACTTATCCGTATTTTAACTAGTGGATCACTATCGCCATCAGAGTAACCTAAATCTGACTCTACAATTGATGTTGGAGTATCTTCAGTGGTTGAGACCGTTGATCCTGTTATAACAGGTGCAGCATTACCACCGTCATCGTCTTCATTTATAATGTCTACAAACTGATCGGCCAGAGGATCAAAAAAATCATCGCTTGAAGCATCTTGAACTCTAACTCTCACTTGATATGCAATATTACCATCTAGCACAACATCGTCTTGACCAATTACGGTAATTGTTTGAGGGGTAAACCAGTCTGTTGGAGTGAATGTAATATCAAATGGATCAGTCGGGGTAACCTGGCCTTCGGTAGATGTTAAGCTTGTGGTGCGTAAGACAACATTGGATAAGGGCTCATCATCAAGAACTACAGTAAATGTTGTAGAGCCTCCAAGCTCAGTTGTATTGCCTGTAGCAGCAGTGTTTAATGTAAAACCAGCTGCTTCATCATCCTGATTGGTGACCGTCACAATTGCATCAGGAACTGCACTGTAGTCTCCATCGGCATTTGCGACCCCTGAGTTTACTGTAAGTGTCACATCATAATCGATATCTCCATCCACAGGTGTGTCATCCACTGGAGTAACAGTGACCGTTTGAGGTGTATCCCAATTGAATTCATCAAAAGTGAGTGAAGCAGGGCTGATTGTGCCTTCCGACAGATCTCCAGAGGAAACATCCAGCTGGACGACTTTACCTGAGGCCGGCTGTGAGCCGATCACTGCATCGAATGTGACATTCGATCCATTTTCAGAAGATATCAAGGTAGATGCAGTAAGGTCTATTCTTGGAAATTGGCCATCATTTTTGTTAAGCACACCAACATCAGGGGTGGGTACACCATCATAATCAGGGGTACTGGCAATGGGCGTAGAAGTAGTAGCTGTTATGGTATAAAACTGCGGACCATCATCGACTTCATCATCGACTGGGGTAACTGTCACTGTTTTAGCACCCATATTACCCAAGGAAAAGGTCACAAAGCTTGGAGATACAGTTCCTTCGCTAGTATTCCCGGAACTAAAGTCTACCCGAACAGTACCAACAGTAAGTGCTGAGGATAATTCCACTGTAAAAGAGTCGGTTGTGCCACTCTCGGTTGTAATCGTACTACCTCCTGATTCAGTGATGATAACCTTGGCACTAGAGGCAGAATCGGAGCAACTTCCGGATGCACAATTAAAATCACCCTGATCACCATCCCATGTTTGGGTTTCAATGGAGTTTCCTGAATTGTCTGATGTGATAAAGCCTCCTCCGTTATTATCTATTTTTGACGCTCCATCTACAATCTCAATGGTACTACCATTGTGCATTTGCAGTTCGGAAGAGCTGGAATTTAACTTTCCATTCCCAGAGGTTACCGTCAAATATCCTCCATCCATTTTTAGTGTGGATGCATTCTTAATTTCAAAGCCACCATCTACAGTCACATTACTGTAAATTTCCAATGTGCCAGAAATCAAAATACCGTTAGAAACTGAACCAATATTTCCATAAAGAATAAGCGTGCCACCTGACTTTATTTCAATCTTATCCGCTAGACTAGTTATGTCTCCGTATACCGTTAGCGTTGCTCCTGTATTGATCAGTATACCTCCACTTACAGCGCCAAGGTCTTCAAATAGTTCAGCGCAGACGCCATTGCCTATTTCTATTCCGTCTGTTTCGGCATCACTATCCGCAA
The DNA here is from genome assembly GCF_965227465.1 of Ekhidna sp. Classification (GTDB taxonomy): domain Bacteria; phylum Bacteroidota; class Bacteroidia; order Cytophagales; family Cyclobacteriaceae; genus Ekhidna. Next base: position 2,254,023 of record NZ_OZ245746.1, read on the forward strand.
CCCCTCCCCCACAGTTAAGTACTTCTGTGGCATTGACGGTCATGCAAAAGCATATTCCAAGGAAAAACAAAAGTTTGCTTTTCAGCATACCTTAGGTTGAAAAAAGTGTGATGTTCCGCTTAATCTAATAGCTAAAGATGAGAAGATTCTTGCTATTAAGAATGCATCATTCGATAGTAGGTAATTATTCTTAGTTCAATGACTCAATGTGCACGCCGAAAAATATTTGATTTTCTCAAAAATCACCTTTTGCCGCATAAATATTAATATTTCATCCTAATCAAGCTTTGATGATATCAAACGAATTTGAGCGTATTTTCAACTGAAAAATGAGTGCTAAAAATATTGGAGTAAAAGACCTATTTATTTTAAATAAGTCTTAACTAAATCATTGATGGTCTTGAGAGAAAGGGGTTTGAACTTAATATCTGAAACAAATTCGCTTTCCTTTGCCAGTTCTTGATCTCTGGGATCTATTGACGATGTTAACATGACAACTTTATCTGCAGTTGCATTGCCATTTAGTGAAATGTAATGTTTCAAAAATTCCCAGCCATCCATAATCGGCATATTGATGTCAAGTAAAATCAAAGAGCCTTTCTCTTCATCGGATCTGTTCTTGAAATAATCCAAGGCTCCTAGCGGAGAGTCAAAGATGATAACCTCATTTGCCACATTCGATCTCTCAATGGTAAATTTATTGAGGTGGTTAGTGGTTTTATCATCGTCAATAAGTACTATACGTTTCTTCATTTTTCTCTTGGAGCCCCAATATCATTAACAATAAGCAATCAAACTAGTAAAACAGGTGTTGATATTCCAAATTATACCGAAGTAATTAAAGTAGCAATTAAATGAGCCAACTGGCAAGCTTAATAAGAAGTAGCTGAAAATACCGATTTCTGTCATGAAATTTAGTTTTGTCATTCATTCATTGCTTCAAATGCCTTAAAAATCAACCTGGCTGTCGCCGGATTTGTAGCTAACGGAATATTATGTACATCACAAATTCTAAGAAGCATTTGTACGTCCGGTTCATGAGGGTGTTTATCCAGGGGGTCTCTAAAAAAAACCACAACGTCAATCTTTTTTTCAGCAGCCATAGCTGCAATTTGTGCGTCACCCCCTAACGGTCCAGATAACTGTTTGCTTACTTTAAAACCTGCTTTTTCGACGTGGGAACCAGTCGTTCCGGTAGAAATAAGATTCGCTTTATTTAAGACTTCTTTATTATCAAGAAGAAATTGAACCATCTCCGCTTTTTTGCCATCATGAGCAATAATTGCTATTTCCATTTATTGAAATTGTTTAATTATTCAATTGGCAGCTTACTCTTCTCGTAACCGCTTGATAATTGCCAATGCTTCTGAGCATTTCTTAGTGATCGCATCAAAGTCTTTATTCGCTAAAACATCCTTAGGGAATAATTGCGAGCCCATTCCTACACAATGCACACCGGCTTCCACCCATCCTTTAAGGTTCTCTTCGTCCGGTGAAACTCCTCCGGTTGGCATGATACTGGCATATGGAAATGGGCCCCTTACTCCTTTCACAAACGCAGGGCCGCCAACTTGCGATCCAGGGAATATTTTTACCACTTCTGATCCTAATTCATGTGCCTTGACAATCTCTGTAACTGATCCGCATCCCGGACTCCATGCTACTTTTCGCTTATTACAGATTTTGGCCATTTCTTCGTCCATCATAGGGGATACGATGAAGTTTGAACCTAGCTGTAAGTAAAGTGCGGTGGTGGGCCCGTCGATAATAGATCCAACACCGAGGATCATTTCAGGACATTCTTTTTCTGCAAACTTGTTTAGCTCTGCAAAGACCTCATGCGCAAAATCACCCCGATTGGTGAATTCGAAAACACGCACACCTCCGGTGTAGCAGGCTTTCAGCACTTCTTTGCACATGTCAATATCCTTGTGATAAAACACCGGAACCATGCCGGTTTCCTTCATTTTTAGAACTACTTCAATTCGTGTAAATCTTGCCATGTTATTTATCTTTTTATTCTTCCTGATGTATTTCCTTGTACTAAACTATCTACCGCCTCTGCCGAGATCACATTTGCATCGCCTTCTACGGTATGCTTCAGTGAACAGGCCGCAGCAGCAAAATCTACTGCCTTTTGCTCGTCTTGTAAATTGAGTAAGCCATAGATCATACCTGCAGCATACGCATCTCCTGTACCAACCCGATCAACAATGTGAGTCACATCAAATGAAGGAGATGTAAGGACTTCTTTTCCGTTCCAGATGAAGCCCTGAATGCGATTGTGTGAAGCGCTTAGGGTTTCCCTTTTCTTATCCACCACCTTTTGGACTCTCGGAAATTTTTCTTTCAATTTTTCTGAAGCTGTCTGTAAGTCGTCATTCTCACTGGCGACTCCAAGATTTTCCTGCATATCATATGGAGAAGCTATGACCACATCGCATCCCTGAACCAACTCAGGCATTACTTCTGTTTTGTCCTTACCATACTGCCAAAGGTTCTTCCTGGAATGCACGTCTACCGAGACCGGAACACCTAATTCATTTGCAACCTGAATGGCCTGTCTCAAAGATTCAGCGGCATTTTCTGAAATCCCTGGTGTAATGCCCGTCCAATGAAACCAGTCGGCATTTCGTAGAATCCGTTTCCAATCAAATGTATCGGGTTTGATTTTGGAAAATGCAGAGTTATCTCGTTCGTAAACCACCTCACTTGGACGGTGAACAGCCCCTTTCTCCAAAAAATACTTGCCCATACGTCCTTCACCATAGGTGATGTATTTGGTGTGCAACCAGTGATGTCTTAGGTATTGAGTAGCTGACCTACCTACCAGATTGTCTGGAAAGCAGGTGATATGAAACGCCTCTAAACCAAAATAGGCAAGTGAAATTGCCACATTGGCCTCCCCTCCGCCATATGCCAACTCGACGGTGGTTGCTTGTGAGAACTTCGCATAGCCTGGCGGTGAAAACCGCATCATTACCTCTCCAAATGTGACAACCTTCTTCTTTTTCACCACTCCAGGATTTTATGGAATTCATATTCTTCCGGATCAGGCAAATAGTGTTTTGCGTAAACGGCATCTTCCTCCGTCAGATAATGCAGCTCCTGGAAAAACAGCTTCGCTATTTGAGACTCCATATTTACCAAACGCGGCGGTATTTTCCCATCCTTTTCGAAATCTGACAAAAATATTGGTGTAATATCTCCTGAAGAGTTGGCACTGACAATGCAGCCACTCACTCCTTCATTAAAAAGTTTTTTTACTCCCAGGCCAAGCAGTGAACAAAGTGTAAGATCCAACCCAATCGGTCGGGTACATCTTAACTCATAACCCAGTTCAACCGGTCTACTTTTAATGTCCAGTGATAATGACTGAAGCTCTTTTTGCAAAAGAACATTGAAAATATGCGCTTTACTGACATTTCCCAGTTCCGGATGTCCATGTGCATCATACGTCATACTGATGTCACCTCGCTTAATCTCTTCCTCATCGAGGATATGGAATACGCCCTCACTGATTACCACCACACCATATTCTATTCTGGCAATTTTTCTCTTGATAATAGAAGAAATGCACAGCTTAATGATCTTATCAAACGTGACCTTTGTCTTATTGAACATCTCAGGGATGATCATCATAGGAAAATGACAGCCCGTTGCTACGCCAAAGGCCAGATGTCCTGCAGAACGACCCATCACTGACATGACAAACCACTGACGAGATGTGCGTGCATCCTCATACACCGTATTTCCTATTCGGACTCCCTCATCTTTGGCAGAATGAAAGCCAAAGGTTGGGTTTCTATCCGGAAGCGGCAGGTCATTATCTATGGTCTTTGGAACATGAATATTACTTATCGAAATGTTCTGAGAAGCCAGGTATTTGGTGATACGATTAGCAGTTGAGGCTGTGTCATCACCACCGATGGTTACTAACAGTTTTATGTTTTCATTCTTAAAAATTCGGGTATTAAAATCCTCATCTTTCGGTTTAAACCGACTCATAATGAGTGTGGAGCCCCCTCTACTAAAGATTCGATCGGCATGATCGAAATCGAAGCTTTTGATTTCAGAATTCTCAGAAAATAATCCCTGATATCCATGATGAATGCCTATTACCCGATAGTTATCGGCTAAGAATGCCTTGGCTACAGTAGCAATAACTGTATTAATCCCCGGGGCGGGACCACCACCACAAATGATAGCTACACATGGTTTCATAACAATATATTTTAAAAAATGGGGGTGAAACCTATGAAGCGAATCATATTCTGTGTTTTGAAAACCATCACCCCCAAATATTTATCTGGCAACTCTTCCGGAAGCATCTCCACCCATCAGTTTCTCTACTTCTGCAACAGTCACAAGGTTTGCATCACCTTTGATTGTGTGTTTCAAGCATGAAGCAGCCACCGCAAAGTCGAGCGCATTCTGATCATCTTCCGGGTATTTCAGCAATCCGTAAATCAAACCTCCCATAAAGGAGTCTCCTCCACCCACACGATCTACAATATCTGTGATTTGGTACTGACGCGTTTCGTAGAGTTTATTTCCATCGTAAAGCACACCTGCCCACGTATTGTGAGAGGCTGATATTGATCCCCTTAACGTGGTAATCACTTTCTTTGCTCGTGGGAATTTCTTCATCATTTGCTGGCATACAGAGAGGAATGCTTCAGCTTTCACATTATGACCCTCTGTTTGAACAGAAATTCCCTCAGGCTTGATACCAAAATGCATCTCAGCATCTTCCTCATTTCCAAGTACAATATCGCAATAGGAGGTCAACTCCGTCATGATCTCTTCACGCTTCGCATCATCACAATATTTCCAAAGTTTGGCTCTGTAATTCAAATCTGTAGAGATGGTAATCCCTTTGTTAGATGCCACTTTCAAAGCTTCCAGGCATGCATCTGCAGCACCCTGAGAGATTGCAGGCGTAATTCCCGTCCAGTGGAACCATGTGGCTTCATCAAATACTTTATCCCAATCAATCATTCCCGCCTCAATCTCTGCCATCGCGGAGTGAGCCCGATCATAAACGACTTTACTTCCCCTACTTACCGCTCCGGTTTCCAGGAAGTAGATTCCTAACCGATCTCCACCAAAAATGATGTTTTGTGTGTTAACTCCTCGCTTCCTCATTTCCATCAACGCGCATTCTCCTATGTCGTTCTTTGGCAAGCGAGTAACAAAATCAACGGGTACACCATAGTTGGCAAGTGAAACAGCGACATTGGATTCACCACCTCCATATACAACATCAAAACTGCTTGCTTGTGAGAATCTAAGAAAACCAGGTGGGGCCAGCCTCAACATAATTTCTCCAAATGTTACGACTTTATTGCTCATAGTGGGTATAATTTAAGATTGTTTATTCTGTGTAATATATACACAGAAGTAAAAACATACAAGTATATCACCTGCTATTTTTTCAGACGATACAAGGAGGGGCCTCCTTTAACGCCTGCCTTCTTCTCATTTGTGGCTTCCAGAAGATCCATCTGGAGAATTTTTTTTCTAAAGTTTCTTCTATCCAGGCTTTCACCAAGGATGTTCTCATACAACTCCTGAAGCTCAGTGAGCGTAAAGCGATCAGGCAATAATTCACCAAAAACAAAATGATCTTTTAGGTTGCCTTTTAGCTTTTCTAAAGCGTCAGCTAAAAGTTGATCATGATCAAATCCTAATTTTGGTAATTCATCAAGCCCGTACCATTTAATATCAGAAATGTAGTTTTTAGGAATGGTTGGGTAGTTTTCAGGTTTAACTAATGCATAAAATGAAACGGATACAACCCGTTTCACCGGGTGCCTGTGTACTTCGCTGTAACATGCCACTTGCTCAAGTGACATCTTTTCTATCCCCGTTAGGTTATTAAGTACCTGATTAACCGATTCGGATAACGTCTTTCCTTCACTCATCGCCCCTCCAGGTAGCATCCAATGATCTTTAAACGGTTCAATAGATCTTTTGACCAGCAATATTTTTAGTTCATTATCCTGAAAACCAAAGACACAACATTCCACAGCAATGGTGCATTCGTAAGAGTCTAAGGAAACAGCGGTATCTAACGGGCCTATTTTGGTCATTCTCTTTTTGGCTTTGTCGCGAATTAAGATCAAAAATTGGAATTCAACTTCTGCCTAAACAAGATTTGGCTTTTATCATCACCATTCCGTGTGATGGAACTTCCCAGATGAATCATCCACACGTTGATAGGTATGTGCACCGAAATAGTCACGCTGCGCCTGGATAAGATTCGCGGGCAATGTTCCTGTTTTTTGACCATGGAAATAATTCACTGACTCAATCAAACACGGCGCATGAATTTCTCCCTGAATGCATGCTGCTGCTATGGATTGAAGAGCATTATGAGTAGCGTTTATAGTCTTAATTAATTTCTCATTCGTAAGGAGATTAACATCAGCTTTTAAGTATTCAACCAATTCCTTCATGAAGTCAGATTTTATTATACATCCTCCTGTCCATATTCTGGCTAGCTCACTGAGGTCAATGTCCCATCCATGTTGCTCAGAGGCACGATGAATTAGGGCAAATCCCTGGAGATGATTCATGATGCGAGCGAACTGATAGCTATCTTTCAGCTGATCTTTCGTTATCTCACCGGAAAATTTCTTTGTGCTAAAAGTTTCAGCAGATTCCAGGCGTAGCTCTTTGAAAAAAGATAAGTATCGAGCAAACAGTGCAGCCGGAATTAAAGTGGCTGGCTGACCATAATTTGCTATAGAAACAGTCGCCCAATTTCCAGTTCCTTTGTTTCCAGCTTTATCAAGGATTTTATCAATTAAATAGTCATTCCCTTCCTTCTTTCGAAGAATATCGATGGTGATTTGTAAAAGATAGCTATCCAGATCTTGCCTCCACGACTCAAAAACAGCAGCAATATCTTCATTTGATGTGCCTTGCCTTTTCAAAATCGCATAGCATTCGGCAAGTAATTGCATCTCGACGTACTCAATGCCATTGTGGATCATTTTTACAAAATGACCACTCCCTTCTTTTCCTATATACGTACAGCACGGTTTCCCATCAGCGTCTCTCGCTGCGATGGCCTCCAGGTATTTCTGAATTTTTGAATACGCTTCCTTCTGACCGGATGGCATGATTGACGGCCCTTTCAGAGCTCCTTCCTCTCCTCCTGAAACGCCGGTCCCCATAAATATCAGTCCATGCGCTTCCAACTCGCTCATTCGCCTGCTGGTTTCCTGGTAATGCGAATTACCGCCATCGATCACGATATCCTGCGGTTCCAGAAATTCCTGTAAATCATTTAGCACTAAGTCTACAGTGGGCCCGGCATTGACCATTAGTATGATCTTCCTCGGCGTTTCCAATGACTTAACAAATTCACCAAGATTATCAAATGGTTGAGCTTCCTTAAGCTCCTGATGCTCTTGTTGAAATTTGACTGCCACATCCTCTTCTTTTCCAGCAACGTGACGGTTGAATATGGATATTTTAAAGCCTTTTTGAGCCAGATTGCGACTCAGGCTTTTGCCCATTACACCTAATCCAATTAATCCGATCTCTGAACTCATTTTAGTCTTTGTTTTATGTCCTTAATTATTTGTTCCGGGGCTAATGCTACTTTGATGTTTATTGCATTCTCAGGCTCTTCTAAATCATCAAATTGAGATTGCAGCATCTCTGCATGCATGTAGTGATCCGATCGTGCATTCATCCGACTATATATCGTATCATAATCCCCTTGTAGATACACCCATTGAACATTTGACTCAATTCCTTTATTCAAAAGCCTTCTATATTTTGCTTTCAATGCCGAACATGCGATTACACACCCTTTAAAAGTATGTTTTTTAGCTTCCTCATTGATCTTTTCTAACCACGGATGTCGGTCTTCATCATTCAATGGAATTCCACTACTCATTTTTCCTTTGCTCTCCTTCGTATGAAAATCATCTGCATCGTAAAAAGGAGTTGACAGCTCTTCTGACAACATCTTTCCAATTAGTGTCTTGCCGCATCCAGACACCCCCATGACAAAAATTATAATCTTAGAAGGAGTCACTTTTTCAATAAAAAATATCCATTAAACCATTAATCATGATAATGAGCGAAAACGCCAAAGCTCCTGCCATTATCACATTCGTCCAAACCTTCTTTATTGGTAATTCTGTGTGCTTTCGATTCCAGAGGAAAAGCAAACATCCAACAACGATCGGTAAACCGAATACATTAAATACCTGCGTGATTATTTGACCTCTGATTGGATTGAATCCAAAAATTGGAACACTAAGAGCAAGTATGCTTGCCACACCAGTCACAATTCTGAATCTCCTGGAACTTACATCAAGCTTGCCTGATGAATAATCGGCCAACATCAGTGGCACAATCATGAGGCAAGGGAATATCGATGAAAGTCCTGCACTCAGAGTTCCTGCAAAAAAGATGGAAACGGCAAACCTTCCAACTGAAGGTTCCAGGGTATCTGACATATCCAGTACATGTGTAATTTCCTTTCCTGTGCCATAGAGACTTCCACTTGCCACCGCCATAATGGATCCACTGATTACAAAAATCAGGATGGCTGCCACGATGGAATCATTCCTTTGAGTTTTGGTATCACTCACCGACCATTTCTTGCCCTGGATAAAGAGTGGACGAGAAAGGAATGTAGCTGCAGCCATCGTTGTTCCCACAAATGCTGCAATGAGAATTCCTGCACCCTCCACCCGTGGTATTTTAGGGATTAATCCCATGATCACTTCCGTTGGCATAGGAAAAACAAAGAACAGTGTAAAGACAAAACTGAGTCCCATCATGGACACGAATATTGCCAGTACCTTTTCAAAGAGTGTATAACTACCGCTTAAAAGCAGAGCGTAGAAAATTCCAATGATCAATACCGCCAGCCCTAAAACAATGGTATACTTGTGATTGGCAGCTTCTGGGAAATTGATTTGAATGATCTCAAAGACCACATTTGAAGTAATTCCAAGGATTCCTATTAGGGAATTCCACTGACCAATCCCAACAGTTACTATAATGGCCAAAGCTATGATGCGACCAAATTTCAAATGCTTTTTGATTGAAAAGAGCAGGGTCTCTTTAGTCATCAGATAATAGTGACCTGAAACATAAATCAATACGCCTGAAAAAAGACAACTTAAAAACAACACCCAAAGTAGATCCATCCCAAAGGAATTTCCAGCCACGATCATGGAGGTAACGCTTCCTGTCCCTATGGTGTAACCAATGGCAAAAATCCCCGGACCGAAGGATAGGAGAAATTTTAAAAACTTTTTCATGGCATGTGTATTTGGGTAGTTGCTTATTCTCGTTTGCGTATTTAGTGCATCAGTTGATATCCAGTCTTAAAACTTCTCCGGGCTTTAGTGTTTTCGTCATTTTCTTGCCTTTTATGGTTTGAATTTCAATGGTTCGTTCATTCTTATCAAGTGAGTAAATCACAAATTGATCATCCTCAGTCTTGATAAATAAATCTGCTTCTTCAGACCACTTTAAAGTTAGTTTTTCGCTTCTTGCTTCTCTCACATTAAAAAGATACACACCATCATCTGAGCTCAGACTTACTGGATTTGATCCATCTAACTTCCATTGAGACTTGTTTACTTTCCAATTGCCAATCATCATCTCATCTGCATTCTCATCCAGTCGGCTGCTGTATCCGCAGTATGGATAAATAATAGTGATAAAGCTAAAGTCCTTTTGGGCCTTTTTCGTAACGACGCTCCTGTGTTTGCCTCTTGTTCCGTCACTTTCTACTTCGTCGGCTTTATTAATCTGAAATATGTCGTGACCACAGGCATCAGGCATAGTGGCTCTTAGGAGGTTAGGCCCTTCTTCATGCGTATAATGACCTTGCCACACCTGTTTGTAATCGTGTGATCCATCTGAGGAGAAGTCGTCCTTAACGATCCAAAAATCATCTTTAACATATATCACTTGTCGTGTGTAATCCACGCCTACATTCTCAAATCCATCATGACTCCCGGCGAAAAAGTCAAAATCGTTTGTGGTTTCCCATGCAATCACTGTTGGGTTTGGGAGCTCTAAAAACTTCCCAAATCCGCTCCCTCCTTTATTGGAGGTGTATTGCTTGCCTTGCAGCTCGTCATCCACCAATGTTACATTTTTGACCATCGAGTTTTTAAAAAACTCAAAGTCGCTAAGTGAATACCGAACCTGATAATTGGGTAAGATGGCATGTCCATTTGCTATTGCCTGGACCCCTAACATGTCGCCATGCTGATGGTCTGGTTTTTTGTCATCCAGCCCAGCAGTGATGATCATCATCTTGTCATCTTCTCCCCAGCCTTCTCGCGTGACGTAGTAGCCGGTTTCTTCAAAAGCCAATGAACCATATAAAGGTTTTTTCTTCATAATATTTTCCAACATTTTGACTTGATCATTACTTAGAAACCAATACACCCGATTATCCACTTTATTGGTAGCGAAATAGCCGAATTCCGGATCTTCAAACAATAAATACCCCAAAGTCATTGACTCAGAAATATCGTTTTTCTCCCCCCAGGGAATTTCGGTATCGTCCTGAAGCACTGGTGCTGAACGATCGGGATATGCAATTTTGACCAGGGTTGTAAACAGCCCTCTGAGCTTTTCTTCCCAGGCAGGATCTACTTCAATGGAATTGATTTTGGCTAGCTGATACACATAAAAATAGTTGTTAATATCACTCATGTGATAGTGAACAGATCGCTCAAACTGGAACCCATCGTCATTAATTTCCCGATCCAGATGCTCTCCCAACCTTTGCATGGCTCGCTCGAGCCACAGATCCGTACCTTCAAAATCTCTCAACAAAATCGCCAACATAGCCAATGCTGAAACCCCTCTGGTCTGATGATTCCCAGGGCTAAATTGCCCGTTCCTTTCATAAAGGTGCTGACCGTGTTGTAAGAGGGTAGCAATAGTCATCAACTGGTCTTGATCTGAATATTCTGCCTCATTTAGAAACATGTTATGTATCCACAACCAGTTGAGTATGCGATATCCGGAGCGGAATGCCTCATAGACGCCATTACCATCTTCGATGGTTTCATATTTACCAGCATGAAGTGCAGCATTTAAAGATCGCATTTGATTCTCAAAATACCTGATATACTTTGGGTCTTTGCCCGAGTTGAAGTAATGTAAGGCTATGTCTACCATCTTATGCTGACGAGCCAGATGCCTCATTGCATAGGCATTTACAGGCTCACCATTTAGGTAATTAAAAGGCATCACCCACTGGGTTGAATCGTTGTATTTACCCATGTGATCCAGTGCTCCCTTTTTATGATTCTCCTGATTGGCAAACACGGAATTGTAGTGAGGAAGGCGATCATAAAAGGTTTTATAGTCATAGAAAAAACGCTCAGAGAATTGCTCTCTGAAATACTTCGCTAATTCTGACTGGTCCTCACCATTCAGATCTCTCTGAACCTCTTTCTTTAAATATTTCGTTAGTTCATCAACAGGTATAACCTGCTCAGAAGGAATGGTTTGAGCATAAATATTAGAGACGATTAAGATACATGTAGCTAAAAAGGCATGTAGTTTCATCTTTAGTAATTGGGTTGATGAGTCAAAAAGATGACATAGATTAAATATAATCCCATTTTCATTCGTTTTATACAAAATGGATCATTATTTTGTGTAATAATTACACAGTTTATAAAATTTAGCTCTATGAAGGCTCGAAAGGGTTGGTTTGATTGTTTATTAGGGTTTGAAAAGAGGTTTATATGCAACCACTTTTTAGTATCGTTCGTCTTAGCTTTTTTTGCTGTAACGATCTGTTTTGCGCAGGATCCCAATCTCCCACCCAGTGGAAATTTTGATCTCTCCAAATGGAAAATTACCCTCCCAGATCAGACTGAGATAAAAGAAAATGAGCTCTCTAATGGTTTTGAAAGTGAAAATGAGTTTTATACCGATCCGACCACTGGAGCAATGGTGTTTAGGTGTCGTAACGACGGTCAAACGGGAGGTAGCACTTATCCTCGAAGTGAACTCCGAGAAATGCTTCGAGCGGGAAATACAAGTATTAGTACTCAGGGTATTGGGCTAAATAATTGGGTGTTTTCTTCATCCAGCACTGCTAATCAAGAAGCCTCTGGAGGAGTGGATGGCACTATGACCGCCACCGTGGCAGTGGATCATGTATCTACAACAGGCGAATCCAACAAAGTGGGTCGTGTGATCGTCGGACAAATACATGCCTCCAATGATGAGCCTTGCCGAATCTATTATCGAAAATTGCCAAATAACACTAAGGGCTCAATCTATTTCGCACATGAGCCAACCACCTCTTCCGAGCAATGGTACGAAATGATTGGCAGCAGGAGTAGCAGTGCCTCTGATCCAACAGATGGTATAGCTTTAGGAGAAAAATTTAGCTACGAAATTGATGTTGTTGGGAATACCCTTACGGTCACCATCATGCGAGATGGCAAGGCAGATATAGTGCAGGAAGTAGATATGACTGATAGTGGATTCGCAGATGACTGGATGTATTTCAAAGCTGGTAATTACAATCAAAACAATTCCGGAGATCCCGGAGATTATGCTCAAGTATCGTTTTTTACTTTAAATGTATCTCATTCAGGTACGAATAGTGCACCTTCTGTAAGTATTACAGATCCATCTAATAACGACTCCTTTATTGAAAGTGAAGACATAACCATTTCGGCAAATGCTTCGGATAGTGATGGCACCATCTCTAAAGTGGAATTTTTTGAAGGAAGCAACAAACTTGGAGAAGACTCGTCATCCCCTTATTCATTTGACTGGGAGAATGTAGCGGAAGGTTCCTACTCGCTTACGGCTATCGCTACAGATGATAAAGGATCCACCACTACCTCATCTGAGGTCAACATAACTGTTAATTCTCAACCTACCGGATACGATGCTCCTTACGACATTCCCAAATTTCAGGCTTTCATCGGCGGAAGCAAGCTACAAGCACCAACGAGTTCGACTATTGCCTCACAATCTGATTTAATTAACGGCTATTCGTCTGACAATTTTTATGTGGTTGATGGTGACAAAATTGCATTCAATCAAACCGGATCCAGTATGCGAACCGAGCTCCGACATTTAACCAATTGGACGTTGACTGATGGTGATCGCTCGTTTCACGGAAGCTTAACGTTTGTTGAGCAGACCTGTGATCAGGTAACAGTGGTTCAGATTCACGATGATGCCAATGAAGGAAGTGGACCCAATAAACCCCTCTTAAGAATTTATAAGCATCAAACTAAATCGCCGGTTAACCATCTGTGGGCGGCAGTAAAAACAGATGCTACTGGTGACAATACCACACATGTCGATTTGGGATTGGCTCCAACTGACTACTTCAGTTTCGATGTTCGGTTAGTGGGTGGAAATATGATCATTGACATTGATGGGGAAGAAAAAGCGAATTTAGATGTTTCTTTCTGGACTTTTCCGAGCTACTGGAAGGCTGGTGTTTATCTTCAGGATGAAGGAGAGGCGACTGTGTATTTTGATGAATTGTATGAAGGCGATGGATCTGTCATAAATCATGGACCCTCCGTGGGTATTACCTCCCCAACAAACGGAGAAAGTTTTAATTCGGGGAGTGACATCACGATCACTGCAGATGCTTTTGACACGGATGGTTCTATCAGTTTGGTTGAGTTTTTCCAGGGAAATGAAAAATTGGGTGAGGATGCTACGGCACCATATGAAATTATTTGGAATGATGTTCCTTTTGGTGATTACACACTTACTGCAATCGCCACGGATAATGAAGGGGCAACCTCAAAATCATTAGGCATTGACATCTCCTTAGGTGTTCAATATACACTTAGTACATCAACGACCGGCGAGGGAAGCATCTCACTCAACCCTTCAGGCGGATCGTATGCAGAAAATACGGTTGTTAGTTTGACAGCTACCCCATCATCAGGCTACCAGTTTGACGGTTGGAGTGGGGATTTATCAGGAAGACAAAACCCTGTAAGTATTACGATGGATTCGGATAAAAGCGTGGAGGCAAGCTTTATTCCCATATATACCCTTACTACTTCAGTAGTCGGAGATGGATCAATTACATTAAGTCCCTCTGGTGGAACTTATGAAGAAGGAACAGTAGTAACATTGACTGCCGTTCCTGATTCAGGCAATCAGCTGGAGAGCTGGAGTGGGGATGCATCCGGAACAGAGGATCAAATAACTGTCACGATGAACTCAAACAAGTCTGTGACCGCTACATTCGGTGTGGCACTTTCAGTTGATGGTGATTTAGCGGAAACTAAATATGATCTGGTTGCATATCCTAATCCATTTGATTTAATGGCCACTTTCGAATACAGATTATCCGCTATCACAGAAGTCGAATTAAGTATTTATGATGTGATGGGAAAGAAAGTCGAAGTACTCGTCAATAAATCCCAGAGTCATGGAGATTATGCTGTTGAATGGACACCTAAAAATGATCTACCGAACGGTCTGTATTTTGCTAAGATGACCATTGGAAATGAAACGAAATCCTTAAAAATCATTCTGGATCGTTAATCAGAAGGTGAACTCAACTGTACACCTGCTGTCATATATAAATCGTCATACATAAGACCTCCATTACCGTAAGGTTGTTCCACTGGCCCAGTATTGCAATTAGTCAGGAAGTAAATGAGTGGACGCTCTCTTTTCATTCGAAAATCAGCACCTGTATAAACTTTTTGCTGTTGTGGGAACTCATCACCACCTCGCAGATAAACGTCATACTTTTGACCACCATCGGTGACCATTGAATTGTTAACCACCATCCATGCTTCATACCACTTACCTTCTTCCAAAGGTTTAGCTATTCGGTTTTCTAAGGGATTAGTAATTTTCTCATAACCTCCCGCCTTACGAACCATCAAGGTGCCATCGTTTTTAAATCCATCGGATTCGAATTTGTCGGTCACGCGTAAGCTCGGCTCCAGGGCATTGTAATCCTGCTCATTGATCCCTTCCGGATCTAAATTACTCAGCCCGAATACATGATTATTCGGAAAATACTCAACCTTGAATTTCAAATAAACCGTGTACGTTTCTCCAACCGGAACCGGAACCGGAAGCTTGCAGTAGCTAAGCGCTTTCCTGTTTCCAACCACTCCTTCAGCAGCTGGCTTTTTAAAAAGGTAATGATTTAATTCGCCCGTTTCACTTCGAACTTCCGTTACCTGTGGGTTTTCAATTCGTGGATCCGTATCATTTCTCGTATCGGCAAGTATCCAGTTTTCCATAGGATCAGACAACTCAAAGTCATCAATTTTGATCCAATAAGAACTGGTATGATTGCAGGCCGTTGCTACTGCCAATAGCAAAATAATAGGGATGCAGATTTTTAAGTTTTTCATGAGATTGAAATCATTTTAATCTTTCATCGGAAGACCTGAAAGAAGGCACTGTTCGTATAAGTCATGCATTTCTGATGCCGGAAGATTTAATTCCACCAACTGGTTCAGCGCTTTATCAAGTGCCGGAGTATAGTCACCCGAATTCAAATTAAAACGATGAAGAACGGGTATCAGGTGAACAAGCTTATTTTTAGATAAGAAAGGATATGGCCATTCTTTCCCATCAATAACCGGAGTAAGGTATTCCAAGGCAAGCTCCAGACTCTTTCCATTTGGAGTTTCGTATTGCCAAAGATCCACTCCCAATTGATCACCAATTTTCGCAAGTAACAGTAATGGCTTCAGATTGAAGCAGCTATAGAAAAAGGATTTTGTCCTTTCTATTTCATGAATTTGCCTCCCTTTTTCATCTAGTTGTTCTTCCATACTTTCCCTAGCCTGATAGATCATATTTTCTGCTACAGATTTCTTACCAACAAAGCGTGCGATTGTTGCGACATGCAGGCGATACCACGAACCATGATTATTAACCTGTTTTGCACCCTCTCGCCCCAGTTCACTTTCTGTAAGCCAATTCAAATATTCTGTTAGCCACTCCTTCATTCCGTTCTCAAGGGTATTGGTCCAATATTTTGAATTTCTCAAAATAACAATGGCATCAGGTATTACCAGTGCGATTAGTCGGCCATCTAATATGCCGGATCGTCGGCCTTTGGGATTCCCTGGTACACTTTGTGCATATTCCAAATGAGGGTTCATTTTGGTGTCGTCTACTAAAAACCATGTGTTGAGCATACTAATAGCTTTCCGAGCATATTGCTCATCTTCCATGAAATAATAAGCAAGACTCAGGTATTTCACGCCTTCTGTCATCAGGCCTAAGCGATTACGATCTACAGCATCGGTTTGCGTTTCAGGATTGGTTACTCCATCCTTTCTAATCCAGGGAAGGCCATCCTCCTTTTGTGGGTCCGGCCACCAGTATCTACTAATGCTTAAATAATCATGCTTGTTACCACTTGGTGGATCAATTGTTTTGTCCATGACCGTTGGATTCTCAATTTCCAACAAATCATTGGCCCTGGCCTGCAGCATGTAATATGCTTTTTGAGCACATCCGGAAATAGATCCTGCATTTAGATCCTTCTTTACAGCTGAAAGTCTTCCTGTGTCATACACGACAAAATCGTAATGATTTTGGCTCTTTGAGGAGAAAAACAATGACAGAAAAACAATGAAATAGTAGAATTTCATTTGGACTTTATGCTAGCATCAATACATCAATTTCAGTGGAAGGTTTTGCTCAACAATCAATTCGCCAGAGTTTTCAATGACATTGTCAGCATGGGAATTATTCTTCGCTCCCCAAAGCCGAGCTACCAGGTTCACATCATTATTACTGAATGTGTTTTCCGAAATATCCACATTGATGATACCGTACGTGTTCAGCAAAATACCATTTTCTTCTGCTGCTCCGCTATTGGTAAACGTACATCCCTGAACAACCAGATTTCCTCCAACCGTTGATTCATCATACCCCCCGCGGTAATAGTCGAGTACATTCTTCTTTACACCATCAAATTGGCTATCCAAAATAAGAAGGTTTTCAGCATTGTAATCACCCCGATCATCGTCCTCTGCTGAAAGCTCCAGTCCATTGTTGCAGTATTTAATCACCGAAGACTTGATTTTGATGTATTCTGAAAAGGAGTATTTATACGCCTTTAGAACGTAATCAAAATTTGATATTTCGGAATCAACCACCTTTAGATTATACAGACTGGACATGTTTTCCTTCAGACTTGCAAAAGCATAATTTTCTCCGCTTCCAGTTAGGATGACTGATTTCAAAATAAGCTCGCCTTTTGGATTCATTTCAAAGGCTGGAGTCTGAGCCGTGCCTAAATATGAAATGGTCGCTTGGGCTGCAGAATCAGCCGATTGAATGGTGAGTTTCTTGTCAATTTTCAATGATGAGCCAATATCGTAGTTATCAGCAGTAAGCTCTATAATGTCTCCGCTGGAAGCATTGGTAACTGCCTGAATCAGCTCATCAGAAGAGCCGACCGAGTGTATTTGTGGCTCTTTGGATTCCTTTTTTGCTACAAACCAATCGGGACCATATTTCAATAAATCCATGAGATTGGGTGCTCCTGTACCAATTATAGCACCGATTGAATTATTTGTATTCCGATTATTACCAAATAAATCCTTTTTGATTTGATCAAATTCGAAACCCTCATATGCATCCACATCAATTAAATCTGAAGACGGTACCCAAACATTTTCTTCTATTTCCGTTATCGAAAAATCTTTTTCAATAAGCCCATCTACCCCTCCAAACTCAACACCTTGATTGTTTATCACATTGCTTTTAAAATCAATTCCATCGATCTTATCATGCCGGACGATAGGCTGTTCATCTCCATTTGTATTGTAAATCACATTATTAGCTACGAGTGTACGCTCTGGAGTTTCGGATCTGATTTCTGAAGGTGGTAATACATCTTTTTGATCCACATTTGAACCCACACCAAATTGCCATGGTGATTTGCAGTTGACCCAAGTATTGTAGGCCACCACCACATCCGTTACCTGAATGTATCGATTAAGTGGTGATTTAGGAATGCCATTCATCACAGCTAAGGGAGATCTAAAAATCTCTCCTCTCAGGTTGTAGAAATAATTATTGGTCACCCAATGGCCCGTTCCGATCAATCGGATCCCACCCACATGTGGGGAGTTTTCATCTCCGATGAAATAGTTGCCATCTACCGTGCAATAGTTGCCATGGCGTGTAACCAAAGACCCTTCGCTTTTGTAAAAGACATTATTTCTGAACTCATTGAAGTTGGATTTGCTTGAAATCACCTCAACCTCACCATTGCATCTGTCAAACAGATTGTCATACACCTGCGTGTAACTTGGTGTCATGGATGTGCTACTGTTTCCGATCTGGATCGTTTCTGCACTTGGACCTCCTTTCGGTGGCCTTGGACCAAAATGATTGTTATTGATTTTATGATAGTTTTTAATGCTCTCATTTCCTTCCAGATCCACACGTATGGTTGGTCCTCTATTTGATTTTCCTGCGAGGTAGCAGTGATCCATTTGATTGTTTCGACCTTTAAATCGCACCCATAAATCCTGCTTATTTCGCTGAGTTTTATTGAAGTCTTCAATCACGCAGTTAGTTACACGCGAATTGAAAGCAAGCGTGTCATCATTTATTAAAAACTGAATAACAGCCTGAGAAGGGGAAGCCCCATTCATGAAATACAGTCCATTAACTACCAGGTGCTCTCCTCCTAATCTCAGATCAGATTCACCCTTAATGATAACTTCTCCGGGCGCTTCAGCACGAAGGGTTATTGGTTGGGCTTCTGTACCTTTCCCGAAAAACTTGATCCTTACGTCATTCCAGTCGCCTTTCGCCATGACAATTTCAGTTCCGGGTTGGGCATTTGAAATAGCCGATTCTAACTCAGCAGCATTGGAAACCAAAACGCTATTTTTTGTTTCACAGCTAATTAAAAAGCTCAGAATAAGGATTGATAAGGTTAGCTTTTTCATGATGTTTATTTTTACTGATTAGGAGGTGTTCCCGGTCCAATAGAAGATTCGCGAAACCAAACTTCGGTATAGCTTCCATTTGCATACTGTGCTTCCACATCTCCATTATACGTATTTGCTCCGGTACTCCAAACCATATTCGTCTCAGGATCTCTCCCGTTGGTTTGATTGTATGCGCCCTGCTTGAAAAACTGTGTTTCACCTGCATATGCATTTGATCTTTCTATGCCATCTTGCCCGATAGTTACAAATAGATTCATTGTTTGCTCAGGTATATCTTCTTTGCTTTGAAAATCTGATACCAACAGGTTTTTGGTAAATGTTTTTGTTTCGTGCCCTTCGCTCATGAAAGTGAGGTACATCATCCCATCATAGACATTTATCTCATAGCTAAACTCCTCTCCTAGTTCGATCCCATCTTCCGGCTCAGCTGGATAAGAAGCTGAATCTGAACCAACCACTGACATATCATATCCCCATATCGCCGTTGAAAAATCCCATCTTCCTGAATTATCATCGCCATCGGTATTGATTTCATAGTTCCAAAAAACAGAACCTTTGGTATGACCTGGAAACTTCTTATAAAAGATTTTTAATGGTTCGTTTTTATGTCCATCAGCACTGTGAATTTGTCCTACTACTACCGAATGAGATGCAGCGACTCTTGCATCGCCGGAGGTGGAAACATGCATGACTTTTAGTGTGCCGGTAAGCTTTCCACCCTCTTTAGGCGTCCATCTTTGCTTTTGCCCAAGTTCCGTTCTGGTATTGTGAGAATTAGGGGAAGTAATCCCACCATTCGGTGCTTTATAAACGACCCAATCCTTGCCGTCATTCACATCATAGAAGTAGTCTTCATGTTCAAAGTTCTGCAGACTATCAACCAATTCTCCATTTCCCAAAAGAATCTTCCATTCATCCAGGTTAGCAATTACATCGCTAGGGAATTTTTGATTTGCGTCATCAGATTCTTCTGTTTTTTTGTTTGAATTACAGCTTACGCAGAAAGCAAGCAGTATTAAAAAATGTAGTCTTAGTAGCTTATCAATCATTTTCTTATCAATCATTTTTTAAAAAATATCCTTCATTAGACACAGCATCCTCACCGACTTGAATGGTGGCTTCTTTGAACCAAACCTCAGCGTAATTACCGGTTTCATACTGTTTTTGAATGTCTCCATCAAACGTCTCCGCACCTGAACACCAGATTGGGTTGACTTCCGGTGACTTTCCATTGGTCTGATTATATGACCCGAGTTTGAAGAATAGACCTTCTTCAGCATAGGCATTTTCTCGCTCCACTCCGCCCTGCCCAGCAGGCACAAACAGGTTTTGAGTTTGCAGTGGAATATCATCCGGAGTTGTGTATTCCGATTGAATCAAATTTTTAGTGAACGTTTTGGTTTCATGTCCTTCACTCGAAAAAGTCAGGTACATCAACCCATCCCGTACTTCGATCACATAACTAAATTCTTCACCTAGTTCAATTCCATCTACTGGTTCCTGCGGGTAGGTATTTTCCTCATCTCCTACCACAGAAAAGTCATGTCCCCAAACTGCCTGTGAGTAATCCCATCTTCCTGAATTATCGTCACCTTCGGTATTGATTTCGTAGTGCCAGAAAACAGAACCCTTAGTGTGACCGGGGAATTTCTTGTAAAATATTTTAAGGGGTTCATTCTCATGTCCATCGGCGCTATGAATCTGCCCCACCACTACCGCATGAGTAGCTGCCACTTGTGCATCTCCTGTTGCTGAAACGTTCATGACTTTGAGTGTGGCTGTCAATTTTGCATTGGACATTGGATACCATTTCTTCAATTGAGCTAATTCCGTTCTTGTGTTGTTCGAAGTTCCATGCGTATTTCCGGCGTTCGGTGCTTTGAAGACCACCCAATCTCCAGCTTCATCACTTGCTGTGAAAAAGAAATCATCATGCTCAAAGTCGATGGCTGGACCGGCATTTGAGCCATCTCCTAAGATTAAATTCCAATGATCAAAGAATGGGATGATGTTACTGGCGTAAGCATTTTTTGGAGCTTCCTCTTCACCTGTTTTAGTTGATGTTCCTGAACAGCTAGTTAGAACTAGAAATGTATAGAGAATGAAGCTCGTGGACAGAGAAGTGATATTTTTCATTTTCATTTTTGCCTATTACGGCACTTTAAACGTTTAGAAGCAAAGTAAGATGGTAAAAGACTCTAATCATCTGTTGTTGGGTATCCTAATTTTAGCTTTGTGAATTTCTCCTTGTTGGTTAACAAATGATATAATACAAATACCATCAAAATCCATTAACATACTAAATTCAGTTTTGGCCACATCTTCAGAAACCAATTTTCTACCTTGTAAATCATGGATTATCAATTGGGCAGGTAAGTCTTTTTGTTCCAAACCTCGTATCTCCATTATATGATTGATAAGCGTAATTTTGATTTTGTCATCTGCTCCATCAACGGCTAATGGTGGGTTGCCAGAATTACTCCAATCAAACCCCACATCTTCTTTGGCCAACGGGGTATTTGTTATATCAGATGTCGCTACTTCATCACAACCAATATCAGGAGATCCGTCTCTTTCCTGCCCATCAATATCAAATTGGACATAACCAACTGCTAGTGACTCTGCATCAGTAACGGCACTTGAACTGCTTGCTCGCCAGAGCCCATCAGTTAACTCCAGGCCTGGATCATCATTAACAATTCCCACATCACTGATCCCAATATTTCCAGTCATATAATTCGATTGGTAGGCCATGTTCAATGGGGTATCAGTATAGGTGACGGCACTACTTCCTGTCGTACTGATGGCAATATTGTTTGCAATGATACAATCCAATGGAGGTAATGTTCTTTCACTATCATTTCCTTCGCCTATAGCAAAGGGCTCTTTACATGAAACGATAGTGTTGTTGACGACCTCTGCATTTTTTACTTGGAAATATCTATTCAGAGGTGAATCCGGCACGCCATTCACCATGCTGATGGCAGCTCTGAACCCGCCACCATTTAAATCCTGAAAATAATTGTTATAGACCTTATGTCTCTCTCCGATGATCCGTACACCACCTGAAGATTTCCCATCTCCACCAAAGAAGTAATTACCATAGACCTCACAATCATTTCCATGCCTTAGTGTCAACGTGCCATCACTATTTCTGAAGGTGTTGTATCGGTAAATATTGAATCCTGATTTGTTCGAAATGATCTCAATTTCACCATCACAAGCCTCAAAAAGATTGTTTTCGACAATCGTTCGGGACTCTGACATGCTATTGGCACTTGTGCCAATACGAATGGTTTCACCTCCATTTCTACCTAAATCTGGAATGTTTGCAAAGTAGTTATGGTCTATTTGATGATGATTAGCCTGCCCAGTCAACCAGACTACCAGAAGTGCTCCCTCATGATTCTTCCCTTCGAAATGGCAGTGATCAACTCGATTGTTACTACCATAGATAGATACCCATTTATAATTAATGTCATCTGTTGCTGGATTGTAGTTAAGGATTCGACTATTAGTAAGTCTACAATTTTGAGCAAGTTCGCTGCTGCTCTTCCTAAACTCAACAACACCGTCTCCTGATGTATTGCCATTTTTAAAATCCAAATCTTGAACTACTAAATGTTCACCATAAATTTTCAACCTTGACGATCCGGTAAGGATGACTTCTCCAGGAGTCTGCGCCTTGAGTACTATGGGATTTTCAGGTTCACCGATTGCGTAAAAATTGAGTACCACATTCACCCACTCTCCATTTCTTAACATAATGGTATCCCCCGCCTTAGCATCTTCTACTGCCGCATCAAATTCCCCTAGAGTAGTCACTAACACTTGCTGGGCAACCGAAAAAAAATGGCCAAATATTACGATAAGTGTAAAAGTAAATCGGATCAAAGTATCTCTTAGGAACTGATCCTTATCAACCATTTTTTCATAGCGAGTGGTAATTACCATTTTCATCAAGAACGATTTTCACTGGACCCTGCAACTATGCGCATCTTTAATCTCAATCTAATGGTTACGAAAAGGCCAATCCTCCATTTATATCCACATTATTTCCTGTCATGAAGCTGGACTCGTCACTTGCCAGATAGGCCACTAAATCTGCTACCTCTTCTGCTTTCCCCTCACGTCTTAGAGGAGTGTTTCCAGCTACTTTTTTTCTCACTTCATCCTTTGTGAAATCATCATGAAACTTTGTAGCTATCATACCAGGGCAGACCGCATTAATTCGAATTCCTTGCGGACCAAATTCTTTAGCCCAGTTTCGAGTCAAAGTCATGACCGCTCCTTTAGAAGAAGCATACATTGCAGAACCGGGACCACCTCCATCACGTCCGGCCTGAGATGCCACATTGACAATGGATCCTCCCTTACCCATGAGGGCCTTGAATGCCTTGGTCACGAATACTGTTCCTTTCATGTTAACATCCATCACGAGGTTATAGAATTCCTCATCAATTTCTTCGACAGTTTTACGGGCAAAAAGACCACCCGCATTATTAACCAGGATATCCACCTGATCACCAAATGCTTCTTTGGTTTGAGCAACCATGCTGTCTATGTCAGCCTGTTTCGTCACATCAGCTTGCACCGCGATGGCTTCACCACCTTCAGCTTTAATGGCAGCAAGCGTATCTTCACTAGCCTTCTTGCTGCCATGATAGTTGACTACCACTTTAGCTCCTTCTTGGGCCAATTTGATACAGATTGCCTGCCCGATATCTCGTGCTCCGCCTGTGACTACAGCTACTTTTCCTCTCAGTTTCATTAGATCAGGTTTTAATATTTCTAAATTCCTAATGCCTGACCACCACCGATTTGTACGGTTTCAGCAGTCATAAAAGATGCGTCCTTGCTTGCCAAGAATGATACTACACCTGCTACCTCTTCGGGTTGACCTAATCTTCCAAGCATGATGTTATTTTTCCATGATGCAAAGACTTCTGGTTTTGTTTGCTTGATCTGAGCATGAAATGGTGTGTCAATGGTTCCAGGTGAGACCGCATTAACTCTGATTCCATATTCTGCTAAATCTTTTGCCAGTGCTCTTGTGATCGCATGAACTCCCGCTTTCGAGGTTCCATAAATCCCAGCTCCAGGGCCTCCGGCATTCCATCCTGCATTAGAAGTGTAGTTAATGATCGTCGCATCTTCTCCTTTCTTGAGATATGGTATAGCCGCTCTGGAAGTAAAAAACACAGAATCAAGGTTCAGGGCCATGACCTTTCGATAAAACTCGGTAGTCATTTCTTCGAATCGGGATCTACCCCCAAGGCCTCCGGCATTATTTACCAAAACATCTATTCTACCATATTTTTCACCTATGGCTTTAATATTTGAATTTACCTCCTCTTCGTTGGTAACATCAAAACCATGGTACTCAGCATTGATTCCTTCTTTTGAAAGTTCTTCCACTCTTTCTGCTCCAGCTTCGTCTTCAATACCATTTAGAATAACAGTGTAGCCATCATGTCCCAGTCTTTTTGCAACCTCAAAACCAATACCACCTGTTGCCCCTGTTACTATAGCTACTTTATTTTCAGAATTATTTTTCATTTTCTATTCGGTTTTAAATTTTATTTCTAGCCAATAGGCTTAATTTCTTTTGCGAAAAAGTTGATTGACAGGTACCCAAGAGGTACAAAAACAGCAATCATTATAAAAATTGGAGTGTATGAGTAATTGTCAGTAATTACAGGAACAAGGAAGTTCATAATGATAACTGAAAAAATTCCAACTGTCCCTCCTAGTCCGGCTAAAGAGCCAACTGATTTACCACTAAATAAGTCACTAGGAATCGTTTGAATATTGGAGATTACAAATTGAAAACCGTAGAGAACTACTGCAACAATTCCAACGAATTTTTCAGGTGTATTACCATATAGAATTGTGGCTGCCATGCCCACAAACATGATGATACAGCCAAATAATATGGTTTTCTTTCTAGCCTGATCAACAGTTGCTCCCTTTATCATAAGTCTACCAGAATAGTAGCCTCCTGAAAGACTCCCGATAGCTGCTCCCACATAAGGTACCCAAGCAAAAAAGCCAATTTCTTTCACATTGAATCCGTATACATCTGCCAGGTAAATAGGCATCCAACCCACAAACAGCCACCAGATGGGCTCTACAAAGAACCTTGATGCCAAAACCGCCCATGATTCACGATGTGAAAGGATCTGCACCATACTTAGACCCGGCTTTTCAGACTCCTCATTCTTTTGCTCCATTCCGGATTTGATATAAGCTCTTTCTTCCTCAGTAATCCAAGGATGTTTCCCTGGAAGGGCTTTATTGAAAATTACCCATGGAATGACCCAAAGCAAGCCCAACATCCCAAGTAACACGAATGTCATCTCCCATCCGATTGCAACCCATACAATAGCAATAAGCGGTGGAGCCACAATTGAGCCCATTGCAGCACCAGAATTAAAGATTCCCTGGGCTAGAGCTCGTTCTTTGGATGGAAACCATTCCGCATTACTCTTAACAGCACCAGGCCAGTTTCCTGCTTCTCCTAATCCTAAAAGAACTCTGAAAAAGCTGAATGATACTACTCCTCTAGCAAAAGCGTGCAAAGCAGTAGCAAGTCCCCAGACCGTGATAGAAACAACAAAACCTAATTTAGTTCCGATTTTATCAAACATTTTACCCGAAACAGATTGCCCGACAGCATATGCTACCAAAAAGATGTTTAGGATAAGTGCATAATCGTTTTTGTCCATACCCAGATCACTCGAGATGTCCGGCCACATAATGGCCAAAGCTGAACGATCGATGTAGTTTATGATTGTGGCAAGACAAACGAGTCCAATAATCCACCATCTAAGCCCTGTTACTTTCATTTGATTAGGTTGTTTCTTTATTAATTTTTATCACTGAAATAAGAAGGACCTACCCCACTCAGGAAATCTTCCCTAACCGGACTAAATGTGTCGATCAGCATTCCCTCTTCCAAACAAACGGCGCTGTGCAAAAGATTAGGCTCTATATAGACACCATCTCCACCTTTCACAATTTGCTTGACTCCATCTATTTCGAATTCGAACTTACCAGATACACAGTAAGTTGCTTGCGTATGGAAGTGACTGTGGGGTGAACCAAGTGCTCCTTTTTCAAACTTTACCAAGACCATCATGATCTGATTATCGTATCCAAGGAATTTTCTGGAAACACCTCCCCCAAGCTCTTCCCATTCCATCCCCTCAGTTAAAATGTATTTCTCGCTTTTTCTATCCATTTTTTAGCGCGTTTTTTAAATAATTGACCTGGGTGGTGTCATTTACTTGACACCACCTCAGATACAATTACTACTATTATGAGAAAACAATTTCCTTATTATCTATACTTGAAACTTTAAACTAGCTCTTCAAGTAGTGCTAATTAAAATCCCGGAGTATCTATCACTACATCAGTAATCCATACCTCATTATCAGACGTCACCGTATTAGTCGGAACAAAATAGAAGATGACAAATTTTTGATCTGTAGAAGTCAAAATATCTGCAGTACTTTCATCCACTCTACTCTGAGGAAAACTAAATGTCGAATTAACTGTAAAGTCAAATGATACTTGCTGCCACGTATTGATTGCAGTAGCTGTGACAGGTACAGAGGTAATTAGAGATGCCGCCAAATCGGTTTCATCTGCAGGCTCACTATGTAGTATGTAGAAAGTTCCTTCTACATCAGTTACTGGAGTTGTTTCTGATTTCACAAAAGCGGAAATCGTATATTCAACACCCTCCTCAACCTCAAAAGGTTGATAGGCTCTTTCGCCCGGACTATCAAACTTAAGTGACCTGCCTGATGTTCCGCCGGCAGACTGAGCATTTGTGCTTGAAGAACTGGCTTTATCAGTTGATGCACCTGTAATGTTAGCAGGGTCTGAAACCCAACCTTCCAGCGCATCGTTTCTCCAAAAATTAAATGGAGTATCAGATCCATCATTGAACGTATTATCCGGATCTATCGTCCATGCATCAACTAGATCATTATTATTATTCTCAGCTGTTGGATATGTCTGAAAGTCCGCATTCTGTAAAACTGCTGCAAAAGTTGCTCCACCTGATGGGTCAAAAACTGTAATAGTTTCACTTGATGTTATACTACCGGAAACATTTGTTGTAGTAAGCACTACAGTGTAAGCTCCAGCACTCGCATATGTATGAGTTGGAGACTTATCTGTCGAAGTACTTCCATCTCCAAAATCCCATTCGAATGACGCAGAATTTGTGGAAGTGTTAGTAAAAGTATATTCCAAGAAATTTCCTGCAGTTGCCTCAGAATCAAATGCTGCGTTAGGGGCTGTTGCATCACCTGTTGCAAGAACCTTCACATTATCGATCCACGCATCATCAGGAGCTACTGAGTAAAACATCACAGCTACTTCACCACTTTCATTAGATGTAAATGGGATTTGAACAAACGTACCATAATCATTGGGTGTAGTATTAAACTTTCCTTCAGCATAATAGCCCAGGTGACTACCTAAATTATCAGAGGCATTGCTCACCGCATCCGCTCCATCTATGTAATGGCTGTTCAGAACCAGTCCAACTAGGTGTCTGCCCCCGACTATCTCATCATTATCATCATCAATTGCATATTGATATTCCAGCACATAATCAGTGTTCGGAGTTAAGTTCAGTGCTTGATATGCATATCTTGAACTTGGGCTAGCTAATTGACCAGCAGACTGACTTGATGACCATTTTGCTCCTCTGGTTTTATCCCCTGTGTCATTTCCGTTGTAATCGAAATCAGAACCATCACTACTAGAACCAAATGGGTTGGTTTCCCCATCAGTGAAAGTGGTAAACCTCCATTGACTGGTGGCATATGTGCCTGTGATTTCAAAATCACCGTTTAAAATGGTTGAGCCGGTCTCTTTATACAGGTAAACATTGTCTACATATATACTAGCATGATCGTTGGCCGTTCCTCCAGTTCCTAACTCAAATTGAATTTCATCAATTGCGCTAACCGATGAAGAAAAACCTGTACCTAAGTCTAAATCAAAACCAGTCCAGCTACCATCAGTAAGCGCTAAACCATCCACTACGTAACTTTCAGAAGCATCCGTATTTATTAAAGTCACTTTTAGAATATCAACACCTTCTGAAAAAACAGAATTCACATCAAAGTGAATATGAGTAGCTGCAATGCCATCTCCGAATGCAGCTGAAGGATCTATAGTAGCAACTGAAAGAACTCCCGCATCGCTTCCCAGTCGGGAAAATCGAAGTAGGTTTTCATCATCAACTGTTAAAGCAACACCTCCAGAAGCTGTTTCTCCCCATCTATATTCCAACAGTTCTCCATCTTGCTCTAAACCATCTGTATATAGTGCAAAAACATTTGAAATACTCCCTGTTGGAGAATCAGCAACTGTTGTTATGGCACCTTCAGGTACATGAACCACTGTCACTTCATTTGAACGTGAAACAGAAGGTAAACCCTGATCTGATTGAGCTGTTACGGTAATCGTGTATGTAACTTCCTCATTTTCATTTGGATAATCGTAGGTGGCAGAACCTCCTTGTTCGCTAATGTTTAGTACATCAGAATCGCTTGTAGGATCACCAAAGTCAACCACATAAGATGTGGCACCAATGGACAAAGGAGTAACGGTAACAATTGTCCCATCCCCTTCTGCTGCTGCTTCAAAGCTCGATAAGATGATCCCTGTAAGACCGCTAGGATTCGGATTATCATCCTTTCCACACGATATAATGAGACCAGCCATCAGCAAAGCACCTATTCCTTTTTTTATAAAATTCATAATATTATAATCTTTATAGTTTGTTAATTATTGATGTCCAGACGATTAGTCTGCAGGATATATTTTAACATTATCCACGTAAACATCAACAGGAGTAATTGCTGACAGCATTATGGAAACCAAACCACTTTCAGGAGCGGTAAACTCTCCGGTAACTACTGTAAAGTTTCCTTTTCCTTTTCTTTCGGAAACTTCTATGTGCAGGAGACTGGTTCCTCCGCCTCTGTCAGTCTGCTGATATGCTTCAAATCCATCTGTATAATGACCCGCAACAATATCAGCAATAACGATTCTTCCTTCAGGAGGATCAGTTGCAATATCATCTTTGATTGCATACTCAAATTCAAGGATATACTCGACGTTACGCTCAACTGAGGAAGGAGACACAACCACTGGTTGATATGCAACTCTTGTATTTGAAGATGCTAAACTTCCTACTGATCTGGTTGCATTCCATTTTGCGCCTCTTGTTTTAGAGCCATTATCAGTTCCATCATACAGGGTATTGGATCCATCGGAACTTGACTCAAAGCCGTTATTGTTCCATCCATTAGAAAATGAAATTTTCCAGTTATCGCTACCACTTTCAAAATCTCCATTTATAACATCTACTGGAAGTGGTACAAATTCATCAATCACGTCGATTTCAACATCCACAGTATTAGATGCATCGTTAGCATCAAGAGCAGTCAAGCTTACCGAATAGGTTCCTTCTCCAGCTTCAAATTTTGCATAGGTATTTTCAGCTGTTGTGGTAGTCTCAGTACCACAAACAATTTCCCCATTTTCATCTTCCACACACACCACTCCATCTGGGCCAAAGTTCCAGATGTATTCGGTAGCCTCTGAGGAAGTGTTGGTAAATCTGATCACCCTGAAATCTTCCGCAGTTGGTATGAACTCAAAGCTCGCTGAAGGTGGAGTCTCATCCGGTATTGAGCCCGGTTCAGGTAGTTCCGGTCTAAACTCACAGCTTACAAAAACTGCTGTAAAAATCATTAAGGTTAATCTTAATGTTTTACTGATATTTTTAATAGTATTTTTCATAACTCTATTATTTAAATATTAATAACCAAGATTCTGAGTAAGTAAGCCTCCACTTAGGTTTATTTCCCGTTGTGGAATTGGCAAGAATCTGGCGTTGTTTATATCCCACACATACCCCATCTCATCTGCATGAGCTGAGAGTACATTTTCAAATTCACCAAATCTCTTCAAATCAAAGTAGCGTTGATTTTCGAATGCTAACTCTACCCTTCTTTCAGTCATTAAATCATCTTTCGTAACTGAGGTCACTGCTGTCGTCAAACCCGCTCTATTTCTAACTGCCTGAAAAGATGCTAATGCATCAGGGTCAACAGTTGCTGGTGCACCAGCCATCGTTGCTTCAACGTGTAGTAACAATACATCTGCATAACGAAGCGCTATATAGTCGTTACCGGCATTTCGCCCTACTCCGTAATCGATATTTCCTGGTGCTATGACTGTGCCTTCAGGGAAAAATTTAGCTACCTCGTTCTCAGTATTATCGAGTTCTCCATTGATATCAGTAATAGAGACGGCAGTCCTATTGCCTCCAATCGCCACAAAATCATTGTACAAGTTTTCATTGACAATGTTTTGACCATCTTCTCTTCCAGCACGAACGAAAGATGTAAACTCAGCAGAAAAACCTTGGCTTTCTTCAGCATTACTTGCTTGGTACTGAATCGCAAAGATGATTTCATTATTCAATTCTGAATAAAACACATCATTATAGTTAGACATTAAGCTATAACCTCCGGAGGCAATGATGTCTTCACATAAAATTTCGGCACCAGAATAGTTAGGTGTCGCTTGTGATAAATACACTTTTGCTAAAATCCCCTGCGCTGCTGCTTTCGAAGCTCTGGATTTATGTGAATTATCCAAAACATCAACTGCTTCTTGTAAATCAGCTATGATTTGACCGTAAACTTCAGCTGCTGCAATCCTGGTAAAAAGAGCAGCTTCATTTGTAGGATCGATTGGTTCTGTTACCAGAGGTACGTCACCATACAATCTTACCAATTTGAAATAAGCATATGCTCGTAAAAACTTTGCTTCAGCTGTGTACCGTGCTTGATTACTTTGATCTGCAACACCAATATAAGTAAGGATATTATTGGCTCTGAATATAACCTCATACATGGATTGATAGAAGTCTTCAGACTCAACGTTGACCGCTTCCACCACATACCTGTGAAAATCAGACTTAGAGCCCTCTAATGTTGCGTTTCTCGTATTATCTGTACGATGCTCAGTCAAAAGATGCTCGAATTGAACACCTCTATTGGCCCTACCAATATTCGTTTCCGTACTCTCGTTCGTTCCCTGCAGGGCATCATAAACGCCATAAATACCAGCTAGAATGTCATCATCAGATGCAAAAAATGATTCAACTGAAACTGCCGTATCTGGCAGAGGGTTTAAAAAATCATCTCCACAAGAGGTGAAAGTCGTAGCTACAATGGCTAATGCTATATATTTTAACTTCTTCATGATTAAATTCTTTTTTAAATTAAAAGTCAACATTTAGACCTAATGTGAATGTTCTAAATAGCGGCGTACCTGCTCGCTGAGATCCATAAGCTCTCGGATTGGTACCATCTATGTGTTCTGGGTTGAATCCATGATAATCAGAAGCTGTTTTGTAAATCAAATTCTGACCAGATGCATAAACCCTAAGTCCGGTTACTCCGATTTTCGTAGTTAATTTAGCCGGCATGTTATATCCAATAATCACGTTTCTTAAGGAGACATAATCTGCACTGGCAATAACTTCACTAGTGAGTACTTTTTCCTGTATGAAAGACTCATGAGGAACCAAGCCATCCACCACTGCTTGTTCAGCACCTCCGGATCGCGTACTGTTTCCAAACCAATTATAGAAGTATTGGTCGCCAATATTATTTACCTGAGCTCCAAAGCTACCCTGGACCATAAATGATAAATCAAAGTCCTTATAAGTAAATTCATTGGTTATGCTGGCAAGTAAATCCGGATAAGGATCTCCTAGAATAGTTTTGTCATCTTCGGTGATTCTACCATCTCCATTCAGGTCTCGAACGATAACATCCTCAGCCTGACCATTGATCCTGTTCCAAGGTCTATCAACATAGGCAACCCTAAATTCAGCATCGTTATACTTATCAGTATCAACCACGTATCCATAGAAAGAAGATATGGGATTGCCTATTTTGTTAATCCACTGTGAATTTCTACCATATGTATCTTGTATCAATGCTCCATCTGAATCACCAAATGCTAGCAACTCATTCTGATTTGTTGAGCTGATCAATGTTGTACTCCATTTGAAACCATTTTGATTCATGTTTATGGTTCTCACCTCCAATTCCCAGCCTTGATTTCTTACTTCACCAAGATTCACTATACCTGAAGTAAATCCTGTGACATAAGAAACCGGATTCTCTAATAGCAAACTCTCACTTGTTCTAGAATAAAAATCCAAAGATCCGGAGAATCTATTTTCTAAAAATCCAAAATCTACTCCTGGATTAAATTCTCTAGATGCTTCCCATTGTAAAACAGAGTTGGCAATGTTTAGAGGTGAAACTCCATTTACTACCTGACCATCGATGATCGCATTGGTATTATCCAATAAGGCCAGATATGGCCACCTATTCACCACATCGTTACCCACGCTAAACCGCTCTGATCCTGTTTCTCCGTAGCTAACACGCAGCTTCAGATTACTAACAATATTGTTTCCTGATAAGAAGTCCTCATCAGAAACATTCCATCCTACTGATACAGCTGGGAAATTTCCGTATTTAGAGTTCGGACCAAAAACAGAACTACCATCTCGTCTGAATGAGGCATTGAACAAATACTTGCCGGCATATACATAGTTTATTCTGGCGAAGTAACCAACCTTATTATACTGACTATTAATCTCTGCAGGTTCAGTGATCAGTGTAGCTCCTTCTAAGTTTTTAAGCAAATCATTTGTATAGCCAACTCCTGTGACCTCACTGATATTATTTCTTCTTTGCTGAATCGTAACACCAGCAAGAGTTGCGAATTCATGATCACCAATAGTTTTATTATAATTCAATGTGTTATCAGATATTATTCTTGTTCTGAATCTGTTTTGCAGATAATACTGTGACCTACTCGCACCCGCCGCATGGTAATTAGTACCATCCCATCTTTCGCGTTTTCTTTGCTCTATAGTAGTTGCTAATGAGGTTTTAGCTGTAAGCCCCTCTATAATATCCACACTTAAATAGGTGGAACCAAAGAGATTGGTTTCGTACTCCCAATGTTCTCTTTCCACATACTGTTGATAGGGATTTGAGTCACCAGAGGTACGTGGGCGCGTATCGCTTCCATCACCATCAAAGTCTAGTTCAATCAAGTGATTTTCCCAGAAATAATCACCTACTCCTACGTCAGGGTATGATCCCCTATTGATTAATTGAAGGGTCTCTTCTGTGTGATAAATAGGCAACCATGGTGATTGCCGCGTAGGATTATGTATAGATGTTGGTAAACGTCTTTGAGCTGAGTATGATGGATTCATGTTAATACCAAATGTCACTCTGTCATTAACCTTTGAATCTACTTTTATCCGCCCACTGTAAAACTTGTAATCATCAGTAATGACAACCCCCTCATCATGTAGATATCTCAAAGAACCACTAAATGTTGTTCTATCATTGCCTCCTCTAGCGGATAATGAATGACTTTGAATATTTCCTCCCTCGAAGAAAACATCTTGCCAGTCTCTATCAATTCCAGTTAAAGCAACAATTCTTTGCATATACTGAGATTCTTCACTTAGCTCTCCAGTTTGCGCTTGTTCGAAAGCAAGCCAGTCAGATACACTTTTTCTGTAATCATCACTACCGTGTGCTTCTTTTCTACCTATATAGGTTTGATAGCTAAACTTTGTTTTTCCGCTCTTACCACTTTTAGTAGTGATCAGGATAACACCATTGGAACCTTCGCTACCGTATATGGCAGCTGATGCAGCATCTTTTAATACTTCAAAAGATGCAATGTCATTCATATCCAAATTCGAAAGGAAATCTGAGTTTACTACGATACCATCAACTACTACTGCAGGACCCGAGTCAGCTGTAACTGATCCAACTCCCCTAATGGTGATGGTAGGAGCACCACCAGCTTCTGCATTGGTTGCTTGAATATTAACACCAGAAACTTGTCCTATAAGGGCATCATCAACTCTGGAAACAGCTAATTGATCGAGTTTCTTGTTTTCTACTTTTGAAATAGCACCAGTAAGGTGAGATTTCTTCTGGGTACCGTACCCAACTACCACAACTTCCTCTAATTCTTCAAGATCCTCTTGAAGGGTAACATCGATTGTGGTTCGATCACCTACCGTTATTTCCTGGCTCTTAAATCCAACAAACGTATAAACTAAAACGGCATTTGACCCAACTGAAACGGTATAGGAACCATCTACGTTTGTAATGGCCCCATTAGCTGTTCCTTTTTCAAGGACCGTTACACCCGGTATTCCTTCTCCATTCTCATCGGCAACTGTTCCTGACACTGAATTTTGTGCCCAGGATACCGCCGAAGTGCAAAGAACCAAAACCAAAATGAGAACCGCTCTCATCCTTGATTTTAATTCTACAGATTGTAAAATACTTTTCATTATTAAGGTTTTTAATTAATTATTTGATAATTACTAAATGATTGCAAGTGGAACGGGAGCCTTACGAGAGTTGCAATGATCTTGCTTTAAGCAGGTGCTTTACATAGTTTTGCAGCAATCGAGGGGGCCTGAGATAAATACCGATCGCCAAATTGATATTTCATTTTTTGCTCCACTCAAATTGGTAGGATCAGCCCTTGGCTGGTCCTCTTTTTTTATCTTGTATTAAATCCACACATAGTTTTTTTTGAATTAGGTTGTTAATGATCCATTTCCGTTTAGCTGAATACCATCTTTTAATGTTTTGACGTATTCACTTATTTCCCTTAAATGCTCCTTTATCGCTTCTCCAGCCTTATCAGGATTTCTATCTACAATGTGTTGTAAAAGTTGCTCGTGATGCTCCACGGCCAGTTCAGCTCTGCCCTCCCCACATACATTATGCTTTTTGAAATATTGCATTATGTCGGGAGTAATAATTAACATGAGGGAATTAAGGACTGAATTCTTGCCTGCCTCAGCAATTTTGAGATGAAAGAGCAAATCTTCCTCTATTGCGTCTTGATTATGCTCTATCTTCACCCGATGAGCATTCAACGCATGCTTTATTTCGATAATATCTTCGTCTGATCTGTTTTGAGCTGCTAGTTGCGCGATGTTGGTCTCGAGTATCACCCTTGTTTCTACCAACGATTTAAAATCTCTTCCCTGAAGCCCAAGCATATCGGTAATGAGACCTTCTAATGCCGGTATACCCATCCCTGCTACTACTGTTCCGCTTTGTGGACGTGTTTTAAGGATACCGTAGAATTCAAGCTTTTGGAGTGCTTCTCTAAGATGTGTACGGCCAACTCCTAATTTCTCACTCAATTTCCGCTCTGAAGGCAAACGATCGCCTGCTTTTAACTGGCCGGATGTTATCAAATCCCTGATTTGTCTGATAATCTTATCAACCGGAGATTCAACTTCTATTTGAGAGAAATTATTAAGTATTTCCATTTGAAACTATCTAATTGGTCGACCAATTTATGGTGTACCAATTAAAATTCCAAAAATATCTATCATTTTGTTATTAAATTCCTAATTAGAAGGGGGTGGCAATAGGATGTTTTAATGAATTTGTAATCAGCAGATAAAGCTGTAGAACAGCAAAGTACCTTTACAATAAGGTGCTTATTTTATGGACTTGGTGTAGGAGTGTGTTCTTTGTAGCTTTTATGAACTTGTAATTCTTATAAACCTTTTGATAGAAAGCTTGTAAACAAAAAAAAACCACTCGAATGAGTGGCTTTAAGCAGTCCCTAGGAGATCGATTCATTTTCAGAACATTACAAATTCCCCAACATCATCCCTGCAAAAGTCAAAGCCAGGAAAAATCCAAACATGTCGGTGACTGTTGTTAAGATTGGTCCGGAAGCGAGTGCTGGATCAACATTCATACGTTTTAAAATCAGGGGGATTGTACCACCGAGAGATACAGCAACCACCGTATTGATTGAAAGAGCGCCTCCTACTACTAATCCAAGATAAATATTCCCTTGCCATAGCCATGCAGCCACTCCAATAAGTGTTCCCAGTACCAGCCCATTCAATAGCCCTACGGATATCTCCTGTATCCAAACTCGTGTTACCTCGAAAGGACGAACAACACCAAGTGAAAGCTCTCTTAAACTTACCGCCACAGCCTGATTACCTGAACATCCACTCATATCAGATATGATGGGTAAGAAAACAGCAAGGGCAATAACAGCCGAAAGTGTATCCTGATAGAACGCTATTATGCTTGCTGCAGCAATATTAAGTAGTATGTTGACGCTCAACCATGAAAGTCTTCTTCTAGCTCTTAACCACACGGACATGGTTCTTAGTTCTTCCCCTCCTACTATTCCTTGTGTTTCAAGATGCTCGACATTTTCTTGCTCTGCTTGAGCTTCTCTTAAATCCTTGCGTAGAACTACTCCTTTAAGTTGTAATCGGTCGTCTACAACTGGTACGCCATAGAAATCATTAGTGTCAAAAAACTTAATTATATCTTCTTGCGAGTCCCTATCCTTTACTGTCAGGGCATTTCTAAGCACTATTTCCGAGAGAAGAACGGTAGGTTTTGATAATAATAAAGTTCGCATATTTAGCACACCCGAAAACTGTCCTTTGTGTGTTACATAGATGTATTGTAGGTTGTACTTTTCGTATTTTTCTGCATTTGATTGTAAGTCTTTTACTACTTCTCCGACAGTGACCTCTTCCTTAAAGGAGAGGAATTCTGTCACCATTAATCCACCAGCGGAATCATCTTCATATTGAATGAGTTCCCGAATGTTTTTAGCCTCGTTTTCAGGCATTTCCAGCATAATAGCTGCTGCGCCTTGCTCGGACATTTCACCTAAAAAATCAGCCTGTTCATCACTTGGAAGTTCTGCTATGATTGCAGCAGCATCCTTGCTGTTCATGTCTTTGATGAGCTCGATTGCCTGAACCCAGGGTAAATCTTCTATTAATTCAGCGGCATCTTCAGGAGTTAATAGAGATAACAACTTTAGTCTTTGTGCCTCACTAAGGTGGCTGACTACTCCTACAATATCTTCTGCTCCCAGAAGATCCAGATACTTCTTAATTTCATCTATTGACTCTGTCTCTAAATGCTCTTTGAGAATTTCCCAGGGTTTTATTTCTTGTATCATAGCGAAGGTTTTTAAGAATCCAAACATAAGAATCCTTACTAAAGAACTAGTTGATCAAGTAGTCTTTGCTAAAAAAAACGTCTACTCTTGATAGGAGACGGAAAAGCTGGAATCAACTTTTTTTGTCTTTAAGATTGCCTCAATTAGACTTGATCTATATGCTCTAATGACTCAGTAAATGTGAGGTAGTAGCCATTGACATCTCTTACGGTAAACTGCTTCATGCCTTGAGGTGTGTCTTTCAATGGAACAACTACATCTAAAGATGAGTAGAGGTGATTGTAGAATTCGCTTATGCCTGTGACCATAATGACTAGTGTAAGTCCTCCTGCCGGATCATCGTGACGCAATTCAGGTATCTCCTTTTTAAGGCTTTTTTCACTTTGAAACATAATCTCTACATCTCCTTTTCTCACTTTGGCTCTCCTCAATTCTTCATCACCAGCCTCCGGCCAGGTGCTCACTGTGTCAAAGCCCAGAACTCCATGATAGTAGTTGAGCGTAAAGGAAATATCCTCTACCATCAAATTGGGGATAAGCTTTTCTAATTTCATATTGTATAATTTTATTTAAATGGATGTATAAACTATTACTTGGACTAATAATTCTTTAGAAGTCACATATTCACATTAATTCGATGCTGTTTTGCCAATAACAAAAAAGGCCTCCACTATGGGAGACCCTATCACCACCTAATCACCTTCTTTAAATACCTCTATTAAATCTCTTTAAAGGTGTTATCAATAATTAAGTCACTTTGTACTTTAGACTAACCATACCCAGAAAGTCACATTAAAGATTTATTGAATCTTTCCTTGCTTTAACTTCTAAAATGATTGCGCCGATTCTGTCAAAATACCTGGATTTTAATTCGTCACTTATACTCTCATTTTGCACAAGATTTACGAGTACATTAAGGTTAGTAAACTTCATTCTATTTGATTTCTCGACTTTTAAAGTATGAATCCATTCCATGCAATTATTCTTCACTCAAAAACTCGCAATTTGTATCAAAGATGAGCTTAGTGAAGACTACATTCCCCTCCAAATCCATATCCTCATCCCCTTCCCTATCCATATCCAGGTACTCTAGAGAGATTTGATACTCTTTAGTTTCTGGTGATTCCATCAAAATGGCTTCAAAAATTGATGCATCCATGTACTCATCGTCTACATAGTCAGTAATGCAGGTCATCAAATCATCGACCAACAGTTCGGTAACTGTTTCAATCCATTCTCCATCCTTTTGATAGCTGGACTTTTTCACAAGCTCACTCTCCTTATATAAAGCACTAAACACTCCATTATCCGAGCTCCAAGTAACATTTTCAGCCTTCTTATACCTGGACTCAAAGGATTTTAGGACATCAGAAGGCACATTTTGACTGGATCCGCATGCCGCAAACCCAAGTGCCAAGATTGTTAACAAGATTGTTTTCATTTTTTTATTAATTCTGACTGCTTTTTCGGCGGAAGTCACACGTATTGCAAGGAAGAATTTGCAAAATCCAACCCATAGAAAATAGTGTATCTGACTCTTAAATGATACTAAAAGGGCGGTTTTAAAGCCATTTTCGTCGTTTGAAATAAATCAAAGACCCTATGAAAACCAGTCCCATTATGCCCAAAATGACGAAATATCCGTTCCTGAATTTCAACTCTGGCATATACTCAAAATTCATCCCGT
Organism: Ekhidna sp.; assembly: GCF_965227465.1. GTDB lineage: Bacteria > Bacteroidota > Bacteroidia > Cytophagales > Cyclobacteriaceae > Ekhidna. The sequence goes on from NZ_OZ245746.1 coordinate 2,292,804, forward strand.
AAATGCCTGCAATGAAGGTGAGTGGAATGAAGATGGTAGCAACCGTGGTTAGCACCTTCATGGTTTCATTCATTTTTTGACTTAGGGACGAAAAATAGATATTGGTTAAACTTTCTAACGAGTGAGTAGTTGACTCAATCTCTTCAATCACACTATTGCAACTATTCATTAGTTCATGAAAGTAGGTGTTGTTCTGTTTACTGATAAAGGGTGTTTTTCTGTTGGCTATTACTCTAAGTGAATCTTTAAATGGATTGAGTGATTTTTTTATCATCTCTGTCGTTTGCTTCATTTGTTCAAGTTTTACCAATGAATCCTGAGTGGGGTTGGTTAAAATAATACTCTCCAACAGTTTGACCTCTTGATTAATCTGCTCTATTATTTCAAAATAGTTGTCCAGATTAGCATCCAGTAATTGGTAGAGAAGAAATTCTGCAGGTTTCTTACGAACAAGACCCAACTTTTCGGTAATCTTATTTCGAATATGATCGAAATAATCCCCAAGCTGTTCTTGAAATGAAATAACATAGTTATCGCCCAAAATGAATGACATTTGCTCAATCTGAAGATTTCCATCATTATCCTTCAAAATGGACTTCACACTAAAAAACAGATAATGCTCATACTCTTCTACCTTGGGACGTAAGGTTGTATCTAAAATCTGACGAACCGTAATCCTATCTAAATTTAGTGTCTCTCCAATATCTTGAATCCAGTCAACCTCATGCAACCCATGAAAATTCAACCAGTAGACTTTGCTTTCCTTGCGTGTTTTAAGAAAATCGAAGGTTTGTGGATTTAGGCTACTTTTAGACCCTTCGCTATTAAATTCGTAGAGCTGAGTTTGAACTTCTTCAACTTTTTTGGTCCCAATAAATGTAATTTCTCCTTTGGTCTTGCCTTCCTTCTTCTGCGCTGAGTATAAATCTAAAGGAAGGGTGACTAGTGACTTCAACCCGAACAACCCTGATAGTAACAATTTATCAGGACGTGTCAGGTCTATTTGGGTTATATCAAACTGTTTCTTCATTAACCACTGAAATTGTTATTCTTATTTTAGTTGCTCTTATCCCGTCTATTTCAAGGATTTCAGCATGAACTCCTTCATCCAGTTCTATCCTTTTGTTTAGTTCAAGCTTGTGTCCAACCTTTTCTACAATAAGTCCAGACATGGTATCTGCGTCTTCAGCATTAAGATTGAGCTTGAAGCGATCGTTCATATCTTCAATATGAACATCTCCATTAACAATGATTTTTCCATCTTTCTGCTCAACAATATCAGGCTCCTCAACATCAAATTCATCTTGCATACTACCTACTAGTTCTTCCAATAGATCTTCCAGGGTGACAATGCCTAAGACTGTTCCGTATTCGTCCTGAACAAAGGCAAGGTGTTGGTGAGCGCTTCTGAACTCTTGAAGCAATTTGCTAAGAAGAATATTTTCAGGAACCATCATGGAGGATCTTGCGACAGCTTTTAGCTCTATGTCATCATTCTGGCTGTACCCCACAATGTCCTTGATATGAATAACCCCAACAACTTTATCCAACGAGTCGTCACAAAGAGGGAAGCGAGTATGCCTGGATGCTTTTGCAAATTCAAGGTTCTCAAGAAATGAATCATTAATATCCAGAAATTCTACCTCATTTCTTGGCTTCATGATCTGCTTAGCTACTGTGTCGTCAAAACGGAAAACGGCATTGAGTAATCGGTGTTCATTTTTTGTCAATTCTCCTTTGGCATAGGCAATGCTCAAAGAAGCTTGAATTTCTTCTTCAGAAAGCGGGGTATCATGCTCGTCAGACTCTTCAATTCCTAACCACTTTAGAATTGTAATGGTAATTGCGTTTAGTACATACATGAAAGGATACAATATCATGTAAAATCCTTTAAGCAGAAGGGCTGAACCTAAGAAAACGGGCTCTGGCTTTCTGATTGCATAGATTTTTGGAACTTGCTCACCAATAACAATATGGAGAGCAGTGATTGTTGTAAAGGCAATAGTAAAGGCGATAGCATGAATCACATTTTCTGATTCAATGCCAAGGTCTTGGATTAGTGGTGTTATTAAATGAGCAATGGCTGGCTCACCGATCCAGCCAAGAGCTAATGACGCCATGGTGATGCCTAGCTGACAAGCTGAAAGTGCAAGGTTCTGTCTTTTGAAAAGCCACATGGCTGTAGTAGCAAAAGGCTGTTTTTCCTTTATCATTTTTTTGATCTTACTCTTCGTAAGCTTGACCAATGCAAATTCTGCAGCTACAAAAAAGCCGTTTAGTATAATAAAGACTACTGTCAGGCCAATTTTGATGCCGTCCATTGTATAATTAGGTTCTGTTTCTATCATAGTGCGTTTGTTAGATCCGAAAATGCTTCTGATGTATACGAAGTGACTTCATCCATTCCATGAAGCCAGTATTGAGATGAATAGATTGTAAAAAGGACACTATCTTTCTTTTCAACTTTTTCGTGTTGCCATATTATGCTCTCAGCTTCCGGGAATGGCCTTCCAGCAACTTGTTCATCAAAAAGTCTATTAATGATGGCATGGTTGTCCATTCCATTTGCAAGCAACCTTGTGAGGAGGGTTTTATCTGTTTCCTTTAAAAATTCAAGCTCAAAAGGATTTTTCGCAGTTACTTCAATGTTGCATTTTACGGCTTCAGCCTCAGGAAATTTATTTGGGAAGGCTGCATGCAACAATGAAGCGCATGCAAAGAGGTCTTTGTGCAAACGAATATCCTGATACTCTTCCCAGAGTTTTTCATCCATCATCTCCTGTGCCATGTTTTGGATTTGGCCCGATTTAAGATGATCTCCCAATCTATAGTGAAGTATTAATTCTGCTGCCTCATCAGCCTCAAATTCTTGCAATGAAAGCAAAGTATAATCTTTCAATTCATTTTCATCAATTTCATCCCAGTCCTCAAAATCGGCTAATTCAAGTACCTCTTTATAATCTTCAATTGTCCAACTATTCGGTAGTTCATTGATCTCATTCACCGATCGTACCGAAACATCAAATTTTGCTTTCATCTATGTGTGTTTAATGTTGAGACTTCTGGATACTGGTAAAGTCACATTAATAGTATCGCTCATTTCACCTTGTGACTTCTAATGGTCCTGCAAATGGTGATGCGGTAAAAGAAAAACAAGTGCTTGGCTACATTATCGCCCACAAATGGTTTTATGAAATAATGATACAATTATTCATTAGGAGATGCCATTATTCAGATTAGAAAAGTGACTTAATTCAGGTATCATTAAGTCATAGATAAAGAGTAGTGGGCTTTAATTCACTATTTTTCAACTTTTACTTTAATCCCTGAACCATCAACTATTTCAAAAGTGGCAGAGGCTAGTTTTACCTCTCCATCAGAAGACTCGATCTGTTTTAAAATAGATCTGAACAATTTGTCTTTGGTGATCCTTCTTCTCTTATATTCAACAGGGTATCTGAGTGTGAATTCGACCCAGTTGTCATTAAAGATCATTGTAATCATAGGCTTAGTGGTAGCATTTTCAATCAGGTACTTTTTTACCAGTTGTTTCCATGTTGTCGCGGCTGTTTCAGAAAATTTAGAAATAATTTCATCTAAAGATGATTTAAAGAATGTTTCTGCCAAGTCATAATTACTACCAAATCTTACGGGGATTTTGATTTCATCCCATAAAAATGGAAAGTCAGAGGAGTAGTTAAAGACTGGTTCCTTAAAGACAAAACTATTTGCAATCCGAACAATTCTACCATTATACAAATCGCCATCTACCCACTGCCCTGTTTCCATCAAGGTAGTTCTCAGCACGCCAATATCGATAACATCACCTTTAATTCCACCCAATTGCACCCTATCCCCTGTTTTGTAAAAGCCACCAAACATAATTGCAGCCCAACCTGCAACACTTGCGATAACTTCCTGCAAGGCAAATGCAATGCCTGCACCTGCCACACCTAATGCGACAGTAAAGCCTCCTAGCTTATCACTGAAAATGACGGAAATTAGCACTACAGTAAGCAAAAATCCCACAAAAGATGAGGCCTTCTTTACCCGATATCGCTGGTGCAATTCTTCAATATTATTGAATAATCGATTTTGGACCACCTTTAGCGCCAGCCAAATAATTATAACTCCAATAATGGTTGCTATTATCTTTCCTATGGTGGGGTCATAAATGGTTTGGTCTAAAAATGTTTCCATCAGTACTTAATAATATTACGCTTCTGAAGTATTGACCTTTTTATTTTCTTTGACTTTAAGAATTTTCTCTTCTAGCAATTTCTTAATAACTATTTCGGTCATTTCACTCTTGAATTTAAATTCATCTCTTATATCCAGCACATAGGCCTTGATCTTCATCTTAAGCAATGACTGACGGTCTTTAAATTCATTTGAAAAAATGATGGTTATTGGCTTGTTCATATAAATGTATCGGGATACTACAGCTGCTTGTGTTGCAATTGTTCTACATTGTGTGGTGTCTGCGTCTATTGGTAGGTAGATCTCAGCAACAACCTGACAATTAGGTTCCCCGGCATTTGCGTTCGACACGGAATGATTCATTATTTCACCATTCGGAATGGAAACCAAACTATCGTCAGGAGTAACAATTCGTGTAGATCTCAAACCAATCTCCACCACCTCTCCATAGTTACCTCCAACGTCAATTTTATCGCCAGCTTTGAATGGACGATCAAAAAGGATCATAACTCCTCCAAAAATATTCTTGATAATGTCTTGCGAGGCAAAACCAATAGCCACACCAACAGATGCGGAAAAAGCAAGTAGTGTAGCCGCGGGAGGCTGAAAAATTCCAGCAACCACTACAAAAACCAGCCCTATCCAGCCTAGAATTTTCACAACAGGTATGAAGCTCTTTATCGTAATTCTATATTGCGTGCTCTTTTCTGCGAAAATTTCAAGAATTTTGGATGTGATTCTAATAAACAGGTAGCCACCTATTAGAAAAATAATAGCCCAAAAAATCTTAGATAAAGAAATGATCTCTGAAATAGAAGGTGGCCCGGAGGGTGCTTGTATATCAGCTTTTTGTGCATTTGCAGAAAGTTCATTTAGTGAGTCGATGACCTGCTCCGTTTGTTCAGAAATAGTAACAAGCGAATCCATACTACTGCTGTCCACAATAGTCTGCTGGGCACTTAAATACCCTGAAATGCCAATTGAAATTAGGATTATAATGAATCTTTTCATCAGTGAATCAGGTTTTTAGATTTTAACATGGCAATAGTGTCTCGGTATACCATCGGGTTTACAAGATATACCTGCTCTTTTCGGGTGATGATACCATCTTGCAGCAGGGCCAGCAGGTTTAGTCGTGCTTTTGAAGTCGGAAGGTGCAAAATCTCCTGAAGCTGCCCCTCCGTAAGGCCATCATGCTGTATAAGCGCATGCAGCGTATACACCTTTTCCATCGAAAGCACAGAGATAAAGTTCAGGTCGGGGCTTTTGAATGAACCAATCGTTATCGTATTCTTGTCTACATTTTTAGTGGATAGCAGCCAGAAGATCAGCGCCAGGCTTACGTTGCTCTTGGCAAAAGAATTCAACGAAGTGAAGAAGGCATCTTTCAAGAGTTGCTGTTGTCCTTTTTCATCCAGCTGCAGAAACTTTTTATCCTCCTGGAATTCCTTATTTGCTTCAAACTTGATGTTATATCCGCTGATGCGATTTCTTTTCCAGATAATATTTACTATTTGTTCCTCTGTCAGATCACCCATTTCAATAACGTAGCTAAAAAACTCATTGATCTGTATCGCCTTACAGAGGTATCGCCAAGAATAAATCGTTGTGGTTGTAATCCAAAAAATGTTGTTATGAGTCCTTGAAATAAGTTGAAAGAGAAGTTGAAGTGCCATGAATCCCCCAATTTTTCGGAGGTACAGGTTTTGTAGATCCTCTAAAATTATCACTCTTTTAGGACCATTGTTTAGATAGTCAACAACCTGATCCGGGTTTTCAAACGATTCATTTTGAAAAACTTCCCTCATTAATTGGATGAGTCCACTTTCATCGTAAATGTTTTGTTTTGAAGAAAATCGAGTCACTAAGTATGGAAAGTTGCTTTGATGAATGGTGTAGTTTATAAAAGAAGTTAAACCTCCCCATTTTTCTCCTATAATAGTAGTGCCTGCATATCTTCCTTCATTCCAGTTATGAAATGCTTCATTTAAAAGGCGAGTTTCCTCTTTTCTACCCTCGAAGAGCTCAAGGTCTTCCAAGGGTTCAATTCTATATAACCTCATGTATATAAGAGGTAAGCTATTGATTGCATGCTGCGATTCAAGAAGAAAATCCGAAACCTGTCGGGTTATTGTTGGTTTACTTGCAGTGAGCACAAAACGCTCACTTACATTCGTAAGAAATTGAAAGGCTGAACTATAGGATTTACTGAGTAAACCTGAAACAAATCTTTTCCTTGACCTTATCTTTTCCCTAATCTCTTCTTTAATTTCATCCGCTTGCTTTGCAGCTTTTGCTCTAACTATTCTCAGTCTTAACTCACCCACATTTTCATTGATTGTGAGTTCCATTAATCGATTGCAAAAGGCATCAATTATAATTTCTAGTTTCTCACTATTAGCCTGCATCGCTTGTTCTAGTTCCAGCCTGGCTTTATCAATACGATTGTATGCTCGCTGTAACCCTTCTTCTACTACCTGAAGTGCCTCATCAGTTGAATTCTGTTTTTCCTCGATCAGAGAAATGGCTGAGTCAGTAGTAAAGGAAATAATCTGTCCAACATCCTGAATGTCAATATTTGCGGATTCAAGGACAGAGAAAAGTTCTGTTTTAACACTTTCTATTTCATCCTTGAAAATGCTTAATGCTTCAAATGAAATAAGCTCATAAGGAGAGATTTTCTTGAGCTCATCGCTTTTTGTTGGTGATTTGTATGACCAGTTTTTAACTATGACATGTTCATCTGAAAGTTCCTCGACATGGCCTTGAATACCCACCTCTAGTTTGTTTATTGCATTGGCAACCGACCGATTAGTAAGCGTATCGCTTAATCGAGGCAACAGTTCTTTATCTAATTTTTTTAAAGCCTGATAACCTACCTTTTTTATCTCTTTGCTAAAATCATCTTGGGAGCTATTTCTAACACTAACGCGACTTTCATTAATGAATAACTTAACAGCCTCAATTTCAGGATCTATTTGCTCTAATAGTTTTTTAATTTGTGCGGCTTTAAAGTTTTCAAACTCAGAAACGGTCTGATATTTCAAAGTATAGATATTGAGATCAGAACGCCATTCTTCGAACAATGCATACAGCGTGTTTTTCCATTCTAAATTGTTGTCCGACCAGCGCTTATCGGCCTTTTCAAATTGATCATCCAGTGAAGCATTAGAAAGTATTTTATTGGAAAACTCAATTGTTCCGGCCTTTTGACCATCTTCCTCGTACTGGGCAAGCCGCTCATCAAGCATTACGCTCAATAGACTTTTCGCTTTTCGTGAAAAAGAGGCTTTCAGGCCTTTTAGCTTCTTCCTGATCTCTTCCAGGTTCTCCGTCTTAGGCATGTCCTCATGCATCAGCTCTTCCTCCCAAATCTTAATGCTTAGGTACGCTTCGCAGATGGTAGTGAAAAATAAGTCCGTTACTATGCATAACGATTCAATCAAATTGGTCTGAAAATGGTACTTAGCCAGATTTCTTACAGGAACCTTATGCTTCCAGTAAGGGATCGCCTGTTTCTTTTTCTTAAGTTTGTTGGAGAGATGGAGCGGGGCATTCATAAAAGTAAATGCGATACGCTTTATCAACTTAAGCACCTTGGTAACTGTAGAATCTCCCTGCTGTGCATAGAATCGTTCCCTATCTTGTACTTTGAATTTACTAGAAGGGAGCGCCTCAAAAACGGGTGGAAAGGTTTGAATCAGGGTATCATAAATTTGTGAAAAATTCCCTTTTTCAGGCTTTCCCCACATGGCTTCAATGAGCGAGTATAGCTGTGTTTTGTATTCCGCAAGTTTAACAGGAGCATCGCGTTGTTCTACCGGAAGATGATGGAACGCATCCACGGCTTCAACGATCAGATGCATTTGTTCTAATTCATCCCCTAATTGATTTTTAATGGATTTTATATAATGCTTTTCAAGTAAGTCTAATACTTGCTTTTTAATGCCTTCTTCAAATAGGGTCATAGACGACAAACGATCGGTTGGTTAGTTAATTAGACTCTTCTTCAGCTTGCAATGAGCCTGAAGGAGAGAATTTTTCTTTTTTACTTCTACCAATTAAAGCTGGAAGCAACGCTAATGTAGTGCACAATGAACCAACCGCTACACAGACAGGCATGAGTAATGCTCTTGAAGTTTCTACACTCCAGCCTAGAAATCGCACTTCAACTACCTCAGCATTCTGTACTGAGAAAACTACAATAGCCAAAACAAAGACGAGGATTAGGATGATTCTAAAAAGTTTCATTTGACAATCTGCTACTTCTTTCTAAACTTTGAAAATAAATATTTGAAGCCACTTTTCATCCCTTCAAATAGCTCCTTTGCTTCTTCTTCAAGCTCCTCAATCTTCCTTTCCGCTCCGTCCTTAAAGCCTTCCCATTTCTCACCAGAGTGCTCACGCAAATCTTTGAGAGAAACCTCTAGCTCATCTTTCTTTTTGGAAAGAAAGATGATTTGTTCGTCTAGTTTTTCCTTTGTAGCATCTTTTAATCGGGAACTTTCTTCCTTCAAATTTTTCAGTTTTTCATCTACACCGTCAATAGCGGCAACCATCTTGGATTCATACTTGTTTTTTTCTTCTTCCTCTTTTGAGGTTACCGATTTTTTTGTAACTCTCATTTTCGGATTTGGTGTGGCTTTTTTCGTATTGTCCTTTTTACCACCAGTTTTCTTTGGGGTCTTTGATACTGTCATCGTTTTATATTTTCTGTTTAGACTACCTCTTCAGCAAAAGTCACATTCTAAAGTTCACTTTTACTATTTTAAGTCCTCATACTCTGGCAATATCAACAAAAGATTTCGCCAGTACCTCCTCAACTTGCCAACTTAAGTTAGTACTTACAATTGCCATAATCATCCAAGACAGATTCTTCTTTGATGAAACATGTCCTGCCAAAAAACAGCGAAGCATCTAACCCCACATATTTAATCTAATTCTTTACCAAGTCGTTAGTCACACCCTGAAGAAAAATAGCAGAAATCAGTCTTCCGTATCGCTAGAGGGGTCTATCATTCTGGTGGCTGTATTTGCCATATCTACTGAAAACAATTTACCCAGGTCAATCATCAGGTGTGCATAATTGATGGTGGCCATCACTTCTTTTTTCAAGGAAGGTGGAAGCTCATCAACCTTATTGATGTACTCGAATGGATTAATATCCTCCGGATTTAGCTCTTTGTATTTATCTTCCTTCTTCATAGAGTTTCATCAGTTTTGCTTTGGTCCTCTTTAATTTCATCTTCACAGCACTCTCACCAGAACCTGTCAGTTCCGCAATGTCTTTGATAGAAAAACCATCTTGATATTTCATTAATAGGATCGATTTTTCAGCTGGAGTAAGCTGCTCCATCAAAAGATTTAATGTCTCAATGTTAAGACTTAAAACTTCTTCGTCGGCTGGACCATCAAATCTAGAATCCTCTTTCTCTCGATTGATTTCTTCCCTCAAAGTAAGTTGCCGCTTTCGCTTCGCTTGATGGTCCACGCAATAATTATAGGTAATTGCATATACCCAAGTCGAGAATTTAGACTTTCGATTAAACTTAGACAGGTTGAGGTATATCTTTACTATTACATCATGCGCCACATCCTTTGCCTCAGACTCCTCTTTTGTGAATGATAGACATTTTTGAAAAATTTTTCCAGCATATCTATCATAGATTTCCTCAAAACATTCAGGCTGCCCTGCAATCAAAATTGCATCAATTAGCTCTTCATCTGTAAATTTCTTTTTCTGTGAGTCCAGCACAAGTTGGTTGACCAGGTAAGTGGCAAAAGAAAATAGAATTTCTTCCCTGATCAAAAAATTCTTTTTTACGAGCGACCTATTAATCATGATTCAAGCCGATATCTTGAATAAAAACACCACCATCATTGCCAGGCTCAATTCCTTGAAAGTTGAATTGCTTCTTCGCTACCCTTTCAAAATTTTCCATATGAATTTTTCTCTATGCTTGTTCTATTGGAATTGCTACTGCTGCAGATTTTAAATGTAAGTCTCTTTGAGGGAACGGGATTTGTACCTTATTTTCTATAAACTTTCTATTAATGGCGAATCTGATTTTACTCTTCACATCTTCAATTCTAAACTGATTGTTACTCCAAAATAATACTTCAAACTGAAGTGATGAGTCTCCGAAATCGATAAACCTAACAACTGTTTGGTGAGAAGGTACCACATCTGGATTTTCATCTGCAGCTTCTTTTAATAATTCTGCTACCAGGTCAACATTTGATCCATAAGCAACGCCAACAAAGAGGGAAAACCTGGTCACTTTTTTATTGTGAGACCAGTTTGTAACATTTTCATTGACAATCTTTGAGTTTGGTAAGATCATCATGATATCATTTCTCGTCTCAACTTTCGACGTTCTAAGTCCGATTTCTTTAACCCGAGCAACTATCCCGTCTACTTCAATTATATCCTCTACTTTGATGGAGTGCTCTGTTAAAATGATAAATCCACTCACCAAATCATTAAACAGTTGTTGTAATCCTAAACCAACACCAACTAATAGTGCTGCCGATCCAGCTAATAGAAATGTGATTTTGATGCCAAGTCCTTCAAGAGCAATTGAAATTGCTATCACTATCACAACATACTTAGCAATTTGATAATAGGCCATAGCCTGGCCTTTATCTAATCTTTTAAACAGCTTACCCCGTAAAAGTGACTTTTTAAGTATCCATAAAAAGATCCTGGTCACCATATAGACCAGGATCAGAAAAAATATACTTGACGCTTTAACGCTGTACTGGCTTATGCTAAAAAGCTCAAAATCCAATATCTCTTGAAGTGTCATAGGAACAGCTGTCTTTATTTAATGATTACTTTTTCAGTAAGTAGTCGCTTTACAGGAACTATAATAGTTTCAGAAGAAGTCTTCACTTGACATGAGGTAATGTCAATTTTTTCAATGGTTCCTTTTACATCATCCATTTCGATTTTTTGACCTACCTGAAAGTGATTTTTGGTATAAAAGCTGGATAGGATATTGGTAAGTATATCTTTTGATCCAATACCAAAAGAGACAGCAAATGCAAGTATGATACCCGCCACGATAATGGTCACATTAGAGGTGACTATCTGCGTATCTACGCCAGCCTGATTTAAAGCTGTAACTGTGATAATCACAAGGATTAGGTAAAAAGCAAAACTGCTTATTACTCTTGAAGAGGATACAGCCAAAGATTCCAAAATTGTTTTTAATCCTTTACGAACGAAAGTGGCTATATAAAATCCAATTACGAAGATGACAATAGCACTAAATAGCTGAGGGAGATAAGCAATCAAATCACCAATGGAATTTGATACAACAGACCATCCTAGTGTGTCAGAGGCTGTTACAAAAAACAGAAGCATTATAACCCAGTAAACGAACTTACCTACCACGCGTGAAGGATTAATAGTAATATTAGATCCACTTAGCATTTCATCGAGGTTAACTTTTTCTACAAGCTTATCAAACCCAATGGCCTTTAGTGCTTTTCTCACAATAAAGGAGACAATCTTCGCAATAATCCATCCTAGTAATAGGAGAAACAATGCTCCTAGAATATTAGGAAGTGCAGACATTAAACTCTCTCCAAGTGCAACCAATGACTGCAGGCCTACTTGTGTTAGATCAGTAATTTTTTCCATGATTTAATTTTAAGTTTAGGTTATTCAAGTTTTAAATATTGTTGGTTTAGACTCTGACATTTCGTTAAAGTCACATTTTTCAGCATTTTCTCCTTCATGCTTAAATCCAAGCAACTTGCAAGCTGTATTTCCCATGTTGGTTATGAATAATTCACCAACGTTTCCACCCATTCTTAATAAATCAATATCAGCTTCTACTTTGATTTTTAAATCTTTTGGTATTGCGGTCCTGGACCGTATTTCCACAAATGGATTAACCATGTAATAAAATGGGAGCAAAAGCTCCCATCAATAATTTATCAAAGAGACTTTTTGCCATCCCCAACCACTTCATTCAATACTTCTTTTAGAAGAACCCGTTTTCCATCCTTATAAGGCACAATCCATGCATCCTTCAACCCCATGGCCCTGAGGTGTTTTTTAAATTCGTCAGCCTTTTGATAGCTAGTGAAATATCCTAATGTGATTTCCTGTACTCCAATATTATTTTTATCGACCTTAATGTATCGTCCCTCCGGATCAGCAAATTCGGATAAGTCTCGTTTGGTATACCCTCCAATCTGAACACGAAACGTCAATCCCTTGTCGATTGTAGCTATTTGATTGGGTTTTGATGTTGCAGATTCATTCTTTACAAGCTGTCTTTTGACGTTACTTAATTGACTATTTAGTGAAGTAATCTGATTATTTAAATCTTCAAATTCACCTACTAAAGAGCGGATTTGATTCTCTTGTTCAAGATTTTTAGATTTTAAATCACTCATTTCCCCTTTTAAGCTCAGAAGCCTTTCTGGATTGGACTTATAACTTTTCGCCTCTTTGATTAAGGCCTTTCTTTCAGCTTTTGAAAGTTTAGTATCCTGACCGCACACAGCCTGGCTGAGGATCAGCATTGATAATAATATTAGGCTTTTCATTTTTACTAACTATTTATCTCTTTCGACTGCTTTTAGTGATAAAGTCACACAGTCAGCATTCATTTGTGACTTAAAAGGATGATACCAGTCCCAAGGGCATGAAATTTTATACACTATTTGTATTTCTGTTTTTGAATACCTCCGCTTTTTGTCAAAGAGAAACGGTTCGTGGCAACCAACAATGGATTCAGTATTACAACTCCATCAAAATATCTGATAAGTTTGGTGTATACAGTGATGTAGGTGTTAGATGGAAAGACACTTTTAATGAGCTTTCCCAAACCTTGCTTAGAACGGGAGTCGGATACAACTTTAATAAAGATGTTAGAGTCATTTCTGGTTTTGCTTTTCTTACACTTCGTAGAGATGGCGATTGGGATAGGTTTGAATACAGGCCTTACCAGGAAGTTTCCGTTTCAAAGCTACTTGGGAAAGTAAAGGCACAACACCGTTTTAGGATCGAAGAGCGTTTTTTCAGAAGCGGAACGGAAGAGTCAGGCATTAGGAATAGCTTTAACTATCGATTTAGGTATCGTTTTTATGTTTTCATACCAATCGGAACGCTAGCGGATAAACATCCTCTTTTCTTGAATGTCGGTGATGAAATACTCTTCAATGCAGGTAAAGATGTGGCCAAAAATATTTTTGATAGCAACCGACTATTGATAGGTCCCGCCATGCAGTTGAACTCAGGTCTGAGCGTTTCTCTTACTTACAACTATACCTATGCGAGAAAAAATCAGGGAGATACAGAAAGTACTGCCCATATTATTTGGTTGGGCTTCAAGCATAAATTGAACCTCGTAGATTAAAAAGCTACTCTTGTTCGTAATCCAAATATGGTGATGGTTTCACCTTCTTGACCTCTTGCATCCCAAATAGATTGGACGTGTGGTGAAATGAAGAATGCCTGCTTGATGTTGAATCTTAGGTAAGCCTCTATCATTTTTTCCTGTTCTGAATCCGATCCTTCCATAGTTGAAAATCCTTCAGTTTGGCCGTATGCCAAGCCTGTGGAAATACTCGCAGATCCGAAGAGTTGGTAATTCCTTAACTGCAAGCCGCCACTCCAGGATCGCTTTACTCCAAAGCTTCCGGCAAGACTATCAAGGTTTTGACCATACCTGCCATATGAATAGAGTTTGTTAGTTAATCGAAGGTCTCCACTTACTCCAAAACCCCACCCTTCCTTCACTTCGGTATTTCTATAAGCGTACACCCTTATTGCTCCTTTTTCCACATTATTAATATTGAACGATTCAGTTAATTGCGCAATCATGAAAAGTCCTTGAAAAATTTGATCACCAGAGTTGTCATTGCTTGCAACACCGACCTGAAAAGTGAAATTATTGAGCAACTCAGTATTAATCGACATGCCGGGTCCGTTTCCAGGTGCGGCAAGAGCCGAACTATTTACAAACCCATTACTCAAGAATTGAGAATATTCGTCATTGGCAATGGAATTTGGATCGTAATAGTTGGTTAGGTCAATCTTTCCCATTGTGATAGATGTGTTGCTAATGCTATATTCTACCCATGCCTCAAGAATATTTATGCGATCTAACCCATCTCCACTTTGTGTGGTTCCTGCTCCTCCATGAAATCCTGAATAGTTGGGAAAGAATTTGTCAGGTCCATTACCACCAACGCCTTGTAGGTTTATAAACACCAGGCTATTTTGTCCAAATGATGAAATAGCAAAGAGGTCAACCGTGCCTACGACTGAATTGATAGAATTGTCAAACTTACCATCCCATTGAAAAACGTTGAGAAACTGTCCGGTAAAAGTGAGTTGCTTGGGTTTCTTAACCGCTGCTTTGAAAAGTGAATCAAGGGCTCTGCGCTTAGACCTTCTGTCATTGTCCGTAAACTCCTGATCATCTTCATTTATTGATCGTAGGATTCCCTCAAACTGTGAGTGTGTAACCATTCTGGCTCTTGTTTCCTGAAGTGCCTTTTCAAGACTATCGGCTCGCTGCTCTAATCTGTTAAGCCTTTGAATGAGTAATGAATCGGTTGACGATCCTTGTGTTTGCGCCAGCGTTTCAACGCTGAGAAATAGTATTATAAGTGAAAACAGGTGTCTTTTAATATTACTCATCTGTTTTAATCCATGTTTTCAATGCCTCTTCAATTAACCTTCCTTTTTCTTCACTCAAAACAAGTACGTTTATTACATAATTACCGTCCTTGATGCTGATTCTTGGAGAATCAAGACACCATGGATTATTAAGTATAAATGCTTTCAAATCTTTTAAATCAACAAGCGAATCAGAAACCAAGAATGAATAGATTTCTAAAGAGGGAGATTCCTTTTTAATGGTAGTCTTGGCCTTAGTTCCGCTTATGTACGAACTAATCTTAATTAATGGTTTCTTCCAGTTCATTGGAGCACCTCTCTTTCTTTTAATGCATCAAGAATGAATGGGTACATAACCGGATCGAGGTTGTAGATACCACCTGTTTTCTCAGTGATTAAACCAGATCTTTGCATTGCAAGTGCTTTTTCCTTTACTTCTTCCTCACTCCAGCCTGTAATCCGAACCATTTTTGGTATAGAAAGTCGCTTGTGGAGAACGAACTGAATGATTAGCATGGTCCAATCATCGCCTAACTTATCAAATACGTCCAGTGTTGGATACTCTGGTTTTTGAACACAGATATATTCTTTGTTTGCATTCTTAATATTCGATAACCAACCATTCAAAGTTACTCCTGGGCTACCATGACTGTATTTAAAATAACTATGGAAAAGGGAGGCTAACTGCAATTCACTTAACTGGTCAGATTTTTCATCAAAATGAATCTTCAATCCACTTGATTTGTGTCTTTTGAGTACCAACTCACTGAGCTCTTCCGCATCAAATGGAGCCATATTGATGATCTCTATGAAATGCTCCTCAAAAGAGGTAAGTTCATTAATCAATTTATATGCATAGGCATTCATATTAGCCACAAACAATACCCTATCTCCAAATTGATCTATCAGCTTTCCAATCAAGTCAATTACCGCTAAACCATCTTCAGATCGTTCCCAGAAAAGCTCCAAATCGTGGATGATTAATATGCTGTTTTTTGCTAATCTTGAAAGCATCTGCTCAGAAGTGCCTCTTTTTTGCACTGCCTTGGCAAGTGATTTTTCAAAGCCCTCAACGGAAGAGGAACCGGGAATAGGCGGAAACAAGTGAAAAACACTACTGCTTTTAAATATTTGTTGGGTTACGTGTTTAGAAAAAGCAGTTTTACCTGAGTTGCGATCACCGAGCAGTAATATTCCTCCATAATGTCCACCTCTGTGTCGCTTAACAGCCTTTTTAAACAACGCTTCTTCAATAGGACGTTTGATCCAAAGGTCCTTGCTAATATTTGATTTGCCATTGAAAAGACTTGTATAGTATTGAGGCAGAGGCTCTATGCCTTTAATGGGTGGACTCAATTGTTCTTTTAAATCAAGAAGCATGCTATTAGTGGAAGCCTGTTTTTGACTCTTAACAAGCTGATTTGCAAATAAAGTTGCCTCACTCTGCCTATAAAGTAATTTGGCTATTGCCCCTTGGGAAAATTGTTTGATTCTTTCCAGTATTGCCTCAGCACCAGAAAGGACTTGCTGACTTTGATACACCCTAAGTCCGCTGCTGTAATCCTCTGCACTTTCTTCAATTCGGATAGACTCCAGAGGTTCATAGGCACTTTCTAATAGTTTTTCACTACCACTTTGGAAATTTTCTAAATACTGGACAAAAGTGTCTTTTTCTTTTTCAATTTTAGCTTTACATCCTTCAAGAATTTCCTTTTCAGTGCTTGCGGTCTGTTCCTCATTTTCCAGATTAAATCTGGCAAGGTTCATTGCATCTTGGGTGGTTAAAATAGCTCTTTTCAAAGCATCCATTAATTGCTCGAAGTTTTCCTCCGATGGAGATTCATACCTGGATTTAATATAATATTCAGCCATTCGTGAGACCGGAATAGAAATAGGCTCGTGATCACTATGTAAAAGGGAGAAAATTTCGATTTTCTCGGGAAGTTCCTCTGTTAGAGAAATGATTTTCGCTTGATGTTCCTCGAACTGCTCCTGCAGGTCAGCTTCAAAATCCGTATCTACCTTAATTTTTAATGCCTTTTCAGGATCACTTTGAGTTAATTTTGAACAGATGGTGTCTACTTTTTTGATGTATTGTGAGTAAACAACCATTTTCATATTCTCCCAGAAATCTATTATCTGAGTTTCTTGTCTATTCCTAATTGCGTGTACTTTCAATTCAAGAACCAACAGATTGACTATTGTGTGAGTATTTACTTCAAATCTCTCGGAAAAGTCTTTTAAGAAGCTTTCGTGTCGAGCGTAATATTTCTTTTTCTTTGACCTTTTTCTAACGACATGATCTGTATCCAACCTTTCCATATCTCTTTGCATCTGGATGAGGTTTTTCCTGAATTCAGCAAGTAATCTATTTTGATAAAGTGAATCTAATGACTCAAGTTCATCTCTTGTTTTCTTGACTGGTACTTCAAGTTGAAACAGCTCTTGTAATTCCAACTCGCTTTCTTCCCATATTTGCCTTTCCACATCATTTAAGGCATCTGTAATATTGCCAATAAGCTTTCGGGTACTCTCGTAAAATTTTGTCTCATCTTTCTGCAATTGTTGTAGCAACTTTTTCAGAAATACCATTCTGGTGTTTAGCTGATAATACCTAGCCAACTCCCGGTAATTAATAGTCTGAGTAATGGGCCTGCCAACAATTAGGTGCTTAAGCTTTTTTCCTCTTTTGATAGACCTAATTCTAAAGTTGTCATCTTTACTTATGGCAAAGTCTTCATCAGCATACTTGATTGTAAAGTGCTTCGGAAACCTTCTAAAATCCTTGGAAAGCTGATCTAGACACCAGGATATACCTTCCTCCATCTGTTTTGTTTGATAAGGAATACTTACTTCCGATATTTCTTCATTTATAAATAAATCCATCTTAAATAAGCTTTCATTCTTAAGTTTATCAATGGCTTTCTTTCGTTTTAGAAGTTCTGGTGTTTCCTCAATTTTCTTAACCTCTTTTTTAATTGAATCTATTCGATTTAAAAGTTCTTCAAGGAAAGATCTATGACTATCAAAAATCGGCTTGAAGGCTTGATCATAAAACCGATTGAAAACTTCCTGACCGTTACGGTCTATTTTCCAAATATCTGAAGTTATCTCCGGAAATTTTGATTCAGGTAATGGCGGCATAGCCAATATACGATCCTCTGATTTGGTAACCAGTTTCGGTCTATTCTGATCTATTACCTCGAGTTCTTCAAAGTCCTCTGAGGCATTAATGATTAGAGAACTACCGATGTGCTCGACAATTTCATTGATTTTACTGAAAGATTTTCTGAAATTCTTGAACTCCTGATCAGGGACTCCCAAGAGCACAAGATCAGCCTTTCCTGATTCCTTGGATATGATTTCCAAATCAGTAAGTTGATCCTTTTCATTGTTGATAATTTTCACATCTGCTGGTAACCGGAAGCGATCCAGAATAGCAGCTGTTTTTTTATAAATATTTTCCGATTCCTCATCTTCCCGATTAATAATTAGCACTCTTATTTTCGCGCTTTTCCATAAAGCAGAACTTGTAATGGATCTTACCAGACCAAAAGAGAGTGATAGATTTCGTCCTGAACCACTCCACCAGATATCAATGGTACTTCCGTTTCCATACCCTTTATCATGATCATAGTTTAAAAAGAGTGTATTAAAGTTTTGACTAGCAAAACTTTCAATTAAATCAAGAAATCGATCTTCATTGGTTGGAATTTTGCTCCACCCCATCAAAATAGTATTTGGCTCCACTCCGGAAAATCCATACACTCTTGCAATTTGATCCATCCCTGAGTAGATGTCTCTGCAATGTAGTTTGTGTTTAAAATACCCTATGGCATCCTTTCCCCTTTCGAGATTTGACTCAGTTTTAGCCATAATACGATCGTCACTTTTCACCAATTCAAAGGCAGTAAGAATTCCAAGCTTGCCCGCGATAGCTTTCCCAATTTCTATCATGTGCATGCGGTTATTTGGATTGCCACTGAACATGATCATGTTAGGCCTCCAGTTTCTATTATGGACACGGTCCTTCATTAGGTTCGTTAATCCAGTTTTGACCAAGGATGCCCACACACCACTCCAGGCATCTCCAGAGTCCAAAGTCAGTTCGCGTTTTTTTAATAGAAAGTAAGTCAAACCCAATATTAAAACGGCACCAATTAGAGCAAGCAGATCTAATTGAATCATTACTATTAGACAAGCAATGGCTCCTATCAAACTAATCCATCCTGATACTTTAAAATCCGGCCGATAGTCAGTACTTGTCCATTTCTCAAATGCTGCGCTAATGTTTAGAAAGCCATAAGTTGTAATGAAGAATATGGACACTATCCGAGCAATAATGTCGAGTTCCCCTATAAGTATTCCAGCCTCTGCAATCACAAATGCCAGCAAGACTGCATTTCTAGGTTCTTTGGTTGGTCCATAGCCTTTAGCAAAAAATCTTGATCCGATTTTATCAACTGCAATAGCCTGCATAATTCTAGGAGCTCCAAGAATACTCCCCAAAGCAGATGAAAGTGTGGCTCCCCAAATGCCCGCAACCACCAATTCAGGAATCCAGGCTGTATTGAGTAATATCTGCGAATCATTAGTCAGCGCCTCCCGACTTACAGATAATGAAAAGAAAATGGCTAAAACTACATAAATAATGAAGCCAGTAACAATTGCTGCAATAGTTCCTTTAGGAATAGCTCTTTTAGGATTTTCTAAATCACCAGACATACTAACTCCCGCACTAAATCCGGTTACAGCTGGAAAGAAAATACCAAACAAAACCATTATTGAAGTCGCATTTGGTGAACTGAGGAAGAGCGGACTTTCTGTGCCGAATTCATGCTGACCAAAAAAAATCGAGATTAAGGATAAAACTATTGCGATCAAAATAAAAAACTGGGCTTTAATAGCAAGAGAGGTGCTAATAAAGGTAATAATGGTAAGAGCAATCAGTGCAAGTGATCCAACAATTCTGATATTAGATATATCTATTGAAAAGCCCAAATACGGTAGAAAGCTTTCAGAAAAACCAATCAAATAGAGACTAATACTAAATGAAAGACCAACAAAAAGCGCAAGCCCTAATGTACCTCCGATCGGTAATCCTAAACTTCGAGAAATGATGTAGTAAGGCCCGCCCGCCTCCACCTTTTTATCAGTGGCCATAGAGGATATGCTAAGCCCGGTAGTCACTGAAATGATGTGAGCAACTACAATGATTCCCAATGTATACCACAGTCCAGCCTCACCGACGATTTGCGGTAGCCGCAAATACATGATCACACCCAGAATTGTTAATATAGAAGGGACGAATACGCCACCAAAAGTTCCAAACTTTTTGACTTTTGCCATATAGTGATTGAGATTAAGTTGGGTTTTTCGACCTTTAAGACCCTAATGATTAAATTAAGTCACAAAATTTACTTATAAACTGTGACTAGTTTGAGGAAAACTTGTCCTAAGACCAAAATTAAATCAATGGAATACCTAAATGCATATACTCAAACAATAGCAATCTCATTGATTATTATCATTTCCTACCTATTCAATTTCATATCAAAGAAGTCTAAAATTCCAAGTGTATTGCTGTTGATAGGCTTGGGCGTTGGCCTTCAATATCTATTGGAATTGGTAGAAATCAATTTGGACAACATTATTATGTCTGCACTTGAGTTGTTGGGTGTAGTAGGTTTGATCATGATTGTCTTAGAAGCAGCTCTTGATTTAAAATTGGAGAAGGATAAAAAACCCTTACTTATTCAATCCTTCATCATTGCATTGGTGGCACTCATAGGCACTGCACTATTGGTAGCATACATTTTCAATCTTGTCCTTTTTGATGACTTCCTAACATCACTAATTTATGCAATACCATTATCCATTTTAAGCAGTGCTATCATTATACCTAGCGTCAGTTCGCTATTAGATAAAAAAAGAGAATTCATGATTTACGAAAGTACATTCTCTGATATCCTCGGAATTATGTTTTTTTATTTTGTGCTAAGTGGTTCAGAAGCTAGTCGAACCAGTGATATTGTGATGGAAGTATCTGGCAGCATTGCAATTACGATTATACTTTCTATACTAATTAGCTATTTAATGGTAATTCTGCTTCAGAAGTTAGAATCTAAGGTAAAGCTCTTTTTTCTTATAGCTATTCTGGTACTACTCTACTCCACTGGTAAGATGTTCCATTTGTCTTCTCTTCTCATCATTATGGTATTTGGATTGGTATTGAATAATTACAAATTATTCTTTCGTGGAAAGTTGAAAAAATGGGCTAATCCCGATGCATTGGATCATATCACAGAAGACTTTCATGTGGTGACTATGGAAACGGCATTCGTTGTTCGCACATTTTTCTTCGTCATTTTTGGAATGACCTTGGACTTTTCGGGACTTTCTGATTTACCCTCTTTATATATTGCACTGGCTGTTCTTGGAATCACTTACGTTCTTCGTTTTATCCTTCTCAAGGTTATCATCAGGAAGAGCATCACACCACAGCTTTGGATTGCTCCAAGAGGTTTGATTACTGTACTACTTTTCTTTTCCATTCCTATCCAGTTTATTGATGATCGTTTCAATCCATCTATTTTGCTCATTGTAATACTAGCAACTAGTATCATCATGACAACAGGTTTAATTTCTAAGAAAGAAGATATTGAAGAAGTGGATGAACTATCATTTACAGATTGGGAGGAGTTAGATAAGGAGATTGCGGAGATGCGAGAAAAAGAAAGAGTAGAAATGTAGCCAGAGATTGAAAACCGAAAATTTCTCTGACTTAGGCCATGTTTTTGGATTAATTGACTTCTATGCCTTTAAAAAGTCACCCGAACTTTGGTAAGAAGGATCAGCAAGAATTTAGTCAGTAACTCGACATAAAAACCAAAAATGCCTTTCAGATATCTGAGAGACTAATATTGCAGTCCGTAGGAGAATTTCTATAATTAAGTCAATTGATTGATGCTTAATTTGTTATAGCAAATAATCAAAACAAGGGTATATCCTGGTTTTAAGAATAAGATTCAAATTACTTTTTAATTATTGAGCTTCAAAATCGGAGCTTTTTCATATTTTCAATTTGTCTTGACTTTTCCCGTTATTTAATATTCCAATCCCAAATACCCACATCCCCCCTCCTACTAATGATGGAATAACAGCAAGCATGACCAATGCTATATGGATTACATTATTAGCAAGAGATTTTTGAATGATCTCTAGCCCATCTACATCCAAAAAAGATTTTACTAGCGTAAGAAACCAGTTGCTATAATTAGCAAGGATGAACAACCGAATCATATTTACCTTATACAAATGGTCGAATTTGATAATTGGTAAAATAAGGTGAAGACTTAATATGATAAGAGCTCCAATAATTCCATTGAGATGGGCTGCCACACTTGCTCCTAAATTACCATCAATTTGACCTATTGCCACAAAAGTGACGTAGATTCCAGTTAATAGCCCAAGCAGAAACAAAACTGCCGCAGATCTTGCAATCACCTTATAATTCTGAGTTTTTTTTAGCATTACTTGTATCATTCCGAGAATTTTTTAATATCTACTGATTACATTACTAATTCGCATATGAGCGGGGATATTGACATGAGTTTTGTCCCCTACAAATTACTAAAGCAAAGAACAGTACTCTCACTATTAATTATGGCTTATATCGAAGAATGGATCAGAGAGCTTTATTAAGCGATTATCTTCCTTAAATAATGGTAGTGTGAAAGTGAATCTGGATCCATGCCCTATTTTTGACTCAATAAGTAGCTTACCCTTATTTTTTTTAACAAAATCAATGCATAGTTGCATTCCCAAACCTGTACCCATCTCTTTGTTTGTTCCAGGTTTTGTAAAATGTGTATTAGGATCAAGTAAGCTTTTTATATCCTCATCAGACATTCCAACCCCACTATCCGTAACTGACACATGTAAGTAATCATTCTTAGCAATACATTCAATTGAAATAACACCTCCTTCATTACTATATTTAATAGCATTTGCTAATAGATTTCTAATTACAAATTCAACAATCCGCTCATCTCCATACGCAATTGATTTTGTATATAATTGAATATTCGAAATAATGCTTTTTGCATTCAATTCTTCGTTAAACAACTCAATACACCTATTTGCTACTTCACTGATCTCAAAATAATCATACTTCAATTTGAGAATTCCCATTTGGGATTTGGCCCAGTTAAGTAGATTATCAATCAACATCTCCACGTTCTTTAATGATGACTCTAGTCGATTAAAAATCTCTTTTTCTTTTTCCTTAGTGAGCTCAATGGCATCATCATTGATTAGCTTAATAAAGTTGCTCACAGTTCCAATTGGAGACCTTAAATCATGTGAGATTATTGAAAAGAATTTGTCCTTTATCAGAGATGACTCCTTAAGCTTTTCCTCTGACCTTGATAGTTTTTTATTTAGTTGCTTTAGCTGATTATTCTGATAGGATAATTTCTTATTCTTTTTCTCCAAGTTGTTTTTAAATGACAACTCTTTCAAGTGGTATATATATCTAAACCTTGTAAGAAAAATACTTGCAAAACCTATAGAAAATAAAAGCCATGCACCATCCTCAATAAAGCATTCTAAATCTAGCCTGTTAAAAAAATACGCAAAAATTAAATACGATAGCAATGAGGCTATTAGAATTACAAGCGAATGCCTCCATTCCCATAAAAGGAAAAATGAAGAAATTATAAATACGGCAGAATAATTAATATTATAAACTAACGCATTTTGCAAAGGGACCTGAGATGTTGCATATGATAAAAAAATCACCAATGGAAGTAAGCAAGCATATGCCATGGATCTAAAAGATAACTTACCAACTGTATTGGCATAAACTACCATTATTAAATAGAGTACTATACCAATTCTCATTGAGAAAATCGACATCCATTGATCTTCAAAAAAGAGGTAATCGGGGAATATTGGCATTAATATAATAGCAATCCAAACCATCCGACGGTGTAGCTTATTGGCTGTTTTAGAAACCTCTTTTACATTTTGGTTTTCAAGGGGTGATTGTTCAATATCTATATTAGATTTATTGGATGCCTTCCATCTACCAGCTTCCCTTCTGGCTTTGACGTCCAATAAAATAACCACAGAACAATAGCACATAAATGTGATTGCAAATAATAATACGAGTGCTTCATGCCACTGTGGTGGATAACTGACCTCCAGAGGACCAACTAGAACATCTGCTACATAGAGTGCAATAAACTCAGTAAACGAAACTATAATCCAAACAATACTAATTTTATTAACCTCATAATCAGAAAAAGTGAGCACATAAAATGGTGAGAGCATCAACCAATAAAGTGCGGGTGAAGAAATTCCTCCACTGAAAATCACCTCAACAAGAAACATGATATTTGCATATACTGCAAGTAGATTAACCGATTCTACCAATCTCTTTCTAACCATGAGATTAATTGCTACATGAATCGTCCCAAGTGAACCAAACAGCCCCATTAATGAGGCTATTTTGAAATCAATAAAATAAAAGCTCAGGCTAGTGACAAGAAGAAACAACAATGAGAGGGTTAATGTCTGAACAAGAACTCTTCTCTTTGGCCAATCAGGGAATTGCCGATCACAAACTATCTTGGTATAATTATCAAGAATTATCATATTGAAACTTGATTGAATATCATATTCTTTAGGATGAGTTCTGATAGTGGTTTATCATGCAATCCCGTTACATACTTTCTGCTCATTAAAAAGTCCTTTTCAATAAGGCAGGATGACACAATGAAAATTGATGGGATTTTGTTTAGTCTGGGGGCAATTCTTTCGAAGTGATCCAAAAATTCGACCCCATCCATTATAGGCATATTGATGTCTAACAGAATTATGTCTACAACACTCAAATTCGTATCAATGTGATCTTCAATGAATTTAATCGCATCAAATCCATTGAAAAAAGATTCTTTATGTGTGATTGATACTACTTTTTTAAAGTACATCTCATAAAGCTTGTGTACTAGCTCGTCATCGTCTACAATAAATATTTTCATGGTTGATTTATAGTTTATATTTTCCATTCGAAATAGAATGTTGTACCCTCTCCTGGTTGTGAATCATACCATATCTTTCCTCCTCGCTGTAGCAAAATGGTTTTTACCGTATAAAGTCCAATACCACATCCATCATCCTGCTTGTTTTCCAGTCGTATGAAAGGATCAAAAATTCGTTCACCTGATTCTTTAGAGATTCCTACACCATTATCGGCAACATAAAAGGTTAGAGGTTCTAAACAGAACACTCCTATTCGTACTCTGGCAAATTCACAGTTGCAATATTTTACAGCGTTGGATATTAAGTTTTGAAAAATAATTTCAAGTAAGACTCCTTCGGTTTGAATTATCGGCAATTCATCATCCAAAGTGTATTTGATTTCTCTAACCCCTAATCTTTCAATTAAAGCG
Organism: Ekhidna sp.; assembly: GCF_965227465.1. Classification (GTDB taxonomy): domain Bacteria; phylum Bacteroidota; class Bacteroidia; order Cytophagales; family Cyclobacteriaceae; genus Ekhidna. The sequence goes on from NZ_OZ245746.1 coordinate 2,318,106, forward strand.
TCCAAGAGTTTCTTGACATCTACTTTCTCTTTTTTTAATGAATTAAGATTGTTTCTTGCAAAGGCCAGGAGACCATCAATCATTTGAGCCATTCGATCAATGTATGATTGCATTTTATCCTCATATAATGAGGTATTTTCTTGATCATATCGCATGAGCTCATATAGAGATTTTATGCTTTGCAAAGGACTTTTTAAATCATGAGCAATCATCCGTCCGAATTGATACAAACGAGCATTTACTTCAGCTAACTCCTTATTCTTTCTTTGCAGTTCTGCTTTGTTTTTGTCTAGCTCAAAAACAGAAACAACTGAGTTGGCAAGAGTTCTTAATGCATTTTTTTGATCTAATGTAAGCTGTCTGGGTTCACGATCAACTACACAAAGTGTTCCCAATTTGTATCCCTTTGGACTTACAAGAGGATACCCTGCATAATATTTAATATTATGCTCCTTAACTATAGGACTATTCTTCCATTCTTTATCTACAGAGGCGTCTTTGATTTCGTATAAGCCAATCCCCTGAATTGTTACTTTGCAAAAGGAAACATCTCGTGGTATTTCTTTCTCTTCTATGGAAGGATCGCCTTGAATGGATTTGAACCAATTACGCTCAGAATCCATCAGAGTGATCAAAGAAACTTCCGTTCCGCAGATAAATGATGCCAATTTTGTAATGTCATCATACTTTTTCTCCGGAAGAGAATCTAAAATTCCATAACTATCTAGATCTTTTATTCTATTGGCTTCTTCGTTTCTATCAGTATCAGGTATGGTGTGCAAAAGCATAAGGCATATGGGTTATATCATATGCTTTATAAAATTGATGCCAAAGAATGTAATTATTTGATAATCTGATACTTATGAGATGAGTTACTAGATAGTCTTTTCTTTATTTTAATCAATTGATTAAAATAAATCAATTGAAAATCTTCCTCTTATCGATATTGAACTTTCTGATTTTAGACTCAAGTGTTTTAGGATTGACACCTAATTTTTCTGCAGCTCCGCTTGGTCCGGAGACCTTGCCTTGAGTTTCAATAAGAACATCTATTATCGTTTGCTTCTCAGTGTCTTCTAATTTGCTGTTCTCAAAATTTCTAGTGGACTTTGGTATCAAGGGATCTTCAACTATTAAATCCTCTTCAGAAGTAATCATAGCTCTTTCAATAATGTTTTCAAGCTCTCTAATATTCCCAGGCCAATCATATTTAAGCAACTTTTCCATTGTTGTATTGGGAATCGAAAAAATCTTTTTCCCCATTCTATTTTCAAACTTCTTAAGGAAGTGTGCAACGAGGGCTGGTATATCACTCTTTCTATTTCTGAGAGGAGAAGGATAGATAGGAAACACATTGAGTCGATAAAAAAGATCTTCTCTGAACTCTTTTTGCTTTATTGCTTCTTCTAAATTTTTGTTTGTTGCTGCTATGATTCTAACATCCACCTTAATAGTTTCATTCCCTCCCACACGTTCAAACTCTCCTTCTTGCAGGACTCTTAAGAGCTTAGCTTGAACTTCCATAGGCAACTCTCCAACCTCATCTAAAAAAATAGAACTCTTATCTGCAACCTCAAATTTTCCTATTTTTCGTCCAACTGCCCCTGTGAAAGATCCTTTTTCATGCCCAAATAATTCACTTTCTGCTAATTGAATTGGTAGAGCAGCACAGTTTACTTTGATCAAAGTGTTGCTATTTCTATCGCTGAGATTATGGATTGCTCTTGCAAATAATTCTTTACCTGTTCCAGTTTCACCTAGAATTAATACGGTGCTTGAAGTTCTGCTAACCTGCTCAATTTTCTTCAGTAGATTCTTACAGTTTTTGTTTTCAGCAACTATTTCATCGAAGTTATACTCTATATTAATTTCATCTCGCAAATACTTGTTTTCCTTTTCTAATTTGCTTTTAAGTATTTTGATTTCATCTAGTGCGCTCTGTAAAATCTTTTCATTATTCTTTCTCTCCGTGATGTCTCTAACGACACTACATTTGAATTCCTTTCCTTTCCAATTAATAATGTTATTGGTTATCTCAACTGGAATTTCAGAACCATCTTTTCGTCTATGATTCGTAATAAAAGACAGGGAACCTTTTTCTTTAGTTTCCTTCCATAAGGAAATAGATTTTTTCATGGAAAATCGTGGATTTATATCAATACCTTTTTTTCCAATCAATTCTTCTCTCTTATAATCCAAAAGATCTGCTGCTGCTTGATTGACACGAACAAATCTGAGATCATCATCAAACCAGTAAATTCCATCCGAAATACTCTCAATCGTAAAATCAGAAAATTTAAGATTTTGCTGATTCTCATTATGCTCAGACAAATCACAAATTGTTCCGGATAGCCGTATAACCTGGCCTAAATTATTCTTGGTTGCGACTCCTGTTGCTCTGACATATCTGTGTTTACCATTATTATCTTCAATTTCACAAAAGATCGAATACGGAATTCCCTCAGCGATAGCTGACATTATGATTAATTCAACCTTACTCTGCTCCTCTGGTGACGAATATCTTATGATCTCTTCGAGCCTGGGAGGTGTTAAACCTTGCGCCAATCCATATATTTCATATACTTCCTTAGACCATACTATTTCTTCTGTGTCAATATTATATTCCCATATACCTGTTTTTGTTTGATGAAATGCCTCTTCTAACTCTTTTACACGATTTTCTGCTTCTCTTAATTTGATGATCAAATCCTCTTGATCAATGGCATCCAGTTCGCCCATTTTTTCAGCCTTTGATTTAAGTTAGTAATTATTTATCAAAAAATAGCCTCAGCTTTACACTGAGGCTTATAATCATTAAGACCGGAATTCGAATAATCCAGTTACCTCTGAGTTATTATTCATAAATCTTTGGGAACATACTGCATAATATTTGGTCCAACTTCGAACTCGGCATCAATAACTTCTTGAAACAGTAGATCCGATTTCTGATGCTCCTTTACTTCTTTGTAGATCATAGCCATTCTGTAAATAGCAAGAGGCTCATGTGTTCGACCTTTAACTTCATCCTCTAAAAGCCAGATAGCCTTCTGAATTTCGCCATTTTTAAAATAAGCCCAGGCAAGCAAACTGAACATTTCGGGAGTTGGCCTGCTGTCAACTTCAGTAAGTGCTAATTCAACTGCTTTTTGACTATCTACTTCAGCCATAGTAGGAATCAAATAACTATTGTATATAGGAAAAGTCGCTTTATTTATAAAGCTATTTCTATGCATTGTGGCTGAATCGATTTGGCCCATTGCCTCATTAATATCAGCAAGCAACAATAAGTATTCAGGATTCGCTGAATTGCTAATTAAGTACTGACATAATTTTTTTGCTAAAGGATAATTTTGATCATATGAGAAAGCAATCCATATAATACCCCTTAATGCATGAAAATCATTAGGATTATATGATAAGGCTTCAATGTACTTATTATATGATCTCTTTATAAGTCCGGCATGTCCATATAAAACCCCCAGGTTACTAACAATCCAATTTCTCTTTTCTGGAGATTCAACAAATTTAAGGGCCTTTTCACAGTAATATATTGCTGAATCAAGCTGACCAATATGGTCTTTGAATTTTGCAAATCGAATTAAATAGTCAACTGATTCAGGTTGCTTGGCTCTATTTAAAAGTTGGTAGGCAATTTGGTAATTTCCAAGTTCTATTTCTCCATCGTATTGCATCATCAATGGCCCGAACTTTTCATCAGTCAATGACCGGGCCTTAACTGAATAATTAACTGCGGCTTTAAAATTATGCAGCATCATTTCTGCATGACTTAAAAGAAGAAGATTGTTGACTTGGTTTTTACCTTGGATTAATAAACTGGCTTTTTGCAAAAGATCCTTATTAAGCTCTAAATACTTAGGTTTTCCAGTAATTTCAAAAAGCTTTAATGATGCATTAGCAGCTTTTTGTAAATAAATATATCCTTGCGGAATTTCATCTAACTTTTTTAACCAGAAATAATAATCCGCTTCAGCATTTAACAGCCTATCTTGAGGGCTATGCTTTAGAAAGTTTTGTAAATCTGAATCAATTACGACAAACTCTCTTTTAGACTCTTCAAAGTCACAACTAGTAAGAATTACAATAAGGAATAGGATAAAGTAATGTATCATATCAATAAGTAAAAAGCCGAGACCAGTCGTAATGACTGATCTCGACAGCACTAATTACCAAAAAAACTACCTATGAGCTGAAGCTATATAAGGAAAATTATTACTATGACTTTTGTCGTTGCTATCAACATTGTCAGTTGAGACACCATCTTTTACTGGATTATCTTCACCCGCAGCTGACTGATCTGCGAAAGCCAACGCTAATGTTACATCAATCACATCATCGCCTAATCCTCTTCCATTTAAAGTCGCATATGAAGAGGGGCTTTTGGAAAGATCACAAGTCAAAACATCTACTGATAATATTTCAGCCAATGTCTGATTATTTGTCCCCAGAATATTTTCATATGATGTAGGATCAAGGAAGATGTATGCTTGTAAAGCTTCCAAAATTCCTTTAAAATGGTCTGAACTTTCTACTTTCCCTTCAGATGGAAGTATTTCATTAAAAGAATTCTTTGTTGCCGATGATCCAAAGAAATTAAATACGGTGTTGATTGCTGGGCGTCCCATCTGATCAACTGTATTGTATACTTTCTGTTCCTCCACAACATTGGACCCATCATCATTGCTACATGATGAAAAAGACACTATAGAGATAAATAAAAAAATCAATCTTATATTTTCCATTTTCATTTGAAGTTTATTGTTGAACCATTTTACTTTCTAACCAAACATTAAAGGTTGAAGAAGTAGAAATCATTGATTTGGGGACTTCAACCACGAATGATAAAACATTGGTGCCTGCTAACGCATCAGTACCAGGATCATTAAATGCTGCAGGGTAAGGCTCGTTTGTATCTGGATTTAATCGTTCTGCACTATATACTCCTGTATTTGTATCATCACTTAGTGCCGCTCCAAGACCATTTACAATACCAATAAATTGAAAAAGATCGAAGAAGAAGGGGTCGTCTGTGGCGCCAGCGAATAATTTGATTCCATTTGCGCCTTCATTCGTTGAAGCGATCTGAGCACGTACTTCAGTACCTTCTTTTTCAATAACACTTGAAAGTCCCGTGCTTGATGGAGTAACAGGACCATAAGTCACCGCGTCCCCATCTTCAAAAAATACTTGGATAACCTGATCTTCTACCAAGTCACCATCTGTATCAAGATTGAACTCATACATTACGTCCTGATCAAATTGTGCTTCCGCAGTAGCCGATGGTGATAATAGACCATTGACTGTGCCAATGAATACATAATTATTAGAATTAGATGGACTTTCAAATGCAAAAAGATCTGCTAAATCCGATACGGATGATCCGGCAGCTAGTGAGCCAACTGCTGGAGCATCAACATGGTCTGCTCCTTTCAGATAAAACACACCTAATGATAGGGTTGTCACACCTACCAATAAATACAACATTTTCTTCATAGTAATTTTAAATTTAAATATTAGGCGTTCCGATTATCAAAGGGCATGCCATACCATTTAAAATTCTGTAAATCAAATAGTTATTAATTTTCTGAAAGATGAGTTGTTCCCTTTATTTAAGGGATTGATTAAATATGGGGAGGGTTTAATTTGTGCCGTACGGGTGTGATAAAGAATAAAACTGACTGAAGCTCTGCTGTTAAATTACGAGACTTTTATTAATCCACCTGTAAAGGGATTATGAGCCATTACAGTGGACAAATTAGTAGAACATACATCCTTCCAATTCAATTATTTCGCCAGTGTCAACAAAATCTTTTGAATAATTTTTTTCAGAAGGATGGAAAATAAATGTTTCACCGTCAGTACTTGAAAAATGAAGTAAACCATCAATTACTTCATATGTATAACTTTTAATATATTGAATTTCTTTACCAGACCCGTAATAATAATAGTCAAACGACAAAACATCCCACTCATTTTGTTTGATTTCTATATTCCATTTTTTTCCATCGTAAGTTGTTTCACCTACTTTCCATCCTTCACAATATGAAGCAACACCATCAAGATTAAAGAAGGATATAAAATATTCAGTGGCAAAAAAGTTTGAAAATTTTACGTCTGAAAAGTCGCTATAATAATTTTCTGAATCTGCCCAGATAGTCCCATCATATTTGCGTAAAAATTTACAAAACTTAGATCCCCAACCCGGACCACAGTATACCTCCCGCGGATCCAGATCAGGATAGTGTACTCCATTTGCATCCGTTACAATATTTTGCCCTTCAAACCTTTCAGACAGGTCAGGCCCATATTGCTCTCTGTCGCTTTCCATGCAAGAAAATAAACCAAAGAACAAAAACAATAGAAGTAATTTTTTCATTTCTAAGATTTTTTTAATGCACTCAAAATTTAGGTAAAATAAATTAGTAAATGTGAGACTCTCCAAAACCGAAGCAATAGCAAATATAGTTTGCAAGAGCTTTCCAAATAGAAATGTAACCCCTATGTAGCTCCTAGAATGTAAAAAAAATCCCTCAAATCAATGAGTGGTAATGCAGTCCGTAGGAGGACATGACGTTTAGAAACCATCCGGTGGATGGTTTTAGTCATGAGACAGGCTGCAGTGTGAGCCCCCGAAGGACTGCAAAAAATACAGATATATAAATGTTGGGAATGAGTGGAAATATAAAAGGCACTCACACTGTAATGTGCTTGAGCCTTTTGCAGTCCGTAGGAGGATCGAGCGTGAAGAATTGATCCAGTGGATCAATTTAGTGAGAAGACAGGCTGTAGCGTGAGCCCCAGAAGGACAAAATGAAAAAAGCCACTCGTTTGAGTGGCTTTTGGAATGCAGTCCGTAGGGGAATCGAACCCCTGTTACCAGGATGAAAACCTGGCGTCCTAACCCCTAGACGAACGGACCGTGTTTGTTTTGGGAGTGCAAATATAGAATGTCAATGCAGTTTTGCAAAGAAGAGAAATAAAAAAAGCTAAGAATTTTTAAAAGCTAGAGTTAAAGAGAATTATTCAACTGTTTCCTTGTAAATAGAAACACCTAACAGATAGGTATTTACGATCATGTTTTTGTTGCTTTTGATCGTTTCTTTCAATGAATCTAATGAGCTACCCTCAGAAATTAATGAGTCATTCTGAGAGACTCCCTGACCGATGATGATGCCACTTACTGCAAAGCCCAGCACGAGAGCAAGTACTTTAAGTGAGCCGGTTTTTTTGGTGATATTCTTTTTCATGATCAAGTTGTTTACTTATTAGTACCCAACAATTGATATTTATTACAAATAAAACGAAAAAGATCATCCAATGGATGATCTTTTTGTCTTTTTCCTTTAAAAACGTTCATTACCATATAATCACACGTTCTTCTTCTGGTCTCCAAAGCTCATCACCTTCCTTCACGTCAAATGCCTGATAAAAGGTTTCCATGTTGGTAAGCGGACCTATTGCCCTAAACATCCCCGGAGAATGTGGGTCAGTAAGTACCTGCGTCCGTAATGTCTCATCACGATATTTGGTTCTCCATATGGTTGCCCATGAGATAAAAAGTCTTTGCTCTGGAGTAAAACCATCTATTAATCCCGGGTTACCATTTTCTGCTAAATGAATCTGAAGTCCATCATATGCGGCATTAAGGCCTCCCAGATCACCAATATTTTCTCCTAGTGTGAGCTTTCCCTGAACATATACACTATCCAAGGCTTTGTATGCATCATATTGAGCTACAAGTTTCTCGCTTCTTTCTTCAAATCGCTTCTTATCATCTTCTGTCCACCAGTTGACCATGTTACCCTGGAAATCGAACCGACTTCCCTGATCATCAAACCCGTGTGAAATCTCGTGCCCAATCACAGCTCCCATGCCTCCATAATTGACCGCAGCATCTGCCGTATAGTTATAGAATGGAGGCTGCAAAATAGCCGCAGGGAATACAATCTCATTATTCAATGGATTGAAATAGGCATTTACGGTTTGAGGATTCATTCCCCAACGTTGTTTATCCACCGGCTCTCCGATCTCTTTAATGTTTTCTTCAAACTGCCATCTCCACGCATTTTCCATGTTTTCATAGTAGCTATAGCTTTCGCCACTTTTCTTAACCTCAAGTGTGGAGTAATCTCTCCACTTATCCGGGTAACCGATTTTCACCGTAAGGTTATTTAGCTTTTTTAATGCTTGTTCCTTTGTTTCTTCCGACATCCATTCAAGATTTCTGATTCTTTTATCAAAAGCCTTCATCAGGTTGCCTACCATTTCTTCTGCACTGGCTTTTGCCTCAGGCGGAAATGTTTCTGCTACATATACCTTACCAATGGCTTCACCAATTACCCCGTTTGTTGTAGATAATACGCGCTCTGATCTTGGACGCATCTGCTCTGTCCCACGGATGGTTTTTCCGTAGAAATCAAAATTTGCCTGCACCATTTCATTGTTTAAGAAATTAGCCGCTTGATTCACTACATTCCAGGCCAGGTAGTTTTTAATTTTTTCCATGTCTACTTCATTGAAAGTGGCTGTAACCTCTTTCATGAATTTTGGCTGTGTCACTATTAACGTATCCACTTTGCCAAGATCTACTCCCACACCTTCTAAATACGATTTCCACTGAATAGTTGGAGAAAGTTCCTGCAGACCATCTACCGGCATTGGATTGTAAAGCGCTGGGATGTTCCGTGCCTCTATTGGTGTCAATGAAGCAAGAGCCAATCGGTTTTCGATTTCCATTACATCATTCGCCATGGCATAAGCATCACCCTCTACTCCTGCCAGACTCATCATGCGACCAACATGAGCAACATATTTTTCTCTGATCTCTTTTGACTTGGCATCTTCTTTCGTATAATAATCTCTATTAGGAAGACCTAAACCACCTGCAACCACATACAATGAATTGATTTCACTGTCCATAAGATTGGCAAATGAAGCAACTCCATGAAATGGCCCATATCCGGTACGGTGCATCTCCGCTAGCAGATTCTGCAAATCTTCTTTTGATGATAAGGCATTGATTTGATCCATCCATTTTGAAAGTGGCTTGGTTCCAACTCGCTCTGCAAGTGTAGAATCCATTCCTACAGCAAAGAAGTCAATGGCTTTGCGCTCATCTGTTCCGTCTCCAAAGTCGGGGTTTTGAGCTGATCGATCCATGATATCCAGCATGATCTTGTCATTCTTTTCCCTTAATTCTGGAAAGCCACCCCATCTTCCCTCGTCCGCAGGAATCTCGGTCTTATCAAGCCAATTACCATTGGCAAATCGATAAAAGTCTTCTTTAGGGTCTACATCCTCCCCCATCATAGTCATATCAAGACCTGGAGGCATTTCTTTTTCTTTCGCGTCCTCACCTGGTGCTGTACATGCTGACAGCACGCCGATTACGAGCAAGCTTAAAATAGAGTTTCGCATTTTTATTTTGATTGGTTTGAACTTATAAAAGTATGAAAATGAATGTGTTATACACAACAACCTCAGACGAATGGACACAAAAGTGGATAAGTGACTCATATGAGTCAATGAGCTGTTATTCTTCTTTTACAATGACAATTGGAAAATCTTGTCCCCTGGAGAATGTGTGAGGGTATTGCGGCGTTCCCTTATGCTGAATACTTAGCTCCGGAACCTGATCGTCCAGGTATGATTTTAACTCATAGATGGTGACTTTCCCGTCCTTTGGTGCGCCATCTGCAGCTCCGCCAATACCTTTTAACAATGCATATGTAAAGAGACCATGTCCCAGTGATTCAAACTCTGTAGCATACTGTTCACTACCTGCAGCAGCCATCACATGTATACCTGAACTTCGTGACAACTGAGCAATGGCTTTTTCCTCAGGTGCACCACGCTGAGCGAGCACTTCGACTGACCCTCCGGACTGGCAGGCATCCATTATGATTAATTGCTTCAGTGCTTTGATATCTAGCATCGCTTCCTGTAACACATCAGCCCTTATGCCATACTCATTGATTCTATCACTGTCGTATAGTCTGCTGGCACTCGAAGAGACCAGATAAAAGTCGTTGTTTAACATGCTTCCATGACCCGCATAATAGAAAACGAAGACATCATTTACTGATATCTGCTTCTGAAGTTCTTTTATTCTTGCAAGGATGTTCTCCTTGGTAGCTTCTCTATCGAAAATTTGATGTAAAACTACATTTGAGTAAATCTGCTCACCCTGGGCTTTCATCTGCTCAGCAAATGAACTAGCATCCGATTTTGCATAATTTAGATTAAGGGATGAGTTTTGATACTCATTGATGCCAACAGCCAAAATATGACAAGTACTTCCTGGAACCTTTGAATCAGAAAAAAGTGTCACTGCAGCCTTATTCGATTCCAAATTGGCATCAGAAGATGCTGATGCCGTGAATTGATTATGGCCAGCAACAAGTGGAAACTCGATTGAATAAATCTTCGCGTTTTTATCCGACCGCAAATTCTTGATTTGAGATGCTAAAGAAACTCGCTTCCCATTGTGATACAACTTTACGTCCTTGATTCCCCCACCCTGATCTTCAGCCTTCAAATACAACTTGGCGGTTTCACCCTGGACAAGTCCTGATAACTTTAAGGTGGGTGGAGGGTCTTCCTCTATAAGCTTACCAATCGACTTTCTCCCACTTCTTGTGGAGCTAAAAATGTCTTTAATTAACCCGGGGACATAAAATTCATCCATGAGCTGATCTGCGCCTATGGTTTCCATCCCTTTCACGAAATGAATATTAGAAATGGCATCATCAGTTGCATCAAAGTAACCATTTGGATTTTTCACCATCCAGTCATTCCTTCCTATTTGAATATGCTCAAATAGTTCTTTTTTTGATGTCAGATCCCAGAACTTGCTTACACCATCAACATCGGTTGTCATCATGAGGTTATTTGCTACTTCAATCCCGTTGATCTCAGCCTGATGTCCGGCCAAGCTTTCTATCCTTTTACCAGAGGCTTTATCCCAAAAATTAATTGAACGATCAGCACCTACAGAAATAATCTGATCTACTACAATCAGTGCATCAAAAACGGGCTTTCCTGAATCAATTCGCTTTTTAATTAATCCACTATATAAATCCCACAAAATAATTTTACCATCCCAGCTGGTTGAAAGGACTTCATTCCCATATGTTTTCAGGGATGTCACATTATCTGTATGACCAACAAACTCTCTTACAATTTGCTTGGTCTCGATTTCATACAACTGAAGTTTCTTATCCAGCATTCCCAAGACCAGGTAAGCGTCATTATCCGTAAAGGTTAGCGTGTATGTAGACCTACCCTCATGATAGCTATAATTATATCGCTCCAACGTTTTGGTATCCCACAATGATACCACACCATCCCATGCAGTGCTGGCGAGCAATCTCCCATCATTACTTAGTTCCATATCAAAAATAGGTTCCCTGTGAGCGTTGATCTTTTTGATCAGTTTGCCTGACTGTTCATCCCAAATAACAATCTTTCCGTCACCTCCTCCAGTTGCGATAGTCTTGTCATCGAGTTTTTGAAAACACAGAATACCTTTCTCATGGCCTATATATTCCATATCGATACCGGCATCTTTTACACTCCACTTTCTAGCTTTCGATCCTGTTTTACCTACGTAAAATGATCTGTCGCTCAGCATTCTGGCAGGACGATACTTCACCCATTTGGCAATGTAATGCTCCCAATAGCTTCCCAAATCATAATCCAACCCCGTATTTGCCTGATTAAGGATTCCATCAAAGCGTCTGAGTTCTTTTCCTTGTAAATCGGTTACAATCACATACTTATCTATTGCAATAATTACCTGATCCTCCAGCGGATGAAAAATGGCATCATTGATTTCTCCATCAACTGTCCAGCGGGCTTTTAACCTGTTGTTAGTATTGTCGTAAATGTGGATTGAATCTTCGGTGGCTGTTAGGAAGTACTTCCTGTTAGGATGAAAATCAACCGAACTAATGTCTCTAAACTCATTGCCTCCTTCAAAAGTCTTCTCCCCTGAACTCAGGCTGAATTTAGTAAGTGTGGTGCCATTTGAAAGTTTAAGCAGCGAATTTCCCTGAATGGAGGTAAGTGAACCGCATCCTCCACAATAGCCTCTCTCGGGTTTAAATTCATACTTCAGGCTCAAGTCGGTTGTTGTGTACACTTTTGCTGTACGGTTATCTTCTCCAACTGATAAGAAATTGCCATCCGGACTAAATTGAACACTTACTCCATACCCTACTCCTCTATCAGAATTGGCTTTAATTTTTTTATTTAGGCTGTAATCAACAACGTTGAAAATGGAGATTGAATCTGCATAGCTTCCTACCGCTAATAGTTTACCATCCGGGCTGAAATCTACAGAGGTTACATATTCCCGGAACTTAGTACTTTGCCACAGTAGCTCACCAGTTACCATATTCCACACCCCAACCGTCCCATCTGCACTACTTGAGGCAATTAGTTGATCATGAATGGTTAGGTCATTAACTGTATGCGCATGGCCAAAGAGGGTTCGGATCTCTCTTCCGGTTAAAGCATCCCAAACCTTGATAGTCTTATCCCTTGAAGCGGTAATTAAGTATTTTCCGTCAGTGGTAATTTCAAGTCCTTTAACTGCTTCCCCATGTCCTTTTTGAATGACGGCATAAAAAGATTGAGCCTCTGCAAAACAGAGGCTCATAGAAAAAACGATTAGGAATTGTATTGATTTCATTTAGTCATCATTCAGATGAGCTGTCCACACGGGGATTTTTGCATGATTTACAACATCCTCCGCAATGCTGCCAGCTAAGAAGTGTCCAACTCCTTTGCGTTGATGAGTTCCTAGCGCGATCATATCAGCTTTAATATCTTCTGCAAAGAGAATGATCCCATCCTCTTCATTCTTATAATTATAGATTTCAATCGTGCAGTTATCGATGGAATGTTTCTTTACAAATTCCTCCATCTGCTTTGTATCATGGCGTGTAGAAGTAAAACTTGCAGGAGTGTTAATCTTTACGATATTCAACTGCGCATTGAATGTACGTTGGAGGTCAAGCATTTGGCCTACAAAATGATCATCGGAATGCTGGAAGTCAGATGCAAACACAATCTTTTCGATTGGTTCAAGTTCGCACTTATCCTGAATAGTAATAACCGGGCATGATGCCTTTCTGACTATTTTTTCTGCATTTGAACCTGCAAAAAATTCGCTCAAACCCTCAGCCCCCTCAGTTCCAACCACCATTAAGCTCACCTTCTCCTCTGTAATTTGGTCAATGATGGTATTAAATGGGTTACCTAACTGAATCTTGGTATTTATACGATCATCCGAATATTTTGCGGCTGAAACCACATTCGCCAACTTGGCTTGCACCGTTTCATACATCTTCTTGATGTATAGTTGCTCCATCGGATCAACGTTTTGCATACCAAGTGTCTTAAACGAATCTGCTGTTGGATGCTCAATCACATTAAGTAGCATGATGTCACTGTCAGCTTTATCAGCAATCTGGCAGGCAAAATCCAGTGCGTGTTCAGAAACTTTTGAAAAATCGTAAGGGACTAATATTCTTTTCATATTTGATTGAATCTTTTAAACAAACCCAATTTAATGAAAAATGATTGAGTTCTTTATTCTTGCATTGTTATGAATCTAAAAGTTGATAAAAAATTTATTACTTATTTGTTCACACCCGATAAAGACTTTATCAGGGAGGCTAAATTGGACCTTAAATTAAAGAATCAAAGAAATTGGATTCTCTCGTTTATTTTTTTTGGACTTTCAATGTTCTTCGTAATTCTAGAAACAGCCATTTGGCTTGCCCTTACATTATTAATAATTTCTTAGATTTTTTATTTTTTTTGGAGACTTCCGAGGAGGAAAAGGAAAAATAAGATAAATATTAAACCTATTAGACTTGAAATTTCTCCAAAAGAGATTGCATTCGGAAATCAAAAAATCCCTAAAGAGGATTTTAAGAGAGTAAGAATTGAATTGAAATGTTACGAGGGACAAACTATTCGATCGAAACATCAAGATTATACTTATTCTAACGGAACTGAAAATATAATCAAATACTTTTCTGGAGGTAGTGAATACTCAAATTACTTTTGTCTTTACAACTATCACCATTACATCAAATTGATCAGAGTCTTAAAACAGGCGAACATTAAATTTGAAGATGATGTTTCGTTGTTATGATGAATTTAATAAAACCAACTTGCTATCTGCCCAATAGAGAAAAGGACAGAAAAAAGTAAGGTAGAGATGGCCATTTGCTTCAAATAAGGATCGAGCTCTTGAGCTGGTTTGGTAGCAACCGCTTTAATGTTTTTGTAAAACAGAAAAGAAACCAAAATAAAAAGTAGTCCTACCCAACTTCTAAAGTTTAGATAAACGAAGAGTATACTAAATAACATACCACCATTAAGAAGAATCTTGTGGTAAACGATCGCTCGTTCTCGACCTATTCGAACAGGGACGGAATTTTTTCCAGCTTTCCTGTCAGATTCAATATCTCTGATGTTATTCACATTAAGAACGCCTACACTAAATAAGCCTATTGATGATGCTGGCAGCAAAATTCCCCAATTCATTTGGGCCGATTGAATATAATAGGTTCCAAAAACTAATACGATTCCAAAGAAGAGAAAAACAAAAACATCTCCGAAACCGGCATATCCATATGGATTTTTTCCTACCGTGTACTTAATAGCCGCTCCTATCCCAACCATACCTATTAGAAGAAAAATCAAAGCTGAGGTCCAATCATCAGGAAACGCCAAATGCAACAAATAGGAACCGGTAATAAAGGAAAGCAGTGAAAACAGCACCATGGCATTTTTCATAGCACGGGCGGATATCTTGCCTGAACTTACCATTCGAGTTTCCCCTGTCCTATTCTCATCCACTCCGGAGCTAGCATCTCCATAATCATTTGCCAGATTCGATAAAATCTGCAATAAAATAGCCGTGAAAAGGGTAAGAATAGCTGTCGCATAATTCAACGTGGTGTCATTACCAGCTAATGAAATTCCTACCAACCATCCTGCAATGGCCAAAGGCAATGTTCTTAATCGAAAGGCTTTGATCCAGGATTTCATATCACATTCGCTCAGGTACTTCTATACCTAGTAAAGCCATACTTTCATGAATCAGATTAGCCGTGACTTTGGATAGTTCTACTCGGAAAGCAAGCCTGTCCTTATTTTCTTCATTGAAGATCGGCACTTCCTGATAGAAGCCATTATACTCTTTTGCCAGGTCATAAACGTATTGTGCCATAACAGCTGGTGAATATTCCTTTCCTGCTTCTCTTAATGCACTGGTGTAATCTGTGATCTTGTATATTAGATCTATTTCTCTTTGACTCAGCTCACCAACATTTTCGGGGATGAATGAGGTACCTACTTCCAATGATTTTGCTCTCCTCAGAATTGCTGAAATCCTGGCGTGCGTATACTGTATAAAAGGCCCGGTATGTCCTTGGAATTCGATGGATTCCTGTGGATTAAAAAGCATTCTTTTCTTAGGGTCCACTTTGAGAAGAAAGTATTTAAGTGCACCCAAACCAAGCATGCGATAAAGGTTTTGAGCCTCCACCTCGTCCATTCCTTCAATCTTACCTAGCTCCTTTGTATGCCTTTCAGCGGTATTGAACATTTCTTGAAGCAGATCATCTGCATCCACGACCGTTCCTTCCCTGGATTTCATTTTTCCAGTTGGAAGATCCACCATTCCATAGGAAAGATGATGCAATCCATTAGCATACGATCTCCCAAGTTTCTTCATGATTGCGAAAAGTACCTTGAAGTGATAATCTTGCTCATTACCTACAACAAATACAGACTTATCAAATGGAAAATCCTTGTGCTTCATGTCACAGGTTCCCATATCCTGAGTCATATAGACTGCTGTACCATCTGCTCTAAGCACAAGCTTTTCATCCATTCCCTCATCGGTCAGATCAACCCAAACCGATCCGTTCTCCTTTTTGAAAAAAACCTCTTTTTTAAGTCCTTCCTCTACGAGCTCCTTCCCGAGTAAATAGGTGTTGGATTCTTTATACATGGTGTCGAAATGAATACCCATGGTGTCATAAGTCTTATCAAAGCCTTTATACACCCAATTATTCATTTTCTCCCAAAGGGCAACCGTTTCATTATCTCCATTTTCCCACTTCTGAAGCATCTCCTGTGCTTCAATAATAGACGGAGCTTCTTTCTTAGCCTGTTCGGGCTCTACTCCCTGATCTACAAGCGATTTGATTTCCTCTTTGTACATCTGATCAAAAAGCACATAATACTTTCCTATCAAATGGTCTCCTTTTATTCCTGCAATTTCCGGAGTTTCTCCATTCCCTAGTTTTTGGTACGCCAGCATGGACTTGCATATATGTACCCCACGGTCATTTACCAGGTTCACCTTTTTTACCTCAAAGCCATTGGCAGCAAGTATCCGCGCAGTTGAATCTCCAAGAAAATTATTTCTTAAATGACCAAGATGTAGTGGCTTGTTGGTATTTGGGGAAGAGAACTCCACCATCACTTTCTGACCATTGCTCGACAGTTTACCATAATTAGGCTCTGAAGCTATTTCATGAAGCGTGCTTGCCCAGGTTAAATCTTCAATTTCAAGATTTAAGAAACCTTTTACCACATTATACCCCTTTATAAAATCCGTATTAGCCGTCAACCAATCGCCAATCTGAGCACCCGAATCTTCAGGTTTCCCTTTGGTGATTTTTAAATAAGGGAAAACGACGAATGTATAAGAACCTTCAAACTCCTTTCGGGTAGGTTGGAGACCCACCTGATCAGATTGAAGTTCGTGACTGTAAAGGCTTTTAAAAGCCTGAGAAATCGCTTCTTGTATTTTTTGTTCCAGCATTATTTCT
Organism: Ekhidna sp.; assembly: GCF_965227465.1. GTDB lineage: Bacteria > Bacteroidota > Bacteroidia > Cytophagales > Cyclobacteriaceae > Ekhidna. The sequence continues at coordinate 2,334,986 of NZ_OZ245746.1, forward strand.
GCTCGGTGCTATTTTATTGGATTAAAAATTTCGGCCATCATACATCTCGCACTACCTCCGCCCAGTTTTTCAATGGTGTGAATGTCGCTGTAAACGAGTTTTCCGTACTTTTTTAGTGTATTTCTTTGATCATCACTCAATGAATTGAATGCTGCGCTAGACATTACTACTAACCGCTGGTCATCACTTCCTAAAACCTGAAGCATATTACCAGCAAATTGTTCTTTCTGTTCTTCTGAAATTTCAATGATCTCCTTATTGGTTTCTTCCAGTTGTTCAACCAGATTTTCTCGTTCTTGCAAATCATCAATACTATCAAGGCAAACTATCGCAAACTCCTCACCCAGACACATCATTACATTGGTGTGATAGATTGGAAGTCGTTTCCCATTTACCGTCTGCAAAGCATGAAAAGTAACTGGCTCATATCCTGCTTCATCGCAGAAGTCTTCTAATACATTTGGCATTGTGCGCTCTGAGATAGCTGCATAGGCAATCTTATTTTGCCGGTCTAACAATAAACTGCCTGTACCTTCAAGGTATGCTCCTTTCGCTTCCCAATCGGTGAAGCTAATGATGTCATTTATCTTAAAACGCTCCTTCAAACCTTCTATGATGTCTTCTCTCCTTTCCAGCCGACGATTTTCAGCATACATGGGATACAGCCGAATTACGCCATCTTGATGAAATGAAATCCAGTTATTCGGGAAAATGGAATCAGGAGTTTGTGGGTCTATGGTATCTTCAAAAACGGTGACACTTACGCCTTCTTTTCTCAACTTATCAACAAATTGATCGAATTGCGTTTGCGCTTCCTTTTGAATATCCTCCGGGCTTACTCCTTCCTCATTTTTTTGATAATAATTGTTGACCGCTGTTTGCTCATTCATATGAAAGGCGATCGGTCGGATCATCATGATATTATTGGTAATTTGCTTACTCATATCTTCTCCGCAAAGGCATAGTTGAACATCTTAATAAACCTTCCATTTTAGCTGTTTCCCTGTAGTTGACTTCTTCGACTTTCAACCCCCACTTTCTAAATTGATCGTTAAGTCTCGAAAAGCTGCCATCTGAGATTACTACTTCTGGGCTAATGGAAAAGAAATTGGAATTCATTTCATACATCTCCTCTTTAGTTATCTCAAAAACATTGTCTGCTCCAAAGAAATTGATCAGATACTCCACATCAGCTTCATGTTTAAATCCACCTTTGTAGATAATTGCTTTGTCTTTGCCTACCGGCTGAAAACAACAATCCAAATGAAGAGCGTTTTCACGGGGATCATTATCTGATTTATTTAATTCAAAAGCCTTCACCTTGTGATCAGGGAAATTTCTACTTAAATAATCAACAGCTGCCTCATTTGTTCTTGAAACAGTGTATTTCTTAAAGTCTTCTTCCCTTGAATACCCAACAAAAATGTGATCCCTCCAAGGCATAACATCTCCACCTTCCATCCGCTCATGTTCATCAGGTAGCAATACGTTTTCTACCTGCTCTGTCACATATTCTATTCCATCCGACTCTAACTTTCTTTCTGGTGTGACACAGGGAATCACCAATTTGTCCTGGATTACAAATGAGATATCTCGCGCGAATATCTGATTCAGATTCGGGATATTTTCAGGACGGTAAACCTTAACCCCATGCTTTTCCAGCACTTTAGCCACCCCATCCATTTCTGCGATCAGATCTGCTTCTTTGGGGAAGGTGCCAGCTAGTATATGCTCCTTAGATTTTGGATCATACGTACGCTCAATCTCGGGAACTCCCCCCATATCATTGGCTATACCTAATATAACTGCCTCTAAGGGCGCTGTTTCGTCTAGTATCTTAACGGTGATCATATAAATTCGAAAATCGACGCAAAATTAAACTGAATAATCAAGGTTATTGGCATGTAATCTAAAAGGATTCTTTTATTGTTTGATCTGGCAAAGAGATTCAAAATCAAGTCCTAAATCCTTTCATGAATCCTGTTTTTAACAGATAATTGCATCGCAATCCTTTTACCTAAAATGAGAAAATACGCAGATCTAATCGATCAGACTTTTTACTTTCCAACCAAAGAATTCAAAGTAGAAAAAGATAACCTTCATTTTCATGGAGTCAATCTCATGGAGATTATCAAAGAATATGGGACTCCATTAAAGCTAAGCTACCTTCCTAAGATTGAACAAAACATTAAATATGCTTACAAAATTTTTAATGAAGCGATAAAAAAACACAAATATGAAGGAACATATACGTACGCGTATTGCACTAAAAGTTCGCACTTTCGATTTGTAGTTGAGGAAGCTCTTTCAAATAATGCACACATTGAAACATCCTCAGCATATGATATCCCTATTGTTAGGAGTATGCTTAAAGCTGGTAAGCTTACAAAAGATCACTATATCATCTGTAATGGCTTTAAAAGGCCACTTTACCTTCAAGAAGTGGCAGCCATCCTAAATGAGGGGTATAAAAATTGTATCCCGATTCTTGATAACCTGAATGAGCTGGCTCATTATAAAGAAAATGTCAATGATGAGTTTCAGATAGGTATACGTATTGCCGCAGATGAAGAACCAAATTTTGCATTTTACACTTCCAGGTTAGGGATTCGCTACAATGACATTCTTCCATATTATAAAGAACAGATCGAAGGTTCTAAAGCAAAATTGAAGATGCTTCATTTCTTTATAAACACTGGAATTAAAGATTCTGCTTACTATTGGAGTGAGCTAAGTAGGTTCATATATAAATATTGCGAGTTAAAGAAAATCTGTCCGGAGTTGGATACAATTGACATAGGTGGTGGATTTCCAATTAAGAATTCTCTTCACTTTGATTATGACTATCCGTACATGGCTGAACAGATCATTGAGAACATTCAATGGATTTGCAAAAAGAACCATGTTCCTGTCCCGAATATTTTCACTGAATTTGGAAGTTTTACGGTAGGAGAAAGTGGTGCAACCATCTATTCAGTTCTTGATCAAAAACTACAGAACGACAAGGAGCTTTGGTATATGATGGATGGCTCATTCATTACTCATATGCCTGATGTATGGGGCCTCAATGAAAAATATATAATGCTTCCAATCAATCACTGGAAAAGTCCTTATCACCGTGTGAATCTGGGGGGCCTTACTTGCGATAGTCAAGATTATTACGACTCAGAGGCCCATATTGGTGAGGTATTCTTACCTCAATATGATGAGAATGAGACTTTATATTTTGGATTCTTCCACACAGGTGCCTATCAGGAATCTTTAGGTGGTTATGGTGGCATTCAGCATTGCCTTATCCCTGCCCCAAAACATATTATTATCGATCGCGATAAAGACGGGAACATTACTCACGAACTTTTTGCTCCCGAACAAAAAAGCGAGGATATGATGAAGATTTTAGGGTATTGAGATAATTTAATTGTTCAACTAGTATCACCTTGATCAATTCAAGGTATTTTTGATAAATGTCTAAAAATCTAGTAGTCATACCAACATATAATGAATGCGAAAATATTCGCGACATCATTAATGTGACCAGGGCGCTCTCCCCGCTCTTTGACATACTGGTTGTTGATGATGGCTCTCCTGATGGTACAGCTAAAATTGTAAAAGAAGAAATTGAAAAAACGCCAGATCGTGTCTATCTCATAGAACGGGAAGGAAAGCTTGGTTTGGGCACTGCGTATATTACCGGATTCAAATGGGCACTCGAGAAGGGATATGATTACATCTGTGAGATGGATGCAGACTTTTCTCATGACCCAAATGACCTTATTCGGTTACATGCTGCTTGTGTAGAAGGAGCTGATGTTGCAATCGGTAGTAGGTACGTGACCGGAGTGAATGTTGTAAACTGGCCAATGGGTCGGGTTTTGATGAGTTATTTTGCCAGTTTCTATGTTCGAATTGTTACGGGCATGCCTTTCAGGGATAGCACAGCCGGTTTTAAATGCTACAGCAGAAGTGTGTTTGAAAAACTTGATTTAAATAAGATCCACTTCATCGGATATGCTTTTCAAATAGAAATGAAATTCAATGCATGGAAGCATGGGTTTAAAATCGTAGAAGTTCCGATCATTTTCACGGACCGAACAAAAGGTACATCTAAAATGTCAAAGGGAATCTTTAAGGAAGCAGTAATTGGTGTATTACAAATGAAGATCAAGAGCCTGTTTAAGAAATACGAACCAGTTTATTAATCAAACCTAATCGCTTTTAAAGGCCTAATTCTTGAAATTATAGCGACAGGAATCAAAAGTGTTACGCCAATGAGCGTCAAAACCAACATATTCAAACCAATAATTGTCGGTATATCAATTTGAATAGGTACATGCGACATGTAATAATTTGCTGCATCCAATGGAATGATCTTGTAATAAGATTGTAACAATCCAAGCCCTAAGCCGATCACATTGCCCCAAAATAGTCCTCTTAGAATTAGTTGAATTCCGTTTAGAATGAAGATTTGACGGATCAACTTGTTTGGAGAGCCTAGCGATTTTAGCACGCCAATCATTTGTGTTCGTTCCATAATCAAAATGAGTAATATGGAAATGATACTTGTGCCTGAAACAAATAAGATAATCGTTAATAAAACGACGACATTTCGGTTAAGCAAATTGAGCCAATCAAAAATTTGAATGTATCGATCTGTTACTTTATCTACATAAAGGTCAATGTCGAGGGCATGAAAAAGATGATCTGCTGCCTCCTCCAGCCTGTCAGTATCATTCAAAAATACTTCAATACCTCCTGCAAGAGAGTCTGGCCAATTATTTATCCTTCTTATCAAATCCAGATCTCCCAAAATGATTTTCTCATCAAACTCTTCAAGCCCGGTTTCATATATACCAGTGATTTGAAGTCTTCTGAATCTTGGAGGATTTTGCACGAAATAGATCAACACCTCATCGCCAATACCTAATTCCAGGTAATTGGAAACCCGTTTACTCATCGCAACCTCCGTTGAATATTTCTCAGCCGATAAGTTTGGAAACCGACCCTTAACCATGTGCTTCTGGAAACCGGTTGTATCAAAAGACTCATCCACGCCTTTTATAATTACACCCTGAACTTCTTCCTCCGTTTTCAGCAATGCTGCTTTCATCGCATAAGGCTGGAACCGTGAAATCATTGGATATATATTAAGAGATCGAATCAGTGAGTCATCTACAGTAATTGATGATTCTTCAAATGAAGTTGATAGTGTGTATTTACTTATTATAAGATGTCCGCTAAAACTGTAAATCTTGTCCTTAATCTCTTTTTTGAATCCATACAAAACCATAAAGGCCAAAATCAAAACTGCGAGACCTACTCCGATACTCACGACAGCTATCCGATTGATAATACCAGAAAAGGAGCCAGAAGCCTCTTTTGCTATGCGTTTTGATATAAAAAATGGAAGATTCATTCTACGAAGTGCAAAGTAGGGTTTTCAATCCTGTAAGAACAAACTAACTTGGGGATTTAATATGCAAAGATTCCTTTTTCTATCGCTCATTATTATTTCAGGATGTTCCAATCAATCACAGGAAGCTCCTACTACTATATCGCCCGGAGCATATCAAACAGAGCAATACTTGTCTCTTTTGAAAGAAAAGTCAATAGGCCTGACTGTAAATCATAGTTCGTTAATAAACGAAACTCACCTCACTGATTCTTTACTTTCATTGGGAATAAACGTAACTAAGGTATATACACCAGAGCACGGATTTACCGGAACAGTGAGCGATGGTGTAAGCATAGCATATGATAGCGCTGATTCACCTTTTGAATTGATTTCCTTATATGGTAAGAATAAGAAACCGACAAAGGAACAATTGAATGGTATTGATTTAATGATCTTTGACATTCAGGACGTTGGTGCTCGTTTTTACACATATATCAGCACCATGCATTATGTCATGGAGGGTTGCGCGAAAAACAACATTCCACTAGTTATCCTGGACCGCCCGAACCCCAATGGAAGCTATGTAGATGGACCGGTACTTGATACTGCATTTAGCTCCTTTGTTGGTATGCATCCGATCCCGATCGTTCATGGGTTGACTGTTGGTGAGTTAGCACTTATGATTAATGGAGAACGTTGGCTCGAAAATGGATTAACAGCAGATCTTACAGTGATTCCGGTGGAAAATTGGGATCATACTATCCCCTATTCATTACCTGTTAAACCATCACCTAATCTGCCGGATGATTTAAGTATATCTCTTTATCCCAGCTTATGCCTTTTTGAAGGTACAATCATGTCCGTCGGGCGAGGTACAGATCATGCTTTTCAACAAATAGGACATCCCCAATATCCTGACACCACGTATTCATTCACTCCAAGGTCCAGGGAAGGAGCTAAATGGCCTCCTTATGAGGATCAGAAATGCTATGGATTCTCCTGGAAAGGTGAAAAACCACAATATAAGTTCTCGCTCCAACCATTGATCCAAGCCTATAAAAAAATGAATGAAGTCGATTTTTTTAATGATTACTTTAAACGTTTGGCTGGAAATGATGTACTTCAAAAACAAGTAGAAATGGGAATGACTGAAAGTGAAATTCGAGCTACCTGGCAAGAATCCTTAAATCAGTTCAAACAAAAAAGAACCAAGTATTTGTTATATAACTAGAAATGGAAAAGAGAAACAAAGTTATTTATTGGATTGCCACAGGATTACTAAGCTTGATGATGATATCATCATCAATCATGTATTTCATAAACACAGAAGAAGTAACAAAAATATTTCTAAGCCTGGGATACAATGAACGAATTGTTATCCCTCTGGCAATTTTAAAAATCGCAGGCATTGCAACCATTCTCTCCAACTTCTCCAAAACGCTAAAAGAGTGGGCATATTTCGGTTTTTTACTTGATTTCACTCTTGCATTAGAAGGGCATCTCGCAGCAAATGATGGAGGTCACTACCTCGCCATAGCAGCTCTTGCACTTTGGATTATTTCATATACTTATAATAAAAAGGTTTACGATTAAATGGATTATCAAGGAATTTTAGATCAAATTCAAAACAATATAGACTGTAAAGAACTACCTGGAGAGGTTGCCACGTATATACCAGAACTTGCTAAAATTTCACCCAATAAATTTGGAATGCACCTGTGTAGTGTTATTGGTGATGAGTTCTGCTTTGGTGATTCTGAGGAGCGGTTTTCAATCCAAAGTATTTCTAAAGTCCTGTCACTGTCACTGGCCCTTTTACAGGAGGATGATAAGCTTTGGGAACGAGTGGACGTTGAACCTTCAGGGGACCCTTTCAATTCTTTGGTTCAGCTTGAACATGAAAATGGAATACCGAGAAACCCACTGATCAATTCGGGAGCTTTGGTCATCTGTGATGTCTTGATATCTAACCTGAAAGATCCTAAGAAAGAATATCTTGAATTTGTAAGGAAAATAGCAGGAAATGCAGACATTCATTACAATGAAAAAGTAGCAGAATCTGAAAAAGCTGAGGGCTTCAATAATGCCGCAATGGTCAACTTGATGAAATCATATGGAAACATCAAGAACGATGTGGAAGAAGTGCTTGATTTCTATTTTTATACGTGCTCGATAAGTATGTCTTGCAAGGAGCTAGCTAACACTTTCATGGTTTATGCCAATCACGGTTGCCTGCAAGAAACCGGTGAACAAATATTAAGTGTGAAACGTACCAAGCGTATTAATGCACTCATGCAAACATGTGGGTTTTACGATGAAGCAGGGGAGTTTTCATTTCGGGTAGGTCTTCCCGGAAAGAGTGGTGTCGGTGGGGGGATAGTAGCTATCTATCCCAATATGTTTAGCGTGGCAGTATGGAGTCCAAAGCTTAATGAAAAGGGTAATTCCACAGCCGGAATGTCTGCGTTGGAAATGCTCACAGATATGACAGGATCTTCCATTTTTTAATATAGAACTATGTCAAACACCGATCTAATAATAGAAGAACGTAGCAGAGATATTGGAGACTTCCTTGTTGGAAGACTTATCCCATTTAGAAAGAAAAGAATGGTAGGTCCATTCATTTTCATTGACCACATGGGTCCTACACCCATCAAACCGGGGACTTACCTGGATATAGATCAACATCCTCACATTGGGTTGTCTACTCTGACTTACTTATTTGAAGGAGAAATCCAACACAGGGATAGTATTGGAACAAATCAGCATATCAAGCCAGGATCAGTAAACTGGATGACAGCTGGTAAAGGTGCCACTCATACAGAACGGACACCTGCGAGTTTAAGACAAGGGCAGGAATTCACCATGCATGGCTATCAGATTTGGGTCGCATTGCCCAAAGCAAAAGAAAACATGCAACCCGAATTTCAACATTTAGATGGATCAGAGTTGCCAACATGGCGAGATGGGGCTGCCTCATTTAAACTAATTGCCGGGAAGGGTTTTGGAAAGGTGTCTCCCCTTTCCGTTCATTCAGACCTATTTATGATTGACATCCAAACTTCCAATGATTATGACCTCACCATTCAGGATCAATTAAGGGGTGAAATTGGTTTCTGTGTAGTAGAGGGTAGCATTAAAGCATGTGATCAATTAGTAAGTAAAGGAAATATGCTTGTCTCTAAATCAGAGTATGCATGTCAGCTCTCTATCCAGAGAGGGTCACGAATACTACTATTCGGAGGCGAACCATTTCCCGAGGAACGACATATTTTTTGGAATTTCGTATCTTCAGATAAACAAAAGATAGAAGAAGCAAAATCTGCATGGAAGGATAAGCTTTTTCCAAAGGTTGAAAATGACAATTCCTATATACCTCTACCCTAAAAACTACAATTATGAGATCAAATTGGTTTGAACTCCCCGTTAATGACATGGATCGCGCGAAAAAATTCTATCAGTCCATATTCAACATTCAAATGGCCGACAATATGGAAATGGGCACTTCTGTCATGTCTTTCTTTCCATTTGAACAGGATCAGGAAGGAGCCACTGGTACTTTAATTAAACAAGAAAGCTATATCCCTTCGCATGAAGGTGCACTGATATATTTTTCTGTGAAAGAAATCAATGATGTAATTCCTCGCATTGAAGCCTCTGGTGGAAAAGTTATCAATGAAAAAATGAGCATTGGTCAGCATGGGTTTGTTGCTCATTTTGAAGATTCTGAAGGCAATAGAGTAGCCTTACACCAAGAAAACTAACAAAATTTACCATTTGAGCTTTTACTATCAAAGCATAAAACAATGAAGCAAGACCCCATTGAAAGCATCGCTGAAATCTTACTGACAAAGTCCTCAATAAAGCAAAAGACTTATCGCAATGTCTGTAAGGCTTTCAAGCAACTAAAAAAAGAAGCTAAGTCAGTAATTGATGAACTTAGATCAAGAACTACAGATCGCGATGAAGATGTTAAATTGGAAGTTGAATCAGTCAACGATCAGGAATTTCATGTGCACGTTGCAGGAGATCTAATCGTTTTTGTACTCCATACAAATATCATCACCTTGCCAGCTGATTATGAGTACAACAAATCCGATTACGTCCAAGACCAACCACTTCGAAAATACATGGGTCAAATAAATGTATACAATTTCATGGCCGACTCTTTTGAGTTTAATCGACTAAATGATCCTGGTTATCTATTAGCAAGATTGTTAATAAACTATGAAAATCATTTTGTCGTTGAAGGTGATAGGCAGATCGGTTTTATGTTTGAATCTGTTTCAGCAAAGTCTTTAGAAAAGGTAGACTTAACTGTTTTGATCAAACTTATAATTGCACAAGCTGCTGAAAATGATCTGATAGCACCACCATTTCCCAAGATTCGTAATATCACGGTTCGGGAAAAGTTGGAAAAAACGCAATCACTTGGAGCCGGAAATAAAATTGGTTTTCAAATGAGTTACCAAAACGAAACTAAAGCATAAATAACTATGAGCACCATTCAATCCAATTACACAGGAATGACCATAATCGAAAGATTAAAAGTGACCGGTCAGTTTCAAACTTTCAAAAGAACTTTGAAAAAGAATAAAGAAAAAGCCAGACAAATGCTGGAATCTTTAAATCTTGATCAAAAGTCCATAGAGAAATTCTTGAAATCAAAGTTTTAAACGCCTCACATTCGTTCCTCTCTTTTTCTCAATGAGATTTGACTGGTAAAGTTTACTACACCAGCATAGTTGAGCGAGACCTCAATGCCAGTTCGTATTCCCGACGTTAACTGATGGGTTAACATTAAATAAATATTAAAATCCGCTGATGGTTGATGCTTAATACCTATTAAATTATTAGTGGTTTCATACGCTGAATTCCACTTTGAATCTACTTGACGCAGTGTTTCAACCTGCTGCATTTTCCGAATCACCAACACGATGATATCATCTGAGATTTCATAATTCCTATTTGTTTTCACTTGTCCGATAGCAAAAAAATAATTAGCCAGCATGATCAATATGATTTGAACCTTAAAGCGAATCATAACCTATCGAAACTTTGAGTATAAAGCTTGATCAATGTTGAAAGCAATACTTCGCTTTAATGAGTTGGATTTTTTGGTAACCCGAATACCTACTAGTATTAATACCGTACCTAGAAGCATCCAAGCAGATACTTTCTCTTCCAAAAAGATCGTGCCCAACACCACTCCATATATGGGCATCAGATAGGTTACAAGCGAAGCATATGCCGCACTTGACTGTTCGATTAACTTGAAGTAAATAATAAATGCTATCGCAGTTCCAAAAACTGTTAACATTAAAACCGAACCTATCGCAGGCATGCTTAGAGAGGTTATTTCAAAGTTCGGATATAATAAAACAGCTAATGGTATCAGATAGATAGAAACAGATAATAGCTGAGCTGCTGGCGCCTTTATAGATGAAGTTTTAGCGAAATATTTCCGAATTAATGTCAGACCAATACCATAACTAACTGTTGCCAGTATAATTGACATAATACCAAGGAAATTACCTCCTGAACTCATTCTGAATCCCGGCATTACTAAAACCAACAACCCAATAAAGCCCAGTGCTATACCGAATAATTTCCGGTTCGTGATTTGCTCTTCAGCAATCATAAAATGAGCAAAGATGATGGTGAATAGTGGCATCAACCCATTGATCACAGATGCAAGTGAACTATCCACATATTGCTCTCCCCAATTGATCAAAACAAAAGGAAGTCCTTGTGCAAAAAAACCTGCTATCACGGTTTTCTTCCAAAAATCAAGGCTTAGAGGTAAGTGCCTTTTTTGAAGTAGCAGAATAAGGTTCAGAATAATCGCTGCAATACCGATTCTTATTGCCGCCAACATAACCGGAGGGACTTCTGCAACAGCGATTTTTATGAATAGAAATGACGGACCCCAAAGGCTAGCCAATAGTATCAGTAAGTAGATGTTCTTGGTTTTCATAATGCGTTCTTTTGTATTCCAAATTGAACGCTATTAAAATTCGAATGAACTATTAATTGGATGAATTGATTTTATCAAAACAATTAAATTTACTAATATTGAATGATGGAAATCAGGCATTTAAAATTAATTAGGGAGGTTGCAGAGACTAAAAGTCTCACCAAAGCAAAGGATGCATTATTTCTTTCACAATCTGCTCTGAGCCATCAACTAAAGGAAATTGAAAATCAACTTGGAACTCAGCTATTCCACCGGGTAAATAAGCAGCTAATCCTTACCAATGCCGGGAAGATGGTGCTAGAGTCTGCGGAAAGAATCCTTCAGGACCTGGAGAAGACAGAAATGTCAATTAAAAAGTACGTTTCCGGTACAAGTGGCACATTGCGGTTAGCCACTCAGTGCTACACATGTTATCATTGGTTGCCTTCGCTCATGACGGATTTCAATAAGGAGTTTCCAAATGTGGAGTTAGAAATATTCCATAGCAATGATGCGAGCGTCGAAGATCAAATTTTAGATGGATCAATAGACCTTGCGATTATATATGAAAATTCAGATCGTCAAAATGTAGATTATCATGAGTTATTCAGAGATGAGGTCTTTGCCTTGGTTCCCGCCGGGCATCCTTGGACCAAGAAATCCTTCGTTGAAGCTCAGGACTTTCAGGACCAGACGATCATCATTCACTCTTATCCGCTGGAATCAGTCTCACTCTTCTCGCAGCTATTAATTCCTGAAGGTGTCAGTCCTAAAAAAGTGATGCAGGTACAAGTTACAGAGGCAGTTGTTGAGCTTGTGAAAGCCGGGATGGGTGTGAATGTGATGGCAAAATGGATCGTAGAGCCATATTTACAAGATAATCGACTAGCCCTCGTTCCGGTGACAAAGAGAGGTATACACCGTACCTGGCATGCAGCCACTTTAAAGGATGAAAAAAGACCTCAATATTTAGAAAATTTTGTTCAGCACTTGAGATGTAACATTGGTGGCCTTTGTTGCTGTACCAATTAGTCCACTTTTTCTAGCTCCTCTTCTGTATAATCTGTGGGTTTACCTAGGTGTTCAAACTTTTCGACCTCCTCTTTAAATTCTTGTAACCGAATTCCAACCCGTTTATAGGCAGGCCCTCCTAAAGGTAAGTGGACCGGTGGTTCGTCAAGCGTTGTTACCTCATACATTGCATTAGCTGCTTTAATCGGATCACCTACCTGGTTGCCTGATACTTCACGGATACTTTCCATATTTTTATTAGCAGTCTCATTGTATTCATCAATAGACGACTCGTTATAAGTTGCTGATCTTCCAGCCCAGTCTGTCCTGAATGGTCCGGGCTCTATATTAGTAACTTTTATACCGATATGCTTAGTTTCTGCAGCCAGTGCCTCTCCTATCCCCTCCAGAGCAAACTTGCTTCCATTGTATATTCCAACTCCCGGAAATCCGTTTAGACCGGCAATTGATGTAATGTTTAAGATATTGCCACTTCTTTGTTTGCGCATAAAAGGAAGGGCCAATTTCATCATTCTGACGCACCCAAATACATTCACATCAAACTGTCTTTGTATCTCATCCTCCTTTGTTTCTTCGATTGGTCCTAAAGTGCCATATCCAGCATTATTAACCAGGACATCTAACCTTCCAAATTCTTTTGCTATGATTGCAGCTGTTTGGTCAATCGTATCCTGTTTTTGCACATCCAAAATCACCCCCTTTACCAGTTCCGGATTGATAGCCTCCAGATCAGCTATTTGTTCCTTCCTTCGAACAGTTCCAATAGCTATTTCTCCTTTTCCAGCAACAACTTTTACTAATTCCCTACCAAAACCGGTAGAACACCCGGTGATTAACCAAACTCTTTTACTCATCTTATTTTATTTTGAACTTCAACATGAACAATTCTCAAATTGTTCGCTTCCTTTAGATTGAAATAATCTTTATTGTTTTACCATTGTGATCTAATCAACTAAACTCTTTAACTTCATCCTGTCATTCCAAATTACCAAAAATCATGAAGAAACTAACCTACATACTAGCCACTGTATTTTCATTTTCTGCTTTTAGTCAAGCTCCAATCACAACCATTCCATTTGAGCTTTTCGGAGATCATATCATAATTAAAGTAAGTGTTGATGATTCTGAACCATTAGATTTCATTTTCGATACTGGTTCAGGTTATACAGTTATTGATACGGATGTAGCACAGGAATTGAGTTTAGAAGGTAAGAAAATCGAGATGAATCAAACATCTTCTGCATGGCACCTGATAAAGCATAACACGATCGCCATCAATCATTTCTTAATGGAAAAAAACACGAAGGTTTACTCTACAGATCTGGATCACCTGGAAATCAGCCTTGGAATGGATCTCGATGGAATCATTGGGTATGATCTGCTTCGTCACCACTCAATCTACCTTAATTTCGATACAAAAACCATCAATATTTACGATCATAGCAATTCTCCGAAGAGAGGTGATGCAATCCCTTTTACACTCCAGGTTTCCATTCCAGTGATAAAAGGAACGGTCGTTCTAAATAATGGGGAACCACATGATGGAACTTTCTTTGTGATGACAGGGGCCGGCACAACGCTTGATTTCAACTCACCATATGCCGAGCAATGGGATGTGATTAACAAGACTGGAAAACACTACTCTTATGCAGTTAAAGGACTCTCTGATGATGAAACGCTTCATTATGAGGGACATGTTGAGTCATTCAAATTTGGAAATCAAACCATTGAAGATCTGCCAATAGGCATAAGCACTGCTACTTCTGGTATTCAAGCAGACAAGAAAGTTTCTGGTATTATTGGTTCCCAGATTTTACGTATGTACAACATGACCATTGATTATGGAACAAAGATGATGTACTTAGAAAAAGACCATACCTATGATGCAAACTTCAAAGTAAACTGTAGCGGTATTGATGTTCAACTTTCAAAGGACAAGCGAAAAGTCCTTATCCACCAGGTTTTTGAAGATAGCCCGGCATCTGAGGCAGGCATCAATATGAATGACGAATTAGTGAAAATAAATGGCAAGTCCATGTTGGAAGTCAATCTGGCTGAGGTAAAGAAAATGCTAAAACAAGAAGGAGAAACAGTTGAACTGGTAATTGATCAGGGAGGTACCGAAAAAACAGTATCATTAAAATTAAGATCCCTAATTGAATAAATCTGGCTTTAGGCTTTCTTTGCGTTTATGAGCAAAGACTTAAGGATTATTTTTCTTGGAACTCCAGATTTTGCATCAGCGAGTCTTAGGAAATTAGTTGAGAATGATGTGAATGTTGTAGCTGTTATTACAGCACCAGACAAGCCAAAAGGGAGAGGCAAAAAACTAGGCATTTCTGCTGTAAAATCGTATGCTGTGGAAGCAGGACTGGATATTTTACAGCCCACCAACCTTAAAGATCCTGCCTTTATAGAAGAGCTCAGAAGCTACCATGCAGATCTCCAAATAGTAGTGGCTTTTAGAATGCTTCCAGTAGCAGTTTGGGATATGCCTCGATTAGGAACTTTCAATTTACATGCTTCCCTCCTTCCGCAATATAGAGGAGCCGCTCCCATCAATTGGGCAATTATAAATGGCGAAACAGAAACTGGTGTGACCACCTTCTTTCTAAAGCATGAAATAGATACCGGAGAGATAATCTTTCAGGAAAAAGAACCCATCAATGAAAATGACAATGTTGGCAGCCTTTATACCAGGCTGATGGAAAAAGGTGCAGACCTGGTTTTAAAAACAGTCAAAGCAATTGAACAAGTTGATTACCCACAATTACCCCAAGAAACAGATAAACCTTTAAAACCAGCTCCTAAAATTTTCAAAGAGGACTGTAGAATAGATTGGCAGCAACCATCGGAGAATATTAGAAACTTTGTAAGGGGTCTCTCCCCCTATCCTGCCGCCTGGACACAGCTAGACGGCAAGGGAATGAAAGTATTTGAAGTACAAAAGTCCACTGAGGGAACAAATAAGCCGATTGGTGAACTTTACTCCGATGATAAAAATTATATCCGCATAAACACTAAAGACGGAACACTTGACCTACTGGACTTGCAATTAGAAGGCAAAAAAAGGATGAAAGTGGATGAATTTCTCAGGGGTTATCACTTTACGAATTAATTCATTTAACGAAAAATACCATTGGACGGGCCAGCTTAGTGGCCCAATTAATCCAATCTCGGTAGTCACTTCTTTGTATTTGCCTAATAACAATATTTCCTAAAATCGAAATGAATACGTAAAGTGTTAAGACGATAAACAGACTCATGGTTAACTTTAATTTAATTTCGAAAGAAAGAGAAATATTGGATTTATGATCATTTCAATGATAGCTGCAATGGGCAGCAATAGGGTAATCGGGAAGGATAACGATATTCCCTGGCATCTGCCTGACGACTTCAAATACTTTAAAAACACCACCAAAGGTCATCATGTCATAATGGGGAGGAAAAATTGGGAGTCTCTCCCTCACTCATTCCGGCCACTTCCACAGAGGCCTAATATTGTAATCACACGTCAGGAAGATTATGAAGCCAGTGGAGCAAGAGTTGTACAATCACTTCAGGAAGCAATCGAACTTGCCAACAATGAGGGGGAACAAGAAGCTTTTATTATTGGCGGTGGTGAAATCTACCGAATGGGACTTGATATAGCTGACAAGATTTACCTGACGGAAATCAATGAGTCGTTTGAAGGGCAGGTCACTTTTCCAGAATTTGACAAAGCAAAATGGAAGGAAGAATCAAGAGAACATCACTCAACTGATGATCGTCATAAATTTTCTTTTGATTTCGTAGTATATTCAAAGAAATAAGCAATCATTATGGATATTGAATCACACAAAAGAACACTTGGCATCATTCACATTGTCTATGGGTCTTTAATTGCCATTACTTTCCTATTTATCGGAAGTTTAGTATCAATCTTATTTCCGTTTATATCGGAAGAAATTGCAAATGATGTTGGCAGAGATGCGGATGAAATTTTATTCATGGTGAGTTCAATCATCCGAACAATTTTCATTTTATTATTAATTTTCTCTGCTCTTCCATCTATTGTTGGAGGTATCGGTTTACTTCAAAAAAAGAGCTGGGGTGTGGTTATCGCACTCATTGCAGGATGTGTCTCTATTTTCAGTTTTCCTTTTGGTACTGCAGTCGGTGTTTATAGTATTTACGTATTTGTAGAGAACAATAAGCGTAAGAATGACCAAGATAAAGAATAGTGTAGTCTGGCTTACCGGAGCAAGCTCCGGTATTGGGGAGGAATTGGCCTATCAACTTGCTGAAAAAGGTGCAAAACTGATTATATCCGCACGGCGTAAGGAAGAATTAAAGCGTGTAAAGGAAAACTGTAAGTCAGAGACGGTGGAAATACTGTCACTTGATTTGGCAGATAGTTTTTCATTAAAACAACGTTCGAAGGAAGTAAATACAATTTTTGGCGATGTAGATATTCTAATCAATAATGGAGGGATCAGCCAAAGAGACACCATTTTAAATACTTCTTTAGACGTTGACCGTAAGTTGATGGAGGTTAATTACTTCGGTTCCATTACTTTATCGAAAATGTTGCTACCTGGAATGGTAGAGCGAAAGAAAGGTCATCATGTGATCGTTACCTCCACAGTGGGAATAATAAATACGCCATATAGATCAGGATATGGAGCCTCTAAGCATGCGCTTCATGGTTTCTATGATGCGCTTCGTGCAGAGCATCACGATGATAACATAATGGTTACCATTGTACTACCTGGGTATATTAAGACAAACATCTCTTTCAATGCATTAATTGGAGATGGATCACAACAGAATAAGATGGATCCCGGTCAAGAGAAAGGTATGGCACCTGAAAAATGTGCTCGCCTAATTATAAAAGCCATAGAAAGCAACAAACATGAAGCATATATAGGTGGCGCCAAAGAGAAACTTGGGATCTATTTGAAAAGATTCTGGCCAAAAGCAGCAGCTAAGGCGATAAGAAAATTGAGAGTGACTTAGTGAAAAGATTGATTCAAATAGCATTGTTTGCAGGCATCCAACATGCCTTTGCTCAGCAACTCGAATTGCTAAGACCTCACCATTTTAGCTCTCAAAAAATTGAGCAAGAATGGGTTTATGTCAAGTTCAAAACGGAAAGCAACGTAGTATTTCCTGGCAACTCCCTGAAATCTCTATCACAGGCAGATCAGGTCAATAAACTGAAAGTCTTAAAGCTAAAAGTCCCTGAAGGTAAGGATCCAATCACTTTCTGTAATGATCTCCGAAAATCAGGACAGTATCTATATGCTGATCCAATAGTCCAATACCAACCCTTATCAATACCATCTGATCCCTTAATTAATAACCAGTATTATTTAGCCAATATTCAGGTGGAGAAGGCGTGGGATATAACCACAGGAGATGATGACATTACCATTGGTATTATTGATTCGGGGCTTGATCTGGATCATGAGGATCTGATAAACAATCTATGGCAAAACATCGCAGATCCAATCGATGGAGAGGATAACGATGGAAATGGATACATAGATGATTTAAATGGCTATGACTTTGCAGATGTTGATAATGATCCCAACATTGAAAATGGTAATCATGGAATGATTGTAGGTGGTATAGCAGGGGCAAGCACCAACAATGGAAAAGGCATTGCAGGGGTCGGTTATAATACCAAAGTAGCTGCATTAAAGGGGTTTAAATCTGCCAGTGGAAATAGTAACGGCTTATATGAGGCAATTATCTATGCAGCCGATAATGGGATTGATGTTGTCAACCTTTCCTGGGGGCGAATGGGCCTCCCGTTACAATCCGAACAAGACATTATCGATTATGCAGTACTGGAAAAGGATGTAATCGTGATTGCTGCAGCAGGAAACGAAGGCGGAAAATCCACAGAAGAAAACATGTGGTATCCTGCCAGCTATAATCATGTTATTTCCGTAGGTGCATCAGATGCAGATGATATGAAATCAACTGGATCTACATTCAATTATGCGGTAGATCTGGTTGCACCCGGTGTTAGTATGTTTTCTACAATTGGTAACGGTGGGTACGCAAATGGAGGACCAGGGACCTCTTACTCAGCTCCTCAGGTTGCAGCAGCAGCTGCTTTAGTAAAAGATCAATTTCCCGATTTATCGGCCATACAGATTATGGAACGAGTACGTAGTACAGCAGATGACATATACGACATTGGGACCAATTCCATTTATGATGGTAAGCTAGGTAAAGGAAGGCTTAATATTTTTCGAGCAGTTAGTGAGTCAAATGTAAAAGCACTTAAGTCAACAAATCTTCATCTAACATCAAACTTTGGTACTCAAATTTTTTTCGGAGATACTGTTCAGGTAACAGCAGAGCTTATTAATATTTTATCTCCGATTAATAGTCCCCTAATCAGCATATCATCACCTGAAAATGATTTTAGTATTTCGAAAGAAACATCTCAACCTGGTTTCTTAAATACGGGTGATACTGCTCAAATTTCTTTTGAAGTTATTTTAAATGAAGAAGTTCTTCCAGAATCTACCTTAGACATAAGATTGGATTATGCAGCCACGGGATACACTGATTTTCAATTTTTAGAAATTACCACTTCACCGAATTATGTGGATTTTGGTAATGACAATATGTTCATCACAATTAGTGGAAATGGCAACCTGGGATTTGATTCTTATAGTCAAAATTTTGTAGGAGCAGGATTTCAATACGAGTTAGATACACTCATGATTTATGCAGGATTGATGCTAGCAACAAATTCTGCCTCGGTTTCGGATAATATTATTGCGAACTATTCAAGTCTCGCTCGAAATCAAGATTTCAGCGTTCAAAAAAATTACAAACTTTACCATCATCCGGCGGCTGATCATTTTGGATACTCAGAGTTTACCGATACCAATAACCCATTAATTGTAGAACAATCAAATATTGCTTGGGATAACGAGGACTTCCTTATTATTAGATACCGTATTGTAAATAATTCAGAAACTCCAATTCATAATCTTTCTTTCGGAATTTTTGCTGATTGGGATTTGGGTAATAAACTAGCTAATTACGCGGAGTATGATTCCATTGACGATTACATCTACGCGAGAAATGAATCAAGTAATCAATTCGCAGGAATTCAGATCATTGGCAGTATTAATTCAGAATACTCTGCATTAGACATAGGCAATCTAAATGGGAATTCACAAGACATTGATGTCATATTTTCAGATGATTTGAAGTATGACTTCTTGGTCAATCAAGAGATTCAATCGGCTGGGTCCGAGGGTGATGGTAATGATGTAGCCACCATTAATGGTGTTACAATTGATACATTGAACTCATATGATGAAACATTTGTAAATGTCATCTACAGCGTAGCAAATTCAAGAGAAAATCTGGAAACTGAATTGCAAAATGCTCAAGAGAAATTAGATGAGTTCTTACAAAAACCCCGTGTATTGGAGAAACTTTTTACCTGTGATGGTTCCTCAATCATTATCAATCCAGTTTCAGGCAATAATTATGAGTTCTTTACCGATCCGCTAGGGCAAAACCTGATCACTGCCGGGTCGGAACTAAACGCTTCTAACCTATCAAGTGATACGTCATTTTATGTCAAGAACATAGACGAAAATTATCCATCAGATATTTTTGAAATCAGGGTTAATTTATTCGCAGAGATAGCAGATTTTGAGATGTCAACAGACACACTCTATTTGGATCACCCAACTACCAATGTGGTTCAGTTTACTGATCAAAGTATTGATGCAATATCATGGAGTTGGGACTTTGGTCAAGGTACTTCTTCATCCTTGCAAAACCCTTCATTGTCATTTTCTGAAGCCGGTACTTATACAATTAACCTCTCCATTGAGAATGCACAGGGATGTGTGGATTCCCAATTGAAAAATCTGGTTGTAGCCAATCGCCCTTCCGCTCCCAGCTTGTCTGATGTAATTATCTGTCCCGGTGAAGATGTTTTACTAAATGATCCTACTGCTGATCGAATACAGGTTTATGCGTTTGAAGATCAGACTGAACCGTCATCAAGCGGATCCATGGTAACCATCTCATCTATTCAAAAAGACACAACAATTTATTTATCTGGTATTTACAATTCATTTGAAAGTCTAAAAACAATCCTCACTATCGATGTAATGGAGGTTAATGGCAAGATTTTTTCAATACCGGATACCTTATCAGAACAACATCAAATAATGATTACTGCAGCTGAAATTGGTGCTGGCGCAAGTATTCAATGGCATGTTAATGGCAATGACTCAGGATCCGAGGAATCAATACAAATCCCAGCTACTTCTGGATCTACTGATATTACACTGACTATTACGGATGCAAACGGATGTACTAACACGTTGATGGAAGTTATTAATGTGAGTACTTCTCCTTTTGCCTCACAGCAGGATTTAATCTCGTGCAATCAGGATTCTTTAGTTATCAAACCCTCTAATGGTACTTATTTTGGTTTTTATGAAGATGCTGAATTAACCCAATTCATCAAAAAAGGCACTCAACTAAAAACAAATTCACACGATAAGGTCTACATCGTAGGCCTTGATGATGGTTTGCCTGGTATGCCTATTGAAGTGAATATTCAAAATGAGAATCCACATGTTGAAATTAATTATACCTCCGAAACTATTAGAAACAAAAACCAAGTAACGCTTTCAACAGAATCAACCGTTGAGCTCGTAACGTACGAGTGGTTTTTGAATGGTGATCCAATAGAGACTACAGCAAATCCAACCATATTTCTGGATAACGAGCTATATGAAATTACTTTGCAATCTCACTCAGCAATAGGCTGCTTGGCTTTAGATACCTTATTTCTTGACTTTATCCCGCCCTTATCAATTGGTGATAAACATGATAACCAGGTTTATCCTAATCCGACAAACGGATTAATAAACTTCAAGTATGAAAAAATTAAGCACATAGAAATCTATCAACTTGATGGAAGACTGGTCGAAATCAGGAAAGTATTAAATAAAGAAGTAGATATATCACATCTCAAAAAGGGATTGTATTTGATCAAAGTTTATAGCGATCAAACTCCTGTTACTCATCATGTTCTACTTCGATCTGAGTGATGCTATTTGATCATTTGCTTGACAAAATCCTTGTCATAGGTCATTTCATACCCCCAGTACCACATCTGCTTTTTAATCCAGTCGATCCTACTCTGAACATATGGGCTGGGAGCTGTAGCAGAGTATCTTTTCGGACTTGGCAAAACAGCTGCTAGTCTCGCAGCTTGAGTGACACTAAGCTGATCGGCAGAGCGATTGAAATACGATTTTGATGCAGCCTCCGCTCCAAAAACGCCATCTCCAAATTCGGCAACATTTAAGTATACCTCCATAATTCTCTGTTTACTCCAAACAATCTCTATTAATAAAGAGAAATACAATTCTGCAGCTTTTCGAACCCACGTTCTATCTGGCCATAAAAAAACATTTTTTGCCACTTGCTGGGTAATTGTGCTAGCTCCTTTCATATTACCACCATTTCTGTTCACCTCTTCCGCCTTCCTTATGGATCTGAAGTCTAAACCCTCATGCAGTAAGAAATATTGATCTTCTGCACACATGACTGCCAGCTGCAGTCTACCAGAAATATGCTCCAGTTCTCTCCATTCATATTTCAATTCTTTATTAGCACTTTCAATTACCATCAGCTTAGTAATGGGGATGGGGAGAAAAGAATATGTAATTACCCAAACCAATGTCAGAATATTGAATAAAAGAATAAACGCTGCAAAAGATTTGATAATATGGTTTATAATCTTTTTCAAGTAACATCCATTAATTTCGGGATATGAGACATTTATTGCTGGTTATTTTTTGTCTTTCTTACTTGTATCCATTTGCTCAAAAAGGTGACTTCTTATTAACTCACCATTTTCCCCGTCATTCTAATATAGATAATTCAAACTTTGAAATCACTAATGACAATAACGGAAGACTCTGTATTGCCAATAGATCGGGTGTTTTAAAATATGATGGAGAAGCTTGGGACTATTACCCCACACCATCTGCTGCGCTTTCGATTGCAGTAGATTCAAGTGATGTTGTATACGTTGGGTGTATTGCAAATATTGGTATGATCGATTTTCACGAGCGGAGCATCAAATACAAGTCACTAATCTATTTAGATAGCTTAGATGATCTCTTCCTTGAAACACATTACTTCAAGCATAAGGTTTATTTCATGGGAAGCAACAACCTATTTGTATATGATATAGCAAGTAAAAGCATCATCAGACACACCGGAGAATTTCTGAATATCTATGAGCTTGATGCAGAGATGTTTGTCAACACTCCGGAAGGAACGTTACTCATTAATGACTCTCTTTCATCGATTTCACCCGCACAAAAGGTAAGCTATTCAAGTAAAAGGAAAGGCCAGCCTGATTTAGTTGTCACTTACAATAATAAATTATATCAGTATACAAATTTCGAATTCAAATCATTGGCTCAAAACAAATTCGTAGATGAAAATGGATTTGAAATAAAAGAAATAAAATGGCTGAATGATTCATTATTCGCATGCTCGACATTTGAAAGTGGGATTATTCTCTTTAACATCAAAAAACCAGACTATGCCGAGATCACAAACTATCAATCTGGCCTTCCGGATAATCAGGTGTACACCATACATACAGATAATTCGAACGGAATATGGGCTGCTACGCAATTTGGACTAACCCACATATCGCCCATTTTCCCAGCCTACAGCTATTCACACTTCAATGGTCTAAATGGTAATCTTACCAGTGTTTCAGATTTCAATAACAAATTATGGGTGACCACCAGTGTTGGGCTCTACTATTTTGACCAGGATACGATATTTGAAAATAAGGTTTACTATGAAGTAGAACGAAAAAAATCCCGAACACCCAATCAAACACCCAAACCAAAGCCTGTCGAAGAAAAGGATGAAAAACCATTCCTAAAGAGACTTTTTGGTAAAAAGAAGCAGTCTGAAGACGAGGATGATAAGAAAGGAAAAAAAGGAATTTTTAATGCCATTACCGATATTTTCGATGGTGACAACAAGGTCGAAAGAGTAAAAGGAAAACTCGATAAAAACACCCGGTATGTCAGAAAGGTGCGAAAGATTCCAGTGGACATCATTTACTCATTTAAACAAGTAAGTGGCGCCAATGGCAAGTTTCTATCCATTACACCCTACAAGGATAAACTACTCGCGATCAGTACATCTGGAATCTATGAAGTCAACAAATCTGAAGCTCATATTATTATACCTGAGAGCATAAGAGCTTTTACTGTAAATGATAATGATCAATTAATTGTTAGCACTTCTGATCTGGACGTCAAGGTTTTCAAACTCATTGATGATGTTTGGCTGGAGCAAGTCAGTCAGTCAGTTAATGATATCATTGTGAGCATTCGTGAGGACGACAGAGGAGCAATTTGGATGGCTGGATCTTCTGCCATTTACAAGTCTAGCACTACAGACTCTACTTTCCATATTGATCAAAAGCTTCCTTTAAATAATATTTTTCTGGATGAGGTTAACATTCTAAACCGAAATGACACGCTTTACTTTATTAATTCACAAGGGTATTTCTACTACAACCAAAATACGAACAAGGTTGAAGAAGATGTGGCAATGAAGATGAAAATCGGGACTCCAATTCATCACCTATTCGATCCGGTTGAGAAAGGGGTATGGGTTTTTAACGGAAAGGTGTGGCAACATCTGAAAGAAAGCGGAGAAATAGAAACGTTGGAATATTTAGGGTTATTCTCGGATTTGAGAGCGATTTCTATTGATAGATCTTCAGACCAATTATGGTTAATTACCCAGTCAAATGATATTCTAAAGTATGATCCTTCCAAAAAAGGAGGAATGGAAAGTTTTAATTTCTTTTTAAAAAGAGTCTCGAATGAGGAAGGTGACATTGATCAGTCTGAAAAATTCACGTTGAACTATGATGAAAATTTTTTAAGTGTTGAGTTATCTAAACCGGACTTTTTGGGTCTATTAAATCCTGAATTTCAATACAAACTGGAAGGGCTTCACAACGCATGGTCAGATTGGTCTAGTAGCAAAACAATTGATTTTAGTTTCTTACCGGAAGGCAGTTACAACTTATTAGTAAGATCCCGAGATGCATTTGGTAGAATTGAAGAAGGTGAGGTTCTCGCATTTTCGGTAAAACCTCCGTATTGGCAAACACCATGGTTTTATGCAATCCAAATTATTTTCTTTGGTGGGCTTGTGTTCTTTTCAACCAAATTGAATCAGGACAGTTCTAAAAACAGACTATTAAGAAGCGGATTAACCCTACTAACCTTAGTATTAATTATTGAATTTTTGCAAAGTGCCATTGGATCATTGTTTAGTTTCAAGAGCACTCCAGTGGTCGATTTTCTACTGGACGCATCAATTGCCTTTATGATTTTTCCACTCGAAAGATTATTAAGAGAATTGATGACTAAAGGAAAAGTCAACGTCAATTTAAATAAGGAAAAAATCCCACTAGTCGGAAAGGAGAGCTCTTCCAAATAGCCAGTTCCCCTCTGCATCAGGATCATCACTGCGGAAAAATTCTTTAACTGCACGAATTAGTTCTCCTCGACTTATGAGATCGTCATGATTACGGTCAAGCTTTCTGAAAGACTTAGCTGCAAATCGAACCTCAATTCGATAACCGACTAACAAATCAATATACTCATCCAGATTAATGTATCCATCATTATCAGTATCGAAATTGTCAAAAATTTCTCCAACAAACTCATCTACATATTGACTGAAGATATCCTCATCGCCATTTACAATTACCTGCTCCGCGAAATGAAGCCAATGATCCCAATTTGCCTTTCCGTCGTTATTATTGACAAATAAATTGAATTGATTCCATCCATCTTCGAAGCGTTTTTTTATTTCATTATACTTCGGTTCTCCCTCTTTAATCCTCCATAGAATACAAAGATTCTCAGCGATCCCTATGAAGTCATCTTTCTCGATTACTCCATTTCGATCATAATCAAGAACGTAGAAAAAACGCTCCAATTTATCAATTTGTAGTTCTGATAGCATAACGTGATTTTGCACGAAAATAAATAATCCTGAGATTAAAATTTCACAAAACCATCCTCTGACACTTATTTCATGACCTTGTTCTAATCTAATCAGATCCTATAAAGTTAATTCTAGCTGATTGTACAAAGTTATCTGAAAGAGAAATTCAAATGGGAATCAAGAAAAATTCACTCACTTTTCATTTCCATAATAGTATTTTTGGCAACTTATAAACAGAGAGGATAATACCACAAATCTAATCATATGCTATGCCAGCAAAAGCAATCATAATTTCCATAGGCGATGAAATACTTTACGGTCAAACGCTGGATACAAATTCACACTGGATAAGTGGAGCTCTGGATAGCCTCGGGATTCGTGTGATTAAAAAAGTAACCATTGGAGATACCCGAAAGGAAATCCTTCATTATTTGGAGCAATCCGAGAAGCTAGCCGATATGGTAATCATTACAGGAGGTCTTGGACCAACCAATGATGACTTAACAAAACCCTGTCTTAGCGAATACTTCCGTACTAAATTGGTGAGAAATCAAGAGGTTCTGAAAAACATTCATTCGATGTTTGAAAGAGCCGGCTGGGAGATATCCGAGTCAAATGAAAAGCAGGCTGATTTACCAGCCAATTGTACACCTATTGTCAATACAATTGGTACGGCTGCAGGAATGTGGTTTGATGAAAATGATACCGTCTTCGTATCTATGCCGGGAGTGCCATTTGAAATGAGACAAATGATGAGTGATACAATCCTTCCAAAGCTTAAGAAAAGGTTTGTGAGTGATTCCATCTATCATCGAATGATACGAACAATAGGGATAGGTGAATCAAAACTAGCAGAAATTATCGCGGACTGGGAAAATCAGTTACCTGATAATATTAAGTTGGCATATCTTCCTACCATGGGTTCAGTAAAACTTAGACTTACCACAGAGGGAGACGATGAGACAAGTAAAATGCTTGTACAGGCTCAGATAGATAAAGTCTTACCATTGATTGAAAAGTATGTTTATGGATTTGATCAGGAAGAGATTGAGGATGCCATTGGAAGAATGTTGAAAAACAAAGGAATGACCCTTTCGGTAGCAGAAAGTTGTACGGGTGGATTTCTATCTCACAAAATAACATCAGTACCAGGCAGTTCAGCCTGGTTTAATGGTGCATTCATCCCCTACTCCAATCAGCTGAAAAATGAACAATTGAAGGTTGACAATAAAATCATTCAGGAACATGGGGCTGTCAGTGAACCTGTTGTTTTAGCTTTGGCAAAGAATGTCAGGGACGAATTTAAATCTGATATAGGCATCTCGATAAGTGGAATAGCTGGTCCGGGAGGAGGAACTCCTGATAAACCTGTAGGAACCGTCTGGATTGGATATGCCGATGCAAACAAAACCGTAGCAAGAAAATTTCAGTTTATCAGAGACCGGGAGATAAATATAAAATATAGTGCTATAGCAGCACTAAACATGATTAGAATAAACTTAGATAAGGAATAGCAAAATTATTATCTTTGAGAGCTAAATAAACAACCTAAAACAAAATATAATATGGCAACTGTAGAAATGGTAATGCCTAAGATGGGCGAAAGTGTGATGGAGGGGACTGTGCTAGCATGGTTGAAAAATGTAGGAGATACCATCGAAGAAGATGAATCAATCCTGGAAGTAGCTACTGATAAGGTTGATACAGAAATTCCTGCCACCCATGCAGGAGTTTTAAAAGAGGTATTAGCAGGTGAAGGAGACGTAATAGAAGTTGGCAAGCCAATTGCCATAATTGAGACGGATGGCGAAGCAGGAGGATCTACCCCACCACCTGCTGAAGCAGCTAAAACAGAATCTCCTGTAGAAAAAGCGGAAGAAATTTTAGAAACAGCCATAAGTACCGCCTCGGTAAGCAATGGAATGACTTTGCCTCGCACATCAGATTCAGGTAAATTCTTTTCCCCTCTTGTTAGAAGCATCGCTAAAGAAGAAGGAATTTCAGTTGCTGAATTGGAATCAATAAATGGATCAGGACAAGAAGGTAGAGTTACGAAAAACGACATACTTAACTATGTCAAAACCAGAAAATCTGGTGGTTCTCCTAGTTCAGCACCAGCTGCGACTCCTACCATGCCCTCGGCCTCTCATCAGCCAATACCAGTTGCAGTAGATGGTGGAGATGAGATCATCGAAATGGACAGAATGCGGAAGATGATCGCCGAACGAATGGTTGCATCTAAGCACATCTCTCCTCACGTCACTTCATTCGTAGAAGCAGATGTTACTAAGGTAGTAGCATGGAGAAATAAAGTGAAGAATGAGTTTGCAAGTAGAGAGGGAGAAAAACTCACTTTTACGCCAATCCTTATCGAAGCGATTGCGAGAGCCATTAAGGATTTCCCAATGATTAATGTACAAGTTGATGGTAACAACATTGTGAAGAAAAAATCCATCAATATTGGTATGGCTACAGCTCTTCCTTCTGGCAACCTAATTGTACCAGTCATTCACAATGCTGACCAATTAAGTCTTGTGGGTATTACCAAAAAAGTAAATGACCTTGCAAGAAGAGCGAGAGAGAATAAATTAAAACCGGACGAACTACAGGGTGGAACTTATACAGTTTCAAATGTAGGTTCATTTGGGAATGTGATGGGAACGCCGATTATCATGCAACCGCAAGTAGCAATCATGGCACTTGGGGCAATACAGAAAAAACCTTCCGTAGTAGAAACACCAGAAGGAGACATGATCGGCATCCGTAGCAAAATGTTCTTATCCCACAGCTATGATCATCGTGTGGTAGACGGAGCTTTAGGAGGCATGTTTGTTAGAAAAGTAGCAGACTACCTGGAAGAATACGACCTAAACAGAGGTATTTAATACGAATACTGTGGGGCACTCGCACCACCATCAGGATCATTCGGAAGGCAACATTAAAGTTGCCTTCTTTCTTAATCTAGCTTTTTCAATCATTGAGCTTATTGGCGGGTTATGGACAAATAGTGTAGCCATACTATCTGACGCACTCCATGACCTTGGTGACAGTCTTAGCCTTGGTGTTTCATGGTATTTTGCCAGAGTTGCCAAAAAAGACCGAAATCAAAAATTTTCATATGGTTACAAGCGATTCTCAGTTCTTGGTGCGCTTATAAACGCCATCGTTCTTGTATCAGGTTCAATTTTCATCACAATTGAAGCCATTCCTCGATTATTCAATCCCATCCATCCAAATACAGAGGGAATGATCTATTTAGCTATTGGTGGAGTAATCGTCAATGG
Organism: Ekhidna sp.; assembly: GCF_965227465.1. Taxonomy (GTDB): domain Bacteria; phylum Bacteroidota; class Bacteroidia; order Cytophagales; family Cyclobacteriaceae; genus Ekhidna. The sequence continues at coordinate 2,363,703 of NZ_OZ245746.1, forward strand.
CGCTGCAGCATTTCGGCTAAGCAAAGGTCATAGTCTCAATGAAAAGGCGGTTTATACACATTTATTAGAAGATATTTTGGGATGGGTCGCTGTTCTCATAGGAGCTCTCGTCATGAATTTCTGGGACCTTCCAATTATCGACCCCATCCTTTCTATTCTCATTGCTCTATTCATTCTCTACAATGTATTTAAAAACCTGAAAGAGTCCTTTAGAATTATTTTACAAGGAACCCCAATGAGCATTAATGTGGGAGACATTCACAAGGCTATTCTTGAAATAAAACAGGTTCAAAATACACATGATTGCCACTTATGGTCCATGGATGGTGATTATCATATCTTATCCATCCATATCGTGGTTGAAAAAGACCTTACCTTAACTAAGTTGAGAGGCATAAAAACAGAAACGAAAGCCCGAATGAAGCAACTGGGTATCAACCACACGACTATTGAGTTCGAAACTCAGGAAGAAAACTGCGATCCATGTTAATTTCGCGTCAATGAAATCCGGACTATTTCTTTTGACATTCCTGATAGTCACTCTTGGAAGTGCGCAGAAAAAGCTTCTGACAAGAGAGCTACAGGTTGAGAATGACAATGATGCTTACACTTTAAATCTGACTCGAGACCAATACTATAGCAATGGTGTGGCTATTCGTTATCGTCATTTGACAGATTCCGGCAAATGGTCTTCTTCGCTTGAGAAAGTAATACGATCATATGACCTTAATCATCGTATCTATAGTCCAAGACACCTTTTTTGGGAGGATTCCGCAGACATGGATCGCCCATATGCAGGTCAGATTACATTAGCTGCGTCTAATGAGTACTATTATAAAAATGAAAAATATCTAAAAGTAAAACTTGAAATTGGATGGATGGGTCCTGCATTACGTACGGGAGACCTGCAATATGAATGGCATAAAGCTTTTGGAATGCAATTACCATTAGGTTGGCAATATGAAATTAATGATGCACCGATTGTAAATCTCTACGGCACATATGCAAGTTCACTTGCCGATGGAGGAGACATTGATTTAATATCAGAGTCCAGCATGGCACTAGGTACAACTTTCAATCATGTAAGACAAGAATTTACGATTCGGCTGGGGGACATCAAGCCCATCCAAAACTCGACTCATTACAATGGTGTTCTCGGAATTGAAAACGATGGACCAGCAAATCATGAGTTTTACTTTTTCCTAAGCCCGGGCATTGAGTATGTTGCATACAATGCGACCATCGAAGGAAACCTAATTGGAAAAGAATCAATATATACCGAAACGAGAGAACCCTGGGTGTTTCAGATGAGAGCCGGAATAATGGCCAGTTGGACCAAATTTGATTTTGCTCTGCTCTATTACAGACGAACAAGAGAAACTACAGAAGCAAGGTTTCATAAATATGTGGGGATACGCATGAATCAGCGATTTTAAATCAGTTCGCCCATCCCGCTAGATCACATTCACTTCTCGTTCCAAATCTATTCCAAACTTGTTTTGAATGGATTTCTGAATTTCTTTAGCAAGCTTAAATATTTCCTTCCCTCGTCCCATTCCATGATTGACTAATACCAAAGCTTGCTTCTCATGTACTCCAATGTCTCCATCCCGATATCCTTTCCAACCGGCTTTCTCAATTAGCCAGCCTGCCGGAATTTTAACTCTCTCTTTATCGATTGGATACGATTTAATATCATCAAACTCTGCTTCCAATGCTTCAAAATGAAGCCTTTCAACAATTGGATTTTTAAAGAAGCTTCCAGCATTACCAATATCCATTGGATCTGGAAGCTTTGATTGGCGGATATTTATCACTGCCTGACTTACATTCTTCAATGTAAGTTCATCCACACCCATTTGATCCAATGTATCCTTAATAGCGCCGTATGAAATATTGAAGACCGGCTTTTTTGAAAGTTTAAAGAATACTTTAGTAATCACGTATTCGTCACGTATTTCGCCTTTAAAAACAGAGTAGCGATAGCCGAACTTACAATCTTCCTTAAAAAAGGAAACAGTCTTACCGGTTTTTATTTCATAGGCTTCCAGTGAGTGAAAAACCTCCTTCAACTCAGCTCCATACGCACCGATGTTTTGCATAGGAGCCGCTCCTACTGTGCCGGGGATAAGCGATAGATTTTCAACTCCACCGTATCCGTGCTCAACACACCATAAAACAAATTGATGCCAGTTTTCTCCAGCTCCAACCGAAACCAATACATCCTCCTCCGTTTCATTCTGAATTTGGATACCACGAATTTCGTTTTTAGCGACAATGCCTGTAAATCCTCTGGTAAATAGCACATTGGATCCTCCGCCTAGAATCATCTTTTTTTGAGACCGAAAACGACCGGTTTGATAGATCTCATCTAAATCCTCGATTGAATTAACAATCGCTAAAAAACCGGCATTCTCATCAAGACCAAATGTGTTGTAGGGCTTTAAGGAAACGTTTTGTTGTACTATCAATTTTATTTCTTAGTTACTCAGCTTCGTAAACAATCTCACCACCTATAATGGTCATTGAGACTTTCGTTTCGAGAATGTCATCTTCAGGGATTGTCATTATATCCTGATCAAAAATGGTAAGGTCTGCCCACTTCCCTACCTCAATGCTGCCTTTTCGGTCTTCTCTAAAAGCCGCGAAAGCCGCATCCAAGGTATAAGATCTAAGTGCTTGTTCACGAGTCATCTTTTCGGTAGGCTCGTAACCGCCATCTGGATTACCCTGCAATGTTCTTCGACTCACTGAAGCGTAGAAGCTAGCTAATGGAGTTATAGGTTCAACAGGAGCATCGGTACCATTTACGATTTTTGCACCCGATTGAAGCAATGTCTGCCACATATAAGCGCCCCACTCTATTCGTTGTTGTCCCAGGCGGTCAATAGCCCAGGGGCGATCTGATGCCATGTGGATCGCTTGCATGGATGGTACAACTCCCATTTCAGCAAATCTCGGTATGTCATCAGGGTGAAAATGCTGCGCATGTTCAATTCTAAAGCGTGGTTCCTTAGGAGCGCTCTCAGGATATAACTTAAAGGTTCTTTCATATATATCTAATACTTCCCGGTTTGCACGATCTCCAATTGCGTGAACGCAAACCTGGAAACCAGCTTTATAAGATTTTTGAGTTACATCCTCAATGTCTTCCATGGGCATCACATTGTGACCATGAACTCCCGGAGCATCCGTATACTCCTCTAATAACCAGGCTCCCCGAGAACCCAATGCTCCATCCGCATAAAGTTTCACTGAACGAACGGTGAGCTGGTTATCAAATAGATCCTCTTCAATACCCTTTTTAAAATATTCTTCCAGAAGTGACTCATCCCTACCATTCAACATCACGTAAAGTCGAAGTTTCAGCTCGTCTCTTTGAGCAAAATCTTTATATAAATCGATATGGTCTGGTCCGGATCCGGCTTGATGAAATCCGGTAATACCATACTTAAAGCATTGATCCAAAGCCAGTCGCAATGCCTGCTCATCACTTTCTTTCGTTGCGTCCGGAATCACTTTAGTAATTAATCCTTGCGCAGTTTCATTAAAAATACCTGTAGGTTCTCCACTTACACTTTTAAAAATCTCTCCTCCATTTGGCTGATCAGAATTGGCGTCAATACCACCCATTTCCATTGCTTTAGCATTAGTCAATGCTGCATGGCCACTTGCATGCTTTAAATAAACCGGATGATTAGGAACCGCATCACTTAACAAATCATGGGTAGGAAATCCATTAGTCATTTCGGGTTTTTCCGTCCATTTATCCTGATGCCAACCCCTACCGATGATCCAGGTTCCCTCCGGTGTGCTTGCTGCCCGATCCACCACCATCTCAACTACTTCCTGATAACTTTTCGCTTCTCGCAAATCGACATTTAGAAGGTTATACCCCACGCCCATAATATGCGCATGTCCTTCAGTAAGACCTGGCACCATCGTTTTTCCAGCCAAATCAACCATCTTAGTTGAGGCACCTCTATATGTTTCTGCGCCTGCTTTGGTCCCTACATATAAAAAAGTATCTGCTTTGATGGCAACCGCCTCCACTTCTGGAGCACCATCATCCATTGTGTATATAGGTCCGTTGTAGAAAATGCGATCAGCTGACACCTCAGGCTCTGCTTTTTCAGTACAACTTATAAGAATGGCAAAAAGGATTAGGTAAATGGTGGTGTATCTCATCATATCAATTTTATATTCGCGACTTAACTATTTCGTCAAAAATAATTTATCAGAAATGAAGCGCACCCTATTTTGTTTTTTTTCCTTCTTAATAGTTGCTATTGGAGTAGCACAAACCGATACAGATACACCTAATTCCCCCGGAGAGGATGTTAAGATCGCAACTTCGACAACTAATTCATCCATTACAAAAGATGATTACCTGGCTTTAGAGGCTCAACTTGAAAAAAGAGCAAAAACAGTCGAATCAAAATATTTTGTAGAAAAAGAGGTATTTAACTCATACAACTCAACATATTCAACTACGACCTCAGCAGTAAAAAGTAAGATCTACAAAGCAGGTCAGGTACTCGTAGAGGATCAAAAAAGTAAACTAAGCAATCTCCCTGCAGCAGACTATAACGGAAGATACCTTGTACTAAAGCAAATTGATAAGGTATACGGGCGACTTATCTATTACAGTAGAGAAGACAATACCCGTCCAATTGAAAAGCAATTGAAAAAACTGAAAGAACCAGCTGATATTGCTCCGGTATTTTTTGGAGAAGAATAAGCATTGATATCAGTTTTTTCTAATAAATCATCTAAATTTGCGCTCCGTTCCGAACGGAGCGTTTTTGGTTTATTCCAAAAGATGTTTAACAAAAATGCTGGTTAGCGCTGACTCCAACTAACACAGTGTATTTTATGGGAGTCATTTTTTATTATGGCAAAGAAAGAAGAAACTGCTAAAGCTGAGGAAAAAGAAACCAAAGCAAAAGCACCTGCTGCTAAAAAAACCACAACAAAAAAGGCAGCAACAAAAAAAGCAGATGAAGTGAAAGAAGAAACTTCAAAAACAACTGCTAAAAAAGAAACCAAACCAAAAGCGGAAAAGAAAGCGGAACCTAAGGCTGAAACTAAGAAAGTCGAAAAGGAAGAAGTAAAAGCTGATAAGGAAGAGGTAAAAGCTAAATCAGAAGAACCAAAGGCTGAGAAAAAGGAAGAGAAGAAAGCAGAGCCGAAAGCTAAGAAAGAAGTTCCTGCTCCAGTAATGGAGGAAGATGACTTTGATTTTGATAGTGATGGAGGTTTTGACGATGAGTACTCTGAGGAGGATCGTAAAGCAATGGAAAAGCTTTATGAGGATACCTTAACAGAGATTACTGAAAAAGAGCTTATTTCAGGTACTGTTGTTGGCATTACAGATAGAGAAGTAATTGTTAATATCGGCTTCAAGTCAGACGGTCTTGTATCTCTTTCAGAGTTTAGAGATATGCCCGATTTGAAAGCTGGTGATGAAGTACAGGTTTATATTGAAGAGCAGGAAAACGCAAACGGTCAGCTGGTTCTTTCCAGAAGAAAAGCTAAAATCGTTAAAGCATGGGAATCAATCCAGGGTGCTCTTGATAATGACGAAGTAATTGAAGGATTTGTGAAGAGAAGAACTAAAGGAGGTCTAATCGTAGACGTATACGGTGTAGAAGCATTCCTTCCTGGTTCACAAATCGATGTTAAGCCGATCAGAGACTTTGACGTATTCGTTGGTAAGTCTATGGAGGTGAAAGTTGTGAAAATTAACTACACGAACGATAACGTAGTAGTTTCTCACAAAGTATTGATCGAGAAAGATCTAGAAGAACAAAAAGCTGAAATCCTGAACAACCTTGAAAAAGGTCAGGTACTTGAAGGAGTAATCAAAAACATGACCAACTTCGGTGTATTCATCGATCTTGGAGGTGTTGATGGGCTACTACACATCACAGATATCTCATGGGGACGTATCAATCATCCGGAGGAAGTACTTTCATTAGATGAGAAGGTAAATGTTGTAGTGTTGGATTTTGATGACAACAAGCAACGAATTTCTCTTGGTATGAAGCAGCTTACTGATCACCCTTGGGATTCACTTGATAAGGATATCGATGTAGGATCTAATGTGAAAGGTAAGATTGTGAATGTTGCTGATTATGGTGCATTCCTTGAAATCATTCCTGGAGTTGAAGGTTTAATCCACGTTTCTGAAATGTCATGGTCTCAACACCTTAGAAATCCATCTGATTTCATTAACGTAGGTGACGAAATCGAAGCTGTAGTATTGACAATTGACAGAGATGAAAGAAAAATGTCTGTTGGTATCAAGCAGCTTACAGAAGATCCATGGACGAAACAAGATGTTCTTACTAAGTATGCTGTTGGAACGGAGCACAAAGGAACTGTTCGTAACCTAACAAACTTTGGATTGTTCATCGAACTTGAAGAAGGTATTGATGGATTAGTTCACGTTTCTGATCTTTCCTGGACTAAGAAAATCAAGCATCCATCTGAATTCGTGAAGGTAAGTGATGAGTTGGAAGTGAAAGTGATGGAGCTGGATGTAGAGAACAGAAGACTTGCTCTTAGCCATAAGCACCTTGAAGAAAATCCATGGGATACTTTCGAGACAGTATTCACAAAAGGATCTACTCATAAGTGTACGGTAACTAGTGTAACAGATAAAACTGCTACAGTTGAGCTTCCTTATGGACTTGAAGGTCAGGTGATGACTAAAAACCTTAAGAAAGAAGACGGAACTACCGCTTCTGAAGGCGAAACACTTGAGTTTAAAGTACTAGAGTTCTCTAAAGACGATAAACGAATTGTTCTTTCTCATACTTCTATTTGGGATAAGGATGCAGAGCAACCAAAAGCAGCTTCTACGAAAAAAGCCGCTACTGGTGGTGGCGGAGGTAAGAAGGGTAACACGCTAGATAAAATCAACAAAGAAGTTGAGAAGTCTACACTAGGTGACCTTGATGCGCTTTCTGCATTGAAAGACAAAATGGAAGACGCTGGAAAATCTTCTCCTAAGAAGACCACTAAGGCGAAAGCTAAAAAAGAGGAAGAGAAATAATCTCAATTTGAGCCATTCGTCTACGGACGGATGGCTCTTTTTTTCTACTTTTGCATCAACTATATGGCGCTGTGGCCGAGTGGCTAGGCAGAGGTCTGCAAAACCTTTTACAGCGGTTCGAATCCGCTCAGCGCCTCAAGTAAAACCGTCCTTACTTAACGTATAGGCGGTTTTTTCTTTATAGGGGGATTATATGCCTTGTAATCATGTCGCGAAATTGCCTATCCATACAACGGGACATTAAAGGTCTTGATCAACTCCAATTCGTTTACATAGTTTTTCATGGTGGTATTAAAATCAAGATGAAGGTTTACTTTATCACCGAATCTTTTCACCATTTCAGTAGCGTATGAGTTTTTAAGACTGTAGAACGTCACATCCTTCCTGTCTGATACTTGCGCCCAATAATGGGTGAAACCCACGGATAACTTACTCGTAACGTTCTTTCGGTTCGTTTCCTTTGGAGCTATCAAATAGTCATCGGGCGATGATCCCTTTGAAAGTCTTGCGCATAGATCCCTTAACTCATCTATCATTGGGATTAGCCTTATTACATCTTCCTTTTTCTTTCTGGATGCCTTATGATCTTTAGTTGCTATGTGATCCTCCTTAATATCTTTCACTTTAATGGTTTGGATTTCTTCATACCTGCATCCGGTGTATAATTCAAATGCCCATCCATTGATTAAATAATCGGTGTAAAGGTGTGCCCGGAAAACCTTTGTTTTCCCTCCCTCCTTTTTTGACTTGAATTTGACACCAGCTTCAGGTGTTACGATGGAACAGAGCTTTTTAAATTCCTCAATTGAAACAACTTCCTTCTTTGCTTTGGTGGGTAGTGGTTTTACTTTTTTGAAGTGATTAACCAATGGATATTCCAAGTCTATCAAATAGGCAAAAAATCTTCTATAAGTTGCTAATTGATGATTGAATGACTTATTACTGAACCTACCAGTTAAGTAATCATATATGATTTCAACATGCTTTTTATTGAACTCAGTTATCACCAAATAATCAGCATTGACTTCTTTAGATGCCAGCGCTTCCTTTAGGTTTTTCAGGTGTCTAATTTCACCCCTGGTGTAATGCTCTGTATTGTTCTTTCTCTCATAGGTAGGTACATCAATATCTTTTATCCACGCCGCATACATCTTCATGCATTGTGTGAGTAGTCCGGGCTTTTCATTGATGGTAATTATAGATTTATCGTTTTGTTTCTTGAGCTCCAAATGCAGCTTTTGAAAGTCTGTGAAATCCCTCAAATCTTTAGGCCATGACTTGCCATGTTTCATTTTGCCAGTAACCGGATCATACACCTTACTTAGAAACTGGTGCTTATCACCATACTTGCACGTGTGTAGCTTTTTACCAGAAAGACAACATTTGTCTGTCACATTAACACAGCGCTTATTGCAGCGAACATACATTCCCTCTCTGGATTGTCTGTAGCGCTTTGGAATTTGAAGTGGTTTCATAGATTATCAATTGATTCATCACCCGATTTAAACTCTTTAAAACTTAGACCACTTGATGTATTACTATAAGTATAGTTATATCCTGTGGTGGTTACAGATATGTTTCTAAATCTGTTCAATATATCATCTGTTAGTACATAGCCGTCTTTTACACTGATACCCCATTCCTGGAGTCTTTTTTTTACAGTCTCTTTGCTATCCAGCTCCAACAGTACCCGGATATTTTCACCGGATACTTTTAGGAGTGGAGGAAAACTATTATAGATAATTGTTTTACTCATAGCCTTTCTATCCAGCCCATTCCATTTTCAGGGGCACATGATCTTTCAGTTTCTCATTGATACTCTTTCTATCTACCACATACCCGACTTCCTCCATGGTATCCATTCGCTTGATTATCTCGTTACTTTCGTGTTCAGGATCTTTAAAAAATCCATACTCAATGCCATCTCTTATGTAAGTGGCCAACGCTTCTTTTGATGTGTTCATAATATTAATTGTTTGTTGTTTCTATAATCGGTTTAAGTGGTTTAAACTGGTCTATTAAACCGGTTTAGTTTAAGTTACCCCCTATATATAGGGGTAACTAAACTGGTTAAACAGTGATGTAATATTTACTATTAGATTTCTCGATAAACTGATCTTGCTTCATAGCACTTAGCCAATCTTTTGCGATGTTGTCACCTATGACAATACCCCATCTACCGCATGCCTCTTTTATCTGTCTCCACAGGTCTGAATAGGACGACCACTCTTTAGCAACCTCCTTAACCATGAGGATGATTTCTTTTCGCTCAGCTATATCAAACTGCTCCGGTCGTTTTTTCTTCTTCTCTGTAGAAGTTTGGATGTATTCTGTCAATCCAGGTATTCCGGTGTGAGACACATTTAATGAGAATGGATCAAATTCCATTTCCCTCATGTGAACAGGCTCGACAACTGACTGATCTTTGTCCCTGTCGTCTTTGCTTATGCTCACCACGGTTTCGGCTTTATTCTGTAGCTCTGTCCCTATGTGACCTCTAGCGAAATTGTCACCTTTGTTTTGGTGCAATACCGTAACAATGTGGATATTCTTTTCCTCTGTCCATTTGAGCAGGCAGCTTGAAATGTTAGTTGCCTCTTCTTCATCATTAATAGAGTTGACCAAATCACGGATTCCATCTATAAAAACGATATTCATATCGCTTTCATAAATAAGCTTCTCAACTATTTCCTTGCGTTCTGACGGGTTGAATTTTCTTAAGGCATAATATTCTACTTGATCGTTAGGAATGTTACCTGTAGCTCTTAATAAGTTTTCATGCACCTTATAACTGGCTTGCTCAGTATCAAACACTAAAACCTTATGCCCGGCAGAAATAGACTCCTTAACCAAGTATGTTATAAAGAATGACTTTCGGCTTTTGGCTTTTCCGGTAATTACCGAGAAGTTTCCAAAAGTCCCGAAAATTACTTGCTCATCATTTACCTCAAATTGGATGGCCGACTCTCCTTTTTTATAGTCTCCATCAAACTCTATTACAGCGTCCGCAATCATTTCATTTAGTCGGTGCGTCTCGCTTTGACTTAATAGCGCTTTCATTTTATCTGTATTACTCATAAGCGCAAATCATTAATAAGTTTCTTTAGTCTTGAGATACTGGAATCATAGTCCTGATATGAAAGGATATAATCGAAAAGGTTTACTTCGTTATTCAGACAATGTTCACTCAGGCATTCAACTAAAATCGGATCAGTCTCATAAAGCTTATCCAATAAATCAACGTCTTTAAGTTTCTTCTTTTGGGGAACTTTAAATGTTGTGGAAACCGCCTTTTCTCCTGTTATAGATTCAAGAGAATTAACAAAATCTCTTTTGTTGTACTTACTTTCAAAGGTGATTATGTCTCCCTTTTCGCCACAGCCAAAGCAATTGAAAAATCCATGCGGTGACACATAAAAACTTGGTGTCTTTTCATCATGAAATGGACAAAGTCCTCTGTAATTTTTACCGACCTTTTTTAATGTTACGTATCTACCGATATGCTCGACAATATCGGATTGTTTTGCGGTATCTCTTAATATTTCAATTGCATTCATATTGTCCAATTTTCATTCATGAATCTGTTCCACTCTTTTTTCATGACGTAGACACGTCCCGATCTCTTCTCGCTACCGCCTACCCTAGTAAGCTTTATTTTACCCTCCTTTTCGTACTTGTAAATAGTGGGAATACTTATCCAGTCCGTCAATTCTTGGAGTGTATAAGCTGCATGAGTTGAAACCGGATCATTAAAAAGATGATGGTGAATCTTTGCTAAACTATCTTCTGCTTTGTCCAGGCGGCTGGATAGCTCTCTAATTGCATGTGTTGGTGATTTACATTCTGTTGTCATTTGCTCCTTATTTGTTTTATCCCGTACCTCAAAGATAGTAAAAAGAAATTAAATCAACCACTTATGGTTGATATTTAACATCTATAAATGACCTATATATTAGTTATTTAAGTAAATTGCAATAATAATAACCATTAAAGGGTGTATGAAAATTACAAGATTAAGGGATTGGCTGATTCAGTACTTCAGTAGATCAAAAGTATTTAAGGTCTTAACTGAGATTAGAAAAAAACCATATTTTATAGATACAACTCGAGAATTTCCGTCTGGCCAAGCTGCACAAGTTAACGAGAAAGATGTAGCGTTTTTATTATACATTCTTGGAATGTCGTATGGTCATACACAGGTATCTGAGATATTAAAATCAAGAAATTTTGTAAGTGTTGGAAATCCAGTAATTATTGAAAGAATTACAAAAGTTGTTAAAGTACCAATAGCGATGGAATGGGGTGATAATACTAAGCTGCCAATGGCTAATTTTATAGACTACCTCCACTACATTTTAAGCATTCCTGAGAAAAATGATGTCGATAGTATTCACAAAATTATCTTTATGAGATCCTTGAATTGTATTGCTGTTCAGTATAAAGATAAATCTGGTATTAGTGAAGAAAGGTTTTGGGGATCTGGGCCTGTTACAAACTTAAGAGAGTCAATCCTGGCAGATAATGCATGTGTGATTACAGGTGATTTTTTGCAGAGTCTTAAAATTTTTCTATCGAGTTCGAAAAAATGACACCAGCCACCGCCACCACCCACTTACCACGCCAAAGCCACGAACAAAAAATAAAAGCCTCCATTCATTATCTGGAATGTGAGAACGAAATACTACTAAGCCAAATTTTCCTAACGGAAGAGGATGAGAAACTTTATCGTTCCAACTGTAAAGAAATCCAGGCGCTAAGAAAACAGCTTACAGGTAAAGACTATTCAAAAACCCTATGATGAACACCAAATGGTATTTATCAGGGTATTCTTATTAAACAAATAAATTGAATTTCAAATGTTTGACAACATAAAAAGACTGAATGAGGAGATAGCAGAACAGCGTCAAATCATCCAGAAAATAAATACAAAATGCGATAATGAAGTGCGCACACGAACGCCAGAAGAAAAGAAACAATGGCAAGGTGCTAAAGCAAAGATTGAAGAGCTAAGTGAAGAGCTTAGAGACTTTGAAGAGGTAGAGAAGGAGAGAATAGAACGAGCCAAGAATAACGGCTTTAGTTCACCAACTGCTACCGGTAATGTTGATGACTTTAATATTATCTATACACGACAAAAGGATGATAAGAAGCCAGAAAAACGAACGCTCGGAAAGTTGCTACGATTAGCAGCCACTAAAGATCCTAAGAATCAAAATGAAGAAATGATGTTCAGGGATCTATCCACCACGACCGATAGCGAAGGGGGATATATTGTTCCATCATATACGGCTAATGAGATTTATGGAGCGTTGATGAATTATAGCTCCGTAATGCAAGCAGGTGCAACGGTTGTGGATCTCAGTAACATTGCGGCAGATACTTTTTCATGGGCGAAGGTAAACACCTTGCCAACCTTTGGATACTATGGCCAGAACGCTCAAATATCAGAGAGCGATCCGGTATTTGGTGAGGTGAAGTTCACACCCAAAAAGGGTGCGGTATTGTTCGAAGTACCTAATGAGTTACTCCAGGATGGATTGAACACAGACCAGAAGCTTGAAGAGATTTGCTTGGCTGCTGCCGGTGAAGAGATTGACAAGATTTCTTTGGTAGGTACGGGCGCAAGTAATCAGCCTACAGGTATTGTCAATCAATCCGGTATCAATACAGTAGACTTTGGCTCTGGTGCTGGTGCAGCTCCTACAGATTTCAGCGAGTTAATAGATGCCAAGTATGAGATCATGAATGCTAAAGGATCTGTTGAGAACCTATCTGCTATTCACCATCCAAGAACGTTGCGTGATTATGCAAAGCTAGTAACCGGAAACAGTGAAGGACAACCACTACAAAAGCCAGACTTTATTAGTGACGTTCAGGAGTTTGCATCGCAAGCGCTTTCAATTACTGAAACTGTAGGATCTGGAACGGCGCTATCTGAATCGGTAATGGGAGACTTTAGAAACCTACTTATCGGAATGAGATTGCAGCCTACTGTATTTACTGATCCTTATCGAAAATCAGACTATGATCAGGTAGTATTTAGAGTGACATTCCGATTGGATGTTCAGATAACTAATGCAGAACATTTCTCACTTATGAGATACATCGCATCAGCGTAATGGAGTTTGATGATAGCATAGCTATTGTCTGTATGTGTTTGGATGGTCTGGAGTCAATCAAATGCGCTCCAGTCCTTGCCAAACGCAACTTCCAAATTATAGTGAAAGGATACAAACTGTCCATCTATCGGGGGAAATTTTACAGAGTACCCCGATTGATTTTTGAGCAATTCAGTAAAGACTTTACACCAATCGCTTATGCAAGTAATAGACCTAAGTAAAGTGCCACAGGAATTATATCACACGATCAAAGAAGAACTATTTGAGGACGGTGAAACAAACGAAACAACAATGACAAAGAATAAGAAAGTATCATCTGTAGTTGCATTGAGAAACTTCCAGATCGTTAATGATGGTGAGAAGTTCTCAGTAGTACACGGTAAAAAATATAAGGTAAAGGAACTACCAGAGGGAGCTTTAGAAAGCTTCAAGAAAGACTTTGAAGAGGTTTAGGATTCTTTTAATTGTCCATTAATTGAGTTTAAGGTGTGAGGGGGATCTTTCCATTTACCCTCCACCTTTATTTTAAGAAAAAGATAATCCATGAACCTAAAAGAAAAGAAAGGCTTAGTTGATGAGGTTGTTGTCCAAAGGGCTGGAATGAAATCAGTTTGCATTGCAGAAATGTACGCACTAGGAAAGGATGAAATAAGAGCAGCGCCGGCATACTGTAAGCAGTCAATGGTACTAAATATAAAGGGAGTGACATTCAAGCTATATAAAGGCCAATGCTATTACATCCCGGAGACAGTAATAAAGGGCTTAAATAACTTCATTCCTAAACGTGAATACGAAAAGAGAATAAGATATTAATGATTAATTATTCTGTTCATTTTAATTGAGTAGTTGGTAAGGGGGAAGGGGGGAATCAGGAAACTAGGGGTAAAATCCCTCGAAACCCAATCCCCCCCTTTTCATTTGTGCGGCGTGTTTTCAGATTAAAAATTCCACCCATTATCAATTCACCGGTCAAAATTAAAGTTTAAAATTCCACCACATGAAACTATCAGCATCCACAGAAGAACGCTTAGACGCCATTAGAACCTCTTATGACATAAGTTCTACCGCGAGCAATGAATTACTAAATCTACTTGGGGATAACCTGGAGATGATGAACCAGGCACAAGAGGAGATTGAAGCCTACAGAGCGAAACATAAAAAGCTTACCGTCACCGATAGGTTTAAGCAAGAAAAGCCGCATCCTGTTATTGGTATAATAAAAGATACTCACCATCAAATATTGTGCTGCATGAAAGCTTTAGGTATCAATGAAAAGCACGAATTACAAAATGATGAAGTAGATCCATTAGATCTTATTTAAAAACCTCTAGGAAGGTTTCCCCTTGCTAAACGGTTGGAGTAAGGGGTTTTTTAAGGTTATTCAATAAAAGTCAATATATGCCATGCCACAAATAGCACGGAAAATCCCGATAGTCCCAGGTAACCCGGTAATGACTTCCTGCTCAGCTTCTTTTGAGTTTGAAACCATATCAAAAGATAAACCCGATATATCGGAGCTATATCGGAAAACATCGCAACCGGTGGCCGTTCTTGGTGGTGGCCCTTCATTACCATCAGATATGGCGCAAATCCCAGAGGACTGTCTTTTAATATCATGTAATCATCATGCATTTAGATTATGTAGTCCTGATTATATGGCATTTATTGATGATCCCGATATGATTAAAAGCATTGCCTTTCGAAGTATAACCATTAGCTGCTCATGCCCTAAAATAAGTGTTAATCTAAAATGGACGGATTACTACTGTCTAAATGAATTTCCTATTAATATACTGCATCCCCTCGGCGTATCTGATACGGGCATGTTCGGCACGTGGTTAGCTAGTTATATCACTTCCGGTCCTGTCTATCTGTGCGGTATGGATATAACAAGAAACAACGGACAAGAACATTTTTATCAATCTGATTCTAATAGTGGCTGGAAGGATGATATTCACTTAGAGTCAAAGCTTATAAAGTGGCAGCATATAATTAACTTTTGTGAGAACGTGGAACGAATTAAGGCTATTTCGGGACCCTTGCAGAAGGTGTTGAATGAGCTTCAATAGTGGCCGTTCTTTGGTTGTTTAGTATTTGATTGCTTTCCCCTTTAGCTAGTCCTAAAGAGTAGCCCATATAGAAAAAGAGTGCTACAGATATGAGCCAGAATATCACATAGAAGTAGAATCTATTTCGCCGTTGTTTCCTTTCAAGTTCGGTCATTCTTCTCGCAATAATATTATAATGAAAGATGGGATTTTGAGGAATATGTAAATTATTTTATTTTTATCTTAAATCAAACCACTAACTACAATGACAGAAGAACAAGGTGAAAAAATTATCAAGTACCTCAAAAACATCGATGGTCAGCTTGGTAGTATTTATGATGAACTAAACAGAATTTATTCTTATGCTTCCGACATAAAAAGCTCAGTATGTGATTTAGACGATATTAATAATTCAATTCAAGAGGTAAAGGATAAATTATAGTTTCAGGGTGAGTGGAGGACTTTATAACAACCATGTCGCGAAAGTATGTCGCAAAATATGTACTTTTTGAACACTTACAAGGCATGTAATGTTTATAACTCACTGTATATCAGCATATTACATATAACCATAACAGGTTCGAATCCGCTCAGCGCCTCTTTATAAGCAACCTAACAGGGTTGCTTTTTTTTGTATCAATAAGCGGATGAGAACCGTAGGTTCGAAATGGAACGAAGTGGAATTCATGAGGGGATGTGCGCATGCAGGTGCGTATGAACTAATCCGCTCAGCGCCTCTTTATAAGCAACCTAACAGGGTTGCTTTTTTTTGTATCAATAAGCGGATGAGAACCGTAGGTTCGAAATGGAACGAAGTGGAATTCATGAGGGGATGTGCGCATGCAGGTGCGTATGAACTAATCCGCTCAGCGCCTCTTTATAAGCAACCTAACAGGGTTGCTTTTTTTGTATCAATAAGCGGATGAGAACCGTAGGTTCGAAATGAAACGAAGTGGAATTCATGAGGGGATGTGCGCATGCAGGTGCGTATAAACTAATCCGCTCAGCGCCTCTTTATAAGCAACCTAACAAGGGTTGCTTTTTTTTGTATCAATAAGCGGATGAGAACCGTAGGTTCGAAATGGAACGAAGTGGAATTCATGAGGGGATGTGCGCATGCAGGTGCGTATAAACTAATCCGCTCAGCGCCTCTTTATAAGCAACCTAACAAGGGTTGCTTTTTTTTGTATCAATAAGCGGATGAGAACTGTAGGTTCGAAATGGAACGAAGTGGAATTCATGAGGGGATGTGCGCATGCATATGGATCTTACCATGACTACCCATTCCAATTCAGGGCCTACATTATTTTAGACTCTGAGTAAATATCATATCCAGCTACGGGCACGCTGCTGATGTTATTTGTATCGTCGATGTATTTTTCAAGATCAGTTCTTTCTGACAAATAAACGGGTCTGTAATCTTTTTCTGATTCATCCCAGAGAACAACCAGGTAATTATATCGGATCTTACTGGCTCTCCCCTGAACTAGCCATTCATCAAAACGTGATTCATCCAGTGGAATAGGAAATTTTAGATTTTCAAACATGGTATTACTAGTACATAAAAAGACCCATCCGGTTTTCCAGATGGGTCTTATCAAAATTAAAATGTCAGTATCACATTACTCCTGCGTCATTTCCGTATCTATCTACCAGGACAGGATCACCAGGACCTTCCACTCTTAGTCGCTCAAGCTGAGTGGCTTTATCACCTACAATAACAAAAATATAGTTGGTTAGATCAAAATACTCATCTGCTGTAGCTTGAATACTCTCTACCGTTGAGTTTGTAACTGTTTTTTGTTCCTGATTAATATAGTCCTGAGGAAGTCCATATGTGCTAATATTTTGTAATATGCCTAAGAGATTAAACAACGTCTCAAAGTTCCTTGCGTTTTCCTTAATCATTGATGTTTGAGTTTTATTCAGATCTTCTTCTGAATAAGTATCCCCATAGTTTCCAATGACATCTTTAAAAGTATCCAATGCATCCTTAGTAGTGGAAGACTTTACACTTGAAAAAGCAGTGAATGTACTTGGAGCCATCACATTACGACCTGGAAATGAATAGGCTCCATAAGTAAACTGCTTTTCTTCTCGCAGCACCTGGAATAGCCTACCTGAAGACCCATCGCCAAGACGGTCATTCGCCACCATAATTTCATTGTATGCCGGATCGTCCGAAGAAACTGTTAAACGTCCAATACGAATAACAGACTGTTTAGCATCCGGAACATCAACAAAATACACTTCTGGGTTATCAGGAACAGCAGGCACTTCGTATACCGGCATATAAATCTCTTTCACTGTCCATTCAGTTTTCAGCCTCCCTAACGCATCGATCGCTCGTTGTTGAGAAACATTCCCTGCAACATGATAATTAGTCACATTTGGAGCAAAGTTCGTGTTATAAAAATCCTTTAAATCATCAATCGTAATTCCCTTTACATGATCTTCATATCCTATAGCCGGGTGACCCAGGATATGATTTTCACCATAGAGTTTTTTATTCATTACTACAGTAGCAATAGAATTAGGATTTGTTTCTCTCTGCTTAATTGTTTGCAGCGTTTGATTAACAATCCTCTCAAACTCCTTTTCATCCCATCGTGGCTCAAGGAGTATTTCTTGAACAAGTTCCATTGTTGCCTCAAAATTTCGTGAAAGACAGTTTCCAGATACCTGGATGTACTCGTTTGATGTGAACATATTCAGGTTAGCCCCCAATTGTCCGATCGCATCTTCAAGCTCTTCAGGTGTTTTGTTTGCCGTTCCCTCCATCATAATATCAGTCATCAGGTTAGCGACTCCTATTTTATTAATATCATCAAGGTAATGACCTCCCATTATTCTCATTGAAAAATTAACAAGTGGTAGTTCGTTAGCTTCAACACCATAAACATCGATCCCATTAGCCGTTTGAGATGTCCATATCGTAGGTGGAGTGACCAAAGGTTTTTCACCAAATTCAGGTTCCTTCGTACGATCAAAAGATGATTCCGTTTTCACAATGATAAAGTCACCTTCTTCTTCGATTACTTCACTTTGCCCAAACTCATTGATCCCCTCTTCTCTAATATCTGCTGCAACAGCGCCATCCATAGCAAGGTCTGCCGATCCTTTAGGTACAAAGTTGGTCACCACATGATTTTTATTGTTGATATACTTTCTAAAGACCCTCATCACATCATCTTGAGTAACTGCCTTTATATTAGCTATGTCTTGTTCAATAAAGCCAGGATCTCCAGCATATTCATTATAGCTAGCCAACTGAAAAGCCTTTCCAAGCACACTACTTATTCCATTGTAAAAATTGGTTTCAAGACCAGCCTTAATTCGTTCAAGGTCCTTAATATCAAACCCATTCTTATCAAAATCTGCTAATGATTGGTTTATCACAGATCTAACTGAATCTAAATCAGTACCAGCATTAGCTCTCACTCTAATGGTAAAGGTTCCTGCTAATTCGTTCGAACTGTTGTAAGATGATACACCTGGGGCCACTTTAGCCTCTTCCACAACTGCTTTATATAATGGAGCTCTCTTTCCATCGGATAGAATTTGACCCAACGCATCCAATGCCCACTGATCTTGATGATATTGCTCAACAGAAGGAAATGTCATTCTTAATTCCGGAAGTTGTGCGAAATTATCTTCGTAGTAAAAAACCTTAGTCTCATTCAGGGCAACAGGTTGAGGATCCATTGGAGTATCTATTCCACGAGATGGGATTTCACCAAAATATTTTTCCACCATCTGTTTTACACCCTCCTTATCAATGTCACCAGCAATTACTAAGGTCGCGTTATTCGGTCCATACCACTGCTGATAGAATTCTTTCACATCATCGAGAGTAGCATTTTGAAGGTCCTCTAGCTCGCCTATAACAGTCCAGTTATAAGGATGTCCTTCTGGGTAAATTGCTTTCAATATTACACTTTGCGTATGACCATATGGCTGATTATCAACCCTTTGTCTTTTTTCGTTTTGAACAACTGGTTTTTCACCTTCCAAACTTGCTAAAGAGACAGCATTTATGAAGAATCCCATTCTGTCAGATTCCATCCACAGAACTTTCTCTAGAGCATCTTTAGGTACCACTTCGAAATAGATGGTTCCATCTGTCCAGGTTCCTCCATTGAAGGTCCCTCCCCATTCGTTAATGTTCTTGAAGAATCCGCCATCAGGTACATTCTCGGAACGTTGAAATAACATGTGCTCAAAGTAGTGGGCAAATCCTGTTCTTCCTGGTTTCTCTCTATTTGATCCTACATGGACAAGGATAGATACCGCTACGATGGGATCTGATTTATCTTCATGAAGAACAACCTCTAACCCATTATCTAGTGTAAATTTTTCATAATCAACTGATAGCTCATCTGCGCTACTTCCGTCACCGGTACAAGCAGTAGTGCAAACCATCAACGCTAACATTATTATCGATAGGTTCTTAAATTTTTTCATTTCTTATTTTATAGATTTTACACACGCTATTTACTTAAAGTTAAAGGCTTGAAGAAGTATTTTAATATAAATGGCGCTGACATAGATATCAATGGTTGATAATCATTAGGTTCAAAATTGAAAACCTCAGCTAGAGGGTTTACTTTTGCACCTCAAAATCAAAGCAAGATCACATGTCAACAAAAATTGGTATTAACGGATTTGGACGCATCGGACGACTTAGCTTCCGAGCTCTCCTTGAAAAGGATAACGTAGAAGTAGTAGCGATAAATGACCTAACAGATACTCATACGCTAGCTCACCTTTTAAAATATGATTCTAACCATGGAAGATTTCCTGGTACTGTAGAAGCGGATGATAATCATATCATCGTAAATGGAAAAGCTATTCCTGTTACAGCAGAGCGTGATCCTAAAAACCTTCCCTGGGGTAAAATTGGTGTAGAAATCGTACTTGAGTCTACCGGATTTTTCGTTGACGAAGCTGGAGCCGGAGGCCACTTAACCGCCGGAGCTAAAAAGGTTGTAATCTCTGCACCAGCAAAAGGAAATATTCCTACTGTTGTGCTTGGAGTAAATGAAGACACGCTAACTGGAGATGAGACAATCCTTTCAAATGCTTCTTGTACCACCAACTGCTTAGCTCCAATGGCTAAAGTACTTGATGATGCGTTCGGGATCGAGAAAGGCTATATCACCACCGTCCATGCTTATACTTCCGATCAGAATATTCAGGATGCACCTCACAAGGATTTGCGAAGGGCGAGAGCTGCAGCCTTGTCAATCATTCCTACTTCTACAGGAGCTGCAAAAGCTGTTGGATTAGTACTTCCACACCTTAATGGTAAGCTTGATGGTATTGCCATGAGAGTCCCTACTCCTACTGGTTCATTGACCGACCTTACAGTTGTGGTTAAGAAAGAGGTAACGGCTGAGCAAGTGAATGCTGCAATGAAAGCTGCTGCGACAGGACCAATGAAAGGAATTCTTGAATACACCGAAGATCCCATCGTATCCATTGATATCGTTGGAAACCCTCATTCAAACATCTTCGATGCAAAGCTTACTTCTTGCCAGGGCACGTTGGTAAAAGTGGTGGGATGGTATGATAACGAGGCTGGATATTCCGCAAGAACTGCTGACTTAATCAGCAAGATTGCTTAATTCTGGTTTACTAGAAAATAAAAAGGGAGCATATGCTCCCTTTTTTTATGCGTATAAAATCTTAGATCAGGCAATGTTGGTATACACAGCCTGAACATCATCGTCATCTTCAATCTTGTCTAGCATCTTTTCGATCTCCTCTAGTTGTTCATCACTAAATTCAACCGGATTATTTGAGATTCGCTTTAGATTAGCCTTTTTCACTTCAATATCCAGATCTTCCAGAACCTTACTCATCTCACCAAACTGGGTATAATCTGCATACGCGTAGATCATTCCTTCATTTTCCTCAATTTCCTCTAATCCACCATCGATTAGTGAAAGCTCGAGTTCTTCAATATCCATACCCTCAGTTTTTTCAAATTCGAAAGCGGCTTTTCTGTCAAACATGAACTCTAGTGATCCGTTCGGAACAAAACTTCCTCCTGCCTTATTAAAATAGGATTTGACGTTTGCTACCGTTCTTGTGGTGTTATCAGTAGCACACTCGACAAAAACAAGAACTCCATGGGGACCTTTACCCTCATACGTCACCTCAGAAATTTCATCAATGTCCTTCCCTGCTGCCCTTTTGATCGCATTTTCTATGTTATCCTTAGGCATATTTTCTGCCTTAGCATTTTGAATAGCAGTTCGGAGCTTGGGATTCATTTCAGGATCCATTCCTCCATCACGTGCTGCCACGGTAATAGCTTTAGCCAGCTTAGGGAATACTTTACTCATTTTATCCCAGCGCTTTTCTTTGGCAGCTCTTCTATATTCAAATGCTCTTCCCATGATTATTAAATTTTAGTGCAAATAAAGCCGAAGGTATAATGAAAATCAAGAATCAGCCTCGCTTCCACATTACGTTAAAAACGACTCCTGTTAGAACCAATGCCATACCCCCATAGGTCACCAAATTGTAGGTCTCATCAAAAAGGAAAAAACCGAATGCTAGTGAATAAATGATCCCGATGTAGGTAAGAATGGACACCTTATTGAGCTCCTCTTTTTGATAGGCTTTCGTCATCAGAAATTGAGCAATTTGAGTGGTTATACCAACAAGTATCAGGAATATCCAATCCATTCCGGTTGGCTGAACCCAAATAAACAATGACCATATACCCGAAATTGGTAACATGATTAGCGGGAAATAGAAAATGATAACTAAAGGGTGCTCACTGGTTTTCAATTTTCTAATGAAGTTATAAGCCAAACCCATAAAAAGTGAGGCGGTAATGCCCATAACCAGGTGCCAAAAGGTAATCCGGGGGTCAAATCCCTGGATAACTAAAATTCCTGCAAAGCTAGTT
The DNA here is from genome assembly GCF_965227465.1 of Ekhidna sp. Taxonomy (GTDB): domain Bacteria; phylum Bacteroidota; class Bacteroidia; order Cytophagales; family Cyclobacteriaceae; genus Ekhidna. The sequence continues at coordinate 2,385,852 of NZ_OZ245746.1, forward strand.
GCAAAAAACAACCATTGAATTTTTTTGACTTTTTCCCCAACTAGAAAAATACCCAGAACAGCGGTGAAAATTGGAGCTAAATATTGCAATGTTGATGCTGTTGCTAAAGGGATTTGTTGCAATAAGCTAAAGTAAATAACCAACGCTATTGCCCCGGCCACACCACGACCAATTAAAACAGCTTTGTTGTTACCCCAGATATTTACTCTCTGACGGGTTAGGAAAAACAGACTGATGGCTAGTGAGATGACTGAGCGAAAAAGGATGATCTCGATAGCCGGAATGTGTGGCAGATACTTCACACAGACTTTCATAAGTGTAAAAGTAAATGAAGCAAAAAGCATGTATTTAACTCCTGAACTCAATGCATCAAGAAGTTATAATTCCATCTTTTATTTCAAGTTTTCTATCAGCCATACCTGCCAATTCCATATTGTGGGTTACGATGACAAAGGTCTGACCAATTTTTTCCCTAAGATCAAAAAATAGTTGGTGTAGATCATCTGCACTTTGAGAATCCAGATTACCGCTTGGTTCGTCAGCAAAAACGATCGAAGGAGCATTGATAAGAGCCCTTGCTACAGAAACACGTTGTTGTTCGCCCCCAGATAATTCAGATGGCTTATGCTCTTTCCTCCCCTTAAGCCCTAAAATATCCAATAGTTCCTGTGCCCTTTTTTGTGGATTCTTTGTTCCTTTTATGAAAGCCGGAATGCAAATGTTTTCAAGCGCTGTAAACTCTGGAAACAAATTATGAAATTGAAAAATAAAACCAATTTCCTCATTTCTAAACTGCGCCAATTTTTTCTGGTTTAAGGAAGAAACCTGTGTATTATTTAGTGTCAGACTTCCGGAATCAGGGCTATCCAATGTACCAAGGATGTGAAGTAATGTGCTTTTTCCAGCTCCGGATGCTCCCACAATACTCACAATCTCCTCTTTCGCTATCTGCAGTTCAATTCCTTTGAGTACCTGTAAGTCGTTATAGGATTTATGAATATTCTCCGCTTTCAGCATGGCGGCAAAGATATGATTATACTCCAGAAAAACGTTAACAGAAGAGTTCCATACTTGATTATCCGTCACCAATGATTTAGCTTCGCAGAAAATTTAAACCAATGAACATTCACGAATACCAAGCCAAAGAAATTCTTAAATCTTACGGAGTAACTATTCAGGAAGGTGTAGTTGCAGATACACCTGATAAAGCTGTTGAAGCTGCCAAGGAATTGAACAGGGAGACCGGAACAGAATGGTATGTAATCAAAGCTCAGATTCATGCCGGAGGCCGGGGAAAAGGTAAAGTAAACGAGACCGGGTCTAATGGAGTGGTGTTAGCGAAAAGTCTTGAGGAGGTGGCTCCAAAAGCAAAAGATATTCTGGGAGGTACATTGGTTACACATCAGACTGGTGCAGAAGGAAAAAAAGTAAACAAGGTACTAATTGCACAAGATGTTTATTACCCTGGAGAGTCTGATCCAAAAGAATATTATTTATCAATTCTACTAGATCGAGGCACAGGGAAAAACGTGATCATGGCATCTACTGAAGGGGGTATGGATATCGAAACAGTAGCGGAAGAGACGCCTGATAAAATCGTTAAAGAATGGATTGATCCAGCTGTAGGGCTTCAAGGATTCCAGGCTCGAAAAGTTGCCTTTGCTCTTGGATTGGAAGGTGATGCTTTTAAAGGGATGGTAAAGTTCATCTTCGCTCTTTATAAGGCATATGAGGGAACTGATGCTTCGCAATTTGAAATAAACCCTGTACTAAAAACATCTGATAACAAAATTCTTGCTGTAGATGCTAAAGTGAATATTGACGATAATGCACTTTACCGTCACAAAAACATAGCGGAACTCAGAGACTTATCAGAGGAAGATCCTTTGGAAGTAGAAGCTGGAAAATCAGGACTTAACTATGTGAAGCTAGATGGAAATGTAGGATGTATGGTAAATGGCGCAGGCCTTGCGATGGCCACCATGGATATCATCAAACTTTCTGGGGGTGAGCCAGCAAACTTCCTGGATGTAGGAGGTGGCGCAAACGCACAGACGGTTGAAGCAGGCTTCAGAATCATCTTGAAAGATCCGAACGTTAAAGCAATTCTCATCAATATATTTGGAGGTATTGTACGTTGCGATAGAGTTGCCAATGGTGTGGTGGAAGCTTACAAGAATATTGGAGATATCACAGTACCAATCATTGTAAGGCTTCAGGGAACCAATGCCGAGGAAGGGGCAAAAATCATTGAAGATTCTGGTTTAAAGGTGACTTCAGCAATCGTGTTAAAGGATGCTGCCGATAAGGTAAAAGAGGTCCTTTCATAACATTTCCTGTCTCTGCCCTTTAGGGGTCAATAAATAAAAGCTTGCCATAGTTGTAAATCACTCAACTATGGCTTTTTTACGTTTATTCCTTTTAGCTACTATTTTAATAAGTTGTGTCGAAGATTCACCTCGCCCTGAAAGCAGGTCTCAACTTTTTTCAGGGACTGATGAATTTGGTAAAACCTGGCAAATCGAAGAGATTGAAATTGAACTGGGCACACTTGTCCCCCGCTCTTGTCTCACTGACAACTTTATAACCTACTATCTAAACGGAACCTATGAGATCAATGAAGGTGCCTCAAAATGTAATCCTTCTGATCCTCCGGGAGTAATGGGAAAATGGTACCTGGATCGACTAGAAACTCGGTTGTTTGTAGAAATCGGTGACAGCATCCAAAGCTGGGAAATTGAAGAAACCAAGGAAACTTCTCACCGTATCTCATCCAACTTTATTGAAGGTTATCGAACCTATTCCCTTCATTTATCGAGATAATTGACCTATTCAAAGAATCAATTGGGGGTATCTAAGAAAATAATGGCCTTAAAAGTGACAACAAACACAAATCAATTATGAGTTACGTTAGATTTTTCCTATCCATATTGACGGTGATTGTTTTGCTTGTCTTACTTAGCTAAGAATTAAAAAAAATCGCAATAATCACTGCTAATGAAAAAAGCCCTGACGAAAACATCGTCAGGGCTTTTGTTTTTGGTACACTCGTAAGGATTACTCATACACACTTCCATAGGCTAAATCCCTCGTGAATTCGCTTCGCTTCATTTCGAACCAAGGTGCTCATCCTTCCTGTTTCTACATTTTTTTTTGAAAAATGGATATAAAAAAACACCTACGATAATAGGTGTTTGGTGTGCACTCGGAAGGATTACTCATACACACTTCCATACGCTAAACCCCTCGTGAATTCGCTTCGCTTCATTTCAAACCAAGGTTCTCATCCTTCCTGTTTCTACTTTTTTTTTGAAAAATGGATATAAAAAAACACCTACGATAATAGGTGTTTGATGTGCACTCGGAAGGATTACTCATACACACTTCCATACGCTAAACCCCTCGTGAATTCGCTTCGCTTCATTTCGAACCAAGGTTCTCATCCTTCCTGTTTCTACATTTTTTTTGAAAAATGGATATAAAAAAACACCTACGATAATAGGTGTTTGATGTGCACTCGGAAGGATTCGAACCCTCAACCCCCAGAGCCGAAATCTGGTATTCTATCCAGTTGAACTACGAGTGCAGAAATAGGGATCGCAAATATAGAATTCTATGGGTTAAAACGAAATCTTATCTATCGAACTCAGGCTCATGGAAGCTGTTTTTCCTTCCTTATCCTTCCCTTCTATCTTCACGAGATTCATTTCCACCTCCAATTTGTCATTATTGTTTTTAACCAGAATTATGCGGTATGTGGTAATTCCTTTTTTCTTGCCTATGGTTTCCTTAAATGAGATTCGCTTTACCTTATCTACACTTATTTTTTCTTTCTTACCTCTTATAGAATAGTTGATCGAATTTGGAGAGCCCATTTCTTCTGTCTGATAAATCATGACATCTGTTAGCACGATCTGATCTCCATTCTTCTTCGCAATCGTAATTGGTGATTGAGTAAGAGATAATAATAAGGTGATTAATAACATATTCATGGATAAATACAATTCTAAATATGTAAGTTACAAAAAATGAAATCCATTGTACAGTTTAGCGTGTTATATTTAACCCCAAAAAAAGAATGGAAGGAAACGAACCAACAAAATTTTCTGAGTGGTGGGACACACTAACAATATCTGATGCCTCTAATGTTTTTCTGATAATTGTGTTTTCTATCTCGATTATCTGGTTGGTGATCCGAACCTTTAGAAATAAGCCTTCTGCTTAGAGCTTTGCCGAGCAATTACTACAAAAAATTGCCTCTTTATCGTGTCCCTTTTTACCACAAGCTGCACATTGCCTTTTTGAGGATTCAGCATTTTTCTGATTTTTTTCTGCTTGCGCGATTTCAGTTGTCACAATTCCGGTTGGTACAGCAATTATCGCATAACCCATGAGCATCAATACTGATGCAAATGCCTGTCCTGTTATCGTTTGTGGAGCAATGTCACCATATCCAACCGTTGTTATCGTTACGATTGCCCAATAGATACTTCTTGGAATACTCGTAAATCCACTCTCACCTCCCTCTATCATATACATGAGCGTGCCCATGATCATGGCTAATGTGAATACCGCCCCTAAAAAAACAAAAATTTTGTAGCGACTAGCAGCAAGGGCATTGGACAGAACTGAGGCTTCTCTTAAATATCTACCCAACTTTAGTATTCTGAAAATACGCAACAATCGTAGTGATCTTATGACCACCAGATAGCTACCCCCGGCCATAAATAACGTGAGATATGTGGGCAGGGTCGCTAATAAGTCGACAATTCCAAAAAAACTAAAAGCATATTTTTTAGGTTCTGCCGTAATAAATATTCTGAGCAGGTATTCAATGGTGAAGAGAATTGTAAAAAACCACTCAGATATGAAGAATAGTGAGTCATATGCTTCACGAATTTCTTTCACACTCTCCAGCATGACACTCAAAACACTTAATAAAATGGCCCAAAGTAGGATAATATCAAAAAGCTTCCCAGTCCTTGTTTCTGTACCAAAGACGACAACAAAGAGCTTTTGTCTGAGATGTGGGAAGTGTTTAAACTGTGGCTGAGACATAATTTTGAATATAGGTCAACGTTTTCGTGATGAAATGTGTCTTGTTACCAAACAATTCGCAACTTAAACGATTAATTAATTAATTTTAAATTCGTACGTTAACTTAAAACCAAATACAATGAAAAAATCGATTTTGAAGTATTTCAAAGCTTTTACACTGATAGGTGTGATGGCATCATTTATTGCGCTATCAAGCTGTAGCGATGATGGCGATGATGTTGTCATTGCAACCGAAACTATATGGCAGATTCTAGAAAGTAGAGATAATCTATCATCTTTAGAAACTGAACTTCTTGCTGTAGATCTTGATGCTTCTCTTAAAGCAGATGGAGAATTAACACTATTTGCTCCTACAAATGCTGCTTTATCTACACTTCTTGGAACACTTGGTCTTGAAGACTTTAGCACAGTAAGTACGGATATTGCTACTGCAGTACTTGCTTACCACGTAGCTGGTCAGGTGATTAACTCTGAAGATTTAGTAGAAGGAGCAACTTTTACAACACTACAAGGGGAAACTTTTGAAGTAGGTGGAGGACCTTCTATCATTTCAGGAGCTACAAGTAACGCTACATTCAGTGTTACTGACATCCAGGCTACTAATGGCGTAGTTCACATCATTGATGTAGTAATGGTGCCACCAACAATTGGTGCGGCAATCGTTGCAACACTAGGAACAGTTGCTCAGCCAATTTTATTGGGTGCTGATTTCTCTATTCTTGCTGAAGGGATTGCAAAAGCAGACGAAGGAAAAGCTGCTGAAGCTACAATCGTAGGCGCTTTAACAGCAGTTCAGGATTTAACCGTATTTGCTCCTACAAATGCAACTTTTGAGGCTGCTGCAGGTGTGACTGAAAGTGATGATGAAGCAACTGTTGAAGCAAAAGTTCAAGGCTTTATCGATGCATTATCTGCAGCTCAGTGGGATGCATACGTCAGAAATCACGTGGTTGTTGGTCAAGGAGGCGGAACAGACGATGGGATTGAAACGCTGGGACCGGATGACTTAACAACCGGTGCAACTTACACTACATTACAACAAGGATCATTGCAATTCTTTTTCAATACTGATGCTATTCCTGCTGACAATGGAGTTGGGATATATATCGACGGTAATGGAGATGTGAATTTAGCTGACCAAACAACTTACACAAATTTTGACGCAGAAGTTGTTGTTGCAGATGCAGTTTCTTCATCAAATGGAAGAATTCACGTGATCGCGGGTATTCTTGCTCCGGCAACTGCTCAGTAAGAGAAATAATCATAAATATTAAAAAAGCCCGACCATTTTCTGGTCGGGCTTTTTATTGTTATAGGTTAAACTAAACCCTATATCTCTCCTTTAACAATTTTACTAATGAACTCAGCAGATTGATCAATTAGTGCTTGAGCTTGATCCTCTCCTAAATAAGTAACATGGTTATTAGGTGGGTTTGTTTCGCCTGGTAAAGAAACAAACTCATATGCTACACCAGCCTCTGTAAGTGCATCGACTATGGAGCAAGAACCATAAGCAAAGAGTGGAAACGGAACCACATTCGTATCCTGATAATTACATGGTACCACTTCATCTTCTTCATCATGCACCATGAAAATTGGTGGATCATTGCTATCAATCCAGGTATCTCTGAAGACAGATCCTGAGAAAGCGATCATGCCCTGTACCTCGGATGAAACATTGATATCATTGGTATTTCCTTCAAATCCACCGCTTTCCGCCTGTATATCCTTTAAATACTGCGGATAATTTTTATCATCCTCATCCAGGAAACCAACGTTCATTGACATTACTGCACCCGCAGATACACCTCCTATGATGATCATATTTGGATCTATGCCATACGTATTTGCGTTCTGAGCATCACTTCTCAAATATCGGATAGCTCCTCGCATATCGGACAGTGTTAAAACTACTGCTTCTGCATAAGCAACAGAATCTTTATCTAGAATAGAAGGATCATTAATCAAACGATATTGCATAGTTGCAACTACATAGCCTTTCTTCGCATATGCTATGCACAGATCTTTGATCGCGTTTTTTGTGCCCGACACAAAAGCACCGCCATGAGCCAACAGCAATAAAGGTCTATTCGTCTCGTTATCTCCTTTAGGCCTATAAACATCAAGATACAGGTCATTAACTGGTCCTACTAAGGCTGCTCCTTCACCATATTTTATGTCAAATGAAATCTCAGCATCTGCAAAAACATCTTGTACATATCTCCCGGAAAGGGAGTCATCATCACTACACCCAAAGAATATCACTGCAAGTGATATCATTAAAACTTTCTTCATATTAATTATTTAGTATTAAACAAAAAACCGCCAATTCGGTCGAAATGGCGGTTAATTTTTTTTGTTCTCTTTAGTTCATTAACTCATCAAACGTCAATGAGAGGTAATACATGGTTCCGATATTCGGACCTCCCAGACTTTGATTATATGGATCACCCATGATGTTTGACCCTCCCAACTTTAGCACTGATTTGAATTCATCCAACTTGTAGGATACCTGAGCATCCAACGTACTGTAAGATGGTATATCTCCTATTGCGAACGAAGACTCCCATCTAAATGCTTCCTGCCATCTGTAAGTAACATTAAATCCAAACTTGTCTGTAACCTTTCGATTGCCAAACTTGATATTGTATTTATGTTCAGGGGTATTGAATTCAGTCAGATTATTTTCTGTAAACCCACCCTCTAATCGGTTCCAGTTATAATTACCTCCAATCGTATATCCTCTTGGTAGATTATAGGTAAGCCCAATAGCTGCACCTTGTGAGGTCACCTCATCATCCAGGTTAGAGTAGATCTGTGCCGTATTCCCTGTAAATGATCCATCACTATTCAACGTCAATGCCGAACCATTTAGGATCGTCAGGTAGTTTGCATCTCCCTCTTGTGCACCTGTCGCCTGTGCCGAAGGAAGGCTTTCACTTGTATGCTCGCCTGCAACTACTATTCGTATCTGGGTAATAAAGCTGGTGTAGGTATTATGATAGTAGACAGCATCAACCAATAGCTTATTGCTGATCAGACTTTTATATCCCACCTCAACTGAGCGAACTTCCTCAGGCACTACCGGTTTAATATCTCCTGTAGTGAATGTTTCAAGTTCTTGAATCGCATTATCAAAACCGTTTCCGGAGAAAATGCTGTTTCTAAAGGCATTAACTGATCCCCCGGTGAATGCAAGCACTTCTCCAGTACTACTTGTTCTTGCAAGGTCATATCGATCATAATTCTCTTGCAACCCACCAAGTAATCTGGTACTGATCGTATTCAAATCGATGTACTGGCCCTGTGTAGTCGGGTTTCTAAAACCTGTCTGAACAGAAGCCCTAAAATTATGATTATCTGCTACTGTATAAACAGCCGATATTCGAGGGTTTACCTGACCATCAAAGTTTTCATTTTTATCAAACCTCACAGACCCGGATAACTTCAAATTGTCGCTTACGCGTTTTCCAGCTTGCATGTAAGCTCCGTATTCATTGATTTGAATTCCTCCGTCCTGATCAGGAAAAATGGTTCCGTCCGAACGAAGGTCAAAGATTCGGTAGCTACCTCCCATTTGAAACTCCATGAAATCAATCTGATTTTTAAAATCATACTGAACATCAGTTTGATACATTTTGGTAGCATCACTAAATTTTGGTCCAAAAGGAATGGTGCCATCCAGTTCTTCATTTTTAACTCGCTGAAAATCCTCGGCCTGCTCTATAGGATCCAATGGAAAAAACTGATTGTCATTGAGTCCTCGTGCGTACTGGTGTGCGGCTTGTTGCACTAACAATTGCTGATCTGCCGGGAGGGTTTGAACTTCTCCAGGTTGATACCCTTCATTATTTAAGTATTCAAGATAATTGACACCATAAGTTGCTAGATAAGTAGAAACTCCTCCCCCGCTTCTATTGTCATTCATTTTGAGTGCCAGAAACTCAGTGATATAGGAATCACCTGAATTCTCGATGGTAGCATAAGTTCTTACAAAGAAATTATCCGCTCGCAACTGTAGGCGATGTTGCTGGATACTAAAATTGGTTAAAGAGTACCGCTGAGCTCCAGTGTAAATACTGGTACCAAAACCCCCATTATACAAGTAACTCAACTCTAAATCATCATTCAATCGATAAAATAGCCCCGTATTGAACTTTAAATTTTCAGCGCCATAGTCGGCCAAATATTTTTCCTCCCATGGAGTAACTGATACAACATGATTTGGCAGATCACCTGCCTCCGCATAGTTGTTCGCACTCAATCCGGGTCCGAAATTTCTAGATCTTGCAAGTGCCCCAAATGTTGAGCTAAAAGGGAAAATAGCCAAATTAATTGCGGCTTCATCTCCGTGAAAATGAAGTCTGTCTGACCCAGGATTCGTTCCACCTATACTCGCAAACGGATTATTGGCTGCATTTCGATCAAAGTCAGATGTTCCATGCCAATCATCTGCAGTTGAGTAGGTTATGTTAAACTTGAATGCGAATTTGTTATTAATCGCTTTTGCATACCTGGCAGAAAATGTATTCATCAAGGCTGGATCCTGATCAGCATTATCACCAACATGATTCACACCCGTTTTAACAAAAGCACTTAATCCCTGATATTCGAATGGATTTTTACTATTTATTAGAAGTATTCCGTTAAAAGCATTTGGACCATAAAGAGCCGAAGATGCGCCAGGAATAAGCTCTACACTTTCCACATCTAAAACAGATGGTCCGTTTAGATTCCCAATTGGGAAGTTTAGTGCAGGAGCCTGCGTATCCATCCCATCGATCAACTGTACGAAACGCGTATTACCTGTAGACCCGAACCCACGGGAGTTGATTATTTGAAAATTGATACTCGAGGATGCCACATCCACCCCTTTCAAATTGGCTATTCCTTCATAATAGCTAGGGGCTGACGTATTCTGAACAGCCAGAATATCCATTTTTTCAATACTCACCGGTGATTGTAAAATATTTTCTTCTACCCTGGAAGCCGAAACAACAACTTCCTGACCAAGTAAAGTAGATTCTGCTAGTTGAATATCTAATGACTGACCTGAAGCAGTAACTTCAATTTCTTGTCTTTCATAACCAACGTAGGTAATCACCAAAGTTATGGGCGGATCTGATTGGACTGATAGGGCAAAATCACCATTCACATCTGATATAGTTCCCAATACAGTTCCTTTGACAAGAATCTGAGTACCTATCAAAGGTTCTCCTGTCTCGGCATCAATGACTTTTCCGGATACGGTAGTTTGTGCAAATGAAAAACTCCAAATCAGAGTTAAAAAGGCACTCAAAATCCATTTTGTTACGTTACGGTTCATACGGGTTAATGTTTTAGCAAATTATATTCGGCAATTAACTAGAAATTTAACCATAAAACTTAGTTTATGGTAATAAAGACTAATGATAGTCTAAACTATATTATGCATGCATAATATTAATGATTTTTGGTGAATAGTAGCGGCTAAATGGTGGTTTAGCCCTCATTTTTTACATGTTCAACCAACTTATCACAAAGTGCCGAGATTTCCTGGTTCATGTATTCATCTCCTGTGGCGTTAAGAACACTTTGAGCTAAACCTCCCAGACAATCGATATAGAAATGCTTCATTTCATCCAAAGGCATGTCTTTAGACCATAAATCTATTCTCATGGTATTTTTATTATCATGATCCCATAAGGATAAGCTAATCGATTTGGTCTCCGTTAATCCAGATTGCTCCTTTTCATCCGCATCCCACATGATTTTTTCCGGTATATTCTCCTTATCTAACTCTACTACGAATTTGATTTCTGACTTTTTCATTTAATGATTGTATTTATTTCAATGCTTCCAAAACTATTTAGGGAAGCGAGTTTCTAAAAGAACGATATCGATTGGCTGACTCTGAATCGATTGAAGTATCACATCCTGCTGACATTACAGCGGATTCTATGCTTTCTACTCTGGATTCTTCTACCCGATGCGAATTGATCAAAGCGATTTGCTGCGTTGGCTGAACATTAAGAATCCGGGAAAGGAAGACACCACTTGATTCGCATGACTGATCCGTTTCGCTCAAGATTGTTATCGCCAATGTGTCGGCCTGTAGCTCGCTTGCCCTGGATAGTTGAATAAAGTCATTGAAAAGATCCAGATCCTCAATGATCTCATTCAAAGATTCCGGATCACCGGAAGTGGCAATATTCTTCAATCCATTTACTCCATATTTAAAGAATAATCGCTCGGTTATATGAGATTGATTAATATGAGCAACAAAGTGGGCCAATAACCCGGAGAACTGGTCTTCATTTTCCAGATAAAAAATCATTCCAGTGGTCACATAAAAATAGCCACCTGGCAGTGCAAATGCTTGCCTGCTTTCGTCTTCCAGCAAGGTAATAGTCCATATAAAATCTTCGCCTTTTGTGATCGAAGAACTGTTGACTAATTCCAACAATCTTGAATTCGCATATCCATAGGGAATGGAATTACCCTCAGTGGGAATAATGGCATAGTTTGGACTTTCGCTTATTACTGCTGCTAGTTTTTCACCAAGTAATATTTCATCAGCCTCGGTAAAATCTGTAAGCTCATCTGTTTTTTTGCAACTAAATGTTGCTAGTACAACTAAAAACAAAATCCACACATGTAATTGAACTAATCTCATGCTAATATTCTTAATGCAGCTGCTTTGTCTAGTTCTAATTGTTCTTTGAGTTTCTCCAGACTTTCAAACTTCATTTCCTTTCTCAAAGCTTTTACAAATTGAACGACAATATCTTCATTATATATATCCTGATCAAAATTAAAGAGATGTGCCTCTATTGTTCGGCTTGATCCATTTACAGTAGGCTTAAAGCCAATATTTAACATCCCATCATAAATATTACCCTTGATCACGGCTCTTATGGCGTATGCTCCATCGGCTGGCAAAAGTTTATAAGACTCTTCTACTTCGATGTTTGCTGTTGGGAATCCTATGGACCTTCCTTTTTTCGCACCGTCCACTACTCTGCCCTTTACACTGTAATCTCTCCCCAACAATGAGTTAGCCAGATGAATTTCTCCACTTGACAGTGCATTCCTAATTTTTGTTGAGCTAATACCAATATGATCAATTTCCTGCTTTGAAATTTCATTTACTTGAAATCCATGCTCAGGTGCATGTTCTTTAAGGAAATGAATATTGCCCTCTCTATTATTCCCAAAATGATGATCATAACCTATGAACAAATTGGTAGTTCCCACTTTATCAACTAAAATATCCTTCACAAATTGCTGAGCACTCAGGTTAGAAAAAGCTGGTGTAAATGCGATTTTGATGATATAGTCAACACCTATATCAGCGACCAACTTCACCTTTTCTTCAAAAGTGGTTAGTAATTTCAGCTTGTCAGCATCCTTATTGAGGATGAATCTGGGGTGAGGCCAAAATGTAATCAATATACTTTTTCCGGAGTTCTTTTTTGCGTCTTCGACCAGTCTCTTCAGAATTGTCTGATGCCCAATATGTACGCCATCAAATGTACCGATGGTAACTACCGAATAATCAGGCTTATCAAAAGCATCTATGTGATCAATTACCTTCATTGTGTTGGCGAATAAACTCATCCAAATCTACAGCATCTGACAGCTGGTAATTACCTACACTTGTCCTAACAAGTTTTTTTAGGTATCCTCCTACTCCTAGCTCCTTGCCAAAATCATGAGCAAGACTCCTAATGTATGTACCCTTAGAACAGGAAACTGAAAACTTTATATCGGGCAGTTTAGATGTGTCTATATCAAATTTATGTATGATGACAGAGCGAGGCTCCATTTTCACTTCTTTATTTTTTCGAGCTTTTTTATAGGCACGTTCACCACCGATCTTAATTGCTGAATGTGCAGGTGGAATTTGTTGAATGGGACCTGTTAGGAAATTGTTCACTCGCTTAAAGTCCTCTTCATTCAGATGGGACCATTCGGTTTCTGAATCAAACTCCGTTTCAAGATCATACGAGGGAGTGGTCTTGCCTATTTCTATGATACCTTCATAGCCTTTGTCCAAGCCCTGAAGCTCGTTGAGTTTTTTTGTAAACTTCCCTGTCCCGATTATTAATAGCCCGGTAGCTAAAGGATCAAGTGTACCTGCGTGTCCTATTTTCTTGACCTTTAAAACGTATCGAAGCTTCTTTACTACATCAAAGGATGTCCAATCAACGGGTTTGTTAATCAATAAAAGTCTCCCCTCCTCGTAGCTATTTTCCATCTGTTTATCCCGCTATAATGGCGATCGTGCCGATAATGAAACAATAAATAGCGAAATAGGTAAGTTTTCCTTTTCTCACAATGGTGATCATCCACTTACAAGCGATATAACCTGACAAGAAAGCAGCAAGAAATCCAATTACAAGACTCGAACCGCCAATTGTATGCGCAGCGGTATCATCTGCATAATCCAATAGCTCTAATAAACTAGCTCCTAGAATTGGAATCAAAACCATCAAGAAAGAGAATCTGGCTGCTTTAGACCTTTCTGCACCTAAAATCAACGCAGTGGCTATTGTTGATCCTGATCTGGAAACTCCCGGTAGAACAGCAAATGCCTGTGCTATTCCAATAATTAGTGCACCTATAAAACCAACTGATTTATTTCCATCTTTTTTGTAATGTGCAAATAATAGTAAGGCACCTGTAATTAGCAGCATGGACCCCACCAGCACAAGATTGCCAGTAAAAAGCGTCTCAATCTCATCTTTGAAGAATACTGCAACAACAAATACTGGTATCATAGACAGGAGAATCTTAGTCGCAAATTGCGTTGACTCATTCCACTCAAATTTGAAAATATCTTTGAGTAGACCGACTATATCGTTCTTGAACACCGCTATGGTAGCCAAAGCGGTAGCCAGATGAACTACAACAGCGAATAAGAGATTATCCGAACTTTGTGCGTTTAAGAGTACAGATCCAATTTCAAGGTGTCCACTACTACTCACAGGTAAAAACTCTGTAAGCCCCTGAATAATCCCTAAGATTAGGGCTTCAATCCAACTCATTCAGATTCTGATTTTGTTTTTGGCTTGTAAAATATGGCTACAAATTGAATGATGAATCCAAGCATCACTACAATTGGGCCGAGTGTTAGTCCAAGGAATCCAAAACCGTAAGGTTCGGTATCCATTGTCATAATAATGAAGCCTAGTGCCAGTACCACGACACCAGTAATCATAATTACGTAGTTAGCTTTAGAGAAAGCAAGTTTTCTTTTTTCTGACATGTCTTAATAAAGTTCGTCTAGTGACATTTTTAAATATTTTCGAATCGCTCTAAGTGAGCTGAAGTATCCAACGATAATTCCCATTAATAGGATGAGTGAAAACAGTATAAAAAATCCATTCACGTCTTGAATTTCAGCTAGTCCTTCAATTACGGTATTCATGTACATGGTAAAGCCATAGATTATACTACACGCTAAAACCCCTGCAAAAAATCCATACATCATGGACCTAAAAAGGAATGGCCGTTGAATGAATGAACTTGTAGCACCAACCAACTGCATACTTCTAATAAGAAATCGCTGTGAAAATAGTGCAAGCTTAATGGTATTGTTGATCAGGATTATCACCACCATCAACGCAAAAATGGCAATACCAAGAAGTATAAATCCAATTTTGGTCAGATTTTCATTTATGCTTTCGATCAGGCTTTCTTCAAATTCAACCTCAAACACACCCCGAATACCTTCTATTTCTGCTTTGATCTTATTTAAACTGTCGAGCGCCTGATAATCACCTTTGATTTTTACAGCAAAAAGATCTCTTAATGGGTTATCTCCCAGGAAATCCTTAAAATCTTCACCAGTTGCATCAACAAACTGTTTGGCTGCTTCCTCTTTGGTAATGAGTGTGATTTGCGAATTTTCTTTAACCAGGATGTAGGGTTTAGACGCAATCGAGGTTCGTATTTTAGCAATGTCTGCCTTAGAAATATTCTTATTCAGGTATACCTGTACTTCTATATTTTCCTGAATGCGCGTTCCAAGTCTTGAACTATGAAGAAGCAACCAACCAAACAGCCCCAAAACCAACAATGCCACCGTGATGCTAAATACCACGCTGGCAAAGGGATAACTTCCTAGCTTTCGTTTCTTTCTGGTTTTCTTGTCCTCCATTAAGCCACGAATTTAGGCAAAATGAAGATGCTTTGGAACGTATTGAATTTACTTATTCGTACGAAGGAGCTCTAATTCTTTGATTACTTCCTTATCTCCAACCAATGGTAAGGCAGTAAGCCTGTCAGTGACCCCAACTTTATAGTAGTTATCGAGATAGAAAACATATATACGTCTACCTCTGGCACTATTTATTTCCAGAATTTCATATGGAGCTTTATCAAAATCTCCTTTCAAAAACAGCTTACCATCATAATACTTGTATTTGATGACTGTGCTCTTGGATAATTCGGTCTCCACATCGATAGGATTTTCAGAGACATCATTTGACTTATTTTCTGGCAATTCATCCAATTCTGAAGATACAAATTCGGATTCCTCTTCTACACCTTGCACAGAAGGTGCTTCAAAGGATGGTTTGAATACCTGACTTTCATCCATAGGAGATGAATCTTCCAGCGTAGCACTGACCTTCATTGGTTTTGAGTCTCGTATTTCAGACGCAACCAAATTGCTATTGATCTCCAGTACTGGCTTATCAAGTTCTTTGTTTTGATTGACAGGATCCTTATCTAGCCCCAAATCCCACACATATTCAATTGACTCATATTGCGGAGCTTCAACCGAGATCGGCGCTGAACTATCAATAGTTTCATTTTTCTCACCAAGAAAATAAATTCCTGTACCAATTATTGAAGCGACAATGACACCACCCATTGATTTCATCAAAGTAGATTGCTGAACAAACTCAACCCAGGTTGGTCCAACGTTTATTGCATCAAGTCTTGCTTTAAGTTCGGCTTTACGGAATTCTTTTAGGCCATTTATAATATCGCCTTGAAGATTACTCTCCGCTTTTAAAGAGGGGTCAGACTCAAGCTGTTGCCTAAAATCAGAAATTTCCGCCTCGTCCATTCTACCTGAATGGAATCTGTCAATTTGTTCTTGGTTAATTTTTGTCATGTCTAATCAAAAAAGTCCTCAGTGGTGTATTTGCTTTTTATTAAACTGTCTAGCTTCTTTTTACACTTATATTTTTTTGTCTTGGCTGTATCAGTGTTGGCAAAGTTCATCTTCTTCGCGATATCCGGCATTCCCAACCCATCAAAATAGTAATAGGTCAAGACCTTCTTGCACACATCGCCTAACTGCCCAATACAATCAGTAACAATTTTAAGACGCTCTTTAGCATCATGCGTTTGATATTCTTCACCATCTACCTCCTCAGAGCTCAAACGACTTTTTCTGTCTAGTTCCTTTCTCCACTGATTTAGGCAAATGCTGTATAAATAGGTACTGATTTTGGATGTCAAAACCAATTTACCACTAGCAGCTTTTTGCCAAAAAGCGAGTAAGGCCTCCTGATATACATCTTTCGCCTCGTCCTCAGTCCCATTATTGGACAATACGATCTTGGTCATCATCCTGTAATATTTCTTATACAGGTGATCAAGCATTCGCTCATCTCCGCGACTAATTCCCGCCAGTATTTCACTGTCCTTCATACACCAAGCCAGTTTTTAATACGTTTAAAATCAATAAAGTAACCCCTCATGGGTGAGTGCTGGGGTTTACAATTGTAAAATACGATAAATCTCACGTTAATTCAATCACCTGATTATCCGCAATGCCGTAAACTACATCTTTCTTCTTTGGGCGTATTTTCTTGATACCGGTAAACTGTCCAAAAGCAGGTAAAATCCCATAACCATTCGAAAAATAGAAACAAGGAAGCGTAATACTTTGTCTGCCTCTCCCTTTTACAGAAACCCCCGGATGAATGTGCCCTGATAAGTTATACTTCGTTGAATCCTCTTTTATATGTGTGAGCGAAAAAGGGCCAATTTCTAAATATGGAATAACCGAGAGAGCGCTTGGGTAATCACTTAGTATGTCATGATTACCTTCAACGAGAGTGAAATCAACAAAGTCATAGACCGCTAAAAAACGAAGAAAATCATTCCATTCATTGTTTTCATGGCTATGGAAGAGATCTCCAAGTAGAATGACCTGGTTTGGCATGTGCTTTTTGATAAGCATCTCGAGAATTGCTAAATCCGTATTGTGGATTTTTTTTGAAATGGGTATCCCATGTTTCCTAAAATGTCCGGCTTTTCCAAGATGCAGATCTGAAAGAATCAGTGTTTTAAAACTCTCTAGAAAAAGTGCTCGTTCAGGCAATAAATGAAGTCTTTCATTGGCTATGTTTATCTCCATTTATTCTCCTTCATACGGCAGCCAGGTCTGCGTTCGATAAAAAAACAATAGATATCCTCTCACCTTTAAATTGCCATCCTCTACCCAAAGTCTACAATCGTATATATTGCCATTTTCAGGATCGAGAATTTCACCCTTATGGTACAGGTTATCCCCTTTATTGTATTTCATATCAGTGATGATCTCCATTCCGATGATCTTCTTACCTTCTCGATCATCTTCACATTCATCACAAATAGGATCTGGATCCTCACCCAGTTCCCTAAAAAGCTTACTAATTTTTCCATAGAATTTGCCTTGCTTTTCATAAATCTCAACGATAGAACGAGGCTTGCCCGTCTCATCGTCTATGGTTTTCCACTTCCCAACGATGGATTGACCTTGAAGTGATAATGTTACAATTAAAGTTAAAATGGATATTACGCTTTTCATACGTCAAATTTAATCGTCTCCGACAGACCTTTCAAGCTGCATTTGCATTTTTAAAATTCTATCGGTCACATCTTCTGAACTTAAGCGCTCTCGTTTGATCATATCGACCAAAATTGGGAATGCAAACGGCGTAGGCTTTTCAGTTTCTTTAAGGATAACCTTTTGCTTATTTATTCTTCGAATGGCTTCCATAAACCTGGACTGATCCAATTGAAGTGTCATGACCTCCTCCATGGATTGCTTTAATAATAAGTTATGCTCATCATATTCCTGGAAAGCCTTGTAAAGGATGCCTGAGGAGGCCTGTAGATGACGTGCTTTAATATTCTTTCCCGGATATCCCTGAAATATAAGTCCAGCTATTGTGGCAACATCTCTAAATTTTCGCTGCGCCATTTCCGTCATATTTATCAATTCATTAATATCATGATAGATATTTTCTTCGGTGAACAAATCCAATTCCAAGCCTTCTTCAATCGCGATTTCCTGATCAGAGAGTAATTCAAACCCGTAATCATTCATTGAGATGGAAAACGTTATTTTCTGAAGTTTGCTCATCCGATAAGCGATCAATCCTGCTAACACCTCGTGGACAAACATCCCTTCGAAAGTGAAAAAGAAAAGATGATGTCCATGTTCCGTTTCTACTTTCTCTATGAGTAAAGAGTCTTTATCAGGGATCATTGACATCTTACTTTGTAAATCTAAAATCGGCTTGATCTTTTCGAGTTCCGGATCAGAAAAATCTCCATTTATAGCTAATTGGAGTTTTGATCGTATTAAATCCGAAAGCAAAGAAGATAGTGGTAATCTGCCACCTCCCCAGGAAGGTGTTAAGCCGCTCTTGCGTTTGGACTTCTTAACCAACACGGTTAAGTCCTTTATTCTGATGAACTCGAGATTTTGTCCGGCAAACCAAAACGTGTCACCGGGATTTAACTTCGAAACAAAACTCTCTTCAACCGTCCCTAAATGTCCGCCAGTTATAAATTTCACACTCATGGCAGGATCTCCCACAATAGTCCCAATGGATAACTTGTGACGCTGAGCTGCTCTGCTATTAATGATTTTGTAAATTCCATCGTCATTATAAACCCTCGAGAATTCGTCGTATTCCCCTAATGTACTTCCACCAGTTGTGATAAATTCAAGTGCCCAATTCCATTCTTCTCCAGTCAATAACCGAAATGAATAGGTTTGCTTGATTTCTTCGAGAATTTCCAGAGGTCTGAATCCACCACTAACAGATAAAGTCACTAAATACTGAACGAGAACATCCAATGATTTTTCTAATGGCTTTCGCTGTTCAAATTTTCCATTTTTTATGGCAGTCCTAAGTGCTGCTCCCTCAATGAGTTCAAGAGAATGTGTAGGCACAAAATAAATTCGACTGACTTCTCCGGGCCCATGACCACTTCTGCCGGCGCGTTGCTGAAATCGTGATACCCCCTTGGGTCCTCCAATCTGAATGACCGAATCAACTGGCCGGAAGTCTACACCTAAATCTAGACTGGAGGTACAAACGACTAATTTTAGCTTACCTGCATGAAGCGCATCCTCTACCCATGATCGTATATGCTGATCCATAGATCCATGATGCATGGCTATAATGCCGGCAAGCTCTGGTGCCTCTTTTAAAATTGCCTGATACCAAAGCTCCGTTTGTGAACGTGTATTGGTAAAAAGAAGTGTGGTATTACTCTCCTGAATAATGGGTAATACTTTATCGATCAGCTTGACGCCTAAATATCCTGACCATGGGAATTTCTCCACCTCGTCCGGCATAATGGAAGCTACTTCAATCTTCTTCTCTATTTCAGATTTGATCGAAACTGAGTCTCGGTAAAGATCCTCCCCTAATAAGACACGCTTGGCCTGGGGCAGGTTTCCAATGGTGGCGGATATGCCCCATATTTTCAATTTATCCTTTGATAGTTTTTTTAGCCTGGAAATGGCAAGTTCGGTTGCCACCCCCCTCTTTGTCCCAATTAACTCGTGCCACTCATCTACGATGATGCTTTTTACATTCTTCAAGTAATTGGGGTAGTCACCCTGACTCAATAATACGTGCAGGCTTTCGGGGGTTATCACCAACGCCTGTGGAGCTTCTTTTTTTTGCTTTTGCCTTTCTGAGGTAGTTGTGTCACCGGTTCTAAGTCCGACTTTCCATCGCAAATCCAAATCGTCACAAAAAGATTGCATGGCTGATCGAATATCTTTTGCCAGCGCTCTTAGTGGGGTAATCCACAAAATCTGGACTTCAGGCTTTATATCGTGTAGTTCATGATGCTTTAAGAATTCAAGCACGCAAGGAATCCATAATGCATACGTTTTTCCAGATCCAGTGGGAGCATTTAAGAGGCCACTTTTACCATTCAAATAGGCATCCCAGGTTTGTCTTTGAAATTCAAAAGATTCCCATTTTTTAGACTTAAACCAGTCTTCTGCTATTTGAAACAATGCTTCATTGGACACAGGCGGAAGTTAAGTAAAGGCATAAAAAAACCCCGACCTAAGGTCGAGGTTTTCATTTTATATTTTCAAGAAATTAATCTTTCATCGCGTCTATTTGTGCTTTCACTGTGGCTTCATCCCCAACCAAGGTATCAACTTTAGTCATTGATTCAGCATTTTCCTGTACCATGTATGTGACAATAGCCTGAACTTGTCCATCTTCCAATGAAGTCATTTCCACTTTAATTTCTTTAGAAACTTCTTTCATTTCAATCACTGGTTCAGCTTCCTCCACCACAATAATTGCAGCTTCATCACTAGCTCCGTGTCCACCTGATCCGTAAACCTCTCCTAAAATAGGAGCTATTACAAGTCCAACCAGGCAAGTCAATTTGATCAATATGTTCATTGATGGGCCAGACGTATCTTTAAATGGATCACCAACTGTATCTCCGGTTACTGCTGCTTTATGAGCTTCAGAACCTTTATAGGTCATTTCACCATCGATCATTACACCTGCTTCGAAAGACTTCTTCGCATTATCCCAAGCACCACCGGCATTGTTCTGGAATATGGCCCAAAGCACACCTGATACAGCAACACCTGCCATGTAGCTACCTAAGGCCTCAGGTCCCATCAAGAAACCAATTAGAATTGGTGCAATAATCGTGATTGCTCCCGGAAGCATCATTTCTCTCAATGCCGCTTTGGTAGAGATGTCTACACACTTTCCGTACTCTGGCTGACCAGTGCCCTCCATAATCCCCGGAATCTCTTTGAACTGACGTCTTACTTCTTTCACCATTTCCATGGCTGCCTTACCTACAGATCTCATAGCAAGCGCAGAGAATACAACCGGAACCATACCTCCAATAAATAAAGCAGCGAGTACGTCTGCTTTGAAGATGTTAATTCCATCAATTCCTGTAAACGTGACATATGCTGCGAAAAGCGCTAATGCTGTTAATGCAGCAGATGCAATTGCGAATCCTTTACCGATTGCCGCGGTAGTGTTACCTACCGAGTCAAGGATATCCGTTTTTTCTCTAACATCATCTGGCAATTCGCTCATTTCAGCAATACCACCTGCATTATCTGCAATTGGACCAAACGCATCAATCGCTAATTGCATAGCTGTGGTAGCCATCATAGCGGATGCTGCAATACCAACTCCGTAGAATCCAGCTAGCTCGTAAGCTCCCCAGATCGCACCTGCGAAAAGCAAGATTGGAGCAAATGTTGAAATCATACCCGTAGAAAGTCCGGCAATGATGTTAGTAGCAGCTCCTGTTGCAGAATTTTGAACAATATCAAGAACCGGTTTTTTACCAAGACCTGTATAATACTCTGTAAAGTAAGAGATTAGTCCTCCTACCGCTAGTCCAACCAGGACAGCTCCAAAAACATTTCCTGAAGTGACCGTCAGATTGCCTTCTCCGAAGAAATTCATTGTCATTTCAGCAGGAAGAATTAAATCAATTAGGAAATAACATGAAATAGCTGTCAAGATGATAGATCCCCAGTTTCCCTTATTAAGTGCGGCTTGAACTTGAGCTTCTTTTGCATCGTTACCTGAAACTTTGATTAACAGTGTTCCAAACAATGAGAATACAATACCAAGTCCCGCAATCACCAACGGGAGAAGGATTGGGCCGATACCGTTGAATTCATCTGTAATAGAACCCCCCATATCTCTTATCACGTAATTACCTAAAACCATCGATGCTAATACAGTTGCTACATAAGAACCGAAAAGATCGGCACCCATTCCTGCAACGTCACCTACATTGTCTCCAACATTGTCCGCGATTGTAGCTGGATTTCTTGGATCATCCTCAGGAATCCCTGCTTCAACTTTACCTACCAGGTCAGCCCCAACATCAGCTGCTTTGGTATAAATACCTCCTCCAACTCTAGCAAATAGTGCAATAGATTCAGCACCTAAAGAAAAACCTGCTAACGCCTCAAGCACAACAGTCATGTCATTAACTCCATTAGCTGTCCACTGACCACCCATGAAGAATTGAAATAGGAAAATGAACAAAACACTTAGTCCAAATACTGCTAAACCAGCTACTCCCAATCCCATCACGGTTCCTCCTGTAAATGAAACTTTTAATGCCTGTGGAAGGCTTGTACGTGCAGCTTGAGTGGTTCTTACATTTGCAGCAGTCGCGATTCGCATACCGATATTTCCTGCCCATGCAGAGAAGAATGCTCCAATAACGAATGCTACAATGATGAACCAGTGAGTGGTTTCCACCATCATTGAAATTACCCCAAGCAGTGCCCCGGCAATAACAACAAAAATGGCAAGTATTCTATATTCTGCGCTAAGAAATGCCAACGCCCCTTCTCTGATGTAATTTGCAAGAGTTTGCATTTTCTCATCACCAGCATCTTGCTTGTAAACCCAGCGAGATTTGATGATCATCACAAGAAGCCCTAAAAGCCCAAGGGCAGGCACTAAATAGATTAATTTATCCATGATTTTTTATATGGTTTTCAAAAACAGTGCGCAAAGATATGTCAACTAGTTTTTATAGAAAACCATTCATGGAACTTTAGATCTTTCAGATCAAATTATGGCTTGCTTATTGAATTTACGTAATTTAAAAATTCCGTTTTGATATCTTGATCTTTGAATTTACCGTCAAAAAATGCGGTACCTGTTTGGCTATTGGTATCGTTGACACCTCTAGATGAAACACACATGTGAGACGCATCTATAACCACCGCCACATGGTCCGTATGCAGGATAGATTTCAATTCATTTCCAATTTGAACAGTTAACCTTTCCTGAACTTGTGGTCTTTTGGCGTAGTATTGAACAATTCGGTTGATTTTGGATAGGCCAATCACCTTACCATTCGGAAAATAGGCTACATGAGCTTTACCATATATTGGCACGAAATGATGTTCACAATGAGAATAGAATGTAATGTCTTTCTCGACAAGCATTTGGTCATATTTGTATTTATTTTCAAAGAGTCGCACCTTGGGTTTATTCTTTGGATTTAGACCAGCAAATACCTCTTGCACATACATTTTCGCCACTCGTCTTGGAGTTCCGGATAGACTGTCGTCTTCCAGGTCCAAACCTAATACATGCATAATCTCTTTGAAATGCTTGGATATTAGTTCGATCTTTAATTCATCGTCCTGTTCAAATGCGTCTGGACGAAGTGGAGTATCGTAAGATGTTCCTACGTGTTGCTCCGCGATATCATCATGCTCCTCAGCCTGAATATTCGACGTAGTTTCTTTCTGTTTCATAAAGTGTAATTTTCATCTCGTACTCTTCTTCGATTTCAGCGCGAAGCAAGTCATAGATAACTTTAACAATATTTTCCGCTGTAGGATTCAAACTTTTGAATTCAACTACATCTAAGTTAAGATTTTTATGATCGAACTTATTGAGAACCTGTATTTTAACAAGATCACTCAATTTCTTCATATCATAAACGTATCCTGTTTCAGGATCAGGTTCGCCTGTCAAGCTTACAATCACCTCATAATTATGTCCATGCCAATTTGGGTTGTTACATTTTCCAAAGATCTGCTCATTTTTCTCATCGGTCCATTCAGGATTATATAGTCTGTGAGCAGCGTTGAAATGTTCTTTACGATTGACTGTTACTCTTGGCATGTTGCAAAATTACTGGAACTCATAACAATGGCTTTATCAAAGATGTTTCGAAAGCCTATGAATTTATTTTATCCTGTGTTTGTTTTGCCCCAAAACATACTCAATGGAGGTCTCAGAAATCAGGAAAAAAATTGAAGCATATAAGAATGAGGGCAAGCGTCTTTTTACAACCTCATCCTTCCAAACGCATAGTATTCCAATGCTACATATCCTGAGTAATATCGACAATTCTATTCCTGTCTACTTTATTAATACTGGCTACTTATTTCCTGAAACCATTTCCTTTCGAGATGAGATTGCAAGTTTGTTAGGCTTAACAATAGTAGACTTGAAGCCAAACACACCTAAATATATGCAGCGGGAATCGAATGGTAAATTACTTTTTACAACGGATCCTGATCATTGTTGCTATCTCAACAAAACTCAACCAATGGAATCGGTACTTGCCAGCCATGACATATGGATCAATGGAGTAAGGGGGGATCAAAGTGCGGTTAGAAAAGCAATGAAAGTTGAACAACCTGCACCCTTTGACAGCATTCGGTTTCATCCGATGTTAGATTGGGATAACCGGAAGATCTTCGCCTACAATAAGGAACACAAACTCCCCAAACATCCCCTTGATGCAAAAGGCTATATCAGTATTGGATGTGAGCCATGCACCAGGAAAATGGACTTGGATATGCAGGAAAGAGAAGCACGCTGGTTTGGCTTGAATAAAGTAGAGTGCGGATTGCATACAGACTTGGTCAAATAATCACCTTAAACATGAAAGTACTCATTACCGGAGGAGCCGGATATATTGGAACGAAACTGGTCAAACACCTCATCACAAGTCCTGAGATTGAGAGAATTATCGTATATGATAACCTAAGCAAGGGGCATCATAATTTCTTTCTTGGCGAAGAATTTGAGCATAAAGCAAAAATTCAATCGGTGAGGGGTGATATTTTAGATACCCGTCAACTTAAAAAACTTATGAAAGATGCTGATGTTGTAGTACATCTTGCTGCAATAGTCACCACACCATTTGCAAACACTGATCCTCACTACTACGAGCAGGTGAATCATTGGGGAACCGCCGAAGTTGTTTATTGCGCCGAAGAATCAGATATCTCCAAATTTATTTACTTGAGTAGTACATCGGTTTATGGGGCAAGTGATCATATGTCAGATGAAAACACGACTCCCGCTCCATCTACATTTTATGGAATATCTAAACTGCGAGGCGAGGAACACGTAAATCGTTTAGCAGAAAAGAAGAATGCGATTAACATTCGAGGGGGTAATGTTTATGGCTATAGTAAATCCATGCGATTTGATGCGGTAATCAATCGTTTCATGTTTGATGCGAACTTTACCGGTCGCATCCAAATCAATGGAAATGGAAAACAATCTCGGGCATTTATTCATGTAGATTCTTTATGTCACGCTTTGGCTCAGGTCATTACAAAGGAGGTGACTAGCGGAATCTACAATCTCGTAGATAAGAACCTCCAGATTTTAGATATTGTAGATGTGTTGAAGGAAATATATCCCTCACTTGAGTTTTTATTCACCAACCAGCACATGAACCTTCGTGAATTAAAGATCAGCCCAGAAAGTAAATTATTTGAGTTAATCGAAAGGTTTGAAACTAGAGAATTAAAAACTGAATTGGAGGAATTTAAAACGAGGTTTGCTTTTTAGGAAACACGCCCCACTCGTATAAATACCGGAAAAGTAACTTGGCGATCTTCGTTATTCCAGACCTTCGTAAGGTCGATTTTCAATTGATCGATAGGGGAATAGCCATTTGCCTTAATGAAATGTTGAACAGCAGACCAGGTACTGATGTAACCTGTTAATTGATCCACTGTCATATCGCTTATGATATCGAAATTTTGACTCACTTGAATCTCGTCGTATGGAAAAGGAATGGTTTCATACTGCGCTTCAATATGATCTCGTTCTGAATCCCAGTAAGGTTTAGTTATAGTCCAATAAAAGTCTTTGATAATACTTCCGATCACTCCCTCTACCTTCACCAATCCGTAACCAAACAAAGCAATAATTCCATTTGGTTTCAATGTCCTCTTAACTTCATCATTAAAGCGCTGATGATCAAACCAGTGAGCGGCTTGAGCAACAGTAATTAAGTCAAAATACTGATCCGGGAAATTGGTTTGCTCCGCCGGCTGCTTGGAGTATTCAATATTGGGTCGTTTTGTAGCGTTATCCAGCTGATTTTGGCTAATGTCAGTAGCCTTTACTTGCCTAAAAGTATCTGATAAGGCAACAGCAAGCTGACCATTACCTGTTCCACAATCCCAGCAGACCTCCTGATTTTTGGTCAAAGAGATGAGATAATTAATCAATTCTTTGGAATAGACTGGACGAAACTTTGCATAGTCGTCTGATTGGGTGGAGAAGTTGTCTTTCATTTCAAGTCAACAATTTTTAGTCCATTGTCGATTTACGACTATAGACTAATAGCTATTTCATTCCATCATTAGGACTTTCCATGCAGTATCGACTTCTCCTTCATTCAGAAGATCTGCGGCCAGCTTATGAAGCTCGAGTTGGATATTTTCGTCATCATCAAATGAATCTAGGATCGAGCGAACTTCCGGCTCGTTAGCAAACTCTTTTACCTGATTCTCTGTAGGTAAAGCTTCAACATTGCCCAGCTGCCCCAGGTGATTACCTGTCAGGACGGTACTGGTTCTGATTCTATCTGGTATTTGATCAACACCTATTCCCATAGTTGTTAAAGGTTTAGTTACTTCAAATATAGCATCTCCCGATGCTCTGGAATACCAGTTGCCTCCCATCCTGGCAACCAGATCAATTTTATTTGGATCAATCTTCCCATTTTCATCCAACACACGGTCCGCAATGTGAATCAAAAGGACCTCACAAATTACAAGCTGCCCCGCTCCTCCTTCTTCTCCCAGCGACTTCACCTCTATTACCTTGCATTCAAAAGAAACTGGCGCTTCCTTTACTCTAGGTGGTTTTACCCGTTCTGATTTTACTTCAGTGAAGCCTGCCTTCACAAACTCATTGACGCCTTTTTCATATTCCGTACTACTCAGTGACATCTGCTGCACCATGTCATAGGACACCACATTTACCACAACCTCGGCATGTTCTTTGACATTTTCAAGCGTATGTTTTGTGGTATTGTCTCTTCCTCTTCTGGCCGGTGAGAAAATCATGACTGGTGGATTGGCACTAAATACATTGAAGAAGCTGAATGGGCTCAGATTTACGTTCCCTTCTTTGTCAACCGTGCTTGCAAAAGCGATAGGTCTTGGAGCAACAGCACTTAGCAGATGCCCATGCAGTTGCGGTACTGGGAGTTCTTTAGGATCGATCGTCATTTGGAGGGAAGTACTTTAGTTGCTACTTCTCCAAAACCAATTCGAACTCCATTATGTTCAGCGTGCCCCCTCATGATCACTGTATCACCATTCTGGATAAATTTCCTTTCGCTCCCATCGGGCATACTAACTGGCTTAGTTCCTTTCCAGGAAATCTCTAACATGGATCCAAACTGATGTGGTTCTGGTCCTGAAATCGTACCGCTCCCGTACATATCTCCAGTTTTAATGTTACATCCATTTACTGTCTGATGTGCCAGTTGCTGCGCCATATTCCAATACATGTATTTAAAATTGGAATTACCTACTACCTTTTCTTCACCGCCATCAGGTTGAATGGCGACTTCAAGATCAATATCAAAGTGCTTATTCCCTTTATATTGTAAGTATGGTAGCACCTCCGGTTCCTGTTTAGGGCCAGCTATCCTGAAAGGCTCCAATGCGTCTAAAGTTACAATCCATGGAGAGATGGAAGAAGCAAAATTCTTCGCCAAAAATGGACCAAGTGGCACATATTCCCACTTCTGAATATCTCTGGCTGACCAATCGTTGAAAAGTACCATGCCGAAAATATGATCCTCAGCCTCCTCAATGCTGATGGATTCTCCCAGCTCATTCGACCCACAGGTAATGAATGCCATCTCCAACTCAAAATCTAAAAGTTTGCAGGGACCAAATACTGGAGGCTCATCGTCATTCGGTTTTTGCTGCCCTTTCGGTCGATGAATAGGAACACCGGACTCAATGATGGAGGAAGATCTGCCGTGGTAGCCTACAGGAATGTGTTTCCAATTGGGCATTAGTGCATTTTCAGGATCTCGAAACATGCATCCCACATTGTAGGCATGCTGTTCACTGGAATAAAAGTCCGTGTAGTCTCCAATCTGCACAGGTAGGCACATGGTAACTTTTTCCATATCTAACATAAAAGAACCTAATGCATAATGGCTTTTTAGCTCTTCATTCCCCACCTGAAGCAATTCAGAGATTCGATTTCGAACCAATCGACCGGTTGGTTTACCCAGGTTTAGAAAATTATTAAGATACTCTTGCTCGAAAATGCCATCTGGAAGGCTTAGGTCACTCAATAATCCATGTTCGTGTAGTGCTGCCAGATTTACCACTTTATCTCCAATTGCCACTCCGGCTCTTTTCCTGCCTTCAGTCTTAAAAATTCCAAAAGGCAGGTTTTGGATGGGGAAATCTGAATTTTCAGGTATTTCCACCCACGATTTAAGGCTTGGATTATTAGCAGCTATTTCCATTTTATAATTTTTTATTCCTTAACCACAAATATGCATGGCATAATTCCATTGACAAAGGGAAAAGAAGTGTAAGAGCTACTAACTTTGTGGCTTCAAAAATTTTAACACGAAGAAATAGCATAAATGAGCATTTCCGCACAATATGACTCGACCCAGGTAGAGGACAAATGGTACCAATACTGGATGGATCAAAACTTCTTTCATGCCACTCCCAAAACAGGCAAAGAAGCATATACGATCGTAATCCCGCCTCCCAACGTCACAGGAGTCTTGCATATGGGCCACATGCTCAATAATACCATTCAGGATGTATTGATCCGAAAAGCTCGAATGGAAGGTAAAGAAGCCTGTTGGGTGCCCGGCACAGATCATGCTTCCATTGCTACGGAAGCCAAAGTGGTAAAGATGCTTCGTGAAAAAGGCATCAAGAAAAGTGACCTCTCCAGGGATGAGTTTATGCAGCACGCCTATGAGTGGAAAGACAAGTATGGCGGGATCATTTTGGAGCAGCTAAAAAAATTAGGTGCTTCGTGCGATTGGGAACGAACCTCGTTCACCATGGATAAAAACTATCATGATGCGGTAATTAAGCAGTTTGTTGACTTGTTCAATAAAGGTTACATCTACCGGGGCTTACGGATGGTTAATTGGGATACTGAAGCTCAAACAACCATCTCAAACGAAGAAGTAATTTACAATGAGGATGGCGAGGAGGCGGTTCTTTATCACGTAAAATACCAAATCAAGGATTCGGATGAATTCGTAACGATTGCGACTCAGCGACCGGAAACCATCATGGGAGATACAGGCATTGCTGTAAATCCGAAAGATGAACGATTCAAACACCTGATCGGTAAGAAAGCGCTGGTTCCTTTCATTAATCGCGAAATCCCAATCATTGGAGATGACTATGTAGAATTAGATTTTGGTACCGGATGTCTGAAAGTGACACCTGCTCACGACCCAAATGATTACGAGATTGGTCAGCGACATAATCTGGAAATCATTGATACAATCAATTTGGATGGAACGCTCAATGAGAAGTGTGAGATTGAAAAGTATGTAGGTGAGGATCGATTCAAAGTGCGCAAGATGATTATTAAAGATCTGAAAGCGGCTGAGATATTGGTTAAAGAAGAAGAATTTGTAACCAAGATTGGTCGTTCTGAACGAACCAACTCTGTTGTGGAGCCGAAGCTTTCGTTGCAGTGGTTTATAAAGATGAAGGAAATCTCGAAGCGCGCACACCAGTCTGTGATGGATGATGAAATTCAGCTTTTCCCATCTAAGTTTAAGAATACCTATAACCACTGGATGGAGAATGTACGCGACTGGTGTATTTCCCGACAATTGTGGTGGGGTCAGCGTATCCCTGCCTTCTATTATGGCGATGGCGAGAACGACTTTGTGGTTGCTGAGACTATAGAAAAAGCTGTAGAGGAAGCACGAAAAACCACAGGCAATAACAGTCTGACTGAGAAAGACCTGAAACAAGACGAAGACGTACTGGACACCTGGGCTTCTTCCAACCTATGGCCGATTGCCGTTTTTGACGGATTCAATGAAAAATGCTTTGATCCGGTAACAGGTAAAATAGATAAAAGTAAAAACGAGGATTTAAGCTTTTTTTATCCTACTAATACATTGGTGACTGCACCGGAGATTTTATTCTTCTGGGTAGCCAGAATGGTCATAGCCGGATATGAATACCTGGATGAAAAGCCATTTGAA
This sequence comes from Ekhidna sp., assembly GCF_965227465.1. Lineage (GTDB taxonomy): Bacteria > Bacteroidota > Bacteroidia > Cytophagales > Cyclobacteriaceae > Ekhidna. The sequence goes on from NZ_OZ245746.1 coordinate 2,416,167, forward strand.
AATGTCTATCTAACGGGAATTGTACGTGACAAACAGCGCAGAAAGATGTCAAAGTCTTTAGGTAATTCTCCTGATCCACTGGATCTCATCAAACAGTATGGTGCAGATGGAGTACGAACAGGCATGTTGTTCAGCTCCCCAGCAGGTAATGATTTACTATTTGATGAAAAACTCGTAGAACAAGGAAGAAATTTCTCCAACAAAATCTGGAATGCTTTCAGATTAGTAAAAGGATGGGAAACAACCGATGCAGCTCAACCTGCTGTGAATACTCAGGCAATTACCTGGTTTGAAAATAAGTTGAATAAAGCGCTGACCGAACTCGAAGATCACTTTTCCAAATTTAGAATGTCAGATGCTTTGATGACTGCATACAAACTGATCTGGAACGACTTCTGTAGTTGGTACCTGGAGTGGATTAAGCCTGAGTATGGTCAACCGATTGATTCAAAGACGCGCGCTGCAACTATTGAACTGTTTGAGAAGGTGTTGAAATTACTACACCCGTTTATGCCATTCATTACAGAAGAACTTTGGCACGAACTAAAGGACCGTAAGGATGGCGAAGCAATAATTGTAGCTGAGTGGCCAAAAGCTGAAAAGTTTAACAATGCGGTACTGAAAGAGGCGGATTTGTTGTTTGAGATTACGTCCAGTATTCGAAACATTCGAAGCTCAAAAGGCCTGTCTCCTAAAGAAGCTCTGGAGTTGACAACCGACTCGAAGGCGATCACAAGTATTGGTGAGTCACTGCAAAAATTGAGCAATTTATCAGCCATTAAAGCTGGTGACAAACCTGCTAATGCGTTTAGTTTCGTTATAGGATCGGACGAATTCTTCATTCCTGCTACTGAGAATATTGATATTGAAGCTGAGAAGAAAAAGATCGAGGAAGAGCTAATCTACACCAAAGGCTTTATGAAGTCGGTGGAGAAAAAGCTGTCCAACGAACGATTTGTAAATGGTGCACCTGAGCAGGTGGTTGCTATGGAACGCAAAAAGCTGTCAGATGCTGAAGCCAAGCTGAAGACGTTGGAGGATAGTCTGGCTTCATTGTAGGTGTGTCCTTTGAGAGTACTACAGGCGTGATTACGCACCGTCCTTTCAAAGAGGAATCCCTCGTATTTTGTACCAAGATGCCATTCTTAACGCAGCGAAGAATCTATCTAGCTTTAGTGTCATTCCGAGGAACGAGGAATCTTTCTGCCAGATGGTAGAGATTTCTCTTTTTGTAAGAAATGATATAAATGAAGATGCCGGATCAAGACCGGCATGACAAATTAAACATTGCTGTCATTCCGAGGAACGAGGAATCTTTATATTAGATAATAGAGATTTTAATTCTTCAGCTGCATGCTGATTTTCACTTTGCATGATACATGAAATAAGAAGTTGTGCCTCAAATCCTGGCCGCCATAAATAAACTGATATCCTTAAATGCCAGGTTGAAGCGTTTGGCAAGTGCCAAATTCGTAAGAGTACCTTTGTAGGAATAGACGCCTTTTTGCAGCCAGGGGTGCGTGTAGATCATCTCATCAAATCCTCCACAATCACCAGCCTCAAGCAAGATCGGCGTGAAAATATTGGAGATCGCCAGTGACGCAGATCTTGCTACACGGGAGGCAATATTGGGTACACAATAGTGCGTCACATCATGCTTGACAAAAACCGGCTTTTTGTGATTGGTGAGTTCCGCCGTTTCAATACACCCCCCTTGATCAATACTTACATCAATAATCACTGATCCCTGCTTCATGCTCATGACCATGTCTTCAGTAACCAGCATCTTACTTTGACCTTTTTCAAACCGTACCGCACCAATCAACACATCCGCCTCACGGACTTCTTTCTCCAATAATGCTGCATCGTACGTGGATGTATAAATCTCCTGTCCAAGCGAGTGCTTCAGCCTGCGCATTTTATAAATCTGATTATCAAAAACGCGAACCTCTGCTCCGTGTCCCAATGCAGCCCGAGCTGCAAACTCCGCCACGGTACCTGCTCCGATGATGACCACCCGGGTAGGTGGTACACCCGTGATACCTCCCAGAATCACTCCCCTCCCCTTATTCGAACTGCTTAAATACTCAGCAGCAATAATCATCACACTGCTACCCGCGATCTCGCTCATCGCTCTGACCAAAGGAAGTCCGCCTACTTTATCCTGTATAAATTCATAGGCAATCGCTATTAGTTTCTTTTTGTTGATGGCCTCCAGGTATGCTGAGTTTTGCTTTCCTGCCTGAAATGCCGAAATCAACGTACTGCCAGGCTTCATCATCTCAATTTCCATTATCGTGGGCGGCTCTACTTTGAGCACGGTTCGACACTCAAATACCTCTTTCGCACTGTAAGCAATTTTAGCCCCTGCTTCACTATATTCCTTGTCTGGAAAATTTGCAGAGTCTCCCGCACCGGATTCTACAACCACCTCATGCCCATTGGCGACCAATACGCCCACAGAAGAAGGTTTTATAGGCATACGTTTTTCCTGATCTGCAATTTCCTGTGGGACTCCAATCTGTAGGGATTGATGTTTTTTCGAAATCTTGGCGGGCGCTTCCTGCGGATAGAGGGTCTGTTCCTGTGCCAACTTCGCAAATCCGGATTTAGACGTTTCGTTCATTTAGGTTGTGCAGTTAGTGATCGGGTGTTATCGCCTACTAATTTAATGCTTATTTGCAGGTATTCATCAGGCAGCAGCGGTTCAATGATTGCAGGCCACTCCAGCAAACAGAGATTTCCTGAGAACAGGTAATCCTCCACACCGATATCCATAGCCTCTTCCATATCCTTTAATCGATAAAAATCAAAATGATAAATTTCTTGTCCGCTCTCGGTTTGGTATTCATTTACAATGGAAAAAGTAGGTGAACTCATCTCATCACCTACTCCCAGTTCCCGACATATTTGCTTTGTTAAAGTTGTCTTACCAGCACCCATCTCTGCATCAAAACACCAGACTTTGATTTGACCAAAATTGCTGATCAACTTACGAGCTACTTCCTGAAGCTCTTCTTCATTATAGTTGGGAATGGTCATTTGTTTGCCAGCGTGATAAATGGGATCATAATTTCTTCCATGGATATGCCTCCGTGTTGGAAAGTATCTGTGTAGTGGCGGGCATAGTGATTGAAATTATTTGGATAGGCAAAAAAGTGATCATCCTTAGCAAAGACATATGCTGAGCTTACATGTGGTTTAGGTAATCCAAATCTTTCAGGTTCGCGGGTAAAAAAGACCGATTTCTCATCAAAAGCGAGATTCCTGCCCACCTTATATCTCAGGTTTGTGTTGGTTTTCCGGTCGCCAACGATCTTTTGAGCCTTATTTACCCGAATGGTGCCATGATCAGTCGTTATCATCACCTTCACCTTCTGGTTGGCCAGCGACCTTAGCGTATCATATAATGAAGAGTGCATAAACCATGATTTGGTCAATGAGCGATAAGCCGATTCATCAGGAGCCAGCTCTCTGATCATTTGCATATCCGTTCGGGCATGCGAAAGCATATCCACAAAATTGAAAACAATGGCATTCAGCTTGTTATTCATCAGGTTTGGGATATTCTCGCTCAGCTGCTTCCCCTCTTCCGCTCGAATGATTTTATGATAGCTAAACTTTTCCTGGATTCTATTTCTCGCCATATTGGCCTCCAGCAATTCCGCCTCTTTCAAATTCTTTCCCTCATCAATTTCTTCGTCTACCCATAAATCCGGGTATCGATTGGCTATTTCCATAGGGGTCATGCCCGCAAACATCGCATTCCTTGCATAGGAGGTAGTAGTCGGAAGGATGGAGAAATACATTTCCTCGGAACTCACGTTAAAGAGCTCAGCTACGTCCGGCTCTATCATTTTCCATTGATCATATCTGAGGTTGTCAATCACAATTAAAAAGACCGGTTCTTCTCCAATTTCTGGAAAAACTTTTTGCTTTAATAAATTATGTGACAAAAGCGGCCGTTCTATGTCCGGATCGGTGATCCAGTCTTCATAATTAGAGGTAATGAACTCAGAAAAATTTCCGTCTGCTTCTACCTTTTGCGAACCTAATACCTCGACCATGCTTTTGTCCTCTGTATCATCTATCTCCAGTTCCCAATAGACCAGTTTCCTGTAAATCTCCATCCAGTCATGATGATCCTCTGCATCCATCACACTCATGGCTAGTTGCTGAAACTCCTTTTGATAACCGAGATTCGTTCGCTCAGAAATAATGCGTTTATTGTCTAAAATCTTTTTTACCGAGAGTAGAATCTGATTGGGATTCAAAGGCTTGATGAGGTAATCAGCAATCTTCGCCCCAATGGCTTCTTCCATGATTTCCTCTGCTTCGTTCTTAGTAATCATGACCACCGGAAGATTAGGGTGGGTCGATTTTATGTAATTAAGCGTCTCCAATCCACTCATTCCTGGCATGTTTTCATCGAGGAAAACAATATCGAAATAGTTATGGTCAATTTCCTCTAACGCATCAGATCCACTATTCACGGGAGTAAGCTGATAACCCTTTTGTTCAAGGAATAAAATATGCGGCTTTAACAGCTCGATTTCATCGTCCGCCCATAAGATTTTAAATTGCTGCATTAATTCAGTTTTAGCATTGGATTGCTAAGTAAATCACAAACGCTGTTGAACAAAAAGAAAATTCTAAATGATCCGATTTACGGATTCATCAATATACCCAACGATCTCATTTTTGACATCATAGAGCATCGTTATTTTCAGCGTCTGAGAAGAATTAAACAGCTTGGGCTTACAGATCTTGTCTATCCGGGCGCCCTACATACCCGATTTCATCACGCGCTGGGAGCAATGGATCTCATGCGTCGGGCTTTGAATTCACTTCAGGACAAGGGAATCGAAATCTCGGATCAGGAACGTCAGGCCAGTATGTTGGCTATCCTTCTCCACGATGTGGGGCATGGCCCATTTTCCCATACTTTGGAATTTTCACTTTTTAATCAGGTTCATCATGAGCAGGTTGGTACCTGGATGATGGAGCGATTAAATAAAGACTTTAATGGTGCTCTGGATTTAACACTGGATATTTTCCAGAATAAATACACGAGATCCTTTTTTCATCAACTCGTATCCAGCCAGTTAGATATTGATCGGCTAGACTACCTCAAACGTGATTCCTTTTTTACCGGTGTTTATGAGGGATCTATCGGTTCGGAGCGTATTATTAAAATGCTCAATGTTTCTAATGAGCAATTGGTCGTAGAGGAAAAAGGGATTTATAGCATAGAAAATTTTCTAAGTGCTCGTCGACTGATGTATTGGCAGGTATATCTGCACAAAACTGCTGTGAGTGCTGAAGTCATGCTGATCGAGTTAATCAAAAGGGCCAAAACACTTACCCAAAAAGGCGTTGAGCTAACAGCCACTCCGGCACTTAAAATATTTTTAGAGCAAAACATCTCAGCGAAGGACTTTGAAGAGGATCCCGATATTTTGGAGGTTTATTCTTTACTCGATGATAGCGACATCTGGGGCTCGATTAAATTTTGGCAAAATCATGAGGATGTGGTACTACGATCATTCAGCGAAATGTTACTTGATCGAAAGCTATTAGGAATCTCCTTTTCCAATGATCCTATCGGCAGAATCGTAACCGACGATCTGATTCAAAAAGCAAAGAAATTGTATAACGTAAATGAGGAGGAAGCGAGTTACTTTATTAAGACCGGATCTGTTAGCAATTCCGCATACATTGCTTCAGGTCAGTCGATCAAAATTTTAAGAAAACATGGTGAAGTAGTAGATGTGGCTGAGGCTTCTGACCTGCCCAATATCAAGGCAATGAGTAAAATTGTGACCAAGCATTATTTGTGCGCTCCCAAGCAATTGATGAATTTTTAAATGCCCATGACCATTACAGGAGAAAACATTGGAAAAAAGTACGGCAGGAATTGGATCTTTCGGGATCAGAATTTTGAGATCAATTCTGGTATTTCTACGGCTATTACGGGAAAGAATGGCGCAGGAAAATCAACCCTACTCCAGGTAATTGCAGGTTATTTAACACCAAGTAAAGGCGAAATCCTGGTAAACGATACAAAAATTGACGACAGTGATCATTCCTCGGTATTCATTGGACCTTACACTGAAATAATTGAAGAATTTACACTGGAGGAATTTCTAAATTTTCATGGAAAGTTTAAAAAAGCACGTTGCAATCCCAAAGAAATGGCCGACTCAGCATCATTACCGCTGAAAAAGCTTATTGGAGAGTTTTCTACCGGGATGAAGCAGCGTACCAAGCTTATTACAGCCTTTTTCTATAAAAATGATGTGATTTTTATGGATGAGCCTACTTCCAACCTGGACGAAGAAGGCTTTATCTGGTGGAAAAACAACCTCGAAAAGCTGAAAAATCAGGTTCTTGTTATCGCATCAAATGATAAACGAGAAATAGAGTTGTGTGAAAATCGGCTTAATCTTTAAAATAAATACACCTAACGAATAATTTAGCGAGCATTTTCGAGTTTAGTAGGTATAAATAACAAAAAGTTCTACTTTTGATACTGTACTTAATCAAGACAAATATTTAGATTTAATTATGAAACGATTATCAAACTTACTTGCTGCCTTAGTTTTTGCTTCCTTAGTTATTTTTATGTCATGCGGTGGCGGTGGTGATGATCCTGCTCCAGATCCATTAGATGAAATTTCTGCTGATCTGACCGTAACAGGGTGGGCTCAGCCTACTACTGTACAAACAGATGGTGGAACTGCAGATGGTGATTGGAGTGGTTTTACTATTAATTTTACAGGGACAAAAGATGGCGGGACCTATACCGTTTCTGGAGTACCAACCGGATTTAGCGATGTTTGGGCCAATGGTGATTGGGATTTTGGGAATGCCTCAGGATCTATCATTAATAAAACCCAAAATGGTGTTACTACACCTATGACTGCTTCTATTTCAGAAAACAGTCTTTCTCTGGAGTTTCAAGTTACAGAATCAACAGCCAGAACTAGTGGAATTACTGGGGAATGGACGTTTGTTTTTAACTAATCCACTCAAAATATTGAGAATTGAAGGGTATCTTTGTGATACCCTTTTTTTATGCTCATAGAAGAGAAATATTTCACTCAGGACAAGAATTATCTACTAAAGTCCGTCCAGGCATTTTCAAAAGAAATCCTACTGGATCAGTGGCTCCAGCAAATCCTTACCTCTTACAACCTTCAGCACAACCCCATGGGATTGGAGGATGATTTCATAATCGAACTGAAAAAGAAGATCCATTTTGCTAAGGATATTCTGGAAGATAATTATGATATCATAGCGGCCATTTACAGACATGATCATTCAGATAATCAATTAGAGATTATGTGGGATGGTCGATCTCATATGGAAGCATATGATTCAGATTGGAAGTCTATGTATGCGAAGTGGATAGGTAGACTTTCCCTCATTAAGGAAATTCAACGACCCATTATCAAATACGCGGTATCAGAAGGTGGTGTAAATCATACATTTTTGGTACAGTCAATCCGTCGATCGATTCTATCTCATTTTGGTTTAAGAATAAAATCTCAAAAGATTTATCGAATCCACACTGCTGCTTAGTGCTTCATTTTGCATGTTTTGCAAAACTTTTGCTTACCCGGTGGACGCTTTTTGGGAGGTCTTTTGTGTCCAAAATATGAGTGATCAGCATATTGAGGTTTGCTAGCGCGCTTTTCTTCCTTTGCTTTTTTCCTGTAAACCTTCTTGATTCTGGATCTAAATTCAGCAACTTCTTCTTGATTCGTTTTTTGAGATACTCCTTTTTCCTTCTTTTTTAAAAAGGCGAAGAAACTCTTCTTTTCCTTTTTAAACGCTTGATACTGAGGTTTAGGCGGCTTGGGAGTTGTAGCACTTCGGGTATTTTGCGCAAGGCACACATGTGTCAAGCAAAGGATCAATGAATAAAATAGTATTCTTCTCATATGGGAACTGTCTCAATCAAGAACGATATTGGTGCCAATTATTGCTAAAAATGACAAAAGAATTAATCAGTCACAAAATTGGTTAATCTTTTGCACTAAGTAGCATAAGACCATCAAACCATTTTATTTTGCCAGTCGTTATCAATGCTTCATGAAAAAACTCTTTTACTTAATCTGTATTTGTTCGGCCTTTCTTGTAGATGCTCAAATAATTAGAGACTCTGAACTTATTTCCAAAATGGAAAAGGGAGCAGAGTTGATGGCTTTGGGTAAATATGATAGCGCACAGATTCTATTTCAAATCGTACTTCAAAACAAAGAGAAACTACCTTCTGAAATGGCCTATTTCTTTGGTCGTAACAGTTTTCACCTAGGAAAGTATAAGCAAAGCATCAATTGGTTAAATAAGTACATTCAATTGAAAGGAACTAAAGGGCGCTACTACGAACCTGCCATTGTCTATTTACAATATGCTGAAGATGAATACCTTCGAATTCAGCGCACACAGGCAAAACAATTTGAAACAGATTTAGAAAATGCTGAATACGACTGTGGTGGCCTTGAAAAAATGTTGTGTCCTGTTTGTCATGGATCAGGTGTAGTAGTACAGGCAGGAATATTTGATGAAGTATATAAAACCTGTCCATATTCTCTAGGTGAGGGGTACCTGTCCTGTGAAGAGTATAATCTTTTCATGCGAGGCGAGATGGAGCCTAAACTAAAGGAGTAGGTTTAGCTACTCATCTTGAACACGCTGATAAGAAATCTAGGAGAGTCGTTCCTTAAAATCAGTATATCCAAACTCTTTCACCAATTCGAATCGTCCGTCTTTTTTTATAATTCCAATGGATGGATGCTTAACCCCATTGAATGTGCTGGTCTTTACCATTGTATAATGGATCATATCTTTAAAAATAATCGGATCTCCGGCTCTGAGTGGCTTTTCAAACCAATACTGTTCTAAAAAATCACCAGCTAAACAACTAACCCCTCCTAGCCTATATGGAAGCCAGTTTTCTATGTTAACGTCAGATCCATTTTCCAATTTTGGTCGATATGGCATTTCCAAACAGTCCGGCATGTGACAGGTAAAAGATCCATCAAATATGGCCGTCTTCTTTCCACCATTATCCACCACATCCAGTACGGTTGTATGTAGATCTCCTGTTTGCCAGGCAAAAGCACTTCCCGGCTCCAGGATGATATCAACATCATACTTCTCCTTAAATGCTGACAAAAGATTAATTAAATGATTCGTGTTATAACCTTCTCTCGTCATCAGGTGTCCTCCACCCATGTTTACCCATTTGATTTTAGGTAACAAATGACCAAACTTCTGTTCAAACGATGAGAGTACATTTTCAAGGGCAAATGAATCAGACTCACATAAGACATGAAAATGCAAGCCATCCACCCTATCCGGCAATTCAGAAAGATTCGAACTTGATATTCCTAATCGCGAAACCGGACTGGACGGATTATATAAATCCGTTTCTACATCAGACCATTCAGGGTTGATACGCAATCCCACGCTTACATCTGAAGGGACTCGATCAATAAATTGCTGATATTGATTCAGGGAGTTGAAGGTTAGATGAGATGAATTAGCGACAATTTCATCAAACTCCTCATCCATATAAGCCGCACAGTAAGTATGTGACTTCACTCCCATTTCCTCATTACAAAGCTTTACCTCGTTTAAAGAACTCGCAGTTGCGCCGTTCACATATTGTTTCACTACAGGAAAAGCACTCCACATGGAGAACCCTTTGAAAGCCAGAATAATCTCAACTTCTGCGTTCTTCTGAACATGATCTATGATTTCCAGATTTCGGATTAGCTTCTTTTCATCAAGGACAAAGCATGGTGAGGGTATTTTCACTTGGAGTAACGTTCGTGAATGATATTTAAATGATGTTTCAAATGGCCTGATATGATATAACCCAACATCTCCACTGTCATCTCAACACCGCTAGCTATTCCGGATCTTTGTCGCACTTCTTCACTAAACGAGCTAAATAAATCCACAGTTGCTGCTCTTACATTGGTAAACTCAGACAACAAATTGTGAATGGTACGCCCATCAGCATTGGCTTCCGGCACAAACAGGTTTTGATCAAAACCGGAAAGTTCTGTTTTGTCATTTCTTGCAAAACGCAGTGCACGATATGCAAACACTCTTTCTGAGTCCGTCAAGTGAAGAATAATGTCTTTAATACTCCACTTATCAGGGGCGTATTTATACAATCCCTGCTGTTCGGAAATTCCTCTGCAAAAATGGATGAAATCATCACCGGATTTTAACAACAACGGAACTAGCTCACCTTCACCGGCGGCCTTTATATATCCTCTGTAAAACTCAGGAACTTTTTGAACGTCAACCATATCAATCCATTCCTAAATCTAGGTCATGTTTTTCATGCCATGGGAGACCGGAATTTTCCAATTTTTCCAAGAATGGATCAGAATCAAACTCTTCAACATTGAATACACCTGCTCCTATCCACTTATCAGTTAGCATCATGTATGCACCGATCATTGCGGGTACGCCTGTTGTATAAGAAACTCCTTGCGCTCCAGTTTCGTCATAGGCAGCCTTGTGGCTGCAATTATTCCAGATATAGTAGGTCTTTTCTTTACCGTCTTTTATTCCTTTGATTCTACAGCCAATGGAGGTTTCTCCCTCATAATTTTCGCCTAAGTCTCCTGGGTTAGGAAGGACAGCCTTCAGGAACTGAAGTGGAACGATTTCCTTTCCTTCATAATTGACAGGTTCTATGGAAGCCATTCCAATGTTTTGAATCACTCTTAGATGCGTCAGGTATTCATCTCCAAACGTCATCCAGAATCGAGCTCGTTTAATTGACGGATAATTTTTTACCAACGACTCTAGCTCTTCATGATAAAGTAAATACGATGGTCGCTTGCCAATATTCGGATAATCCAGCTCCTTCCTGAATTCAAATGGATTTGTCTCCACCCACTGACTATTTTCCCAGTACTTTCCTTTTTGGGTGATTTCACGAATATTAATCTCCGGATTAAAATTGGTGGCAAATGCCTTTCCATGATCTCCGGCATTGCAATCAACTATATCGAGGTAATGGATTTCATCAAAAAAGTGCTTTGCTGCTCGCGAGGTAAAAACCCCGGTAACTCCCGGATCAAATCCACAGCCCAATACCGCTGTAAGGCCAGCTTTCTTGAATTTATCCTGATACGCCCATTGCCACTTGTATTCAAATTTTGCCTCCTCAGGTGGCTCATAATTCGCCGTATCCAGGTAATGCACTCCAGCTTCTAGACATGCATCCATAATGGTCAGGTCCTGGTACGGAAGTGCTACGTTGATAACCATTTTGGGATCGTGCTTTTTGAATAGTGCAACCACTTGATCTACATGATCAGCGTCTACCTGATCGGTTTTTATGGATACTCCCAATTGATCCTTAACATCAGCAGCGATATCATCACATTTAGATTGGGTTCGTGATGCTAAAATGATTTCTGAGAAAACATCTGAATTTTGAGCACATTTGAAGGCGGTAACTCTTCCCACACCTCCTGCACCTATAATGACAACTTTGGACATGATAGTTATTTAGATTTTAATCCAAAGTTAGTAGGAAGAATGCTTACAGAATAAACCGATAGGTATATTTAATTAGGAAGGTATTATTTCCGGTAAGACCTGATAGTCTAGATGCTAGATCGTTGAAATCATTTTGCCGAGACTGGTCAAAGTATGAGCCATTATTTGCCCAAACCATAAACAAGGTAGAGCCAGGAATATATTCCCATCTCATGACAAAATTTGATCTGAACTGTACGATGTTAAAGTTCGGATCGCTAAACTCATAGTCAACGTCAGAAGAACCGTTTTCATACACCTGATAAAGCTCATCTTGACCATTAAATTCAATTTCTGATTCAGAATAAGCATGGAATCGATTGGTGTAATTTTCTGAATTCGGCAAGTGTGACCTTTTGAATTCACTGTACTCTCCGGCAGCTATGAACGGCTGTCCCCAAAATTCTAAGGTAAGATTAGGCGTAATGTTGTAGTTGGCCCTGACCGACATACTATATGTTTCCTGAACAACTTTACCCAGAATGTAGCGAGTTTCATCACCAAATTCTCTTTGAGCAATGTATTGTAAATCATTTCTGTTCCAGTTGATATTTGGAGAGATAGATACCTGAAGAGCATCAGTCGGCCTGATGTTTACATTGACTGAGATACCAGAACTTCTTGAGTAATCGTTATTCCCCCAATTGAACCAGTTATTAAATGATAATCGTACTTTCTTTCTACTGTTGGTTCCAATCCGATACCAATAATTGACATTTCCCGGGTATTTTATAGAGGGTCCACCTCGCAAGTCTGCATTTGATACTCGTGTCCCGCCTACCCAAACTCCCTGACCAAATCCCCAGTAATTATTGAATTCCCAATTCATATTGAAATTCATCCCCTGGCCAGTTATCGCTCCTCCAAAATCATTGTTGTATTCAGCATAGAAGTTGTAATTCTGCCACCTGAAGATGTTGGTTACCTTATTCACCCTGTACTGTGTCCAAATCCAATTGTTTATATCATCTGTTTGTCTCAAAAATCCGGCATCATTGAGCACCAATTCAGGAGATCTGAAGTTTGATCCAATGGACCAGCGCCAGTTACCACTTCGTTTTCCAAATGAAAATGTGGCCGCAGAACCGACAAGACTGGTTCTTGTTGAATCGACTTCTTTGTGATTATTGTCCGGACGTTGGAAAAATCGCTCTGATGCCGTCTGGGTATTAAATATAGCCCCCTGAGTACCTTCGACTCTACTAAACATCACCTTAAATTCCATCCCATACTTCCTGTCTTTAAAATTATGATCCAGATCAACTCCGGCACTGAATGCATTATCATGCAAGTATTCTAATCCATTTCCCCTATTATCAAATCGTCTCACATGTGTTGCAAGTGCCCCCACGACCGTTTTGCCACCGTCAATATCTTGTTGGACTCTTCCTACCAAAAAATTGGTATAAGGCTCAACTATCTCTTCTCCACGTTCTCCGTCCTCATATTGTACGTCTGCCCGCTCCTTATTTGTTATGGATTCAAGAACACCCCAGGAGAATCCCTTTGCATTCTTTCCTGTTATTTTGGCGGCCCCCAGAATTCGAGTATTGTTAGGATAGTCCATGAATTGAACATTTTCAGGATATCCATGAGGTCGTCCTCCAATTCTTCTGGAGTAAAACAAATTATTAGGACCACCACTCGTACGGAAAGACAATAGGTTGCTTCCTTCCAAAAAGAATGGCCTTCTTTCCCTAAAAAACAGCTGAAAAGCCGACAAATTAACTCTGGATGGATCTGCATCTACCTGTCCGAAATCCGGATTGACTGTAAGATCAAGTGTGATGTCCGAGGTGATACCAATTTTAGCATCTAACCCAAGGTTGGCGTTAACTTCTTTTCCTTCATCTCTAAATGGGTTTTCTTCTTCCTTCGGATACTTTTCCAAAGAAGCCAACACGTAGGGTTGAATTTCCAGCTGTTTCTGGGGTTTAATTCCCTTAATACCATTTAACTCACCAAAAAGATGAACCCAACCCGGTGAATTTGGATCTATCGGCTGCCAGGTAGAGCGGGCCTCCTCTCTGAAAAGTCGTCTGGTAAATTGAATCCCCCATGTATGATTTTCTTTGTTTGCAAACCTTAATTGTGATAACGGAATTTTGAATTCGGCGATCCAGCCTTGATCATCGATACTGGTCCTGAGATACCAAATTGGATCCCAGGTACTGTCCCAATCATTGCCATTGTTGGAAACGTACTCATCTCCTTTTACACCTGAAACGGAAGCAGAAAAAGAAAATGCCGTTCGCTTATCATTATAACTATCGATATTTATTTCAACAAAATCCCCATCAAAACCATCTCTCCTCGACATCCGCCTAACAATTTTTTCAGGCTCTGTATCCCAGGCTCTAATGCCTACATACAAAAACTTGGCATCATATAGAATTTTAAATTGGGTTTCTTGAGTGGGCTCCACGTTGTATTCGGGTCTATGACCAACGAAATCGCCTCCCCACTCTACCTGATTCCAGGCATCATCATCAAGTTTTCCATCCAAAATGATAGGAGATTCAATCCGGGCTGTGGTGTAGGATTTTGTAGGAGGTAACTCTTCTTGTGAAAACCCGAAGAGGCACAGGAATAGGAATGAAGAACAGAGTAGTCCAGTAGAGCGCATGATTTTGAGTTAGTGACCAGCAAAAAGTCAGTTGTCCTGAAGAATTGCTAATACAAAACAATACTCTTCTTGTGATGAAGGGTTACATCTTTTATGCGAAATAGGATTTTTTAAGGATAGAAGGCTAGTTTAACGTGTATCGGAAGCCTGTCTGAACCACAAATCTAGATGGAGAATTAACTGAATTACTAATTGGAGTAATAGAGTGCCTGTAGTTCGGCTCGATGGTAAGATCAAATTTATTAAAAATCGAATACCCCAGTTCTAATCCACCAATGCCATCAAAAGACCATTCATTGTAAAGGTTGAGATCATCGCTATTTAAAATTTGTCTTGTTGGATCTGATAAATTGCCCTCAACCAGGTAGTTGGCTGAAAAGCCGGCATTCACTCTTAAGCTTAGCTTCTTGTTTACTAGAAAATATCCGGCTTTCAAGGGAATTGAAGCAAACTGCACTCGGTTATTCAATGCCACTTCATGATCATAAGTCTTTTCGACATCAATGGTCGCTTCACGTGAATTAGCACCGATTGGTACACCATCACCAATGCCTTCAGACCCATTGATAAAATCATTGTTGTCTATGGTATAAACATCTAGAACATTGATAGATGCAGCACCTTCATTATCCATTCGAGTGTAGGCAACTCCGCTTTCCAACGTCCATTTCTTTCCAATAGATACTCCAAAATCTACACCAATTGAAGTTGCAATTCCTTCTTCCATGGTTTGGGCTACATTGGTGGTAGGATTGACAAAACTTCCTGATCCAACTGCAGACGCAAGTCCCGCAGGGTTTAAGGAATTGGACAATGCTCCGGTACCAGCAAAATCTGCATTGAATGAACCGGCACCTGCCTCTACCCCTGCCCAAACTTTAGAAGTATTATTAGTTAACCCTTTTTTTCTATTCGTATTTGCAACTGAATAATAAGGATAAATTTCCTCACTTACTGTTGCCGTTTCAATGGCTGATTTTAATGGACTTATTGCTTTCGTATGTGTATAATAATTATTTCTTATTGATGAGCGGTCAACATCAAATAAAACCTCCTCTTCTTGAGAGAAAGAATTAATTACAATTGGATTAAAAGTAAGGTCACCTGTCTGGAAAGTTGGAGGTTGCCCGTTTCGGGAAAAAAGTTCTGTATCCCAATCTTGGGATAGTAACGCATTATAAGATGTCCCTACGGATTGGTTGTCGCTTGTATGTGAAATTGGAAACGCTAACACCCCCATCAATAGCACGGCAATGAAAACAGCTGCTACGGACATCCATTTGTACATCGTATGCTGCGCGGCATAGACGGTTACCAAATCAGCGTTTAGGGAATTTTCAATACCATCCCAAACACCTTTTGGTGCTTTTCCTGTTTGATTTTCAAACTTCCTCCGGATACTATTTTCAAAGTTTTTCGGACCCATACTTTATCTTATCTCTCTGCAAAACTTTTTCAGCTAACAACGATTTAGCACGCGAATATTGAGATTTGGAAGTTCCTTCACTTATTTTCAATTTTTCGGCTATTTCATGATGTTTAAACCCTTCTATTGCGAATAAGTTGAAAATTACCTGACATCCTGTTGGAAGCTCCCTGATCAGAGATAAGAGTTCCTCATAACCCAGATCAGAGACGATTGACTCTCGTTCACTCCAATCATCCAATTCAGTTACATCTACCATCGGATAGAGGTAGAGTTTACTTCGCTGATGATTAAGCGCCGTATTTACAACTATTCTTTTAATCCAATATGCCAACGACGAGTCTTTCCTGAATTTTTTAATATTCTTGAAAACCTTAATAAATGCTTCCTGAAGGATATCCTCAGCTTCTTGTTGAGCCTTTGAATACCTTAATGCAACCAGAAACATCCCATCACAATACTTATCATAAAGCATCTGCTGGAATTCCCGTTTGCCTTTCTGGCAGCCTTTAATCAGTTTTTCTTCAGTTACCGACATTCATCATGGCTTTTTAATAGACCCAATGGTAATTATTATAGTTGTAATATCTAATTTGGGTATTTGTACCTCTAAAGTTATGAAGAACCTAGCGATTATTACAATAGCTTTCTTATTAGTACAATGTGAACCTATTGTACCCCAACAATCCATCCAAAATAAAAAATTAATTTTTGATAATTATGATTACGAGGATATTGTAGGCTTTAGCAAAATCACGCCTATCGAGAACGGACAGGTTAAAGAACTGGAAAATCCAATTGTTAGTCTAAGTAAATCCGAACAGCTTGCAATCAACTTTGACTTACTCACCGATCAGTTTGAAAACCTTGGCGCTAAAATCTATCACTGTAATAAAGATTGGAATAAGTCCAGGTTGAGAGACATGGAGTTTCTTTCTCAGATCAATAATTATAGGATTGATGAATTTGATTATTCGGTTAATACGGTTCAGCCGTATATTAACTACCGTTTTCTAATCCCAAAACCTTTTCTTTCCGGTAACTATATACTTGCTGTTTTTAGAAGAGGTAATCCTGATGATGTCTTGTTCACAAGAAAATTTTTGGTTGTTGAAAATAGTACTTCTATTGATCACACCGTAAGAGTGAGTACAACGATTAATAAAAGAGAATTAAATCATCAGATTGAATACAATATCAACTATGGCAACAGACAAGTGAATTCACCTATGCAGGACATTAGTACTATTCTGTTGCAGAATCACAATTGGAATACTGCGATAACCAATATTTCGCCAACGCTGATACAGGCAAATGAGGGATACATGGAATTCCGTCACCTGGATTTGAAAACTAATTTTCCTGGTTGGAATGAATTCCGGTTTGCTGATTTAAGAACTTTGAGTGTAGCTGGAAGGAATGTAGGTAGAATATCAAATACGGGTAAAAAAATCTATGCTCCGCTTAAACTAGATGCTACCAGAGCCAATATCACATACACTCAAAATTTTCAGGATATTAATGGAAATTACATCATTCAAAATAATGATCCTGGCGAAGGTCTACTTAATGCAGATTATGCCGATGTGAAATTTTCTCTGAAATCTTCGAGAGTAAATGGTGATGTCTATGTCATGGGTAGATTCAACGATTGGCGCATGAATGACCTTAATCGTATGAAATATTCCAATCAGAACGGATTTGAGCGATATGAAACAACCATACCGTTAAAACAGGGCTATTATGAATACCTCTACTTTGTTGAAAGTGCGGATTTACCTCCTTTTCATTTTGAAGGAAGTCACTTTCAGGCAGAAAATGAATATGAGATCCTGGTCTATTACCGAAAGCCCGGAAACATCAATGATGAACTTATAGGTTATAAGAGGTTCAGATCGGTTGAGCGGTGATCAAACGTTAAATCTAAAGTGCATAACATCACCATCTTTAACGACATACTCTTTTCCCTCAATGGCCAGTTTTCCAGCCTCTCTGCACCCTGATTCGGTCTTGTATTCCTGGTAGTCAGGGATTTTTATTACCTCCGCCTTGATAAATCCTTTCTCAAAATCGGTATGAATAACACCCGCAGCTTGTGGCGCTTTCCATCCTTTTTTAATGGTCCATGCTCGTACCTCAGTTTCCCCGGCAGTGAAATAGGTTATCAAATCCAATAGCGAATAGGATGCTTTGATCAAACGATTTAAACCGGATTCTTTCAACCCATATTCTTCAAGAAACATTTGCTTTTCATCCGGATCTTCAAATTCTGCAATCTGCTCCTCCAGACCTGCAGACACCAAAATGATTTGCGCATCCTCATTTTTGATATTATCGGCCAATTTCTTACTCCACTCATTCCCTGAATTAATCGACTCTTCATCTACGTTTGCTACATAGATAATTGGTTTATCTGTTAGCAGTTGCAACGGCTTTACCCAGGCTCTGGGTTCTTTATCCATTTCCAGCGATCTTGCATTCTGACCGCTTTCCAAATGTGTCTTAAACTTTGTTAATACCTCAAACTCAGCTTTTGCCTCCTTATCTCCTGACTTAGCAATTTTTTGAACGCGCTCGATTCGCTTATCTATTGATTCCAAGTCTTTCAATTGCAACTCAGTATCAATGACTTCTTTATCCTCAATCGGGTCCACTTTACCTGACACATGAACGATGTTATCATTATCAAAGCATCGTATTACATGAATGATCGCATCAACCTCACGAATATTTGCTAGAAATTGATTTCCTAGCCCTTCGCCCTTACTTGCTCCTTTCACTAAGCCCGCTATGTCCACAAATTCCATAACTGTTGGGAGCACTTTTTTAGGATTTACCAGGTCTGATAAGATTTGAAGCCTTTCATCTGGTACAGTGATTACGCCTACATTTGGCTCAATTGTACAAAATGGAAAGTTTGCTGCTTCTGCTTTGGCATTAGAAAGTGCATTGAATAAGGTGGATTTACCAACATTTGGTAATCCTACAATTCCGCATTGTAGACCCATGGATATATTTTAGATTATGTATTTTGTATTTGGAGCGCAAAATTAGCATAAAAAAAGCCTCCCGAAATACATCAGGAAGCCTCTCTCTTCATACTTAAAAAAAATTATCTTATTAATCCCACTTTAGTTCTGAATCAGATTCTGATACTTCCGCATTAGCTACATGCTGTTCCGTATCATTTTCTCTGTCAAACTGGGTGAAATCCACTTCAGGCATCAATTCTTCCTTCACGTGATTCACTGTAGAATTTAGTGCATTTACGAATTTATTAAAATCTTCTTTATACAAGAAAATTTTATGTTTCTCATAAAAAAAACCATCATCCTTCGGCTTTCTTTTGCTCTCGGTGATAGTCAAGTAATAATCATTCGACCGTGTCGCTTTCACATCAAAAAAGTAAGTACGCTTTCCCGCCTTTACTCTCTCAGAATAGATCTCGTCTCTTCCTTTTTCGTTATTATCTTCCACTTGTGTAAAAATTTGTGTTAGGTGTTAGTTTTTAACTAAAATCGGGGCTAAATATAGCGCTTTATATTTTTTATCTGCAAAACATATCAAGGATTAGCCGTTGAATAACAGTATATGACCACAAACATTTCCGAAATTAATCAATATGATAACCTGGGATTAATTGCCAAGCAGTTAGTTGATGGGTTTATAACCGGTCTCCACAAGTCTCCTTATCATGGATTTTCCGTTGAGTTCGCAGAACATAAGCTCTATAATTTTGGAGAAAGCACCCGTCACATAGACTGGAAAGTCTTTTCACGAACGGATCGCTTATATACCAAACAGTATGAAGAGGAAACGAATCTTCGTTGCAGAATTCTGGTTGACAACTCTGGGTCTATGCATTATCCTAAACCGGATAAGGATAAACTTAGATTTTCAGTTTTTGCAGCAGCGGCTCTCTCCTATTTGCTTACCAGGCAAAGAGATGTTGTTGGATTGTCAGTCTTTTCAGATAAAATCGAATCTGAAACTGACTTAAGAAGCACAAAGTCACATCTAAATACAATACTTACTAAGTTGTCGGAATTGCATGAAAGTGAGCCTGGAAAGCAAACCGATATATCCAGTGTGCTCCACGAGATGGCAGACAAGATTCATAAACGATCATTGGTAGTCATATTTTCGGATATGTTTCAAAATAGTAATCAAGAGGATCTTCTCAATGCCCTTCAGCATTTAAAGCATAACAAACATGAGGTGATTATTTTTCACGTTTCTGATTATTCAAGTGAACTAAATTTTGAATTTGAAGACCGTCCATACAAGTTCATTGATCTTGAGACCAATGAATCAATCAAAGTGAATCCACATGATGTGAAAGGCCTGTATCGTGAGGAAATGGCCCGGTTTTATCAAGATTTAAAAATCAAATGCGGGATGATGAAAGTGGATTTCGTACCTGTCAACACCAACGATTCTTTTGACAAGATCCTTGGAGCCTATTTAATCAAACGTAAAAAGATGCGTTAATTTTCTTAAAGATGTAGCCACTCTTTCTTGGCAGTCAGCTCTTCCTCCGTTTCCACATAATCCGGATCTGGTACACAGCAGTCCACAGGACAAACAGCGGCACATTGAGGTTCTTCGTGGAATCCAGTGCACTCAGTGCATTTTCCAGGTACTATATAATAGAATTCATCAGAAACAGGTTCTTGAATTTCTTTGGCATCCAACTTGGATCCATCTTCCATTTCAATATCCTTGAGGTCGGTTCCATCTGCCCACTTCCATTCTACACCACCTTCATATATCGCGGTATTTGGACATTCGGGTTCACAGGCACCACAGTTGATGCATTCGTCAGTGATCATTATAGCCATAGAAAAAACGCTTTTTTATCGAGTTCTAAATGAGTGAACAAAATTAATCGCAATAAGTTTGCAGCCCAATCTACAAAGAAGACTTATTTAACTTTTTTATGAATAATCTCGAAAAAATAGCAGCATTCCATAAGCTCGGGCAAAAAATTGCGAATCTTCCAGAGGATGAAATCGTAAAATTAGCTGCAGCGGCAAAAGCCCAGAACGGTTGGTTTTCTTATGAAAGTGTGAAGAATGCGCTAGAAGGGATCGCATTTATGCTCGAAAAGAACAAGTTAGAAGAATGGGTCAGTAAATATGACTTTGAATCTGTCACACCCAAAATAGTAGGAATCGTGATGGCCGGAAACATTCCTTTTGTAGGCTTTCATGACTTGTTGTCCGTTTTAATGTCAGGTCACTTTGCAGCAATCAAGCCAAGTAGTGATGATCAATTTTTAATGAAAAAAATGGTTGATTGGATCATCGAAATTGAACCTCGATTTAAAAGGAATATTGAAATCAGGGAAAAGCTGACAAATATTGACGCGGTTATAGCTACCGGGAGTGACAATACTGCTCGATATTTCGAATACTACTTTAAAGATATTCCAAGCATTATCCGCAAAAACAGGACTTCTATTGCAATCCTAACAGGTAAGGAAACTGATAAAGAGTTGAGTGCATTAGGTGAGGATATTTTTTCATACTTTGGATTGGGCTGCAGAAACGTATCGAAAGTATTTACCCCAAAAGGGTATGACTTTAGAGATGCATTTCCACATTTTGAGGCGTTTAAAGAGGTTGCGAACCACAACAAGTACCGAAATAATTATGATTATTATAAGTCCATTTATCTGATAAATAAGACCCCACATTTAGACACAGGTTTTGTATTGATTAATTCTACTGACGAATTGGTGTCACCTATAAGTGTAATTTTTCATCAGGAATATGATGAGATCGAGAATTTGACATCAGTACTCGATGGATTTAAAGAAAAAATTCAATGCATTGTCGGTAAAGACCATATCCCTTTTGGAAAAGCTCAAAGGCCCGAACTTTGGGATTACGCAGATGATGTAGATACGTTAAAATTCCTGACTCGCTTAACCTGATAATTTTTGTTTGGTGCACATTCCAAACAACAGCTAATCAATTATCTTTGCCAGCTTTTGATGAGCACGGAATCGTGAATTATCAGCGCACCAGGAGATTAAATTGGTCTGAGCAAAAGGGACTTATTTGTCTCATTAACATAGTTTAAGATAGAAATATTCAGAATGCATACATACAACCACTACATCCAGGAAATCGAAGAACGAAAAGGTCAAGGACTTCATCCAAAACCGATAGAAGGTGCTGAATTACTCAGCGAAATCATCGCCCAGATTAAAGATGCTGGTAACGAACATAGAGAAGACTCCCTCAAATTCTTTATTTACAATACCATTCCCGGCACCACTAGCGCGGCAGGGGTCAAGGCAAAATTCTTAAAAGAAATTATTCTTGGTCAATCTGTGGTTGAAGAGATCACACCAACTTTCGCGTTTGAGCTATTATCTCACATGAAAGGCGGGCCTTCTATCGAAGTACTACTTGACCTGGCGCTTGGTGATGATGCCGATAACGCTAAAAAAGCAGCTGAAGTGCTTAAAACTCAGGTGTTCTTATATGATGCTGATACCGATAGACTCCAAAAAGTGTATGAAAATGGGAATGCCATAGCTAAAGAAATTTTAGAAAGCTATGCGCAAGCAGAGTTCTTCACTAAACTACCTGAAGTAGAAGAAGAAATTGAGATTGTAACGTTTATTGCCGGCGAAGGAGACATCTCTACCGATTTACTCTCTCCGGGAGCTGACGCACACTCCCGATCCGATCGGGAATTGCATGGGCAGTGTATTTTCGAACATAACAAGGATATGCAGCAGGAACTTACTGCCTTGAAAGCAAAACATCCAGACAAGAGAGTCATGCTAATCGCTGAAAAAGGAACCATGGGTGTGGGTTCTTCCAGAATGTCGGGGGTAAACAACGTAGCATTGTGGACGGGCATTCAAGCCAGTCCTTATGTTCCATTTATCAACATTGCACCCATAATTGCAGGGACTAATGGCATCTCTCCTATCTTCTTAACGACTGTTGGCGTTACCGGAGGTATTGGTATTGACCTTAAAAACTGGGTAAAGAAAAAAGATGCTGATGGAAATACGGTTGTTGATGCAGATGGTGAACCCGTTCTGGAACAAACGTATTCAGTTGAAACAGGAACTGTTTTAACTATCAACACAAAAAAGAAAAGCTATACAAGGGTGATCAGGAGTTGATGGACATCTCTGCATCACTCACACCACAAAAAGTAGAGTTTATTAAAGCCGGAGGGTCTTACGCAGTAGTCTTTGGTAAGAAGCTGCAGACGTTCGCTGCTAAAACATTAGAGATAGAAGCACCTGTGGTATACGCCCCATCCAAAGAGATTACAAAAGAGGGAGTGGGACTCACAGCAGTTGAAAAGATATTCAACAAAAATGCAGTGGGAAATACGCCGGGAAAAACCTTACATGCAGGATCAGACGTTCGAGTAGAGGTCAACATTGTAGGATCACAGGATACTACCGGGCTGATGACTTCTCAGGAACTGGAAGCAATGGCAGCTACAACCATCTCTCCGATTGTAGATGGGGCCTACCAATCGGGATGTCATACTGCTTCTGTTTGGGATAACAAAGCACAAGCAAATATTCCAAAGCTGATGCAGTTCATGAACGATTTTGGTTTGATCACAGGCCGGGATCCTAAAGGAAAGTATCATGCAATGACCGATGTAATCCATAAAGTGTTGAATGACATCACGGTGGATGACTGGGCAGTAATCATTGGTGGTGACTCCCATACCCGAATGTCGAAAGGAGTAGCTTTTGGTGCAGACTCAGGAACAGTCGCACTTGCGTTAGCCACCGGAGAGGCCTCCATGCCGATCCCGGAATCTGTAAAAGTGACATTTAAAGGAGAAATGAAGCCCTACATGGACTTCAGAGATGTGGTTCATGCCACTCAGGCACAGATGCTGCACCAGTTTGATGGTGAGAATGTGTTTCAGGGTAGAGTGATTGAGGTACACATTGGTACGCTTACTGCGGATCAGGCCTTCACATTTACCGACTGGACGGCAGAGATGAAGGCGAAAGCTTCCATTTGCATATCCGAGGATGAAACCTTGATTGAGTCGTTGGAGATTGCCAAAGGCAGAATCCAAATTATGATCGAAAAAGGCATGGATAACAAAGGCCAGGTGCTTCAAGGCTTGATTGACATTGCCAACAAACGAATCAACGAAATTAGATCCGGTGAAAAGCCTGCTCTTACACCCGATGCAGATGCTAAATACTATGCAGAGGTGGTTGTAGATCTGGACATTGTTGGGGAGCCAATGATTGCCGATCCTGATGTAAACAACATTGATGTATCAAAACGATATACACATGACACCATTCGACCACTTTCATTTTACGGTGGGGAGAAAAAGGTGGATCTTGGATTTGTAGGATCATGCATGGTACATAAAGGCGACATGAAAATTCTTGCGCAAATGCTCAAGAACATCGAAAAGCAAAATGGTAAGGTAGAATTCAAAGCTCCTTTGGTGGTGGCCCCTCCTACTTACAACATCGTAGATGAGTTGAAAGAGGAAGGCGACTGGGAAGTGCTGCAGAAGTACTCCGGATTTGAGTTTGACGATGATGCACCAAAAGCTGCCGCACGTACGAAATACGAAAACATCTTGTACCTGGAACGTCCGGGTTGTAACCTGTGCATGGGTAACCAGGAAAAAGCAGAACCGGGAGATACGGTTATGGCCACCTCCACGCGACTATTCAAAGGAAGAGTGGTAAAAGATGGAGAAGGTAAAAAAGGAGAATCCTTGCTTTCTTCCACCCCGGTTGTGGTCCTTTCAACTATTTTGGGAAGAACACCTAAGATGGAAGAATATGAAGCGGCCGTTGATGGTATCAACCTGACAAAGTTTAAGCCTTCTACCAAGCAGCTGGTGAAGTAATAGCAGCCTGAATGAAAGACCTAAAGCCTGACGCATACGCGTTGGGCTTTTTTTATTGGTGAAATTGAAAAACGGTATATTTAATGTAAATCAGTTAAATGGCCATTGAACTGAGGAATATTTAATCAAACCGTTATGGAGACACAGCTAATGCTTATCACATGCCTGCCACCTAAAGAGATGCCAAAAGATTGGCTTGGGAATTATGTACATGTCGATTTGACATGTTGCTACGATTTAAACGATGGATATTCTCGCGTTTTAATTCCACCAAATTCGTGGAATCCAAGCCCAAGCTCCTTTTGGCTTTGGGAGAATTGGATTCTTGGGATAAATACTGAGTTTATCAATGCTATTGATTTCCCAAAAGAGTTTAACGTTGACTATTGCAAGGTAGACCTTGTAGAATATGTGCGAGAAGCCCAGGATACTGAATACAATGGTAGTCGAAACCAAGATATTAGAAGTAGAATGGAAATTGTATTCAAAAAGGGAGATCAAAATATCCTAGCAACTATTTTTCGCATTCATGATGCCCATAAATTTCATAGAGAAAATGCATTGAGGTTCATCTATCCTCAACCAATATATTTTGGAGGTAGAATGAACTATGAAATATCCAATGATAAGAAAATGTTGAGTCTCATCGATAAAGTGGACACTGAGATTGAAAAAAGTTTAATTACAAACGAAAAAATAGAAACTTATGTTAAAGATTCAAGTTCTCAGGGTAAACCTCCTAATGGATCGGCAATTCTTAATATTAAAGGCAGATAACAAATGATATAGCACATGCCGCTAAGTAGTTATTTGAAACTGATCTGCATATCCGCTAGATTGTAAATATTAAAAAAGCCCAGAGTCACGTGCCATATCTGGTCTTTAGCATAACCGAGCCCAAATACAACCAACTAAGCAATTACTCACGTGTTGCTATTCATCAATTTATTAGAATGAGAGGAATGGTCTTTAAAGGGGTCTGGAACTATATAAGCGATTTAATGTTTATATTTTACCGAATAAGTAACCTTTAAACACAATCACATATGCCTCAGGATTTTCTAGGAATCGAAAAACAACTACCCAGTCAACTAGGAGAACACAAATATTTCAGCCTCTTTGAATTAGCCAAGAAAAAGCCGGTTGTTAAAAAACTCCCCTACTCCATCCGAATTCTCTTAGAAAATGTCATCCGGAATTATGATGGTTTTGCCGTCACGGAAGATCACATTGATACCATACTCAATTGGAAAGAGACGGCAGGAGTTAAGGATATTCCTTACAGCCCTGCAAGGGTTTTGATGCAAGATTTTACCGGTGTTCCGGCTGTCGTAGATATCGCATCAATTAGAGCTGCAGTAGCTCGTAAAGGAAAAGATACGGGTAAAACGAATCCGGTTGTACCCGCTGACATGGTCATCGATCACTCAGTAGTGGTAGATCATTTTGGAACGGCTGATTCCTATCAAAAAAATGTGGATCTGGAATATGAGCGCAATGAAGAGAGATACAAACTCCTGAAATGGGGCCAGCAAGCATTTACAAACTTTAGTGTAGTCCCTCCGGGCATGGGCATTTGTCACCAGGTAAACCTGGAATATCTGGCCAAAGGGGTGATTGAAAGAGATGGTTATTTGTTCCCGGATACGTTAGTGGGAACAGACTCACACACACCAATGGTGAATGGTATTGGAGTTTTGGGATGGGGTGTCGGAGGAATCGAGGCAGAAGCTGCCATGCTGGGACAACCTATTTACATGATTCTCCCACAGGTGATTGGTCTGAAAATTACCGGTAAGATGAAAGAGGGTACGACCTCTACTGATTTGGTATTGACCATCACCAAATTGCTAAGAGACTATGGAGTAGTTGGAAAAATCGTCGAGGTATTCGGTCCTGGACTAGAAAACCTGGCGGTTACTGACAGAGCGACTATTTCTAATATGTCCCCTGAGTTTGGCTGTACAGATACTCACTGGCCTATCGATCAGCGGACGCTTGATTACATGAGAAACACCAGTCGTACAGAAGACCACATCGATATGGTTGAAGCATACGCTAAAACCAATATGCTTTGGAGGGATGACAATGCGGAGATTGAGTACACTGATGTGGTAGAATTAGATTTGGGAACGGTAGAACCTACGATCTCCGGACCAAAACGACCACAGGATAAGATTTTATTACGAGAAGCCAAGGAAAAAATCGTAGGCTTGCTAAAAGAACAAGGAAGGGAATACATCAATATCTCCGATAGAACGGCCGATTGGGCCAATGAGGGTGGGATGCCAGCTCCTACCGTAAAAAATAAGAATGGAGTCCGCTCAGTCGATGTGACAATCGATGGAAAAGATTACCGCCTATCGGATGCTTCAGTAGTAGTTGCTGCCATCACCTCATGTACTAACACTTCAAATCCAAGTGTGATGATTGGTGCTGGATTGGTAGCTAAAAAGGCTTCTGAGTTAGGATTAAAAGTTAAGCCTTGGGTTAAAACATCATTAGCTCCAGGCTCTCGGGTGGTTACTGAATACCTGGAAAAATCGAAACTGATGCCATATCTGGAAGATCTTAAATTCTATACAGTTGGGTACGGATGTACTACCTGTATTGGAAACTCTGGTGACATGATCCCTTCAGTTCAAAAAGCTGTCATAGAAAATGACATGCTGGTTAGCTCAGTACTTTCCGGTAATCGGAATTTCGAGGCGCGTATTCACCCGAACATTAAAATGAACTTTCTGGCTTCTCCGATGCTGGTAGTAGCATATGCGCTCGCAGGGCATACTGACTTTGACATGAACAACGAGTCGCTTGGAAAAGATAAAGATGGTAATGACGTTTACCTTAAGGATATCTGGCCTTCTTCAAAGGAAATTGAGGCGGTGATGACCAGCGTGCTCAGTCCGGAAGATTACAAGAAAAACTACGAAACGATTTTTGCAGGTGACGATACCTGGAAAAATCTGGCTGCTCCAAAAGGACAAACGTACGATTGGGACAGCAAGTCCACGTACATTCAAGAGGCTCCTTTCTTCCAAAATATGCCGGAAGAAGTTCCTAACCCGGATGACATCAAGGGAGCTAAAGTGCTGTTGCAATTAGGAGATATGGTAACCACAGACCACATCTCCCCTGCCGGTAAGTTCTTACCTGAGCATCCGGCCGGTCAATACCTGGTAGAAAACAACGTTGAGAAGAAAGATTTCAACTCATACGGCTCTCGTCGCGGAAATCATGAAGTGATGATGCGAGGAACATTCGCCAATGTGAGAATTAAGAACAAATTGGCAAGCAGAGAAGGCGGATGGACCACTTATCAACCGACCGGAGAAGAGATGACGGTTTTTGATGCCTCCATGAAATATCAGGAAGAGGGAACTCCGCTAGTGGTTATTGGCGGTAAAGAATATGGTTCCGGATCATCCCGAGATTGGGCAGCCAAAGGAACGACACTATTAGGTGTGAAAGCAGTAATCACAGAAAGTTATGAGCGTATTCACCGTTCTAATTTAGTAGGGATGGGCGTTTTACCCCTTCAGTTTCAGGAAGGTGAAACTCAGGATACTTTAGGATTGACAGGTGAAGAAACCTACGATATCTCAGGTATCTCCGATAACCTCACTCCCGGAAAGTTGGTAGATGTAACTGCCACGAAAAAGGATGGTTCCGAAGTAACATTTAAAGCCCTTGTAAGGTTAGATTCCGGAGTGGATGTAGAATACTATAAGCACGGTGGAATCTTGAATTATGTATTGAGAAACTTCCTGAAGGATTAATCAATATCAGTACAAGATATCATAGGCTCAATCATTGGATTGGGCCTTTTTTATTTAGTTTAATTTTGATTAATTCAAACTTTTTCGAACAAAATCCCCCTCCAAACATGTTATCTTAACAATTAATTAGAACCTAATAATCAGAAAAATGAAAATTAATTATCTAAAACAAATAGCCTTATACTCATTTGGAATTGCTTTCCTGATGGCTAGCTGTACGGCTCCACAAAAGAAAGAAGAAGCGAGTGAAGAGTCATCAGCACCCGAAATTACGCTAACCAAGGCTCCACCTTCACCAGAATTTCCGATAGCTAATTTGATCAAAAGAGGGGATGCGGCAGTTACCCCAACTGACAGCACTTTCGTGGTTAATTACACTTTTGATGTACAAAACTACGAACTAGGCATGCCGACTGACGATTATGAAACGCGTGGAATCGCTAACTCTGACAAAGGCCAACACATCCACTTTATTGTGAATAATGGGCCTTATGCAGCACACTACATGCCAGGTGTAAATGAAAACTTGGAAGTGGGCAATTATGTAGTACTTGCCTTTTTATCGCGTTCTTATCATGAAAGTGTAAAAGGAGCGGATGCATTTCATATTGAGAATTTGGTAGTGGGTGATGTTGAAGCTGAACCTGCTGATCTAACTGCTCCACACTTGTTTTACAGTAGACCTAAAGGAACTTATAAAGGTGAGGATACAAAGAAAGTAATGCTGGATTTTTACCTGCTCAACACTACCCTATCAGCCGATGGGAACAAAGTGCGAGCAACCATTAATGGGAATGAATTCATGATTGATGAATGGGCTCCATATTATATTGAAGGATTACCGATGGGTAGAACGGAAATTAAATTGGAGCTTATAGATGCTGAAGGAAATGCGGTACCTGGTCCATTTAATTCAGTGGAACGATCTATTACGCTTGAAGAATAATCGTAAACTTCCCTCCTTCAAAAATCGTCTCATCGCTTGTAGTGGTGGGACGATTTTTTATGTGTCTGAATATCTTATTCTCGATTACCCATTCCCCCTTTTTGAAAAGGGGGTGAGGGGGATTAGCTAGTGAATTAACATTAATTCTCAGGCAAATAAGCTTCTAAAGTTCTAATTACATTATTAAAGTCTTTAATGACTTCACCTTCAGAAAATCGAACAACATTATATCCAAGACCTTCTAGGGACTTGTCTCTCATTTTATCATCTTCCACTTTAAATTGATGACTCCTACCATCGATTTCGATTACCAACTTCAACTTTCGGCAAACGAAATCCACTATATAGTTTTCTATAACAAACTGGCGGTTAAATTGATATCCATAAAAGCCTCTAGCCCTTAGCAACTCTGACCATAATTTAATCTCAGCAGGAGTGCTATTGTTCCGTTGGTTTCTTGCTAACTGCTTTAAATTATTACTCATTAGTCAATCCCCCTAGCCCCCTTCACCAAGGGGGAACTGTTCTATCGCAGAAAGATAAAAATATCAGATATATAATTATAGACCTTGACCCGATTCAGGACTTAATGTCTAGTAGGCACGTTCCCTTTTTTTGAAAAGGGGGTGAGGGGGATTAGGTGATTTAAATTATCAATCCACCCACTCTGCTACAAATAGATTGGTGTCTCTATTGCCACCATTATTTCTATTGGAAGCCCATACCAGGTACTTACCGTCAGGGCTAAACATAGGGAATGAATCAAAAGTATCATCAAATGTTACTTGCTCCAATCCTGTGCCATCCACGTTAATCATGAAAAGGTTGAAAGGAAATCCTCGTTGAGAAGCATGATTTGAGCTAAACAAAATCTTGTCGCCATCCGGAGTAAAAAAAGGTGCCCAGTTGGCATTGCCTAATTCTGTGATCTTCTTCGCGTCTGACCCGTCAGCATTTGCTATGTAAAGTTCCATCTTCGTTGGCTGAACCAACCCTTGCGCTAACAATCCTTTGTATTCTGCAATTTCCTCTTCTGTCTGCGGTCTGGACGCTCTCCAAACAATTTTACTCCCATCAGGAGAGAAAAACGCTCCTCCGTCATAGCCCAAATCATCCGTGATTTGAACTACATCAGAACCATCCAAATCCATGGTGTATAGTTCAAGGTCTCCAGAGCGAGTGGAGGTAAAAATGATCCGATCTCCATTAGGAGAGACTGTGGCTTCCGCATCATACCCATCTTCTGTGGTCAATTGGTTTACAATATTTCCATTAAGGTCTGCAACGAAGATGTCATACCCCTCATAGATCGGCCAGACATATTTTTCGGTTCTTGGTGGTGTTGGAGGACAAAGACTATCGGCCAGGTGTGTTGATCCGTAAACGATTAATGAATCGCCTGGCAAAAAGTACGCGCATGTGGTACGCCCCAGACCTGTACTCACCATATTCGGTTTTTCACCTTTTTTTGATTGGCTTACATCCAGTGTAAAAATTTGATCGCATGCTGCTCCCCATTCAGTATAATCTGATTGAAATACTAAACTACTCCCATCAAAACTCCAGTAGGCTTCCGCATTGTTTCCACCCCATGTAAGTTGGCGTACATTTTTAAGGTGTGTCTCTTGCTCGTATCTAAGCGTATCTGAGACCGGTGTTTCGTTTTGCGTAGAAGCTGATTGCTGACATGATAATGTGATCAGCCCAAGAAATAAAATCGTAAAGTTCTTCATCATTGGTATATTCGAATCGCGAATCTAACTCACAAATTGATCTGTATGAAAAAGCATTTATCACTTATCCTCCTGACTTTTGTTTTTTGTTTCTGTGAACAGCCAGAAAACTATGACCCTCTCCGTTCAATCTCCAATGATATTGCTGTTTTGGCAAGCGACTCACTATCCGGTCGAGAAGTGGGGACAGAAGGCGAAAAAATGGCCGCTGATTACATAATGAAGGAGTTCAAAGAGGCTGGCCTACAACCAAAAGGTACAGATGGCTTTTATCAATCTTTTTTTGTGAAGGATGCGGATAACCCACACGCACAACCTTCAGAGGAAAGTGGTGAAGACGGCATTACCGGGTATAATGTGATCGGAATGATAGATAACCCAAGTGACCAGTTGGTCGTAGTAGGTGCGCATTACGATCATTTGGGTATGGGTGATTTTTCTTCCCTACATAGAGGAGAAAAAGCCATTCATAATGGGGCTGACGACAATGCTAGTGGCGTGGCTGCAATGCTACATCTGGCCAGAGTTCTTGCTAAAAAAGAACTGGATAGGGATGTCCTTTTTATTGGACTATCGGGAGAAGAAAAAGGGTTATGGGGATCTAACTATTTTACTAAGAACCCTACGATTGATCTCTCCCAGGTAAATTTCATGATTAACATGGATATGGTAGGTCGTTTGGATGAGTCCAGAGGATTGGCAGTAAATGGAACCGGTACCTCTCCTATTTGGAACTGGCTATTGGATGAAGTTAATTCGGACAGTCTCAAGTTGATCAAAAGTGAATCAGGTGTAGGACCATCTGATCACACTTCTTTCTACCTTCAGGATATTCCAGTACTTCATTTCTTCACCGGTCAACATGAGGATTACCACAAACCGGGAGATGACACGGATAAAATCAATGAGGAAGGAATTCTAAAGGTCGCATCGATGATTGAGCAAATGATTGTCTTGATGGATGACGATGAGAAAATAGCATTTACCAAAACCAAAGATGAATCGGATAATCCTCGTTTCACAGTGACATTGGGGGTCGTGCCAGACTACATGTTTGATGGTAAGGGTATGAGAATAGATGGAGTTAGTGAAGACAAACCTGCTATCAAGGCCGGAATTCAAAAAGGTGACGTAGTGGTACAACTGGGCGACAGTACAGTAACTGACATGATGAGCTACATGCGTGCATTATCTACTTTTGAAAAGGGAGATATGACGACCGTCATTATAGATAGGGGTGGCGAAAAGTTGAGCTTTGAGATTGAGTTTTAGGAATTACTTACATCCCTCATCCTCCTCCAATCCCGACACACGCCCCGAAACGTCGGACCGCCTTCAAAGGGGGATTTATTTCTAACATAGATTTCTGGTAAGAAGTACAAACCTAACTGCCCCTATTCCCTTGCGAAGGACGCATGTGAGACTTGGGAATCTCAAGAACCTACACTATCTCAAGAAATTCCCATGACTCAGTTTCCTTTCGGAAACCCCCAAGGGAATACGGTATAGAAAAAATACTTCGCCTCGAATAACGCTTTTTATTTAGCAACAGGCTCCTTCACCGCCTCAAACAAGGGCAACCAAAGCCTAAAAGTAGTGCCTGCACCTTCTTCGCTGCTGACTTCAATCTTACCATTATTCATTTCCATGAATTCATGTACCAATTGAAGTCCTAGCCCTAATCCCTTTTCACCAGAAGTGCCATAAGTACTCTTTTTGTCTTGTAATTGGAAAAGCTTTTTCAATTTATCCTGTGGCATACCCACCCCCGTATCAATCACTTCAATTTTAGCCATCCCATCTTGTTCGGAAGCTTGTATTCCGACCTTACCACCCTCAGGAGTAAACTTTAGTGCATTACTCATCAAATTTCGAAGTATGGTCATTGTCGTGTTTTTATCAGACCACAATTCCAGGTTTTCGGGGACTTCTGCCGAGAGCTCGATCGATTTACCCTGAGCCATATTCGATAGGGTTTTGACCAGATCTTCTGCCATCTCTTTTAAGTTCAACTTTTCCGGGACATTTGGAACGTGTCCTTGCTGTTGCATCGCCCAGTTGAGTAAGTTGTCCAGCAATTTAGAGAGTTGATCTACTGATGAATCAATGTGTTCGGTCATCTCCAGTAATTGGTCTGTTTGCTTGTTTTGTACCATCATCTTAATCATCTGACTAATGCCGTGAAAACCAGCAACCGGACTTCTCAGGTCATGTGATATGATAGAAAAGAATTTGTCTTTGGTGCTATTCAGTCGTTCAAGTTCAGCTTTTTGTTCACCCAGTATTCGACTGACCTTGGCTTTAGAGCGATAGTACTTATAAATGATAGCTGCTAGTACGATCAGTATAAATGCAAAAGCCGCAATAGCTATGGTTATAATGCGTTGCGTCCGTTTCTCTGCGGTGAGTAAATCCACCTCTACTTGTTTCTGTCCTACTTCAAACTCTGTGCGCAAGTCGGCCATTTGCTGTACCGTTTCAATACTAGTCAGGCTGTCTTTATATATTAAATACTCTTCATGGTGTCCTAGTGCCAGGTCGGTATCTCCCTTCTTTTTATAGATTTCGTAGAGTTTTTGATTTGCA
Organism: Ekhidna sp.; assembly: GCF_965227465.1. Classification (GTDB taxonomy): domain Bacteria; phylum Bacteroidota; class Bacteroidia; order Cytophagales; family Cyclobacteriaceae; genus Ekhidna. Next base: position 2,449,720 of record NZ_OZ245746.1, read on the forward strand.
TCACGAATTTGCTGTTTGAGCATATGCTCCTTGGCCATTCTCAAACTTTCGTTGGCATAAGATAAGGCGCGAGAATATTCGTCCCTGGCAACATAAATATCTGCCATATAAGTGTAGAAAATCGATATTGAATAATAGTCCTGGTATTTTTCAAGCATCGATACCGCCTGATTTATGGATTTCTCGGCTTCCACGTTCTGTCCATTCTCTGCATACACCAGCCCTATATTTCCATAACTATACGCAGTTCCAATTTCATGATTATTTGATTCAAATATGGATTTTGCATATTCAAAATATAAGAGGGCACTATCCAATTTCTTAACTGTGAGATATCCATCACCGGCATTTGAATATGCAATAGCCTGAGCGCGTTGCTCTGGTGAAGTCTCTGGTAGACCATCTCCGAAAACAGCGATGGCTAGATTGTAATAGCGAAAAGCATTCTCATAATCCTTATTCTGCTTGTACACGTCAGCGATAGCGGTGTAGATTTCACACCTGTCCCTATCGCTCCTCGTGTATTCCAAAGCTTCAAAGAAAGCAGCCAAAGAAGCGGTAAGGTTGCCTAAATATTTATCGGCGTAAGCTTTAAAATAGAAGGCGTTATAATAAAAATTAGGTTGATTGGTTTGTTGAGCAAATAATAACAGATCATTCGCATACGCTATTTTTTTTGTAGGATCCTTTTCGTAGTATGCTAAACGGCTAAGCACAATACACTTCAAAGAGTCAGATAATTGCTCTTTTTCTAATACATTAAGCAAACTATCCACCTTCTCATTATTCTGTGAGAAGGTGGAAGTGGATAATAGGATAATTATAAAAAATACCTGTTTCAATTTCATTAAGGATTGCCTTCCCCATGCATGTCTGGATCAACCGTAATTGGCTGTCCTCCCCCTTCCGGTTTTACCTTGATGCTGTATTGATCTATTTCACCTCTGACAGTTGTATCTTTAATAGTTGCAACAACTGTATTCGAATCCTCTCCTCTTTTTGCTTTGATGAGTTTGGGAGATCCATTTTTCCCATCATCTATTTTCATAATTTTCTGGATTCCATCTCCGCCATGAAAAGTAACCGTATCTGTACCATTTACAGGGGTGGAAGGACTTGAAGGACCAACCGCTGCATAGCTACCATCTTGGGTGTCAGACCATTCAAGTGTTTCTCCATTAAGTCTTAAATAAATATCGTGATTCATCTTTTGAAGTTATTTAGTGATTAAAAAATAATTGCTCCCAATATATCAAATGATAATGTGAAACTATCACTTGCAATGGTAAATTCAATTGAAGATTTTCTGACTTACATCTCAAGCATTTTTACCAACGGTTAATGGTAGTTGATATCTTACATGTTGTGGGATAAATATTAATCGATAATGCGAAAAATTATATCATCAGTTTTCATGCTAGTTTCCTTTGTTGGAACATCGCAGAGTTTAAGAGAATTATATCAGGAGGGATTAAAGGCCCATGAAGAAAAGAACTATGAACTGTTTTTAGCGAAAATGATATCTATAGATACCATGCGACCAAACTATCCAGCAGTGGTATATAACCTTGCAGGTGGATATGCTTTGACTGGAAATGAAGAGAAATCCATTGAAATCCTTCAAAAGTACATTTTGATGGATGCTACACAGGATTTCACACAGGATGATGACTTCAAATCTATATGGGAATCGAATGCCCTATTAGACATCCAAAAGAGGCAAAAAGAATTGAATATACGGATTGATCCTGCTGAGCAAAAGCAATTCAAATTACTACATACACATCCTGAATCAATCTCGTATGCTGAAAAACAAGCAGCTTATTTTATTGGTGGAGTCAGAGATGGGAATATCTGGAAAGTAGGAAAAGATGGGTCTACCGTGCTCTGGGCGGAAACTGCAAAAAACTCGTGGAGTGTTATGGGACTTCAGGTTTCTAAGGATGAGAAACTGCTCTGGTCGTGCACATCGTCTATGAGTAACTATCAGGCTTACAAACATGCAGAAGAGGGTTATGCAAGTGTTCTCAAGTATGATCTGAAAAATGGTGAGCTCCTTGAAACATTTGCACTAACAGGTGGCCATAATTTTGGTGATCTTATCACAGATAGCAATGGAAACGTATACATCTCTGATGGAGTAGCGAATAAAATTTATTGGATCAGCGAAAAAAAAGGAAAACTAGAAGCGTATGTTGATCTCTCCGGTAAAGTGTTTAATCTTCAGGGATTGACCTTAGATGAAACTGAGGAAAACTTATTTCTCAGTGACTACATTGATGGCATTTACAAACTCAACCTAAAAACCAAGCAGGTTAAAAAACTAAAAATCGAAGCAGAGGATATTCTAATTAAAGGAATTGACGGCCTTTATTATAAAAATAATTCACTGCTCGGATTGCATAATGGAACCAAGCCAAACAGAGTGATCAAATACATGCTTTCGGATGATGGAAATACAATTGTTGACAAAGAGATAAAAGTTCAAGGTGGTGATTTGGGAGAGCCTACTCAAGGAGTGTGGATTAATGATTCTTTTCAATTTATCATGAACAGTCCATGGGGTGAATATGATCAGGATGCGAATTTTGAACCCACTGGTGAAAATACCATCATTGGAATTATCAACTAATTTGTCCAGAAACCATGGCTGAATTCGTTAACCAACTATGTCAGAATATTTAATCCTCATTGCCTCACCAAACAGAGATGCACTGACCTCTGCTGAAGAAGAAAAATGCATTGTGCAATATGGGAAATGGGCTGAAGCATTAGCGGAAAAACATATCGTTGCAAGACGCCTGTCATTGGATGAAGGACAAATGATACCCAGTAAAAAGAACGTGACTACTGATGGTCCTTTCATAGAAGCAAAAGAACTGATTGCTGGGTTTGTTTTGATTGAAGCTAAAAATGATAAAGAAGCCCGATCCATTGCCGCCTCGTGCCCCCTCAATCAGTATTTCCATCTGTTCGTAAAAAAAACTAACTAAACAGTCTTTTTGAAATAACATTCTTTGAACTTGTGCGTATGTACTATGTATTAACTAGTACTAATCAATACAAATTAAAAAAACCATTGCTGCAACCTTTTGTCTTTAGGTTGCATCAAACCTCTAAAGGAAACCTAAACTCAAACACTATGACACGACTAATTAATTACCTCAAAGTACCTTTCTCTACTCTATTGACACTTTTATTTCTTTCTTCCTCTGCCCAGGACGAAGGATTTATCTACGGAAAAGTGGAAACCGAAGACGGAGACGTTTATGAAGGACCGCTTCGATGGGGCAAAGAAGAAGTTTACTGGACAGACATGTTCAATGCTTCAAAAAAAGAAAATAAAAATCTTGATTACCTATCAAGTAGAGAACTCGATGATCTGGAAGACAGATATTATGACAATAATGACAATCTGATATCCAGATTTGTGAATATTTCCTGGGACGATGATAACAATGGCAGGTTTGTACATGAATTTTCTACGGAATTTGGCAACATTCATTCATTACGAATGCGATCCAGTAGCAGAGTAGAGGTTAAGCTCAAAAACGGGGAATACATCGACATTGATGGTAGCGGGTACAATGATATTGGTGCCAGAATTACCGTTCTGGACAAGGAGCTGGGAAACGTAAGACTTTCATGGAGCAACATCGAACGTATCGAATTTCTTCCCACTCCCTCAAGATTGGAGGAAAAGTTTGGTGAACCACTTTACGGAACGGTCATTTGTGACCTGGGAGAATTTACCGGATTTGTTCAGTGGGACCATGATGAAAGAGTGGGAACCGATGTGCTTGATGGCGAAGAGGATGGAGATGATTATGAAATCGCATTTGATAAAATCAAATCGATAGAAAAAGACGGATACAGTAGCAGTATTGTAACATTAAGATCCGGACGAGAACTGGACTTGAGAGGTACCAACGATGTAGACGATGATAATAAAGGAATCATTGTTACAGTAAAGGGACTTGGAAGAGTAGACATTGACTGGGACGAATTTGATATGGTGACTTTTAAAGAAGCTCCTAACAGCGGACCTTCATACAACTCTTTTTCATCACCTGAGAAAATCTCTGGGACTCTCGAAGTTGATAACGGAGATCAGTATACAGGTGAAATCATATACGATCTCGATGAGGAGTACACATTCGAATTACTAAATGGTGAAAACGATGATGTGAAATTTATCATTCCATTTAGAAATATTAAAGAAATCTCACCAAGAGGATCAAGTGCGTCTACAGTTACGCTCAGAGACGGTAGCAAACTCGAACTTGAAGATAGCCAGGATGTGGATGATAGGAATTCGGGGATACTCGTAAAAACAGGCTCTGATCGTGTTTATGTTCCATGGGATAGAGTGGAACGCATAAAACTGGACTAAAGAACTACAAGGACTAGGACTAACTAACTCAAAGGACAAAAACTCAAAATCATGCTAAAGAACTATCTCAATGTTGCTTTACGCAACCTATTTAAACATAAATTTTATTCATTCATCAACATTTTAGGGCTATCAATCGGTCTAACATGCTTTCTGATGATCTCCTTATATGTAGTAGATGAACTAAGCTACGACACGTTTCATTCAGATATAGCGAAGACCTATAGAATGGATTTTTCCGGGATGATCAATGGGTCTGAATTCATTACGGCTTTATCATCTGCACCTGCTGCCAAAACAATGGTGGCCGAATATCCGGAAGTGACTGATGCGGTAAGGATTCGTGAAAGCGGAAACTGGTTGATCAAGCGTAAGGATACAGAAAACAACTATTACCAGGATGATGTGGCATTTGTTGACCCTAACTTTTTCACCTTTTTTGATTTCAAACTAATAAAAGGTGACGTTGAGGAATGTCTAAAAAGGCCTAAGACACTGGTTTTAAGTAAAACGGAAGCTGAAAAGATTTTCGGTGAAGAAGATCCAATCGGTCAAATCGTTGTAATCGATAACGATGAAAATTGGGAGGTTACCGGCGTATTTGAAGATATGCCTTCAAACTCTCACATGAATTTTACTATGATGTTTACGATGGAAAGCAGAGAAGAAGCGCAATCTCAATTTTGGATGAGCTTCAACTTCGTAACATACCTCAAACTTCAAGATGGTTTTAACCCGGCAGTATTAGAAGCAAAGTTTCCTGCACTTATAGAAAAGTATATAGGTCCAGAAGTAGAGAAATACATTGGAGTTTCTTTGCAGGAGTTTTATGATGCAGGAAATGCTGCAGGTTTCAGCCTTTTTCCTGCAAAAGATATTCATCTATACTCTGATAAAGATGGAGAAATCATGGCTAATGGAGACATTAAGTACATATATGTCTTTACTGCTGTTGCGCTCTTCATTTTGATTCTTGCCTGCATCAATTTTATGAATCTTTCTACAGCCAGATCAGCTGGCAGGGCGAAAGAAGTTGGTGTCCGAAAAGTGATGGGTGCATATAGGCATCAACTAATTCGACAGTTTTTGTCTGAAGCATTTATCATCACATTCATTTCTATAGTAATAGCTTATGTACTCTCTTTCTTGCTACTCGGTCAATTCAATGAACTGGCAGCTAAGGAAATGAGAATTGATCAGCTCTTCTCCGCAGGCTTTATCCTTATCATTCTCACAGTGCTACTGGTTGTAGGGCTCTTGGCAGGCAGCTATCCGGCATTTTTTCTTTCGAAATTTCGTCCGGTAGAAGTTTTAAAAGGAAAATTGAACCTGGGATTGAAAAGCGGTGGATTGAGAAGCATATTGGTCATTGTTCAATTTTGCGTAAGCATCATTATGATTATTGGGACAGCTATTGTGTTCCAGCAACTATCTTATATTCAGAATAAAAAACTTGGATTCTCAAAAGATCAAGTCGTGATGGTCCATGATCCATGGATTATGGGCGACCAGGCATCTTCCTATAAAAATGAAGTACTACAGAGCTCACTAATCAATAGTGGTACACTTTCGAGTTTCCTTCCCGTTGACACCCAGAGTAATAATAACCTCTGGTTTCCGGGGGCTACCCCAACGAAGGATGAGAGCTATGTGTTTTATCAGGCACGAGTTGATCATGAGTACCTGGAGACATTAGGAATGGAAATGGTGGAAGGAAGATTCTTCTCAAAGGACTTTCCTAGTGATAGTATGGCGATTGTTGTCAATGAGTCACTTGTCCGCCACATGGGTTGGGATACAGGACTTAATAAAAAGCTTTCAACGTATGGAGGTTCTCAGGAGGATCCAACAGTGGAAGTTTATAACGTGGTGGGAATAATCAAAGACTTCCATTATACCTCTTTAAAAAATAACATTGAACCATTACTATTTACCCTTGGAAATAGTCGTGGATATGTTTCTTTCAAAATTGATGGCGAAAATGTGCGAGAATCGCTGGACTTCATAGAAGCAAGATGGGACGAGTTTGCTCCCGGGCAACCTTTCCAGTATAGCTTTCTTGATGATCGATTCAATGATCTGTATCAGTCTGAACAAAAGTTAGGACAGATTTTTAGTGTGTTTGCTTTTCTTGCTATTTTCATTGCTTGTTTAGGGTTATACGGTTTGGCTGCCTTCACTGCTGAACAGAGAACAAAGGAAATTGGGGTGAGAAAAGTACTAGGCGCGTCGATAATGAGCATCATTACTTTACTTTCTAAAGAGTTTTTGAAGCTTGTTGCGATTGCCTTTGTCATCGCAGCACCTCTGTCCTACTACTTCATGGATAAATGGCTTCAGGATTTCGAAAATCGAACAAATATTAACCTCATGGTTTTCTTATTGGCTGGAATTGTAGCTCTGGTGATTGCATGGTTCACCATGAGCTTCCAGTCATGGAGCGCGGCAAGAGCTAATCCCGCCAAGTCGTTAAAAGACGAATAATTTACACTACTCTATTACTTAGCCTGCTCTAAATGTTAGAGTGGGCTTTTTTATTTGAGAATGTAATCATTCAATATTTTCGGATTGTTTTAAAAGTACCTGTCCAGCAAGCTTTTGATTATAGCTTTCATCCTGAATGACGATTTCGCCATTGATGATTAAATAATGGATGCCTTCTGAGTAACGCGCAGGATTTTGAAAATCAGCTTTAGGTTTGAAACCATCCGGTTTCCACATGATTATATCTGCTTTGTTACCCACTTTCAATGTCCCCCTTTTTGATATTCCCATACTTTGAGCCGTTAGTCCAGTAGATCGATGAACAAATTCTTCTATAGTCAGCAGCTCTCTCTCCACCACATATTTCTGATACTTTTGGGGAAATGAGGCATATTTTCGAGGATGACCATTGGTCCCATCTGAGCTCGTCATCACCCAGGGTTGCACCATAAAGTTTTCAATGTCACTTTGATTCATATTAAATGACGCAATCCTACATCCTCCATTTCTGATAATATCCAAAGCCACATCTACAGGGTGCTCATTGGTTGAATCAGCTATTTCCTGCAAATTGGATCCAATTAAGCGCTCATCTTTGCTGTCTGCAGTTATTAAGATTGATTCAGCCCCTCCTCTCTTTCTTAAGTTCTCTTTAATTTCAGATCGAATCTGTTTTGCTAATGCCGGGTCATTTAAGCGATTCATATAGGCTTCTTCTCCGTCCGCCATTACCCATTTATTTAATAGTGCATTTTCTAAGTGTGTTCCTGAAGCGCTCCAGGGATACTGATCAGCTGTTGTCCTGATTCCTCTATCGTTCGCATCTTCTACCATCTCAATTATTTCATCGCTCATGCCCCAAACATCAACGCCGAGTGCCTTGATGTGAGCAAGGTTTACAGCCACATTTGCCTCTTCTCCTATCCGTATTGCCTCCTCTACTGCCTTTAATAATCCAATAGAATACGAACTTTCATCTCGCAAATGTGTGTCATAAATACCGCTAAATTTTGCTACTTCTTCCGCTAATGCAATTACCTCTTCAGTAGTAGAAAAACTCCCAGGAGCGTAAAAAAGACCTGATGAGAGTCCGAATGCTCCCTCCTCCATTCCCAACTTCACTAATGCTTTCATTTGATTCAACTCACCCTGAGTCGGAGATTCATTTTTCATCCCCATTACAGCTTCTCTGACCGTTCCATGTCCAATGAGAAAGGCTACATTAGTGCCTATGCTATCCGTAAGGTTTTCAGTGACCTGGTTAATCCGATATGGACCATCTCCATCATTTCCCACGAAAACCGTAGTAACTCCTTGGGTGAGGTAATTCAAATTGCTGTGTTTATCATCACTCAATAAATCCGACAAAGCGTGTGTATGAGGGTCAATGAACCCAGGACAAATAATGAATCCATTAGCGTTTATCTCATTATTATATGAATATTTTTCAGAAAGCGACGCTCCAATGTCCAGAATAGAGTCACCTCTAATTGCTACATCAGCAAAATATGATGCGTTTCCTGTGCCATCAATGATCGTCCCATTCTTAATCAGCATATCGGCCCTATCCGCTTCCCTGCAACCCAGAAGCATTACTAGTGTGACGAGTAAAAGAGAGTATCTCATTATGACTTTACGCTTTTCCATTCATTCGTGAGATTAGTGGCACATCGTGAACGGTCCGGAGACCCGGATTAGCCCGAACAATGGAGTAAATAGCATTTACGGTGATCGCACAAGTTGCTATATCTCCGTTCACTCCTCCTTCAATGGTTGATTTAATATTTGGATTCCCAGCAACCTCTATGCTATCGTAAGAAGACTCAATACCCACGCCCGCAATGAAGTTGAGCTTAATGATTTCCTTTCCGTTCAGGTATCCAGTTCCAATTTGCCTCACTCCTGTGCAAAAATTTGGTTCTACATTCAAATCCTTGGTCTTTATGCCATTCTCAGATATCAAAGGTGAAATTTCATCAGTTACACGGTCAAGCTCCAATCCCAAAGCAGTAGCGATAAATTGAATGGATTCTGTAAGGCCCACGTGGCGTAAAGAACCATCAGACTTGCGTTTTGCAAACTCATCCTGCGATAAACCAGCTCCTATTTTCTTTTGGAAAGGAAGTCTACGTTGACTTGCATCCTGTACGCGATCTACTTTAATCGACTCAACACTCTGACACACAGCCGTAAGAAAACTTGGTAATGCATCCATTAGAAATCCCGGATTTACTCCTACTCCTAATACCGCTACGCCTTTTTTCCTTGCCTTATCATCTATTTGTTTAGAAAGATCCGGAGAACAAATCCATGGATAGGAAAGCTCTTCGCACGTAGACACAATTGGTAATTCCAAATCCAAAAGTTCAAGTATCTGTGGAGTAATACTTTCCATTGTTGAGGTAGTGGTCAGAATGATTACATCAGGCTTATCATCCACATGCTTTATTGACTCAACAACTTTAATGGGAGTTGTCAATTTTGTATTCAAGCTACCCAAATCGGACCCTATCAGTTGAGGGTTGGTATCAATTGCGCCGACTATTTGTAGCCCGCTTCGTTGTTCAATAAACTCTGAAATTTTCTGACCCAAAGGGCCCATTCCAACTTGTAATATCTTCATACTATTTGATGACTCAGTGTGTTAGGTATGAGAAATATACTAAAAGGATTTCAGTAAGCGACAAGACAATTAAAATCTAGCGCTCCTATGATTAGCATTTTACATATTCCAAAGTCGCATACGCTCATGGAATATCCACAAGTTATCCACAGCGTGTGTTCTTCATTGAAATTTTAGTCAAACATCGCTCGGCTTTGTGTTATTTTGAAAGAGAATATAAGCCCCCTCTATGTACCTCATTTTTGATACTGAAACTACCGGACTTCCACATAATAAATCAGCCCCAGTAGAGGAGCTGGATAATTGGCCCAGGCTGGTACAAATCGCGTGGCAACTTCACGATCAGACCGGGAAACTGATTTCAACAGGAAATCACATTATCAAGCCTGAAGGGTTTACCATACCATTCAATGCAGAAAAAATTCATGGCATCTCAACAAAGCGAGCTCAAGAGGTAGGAGAGGATTTATCAGAAGTGCTCGATATTTTTTCAGAAGACGTCAAGCGTGCCGAAGTACTGGTCGGTCATAACATCGAGTTTGATAACAAGATCATCGGAGCTGAGTACCTACGCAAGCAAAAAGAAAACCTACTTGAGGATGCAAAAAATATTGATACGGCCCTCGATACAAAGGAATTTTGCCAGCTACAGGGCGGTATTGGTGGTAGGCTAAAGTCACCAAAACTTGTCGAGCTATATGAAAAACTATTCGGTGAGCCTTTTGCAGACGCACACGATGCAGCCTATGATGTAGATGCCACAGCCAAGGCATTCTTTGAATGCCTCAAGAGAGCGATCATACCAACCATTGATGATACAACGCCGGAGGACATCAACTATGAAGCTCCAGATTTAGATGCCGCAAATTTTGCCACAAAAAGAGAAAAATCAAGTGGTAAAATTGGTACAGAGGAGGTTAAGGCAGAAGATATTAAAGGAGCATTTTGTCACTTACATGGGCATTCACAATTCTCCGTTTTGCAAGCAACCCCAGATGTAGGAGCTATAGTAGCAAAAGCCAAGTCTTATGAAATGCCAGCAGTAGCTATGACGGATCTGGGCAACATGTTTGGGGCATTTAAGTTTGTGAAAGCTGCTAAAGGAGCTGGAATAAAGCCAATCATCGGATGTGAATTCTATGTCGCTGAAGAAAGATTGAAGCTTCAGTTCACCAAAGACAATCCGGATAAAAGATTCAAGCAATTACTTCTTGCAAAATCAAAGAAGGGGTATGAAAACCTCATCAAACTAAGTTCAATTGCCTATAAAGAAGGAAATTATGGCCTTTACCCACGAATCGACAAAGCACTGATCGAAAAGTACAAGGAGGACCTAATAGCATTAAGTGGCAGCTTAGGTGGTGAAATACCTCATTTGGTATTGAATGTAGGAGAAACCCAGGCAGAAGAAGCCCTGCTTTATTGGAAGAATTTGTTTGGAGATGATTTCTATTTGGAAATCAATCGTCATGAACTTGAAGAGGAAAACAGACTTAATGAAATACTGGTAGATTTTTCAAAGAAGCATGATGTCAAACTAATAGCTGCAAATGAGTACTTCTACCTCGACCGTGAGGATGCCAAAGCTCATGATGTATTGATTTGCATTAAGGAAAACGAAAAACAAAGCACTCCCATTGGTAGAGGTCGTGGTTTCAGACCCGGTTTGCCGAACGATAATTACTACTTCAAAACACAGCAAGAAATGAAAGAATCATTCGGGGATATCCCGGATGCCATTGAAAACATTTCAACTTTAGTAGATAAGATTGAGGAGTATAGCTTAGAACGTGATGTATTACTCCCCGCTTTTGATATCCCTGAGGAATTTATTGACCCGGGGGATAATAAAGATGGAGGTAAGCGAGGTGAAAATGCCTATCTAAAGCACCTTACTTACGAGGGAGCTAAAAAGCGCTATGATGAGATCACAGATGAAATTCGCGATCGAATTGATTTTGAATTAGAGACCATTGCCAACACTGGCTACCCTGGGTACTTCCTAATTGTCCAGGATTTCACAGCAAAAGCACGAGAAATGAATGTAGCAGTTGGTCCAGGTCGTGGATCGGCAGCAGGCTCAGTGGTCGCCTACTGTATCGGGATCACCAATGTAGATCCAATCGCGTATGACCTCCTTTTTGAGCGTTTTCTAAATCCAGATCGGGTGTCGCTTCCCGATATTGATATCGACTTTGATAATGAAGGACGTGAAAAGGTCATCAACTATGTAATTGATAAATATGGTAAAGATCAAGTAGCACAAATCATTACCTACGGTACAATGGCTCCTAAGTCAGCCATCCGTGATGCCGGTAGAGTCATGGAATTACCTCTCCCGGAAACTGATGCTATTGCGAAACTGGTCCCGGAGCAACCCGGAACTAAGTTTTCAAAGGTCTTTGCTGAAGTAAAAGAACTACAAGATCTAAAGAAGGGAAAAGACCTTCCTTCGCAAGTCTTGAATCAAGCGGTTGTTTTAGAGGGTTCTTTGAGAAATACAGGAGTTCATGCGTGTGGAGTAATTATTACACCAGACGACATGAGCAATTTTGTTCCTTTAGCTAAGCAAAAGGATTCTGAAATGATGGTCACTCAGTTCGATAACAGCGTTGTTGAATCTGCAGGGATGCTAAAAATGGACTTCCTGGGTTTAAAAACCCTCTCCATTATCAAAACAGCTGTTGAGAACGTCGAGAAAAGGCATGGAATTAAAATCAACATTGATGATATTCCTCTTGACGATCAAACTACTTATGAGTTGTATCAAAGAGGAGAAACAAATGGTACTTTCCAGTTTGAATCACCTGGAATGCAAAAACACCTCAGAGCGCTAAAGCCTGACAAGTTTGAAGATTTGATTGCCATGAACGCCCTGTATCGACCGGGACCCATGGAATACATACCAAACTTCATTGCTCGAAAGCATGGCAAGGAGGCCATCTCCTATGATATTCCTGAAATGGAGGAATATCTGGCAGAGACCTACGGTATCACCGTCTATCAGGAGCAGGTAATGTTTCTATCTCAATCGCTAGCAGGATTCACTAAAGGTGAAGCTGATGTCTTACGTAAGGCAATGGGTAAGAAAAAGCGGGACGTCCTGGATGAGATGAAACCCAAGTTTATTGAACAAGCCAAGGAAAAGGGTCACCCAGAAGATAAACTTGAAAAAGTATGGACGGACTGGGAAGCTTTTGCTGCATATGCATTTAATAAATCTCACAGTACATGTTACTCTGTAGTAGCCTATCATACCGGCTACCTCAAAGCCAACTACCCTGCCGAATACATGGCATCCGTACTTACTCATAATCAAAGTAGTATTGATAAAGTGAGTTTCTTTATGGAGGAATGTAAAAACCGAAACATTCCTGTACTAGGACCACACGTCAACGAATCTCAAAAAGACTTTGCAGTAAATGCAGATGGTGAGATACGGTTTGGAATGGGGGCTATTAAAGGAACCGGTGAGTCTGCGGTACAGGCTATTATAGAAGAGCGAGATGAAAACGGTCCTTTTTCAGACATCTTCGATTTTGCCAAACGGGTAAATCTCAGGACTGTCAACAAAAAGTCCTTTGAAAGTCTGGCAAAAGCCGGTGGGTTCGACTGCTTTGAAGAGTTTCATAGGCGTCAATATGTGGAACCAGATGATGAAAACTCTTCCCTTATTGAAAAATCCATTCGCTACGCCAATCGGATGCAGGAAGAAGAAGCAAGCAATCAGTCTTCACTTTTCGGAGGTGCCTCTGGGACAGATATTACTAAACCTAAAGTAGGTCGTATTGAGCCTTATGGTGATATCGAGAAACTTAATATAGAAAAGGAAATGGTGGGTCTTTACATCTCAGGACATCCATTAAATCAGTTTAAGTTTGAGATGGACCACCTGACCAATGCGGGAATTCATCAATTATCTGAACCAGAAAAACTCCAGGGGAGAGAGGTTCGAATAGGTGGTATTGTAAGTGATGTACAGCACCGTACTTCGAAAAAAGGAAATCCTTTTGGTCAGTTTACGCTGGAAGATTTCAATGACAATTACACCTTCTACCTTTTTTCCCAAGATTATCTCAAATTCAAACCGATGCTGGAGAAGGGTTGGTTCCTTTACCTCACGGGCAATATTCAAAACCGATGGAACAGTGAAGAGTTAGAGTTTAAAATTCAGAATATTGAACATCTAAGTGAGATTCGTGAAAAAATGACCCGGGGACTTGAATTAAAAATGCGCCTGGAGGATGTTAACGATATTATTGTAGATGAAGTAGAACGAATTGCTGAAAAATTTCCTGGAAAATCATTATTGAAAATGTCTCTGGTAGGAGTTTATGAGAATAGGGCAATTAATCTGGAGATGTTGAGTCGAAAGTTTACTATAGACCCCACAGATGAATTAATTAAAGAATTGCAAGGCATTGAGGAACTTCGCTATAGGGTGCTACTCCAAAAGAACTAATTGTCAAGGCAACAACAAACTAGTGTTTTATCAAACGAGAATAAACTATTCAAATTATTTTTGTGTTCCGAACATAAGCAATCAAAAAAATTAATATAAGACAATGGCAAAAGCAGTAGAAATTACGGACAGCAACTTTGAGGAAATCATTAATTCAGATCAACCTGTACTTGTTGATTTCTGGGCAGAGTGGTGTGGTCCATGTAAAATGATCGGTCCAGTAGTAGAAGAACTAGCAGGAGACTTTGAAGGTAAAGCGGTAGTTGGTAAAGTAGATGTAGATGCTAATCCTGAAGTTTCAGCAAAATTTGGTATCCGATCAATCCCAACACTTTTAGTATTCAAAAACGGTGAAATTGTGGATAAACAAATTGGAGCTGTACCTAAAAATGTTCTCAGTGATAAGCTTACTGCTCAAATGGCCTAAGCATAAAGGAAGGAAATTAAAGCCCTGGCTAAAGAAGTCAGGGCTTTTTTTATGACCTTTAGTGTATGAAACTCTTTTCACACTCCTCGATCATTCTACCGGTAAAGAATGTTAAAAAAAGCGCAGAATACTACCGAGACCAACTAGGTTTCACTATTTCCTTTCTTTGGCAAGATCCCCCGACCTACGCTGTTGTAAATCGTGAAGAAGCTGTTGGTATACACTTCGCGAAATCAGATCACCCGGTTGAACCAACTGATGAGGCTAAGCTGTACATTTTTGTTCATGATGCTGATGCCGTTTACAAAGAATTTCAAAATGCAGGCGTTAAAATTATTGAACCAATCAATGACACAGATTACCAAATGAGAGAATTTGTGATTGAGGACATTAATGGATTTAAATTAGTTCTAGGAAAAGGAATTTAATCCATGATAATCAACCTAATCTCAGGTCCTAGAAATATCTCGACTGCACTGATGTACGCGTTTGCCCAGCATTCAAAAATTAAAGTAGTTGATGAACCATTTTATGCACACTACCTAATTCAAACCGGACTTGATCACCCGGGCAAAGAAGAAACGATTGCTTCCATGTCGAGTGATGTTGTTGAAATTTTGGATGACATCCGATCGCTGGATAAGAAATATGAAATTGTATTTCTTAAAAACATGGCTCATCATCACATCGGACTTGACTGGAGCTACCTTAAGGATATAAAAAATGTATTTTTGATTAGGAATCCAAAGCAATTGATTGCATCATTTGCGCAGGTTATTAATGATCCAACCCTTCAGGACATTGGGCTGAAACATGAAGCAGACATACTGGATTATGTACTTGAAAAAGGTGCCTTTTCTCCTATCGTCATTGATTCCAATGATGTTTTAAAAGATCCTAAAAGAAACTTGAATTACCTATGTGCTCAACTGAATATTCCTTTCGAAGATCGCATGCTGACATGGGAAAAGGGGCCTATTCCTGAAGATGGAGTCTGGGCGAAATCCTGGTACAAAAACGTGCATAATTCTACCGGCTTCAGTAAGCAAAAAACCAGTGAGCGTCCCCTTCCGGAACATTGCGAATCATTACTTGCAGAAGCCATGCCTTATTTTGAAAAATTAGAGAAGTATAAAATCAACTAAACATGTTACAGAAGTACAATCCTAAGAATGAAAATATTCAGGTCTGGGTAGGCGACAAACTTTATCATAGAAATGAAGCAAAAGTCTCTGTTTTTGACAGTACTGTACAGGGTGGAGATGCTGTCTGGGAGGGTTCAAGAGTTTATAAAGAAGGTGTTCTTCATTTAGATCGTCATATTGACAGGTTGTTTGCTTCAGCCAAAGCCTTAGCTTTTGAACATGTTCCAACACGTGACTTTGTTAAGAATGCAATCAAACAAACACTTCAGGCTAACCAAATGACCGAAGATGCGCTTATGCGCATCACCCTCAGTCGTGGAGAGAAGATCACATCGGGTATGGATCCAAGATTGAATCAAAAAGGAAGTTGTCTCATAGTGCTTGCAGAGTGGAAACCATTGGTTTATGATAATGATTCCGGAATCCGGGTGATTACCTCCACTCAAAGAAGGAATGGACCTCAGTTTTTGGATAGCAAAATACATCACAATAACCTGTTAAATAATATTCTTGCGAAGATTCAAGCCAACTTTGCCGGTGTAGATGCTGGAGTCATGCTGGACGAAAGGGGTTTTGTTGCCGAACTTAATGATACCAATCTTTTTATGGTAAAAGACGGAGTTCTCTACACCCCTTTTGCAAATGCATGCCTTCATGGTATAACCAGAGGGTTTGTACTTGAACTTGCTGATAAAAATAATATTCCGTATCAGAAACGAAACCTGAGCCTTGTCGAATTTTATAATGCTGATGAGGTTTTTGCAACTGGGACAATGGGCGAACTAACCCCGGTGAAAGAAATAGATGGCAGGTTAATTGAAAATAAGACTGGTTCGGCCATTAGAAAAAAGCTGAATGAATTAATGTATGACAGTCTTAGCGAAAGATGTGAAAAGCTTTAGCATTAACAACTACGCAAATCACGTATTTCTTCAAATACCAAAATTACGCTCACATTAAACTGAATTGCATCTCATATTTGAACTATCATTTAAAGTTCAAAAGTTATGGAAGCGATTAGTCAAAAACATTTAAGAAAATTATCATTCGAATATGAAGTAGATGGCAAGACCCTGAAGCGAAATGCCATCGATAAAAAAGCAGATGAATGTGGAACGCAATGGGTTCTGGTTGAAACTACTGGAGATCGTCATGCAGCAAATAAACAATGGGTTGAACTTAATTTTTTCAAACAGTGGATTATTCAGATGAGCGCTGCTGCGTAACCCTCACAATAAAAACGTTAATAATTTGATTAGCCTGATCACAAGATCAGGCTTTTTCATGCTAATAGACTTATCTTTAATCATCTTGAACTATCGAAAATCAGGCTAAATTGAAAAAAGTATTTCTTTACTTGCCGTGCGTACTATTGATTTTAGTTGCCCTGTCTCAGATCTACATTACTCAAACAAATGGACTTCTCACCCCAGCCAAAGGTGGCGGATTTGGAATGTTCTCAACAGTAGATAAACTAAACAACCGAGTAGTCATTGTATCTGGAGTTTTCGATAAAAGAGAAGTCAAAATCAAAGTGAATACGAATGATCCCTTCTTTAAAAAATTCCTGGAAAAAGAATGGCAAAAAGCTCGAGCTTATCCCTCCAACTCTAACCTGAGAGAACTGGGAAAAACGCTCGGAAAGCTAAAGTTATCTAAGACTCCAGACTACATTAAGATTCAAGTAAAAAAATGCGTTTTTGATAATCAAACAGCTTCTATAGCGTATGAAACTGTGAATGAACTTAGTATGCCCTATCGACAAACTAGAAAGTAGCTTGTGAAAAAGATCCAAAAATTACTTGATAAAATTGGATCCATTGAATCAATGGATCTGGCGTTGAAAGCTACTCTTGTGTTGTTTTTATTTTCGGAGTGGGTTGTTGGTGATGACTGGAGGTTCATGGCGCCTATACTGACTCTCTCCGCATTAGGCCTGGTAATTCCTGAACTACATAAAAATAAATACCTGTGGTATGTATTAGCTATTGTTTTGTTTTTAAAAACAACAGCAAACTGGTGGACGCAAGACAATCACTTATTCGTAAATCTATATTGGGTAATAGCTATTGCATTTGCTTTATCGTTCAAAGATTCTGTCGGAATACTGGCGCGAAATTCCAGAGCATTAATTGGTCTGGTATTCTTCTTTGCAACAATTTGGAAGATCTTGTCTCCCGACTTTTCTTCAGGAACCTACTTTCATTTTACCTTCCTAACAGACTCAAGATTTGCTGAAGAATCAAAGATTCTTGGAGATCAATCAAGAACTGATATTGCTGAAAATATAAATATGATGCGCAAAGTTGCATCCAATGAAATTGAGACAGCAACTTTAAAATCCAATGACTCCATTAGGCTTAGCACTAAGTTTATTACCTGGCATACCATTCTTATTGAATCGCTTCTTGCATTAGTTTTTTTATTGCCATCACGATTTAAATTAACTAACTACAGAAATTACCTTCTCTTATTATTTGCTTTAACAACCTACTTAACCATGCCTATTCATAGTTTCGCATGGCTAATTATTGCGATGGGTATTTCACAGACTCATGAAAAAGAGAAGCTAGATAGAAGCTTATTTATTTTAAGTCTTCCAATCATGCTGCTTTATAAATTCGTCCCGTTTATGCAGTGGATTGCGGACGCATTTTAGCGTTTTCATTGCTAGGAAATGACTGCTTAATACCGATTACAAACAAAAAAAGGCGAGCCAAATGGCTCGCCTTTTTAATTGAGTACTTTAAAATTAATAATCTTCGTTATCGAAGCGGTTATTCAGAAGGTATCTTATTTCCAAGTCGCCAGTGTTAGACCCAGATATGGTCTGAAGCAATTGCATCTTGGTGTAAGATTGAAAAATAATGGTAAAATTAAATACCGTACCGTCTGCCGCATTTAACGTCAACTGATCATTTGTAGCTGTCCAGTTACCAGCAAAAAAGATTCCATTTATATCTTCCAATACAAACGACCCATCTCTTTCTAAGATAAAGCGTGTAAACAAATCAACAGTACCCTGTGTCTGTCCATTTACATAAGTTTCAGCGACATCCCATTCACCCGGTAACATTTGGGTAGCCGTAGGTGCGGATGTTTCAGAACAAGAGTAAGTAAGCATCACTACTCCCGCTAACATTAAAATATTAAATAATCTTTTCATTTTATATATGTTTTTAAGGGAAGCAGTAGGAGTACAACCCCTACTGCTCTACTCTATTAATTTATTGTTTTACAATTCTGAAGCTTTGAACAGTATTACCCTTTCTAATGATTAAGGTATAAATACCCTTGTCAATAGATCTGATATCAACTGCCATTGAATCATCTTCTTCTGTTTTCTCAAACTCTTCAGAAAGCATCACCTGACCGGATAGGTTAGATACACTTACCTGATAAGCTCCAAGATCTCCACCCTTCATATCAACATTGATAAAATCTGAAGATGGATTTGGATAAGTTGATGCTTCCAGATCACCAAAGAACGTTTGGATTCTGGCACCTTCAACAGCAACCGTATTAGTTGTTATCACACAAGCACCATCATCAAAAGTAACCTCGGCACTGTACTCAGCATTGTCAGTCACAAAAATGGAATTATCACCACTTCTTTGTTGTAACCTAACTCCATTTCTGAACCACTCGATCTCATCATAACTGAATCCACCAGAAGTAACAGCTTCAATGTTATTTCCATCAAGCTCTAACGATACATCGTAAAAGCTTACAGTGAAAGTGGTAGATGGTTCCGGATCAGGACAACCCTCACCTGAAGCATAACTCACCATCACATAGAACTCAGTTTGTTCCGTCACAGGAATATCCACAAAAATGGATGCATTATTGTTATTACCTCTAAAGGCAGGTCCAATAGCTACATCAGTAATACTATTGAATATTTGATAATTATAATCATCTAATGTGCTTGTAATTTCATAGACAGCTGTACCTGGACCACAAAGAGTACCTTGTTGGTCTACGCCAATTCCATCAGATGCAAATTGTCTAACATTTACATCTATCTCATTGGATAATGCACTGAAACAACCTGTACCATCTGCTTGATTGGATACCTGAACTGAAAATTCACCAGCATAATCTACGACTATTGTGTTATTGGTATTACCAAATCCATCGGTATTGGAATCTATTGCACTACCAAAATTTAACCATCTATACTGAGCGAATCCTGCAGGAGCTGTTAATGTAACAGAACCGTTTCCTTCACAAAAATCAGTTACGTCAGTAGTTGTAATTGTAACCGCATCAGGTGCTTCAAAAATTGTCAATGTGAACTGTACAGAAGATACTGTACACGATGTTCCGATTGGAGCATCATCATTGATCCAGTTAAAGCTATAAACACCTGATTCATCCAAGTCAATGAAATTACTGGTGGTAAAACCTTCACTCACACCATCTCGAATTATTTCTACAGTTCCACCATTAACTCCGTACGATGTATCATCGAAGAAGTATATTCTCTCAGATCCACATTCTTCTATAATCTGTCCATCGGCAATAACATCTCCCGCAGTAATACTTGTGGTTAATGAAATTCCAAACTCAGAAAGATTGTAGCGCTCTAATGTTACCGGATCTGAAGAATTACTAGCACAGCTAGAAGTGGTTCCACTGAAAGGCTGATCAGAAACTTGTAACGTATACGTACCTTGCTCATCAGCTTCAATCACTCGAGAAGTCAATGTACCACCAGGGGTACTCCATTCGTAAAATGCAAACCCGGTTGGACCTTCCATCACTACGGGATCATCACCTTCACATCCGGTTAATGAACCACTTGTGATTGTAATGGTAGGTTTAGCTGGAGACATGAGAATATTCACCTGAATTGCTTCAGTCAAATATTGACAAGCACCGTCTGTGATTCGAGCGAAATAACTTCCTGAAACATTGTTAATCTCATTATTGCTAATATAAGATTCATCAATTGCAACCGGAGTATTTACATCATCTCTAAACCATTCGATCAAAGTAGAAGAGAAGTCTTCGTCATACGCTTCATCTGCATCTCTACCAAGTGACAAATAAATGGATCCGTCTTCACAAACATCTACCGATTGTCCATTTGCAACTTCCTCATACTCATCCAAATTATCATTGTATAACCATACAAGCGCATTTGGCTGAAATTCAATATCCAATGTATATGTTGAAGTGATAGTTCTACATGTAGTTCCTGCAGATGTACTGGAAGTAACCTGCATACCTAATGTAGTACCATCAGCGATGGTGCCCAGATTAATTTCTGTTTCGCCATCTTCAGGATCGTACGTCAAAGACCCCAAAGGTGTACCAGCTCCTACCGCAACATCAAATACCGTGTAGGTGAAGTGATTTTGAACATCATCAATGTTAACCATCACATCTTCTCCGTCACATACCAAATCGCTAGATGTCAGAGAAAACTCTGCGTCCAAATCAATTCTTGATACAACTTCAATATTGCTTTCACTCAATGGTTCATTATTACCAGAATAACCTTCTCCGATATCACTATAGGTATCATCTGAATAATTCAGACTAAACCTAAAGTTCAAATTATCATCACCCGGATCATAAATGTCCGTAGGAAGGGTAAAACCAGGTAATGATCCTGTTCCTCCAGTAATTCCATCAAATTCCAGTGTTAAGTCTTGATCAACAGATCCATTCAGAGACTCAATATGTACAGTGACGATGTTATCAGCACCAAAAGTACCTCTAGCTTCGTAATCGAGTACAATCTCATCGCTAAAGCACGCTTCCTCAGCGTTGAGGTTCGTTACTAGTAGAGACTGCTTTTGGATATCTACTGTAGTACTAACGTAATCAAATGGAAGTACTTCAGCAAAAGTGAATCCGATATCTTCAATCAGAAGACTTCCTTTGATTTCCTCTTGCCTCCATCTGAATCGAGTATCCGAATCTCTCCACGCTTGTAAAACATCAAATCTAAATCTTTCATTAGTCAAAGTTTCCTCAGCGTCTGTTTCAGGGAATGTTTCTATTTCGGTGTATGTCGCACCTCCATCAGTGGAGTATTCCAACACTACATACTGATCATTGGTAAGATCTTCTGGTAACTGATCAAACGTTAGATCAAATTCTAAAAGCAACGCATCTTCCAATTCACTACCATCAATATCAATGGTAGTAATCAGTCCACGTCCACTTGTATTTTGGAAATCAACCCCACCTTCACCGTCGGGATCACCACTTATGAAATTGTCTTCATCCTCAGTAAGGTTGCTAATTGGATTGTCTTCAATGATCTCCCCAATTGCTCCTACGGGACCATCTTCTGAAAACTCGATTAATACTTCTATATCATCGCCACCTTCGCCATTTCTGGCAGAAGTAACGAATGGAGGGAATGTAGCAGATATGTTGCCTGTACCTAGCTGTGAAGCTAGCAACCAACGATCACCATCATAATCGATGATTAAGTTGGCATTCAGGTCGTCAAATGTTCCTGCAGATTCCTCGTTCTCAATTAATATTTCAAATTCAAGGTCGCTACCTGCATAAATTACTGCGTTTTCATCACCAACATAACTTGCTTCAACAGCTCTAATAAAGATGTCAAGGTCAGCTATATCTTCTTCTTCAAAAATCACAACTTCTTCATCGTCACCATCCAAGACTGTCGCAGTTAACAACACATCATATGTATCATTTTCAATGGTCACTGGGATCATTTCAGAAGTGAATGTACCTAGTGCACTGGCAGATCCTATGACCAGGTTTTCACCAGTTGCTGGATCTTCTCTATTAATTGAGAATACGAATTCCGTTCCAGTTGGGAAGGTGCTCTCTTCCAAAAGATCCGGATCAAAATCCCAATTGTAATCGAAGGTTTCACCTCCAAAGACTGCATCAGTTTGATCAGCTTGTTCCCAAACGTAGTTACCTAAGTCAGGATTATTGACAAAGATGGTTTGATCGTTACCGAATGCATTATACAATGACTCATCCCATTCATTTGAAGATCCTAATGTAACTGCCATATTAGAAACTGACCATACATCAGATCCAGATCCAAGATTCACATCTTGTACCCATTGGAATTGCGTCGTTGCTGTTAGGTATTCAGCAGGTATCTCGACAGAAAATGTCATCGTAGGATAGATGATGCCATCATCCTCAAAGGTTGAACCCGTTACTGGTATATTAGTAAATATGCTTCCATCAGATGATGCCTGCAATTGAGGTACTGTTGATAGTGGAGTAATATCTGCTCCATTGTCCCAATCAAAGTCAAAATCTAAAGTAGCAGAACCCACTCCGGATAAATCAATCTCGATGGTTCGCAATAAGCGATCTCCTGATTGGTCGAATTCTGCCTCGCCTCCTCCATCTAAAGAGCCACCAGCGATAATATCAAAGTCATCCTCTTCATCCAGATCAATCACTTCTGCTTCTGGTCTGAACACATCACTTGCTGTTTCTCTAATGAACGGAAGTACTGAAATGGTATACTCACCATCCTCATAAGGCATATTTACTACCTGTTGTACTGCATCCGTTTGATCAACCTCAGCGAGTGTTGCATAGAAATCACCTGAATCGTCAAATAGCGCAATTGCAAATTCAACTTCTGCCGGGAATGGACCAACTGCGTTGTATTCTACGGTAAATTCTTCGCCTAATACGAAATCGGTATCTTCTATGGTTGCAAGGCTTACAGAAAGTGTTTCAACAACCAGATCACCACCAAATCCAAACTCAGACGTGGCAACAGGGATTTCTTCGAAATTATAAATTTCGAATCCATAGAAATAGATGAGGTTTTCTATGCTAGAAACGCTTTCATCTTCATTATAAATGAATCTTAAAAGAAGTGCGTCTGACCATGCTTCTTCTGGAATTTCCAGATTATCAGGAAAGATATCTGCTGTAGAATTGATTATGGTACCTGTTTCTAATACTTCCCATGTTTCACCCTCGTCTATAGAATACTCTAGGCGTATCTCTTGATCAAATTCATAATAAGCAGTACTTAAAAGCCTTAAATCAAAATCTACTTCACCACCCATTGAAAAGTCCAATGGAATCGATGTTGCAGTTCTTTGACCACTGCCAGCGTACCAGTAATTGCTACTCACATATCCTTCTCGGTCGGCTACTGGGAAATACTGGCCAGAACCAGTTGTTTCATCATCACTATTATTCCAGGTCAAATCCTCCATGACAATTTCATTCAGATTTCCATTCGTAACAGTCAATCTGAAATCTGCATCGCCACCATCATAAAATGCGGCTCCAGTCGGAAGCGTTGATGAAATGGTATTTGTTATAGCTACACCTTCTTCAATCAGAATATATTCTTCTAAGTCATTATCATAAATCTCAAGATTAATGACCGCATCCACACTCACTGTTCCTTCTATGTCGTAAGCTATATCTATTGAGCTTCCAGGATAAACAATGGAGTTAGAACCAACCTGAATAGCGTCTGTAGATGAAATAGCGATATTTGTAATTAACACCTCAGAAATGACTAGCTGAACCGTATTTGATTCTACTTCTTCATAACTAGAAAGGATATGTAGATCATAGGTACCAGGAGCTAGTGATGGTACGGTAGTGGCAATCGTGCCTGCAGCATTTATATCTCCTTCTACTAGAATATCACCAGCTTCATCAAACCCAGTTTCTAAGAGAAGGTCAAATGTTGTTCCATCAGGAAAGCTACCTGTAACATCAAATTCGATATCAATAGCATCTCCAGGATAGAAAACAGAATTAATATTATCGATTGCAGTAAGCTCAATGTTAGGCTCAAGTACCTCGAGCATCTGAGTATTGTACTCCATATACTCTGGCTCGAAAATATTCGTTCCACCTTGGATTTCAATATTCGAAATGTACCAGGTATCCAGATCCAATCCGTTGTTACTTTCTTGCATAAACCTGAAAACAGATGATCCACCAACATAAGCACCTGGTAAGTCGGCGCTTTCAATCGTGAATGTCTCTCCGCCAGCAGCATCATTGATATTGAATGAAGCAATATCTATAAAGCCCCCGCCATCAGCGTTTACCTGTACCATAATATCCGTTCCTGCCGGGCTTAATGCTCCAGACAACCTGTCCAGATAAAATGAAATTGTGAGGTCATCAGTTGATTCTACATCTATTGCAGGAGTAGTTAAACTTCTATCACCTGCCAATGTGAATGATGCATCAGAATCACCTTCCTCAACTTCGTCATCACCAACAATTGCCAGATCATCCAATACATGGAAATCATCAAAAACAGTAACATCCAATCCTATCAAAGGAGATGATCCGTCGAAGACCTTTACAGCCACATCATAATTTCCATATTCCAACGTCGTAGGTATGGTACCTGTGATACTGATCTCTTCGGTAACACCATCTATGGAAACAACCGCATCGTCTAGTGTGTATCTATTATCGATAACTACGGTATAATCTGCAGTTGCACTTATATCCGTACTAAGATCAAATCCATCTCTATCTGCATTAACTGTTATTTCGTCTCCAGGATACACCGTACCTCCCGTAATATCCGTCGCTTCGAAATCCTCTATATCATTTACTGTAACAGAATAATTGAAAACACTTCTGGTATCAACAAATTGAGATGTTACAAATTCGTAGAATCGAACTTCAAACCAATTCAGATTCCAGGTATTCACGCCGGCACTTTCAGTTGATTCTTGCACAACTCTCAACCTCGTAGTTGCAGATAGTGCTCCTCCTTCAATATCATATTCATATGTACCTGCTGCGTCAATTTCATCAGATCCATCTCTTGCTTCAAGATTGGTCCAAGTAGTTCCATTTGTTGAATATTGTACCAACAGAGGGTTTGCTGCACCAGCACCAGAAACATCTATTTCTAACGTAACATTAGTTGAGGATGATAAATCCACAGGGTTAGTGGCAGCAGATCTCGCACCAGCCAAATCAAAGGTTAGTATTGATCCTGCCGGATCTTCATCTGAGCCAGCAACATTTAGAATGTCATCTTGTCCACCTTCACCGTCAAAATAAACCGTGTTTGGATCATCTACATCGCCATAAAAACCAGCAACGTAAAGCGACCAAGTATCACCGCCCATATCAAATGGCCATGTTTCCTCGATAATTGCTGAATTGGTAGTTGCAGATCCTAGAACTATTCGATTATCTAAATCAATAAGATCAGACTCCCCACCTTCACCAAATTCATTTGTGAATAAATAGAAGTTTGCACCTGAAGTAAAACCGTCAGATGAATACTCCACAGAAATATCTTCACCTACATAATCACCATAAGAATCAGCATCAATAGTGATTACCGGGTTATTAACAGTGATAAAATCTACGTATTGCTCATTATACTGAACAAGCGTACCACTATACTCATAGAAATCTATGCTATTGAGTGACCATGTTTCAGTAGCAGCTGCAATAGTTGCACTGTTATTTTGGACAACTCTAAAAGTGACTGTGCTTGTATTTAAAGTTTGCGAAAGTGCAAAAATCAATTCCCCGTCAAACGCAGAGAATGAACTGTTACCTTGTTGGTCAGTCAGTGCAGAGTAATCTGTACCATTAGTTGATACTTCTACAACAAGATCATTTGCTGGTACAACATCAGTTGCAGTCACATCGACAACTAAGACAAAATAGTCATCAGATGTTAAATCCTGAGTCGTTGTTGTAGCAGATCTTTCAACCGTACCCTGATCAAATGTATATGGATAGTTTACACTTAAAGTACCGGATGTTGTACCAATTCCAACTGAGAAGGTTTCATTGATCACATCTCCAATGGTACCGTCCTCGGCAGCTACTATGTAGACATCATAGGAGTTCCCACCAATATTAGGCAGGCTTCCATCCAATACGCCACTAGCACTAGTGCTGCTATCTATGATAATATCTTCATTATCTTCCTCAGCATCGAGGTATCCATTTGAGTTTACATCTAATACCAGGTAAAAAGTGGTACCTGCTGGATATCCAGTCGCAGTATAATCGACCTCATATGTATCAAATGGGTATAATGCGGTCGCTGTTGACGAATTAATCGTAATGCTTTGCGCATTTGCACTAAAAGCAAAAAACCCGACCATTGTGATCAGCATTAATGCCCTTAGGTATAATATATTATTGTATAATTTTTTCATTATTCTAGACGTTAGTTAAAGTAGTTTGAATCCAATTCTGAATGAGTTGCTGGTTTTTACGCCACCTTCGAAATATTTGATACCGCTTTGATAAAGGGTACCATCAATTTCCACATCAGAACTTTTTCCGGTAACAAAGTAGAATCCTATCTCAGCTCCCATGTAAAATCGAGAGGAAAAATGATAGTCGGCTCCTACAGCTCCCATTGCTCCAATACCAAAAAATCCTCGCTCGTCAAAACTGAACGATCGGTTATTCTCAGTAATAATGGAAGAAACATCTTCGCCTGGATTGGGAAGTGCCCCTGCAATATCAGCATCTGTTTCACTTAGTTGTTTAACAGATCTGCTTGTAACGATTACATCTAAGGCAGCATAAGATGTAAAACCATTTTCATTTAAGAAATGGTATTCTATGCCGGGTGTAACCATGAATTGTGAAACAGTTTGTGTCACGTCTGGAGTTGACATTCCACCTTTGTTATCATCAATGGAAAACCAAACGCCGAGGCGTGGAACTAAAGCGTCAGTTAGGAAATACCTGGCCCTGAACTGACCAAAATTCAGCAAGGTCGTACCGCTCGATGATGAGCTTACGTCTCTGCCAAAAGGTGATGAGGTGATTTCTATTAATAATTCTCCCGACTCAGGACTGATTCCACCGGAATCTTCCTGCGCAATGGCTATGCTAGTCAAGAAAATCATTAGAGAAACCAAAAGAAGTTTCTTCATAATGATTGTTTTAATGGGTTAGTAAACTAATTATTTAAAAGGCTAGCACAATCTAAAGACTCTTTCAAAAGATTGCAAGAACGGAGAGACTCCCAATTTTTTATTGATAAAGAGATATTTTGGACATAACACTGCCTTAATATTTGGAAACAGCCTATGAGGCAGGTTTTAGTGCAATCGATTGCATAAATTTCAACCATTAGTCGAATCGACCAACACCCAGAAATAATAGACGAACAAAAACTCATGCACACAATAAACATTATTGTGCTGACACAAATAAAAAATGGTCTATTCCGGATACCAGTTCTTAAGCCTCACTTCTACTTCAGGATTAACAGATTGAATTTTGGATTTGAAGGATTCAACATCGCTTAATCCATCCTTCCCCCGATAATGAAAGGGGTAAACTACTGCAGGGTTGAATTCATTCACTGCACTGGCAGCTTGTTCTATATCCATGGTGTACGGCAGGTTCATACAAACAAATGCGATATCAATATTTCGTAAATTTCGCATCTCAGGGATGTCTTCCGTATCTCCTGAAATATAGACTCTCTTTCCACCTATATTAAGTACGTATCCATTTCCGCGTCCTTTTGGATGACGAGAGTCGTCTGTTTCCGGAAGGTTATACATGGGAACAGCAAGAATTTCAATTTCCTCAAAAACAATGGTTTGACCATTGGCAATTACGTTAGCTCTGGATTGCATTTCCTTTGAGAGTTTGTCCTTTACGGCTTGAGGAACTATAAAAGTAGATCGATCTGTATTTAGTGCATCGAGTGTTTTTTGATTTAAGTGATCACCATGAATGTCTGTTATGAGAATTAAACTAGGATTATCCAGCCCCTCAAATCGCTCTCCACCACCATATGGATCTACATAGATGACCTGCTTCTTCCACTTCAATACCAACGTTCCATGAATAATGGGCTGAACAATTAAATCTCCATCTGAGGTTGGAATAGTATCCGCCTGTGCTCTTGGCTGACTATAGCTCGAAATGGCTGAAAAAAATATGATTAGAATAAGGAAGTTTTTCATGGAATTAAATTTTAACAATAACACCCCAGTAGTTGGCATGTTTGATTTTAAAACAAAAAAAGCCCACTTAAAAGTAGGCTTTTGTATTCATTTAAAATTGCATCAATCATTAATAACCACTTTCTCCATCACATCATCTTCCTTTATCTGATCAATGACTTCTAATCCGTCGACCACCTTACCGAAAACGGTGTGATTCCGATCTAAGTGTGATACATTTTCTCTGCTGTGGCAAATAAAGAATTGCGACCCTCCGGTATTTCTTCCGGCGTGAGCCATTGATAATACTCCTCGATCATGATACTGATTATCTCCGTCCAGCTCACAATCTATCTGATAACCCGGTCCACCTGAGCCATCTCCTTTCGGGCAACCACCTTGTATGACAAAATTAGGGATCACTCGATGGAACGTTAATCCATCATAGTAACCATCATTCGCTAAATCAACGAAATTCTTTACGGTGTTGGGAGCATCATTCTCGAAAAACTCGATTTTCATCACTCCCTTTTTAGTGTGTATTTCTGCTGTTTTCATATCTGCATACAAAGGTATACTATCTGTTAAAAAATCTTAATTGTGATAAATGGAAGTAACTAAGTCTATTAGAGAGAGTACATTACTGAGGTCACAAACTCTAATACTATGCTAAAGAACTACTTTCTGGTAGCTATTCGCCACCTTAAGCGACAACCGGGCTATGCGCTTTTAAATATCCTGGGATTGACTATTGGTATTGCCTCCGCATTGCTTATCGTTTTATACCTCAATCAAGAGACCAGCTTTGATACGCATCACCCGAATGCTGAAAATATTTATCGAATCTCCGCGGACATTACAGAGCCAGATAATGCATTTCGTTGGGCAGTAAGTCAGCCACCTCTTGGGAAGACAGTCAATGAGGAATTTCAGGAGATCAAACAGTTTACCCGTTTTGCCGGCGGTGGGACTACACGCTTCCGTTATGATGATAGAAATTATGAGGCTGAAAACTGGTACCTCGTGGACTCAACAGTGTTTGAAGTTTTTGCTGTTAACTTCCTGCAAGGTGACCCGGTAACTGCTCTCAATGCTCCCAACAGTGTGACAATAAGTAGAACACTTGCTGACAAGATCTTTAAAGGAGAAAATCCAATGGGCAAATTGCTGGAGACTGAGCGATTTTCTTATAAAGTAACAGGTGTATATGAAGACATTCCAGTCACATCTCATATCCGACCGGATGCAATGGCATCATTCAGTACGAATGAGCGCTATGCTAATTCTCAAAGCTGGGGAGGCTTTGGCTTATATACCTATGTGGTATTAAATGATGGCGTGGATCCTGCTTACGTGGAAAAGCGACTTAATGATGAGATCATACCTAAATATGTAGCAACCATATTTGACCAATTTGACATCAAGGTCAAATATGAAATGATCAATATTCTTGATATTCACCTCTACTCTGATTTTCAGAATGAACCATCTGCTCTTGGAAATATTGACTACATCTACATCTTCCTGGCAGTTGCTATCTTCCTTGTTCTGATTGCTTGCATCAATTATATGAACCTTGCCACAGCCAGGTCTATGAGAAGATCTTTGGAGGTAGGAATCCGTAAAGTAATGGGTGCTGTTAGAGGCGCTTTAATCCGTCAATTTATTGTCGAATCTATTCTGATCGCACTTATATCAATGATCATAAGTATTCTACTATTGCTAGTGGCTGTTCCTATCATCAATTCTCAGCTTGGGACATCACTTATATTGAGTGATTTACTTTCAAAAAATATTATACTTATTCTATTGGGCATCCTGGTATTTACTGGCTTGATTAGTGGTTCCTACCCAGCTTTTTATCTTTCCCGATTTAGTCCAATTAAAGCCATAAAAGGCGGGTCAAGTGGTAAAAGAACCGGTAACGTTTGGCTTAGAAGGGTATTAGTTGGGATCCAATTTGCCGTTTCTATTTTTATGCTGATAGGAACATTAGTTATTTATCAGCAAATGCAATTTGTAAGAAACGCAGATCTCGGTTTCAACAAAGATCAGGTAATCAATTTTACGCTAAACCGAACTACCAGTGAACGGTGGGAAACTCTAAGAACCAAGCTTTTAGCCAATCCTAATATTGAAAATGCCTCTACCTCTACTACTGTTCCAGGGAATGGTTTTGGTAAAAACGTGATGCTCGTGGAAACAAATGAAGGAGTGATGGAGGACTATGGAGTTGACTGGTTCGGAGTGGACTATGACTATGCTGATGTGTTGGATCTTGAGTTGGTAAGAGGACGAAACTTTTCAAGAGATCACTCAAGTGATACGGCATCAGCAGTATTGATAAATGAAGCAATGGTTGAGCGATTTGGCTGGGATGAACCTATTGGCAAGCGATTTCAGTTTGACCAGGATAGTACTGTATTCCATAAAGTGATTGGTGTAATAAAGGATTTTCATCATCAATCGCTATATAATCCCATTGAGTCCTTTATGATTTTTCCTAATCTAAATAACAGGCAGGCGATGGTGAAAATTTCTGGTGACCTGGAAGAAGGGATTGATCACCTACAGGCTTCCTGGGAGGAGCTCTTTCCTAACGCCCCATTGGAATATCAGTTTCTGGACCAGAATTTTTTACGCGATTATGAGAGTGATCAATTGAGAGGTCAGTTATTCCTTGGGTTTGCGTTGATGATGATAATCATTTCGGGTCTGGGATTGCTAGGTCTGGCATCATTTACCGCCGAGCAGCGAACGAAAGAAATTAGTGTGCGGAAAGTGCTTGGAGCGGATGTTAAAGGCTTGGTAATGCTACTTGTTAAAGATTTTATCTGGTTGGTTTTAGTAGGAGCTCTGCCTGCTTTTATTATAGGCTATAAAATCATGAATAACTGGCTTGGTGATTTCGAATATCATACTGAAATAAGCTTCATGGTTTTTGTAGTTGTACTTTTGGTTGTGATGGCTTTTGTTATGCTGACCACAGGATTTCAGGCTTATAAAGCTGCGATAGTCAACCCCTCAGAAAACTTAAAATATGAATAAATAAAGAGGCTGTCTCAAAAGTCTCGTCATTGCGAGTATAACGAAGCAATCTTTATTCAAAGTGGTCCTGAACCCCTCCAGAGATAGCCACACTTCGTTCGCTATGACGAATATTATGCTTTTGAGACAGCCTCTTTATCTAACAACTTATCTATTATCTTAAAAATAACATTTCTCTGTACTTAGGAAGTGGCCAATCCTCATCGTCTACCAGTAACTCGAGCTTGTCAACGGCATATCGAAGTGGCTCAAAGTATTTATTTCTCACGTTATCACAGTATTCAATGGCCTTCTCACGAATGTCTTCGATCTTGTTAATGCGCTTACGTTCCTCTGTCATTTCATGCGCCAGTCTTCTTACATTATTTATATGAGTAGATACTTCTTCAATGGTCTTTTTAATCTCCGTGGCATCCAGCCCCAGATCCATTAACCCTTTTGCATTCTCAATCAATTGAGATTGATATTTGGTTGCGGTGGGTATAATCATATTACTTGCAATATCGCCCATCATTCTGGATTCAATCTGAACCTTCATGATGTAGTTTTCGAGGCGAATTTCATGGCGAGCTTCAACCTCCACTTTGTTCATGACTTTGTGCTTTTCGTAAAGCTTTATTGCCTTATCTGTAACGGAGAAATCTAATGCTCTAGGAGTATCTCTAACATTCGATAACTTTCTTTTTTCAGCTTCTTTCACCCACTCATCTGAATACCCATCTCCTTCAAACCTAATAGACTTAGATTCTTTGATATAATCTCTAAGCACATCTATAATGGCAAGTCTTTTCTCTCTACCACCGTCAGTGAGTTTATTTACTTTTTTATAAAAATCAGAAAGCTGTTCCGCCATAATGGTGTTCAACACCATCATTGGATCTGATACATTGGCATCAGAACCCACCGCTCGGAATTCAAATTTATTTCCGGTAAATGCAAATGGTGAAGTACGGTTTCTGTCTGTATTATCAAGAATTATTGACGGTATTTGATCAATACCTAACTTCATGTATAGGTTCTCTCCTTTTTCCAACATAATGTCTCCAGACTTTTCGAGCTGATCAAGCACCTTAGTCAAGGTAGAACCAATGAATACGGAGATAATTGCTGGAGGCGCCTCATTAGCACCTAACCTAAAGTCATTTCCTGCTGATGCTATGCTTGATCGAAGCTGGTCTGCGTATTCGTGTACAGCTTTGATAGTTGTTACAAAGAAGGTTAGGAATAGTAGGTTTTCTTTAGGACTACTGCTCGGCTGATACAGATTAACTCCAGTATCTGTCACCAAAGACCAGTTGTTATGCTTGCCACTACCATTTAATCCAGCGAATGGTTTTTCATGAAAAAGCACTCTTAAGCCGTGTTTATTGGCCACTTTTTCCATGACATCTTTCAACAATTGATTGTGGTCCGTGGCTTCATTTACATTTCCATACATTGGTGCAGCTTCATACTGACCTGGCGCTACTTCGTTGTGACGAGTCATCAATGGAATTCCAAGTTTATGAGATTCTATCTCATATTCTTTCATGAAATCATATATTCTTGACGGGATAGTCCCAAAGTAATGATCATCTAATTGCTGACCTCTTGCAGGGTTATGACCATAAACTGTTCTTCCACCCATCACTAAATCTGGGCGCGCATTATATAATGCTTTATCAACCAAAAAGTATTCTTGTTCCCATCCCAGAGATGCATTTACTTTTGATACATTCCTATCGAATAGACGACACACTTTAACAGCAGCTTTATCTACTGCTTCAAGTGCTTTTAAAAGTGGTGCTTTATGATCTAATGCTTCTCCAGTGTACGCAACAAAGATGGTTGGAATACACAATGTTTTACCATAGATAAATATGGGTGAGGAAGGATCCCATGCGGTGTATCCACGTGCCTCGAATGTACTTCTTATCCCTCCATTTGGAAATGAGGACGCATCGGGCTCTTGCTGTACAAGTGCCGATGCTTTAAAATTTTCAATGCCCTTGCTTGGATCGAAAAAAGAGTCATGCTTTTCAGCAGTTGCACCAGTAAGTGGCTGAAACCAGTGAGTATAGTGTGTTACTCCTCGCTCCATGGCCCAATTTTTAACAGCAGCAGCTACAGCATCTGCCGTTTCAATATCTATTTTCTTTCTATTTTCTATGGAATCTGTAACACGCTTATATACCTCAGGTGAGAGTGTATCCTGCATCTGAGCCTTTGTGAAGGCCATTTCTCCGAAATAATCAGAGATGCGTTTAGAAGGAGCTTTTACGTCGACCTTCTTTCTGTTTTGAACTAAATTAAGAGCTTGGTGTCTTAAATGTGCCATGGTTTATATTATTCAAATTACTTTTGATGTCCAAAAGTAGCTATTTTTTGTAAATCAAATAAAAATCAACTCAATTTTAATCCATTTTTTCATCGATTTGCATAAATTGTTTCATTTTAAGACTAAAAATTAACCTGCATGACCATTTTTTATCAAAATAAGATTCAGAAGGACAGTGGGACGCTTTCTGAGGAGGAATCAAAACATTGTGCGCAGGTGTTAAGGCACGAAAAAGGGGATGAAATAGTGATTTTTGATGGAAAAGGAGGGAAACATCGGGCTATTCTGACTGAGGTTACTAAGAAATCATGTGAATTTGACATAATCGAGTCTAAACATGCTCCGCAGAAGTCTTTTCATATTCACCTGGCAATCTCACCAACAAAAAATGCTGATCGGATGGAATGGCTTATAGAGAAACTCAGTGAAATAGGAGTTGATGAAGTAACATTTGTCCTAACGAAACATAGCGAGCGTAAGAAACTCAGACTGGAGCGGCTACAGAAAAAGGCCATAAGTGCCATGAAGCAGTCAGGCAATCCTTTTCTACTACAGCTGAATGAACTGCAACCACTCAGTACCTTTTTAGAAAACTGCAACTCAGAACTCAAGCTGATCGCGCATGTAGATGAGTCTCATCAATACATCTCAGATTCGCTTCATCCGAACAAATCGATCGTACTACTCATCGGACCGGAAGGTGACTTCCATTCAGAGGAGGTTAAAAAAGCTTTGGAAAGAGGATTTAATGCGGTCTCGCTTGGACAAAATACCTTGAGAACAGAAACAGCAGGCTTAGTAGCCTGCTGCGCTGTGAATTTGATTAATAACTATTGATCATTTGATCACAATCTTATGCTTAAATACATTTCCTGATTGTTTCACCGTGATGAAATAAATGCCAGCATCCATGTTATTTAGAGGCTTAATTTTCTTATCGATAATGGAAGACCCGGGCATAGATTCCAAATAAAAGATGCGCCCTGAAATGTCTGTCATCTTTATGTCGACCAGTGCATGACTATCGCTGCTTGATATTCGTACATTCAGATTATATTGATCAGTAGGATTTGGATATATAGCGACCTGAAGATCACTTACATGCCCTTCATGGTTTACAAGTATTATTTGGTGTACTTCAAACTGACCGTCGTAATCAACTTGTCTTAATCTGTAGTAATTAGCTCCAGCAATTGGCTTACTGTCCCTATAATCGTAATCAATCAATTCATTGGTATTTCCAAACCCTTCTACTCGCCCGATCGCCTCAAAAGAAAGACCATCGGAAGATCTCTCAATCTCAAAATATGCATTATTGGTTTCGCTAGCTGTAGACCAATACAGATAAGTGGATGAGCCTTCAGATTTTCCTTTGAAATAAACCAATTCCACTGGCAGTGGATTGGTGGAGGAATTATACAGGTAGTCAGGAACTGTATTCACTTCCTGCCCTTGCGTGAAATCGTCAGACCAGTCTCCATTCGAATTGTCATCTTCTGCACTTGTGTTCGTACCGTCATTGTCATCATCTACATCTTGCCAATTGCGCTGATCTCCTCCATCAGTATTTATAAGCGCAGCATTGGATCCCGTAGCATTGCCGGCGTTACCAGATGTTACGGTATCAAAACTATCATCAAGTCCGTCCTGATCAAGATCAGAACCAATTGCTGTACGATCAGCTACTCCATCCTGATCTGCATCATGGCCTTCTATACTATCAGGTATGCCATCATCATCTGAATCTGTATCCAGGTAATCAGCCAGCCCAGTGCCATCTGTATTTACAATAGAGATAGCAGTTCCGCCATTATCAGTGTCATACCTATTATCGAGACCGTCATTATCATCATCCATTAAATTTGGTGCCCGATAAACAGAGGATGACTGGCTTTCTCTATTATCAGTAATGCCATCTCCATCACTATCAATGTCGATGTAATTCTCATTCCCATCTCCGTCAGTATCGGCAGTACCTTCTGTAGCATCAGGTAATCCATCACCATCACTGTCTAAATCCAGGTAGTCAGCTAGTCCATCACCATCAAAATCATCGGGCAAACTTGCAAATCCGCCCTCATCAGGATCAACTGAATCAAGCACTCCATCATTATCAGCATCAGTAGAGCCATCTACTATCCCATTATTATCGGTATCAATATCTGATGGAGCACGTTGTTCTTCTACTAAATCAAATATGGTATCACCATCACTATCTAAATCAATGTAGTTTTCACTTCCATCTCCATCTTTATCGCCTGGTGTTAAATGATCACCCGGATTTTCGGAGTAGTCCACAATATCTGCCAGTCCATCTCCATCGACATCTGTAGCATCGTCTACTTCTCCATCGCCATCACTATCAGACCCTCCTGCTTCAATTATATCCGGTATGCCATCATTATCAGCATCTTTATCTATCCGATCTTCCAGTCCGTCTGAGTCAAAATCAGGATCTGATAATGGTGTACCATCCACATCATTTACAAGTCCGTCATTATCACTATCATTCGCTACTGCATAAGAAATGATAAATCTGCCTTCTGGTGTCATATTGGATGGCAATGTTCCTCCATTTGCTTCTATGGCATCAGGTATTCCATCATTATCAGAGTCCAGGTCTAAATCATCAGTAATCCCATCGCCATCTGTATCACCAGTACCTTCGGTAGCATCAGGTATACCATCATTATCATCATCAAGGTCTGAAGTGTCTGCTACTCCATCTCCATCCGTATCTCCAGCTACAGGTGTATCTGTTTCCAGGTAATCATCCGTGCCGTTGGTATCGGCATCCGTGGTTTCATCTATTGTATCAATGGTATCATTATCATCATCTGCATCCCGATAATCATTATCATCTGCTGCATCTGTATTTTGCAAGCCGGGTGCTGAGCCTCCACTATCCGGATCAAAAGCGTCCAGAATTCCGTCATTATCTGAATCTGTATTTCCTTCTGATGCATCAAAAATATCGTCTGAATTTCCGTCCCAATCAGCAATTCCATCACTATTGGCATCACTTGCTTCTATGACATCCGGTACCGAATCTCCATCACTGTCTGTATCCTGAAAGTCCGGTGTGCCATCACCATCGGTATCTACCTCAGAGATAGGCGTTCCGGCTGAATCTGAATCGTAGTTGTCATCAATTCCATCTCTATCTGCATCAGCTCCTGCCGGAGCAGTAAAACCCGCAGTGGTTTGTGCTTCCACATTGTCACTGATTCCATCATTATCACTATCACCTTCCAGATAATCATCAAATCCATCGCCATCTGTGTCTGCTATTGTAATCGCCGAGCCACCAGAATCCGGATTGTAACGATCATCAAACCCATCTCCATCAGTATCTGTAAATCCATCTAAACGACCATTTCCATCTGCATCCGTTTGGCCATTTTCAATTGCATCAACCACTCCGTCTCCATCTGCATCAGCATCAAATACGTTGATCAACCCATCACCGTCGGTATCAGGCAATGCTAATGGTGATCCATCAAAAAGATCTACAATACCATCGCCATCAGTATCCGTTAAGTCATCCGCTATACCATTATTATCTGAGTCTGTTCCTCCAGCCTCTATCAAGTCAGAAACCCCATCATTATCAGAGTCTCTGTCTTTTTGATTAGGTATTCCATCCAGATCAGTATCGAACAGGTCATTTACTCCATCACCATTAGAATCAACAAATACTCCTAGTGTTCCATGCACAAAATCAGGGTCCAGATAATTAGGTATCCCGTCGGTATCGGCATCAGCACTTGGGTCTTCTCCAAATCCTTCATCAATATCTGGAACTCCGTCATTATCCGCATCCGGATCGCTACTATCCAAAACACCATCTCCATCAAAATCTGTATCTACATGCAGGTAATCAGGGCTGCTACCTCCTTGCGTGAAATCATCACTCCAGTTTCCGTTTGCATTATTGTCTTCATTGGCGGTCGGAATTCCGTCACCATCGTCATCATTATCTCGCCAATCCAGAATGGCGTCCGAATCTGAGTTTTGTAAACCAGCCTGGCTGCCGGTAGCATTCCCAGCAGCAGGTCCGCTAACCGTATCAAACCGATTGGAAAGTCCGTCATTGTCACTATCAGTTTGAGGACCAGTATGGTCTAAAACTCCATCCTGATCTGCATCTGATCCTTCAATTCTGTCAAACACACCATCGTCATCCGAGTCTGTATCTCTGAAGTCATATACTCCGTCACCATCACTGTCTTGTAATGTGATCGCTGTACCACCGTTATCACTATCATACTCATCATCTATACCGTCACCATCCGTATCTACATCTTGTGGTGCGTTATATCCGGTTGTTGGTTGACCTTCAATATTATCTACAATACCGTCGCTATCTGAATCAATATCCAAGTGATCAGGATAACTATCAAAATCAGTATATACCAACGTTAATGCGGTTCCAGAAGCATTGATATCAACAGAATCATTTAACCCATTTGCATTGGAATCTGTGAAGCTATCTAAAGCTCCATCTCCATTTGCATCGGTTCCATTTACCTCTATTATATCTGCAAGACCGTCATCATCAGAATCGCGATCATACGCATCGATCAAACCATCTTCGTCAGTCGATCTTGGTGTGATCGCTGTTCCTCCATTATCAGGATCTACATCATCTACTATACCATCATCATCTGAATCATTCGCAGCAACATATGCTGAGGGATATTGCCCATTAGCATTCATATTTGCCGGCAAGGTTCCTCCTCCATTTTCTAAAGCATCCGGTAAACCATCATTATCAGAATCCAGATCGCTGCTGTTTGGCACACCGTCTCCATCTGAATCCGTGTTGGTTAAAGCACTGCCTCCATTGTTTGCATCGTAGGTATCATGGAGTCCGTCACTATCCGTGTCGTTAGCACTTACTGTTGCAGCGGGATATTGTCCATCGGCATTCATGCCTGCAGGCAATGAGCCTCCAATGGCTTCTACTGCATCCGGAACCCCATCATTATCCGAGTCCAAGTCAAAGTGATTTGGGACTCCATCCTGATCATTATCAAAATTGTCATTGATACCGTCTCCATTTCCATCTATGAAGCCTGCTATATCTGAATCAGCATAGTTTGGAATACCATCCGAATCGGCATCTGCGCCAGGATCTGTTCCTCCGCCTTCATTGATATCCGTGATACCATCATTGTCTTTATCCTGATCCAGGTCATTATCAGTTCCATCTCCATCCGTGTCTCCTAAAAAGATGTAATCAGGTACCGGAGAACCCCCTTGAGTAAAGTCGTCAGAAAAGTCTGCATTCCCATTGAAATCTTCATTGACGGTTAAAATTCCGTCTGCATCGTCATCTGCATCTCGATGATCAGATTGAGAATCACTATCCGTATTTTGAAGGGCTACATTGGAACCCGCTTCATTTCCAGCAACTGGCCCAGAAACATTATCAAAATTATCATCTAAACCATCATTATCTGTATCTGTACCTGAAAAAGCTGCATCAGCTACTCCATCAGCGTTAGCATCGTTTCCTTCGATCAAATCAGTGATTCCATCATTGTCAGAATCTGTATCAAGGTAGTCGGGTGTTCCATCAGAGTCGATATCGAAAGTTCCGCTAGCCGTTCCCGAATTATCGGTATCATAGTTATTATCAAGACCATCACCATCAGTATCTACATTGGCTGAAGCTGTGTACCCAGCAGAAGTTTGTCCTTCTCTGTGGTCTGTTATGCCATCATTATCTGAATCGATATCAAGATAATCCGGGAATGAATCTGCATCACTAGATGTAATTCCTAGTGCGGATCCAAATTCACTTGTATCATAAAGATCGAGTAGTCCATCTCCGTCAGCGTCTGTTACAGCGTCCGATACTCCATCTCCGTCGCTATCAACTCCTCCCGCTTCCACTACATCCGGAATTCCGTCTCCATCTGCATCTACATCTATTCTGTCATCAAGACCGTCCCCATCAGTATCCGGATTACTTAATGGTGTTCCATCGACATCATTGACAAGACCATCTCCGTCACCATCATTTGCTTGTGCATAAGGAACATTGAATTGACCATCAGCCGTCATATTGGCTGGGAGAGTTCCTCCATTTGCTTCTACCGCATCAGGGATGCCATCATTATCAGAATCCAAGTCCAGGTCATCCGTCACACCATCTCCATCCGTATCTCCTGTTCCTTCGGTAGCATCTGGTATTCCGTCATTATCAGAATCTGTGTCAGAAGCGTCTAGTACACCGTCAAGATCAGTGTCTGCCGCACAATCATTAAAACTGTAACTAACAGCATCGATACGTAAAGTTTGCTCAGAATCAAGGATTTCTGTCAGCTTTATGTACCTCGCTCCTGGTGAGACGTTTACCGTAAATGCATAATCGGTGTACGTTCCATTGTTATCAAAATTTAAATCAATGGCTGATCCATAGCTGACATTGTCATTTGAAAATTGGACGCGAATATCTGCGCTTCCGGTTCCTGAACTTCTTAATCTAACAGTAACATCTTCTCCAAGCCTTACTTCATCGGTCATATCCAAAACAAGAATTGCATCTGACTCGTCTCCCATACGTGCACCACTCCCATCAGCAGCACCGAGTGCATTTGCACCTGGCTCTCCAGTATCTTCATTAAACGTTGAGACTACTGCATCTGCATTTCCGGAAATTAGTGTTCCGGTGGCTGAACATGTAGTATTCGTTTCCAGGTAGTTTGGTGTGCCATTCGGTTCTGAATCGGTTGGTTCTACAGCAGTAAGGATACCGTCATTATCATCGTCATTATCCCTGAAATCCGGTAAGAGGTCTGAGTCTGTATCTTGTAAAGCAACACTGGTTCCACACCCATAACTTAACCCTCCTTCATATACTATTACAAGGACAGGGTCATTACTTACGGTCCTTCTGTTTGTGGAAGCATCGCTCGAATTTCGTTGGAGGATAAAACTTAAGTCATTTCCTGATGCCCATGTTCCCTGGGCAATAATTTCTTCAATTACCAATGAAAGGTCAGGTGATCGCTGATTTACACCTCTCTCACCATTGGTATCCCATGTTGTATTTATTGTCCATGCCTCACTTGCGGAAGTTGGAGTTCTGTTGCTGATATCACTATTAGTGCCTGTATAATTCGATGCATCATCGACTAGTTCTCCGAAAATGTCAACTATAACAGTACCTGTATGTGTGTTTTCGTCAACCTCAAACTGTATATATGAACTTATAATATCAGCACCATTTGGTATTGGCAGGTTTGAAAATTTAATGCCCACCAATTGCTCATCTGGATCATCATACATTAATTCTAAATCGCTGCTTCCAATATCCATACTGCCGCTCGAAATCACTTCTTCTCCATAATCGGATGAAACTTCATTCAAATAGGATACTGATGAGCAATCATTATCAAATGCATTATCAATTCCGTTACCATTGTCATCATTACCAGTTACGGTATCATCTTCTGTACCATCTGCGTTACTATCATTCGCTTCAATGAGATCTGAGATGGTATCATTATCTGAGTCCGTATCATAATAATCAGGTGTACCGTCTGAATCATGATCATTAGGAGTAATTGGAGTTCCTCCTAATGAGATATCCCAAAAGTCAATGATTCCGTCACTATCTCCGTCAGTAATTAATGCAGGCCTGTCAGTTTGAGAGTTGCTGTATCCTTCATTGGTATCATCTATGCCGTCATTGTCACTATCCAAATCCAAATAGTTGGGTAGCTCAGTCAGGGCATTTGCTGATTCATATGCCTGATCTGTGTTTAAAATAGTAAGTGGGCTGATAAGCAAAGCGTCTGAAATTCCATCTCCATTGGTATCTGCAAATGAATCCAGATTACCGTCTCCATCAGAATCGGTACCACCTGCTTCAATTACATCTAGAATTCCGTCATTATCTGAATCCGGATCCCAATAATCTTCTATACCATCAGCATCCTGATCTCCATTGGCCAAAATAGAAATTCCAGAATCCGCTGAAGTCTCTGCTGCATCTGGTATTCCATTGGTTCCCACTGAACCTGTAATGGTAGCTGAAGCGCTTGAATAGTTAGTTGGCTCAGCGCCACCATTTGCTTCTACAGCATCAGGAATACCATCATTATCAGAATCGAGATCTCTATATTTTGGAACTCCATCATAATCTAAATCCTCGGTACCCTCATCTGCATCTAAAATTCCGTCATTGTCTGAATCAAGATCGTCTCTATCCAATACCCCATCACCGTCACTATCACCTGTTCCTTCGGTAAAGTCCATGATGCCATCTCCATCCGTATCTGTAGATGCTCCCGCGCCGAAGTTGTTTCCTGAGTTTGTTTCTGAGAAATTGATATTATCTGTAAATGTTGCCGTCTGAAGATTGGTAGTGGTTAAGGTATAATTGCTTGGAAGTGTGCTGTCATCTACTGTGATTATCAACTCTGCGGTGGTGGCGATGTAAATAGAAAACTGACCTAATGAATTAGTCGTTACTCTTTGCAATAAATTATCTCCTCCATCTAAAGCTCCGCTGCTATTGTTATCCAAGTAAAGATTAATCGTTACTCCTGCTAAACCAGGCTCTCCATCCCTGACTCCATTCAGATTTTGATCATCGAAAAGCGTACCGGAGACTGTATTGGCATCAGCGACCAGAGCAGAAAGAGCTTCGGTATCCGGGTTGCCACCATTATCTCCTAAATCAACACCACCAGTCATGCTGGCATCTGATGGATCAATTTCATAAAAATTCGGGTTGCTCCCGCCACCCAGCGATCCATAGAGATTTCCATTGTTGGCAAACGCCATTCCTTCTACATCCTGAAATGTAAGATTGCCAATTACGGAGATTGCCCCGGTCCATTTATTGATATTAATTAACTGATCTACGTCTCCATTATTAGAAACGGCGAACATCAACCCGGTTGTAGGACTAATGGCTATATCATCAACATCATCATAGATGCCGTCTCCATCTATTACAATATAATCTATGTTTGGTCCGAAGGCATCAGGTACATATTGACCAGTAGTTTCATCAATCTGAAATATGACATCATAGTCACCATTAGTTCCGCGTCGTTCTGAAGCCCACAATACGCCCGTAAAAGGGTCAAAGGACAGTCCATCTACATCCGTAATTTCAATTGCGCCGAGAGCTCCATTTAAGGTAGCTCCTCCATCAATTTCAGATATTAAAGTGTAGGTTCCGTCAGATGTATCCAGGGTTCCCAGATCATCTCCATTTGCAGCGTACAAAATATTATTATTGGGAATTGGCCAAAATGCTATTGCCTCAATACCACCAACACTAATGGTTCCGATTTCAGAGCTAACTCCAGTGTCGACATTTAATTGCCATAGCGTGTTGTCCTGATCGTTTACATAGTAAAAAATGTTCGGCGCACCGGCAAATGCACATAGCGATGTTATTAAAACAAATGCGCTTAAAAGAAATCTTTTCATTATTTAGTGTGATTGAAAGCTTAGAACGTCTATATCTAAGTTTGTTCAGTTGGGCGATTTTTGATCTAAAATTATCATTTGATAATTGATATAGTACAATTGCATCATCAAAAAATAGTAACAGTTTGAAGTCAATTACTTGAATTTATAGGCTTAAAGTTACAAAATATGCAAGCATAAGCTTAAAAAATATCGATAAACGACAATTTGATACCGATAGAAGTACTCATATCCTCTTCGGGGAGAAGAGACTAAATAATTACGCTAGTTAATATTCAATTATCTTATGATAATCTTATGACGCTTGATATTTCTACCTTGTGTTACCACAACAAAGTAAATTCCTGAGGTCATCTTACGCGAAACATTAAGTTTTTCATCCATTACAATAGCTGCTTCAAATTGATTTTCGAAGTATGATCTACCTGCCATATCGACAATTTTCACATTCACCGGAGTATGATCATCTCCAGTTTGCATGAATATGTTAATATTATCGGCAATGGTTGGATTTGGATAGGTTGAAATTGCTATGTCTTTCATTACAAAATCATTGCTGACCTGAATGATCTGCAAAAGATCTTCTGTTCCATCAAAATCCACTTGCTTCAGCCTGTAATAATTAAGTCCAAAGTATGGTTGCTTGTCTATATGGGTATAGTCTAACATTTGATTACTGTTTCCTGATCCTTGAACTACTCCTATTGCTTCAAAATTGGTTCCGTCCGAAGACCTTTGCACTTCGAAGTAGTCGTTATTTTGTTCTGAAGCCGTACTCCAGTATAATTTAATCTCATTGCCTTCAGCTGTACCGTAAAAACTGATTAGTTCTACAGGCAATGGATTTTCAGAATCATCAGTGGTAGCTAGCGTTATTGGCGAAAATGATGTGAAATTATTAGCCGATGTTATTGTTCCGGATGAGGCCGTACCAGTCGTACTTCCATTTCCTTCATCATCCCATGATGCCCCATTATAATGTGCAACTGTAAGAGAAGCAGGATTTGTCACCTGACTTATTGCATCCCAGTAAAGCGTAACAAGTGGTTCGCCACTATGTGCGTTAACATTGTTCAAATCCCAGTATTCAAGTCCACTCACTCTGATAATACTCCCATTCTTAGGGTCAGCAACATTTGCCTGTTGAGAGTAGAAGTATTCAGCGCTATATCTATCAGTAATTGATGCTGAGATGATTGAAGAAATACCAATTCTAGCATGTCTTGACCCCTCTCCTATTGGGAATGCAAAATCATCATCCCCAACCTTAACCACAGGACCGACAGCATAACTGTTGCCATCAGTAGCAATTCCCGATGGAACAATTTCGGCCACACCATCATAAGAAACAGTGGAATTATCTTCAAAGGTTAACGGATTGGAACCACTGGATTGTACTACACCAGTAGCAAAATCCG
Organism: Ekhidna sp.; assembly: GCF_965227465.1. Classification (GTDB taxonomy): domain Bacteria; phylum Bacteroidota; class Bacteroidia; order Cytophagales; family Cyclobacteriaceae; genus Ekhidna. The sequence goes on from NZ_OZ245746.1 coordinate 2,494,404, forward strand.
CATTCACGCCAACATTCACATCCAAGTTCAATTGCACGTCGTTATTTCCTGCAGCTGTATTACTAATTACAATATTGTCTAAATCCAAAATGCCGGCATTCCCGGTCAGTACTTGTATTTGGCTTCCATCAAATGTAATAGTGCTGGTTCCTCCTGTAGTCAAAGCTCCATCCACATCAAAACTGCTTCCAGCGAAAGAAATGGTTTCGTTAACAAATGCCATTGTGGTCCCAGTACCAATGGAAAGATCACCATTGATGTCCAGTTGTTCTCGCACAGTCTTAGTTCCAGAACCTGCTAGTGTTAGATTATTAAAAGAAATGGTGGTTCCACTATTGTTACCAATATCCTGGGCAGTGCCATCTAATGTAACAGTCGAAACATTATCTACAAAAGATCCATTGGTAGCATCTACAACGAAATTTCCTCCAATAGTTAAAGTATGTGAAGCATCAGTAATTTGATAAACACCATCCGTAATCGTGAAGTTGTTGTCTACATCAAGTGATGCTGAGCTGGAAAATACAATTGCAGCGCCCGTGCCGGCACCATCTATTGTTAAATTGTAAAAACTAGCCCCTCCTGAAACAGTTACATCTGATCCTGATGATAGGGTTACTGTTGAGCTTCCAGGTACGAATGTTCCATTGTTAGTCCAACTGTCGCCTATGTCAAGTGTTTCTGTACCAACCACAGTTAATGTTCCTGAATTTGAAAGCTCGTTATCGACAGTTAAAGTTTGACTTCCAGTCAACGTCAATGATGCGTTTGCAAAAATTGTTAAGCTGGCAGCACTTGCTACAGCAGTACTAATAATTGGATACCTATTAGACCCTCCACTTACATCCGGAATTTGCACTGTGTTTGCATTGGAAGGAATTCCATTATCCCAATTACCTGCATTATGCCAATCCGTACTTGAACCGCCGGTCCATACTGTAAGCGGATTCGTATACGACCATTGAACCTCACCAGTTGTTGCAACTCCATCATCTAATTCGAATGTAGGTCCTGCAAATGCACCGCTTGCGTCACTGAAGATAATATTGCTACCACCAATCTCATTTCTTCTGACATTATTAGTAGGACCCGTATTAAATGCAATGTCAGTAGCAGTGAGATCTGATCCCAGATTATTGCTCAACCTTAGATAATATGAAGCATTGCTTCCATTCTGGAAGGTTCCGTCATCCAAGCTAACGAGAGTAGCTCCACTTTGCAACCAGATTCCTTCATCCTCCATGTGCTCGATTAGAAAATTACTTGCCTCAAAGGTGCCTCCTGATTCGACGGTAAAATCATAAGAACCAGTGGATCTTCTAGTAAGAGTAGCGACATTACTTGGGTTTGTTCCATTAAACCTTAAATCTCCTCCATTAGATACCACTAATACGGCATCATCTCCAAGTTCTATACTTTCGTTTGCCTCAACGAGAATTGTTCCACCAATGGTAATATTATCTTGCGTACCATTGCTATTTCCAAGTAAAAGATCATTTCCATTTGGATCTACGGTTCCAAGTACCAAATCAAAGTGCCTATCAACCATTAGATCATTGAGTAAGTCATACTCAACATTATTTCCTGCTAACTGACCAATAGTGATTGAGTTGTAAGTAGAGGTGCCAGGATCAAAGTTTTTAGGTGTTACAGCAGTAGATGGTATTAATAAAATTGTTTGAGTTCCAGATTCAACTGTTCCTGAATTTGAAAAATTACCACCAACAGTTAGATCAGAAGTGCCCAGATCAAATGTACCACTGGTAACCGTAAAATCGTTGCTCACATTTAGTGCCGTAGCAAGCGTAGTTGTTCCAGCAACATTGATAATTAAATCATAAAATCCGTCGGTATTACTAATTGTCTCTGTTCCAGAGATTGAGTTAAAAGTTACCTCACTAGTACCTCTTGTAAATAGTGCTGAAGAGAGTCTTAACCAGCTTCCTCCTATTTCAATATCATCATCAGTACCCCTACTTTCTAGTCTACTGCTTGCCTCGAAAGTCAAGTCACCACCTATTTGTAGATCTACTGCATCTACATCATCAGTATCAACGATAAGTGCTGCATTTACTTCAAGGGTTAGATTATCTGCGACCGCAACGCTTACATTATCTGAAATAATTGGCTCGTTTAATGTCTGTGGTATAATTACATTTTGTGTGGCTAATGGAACTGTTCCCGAATCCCAGTTTCCGGCAGTAAACCAGTCATTACTTACTGCTCCAGTCCATGTAACTGTTGGTGGGTCTAACCAGGTAATCAGATCGTTTGGATCTTCATCAAAATCATCACCTGAAAAAGATCCTGAATAGTTAAATATTTCGATATCTCCTGTCGATGAAGTTGCTTTAAAAATGTTAGTAGCTCCTCCTCCCGGATTATCGTCAAAAACAATGTCCTCAATTCTATTTGAGCCAGTTAAGTCCTGGTCATTTTCAATTCGAAGGTATTTTCCACCAGCGAAACCGTTTTGAAAAGTCCCTTCACTAAAATTATTGGTTGCATCAATTACGGTATTCGCATTTACATAAATACCATCTGCACCAACATATTCAATGAGATAATTTCTTGCAGCTATATTGCCTGGATTTGCTCCGGTACCCGTAACAGAGAATATATAGTCTGTTGTACCTGTACTTGTAACCGTAGCAGGTGCTCCACTAGTACCAACAATACTGATTGTACCTCCTGGATTTACTACTAACTGTACATCATTGCCCAAAGCCAAAGTTCCACCTGGTTTGCTCGTTGTACTCACATTCAGGGTACCAAAAATATCCACTACATCTTCAGCGTCACCTATTGACAATGTCTGTCCATTAACATCGAGAGTTCCTGCAGTCAAAGTAAAATTTCCAAGTGTTATGAAATCATCAACCAATTCATAAATCCTACCAGAAGCATCTATCTCAACATTGCCTGCTATCGAAGATCCATTCGTACCGATTGTTGGAGTTCCAGAACTAGCATTTAAGTAATACAATCCTGTTCCTGTATTGGCATATTGACCTGTACCTGACGCATTCATATTGCCACCAATGGTGACGATTAACCCATTTCCATCGAAAGTTCCATTGAAAACATTGATGTCTCCAAGAATTGTCATGTTACTAGTAGCTACTTCGACATTTCCACCTGATTTGTTAACTAAAATATCGTTAAAGCTCTGTGTTCCAATTTCTCCAATATCGAGTGTTTGATCTGCAGCTCCATCGAAGGTGACTGTGCCTGCTCTTGCATTGAATGATCCATCATCATTTCCATTATTTGTATCCCATCTTCCTGCTAGGTTAATGGAGTAATTACTGGTTGAAACATCCAGGGTTGAATTTCTAAAAAATAAATCCCCATCTATATCAATATTTCCACCTAAGGTCTTGGTAGTTGCATTATTCATGTAGAAGTTTCCATAAGTAACTCCACCTCGAACGGTCTGATCTACAGTACCATAATAGTACGTAAAGCTGCCATCAGCTAAGTCATATGTTGCAAAGTTTGATGGGAAATTATTAGCTCCTTCAACGCGAATGATTTCTGCATCTGCAAGTGTGAATGTACCAGTCCCCGACGTATTGTCAATTAAGTAACCATTAACATCAAGTATATTAATGGTATTATTAACAGTCAAGTCTCCAGTCAGATCAATATTTCCATCGTCTTGATCTCCTCCTATTAGTCTGCCTAATTGAATCTGAGCATTTCCACTTAATGTTAAGTTATGGAACTCCACAGGATTGTCACCAGCAGTAATTTGTCTAATATACTGCGTGCCTGTTGGTCGATTAAATATTACTGTTCCATCTCCTGTGTAGCTGTTTGCAACTGCGTTCCAATCATCGCCAGTAAATGTATAATTCTGACTCGTAACGCCATTAAATGTACCGTTAACATATACATCTCCGTTGAGGGTTATTGCTCCTCCACCTGAAAGTGTAGTGCCTGATTCAATGATTAAATCATCGTTGACTATTGTAGTTCCACTAGTTGTCTTTGTTCCGGTACCTGACACGGTCATTTCATCAAATGACATATTGGTAATTGTCTGAGCAGCTCCATCAAGTATCATTTCACCATCAACCGTGGTATCAAATTCTCCCCCAGTTGCAGTAATATCACCTGCCACATTAAAAACATACCCAGTTGTGGATGGTATTACTTTGGCGGAGTTCTCAATTACAAGATTCCCATCAAAATCGAATGTTGCAGCAACCAAATTGAAATCACCTGCATTGGTAGCGTTTGAAAAAGTAACATTATGGAAATTTTGATTTCCAGGGGAGATGGAAACAGAAGCACCAGCATCTGCATCAAAAGTTACCGTTCCGTCCCCATTGTCAAATATTGCGTTTGCTGAAGTAGTCCAAGATCCTTCCACATTAACAGTTGCCGTATTGTCCATTATCAATACTCCTCCTGTTCCATCACCAAGGGTCAAATCACCATCCAAATCAAGCGTTCCAGAGCTGATGACCTTTAATATTCCATCATTGATTACCAATGCGCTGATATTAACAGTTCCATCTCCAGTCTCAATTGTTGGGTTAAATGGTGATCCAAGATTAATGATAGCTTCTCTATCATTTCCAGGAATTGATGGTACTCCGTTATCCCAATTTCCTGCTGTGCTCCAATCTGTGCTTACCGCTCCAGTCCATTGAGTATCGAGTGGAAGATCCCAGGTAAGCTGACCTGTAGATTCCGGGGGACTGCCTCCGGCCCCATCTTCCTCATAATCAAACCCGGTTCGTCCTAATGGACCTGATGTATTGTTCCAATCGATCGTAAGATTACCGACACCATTTGACCTTGTAACATTGTAGTGCTGTCCTATTGTAGGACTTCCATCAAAATTGAACACTACGTTATTTATTGTCAGTGCTGCATCTGACTCTATGGTTAAATATCTATTACCGGAAATAGGATTGTCATCTCCGCCTGTCCCATCGCCAGCATCAGTTTCCAGACTTGAAAATGTTCCATTACTAAAATTGTTAGTTGCATCTATTGTTGCTCCATCTTCTACTTCTAATCCTTCATCGGTCAGGTATTGAATGTTGTAATACTGAGCATGTATTTCTCCACCGCTTTCAATGTTGATGTCAACTCTGTTTCCTCCAGCTGATCGTGTAACATTTGCTACATCAGTGGTATTACCAACTATGCTTAAAATTCCTCCGCTTTGAACATCAAGATTGCCTCCAATTTCGGTATCAGCGACATCTCCACCGTCATCAAATGTATCAAACTGAAGAGTAGCACCAGCATCTACTTGTAGTGTTCCATCGGCTCCAATTACATTTAGTTCTGCATCAGGATCACCAGTATCATTATCCCCAAGAGTCAGTGTATTACCGTTTAAATCTAAAGTTGCTGCAGCAAGGGTTAAACCAGCACCTGTATCATCTCCCTCGACCTGCATATCACTTACTAGTGTATAAATACGCTCCGGCGAAGTGGCTGTCCCTTGGAATGTTACTGTCGCAAAATCTTCACCATTCGGATCGATATTCTTGGTATTCGTATCGTCTGCATTGAAAACAACAGTTCCTTCTCTTTCGAAGAAATCTCCCCCATTGTTGGTCCAACTTCCATTAACAGTAATTTGATAATTATTTGCTGTGGTTACATCCAGATCTGTATTTGCTCCAATTGTTAGGTCATCTACAACAATATCTCCAGTAAGTATTTTAGTCCCGGCTGTGCTTATAGCTACAGAAGGGAAACTTGTAATATTAGCATTGCCTTCATCGATGATCGGAATATTTTGACCACCATTTTGATCAAAATCTAATGTAGCACCTGTAAGAATCCACGATCCCGTAGCGTTTATAATCACATTTTCAGAGCCAATATTATGTGTCAAGTTGCTAAAATCAATTTCTGCATCAGCACTGATATTAAAATCTCCTGTACCAAGATCAAAGCCGTTATTTTGAACAGTTACAGTAGTGCCGGTTGAATTTGAAACCGTTAATGCTGCTATGTCATTTGTCCCAGGATCTATAGTTGCATTTCCTCCATCAAAAACAAACGGTCTCGCATTTATCGTCAAATCAAAGGTTCCATTATTCGTCCATGTACTTCCACTAAACTCAACACCTCTTGCTGTGGTTACTGTAACTCCAGAATTTATTGTGACAGTACCTGAAATATCTGAAACTTCATCTGCTGCATTTGGCTGTAATGTTTTTGTCCCAGTCCCTCCAAAAACAACATTTTCGAGAACAAGATCCTGTCCTGACCCATCATTATCAAAAATCGTTTGATCTCCAGCTCTGCTGAAAGTTACAGTTGTAGCAGCTGTAGGGGTATAATCCTGGATATCAATTGTAGCTCCGTTTAGTGTTAAATCAAACCCTGCATCTTGGAGGGTAGGGTTTCCATTCATGTCAAAGTCCCCTTGGACAATGAGATTTCCATCCAGAGTGGCGGATCCTGTTGTAAACACCCTCAATTCACCATATTCAAGAGTACCTGAGTTGGTGAAAACTGTTTGGTTTCCTGTGGCTTGGATATCTACACGACTTGTTTCGTCAAGACTATAACTAGCAAAACCAGTAGGGAATGCAACACCAACTACTCTATTGTCGAGAATGGAGTTTTGCTCCATGGTAAATGCATCACCACCGTCATTTGTTATGGTTCTCGTGAGTTGTTCCAATTCAACACCATCGCCCACTGTCAGATTACCATTTACCGCAATATCTGAATTTGGTCTTTTCCTATCCGTTCCATTTAATATAAGATTTTCGAATGGTCTAGTTGTTGTATTAAAGTCTGCATCCATACTCCAAAATCCACCAGTGTGAATCAAGGTACCGCCATTCCAGGTAAGTACTTCATCAGATTCAACAGTCATGAGATCAGCGAGTGTTATTGTAAATCCAGCAACATCCAGAGTAACTGCCCCATCATCAAGAACTAAATCATCATTTACTGTGATATTTCCTAAGAGTGTAGCTGTAGTACTACCACCACCATTATCACGAATTTCAATGTCATTGAATGTAACATCAGCAGGTAGTGTTTGAGCTCCATCATTCCTAAACTCTACTTCCCCTCCTGTTAAGCTATAGCCACCTGTTGCAGAAGGGAAATTGCTATCAAATATTCGCATTTCTCCCCCGGTTTGAGATAGTGTACCACCAATGGTTACGATAACTCCACTTTCAAAATCAACAAAAGTATTTTCAGAAATCACAGAAAAATTGCCGTTTACCGTAATATCTGTTCCAGCAGATGCAGCTCCATTTTCCAAGTCTTTAACACCAGAATTCTGAAAGATGACATTATTAAATGTTAGTGTTTGATTAGCATCTGCTTCTATGTTCTGGGTAGCAGTTCCATTAAAAATTACTGTGCCTGTTCCTGGAACAAATCCACCCGGTTCATCTAAATCCCAATCACCTCCAACAAATATGGTCCTATCATTCCCTGACACTAAACCACTACCTGCGGCTATGATTAAATCGTCTCCTACGGAAATGTTCCCATCTATACTCTTAGCTGCGGCCCCTTCGAATAGTGCATCCCAAATCGTGCCTCCAGAAATATTTTGCGTACCTGTAGTGCCATTAAATCGTACTCTTCCTTGGCCTGGAGAGAAGGTCCCACCATTAACTGTCCAATCATTATTAATAAAAATATCAAATCCACTTGACCCATCGAATGTCCCGTCTGATAACGTGAATGAATTTGTAATCGTAAGAATTGATCCAAGGGTGTAAGTGGCCCCTGCACCATCAATTGTGAGATTATAAAATGGGTCTCCATTTCCAGATGTTGTAATTGAATGAGTTCCTGCTGTACCATTAAAAGTAACTGTGGCAGTTCCTTCGTTAAACGTTCCTGCATTGGCCCATGCACCTCCAATATTTAATGTAGATGTTGCACTTGCAGACATATCAACCGTGGTACCTGAAAATACAGTGAAATTCCCATTAACTGTCAATGAACCATCACCGGTAAACGTCAAAACGCCGCTATTTCTAACAGTCACACGTTCTACCGTAAAGCTTTCACCTGCTCCTATAATAGGGTCAAAAGTAGCTCCAGCCTCTATGTAAATAATATCATCAGCATCAGGTATACCATCAGCATCACCGCTAGTATCGTTCCAATTAGAAGCTGTATTCCAGGATGTGCTTGTTCCTCCTGTCCATGTGAATCCTGGATCTTCATTCCACCTGATAAATCCGGTAGCTGCTCCTCCATCGGGGTTATCCTCCTCATCCTGTGCACCAGCTAAGGTTCCTCCAGCGATGACGAATTCAATGGTTGGTTCCACTGTGTGAGCTGTTCCTAAGTTTGTTAAAGAAACGTTATGCGTAGGGCCTTCATTGAATACAACATTACTTGCAGAAGTATTATTAAGGATTCCAGTTGCAAGTGTTAAGTATGCATTGCCTACACCACTGGTAAAGGTTCCATCACTAAAATCATTCCCAGTAGCTCCTGTGTCTAGTGTTCCTCCTTCAATTCTAATTCCATCTCCTGTTGTATTGGCTATTGTATAATACTGTGCCTGAAAATCCCCAAGAGTTTGAGTAAACGTGAAACCATCATCATCTACCGAACTTAAAGTAGCAGGACTCCCATCGATACCCACAATTTGAAGAGTACCTCCTGTTTTGTTAAAATCAGGATCTACTGCAATATCATTTAGTAATAAGGAAGCTCCCTCATCAACAATCAAAGTACCTCCGGACATATCCAGTCCACCTCTATTGACGGTCATGATATTGCCGTTGAGGTCAAGAGTGCCCGCTGAAAGTTCAAATGCGTTATCTGTATCATCACGCATAAGAAAATCACCAGTTAGTTGATAAGTAGCGCCCGAAGCGTTGATTTCAAAATCTCTTACTTGATCTCCACCAAGATTCACATCGTGAGTTCCAGAAGTGCCATTTAATGCTATTCTGGCATTTTCCTGTCTAAACTCAAATCCATTTCCTATGTTGACCAAACTACCTCCTACATTAAGGAGTGCCGGGCCCGGGTCTACCCCACCATCATCTTCTACTAACCTGAAAATACCGGTGGTGATTGTTAAATCATTTAAAACATCGATTTGATCATTTAAAACAACTCCTTCCTGCTCTACATCAAAGCGAGAATCAGAATTTGTATTGACCGTCAAATTATAGAAGGCTTTATCTGCCTGTGCTCCACTGTTTGCATCCACCAGATTAAAACTTCTAAAATCAGATTCCCCTCCGGTAAATGTTACAGTACCACTTCTGGCATTGAAAAAACCGTAATTGTTCCAATCTTCTTCGACAGTTATGGAGTAATTACTTGCAGAAACATCTAAAGTCCCATTCGCGAAAATGTCTATTTGTCCACTTAATGAAATGTTACCACCTAGTGTGACAGTTGTCGTTACTGAACCATCGTTTGTTCCAATCTCTATATCATGAAATGAAGAAGTACTCACTGTAGCAGAACCTCCACTATTTAGGAAATTGACACTATTGTTATGCTGAAAATTTCCATTATTTGTCCAGTTTGAACCTTCAAAGTTTATCTCAAAATTATTTCCTTGAAAAGTGGACTCATTCGCAATTGTTAAGTCTCCTTCAATGGTTAGAATGTTATTAACCAACTCTTTGTTACCGACTCCTTCAAACTGAAGTGTTGGGAAATTTTGAGCTGCATTGATGTTTCTAAGATCCTGCTCACTACTACCATCCATAATTACAATACTGGTAGATGGTGTAGTATATGTGATAGTAGCTGTGCTGTTAACTCTAATATCTCTACTCACGCGAATGGTTTCACCTTCAATATTGATATCAGATCCATCAGCGATATCCAAATCTCTACCAACCTGTACAGTCGAATTGATATCAACTGTAGTGTTATTGGTTATATCAAGGTCATTAAATGTGGATCCGGTATTTTGGACAATGGTCTGAGTGGCTCCTCCATTGAAATCTGTCGTTGACCCTGTTTGTGTAAATGTACCTGTACCATTCTCTGCCCAGTTGCCTGCAATATCTATAGCTTCGGAACCAGCATTTACGGTCACACCATCGTTTATGGTTAAATCTCCATCTACAAGAAGGGTACCTGTAATCGTCTTATTACCAGATCCACTAAATACAACTTCATTAAAATCTGAAGAACTTATATTCTGATCCGCGCCATTAAAAGTGACGATACCCGTCTCACTGTCTCCAGTATATGCGGTCGCCATATTCCAGTCACCAGTCACAGTATGACTTGTCGCCACTGGCACTTCAAATCCAATAAAAATAGTACCAGGTCTAAATACAGGTGTTCCTGATATTCGTGTTACATCACCACTGATATTAAGATTGTTACTTACGTATTTATTTCCACTGCCAGCGAACTGAATCGTTCCAAATGCTCCCCCATTGAAATTTGGTATACTTTGATTTCCAGCTCTATCAAACCTTACAATACTTGCTGCATCAATATTTATTACATCTCCTCCATCATCAAAGGCTTCTGCAAATCCATCAGTATCGTCAGTACTTGTATAAATGATGCAGTTAGCACCTAAAGTAAATGTTTCACCATCCCCTGGTTCTGCAAAAATCTGATTGTCATCTAAATCGACAATAAGTGTATTCGCAGTGGATCCATTAGGATTTTGAATCGTAATAGCAACATCAATTGCAATGTTGTCATCCACGAATACTGTTCGAGTGGTTGTAGGTGTGGCAGTATTGGTAATGATCCAGCTATCCACTTCGTAATTACCAGAAACTGGTCCATCAACAACCTGATTGGTGTTAGCATCCATCGTAACTGTAGAATTAGCCGCGTTGAAAACTGGCGAACCTGCAGTGGTTCCGTCATCCGCTCGGATATCTTCTCCAAATTCCAGGTTTGCAGTATGAATAACTAAAAATTGGACCCCATTAACCATATCAAATTGGCCATTTACTTGTAGGTCATCATCTCCTGCAAAGAGTTGTCGAATTCTTTGTGCAGAAGCGTCATCCTGACTTAAATAGAGTCTCCCAAAAGGAACAGTTGAATTATCAATGCTATTTTCACTATGAATAATTTGATCAAAATCTGCATCGTATCTAACAAGGCTTGTTAGGTCTAGAGTATATGTAGTAAATCCAGTAGGGAAGTTATCATATCCTCGAATATATAAATCAGCACCTGGACCCATTGTCAATGTTCTAGTTCCGACAACATTTAATTCGGAATCGCTTTCCCCTGCCGGTAAAGAAGCATCAGTTCCATTAATAACCAAGTATCCTGCGGCAGTAATTTCAACATCTCCTTCTACTGTCAATTGATCATCTCGTTCAATGCTACAATTGCCATCAAAAGTTATGGATGGGCCTGTTGTGCCGATTGGATCAGACATATCAACTGTTCCATCAGTAGCAGCATTGTCACCAAACCTAATTTCACCTCCTGTAAAGGTGACTGACCCACCGGTAAGTGCAACTCCAACTGCATTCTTCACTTCAAATATGGCTATTTGATGATTCCCACCATTATTCGTCCAAATGGCATCAGCAGTAATTTCAAATGTACCATCAGAAATGACATTACCAGTTACTGTTTTATTACTGTTGTCTAATGTTAAATTATTGAAGTTTGCAACTCCACCAGAGATAGCAATAGCTTGTGCTCCAGCTCCATCGAAAAACTGTGTACTGTTTGTCGCTGTGAATGTCGCGCTATTGGTCAGCGTGAAATTTCCATCAAAGTTATGATTTGATGATGTTGAAATATCTGTACCACTAGCATCAGCTAAAAAATTTCCATTGACATCAATGGACGCGATAAGTATAACACCTGCTCCTCCATTTATTGTGAGATCATTGAAAATCATGGCGCTCCCTGAAAGCACTGAGGTTGAGGTATTGGGTAATGTTACATTGGCAAGGCCAGTTCCATTATCCAAATCAAAGGTGCCTCCATTATTTACTATATCTCCTGCTATGCTAACAGTATGGGTATTTCCATCATTATTATTGGTTTGAAATATGGATGTGGACTGAATAACTAGAGAGCCATTCAAAGTTAATGATGATGCTGAGCTTGCATTTCCAATTGTCAGAGTCCCGATTCCACCTCCTTGACCAACTTCAATGGCTTCAATCGTGATAGTGGATCCACCATCAACTGTTATCACATCGCCATCAGCGATGATAAATGTATTAAGGCCATTAGTAAAGTCTGCGGCTACTGGTGACGGTGACCAAACAGATGCGCCTGTTGTTGTGAATGAACCTGATCCAACACTTGTATATGTTGTTTGTGCATGGGTTCCTAAAAGAAGAAGAATTAAGGAAAGGAAAAGTGTAACTCTCATAAGATTGGATACAGTATAACCAGCGTTAAAATAACAAGAAATCATCTACCTAAAGCTCGCTTTTAGGTATTAAAACACTTTACTTAGTTGTAACTATGTAATAATTCGACTAATTGTACGCTTGCTATAACTAAAACCCTTACAATTCAGAGGTATATGGAATTGCTATATATATTAATCCAGCGTATGTAAATAGCTTTCTTGTTTGCCATTACGTTGAATATCCAGAAAGTCTGAGGTAATTTGTTTAACGATCCAATAAGTTCCATCCGAGAACACTAGTGAATCCGCAAATAGCAATCCACCGATCAATTTTGAGGCATTTGCTTTCCCGATGTAAATTGTATCTACGTTGCAATCGAGTGCTGATCTTATTTCAAAAATATCCAGTGAGTCGCTTGCAGATTCAATAAGCAACTTTAAAGAATCTTTACAATCTGTGGAGCTAACAATCTGCATCCAGGTTTTATCGCCAGACTGACCACTGAGTAATCTTTCGACCTGATAATCATAAAGACCAATCGGAAGGTCTTCCTCTGAACAGGATAGAATGGCAAAAAATAATGCGAATACTAAAAATTTATCTCGCATTTCCAGTCCTATCAATAACTACGTAACCCAATTCATCAGATTCAAGTGGAAGCTGCTCCTCAGGATAAAGTAGAATTGTTAGTTCTTGAGTAAGGTCATCAAATTTGAAGTCAACCGGTTTTTTTGAAATAGTTACCACTGTTCCCCAGTTGAGTTGACCTGTTGCGGTATAGCTAACAACAACAAAATTATTTTCCACTGCGGAAGTATTATAGATATAGAAGCTTTCCGCTCCAGATATTGTTGGAAGTGAGTCACTTTCGTATTGCACCGCCTCTGTACCTGGTAAATCAAATTCAAGCTTCCATTTTGACAATCTATCCGGCCCAAAGGATAGAACGTATCCTTTTTTCGCCTCCAAATCTGCGCCAAACGCTACAATCTCTTCCGGTGTTTTAACAGGAACACCTAGGGTCATCTTCCCTCCCTCCGGAGCGTCCTGTACAAACAAAGGATATCGTAACTCTTCATTTTCAGCATCTATTCCCCATCTGTTCCTCTCTTCCCAAAATTCTACTGAATTGGTGAGCCATTCAACCTGTCTTCTTGACCACACCTGCATGTCAGAAACGTATTTTGAAGCAGTTACATACTTCTTAAAGAAGCTTTCAATGTAATCAGTATACTTATTTTTTGCCGTCTCTAAATCGTCAGCTGTGATAGACTCAGCTAATAAATTCATGTTTTTAGCATCCTCAAGTGCTTGCTGATAGATGGCCAATTGAGAACCAATAAGTGCAGAATCCATTAATGCAGGATTTATTTGCAAATCAACCTGCTTGATGATTCTGGCCTCATACATTTCGATTTTTAACAATTTCTCAGCCGTAGATTCTGGATCGTATTTATCAAATTGTTCTAAGAGATCCGTTGGGAAATATCCGATCTCAACATTTTGACTACTTTTTACTTTAGATTTTTTATCACGTATTTCATCAGCATAATTTTTAATCATCGTCTTGAATAGTGCGATTCCTCCTCGAATCTCTGAGTAAGCAGTCCTTGCCCAGTTTTCAAAATCCCAAATCTCAATTGTTCCTGAGCGGATATTTGAAGCACTCATACCGTCAGCACCAAATTGATTAATCGCTTTCAATATGGGTTCATCACTATATTTATCTGAGCCAAGCTTTACCGCAAGTTCTTGCACACTTTTAGTATTTTCCAATCCCAACCTTCCACTTTCCTCAATCTTTTCAAGCTTTGATTGTACATCTGCATCTGCCCCTATCAACATGTTATTGTACATTGAAAATCGGGTAGTTAATGATTTGTATGCTTCCATGGCTGATTTTTGATTATTCTCAACCTTAATCACCCTTCTGTGCATTTCTTTTACATCTGCAATTCGACTTTCAATTTTCTCTACCTTCTTCTCAATATCCAAGTGGACGTCTGAAACTTTTATTCCAAACTCGCCTGTCCGAAGATCTCTTCTAAAAAAAGCCTGATAATACTCGTCTTTCTTTTTTAGCTCTTTTTCATCGATGAGTGATTTTGCTTTTTCAAGAAAGAATACGGCCGAATCTCCGACTTCATAAACTTTGGAAGAATCGCCTACCACATCATAATTCATAAAACGATCCTCTAACCACAAACCCATTTGAAGATTAGGATTTGCTTCCTCTGCATTTTTTGGATCAGCCAGGTATAGGAGAAGTTTTGGAACTCCCTCCTCGTAATTTTTTGCTGCCAATACAGGAAAAAGATCCTTATACTTGATTTTCTGGGCCTCTGATGAAAATACAGAGATTAAAAAGATGACTAAGGCTGTTAACTTAATTTTCATAAGGTGAGATTTTCTACATGCAATTTATAAAAATACTAGGTCTATTATAAAAGGATCAGAAGACGGAATTATTTACCTCATTTGAGTGTAATTAGATTTCGAACCCCCAATGATGATAAAAAAAATAAAAAGAGAGCTAATCGAATGGATCGTTCTAATCGTTGTAGTTGGAATAATCTATTTGGGAGGATGGCATACTGAGATCATAGGAAAAATTCAACAGCTAGTGCTAGCTACAGGGATGATAACTCCAACCTTGGTTGAGGAAAAGAAACCTGTTGATTATGACTTCTGGTTAGAAGATATGGAAGGTAACAGGCTATCATTTGAATCATTTAAAGGTGAGGCGATCTTCCTGAACTTCTGGGCCACCTGGTGTCCTCCGTGCATAGCAGAAATGCCAGATATTCATGCTTTATTCAAAGGAAATCAAGTAGCTGAATTCGTTATGGTATCCATGGATCAGGATGAAATGAAGGCCAAATCATTTATTATGAAGAAAGGATTTGAATTCCCAGTTTACTTTCTCCGTTCATCCCTACCTGAAACATATAATACACATTCCATACCTACGACCTATTTAATAGATAAAGAGGGATTTGTCAGGGTAGAAAACCACGGTATGGCAAAATATAATACTAGTTCTTTCAAACAGCTTTTAGTGGAATTATCTGAATGAGAGTAGCTTATTTGAAACTCCTGTAAAAGCAGCAAGTCTAAATAGTATCCTTGCGGCCACATTTGCATCCCAAGAGTCAGTCCCAGCCTCGCAAACATCAAATCCAACAATCTTCTTTCCTGATTTGACGACCTTTTCAAGCAGGTATATTGTTTCGTTAAACTTTAGTCCTCCCGGAACCGGGGTTCCTGTATTAGGGCAAAGTGAAGGATCTAATCCATCCATATCGAAACTTACATATACATTTTCGGGTAGGGTTTTCACGATTTCGTCCACTTGAGTATCCCATGATCTTCCTTGGACTTGATTCTTAAAAATCCCTTCATCATAAAAGACATGAATAGGCTTTTCTGATTTTTGAATATACGCTTCCTCTTCTTCACAAAAATCTCTTATGCCGACTTGTGTAAGAGATGTAATTTGATTCACCTGTAGGGCATTGTACATAATACTCGCATGCGAATACTCAAATCCCTCATACGCATTTCTTAAGTCCATATGTGCATCGATTTGTAAGATGCCCAATGATTGCCTACTTGCTAATGCCTTCATTAAACCTAAAGGAGAGCTGTGATCTCCTCCTATTACACCAACTACTTTACCGAGGTTTAATAAGGAGGTAGCTAATTCTTCAATTTTTTCATGCGTCTGCGTACAATATTCATTTACATAGCCAAGCTGATCTGCTTCTGGTTCCCTACCTGCCTCAAGTGCGCCAATAATATTTTTAGCTCTTCCGCGCTGAATTTCATTTTGGCTGGCAATGACTGTTCGATCATACATACCCATTTTAAGCTCCCATGGATTATGAATACTCAAAAGGGAAAGATCGAGTTGTGAGGATTCATCGAGAATTAAATCAGGCGCCTTGGAGGTGCCGTGACCGTAGGAAACAGTAACATCAAGATGTACTGGTAAAAAAATCAAATCTGATTCTTCCAAATTATAAGGAAGGCCGAAAATACTACCTTTCTTACCAACGTCACTTGGGTTATACATTAATGATTAGGATGATAATAATTATCAAAAATACCCGATCCCTGAGAGACCTCATTCCAATTCAGCTTTTCAAACTTGATTGTCACTACTCCTGCTGGAGACATATTACCAATAATTGCATTTGACAGATACTCTCCAAAAAAGGTTATTGTTGGATTGTGGCCAATAATGGCAATCTCCTTGTGGTCTTCCGGGAGTTCATTTAAAACAGCCAGCAGCTCTCTTAATGAGGCATTATAAACGACCTCTTTGTATTCAACAACGCGCTCATTCATCTCCAATTCTTCAATCAGGTTGAGTGCTGTTTCACGAGTTCTTACGGCCGTGCTACAAATTATTTTATCTGGATTGAATTGGTTATTAATCAAATGCCTGCCAAGCGCTCGGACAGTACTTTGGCCTTCTAAAGTAAGGGACCGATCAATATCTTTTTTGCCATTGGGATCCTCGGCATACGAATGTCTGATAAGATGAAGTTTTTTGTTCATCGGAAAGGTTGGTTTGATATAAATATAGCACAATGAATGATGTCACAGCAAATCATAGAAATTTCGATTTTTCAAAATTGTTTTGAACAGGATTTAAATAGTGGTGTTATGTTTACGGCCAAATTGTACATTGCTTACATCTTGTTTTGAAGGAAAATTGAATCCATGGGAAAAAATCTTGTAATTGTAGAGTCGCCAGCCAAGGCTAAAACTATTGAAGGGTATTTAGGTAAAGATTTTGAAGTGAAGTCATCTTACGGGCACGTGCGTGACTTACCAAAAGACGACTCGGCAATAGATATCGAGAATGGATTTAGCCCTACATATGAGATTTCGAAAGACAAAAAAGATGTCGTAAAAGAACTAAAAAAGCTGGCCAAAGCTGCAGAGACCATATATCTTGCATCGGATGATGACCGTGAAGGAGAAGCTATTTCATGGCATTTGTCAGAGGCATTAGACCTGGATGACAAAAAAACCCGACGGATTGTATTTAGGGAAATAACCAAAAATGCAATTCAAAATGCAATTCAAAATCCAAGAGGAATAGATATTGATCTGGTGAATGCTCAGCAGGCACGAAGAATTCTTGACCGCCTTGTTGGGTTTGAACTCTCTCCAATTCTCTGGAAAAAAATTAAAGGAGGCCTTTCAGCAGGTCGGGTACAATCTGTCGCTGTTCGATTAGTGGTTGAGCGGGAAAGGGAAATTGCTAAGTTCACTCCTGAACCGTCTTTCCGAATTACAGCTGAATTTAACCTGGAAGGTGGTAAAATTCTCAAGGCCGAATTGCCTAAAAAATTCAAGACCGAAGAGGAAGCCATGAGCTTTCTTCAGAAGTGTAATGAAGCTGATTTTTCAATCGAAAATCTGGAAACAAAACCAGCTAAAAAATCTCCTGCTCCTCCATTTACTACTTCCACTTTACAACAGGAAGCAAGTAGAAAACTGGGGTTTTCAGTCGCTCGAACCATGTCAGTGGCTCAAAAGCTTTATGAAGCCGGTAAGATCTCTTACATGAGAACTGATTCACTTAATTTATCCGATGAAGCTTTGAACGGAGCTGCTGCAGCCATTAAAGCCAACTACGGGGAGGATTATGCTAACAGAAGGGTCTTCAAAACAAAAAAAGCAGGGGCCCAGGAAGCTCACGAAGCAATCAGGCCAACTAATTTCAACGTACAATCTGCAGGAAAGGATGATGCAGAGAACCGGCTATACGATCTGATATGGAAACGCGCGATTGCATCGCAGATGTCTGACGCAAAACTTGAAAAAACAACAGCTACCATTGGTATCTCATCTACAGAAGAAAAATTAGTAGCAAAAGGTGAGGTAGTGAAGTTTGAGGGCTTTCTCAAAGTTTACATTGAATCTACTGACGAGGATAATGGTGAGGAAGAGAACACCAACATGCTACCTCCGCTTAACGTGGGACAAGCACTTGATCTTAAGGAAATGCTCTCGAAGCAAGGGTTTACGCGTCATCCTCCAAGATATACGGAAGCTAGTCTGGTGAAAAAACTGGAGGAGATGGGTATTGGGCGTCCCTCTACTTATGCTCCTACTATATCGACGGTCCAAAAAAGGAATTATGTAGAGAAAGATGCGCGCGACGGCAAAGAGCGTATCTCTATTGAGTGCCGATTAAAAGGTGGCGAAATAAAACGAGAAGAAGTTACCGAATTGACTGGTGCTGAAAAAAATAAGCTTTTCCCGACTAATACTGCGATGGTAGTAAATGATTTCCTTGTAGATCATTTTCCAAATGTGATTGATTATCATTTTACTGCTGATGTAGAGCAGCAATTTGATGACATTGCACAAGGCAAAACCGAGTGGAATAAAATGATTGACAAATTCTATGGTGGCTTTCATTCCACTGTGGAAAAATCTGCCGACCTGGATAGAGCAGCCGTTAATCAAGTGAGAGAAATTGGTGAAGATCCCAAGTCTGGTGAGAAAATTTATGCCCGCCATGGAAAATATGGTGCCTATGTTCAAAAAGGTGAGCTTATTGAAGGTGAAGAAAAACCGCAGTATGCCAGTTTGAAACACGGCCAGTTCATGGATACTATCTCCTTAGATGAAGCCTTAGAGCTCTTTAAACTACCTCGCGAAGTAGGTACGTTTGAAAACAAACCGATGGTCGCAGCTGTAGGGAGGTTTGGTCCCTACATCCGACATGATGGAAAGTTTGTTTCCATTAAGAAAGAGCAAGATCCACTCACAATTACCGAAGATGAAGCAGTACAGCTCATTCTCGACAAACGCGAAGCTGATGCTAATAAATACATCAAGACATTTGATGAAGATGAAAACGTAGCAGTACTCAATGGACGTTGGGGACCTTACATCAAGTTTGGTAAGAAGAATGTGAAAATCCCTAAGGATGTAGTTCCTGAGGAACTCACCTTCGAACAGTGCAAAGAACTCGCTGAAAAAGCACCTGAGAAAAAAGGAAGAGGTGGTAAAAAGGCCGCAACCAAAAAAAAATAAGCTCTCGATGAAATAAATCGGGAATTACTTACACTAACCCATCGTAGTGTGTCAGAGGATTTCTTTAAATCGTACGTTGAGGAGAATATGCCCTTAATTATGCATATATGCAGGGCCTATGCAAGAAACGAAGAATCTCTGAAGGATTTGATTCAGGAAGTCAGTTTACAACTTTGGAGGTCCTATACGTCTTTTCAGGGGAAGTCTCAGCTATCGACCTGGGTTTACCGTGTCACCTTAAATGTATGCATGTCTCATTCTAAACGAATGAAGAGAAAGGTGGAGACAGTTCCATTAGAGACACGAATTGATTCCATTGATGAAAATGATTCTGATAAAGAACAAATTGATAAGCTTTATGAAGGAATAAAGCAATTGAAGGAGTCTGACAGGGCAATCATTTTACTTTATCTGGAGGACAAGAGCTATAAAGAAATGAGTGAGATTCTAGGTATTACGGTAACGAATGTAGGAGTTAAAGTGAATAGGCTCAAAGAGAAATTAAAAGAGATAATCAATGGCTGAAGAGTTGGACATACGATCAGTCTGGAAAAAAAGTAAGGAGCAAATGGACGCCTCTTCTTTTCAGATCAATATGCTGGAACGAAAAGGTACACGAACTACCCTTTACTGGATAAGGACAATCCTACTTATTGAATTCTGGTTCAGTATTGTTTGTGTTCCGTTGCTAATCTGGCACCTCCGTGATAGAAATGAATCTACTGAATTTATTATTTTCTATCTCGTAGTTACAGTTATTTACCTATTCTACTATCAGTTTTTGATAAAAAAAATCAAGGGTTTCAATTATGATGGGAATGTGTTAGACAGCTTAAAGAAA
Organism: Ekhidna sp.; assembly: GCF_965227465.1. Classification (GTDB taxonomy): domain Bacteria; phylum Bacteroidota; class Bacteroidia; order Cytophagales; family Cyclobacteriaceae; genus Ekhidna. The sequence continues at coordinate 2,514,603 of NZ_OZ245746.1, forward strand.
GTCTATGGCTACCTAAGATTCTACTTGCTTCACTATAAAGTAGTCATATGGCTATCCATGACCGTGGGCCTTATTTATGGCTTTGTTGCCGAAGAAAATCACCAGAATCTGCAAAAAATAGACTCATTAGAGGGTTGGATATTTGCCATAGGATTTTCGGTTATCCTTACTGGAATTATTGGCGGAATCATGCACTGGCTGATACACATGATTTATGGTCGGAAAATCAAACGACTTAAGCACATGATTCGAGATTTAAGCACCGAAGACTAATTATATGGAACTCCACACAGACAGGTTAGTCATTCGGAATGCAGAAATAATTGATGCTCCTTTTTTTCTAAAGCTAATGAATACAGAAACCTGGATCGAACACATTGGAGATCGGAGTATCCATGACCACAAAGACGCTATTAATTACATTGAATCAAGTCTCATCACCAGTCATCAACAAAATGGGTTTGCCCTGCATGTAATGACTTTGAATAAAGCGCCTATTGGGATTTGTGGGCTCATTAAGAGGGACTACCTGGAGTATCCTGACCTTGGCTTTGCACTCCTGCCTGAGTATACCGGAAATGGATTTATACAAGAAGCCGGAACTGCCGTTTTGCATTCCGCCTTTGAAAAATCAGGAATATCCAAGGTTTTTGCAATTACTTCTCAGGAAAACCATCGATCTCAAGCCACATTAATGAGTCTAGGGTTTGAAGAATTAAATCCAATCAAAACTCCTGATAATCAAGAAGTTTTGCTTTTTGAGAAACAAAAAAAGTGATGCCTCCAAGCATCACTTTTAAAAATGTATTTTATTCGTATTAAAATTAAACCTGATTATTTAGCATAACAGGCATAACCAACATCAAAATATCTTCTTCATCATCCTTATCATTCGGAGTGATGATTCCTGCTTTGTTCGGCGCGCTTAATTTCAATGTAATTTCATCAGAATCTATATTTCCTAACATCTCAACAAGGAATTTGGCGTTAAACCCAATTTCTAAATCTTCACCATCATGCTCACATGATAATCGCTCACTTGCTTCATTGGAGAAATCTAAATCTTCAGCAGAGATCATTAATTCACTTCCTGTGATTTTAAGCCTTACCTGATGAGTAGTCTTATTCGCGTAGATCGCAATTCGTTTTAGAGAACTTAACAAGTCTCCCTTCTTTACAACCACATTATTGTTATTGTCTAAAGGAATCACGTTCTCATAATCAGGGAATCGTTCGTCAATCAATCGGCAAATCATCTTCACCTGATTAAAGTTGAAAAATGCATTTGAAGCGTTAAACTCCACATTCACATTAGTCAGCTCTGAAGGGAGCGTCGCTTTCAGCAATGTCAGCGCTTTCCTAGGAATGATCATGCTGTGGCTCATATCAGCCGCCACATCTACTCTCCTATACCTGATCAAACGATGACTATCGGTTGCTACGAATGTGGTATTTGTTTCATCGAGTTTTACAAATACACCTGTCATTGCAGGTCTTAGCTCATCATTTGAAGTTGCGAAAATCGTGTTGTTGATCGCTCTACCCAATACTTCTGAAGACATGTTAACTGCGTATCCATCAGAAACTGTTGGTATCTTCGGGAAGTCAGTAGCATTCTCTCCTGCCAATTTGTAACGACCATTATCGGAGTTGATCTCGATGCTGTAGGTATTGCTATCTATGGAGAACGTTACCGGCTGTTCCGGCAAATTTCTTAACGTTTCTAGCAAAATTTTTGCAGGAATCGCGATGCTTCCATCTTCTTTGGCTTCAACCTGCAACTCAGTGATCATGCTTGTTTGAAGATCCGATGCAGTTACCGTCAAATTACCGTCACTGATTTCGAATAAAAAGTTTTCTAAAATTGGAACAACCGGGTTTGTTGTTATCACACCGTTAATAGCTGACAATTGCTTTAAAAGGTAGGATGATGATACGATGAATTTCATATGTATTGTAAAGCTTAGTGATTGAGGGTTTTTACCCTGATTTTTCGGGTCGCTAATTTAAGCACAAATTATGAGATAAACAGTTGAAATTATGATCACTTAAGTCCTGCAGGACCTGTAAGAATTTGACTTACCCTTCTGGCATCCACCACCATTCGCTCCTCACCGTCCTTTACCATCAAGTGATATTGCTGATTATCAATTCTTGGAAAAACAGACAACACTGTTGGCTCATCCGATTTGATGTCATCCAAAGTGATTTTTGCCATTGGAATCGTCTGGCTCAGGCTGTCAAACTCCGGGAAGCGACCTTCAGAGATCATTTCGTTCGCCTGAAAGTATTCAAACTGATTTAAGAAGTTAATGACGGACGTGCTGTCATAGGGTTGATTCCCATTTACCAAAAAGAACTTTTCATCAAATTTAATTTCAATGGATTCACTTGCAGCAGATTCAATCAAAACTCTTTGTATGGTTCTCCACGTGCCCTCAAAAACCAATCTTTCTCTCCATTGATCCGGATGAAGGGTAAAAAAATCGATTACATTATCCCTATATCCAGGGACCGCAACCTCCATTGTTTTTCCATCACTAATGAAATAGGATTTAGTCTGTGTTGGATTGCTGGCAAACTGAAAGCGATAACGACTATTGAAATCAAATTCAACCTCAACAGCTCCTATAACATCCTGGTCCAGGTTCTCAAAGGTTCTTCCAACCTCTACTCGCTGCAAAACAGACAGCAAAGTATTTACAAACCCTTCATCTGCTTTAAAAGACTCATTTAATATCCATCCCTCACCCGTGAGTTCAAGCTTAATAATTTTATTATCAACATCAAATTGAATTTTACTGACTGCTGAAAGATCTTCAATGTCAAAGTATTTTGAACTGGAATCTTCACGACTCATTGAGTCTGAAAATAACAACCACAAATTCGTGATGAGTAACAAGGTGATAAGGATTATATATTTTAGGCTCTTACTCATCAGCTGGCATATTTTCTTTTCCTAAAAATCCATTTTAGCGCACCTATTACCAAAATGAGAAAGACAGGTAATCCAAGGTTAATCATCTGCCATTTTGTTCGCTCCTGACTTACCTTCACCCGATCCAATGGACGAATTTTTACTTCCCTTGATCGAGTTTCAATCAAACCTGAATCATCAACCAGGTAATCAAGAATGTTCAGGATAAACTCTTCGTTGGCATAGGTGGTTTTAGTGAATGGCTCAACACCCAATCCAAGAGGCTCACCTGTTTCCGGGTCAAGATCATTTCGAATGATATCACCATCTCCGATTACAATCACTTTGCCCGGCTCACCCTTTTCTACAAAAGTAGATTTGTCCACTCCTTTTGGAATAATCCGATTGGCATACAGAGAAGTAAACTTTCCTTCCAATAGATATCCAATGGTTTTAGGTCCATCTGTAAATTTCTCAGGTCGTAGCTTATCTCGCAAATCATTGAAGGCTACCCGCACAGGTGGTCCTAACAGTTTCGTGTATTGGCTGGTATTTATCAATGGTGTTTTGATGATACCAACTGCCTTTACGGTATCAATTTCTGATATAAATCGACCCAAAATAGCGTCTAGATTTCGTACCGATGGATGCTTGCTGAAATTAGTAAGCACAGGAAAAAACGGCCATGGGATCATTTGAATTTGTGGTTGGTTGCCCATATTTCCAGATACTACCGGAAATTGACCACTGTTGACATCCAGCACATAGTTTTGATTAACGCGCACACCATATCTGAATAACTGATCCGTCAGGTTCGTCTCGTAAGGAATAGCAACAGTACCTTCTCCTGATGCACTATCCATATTAACGCTTAGTGCATCAATAAAATAGATCAGATTTCCTCCTCGCATCAAGTACTGATCAATCAGGTATTTCTCTTGGTCGCTAAATGGCTTGGTCGGCTTTCCAATAACTACGGCATCATATCCGCTAAGGGACTGACGACCAGCAAGTGAAATATTGAACAAGTCAAATTTGGAAAGGACGGCAGACCTGAATCCAGCTATCTCTAGCGAATCAGGAGACCCGTGACCCAGTACGTAAGCTATCTTCTTTGTGCCACCATACAAGAGTTGCGCAATTGCTGATGCCAGTTCATACTCAAGCCCTTCAATACTTTGATTTAAGATCCCTTCTGGACCCGCTGCACTACTTCCTTTCAGTAGGTTGGCAGGTATTTCCTCCATGCCCATAGAAGCCAATGCTCCTGGAAAGATGAGCTTTTCCATTTTATCACCATCCGCATTTTTGTAATTCAAATTGGTGGCCTGAACTCCTTTGTTTATAAGTGACTGATAGTATTGATTTCTTGCCTGAAGGTTTGTTGCTTGTGCAGGGTCTGTGAATTTGTACTGGATTCGATTATTGCTTTCCAAAGCAAACTGATCGAGCATCTCACCAATCGATTTTTGAAAGCGTTCAAAATTTGAGGGTAAATCTCCATCTAAATAAACTTCAAAAAAAACATCCTGATCCAGTGAATTGAGTAACTCCTTTGTAGCATCAGAGATCGTGAAGCGTTTTTCTTCTGTGAGATCAATTTGTACTCGATACTTATCAGCAAGTTGATTTACTAACCATATGGAAAGCACGAGCGCGATCGTTTGTAGCCAAACAATTTTTCTTCCTTCACTCATCCTTTCTGTACGTTTAAAATGATACGTGTTACATACAAAAACAGGATGATCATGGAGAGAAAATAAACCACATCTCCCAGGTCAATGAGTCCCTTGCTTAAGGTTTCGTAATGGGCCAAAATACCTATTCGTTCAATGATGAAGGAGGTCTCGGACCAGATATTTATGGAGGCGATGGAATCAAAACCGGCATAAAAAACAAAACACAGAAAGGCAGCTAAAATGAAAGAGACAATTTGATTTCCTGTCAATGCTGAGGACAATATACCGATGGAGGTGAAAATACCCCCAAGCAATGCCAGTCCAATATATGAACCTATAATTCCAGCAGTGTCAATATTTCCTAACGGATTACCCAGATACGAAAGTGAGAAATAATAGATCAAGGTGGGTAGTATTGAGAAAATCACGAGTAAGAACCCCGCTAAAAATTTGCCGATGACAATCTCTATGTCTCTGAAAGGAAGCGTGTATAGCAATTCAATTGTTCCACTTCGTTTTTCTTCTGCAAAGGCTTTCATGGTGATTGCAGGAATCAAAAACATAAAAACATATGGAGCCAGAGAAAACAGAGTTTCCATACTTGCATATCCATAGTCCAGCACATTCGTCTCCGGAAACACCCACATTAAGAGTCCAATACCCGTTAGGAAGATTCCAATTACCACATAGGCTATTAAGGAATCCAGAAATTCATTGATTTCTTTTCGAAGAATTGTAATCATTTGTCCTTTGTCAGTTCGTGAAAAACTCCTTCCAATGATTGCTCCTCTTTGGCAATATTTATGAGTGGTAACGAATGCTCACCAGACAACTTCATAATAATCTTTCTTGGATCTTCTGAGGAAGATATCTGATATGAATTTTCAGTAATTCTAGAAATAGATAGTCCTGCATTTTCAAACAGTTCCGAATCAATAGGTGCCTCAAATTCAACCCGGTAGCTTGTAACCTCTGATTGGGTTGACTTAAGACTTTTTACCTCATCATCTGCTACAATCTTTCCTTTATTGATAATCACTACTTTATCACATAAAGCCTCCACCTCCTGCATAATGTGCGTAGATAAAATGACTGTCTTATCCTGACTGGCTTCCTTTATTACCTTTCGTATTTCAACAAGTTGGTTGGGATCAAGACCACTGGTAGGCTCATCCAAAATTAAAACCTGTGGATCGTGGATAAGTGCCTGTGCCAACCCCACTCTTTGTCTATATCCTTTTGAAAGTGCACCTATTCGCTTTTTCTGCTCCCTCTCCAACCCACACATTTCGATCATTTCAGATATCCTGTTCAATCGATTTTTCATTCCATAAGCAGATGCTATGAACCCCAGGTATTCCTTTACAAACATTTCCAGGTATAGTGGATTATGCTCAGGTAAATACCCTGTCAATTTTTTTACCTTCAACGGCTCTTTCGAAACGTCTATCGCATCAACAGTTACATTACCAGAGGTTAAACTAATGTAACCGGTGGCTATTTTCATAGTAGTCGATTTTCCAGCACCATTGGGCCCTAAAAATCCGGTGATTTTTCCCTTTGGAGCTTCAAAGGAAATATCATCCAGTGCCTTCTGACTACCATAAACTTTCGTAAGATGTTCTACAGCGATGGACATTTTGAACTAAAAGTCGTTCTTCGGGTTTACAGGTTTGTGTTTCTTTGCGGACCTAACTGTCCTGAAACGCAATTATCGGGCAAATATTCTTATATGCGTCCATAACTACAATATTGATTTAGAAAATCCTGTATGATCACTATCATTAGCGGCACCAATCGCAAAAACTCAATCTCCAAGCAAGTAGCACTTCAGTACCAGGAAATACTGAAGGAACATGACGTTGAATCTACGATTATTGACCTAGAGCACCTCCCTTCTGATTTTATTACGACAGCACTTTACGAAAATCAGGGAACAAATGTGGATTTTAATCCGGTGCGAGATCATATGAAAGAAGCTCAAAAATATGTGTTTATCGTGCCTGAGTATAATGGATCATTTCCCGGCATCTTAAAAACATTTCTTGATGGATTGGAATTTCCCGGAACTTTGAAGGGAAAGAAATGTGCTATCGTAGGGCTTTCATCGGGAATTCAGGGGGGCGTAATGGCTATGAGCCACTTGACCGATATTTTCAATTATCTTGGCATGAACGTTCTGGCCATAAAACCAAAATTGATACAAATCAATGGAAAGATGGCAAATGGAAAGATCACAGACGAATCCTACTTAAAAAGGCTAAAAGATCAGGCGAAAGCCATAATTGAATTTTAAGCATGCTGGAAAACCTAATCAAACTACTCTCCTATTACAAATCACTGGGTGAACGAACATTCGAAGCTCTTTCTGATGATGAGCTTCACCTCATTCCAGATTCAGGATCAAATAGCATTCCCATGATTGTTAAACACCTGTCAGGAAATATGCTTTCCCGATGGACTAATTTTCTCACTGAGGATGGTGAAAAAGATTGGCGCGATAGAGAGGGAGAATTCGAATCTACCATTAAGACAAGGGAAAAGATGTTGCAGAAATGGGAAGAAGGTTGGAAATGTTTTTTGGAAGCACTGAATGACCTAAACGAAGAAGATCTTAATAAAACAGTATTTATTAGAAATGAAGGTCATTCGGTCATAGACGCAATCCATCGGCAACTGGCCCATTATAGTTATCACATCGGTCAGATGGTTTACCTGGCGAAAATGATAAAGGGCGAAAATTGGGTTTCATTATCCATTCCTAAAGGTGGAACTGATGCCTTTAATCAGGAGAAGTTTTCCGTTGAAAAAACAGAAAAACACTTCACAGACAATCTTTAGTATACATTTTTCGATGTTGATCGTTGCTCATGGTTGATTGGTAGGAAAAACATAATCTTCCATTCAGATTATATTATCCTTGCTATTACAACTAGTTAAATAGTGCAGTAACAATGCGAAAGAGAATCACATTTTTATTTTTTCTACTATTCTCAATTGGATTGTCAGGTCAGACTTGTCTTCAGAAACTAGACAGTGCAGATAACTTTAAATATAGCTTTCCACTAAAGGCAAAGTTTTATGCCAATTCGCTTTTATCTGACCTGGATTCAGCTAAATGCGTATCTGAAATAGGCATTGCCGGGATTTACAATAATGTCGGACTGATTTTATGGGAGGTCAATGATAAGCAAAGAAGTATGTCTGCTTTTCTTAGCGGTATTTCGCAAGAGATTAAAAATAAGGACTCACTCCATCAGGATCTTCTAGGTTTATACTACAATATCTCCGCGCTTAATCAGGAGTTGGGCCGATTCGATGATGCAGGTAAATTTCTTGATTTAGCCGGAAGGGTAACACAAAAACATCATCAGAAAAACACTAAATCTCAAATTCGTTTGCTATACCGCACAGGTGTCTTTTATCGGGAAGTCGGAAATTTTGATGAAAGCCTGAAAGCACTTAATAAAGCGATCTCATTTGGACCTTCCTTAAACGACTCAACAGCCATTGCTCTACAAATTGAAATTGGAACTACCTACCGTCACTTCGGGGATCTGCAGAAAAGTGAAACCGAATTGGTCAAGGCTATAGAGATGGCAAAGGGTAAAGATGAAATTCAATATCTAAGAGCAATTGACAGACTTTCAGCTTTAAAAATAGAGCAAGGTGAGTACTCAGATTCAGAAAATTACCTCCTTCATAATCTCGAAAAAAAGAATAGCAGCTATAAGGATAATCCCATTATGATGCTGGAGACCTTAAATGGATTGAGCGTTCTATATTATCGACTCAATGATTTAAAAACTGCTAATGATTACATGGATCAAGCCTTGAATGTAGCTGGTGATATTCGAACGGTTAGACCCTATATGATCAATAATCTGGGAACGATTTACAAGAGACAAGGAGATATTGAAAAAGCTGAGGAGTGTTTCATCGAAAGCTCTAAAGGTTTTTTGGAGTTATTCGGATCCATGAATCCTGATTATGCAAGCAGCCTAAGCAACCTTGCGAGTATCTACAAGGATAGAGGCGAACTGGCCAAATCCCTAGACCTTTACATGAAGGTGTTGGATATGGATAAGGTGATCTATGGCACTGAGCATGCAAACTATGCAACCTCATTAAACAATGTTGCTCTCCTTTATCTTCAATTCGGAAATTTTTCACTCGCAGGAAAATTGCTTGAAGAAGCCAAGCGAATCAGGGCCAATACGCTGGGAAATTATCACCCTTTGTATATCAAAACAGTCAATGATCTCGGTTTGTATTACATGATCGTTAAGGATTATCAGTCCGCTATGAAATCATTTGACCATGCATTGGACGCAGAGATCAAACACATGCAAGATATATTTCCGGTATTGACTGACAATCAACGAAAACTTTATTTTGATGAAACCCGATACAATATTGAGCGATTTTGCTCACTTGCTTTCAGAGATGAGAACATAACCAGCTCGTATGCTGAGAATGCTCTAAATCACTTTCTTAATACCCGAGGTATCCTCTTTTACGCTTCTGAGAAGATGCGGAAACTCATTCAAAGTAGTGATGACGATAAAATCAAAGAGGATTACAACTCCTGGAGAGAAAAAAAATACAGTCTTGCCCAAGCTTATCTACTTACCGAAGAAGACAGGAAACTTAAAGGTATTTCCATCACCCAATTGGAGGAGGAATGTGCCTCATTAGAAAAAGACCTATCCAGGAAATTTAAAGTATTCGCAGACCAGGAAAAGACCACCTACCATCATTGGGCTGAGATTAGCAACGCCCTCAGCGATAGTACGGCAATGGTTGACATTATCCAGTACCGGGATTACTCAGTAACTGTAATTGATGAAAAAATTGATCAGGGTTTTGAAGATGAATCACACTATGTAAGTTTTATTGTCAAGAAGGATAGTGTTTTATTACCCGTAAAACTTGCCGCCATTGATTTTACACGAGGTTTTGCTACATATAGAAATGCACTGAAATTTGGGGTAAAAGATAAGTTAAGCTACAGTGTTTTTTGGGAGCCAATTGATAAGCATTTAGGTGATGTGAATAAAATATATATATCTCCAGATGGTATTTTTCATAAGCTTAACCCTGTGGTTTTTTATGACCCGTCCAATGATACCTACATGTCAGATAAGTACGATATTGTCAATATCACAAGCGGTAAGGACCTGCTTTACCGGGAGGAAAAAAATCTTTTAAGAGAAGCTAAAATTTTTGGAAATCCTGATTTCTCACGAATCGAAGGTTATGCCCTTAAGCAACTACCCGGTGCTGAGAGGGAAGCAGGAGACATTACTGAGATTCTGGATGTGAGAAGATGGAAAACGGAAACATTCTACTTTAATGAAGCCACTGAGGATCGAATTAAGAGCTTCGCTAATCCAGGCATCATTCACATTGCCACACATGGTTATTTTATAGAAGATCCTAATCACACGGATCCACTACACAGTTCCGGCTTATTTCTAAGTAAAAGCGAATCGGGAGAAAACGATGGATTGTTATCGGCATATGAAGCAATGAATCTGGTACTAGATCAAACCAATCTGGTTGTTTTGGCTGCATGCGAGACGGGGCTTGGAAAGGTTCAGAATGGAGAAGGTGTATTTGGATTACAACGTGCATTTTTGGTGGCTGGAGCACAAAATGTTTTGCTATCATTGGTTAAAATAAATGACCAGGCAGCCCGAAATTTTATGAACCTTTTTTATAAGGAATTGCTGACAGAACCAGATCCTCAACAAGCCTTTTTTAATGCCAGGGCACAATTCAGAAAAGTCGATAAGAACCCTTACAATTGGGGGGCTTACATCTTGGTGTCGAAAGGTTAGCTAGCTATCGTCATCAGTGATAAATAGCATAAAATCTGCTTCGCTTACCAGAAGCTGAATAGGTGAATCTTTAATTTTATCTTCTTTTAATCTGATGGTTTCTCCGGCGGAAATAATACTATTAATGTCTCCATTCCATTCCTTGATTTCCTGAATACTAACTCCTATCGCGTTAGCAATATCTGATAGTTTCGATGTTTTACGCACAATAAATGGTGTTGCTTTTTCAAAACTTATTGGTTCATTGGCTTTCACGATGATTTCCACTCTTCGTTTTAAAATACGTTTAAACCAATGATCATTATTTCCTTCAGACGGGAGCTCTCCTCTAGGCAAGACATTAACGATTGTTGGATCGACACCCAATGATGTGAGATACTCTCTGGTTGCAGCACCTCTATCCTCACTTAGTTTAATATTTGCCTTTATTGGACCGATACTATCCGTAAAAGCCAATATATCTATGGATCCAATTGATTTTCCTGCAACCTGCATCGCTAGCTCTTCCAAAGCCACCTTGCCTTCTGGTCTAAGAAAGGAAGATCCATAACTAAAAAATAATCTTTCAAATGGAACCTCTGTTGATTCCGTTTGACTCAACTCATCTTCCAGAATTTTAGGTTTGCCTTTGGATGGTTTTATGGGTTCGAATAAATCATATCCTGCGTAATCTTCAACCCTAAAGGTCACCAGGTCTAAAGAGGTAACATCCCTGAATTTGGAAGCCAAACGTGCATCTATTAAGGATTCTCCTGAAATCAATAATGAAAGAAACAATCGTTCATTACTAACTGGAAAACTGTACAAATTCAATATTTCATGGTCGACACGATTGGAAGCCATGAATCCAACGGTATCAGAAATATTGAAATAAGTATCGTCCCAGGTCGAATTAAACGGATCTCCCAGATTATATATCTCCGGTTCGAAAAAAGATTCCCCTTTTGCCGCATAGCTATCATATCCACCATAACCAATGTGACCATCACTCGCGAAGAGCAAGCATTGAAAAGCTGAGGAATAATATGGAGTAATTTCATTTTCCGGTGTATTTATAACGGCACCCATATTAATAGCAGGGGTCCAGGATTCTTTTTCTAAGCCTTTTAGACTGATCCATATATCATTGCCACCAACTCCTCCACTTCGATTCGATACAAAAAAAAGTGTATCTCCAGTGGCAGAAATCGAGGGGTGTATATTTTCGGAACCCACTTCGTTTATGTAAGCATTCAGAGCTACCGGATCAGTCCATCTTCCATCTTCTAAATAACTTACCATGATGGAGCATGAAGCACCATTTTGACCTCCGCATGAAGAAAAGTAAAACGTTTGACCATCTTTGGTAAAGGATCCTGATCCTTCAGACCATTTGGTATTTAAACTGGAAAATCGCTGTTCTGAAGAGTTTACCCTCCATCGATTATTACCTCTGCTCTCAAATGCCATCAAGTCAGGTAAAAGCCCCTCATATTGAAGTCCCTCATATTGTGTACCCGATGAATTACGAGTTGATACCATAACAAGGTGATCATTTGATGGATTAATTACCGCTCCAAAATCATGAAACTTAGAATTGATTTCATCCATGAAATTCACCGTGAAACCCTTATCCGTTTTTTTTTGCCTTAGAGCCAATTGACAACCCTCGCGTTGTTTTCTTGACAATTCAACCAGGTAAGGCTCAGCGTCTGGCACTGAAATCAAAAAGAAATAGATGGAATCCGCTTCTTCAAACTTACTTTCCTGCTTGAGTAGGTTTGCATAACTATATAAAGACCGTGCCCGATAATCATGGTCGGGAGTGTTACTAAGGACTAAAAAAGTGGATTTGGCCTTTTCATACTGAAGTGTACGATTAAAGCACTCGGCCAATCTGAATTTAGCAAGCTGATTATTTTCATCTAGTCCAACTACTTTTTCATAAAACTCTATCGCCTCAAAATATCGATCATTTTGAAATCGGTCATCGGCCATTTTAAGCAAACGAGGAACCGACTGAGAGAAGACAGTAAAACATAGTAAAGACAATACAATAGCTGGCAGTATCTTCTTCATTTCGAATATCAAAATATCGGACTCGATATATTTCTAAGTGGGTTTGACAGATCCAAATTGTAAGTTAGTGAAATCTCATAGGTTGGTAAGTTGCCACCTGATTCACTGTTAATATCAAAGGATTGGGTATTTAAATCAAAGCTAAAACCCAGCCGCAGATTATTTATTTCAAATCCTGTCAATACAATGATGGAATCTTCCAAACGATACCATGATCCTATTTGAAGTTGCACTGCGGTATTAGCCCTGGCAGAACTCACAAAAGTGGTAAAGTACACACCAGCGTTGATTTGCTGTTGTCCCTGAGAGTAAAGGACATATGTTGAAGGATGAATATACCAGCGAGGAGACAATGGCAGTTTAGCGGATCCAAATGCCTTCAACAGAAAACTCTTTCTTGATCCCTCGAAACCATCAAACTTAACATTGGGTCTATTCAAATTATCAACACTTATTCCCAGCAGCAAACTCTTGTCTCTTACATACCTATTCTCATTATCGTATGCCGTATAGATCACCCCAAAATTAAATGTTGGGTAGAGGATCGGGCTGGAGCCTACACTCTCTCCTGCGAACCGATTATCAAATCCCCAAAACTGATTAAACTGAGAACCCCACTCAAGTCTGGATCCATCTATTCGATGCTCGGTGACCCCTCCTTGTAGGCCGAATATCATAGATTGATTTCTTAAGCGACTTAATCTAATTGCATATGCACCTGAGAGTAGCACTTTCTTGGTATTGTAAACACCCTGAAAACCGCGTCTTTCCTGGAAAAATGTAATTCCTGCACCTCCTATTTGAAAGTCTTTGCTTGTGGTTCTCTTAAAAGGATAGGTAAAGGTCACTTGCATCAGCTCCAGAAAAGATGGCTGGCTTAACGAGCCTCCTCTTTTATAGTTGGAATTAAATGATAAGTTGGGAATGGTTCCGGTAAATGCAGGGTTTAATACCGATGTACTGGCAAAATATTGTGAAAATTGTCCTTCCTGACCATTTGTTGAAACGGTAATTAGTAGGATAAAAAAGCTGATCAAGCCAATTCTCTTCATCTGATCAAAATAAAAGACGCAGTTTTACTATTCGATCCCTCATCGGTAACAACTCGTACCGTGTAATAATAAACACCCTCAGGCGCATCCAAACCGGAATTCAGAACACCATTCCATCCATAATTGGAAAGATCAAGCTCATCTCCACTATCACTAGCCGTGTATACTTGTTTATTGAATGAATCGTAAACTGCTATAGATACTTCTTTTACGGTTGCACCCGCATAATAGGCTCGAAAAATTCGATTTTCTTCAATTGTGGCTGTGGGAGAAAAAGCATTGGGAACAAAAAGCGTTGGCTGATCAATACTTGGAATCAGGGCGATTGCAAATCTTCTTCCTTGTCCAGTAATGATAATATTTGAATTAGCAGTTATCACTCCTTGAGATTGATCTATACTGATATTCGAATTTGTAGCATTTACTTCATGAAAGAGCGTATCCACCTTGGAAAACAGAACTAAGCCAGGTCTCTCGTCCTTAGCCCGTATATTCTTTTCATTCGTAAGTGTAACTCCGGAATAATTAAATACCATTTGTGCTTCGAGCGAATCGTTAGCTGATAACTTAATCACCCACTCGACATCTCTGCTGATTCCCAACATATTTTCATCCAGGAATAGCGAATCACTATCGGGTTGCTTACACTCAACGCTCAAAATTGTGCCATTGGGTAAGTTAGAGATGGTCACATAATTTGGTGCTCCGTTTACGCCCATTGGAAATGTAATCGGATTCCCTCTGGATTTACCGAAAAGTTTACCCTCTACATATCCGGAACCATTATCCATCGTGCTTCCACTCACAAAAATGGCATCAGCATCAGCCTCAATAATTCCGTTTTCAGTTATAAACTCACCTAAAACATCAATAGGACTCGTTAGCAACTGTAACGTGCCTTGTTTATTTACAATAAAGTCATTTACCTTAATTGAATCTATCTCAATCGTATCTCCAATAAGTTTTTGATTATTCACTCCTGTAAACTTAATGCTTCCGATATCTCTATTCTTCACTAAATCCATGTCACTATAACTGACTATGGTACCAGAATTATTTAGCAATCCGTTTAGTGTAGTATTACCACCAAAGAAAAAGATGGCACTATCGCCTAGGTAAACAGTAGTCGAGTCTCCTAAATTTATTTGAGCGGCTGAAGTCAGACCACAAAAAATAAGTATTGAGAAAATTAATTGCCTCATAATTAAATTATTCTGACCTCCCTATTTCTACCCAATTTCCTAGTTGTTGTATCCAAACAAAATGAATGGATGCTCCAGCAACCATTGGCATTGCTGTATTTTGGTGAAGTTTTACATTACCACCAGTTCCTATTGTATTAGGACCTCCAACTACGCATACTAGTACGATTTCCTGACCATCAACACCCGCTAAAATATTGGTAATGTTTCCATCCGCATTAACTCTAATAATTCTGCCAGCTGGTAATGCACCTGGTAGCGAGGACATTGCAACAGCCGTAGCTGGAGGAGTCACATAATTACCAGTATGTGTTATATCCCCACCAGTAGTAATTGAAGCAGAACTTGAGCCAACATCCAAAGAATTTGCAGTGAAATCACTTGAGCCATTAATTACAGTAACACCACTAATTTGATATTGTGCTGTTGTAACACTGGATGCATTGGCGTTGATCTGTCCAGTAGCTGTAATTCCTCCAGCTGATGCTAAAACAATATTTCCTGCACCAATATCCACGTTCCCTGTTATCTCAGCACCACCTATTACATCTAATTCTACGTTTGGTGCATTATTATTGATTCCGATGAAGCCTCCACTAATACGCATAGCGTCAACAGGTGATATTGTGCCTGAAGTAGTTGAGATAAAAACTAAATCAGTACCATATGCACTCAGTTCGTCAAAGTTATCAGTTGACTCAGCTCTAATTACTGCTGAAATTGGGTAATTGCCAGAGTTGACCTCTCTACCTGTAAATACAACCTCTCCCAGTACCTCTCCGATCGATACTGGTAATTCTCCTCCTTGAGTGCCATTAGTTCGTGATAATCTCAACTCAGGAATACCACCATATGAATGAGCTGATAAAAATGCCTTACCTCCACTTGGTGATACTACACCAAGTTGATAGTCTAGTCCGCTAAACATAGGATCAGTTCCGGCGGTAGATCCAACAATCAAATTATTTGAATCATCAAAAGTTGGCGTGACAAATCCAGCAGGAGTAACCCATGATAAAATACCACTGCCTCCTCCACTAGTAGATAAAACCTGACCTGCTGATCCATCTGCCGGTGGCAGTTCCCAAATAACACCAGAAGTGACTGTGCCTGGAGCACGGAATCCAACAGCATCTGAAGCTGCACCATCTTCCAAAACCAAAGACCTGCCATTGGCTACTTGTAAATCACCATCAGCTATTATCAATCCATCATTTCCGGTACCTGTTCCAAGACCAGGCTGAAGAATTAATAGACCTCCATTTCCATTTCCTCCACCAAATCCATCACCAGCTTTAAGTGCTACGTTAGCTCCGTCATTAACAATTGAATTTCCTTCACCTCCAGAGACTTGCACCGAACCATCATCATTTAATTCCATCCAAGAAGAAATCTCGGCACTCGTGTTTGTCAAATCAACCGTAGCTGTTGCACCAGCATCTCCTAATCTTGCGATTCTCATAAAGCTGATAGACCCATCATCCATGAAAATCATTGAAGAAGAATCAGCATTCATTCTCACCAAAGCATTATCTGTCATATTCGTATAGTCAGGGTAAAGATTATTGGTAATGGCTTCACCATTAATACCCTCCGTGGCATTCTCAAAGTGCGCAAAACCGAAATTATCCCCTATTTGAAGCGGAGCTAACGGATCACCAGTACCAATACCAACCGTTCCACTGCCATCTAAATGAAGAATACTTGAAGTTTCTACATTTCCCTGGTAGTACCCAAACGACAGATCATTTTGTCTGGTAGCGTCAGAGAAAGCATCACCATATCCCTGGATCATCCAGCCATTGGTTCCTATTTGATCTACTAAGGTTGAACCGTCTCCAAGCGTTTGAAGGATAAATGCTCCTAATTGACCAGTCTGAGTCCCCTGTGCATCTACGGTAATTGTTTTTGCCTGATCTAATGTATTATAAACATGTAGGTCATAAACAGGTGTTCCTGTACCAATACCAACTCCTCCGGATTCAGTAATTCTCATGCGTTCAGTTGGTACTGAAGCTACTGATGGTGATGTAATGAAAATCAAGTCTGCTCCCGTATTTCCTGAAGTCCAATTGTTAGCTGCTACCGCTTCAATACCGGCTCCTTTATCAAAGTTTGTTAACACTCCCCCATAGTGTCCGTTAAAAACGATTTCACCTATAACATCACCTCCCTGAACAGCCGCAGGTCCTCCAGTATTACCTCGTGCGGAGGCTAATGCCAATGTTGCTCTATTAGTGATTAAATCATTATTGAATGTGGCTGCAGCTACCATACCGCCACCACCAATTCCATCATCAATCACCTGAATCGCTTTACCTGCCGGAACTGGCAGAATAGTTCCTGCACCAAATACTGCCGAGTTAGGATCTTCAACAAAGCCCATTTGGAAGTTGGGGTTGCCCGTAATTTGCTCCCAACCTCCCGCTACATAGCCTTCAAAATTTCCATCAGTTGTATTAAATCTAAACATCCCATCAGCAGGGGTTGCAGGTCGCTCGGCTGTGATTCCAACTGGCACTCTAATCGCATCAGTAGCAGCAATATCCAAAGTAACTGCAGGAATAGAAGTTCCGATTCCTACACTTAGGGCATCAACTCCTGTTCCACCAACTATAAATGTGTTAGCGGCTGAAGCAATTGCATTTTTACCGATTGCCACTGAACTTACTCCATCAGCCTGGGCAGTGTTTCCTATTGCAATTGCATCTCCTCCATTTCCGTCAGCTGATACACCTATGGAAACATTGCCTCCTGTAGTTGCTGCAGTATTATCCGCAGAAGAACCAATAACAATATTATCCGAACCAGTGGTCATGCTTACACCCGAGTTAAATCCAAAAATAATGTTATTACTTCCGGAAGGTGATGCACTGGAATTTCCAGCCAAATTATTCTCACTACCATCTATGAAATTGCCGATATCACTTATCACTGCCAATGTTTCTGTGGCACCTACAAGATCAGGTACTATCAAAGTACCTAATCCTACAGTCTGATCGGTAACATCAAGATTTAAATCAAATGTGGATTCATCAAAAGTAATTCCGCCAACAACACGAACATTATCTCCAGCATTATCTCCCAGATTAATGGTATTACTTCTAAAATTGGCTACTCCTGTATTAATGAATAGTTGCCCAGCACCATCTATTGTGAGGTCATTTCCAGCACCGGTGGTAATCGAAGTAGGTCCAGCTAATATTCCGCCAAGGTCGATGTTGTTTGAGTTAATTGTCACACCACTACCTGAATTCAGAACAGGGGATGGAGCCAGAGCATCCCAACGACCGTTTGTATTATCCCATGTCAATACATCTCCGTCTAAAGGAGCTGTAAATGAGGTGTGAATACTTAAATCAAAGGCATCTCCTAATACTGCGCCCGGATCATAAACTGCCGCAAACATGTCGCCTGTAACTGGGACAGCCAGTGCATCCCAACGGCCATTCGTATTGTCCCAGGTCAATACCTCTCCATCTGCCGGTGGAGTAAACGTGATGTGGTTACTTAAATCAAAGGCATCTCCTAATACAGCGCCCGGATCATAGACTGCCGCAAACATGTCGCCTGTAACTGGGACAGCTAGTGCATCCCAACGGCCATTCGTATTGTCCCAGGTTAACACCTCTCCATCTGCCGGTGGAGTAAACGTGATGTGGTTACTTAAATCAAAGGCATCTCCTAATACCGCGCCCGGATCATAGACTGCCGCAAACATGTCTCCTGTAACTGGGACTGCTAGTGCATCCCAACGGCCATTCGTATTGTCCCAGGTCAACACCTCTCCATCTGCCGGTGGAGTAAACGTGATGTGATTACTTAAATCAAAGGCATCTCCTAATACCGCGCCCGGATCATAGACTGCCGCAAACATGTCGCCTGTAACTGGGACAGCCAGTGCATCCCAACGGCCATTCGTATTGTCCCAGGTCAACACCTCTCCATCTGCCGGTGGAGTAAACGTGATGTGGTTACTTAAATCAAAGGCATCTCCTAATACCGCGCCCGGATCATAGACTGCCGCAAACATGTCGCCTGTAACTGGGACAGCCAGTGCATCCCAACGGCCATTCGTATTGTCCCAGGTCAACACCTCTCCATCTGCAGGTGGAGTAAACGTGATGTGGTTACTTAAATCAAAGGCATCTCCTAATACAGCGCCCGGATCATAGACTGCCGCAAACATGTCGCCTGTAACTGGGACAGCTAGTGCATCCCAACGGCCATTCGTATTGTCCCAGGTCAACACCTCTCCATCTGCCGGTGGAGTAAACGTGATGTGGTTACTTAAATCAAAGGCATCTCCTAATACCGCGCCCGGATCATAGACTGCCGCAAACATGTCGCCTGTAACTGGGACAGCTAGTGCATCCCAACGAGTGTTCGTATTATCCCAGGTTAGTACCTCACCATCTGCTGGTGGAGAAAAAGCTAAATCAACATCTGAATTAGGATCTCCGCTTATTGCTATAGTATTACCTGCTATGCTTAAATCTTGATCATCGGTTAAATCTCCTGCATCTATCGTTGCGTCAATCTCATCAATAGCTCCCTGAACATCCGTAGCGGTCAAGCCTGAAGCTACATTGTTGAAGGTTACTTCTGCTCCCGTCTGATCATCGGTTAAATCTCCTGCATCTATCGTTGCGTCAATCTCATCAATAGCTCCCTGTACATCTGTAGCAGTTAAACCTGAGGCTACATTGTTGAAGGTTACTTCTGCTCCCGTCTGATCATCGGTTAAATCTCCTGCATCTATCGTTGCGTCAATCTCATCAATAGCTCCCTGAACATCCGTAGCGGTCAAGCCTGAAGCTACATTGTTGAAGGTTACTTCTGCTCCCGTCTGATCATCGGTTAAATCTCCTGCATCTATTGTTGCGTCAATCTCATCAATAGCTCCCTGTACATCTGTAGCAGTTAAACCTGAGGCTACATTGTTGAAGGTTACCTCTGCTCCCGTCTGATCATCGGTTAAATCTCCTGCATCTATCGTTGCGTCAATCTCATCAATAGCTCCCTGAACATCTGTAGCAGTTAAACCGGAAGCGACATTGTTGAAGGTTGTGGATGCAGCGGTTCCTAAACCATCAACAGTACCATCAATCTCATCGATCGCTGCTTGCACATTCACAGCAGATAAACCGGATGCTACATTGTTGAAGGTTACTACGTTGGCGGCTGGGGTTCCTAAACCATCAACAGTACCATCAATCTCATCAATAGCTCCCTGTACATCCGTAGCAGTTAAACCGGAAGCGACATTGTTGAAGGTTACTTCGGCCCCTGTCTGATCATCGGTTAAATCTCCCGCATCAATAGTCGCATCAATCTCATCAATAGCTCCCTGAACATCCGTAGCGGTCAAACCGGAAGCGACATTGTTGAAGGTTACTTCGGCCCCTGTCTGATCATCGGTTAAATCTCCCGCATCAATAGTCGCATCAATCTCATCAATCGCTCCCTGTACATCCGTAGAGGTCAAACCTGAAGCGACATTGTTGAAGGTTACTTCGGCCCCTGTCTGATCATCGGTTAAATCTCCCGCATCAATAGTCGCATCAATCTCATCAATCGCTCCCTGTACATCCGTAGCGGTCAAACCTGAAGCTACATTGTTGAAGGTTACTTCTGCTCCTGTCTGATCATCGGTCAAATCGCCTGCATCGATCGTTGCGTCAATCTCATCAATCGCTCCCTGAACATCTGTAGCAGTTAAACCTGAAGCTACATTGTTAAATGTTACTACGTTGGCGGCTGGGGTTCCTAAACCATCAACAGTACCATCAATCTCATCAATAGCTCCCTGTACATCCGTAGCAGTTAAACCGGAAGCGACATTGTTGAAGGTTACTTCGGCCCCTGTCTGATCATCGGTTAAATCTCCCGCATCAATAGTCGCATCAATCTCATCAATCGCTCCCTGTACATCCGTAGAGGTCAAACCTGAAGCTACATTGTTGAAGGTTACTTCGGCCCCTGTCTGATCATCGGTTAAATCTCCCGCATCAATAGTCGCATCAATCTCATCAATCGCTCCCTGTACATCCGTAGCGGTCAAACCTGAAGCTACATTGTTGAAGGTTACTTCTGCTCCTGTCTGGTCATCGGTTAAATCTCCTGCATCAATAGTCGCATCAATCTCATCTATGGCTCCCTGTACATCCGTAGCGGTCAAACCTGCAGCTACATTATTGAATGTTACTTCTGCGCCTGTCTGATCATCGGTCAAATCGCCTGCATCGATCGTTGCGTCAATCTCATCAATCGCTCCCTGAACATCTGTAGCAGTTAAACCTGAAGCTACATTGTTAAATGTTACTACGTTGGCGGCTGGGGTTCCTAAACCATCAACAGTACCATCAATCTCATCAATAGCTCCCTGTACATCCGTAGCAGTTAAACCGGAAGCGACATTGTTGAAGGTTACTTCGGCCCCTGTCTGATCATCGGTCAAATCTCCTGCATCAATAGTCGCATCAATCTCATCTATGGCTCCCTGTACATCCGTAGCGGTCAAACCTGCAGCTACATTATTGAATGTTACTTCTGCGCCTGTCTGATCATCGGTCAAATCGCCTGCATCGATCGTTGCGTCAATCTCATCAATCGCTCCCTGAACATCTGTAGCAGTTAAACCTGAAGCTACATTGTTAAATGTTACTACGTTGGCGGCTGGGGTTCCTAAACCATCAACAGTACCATCAATCTCATCAATAGCTCCCTGTACATCCGTAGCAGTTAAACCGGAAGCGACATTGTTGAAGGTTACTTCGGCCCCTGTCTGATCATCGGTTAAATCTCCTGCATCAATATTCGCATCAATCTCATCAATCGCTCCCTGTACGTCCGTAGCAGTCAAACCGGAGGCTACATTGTTAAAAGTAGTTGTTGCAGCAGTTGGTGCTCCTATTCCATCAACTGTAGCATCGATCTCATCTATTGCTCCTTGTACGTCCGTAGCGGTTAAGCCGGAAGCAACATTATTGAAGGTTACTTCTGCGCCTGTCTGATCATCGGTTAAATCTCCTGCATCAATGGTTCCATCGATCTCATCAATAGCTCCTTGTACGTCCGTTGCGGTTAAGCCGGAAGCTACGTTGTTGAAGGTTACAACGTTAGCGGCTGGGGTTCCTATACCGTCAACAGTACCATCAATTTCATCGATCGCTGCTTGTACATCGATGGCTGATAATAAAGAAGTTGTGTTATCATAAGTTATTTTATTGGCACCAACGTCACTAACATCAGCATCAACAATTGATCCATCTTGAATTTCTGCACTTGTTACAGCATTCGCGTCAATGATTAACCCACTACCAAAATCTCCAATTATATCTCCTCCTGCATTTGGTACTGTGGTTAAGTCTAAATCATCCGTGCTGTCCAAATCTAAATTTGGATTTCCAAGAACAGTTGCTGTAGCACCTGCAATGTCTGATGCATTTGCACCACCTACGAAATCCACAAGCAATCCCGTACCAAAATCACCGGCGATATCTCCGGCCCCATTAGGTACTGTTGTCAAATCCAAATCATCCGTACTGTCTAAATCCAAATTTGGGTTTCCATTGACAATAGCTGATGCTGCTGCAATATCCCCAGCGGTTGCTCCGCCTACCTGATCAACTTGAAGGCCTGTCCCAAAACTTCCAGATACATCTAATGCTGTAGGATTTGCAGCATTATCTATAAAACCCAAGTCATTCGTGAAATCACTCACATTAGCTCCTGTTTTGTCTATTTTACTCCAGGAGATATTGGCCCCAGCATTGATATCTGCGTTGGCAATTTCTCCATCAACAATATCAACACTGGTAACTGTGGTAAGCCCAGCGTTGCTGTCCACATAACTCTTGGTTGCAGCATCTGCTGGATTTGTTGGAGTTGGTAGGTTAGTAATAGCAATGGCACCTGCATCATTCCCTGAAGCAAGTACGCTAGATAGGTTTTGATTATCCGTGTTATCAAGAAACGGTGTTAGGTCTATTGAAGTCGGATCGTTGGTTAGCGATAAAGTTGTTCCAGTCAGTTCCAAATCCTGATCATCTGAATCTCCTTGGTTATCAACGTAATTCTTGGTTGCTACATCCTGCGGATTCACTGGATCGGCCACATTCTCGATTGATGCTCCCCCTGCATCATTGCCTTGCCCCAGTACGTTGGTTAAATTTTGATTGTCTGTATTGGTTGTCAACACCCAATTTGGATTTACCCAGAAGTAGAAAGCATTGTCTTCACTATCGAAAACCATCAGTCCGTTATCAGCAGCTGTTAGCGTCATACTGGTTCTTTCTGCAGTGGTAAGACTTGGTATTAGTAATCCTTGATCCCCATTTGGTGCCACCAAATGGAGTACCGCATTGGGATTAGGTGTTTCAGTGTTTATACCTGCTGAAAATTCCTGGGCATTCGTTTTAGTAGATAAGAACATGACTATTGCACACAAACCTACAAGGGTAAATCTCTTCAAATATTTCATAACTAAGGGACTATGACTAAAGTGGAATACCTCCAAAAATAGGTCAATAATATACCTCGAAAGCTGTTTTTTAAATCAATTCGATATAGCAGTGAATTAATTAGATAGGTTGATGAAAATTAAGAACCAAGCATTGACTGAAAGAAGTAAAATTTCTACTTACAAGCTGCTTTTAGCTTTTTTGTAGAGATTAATGACACCTTCCATGCATCGTTCACCATCCATCGCGGCAGAAACAATTCCTCCGGCATACCCTGCACCCTCTGCACATGGAAAAAGCCTTTTTACTTCCCTGTGCTCACATGTTTCACGAGTTCGAGGTATCCTGACAGGTGATGATGTGCGGCTTTCAACTCCAATTATTTGCGCTTCATTCGTCAGGTAACCTTTCATTTTCTGACCAAAAAACTGAAATCCCTGACGTAGGCGCTTTCCGATAAAATGAGGTAGTACCTCCATCATATCGACCGAATGAAGCCCCGGTTGATATGAAGTGTCCATGAGCTCTTTAGAAACTTTTCCATTGACAAAATCGACCATTTTTTGGGCCGGAGCTACCTGTGTTTCTCCACCTAGTTTCCAGCCTTGCTTTTCTACATCAGCCTGGAATTCCATAGCAGCCAATTCTCCATATTTTTGATAGCCGAGAATATCTTCCAGTTCCACAGCAGCGACCATTCCTGAGTTGGCATATTTACTGTCTCTTCTTGAGGGACTCATTCCATTCACAACAAGTTCCCCCGGGGCTGTAGCTGCCGGAACGATGAAGCCGCCCGGACACATGCAAAATGAAAAAACACCACGTTCTTTTCCTTTCAAAGTTGTCTGTGAAACCAGCGAATAAGCTGCCGCAGGCAGGTATTCACCTCGATCATCACACTTATATTGGATCTGATCGATGAGTGGCTGTGGATGCTCAATTCTTACTCCTAAAGCAAAAGGTTTTGCTTCGATTTTCACATTTCTGTTTTGACACAAACGAAAAATATCCCTGGCTGAATGCCCCGTAGCAAGAACCACAGACAGCCCTTTGAACTCACCTTGCTCGGTAAGCACGCCTTTCATTTCACCATCTTCGATGATGAAGTCCGTCACCTTTGTATTGAAGTGAACCTCCCCACCCGCACTTTCAATGGTTTCACGTAATGCTGTTACCAACTTGGGAAGCTTGTTTGTTCCAATATGGGGATGCGCCTCAAAAAGGATCTCAGGAGTAGCGCCATGTGCAACCAGAATTTCAAATACACGGCGGATACTTCCTCTTTTTTTGGATCGGGTATATAGCTTACCATCGGAATAAGTTCCTGCTCCTCCCTCACCAAAACAGTAGTTACTTTCCGGGTTGACTATATGATCCTTATTGATTGCGGCAAGATCTCTTCGTCTTGCCTGCACATCCTTTCCTCTTTCCAACACGATCGGCTTAAGGCCTCCTTCTATTGCTTTGATAGCTGCAAAAAGACCTGCAGGACCTGCCCCTACAATGATAACAGGATCAGCATCCTTTCCCTTGTGATCTTCTTTGAAATACTCTACATATTCAACCTCAGGTGGAGTATCACGCACTTCTACCCGTAAGTTTACCTTGATATTCTTTTGCCTGGCATCAACGGATCTTCTTTGAATATCTACATATTGCCCCTCCTTTAAGTGTCCCGAAGATTTTAAGTAATCCTCCAGCGATTCTGAGTTGAATCCAATTTCAGGGGTTACGAACAGGTCATGAATGGGCATGGCACAAAAGTAAGCTTCGATGTGTTCAGACTTACATTCTCCGTATATTTATCTCATGAATATCAACGATTACTTTTCTGAAATCACAGCCTATTTTTCGCCCAAAGTTATCGGTGAAGTCAATGATGTTTTTGTGAAGCTTGCCAAAATCAAAGGAGAAGATATCCCCTGGCACAATCATGCACATGAAGACGAAGCGTTCTTTATTCTGGAAGGTGAATTACTCTTCGAAGAAGAAGGTAAAGATTCATTTCTTTTAAAAAAAGGGGATTTCTATGTAGTCAAGCAAGGTGTTAATCACCGTGTTTCTTCCAAAGAAGAATGTCGGATCATGCTCATTGAAAATAAAAGTACCGCTCATACAGGCGAAGTACAGTCCGATATCACAAAGAGTATTGAAGAGCAGTTAAACCTTAGGTAATTGCTTTTAGGATACAGAAAAGACGGAAATTAAAAATATTTTCATCTTCTTGTAATAAAAGCTCCATGTCCCGGACTAGTGGAGTAACGATTCGAAAATGAAAGAAAGCGAACAGCGTAAGATTTTTAATGAATGGCTTGAGAACTATCGGGCATTACTTTTTAAAGTGATCAAAGCATATGCCTTTTCCGAAGAAGATCAGAATGATCTTTTTCAGGATGTCTGTATGCAAATGTTCAGATCTGTCCCAAATTTCAAAGGAAACGCTGCAGTTTCCACCTGGCTCTACCGGATTGCACTCAATACCGCTATCAAATGGAGCACGCGGGAAAAGAAACATGTGGACGGTCATCAGGAGATGGACAAAGCAGCCCACATACTTATGGCAAGTGAAGATTCCAAAGATGAACGTGTGGATTGGCTCTATGATCAGATCAAGCAATTCAATGAAATCGACCGATCACTCACGCTTCTTCTTCTGGATGGATTTAGCTATAAAGAAATGTCCCAGATGATGGGGATATCAGAAAGCAACATCGGAGTGAAGATCTATCGGATCAAAAAAATATTAGTTAACAACTCAAAACAATACGAATATGGAGTTTGAGCAAATGCAAAAAATCTGGGACGAACAAAAAGGAGAAACGATGTACGCAATAAATGAAAGCGCATTACACAAGAGTGTAACACGGAAAAAAAATGCAGCGAGCAAAAGAATCAATCTGGTAGAGATTATGCTCATGGCCATAAATAGTACAGTGGCAATTATCTTGCTAACCGACGCAATAATGGATAATGAAGGACCATGGGACTATGCAGGAGCCATAATCATGGCGCTGACTGTTGTATTCTTAATGTACTTCCGTGCCAAAAGGAAGAAAAAGGAAAACACATTTGACCGAACCATGATTGGAGAGCTGGATCATGCCATTTCCAATAGCGACTCTATTGTTCAAATTGCAACCATTATGATCTATTACTACCTTATTCCTATGGGGATATTTACGTTTGGAAAGATGTTGCATTTCGGAGCTAGTTTGGAGAAATGGTTATTGATTATTGGGATGTTTTTACTTGCTTTCTTCCTGGTCCGTTGGGAGAGAAAAGCCATGCACATCCCACGCAGACAAAGTCTGATTAACATGAAGAAAAAGCTGCTTGAAGACTAATCAACATTTACCTAAACTGTTATGACAAAGAAAAACAGTGTATATATCGCTACCAGTCTGGATGGAAGAATAGCTGACAAAAATGACGGGATTGCCTGGTTGGATGCGATTCCGATTCCCGAAGGTGAGGATATGGGATATTATGCTTTTACGACGGATATTGATGCCCTGGTGATGGGGCGAAACACCTTTCAAACTGTGCTGGGATTCGATGTAGAGTGGCCGTATAAGAAGCCGGTCTTTGTGCTAAGTCATTCCATGAAGGAAATTCCGAAGAGTCATGAAGGGAAAGCCTTTTTAGTCAGTGGTACGTTGACCGAAGTTTTAAAGCACATTCATGCGCAAGGACATACCCGACTTTACATCGATGGTGGGGCAACTATTCAGAGCTTTCTAAAAGAAGACCTGATTGATAAAATGATCATCACCACGTTCCCGATTGTATTAGGCGGAGGCCCTGCCCTCTTTGCAGACTTTCCTAATGAATTGGAATTCGAACTTGTAAAGTCAAAAGTCTATTTTGGTCAGCTAGTTCAAAATCACTTGATCAGAAAACGGAAATGATTCCCAGCTAGGCGATTAAAAATGACTTAATATCATTTTATTGCTAATTTTCCATTTAACGTTACAAATCAATCAATAATGATGATTTGCACGGGCGTTATACAATTGTTGTAGCACATAAAGGAACATGATCAATCTACAAGTAGGTAAACCTCTTAACACAAAACTTCCAATTGTCTATAGGTACATGGATCAGGAATTTATAGACCTATTTTTCAAGGAGGGCAAACTACGAATTAGTTCATTTATGAAGTTCAGAAATTATCCTGATGAAGTCCGAGGTGATAAATCAGAAGGTGGAGGAGCTATAACTGGAAAGTCTGATAAAGAGGGATTTACATTTCACCTTATGACACAAGTTGGCGAGAATGGTTACATGCTTTCTACGAGCCTAATTCACTCACAATAAATAAAGGACGAATTTAAAACCAATGGAGTGTTCAGAATTAAGGATTCTCTGAACTTCGCTGCTGCTGTTTCGAACTCATTATCTGGGAATGATCAAGTGTTTATTGGTTTTTGCAACTACCTAGATGGAAGAATTATTGAAAAAGAAATTAATGGACTTTCTATAAATGATTCTACTAATGAGCAAGGTAATTTAATTATTGGTGGACCGGGCATGGCTAAACGAACTAACCAAATGATTGGAAATGGAATTGATCTCATGTTCTTAAAAGATAATAAGTATCAAATTCAATCAGAGTTCAGGTTTGTGTGGACAATTAAGAAGCAGTTTTTCGATATGCATGAGTATTTAGATATTGACTGTAAGGAAGCAATTCAGTATTGCGAAGAAATAAAGTAAAAACTGCCACAACATCGGCTATAAATGGGGTTTTATTGCTCAGGATAGTTTAGTGGCACTTGGAAAGTCCGCCACGAAGTGTAAAATTATTATGTAGGTGTGGCTTTGAGGAGCTTGAAAAGGTTAGTGCTATCTAATCTCACTCATTATAGCTGACCATTAACCAAATCTCCCCTCACCTCACCTCCAAATTACCCGGTAAACGCGCCTGAAGTCCTTTGAGTTGATTGAGTTCTTTAGCTTTTTTGATCACCGGGTCAGCATCGATACCGAACAAGGTGAATTGCACTTTGGCGCTCATTTTTTCCAATACTTCTTCAATAAACGGCTTTTGCTTTGGATAATACGCGACACTGTAATTGTCTTCGATTCCAGCAGCTTTGGCTGCCAGTTCGATGGCATCATTGAAGCTTCCAAGCTCATCTACCAGTCCATTTTGGAGCGCTTGCTCTCCACTCCACACTCTGCCACTGGCAATCTTTTTCAGCTCCGCCTGAGTCATGCCTCTGGCATCTGCAGCTTTCTGCGTAAATACTTCATACCCCTCATTTACTCCGCGCTGAATAATGGCTCGTTCCGCATCTGTCAGAGCTCGGGTAACCGTATAAATGTCAGAGTACGCTCCCGTTTTTACCACATCATGGGTAATACCCATTTTGTTCTCTAAAAACTCCCCAAAGTTGAACCACATCCCAAAGATGCCTATCGATCCGGTAATCGTATTTGGCTGTGCCAGTATGGTATCAGCTGGCATAGCAATGTAGTAACCTCCAGATGCTGCAGCTCCTCCCATGGAAGCGATAATCGGCTTTTTACCTTTTGTCAGCATAAGCTCACGCCAGATCATATCAGAAGCGGTCATACTGCCTCCTCCCGAATTGACCCGCATCACAATCGCCTTTACTTTGTCGTTATTCCGTGCTTTTCGGATCTCCTCTGCATAAGTAGCTCCCACAATTCCTTCGTCACCTCCCATTGCAATATTTCCTTCTGCTACAATCACTGCAATCCTGTTGCTCGAGTAATTGCTTTCCTTAGAGATTGCCTGAATGTATTTATTCATTTTCATGGTTCTCAGCTCCTTGCTTTCAGCGAGACCCAGTTTTTCTTTCATCACGCTTTTCAGCTCGTCTTCATATCCAAGCTTATGAATCAATCCCACGTCCACTGCGTCTTTTGGTAAGCTTACCTTCATCTGATCCGAAATTTCAGTCAGCTTATCCACGGGGATTTGAACCGAATTCGACACATTGGATAAATACGTATTGTACATGGAATTAAGCAGCTGGCTATACTGCAGCCTGTTTTCCTTACTTAAGTCTTTTCGTATGTATGGCTCTACGTAACTTTTAAATTCACCGACACGGAAAATTTCAGGCTTAATCTCCAACTTGTCAAACATTCCTTTCAGGAACGTGATATTTACATCAAGTCCGTTGAATTCAATCGCCCCTGTCGGGTTTAGAAACAAGCTATCTGCAACGGAAGTAACGTAGTAGTCAGACTCACTGATGTACTCTCCATAGGCGTAGACAAACTTTCCAGATTCTTTGAAGTCCAGCAGTGCATCCCTGATTTCCTGTAGACCCGCATAGCTGCCTGCTAAATACATCGGCTCTATGTAGATACCTTTTATTCGATCGTCGGTCTTGGCTTTTCTGATCGCTGCAATAATGTCCAATAGACTCTGCGGAGCAGGTCCGTCGGCAAACGCATTAAGAAAAGGATCTTCTACAGCTTTCTCCATTAAAATGCCTGACATAGGAAAATAGAGTACCGAATTGGTCTTTACCGTAGGCACCTCATCAGCAGAAGCTGACGCAATAATTCCTATCAGCATAAAAAAGCCTAACAGCGTGAAGATGATAAGGCCCACAATTGTGGCAAGAAGATTTCTTAAAAAAGCCATGTATTATAAATTGCTACGTTTAGTTTGTCTTTGAAACACGCAAAAGTAAGACGAGGTTTGCAAACATTGGATCTAGAAAGTGTATGAACGGAATTTACATCCTGTTGGGTAGCAATATAGGCAACCGGTTGGAATACCTGAGAGAGGCAGAACAGCTGCTTATTGCGGAAGGTATTCAGATTATGGATGAATCGACCATCTATGAGACTCAGCCCTGGGGCAAGGAAAATCAGGATTGGTTCTTAAATGTCATTTTGCAAATAGAAGCTTCGCAAGATCCACTAGCGCTATTGGAGACCTTATTAAAGACGGAAAAATCCTTAGGCCGCATCCGAAAAGAAAAATGGGGCGAGCGATGTATCGATATTGATATCCTATACTATCACGATCAAAGGATTGAATTGGATAATCTTAAAATACCTCATCCGGGAATTGAAAGTCGCAGGTTCACCCTGATCCCTTTAACGGAAATGTGTCCATTGGAGGTCCACCCCATAAATGGAAAGAATCAGTTACAAATGCTCGCTGAATGTCAGGATGAATTAGCTTGCAGACTCACAGATTACAAGCTATAGTATGACCGTCATTGAAGGAATATTTTTGATTGGTGCTGGTTTATTCGCAGGGTTTATGAATACAGTAGCAGGAGGGGGATCACTCCTCACTTTACCACTGCTTATTTTTCTTGGCTTGCCATCAGCGGAGGCAAATGCCTCAAACCGTGTAGCCATTTTCTCTCAGAATATTTTTTCTGTCGCGGGGTTTAGAAGCAAAGGAGTCAGGGTTTTCCCTTTCGCTATCTATGTTGCTATACCAGCCATTTTTGGAGCCATCATCGGATCAAAGATTGCAGTAGATATTGACGAGACTTTGTTTAATCGCATACTGGCTGTCATTATGCTTATGGTCATGGGGATAACTGTTTTCAAACCGAATGTAAAGACTCAAACCGAAGCGATGCTGACAAGCAAAAAGATTTGGGTTAGTGTGGTCGCCTTTTTCTTCGTAGGGATTTATGGCGGATTCATTCAGGCAGGTATTGGTTTCATTATGATTGCAACACTTTCAGCTATTCATGGCTTCAACATGGCGAAAACAAATGCTATCAAAGTCTTTGTTGCCCTTTCCTATACCATAGCTGCCTTAATCGTTTTTTACTTAAGCGGAAAAATTAGGTGGGAATATGGATTGGTTCTGGCGATCGGACAATCAGCCGGAGGATGGGTGGCTAGTCGCTGGTCAGTAGGTGTAAGTGATAAAATTATCCGTATGATTCTGTTAGTGATGATAGTAGCGCTTTCTATTAAATTGTGGTTTTTCTAATTTATCCATGTGGGAGTAGTCATTAAGCAAAGTTTCTGGGGTACAGTCATCTCCTATATCGGAGTAATTGTAGGGTACGTGAATACCCTCTACGTAAGGGTTGAGTATCTTGACCTGGGGCAAATCGGACTTTTCACGCTTATCACATCAAATGCTATGATGGTGTCTCCTGTATCCTCTTTAGGAATGGGGAGCTCTTTTGTTAAATACTTTCCTGCTTTTCAAAAGGGAAGTAACAATCAATTTTTTAGTTTTCTATTTCTAATAACACTAGGAGGCAATGCCCTGGTATTATTTGTATGCTATTTATTCAAAGATGCCATTACGTTAAGGTACCTGGTAAATGCGCCATCGTATGTTCATTACCTGTCCATCACGGCAATTATCATTGTTTCTAATAGCTTTTTTGACCTATTCTTTAGTTACAGTCGAAGCATTAAAAAAGTCATATTCCCTTCCTTTTTAAGAGATATTTTTTTGCGATTAGGAGCTCTTTTACTTGTCATTGGTTTTGCGATGGATTGGTGGGATTTTGATGGCGCTGTGATTGGTTTGGGAGTTAATTATTCGCTGGCTTTTTTATCGCTTATTGCCCAATTGATGATTAAGCATGGCTTTCGATTCGATTTTCAGTTTGTCTTTATCTCAAAAGAATGGGGACTGAAACTGTTTCAATTTGGCAGCTACAGCATGTTACTGGCTGGCAGCTTTGCTTTGATCAATAATGCAACATATGATC
Organism: Ekhidna sp.; assembly: GCF_965227465.1. Lineage (GTDB taxonomy): Bacteria > Bacteroidota > Bacteroidia > Cytophagales > Cyclobacteriaceae > Ekhidna. Next base: position 2,546,506 of record NZ_OZ245746.1, read on the forward strand.
AGGTGACCACCATTCTTGGCCCGGAAATGAATGGAATTTTTACCACCTGCTTCTTTATAGCGATGATCGTAGAAATGCCACGACGCAATATGTCAAAAGTAGTTGGCCCTATCCTTTCAGAGGAGTTTGAAAAACAAAACATGGATGAAGTTGGTAGGCTCTATAAAAGAGGCTCCATCACCATGTCCATCATTGGGATGTTACTTTTCATCGGGATAATCACCAATTTGCAAGACCTTTTCGATTTTATCCCTAAGGGATCCGAATTTCAAATGGGGTTTTGGATTGTCATTGGGGTCTGTGCAACAAAGTTGATGCTGATGATCTCAAGTTTTGCAGGTGAAATCATCAATTTCTCTCATTTATACAGGTATAACTTATTTTTTCAGGTTTTGGCAGCAATAATACTTGTCTCGATGAATCACTTTTTGATCAGCATCTATGGGCTTAATGGAGCTGTAATTAGCTATTTCACCGCCATCACCATCCACATTATCGTGAAACTTCTTTTTGTGAAATATCATTTCAGGATTCATCCCTTCGTTCGGTCACATATCCCACTCTTCGTAATTGGAGCCGTTATTACTATAGGGGCTTACCTTTTCCAACCGGCGTTAAACCCAATACTAAAAATCACGATTCGTTCAATTCTAACAACTCTATTTTTTGTTTTTCTCATTTACAAATTTCGTATTTCAGCAGATATCAATAAAATCATTCATTCTACCTTTGAAAGATTCTTAAAAATCAACCTCCCAAAATGAAGTCAACGTTAAAACAAAACATCCTCACCCATGGATTGATTATCCTTGGTTTTTTGGTTATTACAGTTTTGGTACACTACCCATCCATTTTGGGTGATCAGCAAATAGACCAGCATGATATCCTCCAGAGTCAGGGAGGGAATAATCAATTGATTATGCATCGGGATGGAACAGGGGAAGAAGCACTATGGAATCCGTATATGTTTGGTGGCATGCCCGCATACCTTACCGGTGTTCAATATTCCGGTGATTTACTCAAATATGCTTACCGTGTTTATCTGCTTGGGATGGGCCATCCGGAAGGAATATTATTTGCGTCATTTGTAAGTTTTTATATCCTTTTACTTTGCTTTAAAGTGCGACCGTTGATTGCAGCTGCAGGAGCTATTGCTTTTGGGTTAAACGGCTTCAATATGATTGGAATAATGGCTGGTCATAATGCGAAAATTGCGGCAGTAGCAATCATGCCTTTGGTTTTAGCAGGCATACATCTCACTTTTTCAGGTAAGAGATGGCTAGGATTTGGACTTACAGCTTTGTCGCTTGGCCTTCAGATTAAAACCAATCACCCTCAGATAACTTATTATTTGGTTATCATCATACTAGCCTATGGCATAAACCTGCTGATTCAAACCTTAAAACACAAGGACTTTAAAGCGTTTGGAATCAATGCCTCATTAATGATTCTTGCAGCGGTGTTAGCAGTGGGTGCTAATTATGGAAGACTTGCCACCACCTTAGAGTATAGTAAATACACCATCAGAGGAAAGTCCGAGTTAAAAGCGGATCAACAAGCCTCATCCGGTCTGGATAAGGAGTATGCATTCAGATACAGCAATGGAATTGCAGAGCCCCTTTTTCTTTTTGTTCCGAATATTTTTGGCGGTTCCTCCCAGCAAGAATTATCCACCAAATCTGAGGTTGCAGAAGCATTAAGAAGTGCAGGCTACAATAGGACACAAATTGCCCAACAAATAAAGGCGATACCTACCTACTGGGGAGACCAACCTTTGACAGCACCCTACTATGCAGGCACCCTCACAGTGGTGCTCTTCATTTTAGGTATATTGGTTTTGCCCAAGCGCCACAAAGTATGGCTTATTTCACTTGTTGTGCTAGGAATTATGATGAGTTGGGGTAAAAATCTTGAGGCATTCAATAATTTCCTTTTTGACTATCTGCCCGGATACAATAAGTTCAGATCCGTAACCTTCACAATTATTATCAGCATTTTCGCGATGAATCTCATGGGTTTTGTTGTGCTGGAAAAACTGGTTCGATCTGAGTGGAGTCCTGAACTTAAAAAGAAAATTTATCTACTATTTGGTATTGGAGGTGGATTCCTTTTAGCCCTTTTAATTTTTTCAAGTGCGCTTGGTTACCGTGGTGCCATTGATGGTCAGCTTCCCGAGTGGTTTATAGATGCTGTTCGTTCGGACCGTAAGTCGTTGCTAATTAAAGACGCTTTGAGAGCCCTCATGTTTGTTGTTGCTTTTGCTGTGCTGATATGGGCCATTTTTAAAAAGCGGGTGAAATCCAGCCAGGTAATGCTGGGTTTAGTCTTTCTAATTTTTGTCGATAGCTTCTCTTTGACAAAAAGATTTTTGGGATCGGAGCGATTTGCTAAAGAACCATCGAAAGCGTTTTTTCAAATGACGGAAGCAGATCGTTTGATTGCCTCTCAAGCCTACTATGGTGATCGAGTTCTTAATCTCCAAAATCCATGGAATGAGAATCGCACGTCCTATTATCATGAATCCATTGGAGGATATCATGGAGCAAAAATCAGGCGCTACCAAGACTTAATTGATTACTGTCTCCAATCAGAATTACAATCCGCTTTTCAAACGTTGCAAAGCCAATCGATGGATTTTTCAAATCTTCCAGTGTTAAATATGCTGAATACCAAATTCATGTATGCAGGTGCACAAGTGTTTCCAAATCAATACGCAAATGGAAATGCATGGCTGGTTAATGAAATCATTGCGGTCAATTCACCAGATGAAGAAATAGCCCAAGTATGTTCCATTGATTCCAAAAATCAGGCAGTAATTGATCAAAGTAAATTCGACTTACCTCAGGTTTCAGGAAAAGGCTCGATCAAGTTAGAAGAGAAAACACCTAACAGGATCCGTTATACAACGAGCGTCAACGATGGTAGTGTTTTAGGTGTTTTTTCAGAAATCTACTATCCGGCCGGATGGGTAGCCACCATTGATGGGAATGAAGCTCAAATACTTCGTGCAAACTATGTATTGCGGGCCATTGAAATTCCTGCTGGCAGCCAAGAGATCGTTTTCGAGTTCAAGCCTCAGACATACTACACAGGAAATAGCGTAATGATGGTGAGTTCTTTAATGGTGTTTTTATTTTTTATTGGAGGTCTGGCTGTTGAGATTAGATCCAGAAATGTCACAGTCTAACCTAATCATAGCAGGGCCTCCAAAGACCGGAACTACCTCAATTTTTGATTGGCTAGCTCAACATCCCGACGTTTGTGAGGCATCAAAAAAGGAAACCGGCTTTTTTTCAGATGCTATTAGCCCAGCTAACAGGAGTTGCAATTTTAACACACATGGAATTGAAGCTTATATTGACTTGTTTCACACTTTAACAGATGAAAAGGTACTATTGGAAGCAACACCTGAATACATTTACACAAAGACTGCTATAAATAATATCCCAAGATTGTTCAAAAAGAAATTGGTGCTATTCATTTACCGGGATCCAGTAGATAGAATTGTATCTGAATACAAGTTTCATACCTATAAGACCAAAAAATTCAGTGGTTCTTTAAAAGAATTTTTAGACCGTGATGTCATTAAGAATAAAATTGATTTTGCACCTTTTATTCAAAAGTGGATAACTGCAACCAATGACATAAGAATTATTGAATTTGATGATCTGAAGAAGCACCCCAAGAAGATAATGAAACGGCTAGCTAAGGAGTTAGAAATTAGTGTTGAATTTTATGAGAATTTCGACTTTCAAGTCAGGAATGAATCTTTAGCATTGAGAAATAAATGGCTACATGATGTCTCATTAAAGTTTTCAAAGATTATTCCACAAAATTTAAAAAATACTCTGAGTCCTTTCTATTTTAAGTTTAATGCATCAAAAATTCCTGACTTGAGTAAGGAAGATTTGAAACTAAAGGAAGCGCTGAAAATTCAGTTTCAATCTCATAGGACTGATTTTTTAAAAATGGCCGAACCTTATCTACTTTAGATCCAATGACATTCAAAGAAAAAATACTAGCTGTAATACAAAGAATTCTTTTTTCTAAAAGAGAGCGTCTCGCCAATTCACCTCTTATTGAGATGATTGAGAAATCCAGGAAATACAGTGATATTGATGTGAATGTGATCTTTGAGATTGGGGCTAACCATGGACAGGATGCGAAAAAAATTCAAACATTTTATCGAATAGAACCTTCCAATATCTACCTATTTGAGCCTCATCCCATTCTCTCAAAAGAGCTAAAAGAAAACTATCCTTTGAGTCAAATATTCCCTATTGCTTTGTCTGACAAATCAGGTCATGCAAACTTTAACATTACAAAAGTCGGTGGAAGAAACGATGGTGTTAGTACCCTTGGGGAGCGTTTACTTGTAAAAGGTGATGAAAACTATCAGCAACTAGAAGTCGAGGTTTCAACGCTTGATAAAGTGATGGAAGAGTTGTCTCATGTTTCATCCATCGATTTGATTAAAATTGATGTGGAGGGCTTTACCTATGAAGTGCTTAAAGGAGGTGAAAATACTTTCAGAAATAAGGTTGGTTGTATTCAGGTTGAATCGGAAACAGTAGAAGTTTTTAAAGGTCAGCAACTATATCCCGCAATTTCAAAACTACTAATCAGCTATGGATTCGTAGAAATGTACAAGGAGCAGTTTGTGACCCAAAATGATACCGTTTGGATTCATAAAAGGCATTTATTACATCCTGAAAAGTTTTATAAAGCGGTAGAGAACTGATAATGAATGGTGTCAATAATTTGATTTTTTATAAGCCCAAGATTAAAAATTTTGGAGATCATCTCAATGAATTGCTTATCCAGGCTTTTGATCTTAACAGCCTAAAACATCCTACATTAGGCATTGGCAGCATAGTTACCAATGATTTTCTTAATTCTGTCGGGCTTTCCAATCGGGAAATTTTTACGTTGGGATCGGGTTGTAGATCAACAGAGAAAATCAAAAACATTTCGTTTGCTGATGGCTCTTTTGTAAGAGGTCCTCTTTCCTCGAGTGTGATAGATAAGGGTATGCCATTTATATCAGATGGTGCGTATCTAATTAGGCAAACGGATTTATTTCAATCGTTAGTAAAAACTCCAAAAACCTATCATACGAGCATTATTCCCTATTTTCGAACGTCTGCATATATCGACTGGCAAAAATTTGAAAAAGAAACGGGGGTCCATGTGATAGATCCACAGATCCCCCAAGGAATTGAACATACACTTTACGAGATAGCAAAAAGTGAAAACATCATCGCTGAAGCCATGCACGGGGCTATAGTCGCAGATATATTAAGAGTGCCATGGATTCAACTGGATTTCCTAGCCGCAAACTTTGAAAATAAAGCTGTAAACACTTTTAAATGGACCGATTGGCAAAAAAGTATAGGCTTAAATGACTGTCAAGCCATTGATTGTGGAGCTTACCAAAAAGTAATTGGGACTTCAAAGAATTACCGATTGAAGAACGGATATTTGAAGGTGATAAAAGGATTAAATAGCTCAAAATTAAATCGAAGCATCAATGCTTTCTTGACAAAGCCATCCTATTACCTAAGTACTGATTCCAGGATCAGCCAAATAGACCTGGAACTTGAAAAAAGCATCCAAATTCTTAGGAATGATAAGAGCTAGGATAAGAAAATATCTCCGACTACTTGAGTACTTCTTTTACTTAGGAAGAATAGATAGAACTGTTACACCTCATTCAGTTCAAAATGTGGGTGTACTGGTGGCCATTAATCCTCAAAGCAATAAATTCAAAAATTGGCATGATGGATTTACGGAAGCTATAAAAAGATTGAAGGCGGACTTTAAGGTCACACTCATCTTCTTCCAAGAGCAAGATTCATCCAAGCTTCTGAAAGAACTTAATGAACACGATTTTATCATTGTAAAGTCTGCATGGCGAACTTCAATGGATTATTTCTTACGCAAAAACAGTAAGCAGATAAATCCCTATTTAGGATTGATGATATCTGCCAGCAACCATAGGCCAAAAGAGGATGAACAAGTATTTTATGATGTGGTCTGGTTTGAAACAGAATGGTACAGAAAGAGATCCGTTCGACATTCAAAAGCCTTTCATGCGTTTGGGATAGATAGAGAGGTCATGATTCCAACTCCGGAAAACACTCATAAAACATACGACTACATTGTAGTAGGTGCCCCGAGGACCTATAAAAGGCTTGGTAAGCTGCTTGCTAAAAATGGAAATCGACTGCTTATAGGTGACTTAAAAAATCGGGATCGTAAGAGTGAGGGATTGTTGACAAAATTAAGATCAGATGGAGTTATAGTTGAAGATTTTCAGGGCTATGAGAAACTGGCTTCTAAATATCACGTATCCCGAATTTGTTATGTCCCATGTAAAGTCCATGGTGGAGGTGAACGATCTTTGCTGGAAGCAAGATCTTGTGGCTTAGCAGTTGAAATTGAAGAAGACAACCCTAAATTACAGGAACTGCTTACCTCCCCTATTTGGGATGCTGATTACTATTCTGCTCAATTAAAAAAGGGTATCGAATCTGTAAAAAAATGAGAGTACTTCTTATAGAATTGGACTATCATCCTGAAGTCGTTCAGGGAATCTGTAACCAGCTCGCTGATTCACATGTAGAGCTTGGGCTGGCAACAAGAAAGAATATTTATCAGCAGATTTCATTTGAAAGACCACTCCAGAACCTATTTATACTTGATAAGGAAAAGTCTATACTTTCATTTTTTAATAATCACGAAATCCTAAATAAGGCGTGGGATCTCATCTTATTTACCACTGCCCAGACTCATTTTTCTGAACTTAATCGTCTTAAATTCCAGGCTCCCTTAGCCGTAATTGTTCATAATATTCATGCTTATTTTGATAGAAGTAAAATCAAGCTTAGATGGAGTCCCTTCTTCCTGTGGAAAGACTTTTCTTACTTGGTCAGAATTCTTTTACTGAAACGAGAGCTGTACTTCAGAAAGCGATTTTTAGATCGAGTGGATCATTTTTTGTTTCCATCCCAGTTTATGTTGGATTATGCAAAAAGCAACTATTCTCGATTCTCCAGGCAGTTTTGTGATAAACCAATTAGTTGGGTTACGACAAAATCCATTCAGAAAAAGGAGAAAGATTATTTTGGCATCACGGTGATCGGAACGATTGACAGAAGGCGTAGGGATTATGATGTGATAGCAAAATTGATCCAATCCTTACAATCTAAATCTGTACCTTCTATCAAAATTACGTTGGCCGGCAAGCCATATGGCAGCTATGGAAAAAGGGTTGTTAAGAAACTCAAGTCGCTTGAAACAAATCACATTCAGGTGGTCACCTTTGATCGGTTTATTTCGGACGAAAAATTGCAGGAGCTTGTAGCCTATACGGATGTACTTGTTGCACCCATAGTTGAGGAGACCAGGCATCATATCTGGACCGAATACTACGGGGAAACCAAGATTTCTGGAAACATCAATAATGCAATGGAGTATGGAATACGATCGCTTATTCCTTCGTTCTACCCTGTAGATGAAAAGCTAAAAGAAGTATTGGTTCCCTATTCCGATCAGCAAGACCTAAATGAAAAAATCATTGAATTTATCAATCATCCAAAATTAGCTGCAAGTAGTCCAAAACTGTCAAGTGATAACCATATTGACAATATTCTCATCTTGCTGAAATCAGAGAAATAACCATTTATTAGATTTTATCAAACAGTGCTTATCAATCATATAATGTTACGATCTCTGATGCAGAGAGGGCTCTGTTAAAAAGCATGAAATCATCTATTTTTCCATTGAACGGACCGTCGTAATTTGTTTTTGAAAAACGCAAAGCACCCAATAAAGTCTCAACTGATGTTGAGCCACTTGTTTTAATTTCGAAGGTTTTACTGGTCCTTGCAACTTCAGTCGAATTCAAATAAAAAATATAGTCATTTCCATCATTCACAATTGCTAAGTGGTTCCAATTATTATCAACCGGATTTTCAACCGAATTTCTGTTGCTACTTGCCCCATTTTCCCATGCGGCAAACCGAAGGTTATGATCTGAAACTAAATAAAGATCATAAATCCTATTGTTTCCAGCAGAAATATATTTACTAAAAACTGTTTCGCTTTTATTGTTTGCTATGGTTGCTGTATAATTCAATATCCAAACAGATATAGTAAACTCGGAATACTCGCCAAGAGAAAAAACATTTGAAGTCCCCAAAGAAATGTAATCATTAATTCCATCAAATTGATAAGCGGCATCTTGCTCACCATTTCTGTCGGTTGTCAAGATGGCCCCATTCACAACTCCATGATTTGAATTATTACTTTCATCATTTGCATTTCCATTAAATGGGTAAAAAGCTATCAAATTTTTAGCACAAAGCGCATCACTCACAATTTCGAGTTGCTCATCAGAGATATCAGCCTGTGAAGCAGTTATTACCTGGATATTATAGCTTCCATCAACACCAATTGGAACAAGTACTTCAAGCGCATTTGAGGTGGCTCCTATGATTGTAACTTCATTACCGTTTATTAATACTTTGTTTGCGTTTAGTGCAGTTCCAAAATTACTTCCTGTAATCGTTACTATCTCAGAACAGCTTACGCTTTTAGGATTGAAATCAGTAATCTCAGGAGCCAAACGGTGAAACTTGACAGCTGAAACGTCGGGCGCTGAACATCCCACCTCCACAATTAAATCAACCTCACTAGTTGAAATATTTGCTGGTACAGTGGCTATAATTTTATTGGAAATTACGCTAACAACATTAGCTTCTAATTCATCAAAAAACACCTTTACTCCTTCGGGTGAATTCCCAAAGTTCGATCCAACAATAGTAATTTCATCATTATCTGTACCACTCGTAGGTGAAAATGAACTCACAATCGGAGATTCCGAATCAAAATTTGTGCTACTAATACTCATTTGGCCTGCAACCTCGACCCTAATTTTCAATGGATCTGGACTCAATCCATTTGGAACAATTGCTATAATCTTACCCGACGAATATGACACAACCTGCGCAGGAATATCTCCAAAGTAAACCTTGTTTCCGCTTTCGAGCGTACTAAAATTTGAGCCATTAATTGTTATAGCCGTTCCACATGCGCTTTTGATTGGGCTAACAGATATTATTTCCGGAGCTTCTCTTATAAATTTCCCATCAACTTCAAACTCATTTCCTGTTACTAAAACTTTCAGACTAGATTCCCTAGTTTCGATTCCGGCAGGCACCAGCACTTTTAATTCTTCTGTATTGCTTTCTACGACAGAAGCTTGAAGCGAATTAAAGAACACTAAGTTTTCGGATGGTTTATGACTAAATCCCTCTCCTGAAATTATAATTTCGGTGGAATCAGTTCCACTTTTTGGTTCAAAATTCTGTACCACAGGATTACTAAAACTTCCACTGCTAATGAAGGAGGTGGTATCACCAAATATTCTTAAATCTCCTTGCGTTGCAAACGCCCTAACCCAATATTTCTCATCAGGCTCAAGTGTAGATCTTAGCTCAAATTGAAATTGATTCCCCTTTACATCATCAAGAGACATATAAACCATCTCATCTGTTGATGAATTAAGATTAGGACTGGATTTTAGGCTCCAAACAAATCCAATTGAAGAAATTTCTTCTTTGCCATATGAACTAATTCTTCCTTTGAAAACCGCTCCTTTTTCCGAAACATTAGATACACCTTCTGTGATAACCCTGGGGTATGGTCGTCCTATTTCATCTTCTGTGCAGCTTACTAGTAAAATTAAAAACACACAAACTAGTGTGTGGGATTTTATTTGCATATTTGGGATCATTTTAAGCATCTTAAATTACCAAAATTCCATCGCAAACTAAATGATATGAAGGCTAATTTCTGTTTCTATTTCATTATTTTTTTTTGTGCAACGCTTTTGTCTGCGCAGGAATTTAATCAAGGATTTATAGTAACTCAGCAATATGATACAATTGATGGATTAGTCAAAAAACAAGGTGATGCATCAAGTGAAAAAATCTGTATTTTCAAGAAATTCAAAAACGACAATGAAGTAAATTATAATCCAGAACAAATACTTTCTTATGGTTACAAAAAAGGGAGGGTATATATTTCTAATCAATTGGGAATAGAGTTAAACAGACTTGAGCCCAGCTTTATTCGAGTAATAGTAGATGGTGATGTTCCTTTATACTATTTTCAAGGACAGTATGCCTATCGAGCACCCTCCAAAAGATTATATCTTTTACTTAAGGCAGATAATTTTTATCAAGCCAATATCAGTGCTGTTTTGGTAAACAATTGTTATGATCTTACTGGTAAGATCAAAAGCCTAGAATTATCGGACAAGTCTCTAGCTGACTTCTTCCTATCTTATCATAGATGCCTAAACAAGACTGCACAAGCTTACATGAGCAAGAAAGAGGTAAACACTCTAGACTTATCGTTAGGTTCAGGTTTTGGAAGCTTTAGTGTTGAATCAGCGAACTCATCAATGGAAGAGTTTAATCATCATGCACCAAGTACCTCAGGTTTGAACCTGAAAATAAGGTTTAATAAGGGATCCAGAAAAAGAATAAGTTTTACCACTTCACTTTCCTTTCTTTATTACAAGGGTTATCAGATTGATTATTCTAACGAAACAAGGGCTTTTGAAACTATCTTCGATTATAGTTCAATTAGAGCAAGTCTGGGAGCTAAATATTTAATAGCATATCTCTCAGATAATATTAAACTCAATTTTCACTTAGGAGCAGGTGCAGGATTTTCAACCTTCAAAAATCAGGAAAGAATAATTGATGAAATTAATGGTAATAATATTTTTATTAGATCTGAGACATTCGAGATAAATAATCTGGAACCAATTGCTTCGGCTAGTATAATTTTAGACTATAATATTGGTTTGAACAGCCTATTTGTTGAGTTTAATGATTCGATGGCTTTTGGCACTCTTAAAGATGCTTTGTCGAACACCTCCCGCTACAAACTAAACAATGTCGCTATCTACTTAGGAATGAAACTGCCTTTGGGAAGATAATTTCCTGATTCTTGAATGGTCATTGAATTTATCAATCATCCAAAATTAGCTGCAAGTAGTCCAAAGCTGTCAGGAAACTCGAAGAGATTCTCAAATTGTTAACATCCTTGACTAAATAAGTGAAGTGATTCTATAAGCGTTGCAGACGCTGACTAGGATGTTACTATTCCCTACCTGGTTCAAGTATCCACTTGGACCTTTCAATGCTACTTATTTAATTATTAAGCACAAGCGGACGCTTGCGCCAGCTTACTATTTTTAATTCTTACATCCTTGGACTAGTGAGGAGGTTACTATTCGCAAAGGTTAAAGCCCATAGCTTGTATTTCCCAAACTCCTTTAGGTTTCTTGTAAGAAATTTCGAAGGTACCGGAACGTTTTAGTACGGAATCTCCAACATTTAAGAACTCCCATAGATAGCTCCGACCACTTGAGCTGCTCTTTATCGAATCACCATCGAGAACTAATACAATTTCTTTCTCATTTTGAGATGTGATTACTAGGAAATGTAAACCATGTTGAGAATTTGGATTCCTTTTCTTACTAATAACACCTTTAAACGTCATTTCATTTATTTCCTGTGCCTCGTCACATTTATTATACACGTTGATGAAATCAGGGGAAATAAATTCTAAAAGAATTATTATAAATGTAATTATCAAAACAGTAGCGATAAGAATTCCTTTAGTTTTTTGAATCCTTTTTTTAAAATAGTCAGCTATTTGTTTTCCTAATTCATCATTCATGATAAGATCTTGTTTGATATCCTTGAAAATATCTTGCAATATCTGAAAGATTAATTGTATAGGTTAAACCTCCTTTTCCTCCTCCTACTAAATATGGCGTTCCTACACCCAGCCCTACTTGATTTTGATAATATCTTCCTAATGTCAGGCCAGTTTCAGAGCTATACTGCATTGTTCCCGATCTTTGATAAGAAACAGGCCCATAAGCGGCTCCCCAAAAATAGCTACCTCCTACAATTGCATCAGGACCTGGAGTATGATCAAAAGCGCTTCCATGCATTTCGGCTGAAATATCAGCACCATATCCACCGCTAAAAGATATGTATAAGTCATTTCCACCTTGCGAATCTTGAATTCTGTCAATAGATACCCCACCTCCTAAACCAATATACAGGTTCGCCTCGACTCCATAACCTGTGAAAAAACTATTGAAATCTCTTCTATAGTATCCACTCCAAACTATTCTATTAACACCGCTATTCAATGAAGGATCTTTGATTAATTGCCTTTGCAAAATATTTAATCCCATGTCATACCGGATTTGTTGCCACTCAGTCATTCTAGATGTCGTGATTGCAAATTCATCCAGTATTGTAGTATGAAACCCGTCCATTCCATCTTCTACACCTTTCGGACAGGGAATAGGGTTTTTATCAGCGTCAACGCATCCGCCATCCGGATCAGTGTATTTGATAGGATTATTACCCATTCCAATGTAGGATGAGGAAAATTGTCTGTAAGGATCCACTTGCAACCACCTACCTATTAATGGATCAAACATCCGCAACTGAAACGCATTCCATCCTGTGGTTGTATCCTGCTCTGCATACTGTCCCTGGTAGCCATGGCGATAGGGTTCCTGTTGTGTTTGCTCCGGATTTTGCCAAACCTTCGCAACCGCTCCAAATGGATAGTAGTCAGTTGCCCGAATCATGCGATTACCGATAATTGAAAACGTGAAATCATCAAAGAAGACATCCAAGTTTGATTCGTTGACCAAATAGGCAAACAAAAAGCCATCTTCCGTAACAGGACCTGTCAGGGTAACTTGCTTCCAGTCTGCATTTCCAGACACTGCAACACCATTTTCAACCGCCACATAATCACTGCCAACCATTTCATAAACCTCATTAAATAGAACATACTGAATGTAGGCTTTAGGCTGTCCATTCCCGGAACCAACGCCACTTAACACAGCGGCAAGGTTAGCTGCAGCAGCGGTTGTCAGGCTGCCTCCCTCTACCCCAACTGCTGCATCGTTTACGTGATTATCCAGTAAGTCCGATAGACCACTTGCCACGGTTGATGGATTAGCCGCATCGTCGTATTTAACAAATACTTCCAGATTGATTTGATCACCTTGTTTAACCCGTAAAGTTGTCGTAGGTCCAATGGGCTGGGTTTCATCCAAATGTGCCATGTGCGTGCCTCTGTAAGCATTGGTCACATCTTTCTGTCGTGAACTTGTCAGGTTGTCAAAGTATTGGGACTCATGGGTATTGTTCTTCGGCTCCATGGAAGCGGTGGCTTGAACTCCCAGTTTTGTGGCAATGGCACGCACATTTCCTAAATGATCCGTCAACTCATAAATGTATTTATAATGATCCGGGTTCTTGAATGCCATTCCCAGCTTCGTAGCACCATAAATAGGTAACTCGATCTGTGCCGGCAGGTTAGAAGTTGATGGATTCACATCTCTGTGATAAATCGCCATTACCTGACCAGAAGCATCTCTCACATACCATTCTTCAACCTCACCGATCTTCTTCATCATGCGGAAACCTCGATCGTCGTATGCAAAGGATATAATCAACTCTGGTGAAGAAGGTACCGAAACGTCCCAAACATCAGTTACTTTCCCGGACACATTGTAGTAAATCTCAATATCCGTTCTTTCAGGATCCGTATACTCAATCCCTGTTACCTGCCCTATTTCATTATAATGAATACGATCTATGTAATTATCTACTTTGAGCAGTCTATTCGTAGCAATATTGTCTGCATCATCCAGTTCTGTTCCTATAATGACAGGATCCACCTCGTCATCGTAATGAAACTTGAAATTGTCTCTTAAGGAATTCGGATTGTCTCCATATCGATCTATTCCTTTGATGTTTCCATTCTCATCATACCCATCAACACTTACATCAAATTTATTCGTCACACTTCCGTCTGCTGTATAATCAGCCGTTTTGAGCTGATACTTCTCGTCGTATTGATAAGCATACACTTCACCCTTCTCGAGATCTACTGTTCGCGTGCTGGCTGGTACATCAGGGGTAATTTGTAAGGATACCGAATGACCGTTGGAATTAAACCCATCGGTTAGTGTGATGGATTTCTCTGCCTTTTTATTCAGATCTGTGCTTAATGGGTCTTTATAATTTAAGGAGGCAGGACGATTATAGAATTTGGCCTGTTCATAACTTGTGCTGTAACCACCATTGGTTCCCTCACCAAAAATCGTAGCTCTGATATTCCCGTTAAACTGCTGAGGAATTTGATTATCATCCAAATCCAACGATCCAATCTGCTTGTCCGATCTGGCATAATCACCTTCATAATACTCCAAAGTCATTCCGAAAAAATCCTGATGCACCCCATTGCTTCCATCTCCGCCCGGATCATGACTTCTGACTGGGTGATTGATCGCTTTTAACCAACCTTGCGGAGTATAGGCATAATCGATTCCTTGAAGATCTTCAGCTAACACCACACGTTTCAATGGACCATGAGCGTAATACTCGTAAGTCGCGTGAAGGTACTTTTCGTTATCAGGATGAACTGATGTTTCTACGGTTTTTAGTCTTTGATTCTTATCATAGGTGTAGTAGTGCCAGAAGGCCTCACTTACCTGCTGCCCATAGGTCTGTGGTTGGAATGCTACCTTCGTAACATTCCCTAGAAAGTCATATTCATACTGGATCAGGAAGTGCTTATCCAGCTCTTTGTAATGCTGTAGAAACCATGTAACCCGTCCTAGCTCATCATAGCTATACCAGGTTTGAACGTCTTCTGACTCAGTTGAAGAAACTGCTCCAGCAACAAATTCCTGTGCCAAAGCAAACTCTCCTGAAAAATTAGATGGAAGAGATGGTAGCGCCCCAACATCGTAATATGTTTTGATCCAATCAAACCTGCGACTAGATGTTATCTGAGCTGTTGTTCCAGTTTTATTTAACAAAGTGGTGATCTCTTGTCCACTAAATTTTAATTTATCTGCAGATGGTACATCAAAAGCTTCGATAAATTCTCCTGACTCAATGGGTCTTCCAAGTTGATCATATTCGGTGTATGAAAATCTTGGCTTTGTACCATTTTCAAAAGATGCTTGATAGGCATTTTGTGAAAAGCGTATCTGCCCATCCTTTCGATACTTGAATCGTGAAGTTCCTGCATCTGGTTCTGTCATAGATGCCAACCTACCCCGGAAATCATATTCATAAAGGGTGGTATATGGTAAGTCGGTGACCCCTACAATCGAACCTATACCCCCCTGACTAATAATTTGCTGTGTTCCCATTGGGGTCATGGATGCAACTAATCGGCCTTTGTTGTCATAAAAATTGTACGTAAAACTGGTATAAGTCAGTTTATAACTAAGTGTCCCTGAAGACTTTCTCATCTTATAAAGCCCCTGACCAATGGTTCCAGTGGCGGTATTTCCGGATACTAGGTCAACCACCTCATACGTATTAAACGAGCGTGCCTGGCCCTTTGGGATATGTATCTCTATCCATGCTCCATTATTTGTATGCGTTACTGCTTCTGCATACTTTGGCCCTCCACTGATTGCAGTTGCGATGGTATGACCTGCATCGTTTTTGTAAATAATTGCCTCATTCCCATTTGCGTCTATCGCTACTTGCTTAACAAGTCTTTCAGGGATGCCACCTTGGCCAACTATCAGATTTCTTAATTCAGAGTAATAGCGCAACTCTCCTTGAAGGACAGGTAAAGTCTTTTGAATGCCATTATTACCACTTTCGAGAAAATGATGATCTCCTGGTAACGTTGAAGTTTTCTGCTCTCCGCTTCCATTCTCATAATAATTGCTAACGGTATAAGGGTAACTCGTTTCCGGAATCAATCCATCATCAGAGGCATTATTGCTACTGTAATAATGGCCTAATGTGTTTGGCTCTGATTTGTCAATAATCTTCGGATTCGCTCCGCTCCAATCTGACTCATTAATTTTATTTCCATCCACCGTGATAAAATCTTCTTTGAATCCAAATGAATTTCTACCAATTGGAGCACTTAGCGTCTGTCCAACTACTCTATCATAATTATCAACTAAAGGCTCACTGGCAAAAATTTCATCCGTTTCCGGACTTAGTGATTGGGACTGTAGTGATTTTCCGGCATTATCAAAATAGCTAGCTGATTTACCAATAATACCTTCATTATCAAATGCGGTTGTAGTAATCGAATGATAATCAGCAATGTATTCTATAACATTTATGGTAATCGTTGGTAGAAATTCTGCAGGATTCCCCGAGCAATCTTGTTTTACACGAGCCTTAAATAAGGTAGTTTCGTTAAAAATCTCATCGATATAGTTCAATACATGAATACCTGAAGTATTTGAAGGAACCGTTTTATACGTTTCCCAATCGTTATTTCCTCTTTTTATTCGCCACCGATCGATTTTAGCATTGCTATTGATTACGCGAACATCTCCAGAGACCTTCTTTCCTTTATAGACCGTTCGATCACCCACTGGTGTACCTTGTGTGTATCCTGAGGGACCTGATAAGTATTCATTTGAGGTTATCGTCTCATTGACGCAGGTAGAAGACAATTGCGCACGTGCCTGATATGTACCCGCACTGGTAGCTGTATAATTCAGGCTTTGAGAAACTCGATTATCATTCTTGTACCACCCTAGAAAAACTGCGTCTCCGGTAACAGAAGCGCTCAATTGTGCGGTACTTCCCGGACAAAAGATACCACTGTGACTGTTGGTAGAGCTGATGTTTCCCTGCGCAACTGATCCTAAATTGAAAACTTTGGAATCATCATCCAGCAGAAAGGGGCAGCTAGACTCAGGTTCGCCAGGTCCAATTGGATTAGATGGGCCTTGCTCTTCTTCAAATCCGCCATCACCTGAGGTTACAGTAACTGATACCGTGCCACTAGTACTACCGGAAGCCCATATCACATCAATCGAGCTTTGATTAGATGAATAACCGGTAACAGTCCCGTTATTGCTTACCGACCATTGATAGTTGATGCAACTACTGGGTCCTGTATAATTAGATACAGAGGCGGAGTAAGTAAGTTCTACTCCCGGGCAGTTAGTTTCGCCTAGACTTGCCACAACACTGACACTTCCCTGACTGAAAGCGGACAAAGAAACTAAAAAAATGAATGTGAATATTGTATATCGCATGATGGTGATTTTATTGTTGTTCAATTTCACAGATTTGACCCGGAGGGCACTCCTCTGAGCAATTATCCAAACATTGAGGTGAATTAGAATCGATAACCACGACAGTAGGTGTTAAACAATTTCCGTTGGATTTGTTTCGCACCAATCTACCTGTGTAGCATAAGGTCTGTCCTTCATTCGTTTCCACGTAATCCATCTCACAATATGCATTACCCAGCCATTGACCAGCAGGAGTACAATACCTAAAGAAAATTCGATCGAAGGCAGTAAATGAAGTTCCGTTTGCATTATCAATTACTTCGACAATGACATCTTTATAACCCGAGTTTGAGCTATTAACCACGTATCCATACGTACTTTTATTCGTGGTGTGGCTACTACTGCCTACTTTCCATTTGTAAGTAAGATTATCAGACCCTGTATTGGTAAAATCTACGCTTAGATTAACTACATTATTGTTACTCGAAGATTGTATTCTACCGTAAAGGGATTGATCAGTACCATTCTTAGAATAGTAAATGCTCGTATTAGAAATCTTAACTGGCCCGTCGCTAAATGTCTCTCGCGTCACGGACTTTAAACGTCCCATCGCATCATAATCATAGTGCGTAAAGAGGTTGTTAGCATCTAAGATATCCGAAAGCTCTCCCCATTCGTTATAAGCATAACTGGTCATTGTAGCGTCTATTGGGTGAATTCTAAAATCATCCCAATAAATGGTAGCCGTACTTGAACCTCTTCGTGTGAATACCTCTAAATCAGTAAATGAAGACGGAACAGGTATCTCCGCTTCAATTAAGTACCAATCGCCTGCTTTTTTATTTTCGTTAGTTCTGGTCACTTTGACCGTTCCCCCATCAACTTTATATCTTATCTGCGCATCGGCGTGATTGGCCCATACAGAAGTTCTGTAAATCTTACCTGCAGCAGACTGAGGCACCCAATATCGAAAAGCCTGGCCAGTACCTGTTATTTTAATACTGCGCTTACCGGTATGAACAGGAATCGAATTTGATTCGGTTTTTTCTACAACAGTTCCTCCTTTTTGTACGCGACCTCCGAAATAATGAATTCCGCCATCTTCTACTGTTTCATCTTCGGCACCAGAGAAAGCAAATTCATCGTACTTAGCATTGGCTACTGTAGCAAATACACGTTCATTTTGGCTATCAAATTTCGTGGCAGCAAAGTTGCCATTAATATCCTTTACTTCGAGCGCATGAGAGTTCACATCATATTTGGTAATCAATGAGTTTCTCTGCCAATTAGGTCCGTTAGACGATTCGCTTGCATAATTAAAGAACTGATAGTTGATTGGTTTATCAGTTCCATCTTCATTTTTATCCTTTGATTCATCACCTACCCATGCGTATTGTCCCCTCTGTCTCCAAATACCACTCTGACCTTGTATTTCGGTGACAACACCGTCAATGGTGTTACCAAACTTTTTCCAGGTCGTAGCAGATGCTCCAACCAACCCAAGTTTAACAAAGGGCTCTCTGTTCAACATCAAAAATTGCTCAACATCGGTTGAACCTTCTACACTTGGGGCACCAATTAGCCAGGTTTCATTACCCGCTTGCTGGCCCAACAAATTATCGTCTTTCATAGATGCATAGGCTGAGACCCTAAACGCTGGGATTGTTCTGTTCAAATAGTGATTTCCATATCCATCCGATGTGACAGACTCTGTTAATTGCCCGGAAAGGTGATCGAAAGCGACATTGTAAGAAACAGTTTCAATTCCCGTTTTGTAATTGTAATGACGTTCTCCTACTTGAATTGAAGGATATTCCATAGCAGAGCTAACAACTCCTACTGCCTTCCAATCATCGTTATTAGTTTTCGTAAATCTTCCATTAACGAAAACTTCTTCTATAATTCCTTGCCCCTCGAATTTATTCTCAATCAATCCACTGTCATCATGCAGGTATCCGGTTTCACTCTTCGATAGAATGTTATCATCAGCATCATAATAGGAGACGGACTTCATTGCGCCAACTAGTGAAGAAAGGTTCTTAATCTCTAATTTTCGTGTTTGCGCAGCGGTGAATTCTGTTCCTTGATAGGTGCTAGTTCCCTGATTATCAGAATCATAACCATATTTGCGATACTTCAACATAGATCGCTTGTAAGTATGGAATTCATATTCCGTCCTACCTTGTGAATGTCCTATTTGTTCCTGATCTCTAAAGGTTTCTGCACTTACAGTAACATTTTTATAAAACACCCCTGGTCCAGGCATGAATCTGGAGTAATTCATTACGTTTCCTAAAAGATCATTGCCACTTTCATGTGCATATATTTTCTTTTCTTCTTCGCTGAGGTCTTGGAAAACGGGATCTGTGATAATAGGCTCGTAAGATGTAACTCCGGACGAAAAATCTCCGATTCTATCAACGTCGAAGTACTCGTAATTGATTTTATTGGAAACTTTTGTGACCGGGTCATGACTTTCAATCGATTTTACTCTCAAGCCACCACCATAGAAAGGTTGTTGGAGAAAGTGGATATTGACATAAGTCACTTCTATCAGATTATGAGTATTTGCTTTGTTCGGCAAAAATTGAAACGAAATATTATTACCAGACCCGCTGAATGTGACATCATTTAACTCCGCGTATCTAATGATTGGATTGTTGAAATCGTGATTGTATCTGACGCAAGTAGTAGTTGATCCCTCTGTAACATATTGAGCACATGTTGTTTTTGGATACTCCTTATAATATATTTTTACAGATCCTTCAGAGGGTCTAGAACCAGGATAATTGAGAGTACCTGTTATAAATTTTGAATCGTTATCATATAAGTCTTCATCATCTAATATAAAAGGGTATGATTTAGTGAATACACTTTCTCCATAGGTATCGGATTCATATTCAATGATTGTTTTAGCTCCCAGAGGACTGGTAATTCCTCTCAGACTCCAGACATCCACATTTCGACCCGAAACCTCGGTGGTCATCTTATCCAGATTGTTCTTTTCTGTATTCTCAAAATCAGCTTTAAAGAAGCCCCATATGTCTTTGTGAGTCCTAGAATATCCTGGATTTTTTGTTTTTGAGTATTGAACCGTGGCTAAGCCGGGTTGGAACAATGTTTCATTTATTGTTTCAACAAGCATGTAGGAAATGCCGGAAATGATTCGAATCCCTTTTGCATGACAAAAAACCTTACCACCCTCATATGAAACTTTAACAAGATCTCCATTTTCAAGTCCTTCCCAATTTCTTAAATAAAGCTTGCTCGCACCATTGGCAGTGCCTCTTGAATTACGAACTGAAGTTGAATAGGTAGGATAATCAACATCATATTTAAACTTTTGTGAAGGCATTCGCTTAATGCCTCCCTTGCCTTTAAAAACGAGCTCTTTTAAAGTCAGTTTTCCATTTCTAGAAGAAGATAAAACAGGATCTTTTTTGTAAAGGTTATCATTGCTAAAACTATTAGACGTCCCTTTACTTAGACTGTAGTCTGTCTTCAGAACTATTGTTCTAATAGCTAAATCTTGCAAACTAGGATAATCCGCTGCATCCATTTCATCCCACACACTGTTTGAAGTATGTACTTGCTGTGTAAAGCTTCCAGGGGTACATCCAGAAATGCCCGTAATTGTAAAAGTGCTGAAATAATTACTTCGGTTTTTTTGTATATCCAATGGCTCTAAATCTTCATTCTTAAAAAGCATGATATTATCAAGCTTTAACGTACTAGTAGGATAACTGTATCCATAAACCGGTAGATCTACATTTAATCCTGATGGAGAGCAATTAGCCTCTCCAACCAATACTGCTTTTTCTTTAGGATCGTAACCTCCATCGTCAATTATTACATCATAATTATTGTTCTGGACTTTCACGAGGTTTTTCTCCAGGGCAACTCCGTGACCATCTTTACGAATTGACTTTGTAAATAAAGCAGTATGAGTGGCTGTTTTTATTGCATCTAGGTAATACAGCTCTTTGTATCCCTGAGAAAAAGACTGAAAGTTATTGTCAATATCTTTTGTAAATCCCGAATCTGGTGTTCTCCATCCATAGTCATTAGTCCATTTTCCATAATCAAATTCTATCCAATATCCCCAATCATCTGACGATAGGCCAGCATCGCCTCTATCAACATAATCCGGCCCTTTCATGGCAGTTAAAAGCCAGCTATAAGCATATTTATCTGGTTTCTTCAGGTGATTGAATGCATGGCCACCGACCGGTTGATCGTTTTCAAGACCCTTTCTTTTGTCAATGTTTTCTGAATAGACATGTTCGGTACTAGCATAAACTGGTTGCTTGAATTCATAAACAACACCTGTTTCATTAGTCACTTCAAACCCAGTGAGCAAATTATTCCCTCCATATATTGGCTTAACATTCTTACTACCAGTAACTTCCTGACGATAATTACTTGAACTGTTTACTTTCAATTCGAAGGAATTCATCTCACCATTGAACTGAATAAATATTGGATTGCTACTACTCATAGAAGCCTGAGCAAAATGTTCACCTTGGATTAACTTATTTCCAAAATCACCAACAAATCGAAAGTGTGGACGTAACTGATCTCCTGCACCTGGCATTTGAATATTTTTAAGATCATAGACATCCGATCCATCTTCATGACGTTTCAAGGTCCTTCTATTCAAGTAAGATTGGTAGTAATAAGGTTTAATTCCACCAGCAAGGCCCTGTGCATTTACATTATAAGAATCATAATCCAGGAGAGTAGCATTGTCAGGACTCTTTTTAAGTCGATCTTCCATCTCGACAGCAGCGAGTTGTAAGCCATTACTAAGCGTACCGGATCCTCCAGCGAATTTGATAGCATATAAACCGGAGAAAGATTTTCGATCTTCGATTTCATATGTATCATATGATCTGTTCTCATAATTGTTAGAGCTTGGCTTCTCGTTGTATAGAGCTCCATTGATGGTAACCCCTTCGGTCTCATCACTCCAGTATCTGACATACGTTCTTTTGTGACTTACTGATAAACCCGGCACTACTGGTATTGGAATGGTAATTCCACTACTTGAGGAGCTGGTACTTATTTTACCAGATTGAGAGTTATGCTGAGAAGTCGAGGCACCAGCCACTGAGACTCCTACACCCCCACCTGCGGTACTAATTGAAGCTCCTAATAAAGAAGCTGAAACTCGCTTACCATTTTTATTACTATAACCAACGGAAATGCCCCCGCTAAATCCAGCGCTAAGCCCCTGTCCCTCTGAATAATTGATTCCAGCAAATCCATTAACACCCAAGGCCCCAAAACCTTTACTTCCGACTATGCCTATACTAGCATTATAGCCTCCAAAAGGACTTTTTCCCACACTTCCAGCTAAACCAATCGGAGAGAACTGATCTCCAATAGATCCTCCAAGTGAATATCCCAAACCAGTTCCCCTGTAGCTATCATTTGCCGTGATTACATTGGCTGACACAGATGCAAAATCACCAACACCAAACGATACCCCATAAGAATTATACGTAGTTTCTCCACCTGACCAAAAGTCTCTTTGTGTGTTTGTTTTGCCTCTGTGATCATCTGGCATACCATTGACATACCTGGAAATAGCACCGGGATTGAGGGTCCATCCCAGTCCTACCCATGAAGCATCAAGATCGTTTTGGATTCCTGCATGATATGAGAGGTTAATTGGAAAACCTCCACCAGGTCCAGGCACCTCCATTAGCGGAACTCCGTACACAAAATCTCCTGTTTGAAGATTGACCACATCGGTCATATCTACTGGTTCAAAAGAGAAAGATTCTGGCGCAGTTGGTCCTGAAGTCAAGGCATAGGCGATATTTGGTGCAAACAAACTGGAGAGAAAGTTTACAATAAAAAATGCGGCTATTACTTTGATGTGCTTACGAATCGTCTTCGTTGGTGAGTGAAGACGCATACCCCTATTTAGGTTGAGGATGGCACTTACTTTTTTAGTTCTTCTCAAAAATTTCATGGTAAGGTTTGAGTTGTATTAGTTTAGGTGTATTCTTAATGTCTTTTAGATCAAATCGGAAACTTCTTCTACCGGTCTTAAATCCGAATTCTTGCGTATTAATTGAAATCCATTCGTCAGATTTGATCTGCTCTTTATTGAATACCAGCAATACATCGCTGCTAGCACTCATACCAAACATCCGACTGTAATAAGCATCTGCTAGCGGAATCGTGTCGTTTTCTGATGTCGTCAGATTTATGTATTGTGGCATACGAAATGATAGCGTTTGAAGCTTATCGCTAAAGTCCGACTGATTTACAGCCGAACCGTACAGGGCATCTCTTTCTCCAGCGGAAAGCTGCATGACGTAGTACAGGTACTGATCATAATTATCAAAAGCTTGACTGATTTTAGCAGAATCAATCTCATTGTCAATCTCCTGCCAAACCATGAAGTCGATTGGACGATAACTCATTTTCATGGTTACCTTTCCTGTCTCGATGGATCGTGTCAAGCCATTGGATTCCTTATTTATAAACTCCTGTAGCTCTACCTCCTCCATATACTCAGGTGTGGTACATCCAAGCAGCAAGATCATCGCCATGAGTAACACGCTGGTACTGTAAGACAGCCTTTGATTGATATGTCTTAGTTTAATAATCAAAATCCTTGGTAGTTGGCGTTTAATGCTTTTTGCAATTCACTTGTGATATCCAGGTAATCATTTGCGTAGACAATGTTGCCGGAATTATTGGCTCCTAAAATCAAGTCATATCCATTTTGCTTTCCATAGCTTTCAATAAAGGCGTTAATCTCAGTGAGTACTTTTTCAGTCATTTGAAAATCTTCCTGTTGTGATTTTTGCTGAATGCCATTTTGATAATCGATAAACTGCTGACGTTTGGTGCTAATAAGCTTTTCGTTGAGTTCACGCTCTTTCATGCTCATTCTGCCCTTAGCAGCCTCATAGCTTTTTATTTCTCTGTCCAACTCGGCCTTTAATGTGTCAATATTAGCTTGCCATTGAGTCGCTTTTTGCTGAAATTCAGCTCTTGCAGTTTTCATCCCCTCATAATTTTCAAGGAGCTTGTTGGTTTCTACATATACCACTTTTTGCTCAAAGAATAGCTTGAAAATCGAGATGCCCAAGGCAATGATAATTGCCGTAAAAAGTCCTATACTGAATTGTTTAAAAGTCATTTGTTAATTGTTAATCCTAGTCTGAGTGTAAATTTTTTCGTTCTTAAGTCTGATGGTGCATTGAAATTGTATAAAGCTGTAATACTGGATCTGATAAACTTGTACCTAAAGCTCCTTCCTATGCCAGCGTATGTATTTCTTTCGGTGGTAGCCGGCATATTTTCAAAAGCCGAATTTCGTTTTACCCATTCGGATTCTGCATGTAAATAATAGGTGAAGAAAAAGGTGTATTGAGCAAAAGCTCTCCAGCCTTGGGTGTTTAAGCTATCACTGCTCTGGAGTGATATATTGGTTTGATAACCAATGCCTATCGCCACTTTTTGGAGAGGGGAATAGGTAATCAGAGGCGTGAACTCTAACGCATTTTTAGCCGCATCATAGCGCATATATCCACCAATTGAAAATCTGGATAAAACGGTCACTTTATCGGCATACTCTTCTGCAGAGTTTGGATTCAATTGATCCAGCAATTCCTGCTTTCTACGTTCCTTTTCTTGCTCTAGAAGGGCTTTTGATAGCTTCTTTTCAGGAATCTGGGGTTTTTGATAGTTAAATTTCTCAAGACTTGGAACGTAGTGCTGAACCTGTTGCTTTGGTGTAGCAGGTTGCGTGTTAAACTCATTTAACCTTCCCGCATCCACTTTTTCAGAAACAAAGGTTTCAAGACGTCTTTCTATGTCTCTCTTAATTATAGAGTCGCTTAATATTGGTCTTTCAAACTGACCAAGGCTATCAAGCCCATCGCGTTTGATGTAACCTTCATAATTTGGTATTTGACTGGTGAGGACTGATGAATCTGGGAGTTGATAGAACTTTTGAAAGTCAGAGGAGTCTATGAGAATTGACTTATTATACTTATTAGGAATATTTTGGCGATAACTTTTAATTTTATTGAGTTCTGAAGCCTTCAAGGATTTAAGAGAGTCCTTGTTGTATTCGCTAAGTCGGTTATAGGTATTGATCTCTTTTGAGTAGTCCGGATATAAATTGGAGTTACTCAGTTGATTAATTTCCGAATAGATTAGCTCAAGTTCACCAGAATCAAGTCCTTGAAAAACCAACCTATATTCATTCAATTTTTCTTTCGGAAGATTCGTATGCTTCTTTACCAATCGATTGAGGTCATTCAATTTTTTTGATTTATATCGCGCTATTCTCTTTGTATTTATCCGTTGCTTTTTAGGCATGCGGATATCTTCAAACTGCATCGTTGTAGAAGGCACAGCAATCTTGGTCTGACTGAAGGATACCAGTGGAACTACTAGCATAGAAAAAGTGGCGATATATAAGGTCAGCTTAATCAATCTGCTTTGCTAGTGCCCTTTCTAATTTCTTGATTCGCTCTAAAAGTGCAATCTGATGAAGTGTCATCTCTTCAATTTTTCTCAAAAGTAGCATATTCATTTCACCTAACTGAACTCCGTTTGCTTCCATTTCTTTTGCTGATGGGACCTCAGGAAGGTGATTCTCTAATTCAATATATTCAGCTACTTCTTCAAGGGATTTTAAGTCATAATCATCCTCAAAAACGTAATCCGGACCAGTCCCTGCATCTATAGTTACTTTCACTTCTTGCCCATGAATCTTACCCGATACTGTAAGCATTGCATCTATTTCAGTAGTGCCAATCCCGACGTAACCATTTCTTTTAATCCGCATCTTTGGTACTCCCCAATCAATCGCTTGATCAGCTCCGGGTGACTTTTCTGAGATCCTGAAATCCATTGTTCCGCCATTGCTAAAAAACATGATAGCACCTGCGCCAGTTGTATGACTTCCTTCACTATTGGCATGAAACGTATTACCAGTTGCGGCAAGACTGCCATTAACTGTTGAATTATAGTAGGAATTGAATAGGATCCCATGCGAACCTGACCAGCCATGCCGCACAAATTGTATTTTAGTATTGTAAGTTTTGCTAGTTGAAATGTGTCCATCAACCATCAATTGCTGATCAGGAGCATCTGTTCCTATCCCCACTCTACCATTGGATCGCAATATCGAGATAGCATCCACATCTTTAGTGGGGTCTGCATCATTTGAATGGTGAACACCTAGGCTCAGGATATTCGAAGATCCATCGTAGTGAATGTATGATCCCTGATAGGAGTTTTCAAATTCTGAAAATCGAATTCTACCGCTTTCAAGTTTATTGGTGGTACTTTGACCCATAAAGAGTTGACCATCAATCAATGATAGTTTTTCCATTGGAGTTTCTGTTCCGATTCCTACCTGTTTGTCAGTATAGATATCGTTACCATTTTGCTCCCAAACCACACTTGTAGGAGTGACTCCACCTCCACCACCTGCTGATCCGGATTGCTCATATATATCTACAATTTCAGCTCCGGTGAGTGCACGATTGTAAAAAACAATATCGTCCAAGCTGCCTTTAAAGTATCCTTGTGTTTTATTATTTTGATTTAAGTAACCGGGTCGGCTGTTGTCAATGCCACTAAGGTTATTAAACCATGCCCCAGGACTAGATTGCTGACCAACTGCTGTTTGACTAACAAAGACTCCATCTACATAAATTTTTGCCTGTGATCCATCTTGAACACATGCCACATGTGACCAAGTTCCGTCTGATAGTTGATTGGATGTCTCAATTAGAAATTGAATAGGAGAGTTATTTCTTGCGGCAAATCTTAAGACGCTTGAACCATCAGCCGCTGTATAAAATAAGGCGGCCATCCAACGATATCCGTTCGTATCTCCAAATGAAACGGCATATTGAGTTGATGAAGGTGTTGCATCATCCGGCTTTATCCAAAAAGCGAAAGTTCCAGTTGTGTTGTTAGCCATGCTACCAACAATAGGGTCCAGATTCAAAAATCCGGTTGTCCCATTAAAAACAAATGCACTATTACCGTTTCCATCTCTGTCTGTTCCAAAAGTTACCCCTGAAGAACGAGATCCATTCAACTGATTAGATGAGGCATCTGTTACATTATTATCTCCTTTAAAATGAGCTATAAGTCCATCAGTTGGTTGTGAAATGGCAACAAAAGAAACAGCTATCAATACGATGGTAAGTAGATTCGATTTTTTCATAAACAAAGAGGTTCTTGTTCTCAGATCAAGTAGAAGCTTGCTAAAAACATAATGAGAAGAGCAATCTTTAAGACTAGAAGTGAGTGATTAAGCTTTAGGTATTTGATTTTCACTTTGCTAAATTATCACTATAAAGAGGTCTAAACACGGTATTGATGAACCAATGAATAAATGGTAGGAAATCAAGGATAAAGTGTATGATTGAGTGAACGAACGGGAGTTAGACGATTTTCAATTTTTGAAGAAGTAAATCCTTTTTACTTCTTGAAACTTCAATAAAAAGCTCGTTCTGTAACATGACACCATTCTTTTTCTTGTCGAATTCTTTCACCTTCGAAAGGTTAATGATATAAGAGCGATGAATTCGAACAAATTGATCAAGATTTAACCATTTCTCATATTCTCCAATGGCTTTTGAGGCTATAATGATGCTCTTTTCTAAATGAAAGTTAGTGTAATTCTTTTCTGATGAAAGAAAATATAAATCATCTATATCTACTACATGAACTCCTTCTAAAGTATTGATTGCAATCCTTTCGGGATGCTGCTTCTTATAGAGTTCTGTGAACACAGAGATTTTCTTTCTTTCCGAGTCTATCTTCCTTTTTTTATATCTGTTTATTGCTTGAATTAATTCAACTTTATCAATTGGCTTTAAAAGGTAGTCTATTGCAGAAAGCCTAAATGCAGTAATCGCATGCTCTTCGTAAGCTGTTGTAAAAATAACTTTGCATTCTTCAGTATCCTTGATGCGTTCTAATAAATCTAATCCTGTCCCATTAGGCATGTTAATATCCAGAAAAACTAAATCAGGTTTTTTAGAAAGAATAATTCTGAACGCATCATCAATATTTGAAGCAGTTGCTATTAAATCAATTTCTGGACAATGTCTTTCCAATGTGATTTGGAGGGCCTTAACAGCTCGAGGCTCATCGTCTACAATGAGTGATTTAATCATATCTCAATTTAAATCAAAAGGATAAGTAAATGATACTCTTGTTCCCATTTCGTTTGAGAGAATTTCAAAATTAGAAGTGATCCCTTTTAAGCGATTAATTAATTCAATTCGCTCGCGAACTAATTGAACTCCGTGCGGCCCTTGTTTTGATAGATTATCTTGGCTTGAGATGCCTTTTCCATTGTCTTCAATTGATACCATAATCTCCTTTCCTATTCCCCTAAAAGTTAAGATTATCTTCCCGCGCCTCTCAACTGTTTGAATTCCGTGCCAAATTGAATTTTCGATCAAAGGTTGAATAATCATTGATGGAACGTGATCCATTTGTGGGTCTATATCATCAATTTCAATCACAAAATCCAATGGTTTCGAAAGTCGAAGCTTTTCGAGCTCTATATACAGATTTATGGAAGCGATTTCATCCTTAATTGCTACCGTCAACTCATTAGAGTGATTCAAAATAGTACGCATTAGTTTGCCGTACATAACCAGGTATTTCTCGGCCTTCTCATTATTTTCCTCCAGAATAAAGGACTGGATTGAATTCAACGAATTAAATAAGAAATGAGGGTTGATCTGAGCTTTAAGTGCTTTTAGATCTGAAGCAATTTTTTCCCTTTTTAAAGCTTTTCTTCTCTCTAACAAACGATTATAAAAGATATAAACACCAATGAAAATTGAGAGAACAAATACACCTAGAAGTAGTAGAAACCAAATAGTCCTCCAAAAAACATTGTCAACTTCAAATGATAAACCAGCAGACTCTGTCCATTCGCTATTTGTAGATCTAACACGAACCTGGAACTTATATTTCCCAGAAGGCAGGTTTGGAAAAATGAACTGACTATTATCACTATTATTCCAATTATCGTTTTCCTCAGAATCAGAAGACAATTTGAATTGATATTTCAAATTTTGTTGATCCCGATAATAAATTGACATGCAATTAATTTGGACCAAATCCGTACCGTACGGTACTAAAAAATTTGAAGAATTGATATTAAAAATGGAATCATCAGCTATAAATTCGTCTATGATAATGGGGAAATGCAACTTATCCTGAAAATCATGCTCATGGTCAAAATAGAAAAGGCCATTATCCTGAGCAACATATATTTTCCCATTGAAATAAGTCAAATCATTTATTCTGGCAGGTATTAACCCATTAGATTCAGTAATGTGATATATTTCATAAACTCCCTTGGCTCCAAACGTCACTTTGCTAACCCCTCTAGGGCTTGATGCATAGACTACTGAATCTACCAATAATACCCGCGCATAAACATCAAAAAAATTATCAATTCTATGCTTCTCAATTTCATCATCGTTTAAAAAATCTATTGAGTCTTTTCTGACCCTGACTAGTCCAAGTCCATTGGTACCTAACCAGACATTGTCATATTTGTCTATTTCAATGTCAGTTACGCGAATCCTATCAAATGGGGCATAGTTTTCAATCGTCTTTTTATCCAAATCCATCAAAAACAACCCATTTTCACAAGCTAAAATTATTTCATTGGAAGATGAAAATTCAAAATCCCAAATCTTCCCTAAATCCTGATAATCAAAATCGATTTTTTTTGTGGATGAAACATTCAAATAACTAATTGGCCTGGGTGGTAGTTGAAAAACAAAGATTCCATCTTTAAAAAAACTTAAGTTAGAAGACCTATATAATTGTGAATATTGTGTTCCATTCACTCTAAGCCCGGAGGAATTTAGCGTCCAAACCTGGCTTATTGAATCGACATGCAAACTTTTTAGATAGGATTTATTAGGCAAATCAAAAAGGTGAGAAAATTCCCCTTTTTGATCCATCCTAAGAACAGCGTTTTCGTCATTAATTATAAATAAGTTTGAATCATTTTGATTGTAAAGGCCCTTAACTAAAATAAAATCCTTCCTATTTTTTTTTACATCATTTGCTGATTGAAAAATAACACCATCATTTAATGTGGTAATCCAGTAATTGCCCTCAGCGTCAATTATAAAATCAGTCGTCTCCTGATAATTGAAATAGTCCGAGATTTTGAAAGTTTCCATGTCAAGGCTTTTTATTCCAAGATTGGTAAATAGAAAAACTTTATCATTAATCTCATCAAAATTGTAAATCCTTAAATCCTTGGTAAAGCTTTGATGGAAAACTCGCTCTGATAAATTTAAATGAAATATGAAAGGCTCAGTGGAAGATTGAGTTATACCCAAAATGTTATTCTTGAAGATTTTCGCATACGATAAACCAACTATCTTGATCGAAGCTAAATTCTCATATTGCACATTGAGTGGTATCCAATTAGGATTACTTTGGATTTCTTCAAATGGCAAATAGTAAACTTCATAAATTGAAGACGTGATAACTATTTTATAGAACACATCATTGGCTATTGCAAGAAAATAGTTGTTAATACCACTTTCGCCTGCCTCTTCAACAACGGTATTTGCCAATTCATCCAATATCTTATGGCCTTCTTTGTAAGCTGTCACGTAAACCTTTCCATCCTTATCTTCAATGCCTGTTATTCTGGATTGAAAATCTGTGTGCTTTAAAAAAGCTGCATTTGCAGATGAATAGATTTTGCCATCTTCTATAAAGCTGACTCTTCCATTGAATGTATACATCCATATTCTTCCCTTCGAGTCCTTGTAGAAATTCAAAATATCCATGTCGGGAAGTCCTTCCTGAAGGCTGTAGTTTCGGAATTCTCGACCATCAAATCGGCTTAAACCTGCATCGGTTCCAAACCAAATGAACCCTTTATCATCCTGTTCTAAACAATAGATCGTGTTCGATGGTAGTCCTTCTTTGATAGTATAGTTTATCAATTCCTGAGACTGAACCTCAATAGAAGAGAGGAAAAGAATAGTGAAAAAAAAAGAGGCTAAAAACGTACGCACAACTTGAAGTTAATAAAACAAACCAGAAGCTATATCGAATTGAATTCATTGATAATATCACAAACTCGATCAAGATCCTCTTCACTCAATTCAGGAAAAATTGGTAAAGAGAGAATTTCTGAACATAATTTTTCAGCAACCGGAAAATCGCCAATTTTATGATTCTGATACGCATAGCTTTTTAGATGCGGAAGTGGGGTTGGATAATGAAGCGCACACCCGATATTCTCTTGTTTAAGACTATTCATCAAATCATCTCGTTTTGGGGATTGAATGACATATAAGTGAAAAACATGCTTCATATTTAGTGGTATAGTTGGCTTGGTCACTCCATCTCGTAGCTGCTCATTGTACCAACTAGCTACTCGAATCCTGGCTTCAGTCCACTCATCTAAATATGGGAGTTTCGCTTTTAGGATTGCTGCCTGCATCGTATCCAATCGGCTATTTCTTCCAATGATTTGATGATCATGCTTAGTCAATTGACCATGATTTGAAACCATGCGACATGTATTTGCCGAATCATCATTATTGGTAACAATTGCTCCCGCATCTCCATATGCCCCAAGGTTTTTACCTGGGTAAAAAGAGAAAGTGGCTATATCGCCAATCGTACCTACCAGATTCCCATCTATTTGTGCTCCATGTGCTTGAGCGCTATCCTCCAGCACTTTGAGATTATGCTTTCGAGCCAGGGTCATTATTTCATTCATCTGTGCAGGCAACCCATAGAAATGAACCGGAATAATTGCTTTTGTTTTTTGTGTGATTTTTTCCTCAATCAACGCTGGATTTATGGTGCGTTGATCTTCCAGTACATCAACAAATATGGGTTCTCCCCCCACGCTATTTACTGCTCCGGCAGTACTTATCCAGGTCAACGCCGGGACAATAACTTCATCCCCCGGCCCTACTCCGAGTGCTCTCAAAGCAATTTCGATGGCATCTGTGCCATTGGCCACCCCTACACAGTTTTTCACTCCTACATATTCAGCAAAGGCTGCCTCAAAATCTCTCACCACACTACCTCCAATAAATGATGTTTGATTTACTACTGATTCTATTGCTGAATCAATCTCATTTTTAATCGACTCATATTGAGCCTTTAGGTCCACAAAAGGAATACTCATATATTTCTTAATTTCTTGGCAGGATTACCTACATATACACCTGATTCTGTTATGTCTTTAGTAACAACGGATCCTGCTCCTATGACTACCTGATCACAAATAGACACAGGCATGATGGTGGCATTAGAGCCAATGGAAACCTTATTTCCTACACTTGTGGCTTTCCATTTTGAAGCATCTCCGCCAGCCGGTCCTCCGGATGAAAAAACATCGTTTATAAACATTACACCATGACCAATGAAGCAATCAGTACCTATAGTAACTAGCTCACAAATGAAAGCATGTGACTGTACTTTGGTTCGTGCACCGATCTTCACTTCTTTCTGAATTTCCACAAAAGGTCCAACGAAGACATTTTCAGCCAATTCGCAACCGTAAAGGTTGCTCGGCATTACCACTTTTACACTTTCGTGTGCGTCTACATTCTTTATTCCTGACTCAATAATTTTCATTAGACCAACTTTCCTATAACCTGCAATTTCTCAAAAACTTTCGTATCGTGCGGAGCATCCGGTAATTCATCCGTAAGATCCTGCCCAGCCCAGTGTTCATAATGCTTACCATTTCTCCATAATTTAGAATGTGTCACATCATAAATTACACCCCGATAGGCAATCCATATTTCTTCTCGGTCATTGCCATTTCGAAGAGCTAGCTGATTTCTGGTGAACTCAGTCATTGTAGCTTTATAATTGAAATTCCTGCTCCACCTCTGTCTGCATGTTCATCTGCTACACCAGCAACGCTTGGATGACCTTTTGTGACATTCCTAACGATCTCCCTAAGCACTCCATGACCTTTCCCATGTACAATTCTGATCTCATCCGCTCCAACAAGCAATGCCTCATCTATGAATGACTCCACTTTTCCCAGAGCTTCATCAGCTCGCATTCCCCTGATACTAATCTCATGATCAAAATTTGCCATTTTGCTGGTCAAGTCTATCCCCAACTTCTTCACCTGCTTTTGATAACTCACTTGCGGAGTATTATTCGCTTTTTGAAGTTTCTCAATGGATACAATGGATTTCATTGACCCAAATAGTACTTCTGCTTGCTTTCCCTTAATTTTTTGAATGGTACCGGATGATTCCTGTCCAACTACCCTCACAACATCCCCCTCCTTAAGTTTAACGGGCTTTGAAACCGGTTTTGACCTTAATGAGGTCTTCTTTTCATCTAATTTATCGCGAGCCGCTTTGGTTCGCTCTTTGGAAGCTTTACTCTCCTTGATTTCACGAATTACACGCTCCACATCTTTGTTCGCATTATCAATGATGTGGCGAGCTTCCTGTTTGGCCTCTTTAATAATTCGTTTCTTATCATCTTCCAGCATACTGCGAAGATCTTCATAGTCTTTGCGGACTTTCGAAATATCTGCCTGGTCAGCTGTCAGCTTTTTAGAAAGCTTTTCAAACTTGTCTTTTTCTTTCTCTAACTGATTCAGCAATTGATCATAAGCAACATGGGAGCTCCCAATCTTACTCCTAGCCGACTCAATGATGCTATTAGGCAATCCAATTTTACCTGCAATTTCAAAAGCAAATGAACTCCCAGGTTTGCCCACCTCTAATTCAAAAAGTGGCTCAAGTGCATCCAGGTCATATTTCATAGCCCCATTTATCAACCCAGGGGTTTCATCTCCTATTTTCTTGAGGTTTTGATAGTGAGTTGTCACAATACCAAATGCCCGCTTTTTATTCAACTCATGCAAGACAGATTCCGCAATAGCTCCGCCAAACTGGGGTTCGGTTCCCTTACCAAACTCATCGATTAAAAACATGGATTTTTTATCCGTGTTTTTAAGAAAATATTTCATGGATGTGAGGTGAGAACTATATGTACTTAAATCATCTTCAATGGATTGCGTATCTCCAATATCGATAAAAATAGAAGAGAAAAGTCCCATTTTGCTCTCTTCTCCTACAGAAACCGGAAGTCCCGTTTGGGCCATGTATTGTAGTAATCCTACCGTTTTTAAAGCGACAGATTTACCACCTGCATTTGGTCCTGAGATTATTAAGATTCTTTTCTGGTGATCAAGGTCAAGGTTGAGTGGTACAACCGACTTTCCACTCTCTTTATGAGTGAGATATAAAAGTGGATGCAACGCATTTACCAATGCACATTGCGTACTTTTCACCAGCTCAGGTACTATTCCGTTGATATGACTTGCCAGCAATGCTTTTGCATGAATAAAATCTAATTTTTCAAGCAAGCTGGCACCACTCTTTAAATCTTTGAGGTTGGCTCTAACATGATCTGACAATTCAATTAAGATTCGGATGACCTCCCGTTTTTCTGCATACTTCAACTCTCTAACCTGATTATTCAGGTCTAGGACTTCTCCGGGTTCCATGAAAACCGTTTGACCTGTTGCAGATTCATCGTGCACAAATCCTTGAATACGTTTCTTATGTTCTGCTTTTATTGGAATAACAAGCCTGCCATCTCTGACTGTTAACGTACTGTCCTCTTCAGTAAACTGATCTGCTTTGGCTTTTTTAAGCACCTTCTGGATGGCTGATCGAACCGCACGTTCTGATTTTGTGATTTTTGAGCGAACTTCTGCTAATTCCCTGGAAGCTGAGTCCTTTACTTCTCCTCGATCATCAATGGTTTTATCGATATGTATGGCCAGGTTCGGATCCAATTCAATTTGACTTGATAAGGACAAAAGCTCTGGATAGTCCTCTCCCCTTTTTTGGAAAAAAAGAACCCATGAGGACAAAGTATTTACTCCTCGCTTGAGTTCATGAAAGTCCAATGGATCTAAAAATGAACCCGGTACTTTTATACGAATCAGATAATCATCGATATCCGGAAATTCAAAAGACACCTTATCTTCAGAGCTTCCCTTTAACCGAATCATTTCCTTTGCCTGAGCTAACCACTTGACAAGCACCTCGTACTTCTCCGTAGGCTTGGCCTTCTGTGCTAATTGAGCTCCTCTAAGACTT
The DNA here is from genome assembly GCF_965227465.1 of Ekhidna sp. Taxonomy (GTDB): domain Bacteria; phylum Bacteroidota; class Bacteroidia; order Cytophagales; family Cyclobacteriaceae; genus Ekhidna. Next base: position 2,581,798 of record NZ_OZ245746.1, read on the forward strand.
TGGCAAAATTGAATCAGGTATTTTCGAATCTGATCAAAACCTAGCTTTTCTTCAATATCCTGTGGATATACTTTCACTATTTAAACCTTTTCTCTCTCTCCATCAATGTATCCACTACTGCAGTGTAAATTTTCTCAAATTGATTGGGGTTATCAACATAGTAATTAAAACTGCGTTCGTACTGACCCTGATTGATACCCAAATCTTTAAATAACAATTCCTCATAATGATCGTAAACAGCCTGAGTACTATCAAATGGATCAATTGGTGTATTATTTATTTTAGCTTCAAGCAAATGAATTTCTATCATTACTTTCACCATTTTATCCTGACTAATCAGATCCTGAGGGACTTCTGAATCTGAACAAGCGAAAACTATTACAAGAGCGGTTAAAAAAATGTTTCTCAAATCAGTCAATATATAAGTGAAAATATAATTTTGAAGGTCAAAGCTTGAATGATCAATGAACAAAGATCATACAATGCAATGCAATTATCAATAATGCCATATTAATGCCAAACTTGATAGCGCTAAAAACTCGACATGAAGGACATCCTAAAAAGAATTAGACGGTACGAAATACGCATTAGAAAAGCGATCAATTCGCAGATGCAGGGCGACTTCCACTCCATCTTTAAGGGGTCAGGATTAGAATTTGACGATGTACGTCCGTATCAATGGGGAGATGATGTCAGGAATATTGATTGGCGTGTGACGGCCAAAGGCCATGGTACTTTCATGAAAACATTTATTGAAGAAAAAGAGCAAACTGTTTTTTTTCTTTTGGATGTTTCTGCCTCACAGGAAATTGGAAAGGATAAACGTCAAAAAATTGATTTGGCGAAGGAAATGACCGGACTATTGGCTCTTTCTGCTATTCGAGAAGGAAGTAAAGTAGGGTTGCTTTGCTATTCTGATCGGGTAGAAGATTATGTCAAACCAAGCAAAACTGTAAAACATGCATATGAGATAATTGACCGCATGTTTTCCTTAAAACCAAAGTCTCGAAAGACAAATATTGATGATGGTATTAAATACACCTTAAACCTTTTGAACAAAAAGGCAATTGTCTTTATAATTTCGGACTTCATTGATGAGAATTTCACTCACTCCATGAGAGGACTGGCTAGAAAACACGATTTAGTGGTTGTTCACATCTCGGATAAACGCGAATCTGCAATTCCTCAGCTAGGGATTGTGCCACTATATGAAAAGGAATCTGGTAAGACCATATGGCTAAATACCTCATCAAAAGAGTTTAAAAATGCGGTTGATAAAACACATGGGAAAAACAAAGAATCTTTAGAAGATTTTTGTCGTAGAAACGATGTGAATTATGTCTCTATAGGTACTGAAGATGATTATGTGCCAAAACTCATCAAACTTTTTAGACATAGAAACAGAAGCAATGCAAGAAGGACGAGGTAGGCTATTGGTTTGGATAATCGCTGGATTGTGTTCGCTAAACATTGGCGCACAGGAAATTTCCGTTCGCGGGGGTTTTGTAGAAGACAGCCTTTTGATCGGCCAGGATGTGAACTTTTGGGTATCTGCAAGCTATCCTCCTGAAATAGAAATGGTATTTCCCGATAGCCTGCATTCTTTCATCCCTTTTGAGTTTAGTGGGAAAAAGTTTTTCCCAACATCCATCAGAGAAGGGATGGCATTTGACAGTACGGTATATACTGTGCAGTCATTCGAAATTGATAAAGTTCAATACCTGCAACTACCAGCCATCATATTAAATGGTAGCGACTCTACTGTTATCAATACACCTCTGGATTCAATTTTTCTCACTGAGTTAGCGCCATTTGTTTCAGATTCAACCTCACTTAAGAAAAACCTGGCTTATCAGAACGTTAATACCCAGTTTAATTATCCGCTTCTTTATTACGTGCTTGGAGGCCTAATTCTCCTTACAATTATTCTGCTTTTAATCTTTGGAAAGCGAATAATCAAATGGATCAAACTAAATAGACTAAAAAGCCAGTATCAGCAATTCTCAGAATTATTTAATGGTTACATCACGAAGTTGAAAGTAGATCCTGAACCAGAACTTGCTGAAAAGGCTTTGGTTTTCTGGAAAAACTATCATCAACGGCTGGACAAAGTTCCTTTTTCTGTAATGACCACCAAGGAAATTCTAGGTCATGACTTTGCCCGAGAAATCGAGGAACCTTTGAAATCAATTGATCGAGTGGTTTATGGAAAACGTATTCAGGAAAATATATTCCAGGATTTTGAACAGATTGAGAATTTTACCCAACATCGTTACGGAAAAAAAGTAGAGGAAATAAAAGATGGAAAGTAAAACAGCTGATTGGTTTTCATTCGAGTGGTTTACACCGGCCAAACTTCAAAGTTTTGACTGGGCCAATCCACTTTGGTTTTATGCGATGATCGCCATTCCTTTAATTTTCATCTTGCGATGGCTAATCGTGAACCAATTCAGTCAAAAATTGCCAGTTGCATTGACGAAGAAGGACCTGAGAAGTGACCCGATTACCTATTTACGATTTATCCCTCCTGTTTTCTTTGTCATCAGTTTGATGCTCATCATGACCAGCCTTGCCAGACCCCAAACCACCAATGAACAAGTGGAGCAATGGAGCGAAGGAATAGACATTGTCTTAAATATTGACATTTCCGAGTCAATGCAGATCATGGACTTCCTTCCTAACAGACTGGAAGCTGCAAAAGAAGTAGCCAGGAATTTTGTTTCCGGTAGGTTTCAGGATCGAATCGGATTGGTTATTTTTTCCGGTGATGCGCTCCCCTCTTGCCCACTTACAACAGACTATGGTTTGCTTTATGAGCTCATCGAGGATATCGATTTTGACAAAATAGAGAGTCGGGGAACGGCTATTGGCAATGCGATCACTTCAGGAATAAATTTTCTCAGAGAATCCACTTCCGAATCAAAAGTGATGATCTTATTAAGTGATGGAGATAATACAGCTGGAAATGTAGATCCGATTACGGCTGCCAATCTTGCGAATGCGTACAATATAAAAATGTACGTTATTGCTATTGGCCGAGAGGGAAAGGTACCTTTCGGAACAGATTTTTTTGGAAGGCCCAGGATGGTTGAAAACACATTTGATGAATCTACACTTAGAGAAATCGCTCAAATTGGAAATGGAAAATTCTATCGTGTTTCAGATAAAGAAGCACTTGTCCAGGTATTTGATGAGATCGATCGTCTTGAAAAAGCTGAAATAAAAGAAACGCGATACAAGGACACTACAGACTTTTACTTCGTTTATCTTAAGTGGGCTGCAGTTTTCCTTCTACTTTGGTTGCTGACTAAATCCACGTTTGTGACGAATGTGTTGACAGATTAAAAAAAGTATTAACTAATCTGTAACTTTTCATTCGGCTTCCACATCATCTTGCTGAATGTCACAAAACCTATACCATAAGCACATCTTACCAGCCTCTGACGGCATGTATCGGTACGCGTTATCGATTGTTCATGAACCAGAGACTGCAAGGGATGTAGTTCAGGACTGCCTGACAAAAATTTGGAGTATTCGAAAGGATCTTGACAAAGTTGAAAAAGTTAACGCGTGGGCTTTTCGCATTGTCAGAAATCGATGCATCGAGATCATTAGAAGAAACAGGTATGCAGACCTGGATGAAAAAGTGGTAAACATGCGACATACAGGTACGGTAGAGGAGCTGGCCATTACAAATGACTTTATGTCTCAAATGGCAACAGTATTAAAAACGCTACCGAACAAGCAACAGGAGGTCTTTCATCTTCGCGAAGTGGAAGACATGAGCTATCAGGACATAGCAGATACGTGCGGGCTTTCAGAAAGTGATGTAAAAGTCAACATACACAGAGCTCGAAAGAAAGTAAAAGAAGCCATGCAAAAAATTGACGCATATGGGATCGCAAATTGATAAACTACTGGAAAAGTACTGGAATGGTGAGACCAGTTTGGAAGAAGAAAAAGTCATCAAAAGACATTTCAAATCTAACCCGGCACTCAGCAATGAAGGGCACTACTTTCGATACTTAGCGAATAAGAAATCAGCAAAGTATGAGGGATCAAAATCGATCACCAGCAAAAAAACATGGATTTCTGCTGCTGCCACTATCACGATTGGAGTTTTAACTGCAGCGTTGGTATTCAACGATGCAAAGAAAGATCCATTTGCGATTGAAGATCCTGAAAAGGCCCTGCAAGCGACAAGGGAAGCTTTAATGATGATCGGGTCTGAATTAAAACAAGGACAAAATCATACGCTGGAGCTGACAAAAATTAACAAGGCAAAAGAAGAACTTCAGGAAGAATCCTAGTGCTCTCTAAAAACAGAAAACCAAAACCTTTTGATTTAGACCATTAAAAATAAAATTAAGATGAAAAAGATTGTATTAACGATAATGATTTTATCCATAGCCGGAGCAGCTTTTAGCCAGCAGGTTGTAAGCAAGTACATGGATAAATATGAAAATGATGAAACCTTCACCAAAGTCTCTGTAAGTAGCAAAATGTTCTCACTTTTTGCAGAAATGGAGGGAAGTGAAGAAGATGAGCAATTGTTTTATGACATCACAAGTAAGTTGAAAGGCATGAAAGTGATAGCAAGTGAAAAGGTATCCGCTCCTAAAGCTTTATATGATGGTGCTGTTTCGGATGTAGAAAAAGCCGGATTTGAAGAGTTAATGACGGTAAAGGATGCCGAGGAAAACGTAAAGATTTCTATTCGGGAGAAAGGTGGTGTGATTGAGGAATTGATTCTGGTAGCTGGCGGAAAAGAAAAGTTTGCCATGGTAAGCTTATATGGAGAAATTGATTTAAAACAAATCTCTAAACTCGCAAGCCTGATGAGAGTCAATCAACTCAAATACCTTGAGAATATTGATAAAGCGATAGACTAAAAACAAAATTGACCTGGGCGGATATGGTTATTATCCGCCCATTTTTTGAAATTACTTGATCACGACTGCATGAAGAAATACCTGTTCGCTATACTACTTGTCCTGCTCATACTACCATCCATCGCTCAGGAATCCATAATTAAGGATTTTGCTGAGCCTCGCAGACTGACAAGATGGATGAATCCCATCTGCCTGTACCCAAGTACATTGCGAATGGTCAATATTGCTCAGGATCCTACGTTCAATGAAATGGTCAATGACATTGAGAAGATCTTAATCTACACCCTGGATTCTACCACAGTAGTTACCAAAAGTTATAAGGAGCTTATAAAAACATACGAAGCAGAGGGCTTTGAAGAGTACATCTCCCTATTTGGACAACAAGAAATGAGAATAGTCGGGAAAGAAGAAGAATACGTAGGCATAGTGGCTGCAGAAGGTAATGCTATCGCCTTTTATATCAGGGGTGACATCCCTTTTGGGAAAATCCCCATATTACTCCAAAGCTTTCAGAGTTCGGATGTACTACCATTATTAACTGACCAATTTAACTTCTAATGAGCGTATTAAAGATCAATAAACTCACCAAAAAATTTGGAAGGTTAACCGCTGTAGATCAACTAGATCTTACGATTGAAGAAGGTCAAGTGTATGGAATATTGGGGCCCAACGGAAGTGGTAAAACCACCACCCTTGGAATGATCCTGGAGGTAGTAGCGCCTACCAGTGGGACCTTCGAATGGTTTGGAGGAATGAATAATGTAGAGGCCAGACAAAAGATCGGCTCTATTCTGGAAACTCCCTGCTTTTATAGTTACCTCACTGCTGTCCAGAACCTACGCATAGTTGGGCACATTAAAAAATGTGGAACTGATCGCATCGATGAAATTTTGAAGCAAGTCAGCCTTTACGACCGTAGAAATGACAAGTTTAAAGCTTACAGCTTAGGTATGAAGCAAAGACTTTCTCTGGCAGCTGCTCTCCTATCTGATCCCCCTGTTTTGATGCTGGATGAACCTACAAACGGACTTGATCCTGAAGGAATAGCAGAGGTTAGGCAGCTAATTCGTGACATTGCTGCGCAAGGTAAAACCATCATTATGGCGAGTCACCTACTGGATGAAGTTCAAAAAGTATGTACGGATTTCTGTATTCTCAGAAAAGGGGTAAAACTTCATGAGGGTGCAGTAAATGACATTCTTGGAGAAACAAATGCCGTTGAAATTTCTTCAGAAGATTTGGGCAAGCTCACATCTACACTAGAGAAGTTCGAAGGATTGGAAAGAATTGAGAATGAGAATGGCACTATCATGGCATTCTTAAAAGAAAATCAGACTTCAGATCACTTGAATAAGTTCTGCTTCGATCAGGGGATTACATTGAAAAAGCTAATCCCTCAATCCAAATCATTAGAGCAAGAATTCTTAAAAATATTAAAGGAAAATGATTAGAGCTTTTACACTAGAATGGCTAAAACTAAAGCACTACCGGGTCTTCTGGATTCTGTTTGGGCTCTATCTATTGGCACAGTTGATTATTACCAATGGGGGAGTTTTTTTCCTGGAATGGTTAGAAAGCAAAGGAGCAGATATTGAGGGAATCAAACCATCTATCTTGCCCATATACGATTTTCCGGACATTTGGCACAATTCCACATGGCTTGGATCATTTGTTAAAATCCTCATTTCATTTATCATCATTGTTTCTGTTAACAACGAGCTCTCTTACAATACGCTGCGCCAAAACATTATTGATGGAATAAGTAAAAGAGAATTTTTGTTATCCAAACTTTCTCTGATCCTTTTCCTGGCAACTATCTGCACAATTGTACTTTTCGTGTCAGGTTTAATTGCTGGTTTGCAATACTCCCACGTGCTGGATTTGAAATATATATTTTCAGATCTGGAGCACCTACTTGCCTACTTCATGCAACTCGTTGTGTTTGGTCTTTTTGCATTTAGTGTGGCGATGGTAATTAAAAAAGCAGGATTCGCAATCGTTCTTATATTTCTATATAGCATGGTTTTTGAGCCAATTATTACGGGCATATTGGAGTTTGCTCCATTCACTAAAGATTACACCGAAGGAATCGTCAAATTCTTTCCAATTTACTCCATTGAAAAGCTTTGCGGTAAGTTTTACGAAAGTCCATTTGCCAGATATATTTTCCAGGAAATTAAGGAAGGTCCACTGTGGTTTGAATGGATAATTCCGATCGTTTGGGGCTTCATTTACATGACTTTTATCACCTGGATACTCAATAAAAGGGACTTAAAGGCCTAAACGATTTTTTTTGAGGATTCACCTATCATTTCTGACAACTTAACTAAAACACCCATACCAAGTCAGGGTTTTTCACGTTGTTTGTGTTAGTTATTAGAAAGAAAGCAGGTTATGATCAAACTAATATCAATTCTTATTTCAGTGGTATCGTTCAACTTTGTTGTCTCATTTAACACCACTAAGGCTGAAAGTCAACCACAGGATGTGGAAATACAATTCAGCGATAAGGCGATCGCCATTGAAAGCGGCCAGCCAGTATTCACCAAAGGAACAAAAATTTGGTTATCAAATCCGAAGAAGGAGGAGATTAAAGTTTATTTAAACGAGAATGAAAAAGAAATTAATTCTGAAAAGTTAGACCTTTCTGAGATTACAAATCTGAATGAAGGAACTTATACGTTAGTAGTAAATACCAACAGGGAAGAAAAAGTATTTGGATTTACCATCCAATAAAAAAATAAGTTAGTTAGGTTGAAAAAAGTAAGACGCGCCTCTCTTCAGGGCGCGTTTTTTTATGCATAATTAGTTAATAGAAAATAAATAATCTGCAAAGAGAATAAGATCAAAATAACAGCTACTGTCCTATTCATTCCTCTAACAAACTTTACGGTAACCAAATGCTTTAATCGGTGTGCGACAAAAGCTTTTCCCACATCCATGGTAAAGATGGTAATCAGCATTCCTCCAAAAAATTGAATCTGTTCGTTGAATTGATACTCAAAATTGATGGCAATGGCGCTCACCCAGGTAGCCCAGGAAACGATTATGAAAGGGTTTAGGCCGTTGAGAAACAACCCCTTCGCAAACTGCTTAGCATTACTCGACTCGTCCATTACTGTGTTTTCTGTATGAATCTTTGGTGTCTTGAACCACGAGTAGAAGCCGTAAACACTAAGCATGCCGGCACCAAAAATCCCCATCCAGAACTTGAAATCATCTGTTTCCAAGGCCTTTGTCATTCCCAAAAGCACAATTACAACATAAAAAACATCACTTATTGAAATACCCACTGCCAAAAAAATAGCCTTCTTTAATCCCTGCTGAATGCTTGTTTGAATCAATGCGAAAAATGCTGGTCCAAGCGCAAAAAGAAAGATCAGTCCGAAAATCAGTCCGTTAATTATAGGGGGCATCTAGCTAGTTTGGAGGTTTTGGTCGATCAGAAAATTTTGCCAAAGTTGGGCCTTTTCTTTCTTAAGTACACGAGGAAATTTATTTTGGCTTCCAACTTTTCCTTGTGCCTCCATCCATTGATAGAAAATATTTACAGGCAACACACTGACTATCAAATCTTTGAGAGCAGAAGATCGCTCCACTTTATAATCATCGTTTAGTTCCCCTAAATGAAAGTCTAATCGTTCCGCAAGCAAATTTTCATCAATAGTATCATCCGTGCCGATATACCAATGATGAGCAAATAAGCTACCGGATCGTTCCCCAAGTAGCGTAAACTCTCTGATATCTATTTTCATCTCCTCCTCAACCAATTCTATTGCTTTATTCATATTGTCCAAACTAAGATGCTCCCCACATAAACTCATGAAGAGTTTGGTTCTACCTGTAATCACTATTTCACTTGTTTCAATAGATGTAAACTTGATGACATCACCGATCATGTATCGCCATGCTCCGGCATTTGTAGTGATTAGCAGTGCATACTCCTTACCTTCTACCACCTCATCTATTTTAAGCGTCTCCGCTCCTTCCTTAATTTTTCCATCCTCATCAAAATTAGCTTCCGTAAAGGGCACAAATTCGTAAAAAATACCATTGTTCAGTACCAGGCGCATGGATTTATGATTAGGAAAAGCCTGAAAGGCTATAAAACCCTCTGAGGCCAGATATGTTTCCATGTAGTAAAGGGGTTTACTCAAAAGCTTCTCAAACCCTCTCTTATAAGGTTCAAATGAGACACCTCCATGAACGAATATTTGAAGGTTTGGCCAGATCTCGTGAATAGTCTCAACCTGATACTTCTTGACAATACTTTCCATAAGTATCTGAAGCCAGGCAGGTACTCCAACGATTATTCCAATATCCCATTCTGGTGCTTTTTTTACAATTTCTTCCAGCTTTTCGTTCCAGTTTTTGGTCTTTGCTATTTTTTTTCCGGGCTTATAGAAATGTTGAAACCAAAATGGAATCTGTGCGGCAGTTATTCCTGATAAATCACCTTCAAAGAAATGTCCGCTCCTTTTTAAATCGGTGCTCCCTCCCAGCATGAGTATCCCCTTTGAGAAAAGAGATGCTGGTAGATCATATTTACTCATGGTCAAAATCTGTCTCATCGAAGTTTTACGGATGGACTTCACCATGTCGCGGGTAATGGGTATGTATTTGGAAGACGAGCCTGAGGTACCTGAGCTTAGTGCAAAATATTTAATCTTTCCAGGCCAACAAACATCTCTTTGTCCCTTTTGCGCCAAATGCCACCATTCAGCGTATAATTTTTCGTAATCATAAATAGGGACTTCAGATTTAAAGGCTTCATAAAATTGAGCATTGTCCCCTTTAAACTTATTCAGAATGCTATCAAAGGAATAGGCCAGTCCAAACTTTGTGTTCTGACAATGAATCAGCAAATTTCTTAGCTCTTGTTTCTGCAAATCAAGTGGGGAGGAATACATCTGCTCCAAACTTTCCCTCAACATGATCCCCTTCTTGAGTAATGTCCCTAAAATTGCCATTCAGTAGATTGAAACTTATTCTTTAGATTTCAAATTTAAGAGATGTAAAAGAGATAATAATGAGCGAAATATCAAGTCATTTAGCAGATTTCAAACAAAGTTTGCCTCAGTCATGTACATTGGTGGCAGTAAGCAAGACTAAGCCGGTTTCCGATATTCAAGAAGCTTACGATTGTGGTCATTTAGACTTTGGTGAAAATAAAGTTCAGGAATTAACTGAGAAAGCAGAAAAACTTCCGAAGGACATAAAATGGCACATGATAGGTCATCTTCAACGAAATAAGGTCAAATACATCGTTGACTTTGTTCATCTTATCCATGGGGTGGATTCATTCAAGCTCTTGAAGGAAATAAATAAAAGGGCAGAAAAGGTTGATAGGGTTGTTAATTGTCTCTTACAAATTCATATCGCAGAAGAGGAAACAAAATTTGGTTTGGATCAAGATGAATTGAATGAAATCCTTAATGGAGACCAACTAAAAGAAATGAACAATATTCGAATCGTTGGCTTAATGGGGATGGCCACTAACACCGATGATGATGAGCAGGTGAGAAGAGAATTTAACGGGCTTAAAAAACGCTATGATGAATTAAAGAATTCTGACCACACACAGGTTCAAATGAACACCCTCTCCATGGGAATGAGTGGCGACTATAAAATCGCCATCGAAGAAGGTAGTAATATGGTCAGAATTGGGAGCGCCATTTTTGGTGCCCGGAATTATTAGTTATTAGGATCAGGAGGCATCACATTGGTGACAATCTTTACCCGTTCAGGGTTGTTCACCGCATTTGACATAACAGTGATCACTTTGTTTTGCATTCCCATTTTTCCTGCACTGTTGAATACCACTTTGATCTTTGACTTGGTTCCTGGTGCAATGGGTTCTCTTGGCCATTCAGGAGCAGTACATCCGCATGTAGTGCGTACATCAGATAATATCAAAGGCTCATTTCCTACGTTTTCAAATTCGAATACGTGCTCTACTTTTTCTCCCTGAGTAATTTCACCAAAATCAAATGATTTTTCTGAAAATGAAATTTTAGGGCCCGTCATTGGTTCCTCTTCTTCCTGTGCTGTTGCAAAAAATGCAAATCCGACTAACAGTAACGTTGCTAGATATTTCATGAGTATATTGATTTAAGTTCTTTACGTCAAAATTAACGAACATCTGTCTGATATGTTGAACCAAAACCAATCGAAAGATCCATTTTCCGGAAAAGTCAGAGTCAGAGCTTGCGGAATTTTAAAAGAAAATGAGCGAATTCTACTCCTCAAGCATGACAAAGTAGGGCCTATGGGACACCTGTGGTCTCCTCCGGGAGGTGGTGTTGAATTTGGAGAAACACTCCAAGAGGCTCTAAAAAAGGAGTTTCTAGAAGAAACAAATCTTGAGGTGGAGATTGGAGGATATCTATTTACCAATGAATATATTGGTCCAAATCATCATGCGATTGAAATATTTTTTCAAGTCAGGCGTATTTCCGGTAATTTAAAGCTAGGAATGGATCCGGAATTGGGGCTGGATATGCAAATTTTGAAGGAAGCGAAGTTTTTTTCTATCGCAGAACTAAATAAGCTTCCACAGGAAACCATTCATAATGCATTTATCGCCGCTAATGCAAGAGATAAAATTGAGGAACTTAAGGGTTTGATTACTTTTAAGCATTAATAGTAACTGGTGCTTCAAGAATCACCATTAAATATTTATAATTGCAAAAACCTAGCGAAAAAGAAATTTAGCAATGAGTAAAACGAAGATTGTTTCTGTGGTCATGCTCGTGGTATGGGTGTCATTGGCCGTATTTTTAGTATACAGTATCAAATCATCCATTAATGAAGCAGAGCGAATTGAAAATGCCGAAGCTCGCATCATTGAACAATTAAAGATGATTCGAGAGGCTGAGATCGCATATATGACCGTAAATGGTCAATATACCAGTGATTGGGATAAACTTTTAGCTTTTATCGATACAGGTAAATTTTACCTGACGGAGAAAACTGAGACCATTATTCCTCAACCTTATGGTAAAGACAGCATAATAGTTGATATCGATACCTTAGGAACAGTTCCGGTTATGGATTCATTGTTTAGAGCCGGTAAATGGCCAAACTTTAATCTGGAAACTTTACCTTATGTGCCTGGTGTACAACCGCCGGTTAAATTTGACGTCTGGGCAGATCGGATTTCGAAAGCAGGACTTTTGGTGAATGCTATCGAAGTAAAAAATCCACGTCCAGTTGATCCGAGTAGAGACGAAGAAAGTGAATACAATACCCGGAAGCCGCTCAGATTTGGATCACGCACTAGTGTGACCACAGCGGGTAACTGGGAATAAAATTTTGATTGCACAAGACACATCGACCTATAAGCTTGTTAAGCGAGTAAAAGATACCAAGTTCACCATAGACGAACTTGATCATTACTCGCTTATCATGCAGGTTGGAATTTACGATCTGCAATTTGCAGTCGTTGATTCTCAGGACAATGTGGTGATGGGTCTTGAAGATTATCGGCTTCAGGGCATAAAGACCGTAAATGGTCGTCTTAGGTTGATAAAAGACATACTGGATAACCACGAATACCTCACCGCCGGATTTTGGAAGGATGTTAAGCTATGTTTAAAATCTCATAAGTTTTCGCTAGTCCCAGCCAGTATGTTTGTGCAGGAAGCTGCCGCTGATTACCTGGCGATCAATAGCGAGATAAAGACCGCATTCGAAGAAGTCAACTACTATAAGCAGGTAGCAGTCGATTCTGTCAATGTATTTGCTGCCGAGACCAAGTTATGCAGATGGATTGAATCCATCTACAAAAAGAAAAAAGTCCACATCATCCATCAGGGGAGTGCGTTAATCGAAGGTTTTCTAAAGCATGCGGATCACATTGAGGATAAAAGCATGTATGCGTTTATCGATCGAGGTATTATCCATATTGTAGCAACTGAAGGCAAAAAGCTTCTGTATTACAATCAATTTGCAGCCAGAAAAAAAGAAGACTATCTGAAGTATATCATGCTTGTTTTCAATGAATTAGGCATGAGTGGTAAAGAAAGCCATGTTTTCGTTTGGGGTTTTATTAAGCCGGCATCTGAAGAAATGTCTCTTCTGAAGCGATACATTAGAAACATCTCTTTTGGATCTAAACCATCATTCTTAAAGTTTAGCTACCTGTACGATGAGGTAGAGGACCATCAATACTTTGATGTGATGAGTGGGTATCTTTGTGTGTAAGCAATATCTACCTGCATTATGAAAACAGCCATTTTCCCCGGTTCATTCGATCCATTTACTAAAGGACACTTCGATATTGTCATGAGAAGTCTGGATCTCTTTGATCGCGTGATCATCGCAATTGGACATAATACGACAAAAAACAATCGTTATTTCGAACTGGATTGGATGGTAGGCAAAATCAATGAAGCATTTGCGAATGAAAGCCGTGTAGAAATTGAGGTCTATGATGAACTAACTGCTTCGTTGGCAGAAAAATATGAGGCTAAATTCCTGGTAAGAGGCTTACGAAACACGACTGATTTTGAGTATGAAAATAGCATTTCTCAGATCAACAGGTATCTAAATGAGGATTTAGAGACCATATTTCTCATTACTTCACCTGAGCTTGCTCCTATTAGTTCAAGTATTATTCGGGAAGTTCACCGGTATGGCGGAGATGTGAATCCTTTCTTGCCTTACGAGGTTTAGTTAGGCCTCCTTCATCATTTTTGTATACTCCTGCATCACATACCTAATGGATCGATAGGAGCTGTGTAATGCCTTCCTAACCTCTTCCAGATTCATCCATTCCACTTTCTTTATCCCTTCATCCATTTGTGGTGTCATTTTCGAATCATCCAAACAGTGCATGGCATACCAGTGTGTCTTTTTTAAGATGTATTTCTTCTTCGTCGTGTAGGTATGCCAAACAGCATCAATTTTCTTATCAATTTTCACGACTACACCGGTTTCTTCTTCAACTTCCCGAACGGCACAATCTTCGATAGATTCCCCTTTATCCAGCTTGCCCTTGGGTATATCCCATACTTTTCGCCGATAGATCATTAGGAGTTTATCCTCCTTTGCTACGATACCCCCTGCCGCTTCAATTACTTTGAACTTACTCTTAATGTGATTGATCAAGGCTCGTTTTTCCCGTGATGAAATAAAAATGGAATGTACTTTTTTGAGCTTCTTATCTGTCATTAGCTTGAGCAGACTGTCAATCTGTTCAAAGGAAGCATTCATAATTAGCACATCATCAACCAACACTTCTGGAACGATGCTTTCAAACTCACGTACGACTAATCCATATGCCCTGTTCATGTTCACTTTCTTTTCAGAAAGGATATAAACAGGAATGTCATTTATAAAAATTTTCATCGTTCAGAATTACGGAAGCAATTAAATCATAAATTAAAAATGAAACAAGCGGTTCATATTATTGATGGGTAATACTGGAGTTTTATTTTTGCACACTCATGAGTATCAAAATCTACAACCCTAAGCTAGCTGCAGAAGTTGCGGCGGACCTATTAAAAATCGGAGCAATCAAACTTAGTCCTAATGAGCCCTTCACATGGGCTTCCGGCTGGAAGTCACCGATCTATTGCGATAACCGATTAAGTCTCTCCTACCCGGACGTTCGATCAAAAATCAAAACTGCGCTAGCCCTGGCTATTTCCAATTCATTTGATGGCATAGATGTAATTGCCGGTGTAGCAACTGCTGGTATCCCGCAGGGTGCATTAGTTGCTGAAGAACTTGGTCTACCCTTTATCTATATCCGATCAAAATCGAAAGGACATGGATTACAAAACATGATTGAAGGGAAAATAGAGAAAGGCCAGAAAGTGCTTTTGGTAGAGGATTTGGTCTCTACCGGTGGAAGTTCATTGGCAGCAGCAGATGCGCTGCGAGAAGCAGGTGCTGAAGTTGTGGGCATGGTAGCGATCTTTACGTACGGGTTTGAAATTGCCAAAGAAAATTTCGAACAGAAAGATGTGAAACTGGTGGTGTTAAGCGATTACCATCACTTGCTTGATCACGCGCAGGATGAGCGCATGTTTGAAAATGATGCGCTAAAGACATTAAAGGAATGGAGAGAGGATCCTGGAAATTGGGGTTAATCTACCCTTAATTAAAAACATGTGAATTGAGTTCTATCCGATTATAAACGGTTATATCCGAATAATAATACGGTTAATTAACACTTGTTGAAACTCAATTTATGTTTCAGGTGCCTGAATTACCTTAAATATGGGATTGAAGGTATATTTGAAAGGTTAATAACAGGAATGGTCCTGATATAACGTTGTTGTGCATTATAACTAACTAATAATACTTCACTATGAGAAAAGTTATCCTAGGGCTTGCCGTTAGTCTAGATGGCTTTATTGAAGGGCCCGATGGCGAATATGATTGGTGTTTCGCCGATCAGGACTATGGACTTTCAAAGTTTTTTCAACAAGTCGACACTGTATTTATTGGAAGAAGGTCCTATGAAATGACTATGACCATTGGAAAAAGTCCTGGCCCAAAGTTGAAAGAATATATATTTTCTAGAACGCTCAATTACGTAAAAGAAGGTGCAACTTTGATAAAGAGAGATATTAGAAAAGAAGTTCAAAAAATAAAAAAAGCCGAAGGAAAAGATATATGGCTCTTTGGGGGCAGTGGACTTACAACTTCACTTATAAACTTAGGGTTAGTAGACAAACTTTGGCTATCTGTTCATCCTATTATCTTAGGTGGTGGAAAACCGTTATTTAGTAATATTGAAAACAGAGTCAATTTAAAACTAGCAGATAGTAAAACCTACTCTAGCGGGCTTGTTTCCTTAACTTACCTAATAGAATAGAAATAAACGAAAGCACAACAAGCGGTAAAATGTATGTGACTAATACCTATCTGCCGCTTTCTGTGCAAAATAACCACGATTTCTGGCTTTTGGAAATGGCTAGTGCTATCCGATACTTTAGTAGATATTTATAAAGTCCAGCTTACGGATGATAGTTGTACCGTTAAATTTTATTTTATTCTATCAACTTTCTTTGCTTCTCGTCACTCGACCTCCTTATTTTTAAGTTATTAAATTCAGCTCCTTAGAATAATTATGGGATGAGAAGCTAAAGGTTAGTGAACATAAAGCGGGTCTATGGGATGGTTACTTGGAACAATTTTTCTACTGGTAATAGCAATTGTTGCCATCTCATCAATTCCACCAAAGCTAAAAATATCTGCCAATCGATTGACTATTGGGAGACTTTTCCAGAAACATATTTCAATTGACCAAATCAAAAGTATTGAATTGAAAAGTGGGTTGCCGGGTGACCTAAGACGAAGATGGGGACACGACAGTGGCGACATTAAAAAAGGCTCGTTTTATTCTGAACTAGGACCAGTCGAACTATCAACATATTTAGAATACCCTCCTTTTCTTTACATTAAGACTGACAAAGACTTATGGGTGATTAACAATCCTGATAAGGAATTGACTAAGAGACTTTATGAAAGACTAAAATCAAACATTCACTAACAATTGCTAGCACGAATACGCCTGAGTACTTTCTACTAGTTTCATCTTTTCTTTCACCGCTTCACCGGAACGCGTAGTTTACCCACCTGCCTACATACCAACGTCAAGTACGGCAGGTAGATTCTGGAAAGCATCTCCTCTCCTGGCAACTGGCTTGCTTCTGGTTTAGTCTTTCTAATTGCAGTTCTTTATGGTAGCCGTTGTAGGTGTTAAGTAGCTACACCATATATTTACTGTCTTTCGAGAACAGACTTCAGATCAACATTTCCTACTATTCTTCGTAACTTTGATAGATGGAATGGCGAGAACATGTAATATCCGACAACAAAGTACTTTTAGGTAAGCCAACAGTCAAAGGAACGAGAGTTTCTGTTGAACACATTATTGGCTTGCTTGCTCAGGGATGGACTGAACAGCAGATCCTTGAGAATTATCCTCGCTTAACAAATGAATCTTTGCAAGCCGTTTTCTCATACATACAGGACTGTATGAAGGACGGACTTCTTTATTCCAACGCTTAACCTTAATACACTTTGAAATTTCTTGCGAACGAGAACATTCCTATTGCGAGTGTCAACTATTTGAAATCAAAAAGATTTGATATCACATCAATGGGTGTTGATGATTCAGGAACATCGGACGAACATGTAATGAAATTGGCAATGGAACAAGACCGAACCATCATAACCTATGATAGTGATTACGGTGAACTCATTTTTAAACATGGATTCAAGCCCAATGCTGGTGTTATTTTCATAAGACAACAACCAACAGAACCACTTGAAACTGCGAAAGTAATTGATAGATTAACCTCTAACTCAGAATTAACTTTCGAACGAACTTTAACCGTGGTGGACTCCAATTCATTGAGACAGAAGAAATACTAGGACTCTTCCAACAATTGCAAGCACGAATGCGCCTGAGTGCTTTCTGCAAGTTTCTTCTGAACTTCACCGCCACCCACTTGCCTGCATACCAACGGCATGTAAACCGGCAGGCAGATTCTGAAAGTATCTCCTCTCCTAGCAACTGTCTTGCTTCTGGATCTTTCTAATTGCAGTCTTTCAGAGAAGCGCCTAAAAAGTTACCTTAGAGTTTGAGAACAAAAATCACAGAACAATGGAAAGAAGCATTTTCCGTTTTGCTATTACATTTTTATGGATCATCGTATGTATCTCTTGCTCGAACAATGAGGATAAGAAGATAGCTCTAGAAATTTCCAACCCTGATGGATTAGATAGTGTTCTCAATCACTACGTTGACGAAGGATTTTATCCGTTTATCTATGTCAGACTGGAAGACATAGACGGTAATTTGATTTACGAGCATAGTTCAGTCAATAAAGCGCTATTACCTGGAACGAGCGTTGACGGGGATACCTGGATTCGAATTTGGTCAATGAGCAAAATAGTAACTATTTCAGTCGCCTTGGACTTAATCGAAGATGGAATCATGAAATTGGATGATCCTGTTTCAAAATACATTCCCGAATTCGCAAACCTGGAAGTAGCAGTCTCAAATGAAGGAAAGCGTTTGACAGAGTATGATTGGGGAAATAGAGATCAGGCATGTCCCATTCAACTTGTACCAAATGATTCAGTGATGACTGTGCTCCATCTCATTAATCATGAAGCGGGGTTTTATTATGCCACTACTGGTTATCCCTGCTTGGACTCGTTAGTTGCTGCACAAAACTTACCGACCGCAAAAGACTCTGAGGAACTGATAAAAAGGCTTTCAAAGTTGCCTTTGATCCAACATTCCGGAACCGACTATTTTTATGGGATCAACACAACCGTGTTGGGTCTGGTCGCTGAAAGAGCGACAGGCAAGGATCTAAATCAATTGGTTAAGGAACGAGTGACTGCCCCACTGGAAATTACCGGGTTACAATACCGACTTCCTGATGATGAAAAACTCCTTCCAAAGTTTACCGGAAGGGATTCAATATTGCGAAAAGCAAATAGAGGAGAGTTGGACATATTCGGACCTGATGTGCCCGACTATGAATGGGATCATCCTTTGTACTTAGGTGGTGAAGGAATGGTCGCAACGGCCGATGGGTATGCAGATTTTGTAAGAATGCTCTTAAATAGAGGTGAATTGAATGGTTATCGATTTCTGGAAAAAGAGACCGTTGAAGACATTTATGCACAGCATACTCAACTAGATAATGCCTATGGATACAATGGATATAATCTTTGGATCAGTGGGGATACCATGAGAATAATGAATCAAGGAGAAGCCGGACTATGGATCGGTGGAGGATATGAATGCACTTATTTTTGGGCTGACCCCAAACGCAATTTTGTAGGAATCATTATGTCTCAGAATAATGAAGTACGCCCTCCAGGATATGAATTAAATGACAAATTCCGTGGTGAATTATATCAGCAACTTTGGGAGAGTGAAAATTAAAGCATACACATTGTAGTTGGACACTAGCATCCAGTTTTTTAGTTTTTCTGACGAATGTCTTTCTGTGGGTGTGGCTTCCTGAAAGTGAGTCCGGGGGTTCTCACTTGACATCCTTATTTTTAAGTTATTAAATGCGTACTTTTTTATTCAACCATATTGCCCTTTCTGTAAAAGATGTTGACGAATCTTTTGAGTTTTATCAAAAGATATTTCAATTCAAAGAAATCAAGAATACCGCTTCTGATTCTAAAACCAGATGGTTATCGATTGGCGAGGGGAAACAGCTTCATCTGATTCCGCGACCAAAGGCTGAAATAAAAATTAATAAGGCTGTGCATTTCGCTTTGTCAACACCTAATTTCAATTCTTTTGTATTGTTTTTGAAAGAATTAAGAATTCCCTACTCCGATTGGCTGGATACACCGAACAAGGATTACATTCGAAAGGACGGAATTAAACAGGTTTACTTTCAGGATCCAAATGGATATTGGATTGAAATAAATGATGATTACAAATAAAGCGAGCCTGAACATGAAGGATTGATTTAATTGCTTCCACACTAAAACTTCTCCTCCACCCCGAGACCAAACAAGGCAAAATCATACTTTACAGGATCTTCCGTATCCAGTTTTTTGAGATTTTTGGTTAGCTCGATGGCTGTTTGCCAGTCGGTTTGCTTACGCGTAATCAATCCAAGCTTTCGGGCTACCCTATCTACGTGTAAGTCACACGGACAAATTAGCTGTGAAGGTTTTATAGAATCCCATATCCCAAAATCAACGCCCTTATCATCCTGACGTGCCATCCAGCGAAGAAACATGTTTATTCGTTTGCACGCAGATTTCCTGGATGGGTTAGGAATGTGTTTATAGGTCCTTTTAGGATGATCGGGTAATGAAAAGAATAGTTCGAAAAAATGAGTCAATCGAGCTTCCATTCCGGTCTCCCTATCTAAACTCCCTAGAAAAGCCTCTTCAAGTGAACTATGATGGGAATAAAACCACTTGAAAAAATGAATGAAATAGAGCGCATCTGTCCCATTGAAGGTACGATGCTTAAAATCTTGAAATGGCTTGACATCCTGATCGCTACATTCCATAACAAAGCGGTGAGGTTCATGACCCATCATACCTAAAAACTCTCGGCTTTTATTAATTATGGTTTTGCGCTGACCCCAGGCAAAAACGGCTGCTATCAATCCGGCGATCTCAATATCTTGTTTTTGGGCAAACTCATGAGGTATACATACCGGATCGTTAGGGATAAACCCCGGTTGATTGTACTCAGCTACCTTGAAGTCTAAAAATGATTTGAGCTCCTCCCTATTCACTGCTTATGGTAAGAAACTTCTACTCTGGATTTTGAATCGAGTATCCCCAGTTGGTCATAGGCTGGTCGAGATAGTCTTAGCAATAGATTCTTATTGATGCCCGTATTGGGCAGTCTGCCAACCACTTTGACATGGACGATTTGGTTATTCATCAAGTTTCTTACCTCCAGATTGGTTCCTATGGGAAGGGTGCGGTGGAGTGCTAAATACCTGGATGTATTCATTGATTGTATTACTGAAGCCACACCTTCTTCGTAAATCCGCTTAAATCCTTTCTCATCGATCTGCGTTCGAATTTTCTTTTTAGGTTCACTGATTTTAATTCCTTCTACTTTCTCCTCCCCCTTGTAAAAAAGTGGCTGTCCTATCCTTAGAAAGTCATTCTCCAGCTCATTCCAGATTTTCAAGCTATCAATGCTTACTCCAATCTTTCTGGCTATGGTGGACATGGTCTCTCCTGTTTGTACCAAATACCTTTCAAATTCAGCGTAAGGATCTTCCACTACATCGACAGAGTCCAAGCCTCCCGTCACATCATTATCTATAGCACCGGATACCTCTAATGAATCGTCATTTTCCAGGGGTATTTTCACATCGCTATTCAATTTGAGCTGCATGCCAGGTGTTATGTCATTGTTGGGCAGGTTATTTAAAAGTCGTAGCTCTTTCAGTTTCAAATTGTGCTGCTTGGAGATACTGTAGAGTGTCTCTCCCGGTTGAACAAGATGAATACCTTTTGATGAGAATGGCGTAGATGCCTGAACAACAACTGCCTGTATTGGCTCTTCATGTTCTACGAGTACATAAATAATCTGGCCAATCTCTATGCGATTATCAACGATCTGATTGTGCTTAATAATTCCAATCACTGATCCTCCATATCGTTTAGCAATTGAATACAATGTTTCTTGCTCCTCAACCTCATGAACGACAAACAACCCTTCTTCGCGTTGTTCTGCACGGATACTATCACTTGGATTAGCAAATGAAATCAATGCTATTAATAAACTACTCAGCATACACACAAACTTCATTTCGATCTTTAATAAAAATTATCTGGTCATTATGTACAAAAAATGAGCCAGGTGCAAACCCCTTCATTTGGCTGTCCTGCTGAATTTTCCACTCTTTTTTACCGTCCCTTAACAACAATAAAAACCGATCAAATCCATTATCAGAACGAAGATAGTAGCTGATTATGATTTTATTGTTCCATTCCAGGTATTCACAGGAAAGTGGTAACTCTAAAGAAAGAAAATCCGCAACTGTTTTAAAATATTCAGTTCCATGTTCATAGATGTTTGGATGGTTAAAAAAAGTTTCTATTTCAGGAATTTGTTCAATCTCTTCCTTTTCGCCCGAAAGGAGACCGATGCTAAAGAATGATTGCTTTGTTGGATCATTTAGATCATTATACGCTACAAAATATAATTGATTATTATCCGCACCGATAAATTTACTCCACCAATCAAAATTTAGTTCAAGTTCCTCTAAATCACCTTTCAGGAAGTCCACTTTCCAAATGCCGCAAGTTTTTACCTTCTCATCTCTAACCTCTAAAAAAAAAGAATCAGTTTCTGTATCCGGTATGATACCCCACACCTGCCCGCTCAGACTCACTCGACGAATTGATTTAGGAAACATAGGTATCAAATAAAGTTACTTGTCGATCAATTTTAGAATAACTTTAGCCACGAAATAGCTGTTTCAAAGTTGAGACATTGTTATGATTTAACCTCAGATTATGAGAAAACTATTTACCCTTGGTGCTATTCTAATAACCGGACTTCTTTTTGCACAAGAAAGAGAAAAGCCGCTGGTTTTACATTTGAAAATTAGTGATGTAATAGATCCACGTACCAATAGGTACTCTGAGCTTGGACTGGAAAAAGCTGAAGAGTTAAATGCGGATTACATAATTCTGGAGTTAGACACTTATGGAGGAGCGCTCAACGATGCTGACGATATCCGCACGAGAATTCTGAATTATGAAAAGCCAATTTTTGCATATATCAACAAAGACGCTGCATCAGCAGGTGCATTAATATCCATTGCATGTGATAGCATTTACATGGCAAAAGGGTCAAGTATTGGTGCTGCTACTGTCGTTACACAGGATGGAGCTGCAGCTCCGGATAAGTATCAATCCTACATGCGATCGATCATGCGATCAACCGCGGAAGCCAAGGGTCGCAACCCAAGAATGGCAGAAGCTATGGTGGATGAAGACATTGATCTGGACAGCATTGCTACTGAAGGAAAAATCCTTACTTTATCTACCTCAGAGGCTATCAAATACGGATTCTGCGAAGCTGAGGTCAACAGCATTGATGACATCATGAACCGCGCAGGAGTCGAAGATTATGACATACAGGAGTTCCAACTTGGTGCAACAGAAAAAATTATTTCTTTATTTCTAAATCCTTTTGTTAGTGGAATCTTGATACTGATAATTATCGGTGGCATCTATTTTGAGCTACAGACTCCAGGAGTGGGATTTCCAATATTGGCTTCTTTGATTGCTGTCATCTTATACTTTGTTCCCAACTATTTAAATGGGTTGGCCGAAAATTGGGAGATTATCATGTTCGTTGTTGGAATTCTTCTAATTGCTTTAGAAGTTTTCGTAATACCTGGGTTTGGTTTACCAGGCATTCTGGGACTTATTTGTACAATTGGAGCACTGGTACTAGTGATGCTCAACAATGATGTATTTGATTTCTCATTTGTTGGCGGTGATCAGATATTCATTTCCGTTATCACCGTAATAGCGGGAATGTTAGGTGCTATTGTTGTAATGTTCTTTGGTGGTGCGCGATTGCTAAATAGTAACGTATTTAAGCGAATTGCATTGCAAGATGTACAAGACACTGAGCAGGGATTCACCTCTACTTTCTATAAAGAAAAATCACTCATTGGTAAGAAGGGTAAGGCTTACACCCGATTAAGACCAAGTGGAAGAATAGAAATTGATGGTGAAATATACGATGCATTTACACGAGGAAATTTCATTGATGAAGGGGTTAAGATCGAGGTGATTTCTGATGAAGGTACCAGCCTGAAAGTAAAAGAGGCATGAAATTATTCCCAACACTGATTTGGACTTTTACTATCCTGGCTTTCGTTTTTCTTTTCTTTTCTTTGAGAACTACAACCAATGAGCTGCTTTACAGCATAATTGCGCTGGTATTATGGGGTGCGGCATTTCTATTGAATAAGTATAAACCAAGTGAAAAAGAGAAGGAAAAATAGCAGGTGTCTGAACTGCGAAGAGCCTCTAGATAGAAAGGCGAATTATTGTCCAAATTGCGGTCAGGAAAACACAGATAACCACGTAAGTATTGGGCTTCTATTTCGAGAGTTCACTGCTAACTTCTTTTCGCTGGACTCTCGCTTTGCAAGAACATTCAAACCTTTTTTATTTTTTCCTGGAAAGGTTACTAATGCTTTTATAAATGGAAAAAGAGTTAAATATGCCAATCCCATAAGGTGGTACCTGGTTATCAGTATTTTTCACTTTTTTTTCATGGCTAAAGTCTTTTCTCCCACAGTTAAGGACAAAAAGGATCGTGTGATGGGCAATGAGGAAAAAGCACCTTTAACGGCAATGCAGTTTGACAGCCTGCTGACTTTACCTGACACTACTTCCAACGACGACTGGCCATTATCAAAACCTCATCGAAGACTTGTAGATCATTTGATTGAGAACACCAATTTAACTTCTGAGGAAATCTTGGATACGATTCAGATGGATACATTAAGTACTACAGATTATTTCGTCAGAAACCAATTCATAAAGATTGGCCAGGAATCCAAGGCGTCATTTCTGAATTATATTCTGAGGCAAATACCAATAATCATCTTTTTTATCCTTCCGGTATATGCCCTACTTCTGAAGCTCTTTTTTTGGAGAAAGGGACTTTATATCAAACACCTTATTCACTCTCTACATCTTCATGCATTCTACTTTTTTATAACCGGATGGGTATGGGTATTTGCTCTGCTTATCGAAGATTTTGAAGATTGGGGACTCAATATTGCCGTGCTTATTACATTCATCTATGCTGTCATAAGCTTTAAAAGGGTTTATAAAATCAAAATGCGCTGGTGCATCTTTAGAGCCTTGTGCATCGGATTTATTTACACCATCGCATTGGGTATGGTTTTAGGTGTAGGAATTTTGATTTCGCTGGCACTCATCTGATTTTAATAGGAATGAATTAAGCGATGGATTTTAGGTACCCCTCAAAGGAACTTACAATCTGATCAATTTCTTTATCCCCAATACTCGCAGAAATAAATAGTGATTCAAACTGTGAGGGAGCTAAATACACGCCACTGTTGAGCATGTGCCGGAAATATTTGCCAAAGGCTTCCGTATCACAGGATTTTGCAGTTTCGAAATCTGTCACCTTCTTTTCTGTAAAGAATAAACTGATCATGCTACCTATCTGATTCATTGTATAATGCTTCTTATACTTATCTAAAGCTTTCCGATAGCCTTTCATAATCTTTTTGGTAGTATCCTCAAGCTTATCATAAACCTCCGGATGATCATTCAAGTAACTAAGTTGTGCATACCCTGCTGCCATAGCTACTGGGTTACCTGACAGTGTCCCTGCCTGATAAACAGGGCCCTGTGGCGACACATAGTCCATAATGTCCTTTCTCCCGCCATAAGCTCCTACCGGCATACCGGCACCAATGATCTTACCCAATGTAGTCAGATCAGGTCGTACGCCGAAGACCTCTTGTGCTCCGCCTTTTGAAAGGCGAAAGCCGGTCATGACTTCATCAAAAATCAGAATGATCCCTTCTTCGTCGCAGAGAGATCTCAGTCCTTCCAAAAATCCTGCTTTAGGAAGAACACATCCCATATTGCCTGCAACCGGCTCGACAATTATAGCTGCCACTTCCCCTTTGTTTGAGGCGATGACTTCTTTTACTTTTTCTATATCATTAAAAGGCGCCAAAAGGGTGTCTTTAGCTGTACCTTCAGTGACTCCAGGACTATCCGGTGTACCCATTGTCATGGCTCCACTACCCGCAGCTATCAGAAACGAATCCCCATGCCCATGATAGCACCCTTCAAATTTTAATACTTTGTCTTTTTTGGTAAATCCGCGAGCAAGTCGAATTGCAGACATGGTCGCTTCGGTACCGGAGTTTACCATTCTTACTTTTTCAATAGAGGGAACCATTTCGGTAATTAATTCAGCCAACTCTACTTCCATTCTGCTGGGAGCTCCAAATGAAGGTGAACCAATTACTGCTTTAAAGATGGCCTCCTCAATGTCCTTATTTGCATGGCCGAGAATCATAGGCCCCCAACTATTGATTAGATCAATGTAGGAATTGCCATCCTCGTCGTACATGTATGCACCCTCTGCCTTGCCAAAAAAAATGGGGTCACCCCCTACTGCCTTAAACGCCCGAACTGGAGAGTTGACGCCTCCCGGAATAACGTCTTGTGCTCGATCGAAAAGTTCTTTACTCGTTGCTATCTTCATTTGTTCTTTCAACCGCTTGTTCGCTATTTTGGTTTTGTAGAGTTAGGTTTCTTAATGTTGTAATGGGAACTACCTGGTTGTCTTTGTATGGACCATACTTCATCCCGTTCATGATATATCCGGAGTGAAAGTCACCAGTCTGTAATCCACGCTGGAAATACTTTCCATGCTTTTTAAGCAGGTATCCAAGATGCATGATTAGTTCATATCCATGAATGTGATATTCATTTGGGTCTTTTCCAATCTTTTCAATAAACCGCTCTTTAATACGTGCAAAATCGTCACTCTCTATGGAATAATAAGAAGGGCTTAAGAAGTCTACTTGTAAACGTTCCAACTGAGGATAAGAAACAAGTGAGAAATCAAGCCATTCTTTATACCCAATTAGCCCAATACTGTCGCTCCTAACCTCCACCATACTGATAAAATTATTGGCAAGCAGGTTGCTGGCTGTTGCCGCAAAAATATGGCCTATACTATCCTGCTGAACCTTAAATTTTACTTCATACGACTCGATCACATTTTCGCCTTTATAATCACGTATGATACGTCCGGTTTTTTCATTTCTAAGACTCCTGGTTCTTACTATCCTTCCGGGAAGTAAGGAAATTGAGTCTATTTCAGCTTGCGAAAACATGGTATCCAACCTAACTTCATATTGCTCAGTAAAATCTTTTTGAATTTGCTGAGCATCTTCATTCGTCAATCGATCGAACCGAACGACAAAAAAACTATCTCTTTCAATGGTTTCTAAATAGGATTGAGCGACTAAACTATCGCGATCTGTTTCATAGAAAATGAACAGCTTCTTATTCGCCGTAAATTTCTTCGCAGCAAACTTTGCAGCTTCTCTACCTTGTGTTCTGTAGGAAGGCTTAAACAGGTATGAATATGGATTGTCACCAATGATTTCCGAATTGGATGAGAGCGGATTGATCATGGTGATTTTGTTCTCTCGAGAGTACGTATTTATGTACTTACTTGGATCCGGATAAAGCGGTCCAATAATAACATCCGCATTGTCGAGTTTTTTATCCTTAATTAACTGATAGGTATCTGCTCCTTTTTTTTGTGTGTCAAAGGGAAAAAGATTTAGTTTGATTCGATCCTCTTCTAACGTTTCTTCTGCCAGCTTCATTCCTTGATACAGATCGAATATGATCGAATTGCGAATGACAGTTTGTGGAGCCTCTAAGGACTCGAATATAAATGGCAAAACAACCGCAACTGCGTATTCATCTTTCTTTATCCGTGGTAAGCTTTGATCAGCACCGATTTCTAAATCAAATTTTTCCGACAACTCAATAAGCATGAGCTGATCTCTTTCATCATATGGTTGGCTGTTTATTGCATTCGCATAGTACTGAGCGATGTATCGATTGTTTGGATTCAAAGCATAGGCAGAATCCAAACCTCCAACAGACATTTCTGAAAGAAATGAATGGATTAACGCATCTCTTACGTTCTCTGGTAATTTTTCAGCATTTCTAAATGCGTTCCAAAGCTTGTTTTGTTTAAAAGCTGTGTAGATCAACCAATAGACAACTTCCGATTGCTTATCCCAATCCGGATATTTCACCTGAATCTGCTTCCACATATCCTCTGCCACTTTAGGTTGTCCAAGGTTAAGTGCAGACAGAGCATAATAGAATGAAGCATAAGCTCCAAAAACCTGATCATCACTTAATGACTGAAATGATTGCTTTGCTACCTGATAATTGCCTAGCGTGAACTGTCGTTTAGCTTCCAGGTATTCTCCCTGATTGGATTGCGAAAACACAAAAAGAGCGGATACGATAAGTGCGCTAAATATGGTTAATCTCACTGGTTTCTTATTTGGATTCAAAGCTAACGATTATTCCCACTCAATGGTAGCCGGAGGCTTTGAGCTAATGTCATATACGACACGATTAACTCCCTTTACCTGATTGATAATGGTATTAGAAATCCTACCTAGAAATTCATAAGGTAGATGTACCCAGTCAGCAGTCATTCCATCCAAACTGGCTACCGCTCTTAGTGCAACAACATTTTCATAGGTTCTTTCGTCACCCATAACACCGACCGATTGAACAGGCAACAACATCGCTCCGGCCTGCCAGACTTCATCATACAAGCCATCTTCTTTAAGTCCGTTAATGAAAATAGCATCAACCTCCTGTAAGATTCTTACCTTCTCTGCGGTGATATCACTTAAAATTCGTATGCCTAAGCCCGGACCTGGAAATGGGTGTCTACCTAGAATAAAGTCAGGTATTTCTAATGTTTTACCAACATTTCTCACCTCATCTTTAAAAAGGGTATTCAATGGTTCAACTACCTTCAAATTCATTTTTGCAGGAAGGCCTCCCACATTATGATGAGATTTTATGGTCACAGATGGTCCATTTACCGACACAGATTCGATTACATCCGGATAAATGGTTCCTTGACCTAACCACTTTACGTCTTTGATATTCTTTGCTTCTTCATCAAATACCTCAATAAATACCCGACCTATAATCTTTCTTTTACCCTCAGGATCGCTCTCCCCTTTTAACTCATCATAAAATCTCGATTTCGCATCAACCCCTTTTACATTTAAGCCCAGGCCTTCGTAAGATTTAAGAACACCTTCGAATTCATCTTTTCTTAATAAGCCATTATCCACGAAAATGCAATAAAGATTCTTTCCGATTGCCTGATGAATAAGCATCGCGGCAACAGAAGAGTCTACACCTCCAGATAATCCTAAAACAACTTTATCGTTACCTAATTGCTTTTTTAGGTTTTCAACTGTTTCTTCAACAAAGATATCAGGTGTCCAATCTTGAGAGGCACTACATATGTGAACAACAAAATTTCTAAGGACTACTTTGCCCTGAGTGCTGTGCGTTACTTCCGGATGGAATTGAATACCATAGACTTCTTTATCCTTGATTTTATAGGCTGCTACTGGAATGGAGTCTGTCGCAGAAATCAACTGGAACTCATCAGGTAAGTCAGTAATGGTGTCCCCGTGAGACATCCAGACCTGACTCCCAATTTCCACTTCCTTCAACAGATCAAAATGTGTATCTACAGTTTTAAGATTTGCTCTACCATACTCCCTATGATTCGATTTCGCCACCGTACCTCCATTTTTTTGAACAAGTAACTGGGCTCCATAGCAAATACCCAATACCGGTAAATCCCCCAGGACATCCATATCCATATCCGGCGAACCTTCATCCAGAACAGAACAAGGTCCCCCGGATAGAATCACTCCCTTTATATCCGGAGTAATCTCGAATTTGCTGAAAGGGTGGATTTCGCAATAAACATTAAGCTCACGAACTCTTCTGGCAATTAGCTGCGTATACTGAGACCCAAAATCAAGTATTAGGATTTTATCTTGCATGCGCGCAAAATTACAGGCTTCAACTGATTTCAGCAGGGTCAATGATGCATGAAAATTCTATAAAGAAACAATCAATTTGACTTTGGAATAATTTTGGTTTAATACCTTCACATATTCGAATGAATCTAAATGTATGAATAAACTACTTTTTGGTCTCGTATTACTCATTTCTTCAATTAGCTCCGCACAGGAAACACCCAAGCTGGTTGTTGGAATTGTGGTAGATCAAATGCGATATGACTACCTATCACGCTATTATGATGATTTTGGAGAAGGTGGATTTAAAAGATTAGTCGACAATGGGTTTCTATTTAGAAATGCACATTACAACTACATTCCTACCAAAACAGGCCCTGGTCACGCATCCATCTATACGGGCACAACTCCATCAAGACATGGAGTTATTGGAAATGACTGGTTTATTCCCTCCATCAATCGAAATATAAATTGCGTAGAGGATACAACAGCAGCTGTAGTAGGTGGCATTTCAAATGGATCCGTATCTCCACGCAATGTTAGATCGACCACCATCACTGACGAGCTGAGGCTATTCTACAATTTCAAGTCGAGGGTAGTTGGGGTTTCTTTGAAGGACCGTGGAGCTGTAATTCCAGCTGGTCACAATCCTACCGGAGCTTATTGGTATGACCTTCAGAGTGGCAATATGATAACCAGTACTTATTTCGCAAAAGAATTGCCAGATTGGGTAAAAAAATACAATCAAGAAAAGCGCCCTGACTATTTTCTATCTCAAACATGGTCACTCCTAAAAGATGAAGCGATCTACAATGAGAGCATTGAAGATGAAAACCCTTATGAGCAAGAAATCCGGAAAGGAATGGGCGTTTCATTTCCCTATGATTTGTCAAAGATTAAAAATGATCCCTCGCTCTTGAAATACACACCTTTCACTAATACCATGATAAAGGAGGTAGGTATAGAAGCAATTAAAGGAGAAAATCTCGGTCAGGATGCAATACCTGATTTTCTGACACTCAGTTTTTCTGCTACCGATGATTTAGGTCACAAATTTGGTCCTAGATCAATGGAAGTACAGGACACTTACTTGCGGCTTGATCAGGAAATAAGCGAACTGCTCAAGTTTTTGGATGAAACAGTCGGTGAAGATTCTTATACCGTATTTCTTACAGCTGATCATGGAGCCACCGATGTGCCTGCATACATGTATAAGAATAAGATGCCTGCCGGCTATCATAATAATGGTTACCTAAAATCCACCATTGCAGAAGAGTTGAGCAAAACCTATGGTGAGGATAAATGGGTTAGCTCTATCATCAATGAGCAGGTATACTTAAATCAGAAGTTGATTTTGGAAAAAGATCTTAACCTGAAGGAAATCAAGGAAAAAGTCATTCAGATTTTACTCAAAGAAGATTACATATATGAAGCCTTTGACGCTGAATTGGTTGCACAAAGGATGTTTACCGATCCGATATTACTAAAGCTCCAAAATGGATACGATAACAAGCGGTCTGGCGATATTTTATACATTTTATCTTCGAGCAATTTAAATGATTCATGGGGGAGGCAAGGTACAGATCATCGAACGCCTTATACCTACGACACGCACATACCTGTCATTTTTTATGGCGCTGGTGTAAGAAATGGGTCGACTACACGACCTGTTTCAATTACCGATATTGCCCCGACCTTATCAATGCTCCTAAATATCGCTTTACCTAGCTCAGCAACTGGTCAGCCACTGAAAGAAATTTTTGAATAACTATTCCACATTAGATCAGTATACTTGAAGGATGAGAAAACTCTGTATTCTATTTTTTGTTGCTTCTTCAGCATTGATTGCTCAGCCTGTTAAAATTGCTAAACTTAAATACGATGGAGGTGGAGATTGGTATGCAAATAAAACCGCGCTTCCAAATCTGATTGATTTCTGCAACAGACAAATAAATACAAATCTGGCAGTTTCAGAAGATGTGGTTGAGGTTGGAAGTCCTGATCTGTTCCTGTATCCTTATGTCTACATGACCGGACATGGAAATGTAGTTTTTAATAATGCTCAGGCAGAAAACCTTAGAAACTACCTTACCTCAGGTGGATTCCTTCACATCGACGATAATTATGGGCTTGATCAATTTATACGTATTGAAATGAAGAAAGTATTTCCAGAGCTTGAGTTTATTGAAATCCCTTTTGATCATCCCATATATCATCAGAAATTTGAGTTCAGTAATGGATTACCAAAAATCCATCAACATGATGGACGTCCAGCAAAAGGATACGGAATCATTTATGAAGGAAGATTAGTTTGCTTCTATTCTTACGAGTCTGACTTGGGTAATGGCTGGGAGGACCAATCTGTTTACAATGACCCACAAGAAATACGCCTGGAAGCACTAAAAATGGGGGCAAATATTATCTCTTATGCTTTCACTTCCTCATTATAAAAAATGTAAACCCCAATCATCCAAACTGGAATCATGGGGTTATACCTACCTGAAGAATTTAGGACTTTTAGTTTCTGTTTCCTCGTGGCTGAACGGTTCTTGTAAACGTCTCACCATTTAATGTGATAGTAACTTCATTATCACAATCTCCGTCCCCGTAATTTATCACTGCTACATTGTCTCCAAATGTAATTTGCTTGATGCCTGATACAGGGATAAATACTCTATTTGCACGGCAAGCTCGTTTGAACACTAACTTCTCAAGAATTTCCACTTCATAGCGCACATCTTCTCTGTTAGATCCACTCGCCTCACCCTCCACATGAAATTCATCATTTAGAGGATTATTTGCCCTGATCCATGTTTTCGTATGATCAGCGTCTCTAGTGGCAGAGGTGCCATCTGGGAAGGAAAGCTTTCCTCCTTCTAGTAAAATATTGAAGGTTGGATTGTCATCAATACTCTCAGAGATATTCGTCAATGTTCGCACGCCTTCGATTTGAACCTCATCAATAAAGAAGTCTTCAAGGGTAACGATTCTAAACGCGCCAGGCACAAGTTTTCTGTCATTGTATTCAATGATAATCTTACCTTTTACAACTCTACCTCCTCTGATTTCGCATCCGTCACCATAATCAATTGTGATGATTTTGTTTTCTTGATCGTGGGTTACATCTGCACATTCAAGTACGGTATCTCTCTCAACCCTTCCGGATGCATCAGCAAATTCAACACCGGCTTCAACTATTAGGTCTACATCTTCGTAATTTGATTCAAGCGCTGCTTCAGAGTCTGCATCCAATTCAGTAATTAAATCAGGAGTCAGAGCTTCGTCCTCGTCACTACATGAGCTAAAGATCATGACAGTCAGGAGCATTGGGATAAATAATAACTTTTTCATAATTGTGTATTTCGTTTTGTTTCTAATCGATTTGCTGCTTTGACAAGACCTTTATTGAATGGTTTAATCGAAAAGAATTTTTTTTTTAAATAAGTGTTTCTTGATTCTGTATTATTGTAACAGCATATAATGCAATCGCTATGCTTACACTACGTCGTTTATTTGTTCTTCTTATTGCCAGTATGATTTCATATCAATCTTATTCACAAGGTTGTAGTGATGCTGGTTTTTGCACGATGGGTGCAATGAAGCCGGATCAGAATTATAGTAAAAGAATTGCCATAAAGCTCAGGTCAATAGAATTCAATTACTATAAAGGAACCAGCCTTTTAACTGCAGTAATTCAAGCCGCCACAGTTGATTTTAATCTCGGAATCAATGACTTTAGCGCAATTCAAATCAAGGTTCCCTACATGTGGGTATCTGGAAATTTAGGGGAAACTGCAGGTCTCGGAGATATTTCATTAAGTTATACCAGACTCTTAAAAACCCATAATGGATGGTCTATAAATGGAACATTAGGTGCCAAAATTCCATCAGGAGATTCCAACGAAACAGTGAATAATGAACATACTGGTGGAATGGACGCTCCTATTCACATGTATTATCAGCCCAGTCTTGGATCTTTTGATGCAGTTGCTGGAATATCTGCTTTGAGTGGAAAGTGGCTTTTTGCTACGGGCATTCAAATAGCCCTCACTGAAAATAACAATCAATTTACCTGGGCAGGTTTTCCTAACTATCCAGATCCCGAATATTTGCAAAGTCATGATAGAGGCATTGAACTAAAGCGAGGAATTGACGTGATGCTTCGTGTAGAAAGAAACTGGAGGTTCACCAATTTTAATTTTTCTCTTGGAGCCCTGCCGATATACAGAATCACTAAAGATGAAGCGATTCTTCCTGGAACAGATGAACGCAGCAAACTTCCAAATACAACTGGCCTGGCACTATCTGTATTGGGTAGCTTTGGATATCACTTTGATGTTAATAATAGTATTAAGATCATTCAGGGCATTAAATTAGTAGATCGAGATTTTAACCCTGACGGACTCACACGTGATGATGTATTGAGTATTAGCTATGTGTATAAATTTTAACATGCGTATTCTTACCACAGCAGCTCTTTCCATTGTATTTCTAACCAGTGCTGCTCAGGAAGTACAACTAAATGAAGCGGAATCATTTTATCAAAACAGACAATTTTTAGAGGCATATAATAAGTATCAGGAAGCAGGAGATATCCTCTTTGAAAATGGGCAATACCCGGAATATGTTGACTCACATATAAAAATGATTAATTGCCGGCTGGAAGCTGGTGATCCATTTCATGCTAAAAGCCTGGCCGAAAATACGCTTGCATTTATCAACAATGAGATAACGAGCGAGGATATTCTGAGAGCCCGATGTTTGACTATACTTGGCCTTAGTAACCTAAACCTGGGTCATAATGATGATGCCCTGGAAAATCTACTGGAAGCAGAGGAAAATTTCACCGAGCAAGATTCTGAAGCTCGAGCAAATTGCCTGGATGCGTTAGGCCAGGTTTATAACAACAATGAGAACAGGCAGCTAGCAACTCAGTATTTAGAGCAGGCCTTTAAAATGAGACGAAAGATATTTGGCCCACAATCCATTGAGGTCGCGAATTCATATAACAATCTCGGTCAGGTCTTTCTAAAAAGCGATCCACTTCAAGCGATCATCTATTTCAACAGAGCAAAAGCCATCTTTGAAAAAGAGCTTGGAAATGATAGCAGACGATCACTTAGAGCCAGTTTGAACATCGCTTTTGCGAATATTGAGCAGGAAGAATTTGATGAGGCTTTGAGCATCCTAAATGAAGTACGACTGATTTACGGAGCTACTTACCAAGGAGATCATCCAAATAAAGCCTATATCCAAAGCATTATTGGACGTGTGCATTTAGAAAAAGAAGAATATGAAAAAGCACTTCTTAATCAAAAAGAGGCACTACAGATATATATCAGTCTGTTTGGTGAAAAGCATCCTGATGTTGCAAACACCTATTACCTGATTGGTGAGATATACAAAGCAAAGGCAGAATTTAAAACCTCGGTAGAGTTTTATCAGCAAGCGATTTATGCCAACCTTCCAGAACAATCATTTACAGACCTTTATGATTTACCTACACTTGAGAACTACTTCAATGGAGATATTTTATTAAGGACGCTACAAGCAAAAGCAATAGGTCTAGAGGCGTTTCATTTCGAAAAGTCATTAAATGTTAAAGACATAGTCGGTGCTATTGATACATACAAAAAGTGCGATGATCTGATTACAACAATTCGTAGAAATAGGCTGAACGAGCAAGACAAACTGAGATTAGGTCAAATTGCAAAAGAGGTTTACGAGAACGGCATCCAATTATCCTTGATTTTAAGTGAGCAAAGCTTCAACAAGAAAAAGCACCTGCAAACAGCTTTTGATTTTTGCGAGCGTAGTAAGTCCTCAGTTTTACTGGAAGCAATTACGGAATCAAAAGCTAAAAAATTCGCAGGTATTCCGGAAGAACAAATCCAACTTGAGGACAGCCTGAAAGATGAAATATCCTTTCTGGAACAACAGCTGGCTCAGCAAGAAAATGCCGGGAATCAGGAAATGAAGGATCTGTTGTTTTCGTATCAAAACACGTACAGATCCTTTATAAGCGATCTGGAAGTAAACTATCCGGAGTATTATAAGCTTAAGTATGATAATGCAATTGCTTCGATTGCATCAGTACAAGAACATCTGACTCAAGGGGCAGCCATGCTTTCTTATTTTCTAGGTGAAGATGACGTGTATACTTTCA
This sequence comes from Ekhidna sp., assembly GCF_965227465.1. Taxonomy (GTDB): domain Bacteria; phylum Bacteroidota; class Bacteroidia; order Cytophagales; family Cyclobacteriaceae; genus Ekhidna. Next base: position 2,616,975 of record NZ_OZ245746.1, read on the forward strand.
TTGTCACTAAAAAGGGAGTAAGCGCAACTCGAAAAGCCAAAAGTGAAGATTTTGAAAAACTCACATCTGGATTAAGAAACGCAATCAAGTACAACAGTAAAAGCGCTTTTTACAAAACAGCTAAATCGCTCTATTCACTACTTATCCCGGAGCTCCCATCATCTATTAACGAATTAGTCATTCTCCCGGATGGTGTGCTCGGCACACTCCCATTTGAAGCCTTTATAGATCCTGATGACGAATCTGAAAACTTCCGGGAAACGAAATTTTTAATCAAAAAATATCACGTTTCATATGATTATTCAGCAACACTATTCAATGAACGTATCAGTGATGAAGAGCAAATAAATCCTGAAATTCTATTGATAGCTCCGATTTCTTTTGAGACAAATGAACTGAAAATGTCTGCTCTTCCTGGTTCTGAGAAGGAAATAGATGAAATCAGGTATCTATTCATGGGTAGCGATTGTGGAACCAAAGTCTGTATAGGTAGTGAAGCAAGTGAATCAAACTTTAAAAAAGAGAACCTTGGAAAATATAGATACCTTCATTTTGCTACTCATGGGTTTGTAAATGAGTCCGAGCCGGCACTTTCACGTATATTCTTAAAACCTGGAGAGGAAGAAGACGGAAGCTTGTACACAGGTGAAATCTATAATCTAAATATTGATGCCGACCTGGTTACCCTTTCGGCCTGTGAAACAGGGCTGGGTAAAGTCGCAAAAGGAGAAGGTATTGTTGGACTAAGTCGCGCATTGCAGTACGCAGGTGCGAATAACATCATAGTATCACTTTGGCAGGTAGCAGATGCAAGCACAGCCCAAATGATGATCGAGTTCTACAAATACAACCTCAACAATGAACATCACGGGTACAATGCAGCATTGAGACAAGCAAAACTCTCATTATTGAATACCGATGAATACTCAAGACCATACTTCTGGGCTCCTTTCATTTTGGTAGGAATGTAAAAGTCATGGATAAGCGAGCTTCCATCCTGATTATCTCATTTATTATCGGACTTATATTCTTTGATGCTGCACAACAGAAATACTACTTAGACACATTTGACCTTAATGAAACCGGTTCTGTTTCTTTTGTTACTCTTCTCAGCAACCATTTGATCAGATGGGCATTATGGGCGATAGTTAATGTTCCGATCGGGTTGCTTCTTTGGAAAAAGACATTTCAAAAAGGTAATTTGACTAATAAAAGATGGACGGGTATTGGCCTTACTATTTTCGTCTCTATTTTAATCTCACTTTGCCTTGTAAGCTTACATTCGCTATTCTCTCAAAGTCTTGGATTAACTGATTTCTTTTCCTTCTATGAATTTTTTCTATTTCAGAAAGGGTTGACCTTCTTCATGGCTTCTACCTTGATGGTACTTTGGCTTTATAATCATTCTAAGGTTAAAACAATTAGCAACCAGAGTATTGAAATCAAGAACCTTAAAAGAAAAACGAGTGACCTGCAACAAGCAATAAGCCAGGAAGAAACTCCGCATTTAAATGTGAAAACGGGATATAAACTAAAACCCGTTCCTCTAGAAGAGATTATTTGGATCCAGTCAGACGATTATTGTGTGAAAATTCATACAGAAAGAAATTCTTTCACCCTAAGGCAGAGTCTAAAAACCCTGGAGGAAAAACTAGGTCCTTACCGATTCATACGCATCCATCGCTCTGCATTACTAAACCTGGATTATTTGGATCAGGTGAACTTTGAAACCGCAAAAGTCAGGCTGTTAAATGAGACAGAAATTCCCATTTCTAAAACAGGTGTTAAGTCCCTTAAACTCCGAATAAAGGATGTATCAGGCTGATTCGCTGCAAACTATAAGTCATTTACTGCATTGCATAAGGTTTTCTGATTGCAACTGAGTTTAGTTTACAAAAATGCTAAACTCATGAAAACACTCTCACTTATCATCCTTGTATTAATAACAAATTCGCTTACTGCTCAATATGAATATGAGCCTTCAGAAGATTATCCATTTGGAAGATTAAATCCTGAAGCCCCTAAGCAGACTGCTGATTTTGAACCGTTGATCGGTTTATGTAAATGCAAATCCGTGGCACGTGTAGATCAAAACAACTGGGCAGATACTGTGATGATGAATTGGACTTTCAAGTACATCATGAACGGGCTGGCTGTACAAGACGAAACATTGAAAGAAGATGGTGCCCATTCGGGCAGTATCCGGCAATACAATGCTGATAGTGCTAGCTGGTACGTTCATTACTACTCATCAAGCGTAGCTACACCTACCTTATCAAGCTGGGAAGGGGATAAAAATGAAAATGGGGATATTATCCTATACAGAGAACAAAAAGCTCCCAATGGAATGGATGGGTTTTACCGGCTTACCTTTTCAAACATTTCCAACAATGGGTTTAACTGGATTGGTGAGTGGGTGAATACTACCGAGACTTTTTCGTATCCAACCTGGAAGATTTACTGCACACGTCAGGAGTAAGATATCGTGATTCTTTACAAGAAGTCTCGATTAAGACACACCTAAATCAAAAAAAATCAGCACCTTACTCTTCCTAATTGACCTGAAATCGATTGATATGAAGAGGATAAAAATCGGTGACATGGTGGAAAGTGATTATGGCAAAGGGCGTGTCATTGCTGATACAAAGGAGTGGATAATCCATGACGACTCAGCAAATAATAATGAAACAGAGTTTGCCTTATTGAAGTCCGATGACTACTATAAACTGGTAGAAGAATTGGAGCTTCAAACTTCCTGATGTCGCTATTCGGAAAGTAATGATTCGATTATTTCATTGAATCGCCTATCAAATGCCTGGTAATATTCACCTGTTGCCGGGCCATTGAAATAACTATGCACATGACGAACGTATCCATGTTTATCCAGGATTATAAGTGTAGGAAATGCTTCTATTCGTTGCATGAATGGAAATGGCATGGCTGCACCTGTTTTACTTAGTCTACCACCCAGTACCAGATCATAGGGAATGTCGTTCATTTCCCGATACTGACCCAATCGCTCCAATCCATACTCTTGGGAATAGTTTGCCTCAAAAGAGGACCCAAGTATGGCTACCGCCTTATCCTTGTTCTTATTGTACCAGTTCACTAAATATTTGGTCTGATCGTGACTATTGGGACACCACGTACCAAATAACTGGATTATTAAAACTTTACCTTCATATTCAGTAGGATCTATGGCATCTTTTCCCTGACCCGCCCCAAGTAAATCATAATACGGTTTTTGTGAGCCCGCTTCCACCTGCACCATTTCAAATGGATCAGTCAATTGCGCATTTTCATCATACACCGCGTTCCATTCTTCCGAGTACCCATCTCCATAGATCATTTGACCTTGCCATCCAGATTCGCTTTTTTTACCATAGAATGCAAAAGCATGTGCACCATCAAAGCAGGTAAGCTTCATCGAGTCTCCATCCAAAATACCTTCAAAATAACGATAGTCACTTACCTGAGTCATTATCGTCCCTGTCACCACATTTCCTTTTTGCTTAAAAAGCCCCACTCCTTTTGACATATCGGAAGATTCTGGCGAAAAGGTAATTTTCCACCTCTCTTCTATTGGAGCTGTGGGACGTACGCTTCTCTTTGTCATCCGTGACTTTCCATACGCTGCTGTAAATGGCATTCGCTGATTGCGGTAGTATTTTACATATACACCAGTCAAGTTCATAGCGAAATACTTCGCCCTGATCTCAACATCAAACGGGTCAAGAGGGATGAAAATGCTATCGCCTTCAATGATAGCATTTTGGACCACTCTCCGCTCCTTACCATTTACGAACGTAATTTCCGGGACTTCTCCCAACGGGTAACCAATCTCCATGGTAAACGGTACTCGGGCTCCAGAGTAGTGTACAATTCCTTGCCATTGCCCGGGTTTTATGATCTGAGCAGAGGTATGAAAAGTAAAAAAAGCAAGTAAAGTGACAAGTATGGACTTCATGGGATCAATTTAGAAAGTTCTACGCTATTGGATGAAATAAGGTATATTTATTCTATTGACCAACCTAAATTAAATCATGACAAATCAAAAACCCCCTACCTGGTTTTGGGTAGTAAGCATTTTAGCATTCGTATGGAATCTTCTGGGTGTAGGTGCCTACCTAAGTCAGGCATATGCGTCTGATGATGTGATTGCACAGATGGAGCAAGCCATGCAAGACTTGATTAATCAAACTCCGGCGTGGGTTACAGCAGCATTTGCAGTTGCAGTATGGGGAGGAGCTTTAGGCTGCTTGCTTTTATTACTCAGAAAGAAACTGGCACAAACAGTACTTATTATTTCAGTGGCAGGTATTGTCGTACAGATGTTCTACAATGTAGTTATGAGTAACTCCATGGAAGTGTATGGACCAGGTGGCATAGTCATGCCGATCATGACCCTGGCGATAGGTATTGCATTGGTATTCCTCGCTAAAAAAGGAACGGCCGCAGGCTGGCTCAGCTAAAAATAAATTTACTAATCCCCCTTTTCAGGGGGATTTTTATTTCTACGGATTAATGCATCTTTGCCTTCAATGACATTTAAAGAATTCAACCTCGACGATCAACTCATCGAAGCGATCGATCACATGGGTTTCTCTGAGGCCACCCCTATTCAGGAGGAAGCCATTCCTGCCATCTTAGAAGGAAAAGACCTGATTGCGTGTGCCCAAACAGGGACAGGTAAAACTGCAGCTTTTGTAATACCAACACTCAACTACCTGGCTCAAAATCCCAGTGAAGATGTAAAAGTGCTCGTGGTGGTGCCTACCCGGGAACTGGCTATTCAAATCGACCAGCAATTTGAGGGCTTCTCGTATTACCTTCCTGTTCACTCGATCGCGATCTATGGCGGTGGTGATGGTTCCGATTTTACACAACAAAAGAAAGCACTTACCCAGGGAAGTAACGTGGTTGTGGCCACACCGGGAAAGCTTATCTCACATCTGAACCTGGGATATGTAAAATTTGATCAGGTTACCCACCTTATCCTGGATGAAGCCGATCGCATGCTGGACATGAACTTCTATGATGACATCAAGAAGATCATCACGTTCTTACCAAACCTGAATCAAACCTCTATGTTTAGCGCCACGATGGCTCCTAAAATTGAGAAGCTTGCGAGAGAGGTCTTAAAGGATCCCAAAAAGATTGAGTTGGCCTTAGCAAAGCCTGCTGAAAATATAAGCCAGGAGGTATACAAGGTTGAAGAGGGTTACAAAAGCGAACTAATCAGTAAACTCATTGGTCGCTATGATGCATTCGAGAGCATCCTAATATTCTCTTCGACCAAGAAGAAAGTCTCAGAGATTGTGCAAAGCCTGAAGAAAGCCGGTCTCGAGGCAAAAGGAATCTCTTCCATGCTGGACCAGGATGAGCGTGAGCGAATCCTATTGAAATTCAGAGCTAAGAAACTACGTATTCTGGTCGCTACAGACGTCCTATCCAGAGGTATAGATATCAAGGACATCAACCTGGTGGTTAATTACGACGTTCCCAACGATGCAGCTGATTATGTCCATCGGATTGGACGAACAGCACGAGCAAAAACCAGTGGGGTAGCGATTACACTTGTGAGCAAAGATGACAACTACAAAATGAAGCGCATCGAAAAGCTGATTGAGCGGGAGCTTGAAAAAGTGGACTATCCGATGCGGAGAAGGTAAATCCTTCTAGGAAAAAAATCCAAAGCGAAGGTGTCATACTGAGCTTGTCGAAGTATCTGTGCGTTTGTATATAAGGAATCGTATATGAAGATCCTTCACTTTGTTCAGGATGACATACTAATATTGATCCCCCTTCTCTTTGCTCAGGATGACATTCAAGTAATGTATTCCCCCTTACCAAAGAGGGTTAGGGGGTTGTCTCGCCCTCGTTGGTTTTGTCACCAACGAGCCTTTGCTAAGAAGAATTGTTGGTCACAAGACCAAAAAAAAGTCAATCTAAGCGCAGGTGTCATACTGAGTTTATCGAAGTATCTGTGCGTTTGTATATAAGAAATCGTATATGAAGATCCTTCACTTTGTTCAGGATGACATACTAATATTGATCCCCTTCCCTTGCTCAGGATGACATTCTAGTAATGTATTCCCCCTTACCAAAGGGGGTTAGGGGGTTGTCTCGCCCTCGTCGGTTGTCACCTACGTGCCTTTGCTAAGAAGAATTGTTGGTCACAAGACCAAAAAAAAGTCAATCTAAGCGAAGGTGTCATACTGAGCTTGTCGAAGTATCTGTGCGTTTGTATATAAGGAATCGTATATGAAGATCCTTCACTTTGTTCAGGATGACATTCAAGTAATGTATTCCCCCTTACCAAAGAGGGTTAGGGGGTTGTCTCGCCCTCGTTGGTTTTGTCACCAACGAGCCTTTGCTAAGAAGAATTGTTGGTCACAAGACCAAAAAAAAGTCAATCTAAGCGCAGGTGTCATACTGAGTTTATCGAAGTATCTGTGCGTTTGTATATAAGAAATCGTATATGAAGATCCTTCACTTTGTTCAGGATGACATACTAATATTGATCCCCTTCCCTTGCTCAGGATGACATTCTAGTAATGTATTCCCCCTTACCAAAGGGGGTTAGGGGGTTGTCTCGCCCTCGTCGGTTGTCACCTACGTGCCTTTGCTAAGAAGAATTGTTGGTCACAAGACCAAAAAAAAGTCAATCTAAGCGAAGGTGTCATACTGAGTTTATCGAAGTATCTGTGCGTTTGTATATAAGGAATCGTATATGAAGATCCTTCACTTTGTTCAGGATGACATACTAATATTGATCCCCCTTCTCTTTGCTCAGGATGACATTCTAGTAATGTATTCCCCTTACCAAAGGGGGTTAGGGGGTTGTCTCGCCCTCGTTGGTTGTCATCAACGAGTCTTTAATAATAGTTTTCACAAGACCAGCAATGGCGTAAGAAAAACACTCCAAAGCGAAGGTGTCATACTGAGCTTGTCGAAGTATCTGTGCGTTTGTATATAAGAAATCGTATATGAAGATCCTTCACTTTGTTCAGGATGACATACTAATATTGATCCCCTTCCCTTGCTCAGGATCACATACTGGTAATGTTCCTACTAACAACAATAAAATGAAGCGCATTGAAAAGCTAATAGAGCGAGGGCTTAAAAAAGTGGACTATCCAATGCGGAGAAGGTAGGAGATAGGTCCTTCGTTCACTGAACGCTACACTTTATCCTTCATATCATACCATTCGTTCATTGGAAGCAACATTGCTTTTAATAATCAACGAGAATAAATATGTTTGTAATGGTTTCCCTTATTTGAAACAAGGGATGATTATCCTAAACTAGCAACTACTACTGAGAAGTAGATAGCTAACGGATAACCTAACCTGTCATTTTTATTCACCAAACCACCAAACTCACCATTTTTCTAAAATCCATTTATTTATGAAACTCAGACAACTCATCTTCACAGGTGCTGTAGCACTTAGCCTATGTTCTTTTGCTCAGTGGCAAACGACAGGATCGAATATTTACTTTAATAGTGGAAATGTTGGAATAGGTAGTTCATCACCAGATGCGAGACTTACTGTTGCAACTAGTTCAAGTCTGATAAGCAGATTTATATCCACTCAAAATGGTGGAATCAGCGGTCTGCGATTGCAAGGAAAAAGCAACGATGGCTCTGATGTAAGGTATTTTGATATTGCCTTTGATCCGGAAACCTACAGTTATGGATTTGGTGCTGGATCATACTCGAGTGCACTTCCAATTAGCTCCGGTTTGCAGAAAGCCGATATCGTAGTAAATGCAGGAGGTAATGTCGGAATCGGCACTACAAACCCTTCCTTCAATCTGACAGTTGGATCTAACCTAAATAATCCTTATCAATCAAATCCCAATATTGCGGGTATGGGGATTATGTCACATGGTTCTGGTACTGCGCAAGGTAATTTGTACTTACATAGAGATGATGTTACCATTTCTGCAAATAATATTTTAGGGTCTTTATTATTCACCGGTGCGGATGGCGGAGAACAAGTGGGGGCTGAAATAAGGGGTGTCTCAGCTGGAAATTGGTCTACCGGGCAATCTGCGACAGATTTATCTTTTTTTACTACTACTTCAGGATCATCAACACCAACAGAGAAAATGACCATAAAGGATAATGGAAGCGTTGGTATTGGCACAAGCTCTCCTACCCACAAACTAGAAGTAAACGGCACCATTCGTACCAAAGAAGTAAAAGTAGAAGCTACCAACTGGCCGGACTATGTCTTCGAACCAGACTATGACCTCCGCTCCCTCGAAGAAACTGCCGCCTATATCAAATCAAACAAACACCTGCCTGAGGTTCCTTCCGCGAAAGAAATGGAAGCCAATGGCGTCCAGCTTGGAGAAATGAATATGCTGCTGCTGAAGAAGATTGAAGAGCTGACGCTTTATGTGATTGAGCAGAAGAAAGAAAATGAAAAACAAAATGAGACGATTGCAAAACAGCAAGCAATAATTGATTCATTAATAAAGGAATGAAAATGCGAAACTTACTAAGTCTAATACTGGCATCTAGTTCTTTTTTAGCTTATTCCCAGTCTACTCATTTGGAGCGAAGTAGCCCTCAAGCTGCCGCAGCTCAACTTTTCTTTTTTGATAGATCGTCTAGTGGTACGACAGACAGAAACTGGAAAATTGCCACACTACCTACGAGTACGAACTCTACGGGTGACAAAATCATGATTGAATTATTTGGAGGCAGCCATGGGTCCTCCAGCACATTTCAGCAAATAATCCACATGGGAAATAGAGGTGTGTTTTATGGCAACCTCCATACTACTTATGGACAACCTTATGCGTCGGTAAGAGTCAGAGCCTATCAGCAAACTGATGGAAGTGTAGATGTTTATTTATCCATTCTCTCCAATGGTTGGAAGGGAGCAAGTGTTAGAGTATATGAAGGATCAGCCATCGTATCTTCTAGACCCACCATTTATGAAAATCCAGCAAACGTAGGAGCAAATCCAACTGGAACACTTGTCTTTGACTCGAGTACGGAAACTCCAGGATTGATGGTAGCCAATAATGGCAATATCGGGATAGCTAACACTTCTCCAGACTCAAAGCTTAGCGTAGGAACTGAAACAACTAATTCACCGTCAACTATTGCCCAGTTGGGGATGTCAGTTCCCAATGCAGAGGCAAGAGTTCTTTCTTTAGTTAATTCTGGAGGAGGTTCTGATCAATCTACCTCTTTAGATTTTCATAATAAATCCAACTGGTCCCCTACCGGTAAAATTCAATTGCAGCAACTTGGTACAAGCACGGCATCTAAGCTTCACTTTTACACCTACTATAATGGATTAAAAAAGAGAATGACCCTGGATCATTCCGGGTATTTGGGAATTAATACCTCAACACCTGATATGCATCTTACTGTCAATGGAAATATAAACGTTGGTGGAAGCGCAAATGGTCAAATAAAGACGAGACACGTGAATGGCAAAAGTCACACCAGCACTAGTTATGGTGACTTGTATCTCCAATATCACACTACACATCCTGTAAGAGTAGGCACTACTGCTAATCCAGCCCCACTCTACGCATATGGCAATGTTGGAATAGGCACAACTTCCATTCCATCCGGTTACAAACTAGCTGTGGACGGAAAAGCCATTATGGAGGAAGTTAAAGTAGAATTATCAGATACCTGGCCAGACTATGTCTTCGAACCTGACTATGACCTCCGCTCCCTCGAAGAAACTGCCGCCTACATCAAATCCAACAAACACCTACCCGAGGTTCCTTCTGCCAAAGAAATGGAAGTCAATGGCATCCAACTGGGAGAAATGAATATGCTGCTGCTGAAGAAGATTGAGGAGTTGACTTTATATCAGATTGAAATGATGAATCTAATAAAGGCTCAGCAAGAGGAAATTGAAAAACTCAAAAGATTTACCAATCATGATTAAATCACTATTATCATTTATATCCATTTTTCCAATATTCTTCTTGAGTGCTCAGAACTCTGAAGATATTGGTTATGCTAGGCCATTGGGAAGCTCACCGTATGGTCTTAATATTAATACGCCCACCAATGCTTCTGGTTCTGGTTTAGATGGATCTACGAATACGAACATCCAAATTGCTACACGAGCGTGGAGTGGTTCTCATGCTATCTTGTTTAATTCTTATGCAAGCCAAAGCATGGTTAGTGGAAGTTTATTGACTTTCGGCAATACAAAGTTTGCTAATAATGTAGGAAACTATTCATCAGGGGCAGGTGCTATAATGTTTTTCGGAAATGGTGGGACTATGGACTTTCACATTTCTCAGACTTCAACTGGATCAGGTACCGATATCGCTTGGGGAACTCCAAAGATGCGGATTAAAAGAGATGGTAAAGTTGGAATAGGAACAACTTCTCCAACCCATCAACTTTCTGTTGGCGCCAGCAATAGTTCAATTGCTTCTTGGGCAAGTACTTTAGTGAATAATGGTATTGCAGTTGCAAGCAATGGCAATGGTTCAGCAACATATCTGTATAATCAAAGTGAAACAGGAATTCACGGACTTAATGCCTACAATTACGGAACTGGAGTTTACATACCTGTTTACATAGGTTGGGGAGGAAACAAAGTTTTAATTGCAAAGGATGGAGGGAATGTAGGAATTGGTACCACCACTCCCGTGAAAAAGCTTGATGTGAATGGAGATGCAAGAATTGGAAACCTCACCTCACGCAAATATCTTAAAATATCATCTTCAGAATGGCCAGAAGTTCGCTTTGAAACTCCTTCAAGTAACGAGCAAATCAGAATTGGAGTAGCTCATGCTGATAACTCTACTTATAACATTAGTGAGGGAGACTTTTATATTTATACACAAACGGCTAGCAAAATGCCCTTAGTTGTTCAACGGGATAGTGATGTAATACTGAATTCCAATTCTGGCAATGTTGGCATAGGCACCACCAACCCAGACGAAAAACTCACCGTAAAAGGTACCGTTCACGCGCGAGAAGTAAAAGTGGACCTTTCAGTTCCTGGTCCTGACTATGTATTCGAACCAGGCTATGACCTCCGCTCCCTCGAAGAAACTGCCGCCTACATCAAATCCAACAAACACCTACCCGAGGTTCCTTCTGCCAAAGAAATGGAAGCCAATGGCGTCCAGCTCGGAGAAATGAATATGCTGCTGCTAAAGAAGATTGAGGAGTTGACATTGTATGTAATTGAGCTTAAAGAGGAGAATGAGAAACAACAACAAGAAATTAACAGATTAAAAGAAGACTAAATGAGACAACTTTTCATATCCATCTTGCTTTTGCAATTAGGTATTGTGTATGGCCAAAACGTGGTATATACCTACAATGGAGATTTCAATGAGGAATCGACCAGCTTTGGTTTACGAATCACTCATTCTACTTCCGAGTTAGGTCACACACATCATGGTGACTATTTGATCAATCTAAGCTCAAGACAAGGAAGCGAGCTTTATCATTTAAGAATAAACTCTGAATACAACATTCCATATAGTTTTCATCTAGAGCGACTTTCAGGACAGGTTTGGAGTAATGACAATGTGGTTGTCTCCAACACTAAAACAAACTTTAACCTTGAGATAAGATTTCATGGACCCCAAAACGATTGGCATAAAATAACCGTGCATGAGCTTGTTTCTCCTAGAGGAAGTGCTCCTACATTTGCAAAAATTGACCCTTCTCAATTCCAATCTGGAACAAAAATCAGCTCACACTTTGAGGGAATAGGATTATCAAGCCCACAAGCCATGCTTCATGTAAAATCCGACATGATTGATGAATCAAGTACGAGTAATTCAGATGCTAATCTGCTGATAGAAGCGAAAGGCACTAGAGATGTTAATAAAGGAGCAGTATTAGGTTTTGAGCTACCTGCTAATACCGATGGCTCAAATCCATGGCAACATGGCCGAATAATGGTATTACCTGATAACCCAAATTCTGGAAGGGCGGACGGCAAAATGTTACTACAAGCCAGGTACTATACCGGAACTTCATGGGATTGGCAAAATAATCTGGCATTAGCATCAAACGGAAATGTCGGTATTGGAACAATCTCACCAAATGAAAAGCTATGGATAGAAAACGGCAATATTGCCATTGATAATGTAGATGGAAAAGGGTTAATCCTTTATCAACAAGATGCTAGAAGATTTGGAAAAGTTTTACTGGAAAAAGGCTCAGGTACGGGATCCGGAACAAAAAATACACTGCTAATTGAAGCAGGGAATACTTATGGACCCCAATATGGTCAAAGGGTGCTTTTCAGAACCGGAGCGAGTGATAGAATGGTGATTGAGCATGATGGCAATGTTGGCATAGGCACCACCAACCCAGACGAAAAACTTACCGTAAAAGGTACCGTTCACGCGCAAGAAGTAAAAGTGGACCTTTCAGTTCCTGGTCCAGACTATGTATTCGAACCCACCTATGACCTCCGCTCCCTCGAAGAAACTGCCGCCTACATCAAATCCAACAAACACCTACCCGAGGTTCCTTCTGCCAAAGAAATGGAAGCCAATGGCGTCCAGCTCGGAGAAATGAATATGCTGCTGCTAAAGAAGATTGAGGAGTTGACGCTTTATGTAATTGAGTTGAAAGATGAAATTGAGAAACTTAAACAAGAAAATGATGATTCGAGTAATTAAAACATGGATCCTAATTCTGTGTAATTCTTTAATTTTTGCACAAGCACCCGCAGGAAGTAACCAACAAATTCAGTTCAACGAGAACGGTTCTTTTGGAGCGAGTTCGATGCTGAGATGGGACGGAACTAATGTTAGATTAGGGGATTTAGGTGGAAATTCGGCTAAAATAAGGTTTGAATCTGAAGCGGGTGATCGATCTTATATCTTTTCTGAAAACTGGGGAACAAACAAAAATCGATTGGTTATAGAGACTCAAAACGATGGTGATGATGACTATACGGTTTTTAGAAATATGCATTACAATAATGGTAATAAAGATGTCTTTGAAATTCACCGAAGTTGGACAATGGCCAACTCCCATTTTTATGTTATGAATGGAAATGTTGGAATTGGTACAGATACTCCGTCCAACATTCAAGGTTGGGGCAAAGTTTTAGATGTAAGAGGAAGTGGTCATTCGAAAATCCTTACTTCAACTTCTGGTGCAGCATATCTTACTGGCATTTATTCACATTCAAGTTGGTATGGAGGTGGAGGGTTCATAGGAACTGAAAGTAACCATAACCTGCACCTTATCTCAAATTACAAACCGAGGATGTCAATTTTAACAAATGGTTATGTTGGCATAGGCACAACTAGCCCTACAGAAAAATTAGAAGTAGTAGGAAATATAAAAGCAGACAGAATGGTGAAAATCGATGGCCATGGATCAGTTGCTTCCTTACAAATCATGGATAATTCAAATTCAAATACCGTTAATGTACTATTCAGAGGTGATGGTGGTAAATCATACATCAAAAGTGGAAAGCTAGGCATAGGCACAACCAACCCCACTGAAGAACTAGAAGTAGCAGGAACAATCTATTCAAGAGAAGTCAAAGTAGAAGTGGCTGCCGGAACTGGGCCAGACTATGTATTCGAACCAGACTATGACCTCCGCTCCCTCGAAGAAACTGCCGCCTACATCAAGTCCAACAAGCACCTCCCGGAAATTCCATCTGCCAAAGAAATGGAAGCTAATGGTATCCAATTGGGAGAAATGAATATGCTGCTGCTGAAGAAGATTGAGGAGTTGACGTTGCATACCATAGAACAGCAGAAGCTAATTGAAGCTCAAAATACCATGCTAAGCCAACAAAATAAAAGAATTGAAAAACTTGAAATGAATCAGCAATGAATCTTACTACCAAGAAAATGAAATCAAAAAAAAATAGTATTGTTACAATTTTGGGGGCATTGATTTTCAATGCATTCATAATTGCAGGTTTAATTAGCCCGATGTTTGTATTCGGTCAACTAGAATTAACCGAATATGATGAAAATACAATTCCAGTTCCTCCAGAAGAGGCTTCATTAGGAAGATATGCCCATAGCCCAGTAAGTCTAGCTAAAGGTGAGCTTAATCTTCAAATTCCAATACATACAATTAAGGGTAGGGATCTGTACCTTCCAATTTCACTATCGTACCGACAAGGAGTAAAAATTCATGATCCCTCAGAGTATACAGGGCACGGTTGGACCTTATTCGCTGGAGGTGTGATAACGAGAAAGGTCAATCATAGGGTAGACCCACATCCGAGGTTTGATTGGGTAGGAGGACAGGCCTATTCTGACCAAGATTTCAATAATATTTATACTGGTGTGCTTGATGCGGCCTTCGATGTATTCAACTATAATTTTAATGGTTTTTCAGGTCAGTTTGTGCTTGATGATGATCTGGTTACACCCTATTTTATTAGAACTCAAAGAGACTGGAAAATAACCATATCGGAAACTGAAATAAGGGTTATAACAGAAAATGGTACCGAATATATTTTTTCTGATACACGTAGAGAAGATATTGATTATGCCTTTCCGGAAGGTTCGACTGAACTCGCAACGGTAGCATGGTATTTATCTGAGATTATCTCACCAAGAGTCAATGAAAGGCTTGAGATCACATACACTGATAATAATTTTACCTATAAACGAGCAAAAAATAATTCATTGTTAGTACTTCCATGGACTCAATCAACTTTTAAACTTAATGACCCAAATGATAATGATTATCAGACTTTTCTAGCCAAGAGAGTGAGCGAGGTAAAATTGATAAGTAATGAGGTTGATGTTAGTAAAGTTACGTTTGAAGCCAATATCTTAAGACAGGACACTTATAATGGAGCACCTAATTCTTACGCGTTGAGCAAAATATCAATATTTGACAACCCTCAAAGTGCTACTCCCTCAAAATACTTTGATTTTGATATTGAGAACGATGCAAATGACCAGAGAATTTTTTTAAAATCGATACAGGAATTTTCCGGTGATGGGTCTGAGTCAAAACCTCCGTACGTTTTTGACTATAAAAACGAAGATAACTTACCAAATAGAACTACTTATAAGGCTGATCATTGGGGGTATTACAGTGGTCAGCATGGCGGGGAATTTCCTTTTTCATCAACATTTCCATGGCTGGACAACCCCACGAGAGAACCTCAAGGTAATACCGCAAGCTATGGTTCCTTGGATAAAGTAACATTCCCTACAGGTGGATACCAGTTATTCAATTATGAGCTAAATGAGTATAATAATACCGATTGGGATTATCAAGAGGAGACGTTGGAATTATTCTGGGATGATACTTATGGCTGGGTTAACAACTTTGGAATACCAAAAAATATATTATCGAAGAATTTCACTATCGGTGACGAGCAATATGTAAAACTCAACTTTGAGATGTTACTAAAAAAATTCTCTGGCGTTGACTTGAATGAGCTAATGGATGAAATATTGGATTATAAGATTTCTATTAGAGATGATCAAGGAAATGATGTGTTCTATGCAATTTTCGAGGGAACGCCTGGTGATGACTATGTAATAAAGAAGGTTTACGCAGAAGAACATGTTAATCCATATAATGGGAACAAAAGCTTTAGCGGATTCATTGGCAGACTTGGATGGGGTGTGGATACAGGATATGATAATGTTCAGAATGGTATTTATGATTCTTACGATTATGATCAACAGTACATTGGTGGACATATTGATCGGAACATAATACTGGTCTTGGAACCAGGAAACTATACAGCTGAAATTACAACGAGTACAATCGATAATAAAATGGATCAGCCAAAGATTAAACTTCATTTTGAGTATCACAATGGGAATATGGTAGATCACTTCGTTCCGGCAGGGGGTATTCGTTTGGCTTCTCAAATCATCGTTGATCCGGATGGTGAGGAACAATTAATTGAATATCGATATCAATTAAGTGATAGTTGGGGAAACTTAACCTCAACGAGCAGTGGGAGCATAACAATGGAGCCAGTAATACCATTGTATAATCCTTATCATTTCGGTGGTCTTAGAACCAACAGTTTTGCAGATAGATACAGACTAACATCCCTTACAAAGCATATTGAGAACTCTTGGGTATATTATTCTGAAGTAAGGGAAGATCACCTATCGAATGGATTTAAAGTGCACAAATTTTACGAAGGAAACTACGATAATTATGAAATTTTATCTCGCCACATAGATGATTATAGCCCTGATCAATTGGCCTATCAGCATCAAGATCCGCAAATTCTCTGGGTACAAGGTTGGCCAAACAATCATTCCATTATAAACCACGGATACAATCATGAGCCTTTGTCAGTTGGGTATTATGAGATAATAAATGGTAACTCTAGAAAAATAAAAGAAGAAATTTTTGATTATGAACTAATTCAGCGCTCAAATATGACAAAGGGTTATCTGGTTGCTGAATACTATGGGGGAGGCTATCAAACCTCATATCCTTATCAATTGACCAGAGTTGACGATGCTTATACTGTATTGAATAGTGAGGAAACCCACTCTATTTATTATGGGACGTTTGGCACAGAGGTAATAACGTCAACAATTGATTATGAATATAATAATCCTACTTACAATTTGCCAACTAGAGTAATTACCACAAATAGCGATGAAGAAAAAATAGTAAAAAGAACAAAGTTTCCACAGGATTATTTGAATAGCACAAGTGCAGGAACTGGCTCATCAATAAGTATGCAGTCGTTAAAAGATCAGAACATTTTTGCTCCAATAGAAGAACAAATTTGGAAAGGAAACGATACGGATGGATATAAGCTCATCGATGGTACACTATCCATTTATGATGAGGTTTCTTCATCGGGACCCTCGAATAATCTATATAAACCTATCGAGGTTTTGAGGCTAGAAGTGGGTGACATAGAAAATTATAATGTCACTCTTCCAGATTTTAATACTCACTCAGGGTTTGATGAAACCAACTGGTTAAATGGTAACCCATATTATAATTACAATGCAAGTGTTTCTCTTGACTACTATCATAGTGGAAACCTTAAGGAGATTAGCAGAAAAGATGGAGTAAACGTAGTATATGTTTGGGGCTACAACAAACAATACCCGATTGCCAAAATTGAAAACTTCAAAGTGTCAGAAATAACGTCATCAGTACAGAGCTGGATTAACACAGCAATAACGGCATCTAATAATGATGATTCATCGCAAGATGAAGATGCTTTGAGATCTGCACTTTCAAGCTTAAGAAACACAACTGCTTTGAATAATGCAATGGTGACTACCTACACTTATGATCCATTAATTGGGATCACAAGTATCACAGATCCAAATGGATACACCACTTATTATGAGTATGATGAGTTAAATCGGCTCATTAAGACTAAAGATGATGATACCAATCTATTTAGACAATACAAATACAACTACGGAAACTAATAAATCAGCCACAACATGAGAAATAGCGTCACACTTATTTTCACTTTATTTACTCTGGTTGTATTTAGCCAGACATCCACAAAAAATTATATTAAAACGATTGATGCCCGACAAGAGCTTCCTGGAAACTTGGATTATTCAGTCAGCAACTCTTCAAATCATACAAAGCAGAACATCCAATATTATGATGGACTTGGTCGACCTCTACAGTCTATAGTTCGGTGGGGTTCTCCTGATTCAAGAGATTTACTAACTCTTATTGAGTACGATGTATTTGGGAGACAGACAATAAGTTATTTGCCTTATGAAACCACTTTCTCTAACGGTAACTTCATCAATACTTCCACAGCAAAAGAAGGAGTTAGAGATTACTATAACTCCAGATTTACAACTAATGATGGAAATAATGCTTTTTTAGAAACTCGCTTCGAAGCTTCTCCCTTAAACAGGGTTGTTGAGGAATCTTCTCCGGGATATGACTGGAGAATAGGTAGCGGCAATACCGTATCTACTTACTATATGACAAATGATGCAAGCGAGGTAAAAAAGTATGAATATTCAGATTTGCAGGTTAGTGCTTCTACTAATTACGCTACTGGGGAGTTATTTAGGACGGTTGTAACCGATGAAGATGGTAATCAGATAGCCTCAATTGTTGATAAGCTTGGAAGAACCATTAAGAAGGAATCCTTTACAGGAAGCGAGTGGGCAGAAACATATTATATATATGATGAAAGTCAGCGATTGAGAGTGGTCTTGCCTCCACAAGCTAATGTGGACATCAAAGATTACTATGAAGGATTAGTAGTAGATGGATTTGATGTTAAAGGTTCACATAGTACTGTGCCTTCAGGCAGCAATCAAACCCCTTCCTGGGCATACACATTAGAATCTAGCATTACGATAAGCGATAACACAACTTTAAAACCTGGGACTCACATCAAACCGATTGAGATATTAACTCCTGAGTTTCTTGACATCTGGGCCTTCCAGTATGATTATGACGATCGAAATCGAATGATTTCCAAGCAAGTACCCGGAGCTGATCCAGTATACATGGTCTACGATCAGTGGGACCGATTGGTTCTTACACAAGACGGAAATCAACGAGCTAGCAATGAATGGTTCTTTACCAAGTACGATGGATTGAATCGTCCGGTATTGACTGGTAAAAAAATAATACCAGGCTCACTACAGAGTGTGAGAGATGCCGTGAAGGCATCAGGCACCCGTGCAGAATCATATGGAAGTGGTCCACTGGAAGGATACACTAACAACACGTATCCATCCTCTGCAACAGCAAGTGATCTGCTAACGGTCACCTATTACGACAACCACACTTTTGTTGGTGCCTCCGATTTAGCAGGAACTACTTTTCAGCCGGTATACGTGGCTGCACCACCATGGCACATAGAGCCCATTGAAAATCCAAATGTAAAAGGCCAGGTTACAGGTACACTGACACGAGCGGAAGGAACAGACTTTATCACTTCCATTACCTATTATGATGACAAATACCGACCTATTCAGATGGTAGCTGAAAACCACCTGGGAGGAACAGATCGCATAAGCAATCAGTATGACTTTGTAGGAAACATTCGAAAGACCCAAACAGCCCATAGTGATGGGAGCACAACTACCACAATAAAGCGGCGGTTTACCTACGACCACATGGATCGATTGGTTGACACTTACCATCAAATCGATAGCGAGACAGAGGTACTCCTTGCCCATAATGATTATGATAATATCGGTCAGCTGGTGCAGAAAGACCTGCATGAGGGAGAACAGCTGGTGGACTATGATTATAACATCCGTGGATGGTTGACCAGTATCAATGAATCCAACCTTTCATCTCCAGGAGATCCAGTCTCAGACCTATTCGGTATGGAGCTTTACTACAATACTAGCTCGGGACTGAGTGGTCATGAAAACAGATACAATGGCAACATCTCAGCTATGCGATGGAGTAATTACGACATAAATGCGGAAAGCATTAGCGGACGTGCATATGAATTTGATTATGATGGGCTAAATCGACTGACAGACGCAAATCATATTCATAATACCAATACAGGCACCTCTGAATATGACGTTACCATTCCAGACTATGATTTGAACGGTAACATTAAAAACCTAACTCGTAAAGGGAAGAATGGATCAAACATAGACAACCTAACATATACTTATGATGGCAATCAACTCTTGAAAGTAACTGACGCTCACGGTTCAGAAGGATTTGACAATGGTAGCTCAGGAACCGGAAATGACTACACGTACGATGAAAACGGCAATATGATTTCAGATGCCAACAAAGGCATCACGAACATTGACTACAACCACCTAAATCTCCCTACGGCTGTCACCCTGAGCACCGTCGAAGGGTCAGGCCGTATTGAGTATTTGTACGACGCTGCGGGCATCAAACTTCAGCAGAAAGTCTACGAAGGAGGTAGCCTGACTAAGACTACCGACTATGTTGGAGAGTTTATTTATGAAACCGAAGGTTCAGGAATTAGAGAACTGCAGCTGATCCAACACGAAGAAGGCCGTCTAACTCCCCTCCCTGGAGGGGCTGGGGGTGGGTTCGACTACCAATACCACCTCAAAGACCATTTAGGAAATGTACGACTTACATTCAGCACAACACCGGAAAATTATACACGCACCGCAACATTCGAAGATGCAAACCTTACCACCGAAAGTGTAGAGTTCGGTAATTTAGACACACCAAACCGGGTAGATCATCCGGCTGTGTCTAATACCGGCAAAGCTGCCAGGATAAATAATGCCAGCCCTGCAGGACCCTTTGCAGTTATTAGCATAAACAAAGGAGACACCCTGAATTTAAGTGCAAAAGGATACTATGCAGGAGGTTCCGGATATAGTAGCGCGATTAATCCTGCAACGTTTGAAACAGCTTTAGGAGATGCATTCAAAACCTCTCAGACACTCGTAGAGGGAGGAGTGTTACCAACCCAAATTGAAAGTGGTGTTGCAGCTGCGATAGCTGCAATAGGAGTAGGTGGCAGTAATAGTGATAATGTGCCTGGAGCTTATTTGAATTATTTGTACTTTGACACGGAGATGAATTTAATTTATTATGATAACAATTTGCCGGGAGCTGGCTTTGCTCAAATATCCTCTGCAGCGAGTTTCAATGAAGAAACAATAGAAATAAATAACATAATTGCACATCAAGAGGGGTATATCATTGCTTATTTAAGTAACGAAAGCAACTCTTCCAATTATGTATATTTCGATGACTTCACTGTAACACACAAGAAGACCAACATTGTTTCGACGCAGGATTACTATCCATTTGGGTTGACGTTTAATGAAAGTGTGAGGGTGGCGAGTAAGGAGCAGAGGTTTAAGTATAATGGGAAGGAGTTGCAGGAAGAGACTGGATGGATTCACTATGGTGTGAGATACTATGATCCAGAGATAAGTAGATGGATGAGTCCTGATCCATTATCAGATATGTTCTATAACACATCTCCGTATGTGTATTCTCATAATAATCCTTTGAAATTTGTTGATCCTGATGGAGCAGCACCAACAAGTTCAACTGGAGATTGTTGTAAAGACGGAAGTGGAAATGTTGCAGATGATCAAGTGGTTGCAACTCTTTATTTACAATTCGTTGCTGCTAGGAAAAACTTAGCAAGCACAATTGCTGGATTTATTCAAAGTGGTTCATACAACCCTTATATAGTAAGAAAGGAGTATTCTGTTGGTGTGGACGGTAATGGCCAACCATTTCTTAATGAAAGTCAGCCTTATCTAGCATCTAAAAGCTCGGCTGGCTTTTATGCTGCTATAGATGCTGCTTCATTATATCCTGGAGGCGGAGGAGTTCCAGGTTTTATGGCCAAAAATGGAATGGGACCTACTATAGGTAAGTTGAGTAAGGATTTAATTAAGAAATATTCTGGAAGTTTAGTCCAAGTTAATAAAGCTGATGATGCAGCTGATGCTTTAGCTGAGAAGTTGGGTGGAAAATCAAGAATGAAATTTGATTCTGACCCTCTATCAAGAGAGTTTGATGCTGTTAGTGATGAATTTATAGGTCAAACTAAAAGTTCTACTTCATTGGGTAAAGCTTTTAGAGATCAAGCTAAGGCTACCTTTGAGGCAGCTGCATCCACTGGTAGAAAGGTTTATTATGAG
Source organism: Ekhidna sp. (assembly GCF_965227465.1). GTDB lineage: Bacteria > Bacteroidota > Bacteroidia > Cytophagales > Cyclobacteriaceae > Ekhidna. Next base: position 2,638,539 of record NZ_OZ245746.1, read on the forward strand.
TTTACTGGTGGAGCTCCTTCTGAGGATGTGATTAAAAAGTTAATGGAGTATTCAGAGAGATATAATACCAGTATTAAAATTGATATTGTAAATTGATGTTCAATCAAAGAAGAGTTTAAAATGGTTGAATTTCATGGATGGTTCTCTATTCAGGAAAGTGTTGACGGAGAGAATGAAGAAAATATAAGCAGCATTGTTGATGAGCTTGATCAAGCAGTAGCTAGCCTGGGGTCAGGCTCTAGTCTGATTGATATTAGACCAGTAAATGGCAAATATTATCTTCATTTAGGAGGAAGTACTAATCACCGTAGTGAGGATGTAAGGGAAGTGCAGGGATTGGTAAATCTGGTTTCTTCTCTTGCAAAGGGTTCCTATGGAATATTATATCTACGTGATGATGAAGATTCTGAGGGTAGAGATAATGAATTTCAAATTATTAAGATGGCAAGGGGTCAAATCTACGAAGAGAAGGATGTCTGGCTCTCTCCATGCAATCCAACAATAGAAGAATAAATAACAATAACATCTACACAACCCACCTTCTTGATCGTTGGTGGGTTTTTTTTGGTTTTTTCGGGGGTGGGGGTTATTCCCTAACTAAGCGTAGTTTATAAAAATAGGATCACTAGGCATAGCCTAACTAAGCGTAGTTTCCGCCCTCGTTGGTGTTGTCACCGACGAGCATACTTTCTTCCGCTCTCGTTGGTGTTGTCACCGACGAGCATACTTTCTTTTGCCAGCAAGAGACTTGAAAGTAACACCTTATAATCCTACTTCGGATAATCCTTTTTCTGCATTTTTGACATTGTTTAAAACAACACCTGAATAGATTATAATGTATTATATATATATACTATTTAATTATTTAGATGCTCTATTGCCTGTGGAGAAGGTAAAAACAAGTGCGGATGGGGTACAAATGGATAGATTTAGTTTGGGACTGAAATTATTCAATGTTCTTATTTCACTTAGTGTTTACTATGCAGTAATGAAATTTATTCAATTTGTAGCTTCCGCCCTCGTTGGTGTTGTCACCGACGAGCATACTTTCTGAAGTTGAGCTTTCGAACATACCATATTGTTGGTCACGACCAACAAAGGCGTGGAGCCTCCCGGTGATTAAATAAAAGCTCTATAATCCGTAAGAAAGGAGAAGGTTTTGCACACCCTCAGAGTCACTTAAGGTCCGGATAATGGTGAGGGAAAGGACTCTGAGGAACAATCGGGTAGGTTTGTATATTTGATCATGCCTACACATCGAATACATGAAGAGAAAAAGACCTTCTATTTCACCACATTTACCTGTTACAAATGGCTTCCTTTGCTAGAAAAGGCCGAGATTCATACGCATCTACCGGATTGGATAAATCAATTATCAAGCCGTGGACTCATTACTTGTGGTTATGTAATGATGCCTAATCATTTACATCTGCTTGTATATGTTAAGAAGGATTGCAAAGGACTTAATAGTGTGCTTGGGGAGGGCAAGCGATTTATGGCTTATGAAATCATTTCCAGACTGAAGGACAAAAATGAAAAATCGATTTTGGCACAACTGGCAGAAGGTGTTCAGGTAAATGAACGTTCAAAAGGGAAGAAGCATCAGGTATTTCGATTGTCCTTTGATGCGAAAGCAGTTGTCGGGGATGAAAGCATCAACAAAGTGCTGGACTATATGCATCATAACCCCGTGAGTGGCAAGTGGAATCTAGTCAGAGATTACACAAAGTATGCTTATTCAAGTGCCGGGTTTTATGAGAGAGGTGAGAAAGGAATAATTAAAGTTGTAGACTTTCGAACAGTGAGCTCAGAGTCCTCTACGAGTGACTCTGAGGGGTAGGAAATAAAGTAATCAAGGACTTGTTTATTGTATTGTTCATACCATCAGGTCAGACATTCAGATATCAGGTACTGAAAGGGATTAGGATTGACAAAGAGCGCATAACATATAATGCAAGTCATAGAGCAAGAGATAGGGTAGCAGACTACTTCGTTTATACAGGAACCTTATTCTATGATAAAAGAAAACTTGAGCTTAGTTCTAAGTCAGATTACAGTTGGTTCGGGCCAGAAATGAAAAGACTAGCTGCAGAACTTCAGATTCCAATTAAGAAATCATATTAAACTAAGTAATTTGGGTTTCTTCTCCGCCCTCTCCGCCCTCGTTGGTGTTGTCACCGACGAGCATACTTTCTGAAGTTGAGCTTTCGAACATACCATATTGTTGGTCACGACCAACAAAGGCGAAAGAGGCACGCGTTGCAAACGCACGCCAGCATGGGTGTCATACTGAGTGTATCGAAGTATCTGCGCGTTTGTATTTATGGGACTCGTATATGAAGATCCTTCACTTTGTTCAGGATGACATTCTAATATTGATCCCCCTTCCCTCCGCTTAGGATGACATTCTGCACACCCTCAGAGTCACTTAAGGTCCGGATAATGGTGAGGGAAAGGACTCTGAGGAATACAGGTCGCAGTATATTTGATCATGCCTACGCATCGAATACACGAAGAGAAAGAGAGCTTCCGCCCTCGTTGGTGTTGTCACCCACGAGCATACTTTCTGAAGTTGAGCTTTTGAACATACCATATTGTCAGTCACGACCCTAACTAAGCGTAGTTTATAAAAAAGAACACTAAGCATAGCTTGTAGCTATGCTTTTTATATTTTGTTGCTTTCATAGCAACATAACGTTACCTCGGATGGGTTTTTTGATTTTTTAGGGGGTGGGTTCATAATGAATTTGTAAATTGTTTCAATGGTCAAGTTAGAAGATCACTATTTCTCGGACGGTATGAGATGGACTATGCTGATAATATTAGGAGCATTAGACATATATCTACTGTTCTGGGTTCAAGCGTATGTTTTTGTTGCTATTATCGCGATTGCCATATTGTTCTTGTTCACAACTAAGTATGTAACCATCATTGATACTAAGAATAAAGTAATCAAGGACTTGTTTATTGTATTGTTCATACCATCAGGTCAGACATTCAGATATCAGGTACTGAAAGGGATTAGGATTGACAAAGAGCGCATAACATATAATGCAAGTCATAGAGCAAGAGATAGGGTAGCAGACTACTTCGTTTATACAGGAACCTTATTCTATGATAAAAGAAAACTTGAGCTTAGTTCTAAGTCAGATTACAGTTGGTTCGGGCCAGAAATGAAAAGACTAGCTGCAGAACTTCAGATTCCAATTAAGAAATCATATTAAACTAAGTAATTTGGGTTTCTTCTCCGCCCTCGTTGGTGTTGTCACCGACGAGCATACTTTCTGAAGTTGAGCTTTCGAACATACCATATTGTTAGTCACGACCAACAAAGGCGTGGAGCCTCCCGGTGATTAAATAAAAGCTCTATAATCCGTAAGAAAGGAGAAGGTTTCATCGTCCGCTTCATAAAATGAAGCAGAGCTCCAAGGATAAGAGGTAGGATCATCAGCGAGCATCCATTTGCCCTGGCATGGATTATTGTGGATATAATCGAGTTTTTGTTCTATCACCTTAGGTGTATATAATTCTGTCGCCAGTGTATTTCTCTGCCAAACCTGATAAGTTCGATCTTTCTTATTTACAATCAGCTTTTCAAGATAGTGTGAGTTGTTATCAACCAACCAAAATTTAATTTTCTGTGCTGTAAACTTCATAAACCTTAGTTTAAGGTTTTGCCTCAGAGGTTTCCAAATGATATGAATATGATTTGGCATAATGACAAATGCAGATACAGCAACTGATTTATCTTTCACTAGAAATTCTAGAGAATCAATAATGATCTTTTTAACTTCTCGCTCAGATAAAACTTGGTGCCAATCTAATATCGATGCTGTATAGAAGTAGATTTTTTCAGGCTGCATTTCTTAAAGATAATTGAATGATTGTTGGTCACAAGACCAACAAAGGCGAATTCCCCCTTACCAAAGGGGGTTAATGGGACTCGTATATGCAGATCCTTCACTTCGTTCAGGATGACATACTAATATTGATCACTTCCCTCCGCTTAGGATGACATTCTGGTTATGTATTCCCCCTTATCAAAGGGGGTTAGGGGGTTGTTTAAACACCACCCTAATGCAACCCTTCCACCCATTTATATGTACCTTTGCGAGTAGAATTTAGCTATGCGTTCACTACTCATTTTTCTATTTATTCTTTCCATTACATCGCTTGCTGCACAGGTAAAAGTCGACGCAAAAGCTACCGGCAAGCATGCACGTGCAATCAATCAAGCAAAAGGAGCTAAGCAAACTGCCAAACAACGAAAAGCGCAACTGGAGCGACTCAAAGAACAAACAAAAGCAAGGGCTCGCTACAAAGAAAAATTTGATAGTCTAAAGCAATTGCGGCTGGACTCCATGGAACTAGATTCCATTCAAATTAGGCCTTTTTCCAAAGCGGATTCACTTGCCCTATCTGAGGAAGTCTTTGAAAAAACCAATCTACCACCAGAGTACCGGGAATTGATTCTGGAGCCTATCATTGTCAAACCAGAGATAAACAAAGAAGATGCCGACAGCATTGCCCTGGCAAAAGCCTCTGCAGTTTTGGAAGAGCAGGCAAAAAAATACATGCCCAATGAGTTAGGCCAGGCTGAAGATCCACTCGCGCAATTCAAAGATCCTGCGTCCGGGATTAATCCTGCCTCCGCACCTACCAGACCCAATCCAAACATTGTCAAACCTGACGAGGCACAGGAATTGTTCAAAAAAATAGATCCGGAGCAGTTCAAAAATGTGCAACTGGACATTCAGCAATTGAAAAAGAAGTACAGCAAGCTTCCTGACACCCGTTTTCCTGAGAAAGGGGTTAAGCGAAATTCCCTGGAACAGGTTCCTTTTAAAAAGCGACTCTATCTGGGCGGTAATTTCTCTATCCAATCCACGGATCCGTTCATCATAGACTCCAACCTACAGCTGGGCTACTGGATCAATAAAAAGTGGGCTGCCGGAGTAGGTATCATCTTACGTGAACAGTTCAACAATCAAGACACCACCTCTGCCCTGACCGGTGATGGATATGGCTATAGTTTCTTTACGCGCTATGAAATTCCAAAAGGCTTTTTCGGATGGGCTGAGACTGAGAGGCAGATCAATAAATCGTTTTTTGGTAATGAAAGCACCACAGCAGCAACCTGGCAGTCGACCTACCTTTTGGGGATTGGTAGAGAATTTAAAATTGGGTTTGTACAGATGACGTCTATGGTCCTTTACGATTTTAATTATCGTAATAACGACCTCAACGCCCGTCCTTTCGTTTTTAAATTTGGTGTGAGATTTAGTAAAAATCCAGAATGAAATAAGTGTTCCTCTAAAAAAGGAAGTGGGGTATCATACTGAATATTATTAAAGTATCAGGGAGACTTTGTTGGTCACAAGACCAACAAAGGCGAGACAATCTAAGCGCAGGTGTCATACTGAGTTTATCGAAGTATCTGTGCGTTTGTATATAAGGGACTCATATATGAAGATCCTTCACTTTGTTCAGGATGACATACTAATATTGATCTCACAAGACCAACAATGCCGTGGTTACCCCTCTCTCCTCAGTACTTCCATTGGAGATTGACGTACTACACTTCTACTGTTAAGTAACCCAATAAATACACTCATGGCAGTAACCGAGATAAAGACAATGCCCATTTGACCAAGATTTGGTACAAAGGTGAACTCAAATAAAAACTGTCCCAGGAGCGTGCAAAACAGACCAGCCAGAAAAATACCGCTAATAGCTCCCAGGCTTCCCAAAAAGAAGTATTCAGCAATGGTGATGGTCCAAAGTTGTTTTTTTGAAGCTCCTAATGTACGTAAGAGCACATTTTCCTGTACACGCTGAAACTTACTCAGAATAATGGAGCTGATCATAACAATCACACCTGTTCCAATACTGAAAAACGCCATAAATTGGATCACAAAAGCGACTTTGCCCAATACATCTTCCAATGTCTTCAAGATCAACTCCAGATCGATGATAGATACATTGGGAAACTTCTTTACCACCGCTTGCTGATACCTGGCTGAGGTCATCATTTCGTCAATGCGTGTAACCAGTACATGAAATTGTGGGGCTCGTTCCAGAATACCTTCCGGAAACAGCACGAGGAAGTTGGTTTGCACCCTCCGCCAATCAATCTTTCTAAAACTTCCTACATAGGTCTTAATGATAGCTCCCTGAACATTAAAAACCAGCTCATCACCCAGTTCAATGTCCAGGTTGTCTTTAAAACCTTCTGCAATACTGATGAAGATGCTGTCGTTTCGCACCTCTCCTGCCCATTCACCTTCCACGATCGTCTCCGAATCTATGAGTGAATCTCTGTACGTCACACGGTACTCACGGCTATACGCCCAATCTGATATAGATATTGTAGTGTCGTTGTACGCTTCATCCTTGGTAAACCCTCTCACTTCTAATAAACGCATGGTCACAACCGGAACGTCCTGAATGATGGGTAAATCATACTCAGCTGTCAAGGATTTCAGTTCCTCATGCTGTTGGGACTGAATGTCAAATAGGATCGTATTGGGACGGTCGTTAGCAGCAGACAATGACACCCGCTGCACCAACAAATCCTGCATAAAGTATAAAGTGGCAAGAAACGAGGTTCCTAAACCTAAAGCAGTAATCAGTATTACGGTCTGGTTATTTGGTCGGTATAAATTGGAAAATCCCTGTCGCCAAACGTAGGACAAGCTATTGGGTATGATTTTTCTGGTCAGCCAGCTTATCCCCTTTCCTACCGCACCTAGGAAAACAATGGCTCCAATCAGAATCCCAGAGAATGCAAATGCTTCTCCCAGTGACTGAATCTGCCAATAAACAGACAGAAAAATGAACAAAATGATACCTCCTACAATCGGAATCAAAGCTTTATCAAACTGAAATTTAGTCTCCCCAAACCCAAGCCTGATTGCAGAAAGCGGACTTATTTTTCTAAGGCCAATCAAAGAAAGAAGTCCAAACAGCAAGGAAATGATAACTCCTATTAATACTCCTACAAGAAGGGCCGGCCAGTAAGGAACCGGCACCAAATCAATAGGTAAAAAATCTTGCACTACAGCAGGTAAATACATGTGGATGATCAGGCCGAGAATACTGCCTATCAAAGCTCCAATAAAACCGAACAGGGTTACCTGAATGAGATAAACGCTGACTGCTTGCCTGGCTTTCATTCCCAAACACCTAAGTACCGCAACTGCTTGGACTTTGCTCCTGGCATATACATAAATGGAACTCGCAACGCCCAGACATCCAAGTAAAAGTGCTGTAAAGGCCACCAGCTCAAGGAAGTTGGATAGGTTTTCAAAATCTTCTCCGGTTTCCCGTTTTTCCTCCTCAACTGTCTCTACATCAAAGCCTTTGCTTTCAGTAAAAGAAGCCAGTTTACCCCACACCTTGGCTGTATCAGGTTGTTCAGGAAACTGAAAATAATGGACGTAGTTGATCCTACTCCCTTTCTTAATCAATCCGGTAGAATCCAGGTATTGATATGGAATATATACCACCGGCGATATGGAAGAAGACACATCCGTCTGTCCTGGTATCTGAGTGATCGCACCCGTGATCATAAATGACAAGTTTCCAACATCCAGGCTATCACCTACCTGAGCATCGTATTGGATCATGAGCTTTTCATCCACCAAGGCATACCTGCCTGATTGAAATTCTGTGGAAGCTTCTACCGGCTTACTGACTATTTCACCATAGTATGGATAGGCTCCTTCCAATGCCCTGACTTGGACGAGGCGTGTACCGCCAGATTTTTGAAACATCACCATGGAGGCGAAGTACCTTTCTTGTGAGAAGTCTGCCGACATGGATCTGAATGATGCTAACAAGCTGTCGGGGAGATCCTTGCTTCCTTTGACTCTCACATCTGATCCGACCAATCCCTTCGCCTGCTTATCAATCTCGTCAAGCAGATTTTCTCGAAAGGATGTGATACCAACCATTGCCGCTATTCCGAGTGAAATAGAAGCAATAAAAAGCAGAAGCTTGCCACGGCTCTTGCGGCTATCTCTCCAAGCCATGAGCCATGGCCAGGATTTACTGTACTTCGACTTCTCTATGGTTATTTTTTTGTCCATGAGTTATGAGGCGGTAGAACGTAACTGTGAAACATTCTTGCCCACACGCTCATCGATGATACGTCCCCCTTTGAGCTGAATGATCTGACTGGTTTTTTCCGCCAGCTCCAAATCATGGGTAACTAATATCAATGTGGTCCCTTTCTCTTTATTGATTTCAAATAGTAGGTCTTCAACAGATTGACCGGTTTCCTCATCCAGATTTCCCGTAGGCTCATCTGCAAAAAGGATTTTAGGCTCATTGGAAAAAGCACGTGCAATTGCAACACGCTGCTGCTCACCACCGGAAAGTTGTGAGGGATAGTGACTAACCCGATCTCCCAGCCCCACGCGCTCCAGTAATTCTGTCGCCTGGGTTCGTGCTCCTTTCACCCCTCGTAGTTCTAGCGGAATCATCACGTTTTCAAGAGCGGTCAACGTCTGAATGAGCTGAAAATTCTGAAAGACAAACCCAACAAATTGGTTGCGAATCTGTGCCATCTCATCTTCACTTAGCTTATCAAGCAAAATGTGATTCAGTGTAATAGATCCATGAGTAGGTCGATCAAGTCCCGCGCACAAACCCAAAAGGGTCGTCTTTCCACTACCAGAAGGCCCCACCACAGCTACGGAAGCTCCTTCTTTTACTTTAAAGTTTATGTCTTCCAGGACATGCACTTCTTTGGCGCCATTTTTAAATGTCTTAGAAGTAGATGAAACTTCTAAAATGATTGATTCGTTGGGCATAGAGAAAATTTTAAGGAGTAAACGAAAAGCCTTACTTCATGTTTGTAACTTAGTCTACCTGAAGTTTAATCCGTTTGGACGGTTAATAATCCAGGTAATTAAATCACCTCAATATAACAGCCAATGTTTAATAGAGTTCGAAACCTATTCATTTTGATTTTTTTAGTTGCTTGCGGATCTCCTGGAGAGTCAACATCCGAGAAGAAAACTGACCAAGCAGTACCTTCAGAGGTAGAAACAGAAAAAGACAATGCAAATGAGGAGAAGGTGATATTATTCTTTGGCAACAGCATTACAGCGGGATATCAAATAGATATGGATCAAGCCTTTCCAGCTTTGATCCAACAGAAAATTGACTCTTTAGGATTGAATTATAAAACCATCAATGCAGGACTTAGCGGGGAAACATCCGCTGGTGGCAAGAGTCGGATTGAATGGGTACTTCGAACAGTCCCAGACATCTTCTTTTTAGAACTTGGTGCAAATGACGGTTTAAGAGGGCTTTCGCTTGAAGAAACTCCAAAAAACCTCCAGGCAATTATTGATGCTGTCAAAAAAGAAAATCCAGATGTGAAAATCATTATTGCAGGGATGATGGTACCTCCGAATCTGGGGGGCGATTACACACAAAAATTCCAACGAATATTTCCCGATTTAGCAAAAAAGAATGATGCAATATATATTCCGTTCTTATTGGAAGGAGTTGCTGGAAATCCTGAATTGAATCTTTCGGATGGTATACACCCCACTCCCGAAGGGCATGAAATTGTTGCTGAAACGGTATGGGACTATCTTTTACCTCTTCTCTAAAACTATGGAAGATTTTATCCAATCTTTAGCACGAAGGAGAAATAATACTTAAAGTCATTATAAGCCTTAAATTTGCGGTCCGATATGAAAAAGGTCGCATTCTATACACTTGGCTGTAAGTTAAATTACTCTGAGACATCCTCGATTTCGCGGATGTTTGAAGATCGTGGCTATGCGAAAGTGGATTTCACCGACAGTCCCGACATCTTCATAATTAACACGTGCTCCGTTACAGAAAATGCGGATAAAAAATGTAAGAAGATTGTTAAAGAAGCGAAGAAAATTTCCCCTGAAAGTTTCGTGACGATTATTGGATGCTACGCTCAGCTCAAGCCAAAAGAAATTTCAGAAATACCGGGTGTGGATGCAGTGCTCGGCGCTGCAGAAAAGTTTCGCTTATTTGATCACCTGGACGATTTTACAAAAGGCGGAGTTTTTGCATCTGAAATAAAAGAAGCAAAAGCGTACAATTCATCCTATTCCATAGCAGACAGAACCCGAACGTTTCTAAAAGTCCAGGATGGATGCAACTATGGATGTTCGTTTTGCACCATCCCACTAGCCAGAGGTAAAAGTCGAAGCGATAGTATAGAAAACGTAGTGCAACAGGCGAAGGAAATTGCCAAGACAGATGTAAAGGAGGTTGTACTAACAGGAGTAAATATTGGTGATTTTGGTATTCAAGAAGGTCGAAGGAAAGAGAAGTTCATTGATTTAGTTAAAGCGCTTGATGAAGTTGATGGAATAGAACGATTTCGAATTTCCTCTATTGAGCCCAATCTCCTATCCAATGAGGTAATCGAGTTTGTAGCTCAAAGCAAGCGATTTGTTCCGCATTTTCACATTCCGCTCCAATCAGGTAGCGATTCCATTCTTAAAAAAATGAATCGCCGATATCTAAGTGACTTGTATCAAAGCAGAGTAGAAAAAATCAAATCTTTGATGCCTGATTGCTGCATTGGTGTGGATGTCATAGTAGGATTCCCGGGAGAAACAGAAGAGGAATTTCTAAAAACGTATAACTTCCTGAATGAGCTGGACATTTCCTACCTCCATGTGTTTACCTATTCTGAGCGACCTAACACAAAGGCGGTCCATATGATAGGAGTAGTGGATCAGGGCGAACGAAACAAACGCTCTAAAATGCTTCGATCCTTATCAGAAAAGAAACGCAGATTTTTCTATGAGCAGCAGCTCAATAAAACCTTTCAGGTACTCTTTGAAGAAGACGTGGAAGATGGAGTTATGCACGGGTTCACTGAAAACTATGTACGAGTTTCTGCCAAATACGACCCAATACTTATCAATGAAATTAAAGAAGTAACCCTCTTAAGCATCAATGATAAGGGTCATGTAGATGTTATGGAACCAGAAGAAACACTGATTCACCATTAATCAAATCTCCTTTCTTTAGCTGTTTTTGCTGACTATTTTTGGTACATGAAAATAATCTGTATTGGCAGAAACTACGCCGAGCATATAGCGGAGTTGGGTAATGAACGACCTGAGCATCCAATCATATTCATGAAACCGGATACTTCGCTCATTAAGAATAATGATCCTTTTTATCACCCGGATTTCTCTAATGATATACACCACGAGGTGGAAGTCTTGGTGAAGATCAAAAAAGAAGGGAAATCCATAAAAAAAGAATTTGCTGATCAATATTACGATGAGATCGGATTAGGAATTGATTTTACTGCCAGGGATTGGCAAACAAAGGTCAAAGAAAAAGGTCATCCTTGGGAGATTGCCAAGGCATTTAATGGCTCTGCTCCTATCTCAAACTTTATATCAAAAGGAGATCGTGATATGACCGATATCAATTTTCGCTTAGAAAAAAATGGTGAGGAAGTGCAAAATGGAAACACCAAGCTCATGCTTTGGCCAATAGATGAAATTATATCTTACGTTTCCAGGTTTATCTTACTAAAAACAGGAGATATCATCTTTACGGGTACACCTAAGGGTGTGGGACAAGTAAAGATAGGAGATCGTTTGGTCGGATATTTGGAAGACAAACAGATGTTTGACTTTGAGGTTAAGTAATCAATGAGAAATATTTTTTCCTTTCTTCTGCTCATAATCGTGCTTTTTGTACAGGCACAAGATTTCAATTCCATTGAATATCAGTTCCCAATTAACCCAGGTCAACAGAACTATTTAGCAGGTACTGTTGGAGAAATCAGAGGCTCACACTTTCACACCGGGATTGATGTCAAAACAGGAGGAAGAACAGGGCTTCCCATTTATGCTGTTGCAGATGGATTCATTTCGAGAATAAAGGTTTCAGCTTCGGGATATGGATATGCACTTTACATGAAACATCCGAACGGCACATTTTCGGTCTACGCACACCTGGAAGCTTTTGATCCAAAAATTGCCTCCTGGGCACTTAAAAAGCAATACGAGAAAGAATCATTTGAAGTTGACCTTTTCCCTGAAGCCAATCAATTTGCATTCAAGCGGGGGGATATCATTGGATATTCAGGAAATACAGGTTCATCCAGTGGGCCACATCTACATTTTGAAATACGCGATTCAAATCAGCGACCCATTGATGTTCTATCCTTAGGGTTTAAAGAGATTCAAGACAACATACCCCCTGTAGTAAGGAAGGTGGCTTTTATCACCTTAGAAGAAGACGCCAGAGTAAACGGATTTTTCGGGAGGTATGAATTTGATCTCATTAAAACACCAACCTGGTTTCAGACAAAAGAACCCATCAATTTAAAGGGTAAAATTGGCGTAGAGATTTATTCCTATGATCCAATGAATGGTATTCCTAACAAAAATGGAATAGTAAAAACCACATTTCAACTCGACGGTGACACCCTTTTTTCAGAGTTTAAGGAAGCTTTTAGTTTTAATAAGCAACGAAATGTACTAGTTCATTACAATTATCCCGCTTACAAAAAAGGAAGTAGACGGTTTAATAAACTATACCTGGCGGATGGCAATGAACATAACATTTACACGATAGTCAATCGGGGGATCGATTTTTCCGATCAAAATGAAATCTTAATAGAAACAGAAGATAGTTATCAAAATGCCTCGACTACCAGAATTCTTCTGACCGCAGATGAAATAACCAATCCTCCCAAGCTTTATAAACCAGAAAAAATCGACAATTTCCTTCATTTCAAATCACAACAGCAAGGGTCAGTAATGTTGGATGAATGGGTTCCGTTAAAACCGTACAAAACTGAGGATGAAAATCAATATTACCTGTGGGACCTCCGTGAGGGGATTCCTAAAAGCTTATTTATTGATGGAGAAACTGTACCAACAGGCTTAGTTGGGATGATTCCTTCAAACCAAAAGATTAGCTATCTTCAAAATGAATTTACGTTGAATCTCAAGAGTAGGTCTCTTTTCGATACGTTGTATTTGGCTTTTGAAAAAGAGATCGATTCTTCCCGAAACCTTGAACTTTTTCATTTCAAGAATCCTACACAGCCCATAAGGTCCAATATGGATATAGCACTAAAACCGGTTAAATCTTATAATAAAGAAAAGGCAATGGTCTACTCGGTTTTTGGTAAGCGATTCAACTTTATGGGTGGCGAATGGAATGAGGGCGAGATCGTATTCGCTACTCGTGATCTGGTTTCATATACCATTCTGGAGGATTCAATTCCTCCTGATATTGAGCTAAAGATGGCCAATTCCGACTATTTGAAATTTCGTATTGATGACGACCTATCTGGTATAAAAAGTTTTAAAGCGGAGATTGATGGAGTGTTTATATTGATGCATTATGAACCAAAGCGTAAGCTTATTTGGTCACAAAAACTAAACGAAAACATTCCCTTTAAAGGAAGGTTTACTTTAGAAGTAATTGATAATTCGAACAACGGAACCATTTATACAAAAACACTATGATCACATTAAAGACAGGAGACCAAGCTCCGGATTTCGAAAGTAAAGATCAAGACGGAAATCCAATTAAACTATCTGATTACAAGGGTAAAAAAGTGGTGTTATACTTTTATCCAAAAGACAACACACCCGGTTGTACTGCTGAGTCGTGTAACCTCAGAGACAATTATGAAGCACTTCAGGATCAGGGATATGAAGTATTAGGGGTGAGTAGCGATGGAGAAAAATCACATCAGAAATTTATTGCTAAGCATGAATTACCATTTAAACTTATTGCTGATGAAGACAAGTCAGTTCATAATGCTTTTGGGACATGGGATATGAAAAAATTTATGGGTCGTGAATATATGGGCACGCTTAGGTCAACGTTCCTGATCGATGAAGATGGAAAAATCGAAGAGGTAATTGAGAAAGTAAAAACCAAGGATCACACAGCTCAGATATTGAAATAGCAGATTTGGTGTGTAGAGAAATAAAAAAACCGGAAATCTGACGACTTCCGGTTTTTTAGTATGCGATAGTTATTAATTATCCCACCACAATGGCGTTTGCAGGTTTCCATCTTTGATCGGAACATTCGAGTTGTTCAAATCAATCTCCGTTTGCGGATACGAAACTCTTCGCGGAATTTCACCATTCAAATTGAATGAGTTAATCCCATTTGAATTTGGAGTCAGATTAGGATATCCCGTTCGACGATAATCCGTCCAAGGCTCAATACCATTTGAGTACATCGCTATATACTTCTGCGTGATGATTTGCTCCAGACGTGCTGCATTGTCAGCCAATCCTGCTAAAGCTGAGTTGGTAGCCACATAAGCCACGTCATTGGCTCCCGTGAGCTTCGTAATAGATGCACCGATTGCTTCAGCTAAAGCCGCTTCAGCTGCAGGGACATCATTGTTCCCCATGAGCTCAATTTCAGCTTCAATGAACTTCATTTCTGTATAACTCGTCATTATTACTGGTGCGTTAATGTTGGTATAGTAAGTGCCCGCATTAAACGTAGTAGAATAACCAGAAGGCTGAGTCGCATCTGTTAAAAGTATAGCAGACCTTCTTGGATCGTTTAGCGTATTCAGCATTCCGAAAAAGAATGGATCAATGTTAATATTTCCACCTCTATCCTGAGAGAACTGATACGCCGGATTTGATTCATTAGGAGAAGTACCAAATGACATCTGAAGGTCTCCTGCTGTCGATCCTATAGCATCCGCAAGTTCAGCCTCTGCGTCAGCGTAAGCCGAAGCGCTAACTTTAGTAAGTCTCAAATAATACTTGGCTTTTAATGAATGTGCTGCAGCTATCCAATTGCTGGTGCTTCCACCATAAATCAAATCATCTGCCCCTAAAGCCGGTCCATTACCTGCCGGTCCACTCAACAAGGTAATTGCCTCGTCAAGTAAACTTTGAATAGTTGAATAAATCTGCTCCTGGGTATCATAAGTAGGCTGTAGCTCTCCATCCCGTGCACCAAACGCGTTGGTATAAGGGATATCGCCAAAGAGGTCAGTCATAGATCCTAAACCATGTGCAATAAGGATCTTAGCCATACCTGAAGTATGATTCGATTCTTCTGCAGTCGCTTTTTCATCAATGATTACCAGAGGCTGCAAAGTTGAAACATACGTTCGGAAGAAGATTCCATCGCCATCAGCTGGTACCCACAAATAACGATAGTTATCTGCTTGCTGAGCATTAATTCCTACAAATTGCTGGGTAAACAATCCACTTAAACGGACTAATTCACCACCAATCACCCATGCCATTCCAGCTTGTGCTGCCGGCACAATTGCTTGTGCGGAAACATCACCAGGAGTTGCCGGGCTTACGTTAATATCCTCGTCAAAATCACACGAACCGGTAATTAAGATCAAAGATGTTAGTATAGATATTACTTTTATTTTCATGTTATTATCTGTTTGATTGATTATAGGGTGAAGTTTAACTTGAACCCATAACTCTTCGTATTTGGATTATTGAAGTAATCATATCCAAATACATTACTCGCTGCACCAGTTAAATTAGTTTCCGGATCTATACCTGTATAATCAGTGATCAAGAATACATTTCTTGCATTCGCATTAACTGTAATTGCTGAAAATGGTAGTCCATCAATAAGTGATGCAGGAAGACGATAAGAAATATTTACATCTCTTAATCGGATCCATGATCCATCTTGAACTGTCAATTCGTCAAGATTGACAAAACCGTAATTTTGATAGAAGTTTGTTCCGCCATCTGTTCCGCCTTTCACTACAGCAAGTGTGTTTACTGTTTCCGTTGGATTACCGTTTGCATCCGCTTCTACTCCTGGGAACACTACTACTTCATTTCGATCAAGTGTAGCTGCTCCAACTCCGAATCCATTGAGTACGCCTGATGTACCATTGTATACATCTCCTCCACTACGGAAATCAAATAGCATGGATACCTCAAGACTTTTGTAACTAAAGGTATTTCTAAACCCTAATGTGAAATCAGGATTTGGGTTACCTACTTTACCATCAACTGGGTTTTGCAGTGGCATGCCCGTATTCTGATCAATCACCATTCTACCTTGATCATCTCTTAAGAATCTGGTGCCAAAGAAAATACCGTAAGGCTCACCTTTCTGAATACGTTGGGTCCCGAATGGATCTATGGTAATCACATCAAGTCCAGGTGCAATTTCATTAACAACCGACTCGTATTTATTGAAAATCAAACCGATTTCATATTCAAAATCGCCTGATCTTACAACACTTCCTGTAACTACAGCCTCAATACCATTATTCTCAATTTCACCTGCATTAATTACAGTCTGTGCGAAACCTGTAGTATAAGGTAGATCCACACTGATAATTGCATCTTCAGTTAATGATCTGTAATACGTGAAGTCGGTAGTGATTCTTCCACCAAGGAATTTAAGATCAGCACCTATTTCAAACGTCGTTGTGAATTCTGGCTTTAGCTCCGGGTTCCCTAAAATATTATTAGGAATAAAAGAGTTTGTTCCTAAAGCCGGGAAAAGTACACCATTTGGAGTCGTCCACCCATCTCTTACTCGTGCTTGTGTAAACGTAGAAGCTGTGAACCCAAATGGAGCATCATTACCTACTTTACCATAAGAAGCTCTGATTTTACCGTATGGTAGTGCATTACCTAAATCAATATTTTCAGTAAATGCCCAACCGACTGCCACTGCTGGGTAAAAGAATGAGTTATTAGCAGATCCCAAAGTCGAAGACCAGTCATTTCTACCCGTAATATTCAGATATAACATCTCCTGATAGGAAATTCGTATATCACCATAAACTCCATAAAGTTGTTTGGCTGTTGGCCTTTCAACTACACTAAAGCTTTGTGCACTAGCTGCGTTGAAGAAGCCTCTTGAAGCTAATCCTTGACCATCTTCTCTTCTGTTTTCAACTTTTTTGTCGTAGTAATTCCAACCGAAAGTTCCGTTGACATAAATTGTTGAGCTTAGTTCTTTCTGCACCGTACCATACACATCAACATTGAGATCCGTGTTAGTAATCGCCTGATTTATAACCTGGCCAGCACCAAATGAACCTGAACCAATGTCATTTCTGAATTTTCTGAAATCTGAATATTGGTCAATACCTACTCTTGAGTTAAGTGTAAACCAATCGGTAAATTCATAACTCAGTTGACCATACCCAATGATGCGATTTACATTATCCGTCATGAAGTTTTTATAAACCGTCCAGTATGGATTGTCATAAATGGCACCACCGCCAATCTGACCTCTGTAAGCTCTTGGAGTCCCATCATCAAACTGATATGCAGAAGGATCATTCGCTGGGTCTACACCACCTCTATTGTCAAACGATGGAGTAGTTCTTAATAACCCAAGCATTACTCCTGAGGTATTTGAACCATTTTGAACTTTCACCCCACCACTATTAATGAAATTTGCGGAAAATGTAGCTTTCAACCTATCGGTAAGTTCCGAGGATATTGTAGCTTTTACAGATGTCCGCTCGAACGTATTATTTGGGATAATTCCCTCCTGATTCAAATAACCCATCGATATGTAATAGTTGGTATTATCTGTACCTCCACTGGCACTCAAAAAGTGATTCGTTGTAATTCCAGTTTCAAAGAAATCACCTGTATTGTCGTATGCATTAGCCACACGACTAGTTGCACGTGGATCAGAAGCAGGAACAATTAGTCCATTTGGATCCCAAATAGATGCTTCATTCGCATATCTTAACTCATCAATCCTTGGACCCCAACTATTTCCGGTAAACGAACCTGTCATTGGACCCTGAAAGGTCGGAACGCCACCAACGACATTTCCTTGCGCATACGTCGTTTGTAGGTCCGGAAGTTTATTGACCTTATCGAAGGTCATCCCCAATGAATAGTTGATTTTAGCGGCTCCTTTTTTACCTCTTTTAGTGGTAATAAGGATTGCTCCATTTCCTGCTCTCACACCATAAAGTGCAGTTGCTGCCGGGCCTTTCAAAACTGTAAGGCTCGCAATATCATTGGGATTCAAGTCAATAGCTCTGTTTGAATTATTAACTCCACCAGAGCCCAAATTAGAGATTGCATCTTCCGGAGAATCGGCTGTAGTGAACGTGCTATTGTCTATTGGAATTCCATCCACAACAAACAACGGTGAGTTGGATCCCTGAATAGTAGAGTTACCTCTAATTCTAATCTGAGCTCCTGCGCCTGCTGTTCCTCCTGAACTAGTCACCTGAACTCCTGCAGCCTTACCTGCAAGACTTGCGACCAGATTAACTTCATTCGCTCGATCTACTTCTTCGCTATTTACTTCTTGAACAGAGTAGCCTAAATCCCTCTTCTTTGCAGTTAGACCAATTGCAGTCACAACTACTTCTTGTAGCTCAGTAAAATTAGTATTAAGAGATACGTCAATTACTGTCTGCGATCCGACAGAAATTTCCTGAGTAACAAAACCAATAAATGAAATAACCAAAACATCTCCATCAGAGACGCTGAGGCTATAATTTCCATCCACATCAGTAATTACTCCATTTGTGGTTCCTTTAATTTGAACCGTTGCACCAGGTATTCCTTCACCGTCATCATCGGTGACTTTCCCTGTCACTGTCTTTTGGGCCATCAATCCTGAGACCAGAAAAAGACAGGTCATTAAAACTAGGTAAGCTTTTTTCATAAAAATTAGTTAATTGAATAAACCCCTAATTTTATATACTTGTCATACCAATTAATTGTAAAAAAGGGTATTGACATTAATCCAACCTTTTCACAGATTGATGTGTAAAGATTTTTTTTAGGAGTTAAGAATTCTCCTAAATCGGATTTATTAACATGTGGAAATGAAGATGAAAAAAAATTGATTAGTCTTGGGCAAAAGAGAAACTACCGAAGCGTGGTAACGTAATGAATGCATATTGTTCGCTCATTTATCTGAAACTGACTTGCAAAAAATCCTCCCAGTGAAAGTGAACAATGAATTTCTTTATTTGAAGAAAATGCATAGAACAGGCTAGGCTCAAAAGATAGACCGAATTGATAATCAGGCATTATATCAAAATCATCTTGTGAGGTCACACTTCCATCTGTTAGTCTTACATTGTTAATATTTACCTCTCCAAAATTAACTGAGTTGTGTGCTCCCAGCATCATTGTAAAACCCACTTTATTAATCGCTTTTCTATACTTGATGTAAACAGGTACATTCAATTTTAAAATATCCACTAGCAGCTCAGTGGAATTTGCAAATTCAGATCCATCAACCTCAGTAATGGTTGAAGCGGAGTTAGTCAACGAGTATTTACTCAAATTAAGGCCGAATCCGTAGTGAAAATTAGATTCATCTAACGTCCTTTTTCGAATCTGCTTAAATCGCGTGAAGCCTACCCTACCTAGAGTCCCTGAATCATTAAAAGCACCAGAATTTCCAACGATGAACCTTGACACTGGGAAATTACTGACAGTGAAAGAACCTACCGAAGCATAGAAGTCATTAGACTTATTGGGAGGGCTGCAATCCATAAAATGCCTAATCGACTTGATGGATAACTTTAAGTTTCGGGTATCTTTAGTTGGACATTCTAAATTTATTGAAGAAAGTAGCTGCTTATAATTGGACCTATTTAATTCAACTAATCCATCGCTTATTTCAAGATAGAATCTTTCATATTCATCTGTTTTTAGATAAAAAATAGAGTTTTCTCCAGTGTAAAATCTTTCTAAAAAAACACGATACTCAACCCCATTAATGGTCACAGGACGTGACAAATAAGAGCGACCATTCGTAAATCCATATTCTGATATTTCGTATGGACTATAGTATGTAAGCTCAGACCCTCTTCTAACAATGCACTCAAAAAATCTCTTTTTACCAGGTGGCAACAAAACTGCGTCAACAAAACTGCCATCAATAACAATATAACCTGGTCGGGTTGATAAATCTGCTCTATTGATTTGATTGATTACCTGAGCTGTAGCGGATAGCTCAAATAGAAGTACTAAAATCAATAATAAACCAGATTTCATGCTATAAATTATCTACCTCATTACTTCTCCTGGAAAAACGACCAGGCTCTCAGTTCCATCCTTACCTACAGAAGCTACTCCAAATAAATAATTATCAATAACAATACCTTCTAAGGTAAATTCACTCAATCCAGGCTCAACTAAACGATAATTATCCCAGGTGGGTGAAGTTGTTGCTCTAAAGTATATTTTATATCCCGCCAGATTCTCATCTTCAACCGGATCCCAAGCTAAAGTAGTGGAGGGTTTCACTGCCCCTCCTATTTTTACGTTGGCAGGCTGTGGAGGTGCTGAAGCCAAGGCCGCAAGTGTAATCGCATTCACTGATGTCAGCTTGGCCGCATACTCAAAGTTGACGTGCTCAATTACATCACCATATTTGATTCCATCCTCTTCACGGATATCTTGATGCTGTTGCGTGTAATTCTCGTGAGCTTCCATAATTCGGATACCTGCAAAGCCGACATCACAAAATGGACGATGATGTCCCCCCCTGCCAAATCGATCTAATCGATAGATCATCATTGGATTCATCTCCGGCATGTAGGTTTTGGTCATTTTGTATACATACCTCGCCAACTGTCTTGAAATGCCATCAACTTCACCCCCGTAGTATCTTCTCATTCTTTCTTGAAAATCTGAGTCTTTTGGATTGGTAGGTTCTGAAAATATTCTGAACGTTCGGTTATCAATAACTCCATCTACACCTTCAATATTTCCAATCATATCATTGTTGAGTACACCCACAATATCCCATCCCTCTTCAATTGCTTTAGCTGCAAGATATTTTCCTCCGTACAGTCCTTGTTCCTCGCCTGAGAGGCCAACTAATAAAATAGAACTTTCGAAATCATATTTGGACAGCACTCTCGCCGCTTCAATTACACCAGCCATTCCTGAAGCATTATCATTTGCTCCTGGTGAATCATCCGTATAGTTCAAAGCATCAGATACTCTACTGTCTATATCACCGGCCATAATCACATAGCGATTAGGATACTTCGTCCCTCTTTTGATCGCCAAAACATTAACAATCTCGGTATCCTTGGTGATTCTGGTTTTTGCATTACCTTTTTCCAAGGTTCGGTGCATTGAAACCTCCAGACACCCGTTGCACTCGTTCGATATTTTCTCAAATTCAGATTTAATCCATCTTCTGGCAGCACCAATTCCTCTGGTATCTGAATCAGTTTCAGACATAGTGTGTCTGGTCCCAAAGGAAACTAACTTATTTATATCTTTTTCAATTCGATCAGCGCTTACGGATTCGATGATCTCGTAAGACAACTGAGCATTTGTTGAGAAGCTTAGAATAATTGTTAAAAGCACAAAAGTGGATTTCATAAATGTGATATTTATTTGCTGTTTGTTAGGTAATCGATCAATTCTTTTAGATTGGACTCATTTATTGATGAAATGTTCAATTTCTTACGATCATACGCCGTATTCTCGAGCGCCTTTTGAATATCTTTT
Source organism: Ekhidna sp. (assembly GCF_965227465.1). Taxonomy (GTDB): domain Bacteria; phylum Bacteroidota; class Bacteroidia; order Cytophagales; family Cyclobacteriaceae; genus Ekhidna. The sequence continues at coordinate 2,660,024 of NZ_OZ245746.1, forward strand.
TTCCGTTTTATAACGTTGGGTTTTCCACCAACTTCAAGGATTATTTTTTCCTCCACATTCCATTCATCATATTTCCTTCCCGTATTTAGAGCTGGATTGTAGTTAGCCTTTAGGAGTTCGAGAGTGAATACCTTTAATAACCTTATGTCATCTTTTGCATATAATAATTCACCAAAAAAAACATCCGCTAAATCACTAAGTGGAATATACGTTCTGCCCTCTACTTCTGCACGCTGCAAGTCTTTCCATGCAACGGCGTAGGTATTTTTAAAAACTTTGACTTCAATGACATTAAGAAATAGATTAAATCTAGCTGGGTACTTTTGTTTTTTATCTCTTTCAACAAAGGTGAGTATTGTTTCTTTCCACTCTGGATCAAGGTGGATGTTTCCTTCCACAACACTTCTGGTATTTCTACTAAAAGCAGAAAGTGGACGTATACCTGTGTTGCTAATACCAATTTCCGGCTCTTGAGCGACCGAAAATCCGGAAAGCAGAATAAGAACAATTATGCTAATTGTCTTGATTTTCATAGGTCTAAGATAAAAACAAAAAAGGCCACCTCAAGAGGTGGCCTTTTAAAATATAGTATATCAAATAAATTAGTTATTAACCGGAGTTGGTACATACTGATCAACCACTCCAGGGAAGTTAGAGTTAGAAGCTGCCTCAGTTTGTGGATACAAGAATCGCTGTGGAATCACAGTTGTTCCAGTTCCTTTAATTGGAACTCCAACTAAGTTGTCTGTTCTACGAACATCACTATAAGTCGGTAGACCAATTACTGAGCAATACTTCTCCAACATTACTTCCATATTTAGTGAAGAATCTTCTGATGTTCCATCATATAATTCACCACCTACTTGGAAATCTGTGATTACGTACGGATCATACTGACCTGCAGTAAACTGAGCCGCATGACTCGCTCTTACTGCATTTAGTGCAGTCAAAGCTGCATTATTGTCAGAACCTACTTCAGTTTCTGCGATTATTAACTGCATTTCTTCAAAAGAAATAACAGAATAATTATTATCAACCGCAGCAAAACCTCCAGCTGTGGTATTGATATCATTACCATTTACATAGTAATTATACCTAGCAGTTTCGTCTGTCTTAGAGTTACCTTTATACTCTGCTTCAGCCGTATTCAACAGCTTCGACATGTAACTAAAATCCAGACTACCTTCTACTTTTAGGTAATCCTGACGTTGCTCTACCTGAAATTGCCAGAAAAGATTTTCTGAGAAATTTGTTGAGGTATGTATAATCGACCAATCATTTGCCTTCGAAGTGAAGTTAGCAGCCGTGGCTGATGCATTCGCATTCGCATTATCACCTAACGCTAGGTAATATCTTGCTTTTAACGCATTTGCTATCTGTGCCCAGCTAGAACTGGTACTGAATACATTATTTGCAGCAGGAGATGTTCCAACCAGTGCAATTCCTGCATCAAGCAGTCCTATAACATTGTTCAATACAGCTACCTGTCCTTCAAATTCAGGATCCTCAAAGTCAGAACTATTTACCTGGCTGAAAGGAATATCTCCAAACAATAAAGCTGCCTCACCAAAGTGATATGCTTCAAGAATTGTTGCTTGTCCTTCTGCAACAGCATTGCTACCATCTTGCGCTTTTTGCTTTGCAATTTGACACTGAGCAATACCTCTCTGATAAATATCCTCCCAAACCTCATCATAGTCAGTTTGGAGTGTACTGTAAATATTTAGTGTACCATATTGACGGTCATTACCCCCAAACTGGTCCGTAAATATCGTAGCAATCCGATTGGGATGTGCCTCAGCAACAGCTACAACGTTCAGATTCGCATGATTTAATACAAGTCCTAGTGATGTATCTGTAAAGTTATTAGGGTCATTATTTAACCCCTCTACTACACTTTCACATGATGCAAAAGCTAGCAATAACGTTAATGAATATATTATTCTTTTCATCTTAATCAAATTTTAGAATTATAGTCTAGCTCTCAAGTTGAATATGTAACTCTTAGTAGCCGGGTTTGTGAAATAATCCAAACCACGTCCTTGAGAAGCACCAGTCAAGTTAACCTCTGGATCTATACCAGGGAAATCTGTGATGATAAGTAAGTTTCTACCAGAAACACCTACTTCAATTTCTTTCATACCTACTTTCTTCGCAATTGAAGTTGGTAGCACGTAAGAAAGACTAACCTCTCTAAGTTTAGTCCAAGAAGCGTCTCTCACGAATTGCTCATCAAGAGAACCGAATCCTCCACCGTCAGTTCTATACCAACCTTCTTCTAGCGCTATTGGTCCGCCACCAAAGTCAGCTACACTACCTCTAAAGGTAGTACCTGCAGTGATTGTACCACCACTATAAGTTGGAAGATCAACTGGAGCCACCGACTCAACAGCCGTTTCAGGTGCAATACCGAAGTAATGCAATACACCCCAAGTTCCTGCCCACATATCATTACCTTGACTAGTTTCAAACATGAAAGAGAATTTCAACCCTTTATAGCTAGCTGCAGCACCCAGAGAAGCTCTGTAATCCGGGTTAGGATCTCCAATAACTCCTTGCTCATCATCGATTACAGGGAAGCCAGCAGCATCTGTTTCAATATTGCCTGCTGCATCTCGTAAGTATCTACCACCATAGATAGAACCAAAAGGAGCACCTTCAACAACTGAAGAAGATGTACTTGTAAATCCATTAAGAATGATTCTACTCACATTAGGAAGCTTCTCTACAATGTTCTTGTACTTTGTGAATGTTCCAAAAACGCTCATTTCCAGTCCATTACCAGAATAGAAGTTGTAATTCCAATCTAACTCAATTCCTTTATTAGAAATCTCAGCAAGATTTTGAACCGCTTCTGCATATCCAGTAGTAGCAGGTACCTCTACATCCATGATTGCGTCTGTAGTTTCTCTGTTGTAGTATGTGAAGCCCAATCCTAACTTATCGTCAAACAATCTGATATCAGTACCAATCTCCCACTCAGTAACCGTTTCTCTTGTAAGATTTGGATTACCCTGAGTAGTACCTCTTCTTACAGTACCTCCATAGTTAGCTCCATCTAAGTAATCTCCCCAGCCCTCTGAACCTGCAGTTGAAGAGAAGAATACATCACGGTTTTGATAAAGTCCTGGCTCAATACCAACTTGACCCCAAGTAGCTCTTAATTTCGCGAAAGAAAGAGGACCTGCATCAGTTAATACTTTATTAGTCAATACATAACCTAATGAAACACTAGGGTAGAAATTGATGTCCGGAAGTGTAGTACTTCGCTCTAGACGACCAGTTGTCTCTAAAAGTAAATCCTCAGCTATTGTAAAGTTTAACGTATAATAAGCTGCATTTTTCTTATTAAGGGAATTGAATTCCTCACCAAGAATATTTGCATTCGTAGCGTTTGTTACAATCTGCTTACTAGGATCTGCATTTAAGAAAACATTCGTTGAAGTACTAAGTCTTCCATAAGATTCGGATTCAAGCATATAACCCACAATCCAATTCAAAGAAACACTTGAAGTCAGCTCATTATCACCATTTAAGAAAACATTGAAGTTCTCTGTTTTCTCATTTCGGTCATCTCTGAAATACCCTCCTTGTGTGAAATCACCAGCAGAGTTTGCCTGGTAATAGGTTCTTCTCTTGTCGAACCAGAAATCAACTCCATAACGAGTAGTTAGGTTTAGATTCTCAGCAATTTTGAAATTCAATTCAGGAGAGAAAATTACTCGATCTACTCTGTTTGGATTCAAGTTTTTATTGATTGTCCAACCCGGGTTGTTATAAATAGCAGCAGCCTGACCAATTTGTCTGTTTCTGTAAGATCTGTGACTATTTGGTGTTCCAAGTGCATCAGAAGGTCCAGTAAAATATGTACCACTGTAATCAGTGTTGTCAAAATCTGGTGCTGTTCTTAGATACCCTAGGTATAAACCATTCAGGTTAGAACCGGTTTGCACCCGGCTAGACTCAGTACTGATATAAGAAGCATTAACCCTTCCCGATATATTATCGCTGAACTTTCGAGTGTGATTCAATCTGATTGAACTTCTTGAATAATCAGAACGGCCGTTAATTATACCTTCTTGATTAACTCTGTTTATTCCAACGTAGGTATTACTGTTATCAGTCCCTACAAAGCTCATTCCTAAAGAATAGTTCTCAGTAAATCCATCTCTGAATACCTGATCTCTATTTCTCTCGTTATAAGTTTCTCTTGAATTTTTCGCAGTAATAGGATAATAAGTTGTTCCTGTTTGATCACCTACGAAATATGCTCCAGTTTGATCAACTGTATTAGCTCCTCCGTCACGATCCGAAATCTTATCACCCCAGGAAAGACCTGATGCGTTAGCGTTCCATACTCCACCTGCACCTTGTCCATAAAGTGCTTGCTTTGTATGCTCTCTGTTAATTTTATCAACCGACCAGTTCGCATTGAAATCTATAGAGAAGTTACCATCTCCAACATTTCCTCTTTTGGTTTTGATAACTAAAACTCCATTTGCAGCAGCAGTACCCCAAACAGCAGCAGCTGCTGCACCTTTAAGAACTGTCATGCTTTCGATATCGGAAGCTGCCAGATCATTCAATCTAGACTGCTGAACAACTCCGCCTGTTCCAGATCCATATTGACTATTTGACATTGGCACACCATCAACGATAATCAAAGGTTGACTATTACCATTAATTGTGTTTTGTCCACGTATTTGGATGTAAGCACCAGCTCCTGGATCTCCAGAACTCTGTGTAATCAATACCCCTGATGACTTACCCGCAAGACCCTGAAGAAGTCCTGGCTCACCAGAACGTTCAACCACATCAGTCTTAACAATACTCGCAGAACTTATGTCACTGTCTTTTTTCCGTGTAATACCCAGCGCCGTAACAACTACCTCTTGTAGCTCTGTGGCTCCAGACATCTCCAGATCAATCGTAGTTCTAGACCCAATGTTTACTTCTTGAGTACTGAAACCAACATAAGAAAAAACGAGTGTAGCTCCATCTTCAACGGAGATTCGATAGTTACCATCCAAATCGGTGGTAACACCTGTTGTTGTGCCTTTAATCACAACGTTCACTCCAGGTAATCCTTCACCGGTATCATCGGTGACCTTACCTGAAACTGTTCTCTGTGCCATCATAGATGTGACGGCAAATAAGAACAAAACAGTAAGTAGTAAAATCCTCTTCATACTTTACTTTTTTTGTTATTAATTAAGTTACTAAAACCCTAAAGAAAGTGAATAATAGTATTATTGACAAAGGAATTGTCCCATTTGTGTAGACATATTTCAATTAAAAAACTTAAAATACCGCTAATCAATAAATCATAACAAAGGAAAATAGGCAGGATAAGAAAAAAAGAGTTGAGTCAATACACAAAAAATAATCGATCCAATACATTTGCAACCCAATCAATTATTCCAACATGGCATCCCCTCCTAACCTTGAAAATCTTCAAAATATTTGCTCACAAGTCAGACGTGATATCGTTCGAATGGTGCATGCGGTTAATTCTGGCCATCCGGGCGGCTCGCTTGGATGTACTGAATACTTCGTCGCACTTTACAATCACATCATGAAATATGATGCTTCATTTAATATGGAGGGAAATAATGAGGATGTTTTTTTTCTTTCAAATGGACATATTTCACCGGTCTTTTACAGCACATTAGCAAGAGCTGGATTTTTTGAAGTGGCAGAACTAGCTACTTTTCGAAAAATTGGCTCCAGACTTCAGGGTCATCCTGCAACTGAAGAGGGTCTTCCCGGTATTAGAATAGCAAGTGGATCACTCGGTCAAGGATTATCTGCGGCTGTTGGTGTTGCCCTTGCTAAAAAATTAAACGGAGATGATCGCAATGTTTTTGTACTAATGGGTGATGGAGAACAGCAAGAAGGTCAGGTTTGGGAAGCCGCCATGTTTGCAGCTCACAACAAAGTGGACAACTTAATTGCTACAATAGATTATAATGGGCAACAAATTGATGGGCCCCTAACTGAAGTCAATGATCTAGGCGATCTAAAAGCAAAGTATGAGTCTTTTGGATGGCATGTACTAGCATGCAATGGGAACAATATGGAGGAATTAATCCAAACTCTTGAGGAAGCACGATCAAAATCAAACGCCAGGAAACCAGTTATGATCTTAATGACCACTGAAATGGGCAAAGGAGTAGATTTTATGGAAGGCACTCATAAATGGCATGGAGTAGCTCCAAATGACGAACAACTTGTGGATGCATTAAGCCAATTAGAGGAAACTTTAGGAGACTATTAATTAAAATCACCAACCTGAATAATGAAAACTAAACTTACTTACACCGACAAAAAAGACACGCGTTCCGGATTTGGTGATGGACTTCTTGAAGCAGCTAAAAACAACCCTAATATCGTAGGACTTTGTGCTGATTTGACCGGATCCTTAAAAATGAACGCTTTTCAAAATGAGTTTCCGGATAGATTCTTTCAGGTTGGTATCGCTGAAGCTAATATGATGGGAATCGCTGCTGGATTAGCAACAGCAGGAAAAATCCCTTTTACAGGTACTTTCGCAAACTTCTCAACCAGTAGAGTCTATGATCAATTGAGACAATCAATCGCATATTCAGAGAAAAATGTGAAAGTATGTGCATCTCATGCCGGATTAACTCTCGGAGAAGATGGGGCCACTCATCAGGTACTGGAGGATTTAGGCATGACGAAAATGCTTCCAAATTTCACCGTTATCAACCCATGCGACTATCATCAGACAAAAGCTGCGACTATGGCAATTGCGGACCATCACGGTCCTGTCTACCTCCGTTTTGGACGTCCGGGATGGCCGATGTTCATGGAAAATCAACCTTTTGAAATTGGGAAAGCTATCACACTTATTGAGGGTACAGATGTATCCATTTTTGCCACCGGACATATGGTTTGGAGAGCCATTGAAGCGGAAGCGGTGTTGTCAGAACAGGGTATTTCAGCTGAAGTGATAAATATCCATACTATTAAACCATTGGATGAGCAGGCAATCCTGAAATCCATTGCTAAAACAGGCTGTGCTGTCTCCGCGGAAGAACACCAGATTGCTGGAGGTTTAGGTGAAAGTATTGCTCAAACAATCGTAAGAAATCACCTGATCCCTCAAGAGTTTGTAGCAGTGAACGATCAATTTGGTGAAAGTGGAAAACCTGCTGACCTTCTGGACAAGTACGGTCTTGGAGTAGCTGATATTGTAGAAAAAGCAAAAAAGGCTATCTCCCGCAAATCTTAAATTTCGATCAAAAAAAAAGATTATTAATGCCGAGGCAAAATTGTCTCGGCTTTTTTTGTCTTGCATCTTTGCCGGATGTTATCAAACAGGCAACTTTTTCTATCGCATTTAGCTCCAACCTCTGATGCACCTCTGATGCTCGAAATAACCTCAGCAGAAGGCATTTACATGTTTGACGCTGAAGGGAAGGAGTACATTGACCTAATATCAGGCATTGGAGTATCCAATGTTGGTCACCGCCATCCAAAGGTTGTTGATGCAATAAAAGAACAAGTTGATAATCACCTCCACGTGATGGTTTATGGCGAGTTTGTCCAAAGCCCACAAGTAAAATTGGCTCATGCTATATCTACCACACTTCCGGAGAAAATAGATGCAGTCTATTTAGTTAATTCAGGAAGTGAGGCAATTGAAGGGGCCATGAAATTAGCGAAAAGATATACCGGAAGGTCTAAAATTGTTGCTTGCCATGATGCGTATCATGGATCATCCCATGGAGCTCTTTCTCTCACGGGGAGTGAGTCTTTCAAGCAAAACTATCGTCCACTCCTTCCAGGAATTTCACATATTCAATTTGGAAGTATTGATCAGTTAAACCAAATCAATGAAGAAACAGCGGCATTTGTAGTAGAAACTGTACAGGGAGAAGCTGGTGTACGCTATGCTGATACTAACTATTGGAAAGCGGTAGAAAAAAGATGTGAGGAAACAGGTACACTACTCATATTAGATGAAATTCAGTGCGGATTTGGCAGAACCGGGAAATTCTGGGCATTCGAATATTATGATATCCAACCTGACATATTGGTCAGTGCAAAAGGAATGGGCGGTGGAATGCCTATTGGATGCTTCATATCCAAAATGGAAATCATGCAGGTGTTTACAAAGAACCCGGTTTTAGGCCATATTTCCACCTTTGGTGGCCACCCGGTATCTTCAGCTGCCTCTTTAGCCACCCTCCAAGTCATTGAAAACGAGCAACTTTTAAGGGATATTGATAGGAAGGAACAGCTCTTTCATAAATTGTTAAAGCATCCAAAAATCAAAGCAATCAGAAGCAAAGGCTTAATGATGGCTATTGAATTTGAATCTTATGATGTGCTAAAACCACTAATTGATCGTGCAATTGAGCTTGGGGTCGTCACAGATTGGTTTTTATTTAATGATCAGTCCATGAGAATTGCGCCTCCACTAATTATCACAATGGATGAAATAAAAAAAGCCTGCAAGATCATTCTGCAGGCCATTGATGATGTTTTTCCTCGTTAAATAAGTTGGCTTAGATCAAGAATAAAAGACTGCTCCTCTCCCATTTGCCATAGTGTGAGTTCAACATCCTGGTTGACCTGCTCCAAAAGGTCTCGGAGTTCTGGGAGTGTATAATCTTTGACATCTTTACCATTTACTTCCAGTATCTCCGCATCTTTTTTAATACCTGCAATTTTTGCTGGGCTTGCATCGTATACCCGATGGATTAATACCTTGCTCATATCTTCACTTAATTGCAAGTAAAGGCCGCTTGCATTAACCGTAAAGGCTGAATCAAAGTACTTGTTTTTTAGGAAATAAATCTTTCCCCGAGAATAGTCAAATGTGATATCGAACCTCTTTAGAAGCTTATTTCCTAAAATACCGGCAACCTTTTTATTATTCTGTATTCCGTGTTTTGCACTACTAATACCAACAGGCATTTTTGAGAAATCAAAGGTCCCAAAACCAAAGTTTTTAACACGTCCTTCATAATGCATGGTCTCCTTTTTACTCAACCCAACCACAGGGTAAGAAAAGTGATCACCTGTTCTGGCAACAATGTCATTCTTTTCAGCAAATCTGGTATTAAAGTCCATAGTTGTTCCTGCACCCGTATTGATAAAGAAATCTCCAGTTAAAATCTCGCCATTATTTAATGTTACTTCAGCTTCGATATGAGGAATATAATTATCCAATCTAAATTCGAAGCTTTCACCAAATCCATCATGATTGTATGTATCTTGATCGTATAGTTCAAACATTCCTTTGCTATAATCCAGCTTTACCACATAATGATGGAGTAAATCATATCCGATGATTCCGTCAATGTTTTTACCAATACTCATTTCAAGGTGTCTTAAACTGGTCGCATAAAGTTGAATGTCTTTTTCTAACTCAATACCATTTAACTCCACTGTGTTATGATCAATAAGTGCTCCCTTGACCGCTCCCTGAGCACTTGTTTTTGAAGCTTTATGATCCAGATCTAATCCCAACTCTTGGGCAACATCTAAATCTATTACCGGTAACCCGTCACCTGTATCGAAAATGAAGTCCATAGGTTCAGACCCATCCACACTCAAATGGACGAAGATATGATCACCAAAGACCTCCATTGGTGTGGATGTAATTGGTTCCTGAGAGAATGTATTAGAAAAGGCGATAAATGCTAAGGCAGCAATAATTTTTCTCATAGTGATTGCAGTCTATTTATTTTAAAGTCAATTTAGAGATTTATTAATAATAGATACAACTTCAAACAGGTAGAATATGCAAATGATTGAAAAAGTAGGTGCAGCAGTAAAGTTTTTAAAAGAGAAAGGATTTGAAAATCCTGAGGTTGGCATTATTCTAGGAACAGGTCTGGGAGCCTTGGCAGAGGATATTGAAGTTGAAAAAGAATTTGTCTATGCGAATATTCCTCACTTTCCTATCGCCACCGTTGAATTTCATAAGGGTAAGTTATTGTACGGTAATCTGGGAGGAAAAAAGGTAGTAGCCATGCAAGGTAGATTTCATTACTACGAAGGACATAGCATGCAGCAGGTCGTTTTCCCAGTTCGGGTAATGAAAGAATTAGGAATAAAAAAAATGATAATATCCAATGCGGGTGGCTGTATGAATCTGGAATGGAATAAAGGTGAGTTAATGCTAATTGAAGACCATATAAATCTTCAGCCTGACAATCCACTTAGAGGGTATGAAGCAAACGCTTTTGGTCAGGTATTTACAGATATGAGCCAGCCCTACAATTCACAGATGAACGACAGTCTAATCAAAATCGCTAAAGAAGAAAATATTAAACTCAATAGGGGCGTGTATGTATCTGTGGTAGGTCCAAGCTTAGAAACTAAGGCTGAGTATCGATTTTTGCGAATGATCGGTGCGGATGTTGTAGGCATGAGCACAGTTCCAGAAGTAATCGCAGCAAACCAAATGGGGTTGCCAGTATCTGCTATATCTGTTTTGACTGACTATTGTGATCCTGATAACCTGGAGCCTATTGACATTGAAGATATTATTGCTACAGCCAAAACCGCCGAAAAAGACATGGTTATTTTAATTAAGAAATTGCTGTCAACAACGTAAAAATAAGCTTCAAGTCAAAAAATGTTGATTTCTAAAAAATAGAGGCCATTGATGAAATCATTGCCTTTTCGTTTCTTTTAAAATTATGCTTAGGGGGCTGGCTTAGAAATATCTCAGATAAATAGGGATCTCCTTTTTCTAATGTAGACTTAAAAGGCCAATAGTCATCCATATCAATTATCGTTTCTTGATTCGTTGATTTTGAATCTACTTTAATCTGGTGGTGCATTTTGAATCTCGTACCATATGAAAAGAGTAATACTAAAAAGCAAGTTGTGGTGAGTTGCATAGTCAAGGTTTATTAGACAGCTAATCTACCCACACCATACACCAAAATAAATACCCTAAAAATGGTATTTTTCTTATCAATTGATAAAATTTTGCTGATAACGCTACCCTGAATAGGGTATTTTTTTAAAATTATCAGATTATCAAGCTGCTATTATCAAAAAAGTAATTAATCTAGGGCTCAAATTGGTTAAAAAACAGATAACTGAGGTTGTTGAAAAAGCTATCTTAAGGATAGTTGGTTGGTCTGATCGCTTGATGAATAATTGAGATTGATCAGACCTTTTTTAAACAATGGAGACTTGTTATTCGTAACTAAAGCATGTTAGGTTTATCCCTGAATACCTATTTTCACATACTTTTCATAGTAACCATCTTTAGTTCATTATTTTGCCAGATAGTTTTGATAAGCGAGCAAGTTTCGTGGAAAACTTTAAGGCAACTGGGCTTTATAGATGGAATCTATGGTATATCTGCTATCATGGTAGTAGGAACAGGATTACTTAATTGGTTTTTACTTGGCAAAGGCTCAAGCTACTACCTAGCCAACTCATTTTTCATTATAAAAATATCCCTTTTTACGATAGTTGGACTTTTGTCCATTTATCCAACAGTCATGATAAGTCGAGCTAAAAAGCAAAATAAACATTCTCCCCCTGCCAATATTCAATTAAGAAATGTGGATAAAATGCGAATTTTTGTAATCGCTGAACTAATCTTAATGGCGCTAATTCCACTTTTTGCTGAATTGATGGCGAATGGAATAGATATTAAATAATCAATTCGAACAGATTAGCTTCCAAATGCATAAATATTTCTCGAACGGGTTAATCTGCATTTATCACTACGATCTGCTTAACCTAGTGTTTTAAAGACGATTCCAACATAAATCAGGGTACTGGAACTAACGAGTCATCATCTTTAGAAGTAGACGTCAGACAGGCAATAAAGAATTCGCTTTCTCAACTAGATATATTCCATAAATAGCTAGCAATCAAACAATTCTGATCGTGCGAGGTTTTAACATAAATTTCATCCGATGAAAGAATATACCATAATCTATAAGAGTAAACCTTCAGAGGTGGTCGCCGCAGCAGGAAGGTTGGATTTAATCAAAATTCAATTTGATGGTGATGAGAATAGATTTAAACAAGATGTTAAGAAACTAGTGTGGGACGAACTCAGTATGCAGTGCGTTCTGGATGTAGCTTCTGATCAAATAAATGCACAATTGTCCACCGCGGATATTAATCCTTATGGATGGCGAAATGCGTAGTAAGAATTTGTAGTAGTAGAGTAGGTTGTAAAGCGCCACACTTCCCAAAAGTGGGCGCTTTCTTTTCATTATTTGAATGCAGGAATCCCAGTAATCTCTGCACCTAAAATCAGTAGGTGAATATCATGAGTCCCTTCATAAGTTACAACAGACTCTAAATTCATCATGTGACGCATCATTGGATATTCCCCAGTGATTCCCATTCCTCCGTGTATCTGTCTTGCCTCTCTGGCAATATTCAAAGCGATCTCTACACTATTTCTTTTCGCCATGGATATCTGTGATGTTGTGGCCTTTCCTTCTTCCATCATTTTACCCAGTTTCCAGTTAAGGAGCTGTGCTTTGGTGATCTCAGTCAACATCTCTGCAAGTTTCTTTTGAATCAACTGAAAAGACCCTATTGGCTTTCCAAATTGCTCCCTTTCCAATGAATATCGTTTTGCTGAATCATAGCAATCCATTGCAGCACCTATAGCTCCCCATGCTATCCCATATCTGGCTTTATCCAAACATCCCATTGGGGCTCCTAGCCCGTTTTTACCTGGTAGCAGGTTCTCTTTCGGAACTTTCACATCGCTAAATACCAGTTCACCTGTACATGAGGCACGTAAAGACCATTTACCGTGCGTTTCAGGCGTACTAAAGCCTTCCAAGCCACGTTCCACTATTAGCCCATGAATTCTACCTTCTTCATTCTTTGCCCAAACCACTGCAATATCAGCTTTTGGAGAATTAGAAATCCACATTTTAGCTCCGTTAAGCAGGTAATGATCTCCCATGTCTTTAAAATGGGTTTCCATACCACTTGGATTGGAACCGTGATTGGGTTCAGTTAAACCAAAACAGCCAAGCATTTCTCCAGAAGCCAGCTTTGGAAGATATTTTTTTCTTTGTTCTTCCGAACCATAAGCATAGATCGGATACATCACTAACGATCCTTGAACAGATGCTGTAGATCGCATACCTGAATCTCCACGCTCTACTTCCTGCATGATTAGCCCATATGAAATATAGTCCAGTCCGCCACCTCCATATTCAGCTGGCACAGTGGGACCAAACGCACCAACTTCTCCAAATTTCTTAACAATTTCCTCTGGAAAATGATTTTTCTCCGCCCACCCTTCGATGTACGGGGTAATTTCCTTTTTAACAAAGTCCCTAACTGAGGAACGGATTAGTTTATGCTCATCGGTAAGCAAGTCATCCAGGGCATAAAAATCTGGTGATTCGAATTCATCTACAAAGTTTCTCTTTTCTGCACTCATCAGAGGGATAGATTTTAGTCTGTTGTTAAAATTTCCGCCAAATTTACAACCTTAAAACTCAACTAAAACAACAACAATGAGCGAAAAGAAGATCGATGAAAAAATTCTTCATCAACTCACCAAATTAGAAGAAAAATATGAGGTGATGGGGCAAGACTTATCTAGCTATTTAGATGGTCTTCTTTACTCAGACTACCTAACCTATTGGGATTATATTCATTTGGATACTTTACTAAGCTTACAAAGTCCACGAACAGCTATCCCTGATGAAAAAATCTTCATCTTATACCACCAGGTGACAGAATTGTACTTTCGTCTGATCTTAAACGAGATGGAGCAAATTGTCTTCACAGACCCTATCGGAGAAAAGACCTTTATTAAGCGACTAAAACGGATAAATAGATACCTCGATCATTTAATCGACTCTTTTGACGTCATGACAGATGGAATGGATCAGGATCAGTTTTTAGCTTTTAGGATGGCTTTACTGCCGGCAAGCGGTTTCCAATCGGCCCAATATAGAAAACTTGAAATTTTCTCAACCGACTTTAAGAATCTGGTCAATGCTGAAAAAAGAGATGAATTAGCCGAAGAAAAAGATATCTCAAAACTTTATGAATTTCTCTATTGGAAAGCGGGTGCAACTGAACTCGCTACAGGCAAAAAAACACTAACCCTGAAGCAATTTGAAGCTAAATACGGCAAAGAGTTTATTGATTTAGGAACTCGATTAGCATCATGCAATATCCTTAGGAAATACAAAGAGCATTATCATGATAATGAAGATATAATCCGTGAGATGAAAAAACTGGATCAAAAGGCTAACGTTGATTGGCCACTGCAGCATCTAAAATCAGCTACTCGATATCTACAAAGGGATCCTGATGTTATTAAGGCCTCAGGGGGTACAAATTGGCAAAAATACCTTCCGCCGAGACGGCAAAGGATTATATTCTACCCTGAACTCTGGACTATTGAGGAAATGAAAGAATGGGGACAGAAATTTAAAAGAGCACTCGAAAATCCGCATGCTTAGATTCTGCACATATATAGGTTTAATATTGATATCCCAGCTAGCAATTTCGCAAATCCAGCAGGTTAAGAATTTTTATGATGCTGACAGCACGCAAATCAGTGAGGTCTATCACTTCTCATCGCTCGATTCAACGCTGGAAGGGTCTTATGAGTCCTTTTATCTAAATGGTTCGCTAAAAGCCTTTGGATGGTACAACAAAAACCTTCCCGACAGTGTCTGGAGCTATTATTATGAAAATGGCAGAAAAAAAGCTGAAGGAAAATTTAAAAATGGGGAGCCTTTTGGAATTTGGAAATACTATTATGAAAATGGGAATATTAAATCAGAAGGGTTCCTGAAGGGTAACTCTAAAGAAGGTGCCTGGCAGTTTTATTATGAAAATGATGGTGAAAAGAGCAACGGCAATTATCTCAATAATAGAAAAGATGGAATATGGAATTACTACTATGAAGATGGGTCAATAAAAGCTCAAGCAATAATCGAAAACAAATCAGGGAAATATGTTGAGTTTTATCCATCTGGAACCAGAAGAATGGAAGGCCAGAATGTGAATGAAAAGAGTGAAGGTGAATGGATCTACTACTATGAAAGTGGAGAAATTGAGGCTATTGGTAAATTCAAAAAAGGACTAAAAAGTGGTGAATGGGAGTATTTTCATAAAAATGGAACATTAGCCGCAATCGGAAATTATCAGAAAGGTGAGCGTCATGGAGATTGGCAGTATTATCATGAAAATGGAAAAATCAGTCAGTCAGGTAGCATTATAAACGACAAAAAAGATGGATATTGGAAGTTGTTTTATCCGACGGGTGAGTTGTTAGGCGAAGCTCAATACGACGTTGGGAATGGAGAGTTTAGCGAATATTACCCAAGCGGGAATCAAAAATCGAAAGGAACTATTTCGGACGGTAAAAAATCAGGTACATGGTACTATTACAGTGATCTTGGGCATTTAGAGGGTGAGGCAAACATGAGCGATGGAACAGGTGAGTATATCGGGTATTATCCGGATGGGACTGTTAAGATGAAAGGCCAAATACAAGATGATAAACGTGTTGGAGAGTGGACTTTGTATAATCCGGATGGGTCTGTTGCAGGCACTTATCATCCGATCTACGAGAGCGAAAAACCTATTTTTAAAACTAGAGTTTCCAGTGATCAATCTGAAAAAGAGTCCATTGATAAGCCTAATTATCACCCAGAAAAAAGGGGATTGAGGTATTTCTTACCACGAGTGAATGAATATAAGAGCTTCATTATTGCGAGTAACCCGTTTTGGTTAATTGATGATCAGCTTCCTATTGCAATAGAATATTACATTCAAGAACGATTAGGCTATGAATTGCAATTTGATATGCGTCGATCCCCCTTTTTTACCGCTGATAAAGACATTGGAGATTACAAAATTTACAGAAGAGGAGCGCAAGTTCATCTACGGCAAAAATTTTATCATTCAGATTCAAAATTTGGAATGTTTTATTTTGGGCACGAAGTGAATTTCAAATATCAAAATAATCAGGTAAATCACACAGACACGCTCATTATACAACAACCTCGTCTGTTTGGGAATTTGGTTGAAACATCTTACGGATATGGTTTATTAATTGGCAATAGGTGGATGAAAGATGTTGGAACTTCAGGCTTTACCATTGATGTGTTCTTAGGGGCAGGGATTTCAGCTCGCTCCTTTCAAAAACAGTATGAAACTTCTCAAGTTTTGGATAATTACTTCGATCAGGAAATAAAATCTTCAGTTCACTTTCCAATCTTCTTTGGCATCAATTTAGGTTATGCTGCTACAAAGAGTAAAAGCAAAACTCAATGACCAAAAAAACAGCAATCTTGGGGGCTACAACCAACCCTAATCGGTATGCCTTTCTTGCTGCCGAAAGGCTCACAGCAAAAAACTATGAAATTGTTCCTATTGGAATTAAGAAAGGTGAAGTTTTTGGTGTTGAAATACTCAATCTAAGGGACAAGCCGGTTGTGGAGGGGATACATACTGTGACAATGTATATCGGACCAAAAAATCAGGCAGAATGGGAAGACTATATTATTTCCCTGAATCCAAAAAGAATCATATTTAACCCCGGAGCTGAAAATTCACAACTCGCAAACAGAGCCAGGGAAAAGGGAATTGAAACCTTAAATGCCTGTACGCTCGTTATGCTGTCTAATCAACTATACTAAACCTGGTTGAAAAATTAATTTGTTGTTTCTCTAATTGATATTCTCGGAACAATATTTGTTTTATTTTTCATCAATTCCACCAATGTCCTCCTGGTCTCGATTTGTCTGATGTCGTTCAAGTTGATATCCAGATTTCTCCAATAAAAATTCTTCAATTTAAGATCCGTAAGTTCCATTGGTATAGACTTGATCTCTGTGTCTGAAATATCCAGATCTATCAAACTAGTCATCTTAAATACTTGATTTGGAAATGCAGGTATGTAATTGTCTTGTATATGAAACACCTCAAGTTTTTTTAATTGGGCATATTCTGAAGGAATTTGACTCAATCTATTGTGATGAATATATAGCTCTTTAAGATTGGCTAATTCACCTATCTCAGCTGGGATATCATATAGTTTATTAAACGATAGATAAAGAATTTCTAGATTTTCGAGGTTTGAAATAGCTGGTGGAAGGAATTCCAATTCATTATAATAGAGATCAATTACCTGCAAACCTCTCAACTCAAAAAGATCCGGAGGCAGTGTAGAAATACTATTTTTATAAAACGAAAGTTTATTTAAAAATTTAAGAGACGAGATACCTTCTGGGATTTCCTCCAGTTCATTCACCTGAATAAGTAACTGTTTTAGTCCGCTCATCTTATACAGCGTAGGGTGTATTTCATCAATTTGACATTTATTTAACCTAAGGATTTCTACATGATCAATAAGGCCATACCATCTCTTATCGAGTTTTAATGGATTTTTAGATACATCCAACTCCTCTAGATTCTTTAAGCGCCTTCCTTTCCATGTAGGAAGTTTAGTAAACTGATTATCCTCTAAAACGAGCTCATTCAATTCATTCAAGTGATGTAGACGGGGTAATTTGCTTAAACCATTCCCTGTTAAATCTAGCTTCTCAACCTTTGGTAATTTGCTGATTTTGACTTTGCTTTTACTTAGATCATTAAACCTCCAGTAGATCCGTTTTAGATTAGGTAACTCCTTTAGCCTTTTTGGGAGCTTTGATATCTTGTTATGATCGAGAATAAATACTTCTAATTTATGAGCACTATATATCCATTCAGGTACTTTTTCCAGTCTGGCACCAGTTAGATCGATCTCTTTTAGTGTAGAAATATCGGATAGTTTATACTTTTCTATTCGTTGAGTCGCTTCCTCATACCTACTCAATTCTTTAATCCTTGACACAGAATCATCAAATCTTATTGGATCTTTTTCTCTCCTCCTCCTAATCTCCTCCAAAAATTTTAATCTTTCTTCATATTGCCTTCTGCTATCATTAGCTATGCTATCCTTCTCATTTTGCTCAAATGTTCTTGCAGAATCTTGTGGAAAAAGAGAAAGGCCATGAACACAGAAAAATAGAATTAACAGACAGTTTTTTACTCGCATTACAGGTTAGGTTTAAGAATGGTTTTAAAGGTCGATTTAAACCATCAAAAACCTCGCCAAATCGAGATAATTTTAGTACTTTTGAGGATTGAAAATGACTACATTCTAAACTAAAAAGAGCGACTTAAAAAAATTGCAAAATCATTCAATTTTAGCTCTTTATTGAGTTTATAATCACTGCACATGGAAGAAAATAAGCAAAACAAAAAAGGGGATTACTCTGCTAGTAATATCCAGGTATTAGAAGGCCTGGAGGCAGTACGTAAAAGACCCGCAATGTACATTGGTGATATAGGACTAAAAGGACTACATCACATGGTATGGGAGGTCGTCGATAACTCCATTGACGAAGCTTTAGCGGGACACTGTGATACCATTACCGTAGAGATCAATAAAGATGAATCGATTACCGTAACGGATAATGGGCGAGGTATTCCAACCGACATCCATAAAAAAGAAAACAGAAGTGCCTTAGAAGTGGTAATGACTGTACTTCACGCGGGGGGTAAGTTCGATAAGGATACCTATAAAGTCTCCGGTGGACTTCATGGAGTGGGTGTTTCCTGTGTCAATGCCTTATCATCCAAGCTAACAGCGACGGTTCATCGAAACGGTAAGATCTATCAGCAGGAATACAGGATAGGTGTACCACAAGAGCCTGTCAAAGAAATAGGGAAAACAGATATTAGTGGTACGATCATTCATTTCCAACCGGACATGGATATTTTCAGTGCCAATAAATATAATTCGGAAACCATCGCTTCCAGATTGAGAGAACTTTCATTCTTGAACGCCGGAATCACCATTCACATGATCGATCATCGGGATCTTGATGAATCAGATGAACCACTAAAGGAAACATTCTTCTCTGAAGGAGGGCTTTCTGAATTCGTCTCCTATCTAGATTCGACCCGGGAAAATCTGATTCCAGATCCGATCTATATGGTTAGTGAAAAGGGAACTGTTCCAGTAGAGGTTGCACTTAGCTACAACACCTCATATTCTGAAAACGTCGTATCCTATGTGAATAACATTAATACGATTGAGGGTGGGACGCACGTTTCAGGTTTCAGGAGAGCACTTACCCGGACATTAAAGAGCTATGCTGATAAATCAGGCCTTCTGGATAAAGTAAAAGTAGAGATAGCCGGTGATGATTTCAGGGAAGGATTAACGGCAGTTATTTCGGTCAAGGTTGCTGAACCTCAATTTGAAGGTCAGACAAAAACAAAACTTGGTAACTCTGACGTAATGGGTGCGGTAGATACGTGTGTGAGTGAAATCCTGAATGAATACTTAGAAGAGCATCCAAAAGAAGCCAAGCAAATCGTTTCCAAAGTTATAGTGGCTGCTCAAGCCAGACACGCTGCTAGGAAGGCACGTGAAATGGTGCAGCGTAAAAATGTACTGTCCGGGACTGGTTTACCAGGTAAATTAGCAGATTGCTCTGATAAGGATCCATCAGTATGCGAGTTATATCTAGTTGAGGGAGACTCAGCCGGCGGTTCTGCTAAGCAAGGTAGAGATCGGAAATTTCAAGCCATTCTTCCGTTAAGAGGTAAAATCCTTAATGTGGAAAAGGCTCAAGAGCATAAGATCTATGACAATGAGGAGATCAAGAACATGATCACTGCATTGGGTGTTTCTTTTGGTACCGAAGAAGATGAGAAAGCACTTAACATGGAGAAGCTTCGATATCATAAGATCATAATTATGACCGATGCGGATATTGACGGAAGTCACATTCGAACTTTAATTTTGACCTTTTTCTTTAGGTATATGCGATCATTGATCGAAAGTGGATACTTATATATTGCATTACCTCCCCTTTACCTTATCAAAAAAGGAAAGTCGGAAAAGTATGCATGGTCCGAAGACGATCGAGTACGAGTTATAAAAGAAGTAGCTCCTAATGGTAAGGAGGATGCTGTAAATGTTCAGAGGTATAAAGGATTGGGGGAAATGAATCCCGATCAACTATGGACAACCACAATGGATCCTGCCCATAGAAGTTTAAAGCGAGTAACGATAGAATCTGCTGCAGAGGCAGATCATTTGTTCTCTATGCTTATGGGAGATGAGGTAGCTCCTCGAAGGGAGTTCATCGAGAAAAATGCCAAATACGCTAAAGTTGACGTTTAGTGTTATTTAGATAAAATAATCTGATACATCGCTTGAAGAAACTTCCATATCACAGCAAATGTGAAAAGGATAGCAGAACCGAAAGCAAATATGATCAGAAGAAAAAAGTCTAAAATTTTTTCCATACTCTTCAGGTTAATTGATTGAAAACAATATACGATTTAATTAACCAAAGAGGTGCTAAAATGTTAAACTAATTTTCAATTATGAAATATAATTTTACTTATAAAGTCTTTTGCCTGCTATTATTTGGTTGTTACGGGTCATTTTCCTTCTCCCAAGGCTATTGGCAACAGAGAGTGGAATATAAAATGGACATTGATTTCAATGTAGATAACCACCAATATAATGGCACTCAATCATTGAAGTATTTCAACAATAGTCCGGATACCTTAACGAAGGTATTCTATCACCTTTATTTTAATGCTTTTCAGCCAAATAGCATGATGGATACACGAAGTAGGACTATTGAAGATCCAGATGGAAGGGTTGGCGATCGTATTTCAAAATTGAATGATTCAGAGATTGGATGGCATAAGATTGAATCTTTGAATCAGGATGGTGTAGCCCTCGCTTATAATATTGAAGGCACGGTGCTTGAGGTCAAGCTAGCAGAGCCTTTGATTCCGGGTTCCGCAACCGTTTTAAATATGAATTTTCAAAGCCAGGTGCCTATTCAAATCAGAAGAAGTGGGCGAGATAATGCAGAAGGAATTGACTACAGCATGGCGCAATGGTATCCGAAAATAGCGGAGTATGATGAAAAGGGTTGGCATGCGCATCCTTACATAGGAAGAGAGTTCTATGCCCCTTGGGGTGACTTTGAAGTGAACTTAACCATCGACAAAAATTATGTGATTGCGGCAACTGGTGTTTTACAGAATCCAAATGAAATCGGATACGGTTATGAGGATGAGGGCGTTAAAGTTAAAAGAAAGGGAAAAAGCCTAACCTGGAAATTTAAAGCCGAAAAAGTTCATGACTTTGTTTGGGCTGCAGACCCAGACTATATACACAAAATTGCCACTGTTAAGAATGGGCCTGAACTACATTTCTTTTATCAGGAGGGTGAAAAAACTGAAGCATGGAAAGAGCTTCCAGATCTTGCAGTCAAGGCTTTTGAATACATAGAAGAGAATTTTGGTGAATACCCCTACCCCCACTATTCAGTTATTCAGGGTGGTGATGGAGGTATGGAGTACCCAATGGCTACCCTTATTACTGGCCATCGCAATCTTCAAAGCCTTGTAGGTGTCACTGTTCATGAGGCACTTCATAGTTGGTATCAAGGATTATTAGCTACAAATGAGAGCTACTATGCATGGATGGATGAAGGCTTCACGACCTACGCAACAGCTGAAACTACATCACACATATTTGATAGATCAGATCGCACGCAGGCAAGGAATTTTAAAACTTATGTTTATTTGACTCAATCAGGCAAAGAAGAACCATTAAGTACTCATTCTGATCATTTTAATACAAATTCTGCCTATGGATTAGGCTCTTACTACAAGGGCGCAATTGCACTTGCGCAGATGAATTACTTAATAGGAAAAGAAGCTACTGCACGAGCCCTGAAAAAATACTATTACCAGTGGAGATTTAAGCATCCTGATGCCAACGACTGGATCAGGGTTTTTGAAAAAGAATCCGGATTGGAATTAGATTGGTATTTGGACTACTGGCTCAATACTACCCACACCATTGATTATGGTATTAATGAGGTAAGAGAAGAGGATGACAACACAGTCGTTATGCTGAAAAGAGAAGGTATGATGCCAATGCCAATGGATGTTCTTGTTACTTTTTCAGATGGAACAAAGAAAATTTACTATGCTCCTCTAGGAATAATGAGAGGCGAAAAATCCAATGAAACAGATCTTGAACGAATTATACTGCCGGATTGGTCATGGACTCACAGGTACTACGAGTTCACAGTAGATTCATCTAAAGAAAACATCAGTTCAATAGAAATTGATCCTGATGGATATATGGCTGATGTAAGGCGAGAAAATAATAAATGGGAGAACTAATCCCCTCCTTAATTTAATTCTCTGCTCTACTTACATTACCTTTAATTGTAATTATCTGAGTCGGAGCTACGGGATCATTTGAATAAATCGTGATTGACTTATATTGATTACCACGCATATCAGAGGTATCAAAAAAGACTTTAAGCATTTGGCTTTTTCCTTTTTTGATGCCTTTATTTTTTACTTCATACGTTATGCAGCCACAATTTGATTTAATGGTCCGGAAATAAAGTTTTTCATTTCCGACATTCTTTAATTCAAACTCAATTTCCAATTTTTCTCCAGCTGTGACCTTTCCAAGGTCATAAGATCTATCAATGATTTCCAACTTTGCAGCATTGTCAAGCTCTTCAGCAGTCATTTCAGGGAAGTACTCTTCAATTACCGCAATGACTGAAAGGGATTCCTCAGAGTTATCTGTCAATTCAATCATGTCACTTACATATCCATAGTCTCCTTTTTTGATTGGATCGTAAGTCACAATCATTTGACCAACTTCTCTGGGGTTAAGGAACTCCTGAACCAGTGATACTGTAATGTGCTCTGGTAGACTAATACTTAGTGAATTAAGGGAAACGATGGTGTCAGAGTAGTTGAACACGTCAAATGATTTTTCCACAGGCCTCTCTGTTGTGATCTTCCCCATATTTAACCCACGATATTTCAATCTCAAATCTCCCGCCAGAATTGGGAACTCCTGCTCGGGAGTTTTAGGTTTTGGTTTGACAAAACCTGAGATGTATAATGTCTGATTAGAGGGTCCGTGAGTTGTGCTTACTCTTAGAGATTTCCTGAAACGTCCAGGTCGATTTCTTGGATTATATTTTGCTTTTACGTAACCCGAATCACCAGGCATGACTTCCTCTTTCGTCCATCCAGGGGTGGTGCACCCACAAGAAGCCTTCACTGCGGTAACCTTAATTGGCACATCTCCACTATTAACAAACTTAAAAGTGTATTCTGCAAAGCCCCCCTCCTCATTTAACTCACCAAAATTATAATCAGTTATCTCGAATGAAAGATTCGGTTGTGCCTGAGCAGATAAAAGAAATAGCACAGAGACTGTAGATAATAGTAGTTTCATTTTCAAATTATATTTTACAAGATAGCCCTCAAAATACAAGCCCCAAATTATATAGGTTTGCACAAAATTGTGAACGAATGGCAAGAATACTAACAGGTATACAAAGTTCTGGTAAACCCCACTTAGGTAATCTCTTAGGAGCAATTATTCCAGCTATTGAATTATCTAAAAAGAAAGACAATGAATCCTTTTTCTTTATAGCAGACCTGCACTCACTTACCACCATTAAAGATGCAAATCTACGAATTGAAAATACAAATGCTGTAGCAGCAGCCTGGTTAGCGTGTGGTTTCGATACTTCTGTGAATACATTCTATCGACAATCAAGGGTTCCGGCCTGCTGTGAGCTAACCTGGTACTTAAATTGCTTCACCCCCTTTCCAATGCTTGCAAATGCTCATTCTTTCAAGGATAAGGCAGATAGGTTAGCTGATGTAAACGCCGGACTTTTCGATTACCCCGTATTGATGGCCTCTGACATTTTACTATATGATGCCAATTTTGTACCAGTAGGAAAAGATCAAAGGCAACACCTTGAAATGACACGTGATATGGCATCATCATTTAATCATCAGTTTGGGGAAACATTCACAGTTCCCGAAGCATTGATTGACGATAACGTGATGACTATCCCAGGTACCGACGGACAAAAAATGAGCAAAAGCTATGGGAATATCATTGATGTGTTCCTACCTGAAAAAAAGCTTAGAAAAAATGTAATGCAAATTGTTACTGACAGCACCCCGCTTGAAGAACCTAAAAATCCGGATACTTGTCATGTATTTGCAATCTATAAGCTATTGGCTTCAAAAGATCAAGTGGCCGTCATGAGACAGAAATATCTGGGGGGAAATTATGGTTATGGTCACGCCAAACAAGAGCTATTTGAATTACTAAGAGATAAGTTTAGCTCTGAGCGTGAAAAATATGACTACTATATGAATAATCTGGAGGAGTTGGAGAACGAGCTCAAAAAAGGAGAAGAAAAAGCAGCTGTGATTGCTAATGAAGTTTTAACAAGAGTAAAAAGAAAATTAGGATTTGCATGAGCATAGCAAAAGATAAAGCGAACGAATGGCTGGCCGCTACTAATCTGGATCAAGATGCTAGAGAACAAATTTCTTTATTGCTTGAGAACCAGGAGGAGTTGGAAGAAGCTTTTCAAAATGATTTAGCATTCGGAACGGGTGGTCTCCGCGGAATAATGGGGATTGGTACAAACCGTATCAATAAGTTCACGGTAGGCATGGCCACACAGGGCTTCTCAAATTATTTGAAAAGTCAATTTAATAGCGATATAAAGGTTGCCATTGCATACGATAGCCGAAACAATAGCCGCCTATTTGCAGAAACTGCAGCAGGCGTTTTCTCTGCAAATGGTATAAAGGTGTTTCTTTTCGAAGACCTTCGACCTACTCCAGAACTATCATTTGCAATTAGATATTTAGGATGTCAAGGCGGAGTTGTCCTTACGGCCTCACACAACCCTAGAGAATACAATGGATATAAAGCCTACTGGGAAGATGGAGGACAGATAGTGCCGCCACATGATCAAAACATCATCGCTGAAGTTCAAAAAATTCAATCCATCGATGAGATTAATTTCAATTCGAATCCATCACTTATCCAAACCATAGGAGAGGATGTGGACAAGGCTTACTTGCAAATGATCCACGGGTTATCGCTTTCAAAGAAAGAAATTGAGCGTCACAGTGACCTCAAAATTGTATTCTCTCCAATTCACGGAACTGGAATTACAATGGTGCCCAAAGCCCTAGAAGAATTGGGATTCAAAAATGTGCATGTCGTTGAAGAGCAATCTGTACCGGACGGAGACTTTCCAACGGTGGTTTATCCGAATCCGGAAGAGCAAGAGGCCATGTCCTTAGCACTGAAAACAGCAAGAAACATTGATGCGGATCTTGTAATGGCTACAGACCCTGATGCAGATAGAGTAGGAATAGCTGTGAAAAATTCAAAGGGAGATTTCCAACTTCTTAATGGGAATCAAACTGGAGCACTTCTCGTCTATTATCTATTAAAAAAATGGAGTGAAAAAGGGTTAGAAGGCAATGAGTATATTGGTAAAACAATTGTCACTACTGAGCTCATTCGTGATATTGCGTCAGCGTATGAAGTCAATTGCTACGACACGCTAACAGGCTTCAAATGGATCGCTGATCTGATTCGGAGCAAGGAAGGCAAGGAAATATTTATTGGAGGTGGGGAAGAAAGCTACGGATACATGATTGGAGAAATGGTACGTGACAAAGATGCTGTAGCCAGCAGTGTCATGATCGCTGAAATGACGGCATGGGCAAAAGATAAAGAAATGAGTGTCTTTGATTTACTCATTGAGGTTTATGGAAAACATGGTTTCTACTACGAAGAACTCAAATCCATTACAAAGAAGGGCTTGAAAGGGGCAGAAGAAATCAAAGATATGATGATCAATTTTAGGCAAAATCCACCTAGCCAATTGGCCGGCTCTCATATTATCAACACAATCGATTATTTAGAAGGACAAAAAATCGATGAAAATGGAAAAAAAGAACCCGTTGATCTTCCAAAATCAAATGTGCTTCAATACCTTACTGCTGATGGTACTAAAGTAAGCGTTAGACCTTCAGGCACAGAACCAAAAATTAAATTTTATTTTTCGGTCAAGAGTGAATTAGAAGGCAATGATTACTTTAGAACTGAAGAAAAATTAAAAAATAAAGTACATAACTTGCTGAAAGACTTGAATTTGTGATGAGATCACAAATTATTGGATTAAATAAATCAAAAGTGTTAATTTGCGAAGATTAGACAGACATAATAACAATTCGTCTTTCCGAACAGTGAGTCACCAATCTAACCGAAATTGAATTGAGCACCGTAGCTTTAAATTTTGTACTTGTCATCGCAGGTTTCATCCTTCTAATCAAAGGAGCTGATTACCTGGTAAATGGAGCTTCTTCACTAGCCAAACGTTTTAATGTATCCGATATTGCTATAGGACTCACCGTAGTAGCTATGGGAACTTCTGCTCCTGAGTTAGTCGTAAATATCATTTCCGGTTCCGTACAAGATGGTGGCAGTGGAGCCAATGAAGTCGTTTTCGGAAATATTATTGGATCAAATATTTTTAACATATTCCTGATTCTGGGTATAGCCAGTATTATTTACCCACTCACAGTTGAAAGAAATGCGCTCTGGAAAGAGGTTCCATACTCTTTACTAGCAACATTTATATTCTTTATTCTTGTTAATGATACACTTTTCTTTGGTGGCGATGTGAATTCGCTAGATGTGAAAGATGGAATCATTCTCCTTGTCATGTTTGTGCTGTTTTTGGTTTATATTTTTATGAACCTGAGCAGAAACCCTGAAGCAGAAGTAGAGGATATTGAAATTCATGGTAGTTTAAAAACAACTATTATGATTGTGCTGGGAATTGTAGGTTTAGTTTTCGGTGGAAACCTAATAGTTGAAAATGCAGTGACAATAGCAAAATTCTATCATGTAAGTGATAAGATGATTGGATTAACAATTTTAGCCGCAGGAACATCATTACCGGAACTAGCTACATCGGCAGTTGCAGCATTTCATAAAAAATCAGATTTAGCGGTCGGAAATATTGTTGGATCCAATATTTTCAATCTATTATTGGTCCTAGGTGCTACATCTCTTGTACATGCACCGCTTGTCTACACTTCTACACTAAATACAGATTTGTATATTGTGATGTTAGGAACATTCATGCTGTTCATATTCATGTTTACCTTGAATAAGTACAAACTAGATAGAGCAGAAGGAATGGTTTACATAATCGGGTTTATTGCCTATTCCTACTACCTGTTTGTAAGAGAAGACATCCTTCCAGGATTTTTTTAAATTAAACGATTATGCTACCAAAAATTGACCCAACGACAACCAAGTCATGGGCAAAACTAAGCGAGCTTTCCGCTAAGGAAACCAGCATTAGTGATTTGCTAAAAAATTCAAATCGACTAGATCAATTTACCTTTGATTTTTCTGATTTTCACTTTGATTTCTCTAAGAACAATCTTTCGTCAGATGTGATGCAGTCGTTAATAAACCTGGCAGAAGAGTGTGGTTTAAAAGAAGGGATAAAAGCCATGTTTGATGGTGATCCAATAAATGAAACCGAAAGCAGATCTGTTCAACATGTCGCATTGAGGGCACGCGAAAAGGAGGAAGTGGAAAAGGAACTTAGAAAAGTTAAATCGTTTACAGAAAAGCTGCATTCCGGAGATTGGACAGGTTATTCAGGAAAGAAAATCACAGATATTGTAAACATTGGAATTGGCGGCTCAGACCTGGGCCCAAAAATGATCACCTATGCGTTGAGACCCTATTGGAAAAATGTAACGCCTCACTTCATCTCAAATGTCGATGCGGCGCAAACCGTAGAAACATTAGAAGGGTTGAATCCTGAAACCACGCTTTTCATTATTGCATCGAAGACCTTTACCACTCAGGAAACAATCACAAATGCGCTATCTGCACGGAGTTGGTTCCTGGAAAATGGTGGGACTAAGGAGACGATTAGCAAGCATTTTGTGGCCGTCAGCACGAATGAACCTGCTGTTACGGAATTTGGGATTTTAAGTGAAAACATGTTTGAGTTTTGGGAATGGGTCGGTGGGCGATTCTCTCTTTGGTCAGTCATCGGTTTGTCAATTGCCTGTGCAGTTGGGTTTGATGAGTTTGAAAAACTGCTTCAAGGTGCCAAGGAAATGGATGATCATTTCAGAACGACTGAGACATCAAAAAACCTCCCGATTATTTCGGCTATGATAGGTATTTGGTACAACAATTTCAAAGGATATAACTCAATGGCAATACTTCCATATGACCATCGATTGAGATACCTCCCCTCCTACCTCCAACAAGTTGATATGGAGAGCAACGGAAAATATGTTGACCGTTCTGGAAATGAAGTGAATTATCAAACAGGACCTATTATCTGGGGTGAGCCCGGTACGAATGGGCAGCATGCATTTTATCAACTCATTCATCAAGGCACCAAGATTATACCGTGTGAGTTCATTGGGATTGTAAATCCTGCGCACAAATTTTCGGATCATCATGAGAAACTGCTAGCCAATTTTTTTGCTCAATCTGAAGCATTGTTGACTGGAAAGTCCAGGAGTCAGGTTTTAAATGAAGTAGATGATGAAGCAGATGAAATCCTGATTAATTCTAAGATTTTTAAAGGAAATAGGCCATCAACAAGTATTCTCATCAAAGAACTCAATCCATTCAATCTAGGGAAGTTGATCGCATACTATGAACACAGAGTCTTTACTCAAGGGTTAATCTGGAACATTTTCAGCTTTGACCAATGGGGTGTTGAGTTGGGAAAACAACTCTCAAAACCCATCTTAAAAGAAATCAAGGAAAATAGAGAGGGAAATCACGACCATTCGACTATATCCCTACTGAAAAAATTTCAATCCATGCGTAAGTGAGCTGCAATTATACCTGTTGCTATACCCACATTCAGAGACTCAGCACCGCCGTGTTTAGGTATAGATACGGTATTTGAAAGGTGTGATTTTGTAACCTCGCTAACACCATGGGATTCACTGCCCATTACGATGACCCTTGGGTCTTTAAAACTTAACGAACTTAGGCTTTCACCCTCCATGTCTGCAGCATAGGCTGGCAACTTGTTTCTCTTGTAGAATTCATCCAAATCAATGTGGTAAACCTTCAATCTTGTAAAAGATCCCATAGAGCTATTGATCACTTTAGGGTGATAAAATTCTGCTGAATCTTGTGAGCATATGAGCTGAGAAAACCCAAACCAGTCAAGTGTTCTTATGATCGTTCCAACATTGCCCGGATCTCCCACTCCATCCAAAACAAAAAGATGATCGGTGAAATCGATCTCTTCCATACTCCAACTTTTCATTATTGCCACAGCAATGGCATCTTCGTTGGTTTTAAATGTACTTAGCTGAGTAAGTAAATCCTCATCAACTATTTCATTTCTGTGATTGCCCGTTTTCAAATTTTGAGCGAAAAACTGCTCTGTGCCAACAATCATCTCAATTTCATAGTCCGAATTGATCAACTCTTGCACATTTTTTGCACCTTCCACCAAAAAGCGTTCCTCACGAGTTCTGTACTTCTTAACTTTGAGTGATTTTATATACTTCTGTTCCTTTCTAGAGAGCATCTGATTTGAAGAAATTTTTAAAACTGAGTCAAATATCACTATTCGCGGGCATATTCCTTACTTCGTGCCTTGGCTCAAAGTTTCTTAAGGAAGATGAGCAAATACTTGCCAAACAGAAAATTAATGGGGTGTCAGGCTCTTTGGCTGATAATTCTACCATCTTATTAGAGCAGAATCGTAATAGCAGAATCATTTTAGGCTATCCCTTTACTCATCTTGCTCATTTATACAAACTAGGAGAAAACGGATGGATATTTAAAGGTTACGATAAAGAAAAAGCAATAGCTAAACGAGATTCAATTCTCTCAAAGTATGATCGTAAAATTGCCGCCGCTAAAAGCGACAAACGTAAACAAAAATTAAGGAACAAAAAGGCGAAAAAATATGACAAGAAAAACAGAAAAGTCAAACAAGGCAATCAATTAATGAGGTGGGGCGAACCCCTAGCCATCTATAACCACAACAGCACAAAACTCTCCAAAGAAAAAATTAATCAGTTTCTAAATTCAAAAGGATATTTTGAAGCATCCATCCAAATTGATACAGCAAACTACGACAGCCTAAATGCAATCGGAAAGTTTGGGCGAAATTTAAGAAACTGGGTGAGCGGATGGTTTGGTGAAAGTGATCGTTATATAAACCTGGAGTATCACATTGACCTTAACAATCGCTATTACGTTGATTCAATTCAATATCAAATTGAGGACTCTGTACTCCGTGACTTAGTTTTTGAAAACCTAAAAGACGCACCTCTTAAGAAAGGTTATTATAATCAGGAGACCATCTCAGAGGAACGTGATTTTGTTTATGATCTGGCAGTGAATAACGGCTATTATGAGTTTTCTAAGCAGTACACCTTATTTCAAATAGACTCGACACAACTCGGTCAGGATACGTTGATTATCAGGGAGATCATTAAAAATCCTGCAGGTCAGCAAGAACATAAAATATTTTACCTCGATTCAATCGTTTTTATTTCTGATGCAAGTATTAACGAAGCTGCAGATAGAACGATTGAGACTTATGGAGACATTACATTCAGTTTTGCTGAAAACAGGTATTCTAAAAAGGTACTGGAATGGCGGATTCCGCTTCAACAAGATGATCCATACAGTCGTGATTTGACAATAGAAACCCAACGACAACTTTCATTTTTAGATAATTTCAAATTTATAAATATCAACTATGATACTACGGGTAATTTCTTTGTAGCAAACATTTTTACTTCGCCATTTGATAAATTTCAAACATCCAGCGAATTTGGTTTATCGCGCACCCAGGGAAAACCGGGTCCATTCGTAAACATCAACTTAAAGAATAGAAACACCTTTCGCACGCTTGAAATACTCAGTTTTGATGCCAACGCAAAACTTGAAGACTTAAACTCTGTTACAGAAAGTACTGAGCGTGTCACAAATTATACATCTCGTCAGTTTGGAGCTGAAGGAGCAATCACTTTCCCCCAGTTTATATTCCCATTCGGATCATATTTTAAAAATAAGCTTGGTAAACTCAACCCAAAAACAAGGCTCTCTCTTAGTTATTCTTTTGAAGATCGGGTAGACGAATACAGGCGTCAAATTTATTCAGCCAGGTGGTCCTACAGTTGGCAGGTGAAAGACAGAATTAGGTATACATTGACTCCACTGCAGCTTGACCTAACAGATGCCTTAATCACAGGACAAGAATTTAGAGATGAAATTGATGAACTTTTACTTGAAAATAATCCGTATGCGCTTGCTTTCGTACCGGCAGTTGTAAGCAGTGCCGGATTTCAGGTTGATATATCGGTTGGTGATTATGCGAACGGAAATGAAGGTGCATATATAAGGTTCAATGCTGAAGTTGGTGGAGATTTGAATAATCAATTGGAAAACGTGTCTTTCTTCGGTGACAGCCTGGAGACCTATCAATACGTGAAAACGCAAATAGATCTTCGAAAAATTCATCGCTTAACAAGAAACACCAACGTTGCATTCAGGTTTAATGCCGGCTTGGCTTATCCATACGGAGACAATCAATCACTACCCTATGAAAAGTACTTCTTTGCTGGTGGTAGTAGTAGCATTCGAGCCTGGCGACCCAGAAGACTGGGACCTGGATCTCATGCAACATTTTTAGAAGTAGATGATGTCCCTACTGATGAGGTCAATTATAACAATGAGCGGCAGGGAAATGTACTCATCGAGTCAAGTATAGAGCTAAGACAAGATTTAGTGGGCTTTCTTGATGGTGCCATTTTTGTGGATGCCGGTAATATATGGCAAGTGGGACAGTCCTTGGTAGGTCCTGATGCGGAGGGTGATGATGGGCTATTCGAGTTTAATGATTTCCTTAGCGAAATAGCTGTGGGTACCGGCGTTGGATTAAGATTTGACCTGCAATTTCTCATCTTCAGAGTAGACCTAGGTATTAAATTAATTGACCCGGCACAAAAGGAAGGCGAACGATTTGTTGGGGATGAATTCTTCTCAAACTTTAATAGAAATACGCAAGTAAACATCGGAATAGGATATCCTTTTTAATGGAAGAAATGACAAAAGAACGTATCGCAGATTGGTTCAAAGACTTGCAAGATTCAATTTGTCAAGCACTTGAAATATTGGATGGTAAATCAACATTTCAGGAAGATAATTGGGAGAGAAATGAAGGCGGTGGCGGAAGATCCCGTGTAATCAAGGATGGTGATCTAATAGAAAAAGGAGGAGTGAATTTTTCTGCAGTTTCAGGACCTACACCGGAAAAAATCCTACAGGCGTTAAACCTAAGTAAAGCTGACTTTTTTGCCACTGGCGTTTCTATCGTGCTACACCCGCAAAATCCATGGGTCCCGATCATACATATGAATGTGCGGTACTTTGAAATGAGTAACGGCATTTGGTGGTTTGGCGGAGGTATAGATCTCACACCTCATTATGTGATAAAAGCAAAAGCTAAAAATTTTCATTGGCATTTAAAGAACACCTGCGATAAACATGATCTTGGTTTCTACCCAAAATTTAAAGATTGGGCAGATGACTACTTCTTTGTGAAACACCGAAATGAGACTCGCGGAATCGGAGGAATATTTTTTGACCGACTAGGTGACAAAGAAGGTCGGTCTAAATCAGACCAGTGGAATTTTGTAAAAGATGTTGGTGAAACATTTATACCTGCATATAAAGATGCTGTGATTGATTTGAAGTCTAAAGATTGGACAGAGGAAGACAAAAATTGGCAAAGAATTCGAAGGGGCAGATATGTGGAATTCAATCTGGTTCATGATAAAGGAACCAAGTTCGGTCTTGATACAAACGGACGGACAGAATCTATTTTGATGAGCCTTCCTCCTGAAGCCAACTGGGAATATGACCATCAACCACAGACGCCAGATCAAAAAGAAACATTGAAATCACTAAAAAAAGGCATTGACTGGGTCAATGCCTAATTCTTAAAAAAGTGTTTTTGATTTATAGAAGATTAAACTTTTCCATAAGAGATTCTTTATAGGATGCTCCTATTGAGAACGTTTTCTCTCCAATGTGGACTTGTAGGTCTTCTATCTTATTTATTTTATCTCGATTGATGATATAGCTTCGATGAACTCGACTAAATATACTTTCCGGTAGTCGCTTCTCGATCCCCTTCATTGTATGATGAACAATATGTTTTTTCCCCGCTTCCGTATTAAAAATGACATAATCTGCTAAAGCCTCAACAAACAATATGTTATCATAGCTCAAACGGAAAAGCTTACCATCGCTCTTTACATAAATATGATCTTCCTGCTCCGCAATTAACTTTTCCTTCTCAAGGTTTTCTTTCACCTTGTTCACTGCCTTCATGAAGCGTTCATACTCGACCGGTTTTACCAGATAGTCCGCCACCGCATCTTCAAAAGCTTCAATCGCGTATTCCTTCTTAGACGTTACCAGAATTACGTTGTACGCATGCTGGAGGTCTTTAACGAGATCCAGGCCACTCATTCCCGGCATTTCGATATCGAGAAATACGATATCTACATCATTGGCACTTTCGCCAAGTAAAATATCGTGAGCTTCTTGTGTATTATCAAGATCGTGAGTTAAGACCAGTGAGTCGGTCTTATCAATGAATTTTTTAATAACGAGACGAGACATTTTGTCGTCATCAACTACCATGCAATTGAGAGCCATTATTTTCTATTTACGATTAAGTCAATATACTTTCCGATAATATCAAATTCAATATTTACCGTGCTACCAACCACTAGCTGATTGAAGTTGGTATGTTCAAATGTATAAGGAATTATTGCCACAGAAAAGATTTTTTTTCCAACATTGAAACAAGTAAGGCTGGTACCGTTAATACAAACACTTCCTTTTTCCACCACTAACCCCTCTTCCTGTAGCTCAAATGTGAACAACCAACTACCATTTTCATCTTTAAAGTCAACCACTTTAGCTGTGCTATCCACATGCCCTTGTACAATATGTCCATCAAATCGGCCATCCGCTTTCATGCAGCGCTCCAAATTCACTTTACTACCAACCTGCCATTGACTAAGATTTGATTTATTCATCGTCTCATCAATAGCTGTAACCCAATGCTTTCCATCTGCAACTTTGGTAACGGTCAGGCAAACGCCATTATGTGAAACACTTTGATCAATTTTTAACTCATCAGAGATCAATGAAGAAATGACAAAGTCAACATTGGTCCCAACTGGATAAATTTCTTCTACTTTCCCGACAGTTTCAACTATTCCTGTAAACACGCTGATTAAATTTAAGCTTCAAAATAAGTGAATTGGAAGATACCTACAAGCATAAGGGTTTGCGAAAGCAATTGGTTTTAGAAATTTCTAAAAAAGGTGTAAAAAATTCTGCTGTTTTAGCGGCAATAGGCAAAATTCCCCGCCACTATTTCTTTGATCCCATATTTGAAAATCATGCATATGAGGATAAAGCTTTTCCCATAGATGCAGGGCAAACCATTAGTCAGCCCTATACCGTAGCATTTCAATCGCAACTATTGAAAGTTCAACCGGGGGATAAAATCTTAGAAATAGGTACCGGGTCTGGCTATCAAGCATGCGTACTTGTGGAGCTTGGTGCAAAAGTTTACACGATTGAATATCAAAAGAAGCTTTATCAAAAAGCCATTCGATTTCTACCAAAACTCGGCTATCAGCCTCACATGTATCAGGGGGATGGATCCAAAGGTATGCCGCGTTTTGCTCCTTACGACGGCATCATTGTAACGGCAGGAGCACCTACTATTCCTGAAGAGCTTATTGAACAACTAAAAATTGGTGGACGACTAGTTATCCCAGTCGGGAACAACGACATTCAATCAATGGTTTTGATAGAGAAAGTGTCAGAAAACAAGATAAAAAAGAAGCAATTCAACAATTTCAGCTTCGTACCTTTGCGTGGGGAACGCGGCTGGCCCAGCAAAGGGACTAAATAATTGATAAAACTCTTTATAGAAGTTGGAAGCGTATTCATACACTCTATTTCAAACTGTATCTACATATGAAAAAAATTAAAAACTGCAAGGACTCATTTGTTACTATGACCGAACTTGTTCTTCCAAACGATACGAACGGACTTGACAATTTAATGGGAGGCCGCCTTATGCATTGGATGGACATTGCTGCTGCCATCGCCGCTCAAAAGCATTCTAACCGCATTGTTGTTACTGCCTCTGTTGATAATATCTCTTTTTCTGAACCGATCCGTAAAGGAAACACAGTAACGATCTCTGCTTTTGTCACTCGAGCATTTAGCTCATCCATGGAGGTCTATCTGGAAGTAGTTGCGGAAGACATTCCGGCTGACAAAAAAGTACATACTAACCGCGCATTTTTCACTTTTGTGGCTGTTGATCAATCAGGAAAACCAATAGATATACCTCAGCTACAACCAGAAACAGATTTTGAAAAAGAGCTCTATGAAGGAGCGCTAAGAAGGCGACAACTACGTCTGGT
This sequence comes from Ekhidna sp., assembly GCF_965227465.1. GTDB lineage: Bacteria > Bacteroidota > Bacteroidia > Cytophagales > Cyclobacteriaceae > Ekhidna. The sequence continues at coordinate 2,695,481 of NZ_OZ245746.1, forward strand.
GCTAGGTAAGCGGATGAAACCGAGTGAAGCAAAAGAACTAAAGTCTATATTTGATATGGAAGACTAAACTCCATGGAAAAAGAAAACCTGCACTTACTCATAAACGAAGAAATCTACTTGCTACCACAAGACAAACTCATTGAAGATGAGACTCTTGATAAGACGGAAGAAGTGCAGGAATCTACTACTGTAGCTGAACCGGAACCTGAGCTTTTAGCAAAGCAGGAAAAAGCTGCACCAGAGCAACCAAAGCCCGCATCAAAAGAGGAACCAGAAGAAGTGCACCATCAGGAGTCTCCCCACATTCCGCATCACGATCTTCCAGACTCCAAACCTTTGCCTTTTGCTGTTTTTCATACCAGTCACGCTCCCGCGGAGAACGAACTTCTTCACAAAATCCTGGATGCCTGTAAAGTACCTGAGAGTGATTACAAGATCTTCAGTAATGGGTTTGATCAATCTGTGATGTTTAAAAAAGCGCTGGTTTTTGTGCCAGAAGCCAAAGCCTTCTACACCCCTATCCCTTACAAAGGGAGCGAATTCCTTTGTTCCAAACCACTGGATCAGATTTCAGGGAACGTTCAGGAAAAAGCTAAACTCTGGGCTGCACTTCAAAAGTTTGTTGACCATTTGATTTAAGTTCATCTATCATGAATAACAATGACATCCTTCGACGTATCAGGTACATTTTCGATTATGGAGATGATAAAATGATTAAGCTTTTTAAGCAAGGAGGAAAAGAGGTTACAAGAACTCAAATAAGTGATTGGATGAAGAAAGAGGATGATCCCGATCAAAAATCATTCTACGATGTTGATCTGGCAGCTTTCTTAAATGGCTTGATAATAAAACATAGAGGGAAAAAAGATGGTGAAACACCTAAGCCAGAAAAAAAATTAAACAATAACATCATTTTCAGGAAGCTGAAAATTGCGCTTAACATGCGCGATGAAGATATCATTCAGACGTTTGATCTCGCCAAGTTTGAAGTCAGTAAACATGAAGTCAGTGCCTTTTTTCGAAAACCAACTCAGAAACAATATCGATTATGTAAGGATCAGTTTCTAAGAAATTTTCTTCAGGGACTTCAGATAAAATACAGAGGGTCTAATGAAGACGAGAAAAGCGACGATGCACAAAAACAAAAACCTGCTACATAAGAAGCTGTTAATTCTTATTGGCTCGGGCAGTTTTCGCTTTTTTCAACTTACTCAAGGCGTCAAAGCTTAGGCCGACTGATGCGACAATCATAGTACCACCCAGATAGTATGGGGCTTTAAATACCTGATACGTTTCATCTGGGTCATTATTCGATATATCGTGAGCCAGGCTACCCATAAAATTTGCTGCTAGTCCCATCACTAAAATAGTCCCACCAACTGCACCAATAATATTAGCAGTTGACCGCCTTTCAAGTGATTTATTTAAATATAGATTTACCTCTGCCTCATCCCATGTGTACAAATGGGTTTCAAAACCATTCTCATTCAGCCATTTTAGTTGTCCTTTCCGAAAAGGAGGTTCTACTTTTAGAATCGTTTCACTGGTTGGAGTCTCGTCTTCTTCCTGAGCTTCAACATAAAATGAAAAAAGAAGAATGATTAGGAAAAGGCAGGTAGTACGTGTTGGTTTCATGATTATATGTCAACTAATGGTTCTTAAACCCCCAAATTGACATAATGCTGGAAACTCTTAATTCTCTAAGTTGATGAAAAGCTCATTTCCCATTCTGGGCTTAATTGAATTGTAGCAGGGGGATAATGAATTGATCTTGAACTGAGTATGGAAAAGCTTCTGATACTCAGCTATGGAACCTCCATAAGGTGGCTGGCCTTCATTCATTGCGATGGACCAGAGCACCCCTACGAGCTTTCCACTCGGATTCAAGAGTGATTTAGTTTTTCGCACATAGGACGCTCTTAGTGAAGGGTCGATCGCGCAAAAAAAAGTTTGCTCCAGTATCAAATCATAAGTGCCTTTATGATTAAAAAAATCTTCCTGTATCAGCTGATTTTCGGGGAAATCAGGGACCCTGCTTTTAAAGTTATCTAACGGTTGCTTTGCTAAGTCAATGATATAAACGTGTTTGAATCCTTTATTAAAAAGGTATTCTGCTTCATATGCATTCCCTGCTCCGGGAATTAAAATTCGAATTTCTTTATCGGCTAGCTGATCGATGTATGAAGTCAAAGGTTTTGTGGGACCACCTGTATCCCAGCCTTTTGAACCCTCCTGATAACGTTTTTCCCAATACGACTGATCTAATGACATCAGATTACCCAAAAATCTCCTTCAACTTAGCTTCCAGGCTAGCTCCTCTAAGATTCTTTGCAATAATTTTACCTTCTGGGTCAATGAGGAAAGTTGCAGGAATGGCATTGACTTGATAGTCTATTGCGGCCTGACTCCTCCAGTATTTTAAGTCAGAAACATGAAGCCAAGGCAATCCATCTTGTTGAATGGCCCCCAGCCATTTCTCTCTGGTTCTATCTAATGAAATACCAAGAATTTCAAAGTTCCTATTTGAGTACAGATTATATACACGTACCACGTTGGGGTTTTCTGCTCTGCATGGTCTACACCAAGCAGCCCAAAAATCCACCAAAACATAATTACCTCTCAATGAACTTAAGGTTATGATTTCTCCTTCAGGATTTTCCAAAGCGATTTCCGGAGCTTCTTTACCAATTGCCAAACTCTTCTTGGCCGCCACTTGAGTTAACAATCCTTTGACATGAAAATTCTCCGGCATTTCAGTCTGCATTTCAGCAGCAATGGAATCAATGAACATAAAGTTTTGTGTGGCATCAATCATTTGAATACCATAAAAAGCAGCTAACGAAGGACTTGCATCTCTAATAAGTGATTTCAATTCACCTTCTGTTGTCTTTGCTAAGTCCATCATTTGAAGCTGAGCACTTTGAAAGGATTGTGCATCATTGTTTGTACGTGCCTCCCGCTGTGCTTGCTGAAGTTGTTGTATCTGTTGACGATACGCCTGCATCATCGCATCAATTTGATTTTTGTATTCTGTATCGTATGAGCCAGATACTTCTGAGAATCCCCTTGGATCATTCCCCTGGGCATTTACTACCACCTCATTCTCCTCACCTGTGAGAATAAGGGTAATTATCTGCCGTCCATTGAAATTGAGTCGATAAAATGCTGGTTCATTAATCGAAAGAAAAGTGGAGTAATCCCCATTGGTATCAACTTCCAATGTGTCTATTGGCTGCACGCCATTTTCTCCAATAACTTCCAAATAAGCAAATCCACCAGCCGGAAATTGCTCCAAATTGCCACTGATTTTGGTTCCTATTGAGTCTTGCTGGGCACATCCCACACTAAACACCAGACCTAACAATAATAAGATACTTTTCATCATCTGTTTTTCAGTTCTCTTTTTTCCAACGCATCTCTCAAAAGATCGTTCATCTTCTTAGGGTCAGTACTGCCTTTTGTCCGTTTCATCACTTCACCCATGAATAGACCGATCAGGTTTTTCTTTCCATTTTGGTAAGCCTTGACCTTATCCGGAAATGCATTTAAGACCTCCAAAATTACATTTGAAATATCTTCCTCACCAGACTGATTCAAATTAAGCTTCTCAATAGCCTCGCTGACGCTATGCGTGTGGTTCTTTACTAAAAAAGGAAGTACGTGCTTGCTGGCAGCTGAATGATTGATTTTTCCAGATTCTATTGCATTGATCAAATCTGCTAATTGAGTAGCCGAAACTGGCATTTCACCGTCAGTTTCATTATTGATAATGGATTTTATAGCTCCACATATCCAGTTTGCTGCTTGTTTATAGTAAATGGTCCTTTTGCAAACTTCTTCAAAATAAATAGCCATTGACTTGTCACTTGTCAAAACCCCAATATCATAATCTGAAAGTTTATATACTTTCCTGAATCGGTCACGCAACTCTTTAGGCGTGAGAGGCATTTTACTTCGAATTTCCTCCAACCACTCATCCGAAACAGTAAAAGGGCTTAAATCAGGTTCAGGAAAATATCGGTAATCGTTAAGCTCCTCTTTCATTCGCATGCCTGAAGTCGTCCCTTTATTTGCATCAAACAGCCTGGTCTCTGAAATAATTTGCTCATCTCTCTGCAGTAAGTCGACTTGCCTTTTAAACTCATGGTTGATGGCTCTACCTACATTTCTGATCGAGTTCATGTTCTTTACCTCTACTTTTTGGCCAAGCTCTTTATCTCCTCTTCTATTTACAGAGATATTCGCATCGCATCTCAAAGACCCTTGCTCCATGTTTCCGTCGCATATATCGAGAAACTTTACGGTATGCCTGATTTCCGTTAAAAATGCCATTGCCTCATCTGCTGAATAAATACATGGCTCGGTTACAAGCTCAATTAACGGAACTCCTGCTCTATTTAAATCAATAAACGAATCATTTGCATCAAGATCATGAATGGATTTGCCAGCATCTTCTTCGAGGTGAATTCGATTAAGTTCTACAACTCTTTCTCCACCACTTTTCGTTTTAATTCGAATCTCCCCTCCAATACAAATGGGCGTTCGATCCTGTGTGGTTTGAAATCCCTTGGGCAGGTCAGGGTAGAAGTAGTTTTTGCGATCAAATATGCAGTACCTTGAAATAGCACTATTGCATGCTAAGCCCATCCTGATTGCGTATTCTACAGCCTGCTTATTCAACTTGGGCAACACTCCAGGGTGAGCCAGGGTAATCACACTCACATTGGTATTTGGAGGGGATCCATAAGCTGCAGAGTCAGCCGCAAAGAGCTTACTAACTGTAGAAAGCTGGATGTGTACCTCCAGCCCTACAACCAGTTGAAATTCGTTAGGTAAACTCTTTTCCATCTAGGATGCTTCCACCATTTCCTTACCCAGTTTAAGGGCTTCATCCAGACCGGAAATATCTTTTCCACCCGCAGTAGCGTAGAACGGTTGCCCTCCTCCTCCACCTTTAATGGCAGAAGCCATTTTTCGAATGATTTCATTTGCATTCATTCCATTCTTTACAAGCTCATCTGCAAGCATTACAGTTAACATGGGCTTCCCATCTATATTAGCTGCAATGAGTAATACCAGATTATCAACCTCTCGCTTTAGATCAAATGCCACCTGCTTCATTGCATCTGCAGATGGAAACTCTCCTTTGTAAAGAATTAATTTCTTCCCATTTACTTCCTTCGCCTCATTCTTTAACTGATTCTTAATCTGACCCGCTTGCTGACTGTTCATCTCATCAATCTTTTTCTGATTGGCAAGATTCTCTTTTACCAGATTCTCAATTGTTTTTTTCAAGTCTTTCGGATGTTTGAGCATTTCCTCCAGCTCCGAAATTAGTTCAAGCTTTTGCTGATAGTACTTCTCAGCAGCTACTGATGTGACAGCCTCAATTCTTCTAACGCCAGCCGCACTAGAACCCTCACTTACAATTTTGAATAAGCCAATATTACCTGTTCTTAGCACGTGAGTTCCTCCACACAATTCTACCGAATAGTCTGAGTCAAAGGTGATCACGCGTACAAAATCTCCATACTTCTCACCAAAGAGTGCCATCGCTCCCATTCTTTGTGCTTCGTCAATAGGCACATTCTTCTTCTCATCAAGCGCGATATTCTCCCTAATCTTTTGGTTAACTATTCGCTCAACTTCTGCTATTTCCTCATCCGTCATTTTAGCAAAGTGAGAAAAATCGAATCTTAAGATTTTGTCATTTACTAAAGAGCCCTTTTGCTGAACGTGATCACCTAGCACCTGTCTTAATGCTGCATGCAATAAGTGAGTTGCTGAATGATTGTTCTCTGTTAATCGCCTCTTACTCTCATTTACTACAGCCCTCACATCACTTTCAAGTGAAGAGGGAAGCTTTTTAACAAAATGAACAATTAGGTCATTCTCTTTTTTAGTGTCTATCACCTCCACCTTTTCTTCTCCAAATTGTAAATATCCTGTATCACCAACCTGGCCCCCACTCTCTGCATAGAATGGTGTTGATTCAAGAACAATTTGATACTGTGTCTTATCTTTTTGTTTTACTTCTCTATACCGAAGAGCTTTCGTCGTTGCTTGCGTTTCCGCATATCCTACAAATACTGTTTCATCGCCCTCATGTACCATCATCCAGTCACCGGTAGTCTGCTTTCCCGCACTTTTAGATCGGTTTTTTTGGACTTCCATCTCCTTTTGAAATCCGGATTCGTCAACCTCCATGCCATTTTCGCGAGCAATCAAAGCAGTTAAATCAAGTGGGAAACCATAGGTATCATACAATTCGAAAGCTGTTGACCCTTCAATAACTTTAGCCTTTCCACTAGTAATCGTATCCAGTTTCTTCAAACCATTATCCAGTGTTCGCAAGAAGGATAGCTCCTCCTCTCTGATGACTTTTGCAATGAAATCCTTTTGACTGGTCAGTTCAGGAAATACTCCCTCAAACTGGTCAACCAGAATATCAAGCAGTTGATATAGAAATGGCCCCTTGAAATTGAGAAACGTGTATCCGTACCTAACTGCTCTTCTTAAAATTCTTCTTATTACATATCCTGCTTTATTGTTGCTTGGCAATTGTCCATCGGCAATGGTAAATGCAATTGCCCTGATGTGATCCGAAATAACTCGGATGGCGATATCCGTTTTTTCATCTTTTCCATAATCAACACCAGCCTTTTTAGCCACCCATTGTATTAGCGGCTGAAATACATCTGAGTCATAATTGGATTGCTTGCCCTGAATCGCCATTGCTAAGCGCTCAAATCCCATCCCAGTGTCCACATGCTTTTCCGGCAGGTTTTCGAGCGATCCATTGCTAAGACGATTATATTGAATGAATACCAGATTCCAAACTTCTACCACCTGAGGATGATCCTGGTTAACCAGGTCTTTGCCGGGCACTTTATCTACTTCGCTTTGGGGCCTTAAATCAATGTGCAACTCTGAGCACGGACCACATGGCCCGGTATCGCCCATTTCCCAGAAATTATCTTTTTTATTTCCATTCAATACCCGATCCTCAGGAAGGTATTGCATCCAGATTTTTTTTGCTTCTGTATCCTGATCTAGATTTTCTGAGCTGTCTCCCTCAAATATGGTTGCGTAAAATCGATCCTCCGGTAGTTTAAACTCTTTAGTTAATAGCTCCCATGCCCAATCAATGGCTTCCTGCTTAAAATAGTCTCCAAATGACCAATTGCCAAGCATTTCAAACATGGTGTGGTGGTAGGTATCAATACCCACCTCTTCCAAATCATTATGTTTTCCGGAAACTCTTAAACATTTCTGTGTATCAGAAACTCGCTTAGATTCCGCAACCTTATTACCAAGAAAGTAGTCTTTAAATTGATTCATTCCCGCATTTGTGAACATAAGGGTAGGATCATTTTGCACAACAATGGGTGCAGAGGGCACTATTTTGTGAGATTTGCTCTCGAAAAATGTAAGGAATTTTTTCCTTATTGACTTAGAATCCATTGAGGAAGAGTAGATTAGAATGTTACTGTTAAATCTTGTAATTATGAAAAAATCTCAATTATCCGTAAATTGCACCGGTAATTTGTAAATCACCTGCAAAGAATAATTACAAAATTACGATAATTACCCTATCAACCCATGGCAAAAATTAAGTACTACTACGACACGGAATCCTGCCGGTATGAGCGCATCAAAGTCTCATCCTGGGATATTGTGGTCAATCTGCTAGGTTTTCTTGTTGTTTCTTCGATAATTGGTCTAGGAATCTTTTTTGTGACCGACCACTATTTTGAGTCGCCTGCTAAGGCAGCCTTAAGAAAAGAGAACGAAGAGCTTAAACTTTACTACGAATTTCTTGAAAACGATATCGCTGAAGCAAATAAAATGCTTGGCGTTCTCGAAGAGCGAGATGATGATATTTATCGAGTGGTTTTTGGCGTAGAGCCCATTCCTGATGCAATCAGATCTGCAGGAGTTGGGGGATCAAACAGGTATCGGGAGCTTTTAGAAAAAGGCCTGGAACGTGAAGAGTTGATTCTTACTAACATGCAGCGCATTGATAAGTTGAAGAAGCAGATGTATATCCAGACAAAATCTTATGATAACATCATGGATATGGCTCGAGATAAAGAAGCCTTATTGGCTAGTATGCCGGCCATTCAGCCTGTTTCCAACAAAGAATTAAAAAGATTAGCTTCCGGATTTGGCTATCGAATGCATCCAATATATAAAGTAAGAAAGATGCACACCGGAACCGACTTTTCACTCCCTACAGGTACTCCTGTTTATGCTACTGGTGATGGTCAAGTTGTTTACACGAAAACAAAGTTCTCGGGATATGGCAAGCACATTAAGGTCAAACATGGGTTTGGTTACCAGACACTATATGCTCACCTCAGTGAATTTCTTGTAAAGCCGGGTCAAAAAGTGAAGCGTGGACAGATTATTGGGTATTCAGGGAATACTGGAGGATCAACTGCTCCACACCTGCACTATGAAGTGATCAAGGACAATAAAAAAGTGAACCCGGTTAATTTCTTCTATCAAGATTTGAGTGATGAGGAATATGCTGAGGTACTTAGACTTTCCTCATTGGAAAACCAGTCAATGGGTAACTACTAAGCTTTTAAAATTTCTTTAAAAGCGGTTGGTCTTTGCGGCTAACCGCTTTTTTATTTGTAGTTCATGAAAACAAAGTTTTTTTTTCTAACTCTAGTAGTTTCAGCAGGGTCATGTAATACGGTGAAGACTCCAACGTCTACTTCCCCTAATTTGCCAATTTCAGAGGTTATTGAAGCTAAGCTGGATACCACCTATCTCATTACCAAAAAAGGCGATACACTCTCAAAACTTCATCAAGAAATTGATATATCCATCGAAAGACTGCTTCCGGATACCGTGACCATAGTTGCAGTTGGGGACATTATGATTGGGACCAATTTCCCAAACAAATCGTATTTACCTGATGGAAATGGTGATTATCTATGGGACCATGTAGGGACAACTTTGAGAAATGCAGATATCACCTTTGGGAATTTAGAGGGGACGGTTCTCAATGAGGGTGGCGATCAGAAAGAATGCAATAACCCGAAACTCTGCTATCTATTCAGATCACCTGAATACCTGGCGGCTAATTTTTCAGAAAATGGTTTCGACCTAATGAGTGTGGCCAACAATCATGCAAATGATTTCGGAGAAATCGGAAGAAAAAATACGCAAAGAGTTTTGGACTCTTTGGGAATTGCTCATGCCGGATCTATTGACCAACCTTACACTATTACCAAAATTGGTCACCTAAAGGTTGGGTTTTGTGCATTCGCACCTAATAGAGGTACCGCAAGCATTCACCAGTATGAAAGAATCAGGTCAACCATCCAGCTTCTAGATTCTCTAACTGATATCGTTGTTGCTTCTTTTCATGCAGGAGCCGAAGGATCTAAACATCAGCACGTAACCCGAAAAAGAGAATACTATTATGGTGAAGATCGTGGGAATGTATATGAACTCTCGCACCTCATGATTGATAATGGTGCTGATGTGGTATTAGGTCATGGGCCTCACATTGTAAGAGCGATTGAAGTTTATAAAGAGCGCATTATCGCCTATAGTTTAGGAAATTTTCTAACCTATGGAAGATTTAATTTGAGGGGGCTTGCAGGTGAAGCACCTATTCTGGAAGTCGAAACAGATGCCACCGGGAAGTTTTTAAAAGGGAAAATTCATGCTTTCAGGCAAAGTTATTCCGATGGACCAAGAAATGATTTGAATCTTTCTTCGATAAAAACAATCCAACGATTATCTTTGGAAGACTTCCCGGAAAATCCAATTGCGATTGACAATGATGGGAAGATATTCTATCTTCAAAAATAAAAGCCTACTCAACCTACAGTGCCCTACAAGGAAAAGGAAATTGAAAAAAAGTATTACACCATCGGCGAAGTGGCCGACGAATTGGGTGTAGCTACTTCTCTTATCCGTTTTTGGGAAGGTGAGTTTGATAACATCAAGCCAAAGAAGAATAGAAAAGGTAATCGCCAGTTTACCAAAGACGATCTTCAAAATGTTAAGCTTATTTACCACCTGGTAAAAGAAAAAGGCTATACCCTTCAAGGGGCCAGAGATTTTATTTCCAATGGTGGAGATACGGCATCTGACAAAATGGAGATGATTGAATCTTTAAAAAAGATTAGAAAATTTCTTACCGAGCTTAAGCAAGAATTGTAACAATGTCGGAGGAGTTGGTTTTCCAGATTGCGCTGGAGCTGATTCCAGGAGTTGGTAATAAAGGAACAAAGCAACTTTTAAGTTATTGTGGTTCTGCCACTGAGGTTTTCAGAGCTCCAAAAAGTAAGTTGCTAAAAATCCCTGGAGTTGGTGAGAAAATGGCAAAGGCGGTCAAAGAAGCCAGCCCTTTTAAAGAAGCTGAATCTATCGTTTTTTCTTCCGAAAAAATCGGGGCAGAAATTCTTCACTATTCAAACCCACTCTTCCCAAAGCGATTAAAGCAAATACCGGACGCCCCAAGCATCATCTATAAGAAGGGGCATGGTGATCTCAATCCCAAAAAATCCATTGCCATAGTTGGCACGAGGAAAGCAACCTCCTACGGGAAAAACATTACAGATAAAATTGTATCAGACTTATCTGTTCTGGGTGTCACAATTATCAGTGGTCTTGCCTACGGGATAGATATTCAATCACACAAAGCCTGTCTCAAAAACAACATTCCTACTTGTGCTATTCTTGCAGGTGGGTTAGATCGAATTTATCCTTCAGTCCATAAAAAATATGCAGAAGAAATACAGGAGCATGGAGCTATCATCACTGAAAGTATCCCGGGAACTAAGCCTGACCCTCACCTTTTTCCTGTCAGGAATCGAATCATTGCCGGGATGACAGATGCAACCATAGTGGTAGAAGCTGCGGAAAGGGGGGGCGCTCTCATTACAGCAAATATTGCAGACTCATATAACAGATTGGTTTTTGCTGTTCCTGGTGATGTGGGACATACCTTTTCTGAGGGCACTAATAAACTCATTGCGACCCAACGAGCACTTATTTATACCGGAGTAGAAGATTTAATCTACCACCTTAACTGGGATGTGAATCTGGAAGATGATAAACCAAAAATCATCCCTGAGCTAAGTGAACAGGAGCAAATAATTTTTGAATTATTAAGCGAAAATAGATCCCCAATTGAGATTGACTTAATCTCCGCGAAAAGTCAGATACCTATCAATCAGGTTGCTTCACACCTGCTTAGTCTTGAATTCAAGAACCTAGTGAAGAGTATGCCTGGCAAAAAGTTTGGTTTGGTTTAAGCCTCTGGATTCAGCCAAAAATTGAGGGAGTCATATTCATGGCTGCTTTAAATTCAGTCATGTCTAATCCGGTTTCCACATTGGCAGCATTAAAATAGGCTAACATCTTTTCTGTTGCCATATTTCCAGTCAGATCATCTTTGGCCATCGGGCACCCTCCATACCCTTTGAGCGCTCCATCCATTCGTCGGCATCCTGATTCATACGCTGCTGCAACTTTTTCTGAAATGGTAGTCGGTGTTGAATGTAAGTGAGCTCCGAATTCTATATGAGGAAATTTAGGAATTAACGTCTCAAAAAGGGTAGATATATTTTCAGGAGCTGAAACTCCAATGGTATCTGCCAGGGAAATAACCTGCACCTCCATTTTATCTAAGCGATCTACAAATTCGCCCACATAATCCATTTCGTACGGATCTCCATAGGGATTTCCGAACCCCATAGAAAGATAGACAACCAATACTTTTTCATGGTCCTCGCAGAGTTCTTGCATCTCTGCCAGATCATTAAATGCATCGTTTACTGACCGATTGGTATTTCTCTGCTGAAAGGTTTCCGATAAGGAAAGTGGATATCCTAAATAGTTAATCTCATCGAACTGGCATGCATCATTTGCTCCCCGAATATTAGCAACAATCGCAAGCAGTTTTGATGTAGTCTCAGAAAGGTTAAGTCCTGCTAAAACCTCCGCGGTATCGCGCATTTGCGGTATTGCTTTTGGTGAAACAAAGCTTCCGAAATCAATGGTGTCGAACCCCACTTTTAAAAGCTGATTGATGTAGTTGACTTTAGTTTCTGTTGGAATAAAATCATGCAAGCCCTGCATGGCGTCACGTGGACATTCGATGATCTTCATATTACTTGTCAAATATTTTGTTTAGCTCATCCATCTTACTCTTAACTTTCTCAACATCATCATCTGTCACCATCGTTTTCATTTGAGTTGAAGAAGTAGCCATATATTGCTGGACTTGTGCCCTTTGCTCGGCTGGCATTTTTGCGATTTCCTGCTCCATTTTCACTAATCCGTATGCGATGGATATGGTAATCCACTTTCCTGTCCAACCTTCATCCCAACCGTGCTTTTCAAAAACTGATTTTATTTTTTCATTCGCAGCAAACGCTTGAATCATATTATAATCTTCTATATTATCAAATGACTCACCCAACGCTTCTAAATCTGCAACCAAAGGCTCATATGTTTTAATGAATTTATCAACATCACCATCTTTTAGTGGTGTTGTTGTTGGCATTTGAGAATAAGAAAGCGAATATGTAAATAGGACGCATACAAAAAGGAAAAGTGTTTTTTTCATAGTATTAGAATTAAGACTTGAAGTTAACCACTTCCCAAATCGTGCCAAAAAAATTAGAAAAACTCTCTGGCTATTCGGTGAATTGCGTCTGACTTACCCATGCTGTAGAAATGTAATACCGGGACTCCTGCATCGACCAATTCCCGACATTGCTGAATACCCCACTCAATTCCTAGCTCTTTTACCTCTGAATTGTCCTTACATTTAGTGATTTCCTGCTCCAGTTCATCCGGTAGGTCAATTTTAAAAATATTAGGCAATACCGTTAAATGCTTTTTGATAGCAACCGGCTTAATCCCCGGAATGATCGGAACGTTTATTCCTATTGCACGACACTCATCTACAAACTTGAAGTATGCCTTGTTGTCAAAAAACATCTGAGTAACGATATATTCTGCCCCTAATTCCACCTTCTTCTTCAACCATTTCAAGTCAAAGTTCATATTAGGGGCCTCAAAGTGCTTTTCCGGATATCCGGCTACTCCAATACAAAAATTGCTGGGAATCGCATTTTGCAATTCCTCATCTATGTACTCACCTTTATTCATCCCTGAAATCTGTTGCACCAGGTCGGAGGCATACGCATTGCCATCAGGTTCAGGCTTAAATTCTCTTTCAGATTTGATGCTATCGCCCCGTAAGGCCAGTACGTTATCAATCCCCAAAAAATTCAGGTCAATCAACGCATTCTCAGTTTCTTCTCTGGAAAACCCCCCACAGATGATATGGGGAATAGCATCTATGTGGTAGTGGTTCTGGATTGCTGCACATATCCCCACAGTTCCTGGTCTTTTCTTGATGCTTCTTTTTTCCAAAAGGCCGTTTTCTCTTTCCTTATACACATATTCCTCTCTATGGTAAGTCACATCAATGAAAGGCGGCTTAAATTCCATTAAAGGATCTATCTGATCAAACAGATTTTTGATACTGTCCCCTTTTTTGGGAGGTATGATTTCCAAAGAAAATAGTGTTCTGTCAGATTTTTTTATGTGATCTACAACTTTCATATTAGTTTTTTTACATCCCCCTGTCAATCGTCAGGAGCCATCCCTCCCCCCTTCAAAGGGGGAATTCTATTTATAATTTAGGTTAGGCGCCAGCCACTTTTCAACTTCAGCTATTTTCATTTGTTTTCGCTTAGCATAATCTTCAACCTGATCTTTGCTGATTTTTCCAAGTCCGAAATATTTAGATTCAGGATGAGAAAAATAGAATCCACTTACGGATGAAGCCGGGTACATCGCGAAAGATTCAGTAAGCTCCATGCCCGTATGATCCTCTACTTTTAGCAAATCAAACAGGATTCTTTTTTCTGTGTGATCAGGACAAGCGGGGTAACCGGGAGCCGGCCTGATGCCTTGATATTTTTCTTTGATCAAGTCACTATTCGACCACTTTTCATCATTAGCATATCCCCATAGATCTTTTCTTACTTTTTCATGCATCAATTCTGCAAAAGCCTCTGCTAATCGATCAGCAAGTGCTTTGACCATAATTTCTTTATAATCATCATGCTCTGCTTTGAATTTTTCAATCAATGCCTCAATACCAATACCAGCAGTTACGGCAAACCCACCCATAAAATCATTATCAATCGGATTTAAGAAATCAACCAATGAAAGATTAGGGACTCCTTTTGCTTTCTTTCCCTGCTGTCTGAGAAAATGGAATTTCGACGTTTGCTCTTGAGATAAGATTTCAACATCATCACCATTTCTTTGAACCTCAAACAATCCAACTACAGCATTTGCTCTTAAGGATGCATTTGCAATAATTTCATCAAGCATTTCTTGTGCATCATCAAAAAGTTTTTTGGCTTCCTCCCCTACGGTTGGATTTTCAAAAATCTGAGGATACTTGCCTTTCAGCATCCACGTTGAAAAGAATGGCGTCCAATCAATATATTTTCTGATTTCTGCCAAGTTGTAGTCTTCGAAAATGGTAATTCCTTCTTTATAGGGTTTGTAAACGGAGTGATCTGACCAATCTATGGAGATCGCGTTTTCCTTTGCTTGAATGTAAGGAATATAATTTTTTATCTCTGTTTTGGAAGCATGATCTGCAGCTAGCGTATCATATTCTGACCTAATTAATTTGCTAAATTCAGCTGATTTATCGCTTAATAGTTTTGTTGAAACCCCAACACTTTTGGAGGCATCAAGCACATGAACGACCGTCTGATTGTATTTAGGGACAATTTTCACTGCTGTATGAATGCGTGAAGTAGTAGCTCCGCCTATCAATAAAGGAGTTGTCATTTTTCTTCTGCTCATCTCCTCCGCAACCGTCACCATTTCATCCAGAGAAGGAGTAATCAAACCACTTAAGCCGATGATATCAGCTCCTATTTCTTCTGCATGATCTAATATTTTATCGGCCGGTACCATCACACCCATATCCTCAATCTCGAAGTTATTGCAAGCCATGACAACCCCTACTATGTTCTTTCCAATGTCGTGAACATCTCCCTTTACAGTAGCTAAAAGAATCTTGCCTTTTGTATTGCCCGAAGCTTTTTCTTCTTCCAGATAAGGAGTTAGGTATGCGACGGACTTCTTCATCACTCTGGCGCTCTTCACCACTTGCGGAAGAAACATTTTGCCACTCCCGAATAGATCTCCTACGATGTTCATTCCATCCATCAGAGGGCCTTCTATCACCTTTAGTGGACTTTGATATTTCTGTCGTGCCTCCTCAGTATCGTCTTCAATAAAATCAACAATTCCCTTAATCAACGCATGAGATAAACGCTCTTCAATAGATCCTTTTCTCCATTCCAGATCTTCAACTTTCTTTTTTCCTTCTCCTTTTACATTTTCAGCAAATTCAAGAAGCCTCTCAGTTGCATCATTTCTACGATTGAGAAGTACATCTTCCACATGCTCCAATAAGTCTTTTGGAATCTCATCATATACTTCAATCATTCCGGCATTGACAATTCCCATGTCCATACCCGCCTTTATTCCGTGATATAGGAAAGCCGAATGCATTGCTTCTCTAACCACATTATTTCCCCGAAATGAAAACGAAACGTTGCTCACACCCCCACTGACTTTAGCTTCGTGTAGATTTTCCTTTATCCATTTAGTCGACCGAAAGAAATCAAGTGCATTGTTATTATGCTCTTCAATGCCGGTTGCTACCGGAAATATGTTTGGATCAAAAATGATGTCCTGAGGTGAAAACTTCACCTGATCAACCAGTATGCGATAGCATCTTTCACAAATTTCAATTCTACGTTCGTAGCTGTCAGCCTGGCCTTTTTCATCAAAAGCCATCACAATCACCGCAGCACCATATCGCTTTACTTTTCTGGCTTGTTCAATGAACTCCTCCTCCCCACCCTTCAAACTGATGGAATTCACAACTCCTTTTCCTTGCACACATTGCAAGCCCGCTTCAATGATTTCCCACTTGGAAGAGTCAATCATAATCGGGATGCGTGCAATCTCTGGCTCAGAAGCAATTAAATGGAGGAACTTGACCATTGCCTTCTTTCCATCCAGCATTCCTTCATCCATGTTCACATCCAGGATTTGCGCCCCACTGCGTACCTGATCTAAAGCCACTTCTAGTGCTTCATCGTACTTATCTTCAGCAATGAGTCTCGCAAAACGCTTGGAGCCGGTTACATTAGTGCGCTCACCTACGTTGACAAAATTCGTGTTTTCGGTTACAATTAGGGGTTCGAGACCTGATAGAACCAGTCTTTTAGTCGATAGATTATAGTCGATAGATTGGTTCACTTTAAACTATTTCTAAGTCCCTGAATCATTTTAATTATCTCTTCTAGCTCGTTATAAAGTACATTGAAATCAGTCATATTAATTATTTCTCTCTTTTTTCCTAAGTGAAGACATGCCACCACTTCAATACCTGATCTTAAAGCAATACCTAGAAATCGAGAGAATTCTTTATTGGTTTGACCAGTCGAGCCTTCAGCGATATTAAGTACAATTGAATCTGCAGCTCGTTTTATTTGCGAGGCAAGTGCGTACTTTTCTTCAGACGGAATTTTTTTTATGAGCTTGTCAATTTCAACCGTAAGCTCCAAAGCTCTTTGCCAGACTTGTAATTTCTCAAACTTAAATGCCATAACTATTCACTGATTATCTGTTGACTATGGACTAATTGCCGTGGACTGTAGCCTTGCGCAAGCTTGGCTATCGCTGCAACATGCTCTGGAGTCGTACCACAACAACCTCCGATAATATTCACCAATCCTTCATCCAGAAATTCTTTGATTTGCTCAGCCATTAGTTCGGGTGTCTCATCATACTGTCCAAATTCATTTGGAAGGCCTGCGTTTGGATGTGCGCTTACAAAAAAATTAGATTTATCAGCTAAAATCTTGAGATAGGGTCTTAGCTGTGAGGCTCCCAATGCACAATTCAGCCCTACACTTAATAAGTCAACATGGGCAATAGAAATCAAGAAAGCTTCGGTGGTTTGTCCGGAAAGGGTCCGGCCGGAAGCATCCGTAATTGTTCCAGAGATCATGACCGGAACATCAATGTTGCGTTCTTCTTTAACTTCATCAATGGCAAATAATGCAGCCTTTGCATTAAGCGTATCAAAAACAGTCTCAACAAGTAACATATCTACACCCCCGTCGAGCAACGCTTCCGCCTGTTGCTTATAAGCAATTCTTAATTCCTCAAAAGAAATGGCACGGAAACCAGGATCATTTACATCAGGTGAAAGAGAGGCTGTTCGATTGGTTGGGCCCATTGATCCGGCCACAAAACGTGGCTTATCTGACTCTCTGACTGTGAACTCCTCTGCAACTTCTTTGGCTATTTTGGCTGATTGATAATTCAATTCATAAACCAATTCTTCTAAGCCATAATCTGCTTGTGCAATGGACGTACTTGAGAACGTGTTTGTTTCAGCAATATCGGCTCCTGCCTCAAAGTATTCAGCATGAATTTCTTTGATAATGTCAGGGCGTGTGATGGAGAGGAGATCATTATTCCCTTTAAGAGACTTTGGGTGATTCTTCAATTCTTTGTTCCTGAAATCCTCCTCTTCCAGCTTATGACGCTGGATCATCGTGCCCATAGCTCCATCAAGCACTAAGATTTTATTATGTAAAAGTTCTGTTAGTTTCTTCATTCTCTGGCTTAAAGCTTACTTACCAGAGAAAGTTCCGAATGGATTCGCTCATCTTTCCTGTTGCTACAGGCTGGGAAGTAGCACCGAAAATCACACACTGATGATCAGGTTGCTAAGACGTCTCAGGGCCCATTCCCTCGGTCTTTCTTGATAAGTAGAGCAAATATACGCATCGGTCGATAGTACACAAGTGATCTGTAGGTTCTTTCCTATTTTTACCCCACATGAAATTAGCAGCCATAGATATTGGTTCCAATGCGGTTCGTTTGCAAATAACAAGGGTATTGGAATACGAAAAAGTAATCACTTTTAAGAAGCTCGAATACGTCCGGTTCCCTCTTCGGCTAGGTCATGATGTATTCTCTGAAGGTAGAATCAGCGAGTATAATGAGGAGCGTTTCTTCAAGCTTATGACTGCTTACAAAAATCTAATCGATTTGTATGAGATAGATGGATATTTTGGATGTGCTACTTCTGCTATGCGAGAGTCTGAAAACGGAAGAGAAATTGTAGATCGTGTTTACCAGGAATTAGGGATAGATATAAAAATCATTTCTGGTGATGAGGAAGCCGAAATGATCAACAAAGTCATTTTGCAAGGGTTGGACAATGCACATTATATCCATATCGATGTAGGTGGCGGCAGTACTGAGCTGAATATCTACGAAAATCACGAAAAAGTCTATTCACATTCCTTTAAAATAGGTTCCGTTAGAACACTTGAAGGTAGGGATACACCGGAAGCCTGGCAGGAAATGAGGGAATGGGTGGGCAAGTATGCCTTTAAAAAAGGTCAAAAAATTGAAGCGGTAGGTACAGGAGGTAACATCAATAAGCTTTTTGAGCTTTCCGGATCAAGTCCTAAATCAAGAAAAATGAGTCTCGAAACACTTACAAAGACTCAAGACGTGCTTAAGAACCTCACATTAGAAGATCGATTAAACAAACTTCAGCTTAACCCGGACCGGGCTGACGTTATTATTCCTGCCTCAGATATATATGTTGCAGTGATGAAGGCGGCCAAAGCAAAGAAAATCATTGTCCCTGATGTAGGCCTGAAAGATGGTATCAATTATCATCTGTATCAAACAAAGCATCCGGAGAGCGACAAAGTATTTGTGAAGAATTGATTGATTTTTTTATCAATAATGGATTTTAGTCTAGGAAAAGGCTCCTGAAAACTTGTTCATTCATTCTTCCAGATGGATAAAACCCATTATCTCTTTGATAACTAATGAGAGCTGTTTGAGTATCCGTGCCGAATAGCCCATCAAGTTGGTGGTCATAGCCTTTGGCTATTAAACGTTTCTGGAGTTCCCAAACATATCGGTTTTGATCACCTAAAGTAAGAGCTATAATTTCAACTTCATCACTATTTGATTTAACCAAAGAGACTGGCATTCCACTTTCAATCAGCTTTATATCCTCGTTTGAAAAGTTTTCTTCTTTAAGGCTGGTTGAATTTAAAAGAATGGCTTCTAATTGCTTTACTCTTGAGATAAGTCTATTATAGTTCGCAGCTGAATTCATAGCCAACTCCGAGTTTTGATCAGGAAATCTCACATCTATCGAATGATTATTCCAAACCATTCGTGCGAATGATCCAATCTCTAATGATTTTGTAAAATATTCGTCTACCACTAATTGATCATGGTAATTCACATCCACACCATCATTAATTATATACTCATAACTAGTTGGAGGATTAAACCTTTTGTAGTCTTTATACTGAAAGTATGCTATAAGTGGTAAGGTGATTATCAAGATCACAAAAAGTATCTTTTTCATAGGGATTAGATTTTTCGAAAATGGAATTCAATTTTTTTCGCAAGTTTGGCTTCATCAAGCTCAGAGTATTTGCTGGCTATATCTTTAATGAAATTCAATATTATGTCGTTGAGCTTCGATTGGAACTCTTTAGTCATTACTCCGGAGACAGCTGTTGCTACGTAAAATTTCTCAAAAGACTGAATGTTGATGGACAGTGACTGATAAGTAATATTCTCCAGACTCTGATTCCCTTTGGAAAAAGAATCATTTGCAAATGATTTGATGGCGGTGAGCATGCCAGCTATCATATCCTGATCAAAAGATTTGTTCCTTGAATAACTGGCCAGGAGTATTCCCGAGTTTTCTTCAATGATAAATATTTCTTGTATCTCAGCCTCGCTGGCTTTTTGTATTAAAAGCTCTGCATAGCTTTTACCCAAGAATGATGCTTTGATCCTTAAAATAAGATTTTCAAATGACAACAGGGACTCAACCTGTTTGTCAATCTTTTCGGATAAAACCTCTATCTCTTGCGCAACATACTTTTTAATCATCTGTCCAATGATTGGAAAAAGTGCCTGAACTACATCGTCTCTGGATTCTTTTATCTGAACCTTAAGTGTTTGCGTTATGGTAGGACCAAGTTTATCAGGCATTACCTGCATCATCTTACCCATTATTTGATTCACTTCATGATCAGGCACAACCCTATTACTAAGGGATCGATCTATTTTATCGTTTACTTCAGAAAGGTCATGACTTAGCTCTTCATATTTCTTCTTCTCTTCTTCAAAAAGAAGGTCTTTTAGAATCGATAAATCACCTTTTTTGCCCATCTATTAGGATTCTATCTGATTTGCCAGATCTCTTAAAAACTTAGCCAATTGCCCTCTGTCCATTTTAGATTCGGACATGACTTCCATGTTTTTTTCAATGGTTTTGAAACGATCCTTGAGCACCTTATCCAGATCGTCTAATTTTTTGGAATACTTGCTTTCGAGGTTGGAAATTGATGACTCAATTTCATCTCTATTCTTACTAATAAATTGTTTTAATTCACTTATTTCACCTCTGTACTCTTTTACATTTTGGCCAAACAGTAAATCCCTTACAGCTTCAAGCTTATCCTGTTCCTGTTTACTCATATTATCTTTTTCGCTCATATTAAATAGAGATTGTGAGTTAATAATCTACAACTGTTTTATTTGATTCAGGAGTTGGGCTTTATGCTGTCTCCCTATTGGCAATATCCGATCAGCAATATCAATACTCATCTGTTCAATATTTTTAATTTTATTTATTTGGACGATGAAGGATCTGTGAATTCGTACAAACATGCCCGGAGGTAATTCTTCCTCTATATTTTTCATCCGATTATGAATGATATACATTTTTGCATCGGTGTACACTTTCACATAATCGCCATAAGCCTCAAAATAGTTTATATTCTTAAAATCAACATTGACTAAAAGATTATCAGATTTTAACAGTACAAATTCTGAGGTCCCTGATTGGGACATTTGCTTATAAAGTCTATTTATTACCTCGTTTTCTTCTTGGATTCTTCGATTTTCTCTTTCCAGTTTTTTTGAAGAAATATCTCGCAAGTTTCTCTCTTGTTGAAGTTCAAAAACCCGCTCATATTGTTCAGAAAAATCATAAACACTTAAGCAAAAGGTATCAGTAGATATCTTTTTTACTCGAAAATCGAAATGAGAATCATGTCCTAATAAATCAATTGAGATACAATTGAATTTTAACTCATCTGAATCTTCCAAAGCAAAAACAATTTCCTCCATTCCCTGAAAGAAATATATTGTTGAAAACACATTATCATTCCCTTTTTTCATTTTAAAAAGGGTATTGTCTGATTCAAGAACCAAGCCATCTCTGCCGAAAACTATAGCTTGTGCTTTCGATACAAATGGCTCACACTTTAATTCTTTTAAATTCATAATATACTCTTGGCTAATGAGATGAATGCTTCTTCTACATTCTCCCCTGTCATTGCGCTGGTAATCTTAAACTTTATAGGAATTTCTCCCTGAACTTCTTCGATAAACTCTTTTGAAACAAGGTCAGACTTATTGCCAAGCACGACAGACTCCATTTGACTGTTTTCCTTTGCTATTGAGAAAATTTCATCTTCTATATTTTGATATGTTTCTTCTCTGGTAAGATCAAAAACATAGATCATTCCGTGTGCTCCCATGAAATAATTTTTAGGGATCTTAGAAACACTTTGTTCGCCTGCTATATCCCACAAGATTAAATTAAGCTTAGCTCCCTCAATCTCCACTAGTTTTTTATCAATCTTAACCCCTATAGTGGTCAGATACTGATCGGAGAATTTCTCATACACAAATTGCTTGATCAGTGATGTTTTACCCACACCGAAATGACCAACAACGATTATTTTTTTGGATACTTCCACCTTAGATTAGATTAAAAACATGTTTGGTTAGGTTCTGAAAGATAAATCTATTCAATAATTCTACAACACCCTATCATAAGATGGCTTACAACCTTTAAATGATTGCTGTTTAGATGGGAAATACGGGCGTTCACCGAAAATTTTCAATGGTTGATAGTTTGAATGGCAATGTTTGTCCTAAAAAGTTATGATTAAAATCACCAAACAGATGGCTTTAGCAGTATCATTTATGGTACTTGCTTATGTGTCCAAGGGACAAGATGGCCTACCGGAGAATCCAGAACCAGGTAAATGCTATGCAAAATGTGTAGCTCCGGATGAATACAAGGAGGAAACTGAAAGAGTAATGCTAAAACCAGCATATACTACTTTAGAAGTGATCCCAGCAGAATATAAGGAAGTAACAGAAACTGTCGTCATTAAGCCTGAGACAAAAAAGTACATCCTTGAGCCTGCAGAATACAAAACAGTATATGACACGATTTGGATTAAGGATCCATACAATAAATTATCTGTTGTTCCTGAGGAATTTTCTAACGATGTTCAGACTGTAGAAATCAAGTCGAAAACAGGAAGGTGGGTTGCAGGAGAAAAAGATCCTGACTGTCCATCAATAGACCCTGATGACTGTAGAGTTCTTCACTTTGTAGAAATTCCAGCAGTTACAAGAGATGTTTCTATTAAGAAAAAAGTGAAAGACCAGACTACTTCGTCCAAAAAAGTTGAAGGTAAATACCAGGTAGTTGCGAGAGAGGAAATCGTAAAGGAGCCAACTTACAGAACTGAAGTAATACCTGCTGAAACAAAAGAAATTGTTAAAACCGTGCTTGTCAAAGATGAAACAACAAGAGAAGTCACCGTAGATGCAATTTACACTGACGTGACAAAAAGGGTTTTGGTAAAGCAAGGAGGTCTTACGGTATGGAGAGAAGTCCCTTGTACAATTCCTTCTAATGGTACCGTGCTTCCAATAAACTATGAAGTTGGTAGTGCTGAGTTAACCAGATCTTCTTTAAGAATCATTGACACAAAACTTTTGACTCGCATGCAGGAAGAACCAAATTCTATCGTAGAAATTGGATCACATACGGATGCACGCGGTTCCGCAGAAGCTAATCAAAGTCTGTCAGAAAGAAGAGCAAAGTCAGTTGTAGAATACCTGATAAGCAAAGGAATCGATAAAGAAAGATTACTAGCTGTGGGATATGGCGAAACCAAACCACTCAATGAGTGTGTGGATGGAGTTCAGTGTTCTGATTCTAAACATGCAGCTAATAGAAGAACTGAATTCAAAGTTTTTTAAAACAGAAATGAGAAAATTACTTTCAATAATCGTTCTTCTAGCATCCTGCTACCTGGTTGTAGGTCAGAGTGCTGACAACAGAATTGCTTTCCCATTAGGACTTACTCTTAATCATTTTGAAGGCAAACTATTCAAACTAAATGAAGCATCGTTAGGTGTAGAGACTGGTGTCAAGTACTACTTAAGTAAGTCTTTTAACCTGGCTGGGAATCTTCATTTCTTTAAGCTAGATGGTGAAAATTTTGAGATAAATACTCAGGACTATGACCTGGCTTTAGAATACAAGTTGAATAACGGGCTCATAATGAGTGAAGACGCTAAACTCAAACCTTATCTGACAGCTGGATTTGGATTACTACACAATAGTGATACAGATATAGATAAAAACCTGGGGGTAATACCTGTAGGTGCAGGCTTAAGGTATGAATTGTCCAATAATGTAGATTTTCAGATTCAATCCAGGTATAAAATAACACCTAAAGATGAAGCATTTGATTATCTCACAACTAGTCTTGGTCTAGTGTTTACACCTGGAGGAAAGAAAGATTCTGATAGAGATGGTGTGATTGATAAACTTGATAAGTGTCCATCTCAAGCAGGAGGAATGGCAACTAATGGATGTCCGGATAGTGATAAAGATGGTGTTGCAGACAAGGAAGACAACTGTCCTCGAATCGCTGGAGTAGCTCAGTTCATGGGCTGTCCAGATTCTGATGGAGATGGAATTGTTGACACTCAAGATTCTTGTCCTAATGAAGCCGGTAGCAAGGAAAACAATGGCTGCCCTGATTCTGATGGAGATGGGATTATTGACAGAGATGATGCCTGTCCTGATGTGGCTGGTATATCAAACATGAACGGATGCCCTGACTCGGATGGAGACGGAGTAGCGGACAAAGATGATAGATGCCCTCAAGTAAAGGGATTGCGTGCAAATAGTGGCTGTCCGGAGAAAGACACGGACAGTGACGGTGTAATCGATAAAGAAGACGATTGTCCAGAGACTGCAGGACCTACCTCTAACAATGGATGCCCTGAAATCAATGATGAGGTCAGAGAGGTATTAAGAGAGGCTCTTGAAGGAGTGCAATTTAAATCAGGGAGTGATGTGTTACTTGGCTCTTCAAATGCTAAGCTTGATAAGGTGGTTAAAGTATTGAAAGGTAATCTAACCTTCAACCTGAAAATATCAGGCTACACTGACAATACCGGTAATGAACAAGCAAACTTAGTCCTATCACAAAAAAGGGCTCATGCTGCTGAAAAGTATCTTATTGATAATGGCATTGATGCTTCTAGAATTACAGCAGAAGGGTATGGTATAGCGAACCCGGTTGCTGACAATAACACCAGAGAAGGAAGAGCTAAAAATAGACGTGTAGAATTTGAGATAGTTTTTAAATGACCAATCGTTGGTGACTAATTATAAAAGCGAGTCTAAGCCTGCCCCTTTTGGGGCGGGCTTTTTTATGAAATGTTGTTTGACTGGATCAATTGTTTGTTTACCGAATATCCGAAAATTACAATTATGTCAGATCTATGTTTGATGTCTAATAATTACCCTCGCCATGAACACTTCTTTAACCAACATTGATTATTCTGAGATTACAGAATTACGCAGAGTCATAAAGAAACTTAATGATGAAAATAGTCAGTTAAAAACTGAAAAGCTGCACCTTACTGAAAAGCTGACTGAAGCTAATAACCAGCTAAAAAACACCAATATTGAACTGGATAAACACATAAGTGAAATGAGAGAGTTTTCTTTCTTCGTCTCACACAATCTAAGGTCGCCAGTTGCCGCACTTAAGGGATTGTATTCCCTTTTTCAAATTCAAAATGATGAATACGAGATCTCTGAGAAAATGGGGATAGTCATTGACCATCTCGATTTACTCTTACGGGATATGAATGAAATCACGAACATCAGAGATCAGCTTTTTCATACAAATGTTAAAGTATTGATAGAACCTGAAGTTGAAAAAATAAAGAAAATATTGACTTCAAATTTGCAAACAAGTGATTTTGAATTGGAAGCAGATTTATCCAATGCCGGATCTCTTTTTTCTGTTCGGCCGGTATTTAACAACATACTCTACAATGTTTTAAATAATGCAGTAAAGTATCGATCATCCCATCGGGATTTGGTCATAAAAATCGAAAGCGAAGAAACGGTAGATCATGTAATCATTCGTATAAAGGATAATGGGCTTGGAATAGATTTGAAAAAAAATGGAGATAAAATCTTTAAGCTATACAATAGATTTCATCCTGAAATAGATGGAAAAGGAATGGGGCTTTATCTCACCAAAATGCAAATTGAATCCTTAGGCGGAAAAATCGAAGTTAAAAGCGAATCAGGGATTGGGACTGAATTTATTTTATATTTTAAAAAGAAGGCAAAAGACAGCAATAAGGTGCTTTTTGAGAATAATTCTGCAATTATTTTCTACAACAAGCAATTAAGTATTTATTCTTTAAAATGGAAAGAAGACTTCACTTTCGGAGATTTTAAAGATGCTTACAGTCACTCTATTGCTATTCAGTCTGAGTATTTGCCATCCTCATGGCTATTTGATTTTTCAAATGCCCCAAAAATTCCAATAGAATTTCAACACTGGGTAAAGAAAAACATATTGCCTGCCATTGATCCATCGCTAAAAAACATTTATTGGATCTTAGGAGAGAATGGAAACAATCAATTGACTAAGGAGATATCAATAACCAAGAAAACACTCGAAAAAAGAGGAATAAAATTTAGTCTTGCGGATCAGATTGAAACGCTGAATCTTTCAAAAGAAAAAAATTAGGCTTATTAATCTAGAATACCCCTTCCTCCTCAAGCATTTTTCTTGTCTCATGATGCTGCCCCCAAAAATTCTCATTAATTAAACCCAGGGTTTGCCCAAAATCAGGATGATCCGAAAGTTTCAAGATAATTGGGTCCTTATCTAAAAATAAGATTAACCAGTAGAAATAGTCACTTTCTTTTGTAAAGGCTTTAAGGTATTCCATTCCTTTTTCTACATCCCCTTTAGCAGCATAGTATGCACTTAAACTAAGATTCTTATAAATGGTGGGATCGTTCTGAGCATAAAGTAAATAATCTTCATAAAATCTCTCGGCTTCTGCATAGCGTCCCAATTGATCAAGTGTAAAGGCTATTTTAATATCCTCGCTAGCATAAATGTCCAAATTAAAGGTGTTCTTGATCTTCAGGAATTTTTCATAGTAGACCCATGCTTCATCATAATCTTCCATGGTATAGCATACTTTGGCTATTTCCTGAATGATATCTACACGCATAGTATCTTTTACCAGGGTCTCTAAAAGCTCATTTTTTGCACGATTCAGATCGAAGTTTTGTGCCAGCTTGATATAGGTCAATACATATTCGGAAAACAGATTATCCGGATTATAATCCAGAGACCGTAGTACATACTTTTCTGCCTCTCGTATAAATCCGTTTTCAACCAGCGCATTACCCAAATGCAAATACGTATAGCTAGCTTCTGTTGAATCCTGATCTGAAATAGCTACTCGAATCCCTTGTAAAGCATGCTTCAAATAAAGCTGAGTATTAGGAATATAATCAGCATAAATATCGGATAACTTATTGTGCACCCATCCCGAGTTAGGACTGAAAGTGAGCACTTTTTCAAAGTATTTAACCGCAAGCTCGTACTGATTATCCTGCCAGTAAAAAAGCGCTTTAGCAATTAGACTCTCAGGCTGTTCTTCATCGTAAAGCAGTGCTTTGTCAGCATAGGTGTTTATCTCTGCCCCATACTGCTTATTGGCCTGAAAAATATCCAGGTAATAGTAGCATATCGCACTGTAAGCATATGCCAATGCAAATTTCTCATCTTCGGCTATCGCTTCTTTGAAGTACGGTAGCGCTTCCATTAATTCTTCCGATGATTCCGCATTATTCGTCAAGTCAAGACCTTTCAGGTAATAATCATATGCAACTAGGTTATCTGTTGGAATCTTTTCAATGCGCCTCTGCTCTTCGGGCGTTATGATTGCTTGTATTTTGCCTGCGATGTTTTTAGCCACTTCCTGCTGAAGTTTGAATATATCAGTAACCTCACGTTCATATTGTTGTGACCAAATATGGCGATCATTTTTTGCATCAATCAGCTGAATGGTGAGCAGGATCTGATTTCCAATCTTTTGACCACTTCCTTCTACGAAATAGCTCACACCCAGTTCCTTGGACAATTCCGGGATTGTTTTTACTGCTCCTCGATATTTTTCTACAGTAGTCCGACTGGTCACATCCAGATCTTCGATCTTTTGTAGATTATCCAGAATGGTTTCCATTAGCCCGTTGATGATGTACACATTGGATGAATCATCACTGTCATTCTTAAATGGCAATACTGCAATGGACTTGTCCAGCTCAACATAATCCTTTGATTCGCGAGTCAATAAAATCACGCATACAATCACCACCAAAAAACTCATGATTGCTAAAAAAAATACTTTATATCGCCTTTTTGCCTGATCAATTACTGGTTTTTTTTCAGACTGACTCTTTTCTTCTCCAGGTGTATAACCAAATGTTTCACGAAAGCATTTGGTAAAGTATGATGTGCTGTTGAAGCCTACTTTATATGAAACCTCTGAAACAGTATGCGAGTCTCCTTTAAGCAATTCTTTGGCATGATGAAGTCTCACCTGTCTGATGAAAACACTGACGGACAGACCTGATAGGTTTTTCACCTTTCTCAGTAAATTGGACCGACTCATGCTCATTTGCTGAGCCAAGTCAGGAACTTCAAAGTGCTCATCCGCTAAATTTTCCTCAATAATCGCTATGACCTTTTGAAGGAAATCATTCTGAGGATTCAGGAAATCGGCCATAAACATTGTGATTAAGTAGTGCCAATGATCGTCAAATTAAACCCCTTCAGCAACAAGAGTGAGGACTTTTGCATCATAGTTTATACTGTTAATTCATAGTTACAAGAGATAATTCATAGTTGACAATAATCAATTCATAGCTAATAACTCTACCGCAGCAACGATTTAGACCTTTGTATTATCAAAAACTTAAAAGTAAAACAATGAAACTATCAAAAGTGAAAACAATTAAATCAAGCTATCTGGCTTTACTATTAGTTCTAGTATTTTCGTTCAGTGCCTGTAATTCTAAAGGTCAAAATGATTCCAAACAAAAGACTTCTCTTACCAATATTCATGAAGCAGCATTTATGGGAAACATAGAAGCTATCAAAGCTCATGTAGATGCAAAATCCGATCTCAATGAAAAAGATGCTTACGGATCTTCGCCGCTAGCAATTGCGACAATTTTCAATAAACCTGAAGTTGCCAGAGCATTAATTGAAGGCGGAGCTGATATCAATATCAAAAGCGCAGATGGCTCTACTCCATTACACTCAGCAGCTTTTTTCTGCAGAAAAGACATAGTGGCGATGCTTTTGAATAAGGGGGCAGATAAAACTGCGCGGAACAACTATGGATCTACCGCGTTGGAATCTATTTCTGCGCCATTTGAAGATGTAAAGCCTTTTTATGATCAAATCAGCAGAGACCTGGGTCCTTTGGGTTTGAAACTAGACTATCAACAGGTTCAGGAAACACGACCTGTTATCGTTGAAATGATTAAAAACAGCCAGTAATGTTAGCCGAAAGAAGATATGATATTGATTGGCTAAGAGTGATCGCGATCGGATTATTATTGATCTACCACATCGCCATTGCCTTTCAACCTTGGGGCGTTCTTATTGGATTTATCCAGACGAACGATCCCATGGAGTCGGTGTGGATTCCAATGTCTATGCTCAATATTTGGAGAATCCCACTCTTGTTTTTCGTATCAGGAATGGGTGTATGGTTTGCAATTCAACGCAGGAACTGGAAACAATTATTGACCGAACGGTCTAAGCGAATTCTGTTGCCATTCTTGTTTGGAATGACGGTTATTATTCCTATTCACGTTTTTATCTGGCAGGATTATTATCATCAGAAACTCAGGTACATTTTTAACCCCTCGCATCTGTGGTTTTTAGGTAATATTTTCATTTACGTCCTTGTCCTATCCCCTATCTTCTTTTTTCTGAAAAAGAATCAGGGTGGTCGGGTACACCAAATGATTAAGAGGTTCACCAACAATTCCTTGGGACTATTGATCCTGATGATTCCGTTCATTCTGGAGGCTGAGATCGTATCACCTTCAGAATTTGAAGTCTACGCCATGACTACCCATGGATTTTTTCTTGGCCTTATCGCATTCCTAACCGGTTTTCTGTGTGTCTACAGTGGTTCAGGGTTTTGGGAAGAAGTGACAAAGCGCAGATGGGTACTACTTACTATAGCTGTAGTAATGTACTTCATACGGTTATTGATATTCGATCTGAGAACGCCAAACTATTTGATGGCGATCGAATCCTTCCACTGGATCATGGCCATATTTGGTTTTGGGTATAAGCATTTAAATAAACCCAGTCACGCACTTAGCTATTTAAGTCAGGCGGCATATCCTGTTTATATCATTCACATGGTATTCATTTACCTAGGATCATGGCTGTTTTTTCAATCAGATATCCATGTTATTTTCCAATTTGTACTTCTCAACATTTTCACATTTGCAGGTAGTTTTATTACGTATGAATTTGCAATCCGACGTGCAAAAATTTTGAGACCCTTATTCGGGTTGAAGCAAATCGATAATAGCTTTGATGTTTCTGCAACAGAACAACAGCATGATAAATCTAGAAACAGAAAGATTGAAATTCAGACAATGGAGACATGAGGATTTCCCCTTGATAGCCAAATTCTTTTCCAAAGAAGAAGATGCACGATTTGTTGGTGGAGTAAAGAATGTTGAGGATTCCTGGCGCTTAATGGCAACTTATATTGGTCATTATGAACTGCATGGTTATTCATACCTTGCACTTCAGGAACGTTCGTCAGGTAATCTCATTGGAACGGTAGGATTATGGAATTCTGAGCCATGGCCTGAACCTGAATTAGGCTATTGGTTGCTCCCCTCTTCTCAAGGAAAAGGGTATGGGGTTGAAGCTGGGATTGCTGTGAGAAATTTTGCATTGGATAAATTAAAACTT
Source organism: Ekhidna sp. (assembly GCF_965227465.1). Taxonomy (GTDB): domain Bacteria; phylum Bacteroidota; class Bacteroidia; order Cytophagales; family Cyclobacteriaceae; genus Ekhidna. Next base: position 2,725,798 of record NZ_OZ245746.1, read on the forward strand.
GGAAGTTTGGTCAGTTACATTAGTTCAGATAATGAACCCTCTAAAAAATTAGCCGAAAAACTAGGGGCAAAGCATGACGGAACAATTGAATTATTAGATTTTGGCCCACATGAGGTTTACAGATATGCTTAAATCAAGATTATGGGCTAGTTCTATCTTTCTAGCACTCTTTTTAAGTTGCGATAGAAAAAACAGTAAAAGTATCGGGGATAAATACTTGGTAGAAAAGGTTCCAACAGAATCTCCTTTACCTTTTCTTCCTGGCCTGGTAAGTGACAAATATTTGATTCACAAGGGGATATTTTCCAATGATTTAGATGAGTATTACTTCACCGTTTCAGACAAGAACTTTGCTAAATTTGATGTGAAAGTGATCCATAAAGAAAATGGTCAATGGTCTGCGTCAGAAAATGCATTTTTCAATAGCAATTATAATGATCATGGGATGTCATTTTCACCAGATGGAAACACAGTCTATTTCAGCTCTACAAGGCCTGTAGAATCAGAGCGAGCAGTGGATACCTGGCATATCTGGAAGTCAGAATTAATGCGTGGTAAGTGGCAACAACCGGAATACGTTGATATTCCAAATCTTCGAGAGAAGTTGACGTCTCATCCAACAATTACTCAAGAGGGGAATCTTTATTTCCACTCAAGTAATCCTGACTACAGCAACATGGATTTATTCGTTGCTAAACTGAGAGATGGCAAGTTTCAAAATGCAAAGAAAGTATTTGAAAGTGGCTCACCGAGGTGTACTCCCTATGTATCCCCTAATGGCGATTATCTCATTTATGCAAGTATTGAGGGGCAGCTGGATTTAATGATCAGTAATAAAAAAGCCAATAATAATTGGGGCACTCCAAGGCCACTTCCTTCGAGGATTAACGATAATGGACAAGGAAATCCATATGTTAGTCCAGATGGTGATTTTTTGTTTTTTACCAAAGGAGGAGAAGAGTGGAGTGTGCAATGGGTGAGCACTAAAGCATTCATGAGTATGACTGATGATTCGTACTAACCAAAAGATAAATGCTTACTATTTGTTCGCCGCACACTAAAAAAAGGCTCTTTAAAAAGAGCCCTTTTATTCCTCTATTAAATAAAGATGATCTGTGATCCCTCTTCCTGTCCACGTTCATAAAAATCACCGACAGTCAGTACATCGTCCAACTCATCCCAAAGGTCTTCCCTCTTAAGGTGAAACATGTCCATGGCAAGCTTGCAGGCAAATACTTTACCTCCTGAGGCTTTGTATATTTCTAAAAACTCACTTACAGGAGGAATATCAAGTTTATCCATTTCGCGTTTCATCATGGCACTTGCCAATGTTTCCATACCTGGTAACCCTCCGATCATCGTAGGAATATGCATCCCGGGATTACCCACAGTTGCTACATGTAGGTTGTCCATCTTCTTAGGCTGTAGCATTTCCAATCCAAAAAAAGTACAAAAAATCTCTGAGTCCAGCCCCTCCATTCTTGCTCCATTCGCTAGTATCAATGCAGCATAAACTGAGTCTACGGTAGCTTTGGAATTGATAATCATCAATTTTTTCAATGCTCGTTTTTTCTTTGTTGTTTCCTTTGCAGGTGCTTCTATTGTTTCCATTTTGGTAATATTTTAAGTTTAAATACAACTTGCGGGTTTGGGTATTCCCGCGCAGCGAGATGCCTTTTTAAGCGGGCCACCAGGAAAAAGTTGATAGAATTCCTTTATGTCCACCACCCCGGATTTGCCTATTCTTCTAATAGATAAGGCAGTTCCTTTCACTTGCTCTTCCCTCAGGTAATCCAGGATTTCAAAGTGACGATCAGTTAATTCAATTTCTTCCTCAGCAGCAATACTTTTGGCAATTTCTTTATCCCATTGGTCCATGTCCATTAGGTATCCTTGCTCATTTACTTCTACCGGTCTATTTGCAATTAGTGTTTCCATGATTCAAATATTTAGTGTGTTGTCAGTTCTTCTTTTTTTTGCTCCACCTCTTTGCCTGCATAAGACATCTGAGGTGAGATAAATGGTATCGTTTTACCTTTCATTAGTCGATTCCAGTAAATCCATCTGAAAGCCAGTTTACCCCAGTGATTGACCTTGTTTTCTTTCAACAACTTCATTGGTCCAATTCCTCTGAAAGGGAATACTCCGGGTACCGGCTCCTGATCGTAGTTAAAATCGATCAACATTGCCTTATTGAAACCTGTCTCTACAAAGCAGTTGGCATGTCCATCAAAAGCTGGCTCCAATGCCCTTCCATTAACATAATTCAGAATATTTTCAGTAAGCACCTCAGCTTCAAAGTGAGCGACAGACCCAGCTTTGGAAGTCGGGATGTTTGTTGCATCGCCAATAACAAATACATCCTCATATTCCTGAGATTGTAATGTATGCTTGTTAGTAGGCACAAAGTTTAGGTCGTCACCCATCCCACTTCGAAGGATCACATCGTCTCCCATATTAGTAGGTACAGTAACTAGCAAATCAAAAGGTACCTCGATCTCATCCCAGGAGACAATCTTCTTGTTTTCATTATCTACAGAAGCGATGGCAAAGTCCGGGACGGTATTGATGCCTTTTTCATCAAGCAGGTGCCCGAGTGTTGCAGCCGCTGTGGGTTTGGTGAAAGCTCCATCCAATGGAGTCACATAGGTGATATCTACCTTTTCTCTGATGCCTCGTTCCTGAAAGTACCAGTCAGCCAAGAAAGCAAACTCCAAAGGCGCTACCGGACATTTGATTGGCATTTCTGTGATATGAACCACCAACTTACCTTCTTCAAATTTTTCCAACTTATCTCGAAGCTGTCTGGCGCCTTCAAACGTGTAAAAATCAAAAACAGATTTTTGCCATTCTGACCCATTCATGCCCTCAACTTCCTCTGGTGCTATTCTGGAACCCGTAGCGATAATCAATAGGTCATATTTCAAGACATCCCCTTCTTCTAACCTAACCTGATGCTGTTCTGGCTCAATTACTTCAATCTTCTTTTGGATATAGTTTACTCCCTCAGGAATATATGCTCCCTTCGATCTAAAGCAGTCCTCCTCTTCATAAATCCCAAATGGAAGAAATAAAAACCCAGGTTGATAGTAATGCTTTTCGAATTGATCAACAATTGTGATCTTCCAGTCTTTAGGTAATCTCGTTTTGAGATGATTGGCCATCATTGTTCCTGCCGACCCTGCTCCGAGTATGAGTAAATTTTTCATCTTTTATCTCCTTTATTGATGGGGTAAAATAAGACCACAATGAGGGGAGTAGTGCTGACAAATATCAAGGACGGACATGAGCTATGTCGCTGATAGTGAGTTGTGTAACAAATGTTACACAAGCTTCATTCTTTTATCCAGAACCTCTAAACCATCCCTTAAATCGCAAGCGTTATGATAGTTCCTTTCCCTTCTTTCAAGGCTGGTACCATACTTTTTTAGTGAATTCAAATGGCGGTACTATATCAAGACAAAATGAAGAACACATTTTATAACTTAGACCTCATGATACGATTCATCATAGCTGCACTAGCAATAACCTCCTTATTCACTGCAAATGCTCAAACCACAAAGGGTAGCTCTGACACTAACGACGGTCCCTATATCTTCATTGAAGACCAACAACTGGTACAAAAAAGCGTGGAAGACGGAGCTGTGGTCCAAAAGGAGCTAATGGCAGATGCCTATGACACTACTTTCCGGGTGGAGCCCTCCACCTACACGGATGTGGAAAAGATCGTTGTTTTGAGTGACATCCATGGCCAATATGATTTGGCGGTCGAAATTCTTCAAAACAATAACATAATCAACAATGAATTAAACTGGAGCTATGGCAAAGGTCATTTAGTCATAGTCGGAGATATTTTTGACCGTGGAGACAAGGTAACAGAAGTCCTTTGGCTTATCTATAAGCTAGAAAAGCAAGCACAAAAGTTGGGCGGGAACCTCCATTACCTGCTTGGCAATCATGAATACATGGTGCTACACAAAGACCTGAGGTATTTACATGAAAAATATCTAATGGTTTCTGAATTGCTGGAAATGAGTTATGATGATTTGTATGGAAAAAATACCGTTCTGGGACGATGGTTGCGTTCCAAGCACACCATTATCAAAATCAACGAACATGTGTTTGTACATGGAGGGATCTCCAATGCTTTTTTAAGTACTGTTGGGTTCGACTTAACATCTATCAACAAAACCATGCGAGAATCCATTGATCGCAGTAAGGAGGAGATGAAAAAAACCGATTTTTATAAAACCTATTATGGAAGCTCCGGCCCCATCTGGTATCGGGGCTATTTTTATGGAGACCTTTCTGATCAAGCCATTGACAGTGTGTTAACTCGGACAAATTCTGAGCATGTAGTTGTTGGTCACTGTTCTAATGACGAAGTAGTGAGCTTGTTTAATAACAAAATATTTGGGGTGGATTCCAGTATCAAAAATGGACACTACGGAGAAGTGCTTTTTCTCTCAGGTAATCGCTATTATCGAGGCACTAAAGAAGGGAAGCTTGTGGAATTTGAATAAAAAAAACCGGCCCTTGCGGACCGGCTGTGAACCAAAACGAATGATTCACTACTCTACTACTCTATAACTTCCCATTCAAGATTTCCAATGTATTTGTAAGCGACCTTCCCATGCTCATTCATCGCAAATAGGAAGATCCATTCATTATCACACAGCTGACGTATGGATTCGTGTTTTTTTAGAATCTTACTCATTTCATCCACTGGAGCTTCTATGAATACATTCAGTCGCTGCGGCTCGTGCTGGTATTTTTCACCATCATGAACGGATTGTAATGGAAGCCCGACCCGAAGGTCACCGGCAAACCCTTCCAGCACGCCCAGTCCCCCTACTACATTGTGTAAGGTCTTATTGCCTGATCCAAATCGTTTGTTGTCTACTGTGGAAGCATAATACTGTAAGTTGATCCATGAAGTGACAACCATTGGAGCAGTCATAATCAATTCCAGTACGCCAAAACCCGTATCTTTTTTCCAGTCATAGCTGTGCATAAAAGATTTACCCTCCAGGTTCAAATTCGCAGTACGTTCACGAGGAGCAACGATGAAAGAAGAGCAACCTGCCAGTCCCCATTCCGGACGAACCTGAGACCAGTCTTTGCTTCGATGTATTACTCGCTCGTTTATATTTTTTCCTTTGATGTTCATTCTGACGGCTCGTTCTCGACGAGTAACCTCACCGGCGATTCGTATCGCAGTGGCTAATTCTTCAAGATGTTTCTCATGCCAAGTAGATACCTTTCCTGATGGGAAAAGTGAAATGTCATCGGTTGTAGTATCGTGCAGTGCTGCTATGAATAGCGTAGATTTTGGAATATCAATCCCTAGATCCACCAGTTTCTTTCGCACATCCGGATCATTCAAAGTAGCCGCAGCTACTTTCGCATTCGCCTCTCCGGAATTTCCACCACAGGCTCCACAATCCAAGCCAGTCGCATGCGGATTATTCGTCGTTGAGGCACCATGTCCCACAAGCATCACGATTGGAGCAAAATTCTCTGTTAGTGACATCCCCTTCAGTGCATTGTGCGCTAATTGTACCCGATCGCTCATCGGGATGCCCGATTGTGCAGTGGCTGTCTTTGTCACATCAAGTTCTACATCCTTGTGCTTTAATTGATATGCAGTTAATCCGGAACGATTCGGCTGTACCACCGGTCGCGTTAAACCCAATGAGTCAGTTACTAACTTAGGTAAATAAAACAGTCCTAATGGACTGACAAAACTGAAACAGCTAATAGCCCCTGATTTAAAAGTCTTCCATGCTTTCTTCAGATGTGCACCAAGCTTTAGACCATCAATGACACGTCTGTTTACTTCTATGCTTTGCATCCGATCCCTTACCGTATGAGAGGTGGTAAGTAATACAGGACATTGATCGGTTCCTTCATTTTGGCCAAGCTGTTGGTATTTAATTGGGAATCCAAAGAATCCCGCAAATCCCATGGTTTCAATGTCTTTATGAGCCGCCTCAAGATTTCTTCGAATAACCTCAGAGCGTACATCAATACAAAAGACCGCCTGTACCTGTGGGATGCTTTTCTCCTTAAGGGTACTATCCGCCAGGTTGATGGAACTAATAAGCTTTCGTTGATTGGCTAAATCAAACGCTTGCTGAAGAATGAGTTTTTGGTTAAGCGACTCATTAAAATGGTTAGCTGAGAGTACTCCTAATGTTTCCGCTTTAGCTTGCCTCCACTTTGTGTCCAGGTTTTGATAAGGAAGAAGCTCTTTCAAGCTCATTTCCCACACTAAAAGGATTACCATAAATTCTTCCAAAGCATTGCTTTCCTCACCTCTTAATCCGGCATCCCAGTCAATACGAGCAGCAAAACCTGCCCAGCCATTCATTTTTAGCAATAGACAATTGAGGTAATGATGCCTCATGTCCTCCGGAATATCCAAGACATTCAATGCGTGAGAAGCAGCTTCGAGGTGATCTTTTGGTAGAGATTTAACCAATTTCCGGAATCCTTTGAGCCCCATAGCGTCTGCACTAAGATCTATCTCAGCATCTTTTTTCCACGCCTCAAAAAGCGAGTTTGTTTTAGCCGTAGTTTTCCAAAGTGCTTGCTTTTCATCGAAGTATGCGGATGCCCAATGTGAGATTCTGTCTATCATGAATCTGCGCCATTTTTTTCCATTTATTTCGCTAGCAACATCCATCATGGTAGCCACTTGAAAAGAAGCTTGCTGATCGCGTAGCTTATAAAGGTTTTGAATAAACACATCAGCTTCTTCTGTATCACTCAAATTGCTTGTCTTCAATGCCTCTGCAATATCCTCACGAGTTAAACGGCCTTTCTCCAAAGCTTCGAGGTAGAACACGATCGGAAGAGTAGCTTCCGCGCCTGCACAGGTATGAAGAAAGTCCATCGCCTCATTAAATTGAGTGGACGATAAGCCCAGGTAAGGGTTAACGGCTACAAAATTTTCTAGTGACCAAAGTGGTGCAATCGATTGGGTTCCTTGTTTCAGGATGTCCCTCATTTCAGATCGAACGGATGTCTTTATTGTTGTCAATTTTCTAGTGTTTAATGGTTGACTAATAACTCAGGCTGTTGAACCATCTTTTCAATAGTTTCAATAGATGTATCAGGAGATTTTTCTTCCTCTACTGTCAGGTTAGCCCATTTGAATTTTTCATTTTTCAGGGAGCCAATCATTCGATCAAAGATCACATTTGCATAAAATCCATTTCTCATGTGAACGCCTAGTCGATAACCAATACCAGCTGACATAAGGCGCGGTGCTAAAAGTTGTAATCCGATAATGAAGGCATAGCAGACTAGCAGACTAGCAATAGCCCACTGTACGATCATGACGGGTTGTTGCAGTTCAGGTATTTCCGAGCCAAGCAAAACCCTTGCACCATGCTCCAATGTAAAAAAGGATGTAGAGACGATTAGTGCCATTCCGATGGTCAGCACTATGGCTTTTCCACTGCCTTTGGTATCGATGGTTGCTGCCAACATCTGCGCAAGGCCCATCACGATGATTAAGCCGATTGCCATCAGGTTGAAGTTTTGTTCTGGGTGGATTCCCCATATGTTGCAGAACAAAAAGTACATTCCTAACGCCAGTGAAATACTCAGCATCAATCGAAGGATGCTGCCCTTTCGCTTTGGAAGAGTGAATTTTTTAGAACGAACTACATCTACTGCACTTCCGGAGGATAAAAAGGCGTGAGCTTTGTAGAAAGAATGGGCCACTACGTGGAGGATGGCTGCTGTATATACTCCAAAACCACAAATCATCAAAGAAAATCCCATATGAGCTACACTTGAGTATCCCAATGCAATTTTTATTGAAGCTTGAGTCATATAAACTACCGATGCAATCATTGCAGTAAGACCTCCGATTATAATTAGCATCATGGATGCGGTAGAAGACTCTATCATCAGAAAGCTCATGCGAACCATTAGAAATGGTCCTGCATTTAACAATCCAGCATGAAGTAATGCAGAAACAGGTGTTGGTGTTTCCACTACTTCTATTAACCATCCATGTGTAGGAAACTGAGCTGATTTAAGCGCCGCAGTAATTACTAGTAAGGCTGTTGCCCAGTTTAACCATCCATCCATTACAAAACTTTCTGACTGGACGATTTCAAAAATAGTACTCAGGTTACCTGTCCCAAGAGATCGATAAATAAAGTAAATAGCAAGAAGTAAGCTAATATCTCCAAGACGTGCGACTATAAACTTTTTTCGAGCAGCAGCTACTGCCTGAGGTCGCTTTCGATAAAAGACCAGCAGCGAATGCAAACAAACGCTGGTAATCACCCAGAAAAAGAAGATTTGAAATAGGTTACCTGAAAGAATAAGCAACTCCACCGAAGCTATAGTTACTGCCAGGCGACTAAAAAATACACTTTTTCGTTTCTCCCCATCCAGGTAGTTGGCGCTAAACCTTAGGATAACAAATCCCAGGATCGCAATCATTACCAGCATAGACACACTTAGCGCATCTAATCTGATCGAAAAGCCCAGTTCGTTTATACCTAGCAAAGTGGACTGAAATGGACCATTAATGAATACCCTTGTTGCACAAATCAGCGCAATGACTATTCCTATCAAACCAATAGATTCTCCACTAACCTTTAATACCTCAGACTCGCTTGATCTGCGCATGGCCAGAAGCCCGGCATAACCAAGAAGTAAAAAAGGCGCCAGGAGTGGGACAAATGTTAACAATGTTGTTTGCATGTCTTTTTGATTTTAGCGAGATGTTCAGGCCCTTGCCATATTTTTTTGAGAGTAACCTCGTGGCTGTTGCTGATACCCAGCTATCGCAAATGCGACTAAGAATGCCACAACTAATAAGGTTCCGCTAAACATCCCGTAAATAAATCCTGAATTGATCCAAAGGGATGAGGCAGATACTTCCAACAAGTTGGACAAGTAAGCACCGATCTTGGCACCAAAAGCACCTCCTGCGACTGCACCGATAAGAAGAAATCTGAAATTTTTCATTTTCACTTATTTGATTTTTCTAATTGAGATTGAGTTAGTCCGTGATCTCGACTTTTAAAGTCCTTGTGTAGGTAATATTCTTTCCTAACTCCTCTGCTTTTAATAGAAAACTATGTAGCGTCATTTGAGAGATTCCTTCTATTTCCAACTCATCATCAGACGTCCAACTGGATTTAAGAGCATCTAGCTGCCCTTTATCCTCTACCGTATTTCTAAACATCTCTTCGAGCGATGCTGAAGCTCTACGCTTCTTTGCTTTCATCTCATCTGACATGGAACTGATTTGCGTATTTGTTGTCTTCATTACGAGGGTCATCTCGTCATGTGATTCGTTGCTTTTGGAGCGCGCTGTTTCATGTGTTTGAGATTGCGACTCGCTTACCGGAACTGATTTCATTAAAAGTGACATATCATTAATTTTTTATAATTGATACTGCGAAACTAATAGGGGTTATTCATTAATTTTTATTTAATTTTATTATGAATTACATAAACATAAGTATATGCATTATACCTTGCATCAGTTAAAAATATTTCTTAAGGTTTCTGATTATCAGAGCATTACAAAGGCAGCAGAGGATCTTCATTTAACTCAGCCTGCTATCTCAATTCAGTTAAAAAAATTACAGGAGCAATTCGAATTACCTCTTACAGAAGTGATAGGCAGGCAGCTTTACGTCACTGATTTTGGTAAAGAGATCGCCATAAGAAGTCGTCGAATTCTTGAAGAAGCGGACGGCATCCGCTATACGATCGATCAGCATAAAGGCTTACTTACTGGCAAGATTAAGATTTCAGTAGTGTCCACCGGAAAGTACGTGATCCCTTACTTTTTGAAAGACTTTATGGATCGCTACCCCAGTGTAGAGATTTCCATTGATGTATCAAATAAGAACCGGGTGATTGAGGGGCTCCACAAGAATGATAGTGACTTTTCGCTGGTCTCTGTGGTACCTGATGACCTTAAGGTTCATAAGGTGGAACTTATGGAGAATCAGTTAAACCTGGTGGGGAATATGGAATTTGAAGGACGTATCAAAAAACCAAAAGATCTGGAAAAGGTCACGTTGCTGCTTCGGGAAGAAGGATCTGCTACTCGTAATGCGATGGTCAATTACCTGGAAAGCAAAAATATTAAAGTAGGTAAATCGATGGAGTTGGTATCCAATGAAGCAGTAAAACAAGCCATCAATGCGGGTCTTGGAGTGTCTATCGTGCCACTGATTGGATTACGAACTGCGCTTGCCCGAGAGCACATTGCGCTCTACCCTTTGCCGGGCTTACCAATCACCACACGCTGGAATTTGATTTATAATAAGGGCAAAGCGCTAACTCCCGCACAGTCTGAACTCATCAAATACATGGAAGAAAACAAAGAGCGGCTGGTAGAAAAGCACTTCAGCTGGGTAAAATGAGACACTAAATGTAAGAATCGGATATACCGTACCAATTTTTTATCTTTATAGTGCTATGCGATACTTACTGATTATCAAATTATCCTGTTTACTGGTAATAATTACCTCTGCACAACGATTACCAGAACCAATCAATACCGAGGATCAGGAAGTATCCGGAGCATTGCTTCCCGACTCATCCGTCCTTGTCGCTCGAGGGACCGTCGAAAATTATGAAGTAAAGAGATTTGTTTTTGACGGAAGTCAATGGGTATACACTCCAAATCAGCTAACTGAACTCATCAACGGCGTGATCTATCATGAGAGTCATGTGCATTTTCGATTTTCCAATGATTTTACCAAAATGATCCTGATGCTACACGGCAAAAATGAGCATCACATTTACCTTACCGAGCAACAACCAAACGGGGAATGGAGTCTTTTTCGAGACATAATCGACCCAGGAGATTATTCATATTTTAACTTTACTCCCAGCTTCTCTTATGATAATTCGGTATTGTACCTCTCTGATAATGCCAAAAAGTCTAATATCATTTGGCGCTACACCGACACGAAGGACTTCTCAAAGAAAACTGAACACATTTTTGAAGAGTTTGGAGGAATCCTTGACGTTATCGGAATTGACAATCAATCAGTTTTGGTACTTGGTGCGCTAAAATCAGAGAAACACATGAGATGGTTTTATTTGAAGCAATTAGCGAATGGTCAGTGGTCGGTTCCTTATGGGGTAAAATCCATTGATCAAGAGCCTTTTGCCCTTTCCATTACCCCCTTCAACGACATCATGCTGTATGCAAGCTGGGAAGAAGGGGACCTTTACCTCATGGAAACTCCGGCCATTGTAAAAGAAGCCCTCACAGACATACAAAATCAATCGTCTGCCGAATCAAAACAAATCGTTGCACAAAGAAATCAGGAGCCTTTGGGAAATAAATCGAATATCGTCAAGCCAAATGGCTCTTACCACGCTTTGCTTATCGGGAACTCCAATTATCACGACGATGCGCTCGATCTGGAAAAGCCTCATGAAGATGTACTTAAATTAAAATCAGTCCTCGAGAATAACTACAGCTTTGACTCTGGCAATATCGTTGTTCTCGAAAATGCTCCGCGTGAGGTGATATTCAGCACGTTATATCAGCTGCGCACGCAACTCACCGCTAATGATAATTTGCTCATCTTTTATGCCGGTCATGGTTTCTGGGACGAACAGGTGGCGCAAGGATATTGGTGGCCGGTGGATGCAGATAAAGACAACCCTTCCAACTGGTTGTCAAATAGTGATCTGCGTGAGCAAATTCGAGGCATTAACACGGCACATACCTTACTTATTTCTGATGCCTGCTTCAGTGGCGGGATCTTTAAAACACGTGGTGGTGAGGACATCCGGAAAGCATCTACCGATATCAAGCTGCTTTATAGAATGCCCAGTCGCAGGGCCATAACTTCAGGCACGCTTTCCACCGTACCAGACAATTCTGTATTCTTCAATTATTTGGTCAAGTATCTGGAAGACAATGAAAGGGATTTTTTGCCAGCAAGTGAGCTTTTTACGCAAGTGCGGCGAAGTGTTCTCAACAACAGTCTAACCGTCCCTCAGGATGGCGTTATCATGGATACAGGTGATGAAGGTGGCGATTTTATTTTTATTCGAAAAGATCGAGAATAAGCTCATTGTTTCTAACCAAGTTTCCCTCGAAGCAGTACGAACTTGAGCTTCTTGACGTGCGATCCGCCCTTTCAGGTTCCAAATTCACCCTTATCAAAGGGGGTTAGGAGGTTGTCAAGAATGCGGCAAAACATCCCCCTTTAACTGGCGCAAGCGTCCGCTTGTGCCTATTTAAATTATTTTGAAAGCACTCCCGGCTGGCACGTCTGTGACGCGTGTCTATTTCAAAATGTAGCTTGCAAGCATCACATTGTTATGAAAGCACTCGTTGCAAACGAGCGCTAGCTAGTTTGTGAAAAAACAAATCTTCTTCTAAAATAATTGGTGTTTATATCTAAACACGCAATCCAATAACTCTTCCTTATTAAGAAAAATAATTGTGAATTAAAACAAAAGTGTTATACTTGCGTATATATACAGTATATACACTATTAACAATAGTTACAATTTAAGATTTTAGTGCAAAATAGATGAAAGTAATTATCTCAAATGCGTCCCCTGAGCCGATCTACGAGCAAATAGGCAAGCAGATTAAAACTCAGATCATTTCTGGTGATCTAGACGAGGGCGCTCCATTACCCTCCATTCGGAAGCTTGCGCAAGAACTCCACATCAGTGTGATCACCACAAAACGAGCATATGAAGAACTTGAAAAAGAGGGCTTCATTGACACAGTAGCAGGAAAAGGAACATTCGTAGCTATTCAAAACAAAGAAATGCTTCGAGAGAAAAAAATGAAATCGATTGAAGATCAGATGACGGAAATGGTCACTGAAGCTAAGAAAATGGGAATCGGATTAGAGGAACTTGAAGAGATGCTAAACATTTTATTTAATGACAATGACTAATACTTTAGAAATATCAAATCTTTCAAAGAGCTACAAAGGCTTTCACTTGAACAACGTCTCCTTCAATCTACCAACTGGATACATCATGGGGCTAATTGGCCCGAATGGTGCAGGAAAAACCACTATCATCAAAACGATCATGAACCTAGTGATGAAGCAGGAAGGGTCTATCAAAATATTTGGAATGGATCATCAAGAGCAGGAAGTAGACATCAAGAAACGTATTGGATTTGTATACGATACACCTACTTTTTACGCACACCTCAACCTCAAGCAATTGAAAAATGTAATTGCGCCATTTTATGAAAAATGGAATGACGCTGCTTTCAATGATTTGGTAGATCGATTTGGACTCCCTCTAAACAAATCAATAAAGAAATTTTCACGAGGTATGTCCATGAAAGCTTCGATTGCCATCGCCCTATCACATGATGCTGATTTCATCATAATGGACGAGCCCACTTCTGGTTTAGACCCTGTAGTACGAAGGGAGATGCTTGACTTCCTACGAGGAATCATGCAAGACGAAAACAAGTCTATTCTTTTCTCCTCCCACGTGACAAGCGATATAGAGCAGGCAGCTGACTACATCACTTACGTAAACAATGGGCAAGTAGTGTTTTCGAGGACAACAGATGAGGTAAACGAAGCATACGCATTGATAAAAGGAGGAAATGATTTGCTTGATGATGACACAAAAAAGAACATGATCGCTGTAAGAAGTGGCGAATATGGTTTTGAGGGACTTACCGCTGATTTGAAAACTTCAAAAAAGGTATTTGGCGATCAGGCTGTTTATGACAAAGCATCGCTCGAAGACATCATGTTTTTCCACAACCTTCAGCTCAAAAACGCACGCTAATGTTAAAGTTGGTAATAAAGGATTTCAGAGCCAATACGATGTACTTGCTTTTGCTCTTTGTCGTCATCGCAGGCATTAGTGCGGGGTTCAATATCACCATCAAAGCGAAGGTAGATATAGAAGTAGAATTATATGTTTTGGCCGTCATCCTAAGCACGATGATAGCATCCAAAGTATTTACCATAAGTGACAATGAGTCAAATGCGGATCTCTTTTTTGCCGGACTTCCTGTCAATCGCAAGCAAATCGTGTTGGGGAAATACCTTTCCTCTGCGATGCTTGTTTTGGTCACTTTAGGCGTGCATTTTCTTGCGATCACCTTCAGTTCAAATGAGGCATTAAGAGCAGCGCATCTTTTTATGTATCAGCCACCTTTGTGGATTTTCTCCTTTATCATACTCACCTTTTCAGATGCTTTCTCATTTCCATTTTTCTTCCGCTTTGGAATGGCAAAAGGAGCCATTGTATACGGATTTTGTCTCCTTGTTCTGATGATAGTGACCGTGCTCACTGTCAATATGCTTAACCCTACTGACCTTCTTTACCAAGTATACATCACCCTCATCAATCAACACCCTATCGCTTTAATAGTAGAGCTTGCTGTTTTCGGTTTCTTGATTTTAGGCGGTTCAATTATCATCTCCATACACGTATTTAAACACAAAGACCTATGAACAAAACGATGATCAAACAACTCATTTTCAGAGATTTCAAGGCCTATAAAACGTCGATTCTAGTGCTATCAGCATTCATATTGGTGTTCAGCATGTTCATCACCTTTATCAATACCAATACACTAGGAATATTCTCTTCCGGAATTGGGAACATCATTATGATCATCCTTGGAGTGTTTGCTGCAGAACAATCCAATAGCGTGGTGAGGATGCACACCGCCAGCCTACCTGTGACTCGAAGAGAAATTGTATTTGCACGATTCCTCTCTTCATCTATCATCATGTTGGCAAATACACTACTCCACTTTATCGTATTCAATCTCACAACTGCCACTTTACACCAAGAGCCAGTTTATACCAGTATAAGTCTGCTCGTTTTTGCGTGCTTCTATGGGATTTTTCAGCTAGCCCTATACTATTTCGTTTTCTATCGAATCAATTTGATAATTTCTGTTATCATCTTCGTGATGCCAGCAATGCTTTGGACAACTCTTTCTCCTGGAGCAGGCTTTCTAAATGATTACATCCCAGGGAATAATGGCTACCTAATGCTATTCAGCTTAGCTACATTATTCATCGTTTGGCTATCCTTTTTCACCACTGTGAACTATTACAGAAAAAAGGACTTGTAGCGTTTCTAAAAATCAACAATACAGGAGTGGTCACCCATTTAATTAAAACAGTTATTTAACAAATAAAAAATGATTATATCAACCACAGAATCGATACCAGGTAAAGAAATTTCGGAGATCGTGGGTATCGCCAAAGGCAGTACTGTACGAGCGCGACATGTTGGAAGAGACATTTTCGCAGGGCTGAAAAACATCGTTGGCGGTGAAATTGACGAATACACCAAGCTGCTTTCGCAATCTAGAGATCAAGCCATGAAACGGATGATTGACGAGGCAAGGCAAATGGGTGCAGATGGTATCATCAACATACGATTCACTACTTCGATGGTGATGCAAGCGACTTCCGAAATCCTCGCCTACGGCACAGCAGTAAAGCTTTCATAGCTCTAAGATTTTAGTCAAAGATTGAAAACAATAAACCACTACAATGCAATTAACAATTGAAAACTTAACAAAAACCTACGCCAACGGAGTGAAGGCAATCGATAACCTGAACCTAGAAATTGGTACAGGAATGTTTGGGCTGCTAGGTCCAAACGGTGCTGGCAAATCATCACTTATGCGGACGATCGCCACATTGCAACCGCCAGATACTGGCTCCATCACTTTTGGAGATATTGATGTTCTAAAAGAGCAGACCGATCTAAGAAAATGCCTAGGCTACCTGCCTCAATCCTTTGGGGTGTATCCCAAAATGTCAGCTGAAAGTCTGTTGAATTATCTGGCCACCTTGAAAGGCGTAAAATCTAAAGTTGACCGGAAGAAACTGGTGCATGAAACGCTGACCATTACCAACCTTTTTGATGTTCGTAAAAAGTATGTTGCCGGATATTCCGGAGGGATGAAGCAGCGTTTCGGAATTGCGCAGTTGCTTCTCAATAATCCAAAGCTCATCATTGTAGATGAACCAACCGCAGGATTAGATCCCGCTGAGAGAACTCGATTCCTGAATGTGATTAGGGAAATAGGAACTAAGAGTACAGTCATTTTCTCTACTCACATTGTAGACGATGTGAAAGAGCTATGCACAGACATGGCCATTTTAAACAGAGGTCGGATTTTGAAACATGCCATTCCTCAGGATGCACTCAAAGATTTTAAAGGAAAAATTTGGAGTAGCACCATTGATCCCGAGGAATTCGACACAGCACAATCAACCTTTCAGGTGCTGTCTTCCAACTACAATCAGGAGAATCGACTGAACATACGGATTTATTCAGCATCTAAGCCAGATGGAGATTTTAAGAGTGTCATACCAGACTTAGAAGATGTGTACTTCCACACATTAAAAGATGACGAGCGAGTAGTCGCTTAAAGTCCCTCAATATTTAATCAAAAAACTCATCAACATGTTCTATTCCATCTTTAAACAGGAACTCTCCTATTGGTTTACCAGACCAGTATTCTATATCTATTGCAACATATTCTTAATCGCTGCATTGCTGGTTGCCTCCATATCCGCAGGTATCTTAGATGAAGTGAGCGCTACGGTCGTTAGTAGCAAAATAGTGAATTCACCTTCATCGATTATGGGGATGTTTAATACGCTCTCCACACTGATCATTTTCTTATTTCCCACCATTTTCGGTATGTCTGTGTATAGAGACTTTAGCTGTGAGATGCATAAAATTCTGTACGCTTACCCTTTCACTAAGGCCAATTATTTATCTGCAAAATTTCTCAGTTCGCTTCTGATAGTCACTATCATTGTCCTTTTTATTGGAATTGGGCTGGCCGTAGGAGCTGTATTACCGGGCACTAACAAAGCACTTACTATACCGTTTGATTTGCTATCCTACGCGCATGTTTACCTTGTTTACACCCTACCCAATACAATATTGTACGGGTCGATTGTTTTCGCTGTAGTAATGTTTTCCAGAAACCTCACAGCTGGCTTCATCACAGTTATTGCCCTTTCGCTAATTCAAGGATTGACAAATTCACTGCTACAAGACCCAGAAAACCGTATACTCGCCGCTTTCATGGACCCATTTGGTTACTCGGCCACCCAATTCTACATTCAATATTGGACAGCCGCGGAGATGAATGAGCTTCATATCCCTATTACAGGGTACATTCTTTATAACCGACTGACCTGGCTGAGTATGGCTGCATTAATTTCAGCTGTAGCGTATCGATCCTTTTACTTTGGCCAACAGGCGCTTTCCTTTTCCTTTCGGAAAAAAGCGAGCGAGCGTACCATGCCTCCTAATTTTGGCAACATCACCCAAGTGATACTTCCAAAGGTGAAATTTGACTTTTCATTTCTACAAAACGTAAAGGTGATGTGGAAACTCTCCAACCTTGACCTGAAATTCATTTTGAAAAGTTGGCCATTTGTTGCCCTTACATTATTTGGCGTCATTATGATCATAGTGGAACATTCGCAAGCCGGTGTTGTGCGAGGCACTGGTATGATACCTGTAACCTGGAAGATGATCAACTATAGCGAAGCTTTCCAATTTGCAATGATTGTTTGCACGTTCCTGTATTCAGGGCTACTGATTCAGCGTGCCAAATCAACTGAAATGCAACCCCTGGTTGACACAACCCCTGCTCACAATTGGGTCTTGCTTGGCTCAAGATTCATTGCCCTAATCAAAATGCAATTCGTGATGCTACTGATGGTCCTGATCTCAGGTATCATTTTTCAGTTATCCAAAGGCTACTATAATGTTGAAATTGACCTGTATGTAATCGGTTTGTTTGGCACGAATTTGTGGCAGTTCTTGATCTGGGCTTTTCTTGCATTTTTTATACAAACGATCGTTCGAAACGCATACGTCGGCACATTCGTACTCATCATGATATTCATGGCTTGTGCCACTCCTTTGCTTAGGATGATTGGTGTGGAGCAGGATGTATTTGTGTATGGAAGAGGTCCAGGCACATGGTATTCAGATATGAATGGTTTTGGAAGTAGTCTATCTCCATTTTATGCCTATACATTGTATTGGATGCTTGCAGGATTACTCCTACTAATAGGCGCAGGCTTTTTGATGGATCGTGGGTTTCATGTATCCTTTCGGGAACGACTGAGCGTGATGAATACTCGATTTAAGGGCTCCAATAGAATGGTATTCTTCATTATACTACTTGGTTTTTAGGAATGGGATTTCGAATTTACTACGAAGACAACATTGAAAATTCACGCGCTTCTTCAAAGGAAATTGAAAAGTATCGTGCAGAATGGGAATTGAAATATGGGCATCATGCTGGCGCTGTGCAGCCACGAATTACAGATATCAATACCTTCCTAGACATATTTCCAGAGTCACTTGATTTCAAAGCAGGTGGCACATACAAAATGGTGAATAAGTCTACAGTAAGCATTGATACCATTTTCCTTAAGTACAATGATTACTATTCTCGCTTTGCATTTAATAAACCTACCGAGATTATATCAGAGGATACCATTTTCAGGTTCAATAGATACTTACTGACACAGTCGCTAATGCCCGGTGACAGTCTAGAGCTTACCTTCCAAGTTTGGAACAAACCCAACACCTTCTTGAGTACTCATTCCCCAGTATTGAGCAACGGCACCTTTCTAAATAAACACAAACTATTTCCTACACTTGGGTTTCCCGGGGGTGGGTTAGTGGATGATCAGGTTAGAAAAAAGTTTGGTTTGCCTGAATTGTCTCCCACACCATCACCTTCTGACACAGCCGCTTTAGCAAATCATTCCCTATCCAAAGATTCAGACTGGGTCAATTTTGAAACCATCTTCAGTACTTCGATAGACCAAACAGCCATTGCGCCCGGTTATTTACAAAAAGAATGGGTAGAGAATGGACGCAGATACTTTCATTATAAAATGGATAGTAAAATGCTCAATCTCTATTCTTTCAATTCTGCTAATTATGAAATCAAAAAAGACCGTTGGAATGACGTTAGTTTGGAGATTTATTATCACAAGGGACATGAATATAATCTGGATAGAATGATGGATGGAATGAAAGCCGCGCTGGTGTATTGCTCAGAAAATTTCAGTCCTTATCAGCATAAACAGGCACGGATAATTGAGTTTCCAAAAACGTTTGGGAATTTCGCACAAGCCTACCCCAACACCATCCCTTTTTCTGAGGGACGTGGTTTTATTGCAGATGTAGATGATTCTGAGGAAGGAGGAGTGGATTACGCCTTTGATGTTACTGTTCATGAAATGGCGCACCAATGGTGGGCGCATCAAGTCATTGGGGCGGATGTAGCTGGCGCTGGTGTTTTGGCAGAAGGACTTGCCGATTATGTTCGTTTGAAGGTGCTTGAAAAGCACTATGGAAAAGGTAAAATGCGGAAATACCTCAAATACGCCACGGACAAATATCTTCGCGATCGGGGTAGTGATCCAAAAGGCGAAAACACAGTGATTTATGAAGATAATCAACCGTACATTCGATATTCCAAAGCATCTGTGGTGTTGTATGCACTGAGCGATTACATCGGCGAGGATAAAATGAATGACGCCCTAAGCCGCTATATTGAAAAAGTAAAGTTTCAGGAGGCACCCTACACTACTTCATTGGAGTTGGTGGAGTTTCTCAGGTCTGCAACTCCAGATTCCCTTCAATACACCATTACAGACATGTTTGAGACCATCACTTTGTATGACAACAAAATGATTAGTGCCACTTACAAAAAGTTAGCAAATGGACAATATCAGGTAACGTTTGAGTTTCACGTCAGTAAGTTTAGAAGCGATGCAAAAGGAAATCGTAGTTATGGAACTGAAGTGGCGAAATGGGGAAACACGAGTTCAATTAAGTTAGCAGACTACCTGGACATTGGCATTTTTGGTGAAAATGAAGAGCAGTTACACCTGAAGAAACATAAGATTACTTCCATTCATAATGAACTCGCAATTATTGTGGATAAAAAACCTATCGAAGTTGGTATAGACCCATACCATAAGTTGATTGATACCGATGCTGAGAATAATCGAAGCGATGTTAAGCTGATAAGCAATGATTAATGAGTAAAATTGAACACTATCGAGAACGAAAGTGGTAAGCAGGTTGAGTGAGCAATAACTAAAAAAACCGATCCATTGCTGAATCGGTTTCTGTTTCTAGTAGCGGGGACAGGACTTCCCGTGTCAAGCACGGGATAAACTTCTCGTCCTTAAAAGGGCATAAAAAAAGCCTCAGATTACTCTGAGGCTTGGATGTAGCGGGGACAGGACTCGAACCTGTGACCTTCGGGTTATGAGCCCGACGAGCTACCAACTGCTCCACCCCGCGATATGAGTGCAAAATTACGCTGCTTATATTTTCTTACCAAATAGAATTCAAAATATACTTAGTCATTTTTAATCCTGTTCCAGATATCAAGGTAGATCTTCCACACTCCGTCCTCTTTTCGCCAGATAACCACATATTTACCCCTCCAATCAGACGTTTGTTCTCCATTGGTTGAAGTACCTTCATAATACCCATAATCATACGCCTCATCGCCCATAATCTTGATCTCTACTGCCATAAAACGATGTTTTGTTGTTTTCCAGGACCGCTCACCGGGTGGATTCCAGTAATTCGCCAGTTCTTCACCTTCCAATATGTCGCGATCGGAAGGAAAGATTTTTGCATCTTTAGTGTACATCGCTACTACCTTGTCCCGCTCGCCATTCATTAAATATGTAGAAAATTGATCTGCCTGAGATTTAATTAATTCCACCTCAGCGTCCTGCGCATTTAAGGAGGTAAAAAGTGCCAGTATTAGTATGGTTAGTGTTATCCGCATAGTTTTGTCAGTTCAATGAGTGAAACGAAAGAATTTAAGTCCGGTTTTGTCAACATCATCGGCAGGCCCAATGTAGGTAAGTCCACCTTGCTAAATGCATTGATGAATGAGAAAATTGCCATCACGAGTAGCAAGGCGCAAACAACGCGTCATCGCATGTTTGGCATTCTAAATGATGAAAACTATCAGATCGTATTCTCAGATACCCCGGGTGCCATTGACCCTGCTTACAAGCTGCAGGAGAAAATGATGGGATATGTACGCATGGCATTGGATGATGCAGACATTATCCTGTTCATGGTGGCTTTGGAAGACAAAAATGATTATCCCCAGTTGGTGGAAATGGCCCAACGAGCCGAAGCGCCCGTGATATTCCTTGTCAATAAAACAGATACCAGCAAGGGCTCTCAGGCCTATGACAAAACCAACTACTGGAAAGAGCTCTATCCGGACATGGAGATTATGAACATCTCTGCCCTGGAGCATCAAGGGGTGCAGGAATTAAAAGAGCGGATCTTGGAGTTACTGCCGACGCACCCGGCATTTTTCCCTAAAGATGAAATCACAGATAAGAGCGAACGCTTCATTAGCGCAGAAATTATCCGGGAAAAGATATTCCTCAATTATCAACAGGAAATCCCTTATAGTTCAGAGGTGGTAGTCACCTCCTTTAAGGAAGAAGAAACCATCATTCACATAGATGCCGAGATATTTGTGGAGCGTGACAGCCAAAAAGGAATCATCATTGGAAAGAAGGCAGAATCCATTAAAAAAGTAGGTATGCAAGCCCGAAAGGACATGGAAGCTTTCTTTGGAAAGAAAATTCACCTGCAGACTTTCGTAAAAGTGGAGAAAGATTGGCGGAAAGACGACAGAAAGTTGACTAGGTTTGGCTACTAAACCAATCTAACCCGGTCATGCGTTCATTCCTTTTTTGCATCATCCTTCTAAGCGTCACCTCATCCAGTTTTAGCAGGGTTGAATTGAACAATACGTCTCAGGAGCTATCCGAGGTTGACAAACTTTATTATACCTGCAAGATTTGGGGATTTCTAAAGTACTATCACCCACTCGTAGGCAAGGGAGCTTTTGACTGGGATGAAAAATTGCAAGGGGTTCTTAAGAACACCGCAAACATCCGTACCTACGAAGCATTTTCCGAATACATGAACCGGTGGATCTACTACATTGGCCAGGTAAAGCCTTGCACCAAGTGTAATCAAACTGGCGAAGATGAGCTTTTTCTGAAAAACTTTGACCTCTCCTGGACTCAGGACAATCGATTTTCTGATGAATTAAAAAAGTCATTGATGCACATTGAAAACAACCGGTTTCAAGGCAAACATCATTACATCGGACAAGGGAATGTGGCGCAATTTGAACCTAAAAATGAAAATCCCGACTATGGACTGAGTTGGGAGAGTGAAAATATCAGACTGCTTCCTTTGTTTCGATACTGGAACTACATTGAGTATTTCTTTCCTTACAAATACAAAACCGACCAACCCTGGGACGATGTATTGAAGGAGATGATCCCTAAGTTCTTAGAAGCAAAGATCCAACTGGACTTTCAGCTGACTATGCTGGAACTGGTCGTAAAAGTAGATGACAGTCATGGCGCTTTTATTCCACCTTTGGTAGATCAACTTCCTTATTTCAATTTTCCTGTTGTCCGTTTTGAAATGGTGAAAGACCAAATAATGGTGACAGAGGTTATTGATGAAGAAAAAGCACGCAAAGATGATCTTCAAGTGGGCGACATCCTGCTCACAGTAAATAATCAATCTGCCACGGCCCTTCACGAATCACAAAAAAAATATCTCTGGGGGTCTAACGAAGCTGTCAAAAAATCAAGAATTCCATATACCTTATTTATGGGCATCAAAGAGACCGGCGAAATTACGATCCGGCGAAATGGTGTTACTAAAACCGGTAACATTACCTTTTATAAATCAGTGGACCTCAACCCTAAAGAAAAAACTGATCCCAAGTGGAAGAATATTGGTGACTCCATCGGCTATGTTGATTTAAAAAATCTGACTATTCAGGAAGTCGATGAGATGATGGATGAGTTAATGGATAACGCTGTACTCATTTTTGACGTCCGTAATTACCCTCGAGGCACCTACCGCTCTATTGCAAAGTATTTGAACCCTTCAGATACCACCTTCGCGATCTTTACCCGACCTGATTATACCTACCCGGGTAAGTTTATCTGGTCAGGTGCCAGTACCTGCGGAGAGAAAAACGAAGATTACTACAAAGGAAAAGTCATCCTGTTGGTTAACGAAAAGACCCAGAGTCATGCTGAATTTACTTGCATGTGCCTGCAAACAGCTCCTAATGTGACCATCGTCGGAAGCCAAACATCGGGAGCGGATGGGAATGTGACCAAACTGCGTGTGTTTCAACGATCCTACTCATCACTATCAGGCATAGGTGTTTATTATCCCGATAAGGGCGAGACTCAGCGTATTGGAATTGTGCCTGATATGTACGTTAGACCAACATCGGCTGGCATTCGTGCTGGAAAGGATGAAGTACTTGATAAAGCTATAGAGGTAGCAAAGGAAGAGCTTGCACGATTGAAAGAGATCGCCAGGCTTGAACAGCTTGCAATACAGGAGCAGCTAAGATTAGATTCCATGCGAATGGACTCTTTAAGGTTGAAGCAAATGCAACCGGATACTCTTCAGTTAGACTCACTAAAAGTCAAAATCGAAGACGGGAAGCAATAGCAAATTGTTTCTTAACTTGACTATCCTCAAATAGTCAAGAATATGCGAAAATTACTGGCCCTTCTTTTTTTGATTGGAGCAATGTTCGTCCACGGTCAATCCAATGAAAAATTACTTTCCATCGTCGAGCGTATTGATGAATTAAATGATGCTTACTCAGTAGCCAACCCGATCTGGCGAGGGAAACATCCGGAGGCGTACGTTTTTCAGAAAATTGAAAATCAGAATGAAAAGGTTGATAAGCTACGTCCCCTACTCACAGCGTTGGAACAAATCCCTGATGAGGAACTGACTAATAATGAGATCATCAACAGGTCCATCCTGGTTTTACAACTTCGAAATCAGATCAGTGAAATCGATTACAAAATCTACCTGATTCCTTTTAACGCAGAAGGTGGCTTTTTTAACGCTCCCTCCTTTTTCCTGCCTAATCTTCCTTTCGCTTCAGCGGCTGATTATGAATCCTATTTTAAATGGTTAAGGACCTTTCCGGATTTCCTGGTATACAATCAGGGACTTATGAAAAACGGAATAAAAGAAAAAATACAGGCACCCAAAATCATCGTCAAAAATGCCTTAAACTTATTGGATACCTGGGTTAATGAAGATCCCACGCAACATCCGTTTTACCGCCCAGTCCTTGATATCCCGGACCAGATTCCTGCTGATGAGCGCACTCAAATACAAAATCAGGCAAATGAAATTATCACCAATGAGATTATTCCAGCCTATCAGGAGCTAAGGGAATTTGTGTCCGAAAAATACCTTCGTGCTGCTCCTGAAACAGAAGGTATTAGTGGAATCAAAAATGGTAAAGCCTATTACGAGAATCGGGTGCGCCACTTCACCACGCTGGACATCACCCCAGACTCAGTGTATGCCACTGGTTTAACTGAAGTCGCCCGCATACGAGCGCAGATGGATCAAATCATTGCAGATGTTGAATTTCAAGGGTCTTTTGCGGATTTTTTAGCATTTCTACGAACGGATCCTCAATTCTATCCAAAAACAGGACAGGAGCTATTAAACAGGGCTGCCTGGTTAAGCAAAAAGGCAGAAGGACAATTGCCTAAGCTATTTTCCAAACTGTATTCATTGCCTTTTACGGTAGAGCCTGTACCCGATGCGATCGCACCAAAATATACCGGTGGTCGGTATGTTGGAGGTAGCAGGTCTCAAAATAAACCCGGCATATACTGGGTCAACACCTACAATCTATCGAGCAGGACCCTTTACACATTGCCTGCTCTGTCTCTGCATGAGGCAGTGCCGGGTCATCACCTTCAAATAACATTGGCATCTGAACTAACCGATCTTCCGGCTTATCGAGCGAATTATTACATCAGTGCTTTTGGTGAAGGATGGGGACTTTATTCGGAATATTTGGGTGAAGAAATGGGCATGTACGGAACTCCTTATGAACTCTTCGGAAGGTATACCTATGAAATGTGGCGTGCGTGCCGCCTGGTGGTTGATGTAGGTTTGCATTACAAAGGATGGACAAGGCAACAAGCTATTGATTACATGGCGGAAAACACCGCTTTATCGCTTCACGAGGTAACCACCGAAATAGACAGATACATTGGTTGGCCAGGACAGGCTGTGAGTTACAAAATGGGTGAACTGACCATCAAAAATTTACGTGCAAAGGCTACTGATGAATTAGGTGAAAGCTTTGATATACAGACTTTTCATGATGCGATACTCAGGAATGGATCTGTGCCATTACCCATTCTGGAAAAAGAGATTGATACGTACATCTTATCACAAAATGGAAATTAACGATCAGTCTTTAGTTAACTTCGCGCTTTAAATCGTTCCGAATAAGTATTTATCCGTAAATGGCAAACATTTTAGCAATAGTAGGCAGACCTAACGTAGGTAAATCCACGCTTTTCAATCGCCTGATAGAAAGTAAGCAGGCCATTATGGACAATGAGTCGGGCGTGACCCGCGACCGTCATTATGGATACGGTGAGTGGAACGGTAAGAAATTTACCGTCATCGATACCGGAGGTTATGTAGAGGGATCTGATGACATTTTTGAAGGAGCAATTCGTACCCAGGTAAAAGAAGCGCTGGAAGAAGCTACGGCTATCCTTTTTATGGTGGATTGCGATACAGGCTTACATGGACTGGATCAAGATTTTGCCAATGTCGTTCGCGAAATAGATAAGCCCATCTTTATCGCTGCAAATAAGGCCGACAACCAGGAAAAGATGCTTGCATCTAATGAATTTTATGCTTTGGGACTGGACGCTCCACTCTATGCCATAGCAGCAGCAAGTGGTGCGGGCACAGGTGACCTGTTGGATGAAGTAGTTCAGGGTTTTGATGATGATGAACTGAAGCGCGAAGACATCCCAAGGATCGCTATACTAGGCAGACCTAACGTTGGTAAATCATCTTTTGTCAATGCACTGGTAGGTAAGGAAAGAAGTATCGTTACCAACATTGCAGGTACGACTCGAGATGCCATCAACACCCGATACAATCTGTTCGGAAAAGACTTTATCCTAACGGATACGGCTGGGATTCGAAGGAAATCACGTGTTAAAGAGAATATTGAATTTTACTCCGTTTTGAGAGCGATTCAAGCACTTCAGGATTCGGACGTTTGCGTCATCATGATTGATGCGGAAACCGGACTCGAATCTCAAGACATGAACATCATAGGATTGGCGCATAAGTATAAGAAAGGATGTGTCTTAATGGTCAATAAATGGGATCTTCAGGAAAAAGACTCTAAAACTGCTGATACCTATCGCAAGTTTTTGGAAGAGAAGCTTGGGCCATTGAATTACATCCCGGTAATATTCACCTCGGTATTAAACAAGCAGCGGATCATGCAGACGCTGGAACTTGCACTGCAGGTGCACGAAAACAGGGAAAGAAAAATTTCTACCTCGAAGCTCAATGAGATTATGGGTAAGGAAATTGAAAAATATCCGCCTCCCGCAGTAAGAGGTCATTACATCAAGATCAAATACATCACCCAACTTCCTACACACACGCCAAACTTTGCTTTTTTCTGCAATTTCCCGCAGTACATCAAGGAGCCTTATCAGCGCTACCTGACAAACCGGATGCGAGAGCATTTCGACTTTAGGGGAGTCCCAATCAAAATGATCTTTAGGAAAAAATGACTTCAGCGGAAGTCTTTAAAAAGTTTGTCCCGGAAGCTTCTGTGTCCTACTGTGTGAAGCTTTATGAACGATTGGGATTTGAGTTCAAAGTAAAAAAAGCCCGGCAAACCAAGCTTGGAGATTACCGATTCAATCCCAAATCGAACAAGCATACCATTACCGTCAATAACGACCTTAATCCTTATGCATTTCTGGTCACTTACCTGCATGAAGTTGGACATTTGGTTGCTTTTAAGCAATATGGCAGAAGAATCCAGCCACATGGTAAAGAATGGAAGCAAGCGTTTAAGGAAATCGCTGAGCCGATGCTTCTTCCTGAGGTATTTCATGTAAGCGTACTAGCAGCACTGAAAAGATATTTTAAGAATCCGAAAGCGTCCAGCTGTTCAGATCCTGTCCTGTATCAAATCCTCAAGCAGTTTGACGAACCCTCAGATTCTTTGCTGCTTAAAGAGTTAGCAATAGGAACAGCGTTCGTTTTCAACAAAAAATCATTTATCAAGCTGGAAAATAAACGTACCCGATCTGTTTGTCAGGAAATTCAAACCAAAAAGAAGTACCTTATCTCTGACTTGGCAGAAGTAGAGATAATCGAATAGTTTTATTAGAATTAGGATGATTTAAAGAAAAAATTTTCTTATTTTAACAATCACAATCATCGCTGCTGGGAATAATAATTAAAAGGAGAGGATGTCCCAATCGATAGCAGTTTATAATTTCAAAGGAGGTGTTGGCAAGACAAGCACCGTGCTAAGCCTTGCTCACAGCTGGTCCAGGTCATTTAAAGTACTGGTCATCGATTGTGATCCACAAGCCAATCTTACTCAAGCTCTTACTGATTCAGACCATCATCATTCACTATTCTCGCTGACGAAGGAATTTCTCCACAATGAACAACCGGATATTCAACCCCTGGAAATACATCAATACCTACACTTGATACCCGGGGATTATCGGATGGCAGAAATGGAATCAAACACGCAATTTATTTCCTTTGGACACATCATTTTCTATAAGCTGTTATCCGCTATCAGACATGACTATGATTTCATTCTTCTTGATTTCCCCACTCACTTTGGTGTGACAGTCAAGTCATTTCTTGCCAATATCAACAGCATCTTAAT
The DNA here is from genome assembly GCF_965227465.1 of Ekhidna sp. Lineage (GTDB taxonomy): Bacteria > Bacteroidota > Bacteroidia > Cytophagales > Cyclobacteriaceae > Ekhidna. Next base: position 2,753,645 of record NZ_OZ245746.1, read on the forward strand.
TCCAGCCACACCCGGATCGTTCTCTGTTGCTGGATTTAAAAAACTCTTGACCTATCTGCAAAGTGTCAATCACGAGCATGCCCTTCAGATACTTGGCATTTTCTTTAATCAATACAGAAAGCAGACCCTGTTTCATCAGAAAATTGCCAGGGAGGCAGAACAACAGCTAGGAAACTTGATTTTAGACCAGCGGGTTCGAGAATCTATCCGTGTAAGCGAAGCAAATGAACAAAATGAATCTGTGTATGCTTTTACGAATCAGAGTGCAGTAGCTGAAGATTTTCTAAAGCTCAGTGAAGAAGTAATTGAAAGAATTAACCGCCTGAATCTGGCCGAAGTAGTTGAGAAATTACAAAAACAGGAAGTTCAAACTAGATAGCCAACCTGCGTTGAATTAATCCATCAACCAGCTGATAAAACCTTAAAGGAGGCACCGTTCGCCATTTTTCTATCTGCAGACTGCCGGACATATTGATGTAGTTATCAATGTTGTAATTTTTCATTTCATCGATGATGAATTCGCCGAAATTGATCCCGGCGATCCAACCGTCTTCTACCTCCTCAAACCATTCTTCGTAGTAGCAGTCATCACTCCCATGAAAGTTCATGATGTTCTCTCCTACCAGTGCAAATTTATTGATACCGAAATCCATCATGTGCTCCAGTATATTTCGCTTGAACTGCATAATGTCATTGTTGATTGCATCATTCCATTCACCGATCATCTCTATGACTGCAAATCCGAGCTCATAGTCCGCAAACAGTATTTTGATGTAGAGGGTCTCAGATCCAAAAAAATCCCATGCCGGATCAATGTAGTATCCGTAGATGTTTTCGGAGTACAGGTCATAATTGTACTCCTTACCTGAAAAAGGTGACTTTTCATCGTGACTGGAATTGTAGTATTGATTCCAGCGCTCGTAAGGAGTAATGGTATGCACTAAAACATATTATTTAAATGATGCCACTACCGGTCGGTGGTCAGAGACCGTAGTTGAATAATTACTTATACACGACTCTAACAGAAGCGTTTGAGTGCCTCTGACCATATCAAATAGCTCATCAGAGATTAGAATATGATCCAGGTGACTAGGCCAGCTAGGATAACTCCAATTCGAAATGTCACCATTTGCAACTGCCTGATCGGCAAAGGTAAAATCAGCAGCGTCAATGAAATTCTGAAATGGACTTACTAATCCATCGGTGATGTCATCATTGAAATCTCCCAATAAAATGACTGCTTTATCGTCCAAATTATCATTGATGTAGGTTTGGAGTTTGGCGCTTGCCAACGCCCTTCTTTGCTGCTCCTCACTGTCATCTTCTCCACAACACTTTAAGTGAATATTAATAAGCACAACATCCAACCCACTGACATGTGTCGCTTCAACCATTACAGCTTGTCTTGGAAAAGCGTATGAATCATCATCAAATAATTGAGTAAGTTCTCCAAAAGAATCAAACGCACTTTCCTTATATAGAAATCCGAGTTCCTGACCATACCTAACGTCGCTGTAAACTGCATTCCAGTTATCAATCTCCTCTCCAAGATCGACAAATTCTTCAGGCTCAGCTATCTCCTGGACAGCAATAATATCTGCTTGTAATGATTCGATGATCTCGCTGACCTTTTCTACTGTGGTTGTTCTTTGTGGGAAAAACTTGATGTTCCAGGTAGCCACATTCAATTCATCTTCCTCAAAAGCAGGGTAACAAGCGTCCGCTACTACTGCAGGGTCTCCTTCAAATACCGGGTCCGGATCTTCTTTAATTGTGGGGTTTTCTGAATCCCCACATCCAGCTAAAGACAGAATTAAAATAGATAAAAAGAATGAAGAATATCTTCTCATAAAAGTGCGCTTAATGAAATACAAAAGTAAAAAAGAAAAGGGCTGAAAATATCAGCCCTTTTAAATATTTAATTGATCTTAATTACTATTCATCGCTCTCCAACGTCCATTCGCCTCCTGAGTAGACTACTGTCATCACTCTGTTTGCGGTAGCGCCACAGAATTCTGAATACGTAACCTTGAAAGGTTGTGGGTCTTCCTCAATTGAAGGATATAGTACTTCCAATCTGGAACTAATCACATCAAATTTTTCAGCTTCTGTCCAGTTGAAACAGCTAAAATTACCAAACTGAGCCATGTTACTTGCACCATTGTATACCCCTGTGAAGTTGTCCACTATCCAGGTATAATCAGCGGTTCCGAATGAAACCTTGATGGTGTTATCAGCAACCCATCCTTCTTCTTTGAATCCGAAGTTAAATGAAGCTTCAATGGTCGAAGCATACTCTACCCATTCACCACCAGTGAATGTATAAAAGTCACCTCGGACTTGAGCCCCTGAGCTACTTGAGACATAATCATAAATGACGATCTGAGTATCATCTTCCTGAGCAAAAGGTCTCAGCGTTTTTGATAAGAAACCAGGTAAATAATTTTCAGCTCTATCCGAACTTGTAAAGTAGCCAGCGCTTAGGCCGAATGCTTTATAATCCGAATCTGATACAAAGTAAGCATCTTCGTAATCAATGGCTGACCATGATGTTGTTGCTGAATTGTAAGTATAAAACTCATTATACGTATCCTTTTCAACTTCCTCTCCTTGAAGGACTGCAATATCAATTACCCTCCAGTTTGGAGCATAATCAGCTGTAGACTTATAGTAGAAAGAGATATAAATAGTCTCATCTGCATAAGCTGCTAAGCTGGCTTTAGAATCTACCGGATCCCAGCTATCACCAGCTGGTTCTACGTCGAAAGTCAAATCTTCCCACGTTGCAGTTGCAGGGTCTACCTCATCATAATCGGTAGAAACTCTGATTGCAATATCAGTTCCAAACACACCATCTCCTAAGAAATTAAGTACATGTTGGATTCTAAGCTCTGCATCATCAAATCCAGTAAGGTCAACTGCTGGTGTGATCATCCAATCTGTATTGGGCTGGTTGCCACTGCTAAATCCAGACATCCTTGCAGCTTCATATGGATACGAGCTCACATACTTGTGCCAATCCTGGGTTCCTTCCAAATCAAAAAGCTGAAAGCTACTTGCTGAAAGATCCGTGATACTGGTATAATCCTCAGAATACGCTGAAGTGAAATTGATATCTGAATAAGCCAGATCCGATTTTTCATAAGTTACTGCAACAATTTGACCATCAGTTGGAGAAGATACCCCAGCATTAAGAATGGCAGTTACATTATCCTCAAACGTCACAGTGTTATTGAAGAAACCGGCATCACCTGCTTCTGCACTTCCAACTGCATAGTCTGACTCACCTAATTCATACCTCAAATCATCTACAACATCCAGATAAACATCCACATCGTCATTGAAACCTCTGAAAAAATCATAAGTCACTACTGCAGAAGAACCAAGGCCCAATGCTGGAAATTGTTCTGCAAGAATGGTAGGAACATTGGCTTTCACATCTTCTTCGCTTCCGAAGTTTCCAAAGCCCGTGCATCCACAAATCTCATCCAATGTTTCGTAATCATCATCTGTCAATGTGTATTCCACATCTTTCACGATAGTGAGATTCTGCTCTATTTGATCTATGTCATCTTGTAATGGATTACATGAGATAACAACAACCGCTAGCAAAGCGATTATCAATGAATATATATTTAGTTTTTTCATTATTCTAAACTGTTCTTAAATTAGAAATTAACCTTAAGGCCTAAGTTCCAGGTTCTACCAAAACCGTAGTAAACAAATGCTGACTGAGCATCATTGTTGCTTCCATCATTTGCATCTGCAACATATTTCTCATCAAAGAAATTGTAAACGTTACCGTAAAGTGACGCATTGAAATCACCGATCATAAACTTGTAGGTAAGGTTTACATCCATCAACGTATATGAAGGCACTTTCCATGCTTCTACATTATCCTCTGGAGAAGTTCGTGAGGTAGGATCATACGATGCATATAGGTTATCATAGAAATTCACATCAGCTCCAATGAATAACCCATCCAATAAGTTATATCTCACACCTAGAGCTGCGGTTGTTTGTGCAGCATCCCCAACTCTCAAGTTTTCTATATAAACATCAATTGGATCTCCAACCTGAACATTATTCTCATCTTCGATGATCACATCGTTGATGTTGTTCAGCCATCTCCAATCGCCAACTGAAGCCATATACGTGAACGATAGTTTAGAATTTACCGTATACTTTCCATCCACTTCAACACCCTGGTGGAGCGCGTCAATTCCGGTGATGTTACCGAAAATGGTGTTTCCATCATTGTCCGTTCTTACGATTGTATATGCTCTGTTATTCCACTCTGTTCTGTAAACATTTACATTCAAACTCAAAGGACCTCTTCTCATACCATAACCTATCTCAGCACTGAAGATTGTCTCATTCTTAGCTTCAGTATTCGCTTCATTTGATCTTCGATCAGTGAACACGTTTCTGTAGAAAGGAGCTTTAGAAAACGTTCCTATATTAGCATAAACATTATTGTAATCATCCAGGTTGTAGTTAGCTCCACCTTTGAACTGATATCCGAAGAAATTGATATTATCCGTTTTCTGATTCTCCGCTAATAATGCGTTTAACTCCTCAGTTCCGCCTGCCAGATTTTCATACTGGGTTCTAACAGCTGCATCAGAATTGATATTTGCCTTAGTCTCATCACTTAATGTATTGAAATACTCTGTTTGAGCATAAGAAGTATTTGAAAGAGATACTGTTACAAAAGCAGACAACTTTTCTTTCGAATATTCTGCCTGAGCGAATACACCTTGCCAGCCTACATGACCATCGTAGTTGTAGTTATACTTATCTCCTTTTCTTAAAGTTCTCACTGGATTATTGATGTCATCATCATTTAAGATGAACTCACCACCTAGCAAGTCAGTAACTTCATAAAAGTGCTTACCCAGGTAACTTCTCAAGTCCAATCCTCCCAATAAAGTAATATTTTCATTCAGCTGATGATTTACAGATGAAAGAATACCGTACCAATTGTGATCATTTCTTGATGCTCTTAGCCAAGCTTCAGACTCACCAGTTACACTAGACTCATTTCTATCTACAAGTGCATCGATATTAAGTGTACCGTAAGGTCCACCAACTCGATTATTTCTGGCAGGGTCAAAATCACCACCGGTTCCTCCGCCTCCACCAGAACCCCAGGAAGCATAGACTGCAGTTGAGACATCTGTTTTGTTACTGATTGTCCAGTAGTGGTTTAAAGATAGCTGTGGTTTGTGGTAGAAATTATCTTCTACATGCAACAATTGACCATTTTTATATCCCCAATCCGGGTTGTACTTGATTCCACTTTCAGATAATTCATAATCTTCAAGTGTGCTTCTGTTTTGTCTTTGACCGTGGCGTTGTTTTGCACCCACTGCGGTGAAGGTTACTTCATGACTATCGTTAATCTTCTTCGCAATGTTTGCAAAGTAAGAGAACCCTAAAAATTCGGTTCCATCAACGTAACCATCTCCCTGAGTCTTAGCTCCTGAAATAGTAAATGCCCATCCATTGTCCTTCAATCCTGAAGAAAGTGAAAATCCTACTTTCGAATAAGCATCATTTCCTGTTGCCACATACACGTGACCACCTTCAGCTCTATCAGTCGCTTTAGAAACAATATTGATTGTTCCACCGATTGATGGCACGGCAACTTTAGAAGCTCCAAGTCCTCTTTGAACCTGCATGCTTGTAGTTGCGTCAGTTAATCCAGCCCAGTTTGACCAAAAAATCCGACCGTTTTCCATGTCATTTACAGGAATTCCGTTGATCATAACCGCAACATTCTCACTGTTAAATCCTCGAACATTGATTCTTCCATCTCCGAATCCACCACCAGCTTTGGTAGCGTATACACCTGGAGTAGACTTAAGAATCTCAGGAAACTCCTGACTTCCTATTTTCGTCTCAATTTCAGCTTGTGTGATTCTAGATACAGCAACCGGCGTTTTACGATCAATTGCAAATGAAGCAATTACCTGGACTTCCGCTAATCCAACGGCATCTGATTCAAGTCTGATCGCAGATAAATCTGAGCTACTAGATACATCTTTGGATAAGAATCCAACATAAGAAATTTCCAACGTAGCACCATTAGGTACTTCAATTGAAAAACTTCCCTGCATATCAGTAATGACTCCATTACTTGTTCCTTTTTCAAGGATTGTTGCTCCAATAAGAGCTTCACCGGTCTCCGCGTCAATCACCTTCCCTGATACTGTAGACTGTGCGAAGATTACAGTTACACTCAGGGCCAACATTAAAGTCAGTAGAGTTTTTTTCATCATAAAATTGGTTTATAGTTACAAGGTTGCAAAAGTAGAATCTACTATCTAAGCAGACGTTTCTTTACGTTTAAGTTTCACAGGCCACATTTAACAAATAGATAACAAACAAAATTTGGCAAAGTGATCTGTATCCCAGCCACGAAAATAACTAATCGAGTAGAGAATGAAAATTTTGAATCAGGTAGTTGACTTAGAAAAATTGGCAATGGCTGCCCTGACAGTTTTGTGCTTAGCTAATAGATCATTTGCCTGTTCTCGTGTGACCGACAACTGATCCATTATCATCAACACGCCTCGCTCCACCAACTTATCATTGCTGAGCTGCATGTCTACCATTTTATTGCCGGAAACATGACCCAATTGAATCATGACAGAGGTAGAAATCATATTCAATATGAGCTTCTGAGCAGTTCCCGCTTTCATTCGGGTACTACCGGTCACAAATTCCGGTCCGACCAATGCTTCGATCGGAAATTGAGAAACTTTGGACAATGCTGTATGTTCATTACAGGTGATACAACCGGTCAAACAACCAAACTCATGTGCTGAGTCGACAGCTCCGATCACATAGGGGGTTCTTCCTGAAGCAGCTATTCCGATAACTGTATCTTCCTTACCAACATTAAATTCTTGCAGGTCTTTCCAACCTTGCTTGGCATCATCTTCGGCAAATTCCACTGCCTTTCGAATAGCACCATCTCCTCCGGCAATAATTCCGACAACCAACCCGTGATCAACACCAAATGTGGGCGGGCACTCTGATGCATCTACTATCCCCAACCTTCCGCTTGTGCCTGCACCTATGTAAAATAGACGACCCCCTTTTTTCATCCGGGGGACAATTTCTGATACCAGGCTTTCAATTTGGGGAATGCATTGTTGAACAGTGCCAGCAACAAACTGATCTTCCTTATTGATATTGGTCAATAAATCTGACACGGTCATTGACTCTAAATGATCATAACGGGAATCTGATTCGGTTAAAGACGTTTTACTCATATTTTTGATGATATAAAACTAATCCTGAAATTGGCGACTGTACAATATTCTTAATATAAAACCCTCTTTCATTTCCTACCTCTCTTAAGATATCTGAGAAATGATATGCAACCGATCCGGAAAAATGAAATGGAAGGTCAGATGTGCTGTTCCGGAAAAATCCATCAAAAAAATCTTCAAAAGAAGATGTAATCAATCTAAACATATCCGGTTGATGCTTGTGTTCATGTATGAAAGGGGCAAAAGAGGCTAGAAGTTGATTAGGTTTTGGGGTTGTGTAAAGTTTTTGAATTGCTTCATGGGGTGTGAGGCTATATTGATTTTGAAAAAGATGGATCACCTCGTCTGAAAAGTATTTTCTAAAGACTCCTTGTAAAAGCTTTTTTCCGAGGTATGCACCACTCCCTTCGTCTCCTAAAACATATCCCAATGAAGCACTTACTTTATTCACTTCTTCTCCATTGTAGTAACATGCATTTGCTCCTGTCCCAAGGATACAAACATTGCCCTCTTCCTTGCCGCAAAGTGATCTTGCCACACCCAGAAGATCGTTTTTTACTATTACTCGATTTCCAAATAATGAACTCAACGAAGAAGCAATCTCGGTGCACTGTTGGGTCGTATCCGCTCCGGCAGCATAAAAAAATACCGGAGTATCTTTTTTAATCCCTTTTAAAAAAACATCTGCTATGCTTGATTTAAGATCCGCAATGCTATGCGTGAAAGCATTAAACCCAATCGTTTCAAACTGCTCAATATTTCCATCGTTTACCACTCTCCATTGAGTACCGGTACCTCCAGCGTCACCCACAATGAACGTTTGTTCAGGCATTGGCCGATTTATAAATTCTCTCAATTATCTCGACGGTTTTCAACCCCTCTAGTCCATTTGTAGAAATACTTCCTTCATTGAGCAACACATCAATGAGATTTTCATAAACCCGATCGTGATTACTCATACTGCCCTGGTACTCACCATACTCATTTGCCGGATTCCCTTCCTTCAGCTCTCCGATTTCTTCACCTTCGAAAGACTGGTATTCCAATTTGTTCAAATACTGACCTCCTACTTTAACAGTCCCTTTTTCTCCAAAAATGGTGATAGATCCTTCCATATTTTTTGCAAAGGAATTGACCGTATAGTTCACGGTACCAAGCACTCCATTTTTGAATTTTAATGCAACTGCTCCTGAGTCCTCAAACTCAATCACCCCTTGATGCGCATAATTTTCAATCATTGCGTAGGCTTCTTCCACATCACCGATCATCCAATATAACAAGTCTATAAAGTGACTAAACTGGGTAAATAGCGTACCGCCATCTAATTTCTTGGTACCCTTCCATTCGGATTTTTCGTAATAGTCAAAATTTCTGTTCCAAAAACAGTTAAGTTGAATCGAATAGATCTTCCCAAAATCTCCTCTGTCAATTTTTTCCTTTACTGCTTCGATCGCAGGGTTGAACCTATTCTGTTTAACAATGAATAATCTTCGATTGCACCTTTCAGCTGTTTTGATCATTTCCTCACAGTCCGAAGAGGTTAATGCCATGGGTTTTTCACATAGAACATGGAATCCGGCATTGAAAGAGGCTATTGTATGCTCAGCATGCAGTCCATTTGGGGAACAGATGGCTACCACATCCATCTCTTTGGTTTGAAGAAAATCATCAATAGAATCGAAAGAGGGAACACCATACTCTTTGCCCAAATTATCTGCCCGCTCTTTTCTAGCATCACAAACTGCTGCTAAAACTCCAAGCTTATTAATATGTTTGGCATGCCTTTGGGCAATCCGTCCGCAACCAATAATTCCTATTCGAATTTTACTCATCACTAATTAATTCTTCCAGTTTTTTGACCAAGTTTTCATGAGAAAATTCCCTAAGCAAAGATGTTACATCCTTGTCATTGGGTAATCTTTCATTTTCAAAAATATCTTCTAAAAAGTTCCTGATACCATCAACTTCAGAATAAGACAATACTTCACCGACATCCTTAGGGTTCATCAAGTCTCCTAAGTCACTTTTTCGTTCGCCAAGACCTAAAATCATTCGCCGAGCACTCAGGTACTCGAAAAATTTAACGGGAAGAATCCAGTTTGAATTATTGGACTTGTTCAGTAACAACAATAAGACGTGGCATTTACGATATTCTTCCTGCATTGAATCATGAGGTAGATATCCCAAAAATTCGACTTTACTCCGAAGTTCACTTAATTCATCTATCTCCTCTTTTATGGATTCAGAGACGATTCCTCCAATTCTCACACGCAGTTTTGAAGCAAAAACCTGATTTTCACGACACATTTGATCGAGCAATTGCCATAGTTGGCGTGGGTTTCTGAGTTCATTCAACATTCCGAAATATCCAATCGTAAAGTTGGAAAATTCGAGCTCACTTTTATTCAAGGCATCTGATGTGACTCCATTATGCAGTACCTCAATGCCTCCAAATGATTGCGCTAACCTAGCACTCACAGTTACTGCAACATCAGCCTCTTCTTTGACTCGTGATTCCAGCTTTCTGTGAACGCCACGGATGATTGTGCTGGTATTTAACTTCTCTAACACATCCCATTCACTCCATGGATCACGAAAATCCGCAACCCATTTTACCTTGGTGGCTTTCCTCACTCTTCTGCCAATCAAATGCATACTATGCGGCGGGCCTGTTGTTATTACTGTACCTATATCATGTTCTTTCACCAGAGAGATCGCTTTTTTGGAAGCAGTTCTCACCCAAAAAACCCGAGGGTCAGGAACCAAAAGATTACCACGAACCCAAATCATCAATTTGTCCTTAAAAGATCGAGTCGTTTTTTCAAGGACTAAACCCTGCTGAACATTCTTTCGATCTTTATTTCCTGTTAGCTTATGAAACAGATTGAACGGCTCCCATATGGGTAGCTTGTATACAGGGATATCTTTTACTTTTTCAAGAAGCTTCTCATCTTTAATCTCAAATTGCGGATTTTCAGGAGTAAGAATTATTGGGTCCCATCCACGATTATTTAGTTGAATGGCATAATTCATCCATCGCTGCACTCCTACCCCTCCACTGGGCGGCCAATAATAGGTAATGATTAAGATTTTACGATTCTGGGTCATGGGTAGAAATGGCAAATCAACATAAATCCGGCTTCCTAAAGAAGTGCCTTTTCAATTAGTGCTTTAATTTCATCAACCTGATCAGGTTCAAACCAATGAATGTCATCATATTTATTGAACCAGGTCAACTGCCTTTTGGCATACCTTCGGCTATTTCTTTTGAGCAACCGAATCGCTTCCTCCCGGTCGTATGCTCTGTCAAAAAAATCAAATATTTCCGAATATCCCACCGTCTGCAAGGCATTGTGATTTTTGTGTTTATAAAGAGCTTTAGCTTCTTCAAAAAGTCCGGCTTTTATCATCAGGTCCATCCTCAGATTAATTCGTTCAAAAAGTTTTTCTCTTTCCAAATTCAACCCGATTTTTAACTGCTCGTATGGCATCTCTCTCGTATTCGCGCGCCTGAAATAAGAAAAAGGCTTCCCGGTTCCACGGATAACCTCTAATGCTCGAATGATCCGCTGACCATTCATTTTATCGACCTCTTCATAATATTCCGGATCCAAGTCTTTTAACTGGTCCAGCAAGTGAGTCAAGCCATTCTCTCCAAGCTCTTCATTTAACTCTTTTCGGATATTGAGATCGACCTCCGGCATGTCATCAAACCCTTCCCATATAGCTTTCAAGTACAGTCCTGATCCGCCAACCGCGATAACGGTCTTCTTAGTTTGATGAATTTCAACAATTTTTTTCTCCGCATCTCTACCAAATGCTCCAGCGCTATAAATTTCCTTTATGGAATGGGAGTCTATAAAATGATGTGGAACTAACGCTAGTTCTTTGGGAGATGGCTTGGCCGTGCCAATGGTCATCTCCTGATAAAATTGTCGTGAATCGGCGGAGATAATTTCCGTTTCCAGCCATTGTGCAAGTTGAATAGCCAGAGCTGTCTTACCTACGGCGGTAGGTCCAACGATAGATATTAATAAGGGTTTGTTCGAAATAGCCATCATTTGAATGGCTAAAATGCCTAATTTTATTCGATATGGCTGAGGTAGAAAACGATATTGATGAACTAAAGAAGAAAATAGCCAAGCTTCAAGGTCAGTTAGATAATACTCAGCGAGATTATTACACGCTGGTTGAAAAGACCAATCAAAACCTCAAAGACCTTTTTGACAACTCAAATGACCTGATTATCATTTTTAGGCGCACCGGAGAAATTCGCTTTGCCAATGAAGCTGTCAAGAAAAAACTCGGCTACTCAGAAGAAGAAATTATTGACATGAAATTTCTTCAAGCAGTACATCATGAATATCAAAGAGGCACTCTTCAAAATATTTTAAAAATTACAGCAGGTAGCCGTTTCGAACGGTTTGAGACGGTCCTGATTTCTAAGTCGGGGAAAAACATATATGTGACAGGCAAAATGACGTCTGTTTTCGAGAATGATGAGCCGGTAGAATATCGATGCGTATTTTATGATATCACCGAGAGAATTCGGGCAGAAAGTGCTCAGAGTCTGTATTATCAGATTGCAAACATTACCATTACTGAGAATGACTTAGAGCAACTCTACAAGAATATCTACCATCAGCTAAATCAAATGTTGAAGGTCCAAAACTTTCAAATTTCCTTAAAAGAAGGTAGGAAGTACCGGAAAGTTTTCTGGATCAATCAGAATGCAGAATCTGAAAATTTCTCTTTTGACGTAGATCAAACACTCATGGACTACACGGTCCAACGCGACCGATCGCTGATTATTTATAAAGATGGAATAGAAAAGATTGGTCAGCAGGATAAAATCGAATTCAAAGACCCTATTCCTAAGATTTGGCTGGGAGTAATTATTCGAACAGCTTCTGAAATGGGAGTAATGTCCATTTGCAGCTACCATGACCAGAGTGCCTTTAACAATAAAGATCTGGAGCTACTTGACTATATCGGTGGCCAGATAAGTCTGGCCATGGAGCGCCAGCACAAAGAGGAAAAGATTGAAAACCAGGCAGCCACTTTAGGAGCCATATTCGATAGTAGCACACACGAAATCTGGTCTGTTGATCGGGATTTTAGATTTACCTCTTTCAATCAAAATTATGAGACCGCATTCAAGAAATACTATGGCATAGCACCAAAAGTTGGGACCAGTATCAATGAGGTAGATCATGACCTGTTGAACAAGGAGGTTAAGAAATTTTGGATTGCCAAATATGCTGATGCCTTCAAAGGAAAATTCATCAACTTTCAAACGAACAATCTGGACAAGAATGGGAAGATGGTCTGGCGTGAGGTTTTTGTCAACCCCATATTCTTACCCAATGGACGAATTGAAGAGCTTTCCATCATTGCGAATGATATAACCGAAAAGAAGGAGTCAGAGAGTGCGTTAATAGCGAGTGAAGAAAAATTCCGTACCATATTTGAATCCTTTCAGGACATCTATTTTCGATGTGATACAGAAGGAAAAATCACGATGATTAGTCCTTCAGTACAGGAAGTCTTGGGTTATGCGTCGAGCGAGGTGATAAATACCAATATCTTGGAATATGCAGACAGAACCAGGCAAATTTTAGAAATTGGAAAAAGAATAACGAAAGAAGAACGGATAAGAAACGTAGAGGGGACGCTGAAAACGGCAAAAGGAAATAAGCTGCAATTCTTTTTTAATATCAGGTTAATTAACAAGGACGATGGATCTGTAGAAATAGAGGGGGTAGCAAGGGACATATCTCAACTGAAAAAGACCAATGAAGAACTGAAAAGAGCCAAGGAGATGGCAGAACGTTCATTAAAAATCAAAGAGCGATTTCTTGCAAACATGAGTCATGAAATTCGAACTCCGATGAACGGAATCATTGGGATGATTGACCTGCTGGCCAGTACGAGTTTGGATAACGAACAGTCTGAGTATGTTAAAACGATTAATAAATCCTCTCAGACATTGCTCAACATTTTGAATGATATACTTGACCTTTCTAAAATTGAGGCCGGTAAAATGGACCTTCGGCAGCAACCTCTTCATCTGGTGAAAACAATCGAAAAAGTATACGATCTATTTTCTCAGCAGGCCTCATCGAAAGACAATAACCTTTATTATCACATTGACGAAAAAATTCCGGATTGGATTCTTGGGGATGAAACCAGGCTAATCCAGGTCCTTTCTAACCTGACTTCTAATGCCATTAAATTCAGTGAAAGCAAAGGAAACATCAATATGAGCATCCGCCTGGTCAAGCAGAGAGGTAAACAATTTGTGTTTAAAGTTTCCATCAAAGATTCAGGTATCGGCATTTCCGAAGAAGATCAAAAGAGCTTGTTTCAAAGCTTCCATCAATTGGATAATAGTAGCTCTAAGAATTTTGGCGGAACCGGATTGGGACTGGCCATATCACGCGAGTTAGTTAAATCAATGAAAGGAGAGATTGGAGTAGTTTCAACCCCAGGGCTGGGCAGCACCTTTTGGTTTACATTCATGGCAGAGGAAGTTTCTCCAGACCTGGTAAAGGCTACTAAAACCGACAAACCATTTACGAAAGAATTTACCGGCAAACAGCCAAAAATCTTACTTGTGGATGATAATGATGTGAACAGAAAAGTGGCAAGCAGTATCATGATTAAGTCCGGGTGCCAGGTAGAAGAAGCTTTTGATGGATTTCATGCGATTGAAAAAATCTCTCAGGAAGATTTTGATTTAATCTTCATGGACATACAAATGCCTAAAATGGATGGGATAAAAGCTACATCTGAGGTGAGAAAACTCGAGCATGGATCTAATACTCCCATTATTGCCATGACAGCATACTCCATGGAAGAAGATCGGGAGAGATTCCTGAAGGCAGGGCTGGATGACTATCTCGCCAAACCCATTAAAGCCGAGATGTTAATTGAAAAAATCAAAAAGTGGGTTGACTTTAAACCTCTTGAAGTTTCCATTGACTCGATTGCAGAAAAAACGGAGGAATTAGTTATCAATCAAAATACACTCAATCAGCTGGCAAAATTTGGAGGGCAGGAACTCATAGAATCAACATTGATAGACTTTGAAGAGGAAGCTGAGCTACTTGTGACTAATACGGAGAAGTTTCTTGCCAGCAAGGATTATGAGAAAATGAAAGGCGAACTTCACACCTTAAAAGGAAATGCGGGGACATTAGGAGTAGAAAAATTATCCAAGCAAGCAGCTTTTATTGAAAAACGATTAAAAGAAAATAAATTTGAAGGGTTAGATAGTGAAGTACAAGTTTTGAAGGACTTGTTTAATGAGTTTAAAGAAAGTAGCCAAAATCTATTAGTCACCAATGAGTAAAAAAATAATTGTAGCTGAAGATAGCAGCGTAATTCAAAACCTAACGAGAAAAATCTTGTCTCAACTAAACTATGAGATCTCCTCTGTCAAAAATGGACAACAAGTCCTCGATCTTTTGCAAAAGGATGATTTCAGCCTGGTTTTATTAGATATACATATGCCCGTCATGGATGGCATGGAATGCGCCAAACAAATTCGGAGCATGGATGGGAGCAACAACAACATCCCAATAATTGCCATTACAGGCAATGCGAATAATTATACAATGGAGGATTTTGAGCAGGTAGGAATTAATGCTTTCATCCCTAAGCCGCTGAATTATGATTCTGTGGTAGAAATGGTGAAAAAGTATACGGATGACAATTAAATACACCAATCATTTTTTAAATAAACTGGAGGATATCCTCTCCGAAACTGACTACATCCTTCGGTACGAGAAAGGAAATTTTCAATCAGGATACTGCATTCTGAATGAAAGTAAGGTCGCTGTTGTCAATAAGTTTTTCGCTCTTGAAGGTAAGGTCAACAGTCTCATTGAAATCATTAGGTCCATTCGGATCGACCCATCCAGACTCAGCGAAAACAATAAAAAGCTGTATTCAGAAATCACCAATAATCAATTGCAGCTGTGAAGGTCACGTTTCTTGGTACCGGAACCTCACAAGGGGTACCCGTCATTGGTTGTCATTGCGATATTTGTACTTCAGTGGACTTTAGAGATAATCGACTGAGGTCTTCCATTTTTGTTGAAATGAATGGTGTCCATATTGTTGTAGATACCGGACCTGATTTCCGTCAGCAAATGTTGCGAGCTCGAGTCAATCGGTTAGACGCGGTGCTCTTCACGCATGCGCATAAAGACCATACAGCCGGAATGGATGACATCAGAAGCTACAACTTTCGGCAAAAAAAGGATATGCCTGTTTATGCCCGAACAGAGGTGCAAGACCAGCTGAAAAGGGAGTTTTCATACATCTTTTCAGAGAGTAAATACCCGGGAATACCCAGAATAGCACTTCATACGCTTGATGGTTCTCCGTTTGAAGTAGAGGGACAAACTATTGTACCTGTTGAGGTGATGCACCATAAGCTGTCTGTTTACGGTTTTCGTTTTGGAGATTTTACCTACATCACCGATGCTAACTATATCTCAGAAGAGGAAAAAGAAAAAATCAAAGGATCAAAAGTGATCGTCTTAAACGCATTGCAGAAAGAAGATCACATCAGTCATTTCACCATGGATGAGGCGGTCGAATTGATGCAGGAATTAAATCCGGAGAAAGGCTACCTCACCCACATCAGTCACCGACTTGGATTACACGCTGAAGTTTCTAAGGAACTACCTGAGAACATTGAGCTAGCCTGGGATGGACTGCAATTGTCAATTGAGGATCATTAATTGCCAATTGGTATGTTTCATAACTATTTTTTTCTAAAAAGGCTTGCTCCGCAACTGGAAAAAGAGCTAAAAGGATTGGCGTTGCTCGAATGTTTCTCACAAAATAAGGACGAGCTCATTCTTGGATTTGGAGATAAAGATCGGGAGTTCTACATCCGAGCCAACCTGGATCCAAATGTTTCGCTTCTCTCCTTTCCGGAGCAATTTGCACGGGCTGGAAAAAACAGCGTCGACCTATTTCCTCAATTACTTGACAAAACCGTCACCAAGGTTGAGGTCTTTCGATTTGAAAGATCTTTTCAGATCCTATTTGCAGATGAAGCGTTGATCTTTAAAATGCATGCACGCAGGGCCAACATACTCTATCTGAAGAATGGTGAGGTGAACAGTATTTTCAGAAAAAATCTCAGCCAGGATTTAGAGATTAATCCGGCGGATTTGCATAAGGACATTGAGATTTCCCAGCAACAATTTGTGGCTCATGGATGCAATCCGATTGAGTTAATTCCGGCACTGGGAAAAGAAGTGAAAATGTATCTCGAGGAAACTGGTTTTTATGAGCTAATAGACCGGGAGAAATGGATCCACTTTCAGGAATTGCTAAGTAAACTCGACATAAATCCAATTTTCCTGCATGATGGTCCGGCTATTAGTCTTGTGAAGCAAAGCACAGAAAAAGCAGAGCGTGCAATTGCAGCAACAAATTGGCTCTATAACAAGACCGTTCGAAGTTTTTACTTTGAGAAAGAAAAGGCTGACGGTATCTCCAAACTCAAACAGCGAATCAAAAAATCCGAGAATTACATTTCGAAAACACGTAGTAAGCTGGCCCAAGTTGAAAATTCGAGAAGTCCGGAAGAACTAGCCAACATCCTCATGGCAAACCTCCACAGTCTGCAAACAGGGTTGACCAAAGCGGTACTCCACGATTTTTATACCGATCAGCCAATTGAAATTAAGCTCAACCGAGAACTGAGTCCTCAAAAAAATGCAGAAAATCTATATAGAAAAGCCAAAAACAGGCATCAGGAAATCAATGCGCTGCAAGAAAACATTGCAGCTAAAGAAAAACTAATTGATAAACTGAGCCGGCAAATTCTTCACATTCAGGAAATAGCAGACACCAAAGAACTGAGAAGGTATTTCAAAGATCATGGTCTGACACAAAAGGAAAAAGTCAAAACAGAAAACCTCCCCTATCATTCCTTCGAAGTAGACGGGTGGCAGATTCTATTGGGCAAAAATGCCAAAGCGAACGATGAGTTAACCCTAAAGGTGGCCAACAAAAACGACCTGTGGCTTCACGCTAAAGACGTGGCTGGCTCACATGTTGTGATACGACAGCAACCCGGACAGAACTACCCTGCTCATATCATTGAAAAAGCGGCGGCTTTAGCTGCGGCTAATTCCAAACGGAAAACGGACACCTTGTGCCCGGTGATTTACACAGAAAAGAAGTTTGTGCGTAAGATGAAAGGATCCCCAGCCGGGCAGGTAATTGTAGAGAAAGAAGAAGTGGTCATGGTTGAGCCAAAATCGCTGGATCAATGAGATGCACAGCTAAAAATCGAGCATTTTGTTCGTCTCCACTCGCCAATTAATTCTCAAATCCTTAATTTTTCCGCTTGAACGTCATGAACTGCATAAAAATAATGTTTTGCACGGGTTTGTGGCGTTTACATGATCGTTATTCTCTTCATAAACGACACCATACAAACCTTGCCGTTATATAGCTATAAATTGATCCAAGAAAGATTGTATGAACAATAAGACCATTTATAAAGACGCACCTGAATATTGCGGTTATTATTTCGATTTAATACAATCAGATGATTTGTTTTCGGAATTTGAAAAAAGCAAAGAATTAACCCTCAACGTTTTTGAATTAATTTCTCCTGAATTAGAAAACTATTCCTACCTGTCAAACAAATGGACCATTAAGGAAGTCTTTCGACATATAATAGATATGGAAAGAATCTTCGCGTATAGAGCTTTTCGGTTTTCACGATTTGACGAGACAGAATTATCAGGTGTAGAAGAAAATGACTACATAGAAAAAGTAAAGCAAACCGATGTAAAGCTGTCTGACTTACAAGAAGAATATCTAGCCGTTCGAAATTCAACAATTTGGATTTATAGAAATATTAAACCCGAAATGTTAGATTTTAAAGGAACTGCCAATAAACAACCCTATACAGCCAGGACGCTTGGTTTTGCAATGATTGGTCACAACATACATCATTGCAACTTTATTAAAACGAAGTATTTGAACCAGTAAGCAAAAACAAGGAGCCATAAAATACGTCTCGTTGTGCCTACTAGTTTTTTGACGTTCATAAGACATTTCTATTGAGAATAGCGTCGTTTCCGTAAATTAAAACAGTGCTCCTCGTAATTTCATATCTATGGAGAGGACTAAAGCCCCCGCTATTTTTCTCGTACCGGAGAATTCCTCCTTCGAATTGAATTTTCAATCGCACTACTTTGAAAACGAATCTGCTGTTTTTGTTCCAGCTGACCAGTTTATTCTCACAAGTACTGACACTAAGTGCTTTCAGGTTAATCCCAAATCTCCAAAAAATTATCGCTACCTCTTCTCCCGCGTGCTTTCAGTAGGTCATGTTGAAGCAGACGAAAAAATAAAGGTAACTCAGAGTCAGGAAATACTTGATTACTCAAATAAAAAATGGAAAAGCTTAAACCCTTTTAATACGAATGAAGAAGAGCTGGAAATGCTTTTTGACACGAATGAATGGCTTGATAAAAATGTTGAAGCAGCATTGGATATAAAAAATAAAATCCTTTCATACTCAGAAATACAGCAGCTTTCAAAGGAAAAACTCAACCTCACGCTTTTTCAATGGAAGAATCATAAACTTATTAATCAGGCCAGGCAAACACTTTTCGAATCGGGGGGCTCGATAAAGGAAACATCGTACGCATTAGGGTTTAAGGATACAGCCTACTTCTGTAGGTTTTTCAGAAACAACACCACTCTTTCGCCTAGAGAGTTTATTGAGCAGATAACGGATAAACCTCGTGAAAAAAAGATTCTTAACGATTTCAAGTCTCTGCTCAAACAGTATGTAGACAAAGAACATCAGGTTGTATTTTATGCAAATCAATTAAACCTGACATCCAAAAGCTTAAGTCGACTTGTAAAATCCGCCACTGGAAAGGGCGCTAAGAAACACATTGAAACCGCATTAATCTCAAAATCGAAATCACTTTTGAAGGAAGGACACGCTGTTGGTTCAGTAGCTTTTGGACTTGGCTTTGAAGAAATCAGCCATTTTTCAAATTTTTTCAAACACCATACCCATCAAACCCCATCCGAAGTGGTAAAAAGTACCATTGAATAGGTATTTTTTGTAAACACGCTGGCACCTCCTCACACTTGCTTTGCATTGTCAATAAACTATAAAACAATGCAAGAATTAGTAACACAAATGGACAACATGGTACTGAGAGGAGAGATTCCTCAGGCAGTAGCCAAATTCTTTAGCGAAGAGGCTCAAACCCGAGACGTGGACGGATCAGAGACGACTACTCGGGAACAAGCGGTACAAAAGCTGACCGGATTTGTCGGCAGTATCGCGCAGGTAAATGAAATCTCTCTGTTAAACAGCTCGATCAGGGACGATATAAGCATGTCAGAATTCCTATTTCATTTCAATATGAAGGACGGAAGTGAAATTAAATGGCACGAGGTGATTCGCCGGAAATGGCAGAATGGCTTAGTAGTAAACGAAACATATTTCCAAAACTAAAATCGAAAAAAATGAAAAACATCATAGCAACTTTCCTAATGGCATTTTGTGCCTTGGCAGTATCAGCACAAGAATATAACATCGATGATAGCAAGATCGCCCTGGGTGGGTATAGCCCTGTCTCGTACCTTGATTTACAGTTAGCTCAGCGTGGCTCAAAAGAGTATGTATCGGAGGTAGATGGAGTGAAATACTTTTTTACTTCAGCAGATCAAAAAAAATCATTCGACGCAAACCCCGAAAAATACCAACCTCAATATGGAGGCTGGTGTGCAACCGGAATAGCAATAGGTGCAAAATTCAGAGTAGATCCAAACAAGTTTGTGGTAAAAGATGGAAAATACTACCTGTTTCTAAACAGCATCGAAGTGGACGCCAAACAGGTTTGGAATGAAAAAGGGCATAACAACATGGTGAAAAATGCCAATGAAAACTGGAAGAAACTAAAATCAATGTAGTTTCTCCGGGCTTTAATTATGGTTGAATGTTAAGGGCGAAAGCAATTTCGTCCTTTTTTTTTAATTACTTAAACATTTATTAATGATATTCGTATTGATAACTTAAACATTTATTAATCTAATGGAATCGATTGGATCACTTGAAGAAATTGTATTGATGATTTTGCTACGCAATGAGAAAATCAACAGTGTAGATATCGCAAAAGAATACGAGGATGCACTAAGCAAAAACATTTCTATCCCAGCTATACATGTTGTGCTAAAACGCATGGAGAAGAAAGGCTGGGTAAAGTCGAAATTTGGTGAGCCTACTGCCGAAAGAGGGGGTAGACGAAAACGCATCTACTGGGCAACAACCACAGCGTACCAGATAGTAAGCGAGTTGAATGACGTTAAGGTTCGTCTTTGGAATGGAGTGACCAAACCATCGCTTGAATATGTCCAAGTCTAATCCTCCAAAATGGGCCGATTGGCTGATCCAAAGACTTTGTGTTTCCCACCTGCTGGAGGAGATTCAGGGAGATTTGCATGAAGCCTTTTATTGGAGAGCTGAAAAGAAAGGCATCTTTCGTGCCAGACTGCTTTTTGTTTTCGAAGTAATTCGATCGCTTCGTTTTTCAACACTGAAACCTACTAACTATCTAAATCAATACCTTATGATGTACCAAAACTATGTCAAAACAGGATGGAGATTTCTCAAAAAAAATAAACTCTACTCAAGTCTGAATATCCTTGGCCTTGCTCTCGGTATATCATTCTGCTGGCTTGCATATCTATATGGCAATGATGAATTGAGCTTTGACAAGCACCTTCCGGATCACGAACGACTTTATCGAATCGTGTCAGACTTTAGGCGTGGAGACGACATTCACTACATCGGTGGAAGCTCCAATTTCATGTCTGTTCAATTTGAGGAGAAAATCCCCGAGATAGAAAGTATCGCGCGATTCAAGTCTGATTATGGTTTGATAAGAAAAGGTGAAGAAACCATCGGTCAATCATTTATCATGGCAGATTTAGAAATGGTCAAAATTCTGGATTTAAAATTCCTGGAAGGTACGCCATCAACTTTTGATCAGCCCAACGATATCATTATTTCTGAAAAACTGGCTGGTAAATTAGACCTGAGAGGCAAAGCGGTCGGTGCTATTATTTCGCTGATTAGAGGGAAGGAGTTTGAAGACTTTATAGTACGAGGTGTTTATCAGGATATCCCAGAAAACACTTCGATCCGAAGGGACCTTATCATGTCTTACAGCAACTACCTTACAAATGCTCCCGAAAGAAGACTCACCACATGGTTTGACATCAACATGAACTCTTTGGTAAAACTAAAAAATGTATCATCACTTTCAAGTGCTCAGGAAAAGATGAACCTACTTCATCAGGAGAATGAGCCAGATAGTGAGGATGGCTTTGTTATTCTAAAACTTCAGCCTATTGCTGAGATTCACCTAAATGACGACTATGGTCACTACAACGGAATTTCACGTGGCGGAAGTACTACTATGATTCGCCTTTTTGTCGGAATTGGTTTTTTCTGCCTTATCATATCTATGATCAACTATTCCAATTTTAACATTTCGCTTTATATCAATAGAGCCAGGGAAGTAGCTCTCCGAAAAGTTATTGGCGCAGAAAAAGGCGGAATATTTAGCCAACTGATTACAGAATCCTTTATTTCTTCGCTCCTCTCAGGTGGTCTTGCACTCGTTCTTATGATGTTTCTGCTGCCCGGTTTTTCATCATTTGTAAACAAGAATTACAGTCTCTCATATCTAGCCGACTGGAACTTTATATTAGGTGCTATTGGGATTTTGATCGGAGTGGCATTCATCAGCGGAGTGTATCCAGCGTCTGTGCTTTCGAGATTCAAAATCATTAAAAGCTTAAAAGGTGAACAGAAAATCAAGTCAGGCAAATGGATTACTCAATCACTGCTTGGGCTTCAGTTTATTATCTCTACTGTATTGGTAGCCGGAATGCTCACCATGAACAATCAGATCAAGTATCTAACCTCATTTGATACCAAAATCAATTATAAGAATGTGATTTACATGGACTATATCCAAGCAGAAGAAAGTCAGATCACACCTTTTGTGCGAGAACTGTCGCAGATGCCAGAGGTGGCGAGTGTGGCTGCTATTTCCAGCTACAATGGCACGCGCATTAAAGGAGAAAATCAATTTGATGTTCGCCACCTGCGTATTCACAATGACCTATTGAATCTGTTAGATATCAACCTTGTACTAGGTAGAAATTTTGATCCTAAAATTGGTACAGATGAAACTCAAGCGATTTTGGTAAATGAGACGTTTGTCTCAAAAATGGGTCTCAAAAATCCCATTGGTGAAATCGTATCTTTCGAATACGGTGATTTGATCAATCCGAAAATTATTGGAGTTGTCGAGGATTATCATTTTGAATCAGTCAAAAATTTAGTAGATCCTCTTGTGATCTATAAAGCTCCGGTCAGCCCGTTACAATCAGTTTATCTCAAAATCAGTAACGGTACCGTTTTTAATCAAGAAAAATTTGATGTGGTCTGGGCAAAGCATTTCGATCCATTTCCATTCGATTTTAGCTTCCTGGAAGAAGAATATATGAGTGCCTACAGACAGGAAAATCGTATGATGCAACTGCTTGCAACTGGTTGTTTCGTTTCCATATTTTTAGCATCTATGGGACTGTTGGGAATCGTAGGTCTTCAGCTCAACATACGACTCAAAGAAATCAGTATTCGAAAAGTGCTTGGGGCATCTCCTGGAAACTTATACAAAGTATTCACCAAGCGATTCCTTATTATTATTTCTTTGGGATTGACAGGTGGGTTAATTATTGGGCATATCCTGATAAACAAGTGGCTTGAAAATTATCCCTATCATGTAAACTTTGGTGCTGGCATCATTGGAGTCACGATTGTTATCACTATCACCATCGCCTTAATTGCCATTGTTTCTCAAGTTTTTAAAGTAGTGAAGACCAATCCCGTACAATACCTCAAGGACGAGTAAGCAAATTTCATTAAAGCTCCCTACTTTCGCCAGACAACTAATTCAACTATGTCTACATTAGAACTCATCGGGTGGCTGGGAGCCGGCTGTTTACTTATCGGATTCGCTCTGAATCTTTTTCAGAAAATCCATGCTGAATCCAATGCCTACCTCCTTCTCAATTTAATCGGCTCACTTTTGCTCCTTTACAACGCCTACATGAATGGCGCATTCCCTTTTGTGGCAGTCAATTTTGTGTGGGTCGTATTTTCAGCTTTCAAGTTGGTACAAATGAGAGTAAAGGCCTGATGGACGGAACCAAAAGAAGCGATATTCAAGTAGGCACTGAAGTAGCTGTTGTACAAAAGCATCACCAGCGATCAGGTGAGCTCACAGAAGGGATTGTCAAGCGGATACTTACGAAATCGCCAACACACCCTCATGGCATCAAAGTCATGTTAGAAGACGGAATTGTCGGAAGAGTTAAGCAGGTTTTAGAGTAAAGAAGAAATCCATTGGTCGTTTTATTTGCTTATTGGTCGATGTGGTCTTCCAATCCGTCTTATAAAAAAAACTGTAGGCTGGTTCACGGTATATATTAGTGAAAATATTAACCAAAATAACCATTTTCCATGAGCATCAGGATCCTGACTTTATCAATACTAGCCTTACTTTCGTTTGAATTGCTTGCACAAGATTCGAGACACAAGAAGAAGATATTCAAAGACGAGGAAGGTAAAGTTTTTGTAAACAAAGACCTGCCTGTTTACTTAAGCGTTTCTTCAACGCCAGACGGTAGTGATCGTGAGATACTGGATGGTAAAAATCCGGCTTATAGTAGCCCCATGTATCTCGATTCTGAAGGTTATAATACCATCCGTTCTCCATGGCAAGTGGACCCTGAAACCAAAAAGGTTGTTTACCCCAAAGCAGAAGTCATATTTGAACTTTATGCAGATAGTAAGCCACCCAAAACTGCCATTGATTTTGATTCAGAGAAATTGGCCAGAGTCGGTGAACAAATTGTAATGAAAGCAGGAAAGGTGAGCTTCTCCGCAATCGACGAAACCTCAGGCATAGAAGCAATCTATTACTCAGTGGATAATGGGCCTTTTGAGAAATATACCAGTCCATTAGCTTTTAATGACGAAAAGTCCAGTGCTATTGCATATTACTCGGTAGATAATGTAGGTAATGTTGAAGAAATTTCGACTGTAAATCTATTAATTGATAACTCTGCGCCTGTAAGCGCACTCAATGTCGAAGGTGATAAATCAGAGGATGTACTATCTGCACGATCAACAATACTTTTAGAAGCAAAAGACAATTCTTCAACTAACAGCAAGATATTTTACACGATTGATGAGGGAAAGACCTATGTGTATTTAAATCCCATTGCAATTACGAATCTCAGCGAAGGCGAGCATACGGTAACCTACTTCGCAGTGGATGATGTAGACAACAATGAGGAAAAGAAATCCTACACCTTTTATTTGGACAAGTCCGCACCAAGAGTCATTGATGAAATTATCGGTAATACGTTCATCGCCAATGGCAAAGAGTACTATTCGGGAAGAACCAAGCTTAAGCTAGTCGCAATGGACAATAAAGCTGGCGTTAAAGAAATTAGATATTCCGTCAACGGTGGAGAATTTAAACTGTATGAAAGTCCGTTTTATTTGACTGAGGCTGGAAACCTCAATATTGAGGTATTGGTCATGGACAAGGTGAACAACCGAGTGAGAAGTGCAGAATTTTCGGATAAAAACAACCTCCTAAGCTATGTAGATCTAGCAGGTCCAAAACTCGGACATTCAGTAGCAGGACCCTCATTTACAGTCAAAGACACGATTTACATTTCAAAAGCAACCACGATTAGTTTGAAGGGTTCAGATGACGATTCAGGTTTTAAAGAAATTGATTACCAAATCGATAATGGTGCTTCAAGCACCTACGCAGAGCCATTTAGCATCGAGTCCGGAGGATTTCATACCATCACCTATAATGGATATGATAACTTATCCAATTCGAGCACCGAAAGCATGATTTGTATGGTAGACAATGAAGGCCCTGAAGTTTTCAACAGATTCAGTATAAACAGCAACAAAACGAAGATCATCGAAGGTGAAACTGTAAATGTATATCCACCGCATGTGGTGTTGTTCCTTTCCTCGACAGACAAGGGTGCCGGACTAGACAAGATTAGCTATCAGGTAAATGGCGGTACTATGCTACCTTACAGAAGTTTAATCGAGAATTTCAAGAAAAACAGGCTCTACAGAATTAATGTATTGGTTTTGGATAAGCTTGGTAATGAAAATCAGGAAGAAATTGCATTCTATATTGAATGATGAGTATGACAAGAATCGCATATTTATATCTTTTTTTCTCTTGCATAGTTACATGCATGGTTGCTCAAGATTTGAATAATGAAGCTTCCGAGCAGATTGCACATTACGAGGAAGCGCTTCAAAAAGCACTCGATGAAGCTAAATTTGATAATGCCGCTGGTGTTTGTGGTAAAATAGCCTACATCTATTGGAACAATCGAAAATTTGATAAAGCCATTTCATTTTTTGAACAATCCATTGAAAACAATAAGAAAGTAGGCAATAAGAATGGTGTTAAGAGTGCATACTTCAACTTAGGACTTGTTCGAATTGATAATGAACAATATGAGGATGCGCTTACAGCCTTTAACCAGGGCATCACACTTGCCAAAGAGTTAAAACAAAAGAATTTTATTCTTTCCGGCCTTATCAATGCCGCATCTGTGAGTCAAAGTTTAGGCAAAAATCAGGAAGCCATTGACCTGGCACTGGAGGCTCTGGATGTTGCACAGGAACTTGAAGATATAAACATGACAAAGAGATGCTACGGTATCCTTTACGAATGCTATCAGTCCATGGGGCAATCTGAAAAGTCTATTGAATACTTCGATCTTTATTCTACAGTAGATAAATTCCTGCGTGATGAACAAGCCAAAAAAATTCAATCCGAATCACAGCAAAAAGTAGCTCAAATTGCCACGGAAAAAGCAAAAACTGATCGGGAACTCGTAAACAGTAACTTCAAATTACAAGCCGCCCAGGATTCTTTACAGCGTGCCAATGAAATTGCAGAAAGACAAAGACTTCAGCTTAAACTGAATGAAGTCACGCTTAGAGAGCAGCAAACCCAGCTTGAAAAAGAACGCCTGCTCCGTAATGGACTAATCACTATTATCGGACTTACGCTTACTTTTCTCGTAATTCTCTACATCCAGTACCGGCAAAAGAAAAAGAAAAATATTCTTCTGGCAGAGCAGAACCATAAGATCAGCCAGCAAAAAGAAGAGATTGAGAAGCAAGGAAGCTATCTATCCATCAAAAATGAAGAACTGTCTGCTGTAAACAAAGAGAAGAACATGATGATGAGCATGGTTGCTCACGACCTGAAAAAACCGATCAATGATCTAAGTTCATTATCTCAAATTTTGGAGCAGTTTGAAGATAAGCTACCGGAAGATTTCAATCATTTGGTAGGTGTGTTGAAAAAGTCTTCGCAAGGATACAGGGACATGGTGCATAAAATCCTCGATGCGGGAGCTATTGAAAGCCGAAAACTAAACGTGGTTGAAGAAAAACTCTTAATTAAAGATGTGCTTGAAGATAATGCGGAATCACAAAACCTGGCTGCATCAAAAAAGAACATAACCTTCGATCTCTCTCAGATTCCAGAAAATTCTTTTATTCGAGGGGACAAAATCTACCTAACTCAGGCAATTGAAAATGTCCTGTACAATGCGGTAAAATATTCTCCTGAAAAGTCAACGATCTACCTAGGAGCAAATAGTAGCAATGGGTCCTATGAAATCTTTGTGAAGGACGAAGGCCCGGGTATGGATAAGGAAGATCTTACCTACTTATTCGAGACTTTCAGACCACTTAAGAATGGCGACTTAGAGTCGACAGGCCTGGGATTAACGATTTCGCAGAAGTACATGGAGGCCATGAAAGGAGAGATACGATGCGAGAGTGAAGTTGGAAAAGGCACTACTTTCTATATGACCTTACCCCGCTGGGAGAATTAAATTGTAATACTTCGTGAAGATATTGATATAGGTATCATTTCTTTCACTATTTTACCTACTCTGGAGGTTCGACTTCACCGCATTCCCAGCTATGGATTTAAATTATCAACCTCTATTTATCATCTTCATCATTGCATGGCTGGTACCACTCCTGCTTTCATGGCTGGAAATTTCCAAAGTGCCGGCAGTTGTCGTCAAAATCGTATTAGGGGTCGTAATTGGCCCGTATGTATTGGATTTGATGGAAGAGACCGCCTATATGGACTTTCTTGCCCAAACCGGATTCCTTATACTTATTTTTCTTGCCGGACTTGAAATTGACATCAACAAGATCATTTCGTCCTTCCCTCGCAAATTAAAGGCCTTTGATCTGGTAAGCAATACCCTTATCATGGCCATCATCATCTATTTTGGATCTTTGATCCTCTCACTACCTATGGCATTGTTGATCAATCAATTTATCGAAATCGATATCGTTTTTTACACACTCATTTTACCCACAGTGGCTGTGAGTATTACGGTACCTATTCTTAAAGCAGAGGGAGAATTAACCCGTAGATTCGGTCAGGTTTTATTGATGCAAGGGGCAATCGCCACCGTAATGAGTATCATTTTGATCTCTGTTTATTCCGGCGTGCTTAAAAACGGATTTCAGGTAGAGCTCTTGCTCTTCTCTGTTATTTTCGTGGTTTTTGTAGTGACCTATATACTGGGCAAAAAACTGCTTAAAGTCAGAGCTTTTCAGAAACTACTTTACACCCTTGAGCATGCTGCCAGTCAGATCAGAGTACGCGGTGCAGTGACGTTGCTGCTACTATTTGTAGTAGTTGCTCACCTCATCGATACCGAGTACGTTATGGGGGCATTCTTCGCCGGAGTGCTTCTCAGCATGTTTGTCAGTAAAGAGCGATCAGCATTGCTATTCAAGCTGGATGGGATGAGTTACGGCTTTTTCATTCCTATTTTCTTCATCATGGTGGGTGTGAATCTTGACCTATCCGCGCTCAGTAATTTTCAGGAGTCCATTCCTTTGATCCTAACGTTGGTTTTTAGTTTTTACTTCATTCAAATCACACCGTCCCTGATCATGACCCGGATTTTTGGAATCAAGCGAGCAATTGCCGGTGGGTTTCTTAATTCCGCAAGAATGGGTTTAACTATTGCAACCGCTCAGGTCGGGTTGTCATTAGGTGTAATTACGACGGCAGATAACGCGGGAATTGTCGCCTCCTCGATTATCGTAAGTTTGATCTCACCATTTATCTACCAGATGTTTAGCGATCAAAAAGAAGAACATCATGGGATTTACATCTTTGGCGGTAGCAGAGCAAGTCTATTTCTGGCAGAGCGGCTAAACATGCATGACTCGTCCTCCATCACTTACCTTCAAAATAAGGATATTGTTCATGAGTTTGATAAAAAAGGAATCAAGCATGTCGACGTTGAGAAAATTGATCCTGAATTCCTAAATACCCTTCATTTCAGGCCGAAAGACCTGGTTATCGTACTAATGGAATCGCGTATTTTGAATTTGGAAATAACACGTTATATCAAGAATGATTTAAAGCATACCAAACTTATTACAAGAAAACAGGCCGCATCACATGACCTGATTGATCCTCAAGGGGATCTGAAAATAGTCGATCATGATGAAGTACTTGCAAGTCACATTGAAGCAATGGTAACAAGACCGCATTCGGTCGGAACAGTACAAGAGAGTTTTGGAATCTATCGCGTCGAAGAAATTCAAATTACAAAAAAAGATCTTCATAGAAAGCTCGTAAAAGAGATCGCTTTCCCTCCTTCTGGATCACTTGTAATTCAGCGTAGAAAAGAAGAAATTTTTATCCCTCATGGAGATACCCATCTACTTCTCGGCGATGTGATGACTGTGATTGGAAACACCAACGCCCTTACTGATTTTAGAAATATTTTAGAGGGGTAACAACACTAATGGTATAATTGAAACCATTCTAGCGCTATCCATAAAAGGTTAATTTAATAACACTGGAACTTGCTTCTGTAAGCTTAAAATTGTCTGCTATACGCATTCCAACAACCCAGGCAATTTTACCATTGCATTCAATAACCAGCACCTTTTTCTTTGATGCCAGTGGTATTTTTTCATCTATCAAATAGTCGCTGACTTTTTTCTCCCCTTTCATCCCCAACGGCTGAAATCGATCTCCATTTTCCCACGATCTAATCACAAACGGATATCTAAGTTTGTCTGCATCAAAATGTGCAACATCAGCATCTCCAAACACCACATCCTTTTTCGTAATTTGCTCCACCAAAATTCTTCCACCATTTAAGCCGTATTCCCCAGCGGAACCAATCGATACTTCTACTTTCTTCTCTTCACCCGCCTGATCAATATAGATCACATCTCTGTCTAATGTGATTAACCAGTCTTTAACAGGAAAACTCTTACCCGACTTCCCACGAGCTTCAAATATATCTTTAGC
Source organism: Ekhidna sp. (assembly GCF_965227465.1). Classification (GTDB taxonomy): domain Bacteria; phylum Bacteroidota; class Bacteroidia; order Cytophagales; family Cyclobacteriaceae; genus Ekhidna. Next base: position 2,783,442 of record NZ_OZ245746.1, read on the forward strand.
TGTTACATAATTCACTCCATAAGGGGCCAGCAGTTCAGCAAGCATTAACTCATCAGAAGGTTTATTAATCCATTCTAAATTCAGCCTATAGCCGCTTCCTTCAACAGTTAAATGCCGGGCTTTTAGTTCATTTACTTGCTGATGAACTATATCAGACGCATGTGTCAACCGCTCAAGAGTAAGACCAAACGTTTTAAACATGGATGGATTAAGTTTTAGGAAATCAGGGATAACATCATGTCGAAGAAGATTTCTATCATAATCAACTTTCTGATTGCTGGAATCTTCTCTCCAATCCAAATCATTATCCATCGCATAGTCATACAACCTTTGCTTTTCAGCGAACAACAAGGGCCTTATAATTTGATTATTTTTTATCACTATGCCAGAAACTCCTTTAATCCCTGTACCTCTGGAAAGGTTGAGCAATAACGTCTCCAGTGAATCATTTAAATGGTGGGCCGTAGCGATTTTATCAAAATGATGTTCCAATACCAGTTCGTTAAACCAACTGTATCTCGCATTTCTCGCTGCAAGTTGTATAGAACCACTGCTGAGATCAAACCCCTTTACGTAGCAATTCACATTGTGCTGATCTGCCCAATCCAATACAAAAGCTTCGTCATCATCAGACTCCTCACCTCGCAATCCAAAATTGCAATGTGCGATAGCAAAAGGTATTTCTTCCTTCAGGAACAAATGCGCCATTACCATTGAATCCAATCCTCCACTGACAGCCAGGAGTATTTTTTCACCCTTTTTTACCAGGTGATTGGAAAGAATGAAATCATGGAACTGTTTTTGTAAAGAATGCACAACTTGATCAGTTAATTTTGCACAATGCGGAAGTTAGTCCAAACCACATTTTTTTTAACCATTCTATTCAACACTCTGTCCATTCAGGCACAGAAGGTGGATAGAATTAAATACAAAGCTGAGGATTTATTTGAATTTCGAAAAAACGGAGAAAAAATAAGACGACTAATCGGTAACGTTGTTTTCGCTCAGGAAACAACCACCATGTACTGCGACAGCTCTTATTACTACGTGAAGGATAATGTGATGGAAGCTTTTGGCAATGTGAAAATCATAGATGACTCGGTCACAATTACCGCACGCTCACTTATCTACAATGGCCAGGATAGAACCGCAAAACTTCGTCAAAATGTGGTCTATACCAAAGCTGATCAACGGTTAACCACCAATTTCCTGGATTACAACATGGATACCGAGGTTGGAAATTATTACAACGGAGGAAAGCTTAAAGATTCAGTAAACGTCCTGACCAGTGAAACCGGATACTATTATGGACTGCAGAAATACGCATTGTTTTGGACCAATGTCGTTTTAGTTGCGCCCGATTACACCCTCAAATCAGATACCCTCCGATACAATACGGTTCCAAAAATTGCCATAACAGAAGGAAAAACCACCATCATTACTGAAGATGAATCTATCCTCCACTCTAAAGGGGGAACATTCAGAACACGGATTGAGCAATCTGAATTTATTGAGGGGACGATTGAAACGACAGATTATTACATGGAAGGAGATCAACTCTCCTTCGATGATTTAAAGAAATACTATGATGCAAAAGGAAATGTGAAATTGACTTCCAAAGAAGATGAGGTAGTGATCACAGGAGATTATGGATTTGCAGATAAAGGCAATGGAATCAGTAAAGTCTATGGAAATGCCCTGATGAGGCGATTTCTTGAAAGGGATACACTTTATTTAGCTGCAGATACCCTGGTCTCTATTGAAAGTGATTATGATTCCGCCAAACGAATATTGGCCTACAATAACGTGAGAATCTGGAAAAAAAACCTGCAAGGACTGGCAGACTCTGCGGCTTATTTCCTGCAGGATTCACTGCTTTTCTTTTATGAGGATCCAATCTTTTGGAATCTAAAAAATCAATTAGAAGGTGATACCATCTCCATGGAGGTAACTGAGAAAGAAATTAAGTCAATGACCTTGTTACAGAAGGCTTTTTTAGCCACTGAAGATACCCTTACCAATTACAATCAAATTAAGGGTCGAACCATGAAGGCCCACTTTGAAAAATCGAAAATTGATCGGATCTATGTAAACGGTAACGGTGAAAGTATCTATTATGTACTTGATGATGATGACCCCAATGACATCATTACACTCGGGATGAATCGCATTCTGTGTAGTGATATGACTATCAGATTTAAAGATGAAGAATTAGAAAATATTACTTTTTACATCAAACCGGAAGCCAGATTCATACCTCCGCACGAGCTCACGGGGGCTCTCCAAAAGCTGGAAGGATTTCAATGGAGAGGAGAAGAAAGGCCTGAACTAAAAGACCTCTTTACGGATATGTGGGTAAGACCTAAAGAAGATAGTGATTCTACTAATTCCGTCCCTTCGCAGAAAATTAATCTGGAGGGAGGCGCTCCAAAGCGTGACAAAATGTTAAAAACCATTAAAGAGGATGGTTAATAACCTAAGGCATATTTCTGTTTAGGGTATTAGTCACTAGTTTTGCCGACCGATAAAAAAATTATGAGGGAAATTCGAATTCTATTCTTGTTGATATTGGCTGTTACAATAGTTGGCTGTAGTAAGTTTCGCAAGATTCAAAAAAGCGGAGATTGGAAAGTAAAATATGAGGCGGCTCTTGAATATTATGAAAATGAGGATTACCACAGAACGATCATCCTTCTTGAAGACATTTTACCAATCATAAGAGGTACCGCAGAGGCTGAGTTAGGGAATTTTTACCTGGCCTATAGTTATTACTATCAGAAACAATACATTTTGAGTGCGCATCATTTCGATGAGTTTGTCAAAATTTATGGTCGGTCGGAGTACGTAATGGAGGCAGTTTATAGGCATGCCTACTCGTTATACCTACAATCCCCTGATTATGAGCTGGATCAAACCATAACATTTGAGGCAATTGCTGCGATGCAAAAATTCCTGAACAGATATCCATCTTCTGAATATGCACCTGAAGCGGATCGGATCATTGATTCTATGCAGCAGAAACTGGAAAAGAAAGCCTATGAGCAATGTAAACTCTACTACAAGCTTAGAAGGTATAAGTCTGCACTTGTGGTCTATGACAACTTTGCCGATGACTTTCCAGACTCTAATTACAATGAGGAAGTTGCTTTCCTCCGAATAGAAACTTCTTATGATTTAGCTACCGAAAGTATCCGCTCCAAACAGGAAGAAAGATTCAGAAGCACCATCGATCATTACCTGGCTTTTATTGATAAATACCCTAACAGCAAATTTTTAAAAGATGCTGAGAAGTTTTATGCTGAAAGCATTGAAGAAATCACTAAATTTGCGGATTCAAATTAAAAAGAGCGAAATGCAGCACGTAAACCCATCAATAATAACCAGAGACAATCAAGACATCCTTGAGCCGACAGGCAATTTGTATGAATCTTTGGTCATTATCGCTAAACGAGCGAGACAAATCAGCGCAAATCAAAAAGAAGAGCTTAACTCCAAGCTTGCTGAATTTGCTTCTTCTGTAGATAATTTGGAAGAAATCTTCGAAAACAGAGAACAAATCGAAATTTCTAAGTTCTACGAAAGAATGCCAAAGCCAACTACTTCAGCAATTGAAGAATTCTTGAATGGAGAACTTAATTTCAGATTACCTGAAGAAGAAGACAACTCTGGTTCGGATTTAGCATAAATTAGTCGCCATGTTGGCGGGTAAAAAAATATTATTAGCGGTTTGTGGGTCTATAGCGGCCTATAAAACCGCTTTTTTTGTGCGCCTACTTAAAAAAGAAGGCGCGGAAGTCAAAGTCATCATGACCAACAGTGCCAAGGACTTTATCACACCGCTTACACTAGCGACCCTTTCAAAAAATCCTGTTTACTCCGAATATTTTGACAAAAAATCCGGCGAATGGCACAATCATGTGGAACTAGGCATGTGGGCTGATTTAATGATGGTGGCTCCCCTTAGCGCCAATACCTTAGGGAAAATGGCCAATGGAATCTGCGATAACCTTTTATTAGCCACTTACCTTTCAGCTAAATGCCCGGTCATAGTGGCTCCTGCCATGGATCTGGACATGTATCAGCATCCTTCAACTCAGGAAAATCTGAGAAAGTTGCAATCATATGGCAATGAAGTCATTGACGCTAGAGATGGTGAGTTAGCCAGTGGGCTATCCGGCCAGGGCAGAATGGCTGAGCCAGAAGAGCTCCTGGATATCATAAAAAAAAAGTTCGCTAAAAGCTTAAGGCTTAAAGGAAAGAAAGTTCTCATCACCTCCGGTCCTACCTTCGAAGCAATTGATCCTGTACGGTTCATTGGCAACCACTCTACTGGCAAAATGGGTACTGCTATTGCCGATGCTTTTAAAAACGCCGGAGCTGAGGTAACCATGATTTCCGGTCCAGCCACATATACTCCAAACCATGGGAAGGTCATAAGCGTAAATTCGGCAGTGGAAATGCTGGAACAAGCTGATACCGCTTATTCAAACGCAGATATTGTGGTTTTTTCGGCTGCCGTCTCGGATTATCGTCCGGAAAGCCCGGCTAAAGAAAAGATCAAAAAAAGTGAAGACACCTTCCAGATCAACCTGATAAAGAACCCAGATATTGCTGCCGAGCTCGGAAAGAAAAAGAAAAAGCAATTCCATATCGGGTTTGCTCTGGAGACCCATAATGAAGAGGTCAATGCAAAGGAGAAATTGAAGAAGAAAAACTTCGACCTCATTGTTCTGAATTCATTAAATGATAAAGGTGCCGGTTTTCAGCAGGACACCAACAAGGTCACCTTCTATGATGCGAACAATAACAAGCAGGATTTCGAGTTGAAGTCTAAGACTGATGTGGCAGAAGATATTGTTGATTATGTCATAAAAAATCTCAAATAAGATCAAGTGAAATATTTAGGCATTCTTTTCATTCTATTCTCATCAATTGGTTTTTCGCAAGAGCTCAACTGCCGAGTCATTGTCAATGCTCAGCAAATCCAAACCACCGAACGGGCCATCTTCACGGAGATGGAAACAGAGTTTGCCCAATTTCTAAATACCACCAAGTGGACAAATGATGAATTTCAGGAAGAAGAAGTCATCAACTGTAATTTGGTTATCACCATGACGGAAATGCCTAGCGTAGGAGTTTTTAAAGCCTCCGTCCAGGTACTTTCCAGCCGTCCAGTTTATGGAACCGGATATGAGTCAGTCATTATGAATTTTGCAGATCGGGATTGGGATTTCGAATATGTACAGTCTCAACCACTTCGATTCAACGAAAACACCTTTACAAGTAACATCACATCCATGCTTGCCTATTATGCCTACATGGTTATAGGTTTTGATTACGATACTTTTTCCGAGCTAGGTGGCAGTCCTCATTTTCAGAATGCCTTTAAAATTGTAAACAATGCACAGCAAACTAACTACACCGGCTGGCAACAGTTCAATAGTGTCAGAAATCGGTATTGGTTGGTAGAAAATGTGCAAAATCCACAATTGGAGCCTATCCGCAAAGCGCTATACACCTACCACAGGAATGGGCTTGATATCATGGCAGAAGATCGTGAGCAAGCGGAAAAAAACATTCTTGCTGCACTTTCAGAAATTCAAAAAGCAAATCGAGCGCGTCCACGCTCAATCCTGACAATCAGTTTTATGGATGCTAAGTCTGGCGAGTTGCAGCAAATTTTCTCAGAATCAAGTCTGGCCACTCGCAGACAGGCCTACAACCTGCTTAGCAACATTGATCCATCAAGAACCGATGAATATAAGGCCTTGATTCAATAGTCTCTGATATCTTTGCGACCACACTTATGATCAAGTCGCTTCAGATAAAGAATTATGCCCTCATCCAGGAGTTGGAGATGTCTCCATCTCCGCAACTAAATATTATTACAGGAGAGACAGGTGCTGGTAAGTCAATCATGCTGGGTGCAGTAGGATTACTCCTCGGGAAACGCGCCGACACCAAAGTATTACTGGATGAGAATCAAAAGTGTATCGTGGAAGGAATCTTTGATATTTCCTCCTACGCACTTCAAAAAATCTTTCAGGAAGAAGACCTGGATTATGAAGCTGAGTGTGTTATACGCAGGGAAATCAGCCCATCAGGTAAATCACGTGCATTCGTAAACGACACACCCACCAACCTAAGTACTTTGAAAGCCATTGGTGAAAAACTGATGGATGTGCACTCTCAGCATGAATCGCTTCAATTAGGAAACAATACCTATCAGCTAAATGCATTGGATGCATTCGCCGCTCACCCGGAATTGATCTATGCATATAAAGAATCATACCAGGCATTTTCAATTGCCAAAAAACAGCTGGACAAATTGGAATCCCTGGCTGCACAAAGTGCAGAGGATGCCGACTACAAGCAATTTTTGCTAAATGAACTTCAAGAAGCAGATCTTGATGACCTCAATCAAGAGGAGTTAGAAAATGAGCTGGAAGTATTGGAAAACGCCGAAGACATTAAACTTAAGCTCTCGCAAACCATTCATTTGATAGATGAATCTGAGGTTGCCGTTTTACAACAACTAACTGAAGCTAAATCACAGATCAACTCCATTGCATCTTTTTCAAAGGAACTCGAAGAGCTGAGCAACAGGCTGGAGAGTACTTCCATTGAATTGGCTGACGTTGCTAACGAGATGCAGCGATTGCAGGAGAAGGTTGAGCATGACCCGGAAAAAATTCAGAAACTTAAAGACCGGCTGGATTTACTTTTTCGACTTCAGAAAAAACACAATGTGCTGACTGTGGCCGAACTGGTTGCTATTCGAGATGAACTGGACGAAAGCCTGAGCAAGGTTGCCAATCTGGACAATGAAATAACTCAAGCGAAAAAGGAATTAGCATCTACTGAAAAAGAAATGCGGGACAAAGGAAGTAAGCTGTCTGAATCCAGAAAGCTGAGTGCACTGAATTTCGCAGATGAAATCGAGAAAATCATTCATCAAATTGGTATTGAGAATGGAACCGTAGAAATCAAAGTCAACGCATCTGAACCATCCACAAACGGACTAGATCTCATTGAGATGCTGTTTAGTGCCAATAAAGGGATCAAACCTCAAGAACTCAAAGAGGTAGCGTCCGGTGGAGAATTCTCCCGATTAATATTTGCGGTGAAATACCTGATCGCGGATAAGACAGCTATGCCGACCATCATTTTTGATGAAATAGATACAGGGGTGTCTGGTGAGGTAGCTCTTCAGATGATCCGTATGATGAAGCACATGGCAAAAAACCATCAGGTGATCAGCATCAGTCATTTGCCGCAGTTTGCGGCTGGTGGTGATGCGCATTACTTCGTTTATAAAGATCATACCTCTCATCGTTCAGTGAGTAGAATCAAACGCCTGGCTGATGAAGATCGCATTACAGCGATTGCTAAGATGATTGGAGGAGAAAATCCCGGTTCATCTGCGGTGGAGAGTGCGAAGGAGTTGTTGCAGATGTCTCCCGAGCGCTCAAATTAAAAAACACCACATGTCAAATGTCTTAAGAACCATCGAAAGTTTTATTTTAGAGTTTGAAGAAAAACACAACCCCCCAGCCCCCTTTGTTAAGGGGGAGTAGATTCAGTAAAATGGGTTAATTAGGGATTAATTGAAAGAATAGAAAAAAGAAATACTATGTCACATAATCTACTGAAAGGAAAAAGAGGAATTATCTCCGGAGCATTGGACCAAAATTCAATTGCATGGAAAGTGGCCGAAAAGGCCCACGAACAAGGAGCTACTTTCACGCTTACCAACGCTCCCATAGCCATGCGCATGGGCGAAATCAACAAGCTGGCCGAAAAGGTTGGCGCTGAAATCATCCCTGCAGATGCCACCTCCATGGAAGACCTAGAGAACTTATTTAGCAAGTCCACTGAAGCTCTTGGTGGAAAAATTGATTTCGTGCTTCACTCCATCGGCATGAGTCCGAATGTTCGAAAAGGAAAAGATTACGGTGACCTGAACTACGATTGGTTCCAAAAAACACTGGATGTATCTGCGCTTTCGTTTCACAAGATGATGCAGACGGCAGAAAAACTGGATGCAATGAATGAGTGGGGCTCCATTGTTGGACTTTCCTACATTGCCGCTCAGCGTACGTTCCCGGATTACTCGGACATGGCGCAAGCAAAGGCCCTTCTGGAATCAATCGCACGTAGCTATGGATACCGAATGGGTCGGGACAAAAACGTCAGAGTAAATACCATCTCTCAGTCTCCAACCATGACCACTGCAGGATCGGGTGTTCCAGGTTTTGATGTTTTCTTTAACTATGCTGATAAGATGTCTCCGCTTGGAAATGCAGATGCAGAAAGTTGTGCTGACTATTGCATTACCATGTTCTCCGACCTTACCCGCATGGTTACTATGCAAAACCTGATGCATGATGGTGGATTCTCCAGTTCAGGGATTACCGAGGCAATGGTGGAGGAACTGAGTAAGTAATAATAACTCTGCATAAATAAAGTGTCATCCTGAACGCAGTGAAGGATCTATCTCTCTGGTAGTATAGATTCCTCCTTTCGTCGGAATGACATGCTAGAAAGTACCGACTATGATCACCTTCCCAAACGCTAAAATCAATCTTGGACTCAATATTGTGAGCAAGCGGGAAGATGGCTACCATAACATTGAAAGCTGCTTTTATCCCATTCCCTGGTACGACAGCCTGGAGGTGATAGAGGCAGCCTCTTTTGGTTTCTACAGCTATGGGCTGGACATCCCGGGGGATTCCAATTCCAATCTCTGTATCAAAGCCTATGAACTCATCCGGGCAGATCATGACATCCCTCTAGTAGAGATTCACCTACTGAAAAATATCCCAATGGGCGCTGGTCTGGGGGGCGGCTCGGCTGATGGAGCCTTTACCTTAAAAATGCTCAACAATCTTTTTGAACTTGGCCTTTCACACTCACAACTGGAAGCATATGCGTTGCAGCTGGGAAGCGACTGCCCCTTTTTCATCAAAAACCAACCAGCACTGGCAAAGGGTCGGGGTGAGCAGCTAGAACCGATAGCTCTTGAGTTGTCAGGATATTATTTAGCGATCCATAATCCGGGCATTCATGTTTCTACCCAGGAAGCATATGCCAGAGTAAAACCTCAGATACCTCCCACTCCCATCGCTGACCTTATTCATACGACTAAAAACGAGTGGAAAGAGGTGCTATTCAATGACTTTGAAGCTTCCATTTTTCCCAATCATCCGGAAATTGAACAACTGAAAAAAGAGATGTACGAGGCAGGCGCTAGCTATGCCTCCATGACCGGTAGCGGCAGTACCGTGTATGGACTCTTTGAAGAAGAGATAGAAAGCGATCAATGGAAATCGATCAAATTATAATAAGCGTCTGATAAACGTTTATAGGCGTAAGTGATACGTATAAAAAACGGCTATGAAACGTTTTAAAACAAATGAAAACGCTGCAGACACGTTGTTTAAAAGGAATTCAGTAGTTTGCGTGTTACGTTATAGTTGTACAGCATTTGACCACAAATGAGAATTTTAGATAAAGAAATAGAAATCGATTACAAAAATCGAATTAACCGAGTTTTTGAATTCATTGACGAAAACTTGGGGTCGGATTTATCGTTGAGCACAGTTTCGGAAATTGCCTTTTTCTCACCTTACCACTTTCATAGAGTATTTAAGTTCATTACAGAAGAAACCTTGAATGAATATATAACAAGAAGGAGAATAGAAAAGTCTGCTTTGGAATTGAAGCATAAAACCATTGGAATATCAGAAATATCAACTAACTGTGGATTTAATGATAATTCTTCATTTACTAGAGCTTTCAAAAAATACTATGGAGTAAATCCAACAGAGTTTAGGAAACAAAATCCAAATAGATTTAGCAAGATTCGTCAATTGGAAAGCAAGAATGGTCAAGAGTATCCCGACTATGAAAAATATATTTGCATCGTTAATAATCATAAAAAATGGACAAAAATGAATGCAAACATTGAAATTAAAGAGACACCTGAATTGAGTCTTGCTGGAGTCACACATATTGGAATAAACGGTGTTGAAAACGGCTTTGAAAAGCTTATAAAATGGGCAAATTCAAAAGCTCTATTAAAAAATCCTGAAGCTAAAATTGGTAGAGTTTTCTATGATAGTATTAAAGTTACGGCACCCGACAAAGTTCGTATGAGCATATTTTTGATAACGAATGAACCATTTGAAGTAGAAGGCGAGATTAATAAGTTGACTATTAATAAAGGAAAATGCATTGTTGGTCGTTTTGAAATCACATCTAACGAATTTGAAAAATCTTGGACAGGTCTTTTTATTTGGATGAATGAAAACGGATACAAAAAAAGTACAGAAAACCCTTTTGAAATTTATCACAATGATTTTAGGGAACATCCAGAAAATAAATTCATAGTTGATTTGTATATACCAATTGAATAAAAAACGCTGTACAACAAGGTGTATAAAACATAGCTAATAAGTACAAATCGAAAGGTTTGTGCTTGTTTACAAAGACCGCCAAATTTTTAAATTTGGCTTTTAAGAATAGAAAAAATAAAAACAAAATATAAAAATTCGGCTCTGTGTTTATACGAAAACTAGTGTCTTTTTAAACGCTACGTTTCATACACAAAACGTTATGGGAAATTGCGCAACTCATGAAATACAACTTCACTTTATTAGCAGGCATAGTTTTAGTCCTTTTCTTATTCGCATTTGGAATCAAGACGAACCAACAACAAGAGAAACTTATTCTCAATGGGAAGGGGTTTGACAACTATCAAATCGGTATAACCTCAATATCTGAAATTATTAGAGAACTAGGAGACAACTTTCAAAAGGTTGATCATAATGGCTATTCCACTGAATTGATCTATCATGATTTAGGGCTTTCATTCTACTATGAACCAAAAATATCGGAGACTATATCTGCAATTGAATTTTTCTATCCTTTCAAAGGAACTACTGACAAGGGGATAACACTTAACGAATCAACCATGGCCGATGTTCAAGCAGTTCATGATTCTCTTGACTGGTACATCGCTGGACAGGCTATTGAATGGTATTCAGAATATCCTGGAATTGAATATGCAGTTCCCAGAGATACCACGCTTCCTAAATATCCATTGGACGAAGAACTTCATAAGAAGTTAAAAATCACTCGAATCGTAGTACTGGATAACTTTGAGGAATTTGAAGAAGACTAAAAAAGCCCATAACATACGATGATGGCGCATGGCCTTACTTAGCCACCTGCAAAGAGTCTCCTGAACATCCCGCTCATCTGCCGCCAAAAACCTGAGGTGCTTTCTACCCTCTCATTCTAGTGGGAGTTTTTTATCTGGAATGGTGAAGTGCGTACCTGATACTTTGAATGCATCGGCAGACTTCTCAGAACACATTTCATGCTATCAACCCGTCATGAATCATAGGATTTCACTAATTTCATCGCAATTAATTAAGCTCGAAGGCCGCAGCTTCATAGTTGGGTTATCAATAATCTACAGTCTTGCAACTCCTAACACTTCATTTTAACCATGGCATTTTTTGGATTTAGCATTGAGGTTTTCATCATCAATTTGGTTCTTGTCATTCCAACATTCTTTTTAATAAGATGGCTAACCAACAAAATCTTTAAATCAAATAATAAACTGCGAAATATTGTTCCATGGATTGGAACAATTGTGCTCGTTCCGATAATCTACTTTTCTTTTGTTTTTATATGGATATTCAGCATTTCATACTATCCAGATAGAACTTTTGACAAGACAACTTGGGAACAAAAACCATATGAACGCTACGAGCTAACGGAAGACATTATCGAATCAGAGCTTCTAATTGGACTAACCAAAGACGAGGTAACTGAACTTTTAGGCAACTATGATTATACCTATGATGAAAATCATTGGGCATACGGAATCGGTTTTGTTCCAGGGATTATGAACATCGACCCTTCGGTACTTGACATCTATTTTGAAAACGAAAGAGTTATTAAAGTTTCTCAACACGAAACTTAGTCGAAATACCAACGGTCGCTTCCTATTCTGGGATCATTGTAAAAATAAAAGTTAGAGATGCTAAAGCTCACTTGATATCATTTCATAAAACGTTTTACGGCATAAAAATTGCTCCATTGTAGGTCATTTTCAACAAAACGTTTAAGTATGAAACAGATTTACAAGAACTTTCTCCGAGCTAACTTAATTTTTGCATTAGCGATTCTTTCTTCATGTACAGATGAAAGCATTGATCCGACACAAAATATACCTGATGAGGAAACCGATGAAGTTGTGACAGACATTGATGGAATGATTAATGGTGTCTCATTTCAGTCCAAAGGGGGTAGCGTAGAAATTGCAGCAGATACTGGTAATGACGCTAACGACACACAAGACCTGTTTATTCAGCTCTTCGATAAAAATGATCCAAATGATGTATGTGATTTCACATTTAGGAGTACGGATGCGGTTTCTTTTAGACCTCCAGCCGAGGTAGGTGTCTACGATTTATTCGCAGATGAGGAAGCTGGGTATTACCAGGGAGTAACCTTTCACGTGATTGGTGCAACTGAGAATTACAACGGCTATAATGGATTTATTGAGATCATTTCAATTAATGATACAAATGTGATTGGCAAGATCGATGCGACATTAGATGGCAACTTTTGGATAAAAGGTACTTTTGCAGTCGACTTTTGCGATAACTAAATTTTTTAAATCCTTTTAGAAAGTAAGCGCATTCAATGCGCTTTTTTTGTTTACGGTATTGAATTCATACTATTGAAAACTTAGATACCAATGTTGCTGGTGAGTGACACTCGAGGAAGCTTATCGACATACAGCATCTATTGGTCTGATTACGGATAAATAATTAAGCCTCCGTTACTTCCCCTCCCCGAATATTCTATCTTTGCGCGCTCATTTGAAAGACCATGAAAAGATTATTCCGAAACTTCACCTTCAATCCCAAAAACGACATCCTTTCCGGACTTACCGTGGCACTCGCACTGGTCCCAGAGGCAGTTGCATTTGCATTCGTTGCAGGCATTGACCCCATGGTTGGTTTGTATGGAGCATTCATGATGGGGATCGTGACCTCCATGTTTGGTGGAAGACCCGGGATGATTTCAGGAGCGACAGGTGCCATGGCCGTAGTAATGGTGCATATGATCCAAAAAGGAAATGAGGTGGGAGCTGCACTAACCACTCCGATAGAAAATCTCGGACTACAGTGGCTTTTTATTACCCTCTTATTGGTTGGTGGTATTCAGATTTTAGCCGGGGTGCTTCGTCTTGGAAAGTTTGTAAGACTTATTCCACACTCGGTTATGATGGGGTTCGTGAATGGATTGGCCATTGTCATCTTCCTATCCCAATTGGGTCTATTCAAAGAACGTATCAATGGTGAGTACCAATGGATGCAGGGACAGGATCTTTTGATTATGCTCGCCTTGGTGGGGCTTACCATGGGAATTATGTACTTTCTGCCTAAAGTCACCAAAAAACTACCCGCTGCATTGGTTGGAATCATTGTAGTCGCATCGATCACCATTTTTGGTGGTCTGGATGTAAGCACCGTAGGTTCATTTATCAGAGAAGGTGGAGGAAACGGACTAGAAGGCAGTTTGCCTTCATTTCAAATGCAAATATTCGGATTATTTGATACCCTTCAGGGAAACTGGGGATTAATCATTTCAACAGCAATTTTACTCGCCGCTGTTGGTTTAATTGAGTCATTGATGACCCTCAACCTGATTGACGAGATGACTGAAACCCGTGGTAGCGGAAACCGTGAATGTGTCGCTCAGGGAGGTGCAAACATTCTTAATGGCATGTTTGGCGGCATGGGAGGCTGTGCCATGATTGGTCAGTCCATCATCAACGTTAGCTCGGGAGGTAGAGGAAGATTATCCGGAATTACTGCTGCACTTGCACTACTCTGTTTCATACTTTTTGCGGCACCACTTATTGAGCAGATTCCGATTGCTGCACTTGTTGGCGTGATGTTTATGGTGGTCATTGGCACATTTGCCTGGAGTAGCTTTCGCATCATCAATAAAATTCCTTTGGCTGATGCCATTGTATTAGTAACCGTTTCCGCCGTTACAGTATGGCAAGATCTGGCGATTGCAGTAATTGTTGGTGTAATTATGTCAGCACTCGTTTTTGCATGGCAGAATGCAACCAAGATTCGTGCACGCAAGTCCATGAAAGATGATGGTACCAAAGTGTATGAAATCTGGGGTCCATTGTTTTTCGGATCTGTTCAGTCCTTCAACTCCAAATTTGATCCGGCAAATGACCCTGATAGCATTGAACTTGATTTCCTGGAATCACGTGTGAGTGATCATTCCGGTATTGAGGCCATATTCGCATTGGAAAAAAAATATAAGGATTATGGAAAGCAGGTAAAGCTCGTCCACCTAAGCCCGGAGTGTAAGACCCTCCTATTCAAGGCCAGTCCTGATTTCGAACACATGATTGAAACATCTATAGATGATCCTCGCTATCATGTAGTAACTGATTTGATGGACAAAGAAGTTTGATCTTTTGGTAACTATCTAAGATGCAATTTCGTCTGTAGTTTGAACCTAACTACCCGATGAATGAAAGCCATTTACTGTCCCAAATACGGTCCTGTTAAGAACCTCGAAATTAAAGATGTTTCAAAGCCGGTCCCAAAGGCCAATGAGGTTTTAATTAACGTTAAATGTAGTGCCGTTAATGATTACGACTGGAGTATGGTCAGGGGCAAACCCAACCTCTATCGGCTCCTCTTTGGCCTCTTCAAACCAAAGAGAGCTATTCCAGGCATGGAACTTTCAGGGGTAGTGGAATCCCTTGGCGAAGAAGTAACGAAATTTCAGATTGGAGATGCGGTATATGGAGATATCTCAAATTACGGTTTTGGAAGCTTTGCGGAATACATTGCAATTCATGAGAATGCCATCGTGAGAAAGCCTGAATATCTTTCTTTTGAAGAATCAGCGGCACTTTCTCATGCCGCAAACCTCGCTTGGCAGGGATTAGTCGATCTGGGCAAAATCGAAGATGGCATGAATATCTTAATCAATGGTGCCGGAGGTGGTGTTGGTTCAATTGGACTACAAATAGCTAAGACCTACAATTGTCAGGTGACCGGTGTAGATACAGGTGATAAATTGGAGGTTATGAAAGAAATTGGCTTTGACCATATCATCGATTACAAAAAGGAAGACTTTACCAAGGGCAACAATACGTACGATTTAATCCTCGATGCTAAATCCACTCGCGCTCCTAAAGCTTACGTAAAAGTCTTAAATCCTAACGGAAGATATGTCACTGTAGGTGGCGATATCGGCCGGCTCTTGCAAGTCGTTTTTGCCCAATACATCCTAAGAAAGCCTGTTTACATGCTACCTCTTGATGCTAATAAAGACCTGGAACAGATTCAGGGTCTATGCAAGTCTGGCAAGATCAAACCATTAATTGACGGACCCTACCCATTGGAAAAGACCCCCTGGGCTATCCAATATTTTGGTGAAGGGAAGCACAAGGGAAAAGTGATAATTGCCGTCAGTTAATCCAGTCCGTTATACACTTTACTGACCATCTCACCAATCTTGGATGGTTCCAGCCAGCGGGTTACGATTACCAAATCATTTTGCTCATCGACCACAATAAAATTCCCTCCAAATCCGGCTGCATAGTACAGATGATTCGGGAGGCCTTCCCACGATCGAGGACCTTTGTTTAGCCACCACATATACCCATAGCTTTCATAGGCTGAAGCAGGAGTTTGAATCTGCTGTGTCCACTTCTCAGAAATAAGCTGATCTCCATTCCACATTCCTTTTCTTGCGAATAGTAATCCAAATCGGGCATGATCCTCGGTGCTGATAAATACCCCTCCACCATGATGGCCACCGCCACTCACCACTTGCATGTGTTGTCCATCCATAGTAATCCACGAATCACAATACCCAAACCACCGCCAGGTGGTGCTCGCTCCAATCGGATCCATGATGCGTTCTTTCAGTACTTGTGGTAATGGTCTCCGCCAAACATTCAGCAGGGAATATGAAAGTACGTTGACACGGACGTCATTGTATTTATAACTGCTCCCCGGCTCATTTAGCTTACGGTATTTCCAATCATCAAATTTCCCTTCCCGATCTGGGCGATCTGCCCAGTCGTACAAGCCAAACAACGCTCCTGACCAATCGGAAGTCTGTTGAAGTAGATGTTCCCATGTAATCTTCGCATTGTGCTCGCCCATAAAGGTCTCGTCCCAAACGTAATCTTTGACCAAGTCCTTCACTGACCAAATCAAGCCATCATCTACTGCCAGGCCAGCTGTTGTTGAAAGATAGCTTTTCGTCACGCTAAAAGTCATATCTACCCGCTTGGTATCGCCCCAGGATGCTACGACATATCCATCCTTGATAATCATCCCTGCGGGACCGCCACGCTCTTTCGTTGGTCCTTGTAACTTATGGTAGGGTTCTCTGCTAAAACTTTTGAGTATTGCTAAGCGAAGGTCCTTCTCACCGGAATATTCATTCTCCAACGCAAACTGTACAGCTTCATCAATGGCCGATTGATCTAAACCAACCTGAGTGGGAGATTTACTTTCCCATTGATTTTTAGCAGGATAATATTGAGCACTGAGTGTAATTGAAACACTCAGTGCCAGTAGTAGTAATGTATTTCTTGCCATGATAGCAAGATACAAAATGTAGATTTTTTTAATCCAGTCTAACAGCGGTACCGTTTGCACTTACCATCATCATTCCGCCATCTTTTCCTAAGGTTTCATAGTCCAAGTCAATCGCAATAACTGCATTTGCTCCGAGTGCCTGTGCAGCTTCCATCATTTCCTGTACTGCAATGTTCTTGGCATCCTTCAGTGACTTTTCATAAGATCCCGAGCGACCACCTACGATATCGGTAATCGAAGCAAAAATATCTTTAAAGATGTTTGCTCCAATGATGGCTTCTCCTGTTACCATTCCATAATAAGTGGATATGGATTTTCCTTCCACATTGTTTGTAGTAGTTAATAGCATATTTATTATCTAATTATATCGGTTGATAACGCCTTTTTCTTATAGCGTCGATTCAATAACGGATAGAGTAGCACAGAGGTTAAGATTAACAGGGTTCCTAAATAGAATCCCGCGCTCATTTCTTCACTTGCTCCAAATATAATGAGCGCCAAAATGATTCCGTAGACAGGTTCCAGATTAACTACCAGGTTGATAGAGAATGCGGATAGTCGTTTCATCAGCTCTACAGAAATAGAGTATGCATACACCGTACAAACTAAGGCCAGCACGCTCAAATACAGCCAATCCATTAGGGATGGATTGAGGGAGAGGCTTTCAACAAAGAAACCAGTATAAACAGGGAAGAATAATGCGATCGCCACACATGCTCCCATCATTTCATAGAAAGTAATGACGTATGGATCGTAGGTCTTTGTCAATCGTCCGTTGATCACAGTAAAAACGGATGCTATGAACGCGGATAGCACGGCGGTGAGCAAACCGGATAAATAATCAAATTCCACGTTAAAAATCACCCCTATGCCAATAAAGGCGATGATACTAAGCATCACCTCAAACCCTTTAATCTTTCTTTTTTGCGAAAGTGGCTCCAGCAGACTGGTCCAGAGGGAACATGTCGCCATCCCTGCCAGGCAAACCGAAGCGTTAGAAATTCGTGCGGATAAGAAAAATAAAATCCAGTGAGCGGCTATGAGAACCCCTGTTCCTAAAATGATCAACAGATGCTTTTGAGAATTGATTTTAAGGGGTCTTTTCCAGAATTTCAATAACACCCAAAGTCCGATCGATGAGATAAACGTCCGGAAAAACACTACCTCAACAGATGGAATATCAATCAGCAATCCAAGAATCGCTGTAAACCCCCAAATCAATACAATGAAATGAAGGGTCAGGTAATCCTTCCTTTCCTGAATCATCGTGGGACGGTTTTATAAAGCAATGCCGCGACACAGGCAAAAATGATATTAGGTGTCCAGATGGCCAATACGGTGTTCATGGAATCTGCCTCTGCAATGGCCCTGGCTAGTACAAATGTGATGATAAAAGCGAATGCTATAACGAAACCAAGTGCTATCTGAAAACCCGTACCCTGGCGGGATTTTCGTGCTGCTACGATCACGCCGATAGACATCAGGACAATTACCGTAAAAGGCGACATATATCTGATATACTCCTCAACCTGAAAGATGTGTACATCGTCAGCCCCTCTGGACTTCTGAAGCTTAATGTATTTATTAAGTTCAGTCATCGTCATGGTCTCCCATATCCGTTCTTTATTACCAAAATCGGCCGGGGAAAGATTGAGTAAGGTATCCAAATCGTCCCCCTCGGTAATAATCTCTTTCTGATTAACAATCTTTCGGTTTTGCCACCTCTTTAAATTCCAGGTCTCTGACTCATCATTCCATTCAATTTGTCTGGCTGTTACTTTTTCAATCAACTTGGTTCCATGCACTGTCTCAATGGTCACAGAGTTACCTACATCTCTGCGTACATCATATCGATACATGTATATGTAATCCTCCAGGCTGTCTCGCTCTGCAATTTTTAAATGAATGTGTTTGTCTGTATTATAGAATGGATCTTTTAAGTATTCGTACTCGAAGCTGATCCTGAATTTATTGGCATCTGGAATCACGTAACTATTCAGATAAAAGCTGGCAAATCCTATCAATAGTGCGCCCATCAAATACGGGAGCATCATTCTCCTAAAACTAACTCCACTCGCAAGAATTGCAACAATTTCAGTCTTGGCTGCAAGTTGAGCAGTAACAAATACCGTGGCAATAAATACCGTAATGGGAGTCAGAAGGCCGGCAATAAAAGGGATAAAGGTGATGTAGTATTGCCATATTTGTTCGAGTGAGAGTTCATTTTTAATGAAGTCGTCATTCTTATCTGCATAATCCAATACACAGATAATCACCTCAAACATGCCTACCACAAATACGAAGGTGATAAGTAGTTTTTTTAATATGTACCAGTCAAGTTTTTTCATTTCAGATTAGAGACGCTGGCTTACTTTTTTCACCATTGTTTCTTTCCAACTAGCGAAGTTATCATTTAAGATTTGTTTCCGTGCTTCCCCTACCAACCATAGGTAAAAGGTAAGATTTTGGATGCTTGCAATTTGTGCGCCAAGAATTTCATTGCTCGTAATTAAATGACGCAGGTATCCTTTTGTGTAAAAGGTGCTTGTATATCCTCCCAACTCATCATCTATCGGCGTAAAATCATCTTTCCATTTTTCATTTCGGATATTAAGGATTCCTTGAGTGGTAAAAAGCATTCCATTGCGTGCATTTCGTGTTGGCATCACGCAATCAAACATGTCTACTCCTAAAGCAATACATTCCAAAATATTGGCAGGTGTTCCCACTCCCATCAAGTATCGTGGCTTATCTACTGGAAGTATGCCGCATACATGATCCGTCATCTCATACATGTCCTCGGCAGGCTCCCCAACCGATAGCCCTCCGATCGCATTTCCTTCTCGCTCCTTACTGGCAATATACTCAGCTGATTGTGTCCTGAGATCTTTATATACACTGCCTTGTACAATTGGAAAAAGGGTTTGACTAAATCCGTATTTGCTCTCCGTTTCATCAAATCGATTGATGCATCTATCCAGCCATCTATGCGTCATATGCATCGATTTCCCGGCGTAATCATACTCACAGGGGTATGGCGTACACTCATCAAAAGCCATCATGATATCGGCACCAATCGTCCTTTGGATATCCATGATTGACTCAGGAGTGAAGAAATGCCTGCTTCCGTCTTTATGCGATTGGAAGTGAACACCCTCCTCCACGATTTTTCGATTGTCTGCCAGTGAGTACACCTGGTAACCTCCGCTATCCGTCAAAATAGGCCGGTCCCAGCCATTAAACTTATGCAGTCCTCCTGCTTGCTCCACAATATCCAATCCAGGCCTCATGTAGAGGTGGTAGGTATTCCCCAAAATTATTTGGGCTTTTATATCGTCCTTCAGCTCCCGTTGATGTACCGCTTTGACAGTCCCTGCAGTACCCACAGGCATGAAAATGGGTGTCTGAATATCTCCATGATCCGTAGTGATTGTCCCAGCTCGTGCCCTGGATTTGCTATCTGTATGATGTAAGTCAAATTTCATCGGTCGCAAAAATAAGCTTAAATGATATGGGTAAACCCGGTTATTCAGAAATCTGATTCTTTTTAGCAGCGGTTTTATTTAATTCACCAAATGGATTTCGTGCTGCCCTACATCTTAGCAGGATTACACCTCATTATAACGGTGTATTTAGCATTGGCTTTTGCAAAAAAGTCTCGAAAAAAACCTGCGATAAATCGTCCTCCTCTTTCCATTGTCATTGCAGCGAGGAATGAGGAATATCATTTAAGGCAGCTTGTCCCTCAACTGCTGAATCAAGACTATCCCGACTTTGAAATCATCATTGCACTAGATAGATGTACAGATGGCAGTTTAGGTTATTTAAAATCTTTAAGATCTGAAAAAATCCACACCTTGGATATCAAAGAAGTACCATCCGATTGGAATTCAAAAAAGTTTGCTTTGCAGCAAGCTTGTAACAGAGCTTCTGGCGAATTTCTTGTTTTCACCGACGCTGATTGTGTGCCAGCCTCTTCTCAATGGCTTTCATCTATCAGCGGCCTGATTGAAGATTCCAAGGAAATCATCATTGGTATTTCACCCTACCAGCACTCAAATTCATTTTTAAGTCAATACATTCGATTTGAGGCATTTATGACTGCTTTTCTCTATATCACCTTTGGACTTAAAGGAGATCCTTACATGGCAGTAGGAAGAAATCTATCCATCAGAAGATCATTCTTCAATAAAATGGGTGGATATGAAACATTCAAATCAGTGACAGGAGGAGATGATGATTTATTTATTCAGAAATATGCCTCAAAAAGTAATATTCAGATGATGCTTGGTGAAAAAACGCTCGTTTACACCACTCCTGGATCAAACTGGAAATCTTATTTCAGACAAAAATTGCGTCACTTTTCAGTGGGTCATCACTATAAATGGAAGCATAAAACCTTGTTGAGCCTGGTTCATGCCAGTCATTTACTCTTTTTAATCACAATTCTTCCGGTTATTTCTTTAAGAAATTCACTTTGGCTAGTTCTTTTTTACCTATTTATTAAATTAGTGAGTTATAGATTTGCAGCGAGTAAAATGGGAATCAATATCAACTATATGTTGCTCCCTCTCGTTGACATGCTATATGCAGTGCTTACCCCGGTAATTTCACTGTGGTCAAAACTCGTAAAGGACATTACATGGAAGAACTAAATCGTCAGTTTTCTGAGAAGGCGCTGCGTGACTTTAAGTTGATTGATCTTGCCACAGAGGGTAAAGATCAGGCAGCTTATGCAGAGTTGATGCAGCGTTACAAAAAGCCTGTTTACCACATGATATTAAAGATGGTGAGGAATGTTGACGATGCAGAGGACCTAACCATCGAAGCATTTGCAAAAGCGTTTAAAAACTTAGGAAGGTTCAAAAAAGACTACACCTTCAGTACCTGGCTTTTTCGTATTGCAACTAACAATGCCATTGACTTTATCCGAAAGAAAAAGCTAAATACCTTCAGTCTAAACAGCACGTTTACCGATGATAGCGGTGAATCTGTAAATATCGATGTTCAAGATAAAAACCTGACACCTGACCAGGAGACGATTAAAGATCAAAAAATCGAATTGGTACGGATGTTTGTAGATAAGCTTCCTGCAAAATATCAACGACTGGTGAAATTGAGGTACTTTGATGAGCTATCTTATGACGAAATTGCAAAAGAGCTTGAAGCACCTTTGGGAACCGTCAAAGCACAACTACATAGAGCTCGAGAGCTTATGTATGAGCTGGTGAAGGACAAAAAGAAACACATCTAATTGATTACCTCAGAAATCATTTATAAGTACTTTCCTGAGCTCTCTGATAATCAAAAAAATCAAATTGATCAGCTAGCTAGCCTCTATGAGGAATGGAACGCAAAAATCAATGTAGTCAGCAGAAAGGACATTGATCAACTTTATGAGCGGCACGTACTACATAGCCTGGCCATAGCTAAATTCACATCCTTTGTTCCTGATTCCAACATACTGGATGTAGGAACAGGTGGCGGCTTTCCAGGCATCCCACTAGCCATTCTTTTTCCCGAATGTCATTTCCACCTGGTTGATTCTATTGGAAAGAAAATAACCGTGGTAAAGGAGGTCGCTTCTGCTCTTGGATTAAAGAACCTTACTGCTGAGCATCAGCGAATGGAAAAAGTAAAGGGTAAATATGACTTCATCGTTTCAAGAGCAGTTGCACAAACCAAGCAGTTGTTCATTTGGGCTCACCAAAAAGTAAGCAAGGATCAGCGGAATGATTTAGACAATGGGATGATCCTTTTAAAAGGAGGGGATCTGACACAGGAGATGAAAGAGTTTGGGCGGAGGTATATGGAAAAAGGCCTCCCCGAATATTTCGAGGAGGCCTTCTTTGAGACAAAGAAAATTATCTACGTGCCTGTTCATCAATGATTTCTCAATTTTAGAAGTAGAGATTTAATCCCAGATTCAGTCCGAATGTTTTGCTATTAACAATATCCTCACCTGTAGCAATCCCATAGTTAAGGCTAGGCTCAATTGCTATGGTATCAACGATCCATATAGGATATCCAGCCTCAAATGCCAATAAACGAAAACTGCTTTTTTCTGGCGCCCTTGCAAATATATCTTCACGGCTTGCAGCAGAATAAGATGTACCCACAAAGAATGTTCCTTTAACATAGTACCTAACAAACGGACCAATGAAAGTCGTTGTATTACCATCAAATCCTTGTTTTTCTTTGTCATAACCATAGTTTAATCCCACAGCAAGGTTGTCTATCAAAAAATAACCGGTTACTATCTCCAAATTAAAATTTGTGGTTTTATCCAATGTTGGATCATCATAGCTTGTTGATGCATATTCAAAACTTGTAGATGCTCCAATTAGCCATCCACCTTTTTCGGTCTGTGCATCGGCACAACCGAAGAACGCTACAAGAGTAGCGATTAGCAATACTTTTTTCATTGTAATTAGTGATTACACATAGATGTAAGTTACGCTTTCATGCTTGTGATATTTACAACATCTAATGGTATATTTTCGTCCAGAATACACTCCAAGTCCAGCTAAAAGAATCATGAATTTGGAAGCCGGTGATATCCCATTTTCACTTTCTGAGGAAATACTTATTTGATCTCATATTTT
The DNA here is from genome assembly GCF_965227465.1 of Ekhidna sp. Lineage (GTDB taxonomy): Bacteria > Bacteroidota > Bacteroidia > Cytophagales > Cyclobacteriaceae > Ekhidna. The sequence continues at coordinate 2,806,723 of NZ_OZ245746.1, forward strand.
TTTTAAGAACCAACAAGCAATTGAACTACAAACATTGGTATTGAAGGATCAGCAATGCCATTTACTAAATCGAAATATGTTTTTAAGAGATAGCTGACCAACTTTCTCTGTTCGGAGGTATCCGTTTACTTTAAACTAATGGAATCTGTAATATCACTAAATTAAGCTTCCAAAATAAGGAGGCTTTTTTATGAATAAGATTGTTGTACTAACAGGAGCAGGCATCAGCGCCGAAAGTGGACTAAAAACTTTTCGAGACTCTGGAGGCCTTTGGGAAGGTCATGATGTAACTCAGGTGGCAACTCCTCAGGCATGGGCCCGAGATCGGGAACTTGTTCTGGAGTTTTATAATCAAAGAAGGAAACAAGCACTGGAAGTACAGCCAAATGCGGGTCATCTCGCACTCGCAGAACTACAAGAACATTTTGAGGTGATGGTAATCACACAAAACATCGATGCATTGCATGAAAAAGCAGGAAGTGAAAATGTGTTGCACTTGCATGGAGAGATCCAAAAGGTACGAAGCACGCTAGATGAAAATTTAGTTTATGAATTGGATGGCTGGGAACTGAGAGATGGAGACAAATGTGAGAAAGGATCACAGCTTAGACCACACATCGTCTGGTTTGGAGAAGCTGTTCCTATGATGGAGCCAGCTATTCAGGAAGCTCAATCAGCCGATATTTTCATTGTTGCCGGAACCTCATTGGTCGTTTACCCTGCTGCCAGTCTTATTGATTTCCTAAGGCCAGAGACTCCCAAATACATCGTTGATCCTAGCATTCCGGATATCGCTACAAGAAATAACTTCTATCTTTATGAAGAAACGGCAACCTCCGGACTGCCAAAAGTCAAAGAACACCTGATAGCAAATCACATATGAGTAGATCGACACTTGAGAAATTTTATTCAGCATTCCAATCGCAGGATGCATCTAAAATGGCCGAATGCTATCATCCGGATGTGGTATTTAATGACCCTGTTTTTAAAAACCTAAATCATCGGGAGGTCACTGGCATGTGGGAGATGCTCATAGATCGTTCGAAAGGAAAGCTTGAAATTGACTTCCACTCAATAGTTGGTGACGATGAATTGGCTAATTGTATCTGGGAGGCTGAGTATGAGTTTTCAAAAACAGGCAACTCCGTGCATAACATCATCCACAGTACCATGGAATTCAAAGATGGTCTGATTATCAAACATACCGATGATTTTAACTTTTGGCGTTGGTCAAAGATGGCACTGGGACTTACAGGAACTCTGCTGGGATGGTCACCAATGCTTAAAAATAAGGTAAGGAAAATGGCCATTGCTTCTCTGGATAAATACCTGAAAAGTCAGTAGTAAATCGATATAAATAGAGGATATTAATTCTCCTCCATCAGCACCTTTAATAGCTCTTTATTTTCCCCCTTGCTCATTCCCAACCAGTCTAAAGTAGATTGGTAAAAAATATTATCAAGATCTTGTTGCGATAAATCCATTTCGGTAATGAATTTCCCGATTTCCAAATCTCCAAGCGGAAATGGATAATCTGAGCCTAAACATACTTTTTCTGATCCAATCAGGTCAATCACGTATTTCAAATAGGTAGGATCATGTGTGATGCTATCTACCCAGAATTTGCCAAGGTACTCACGTGGGTTCACGTTATTGTGTACCGCAACCAGGTCGGGCCTACAGTTAAAACCATGCTCCAGCCTACCAATGGTAGCGAGTAAAGAACCTCCTGAATGGGCAAAGCACACCCTTAGGTTTGGGTAACGTTCAAAAACACCTCCGAAGATCATAGATGCTGCAGCTCTGGCGGTTTCAGCTGGCATTCCAACAAGCCAAGGCAACCAGTACTTCTCCATGTACTCTTTACCCATCATTTCCCATGGATGCACCAATATGGCCATCTCAAGCTTCTCGCATGCTTCAAAAAACTCAAAGAAACGAGGTTTGCTTAAATTATGGTTATTGATATTTGAACCTATCTGAACTCCAGGTATACCGAGTTCTTTAAGCCTTTCCAGTTCTTTAATTGCCAGGTCTGTATCCTGCATAGGTACTGTTCCTAAACCAATGTAGTTCTTTGGATTTTCCTCCACCAACTGGGCAATGTGATCATTCAAAAACATGGAAAGATCCAGACAATCATGGGCATCCGCCCAATAGCTAAACATTACAGGTATTGTGCATACTACCTGTACTTGCGTATCGAATTTCTTGTACTCTTCAATTCTAAGTTTTTCGTCCCAGCAATTTGATTGGATTTCCCTGAAAAACTTATCGCCTTTCATCATGCGAGCAGCTTCCGGCTTATGATGCAATAAATGAATGAAATCACCATAGCCGAACTTCTCTGCAAAATTTGGAATACTATGAGGAAGGATATGCGTGTGCATATCAATTTTCAAACTTGTTTGCTTTGCCATCTTACAAAGGTAAAAAGAAAATCACCTATTGACTGCTACAGTGCTTATCTAACATTTCGATCGCTTTTTGCATCCCCAATCTTTGAGCATTCTGCAAATACTTGCACGCTTTATCTTTTTCTTTTAAGCTCAAATACGCCATTGCGGCATTAAACCAGACATTCTCATACTGGGCATCAATGGAGAGGTATTGTTCATAAAACCCAACTGCATCCTTAAATTTCTTTTCATGAAACAGCGAGTTTCCGATTAAGTAAAATGCTTCCGTCCTTGAGGGCTCCAGCTGCATTGCTTTAATAAAATCTCTTCTGGCCTGACCAAAAGCTCCTGTTCTTAATAAGGCTTTGCCCCTGCTTACGTAAGCCAGGTCATCTTCCGGATTGGCCTCAATCGCTTTTGAATGATACATGGCAGCTGCACTGTAATCACCGCTTTCATAAGCGTTTGCACCTACCAAATTAAGCATTGGTGCAAATTCTTCATCTGCTATTAATTCAGGAGGAAGTTGTACAGATTCATCCATGATGGCCAGGTTATACCAAGCACGATAATTTGTTGAGTCCAGTTGGATTGCAGATTTCAAGTCTGCTGTCGCTGCTGACTCTCGACCCATTTTCGCATATAATTGTGAACGGTTGATATACAAATCTGCGTTTGCCTCATACTCAAAAGCCTCAGAAAAATCAGCTAGTGCCTGATCCCAATTACCATTCTGCTGATAACATAGTCCTCTATATTGATATACCCGGCCAATCATCGATTGCAGAGTTGTAAGGAACGTTCCCTTCTCTCCAGAAGGATCATAGCCGTAATAGATTGCTTTCGTTTCTGACCCTCTTTGATTTTCTATTACATAGCTAAAATCCTTGATTGCTTGATCGATGCTTGCCGTATTGTAATAGATGAGTCCTTTTTGGAAATACGCTTCGATGTTATCGGGCTCTTTTTGAATCACTGCTTCATAGTCAGCCAGCGCACGAATATTCTTGCCTTCAGCCTCATGTATCATCGCACTTAAAAAGTAATCCTCCGCATTCGGCTTTCGGTTTAAATTTTTGTTGATGTAGTGCCTGGCAGAATCCAGATTGTCAGCATTAAAATAGCTTCGCGCTTTATCATAATAGTCTTGAGCAACCAGACTACCAACGATAAAAAATAGCGCAGATGTTAGTACTAATTTCATGAGGCTAGTATTTCCTATACAGAAACGCGCCTCTTCAACCTTAGGTTATAATACTCGCTGGATTTGCATGCTGCTTTCTTTGTGAAGATGGTTGAATTTCCCATTCTCCATCTTATAAAAGCTAATGGCCATCACCAAAAACAATCCGGTACCTTCAGGAATAATTCGGTTATCGATCGAAATCATTCCGGTCATTGGCTCGGTAGGAATCTTTAGAAGAGGCAACATAGAACTCTCATAGGTTCCAAATTTTCCATGCAGGTCTTTATTCACCGGCTTATATCCGCCCTCCTTTTGATCAAATTGATAATCTGACAGGGCGATAAGTCTTGCTGTAATCTTAAAATTTGAAGCTCCTTTTGGGCTCTTAAAAGTTTTTTCAGGAATAAACGCTGGAAAATGAAGGATTACCTGTCCTCGCTGAGATCCAGGTTTGACAAAATACTTGGCTCCAAAAATTTTCTCGTATGGTGCCTTCGAGTTGAATTCAAATCCATTTAGAAGATGTCCATGCTTACTCAGGAATAAAGGTCTTGTTCCTGTTTTTCCCTCTTCCATTTTTGCCAGATTTCGAAACTGCGCCGTAAGCTTACCTGAAACGTAAGTTTCGCAGATTTCAGCCATGCCGGTTGACAATGATTGGCGTAACGTTTTAGCCATCATAGAAGCCACACCAAATTCTTTCTGATTATTTCTTAGCTCTTTATACGAGGCTTTGGTCTTAATCTGTCTGGCTGTTGGACCGCCCTTCTTCGCTATGATCTCGCGATCAATGCCTTTCAATTTATATCTTCTATAGCCTTTTGGGATTTCGATTTCAATGGGGGTTCTAGGTGACTCTTTCATTTGTAGCTGGAAAGCTTTTAAGTTGATTTGATCTTGATTTTCGCTTAGGGCTGATGAAGATAAACATTCGACCCGTAACAACAAAATTTTCGATTCACGAATTCCTTAACGAAACCAAATGCTAACCACTGATAGTTACCCACTTATGATGACGGTCTATTTTATTGACTTATAACGCTCTTCAAGTCTAATTTTTTTACCGATTATTCGTTGATTAGTTTCACCGTGTAATTATGTATAAGAAATTACTTTTAGCATTTGTCATTCTGGCCAGTGGCTTCCTATTCACCTCATGTAAGTCGAGTGCCCATACAGTGAAGGTTGTGAAACCAAAAAAACATTGGTTCCCCTATAACCAGGCAAAGCATAGAAAAAGAAAACGCACCAAAATTGTGCGGATGAAATCCTGATACCATACTCATGAAAATAAAATCACTCTTTCTGGCACTGCTCGTTTGCGCGTGCCAGTCATCACAAATTAGTACTACCCGCGAACCTGAAGTAGGACCATTAGGTGAACAGGCAATGGTCTCATCTGCGCACCCATTAGCTACCAAAGTGGGTGTTGAGGTTTTAAAAAATGGCGGAAACGCGATTGATGCTGCAGTTGCTGTCAAATTTGCGCTAGCGGTGGTATTTCCTCGTGCAGGTAATCTTGGAGGAGGTGGTTTTGCAGTCTATCGGTTAAATGACGGAAGTACAGGAGCACTTGACTTCCGGGAGAAAGCTCCAAAGAATGCAAGTCGCAACATGTACCTTGATGAGGCTGGAAATGTGATAGATAATTTAAGTTTAATTGGGCATAAGGCTGCAGGTGTTCCCGGTTCAGTGGATGGGATATTAAAGCTTTATGAAAAATTGGGAACAAAGCCGCTTGCTGAATTAATTCAGCCATCCATAGAGCTTGCTTATTATGGTTTTACTATTACAGAGGATCAGGCAGATGAATTCAATGAAAAAAGTGAAGAATTTGTTGAAGTAAATGGACCCGATTTCTTTCTTGTAAAAGACCAACTATGGCAGGCTGGTGATACGTTAAAATTCACAGAACTGGCAGCTACATTGACCCAGATAAGAGATAGAGGTAGAGAAGGTTTTTATGGAGGAATTGTTGCTGATCAAATTGTGAAGGAAATGCAAAGCGGAGGTGGGCTAATTACCGAGGAAGATCTAAAGGCGTATAATGCCCAATGGAGAGATCCAATTACCAGCAATTACCGAGGACATAAGATCATTTCCATGCCTCCCCCTTCTAGTGGAGGAGTAGCCATCTTACAGTTGCTACAAGGTGCCGAGCTGTACGATGTAAAAGCAATGGGTCATAATACTGCCGAAACCATTCACTTAATGACAGAACTTGAGCGCAGGGTCTATGCAGATCGGGCGACTCATTTGGGTGACCCTGATTATTATGATGTTCCGGTTGATATGCTACTGGATAAGGAGTATAATGAGGAACGATTTTCCAGTATTTCACTAAAGAAAAAAACGGATTCTCAGGAGATCAAAGAAGGTGAGGTCGAAATCATCGAGAGCGTGGAAACCACTCACTTTTCGATAGTGGACCCTGAAGGAAATGCAGTTTCCTTGACAACAACGCTAAATTCATTTTTCGGATGCAAAGTATATGTAAAAGGTGCTGGGTTTTTCCTAAATAATGAAATGGATGATTTTAGCGCTAAGCCAGGAGTGCCTAACCAATTTGGATTAGTAGGTGGAGAAGCAAATTCTATACTTCCTGAAAAGCGTATGCTCAGCAGCATGACCCCTACCCTTGTGGAAAAAGATGGAAAATTAAAGATGGTCGTTGGAACTCCGGGTGGATCGACCATCATTACTTCCAACTTTCAGGTGATAATGAATGTAATCGATCATGGAATGGGTATGCAAGATGCAGTAAACGCTACACGTACACATAGCCAGTGGCTCCCAGACCGTATTCTGATCGAAGAGCGGCCAATCAAACCGAACGTAATAAAAGGCCTTGAGAAGCTTGGACATGTAATAGAACGCCGCAAATCAATGGGGCGGATGGATTGTATACTTGTACGAGACGATGGAAAGCTCGAGGGTGGTGCAGATTACTCTAGAGGAGATAATTACGCCGAAGGATTTTAATTAAACTACATGAAGAAAATATTCTACTCAGTTACAGTTCTCTTATTTTTAGGGAATGCCCAAGCTCAAAGTGTAATTAAACCGCCTAAAGGCTATAGTGAAAACATCGGCAATATGGTTACTATGCTGGATGATTTAAAAGGTAGGGTCACTCGAAGTGTGGCTAATCTTGATCAGGAAGGGACAGACTTTTTGCTGGATGAAAAAGCCAATCGAATTGGAGCGATGATCATGCATCTGGCAGCAACAGAAGTTTACTATCAGAAATATACGTTTGAAGGAAGGGGATTTACGGCAGACGAAAATGAGAAATGGGGTGCTGCCCTAAATCTGGGTGATGAAGGCAGGGGCCGGCTGAAAGATCAGCCAATCTCCTATTATTTAGAGATATGGGATGAAGTGCGAGCCGAAACAAAAGCGCTTTTAAAGGAAAAAGATGATAAGTGGTTCTCAAAAAAAGCTTCAGGAGCAATGAGCAACCATTGGGCATGGTATCACGTGATGGAACATCAAGCAAATCACATGGGGCAAATCCGTTTAATTATGGGTCGAATTCCCAATTAAATCACCAAAGCAGCACTCCCAAGTATCGCCGCATCATTTAATGGAAGCCCTGATTTCATGATTCGAATTTTATTTCGATAAAGATTGTGCACATTGGCCTCCAATGTCTGTTTTAATGAAGGAAAAAACAAGTCACTTGCTTGTGCAATTCCACCAAAAAAGATGATCGCTTCGGGGCTCGTGTAGGTAGCTGCATCTGCCAACTTGAGACCCAGCCACTCACCGGTCTTTTCAAATGTTTCTATCGCAAACTGATCTCTCGCTACAGCTTTAATGGCAATCTCCTGAGGAGTAGTTACTTTCCCAACATCATATGCATGGTAAGTCTCCAATAATCCACGGATGGAAACATAAGCTTCCAAACATCCCTTTCTTCCACAGGTACAATCTCTACCTCCGGGCACCACAATAGAATGTCCAAGTTCTCCGGCAAATCCATCATGCCCGTAAATTACATTTCCCCCAGATACAATTCCGCTCCCTAGACCTGTTCCTAAAGTGATCAGGATGAAGTCATTAAGGTCTTTCGCAACCCCAAATTGCTTCTCGCCAATTGCAGCAGCATTGGCATCATTGGTGAGCACTGTCTGGCAGTTCATTTTATCTTCAAGATATGCAGCTACCTTATGCACATCTTTCCAGGGCATATTAGGCGCATACTCAATGGTTCCTCTATAGAAATTTCCGTTGGGTGCACCTATGCCTATCCCCTCGATGGAGTGATCGTGCTTTTCTGATAACTTCTTAATCTCTTCTGCAATGGCATCTAAAAAAGTCTCAATAGGTTCGGAGGCAAATCCCTTAATCAGGATAATGGATCGATCTTTAATTACACCCTCCTCTGATACCAGCCCAACTGTTGTACTTGTTCCTCCAATATCTATTCCTATGTAGTATTTCATCTAATGTTTATACCCTTTCCATCCATACCAGGCGATATAGATAAAGCAGATAATCGTTATCAGAAATGAATTATGTAACCCAAAAGAACTATCAGCAATCAGTCCTTGCAATGGTGGGAGCACGGCTCCACCAACTATTGCTGCTACCAATATACCGGACCCCTTGCTTGTTTGCGGACCCAAATCAGCTATAGCTAGTGTGAAAATATTGCTCCACATGATAGACAGGAATAATCCGGTACCTATCAACAACCACATGGCCAGGTAACCGGATGAAATACTGAATCCAAGCATCAATGCAATGCAAGTAAGAGACGCCAGTGTCAAAAGTCTTTGACTTGAAACGAATTTGAGAATGTATGAACCCGATAATCTTCCAATCATCAAACCACCCCAATAAAAAGGAAGATATCTCGCACCTACTTCCCGAAACCTGGCAATTTGATCCTCCGGATTCTTAAGTCCCTCAATATATCCTTGAAATTCGGGGAGACCCGGGAAAATATTTTCACTTAAATAGATTACCAGAAAAGAAGCGATCGTAACCTCCGCACCCACATATAAAAAAATAGCGACAGCTCCTTTTACGAGATGGGGTTTTCTCCATACACTTTGTCCCTTATCCGCATTAGATGTTTCAGCCGTCTCTACCACTTCTGGTAATTCCAGAAACCTGAAGATGACTGCCAATATCAACAACAAAGCACCGAGTACGAGATAGGGAATCTGAACGGATTCTGCCTGCTCTGCAGTTGACAAACCGGCAAGCCCTCGCAAAATAAAATAACTACCGGCCAGCGGAGCTATCATCTTGGCTACACTATTAAATCCTTGTGCCAGATTCAACCGATTTGAAGCTTTTTCAGGGTCGCCAAGTCTTGCTACGTAGGGATTGGCCGCCACCTGAAGGAGTGTGACACCAGACGCCAGCACAAATATGGCTCCCAGAAATAGCGGATATGAGACCATAGCTGATGCTGGATAAAACAACCAACTTCCGATAGCCATAACCAGTAACCCAACGATAATTCCTTTATGATACCCGATGCGATTAAGTAGCCATGATGATGGTATACTCACACAGAAAAAGGCAATAAAAAAGGCAAACTGTACTAGTGCAGCTTGAAAATTAGATAACGAAAATAGTCCTTTCAAATACGGAATAAGGGCGCCATCCAGCTCGGTTAAAAAACCCCATGTAAAGAATAGCACCAGCATGTAAAACATGGATGCTTCGTATTTTTTCTTAGCCATTTAGGTAGGATTTAGCGTCGATCAATTCGTTTTTTTCGCCTACCATTTCAGCGTAATTAAAGCCCGGATGGATGGCATAGGCCCCTGTATTTCCTGCAATATCCATTGCCAGGTATCCAACCTGAAATGATTTGTAATCCAGTTTATCAACTATTCGTTGGATAGCCGCCTCGCACGCTTCCTGAGCATTTGCTCCCTGGCGCATTAATTCCACCACAAGAAAAGATCCAAGGGTTTTCATCATCAGTTCACCCATACCTGTGGCTACAGCTGCTCCATAGTCATTATCTACAAAAAGCCCCGCTCCAATGATCGGAGAATCACCCACTCTTCCATGCATTTTATAGGCTAACCCGCTGGTCGTGCAGGAGCCCGATAGGTTGCCTTTCGCATCCTGGCAAATCATGCCAATGGTATCATGATTTTCCACATTTATTATGGGGTTATATTCTGCGGATTTCAACCATTCTTCCCACGCTTTCTTAGAGCTTTCGGTTAATAAGTTTTCTTCTGCAAACCCTTGTGCCAATGCAAACCGTTTCGCTCCCTCTCCTGCAAGCATGACATGAGGAGTTTCTTCCATTACTTTCCTTGCCACCGCTATGGGATGTTTGATGTTTTGCAAAAAACACACGGAACCAGCATTTCCCGCATGATCCATGATGCACGCATCTAATGTCACATTTCCATCCCGATCAGGCAAGCCTCCCAGTCCAACAGAGCTGCCCTTAGGATCAGCTTCTACGACCATCACACCTTTTTCTACTCCATCCAAGGCATTGCCTCCCTCATTCATTACTCGCATTGCCTCTTCGTTGGCTTCCAATCCGTGCACCCAGGTACTGAGTGCTTTAGGCGTATTTGATCTGACAACTCCTGCAGGCTCTGCCTTGGCACAAGCGGCTCCCACCAATCCCACACCTGCTGTCGCTGCGAGTGAGTTTTTTAAAAACTTTCTTCTGGTACTCATTGGTTAGTTGATTACAATTTCATCTGCAAAAATCCATGATTTTCCACCGGCTCCTTTATGGTCTGGTGGACACACCCCTCGATTTTTGGCCACTATTTTAATGTATCGTCCTTTAAAAGACTTGTTAACTTTAAAGTCATGCAAGATTGCTCCTTTCTCCTTATAGGTAATGCCATTGACATCTGTTCCGATGGCCTCAAAACTTTCCCCATCAATCGATGTAAAGAATTGCACTTCAGTGGGCATAAAAATCCAGGCATTCTCATCCTGCAGGAACCCAATCTTCGCAACAGTGAAGTCACCAATTCGACCCATATCTATTACCGCCTCCAGGTCTACACCTTCATAACCCTGCCATGATCCAGTACGGAAATCTTCTCCTCCACGGATAAAATCTATCAAAGCCATGTCTCCTCCGGCAGTATAATGATTGGCATATTCGGTACTCAGTGAAATGCTTCTTTTTTCAGGAATTTTGTAAAAAGTACTACGGGCCTTCAGGCTTTCTTTTTCTCCCTTCTCAGCCCAAACAAAGAGGTCTGTGGATCTATTTATCTCAAAAGGCTCATCGTATTTTATTTTTTCACCACCTGCTGTAAAGGTGTAGTAGATATCTGCTTCCGAAGTAGGTGTAGAGAGTGTCACGAGCGTGGTTTCCATAAAAGCATGATCCCCGGTTTCCAGCGCAGGTATTGCAATAGCCTCTGTATCAATTTTAGATTTGGGACGATGCTCCTTCTCCCGTCCGAATGAAGAGGGCTCTGCCTGCATGTTGAAGGTTAGTATCCCACCTTTCATCAATTCATCATGCTTGATGTAGGTATACGGATACTCAGAATTATTCAGTTCAACTGACCCTACATAAACATTATTCGAACCATTATCTTTTGCTTCAATGATAAATTGATTGCCATTTTCAAGGTTGATTGTAGCTCTTTTAAACCACGGACTTCCTAAAATGTAATCTGTGCTTGCGGGAGTAACGGGATAGAACCCGATGGCACTCATCACCAACCAGGAAGACATCTGTCCACAGTCTTCGTTACCCGAAAGTCCATCTGGCTGATTTGAGTATAATTCATCCATGATTTGCCGAACCAATTTTTGTGTTTTATCGGGTCTTCCAACAAAATTGTAGAGATAAGGAATGTGATGACTTGGCTCATTGCCGTGGGCATATTGTCCAATGAGTCCGGTAATATCTGCCTGGTCCCGTCCTTTCGTTTCCGAGTTAGCAGAAAAGATCTCATCCAGCTTGGTTTCTGCTGCTTCATCCCCCCCAAGCATTTCAATCCATGTTTCTACATCTTGTGGTACATAGTAACTGTACTGCCAGGAATTTGCCTCAGTATAGTTGAAATTAACTTCTGCAGGTTCGAATGGATAAAACCATCGGTTATTATTTCGCGCGCGCATGAATCCGGTGGTCGGATCAAAAACATTCTTATAGTTCTGGGCACGCTGGTAGTAGACGGACGCAATGTCCGGCTTACCCAATTGATTAGCCATCTCTGCAATGGTCCAATCATCATAGGCATATTCTAGTGTTTTTGACACGCTTTCAGCTTCTACATCTGAAGGAATATAACCGGAAGATCTGAATTCATCTATCCCTAATCGGTTTTGCATGGAGCTATGAATCATTGCTTCTAAAGCCTTTTCACTATCAAAGTCCTTGATCCCTTTCAAATAGGCATCCGCAATGGTTGGTACTGCATGATATCCGATCATGCAATCCGTGTAGTTGCCTGCCAATTCCCACATAGGCAGCCGACCACCATATTCATATTGCTTAAGGAATGTTTGAATGAAATCGGAGGTCCGCTTTCTCTCAATGATAGTATATAAGGGATGTGTACTGCGATAGGTATCCCATAGGGAGAATACGGTGTGGTTGGTAAAGGAAGTGTCAGAGTGAACCTCCAGGTCGGTGCTTCTATACCGGCCATCTACATCCTGATACAGATTAGGTGCAATCATGGTATGGTAAAGGGCCGTGTAAAAAACCTCTTTTTGTTCTTCACTCCCTCCTTCAACATTGATCTTATTTAGCTGTGATTCCCACGTCAAACGAGAATCATTTCGTGCTTTATCAAAATCCCAGTCGGGAATTTCAGCTTCCAGATTTTGTTGAGCTCCTTCCTCATCTACAGCAGAAATAGCCACTTTGACTTTCAGTTGATTGCCCTGACCAAATGAGAGTGCTGCTTTTTTTCCATCATCACCTCCACCATATTGCAGTGACTGAATCGGTTGATCAAAAATGATCCGAAAGAAAAGGTATTGTTTCTGTGCCCAGGATTTGCTGTGGCGGTATCCCGTGAGCTCATAGGCATTAACTTGTTCCAAGTTAGACTCCAGGATTTCATCCCTGTGAGCCAGGTCGATGATGAGTCTACGATCTTTCGCTCCATTAAAATCATATTGATGAAAGCCTACTCGCTTTCCTATCGTCAACTGTACAGCGATATCATCATCCTCGAGATTAACTGCATAGTAACCCGGCTCTGCTATTTCGGTTTCTTTTAAGAAGTGTGAACGATATCCTGAGTCACCATCAGCGCCATTGTTAAAAAACGTTTCTCCCGTATAAGGCATCAGCAATATATCTCCATAATCTGCAATACCTGTCCCGCTTAGGTGGGTATGGCTAAAGCCGTAAACAATTGAATCGCTATAGTGATAACCCGAACACCCATCCCAACCTTCCAAGCGGGTATCCGGACTAAGCTGCACCATTCCGAAAGGCATAGTAGCTCCAGGAAAGGTGTGCCCATGTCCTCCGGTACCGATGAATGGGTTCACATGTTCAAAAGGATTTTTTGGTGATTGTTCTGTGCATGAAAAGAAAATGAGGCACAACAAAAACCATTGACAGGACTTCATGATTAGGTTACGATTCTGCATACGAATCGGAAATTAATGAAATTGTGAAACAAAGGAATTAGGGATTTAGTCCGGCTTTCAAATGATTAGTAATAAAGTTTAGGTTTCAAAATTGCGGTTAATCAATATTTTGGTTGCTTCACGGACGCAGATTTAGAGCAATGCTAAGTTATTAAATGCCTTTCTATCTTGAAATATATAATTTCCCAGAATGCTCATATTCAACTTATATATTCCATCTTTGGTATAAATAAATAAGCAAATGGCTAAAGGAAAAAACGCACAGAAAAGTGTAAAAAAAGAAGCAACGAAAACGCCAAAAGAAAAGAAGGCGGAAAAACGTGAAAAGAAAGCTAAAAAAAGATAGACCCAAAAGCAGCGAATTTCCGCTGCTTATTTTTTCACTGCTTCTAAATACTTAAGAAATTCTTCTCTATCAATCAGCTCTGCGCCCATGCTGGACATGTGATCCGTATAGGCCTGGCAGTCATAAAGTTGCCCGCCCTCTTCTTTGAACTTTTCAATGAATCTGATTAACCCTACTTTGGAAGCATTGCTCACTTTTGAGAACATAGATTCGCCACAGTATATGGTCCCCAAATGAATACCGTACATTCCTCCAACCAGTTCATTCTCTTTCCATACTTCTAAAGATTGGGCGTATCCAAGTTTGTGTAGTTCTATATATGAGTCGACCATTTCCTGAGTAATCCATGTACCATCCTGACCTACCCGCTGCATCTGCTTGCAACTGTTAATTACTCCTTCAAAATCCTCATTGTATGTGACTTTGAATTCTTCCTTTCGCAAAACACTTCGCATAGATCTGGATACATATAGCTTATCCGGTAACAAGACAAACCTTGGATTGGGGCTATACCACATGATTGGTTCATCATCATTATACCAGGGAAATATACCTGAATGGTATGCCAGCATGAGTCGTTCTGGACTCAGATCTCCTCCGATAGCCACACAGCCATCTTCTTCGGCATCAGAAACAGGTGGGAAAAATAGCTCCTGAGTAAGTTGGTAGCTCATTCGTGTTTAATATTAGAAATTCTTTGTCAAGTTATGCTAAAACTAGTAATCCTTAATTGCCCGGTAACGCAAAGTCATCGTCCACGTTAGTAAAACTTATGAACACCCCATCCTCAACCCTCTACATCATTCCTGTTTTATCATCATCGGACATTGAGCGAGATCTTGCCTGGTACGAAAAGCATACTGGTTTTAATCTTTATTTTGGTGATAAGGGATATTCTGGACTGCAACGTGACAACCTTGAGTTTCATTTACAATGGCACCACAACAATGATGATGACCCTGTTTACCCTTCTGTGATGAAAATATTTGTAAAGGATATTCAACCTTATTATGAGGAGTTTGTAAAACGTGGAACTATTCCCAAGGATAAGCTACGGATGAACACTCCATGGGGGACTCATGAGTTTGGCTTCTACGATTTGAACAACAATGCGATCTTTATTGTACAGGACGCATAAATTCTTCCTTCATCTATTTTTAATCGCTAACCCGATAGGTTGTGAGCCCAATTCATTCTTTATTTGGATTCTCGAAAAGGTAGATGATAAAAATACTCGCCAGATACAAGAAAAGTGCTTTCAGCAGATTCATTCAAAAGCATGAAAAATATGCCCCAATCTTTTTTTTCATGGGCGGATTCATATTCGACTCGCTAACACTAGGCCGCATAGATCGGCTTTATGATTTAACCATCTTGTGTCTGCACATGACCTCACTTTCTGTCACGCTTTACATTTACAATCGGATACCTGATGGGAAATGGAAGGGAACGCTCATTGACCGCTACAAGGAATACTTGCCACTCGCTATTCAATTTTTCTTTGGGGCACTTTCAAGCGCATATGTGGTCTACTTCTCAAGAAGTGTCTCGTTATCGAAGACCGCCTACTTTTTTGGTATTTTAGTTTTGTTACTCTTCGCCAATGAATTTCTCAAAAAACGAATCTCGAACAAGTACTTGCAGTTTAGCATCTACTTTTTTCTAAGCTTCACTTTCTTCACCTTTATTATCCCCGTATTTATTAAAGCAATGAATACCAATGTATTTATTTTCTCTGGGGCTATTAGTTTGCTTTGTACGCTTACCCTTATACTCATTGTATACCGTGTTAGTCCAAACATGAAAGTGGAGGTCAAACTTTGGAAACTCCTGGGAATAGTCCTGGTGATATACGTCTTTATTAATTCGTTCTATTTTTTCAGGCTAATACCACCCGTCCCATTGGCTTTAAGTGAGGCCATTGTTGCTCACAATATTCAACGTGATGGCAATAAGTATGTCGTTTCATTCGAGCGGGATGAATGGTACGTATTTTGGCGAACTCATCGACGTGAATTTATATGGAATCCTGACGAAAAGGTCTATGTATTTTCTTCCATTTTTGCTCCTACCGACTTGAAGAAAACCATATTCCACCGGTGGAAGTGGTATAATGCCCGTAAAGAAAAATGGGAATTTATTGAAGATATCACGTATGAAATAATGGGTGGAAGAGATGGTGGGTACAGAGGCTATACCTATAAGAGCCATGTAAAAGAAGGAGAATGGAAAGTTGAAGTACTGACCGAAGAGGAGTTGGTGCTGGGTGTTATAGAATTTGAAATTCAAAAGAACGAAAACAAGGAGCCACATAGGCTCATAAATAGAAAGTTCTAGTCTGGTAAAAACGTCAGGTACTCCTTACGGCTAATCTCTTCAGCCCCCATTGTCACCATATGTTCCGAATGAACCTGACAATCAAACAGCTTACCTCCATCTTGCTTAAATTTTTTAATGAAAGTAATGAGTGCCAATTTAGAAGCATTACTCACCGTTGAAAACATGGATTCACCACAAAAAACAGAACCTAAATCTACTCCATACATTCCACCTACCAATTCATTTTCCTTCCAAACCTCAATCGACTGAGCATGACCTAACTCATGCAATCGAATATAGGCCAGTTCCATTTCATCTGTAATCCAGGTTCCTTGCTGCCCTTCTCTAGGCATCTTTTTGCATGCTGCAATCACTCCTTCAAAATCCTGATTGAATGTAACTTTAAGCACATCACTATTAATGACTCGCCTCATCGATTTAGAGATATGCAGACGTTCCGGAAATAGGACAAAGCGAGGATCTGGGCTCCACCAGATAATTGGCTCATCTTCGCTGTACCATGGAAAGATGCCTAATTTATACGCTAATAAGAGTCTTTCTGGTAGCAAATCCCCTCCTACAGCTACAATACCATCTTCGGCTCCATCAACGGGTGGAAATATGATGTCATCGGTAAGTTGATAGATGGGCATGGATGTGATAAATGTGTATTAAAACTTTGGTGAGTATTTTTATTAGCTAATGAAACCTTAATGGATCGTCGATCCTCAAAGTTAAAATGTCTTTCTCTTTAAATGCTTGGGTAGTACTCTATTCGTGTGGCTTTACCATGGGATTGTTTATGGCGATCATATTCTTTGCATCCAGAAAGAGATATACACCACATGTTCAAAACATAACAGTCATATTACTCATACTATCCTTACTGTTATTTTTCGAAATAGTAGAGGAGACTAATCTGGTGGATTCTTATCCATTCCTGTTAGGCATTTCACCGGTTATCGACTTACTCATCTGGCCGTTCTTGATTTCTTATATTGAATTTATCTGTGGTGTAAGAAGAAAGAACTGGCGAATAATTTTATATTTCTTACCTCTACTCATTGCTATTGCATGGCAGATTCCCTTTCTAGTACTATCTGACGCATCAAAGCTTTCTTTCTTCTCAGAAGGAATACCTCAAAGTATTTTTGGCTTAGTGACTTTTAAGCTGATATTCACTGTTGGCTTTTTGATCATATTGATTTCCACACTTTCAACTTCCATGTCCAGATATAAAGCATTCATTCACAACAATAAAAAAATTAGATTACTAAATGCCACGCGGAAGTTAATTTGGGCACTTTCATTCATTATTACCTTAATTTATGGACTCTTTTATATTTCCTATTTCAAACTCTTAAATCTTGGTGATTCTGATAGAATAGGAAGTTTAATCGTATCTCTGCTTATCTATCTACTCGGGAGCTTGATTTTTAATTACCAGCATCTCTTTCTTCGAAAAAGTTATCACAAGCAGATAGTAAATTCTTTTAATGGTCAAGAATCGAAATATATAGAACGATTATTGGGCTTGTTTGAATTAGAAAAAATATACCTAAATGAAAGTCTAACATCTGGGGATATTGCTGATAAAGTGGAACTATCGGAACAGCAATTATCTTATCTGATTAATGGTCAGCTAGGAATCTCCATTTCAGATTTTATCGCCACCTATCGTGTGAACGAAATTCAAAACAGGATATCCAAAGGCGATCATCGATCAATGACTTTACTTGGACTTGCGCACGAAGCAGGGTATAATAGTAAAGCCACGTTTAACAGAAACTTTAAGGAACACACCGGACTGACACCCTCTGAGTATGTCGATCAGTTAAAATGAGTCTCACTTTAGAAATGAGTCGATTTTAGAATTACAATTCATGTCTTTTGAGCAAAAAAAAATGAAATAATATGGACTTAAAAATTGGCTTACCTATTCTATTAGTTTTCGGGGTATCTATCATCTCCTTCGCCACAACTACGAAAGAAATAAGTTTTAAAAACAGGGATGTAACACTTCAAGGCACATTGTACTACCCAAAAGGTGAAGGCCCTTTCCCTGCTGTAGTTTTTGTGCATGGATCCGGTCCTGAAACGAGGGATAATAGTAAATACAGTGCCAAATGGATGGCCTCTATTGGATATGTCGCATTGACTTATGACAAACGAGGTACTGGAGAATCAGATGGAGATGAAAATGACTGGAAACGTTTCAGTTTCGAGCATTTAGCTGGAGATATAATGGCAGCAGTTGATATTTTAGCAACTGACCCTAAAGTTAAAGCTGCAAAAATTGGCATCCATGCTGCTAGTCAGGGAGGATGGGTCTCTGTATTGGCAGCTGCCAAGTCCGAAAAAATCAACTTTATGATCATTAAATCAGCCTCAGTTACTACTGTTCATGAAGACAGAGTATTTGAAAGGACACAGCGACTGAAAAAAGAAGAATTTTCAGATGATGAATTAGCTCAAGCTAAAACAATACAAAATGTTGAGGCTAAAACCTCTGAAGAAGATCTATTTCCTGATCTATTTGAGAAATACAAAGATACTCCATGGATTAAGAGGGTTTATGGTGATTTAGAACCTTCACATCCTTCATTAATCGCTTACAGAGAATGGTATTCCACAATCGCTTATTTTGATCCGATTACATATTTAAAGCAAATAGATATTCCTATCATGTGGATTTTCGGAGATCCTAAACTGGATAATCATGGACCGGTCAAGAAAAGTATTGAAAACCTTGAATCATTAATAGCTTCCAAGAACTATGAAATTCGTAGCTATTCAGATCAGGATCACAATGTGAAAGAAAAGGAATATGAAGCTGACCTTTATCAATGGCTGATTAAAATAAATGGTGACAATGGATTTAAATTCAGAAAGCATTGATAATCAATTCCAAAATCTCAACCGACTGCCATACCAGCTATACAGCTCACCATCAACCAACTCACATTGAGCAGCAGGGAACAGCTGTTTGGCATCTATCATATGTTCATCCCTAAAGGGGAAT
The DNA here is from genome assembly GCF_965227465.1 of Ekhidna sp. Taxonomy (GTDB): domain Bacteria; phylum Bacteroidota; class Bacteroidia; order Cytophagales; family Cyclobacteriaceae; genus Ekhidna. The sequence continues at coordinate 2,825,574 of NZ_OZ245746.1, forward strand.
GGTTCCGAGCTGAATAAAATTTGATCTGGATTGAGCTTCGAGATATCATCTTCAGAAAGCTCAGGATACCGCTCTTCAGTTACAAGGTTTTCATAGCCCAGATGTGAAAGCATGTGATCTATAAATGTATTTTTTCCAGCAGCCATCCATGGGTTTTTCCAGATGAGGTAAACTACTCCACCAGACTTTGATTCTTTAACATTTTCAACCGCGAGTTGACAAGTCCTAAAGACTTCTTTAGCTCGCTCATCTTTTTCACAAATTTGTCCAAGGTTTTGCATCATTCCGAATGCATCATCTAGTGAATAGATATCACTCATCCAAACCGGGAATTCTTTTTCTAACTCTCTGATACCCTCTTGATAATTCTCCTCTTTGTTCCCTATAATTAGATCAGGCTTAAGGTTTCGAATGGCATCAAATCGGAAGTTTTTGGTTCCGCCTATTATCTGAATTTCTTCTACTTTGTCATTCGGATGAATGCAGAATTTAGTACGACCCACTACAGGAGCTCCGATATCAATCAAAAACTCTGTCTGAGAGGGTACTATAGAAATGATCCGACGAGGTGGAGAGACTATTTCCACCTCTCTCCCCATCTGATCAATATATGTTTTGGCATTCACTGTTAATGACCATGTCCTGCGTGAGAGCCACTCTCCAATCGCACAAATAGCTCTTCCATCAGAGATGTATTTTCACTTAAGGTGCTTTTGATTACCGGGACCTCACGATCTAGGAGAAAATAAGTCTTTAAAGAATCTATTTTTTGATCCCCAATAAATGTGGCTTGAAACAATTCTTCATCTGACTTATTAATGGCTAATTCAAAGTTGTGTTCCTCTATAAACTTGCTTTCAATCAGCGAAAATTTCAGCCGATTTTCATCTCGTTTTAAATCATAGAGCAAAAACTGATCTATGCTACTGAGATAGGTCATTGCCTTGTCTTCGCTTAACCATAACTCCATGTAGTCACCACTCTCAGCGTAGGTATACCATTTCCCAATTACCTTTCGCTCTTCACTGGACGAACAAGCTAAGAACAATGTAGAAATTGTGATAAAAAGCAGTCTTTTCATTATTTAAAATACGTAAAATCCTGACCGTCTTTGATTTGCGCTACTGTTTCATAAATAAGCTTAATCACATTCTCAACATCATCTTTATGCACAGTTTCTACTGTTGTATGCATGTATTTCAACGGAAGTGAAATCAACGCTGAAGCTACTCCGATATCGGAATACGCAAACGCATCTGTATCCGTACCTGTAGTTCTGGATGCTGCCATTCGCTGATATGGAATTTTATTCTTTTCAGCTACTTTGATGATCATATCTCTAACATTGTTTTGGACAGCTGGACCATAAGTAATAGCAGGTCCATTTCCTGCAGTCATATCTCCACTGGTGATTTTATCATACATCGGAGATTGCGTGTCATGAGTTACATCTGTAACGATTGCCACATTTGGCTTTATTCGTCTAGAGATCATTTCAGCTCCTCTGAGTCCAATTTCCTCCTGCACTGAATTCACCACATACAGCCCAAAAGGTAGTTTCACTTTATTTTCAGAAAGTCTTCGAACTACCTCAGCAATCATGAATCCTCCAGCCCGGTTGTCTAACGCTCTTCCAACAAAATATTTTTTATTCATCTCGAAGAGCTCGTCCTGGAAAGTAGCAACGGTACCTACATGGATACCCATTTTTTCTACCTCTTCTTTGCTCTCCGCTCCTACATCAATGCATATGTTTTTCAACGTAGGGTTATCCTCTTTGTCTTTTCTGACATGAATTGCCGGCCATCCAAAAACGCCCTTTACTATCCCTTTATCTGTGTGAAGATTTACCCGCATAGACGGTGCAATCTGATGATCAGATCCACCATTTCTCACTACGTAGATGTAGCCTTTATCCGTGATGTAGTTTACAAACCAGCTGATCTCATCGGCATGTGCTTCAATTACAACCTTGTATTTAGCTTCAGGATTGACCACTCCATAGACACTTCCGTACGTATCTACCTCGTAATCATCGACGTATGGCTTTATATAATCCAACCATATTTTTTGTCCCTCAGCTTCAAATCCGGTCGGTGAAGCATTGTTAAGGTATTTGAAAAGAAAATCTGTACTCTTTTTATCCATATTTTATATTGATTTGACAAGACCACCATCTATCAAAAAGTCTTGCCCTGTTATATATCCTGATTTATCACTAGCCAAAAAAGCTGCCAGTTCCCCTACCTCATCTGGCGTTCCTTGTCGCAACATTGGAATTTGCTTTATTGTTTCCGCATCTGCTTTGTAGCTGTCAATAAAGCCAGGTAGAATATTATTCATTCGAATATTTGAAGGTCCGTATTTGATAGCAAAAAGCTTAGTGAAAGAACTAAGCGCCGTTCTTGCTACCGAAGAAATAGGAAAACTAAGCGATGGCTCCTTGGCACCAAAAGTGGAGATATTAATAATAGAACCACCTCCACTCATATGGGGTACAACCAACCTAGACATGCGAACCACGTTCATAAGTGCCAGGTTAAGACCTTCACTCCATTGTTCATCTGTTAGCTCGAGTAACTCACCCTTTGGTGGATGTCCGGTGTTGTTGATGACAACATCAATTTGTCCGTACGTCTCTAAGGTGGCTTCAACCAATCGTGTCAGATCTTCCAAATTATCTGTGGAACCTTGCACGGCTATACCACCAAGTCTACTTGCCAGGTCATGTATTCCGGATGAACGAGACAGAATAGCCAGTTGATAACCTTCTGCGTGCAACTTTTCTGCGCATGCCTGTCCCATTCCTTTCGATGCGGCGGTAATTATTGCTGTTTTATTATTCATAATCTCAAACTATTGCTGTTGAGCATATTCATCCTTATTTGTGTCATCTCGAACGAATGTGAGAGATCTTCCACTAGTTTTAAGTAAGGATTTCTCCTGCGTCGAAATGACACCAAGAAGTATTTCGTTAAAGCGGAATATTACCATGCTTTTTCCTTGGCAACTTATCCACCTTATTCTCAAGCATTCTGAACGCACTGATCAATTTTGATCGAGTGTTATGCGGCATAATTACTTCATCTACAAAGCCACGAGCAGCAGCAATGTATGGATTAGCAAACTTCTCCGTGTACTCATTGATTTTCTCCTGATGCATTGCGTTTGGATCATCTGCTTTCTGAATTTCCTTTCTGAAAATAATCTCAGAAGCTCCCTGCGCACCCATCACGGCAATCTCGGCTGTTGGCCAGGCATAATTCATGTCCGCTCCTATATGTTTCGAATTCATTACATCGTAAGCTCCACCATACGCTTTTCTTGTTATCACGGAAATTCTTGGTACGGTAGCTTCACTAAATGCATAAAGCAGTTTGGCCCCATTTGTAATGATTCCATTCCATTCCTGATCCGTACCAGGCAAGAATCCGGGTACATCTACCAGTACCAGAAGCGGTACATTGAAACTGTCACAGAATCGAACAAATCGTCCTCCCTTTGTGCTGGAATGGATATCCAATACTCCGGCCATACTCATGGGCTGATTTGCTACAATTCCGATACTTCTTCCTGCTAGTCGAGCAAAACCGCAGATGATATTTTCCGCAAAATCTTTATGTACCTCTAAAAAAGAATCTGAATCAATTATCCCATTTATGACATCATGCATGTCGTATGGTTGATTGGGATTATCAGGCAACATACTATCCAATTCATTTCGCGTCTCATTCCCAAGATCGTATGCTAAACGTGGCGGCTCTTCCTCACAATTAGATGGGATGTAACTCATCAATTGTTTGATTTGACGTATACACTCAGCCTCATTCGCACAGGCAAAATGAGTAACCCCACTTTTGGAAGCATGTGTCTGAGCACCGCCAAGTTCCTCGCTTGTCACATCTTCCTGAGTCACCGTCTTCACAACATTGGGCCCAGTCACAAACATGTAGCTGCTTTGCTCCACCATAAAGATGAAATCGGTAATAGCAGGTGAGTAAACTGCGCCACCCGCACAAGGGCCTAGAATTGCAGAAATCTGAGGAATTACTCCAGAGGCCAACGTATTTCGATAGAATATATCTGCATAGCCACCTAACGAAACTACTCCCTCTTGAATTCTTGCACCACCTGAATCGTTGAGTCCAATCACTGGTGCTCCATTCTTCATGGCCATATCCATGATCTTAACAATCTTCTCGGCAAAAGTCTCAGAAAGAGATCCACCGAAAACCGTAAAATCCTGACTAAAAACATAAGTCAATCGACCATCGATGGTACCGTAACCGGTCACTACACCATCTCCTAAGATCTTCTGCTTTTCCATCCCAAAATCGGTAGCTCGATGCGTCACAAACTTTCCAATTTCTTCAAATGATCCTTCATCCAATAACAGGTCAATTCGCTCCCGCGCAGTGAGCTTCCCCTTTTCATGTTGTTTCGCAATTCGATCCTCGCCTCCACCCTTTAAGGCTTCCTCGTTCATAGATTCTAAGCGATCCACTTTTTCTGTGATACTTTGTATGTTGGTTGCGGTTTTAGGTTTTTCTGTGCTCATATTTCTATTGAAAGCGCCAAAGATAAAATACTCTTGAGAGTTACAGCTGTGCAATTTACGCTTGTTAGCAAACTACGCTTTATTTAGTGTCATTTTGTGTTTCAAATATGCTTTAAAGTCTTTTGAAGAAGTACCTAGTCAAATATTTATCTCTCAAATTATTCGGGTTAAATTGCGGCCTGCTATGAAAGTCGCTGTTATAGACCTGGGTACCAATACTTTCCACCTCTTGATCGCTCAAGTGGAAAAAGAGTCGCATGAGATCCTTCATCGTGAGCGGAAAGCTGTGAAAATTGGTGAGAAGGGAATCAATAGGGACGAAATAGCGCCGGAAGCATGGGGCCGTGCATTAAAAGCTTTGCATGAATTTAAATCAACAATAGATTCTCATAAGGTTGAAAAGATATTTGCCACAGCAACAAGTGCGATTCGAAATGCAACTAATGGCAAGGCGTTGGTCCATGAAATAAAAAATCTGACCGGAATTGAAATCGAAATAATTTCAGGAGACAGAGAAGCCGAACTCATTCACTTTGGAGCAAGCAAAGCACTAGACTTAGGAGTCAAGAGGAACCTGATCATGGATATTGGTGGTGGAAGCATCGAGTTCATCATTGCAGATCAGTCGAAAACATACTGGAGACAAAGCTTTGAAGTCGGTGGTCAAAGGTTAGTGGAGCGATTCCACAAGACCGATCCAATCACTCAGAAAGAGATTGACGATCTACACCTATTTTTTGACACTGAATTGGCTCCTCTTTTAAAAGCATGTGCTGAATTCAAACCAGAGACCCTAATTGGATGTTCAGGCACTTTCGATACGCTTAGTGACATCTATTGTGAGGAAAACGGAATTGAACGAAATGAGGATGCGACAGAGTATCCGTTTGGAAAAGATGCGTTCCAATGGATTTTTGAAAATCTTATCAAGAAAAACAGAATTGAACGTCTGGCCATACCCGGAATGATTGAAATGCGCGTGGATATGATTGTGGTGGCTTGTGTTTTAATCGATTATATTTTGGATAATTTATCTCTAAACTATATCCGCATCTCCGGATATGCATTGAAAGAAGGAATTCTTTTCAACGTACTAGATCAACTAAAATCGTAGTACATAATTCACAATGGGTTAATTTCGCCGCATGATTTTCTCAGCGGAAGAACTCAAACAATACGCAATAAGCGTATTTATAAAAATTGGCTGTCCGGAAAATGAAGCCAGGCAAGCTGCAGATGTGTTAGTAAGCGCCGACCTTCGTGGGGTTGATTCTCATGGGGTTGCTCGACTCTCAGGCTACATTCGTTTGCATGAAAAAAACAGACTTAATGCCACTCCAAAAATCACTACTGTCCACGAGACTCCTTCAACCGCCGTTGTAGACGGTGATCTTGGGTTAGGCCTGGTTGTTGGCCCCCACGCCATGAATCTGGCGATTGAAAAAGCAAAAAATGTAGGTTCAGGATGGGTCGCTGTAAAGAACTCGAACCATTACGGAATTGCCGGATACCATGCCATGATGGCACTGGAAGCAGACTGTATCGGTATTTCCCTGACCAATGCCAGCCCGCTGGTTTCTCCGACGTTTTCAAAAGAACGACTACTCGGCACGAACCCTATTTCCATCGCGATTCCAACAAAAAATCAGCCTCCATTTGTGCTGGACATGGCCACAACAACTGCAGCTAACGGCAAACTGGAAGTCTTGCAACGAAAGGGAATGGATGCACCGGAAGGGTGGCTTCAGGATAAAAAAGGTCATATCACTACGGATGCAAAAGGATTGATCAATGGAGGATCCATGCGACCGCTAGGCGGAGATCGAGAGCATGGCTCTCATAAAGGCTATGCGCTTGGTGCTGTTGTCGATATACTTTCGGCTGTATTATCAGGAGCCAATTATGGTCCTTGGGTACCTCCTTTTGTAGCATTTATAGATCCGGCTCCTAATCCGGTAGGCGAAGGATTGGGACATTTCTTTGGCGCTATGCGGATCGATGCATTCCGTGATGGAGAGGAATTTAAATCCCACATGGACAACTGGATTGAACGATTCAGGGGTTCGGAAACGGTGAATGCACATGAAAAAGTACTGATACCAGGTGATCCTGAACGGGTAATGACAGCCGAGCGACTGAAGAATGGGATTCATTTATTGGATCCTGTGGTAAGAGATCTTAGAGAATTGGGCGAGAAGTTGGGTGTTGAGATAATTAAATAGGGATAGACGCTACCAACCAAATTCAACAATACTCATTAGCTTTATCCAGCTGTATGAGAAGTACGATCTATAGAATAATTGAACCCTCCAAAAAGAAGAATGGAGCTAGTCATTATTTTGACATATTTATCATAATTCTGATTCTTTTAAACGTATTAGCTATCATACTGGAATCGGAAGAATCTTTAAGGACTATTTATAGACCTGTTTTCAGACAATTTGAAATCTTTTCTGTAATTGTTTTCAGTATAGAATATCTATTAAGGGTATGGACTGCCACAGAAAAAGTAAAATATTCGAGACCAATAATAGGAAGGTTAAGGTTTATGACTACCCCTATTGCATTGATAGACTTGTTTGCCATACTGCCCTTTTATCTCCCTTTCATTGGAATTGATTTAAGATTCCTGCGGATAATGCGGCTATTTAGAGTTTTTAGAATTCTAAAGATGGCTAGGTATTCAAAGGCCTTTGACTTAATTCAAAAAGTATTGAAGGAGAAAAAAGAAGAACTAGTGATCACATTGGGTTTAATTTCCATTATCCTGGTAATAATCTCAACACTCATGTATTATGTTGAAAGAGATGCTCAGCCCGAACACTTTTCAAGTATATCAAAATCAATCTGGTGGGGTATAGTCACTTTAACAACAGTTGGCTATGGTGATATTTATCCTATAACTCGATTGGGCAAATTCCTTGGAGGTATCATAACTTTAATGAGTGTTGGACTCATCGCTTTACCCTCAGGAATAATTGCATCTGGCTATACGGAACAAATTTTAGAAAGAAAGAGAAAAAGAAACTAATGGCAGAGCTTAAAACCAAACCCAACAATCTAAGTGTCGAAGCATTTATTGACTCAATAGAGCCGGAATGGAAACGAGACGATGCGCGTGAATTATTGAAACTGATCACAAAAATATCCGGTGAAAAACCGGTCATGTGGGGCGATTCGATTGTAGGCTTTGGCAACTATCACTACAAATACGATAGCGGACGTGAGGGAGATTGGTTTTTGGCAGGATTCTCTCCGCGCAAAACCAGTATGACCATTTATGTAATGGGAGGTTTTGAAGGGCAGGAGGCACTTTTGGGGAAATTGGGGAAACACAAAAAAAGTGTAGGTTGTCTTTATATTAAAAAACTCGCAGACATAGACCTTGGCATACTTGAAAAAATGACAGAAAAGTCTATTGAAATGTTGAAGAAACGATATGCGGATTATAATTAGCTTTTTTGTTCTTATCTCAGCATTTCTTTCATTTTCGCAGCGTGTTTCATTCGAAGATCCGGATCTGACTTTCAGTTTTAAGAAACCTAAAAGCTGGCAGGTAATTGATACAGGATATGAAGTGAAGGTATTTCCGTCGGTTAAAGACTCCAGTTCAACCTATCTTATAATTACCTATTTCGAAGATGCCCAACCATTTGGGGCCTTTAACATTGGACAATCTGCAAAGACGCAAGAGCTAGTCAAAACATTAGATTTTAAGATTGCAAAAGTCTCAGCTAAGTACTCAACTCAAATTTCAGAAGGGCTCTTAAAAACAAATTATCGGTTCTATAAATTGGGTCAAAGGTTCGAACTAAGGACTTCACATTTACAAATGAATAATCGCAAAGCAGCTCGTGCCTTAAAGCGAATCATCCGCTCAATCAGGGTAGTTGAATAAGCAGACATTTAACGATAGACAGTACCACTTCAACGACGATTGGGTTTAGCTTAACTAATCATAAAAACTTCAACATTTCCCGCCAGTTAAACTTAATATCACCTTACTGTTTAACCTGATGGACTACTTTAAAAAAGCCACCCGGACCATGCCGGCAATCATCATGGATTCATCCACTAAATCCGCTCTTGTAAAAGGTATATCAATCAGTGATGATTGGTCTTCCTACCAGCAAATCCTTACTGAGATAAAGCAAAATTTGCAAAGGCGTATCTACAATGACTTTAATTTTCAGCTTAAAGTTTTTAATACCAAGTCAGCAAAACTATTACTAGAGATATTTAGGGAAATCAAAAAAAGCAAACACCCAATATCAATTCATTGGTTATATGATCAAAAGGACGCTGAAATGCGGGAGATGGGAATGGATTACAGTGAGTTGTTAGGGATGGACTTTATCGTGTCTCCCAACTAAAAAATACCTATTCCAAGACCTGCGCGCAGAACCCAAGGGCTATTATAAGGGCGTGGAGTTTCACTTTCATCGTAGAGCACATTGTACAGCGCCATGACATTAAAAGAGGCTCGATCACTTATTTGCTCCGAATAGCCTGCCCCTACAAGTAAACTATTAAAAGCTGATTTTTCTGTTCGCTCCGGTGAAAAAGATGTGAAATACTCAAAAGTTAATCGCTCAAATTCTGCATATCCAAAAAACTGGTCTGTTACGTTAAAGCGATTAAAAACACTCCAACCGAAGTTAGATAAAGAAGCGTCCACAGGCCGCTTTATTTTTACATACTGGTAGATAATGCCAATACCTGCAGAATGGCGGTCAGTTATTTTGTAGCCGATCTGCGGAAAGATGCTAATGTTTGTCTGGTTAGCACTCGTACTGAATCCTCCCCCTCCTCCATAGTATATTTTATCAGAAAGCTGGTTTTGGGCAAAAGAACAGCATACAAAACTTAAAAGTAGTATGGTAAAAAAAGATCTCATTAGTCCCCTTTAACGACAATAAACAGGTCCTCGTTTTCTTTTTTCATGAGGTATTTTTCACGTGCCATTTTCTCTAGAAGATCAGGATTGTTATTTAGAGCAGCCTGATCATTTTTCACTTGAAGGATTCGCTCCTGATAAAAGCTTTTTGCTTTGATTAATTCACTCTTTTTCCCAGATAGACTCGCTTGCATGAATAAATCATTGCTGTCTACAAATGCCAACCATACAATAAAAAAAAGTATGGATAGAAAATAGAAATTCTTAAAAAAAGACGGAATACGATCTAATAAATGCTTCATCTGCTTTGAATTTTTGTGGGTGGTTTGTATTTCAAAGCTTAGCAGATCAATACAAATGTAACGAGAAACAACCAGTTTTTGATAAGCAATTCACGCTGAAATGTATTAATAATGTCTAATTGTATTAATCACTTGTAATCAGGAAACAGTCTGATTTGCTGAAAACCTTTAACCGTTTTTGCCCAGATAAAATGATTCAATCCATTGGTGATAGCGAGGTACTTGGCATCAAGAACCTTATTATAAGCAGAAACCTGCCCAAGTACTTTCTGATTAAGTTTTATAGTTGGTGCTTTGCACTCAACTAATAAAAACACTCCTCCCTCTTTATTCAAAATCGTAATGTCTGATCGCTTTTGATTTTTGAAATAACTCAGCGAATGCTCCAACTTGAAAAGGCCTTTTGGATAGTCTAGATGACTTATCAATAAATTTATAAAGTGCTGGCGCACCCATTCTTCAGCTGTCAATACAATCCATTTTTTCCGAATGAGACAGAAAATTTTATTCCCATTTAGATGGTAATCGTAATCAGGTAGCTTAAGTGGGTGCATTCTTCAACTTCACTTGAGATAGAAAAATGATGCCAATAATAAAGAAAGATGCCAGCGCCAAAGTGCTGTTTCGCATACTTCCAGTAACCTGCTCAATGTAGCCATAGACAAAGGTCCCAAAGACAATGGATACATTGTAAGTGACATCATAAAAGCTAAAAAATGATGCTGTATCAACAGTATCCTGTGGCATAATTTTAGAATAAGTAGCTCTTGAAAGGGATTGTATGCCACCCATCACCAAGCCTACAATTGCCGCCAGCGCGAAGAATTCCAGCTCTTGATCCACAAAGTATGCACCTAAACAGCATCCAATCCAGATGACAATTTGAATGAGTAGCGACTTGATGTTTCCCAGCTTTTTGGAAACATAAGCAAAAAGATAAGCGCCTCCTATTGCCACAAACTGAATAAGCAAAACAGTCATAATTAGCTTGGATGCCTCCATTTTTAGTTCCTTGGAACCGAAGGTAGCAGCCAAATACATTACCGTCTGAACGCCCATATTGTAGAAAAAAAAGGCCAGCAAAAACTTCCGCATACCCGTCATTTCCTTCAGCTGCATCCATACTTTTCGTAACTCCCTGTATCCATTAGTGAGGTAATGTCCTTCAGGTTTTCTACCATGTGGATTTTCCGGGAGTTTCGAGATCGCGTAAAGGGAAAACCCTATCCACCAGACTCCTACAGTTAGAAATGCAGCTCTGGAGGCTACTCCTGCATCTGCAAATCCAAAGGTATCTGGCATCTGAACCATCACCAGATTGACTACCAACAATATCACACTACCAATGTATCCATAAGAATAACCTCTGGCACTCACAATATCTCGCTTATCCTCCGTGACGATTTCACTTAGGAATGCGTCATAGAAAACAAGACTGCCCGAGTACCCAACACTGGCAAAAATTGAGCAAAGGATTCCCCACTCCACATTTTCTCCTGTAAAGAAGAACAGGCCTATGCAGGAAAAAGAGCCAATAAACATAAACATCTTTAGAAAGAACTTCTTCTTGCCCGCGTAATCTGCTATTCCCGATAAAATTGGTAGAACTACAGCCACCAATAAGAAGGAAAGCGAGAGGGCATATGAATACAAAACTGAATTCACAATCTCAAATCCAAATGCGTTAATTCTATCTCCACCATTTGCATTAACAGCCACATTTTGAAAATAAATGGGGAAAATGGCTGAAGTGATGGTAAGTGAATAGACAGAGTTGGCCCAGTCGTACATACACCAGGCGTTGATGATTTTTTTGTCGTTAAGCATGCAAAATCGTGTTGATGTGGCAATATAATGAATGCTACATTGACTACTTTTAGTCAAATCAAATTAGAACATGGACTTCAACCTAAAGCCTGAAAAACTACACCGACAAAACATTCCAACAGCAAGACTCCCTTCTGGAACAGTGATTGAGATTCCCATCTTCTCCTATGAAGCAAAAAAGAAAGGTCCGACGCTACTATTGATGGCTGGGATGCACGGCGATGAAATAAATGGGGTAGAAATCATGAGAAGAATCATCAGCCAGAAACTTTATAAGGTATCTGCCGGTCGCGTCATCTTAATTCCCATTTTCAATGTGTTTGGCTTTATAAACTTTAGCCGGGAAGTCCCGGACGGAAAAGATGTTAACAGGTCTTTCCCAGGAACAAAAAATGGCTCCCTGGCAAGCCAGTTTGCTTATTTTCTTACGGATGAAGTTCTTCCACATGTAGACTTTGGAATAGATTTTCATACAGGTGGTAAATTGATTAATAATTATCCGCAGGTCAGAGCGATGCTGGATGATGAAAAGAATGAATCTTTAGCCAGGGCTTTTGCATCCCCCTTCGTTATCAACTCACCTTTTCGGGATAGATCACTAAGAAAGGCAGCAGGAAAACTTGGTAAAAGTATGCTGGTATATGAGGCCGGTGAATCATTAAAGCTAAGAAAACCGGCTATTGATGAGGGAATTGCAGGAATGCTACGAGTAATGAAACATCTCGGGTTGATTGAAACAGCACCAGAGCCTAAAAAAAACTCGATCATTATCGGAAAATCAAGCTGGTCCAGAGCGAGCAGAGCAGGATTGCATTATGCTCAGGCGCGAAATGGAGCATTTGTCAAAAAAGGAGAAGTTCTGGGTGTCATTTCTGATCCTTATGGCGATTATGAACGCCCGATAAAAGCTACGCATGATTGCTATGTATTGAGTATCAATAATAATCCAGTCGTCAATCGTGGAGACGCACTATTTCATACAGGCATAGCAGCTGAATGATTGCTAAACTTGATCATAAAGACGAGCAAGTCGCATTGCGAATAAGGAAAGTATTTCAGGCTTCATATGCGGTAGAAGCTAAACTTCTGGGTGCTGAAAACAACTTTCCTCCACTTAAAAGGCCGCTATCAGGGTTTTTAAATGCAGAGACTGAATTTTACGGCTATCAGAAGGGTGAGCATATTGCTGGTGTCATAGAAATAAAAGCAGAGGCTGAGAAAATCCATATTCAGAGTCTTGTGGTTAGTCCTGATTTTTTCAGGCAAGGGATAGCCAGTGAATTACTGATTTTTTTATTTCACAACTTTCAATCTGAAGAATATACGGTAGAAACCGGAGCAGCAAATGGGCCGGCCATTGCACTTTATGAGCGATTTGGATTTAAACAAGTAAAACAGTGGATGACAGAGGTCGGAATAGAAAAAGTTGCTTTTGTGAAAGTATTTGAACCCTAAGCATTTCAGTTACTAATTCAGTAAATTAGTTATGTGGACGCACAAGAAATAATAAGAGATATCAGTAGAGGACGTACTGATTTTATATTTAAACTTCTCGAAAAATCAAATTGGAAAGAGCTACTTCATGAAGGTCACGTTAAACCATTGCAGTGGCTTGTTTATTATAACGATACCACCGCGCTTAAACTAGTATTAAATGCAGGTGGAGATTTATCTTCTATTAACGTAAATGATGAATTGGGTAATGCTGCTTTTTTCGGTCACTGGAAAGTTTGTGATTTCCTAATTAAGCACGGGGCAGATGTGAACTATCATGTAGATAAAACTAATGAGACTCCCTTGCACAATGCGCTGGCGAAAGCCGGGCGCCCGTACTATTTCTACGTAATAAAACTATTGGTTGATAATGGTGCTGACGTAAACGGTATAACGATTCCTGGTCTAGAAACAGGTGCATTTATGAGGGATGTAAGAACCAGGGGGGAAACACCACTTCACCGGGCTGCAGCATATGCTGACGACCGGATTATTAGATTTTTGTTGGACCATGGCGCGAATAAAGAGGCGCAGGATGCTCACGGGGATACTCCACTCAGTTGGGCGAGTCAACATCTTCGTCCTGGATCTATTTTACGTCTGTTGGCTCATGGTAATCATACTATCAGCAAAAAACACGAAGAAATAAATACAAGTGATCACGGAAATGGATGGGGAACTGGAATGGATTGGAATCTAATAGGTGATTACTTACCTGAATAAACTAATCAGCCACTACTTCGAACTCTACTCGCCTGTTAAGCTTCCGTGTTTCTTCCGTTTCATTACTTGCAATAGGCTCATTGCCTCCATATCCTTTACCGGTTACTCGATAAGGGCTTATTCCTTGTGCAAGGATGTATGCTTTTACCGCTTTAACCCGTGCTTCCGAAAGTTGAACATTCCTAACAGGATCTCCCGTATTATCCGTGTGACCCTTAAGTAAAATTTTAATCTTCGGATTATCATTCATGACTTCCACTACAAGATCTAGTTCGTTCTCAGATCCTGCTATCATGTCCGCAGTTCCACGATGGAACAACACGTGATCCAGCGTAATTATACTTCCTTTCTTTACCGAAGATAAGGCAATGATATTCTCGCCTACTTTTAATTGATCATCCAAAACAATAATTTTTGGCAAGTAGCCTGCAGCTTTTATTTCGACTTCCTCACCAGTTAGTGAATCGATAGTAAACACTCCATTGGCTCTTACTAACGTATCATACCTCGTGATTAATTCTGAGGCTAATACTTCCTGAGTATTTCCATCTACCACCTTCAGTGTAACAAGCGTTGGTTCCTCAGGTTGTGGTATTTGCACAACAACCAATGGCTTCTCGTAACTAACAGAGTCTTCCGCAATGTCCTCTTTGAACTCGATCCGAATGATATCCCCATATCCATCACTGTCCTGTGAACTGATGTAATAAGCCCATTGAGCCCCATCTCTATAAGCAAATGAAGTCTCAGATCCACTGGTATTTACCATAGGCCCAAGGTTTACGGGCTCACTCCAATTACGCCATGAATTATCCTGACGAACGGTGTAAAAGAGGTCAAAACTGCCTTCGCCTCCACGTCCATTAGTTGCGAAAAATAAGGTCTTATTATCCTCGGCCAGAAAAGGGGTCACTTCCTGAAAGGGCGTATTTAATTGCAAGCCCAGATTTTTTGCACTCCCCCAACTCCCATCAAAGTTGCGACGAACTACATAAAGATCTTCTACACCATAGGTATGATTGGATTCCATGCTGAGTATCATGAATTTCCCGTCCATAGAAATACAACCGCTTTGTACCGGAGACCTATTCTTAAAGAAGGGTATTTCCACAGGTTGTGGCTTCATATTGACCGATTTTGTGCGATAAACCCCGCCTTTATAAACACCTAATTCGAAAATCACTTTATTGAAATAAATCCACTCATCGGAAAAACCGATTGGACTCACCATACCAGGTGTATCCAGCCAATCTGTAAATAGGATTACCTCCTGACCATTGATATTTTCCTTGTCAATAAAAGAATCTGACAAACCACTCCGATCCTGAGTGAAGGCCATTCTTTCGGAAGCTGGGTCAAGCGTTAGGTAGTTCTGTCCATAGTGTGTATTCAATGAATCTACAGGTGAGCCACTGCTTTCAAAAGTGATTTGAGCAATAGTCCTAAGGCTAAAGAGAACTAAAAATAAAAATATTGAACTTTTCAACTATTTAATTTAATTTTTTTGTGAATTTTATTTGATAATATAAATATCCTTATATATTATTGTACTTGTAAAGTTTCTCTATTGGTTAGTTGGTGACAAAGCTAAACTGCTAGTGAATTATTTGAAGTCCGGTATGGTTAGCCGGACTTTTTTATTTTACTGATTTACTTACAAACTTATTACCTTCAATCACAAACCTCCATAGTTTTAACGCATCTTCTTCAGCATACTCAACCCCAATACGTGTATCTGATAAAATCTTGAAATTATTGTCTGTATTGCTCTCTCCTATCCATATCTTATCTGAAAGCAGATCATGTCCAGTCATTTTTACATGAATACCCATTGCCTGGCTTAATGTTCCA
Organism: Ekhidna sp.; assembly: GCF_965227465.1. Lineage (GTDB taxonomy): Bacteria > Bacteroidota > Bacteroidia > Cytophagales > Cyclobacteriaceae > Ekhidna. The sequence goes on from NZ_OZ245746.1 coordinate 2,841,226, forward strand.
GGACCGGAGGCCAGCTTAGCGTTGGTGAATTTCCTTCGCTCTTTCATTATTTCCATTCCCTCCAGGGGTTCCAGCGCTCTAATTAGTACAGCATCTGCTTGTCCATCTTTATTCGTTACCACATTTAAGAGGTGATGAATGCCATAACACAGATACACATAGGCTCTCCCACCCTCACCATACATAACCTCCGTACGCGGTGTTCGCTTTCCATTTGCATGGCATGCTTTGTCTCCCCTGCCACAATAGGCTTCTGTTTCGACAATTTTACCAGCAGTAAATAGCCCCCCTATGTTCGTTATAAGTACCTTGCCCAAAAGATCTTGTGCGATTTGCACAACATCTTCTCTCAGATAAAACGATCTTGGGAGTTTTTCGTAAACGGATGTATTAATTTCGAAAACCATAAAACCTTAAAACAACATGAAAAGAATCACAAATCTAATCGCACTATGCGTTTTGATCACATTTGGCGCAACTGCACAGATTAATACTCCTCAGCCTAGCCCGGCAGGCTCTGTGAGCTCAACTGTAGGCTTAACTGATGTTTCCATTGATTATTTTAGACCTGGTAAGAAAGGAAGAACAATTTTTGGAGAGGGGCCTGATGTGCTAGTACCTAATGGCCAAATCTGGAGGACTGGAGCAAATGCAGGAACTATCATAAACTTTAGTACAGATGTAAAAGTAGCCGGACAAGATGTAAAGGCTGGAAAGTACCAAATTGTATCCATGCCTGGAGCTGATGAATGGAAAGTTATGCTTCATACGGAAATGATTGGGGGAAACATGGGTAACTATAAGGAAGAAAATGTGGCCGCAACAGCTACTGTAAAGCCTACCAAACTTAGTAACACTGTTGAGTCTATGACATTTCAGATTACTGACATCAGTGCGGATAACACTTCAGCAAACATTGAACTTTCGTGGGAAAATACTTCGGTTAAAATCCCTGTAACAGTAAACTTTCATGATGCAGTAATGAAAGACATTGCTGCTAAGACCCAGGTAAATCCTCAGAATTACGTTGCTGCTGCTAACTATTATTTGAATTCTGGAGAAAATCTAGATAAAGCATTGGAGTGGATGAACATGTACTTATCTATAGGAGAAAATTCGGCACAGTTCTGGAACATTCACACAAAAGCTCAAATATTAGCTAAGCTTGGTAAGAAGAAAGAAGCTATTGCAGCCGCTCAAGAGTCAATGGAAAAAGCGAAAAACTGGGAAGGCGGGGATTTCGGATACATCAAAAGAAACGAAGACTTAATTGCTTCATTGAAGTAATTATAAACCAAGTAAGATTAAAAAGCGTGGGCTCAGCTCACGCTTTTTTTATGTCCAATCAATTGCTGAAGGATCAAACTCAAAATGATGGTGCTGCCACAACCTATCACATTATACCACAAGTAGCTAAGTGAGAATACACCAGCTTCTGTCATGAAATGAACAATAATAACGCCCGTTTGTGCAATTAAAGCGGAAATGAAAACTGCATTCCCCATCACACGCTTAAAGAAAAAAGCTACTAAAAATATTCCTAAAACAGTTCCGTAAAAAATTGACCCGATAATATTTACCGCCTCTATCAGGTTCTCAGAGTTCTTGGCAAGAATAGCAAACAAAATCGCCAGCACTCCCCATCCAAAGGTCATTAGCTTAGATGTATTTAAGTAATGATGAGGCGATCCATCTTTTTTAATGGCACGCTTATAAAAATCAACGGAGGTTGTAGATGCCAATGCATTGAGCTCTGAAGAGGTAGAGGACATAGCCGCTGAAAAAATAACTGCTATTAACAGGCCAATCAAACCATGAGGCAGGTAGGTGATGATAAATGTGAGAAAAACATAATCAGAATCTTTGGTTTCCAACGTTTCATCAGCCTTTAAAATAACCTCTTTGGCCTGCTGCCTTATCTGCACCGACCTTGCATCTGCCTCTTTCAGCTGAGTCGCAAAATTCGAACGCTGTTCATCCGTTAAAGATTCTTTTGCCAGATTCTCAGCAGCTACTCTCCGCGCACTCAAAATCTCATCATATTGTTGATTAAGAGCTTCAAAATCACCTGCATAAGCAGAATTTTCAACAATATCGACTGAAGCCTCTTTGAAGTGAATGGGTGGATTATAGAATATGAAAAATACATACACCATAACTCCTACGAACAGAATAAAAAATTGCATCGGAATTTTCAGAATGGCATTGAACATCAGCCCCATCCTACTCTCTGCCGCGCTTGTTCCTCCTAAATATCTTTGAACCTGCGACTGATCGGTACCAAAGTATGAAAGTGCTAAGAAGAAACCACCTGTAAGGCCCGACCATATGGTGTAACGCTCTCCAGCATCTGTGCTAAAGTTTACAGCTTCCAACTTCCCGAGATTACCTGCAATCTCCAGTGCTCCGCTAAAAGTTGTATGATCATTTATGTATCCAATAATCATAAAAAAGGCTGCAAACATACCAGCCATTATAACCGCCATTTGCTGTTTCTGTGTAATAGAAACCGCTTTAGTTCCACCGGATACGGTATAAATAATCACCAGGATACCCGTCCCAAGTATTGTGATGGTTAAGTCCCAATGAAGTATCGAGGAAATGATAATTGCAGGTGCATAAATCGTAATTCCTGCGGCTAAGCCACGTTGAATAAGGAAAAGAGCTGCCCCTAAGTATCGGGTTTTTAGATCAAAACGTTTCTCCAAAAACTCGTACGCAGTATATACTTTCAAACGATAGAATATGGGAATGAAGACTGCAGATACAACAATCAAGGCAATCGGCAAGCCAAAGTAATTTTGAACAAAACCCATCCCACTTTCATATGCCTGACCTGGGGTGGAAATGAAAGTAATAGCACTCGCTTGTGTAGCCATCACCGAGAGTCCTATCGTCCCCCACTTCATAGAGTTTCCTCCCAGAAGGTATCCTTCTATATCTTTTTGCCCTCTCGTTTTGTAAACGCCATAGGCCACAATAAATAACAGTGTGCCAAATAGCACAATCAGGTCGAGGGTATTCATGCTTTAATAGGAGGAGCTAAATAGATGAAACATTGTAATCATTACTGCCAACCATGCCGCCACAAACAGGTAGAGGTATCTCCATTTTTTGAAGAATGGTGGCTTATCTATGTTCCGCTCGGAAATCAATTCTGTCATTTACCTAATGATATCAAGTTTACAAAAATTCTATATGCCCCAGGCACCCCTGCCGGTAATTCTCTAAACCAGCTGTACCCTGAATAGACATAATATCCCTCTCCATATCTAGCGACGAGTAAGCCTCCATTTTTTGGACTTTCTCCCGGATCATTACTCTTAAGTATAGGCGTAAATTCTTCAGACCATTCATTTGGAAAATATAATCCTCGCTCCTGCACCCAGCCATCAAAGTCTTTATCTGTTATGCGATTGGGAGTATTCATAACTGGGTGGTCAAAAGCAATGATCTCAACCGGAGCACCTTCCACTGCCACCCGATCTCTGGATAACTTTAAGTTATAGGGAGCTATTTCTTGCGTCACTAAACGATGACTTGTGTTATACTGAATAATTAAGTTACCTCCTTGTTTTACATAGTCAAAAAGATCTCGGTTCTTATATGAGAGCCAATCAACGGTGTTAAATGCGCGAATTCCCAATATAACAGCATCATATTTTTTTAGATTAGCGGTTGTGATATCATCCTTTCCAAGCTTAGTTACCTCATAACCTATCTGTGCCAGATTTTCTGGTATCGCATCTCCCGCACCCTCTATGTAGCCAATAAGATTCCCTTCTCGCTTTAAGTCCAGTTTTACCACTTTGACTTTTGCATCCGGATATAGCGTCTGCTTAGGAATATGATCATAGTCAATAACTGACAATCCCTGAGCATAGGTTTTGTTGCCGACCTGTGCCTCCGCGACCACATAACCCTCGGAGGAATTTGAAGGAGGCGTAATTTCAAATTGGAAAATTTGCTCCTCACCTTTGAGACTCAAATCAAATTCATAGGCAGCTGGGGATACTTTCCAGCCTTCAGGAGCATTCAATGAAACCGCTCCATTACAGTTCGTTTTCCCAGCAATTATCCTGACATCAACAGACTTGGATTTGTTATCTCCAAAAACCAAAACTCCAGCTGAAATATTGACCATGACCGGTGGTCCAAGGGTGATAGGTTCTGTGACTTCTCCATCAACAGGATCTGTGCGCTTAAATACTACAGGTAGCTCCAGTTCAATCTTTTCACCTTCCAGATTAAGTGTAACCACTCCCGAAATAACGGGATCATTTTCAGGTTTTCCTATCAACTCTTGATCATTCACATTGTACATTCCCAGTTCGCCTGTTTCCTTTAACCAGTAAGGGTGTGAATACCCCATCCCTCCAGGAACAACAAAATTCATTTCAGAAATGAACGGTTTATTATTTAGCAAGGGAGTATTTAGCTGGATTGGATTTGACCAGGCACTGAATTTCACTTGATCTAGTGTCATTTTCATCTCACTTCTATTCACTATCTCCATTGCTATCGATATGGAGTCTCCAATAGTATAGCTTGATTGATTCGACTTTAGAGCCATGTACAGGCCACAAGCAGAAACAATTAGTTCATCAATTTCTTTTTGTTTGATCTCTCTCCAAAATTCATCTTCTACCTTATCTAGCGCCTTCCTTGCTCCCATTAACGGCGCTACGATTTTCCACGGCAGGCGTTCGTCATATGACTCAATAGCCTTGTTAATAAAGAAGACTACCTCTTTCGATCCCTTTACTCTTTCCCATGAAGTATCAATTTCTCCAAAAGGACTACCAGCCTCCACGCCATCCCATTGCTTCAAGTATTCAATTTGACTCCCTCGTGTGCCGGAAGATCCAAACCCCTGACTTTTATGCATGCTACGGCTTCTCGCTGCAATCTCGGAATACGATTCACCCAAAAGGGGACTATACTTACCTGCATTTATTTTATTAAGCTGTGTGGTGTCCATTTCTCCATTTCTAAACCACCACCAGCCGGTATTCCAGAATATTTTTTTTGGCTGCCATGGCTCTACATAGGCAAGTTGTTCCGGGTAGGCATTTTCATCTCCACTCAACTTAAATGCTTCTCGAGCGAGAATTGCACTTGCGGTATGATGTCCATGAGACCTGCCATCAGAATCGAATCTGGTTATGATTATATCAGGTCGGAACTTCCTGAAAGTCCATACAAAATCAGCTAGCACCTTCTCCCTATCCCAAATGGTGAATGTCTCATCAGGGTTTTTAGAATACCCAAAGTCATTTGCTCGGCTAAAGAATTGTTGTCCCCCATCTGTTCGCCGTGCAGCCAACAATTCCTGAGTTCTTATCAATCCTAATTCTTCCCTGATTTCCGGACCTATTAAATTCTGCCCTCCATCTCCTCGAGTGGCGGATAAATAGGCAGTGCGCATCAATTCTTCATTTGCATAATAGGCTATTAAGCGTGTATTTTCATCATCTGGATGCGCCGCAACATAAAGTACTGACCCTAAAACGTTGAGTTTCTCGAGATTTTGGCGGATTTCACCCGGCTGATACTTTTTTACATTTTGAGCTGATGTAGATATTGCAAGAGCTATCAATAGAGAGCTCAAAAAGTCATGGGTTTTCATAGATCGGTTTTCGTTGCGGTTAGTTACGGGATAAGGTGCAGAAAGTTATGTGAATTGTATGAACGGTCAAGTAAAATTCACATATCAAATTTTTCGCTTAGTTTTAATCAAATCGACACCTAATTGTGAATCTTCTCAAATACACGCCCGAGAAATATATCAGCACCGAGCATGAAAGCATCGCTGGTGTTTTGAATATGGGTCTGATTCTCCTTCCAGCTTTTCTTTCGATTGTTCTTATCAGGCAACTTGTTCAACTGGATTTTGACATGGCCATGATCATCACTTCAGGAATTATAGTGGCGCTAATTGCACACCTTTTATTCCTAAGAGGAAGATTGCACGAATCCATCATGACAGTGGTCGTTTTTTTTACCATATTCCTCACAATAGTTTGTTCTTTAGGGAATGGAATCCATGATATTGGGCTAATTGGATTTCCAATTCTAATTGGTTTTTCGAGCATCATTCTTGATGAAAGACAACTCATAATTGCTTCGATTTTAAGTGTTTTTGGACTTTTATGGCTTGTATTGGGTGAGCGATTCAATCTATTTGATCCAGTTGCTGTTCCCTCCGGGAATACTGGAGACTTCATTATTGCAAGCTTAATGATTGTTTTGGGAGGTTTTGTAGCTTTTAGCCTGACTAGCAATATGAAGAACTCCTTAAAAAAAGCGAATCATGAGGTGAGTACTAGTAAGAAAGAAGCGACAAAATTAATTGAAGAGATTAAACAAAAAGAAGCCATAATCCCGGAGATTCATAAAGCAGTCATAAATAGCCTGAATTATATTCAATACCTGATTGACAGTAGATCAGATCATGATGAAAACCTAAGGCAAGTCTACAAAAGTCTGAAACGAAAAATCCTGGTGATTGAAACAGCTCATGAAACATTATTAAATCAAAATGCTCCATTAATGTTGGATCTTATCAATCTGACTCAAACACTACTCAACAGATTTGAAAAAGAATTAAAAGCTCAGATTTTTGAAATTGATATTCAAAAAGGCTCCTGCATGATAAAGCTGGATCAAGCCATCTACTTTGGGATTTGCCTGTTGGAACTTATAAATGATGCAGATGAGCATGAGCCTAAACACTTGAGGGTCGAGCTCTCAATTAATAATGAAGTTAAATTAAGGTTAAGCCATGGAAATATTCAACCCGAGGGAAGCACCCTTATTACCGATCTATTAAGCAAGCAGCTTAAAGGTGTTCTATCAAGATCTGAAAAGGAAATAGTATTGTCATTTGAACCAATTCAGGCACAATGAGGATATCTACATGGCTGCCATATGATAATATTGATGATTACACATTTCAAGAGGTCAGTAAACTCTTAAAAACCTTTTTGTATATCATTCCGATTGTAGCTGTCATACTAGCCACTGTCAATTTCTCATTGGGCCTCACCACTATTGCTTTAACCATATTAACCGTTCCAGTTTTTTGTTTATTCTCCTTCATCGCATTGGCCAAAGGCATGATCAACCTATCTATGATTATCCTAATGTCAATACTTATTGCTGCCACAACCTTGAGTTGTACACTGGGAAACGGTGTGCACGAAACCGGAATAATTGTCCTGCCTGTCATCGTCCTTTTTTCAAGCTTAGTGATGAATGTTAGAGGTGTCATCTTGACTGCAATCATTGTCATTCTATGCTTAGCTTATATTGTTTTTGGTGAGCAGTACGGCCTCTATCCCTCTAGGGGAGTGGCGGCCGTCAGATGGGTTGATTTGGTGGTGGTTCAGACGATAACAATCATACATATTTTTGTCACGTATACTTTTTCAAATATTACGAGGAAAAATTTAGAGAGAGTTAAGGAAGAACTGCATAATCAGGAAATATACAAGTCTGAAATTGCTAAGCATCTGGAAGCAAAGTCAGAATTATTACGATTGGTCCATCACCGAGTAAAAAACAATTTACTCTTAATTAACAGCCTGATAGAATTGGAATCACACGGCAGGCCTGATGCAAAGGATAATTTGTCTGAAATTACCAACAGCATCCATACGATAGCGAGAGCGCATGATCCGCTCTATCATTCAGATGATTACAAGGAAGTCTCCCTCAAACCTTATTTAGATAAATTAATAGCTACTTATGTTCAGGCTTCCGGACTTGAAAAAATTACCATTGATTTAGTAGACCTTTCAATTTATCATGAGAAAGCACTTTTACTTGGAATTGTACTTCAAAAAACTTTAAGCAACCTACCACAAAACTCATCAGCTGACTTAACGGTTAAGTTATCTCAGAAGCAAAAATCCTTATTTTTAGTAGTTCAATCAGAAAACACTCATTTTCTAAGAGAAAGTGACTCGTCGTTAATAGAAATGTTATCTAAGAAATTAGGTGGAGAGTTGAAAATTACAGCCAACGAGGTTTCGCTTAAGTTCGAATATCACGCATAGCTTAATTATCCAAGCTTACTGAAATCTTTCACGTCCGCATCGGTTGTCAGAATCCTTTGGAAAATTGCATTGAGATCCTCAAAATCCCATGGTTTTGTAACAAAATCATGGATTCCAAAATCACCAATCGTTTCAAATAAATCCGCTCTTTTAATGAATCCGCTCAGAATCATTCTTTTGATATCGGGTTTTGAAGAAAAAACGTCCTTAAGGAGCTCTACACCAGACATGTGTGGCATTCGATGATCTGTCACTATAAGATCAATTTTTTCTTTCTTGATTACTTCTAATGCTTCTTGGGGTCCCAGAGCAGTATGAACATTGTAAAGCCTTCTAAATGTCGATTTAAATCCTCTCAGATTGGGCATCTCATCATCAACGTATAAGATCGTATATTCTTTTTCCACCCTTGTCGCTTGTCTAGCAGCTCTTCGGGCAGCTCTTCGCTCAGCTCTTTCTTCTGCTGTGAGTGTTTCCATAGGCATTACTTGTGTTACAAAAATACACGAAATGTCGAGTAAAGAGTATCTAATTTTTGATAAGCAAAATACTTAAACTATTAAGCACTTTTCAAAGTAAATTTGAAAACAGACCCCTTTCCTTGTGGATTGTCTTCCACATCAATTGAACCTCCATTTTGCTCTATCAAGTCTTTGCAAATAAATAAACCGACTCCAGAACTTTTCTCATTATCCGTTCCGGGTCTTTTGTTATCTTTCTTCATTTCGAAGAGATTTTCTTTCATATCATCTGGAATTCCAATGCCAGAATCAATGAATTCAATCAAAATATTATTCGCCCTTTTTTCCACGCCTAAACTAATCTTCCCTCCTCTTTCTGTAAACTTAATGGCATTGGACAATAAGTTTCTTAATACCACTTTTAATGCGTTTTTATCAAAAAGACAAGAAGTATCCGTCTCCCCAACCACCTCGAAAGAAAGACCTTTTGTTTCCATGTGACTTTTAGCATGTTCTACAGCAGAATCAATCAGATCCTTTAGCATCAACTCTTCCTGGTTAACCCGCTTATTTTGAGAAGCTGCGTGCCCCCATTCCATTAATTCATCCAACATCTGAATAGTGTGATGCACACCTTTTTCAATTGTGCCCATGAAGTCTTTTGTCTGCTCCAAACTAACCTGCCCTTCCCTGGTAAGTGTGATTACACTTTTAAGGTTACCAAGAGGTCCTCGTATATCATGGCTAACAATTCTTATAAGCGTGTCTCTTAACAAGCTTGCTCGCTGGATTTCGGCTGTCTTTTCTTCTACACGCTTTTCTAAATCTTTATTTAGCATCTGATTTTCCTTAAAAGATTTCGCGAAAATTTCTGAGAGTGCTATCGTTTGGAAAAATAAAAATATGACAAAGCCAGTATTTACAAGGTTGGGGCCGGCGCTTATAAAAACAATACCTGAAGTTTTTAGCAATTCTGCCATCACGAAGAAAAAACAAAGAACTGTCCCTGAAAAAACATACATCGAACCAGTCAATTCCTGTCTTACAGCTTTTATCAGCATGGCAAAAACCAGGAAATAAGATAATAGAATCAGAATATTATAAGCGTCCAACGTGTGGTAAAAAATTCGGTACGGAGCAAAAAGAACAACCAGTAAAAAGCCAGCACTTATCGCGATGAAAATTTTCACGTAGCGTTTGAAACGTTCAAAAGTGTAAAGGCGATAAATAAAAAGCAGCGTAAGCGGTAGGCCAGCGTAACTACAGAAAAATTCAATTTTTCGACCAATGCTCAGTGGAATATTGGGAAAGAAAGAATAAAAAATCATTGAACCATCATCTACAAGTGTAGATCTCAAAAAAATTACCAGGCAGAGTAATCCTAAGTATAGGTAATACCTCTTTCTCACCTGATTAAATAAAACCAAATTGTAAGCTGCAAAAATTGCTATGCCACCAATTTCAAGTAATTCTATATGCTGTTGTATTGACATCTTTTAAACGCGAGTTGAAGGTGGTAATTAAAAACTCCCCGATATAATAGTCAAGCAGCACCACTATTTTTTCGACCATTCATTTTCATATCTACATATTTCTATATCTTTAGCTAACCTCAAATCCCTTAATTATGTCAATGTACTGCCTGGTATGGAAATATAAAGTGTCATCAAATCAAGCCAAATTTGAAGAAGAATATGGGCGTAGCGGTAGCTGGTTTAAGTTTTTTGAGTCCTGCGAGGACTATTTAGGGCATGATTTAATGAAGAGCGGAGATGGTTCTACTTACATCCTAATAGATAAATGGATGTCAAAAGCCGACTTTCAGGATTTTCTCGACGAAAATAAAGCTGAGTATGAGCAGCTAAATGAGAAAAACAAAGACTTACACGATTCAGAGGAGCAAATGGGCGAATTTGAATTACTCCAATAAACAACCACTTTGATAGCAGATCGTTGTAGTGAGAAACCAATCTTGCTCATTACATGAAAACGATCAAAAAATTATTGCTTGTAATCACCGTCACAGGCACTTTCATGGCTTTTGTTTCAAAGTCAAATAGTAAAACCAGTGAGGTGGAAGCCGTCAAAAAAGTAGTCTTCGAATCATACATCAATGGCGCTTTTAATGAGCTAGATGCTGAGGCGATGGAAAAAGGGTTTCATCGAGATTTTGCTATTTATTCTGCCAAAGGAGAAGACATTAGCAAATACCCTATATCCCACTGGGTAGCGGGTGTGAAAAAACGGAAAAATAATAACTATGATCCCTCAGATCCCAAAAACATATGGAAACATACATTTGCATATGTGGATGTAACAGGCGGTGCTGCACAGGTTAAAGTAGAATTAAGAAATCAGGGGAAACATGTTTACACTGACTTCCTAAGTTTACTGAAATTTGATAGCGGTTGGAAGATAGTAGCAAAAGTTTATCACAAACATTAAATAGTATTGTCCTCTTAACAGGGCTTTATTATGAATATCCGTAAGGCAATTGAAACTGACATCCCTGCTATCGTTTCTTTGCTGGCAAGCGATGCGCTTGGCAGTGAAAGAGAAAATTACACACTTCCTATACCTGAGAGCTACATCAAAGCGTTCCAAAATATAACCAGCAATTCCAATCAATATTTAATTGTAGTTGAAGATGCAGATGAAATTATTGGCACTGCCCAACTTAGCTTAATCCCTTATATGACCTATCAAGGTGGGATTCGGGCTCAAATTGAAGCAGTGCGCATAAAATCGGATCGAAGAGGATCTGGCATTGGAGAACAGCTCTTTAAATGGATGATCTCGAAGGCAAAAGATAAGGGTGCGCATTTGATACAACTTACGACAGACAAAAAACGACCAGAAGCTTTAAGGTTTTATGAGAAAATCGGTTTTTTGGCCTCTCATGAGGGGTTGAAGATGCATTTTTAAGAACTATTTTTACTATTACATGGTAATTATTAGTGCACTTGCTTCTGAGATAAACCTGCTGCTTATTATAAGTCTGGTGGTGGTATTTCTCGGCCTCATTTTAAAGAGGTTCAACCAACCCTACATTATTGCCTATATTCTATCCGGCGTAATTCTTGGACCCCATGGACTATCAATTGTAACAGATATAAACGTCGCTCAAAATCTGGGAGATGTTGGCCTCATAATCTTGATGTTCTTTATCGGCATGGAGATTTCATTACCTGATTTTCTCCGTAGGTGGAAAGTCGCATTCTTTGGGACAGGAATGCAAGTGATATTCAGTCTCATCCTAATGTATATCCTAGGCTCGATACTTGGTTGGTCCATAAATAGAATGGTTCTTTTAGGCTTCATTATATCGATCAGCAGCTCTGCTGTAGTAATAAAACTCATACAAGATCAGGCAAATCCAACTAGCAAAACAAGTCAAAATGTGATAAGTATTCTATTGACACAGGATATTCTAATAGTACCTATGATTATTCTCTTAACACTTTTAGGAGGGGATGAACTGGACGTCAATCAAGTGATTCTTCAGGTAATTGGAGGAGTTTTAATCATCATCACAATGGTTATTTTGATAAAAAAACAAAAAATCAAATTCCCATTTGAGAAGATATTGAAAGATGATCATGAATTACAAATATTTGCTGCTCTTATCGCATGCTTTGGAATCGCACTAGTGACGTCTCTTTTTGAACTCTCCGCGAGTTTAGGAGCATTAGTCTCGGGAATACTAATCAATGCATCAGATTCTAACAAATGGCTTCATGATAGCCTGCACTCATTTCGAGTAGTACTAATCTCCATCTTTTTCATATCAGTTGGTATGTTGATTGACCTTTTCTTCTTGAAGGAACACTTATTTACCATTAGCATCCTGGTGCTAATTGTTTATTTATCGAACCACGGAATTAATGCCGTTTCCTTAAAATTGCTAGGAAATACCTGGAGGGAAAGTTTGATCGGCGGTTCATTTTTAGCACAAATTGGTGAGTTTAGTTTTGTATTGGCCACTCTGGGATTAGAACAAAACATTATCACCATATATGGCTATCAAATTACCATCATAATTATTGCCATCACCATTTTCATAAGTCCTTTTTGGGTAGTAATCACTCAAAAAATATTAGGAAGTTCCTAAGTATACTCGTATCCCCACACACTTGACTTAGCGTAGGTAAAAAATCCCTGATCAATGACAATGGGTGATGTGATGTTATTGTGATACAACCCTCCAGTTCCTAACCCATGAAATTCCTTGTTTTCAGGGTAAAGACTTGCAAACTGGGCAATTGCATTTAAACCTAAGTTGGATTCCAGGTAAGACGTAATCCACCATAAGATTCCATGCATTTCGGCCAAATCAATCCATTCTTTAACCGAATTAAACCCTCCGTGAAGGGTAGGCTTGAGCACAAGGTATTGTGGCTTAAGCTCCTGAAGCATATCCACGCGATCTCTTGAGTTTTCAATCCCAATCAACTCTTCATCCAGTGCAATTGGAATTTCACTTCGACTACAAACCAACTCCATTGCCTCGGGCTGCATTGGCATAATCGGCTGTTCTATTGAATGAATATGGTATTTACTTAAATCTCTAATCTTGAAAAGTACATCCTCCGTTTGGAAGGCTCCATTAGCATCTAATCTTATTATTAGGTCATCAGATATTTTTCTTAACGATTTGATAAGCTCCAACTCAATATCAAAATCAAGTGATCCCACCTTCAACTTTATGCAACTAAAGCCATCATCTAATTTCTGTTTTATCTGTTCTTTCATGAAGGCCTCATCTCCCATCCACACTAAGCCATTAATCGGGATTTTTATTCGTTGCAGATCTTTCCTGAAGATCAACTTATCAGCTCCGTTCATCAGATCTAACAATGCCATTTCCAAGGCAAAACGAATACTCGGACAGTTTGGAGAAACCAATTTTGAAACAATCGCATAAACCTCATCCTCCGTTTGAGGGACTAGACAGTTTTCAATCTCTTTTTTCAACCGTTCCAGAATATCAGGAATACCCTCCACATCCTCAGGACTGAGGCGATGGATAGGTGCAACTTCTCCTATTCCACATTTACCATATTCATCTCGAACTTCTAAAAACCAAACTTTTCTGTTCTCCATTTTTCCACGACTTGTTCGCGCAGAGAATTTAAAATCAAGTAAGTACGGTTTAACTTCGAGGCTTAACATGGAGCTAAAATTAGAAGATTTCTTATACGATCTGCCAGAAGACAGAATAGCAAAACATCCACCTAAAGAAAGGTCAGGTTCAAAACTGTTATTCTATAACAAAGGAGAAATTTCGCATCACGAATTTAAGAATATTAAGGACCTGATACCTGATAATTCGCTTTTGGTTTTTAATGATACAAAAGTCATCCCAGCCCGGATCATTATGTATAAAGAAACGGGGGCAAGGATAGAAATTTTCTTGCTCGAACCGATCAAACCATCAAAAGTTCATGAGGAGGTAATGAATTCATCAGGATCTTGCGCTTGGAAATGCATGATTGGGAATGCAAAAAAATGGAAACACAATTCGGCACTTGAAATACCTGAATTATCATTAAAAGCAACCCGTACTGGTGAAGATATAGTCACATTTGAATGGTTAGCCGGTACTTTTTCAGATGTACTCACCGAGATAGGTAAAATCCCCCTACCGCCTTACATAAATCGGGAAGTTGATGAAATTGATCAGGAAAGATATCAGACTGTCTACTCTAAAATGAAAGGTGCTGTTGCTGCTCCCACAGCTGGATTACATTTTACAAAAGAGATAATTAACTCTTTTTCTAGCAAGCAGATAAAAACGGATTATCTAACTCTCCATGTATCTGCAGGGACATTTCAACCTATAAAGAGCGAAAACATAAGCGAACATCCAATGCACAACGAACAGATTTGGATAACGCAAGAAAACATTCAAAACATATTAAATCATGATAAAGCAATTGCCGTAGGCACCACATCTATGAGGACCCTGGAGAGTCTTTATTGGTATGGAGTTAAACTTCTGAATGGTGAAACAGATTTCTTTATTAAGAAAAATGATCCCTATGCTTTTGGACCTGTGGACAAGAAAGAAGCGCTCACGGCTGTTCTCGAAAGGATGAATCACTTAAACACTCATACATTAGGTGGGCATACCGAAATATTTATTTACCCTGGTTATGAGTTTCAAATATGTGACGGGCTAGTCACAAATTATCATTTACCCGGCTCCACGCTTATATTGCTTGTTTCTGCATTTATTGGCAGTGACTGGAGGGGAATCTATCAATCCGCGCTGGAAAATAACTATCGTTTTTTAAGTTACGGCGACAGCTCTCTCCTACTACATTAAGTAGACTTCATTTTTAGTCGCTGATCTCTGATATAATCCAAAGAAAACTTACCACTACCGAGAATGGCAATTAGGATTAGTAAGGCTAGTATAGCAGCTGCCGTGGGTAATTCCATGTAATTATCAGCCGTTAGCATTTTTTTGTAGTTAAAAATCACAGCTCCTGCTAAAATCGGTATGTTTAGAAGACACATCCATCGGGTAAGCGCCCCACACATCAAAATGATGCCCCCAGCCATATGAATAAAAATAATAGCATGCGCTAAATGAGCTGCTACAAAAACCCATCCGACAGACTGAATATTTGCAGTGAAACTATCAAAATTACCTGCAAAAACAATTCCTTTGTAAGTGATGAATCCACCTAAGACTATTCGCAAAAAATCAACTAAAATGGGTGGATTAATCGATTCAATTTTTTGAATGATCCCCATAATTTTTAGAATTTGATTCTCAATTAAGTTACCTAAAAAACCATACAAATGCAATTTCAAGGGACCGGTGGATGTGTTTATGCAATTCATCGAAAGATTTGAAAATACCCCAAACTGGGTATTGTTTATAGCCCTAAAAGCCCCTTGATTTGTATACACAACTATTCGCAACTGCTATGAGCCATTTTATAAAAACATTATCAATTCATCGAACTTATGTTGAATTAGGAAGTAAAATATTTCTTCTTATTTTGATTTTATCACTGATGGTTGGTTAATTGATCGCTCTGATCACCGCACTAAATACCGTTAAACATTTAAAAGCGCCGCATTGGCGCTTTTTTTATTTACTGATCACATTTTGTGAGAAGTACCTAACAACATTAACAGTCACCAGTTAATGATATATGGGACTATTCAGTAAAAAATCTCCGAAAGAAAAGCTTCAAAAAAAATACGAGAAGCTAATGAAAGAGTCATATGTGCTTTCAAAATCAAACAGAAAGGCCAGTGATCAAAAAGTAGCCGAGGCTGAAGAAGTCTTAAAAGAGCTAAAAACAATATCTTAATGGGGGTAAAAAGACCGTGGAACATTGTCAATGTTCCAGTCTATAGTCTGGCTACCTATGATAGTGGGCAGGTCAATATGAATATCTGCACATACGTGACAGCTGTAAGTATGAAGCCCAAACTCTTTATGGTGGCCATCGATTATTCAACCAAGACATATGAAAACTTGAAGAACGGATCCCAATCGGTTCTTCAGGTTCTTCATCAGGATCATAAGCAACTAATAAATAGTTTGGGTATGAAGTCTGGTAAGAGCTTTAACAAACTTGAATTCCTTCAGAAAAAGAATCTCATTGATGAATGGAATGAAAATAACGTCCTGAAAGGAGCCTGTGGCTATTTAGAGTTAAAGAAAATGGGCCATAAGAACATAGATGGAGATCATGAGCTGTTTTGGTTTGAAGTAACCAAGTCAAGTACTAAATCTGAAAAAGAGATTCTGATGTTTCAAGACTTGATTGAAGAGGGAATCATCCTATGAAGAAATTTAACGAACGAGACAGAAATAGGATTATAGAAATGGCCTGGGAAGACAGAACTCCATTTGAGGCTATCGAGTTTCAGTTTGGCTTACCTGAAAAAGAGGTAATTAAACTTATGAGAACTACGCTAAAACGAAGCAGCTTCCATCTTTGGAGAAAACGTGTGAATAGCGGTCCAAGTCAAAAACATCTTAAAAAACAGCCTGGCGACATGGTAAAATTCAAATCCACCAGGCAAAAACAAATTAGCCTAAATAAAATCTCCAAACGGTAATGTTCAGCACCAACTATCAGGACATCCTGGACCAGATAACTCAAATCGATCCATTGGAATATGGTAAGACACGAAATTTCATTGATGGTGCAGTCACAAAACTATCACCATACATATCCAGAGGGGTTATCTCTACAAGACGAGTCTATCAATCCATCGTAGAGAGAGGTATTGATATCAATAAAGCAGAGAAGTTTATTCAAGAGCTGGCCTGGAGAGACTATTGGCAACAAGTATGGGTACATAAAGGCGATGAGATCGATAATGATCTGAGAAGAGAGCAGCCTAACGTTCAAAATCGAGAAATGCCTCTGGCAATCATAGATGCCAATACAGGTATTAACGCTATTGATGACGCGATAGAAGAATATTATTCAACAGGCTACTTGCACAATCACCTTCGTATGTACATAGCGAGTATTGCATGTAACATTGGAGGAAGTCATTGGTGGGTACCTGCAAAATGGATGTATTATCACTTATTGGATGGAGATTGGGCAAGCAATGCACTTAGCTGGCAATGGGTTTCAGGAGCCAATGCAGGTAAATCGTATTATGCCAATCAGGATAACATCAATAAATACTGTTACACGAACCAAAAACATACCTTTCTCGATGTGGAATATGAGTCATTTGATGGAATGGGTATTCCGAATGTGCTGCAGAACACCATCCGCCCTGATCTAAAAACTCCACTTCCGAAAAAGGAAGAAATCCAAATTGATCCTTCTAAAAAGACATTGATCTATAATTACTACAACCTGGATCCAAAGTGGCATGAAAATGAAGATACAAACCGCATCTTACTCTTAGAGCCTAGTATTTTCGGAAAGTATCCGGTTAGTCAGAATGCCATTGATTTTACCTTAAATCTTGGACAAAACATTCATAACCTTCAAGTATATGTTGGCGAATTTTATGAGCTTAAAAAGAATTACAACTTAGAAGAAATCATCTACAAAGAACATCCTTTAAACAACTATCAAGGAACAGAGGAGCCCAGAGATTGGATGTTTAGTGTTAGTGGATATTATCGTTCATTTTTCGCTTTCTGGAAGAAATGTAAAAAGGAAATGAAAGAATAGAACCAACCTAAGTTGTTTGATTGAAAAGTCTAGAACCAATGACTAAAACCACGATTCTTTAAAACCTTCCCTGATTTGTCGTTTCGACCGAATGGGAGAAGTCCACCCCAAATTGGAGCATAGATTTCTGGTTGCACTCAAAATGACAAATAAAATCATAAAACATTACTCCCTCTGAAGAGTCTTACTCACATGTACTTGACAAAATCTGATATAGAGAACCTGGAACGCAAAAAGCGTCTCAACATCATTAACTCAGTTTCCGGTATTAAGCCTGCGAACCTTATTGCCACAAAATCAAAAAACGGGCAAACCAACGTAGCTATTTTTAGCAGCGTTTTTCACCTCGGAAGTAATCCAGCATTACTTGGATTCATTATGAGGCCCGCAGGTGAAGTACCAAGGCATACCTATGGAAACATCAAAGAGACGGGCTTCTACACAGTCAATCATGTTCCAATAACGATTGTAGATAGGGCTCACTACTCTTCAGCTAAAGTTGACCGGAGCATATCGGAATTTGAACGCTGCGGACTAACAGAGGAATACGCAAATGGCTTTCATGCTCCCTTTGTAAAGGAATGCCATGTTAAAATAGGATTGAGTTTGGTTGAGGAGATCCCGATCGCAGTGAACAATACGATAATGATCATTGGACAGATTGAGGAATTAATCATTCCGGATCGGGCAGTTGATGAAAAGGGTTACATCGATCTATCTCTGTTCAATACCGCAGGCATCTCCGGATTGAACAACTATTATTCACTGAAAAGAGAAGCTTCATTCCCGTACGCTCGCCCAGACGAAATTCCAGATTTTGGTACATAAGAAAACGAACTTACCTACTAAGACATGTGCCACCTGTGGGAAGCCATTTACCTGGAGAAAAAAATGGGAGAAGGTTTGGGATGAGGTGAAGTATTGTAGTGCAAGATGTAAAGGAATAAAAGCTAATATCACGAATAAACGGTAATCACCAACTTCCTACTCCTACCATGATCCCGATGCTCTCCCAAGTAGATTCCTTGCCATGTCCCCAGATTCAGTCGTCCTCTGGTGATTGGAATGGTGACAGAGCTTCCTAATGTACTTGATTTTAAGTGTGCAGGCATATCATCACTCCCTTCATAGTCATGCTTATAATACAGAGCATTTTCAGGAATATAGGTATTGAAATGGCTTTCAAAATCTAAACGTACGGTTGGATCCGCATTTTCATTAATTGTCAAACTGGCAGATGTATGTTTGATAAAGATGTTTATCATTCCTGCTTCAATTTCTTTTAGATCAATAGCAGACATAAGTTCATTCGTGATCAAATGAAAGCCTCTGGGATAAGGTTTAAGAGAGAGTTCTATTTGCTTTATCATGATGTAAAGCTAAGAATTGAATAAAAAAGGTGAATTTGATATGGGATATCTCTAACTATTAAAAAGGCTACCTGTTTTAGGTAGCCTTTTCACTTTGAGTTTTTAGTCTTGACCTCAGAGTTCATCTACCGATTTTTTGTACATCCTGAAAAAAAGGAAGGGTAAAAAACCGATTCCAAAAACCAGAAAACTGAGCCCTAACATTATTCCTGCTCCCATAAGATGAAGTAATTTCATGGTAATGGAAGTCACCAATAATAGAAATGATATTCCTCCAAATATCCATTTCAATCGTTCGGACAGTACCTCCCTGGCAAAATTCTTATACCGATTTATCAAAAACATAGGAATAAAAATAAATGCCAAACCTAGTGCCCCAATACCAAGTAAAACACTTGCACCAGCTAGATGCAGCAATTTAAATGCGATCCCGGCAATCCAAGTCACTGTGAATAGATAGCCCGCTACATACATTAGTCGTTTCATAATCATAATTTTTGAGTAATTGAGTAAAAAAATTGTTTCCTGTTGTATCTCATCCAGCCCGTTAGGAGCAGTTTGTACATATGCTTTTTTAAGGGATGCTTCAAAGGACGCTCCTTTCTTCATCTCTATTTCGACAAGGCAGCAGAAGTGATCAATTAAATCATCTTTTAGTGCTTGACTCTTGATCGAGCTTTGATCAACTTCCTGAATGATCCGATTCTCATATTCTTCAGAAATCATATCGCTGGTGATGTTTTTAAGTCACTAAAAATTACTTTCTCCATCGTTTTGATAAAGTCCCTCATCTCACTAAGCAGGGTCTCCTTTTGCTCCTCTCCAATCTGGGTCAGCTTATAGTACTTTCGTACTCGTTTACCTATGCTCACTTCTTCGAAAGTTAAAATCCCGTCCTTCGTAAGCTTGTGCAGAGCTGGATAGAGTGATCCGTCCTTTAAATGGATCTTCCCATCCGTCTCTTCTTTCACCTTTTGCGAAAGCTCATAACCATACATTTTCCCATGTTCAGAGAGTAGCTTCAGAACAATAACTTCCAATGTTCCTTTTAAGAGTTCTTTTGAATACATAACACAACAATATATCAAATATTGATATATTGCAAATAAATACCTCAATATTTGAGGTATTAGTTAAAAAATCATGCATTGAAGAGCTTAAGAGGAAATTTCATGATCGAAAATGATCAAATTAACAAATGACTTGTCCATAATTGGACGTCTCTCAAACTCAACTATGCGCTCAAAATTCAAAATTTGAACATTTAAAGACCTGGCATTCCGTTTGCTATGACGGCATCAGTTTATCTCTGATGAGCTATGAAGACAAAATTATTTTTATTAATGACATTGTTGCTGGTTCTTGGATGTTCCAGCGACGATCTGGCATATGTAGTAAATAAAACTACAGTTGCATTTGAAAGCAGCACTTTGAATCTCAATGAGGCTGAAGATGTATTGGTTGTAAATGTAAAGCTGGATAAGCCAGCTAAAACCCAAGGCAATCTTGAGGTAGTTTTTAGTGGTTCCGCTATTAATCCGGATCATTACATCGTATTACCAGAACTTGAAGATGGGGTTTTAAAATTACCTATTGAAGAAGGGGATGATGAATTAATGTTTATGATTCTACCTATAAATGATGAAGTAAACACTGGTTCCAAATTAATTATCATGACCCTTCAAAATCCATCTGTTGGATTTGAGTTAGGGCTTAGTACGGCAAACATCTCAATAGAGGATAATGATGTGGATGAGAACCCTGTGGAAACAGAACCAATTGCAGTCAATTTCAAAGTCCGAAGTGCCACAATATCAGAATCTGAGGTAGATGGTTATGAAATTGAAGTGATGCTTGAAAGGGCCTCTGCAATTCAACAGGTGGTTGAAATAGCTGTTGGCCTACCTAATAACTATGAATACTGGGTAGATTTTCATACAGATCCGGAAATGGTTGACTTCCTTATTCCGCTTGTATTTGAAGCTGGCGAGACCAGTAAAATGATAAAATTTTATCCTTCAAATAATAATGTAGTAGCAGCCAATGCGGAATTGATTTTTACCATTAGCAACTGGAGTGAAGGTCTGATGCAAGGAAGTGAATTTGATCTTTTATTGACCGTGGAAGAAGATGATGTAATCGATTCTGAAATTCATACCATCGCAGAACTCAAAGCTTATTTTACGACACACGAAGGAAATTGGTATTTCTCTACAGATTACTTTATTGAAGGGGTAGTGACAAGCACTGATAATG
Organism: Ekhidna sp.; assembly: GCF_965227465.1. Lineage (GTDB taxonomy): Bacteria > Bacteroidota > Bacteroidia > Cytophagales > Cyclobacteriaceae > Ekhidna. The sequence goes on from NZ_OZ245746.1 coordinate 2,862,546, forward strand.
TACCAAGCAGCAAGTTTATTTACATTCAAGACGAAACAGGCGGTATTATGCTTGGCTTCATTTTAAATAACCTATTAACTGTTGGAGATAAGGTTCAAATCAACCTTAAGAATGCAACTGGTGAAGAGGTGAACGGTCATAAAACTATGATTGGAGTGGAAGATAGATTAGGTAAAGTGATCACAAGAAATGTATCAGTTCAACCCGTTGAAATCTCTTTAGAAGATTTAGTTAAAGGAACATTTGCGGGACAATTGGTGAAAATTAAAAACGTCTTTTTCCCTAATGCTGATGGTTCAAGGGTTTGGGAAGGATCCCAAGTATTGTCAAGTAATGCAAACACCAGAAAGGCAATAGCTACCACATACAATAAGGCCTCATTCAGCCAGGAAATCTTACCAAACGGTACTTTTACTGTAACAGGAATAGCTGGAAGTTGGAATCACCTACATGTTACTGGATTGAGCGCGATTCATTTTTAATAAATAAGCAACTATAGTTTAATAAGGCTATCCGCCATAAATCGGATGGCCTTTTCATTTTTAAAAAAATGAAGACTCTCATTTACAGCTTGCTATCTTGATCAACCGCTTAGCACGATTCGTATCAATCTTGGCTATTAAAGCACTACTTTAAAGCAGCTAATCATTTGATATGAATCACAATAAACAAACTACAGCTATCGCAATAGGTATATGCTTCGGTACAACAGTCGGTGCGATTACGGGCAATATGGCCATTTGGCTTAGTGTTGGTATCGCATTAGGTGTTGCTGTCGGGGCTGGTTTTCAAAAGAAGAAAAATGCCGAAAAGAATGAATGAGGTTAGCGCTCATTTGAATCTTTGTTATGCAAAGATTTAATTTTGTACTATGCGTATCAAGGATCATTGGCAATATTCTGACGAAGTATTCGAGGAAACATTTGAGTCCTTTAGGCTAAAACCTGGGATGTTTAGCCACGAAGCACACCTCCGACTGGCTTACATTCACATCAAAAAATATGGAGCCAGACAGGCTGAACAAAATATGTGCAATCAAATTAAAGGGTACGCAGAATCTCTTGGAGTCTATGACAAATTCAACAAGACTGTCACAATAGCCTCAGTTAAAGCGATGAATCACTTCATGCAAAAATCAAACGCTGACAATTTCAAGGGTTTCATTCAGGAATTCCCACGATTGCTCACACACTTTAAAGAAATTCTTGGGCAGCATTATGGCTTTAATGTCTTTGCTGACCAACGAGCCAAAAGAGAATTCGTAGAACCGGATTTATTGCCTTTCCAATAATATGGCTACTTTCTTTCCAACACCGAATGATTTCAGAAAATGGTTGGAGGAAAATCATGAAAATGAATCTGAGCTATGGGTTGGCTATTACAAGAAGGCTACCAACAAGCCAAGCATCACCTGGCCAGAATCAGTTGATCAGGCACTTTGTTTTGGATGGATTGATGGAATCAGAAAGAAAATAGATGAAGAAGCTTACCGAGTTCGTTTTACCCCCAGAAAGTCAAATAGCCATTGGAGTCACGTCAATATTAAGCGAATTGAGGAATTAAAGAATGCCGATATGGTTACTAAGACCGGATTAGCTGCTTACGCTAAAAGAGATCCTAAAAACTCTGGTAAAGCTTCTTTTGAGCAAGACAAGGTGGAACTCAGCTCCGATTATAAAAAGAAGTTCAAGGCAAATAAAGAAGCATGGGCCTTTTTTACAAACAAGCTCGCGCCTTCCTACCAAAAGCAATCCATTCACTGGGTGATAAGTGCTAAACGAGAAGAAACGAGAGAGAGAAGAATGAACACATTGATTGAATGTTCAAGTAAGAATCAAAAGGTACCTCCACTTAAGTGGAGCAAGTAGTCTTTCCGTTATATTTATAGCAAATATTGTCTACATGAAATCTCATCATCTGTTTTTTATTTTAGGATTACTCCTTTCCCAATATCTTTCTGCACAAGAAGAAGGTTTTGGGGTCCCTAATATCCTTCAAAATAAAAGTGAGTGCTTAAGTGAAAATGACAGAAATAGGATCCGGCAAATCTTAGAAGATTACCGAATAAACCATACACGATCCCAAAGTAGTATTAAGCTCGAATGGCCCATAAGACAATCGATGAACTATGACGAAAAAGAGGTTATAGGCATATCAAATTATGTTGATTGGAATGAGGCGTATCCAAATACACTTACCGATTATAATTGTGGCACGCGATCCTATGATACTGAAAATGGATACAATCATAAAGGAACAGACATCTTTTCCTGGCCTTTTACCTGGCATAAGATGGACAATGACCATGTTGAAATTATAGCTGCTGCTGCAGGTGAGATCATTTATAAGGAGGGAAGTCAAGACGACAAAAGCTGTTCATTTAATAGCAACTCATGGAATGCTGTCTACATTCAACATGATGACGGTTCGATAGCATGGTACGGGCATTTAAAAACCGGATCACTTACGGAAAAGAGCGTTGGTGAACGTGTGGATTTAGGTGAATATTTAGGTGTTATGGGAAGTTCCGGTAACTCCACAGGTCCGCACTTACATTTAGAAATCTATGATGCAAACGGAAACCTCATTGATCCTTTCGCAGGAACCTGCAATGATTCGGTTTCAGAATCATGGTGGGTGAATCAACCTGATTATTATATCTCAGGGATCAGCAGGGTACTCACTCACGATGAAGTTCCGGTGTTTGGTTGTTATAGCGAGGAAGACCCAAACATCCGCGTAGACTTCACTCATGGTGAACGTGTCTATTTCGCTACGTACTTTCGTGATCAGATGGCGAATGGAGTAAGTACCCATGTGGTCTACAAACCTGATGGGACTGTTTTCCAACAATGGAACACTGTGTCTCCCCAGTTCTATGCAGGATCTTATTGGTATAGATCCTTTGATTTGCCACCCACCGGAAGCGAAGGCCAATGGAGTTTTGTGTCGACTTATGAAAGTGAGGAAGTAACCAGGCATTTCTATTTAACTAATGTACCCAATGATCTGATAACCTTTTCTGATGATTTTCTGATTATTGAAGATTATGAAATTGGAGAGACTTTTCAGGGTACTTTCACCATTGTAAATGACGGAGATAATGGAGTGATAGTAACAGGAATCGATTATCCAGAGTCCTTTAAAGGTCATTGGGATGGAATCATTGATGCACAGCAATCAAAAACAATCAAATTCACTTTTGATCCGACTAGTACTGAGCCTCTGAATGAAGTGATTACTGTTAAAACCTCAAAGGGTTCATTTAAACTTGAAGTTTTAGGAGAAGCTCCTGTTTTAGGTTATAAAACAGGTAACCAAGTATTATTTTATCCAAATCCGGTGCACGATGGGCTTATAAAGTTCTCTGATGCAATCGATGAAATTGAAATTCTATCGCTAAGTGGAAAAAGTGTATTCAGCGATCACTCAAAAAAACATGTTCTCGATGTTTCTTTTCTCAAAGCCGGTATTTATTTACTAAAATGTCTTGTGAATGGAAAAGAAACTACTCAAAGAATGATCATAGAGTAAATACTCTAAGTTAATAGGCAAATTTGGTGAACAATCATTTAACGGTTTTATTTGCTCGCATTCATAAACCAAACTCATTCTCATGAAATACATAACTCTTCTATCCTTTGCTCTCATCCTTTGCTCTCAAAATCTAATATCTCAGGAATTGTATCAGGATGGCTACATTGTTTACAATAATGGTGAAAAAATTCAATGTCTGGTCAAAAATGAAGAATGGGTAGATAACCCCGATCAAATCCAATATAAATTGAGCGAAAATGATCAGGTTAGAAAGGGATCAACTGATGATCTTAAAGAATTTGCTGTTGGCCAGGCCAAGTTTATTCGCTGGACAGTAGATATGGATTATTCCAGTACCAAAACAGATAAATTAAGTTCAAAAAAAGAGCCGGAATTCAAGAATGAAACTCGCTTTCTTCGTTATCTGGTAGAAGGAGAGGCAAGCTTACTCACTTTCAAAAACTCAGATTTGCGAAGATTCTTTTTAAGTATGAACAATGAAGCCCCGATTTCATTGGTTTATAAAATCTATAAAAAACCCGAAACAGGCCTAACCGCTAAAAACACATCCTTCAGGAGACAGTTGATGCAAAACATTGTTTGTGGTGATGTTACAATTGATAGACTGACTCAAATCCGGTACAATAAGAATGAGCTTCGAAAGGTAGTAAATGAGTACAATGAGTGTAAAGGAGCAGAAAGTATCGTTTACAAAGGTGAGGAGGGGGAAAAAATAAAAGTTAGGATCGCATTACGCCCAGGCATACGTCTTGTCAATTATGAAACAGAAAGATCATTCAATGGGTCACCCACACAAAGCACATTTGAAAAGAAACCATCTTTCCGGGTAGGGGCTGAATTTGAATTTTTACTCCCTGGTAACAATCAGAGATGGGCAATTCTTTTAGAACCAGTTTTTCAAAAATATGAGGCCACCGGTCCACGGCAGAGAGAATGGAACGTTACAAGAGGAGACGCTAAAGTTACTTATCAGTCAATAGAAATTTCTTTTGGAGTCAGGCACTATTTCATTCTCTCTGAGAATTCCCGATTATTTATCAACGGATTACTCACGTTTGACAATCCCTCTAGCGACTCTCAAGTTCAAACATCTAACGACTTCTCAATAGATTCAGGCACAAGCTCCAATCTTGGGTTTGGTTATAAATACAATAATCGTTTTTCAGGTGAGCTACGGTATGGTATGAAGCGAGACCTCTTGGAACAATGGAATATTGCCAATAACCACAACTTCGTATCATTTATAATTGGAGTGAATATTCTTTGAGTAAGTAGAATAAATTTTTTCTTATTTCCCTTTTCTCTTAGGATGTAGTTCATGAAAAAAGATGTCCCCATTGGGAACATCGAACTCAATTCCTTCCACATCCAGGTTATTGTTCAGCTCAAATGAAACGGTTCCGAAATCAAACCAGGCATGTTCTTCATCCCATTTGATTTCGTAGGTATCATAGTGCCAGTGTGACAATGTCGCGCTTAGAGCTGGAGCATCTGCAAATGTCATCCGAAATCCTTCACTATCTTCAATAACAACGATATCACCATACATCGGATCGTTATAAGTTCCTGCAAATAATTGCGGATCAATAGTAGGTTTGGTACCGGTCACTCTTTTAGTCATGCGCTCTTCCACATCTTCTTTATGGCTATTTCTTGATCTTGCTCTTTCCAAATATTCTACAGACCAATCACGCATATCTTTCTGCAAATACTGATTAACGATGTAATAAGTTAATGGAGTAGAAATTCCCTCCATTGTATTGGTCAAAACCACAACTCCCAGGTTGATGTCCGGTACCATCATCACCCTGGAATACATCCCATCATAACCTCCCCCATGGCTTGCAACCAGATTTCCATGGTAATCCATCAGGCCCCATCCTAATTCTTTAGATCGTTCGCTCAATTTATTGTTATTATGAGGGGTCCAAAGTAGGTTTTGTTGTTCCTTGTCTATGTATTGTCTTCCGTCCCATTCTCCAGCATTTAAATTCATCATCATCCATTTGGACATATCAGTCGATGAGGAAATGATGCCACCTGCAGCGCTGGAATTGTCCCAACTGGCCCATGGGCCAGGGACCGTACCATTCGCTAAGGTCGGTTTATGTGGTGTTGCTGCATTATCGCTTAAATCTCTTACACTAATGATCGTATTAACCATCCCTAAAGGGTTGAGGAAATGTTCCTCAACGTACTTTTCCCAAGAGTTACCTGTTACACTCCTTATTACCTCTCCTGCAGCAATAAACATGAGATTGGTGTAGCCATATCCATCCCTGAAGCTAAACGCCTCTGGAACATAGGCTGCCCGCTTAATGATTTCTTCAGGAGATTTCTCAGACTTGTACCAAATCACATCTCCACTGAATGTCCCTAAACCAACTCGGTGACAGAGTAGGTCTTCCACCGTAGCTTCAGCTGATACATATTCATTCCCATAAAGGTTAAAATAAGGCAGGTAGTCTCTTACTTTATCTTTCCATGATAACTTACCCTCCTCTACCAGTCTGGCAATACAAGATGCAACGAATGCTTTCGAATTGGAGGCAATAGCAAATTGCGTATTATCATCTACTTTTTCTTTACCACCAATTTCTTTTACCCCATACCCTTTACTTAATACAATTTCTCCATCTTTCACTATGCCGACAGCCATACCTGGAACGTTCCAATCCTTGAGGGCCTGTTCTATGTATTTATCAATGGCCTTGACATTAACCTGAGCCCGACTGGATAAAAAGAAAAATAAGGGTAAAAGGACGATTAGCTTTTTCATGAACAATTCATTTTTAGACACAAATTAATAAGTAGATTTCTTTAGTGCCCTATAAGATGAAAACTAGTCCATTAAATGAATGAACGAATTCGAAATTTCACTGGAAAATATAGTGGAATCAATTCTGAAATGGGTCATATCCCCACTCTTACCATGTGGAACTCTTGGCTTTCAGAACCGCCTTCATTACATCCTTTTGACTAATCTGACCAATCAATTTTCCTTCATGAATAACAGGAAACCGTCTTAGGCGCTTTTCCAGAAACATCTTGGCAGCTTCAAAAATATTGAGATCTGCTGCCACAGTAACCACGTCTTTTGCCATGTGCTCTTCAACAAGTCCTGAAAAAATGGGCATGTTATCATATTTACCCTTCACTACTTCTTTTAGGCAATCGCCCTCTGAGATTACTCCTACAAGCTCGCCATTATTGTTCACTACAGGACCTCCGGAAATTTTATGTTTCATTAAGGCATCTACTACCTCATGCATAGGCTGATCCGGCTTGAAAGTGATCAACTTTCTAGCCATGTAATCTTCTACTTTAAGTGCTTGTGTTTCCTGGGTTTTCGGAGCTTCTGCTCCCCTATAGCTCATTACCATATTTTGCTGAATTTAATGTTTTTAGTAGCATAGAATATACTTAAAAAACACATAAAAGCCAAATATAGTACGCCTACTAGCTGGAGTGATCAGAGACTATCACCCACTCATCCCCCAGCCTTCTAAAGATCAAAGAAAAGTGTCCATTTGGATTATCATCCTTCCTTTTCAAATTCCATTTACCGATTACAGACCAGAAGTCCTCGCTCAACGGCTCCATAATCAATACATCAAAGGTGAGCTTTCCCATTGCCGACTTATCCGGGTAACTTTTTTTATAATTATCTAAGGTCTTTTGCCACCCATAAGTGAGCCCTTTGCTTCCAATAAACACCAATTGGTCAGATTTCCAATAGCCTTCCATAAAACACTCCAGATCGCCAGCGTTCCAGCACTCCTCTTGTTGAGCAAGTACATCTCGAATAGCTAATTCATCTGCAGATTGTGAAAGGGAAGGAAAGGAGAGGATATAGAACAGAAGTATGATGAGCTTCTTCATTTTCTAAGATACGTTTGGATCTTAGCTTTTAACGTTTCTTTATCCGTAGTAATGTGTGGGTCGCTGTATATTTTAAGCATCATTTCTCGCAAAACGTCTTCGTCATATCCCAATTTGCTTGCAATGCGGGCACAAAACTTGATTTCCTCTTTATATATACGCCCGTCAATTTTCATCAATTGAACCACGTTGTAGAGGTAGTCATATCGTTGATCATTAGAAAGTGTCTCCAAACCTTCGATAATAGAAGGGTCCTCAAAACATTCACTTATTTCCTCAGCTGACATACCGTTTGCCTTACCAATCTGCTTAATTAAATCAATTTCCTCCTGTACAACTACACCATCTACTCGCGCAAGCTGTACAAGCATATTTAAATGAGATCGGGCAATATTGGGGAAATTACTTTCGATGACTTTGTTAGGTTTCTGTTTTGTTCAAGTTTAAAACGATTGCGTGCGCATTACAAAAGTAAGCCTGCTAGCGTTAATCTCAAACTATTAAAATTAAGTCCTTATCTTAAAGGTGAAAAGATGAATTTTCTAGCACATTTATACCTGAGCGGTGACGATGAAGAAATCTTAGTGGGCAACTTCATTGGTGATTTTGTGAAAGGTGCACAAATGGACCATTACTCTCAGGGAATACAAAAAGGAATCAGGCTCCATCGAAGTATCGACTTTTATACAGATACACATGAAGTTGTTCTTCAAAGTAAGATCAGGCTTAGAGAAAAATTCAGACACTATGCTCCTGTCATTGTAGACATCTATTACGATCATTTTTTAGCAAAGGATTGGTCAAATTTCTGCAAGGTTCCTCTACTCGAGTACACTGAAAACTTCTATGAATTAATTAAAAAGTATTTTGAACACCTTCCCAAGGGTGTCATTCATATGCTGAGTTATATGTCAAGGGATAACTGGCTCTATAATTATCAATTTATTGAAGGAATAAATAAAGCTTTAACAGGAATGAGCAGAAGAACCAAGTTTGATAGTAAAATGGAAGAAGCATCATTGGCACTAAAAAAAAATTACTCCGAATTCGAGAAAGAATTTCATCTTTTTTTTCCCGATTTAGAAGTCCATGTTGCCAACTTTGAGAAATGAAAGATATTTTGATTGTTGGTTTGGGTGGATTTATTGGCAGTGGTAGCAGGTATGCTGTTTACCTTTTGTCTGCTAAGCTTTATGCAGACAAACCCTATTTGGGCACCTTACTAGTTAATTTATTGGGTTGCCTGTTAATCGGTTTACTTAGTGGAGGAATAGTGAAAATGAATAATCAGACCGGATTATTCCTGGTTGCAGGACTCTGTGGAGGGTTTACTACATTCTCTACGTTCGCACTGGATGGCTTTAAGCTTATTCGTGAGGGTCTGATTGTGCAATTCGTTACATACGCATCTGTAAGTATCATTGGAGGCTTATTACTCTGTCTGGCAGGCTTCTATTTGATGAATAAAGCATAATCTTTCTTCCAGTATCTTCGTTATACAGTTTACTTAACCATTTCAGATGACCAATTACTACCACGTACTGGGGCTTTCTGAGGACGCAACTCCAAATGAAATTAAGGCAGCTTTTAAAAAACTGGCTGTAAAGTATCATCCTGATAAGCATCCGGGCAAACCAGAAATGGAGGAAAAGTTCAAAGAGATCAATGTTGCTCATCAGATCCTCTCGGATGAATATGAAAAGGCCCGGTTTGACCTTAAATTAAAGTATCAACAATTTTCTGGCAGTCAAGAAGGCGCATATACCTATCAGCCGGGCAATCCAAATGTCTGGAAAAATCGCGCCAGGGCAAGATACGCGCAACCAAGGGTTGATTATAGACAAAATGCAATAGCTACAGCTTATGCTTTTGGGATCACATTCCTGATTGCCTTATTCGTGATGACAGGAGTATGGGTGAAGCAAAATTATGATGACAATCAGCTGGAAAAACGTTTGGCTGAGAGAAGAACAACATACGTTAAAGCAAAGGATCATTTTGAAGCGGGTGATTATAAAAAAGCATTTGAGATGATGACTTCTCTTAGTTTCTTTAGAACGGAGGAACGAGACATGAAGGCATTTAAAAATACCATGTTGGATCAAATTGTAGCGAAGGGGAATCAGGAGTTCAGAAGTGGTAATTACCTGAAGGCTATTAGCCTATATGAACTAGTACAGGAGTTCGCCCCTAACCTCCCTTTTTACGAACTTCGACAAAAATTAGCGGAAGCCTATAAAAGAACTGATCAACCGGACAGGGCAATTGAAATTCTTAAAGATTTTTTAGTGGGTGAATATGAAATCATAGGCTCGTTAGTCAAAATAGCTGAAATACAACGAGATGAATTGAATAACCTTGAAGAGGCGCTTGATCACCTCCTCATTGCGCACAGATTGGCAATAAAGCGCTACAAAACCTACTATGGTGAAGGATATGCGCTGGTAATAAATGAGAAATACCTTCCAAAATCTCACTTCTATTTATATACCAACCTGGCAGATTTATACCTTCAATTAGAGGATTATGAAATGGCCTTAAAAGCAGCCGACTGGAATAAGTATGTTTGGCCTGATAGCGCAGTATCATATGTAACAAGTGCAAATACCTATTTAGCCATGAGTGATAATTACAATGCATGCATTGAATTTAGTGGAGCAAGAGACCGAAACTGGAAAGGCAATACACCTTCATACTGTAAGTAATATGGCTGGATATTCTAAAAATCCACTTTGGAAAAAACTAAACATCAAAGAGGGCTACAACTGTTACTTATTCAATTCTCCTGAAAACTATTTTGAACTCATTGAATCTACTCCAAAAGAAACCGAGTGGTCAGAAGAGCTTTCCTCAGCACCATTTGATTTCCAACATGTTTTCATCACACAACTGGAGACGCTGAAAAAGCATTGGAATGATTGGAAAAAGGCGCTGAAAAAAGATGGCACTTTGTGGGTTTCATGGCCCAAGGGGTCATCCAAAATAGAAACAGATTTAAATGGCAATGTGGTGAGAGAATTCGGCCTGAATGGAGGACTCGTTGATGTGAAAGTATGCGCAGTTGACGAGGATTGGTCGGGGTTAAAATTTATGTATCGGAAAAAAGATCGCTAAAATCATCATCCGTTTTAAATTCAATTTTACATCTCTGATCATTTAAAAGCTCCATATCATCCACCATGATAAATTCGTCCTCCTCCTTCTTTATTTTGGCATTAGCTTCTTTCTTGACTTTCTTTCTTTTGATTGCGTCGACAAACCGTCTCATCTCTGTTATATCCTCTAAAATAAGCTCTGGCACCTTTGCGGGTTTACCATCCTCACCTTTTGCCACCATTGTGAAATAACTATTATTCGTATGCTTGAGCACGTTTGTTTTTATATTCTCAGAGGTGACTTTAATGCCAACCACCAGTGAGCTATTTCCTACATAGTGCACAGCCGCATCCAATGTCAGCAATTCACCTACCTCCACTGGTTCAAGGAATTCCACTCCATCGACCGTCACTGTTACACAATATGAACCAGCGTGTTTACTCGCGACCGCATAAGCTACTTTATCCATTAGAGATAATATTAACCCTCCATGCACCTTGCCACCAAAATTGGCAAAGGAAGGGATCATTAGCTCTGTGAGTTTAGTTCTGGAGAATTGTACAGTTCGTGGCTCCATAATTTAAAACTTTACTTTAATGTCTGAAGACTGGTCGCCACTAACAACCTTAATCAGATCAAATTCATAAGTCACATCTTTACCTACAATTCCAACAAGCTGGCCCTTGCTCGCATTTTTTACTTTTTTAGGAAGATGAAGTTTTAGACGCGACTTAGACCCCTTCAATAACTCACCCATCATCATCAGAGTAGAATCACTCATTTCGATTAGGTCTTCTATAACTGCAGTTCTGGAAAAAGTAGACCCGTCAAATGCATATTTCACTTTCATATTTGGAAGTTCCATACCCATTCCATTACTAGCACCTGTCTGATTTTGACTCATAAAATCATTGAAATTCTGCAATTCTTCTACGCTAGAAAAATCAAAACGCATCCCCGAGTTCAGGTAACCATCTTTCCGGCTGCCTTTCATGAACATCACCATCTTCTCTACATATTTCATTTGATCAGGATCATTTCTAATACTGTCAGGTATTCTGGACGAAAAATCCATGATTGAATCCACTTCTGCAGGAAACTGCTCCCAAATTTGAGCATCCACTATTTGTCTTAAGCTATCTGCCGAAGCATCCGGGTACAGACTTCCCATCATTCCTAACATCATCGAACGGGTACTACTGATAACGTCTGTATAAACGATGTACTCTCCGCTACCATCGGCATTTAAATAGATTTCCTCAGTTATGTTAGCGCAGGAATATAAAAGAATAAACAAGGCAACTATTGCCAGTTTTTTAAGCTTGATAAGCAACTTCATTAGAGCGTGTTTAGGTGTTTAGCCCACCAAATCTCCACTCATCTTACGGCATTTTTTGATTTTACCATTAAGAATTTGCTTCCAAAAAGGTGAACGAGTCACTACTAATTTAGTCTTTACCCAGAGGTTATTCAAAAATTTACCCTTCCAGGTCTTACTCCCTGCAATATTTGGTGGCTCCACCAGGTACTCAAACCCCATTTTGCGGGTTTGTTCCAATACACATTGGTTTCCGTACAAAATTTTGTCAGCGTTTGGCACATAAAGCTGGCCATACCTTTTCTTCTTTGGCTTGTTAGCGCGCTTATTGGAGTCTTTTCGCATTTGCAAATTTTCAGTTGGAAGCTCTTTTTCTACGGGCTTCACCTTTTGACCGAACCCGATCAAACTAAAGGCTATCAAGGCAATGAAAATTAGCGTGCGACTCATATAAAAACCAAAATAGAGAAATTTTCAGCAATGATTGCTGGTCGATAGGTGAATAAATAACTTGCGGTCCAAAATTCAAGCAGTGTGAAGTTTTTAATTTCCTTCTTTCTAAGAAAAATACCCCGCAGATACTTACAACTTTTTAGCCATGTTGCGCTAAGAATAGTCGCCATCTTCTATCGAGGTAACCAGGTAGTATGTCCTGTCTGCGAATCTCAATTCAGAAAATTTCTACCGTATGGCAGAAAATCAAGAAGCAATGCACTTTGTCCTAAGTGCTTATCACTAGAACGCCATCGATTAATTTGGATATACCTTAAACGAAAAACAGACTTCTTTACGAAGAAAGCGACCATGCTTCACGTAGCTCCTGAGCTTTGTTTTATGAGTCGATTTGAAGCTTTAGAGAATCTTGAATACATCACTGCCGATATTGAATCTCCATTAGCTAAAGTGAAAATGGACATCCATCAGATTCCATTTGAAGAAAACTCAGTAGACATCATCTTTTGCAACCATGTACTTGAACATGTAGATGATGACCTAAAAGCCTTGAGTGAAATGCGAAGAGTGCTGAGACCGGGTGGCTGGGCCATACTACAGGTTCCCTTCTTTTACCCACTCCCAAAAACTACCTATGAAGACAAGTCCATCACCGATCCAAAAGAAAGAGAGAAAGAATTCGGTCAGGACGATCACGTAAGGATGTATGGGGAGGATTACGGATCACGTCTTGCTAGTTCCGGATTTCAGGTTGTGGAAGAACGATTGATTGATGAACTAAGTGAGGAAGAAAAGAAGCGATATGCCCTTCCTGCAAAGGAAATCATATTCAAAGTCATTAAATAGCTAATTAAAGCTATACTCTACACCAAAATAAACTTCGTAAATAAATTTATTGAGGGGAATAATCGGCTTATCATCCAGTAAAAAATTAGAAGTCATTTTTACTTTAAACTGGTCTGTCAATGCATTTTTAAATTCTAATTGACCGCTCAATCTGTTCCTAAACGCATTAATTTCACTGTCCTTTCCTGATTGAAAATAGACGATTGCATTAATATTGGTTGTGGTGGTTAACTTAACATCTGCACTCACATAAGAATTAAGTTTCCAAAGCCGCTTTTCAATGGTCTCTACCGGCCCACTCCATCGTTCATACTCTCTGAATATTCCGATTCCTGTGTATAGGGAATTTTTCTTTTGAATGATATTCCAGCGATAGCCACCACCCAACAGCCACCTTAGCTCCATGTTCCTGGATTCATCAAATTGTATCTGGCCAAAAAACTCCGGGGTTAGTTCAGCAGACCTCCTCAAAACCTCCCGAACATGAGCAGTACCATTATAAATTAATGGCCCATCTCCAATTTTATAATAATTAAGTCCACTTATAAGAATGGTGGCAGATTTTTCTGCGATATATACTAAATCAACATTATTATTGACCCCTACATAAATATTTTGCTCGTCTACAGTTGAGCTTCGATTGTTAATTGCAAAAGTGGCATCAATTACTCCTGTGAAATAGTTGGATGAGTCTGTGGCTAAAAATCCCTTGTCAACCTTAAGAATTTGGGCTTGTGTGCTAAAGATCAAAAGAAGGAGTATAGAGCTCAATAAAGCCTGCTTCATTGTCATAGACACAAAACTATTATGTTGAGTCCACAGAAATAAAAAAATGGTTCTTTATGGTAGAATCAAATTTAGCGATGAACTCTTATTCGTTTGGCTTAGAGTAAGCTGTTTTCTATCTTAGATAATATCTAAATGCCATGTCACCCTACGCCACCAAGTTTTCAACCCTGTTATTATTACTTTTCACCTATGTGATACAAGCTCAGGTTTCTGAAGATTCATTAGTGAAACAGCAACAAAAAGGAGAAGAGCTTTTTCTGAGTTTTCAATTTCAGGAGGCCGTTCCCATTCTGAAAGAGGTAGCGTTTTCATTTAAGGAAAAGGAAATATGGAAAAACTATTTTGAGTGTAAATATTACATCAATCTTTCCTACGTTCTCATTGATCGCAATTCACAGCAAGCACTTGATAGCCTTGAATCTGACTTAAGTCTTGCAATGGATAAAATGGGAGAAAAGAGCTCTGGAGTTGGCGAAATATTATTCGGACTTGGTTGGTTGCATGATAATGCCCTAAGAAAGAAGGAAAAAGGTGCTGAGTACTATATTAAATCCCTTCACGCTTTTGAAAGTTCGTTCGGTTCTATTCATAAAAAAACAGCGAAAACGATATCAAACTATACTCAGATTCTGGTTTCGCTAGGGCGCGATAAAGAGGCGGAGCAATACCTGCAAAAAGCTTTAAAAATCTATGAGAAATTATACAATGAAAATGATAGTGAATGGTCCAGACTCTATAATGCAGCGTACTACTATTATGAGGGTTTAAGTCTGCAAGACCAAGCATTGAAGTATGCAAAGGCACAATATGAATTAGCTCAAAACGGCGGATCAAATAAACGCATACTGCTAAATGCTTGTAGGAATTTATGTATGAGCTATTTCCATCTACAAGAATATGATAAAGCCAGGTTTTTTGCATTGGAAGAGCTTAAAATGAGGGAAGGAATACAATCACAAGAGCAAACAATTGCTATTTACAATAACCTAGGGAGGATTTATACATTTTTAGATTCGACCGATAGGGCCCTTCAGTACACTTTAAAAGCATGGCAATCCAAAAAAGAGATTTACGGTGAAGGGCATCCTTTGACTGTGAGTTCCGCTATTAATTATGGGAATCTGTTATCAGGCATTGGTAGAACATCAGAAGGAATGGATATACTTCAAAGCCAACTATCACTTGCTAAAGATCCTGAAAATCAATTACGCCTTCAAGCACTAATGAGTGTATCATATAAGGAAAGTAAAGACTGGAAAAACGTAATTGAACAGCACAGAGAAGCAAGGAGGGAATACTTTGAAACCGAGATGATGGATAAAATGCTCGCTTTCTATTTTTATGGACAATCTGCCATTTCAGCTATTGAAAGTGGTATTGAATTAGGTAGCGATGAATCTCTCCAAAAAGCACTTAACACTTTTGAAGAAGCTGATTCATTAGCGAATCATTTTTGGGGTAATATCGATTATTACGACAATCAGCGTCACTTTCTCAATCTCCATACAGACTTGTATCTCATTGGAACAAAGCTCTTTTTTAGCTTATTTGAGAAAAATAATAATCCAACCTATGCTGATAGGTTCCTCTACTCAACCGAAAAATGTAAATCATCCATCTCTTACTCTACATTCCAGCTTGCTCAGCGAATGGAACAACTCAATGTACCCCATGATATACTAAACTTGAAAGCCGAGATTGAACAAGAGATTTTAGCCTTACAAAACGAAGAGGATGGGTCAAAAACACAACTAATTAAGAAGACAAATCAAAGAGACAGTTTAAACAAGGTGATTCGGAATAATTATCCTTCTTATTACCAAGAACGAATCAACACATCATACGCATCTATTTCTCAGCTTCAAGAAAAATTGGATAATAAATCTGCTTTTCTCATCTACAATAATGGTGAATATGTGGTTGATAAAAAATCTGAAGTTTATGCCATGTTAATTATGAGAGATGGGGTGAAATTATGGCACAAGCAGACGGAGGATTTCAGTGATAAGCTGGAAAGCTATCTTTCAGATGTAAGAAATAGAAAGGATCAGCTTCGCTATGAGGATGAGTTATTCCAACTTTTGAGTTTATCTGAATTGGCGCTATTCCCTGAAATCATAAATCTTAACATTGTCCCTAGCAATGAGCTTTTCTATCTTCCTTTTGATCTTCTCACCGATACTGAAGGAAACTATTTACTTGAAAAGTATACCATTAGATACTTACAATCTGTATCTATGGAAGCTTTATTAGCAAATACTGAACCTAGAATTGTTAAAATAAGCACGTTAATCTCCCCTGATTTTAGTTCATCAGTAGATATGGCAGATGGAAGAGTGCGGGAAAGCTCCAAAGCTACCTTAACTAGCGCTAACAGGGAAATCAATCAAATAAGGAAAATAATAAGTGGTCAAAGATTTACAGATAGCTCGAAAAAGAAGATTATTCAACAGCTTGAGCAATCTGATTTAATCCATCTTGCCACACATGCAGAAGTCAACCTTCAAAGTCCAGGAAAATCTGCTGTATACCTAACAGATTCTGAGGATAGTGTTCTTTATGCCTATGAATTGTACAATCAAAAATTTAATGCTGACCTTGTCACATTAAGCGCTTGTAATACGGGAGTGGGCAAACTACAGAATGGGGAGGGTTTACAAAGTTTAGGTAAAGCCTTTTTATACGCCGGTTGCCCTAATTTGATTATCAGTCACTGGGAGGTAAATGATGAATCCACCGCTGAGTTAATGGGATATCTTTATGAAAATTTGAAGGAAGGAATGAACAAAGATGAAGCACTTCGACAGGCAAAGCTGACTTATCTGCAAAATGCTGATCCAGTCAAATCACACCCATATTATTGGGCTGGTTTTACATTCACTGGAAATCCCGAGCCATTGGTATTTGATAGCGATTTTAAAAAATGGTTTATCATCTTGATTCCAATAATTTTTGTGGTTTTTCTTTCTAGAAAAAAACGTCAAAGCTGATCAAGCACCTCCTTAGACCTACGTGCTAATCCATTTTTCCCATTAGAAAGCTCTCCCAATAATTCACTAGCCTCACCTATACGCTCTAACTTGATTAAAACCAGAGCCTGATACCATGTTCCAATGTCAATGTATTTTGATGATTCGGGTATTTGATCAAACATGTTGAGCGCTTCTTCAAATCGTTCTAACTCCATTAAACAAATGCCAGCATAAAGATCATATCCAATTCGGTCACTTGCATTTTGCAACTCTTTGATCTTTTCGTAGGCCTCTTGATACTCTCCTTGCTTATATGCCTCAAATGCCTCCTCCTCAAGATTATTCTCTAAACTTTCACCTCTCACTTCTCCAAACTCATACACTCCATAGGGCTCATAGAAATTGGTATAAATGGAATTTGCATTCGGTGAGTCATAAATGAAAAGATAACTTATGATCAAGAGTGGAATCAATGCTGCCACTGCGTACCAATATTTAGAACGTGTTTGTTCACCCCGCTGAAGCACACTTTTTAAGCGTTCACGTTCAGAAAAAGCAATTCCTTTCATAATCAAACGCTCCTTTTCTACCTCATCTCTTAGCCCTTTTTCTGCATCCAGCTTTTTCTCAAAATTGGATTTATCTTCAGCAGAAAGTTGATTCTGAATGTATTTTCGTATTTGTTCTATGTCTTCCATACTTTGTCCTTTAAGTATTTGATGCACCTTGATTTTTGAACCTTCAATACATTTTTATCTGAGTATTCCAATGCTTCAGCAATTTGTCCCAGACTCATTGATTGATAGTAAAACAGTTTCAAAATAGACTTACAGGGCTCATGCATTTCATCAAAATATTTTTTTAATTGAGAGATTAATCCATTTTCTTCCTCCTCCTCTTCCAACCACTCCCGATAATAGATTTTCACCTCATCCACCTTATTATCTTGTCTCTTTTGTAGTTTGAATCTTTTTAATAACTGATTTCTACAAATCGCAAACAAATAGGTTTTCAACGTGCACTTGAGGTCAACTAACTTTCCATCAAGGGCAGCTTCATAAAGCACGATGATTGAATCTTGATAAACATCTTCAAATGAAAAATCATCACCAAAGTGCTTCATCAACCAGCTTCTAGCCTCTTTTTTATAAAAGTTATAAACCTGCTTAAATACAGCTTCATCACCTTTAGACAATCGATCAATTACATTTTCGTCGCTACTTATTTTCACTACTTAGTATTTCATCAACCAAAATAGTTAACACCTAATCGAAAAAAAATTTTACTGAGCTGTTAACCTTCAACCACATCGGCTATTAAGACTTGAAAAATTACAATAGTCATGAAAACATTTAACACTACTGATCACAACCATCGCCGACTGAAGCACACACTTTGGACAATAGAAGCGATCGTCTTTATTGCTAGCTTATTGCTAGCCCATGCAAGTCAAGCTCAGAATGTCAACATTCCGGATGCTAACTTTAAATCATATTTAGTTGGAAATACCTCCATTAACACTAATGCTGATGGAGAAATTCAGGTAAGTGAAGCTACTTCCTACACAGGAGCAATCATTTCCAATAACCTGGATATTTCGGACTTGACTGGAATTGAAGACTTTCCAAATATTACTGAGCTCAATGTTGCTCAAAACAATTTATCCAGTGTCGATTTGAGTCAGAATACAGCACTTACCACGCTGTATCTTTCAATAAACGACCTTACTTCAGTTGACCTATCTCAGAATACCTCTCTACAATCACTTTATGTGAACGGGAACGATCTAACAGGTATAGATCTTTCGACTAATCTGTCTATCGATACATTGGATTTGAGCAACAATGCATTCACCTCAATCGATTTAAGCGAAAACACTGCATTGAAATGGTTAAGAATCAGAGGAATGAACTTTACCTCCCTAGACTTAAGTGCAAATACAGCTCTTAAAAATTTAAGCATCGCAGATAATTCGTTTTCTACTATTGACTTATCGGCAAACACACAACTTGAATATCTTTTTGCAAACAGCAATGATTTAACCTCAATAGATGTTTCAAATAACACTGCTCTAAAAGAACTTGAATTATGGGGGAGTCAGCTAACTACACTAGACGTCTCAAGCAACCCATTGCTAGAAGTATTGAATTGCGCAAATAATTTCAACTTATCAACTCTTGACCTTTCTCAAAACGCACAATTAAGAGAGCTAGATGCATCTGATACTGACATTACAACCATAGATCTGTCAAATAATACGCTATTGGAGGAGTTGGCAATAACAGATAACAATCTGGCTTCTATAGATGTGACGCCACTCTCAGAACTTATTGAATTATATGTTTACAGCACCCAAATTCAAAGCATCGACCTTACTCAAAACCCAAACCTAGAATACCTGGATATAGAGTATAACCAGCTAGCTCAAATTGACATTTCTCAAAACACAATGCTAATAGAGGCCATATTAAATGGTAATACACCTTTAAGTCATTTGAATGCAGCGAATGGAAATAATGAAAACTTATATCTGGAAGTCGATACATCACCCAACCTAGAGTGTATTCAAGTAAGCAATGTAGATTATGCCAATGCCAACTGGGGAAAAGATGAGACTGCATCATTTAGCCTCGATTGTCCGGGCCCCTTTGAGTTGGTCTCGTTGACTCCTGGAAATGGCTCTACAGAAGCTTCTAAAGAATCTGTATTAACGTTAACATTTTCTCACGATGCGGATGTTGGCGCAGGTAACATTAAGGTTTATAAAGTATCTGATGATGCCTTGGTCGCACAATTAAATAATTTCAATAGCACGTATATGACCATTGATGGTCCAAGCATAACCTTTGATTTTCCGGTAGATTTCCCGCAAGGTGAGGGGTTGTATGTTCAAGTATCTGACGCTTATCTCAGAAGTGATTTGATTAGTGAAGACTGGGAAGGTATTCAGGATAACACAAGCTGGACTTTTACAGTAGAAGATACACGACCACAAATCATCTCCTTTTCTCCCACAACTGAAATTATACCAGTCAATGTGGAATTGTCATTAACCTATGATCGTGAGATGGTTCTGACTACATCCTCTATTCCTGCTATTAGGGTCTATAACTCTGACGATACGCAAGTATTCTTTGCAAACAAAAACAGCCCATATATTGAATTGAATGGAGCTACGGCAACTATTTCATTACCTAACCCTCTGGCTTCCGGAACGGATTACTACGTTACGCTGGGAGAAGGCCTTTTTGTGGATGCAGAGGATATTGCAAATGGAGGTCAGGACATAGAAGATGATCAAACATGGAATTTTAGTACCAGAATCAATGATGGTAACGGACCTGATATTGTTTCTCTGAGCCCTTCGAATGGTGCTACCAAAGTTGAACGTGCCGGTAATGCCATTGATTTTGAAATCACATTTGATGAGCCTGTCTATTTAGGAAATACAAGTGGGGCTGTAAGATTATATCGTGAAGCAGGTGAATCGGATGTGCTCTACTATAATATTGGAAATATTGCGTCAATAAGTGAGGATAACTTAACTGTAACTTTCAATATTCCTGGAAACTATAACATGTTTGAAAATACGGAACATTATATTCTTCTGGATGAGACAAATGGTTCCAATCAAGTCATTTTTGATGCTGATGGAAACAATGTAACTGCCATTGATGGAGAAAACGATTGGCGTTTTACCACATACGGAGCAATAGAAATTCAATCCACAGTTCCCGCTGATGATGCTGTTGATGTAAGTACTTCAGGAGTAGTATCATTCACAACAAATAATGATATTACTGTGGCCACCGGTGCTCCTATTTACCTTAAATATGCTAGCAATAACGCAAATGCATCAGTTGTTACTACAGACTCAGAAGAGGTTATACTCAATGGCAATGAGGTAACAATCGATTTTGGTGAATTGAATACGAACACCTCCTATTATGTTTATATCCCAAATAGTGCGTTCAGAGATGAATTCAACCAGACATTCACTATCGCGGGTACAGAAACATGGAATTTCACAACTGGCGATGAGATTGCACCAAGTCTCGTCACAATTTCTCCATTACATGAATCTACAGACGTTGCAGCAGATGAGGATTTGATTTTAACCTTTAATGAAAATGTTCAATTGAGTGGTGAAGGAATATTTAAAATGTACGATCGATCCAATGATCAGCTAATAGGAACCATATGGTCTTTTGATGCTGGAGCGACAATAAATCAAAACACGGTAACCTATGATATTCCAATAGATCTACCTTATGGTACTGAAATCTATATTGAAATAACCAATGCAATCGAGGATTTAGCCGGTAATAGAGCAGAAAATATCACAGGCAGTGATGATTGGTATTTTACTGTCGAAGGAGAGCTGGATGCTCCGCAAATAACATCTTTATCTCCGTTAAATGGTGCAACTGATGTTTCAATTACTGAAAACTTAGTGTTGAACTTTGATGAGAATGTTCAATTGACTGGATCGGGTTTATTCAAAATGTACAACGCCGCTACTGATGAACAAATTGGTGCTAATTGGGCATTTAACTCAGGTGCCACTGTGGATGGAAGTACGGTTACCTATGACATTCCCATAGACCTACCATACGAAACAGAAATTTATTTCACCATAACCAATGCGATCGAAGATGAATGGGGAAATAACGCTCCCAATTTCACAAATAGTACTGACTGGGTAATAACCACCCTGGCAGAACCTGATGAAATCGCACCGTCGATAGAAGTATTAAATCCAACCGATGATGCCATTGATATAGCTGTCAATCAAATGTTAGAAATCACCTTTGATGAAGACGTTATGATTGCCACTAGTGGAGCAACAAAGCAAGCGATTATAAAGTATGGTAGTAACCAGATATTCGAAGTTGTTACCCTTACAAATGATAACATTCAGGGAAACATACTTTCAATTCCTCATCAGGATTTTGCAAGAGAAACAACCTATTACATGTACCTGGCGGATGGGGTAATTGCGGATCTCTCAAATAATTGGTTCAGTGGAATAATAGAATCTACTGAGTGGAACTTCACCACTGAAAGTAAGCTAGATCAAAGCATAACATTTTCTGAAATTACTGATAAAGTCTATGGAGATGATTCATTTCAGCTCTCCGCTTCAAGCTCATCTAATCTTGATGTATCGATCACAGTAGTTGAAGGCCCTATCTCTTTGGATGGGAATACAGTAACTATTACAGGAGCAGGGAATGCAACGATTGCCGCCAATCAAGCCGG
The DNA here is from genome assembly GCF_965227465.1 of Ekhidna sp. GTDB lineage: Bacteria > Bacteroidota > Bacteroidia > Cytophagales > Cyclobacteriaceae > Ekhidna. The sequence continues at coordinate 2,884,722 of NZ_OZ245746.1, forward strand.
TGATGATACATTCAATCCTGCTCAAGAGGTGACTCGATCTTTTGAAATTGCTAAAGCAGATCAAGTCATCACCATCACTCCAATTAATGATCAGCTGACAACTGATGCGGCGTTTGATATTAATGCAGAAGTAAACACTGGACTGGAGCTTACTTACAGCGTTTCTGGACCTGCAACTAATGAGGGAGCGACCATAACACTAACTGGGGAAAGTGGAACTGTGACTGTTACGGTATCTCAAGCAGGTAATGACAATTACAATAGTACGTCTTCCACTGAGTCTTTTGATGTCTTGGATCCTGCTAAACAAGATCAAACAATCACATTCTCTGCAATTGAAGACAAAGTCTTCGGTGATGATTCATTTCAGCTCTCCGCTTCAAGCTCTTCTGATCTTGATGTATCGTTCACAGTAGTTGAAGGCCCAATCTCTTTGAATGGGAATACAGTAACTATTACAGGAGCAGGGAATGCAACGATTGCCGCCAATCAAGCCGGTGATGATACATTCAATCCTGCTCAAGAGGTGACTCGATCTTTTGAAATTGCTAAAGCGGATCAAGTCATCACCATCACTCCAATTAATGATAAGCTGACCACCGATGCAACGTTTGATATTGATGCAGAAGTAGACTCTGGGCTGGAGCTTACTTACAGCGTTTCTGGTCCTGCTACAAATGAGGGTGCGACAGTAACATTAACTGGAGAAAGTGGAACTGTTACTGTTACGGTATCTCAAGCAGGAAATGATAGCTACAACAGCGCTTCATCTTCGGAATCATTTGATGTGACTGATCCTGCAAAACAAGATCAGACCATCACATTCTCTGAAATTGCTGATAAAGTATATGGAGACGATTCATTTCAGCTTTCAGCTACAAGTTCTTCTGATCTTGACGTTTCATTCTCTGTAATCGAGGGCCCAATCTCACTGGATGGAAATACCGTGACCATTACAGGAGCAGGGAATGCAGCGATTGCCGCCAATCAAGCCGGTGATAACACTTTCAATCCTGCATCAGAAGTGACTCAATCTTTTGAAATCGCCAAAGCAGACCAAGTGATCACCATCACTCCAATTAATGATAAGTTGACAACTGATGCGGCGTTCGATATCGTTGCTGAAGTTGATTCAGATCTTGCACTTACTTACAATGTATCCGGCCCTGCTACAAACAGTGGCGCAACTGTAACACTAACCGGGGAAACAGGGACAGTAACCTTCACAGTATCGCAAGATGGAAATGATAACTATAATAGTGTTTCCTCTTCTGAATCGTTTGAAGTCACTGATCCTACAAAACAAGATCAAATCATCACATTCTCCGCAATTGAAGACAAAGTCTTCGGTGATGAATCATTTCAGCTCTCCGCTTCCAGCTCCTCTGATCTTGATGTATCGTTCACAATAGTTGAAGGTCCAATCTCACTGGATGGAAATACCGTTACCATTGCTGGAGCAGGAACAGCAACCATTGCCGCCAATCAAGCCGGTGATGACACATATAATCCAGCTTCAGAAGTGACTCAATCTTTTGAAATTGTCAAAGCAGAACAAGTGATCACCATCACTCCAATTGAGGATAAGTTGACAACCGATGCAGCGTTTGATATTGATGCAGAAGTAGACTCTGGGCTGGAGCTTACTTACAACGTTTCTGGTCCTGCAACAAATGAGGATGCAACCGTAACATTAACTGGAGAAAGTGGAACTGTTACTGTAACGGTATCTCAGGAGGGTAATGAGAATTACAACTCTGCTTCAGCAATAGAGTCATTTGAGGTAACTGAAAATGTATTGGGCTTTGAAAATGATATTGATGTAGAATATTATCCAAATCCTGTTAGAAATAAATTAACCATCAAAACCAGCGAAAATTCTACCATTCGATTGATTGGAATGAATGGAAGGATTCTATTGGCTAAACATAAAATTCGCTATGGATCACTGGATCTTTCAACTATAAAACCAGGTCTTTATGTACTTGAAATTAAATCAGGCGATCAGGTTTTTAGGGAACAGATTATTAAGGCTAACTAAGGAAGCATAAGCTAATGGCTATGCGATTAGGGCCGCTCAAGGAGCGGCCCTTTTTTGTGGCTTCAAAAAACAGCTATAATTAGTAAATTGAGGTACATTCAATGACCAAAACCCATCCTCATCATGTTAATCAAAAGACTTCTCTACTCAATACTCGGCATATTCAGTGTCTTTCTACTCGTTGCACAATCCACCCAAAAACCTATCCTTCATGCCAGACACTGGATGGCAATTACTGGAAAACCTTTGGGAGCAACCGCAGGAGCTACTACATTCAATAAAGGAGGAAATGCGGTTGACGCAGCTTGTGCAATGCTGGCAGCTACCAGTACCATGTGGGATGTGTTAAGTTGGGGAGGTGAAACTCAGGCACTCATTTACAATCCAAACACGGGAAAAGTCATCGGCATTAATGCTTTAGGGGTAGCACCTACCGGAGCAACTGTAGAGTTTTATAAGGAAAAGGGATATGACTATCCACCTCAGTATGGACCTTTGGCGGCTGTTACTCCTGGCACACCCGGAGGTTTAATGACCATGTTAGCCGAGTACGGCTCTATGAGTTTAGAAGAAGTCCTTGCTCCCGCAATGGAGATGGCGATGGGATATCCAATGGAAGGGCAGACTGCCAGACGCATCGAAGGATCAAAAGATGAAATAAAGAAGTGGCCTGCATCTAAACGAATTTTTCTCACCAATTTGGGAAAGGAAACAGAGGCGCCTGATGAAGGGGAGATTTTTGTTCAAAAAGACCTCTACAATACATTATCAAAGCTAATCGAAGCAGAACGAAAAGCCCTTAAAGATGGTAAGTCAAGAAAAGAGGCTATTTATGCTGCCTACGACAGATTTTATAAAGGTGACATAGCGGATGATTTTGTGAAGGGAGTAAAAGAATTAGGTGGGTTGATCACTAAGAAAGATCTGGCAAATTGGAAAGTATACATCGAAGAACCGCTGAAAACCAATTACAAAGGGATAGATGTATACAAGTTAACCTCATGGGTTCAAAGTCCGGTGATGCTTCAATCACTCAATATGGTAGAACAATTGGATCTGAAAGGGATGGGGTACAACTCGGTGAATTACATTCATGCGCTTTACCAAATTATGAATATGACCTTTGCTGATCGTGATTTCTACTACGGCGACCCTTACTTTCCACCTGCTGAGCCTATCGATGGGTTAATGTCCAAAGAATATGCAAAGGCGCGATTAAAGGAAATCAACTGGGAGATGAATGACCCGGAAGTAAAACCTGGAGATCCCTATCCTTACCAAAATGGCAAAAATCCATATTTGAAATACATCGAAGACTGGGCAAAAGAAATGAATGGCAAAACAGGGTTTGTCCCCAATATTCAGTCTCCTTCGTCTGAATTTCCTAAAGGAACTGAAATATATAACGGCACCACCTCCATCCAAACAGCTGATGAAGAGGGGTGGGTAGTCTCTATCACTCCAAGTGGCGGCTGGGTTCCTGCAGCTATCGCTGGTAATACCGGCATTGGACTCAGCCAGCGTGCTCAAAGTTTTGTGCTGAATGAAAAAGAGAATCCGTATAACGTGATCGAGCCAGGCAAACGACCGAGAGCCACCCTTACCCCTACACTGGCACTTAAAGATGGTAAGCCATTCCTATCGTTTGCAGTTCAGGGAGGAGATTCTCAAGACCAAAACCTCTTGCAATTCTTCCTTAATATGGTAGAGTTTGACATGAATGTACAAGAGGCTGCAGAGGCTGCCAATGTTAACAGCTTTCAAATGAAGGGCTCATTCGGGCAACATGAAATTGAGCCTGGAAAACTTTTAATTAGAGAAGATACACCGGATTATGTTCGTAAAAAACTTCGTGACATGGGCTATACACTTCAAATTCGGGAACGAACCTCGGGACCTATCAATGCCATCTACTTCGACTGGGAACATGGAAGCATGTGGGGTGGTAGTAGTAATTTCGGAGAGGATTATGGCATTGGCTGGTAGATAACTAATAACTTAAATCAACAACATGAATCGTACGATTACCTTGCTGCTTCTGACAGCAGCACTTGCTTCCTATAGTCAGGATTTTTCAACATTCAAATACAGAAATCTTGGCCCCTATCGGGGTGGTAGAGTCACCGCGGTGGCCGGGATTGCGTCAGAACCGGCTACCTTCTATCTCGGAGCAACCGGTGCTGGAGTCTGGAAAACCGAAGATTATGGAACAACGTGGAGGAACGTGTCTGATGGTTTCTTCAGCACGCCTTCGATAGGAGCATTGGAAGTGGCTCAAAATGACCCCAACATTATTTATGTGGGTACTGGCTCTGACGGGTTAAGAAGCAATGTCATCGAAGGCAAAGGAGTCTATAAATCCATTGATGCAGGGGAGACCTGGATGCATGTTGGCTTAGAAAATGTAGGTCAAATTGGAGCAGTCAGAATTCACCCTACCAATCACAATATTGTATATGTAGCGTCTGTAGGTAAAGCTTTTAATGCTAATCCGGAACGAGGAATTTTTAAAACGGAAGATGGCGGGAAGACCTGGAAAAAAATTCTTTATGTATCAGAAAAAACAGGTTTCTCGGATATCGAATTTCTTTCCTCTAATCCAGAAGTGCTTTTCGCTTCTGCCTGGAAAGCAGAAAGAAAACCCTGGACCATCATCAGTGGTGGCAGCCCTGAGGAAGGTGGAGTTTACAAATCAATAGATGGTGGGAAGACCTGGAATCAGGTCAATAAGGGATTACCAAATAACCTGATTGGTAAAATTGATGTAGCAGTAACCCCAGCAGACAGTAAAATCGTTTATGCCTTGATTGAGGCTCCCAATGATGAAGGCGGATTATTTAAATCGGTTGATCAGGGGGAATCTTTCGAACTTGTTTCCAATAAAGATTTTATCAGAACGAGACCATTCTATTATAATAACATACGTGTAGATCCGAAGAATGCCGATATTGTTTATTCGCTGGCCACCCGGTATTACAAATCCATAGATGGAGGAAAGAATTGGGAGCGAATGAACCCTCCTCACGGAGACAATCACGACATGTGGATCAATCCGGATAACCCTGACCTATTTATTCAGGCGAATGATGGAGGCGCCAATGTGACTCACAATGGTGGAAAAACATGGTCAACCCAGTTTAATCAACCGACCGCAGAAATCTATCAGGTGGAAGTAGATGACCAGTATCCGTATTGGGTTTACGGCGGTCAGCAAGACAATTACACCACAATAGCAGTACCTAGTCTTACGCCCTATGGAAATCAGGTTGGCGGTACCGGATATATTCTCAATACCGGAGGATGTGAAACAGGACCTGCAGTTCCCAAACCCGGTAATCCTGATATTGTCTATTCAAATTGTAAAGGCAGATTTGGTGTTTTTAATAAGAATACAGGAACAGAAATGCAATTTTATGTTGGCGCCTCCAACATGTATGGCCATAACCCTAAAGAACTAAAGTACCGGTTCCAGCGAGTCTCACCTATCCATGTATCACCACACAATCCTGATGTAGTCTATCACTGTTCACAGTACGTGCACAAAACCACTGATGATGGAAAAACATGGGAAACCATTTCTCCGGATCTAACCGCGTTTGAAGAAGATAAACAAGTTATTTCAGGATCTCCGATTACCCGTGACATCACTGGTGAAGAATTCTACAGTACGATTTATTCCATTCAAGAGTCACCAATAAGTGAAGGATTGATTTGGGTTGGCGCAAATGATGGACCAGTTCATGTTACTAAAGACGGAGGAAAAACATGGACGAATGTGACGCCTGCCAAGCTACCGTCAGGTGGACGTGTGGATGCGGTTGCGCCATCTCCTCACGATCCTGCAAAAGCTTACATAAGCGTATTGAGGTATCAGCTGGGTGATCAAAAGCCTTACATCTACAAAACTGCCAATTATGGTAAATCATGGGAGCTATTAACTACGGGGACAAATGGTATTCCTGCAGATTACCCAACACGAGTAATTCGGGAAGATCCGGAACGAGCAGGATTGCTTTATGCCGGCACAGAATACGGCATATTTATCTCGTTTGATGATGGAAAAAACTGGAAGTCTTTTCAACAGAACTTACCGATAACGCCAATTACTGATTTAAAAATTCATCGTAATGACCTGGTCATGGCTACCATGGGTCGTGGCTTTTGGGTAGTTGATAATATTGAATCCTTAAGGAATGAAAACTTCACGGAGATATCAGAAAACACGCTCTTTAAACCAGCGAATACGATACGTTACCGATATCCCACTGCAAATCGAGGAGATGCAATGCCCAACTACCCGGCACAAACAGTCGCTATTGATTACTTCCTCGAGGAAAAAACGGATGCAATCAAACTGGAAATTAAAGATGTAGATGGCAATATCATTGCAATATTTGTGAGTGACACTACAAAAAGCGAAGTGAAAGATGAAATAATCGAAAATATGGACCTAAGTGCCACAACTTATATCATCAATAAGTCACTTACGACCAACCAGGGAATGAATCGGTTTGAATGGGATATGTCTATGACGGGACCCTGGCACAGCCAAAACAATAGACGATTCAAAGGAGGTCCGTTAGCGAAACCCGGAAAATACGATGTTGTACTAACTGTCGAAGGAAGATCTTACACCAACTCTTTTGAGTTAATCATTGACCCAAGGGTAAAAGAAAACGGCGTGAGTGAAAGTGACATAAGTAGCCAAGTAGATTTTCAAATGAAAGTAGGAAATCTGCTGAGTGACGCTCGCAAGATGGAAAATGAACTTGCGGATGAGGTGAAAAAGCTAAAATCCAACGAAAGCTTATCTGAAGAAGAGCAGACTACTCTTAATAATTCGAAAACAAAGCTCGAGCAGCTAAGAACTGAGGAAGGTATTTACATGAAGCCAATGCTCGTTGATCAGATTTCATACTTATACTTCATGCTCAATCGAGCAGATCAGGTGCCAGGGAAGGATGCTTTTGATCGCTATGAGGAACTAAAAGGTGTACTCGAAAAGTTGAAAGAGTAAAACTTAAACTAGATGAAGCAAATTGAATCCAGAGATGATATCTCCCTACTGGTAAACACTTTTTATACAAACATTCGAAAAAATGAGTTGCTCGGCCCAATCTTCAATCATCACATAGAAGAGGAAAGATGGCCGGTCCATCTGGAGATGCTGACAGATTTTTGGGAGATGAATTTATTTGGAACCGGGAATTTCAATGGGAAACCAGGTATGATGCACATCATGGTAGATAGGTCCTTAAAAAATGGAATCACAGAAGAACACTTTCGTCAATGGGTTGGCTTGTGGTTTGAAACACTGGATACACTTTTTGAAGGACCTCTTGTTGAACACGCAAAAAACAGGGCCATTCAAATGGCGAATGGCCAATTTAAAATGGTAGTCAGAAGTCGAGTTTAAGGCTACTAACAATCAATATCTCCTCCTTTTTTCCACTTGTCAACTGCATTCTTTATAAATGCTTCAATTTTTGTCTCCGCTAAAGAGGTGGTCTTCTTAAACCTTAAACACCCCTTCCCATGATCTATCCCTTTTAGCAATTCACCATCCGGATCTACTTTGCTCGCATCTCCAACATACAGCGCCACGTAATTTTTCTGTGCGTTGAGTTGAAAAACAACTCCCCGATCATCTGCGTAGCTGAGCATTTTATACCTGATTCCTTCAGTGAACTTATAACCCAACAGTATACTCCTAAGCTCCATTAACTTCTCCTTACGCCAATCTTCATCCAATTCTGTAAGGTATTCTGAAGGGGTGTTAACATCGTAAAGCATCTGATTGGTTTTTAATTCAAAATAGTCAATAATTCAACAACTTGTTACATGACAGAATTGAAACTGTTTTAAACCTTGTACTAATTTTTAAAGTATACCCTTTAAATACTCCGATATGAAGAAACTATTCTGCCTTATCTCATTGGTCGTTTCAATTTCCACTTATTGCCAGAGCACTGAAGCCGAAAAACGTCAAAATGACGTATTTCAGAGTCTTCAGCCTAGTTTTTTCGCAATAGTTGTTAAAGACATTGAGCAGTCAATAGACTGGTACAACAATAACCTCGGCTTTGAGCTCGCCGACAAAACCGAATCCAAGGAAAGTGGGTTTGTAATCGCAAATATGACTTCTTCCAACACGCAGCTTGAGTTAATAGAATTAAAAGGAAGTATGTCACTGTCAGAAGCATCCAAACTATCCGGTGCATCTAAACTGGAAGGCCTCTTCAAGATCGGGTTTAAAACCTCCTTTTTCGATGATTTTGTTCAACTGTTAAAAAAGAATAACGTCAATTTCCACGGAGATGTCGTAAATGACCCGAACTCAGGTTTAAGAATGGTTATCATCAAAGATCCGGACGGAAACCGGATTCAACTTTTTGAAAATTAATTTCCCGCAAGATTAAAAATCCGTCCCCTTTTAGATTCCGCCTACACTAATATTAGGATCGCTTAGAAAAGAAATTAATGCCACCAGGAATACGGTACCACTTACTCCCGAAACTGCTTTTAAAATGGTGACAGGAACGTTTTCATCAAATTTTATTTTCCGGATATTGGAGAGTGGGATTGTTGTTATTTCCTTAACACCTTTCCTTTTATTAGAAATCAGAATAGTTTCATCAGTGAAGGATTCGAACCTGCCTCTTAGGTATGTTTTTTCATCAAGTTCCTCTTTTAACACCAATAATAGTTTATCATCAACCTCGATCTTTTCAAGTTCTGAGCTGGTGATGTCTTCCGTTTTGAGATTGTGTTTATAAGCGGTACATGAGCTTAAGAACAAAAAGCCAATGAGGAGCCAACGCATCTAATGAATTTACGTTTTTTAGTAATTTTCTCAAAATGAAAACTAAATTTTTCTATGCTGTGGGATTCTCAAATTATGGTATAATACTTCGAAAAGTACATCACTCAGATATACTTAACCTCCTATTTGACATATCATTAAGTCATTTTTTCAACACCACATATTACTCCCTGGATTCTTCACGCTGTTCAGGGTTTTCGGCCAATCATTTACATATTTCTTCGGTATTGGCCTCCAACCTCAAACATTGCATGCGTGATCTGACCCAATGAACAATATTTAGAAGCTTGCATTAAGGCTGCAAACGTATTTTCATTGTGTAATGCTGCCTCTTGAAGTTCCTTTAGTAGTTCTGCTGATTTGCTGGCATTGCCTTTGTGCATTTCCCGCAAATTGTGAATTTGCTGCTCCTTCTCCTCTTTGGTTGCACGGATAACCTCATCAGGAATGACTGTTGGTGACCCTTTAGAAGAAAGGAACGTATTTACACCGATGATTGGCATTTCACCAGTGTGCTTCAGCATTTCATAATACATTGATTCTTCCTGAATCTTACCGCGCTGATACATGCTTTCCATTGCACCCAACACACCTCCTCGTTCCGTGATTCGATCGAACTCAACCATCACAGCCTCCTCAACCAAATCTGTCAATTCCTCGATGATAAATGAGCCCTGAATTGGGTTCTCATTTTTCGACAGTCCGAGCTCTTTATTAATGATCAATTGAATAGCCATTGCTCTCCTTACTGATCCCTCCGTTGGGGTGGTTATCGCCTCATCGTAAGCATTTGTGTGCAGTGAGTTACAATTATCATAAATAGCATAAAGTGCTTGAAGTGTGGTCCGGATATCGTTGAAATCGATTTCCTGCGCATGCAACGAGCGCCCGGATGTTTGAATGTGATATTTTAGTTTCTGAGCACGGTCGTTTGCTCCGTACTTCAGTTTCATGGCTTTTGACCAGATTCTACGCGCCACACGTCCGATTACTGCATATTCCGGATCTACTCCGTTGGAAAAGAAGAACGATAGATTTGGAGCAAAGGCGTTGATGTCCATGCCTCTGGACAGGTAGTATTCCACAAATGTGAATCCATTGGCCAGCGTGAATGCAAGCTGAGAAATCGGGTTAGCTCCTGCCTCTGCAATGTGATAACCGGAAATAGAGACCGAATAGAAGTTCCGCACATTTTGATCAATGAAATACTGCTGAACATCTCCCATCAAACGAAGCGAATACTCGGTTGAGAATATGCACGTATTTTGCGCTTGATCTTCTTTTAAGATGTCTGCTTGTACAGTGCCTCGAACAGAGGAAAGTGCTTTCACTTTCATTTCCCCATATACATCGGCTGGTAATACCTGATCACCTGACACACCAAGCAGCATCAATCCTAATCCATTGTGTCCTTCCGGTAATTCGCCACTGTATGTTGGTCGTTGCACGCCCGCATCCTTGTACATCTCGTCAATTTTCGCCTCGATCTCTTTTTCCAAGCCATGTTCCTTAATGTACTTTTCACACTGCTGATCAATCGCGGCATTCATGAAGAATGCACAGATCGTAGCAGCGGGACCATTGATGGTCATGGAAACAGAAGTGGTCGGATCGCACAGATCAAAACCTGAATACAATTTTTTCGCATCATCCAGGCAGCAGATGCTAACTCCGGAGTTACCAATTTTTCCATAGATATCCGGACGGTGATCCGGATCTTCTCCGTAAAGTGTTACCGAATCAAATGCGGTAGAAAGTCTGGCAGCAGGTAGGCCCTTGGATACATAGTGAAACCTTCGGTTTGTTCTTTCCGGCCCACCTTCTCCGGCAAACATCCTTGTTGGATCTTCTCCCTGTCGCTTAAACGGGAATACACCTGAGGTATATGGAAATTCACCGGGTACGTTTTCCTGCAACGACCATCTTAAAATATCTCCCCAGGCTTCATATTTTGGAAGACTCACTTTTGGAATCCGGGTATGAGAAAGTGATTCCGTGGTGGTTTCAACCTTAATTTCTTTGCCCCTCACCTCATAGGTGAAGTACTCGCCTTCATAGTTGGCTCGTTTTGCATCCCACTCTTCTAAAAGCTTCAAGTTGTAAGGGTCAAGCTCCAGGCGAAGTTCCTCTTTGGCTTGATCAATTGCTTCAAGCGCCTCTTTTTTATCTTTTAGTATTTCACTTGTCTTATCCAGGCTATACAACTTCTGCGCTACCTCTTTTTGCTTTTCAACTGTTTCGTTGTAGCCTCTAATCGTTTCGGTGATCTCTGATAGGTATCGGGTTCGCTTTGGCGGAATGATGAAAATCTTCTCGCTCATCTCTTCAGAACTCACAAAAGAAGATTTCAATTTTGATCCGGTCTTTTCATCAATGAGGTTCATCAACGACAAGTACAACTGGTTCATTCCCGGGTCATTGAACTGAGAAGCTATCGTGCCGAATACCGGCAAATCCTCAGGTTTAGCATCCCACAGTTGATGGTTGCGCTGATATTGCTTCTTCACATCTCTAAGGGCATCCAATGCACCTCGCTTATCAAACTTGTTGAGTGCGATGATATCAGCAAAGTCCAGCATGTCAATCTTTTCCAGCTGAGTAGCTGCCCCGTATTCTGGTGTCATCACATATAGGGAAGCGTCTGAGTGATCGGTGATTTCCGTATCGGATTGACCAATACCGGATGTTTCGAGAATGATCAGGTCAAATCCGGCTGCTTTCACAATGTCGATGGCATCCTGAACATACTTAGACAATGCCAGGTTGGACTGACGGGTAGCCAGCGAACGCATATATACCCGATCACTGAAGATTGCGTTCATTCGGATTCGATCTCCCAACAGAGCTCCGCCTGTTTTCCGCTTAGACGGATCAACCGAAATAACGGCGATATTCTTATCCTCAAAATCCATTAGGAAGCGGCGAACCAGTTCATCCACTAACGATGATTTTCCTGCCCCTCCTGTTCCGGTGATTCCCAAAACAGGGGTATCAGAAGCGACCTTTCGCAAGGCAGCCATTTCATCCTTGAATTGCTCGGGATAGTTTTCTGCTGCTGAGATGGTGCGAGCTATGGCCTGATGATCTTTCGTGCTGATCTTCTTTATCTGTCCGTTCAGATTTTCTCCTACCGGAAAATCACTTTGCTTGACCAGATCATTAATCATGCCCTGTAGTCCCATTGCACGTCCGTCATCCGGGGAGTAGATGCGTGTGATCCCATGCTGATGCAACTCTTCAATTTCTTCCGGGAGGATGGTACCCCCTCCTCCACCAAACAGCTTGATTTGCTCTGCACCCCGCTCTTTAAGCAAATCATACATGTATTTGAAGTATTCTACATGACCACCCTGATAACTAGTGATCGCTATCGCCTGCGTATCTTCCTGAATGGCACAGTCTACTATTTCCTGCACGGCACGATTATGTCCCAAATGGATCACCTCACAGCCGGTAGACTGAATGATTCTTCGCATGATATTGATCGCTGCATCGTGTCCATCAAATAGGGATGCTGCGGTAACAATTCGAATGTGATTCTTAGGCTTATAAATCTCAACTTCTGGGGTCATGTCGCTTCAATTTTTGGGATGGTAAAGATACGGAAAAGGAAGGTTATTTGGAGAGATTTGGTTTCAGTGAAAATAGAGTAGGATATCGTTTGGTGCAAAGGGTCGGGAAATGAAAGAATATTTGGGCAGTTGTTGTTCTTAGCAAATGTCAATATGAATTGACCGGATACAAAAGGGGTAGCTGCAACTGCGTCCTAGGTTGGTATGAAGTGTAGTTATCTTCACATATGAATTATGATAAAAAAAGACTAGAAATATTTAACACCTATTCAGAAAATTTTCTTGCATGTTCAAACATATTTGATATTCAAGTAGGCAAGATTCAAGGAGGAAAAATTAATATTGAAAAAGAATTCTTCTACATATGCCCAACGTGCAAAGGAATTCATGATGAAAATAGTCTTGATTTAAATTTTCCTAATCATCTATCACTCGAACATGTTCCTCCAAAATCTATGGGAGGAAAAGCAACTATTTTAACATGCAAAAAGTGTAATAATACATCAGGATCAGACCTTGATATACATCTAACAAGAAACCTTAACATCAAAAGGTTGACAGACGGTTCTGGCATACCAATCGACTCTATCCTCGACTTAGGGTTTGCTAAATTCAAAGTGGATTTGAAGTTCGATAAACAGAAGACAACTTGGAATTTTCAACATAGAAATAATCCATTCCTTGAATCAAAATTATCAGAATTACAAAATTCTTGGGATGGCCTCAAATTTAATGTCAATATAAGCGGAGGTAATCCAGATAGAATAATTCTGGCTCATGTAAGAATTGCCTATCTTAAATTATTTGAGATACTTGGCTACCCCTACATCTTTACACCTAGTGGTCAATTTATAATTAAACAAATACATTCTAAAAAAGAAGTTAAGAATAATACTCTTGTCTTCAAGGATCCTAGGATTTCGGACAAAGAGGGTATTCATTTAGTCTCTGATTCTAACAAGAATTGGTTTGGGGTATTAGTTGTTTATAATCTTTTGGACAAAAAAAGTGGGATCAGGGAGCACTTTGGTGTTGTCTTACCTGGTCCTTTTGTTGAAAACCTTGAGCATTTCCAAAATATCCAGAAAACAACAATTGATATTAATTTGAAGAAGTTACCTATGATGAATTATTTAGAGGAGCCAAAGCATATTTTTAACTTATTCCATTCCTTAAATCAAAACGTTTAATTTTAACTACTAGCACAAACATTCGCTTATGCATTTTGTGTACGTACTAATCCCCCTATCCTCCTTTTTCAAGGGGGAATACATCCATTTTTGATTTGAATAAAATAAGGAAGAATTCCCACTTTCTTAAAGGGGGTGGCTTGATTCGAAGAATCAAGTTGGGGGATTCGACGAACCACAGTCGGGGGATTCAACGCAACGTTTCTATTTTTAACCTATGTATTACCTGCCGTACAACAAGAACCTAAAACAGTTTTCGAGGAATCTACGAAATAACAGCACACTCGGAGAAGTCTTGCTTTGGCAAGAACTCAGGGCAGGCTCTATAAATGGACACAAATTCAATCGGCAGAAACCACTTAATAATTACATCGTTGACTTCTATTGCAAAAAATTGAATCTGGTCATTGAAGTGGATGGCAGCAGTCACTACCATGAAGAAGCTCGCCTTCAGGATAAGGCAAGGCAACAAAATTCTAGAAGCGATGGAGTTATCCTTCCTCCGATTTGACGATCTGGATGTAAAGCATAATATGGCTTTTGTACTAGGTGAAATCTATCATTTTGTAGAATTATGGGAAAGTAGAGAATCCAACTAGTCCCACTCAAAACACCTGCTGAATAGACTTACGATAATTTGATGGGCTTTTACCCGTAAACGATTTGAACTGATCTACAAAATGAGAATAATTGCTAAAGCCACATTCAAAGCAAACCTCAGTAATACTGACCTCTTTCTCTGCCAACAATTTGGAAGCATGCACCAGGCGGTACTCATTTAAAAATTGGGTAAATGTTTTTGATGTGATCTTCTTGAAATAGCGACAAAAAGAAGTTTCTGTCATACTTACTGCCTCGGATATCTCATTTATCGAGATTGACTGTTGGAAATTACTACGGACATAATTCAGCACTGCATTCAACCGGTCATTATCCTGTGGAGCGGCCACCATCGAGAAACCATTTGCGTTTAGAATACTATACTCATGAGAAATGGAAAGGTCCCTGAGGATATCTAATAAACTTAAGACCTGATCAAATTTATCTTTATCGGATAAAGCAACAATCTTCTCACCAATATCTTCCTTACTCTTTCCGTAAAACGATAACCCTTTCTTCGCTCGCTCAAATAAAGTGCTAATATTTTTCATTTCAGGTATCCGAAGAAACTCTTTACCTAGGAAATCGGGACGCATTTGAATCACAGTTTCACTCTCATGTCCAGACAGGCGGTCTGTAAACCCCTGATGAGGAAGGTTTGATCCGATCAATACCAATTCACCTTCATTGAAATAGGATAAATGACTCCCAATATGACGCTTCCCCCGCCCCTTATTTACGAATACCAATTCCAGCTCAGGATGATAATGCCAATAGGGACGTGTATTTCTATTTTTCTCTGAAAAATGTCGTACAAGGATTGACCCTTCATGTGGAAATACCACTTTCTCTAAAGGAGGACTTTTGTATTTTTTGTTTGATACCTTATGCACTATTCTATTGAATTTTATACCAGTAAAAATCAATTTTACTGTAAAATTCCGCAATGAATTTCACATTTTAATGAATTTCATCTAATAATAGATAATATACCATAGATATTAGAAAATATTCAGGTGATATGTACATGCTACCGCCTCTAGGTTTGCATTATTAGAAATTTATAAAGTAGTAAGACAATGAAAAAGCTAAGAAACTTAGTTATCGCGATGATCTTGATGGTATCAACGATCAACGCAGGTTTAGCATCCGGTGTGGAGCATTCGCTCTTCGTTCACGTAGTTGGTGAAAAACTCATCGATCTCCATCTATCTGACATTAGTGGAAAGGTGAGGTTATACTTAGCTAATGAAGAAGGGGATATTATTCATGAACAAAATTTTAAGGCTAAGAAAGAAATGAAAATTAAAATAGATCTCAATAAAGTTGAAGTAGGTAATTACACTCTCACGCTTAGAGATCAAGCAAAACAGCAATCAGTTCCACTGAATATTAGCAATGAAGAAGTAAAGGTGGATATGAGTCTGCTTTCCAAGACCTACTTCCCAAAAGTTAAATTAGAGAAAGAATTGATGATGGTACAATTACTTTCTAATGAAACTAATGATTTACATGTGAGTATTCATTCATCTGAAGGGGAATTGCTTTTTGATGACAAAATAAAAGGGGCCGTTGGCCTAATTGGTAAGCGATTTAAATTTTTGCCCGGTAACTATAAATTGACTTTGACCAGCAATGGTTTCTCTGAGGTAAAATATTACTCATTTTGATTAATTAAAATGGATTGTATTTGGTTGAAAGTATCCTGCTTTGGCAGGATACTTTTTTTATGAAAGCTATTTGACAAAAATCAGTTATTAGGAGCTATACGAAAACTCGTCAACCAACTTTGTTGGGATCTAAGAAAAGACGTTGTTCCTTTAGTTGAGGCATTTGGAATTCCTGAAAAGCTGTTGGCCGCTCCTATTGTGGTAGATTAAATTATTTATTTATTGAGGAGGAGCACTATCATAGAAATTTCAGATATTCACCTCCATGATCTTTGAAACACATCAACTACCGACCACACTCGTTCCCTATATAGAAGCGGTTTTTCATCTAAAAGATTTTATGCCGGATCATTCCATCGAGCGGGTAGTTCCTACAGGACATGTTTTCATGATATTCGAATTGGATGGTTTTACACGTCACACCTTTGATAATGAAACACTGAAGCCTAATGGCACCTATCAGAATGCGTGGATATCCGGAACCCACAAAAACTACATTTCCATCTCCGCCCATGAAATGTCTGAAATGTTGGTTATCCAATTCAAACCTTTTGGTGCCTACCCATTTCTTCATACAGATTTAGAAAAAATTGCCGGTAAAGTGATCCTCGCACAGGAGCTTTTGGGAGGTGAAATCATTGGACTGAGGGGAGAACTCCTCACCAAGGAAACCTCCACAGGTAAGTTTCAAAAAATTGAATCCTGGCTACTTGATAGGTTTGATTCAGATAAAATACCTCCTCCGGCACTCATTGAATTTTACGAAGCGCTACAAAAGGCTCCAGCAGCTAATTATCCGTTGATTGTTGAAAATTATCCCAATACGCAAAAGCACCTGATCGATCAGTTTAAAAAGTATGTGGGACTTACACCTAAGTCGGCACAACGCATCCTCCGCTTCAACGAAATCCTGCAAAAAGTCCACAAAAAAGAAATGATCTCCTGGGCACAGATAGCCTATCAATGTGGCTTTACTGATCAGTCCTATTTCATCAAGGAGTTCAAACTTTTCTCCGGCTTTAATCCTGAGGAGTTTATCGATCAGAATTTCAATCAGGAAAAGGATCCAAATTTTTTCCCACTGGATCGCAGAGGTTAATTTTTTACTATGGAGCGTAAAAGCCTGTTGCTAACCTTGTCAAAAAACTAAATGACATGGATTTAACAACAGCACTACAAAACATTAATTGGCTATCCGTAGCGATAGCCGCGATCTCTACCTTTTTAATTGGAGGTATCTGGTACGGGCCGCTTTTCGGTAAGGCCTGGATGAATGCTTTTGGATATACCGAAGAGGACTTAAAAAAACGAAGTATACCAAGAACATTTGGGTACTCTCTCATACTGGCTTTCATCGCCTCGTTGATTTTAGAGATGTTTATAGGCCCTGAAGCAGACGTATTTTTTGGCGCAATGGCGGGATTTTTTGCAGGTATTGGCTGGGTTGCTACCTTTCTCGGCATCATATATTTATTTGAGATGCAAAGCATGAAAGTCTATTTCATCAATGCGGGATATTGCGTGCTATCACTGACTGTAATGGGACTCATTCTGGGAAGCTGGTAAAAAGAAAACGGATAAGAAAATGGAAAAAGGTTTATTAGAAAAAACAGGGAAACCACTTGAGCATTGGATCAAGGTAGTAGAAGAATCAAAAATTGAAAAGCACAAAGCGATCATTGATTTCTTGAAGTCAGAACATGGGTTTACGTATGGATATGCCAACTTCATCGCCATGAAAGTACGAAAAGCAGATGCCGCGTCACATGATGCTGGCGACCTGCTGGAGAATCAGTACAAAGGAAAAGAGGTCCTTCGTCCTGTCTATGAAAAGCTGATCAAGGAGATTTCAGCATTCGGTACTGATATTACCCGAACTCCAAAGAAAGACAGTGTCAGTGTGATCCGAAAGAAGCAGTTTGCCTTAATTAAGCCTGCAACGAAGACGCGTATTGATCTAGGCCTGAAACTTAAAGGTAAACCGACTACTGAAAGACTAGGCGACTCTGGCCCGTTTGGATCCATGTGTACGCACAGGGTCCAACTAATAACTGCAGAAGAAGTAGATAGCGAATTGATTGGATGGTTGAAGGAGGCTTATGAAGGTGCTGTTTAAAAAGAAAGCGCTCCGATTGTTATCTTAGGAGGCCATGAGCTTCATAATAGGAATTGGTGGGGTAAGTAGGTCTGGTAAATCAAGCTTAGCCCAAAAGATTAAAGATCGTCTTTCGGACAGACAGGTACTTCTGCTGGACATGGACGATTTTGTTTTTTCTGCCAGTGATATCCCTAAAATCAATGGCAAGACCGACTGGGAACGTCCTGAGTCTGTGGATTTCAACCAGATCTTAAGTGAAGTTCAAAACTCTCGAAGAAATTACGACATCATTGTTGTTGAAGGAATTTTGGCTTTTGCAAATGATGCCTTACGATCAGGGTATGACCTCACCATACAAATCCAGCTATCAAAGGAGACCTTCCTACTAAGAAGGAAAAAAGAACAACGATGGGGTGATGAGCCAGATTGGTATCTCGAACATGTGTGGGATTCCTATTTAAAATGGGGGCAATTTCAAGAAGCCGACATGCAGCTTTCGGGTGAAGAAGAACTTTCAGAATCATTGCTTTCAAGTTTGATAAAAGAAATTATTTCTAGGCAGTAATGAAGCAAGCTCAAAATCTAAACTACTTTTAGTCATCATGAAGAACGAAATCTTTCAGCTCACACTCGTAGTTCGAGACTATGATGAGGCCATTAAATTTTACAGGGAGAAACTCAGCTTCAAATTGCTTGAAGATACTCGTTTAAGTGAGACAAAACGCTGGGTTCGTGTGGCTCCTCCAGGCTCAACTACTTCTTTACTTTTGGGGAAAGCTGCCAATGAAGAACAAGAAAAGGCAATAGGCTACCAAACCGGAGGTCGCGTATTTCTATTCATGCACACGGACAATTTTGAGGCATACTATGCGATGCTATTGGAAAATGAGGTCAAAATAATCAGAGAACCTTCGGAAGAAGCTTATGGTAAAGTTTGCGTATTTGCTGACTTATATGGCAACCTTTGGGATTTGATCGGGCCTAAGTAAAGGGAGATACAAATATTAATTGTTATGAATTTGATAACTTCTAATAGAATCAAGCTTCAATAGTATGAAATTCAGTGGATCCATAGACATCAATCAATCACAAGAAAAGGTAGCTGACTTCTTTGCTGATCCGGCCTACCTAAAGGAGTATCAGGAAGGTTTTGAAAAGAAAGAACTTTTAGAAGGGGAAGCCGGAAAAGAAGGTGCCGTCTCAAAAATGTATTACAAAAATGGGAATCATGAAATGGTGCTAACAGAAACCATCACCAAAAATGATTTACCGCATTCGTTTGAAGCATTCTACCATCACAAGCACATGGATAATACGATGAAATGTACATTCACAAAGTTGCGGGATGGACAAACTCGGTATGCCACGGAGGTTGTATATACACGTATAGATTGGGTAATGCCTCGATTAATATCCATTCTTTTTCCTGGTATGTATAAAAAACCAGCCAGGCGATGGATGGAAAACTTTAAGTCTTTTGTAGAAAAACAGTGAGTCGAACTAGATGCCGGCTCTTATAGTTAGTCTACTCCAATCAAAACTTTATGCAGCAGACTTTTGACTTTCTTAAAGAACTCAGTAAAAACAACAATCGTGAATGGTTTCACTCAAATAAACCGAAATATCATGCTTCGCATGAGGAGATGATTGACTTTGCCGATCGGCTGCTCGGAGAAATGAATAGACATGATGTGATAGAAACCCCATCTGGCAAGAAAAGCCTGAATAGGATTTACAGAGATATCCGTTTCAAAAAAGACAAAACTCCTTATAAAACACATTGGGGAGGAGGTCTATACCGTGCTGGAGCTGAAAGAAGAGGTAGTTATTACTACCACATTGGCCTCAATGGTTCTTTTGTAATGGGAGGCTTCTTTGGTCCTAATCCACAAGACTTACTGCATATCAGAAATCAATTGGCACAATATTCCGATCCACTTCGGGAGGTATTGGAATCCAAGGCATTTAAAGAGAATTTTGGAGAGCTTTTGGGCACACAACTAAAAACTGCACCGCGTGGATTTGAGAAAGACCATCCGGAAATTGACTTACTCAGATATAAGCAGTTTATGGTACGAAAAGACTTTTCAATCGCAGAGGTGATGGATAAGAATTTCCATAAGACCGTTTCAGATTCATTTAGAAGCATGCGACCATTCTTAGATTGCATGACGGACATGTTGACCACAGACTTGAATGGGATTTCGTTGGTATAAAATAGAAAATCCCGACTTCTCAGCCGGGATTTTAACTTATCAACCTAAACCTTACTGAATAAAATCTATCGTTAAGTTCTTTACATTATTTGGTACAAATGGATTCATACCTGATAAGTCTACAAAATCAGCGTCGAAACTTGTTGGCTTATTGTCTACGCCAGATGTGATAAATCCATTGTTATTAAAGTATGCAGGAGATTGAGCTTCTTCTAGAATAGCATCTATGATACTTTGATCTAAATCTGCAACTGCATTGATTTCAGCCTCTAGCACTGCAAAAACAGAGAAGTCAACCAAAACATCGTCCGTAGTTGTAGAGGATGGAGGTAATGCCAGTTTAGCTACTCCAAGATCAGTAGACTCGTCACCTCTGGCCACAAATGCGTAGTTACGGCCACCAGTGTAATTTGGATCTATAATCTCAATATTTGGATGGTTGGAGTTACCCATGACATCAACAATATCACCTTTCTTACCTACGAACATCTTCATGTTATCAATGTCTCCATTTTCTACTGTTTCTAGTCCTGAAATGGAGACAGTCATTGTTGCGTCATAGTTTGCATCATCCTCACTGTAATCAATTCGTACATATGCATCTATCGCATCACCACTTTCTCTTCTATCAATATTATACGGCTTCAGAATAGCAATACCCTCAACAGGATCCGCATTCCATAAAATCTGTAATGCCATCTCATTGTCAGCCACATCAATCATGGTCATTTCATAATCATAGGCTACTCCTCCACGAGTCACTGATTCTGAAAGATCAATTCTTTTTTCACGACCATCATCGTCACTTTCGAAGGTAAATGTTCTTACATTCTGGGTTTCCAGTGCTACAGCAACTTGAAGGGTAAATTGGACAATCTCAGCAGAGCCTTCACCAATTTTGATGAAACCTCTTAAGCTTTCATAAATCTCGTTTCCTTCAATAATTCCATCTCCATCTCCGGCCACTCTGCCGTTGAGGCCTCCACCATTGTCGCTAATTGGCTGAGGGATATCCACAGAAAACTGCGCTGGGATGTCTATTCTACTTGGAATTTCATCCTCATTCGAGCATGCGATCAAGAATGAGAAGCTAATTAATAAGGCAATTAATTTTAATGATTTCATAATTATCAATTTTATCCTAATACAGGGAGTAGCAGATTTACCCTACCACATTTTTTCTTTTTTTAAAATTAGATAGTCATTCATTCAAAAAAGACCTTCTTATCTATGCTAGCAATTCATTGATCTAAAAAATGATTGGTATCCACGACTGGATTAATTTCGTGGCTCAAATAGCATATCCATGATTGACTATAAAGGAGCCAGCATAAAAGAGCTTTTTTTTCAAAAAATCGAAGAAGAAGCCACAGATCATCACCTCATTCAAAATGAATTTTCGCCGAGTGAGGAGGAAATGCTAAAGAATATCTTCCTCAAGCCTTTTGCTGCTGTTACGAATACGTATCAGTTTGCACATTCAGTTGACCTTGAACTCAATGTGCTTTATAAGCTTTCGCAAGAGATCAACAAAAACCAAGAAATTGGAGGGACCTACGAAGGGATCATCTCCCACCTGCGCACAAGCTCCAGACACCCAAACATCAAAGAAGGGGAGCTATTTATCATTCGCTTTACGGACATCTTTATCAATAATGAGACAATCGATGGATTTGGCGTTTTTAAAATAGAAAAAAAGGATCCTTTTATTGAAACTCCTGATTGGACCAAAGAGCCAACGCTCCTTTTCAAAGAAGGTATCGGTGAGAAAAAACTGGATAAAGCATGTCTGATTCTCTTTGATCAAGACCCATTCACTATTCTGGCTTACGACAACAATAATAGTGAGGCTGTGTACTGGAAGAATGATTTTATAAACCTTGATTTTAAAAAAGATCACGTGAACAATACCAATCATTTCCTTGAACTGACTAAATCCTACATTACGGATCAGATGCCGGAGGAATTTGAGGTTTCAAAAACGGATCAAATTGACCTACTGAATAAATCAATTAAATATTTTAAAGAAGCTGAGGAGTTTGACAAAGGAGAATTTGAACTCTCAGTGTTTGGGCAAGAAGAGGAAGCGATCAAGTCTTTTCGAAATTTTGATCGGGAGTATCAGGATGAGATGGATTTGGACCTGGATGATAACTTCAAGATCGCTGTGCAATCGGTAAAAAAGCAAGCCCGTATCTTCAAGAGCGTATTGAAACTAGATAAGAATTTCCACGTCTACATCCATGGAGATCGTGAACTTATTGAGCGGGGCACGGATTCAGATGGAAGAAAGTATTACAAGATCTATTATGAAAATGAGGCGTAAATACTTTGCGGTTATCCGCATTGCCTGATTAATAAACTTCCATTAAGCTAATGTCTCCAAACTATTGGAATACCTTAGCCATATGAACTTGAATAATGTACGCAGGGAAGTGATGAAAACCCTCGAGAAATCGATGGATGAGCTATTGGACAAATATCTGAAGCCAATTGAGGAGATATGGCAACCCTCAGATATTCTTCCTGATTCTAGCGCGCCGGATTTTACTGAAGAAATTCGTGACATTCAGGGTCATTCAGCTGAAATGGACTATGACCTCTTCGCCGTTCTTATTGGAGATACCATTACAGAAGAAGCCTTACCAACTTATGAATCCTGGTTAATGGATGTTGAAGGTGTAGATCAAGATAGTCAGAAGGGATGGACGAGATGGGTCAGGGGATGGACTGCAGAGGAAAATCGTCACGGAGACTTATTAAGCAAATATCTCTACTTATCCGGTAGGGTAAATATGAGAGAGATGGAGGTGTCGACTCACCATTTATTGAATGATGGATTTGACATTCAAACAGCGAAGGATCCTTACCGCAGCTTCATATATACCAGCTTTCAGGAGCTGGCAACAAACATATCACACAGAAGAGTGGCAAGTTTGGCCAAAAAAGCTGGAAACGCATTATTGGCAAAAATGTGTGGGCTTATTGCATCTGATGAGTCTCGTCATGCTAATGCGTATAAGAATTTTGTCAAAAGTATTCTTGAGATTGATCCAAGTGAGGCTATGATTGCTTTTGAGGATATGATGCGAAAAAAGATTGTGATGCCGGCTCATTTTTTAAGGGAATCTGGAGGTAAGATCAGCGAACTTTTCAAGCATTTTTCTGATGCCGCACAGCGCACCATGGTTTATACCACACAGGATTACATTGATATTCTCAACTCACTCTTAAAGGAATGGAATATTGACAATGTCAAAGATCTGAACTCAAAAGCAGAAGAAGCGCGAGATTACTTGATGGCTCTTCCTAATAGACTCCAACGACTGTCAGAGCGAGTCCAGATACCCGAAAAACAATTTCAGTTTAAATGGATTGCCTCATAGGAGAAATGCATGATTAATCAGGAAACCAACAGAAAAGTCTTCAAAACTCTCATGCCTTCATCTTTATAAGAGCTGAGATCTCCATCCATCATTGACCTATATAGCACCTTTTTCTCTTCATCGATTAAGGTATTGAACGCTATCTTGTTATCGATGCGTTTTCCAACCATGTCCCAATCGCTGAAATACCGTTGATCTACAGATTCACAAAATCGCATAACGGATCCCCCATGGCGGTCATCTTTTTCAATTTTATTGTAGAGACCCATTACCACATCTTTATCTCCTTCCAGTACTTGAAGAAATCGATCTTTCGTATGGATAAGGATACCAGTGACGTTAATCTTGGAATTATTCCTTCTTGATACCTGCAGGATTTGTTTAACGTCCTTATCCGAGCAATTTTTTAACCTCGCGCTTGTATAAACCAGCCGATAAAGATCCTCAGCTTCTTGTTGCGGCGTATCCTTGTTCTTTAGATATTCATTTACCACCGCATTCAGAATTCGAAGTAGCTTTTCATCTGCTACATTGATAGCTTCTATAAGTTCGCTTTTCAATAGTTCCTTATCCATTGGCTTAAGTTTCTGTTAATCCAAACTGCTCAAGTATCAAATTGTTATCCTTCTTTTTAGCTCCCACATTTAAGACAAGAGAGAGAATATTTTTCATAGATGTGGTTAAATTGAGTGTTTATAATTACGCGATCATGAAAATCATTAAGATAATAGCAATTATAATCCTCGGGCTATTTGCCATTGGATTAATAGCAGGTAAAGCCTCCGGAATTTCACTGCTGTCTTTAAATATGCACGATGAAATTTATTCAGAAGATGGTATGGCACTGGGTGGCTATGATCCCGTGCAATTATATGCAAATGGCGAGGCAATCTTAGGTAATGAGGATATCCAAACTGATTGGAAAGATCTGACATGGCGATTTACCACTGAAGAGAATCAAAGTACGTTTCTTGCTAATCCTGAGCAATATATTCCTGCTTCTGGAGGCCATTGCGCATTTGCTGTTGGTAAGGGCTTTGCTGCTCCTGGTAATCCTAACTTTGCCTATCGAACTAAAGATGGGAAGGTCTATCTGTTTTCTAACAAAGAGGTGATGGAAGATGCGATGAATAACATCGATCAGGTTGTTCGGGATGCAGATATTAACTGGGATAAATAAAGTTACTCTACTCTCCTCTTCCTGCTCAGCAACCTTTTCTGATATCTTCCTTGCACGATATCAATTACAACAAGAATGAAGATGATAAAGTAAAAAGTTGTTTTACTCATCGGTGTGATGTGATTACCAAAAATCTTTAGGTGAGCCAAATGTCCACCTTCCGAAAGAAGCATTACACCAACCAGGAAAAGTATAAATAACCCAAGCACTTCGTAAAGCCTGTTCTTAGCCAAAAATTTGGAAACCCCATCAGACAACCAGATCATCAAACCTCCGCTTATGATAATGGCGGTGGCCATAACCCAAAACACATCGCTCAATGCCATGGCACTTAGGATCGAATCAAATGAGAAAATTAAGTTCATTAATACAATCATAAATATGGTTTTGGCTGTACTTTGACTCCTTTTGTTCACCCCCTCGTGTTCCTCTAAATAAACCAGATGGAAAATTTCCTTGACAGCTGTATACAAAATGAAAATCCCACCAAAAAGGACAATCAGGCTATGAACACTAATTGCTCCCGATAGAAACTCGCCATCAAGTTCCAGGAATGGATCCTGAAAATATTTAATCACATTGACCAATACATATAATAAAATGATCCTTAAGCCAATGGCAATACCAATCCCCAAGGTTCGGACCATCTTCCTCTGATCTTCCGGTGCTCTTTTAGATTCAAGCGATATGTAAAGTAAGTTATCAAAGCCTAAAACAGCTTGTAATAAGATAAGCATCAAAAGGGTGAAAATATTCTCTGCCATGGAGTGATAAAGTTCTATTCAAATTTTGTCGAAAGATCATAAAAAAAGCCGGATTACTCCGGCTTTAAGTTTATCAATTTGAAATGGTTGCTTACCTGATTGTATACAGAAGTCCAATATTTAACCCCATGAGGTTTAAGTTGTCACCTTCGGTGAATATAGATGTATAGTTTATGTTGGTGTCAAGAAAAAGTAAATCTTCTTGTAATTCAAAAGCAGCACCTAGTCGTGGGGATATCCCACCATAACTATCTGATTCGTTGTTTATTGAATTTGAGATGAAAAATACTCCTCCTCCCAATTCACCATATAAATCTACCGAGGACCCTAAATCATTATGATAACCAGCTGTAATTTGTAAAGGCACCATGTTTTGGCTTTCATCAATTCCTTCAAAGCTCATAGTCATATATCCTACCTCGACACCCATGTCGAACTTATCGTTAAAGTAATAGTCTACTGACCCGTCAAATCTGAAACCGGTTTCTAAGAAATCTGAAGCATCGCCTGTTGGGAAAACTGGTCCCAAGCTAACACCAGCATTCATTTTCTGAGCCGATGCGGATGAAATAAAAATTGCTGTTAAAATTCCAAAAAGTAAAATTGTCTTTTTCATATGATTGTTAATGTTTTATTCTTGACTGCAATTGGTACCAAGAGTATTCCAAATAATAAAATCATCCATAGAGACATCTAGGACAAACTTTCAAGGTCTTCATAATTCCATTGTGAAAATTCAATTCTCAATTTGAGAAAAAGGTAGGTTTTATCATTCTGGTTTAATGAAAAAGGAACTGATCGGATATTTACCGTTAATTAATTTAACTTCACTCCGAGTGAGAAATAGCTTTGAATTTGCGGATTAAACATATTTTACCTGCCACTGACCGATCGATCCAGATTGAAAAACGACTATTTGAAACAACATTGGCATTAACCGTCCTCGTGTTTCTGTTTTGGTCAATCTATGGATTCATTATTGGTTACGATCTTTTTATTCAATCCATCTATACAGGAGGTGTATTTATTTATTCCACTCTCTACTTCATTCTTAAAAGAAGTAATACGTTTAGGGCTATCTCAATCACCTATTATTACCTCATTTTGTTTTTAATTGGTATTTCGTGGTTTCCCTCAGGCGGGATAAAAGCGGCAATTCCCACTTTTCTCGCTCTTGTATATCTGTCCGGTCTACTGGTTCTTCCATTGCGGGATTATTTAGCCTTTATAATAGTGACATTCGGTTTGGTATTAGGGCTAACGATCTATGAAATTAACAACCCTGAGTTGGCTGCTACCTATGAGAACGCTGAATTACTCATGCAGGATCTTACAATTGCTACATTATCCTCTTTGGTCATCATGGGAATCTGTCTCTACATTTTTAAGCGGACATTTATTGATGATAGACGCGAATTGAGAAAAAGAAATAAAGAACTTGAATCAGAGAAAAGGAATGCCGAATCTACTGATCGAGCCAAATCCACATTTTTAGCAACCATCTCGCATGAAATGCGAACTCCGTTAAATGGCATAGTAGGAATGACCGAATTGTTGTCTAACACAAATCTGGATAAAGAGCAAAGAGAGTTGATAGAGAGTCTGGGATATAGCAGTAACATCCTACATGGCCTTATCAGTAATGTTTTGGATCTAACAATCATCGAAGCTGGGAAGCTTCAACTTACCAAGAACTCCTTTTCGTCTACAGATGAATTAAACGCCATTTGGAAAATCTTCGAAAAAAGAGCCGGCAACAATCCGAATTTGGAAATTAAACTTGATGTAGATCCAAAATTACCTCAATACCTAAAAGGTGATATTTCTAGAATCCGTCAGGTACTCATAAATCTGCTTAATAATGCAGTAAAGTTTACCTGGAAAGGGAGTATCACTTTGCGAGTCGAGGTGGTGGGCCAAACAGGAGATGTGATTTCAGTGAGGTTCAGTGTACAGGATACAGGAGCTGGTATAGCAGAAGAAAAACAGCCTTACCTGTTCGAAACTTTTTACAAAGCTTCGGATAGGGATGGATATGAAGGTTCAGGACTCGGGTTGACCATAGTACAAAGACTCGTAAGCCTTATGGGCGGTCACGTCCAATTTGAATCAGAACCTAAGAAAGGATCTAATTTTTATTTTACCCTACCACTCGGAATTGCACATGAAGATGATTTGGCATCTTTTGACAAAATAGAGGTGCCGGGGATGGATGAATTAAAAGTGCTTATCGTCGAGGATATTGAAATAAATCGTTTAGTTGCTAATAAAATCTTAAAGACCTTGAATATCTCAAATGTAGACCTGGCTATAAATGGTACAGAAGGGGTTGAAAAAGCAACTAGTAAATTTTATGATATCATCTTTATGGACCTCCAGATGCCTGATATAAGTGGATTTGAAGCATCAAAAAGAATATCTGAACACTACAAAGGGGAGTTACATAAACCTGTCATTATTGCACTAACCGCCAATGCTTTGAAAAAGAGTAAAGAAGAATGTCTGGCAGTTGGTATGAGTGACTATTTATTAAAACCCATTAAGTCGGAAACCATTAAGCAAGTTTTAATGAAGTATCTAAACAAATAGGTTCATATGAATTCACGTTCTGAATCGCTCAAAAGCAGCTTTTTCTAATTCTTCTTTATGATCCGGGTGAGCAATATCAATTAGCAATTTTGCCCGTTCCCTTAAACTTTTCCCATATAAGTTTACAATTCCAAATTCCGTTGCAACATAATGCACGTGAGCCCTTGTTGTAACCACACCAGCACCCGTCTTTAGGGTAGGAACGATTTTGGAAACATTCTTTAACGTGGTAGAACTTAAGGCTATAATTGGCCTCCCTCCTTGCGATAGTGATGCCCCCCTTATAAAATCCATTTGACCTCCCACTCCGCTGTATATTTTCGTGCCAATTGAATCTGCACAAACCTGTCCGGTAATATCGATTTCAATGGCGCTATTAATACTCGTCATTTTGGGTAGTTTTCTGATGACTGAAGTATCATTCACATATTGTATATCCAACATCCTCACCCCTGGGTTATCGTCCACAAAATCATACAACTTCCTTGACCCCAATAAAAATCCGGAAACTATAATACCAGGATGTCTCGGCTTAAATTTGTTATTGATAACGCCACTTTCAACCAATGGAAGTATACCATCAGAAAACATCTCCGTATGCACACCCAGATCCTTATGACCGTTTAGGCAGCTTAAAACCGCATCAGGAATAGCTCCGATCCCCATCTGCAATGTGGCACCATCCTCAATAACTCCAGAAACGTGCCTTCCAATCTGTTTTTCTACATCGGAAATTTCATGCGGAGGTATTTCTGGCAAATCAGCTTCGTACTCAATAAACGTGTCAAACTTGCTAATATGCAGCAACCCATCACCGTGTGTTCTTGGCATCTTGGGATTGATTTGTGCGATTACCTTTTTGGCTACATCAACCGCAGCTTTTGTAGCATCAACCGATATGCCAAGTGAACAAAAACCATGTTTATCTGGAGGAGATACCTGGATTAGGGCAACATCAAGAGGCAAGACTCCACTTCTAAACATTAGCGGAACCTCACTTAAAAAACTCGGAATAAATTCAGCTCTTCCTTCGTTGATTGCCGGCCGCATATTTGGCCCAACGAAAAGTACCTTTACATTAAAGGAATTAGTGTATTTCTCATCGGCGTATGGAGCCGCACCCTCGGTATGCAGGCCATATATCGTAACATCCTTCAGCTCATCCCCCCGATCTGTCAATGCATTGATCAACGCTTGAGGAGCAGCTCCCGCCGTATGGATATAAATCGATTCTCCAGATTTAATTATTGATACAGCTTCTTTTGGGGATTTAGATTGGTACTGACTCATTCGATTTCGTTTAGGATGCAAAAATTGAAGTATTTCCGCTTTTCAATCAAAGCAAACGTCAGCTTAAGGGACAACATCCATCAGGATTAAAGATCAGTAAGAGAGAACGACTATTTTTAAACCAAATTTTTGTGCCATGATCGCAACCATAATTCTCGTAAGCACATTTCTAGTGCTATCTCTGATACACTTTAGCTGGGCTCTTGGAAGTCGCAAGTGGCATGACGAAGCTATTCCAAAAACTGAAGCTGGAGATTGGGTGATTAAACCTGGCAAAAAAGATAGCCTTATAGTCGGGTTAGGTTTGTTGTTCTTTGGGATTTTTTATCTGATTAAAGTGGAAATAATCGATTTCCAGTTACCTGAGTGGGCCATAAATATTGCTAGCTGGCTAATACCATCCATTTTTCTCTTTCGAGCTATCGGCGACTTTAAGTATGTTGGATTCTTTAAAAAAATAACGACAACACAGTTTGCTAAGAAAGATTCTCAGATTTATTCTCCCCTTTGTTTAGCGATATCCATAATAGGTTTCATCATCGAATTATTCTAAATTCAACAATTGTGGAATTACATGAAAAACCAATCGAGCTCAATTCTTCGTATGTACATACATCTATATAACCAAGAGCAAACTTTATGACAAATAATAACACAAAAACTCTCAAATGGAGAGAAGTATATAGCCTGGCGGCTTTAAATGCAGCAGTTGTCATCAGTTGGATTGCATATCATGAATATCAACCCGTTCTGATGGAAAACCTGGGAATAACCCACCTAGTTGATTTTCTGATTATAGCGAAAGCAATCATACTGGTCACTATACCACCTCTTGCAGGTTGGTTAGCCGATCGTATTATGAAAAAAGATGGAAAGTACATGATCATCTTTTCGGTGGGAATTGGTGCAACAGCCATGATTTTCATGGTGGTGGCAACCTTAGTTGGTACATCACATATCATGGATGTAAGTGGGATTATTCCTTTCATGATCGTGATCTGGCTTATCTGTATGAATTTATTTATCAGCCCGGCTAATTCAATGATTGAGGCATTTGCACCTGCCAAGCAGCTTCCTATAGTTGTAGGTGTGCTTTTTCTTGTAACAGAACTACTTTATGCACTAGAGCCGGTTGTCGTATCATTGGTCACATTTTTTGGAGATACATTAACATTCGTGGTTGGCGGTATTTTAATAGGCGGTTCTGGCTATATATTTCATCGGGTTTCACGTGATGAGGTGCTTCAACGAAAGACAGACTTAATGAAAAATGATCGGGTAAAAAGTCAATCAGTGGTTTCCTACCTGGCAATCTTGACCATTGGTTTATTATTAGGGGTAGGAAAAGCTTTTCTTATTGAATTCCTACCAGAATATTTCGCTGAAAGATTTGCCTCATTTGCAGTAAGTGGAAGTATTATTTCATTTAGCATATTGGGTATCTGTGCGATTGGGGGATTCCTAATCAGTAAAAAAATTGCAGAACTCGACCTAAGGAAAGTGATCATGAGCAGCTTTGTCGTTTTGCTCATAGGAGTTGTTACGCTTATCCTTTCCGGAAATGTATATCTCAGTTTAGCCTCTGCCCTTACCATTGGTGCCGCATTTACCATTATGAATATTGGTGGACTTCCGTATGCGATCCAAAACCTCTCGGTAAGACACGTTACCTATGGAGTAGGGATATACATAGGAGCCTCTGAGGTGATTACTGGTCTCTTCGAATACCTGTATCGATAGAGAAGACTAAAACTTTTTTAAAAGCTCTCTTTTTCTAAAGAGGGCTTTTTTTATGGTTCACCCCGAAATTTTGTGTGTTCACAGATAATATTTTTGTCTACTTTGTTAGTGGATCACTTTTGAGTCATTATCAAAATCAATACAACTATGAAAAAGAGATCAATCATTATTTTAAGCATAATAGCCATAATGCTAAACTCATGTGTCTATTCCCTTTTCCCCATTTATACAGAGGATACGCTGATATTTAAAAAGGAATTACTCGGGAAATGGGATCTTGGTGATGATTCATATATGGTGTTTGAATCAAAAAATGAAGAAGAAAAAGATGCTGCAGATGAAGAATACAAATATTCAATAGAAATCAAAGAAGGGTTTACAATGAGCTCAGATGAACCAATTTCCATGGTAATAAATGGAGATACCATTTATGATGAGCATATTATCAGGGAGGAAATGCTTCAAAGAATGTCAAAGGAGGAAGAAGACAAAGATTCCAACGAAACTCAGTTTGCAGAAAAATTAATTGAAAAAGCATCTGCAACTGTGAAAAAGCAAGACATTGAATATAAAGGCAGCATTAGTGTTTACGAAGAAAAAAGCTATCGCATGACCGTTATTGACACAAAAAAGGGCACTGAAACATCTTATTCTGCTCACTTAGTAGATATCGGTGGTGATATCTTTATGGACCTTTATCCTATTACTGAATATGATTCGGAAAACTTTTTTGACAACTATTTCCCAGTGCATACTTTTTATAAAGTCAAGATTTCAAAGGATGAATTCACGATGATTCATTTTGACCTGGATAAGCTGAATGATTTATTTGAAAGCAACCTAATTCGATTGCGCCACGAAAATGTGGAGGGCACAATTTTGATTACTGCTCAACCAAAGGAATTGCAAAAGTTTTTTGACAAGTATGCAGACGATGAATCCGTATTTGATCATACTGAATCTTACAAAAGAGCTGCTCTGTGATGAGAAAGATCAAAGAGATTCTATCAAAGAAATGGTTACAGCACCTCATATTCTGGGTGCTGTCACTATATACCATCGGAAGCTACTTCTCCATTTCCGGGATAATCAAGATAATCGACTTCATATACGCTGGTTTCTTCCACATCCCGTTGATGATATTGGTGTATATCAATATCAGGTATTTGGTGCCCAAATTCCTACAAAAAGAGCAATACTTTCCATTCCTGCTACTTGGTATATTCAATTTAGGATTGGCTTATTTCATACATGAGTTGCTATTTGAAATCATTATTCCTGCCCTCCCTCAGGCGCTTTCTACCGCTTTTTACATTGTTTCGTTCACAGACATGTCCGTCCTCATCACCATCTTTGGCATATATTGGGTGTTGACGACCTTACTGAAACTGTCCAAATCCTGGTATCGTCTTCAGCAAATAGAAAGAGAAAAGCTATCGCTGGAGTTGAATTCACTTAAAATGCAGATCAATCCACATTTTCTATTCAATAGCTTGAATAGCATGTATTCCCTGGCGCGTAAGAAAAGCGACAAAACACCTGACGCCATTCTTCGGCTTTCTAATCTGATGAGGTACATGATTTATGAAGTGTCCGAAGACGTGCCTCTTTCCAAAGAGGTAGATTCCATCAATGATTACCTCGACCTACAAAAACTTAGAATCAGCGAAAGTGAAAACATCACCTTCGAAACCGAAGGAGATCTGGAAAACAGAATAATTGCTCCACTGTTGTTTTTCCCACTTATCGAAAACAGTTTTAAGCATGGCTTTAAGGGGAGCAAGGAGGAGAATTACGTTAAAATAAGCTTAACCAACACCTCTGAAAAATTAGATTTCTATATTATCAACAACAAGGGAAAAGTTGGTCACTCCGAGTCGGATAAGTATGGAGGTATTGGACTCGAAAATGTAAAGCAACGCCTGCATCTAATCTATGGAGAAAATGCACATTTAGAAATAAACGAGACCTCTGAGCAATTCGAAGTAAAAATTAAAATTGACTGGAAATGATTAAGTGCTTAATTATTGATGATGAGCCACTCGCACGGGAAGTGCTGGAATCGTACGTTGCAGACCTTCCCTCTCTCCAATTGGTGTGTAGCTGCTCTGATGCACTAGAGGCGCTGGAATGGATCAATAAAAAGCCAATTGATTTGTTATTTCTGGACATTAATATGCCGAAACTTTCCGGCATCAATTTCTTTAAATCTCTATCCAAAAAACCAAAGGTGATTTTCACGACCGCCTATGCGGACCATGCGGTTGAGGGTTTTGAGCTTGAAGCTGTGGATTATCTCCTGAAGCCATTTTCATTTGAGAGATTTGTCAAAGCTGTAAATAAGGTGCAATTGGAATCTCCTGATACTCCGCATGGAGAATTCATCATGCTAAAGGCAGATAAAAAAATGCACAAAGTAAGCCATGATCAAATCCAATATTTTGAGTCTATTGGCGATTATGTAAAGGCCCATCTGATAGATAAGACGCTCATTATCAGCGAAACATTGAGGAAGCTTGAAGACTTACTCCCCGCTTCATTTCTAAGGGTTCATAAGTCCTTTATTATATCCATTGACAGGCTGGAATATGTCGAAGGAAATCAAATAAAACTTGGAGAAACAAAAATCCCGATAGGACAATCCTATCGGGATCAAGTAAATAAAATCTTAAGAAAGTAATTAAAGCGATTTATTCTTCGATTTTGACTTATTTTTCTCTTTATTCTTAGACTTATCTTTTTTCTTATCCTTGGTAAAGATTTCGATTACCCCATCCTTTCCTTTTTCTCCATATTGCTTCCTGGCACTCTCTCCTTTCAGTACGTTGATGCTTTTTATGTCGTCAGGAGATAAATTTTCAATATTCTTTACAACTTCCCCATCAAGCACGAATAACGGATTCTGACCTGCGTTTCCTCCATCTAATGTTATGCGAGTGCCATTTTCATCTTGCTTCCCATCCTGGAATCGGAGTTTCTCCATGCGAATCTTCTCTTCGATCTGTCTTTTTTCTTCTGCCTCCTGTTGTAGTTGATAAGCTCTCTTTTCCTCTTCTGTGGTGCGTCTTAGCGCCTCGTTCGCTCTAATTATTTCAGTTTGAGCCATTTGTGCCGCCTCTTTTGCCAGATACTTGAGTCTAACCTGCTCGGTTTCCTTTACTGCCATCTCCCTTGCTTCTGTTGCTTTCATCAAGAGCTCATCTTCAATCCTTTGAGCCTCGGCAATGGATCCCTTCTTTACTTGACTTTTTTGCTTTTCAGATAAACCAGGATTCGCCATTGCCTGCTGTAATTCCATCTCCTTTAATTCAAGCTTTCGATTTCGTTCTATCTCTATTCCCTCAAGCCTCATTTTTAGTTTTCGTTCAATGATGTTTAACTCAGCAGTCATCATTTGCTGACCCTCAAATTTCTCCTTTTTCTCTGCTTTACCATCATCTACCTTGATTTCTCTGATTACCGGTTTAGGTTTAAAGTCCGTTATGTAATCCATTGGATCTACTCGCTTATCTCCTTTTTGTATTTCATAATGGAGGTGCGGCGCTGTAGAAGAACCACTATTCCCAGATAGTGCAATCAAATCACCCTTCTTCACCTGATCGCCCTGCTTTATCTTAAATGAAGAAAGCTGTGCATATCTGGTTTTGAACCCATTTCCGTGATTGATTACAACCAGCTTTCCATATCCATCTGTCCTCGCTTCTACCTTTTCTACTACACCGTCAGCGGTAGCGATTATTTCGGAACCCTCTCTACAAGCGAAATCTGTTCCTAGGTGCATCTTCCGAACTTTATATATCGGATGCATTCTCATTCCAAAACCCGAAGACAACCTCACCTGATCTTTGCTTCTGACCG
Source organism: Ekhidna sp. (assembly GCF_965227465.1). GTDB lineage: Bacteria > Bacteroidota > Bacteroidia > Cytophagales > Cyclobacteriaceae > Ekhidna. The sequence continues at coordinate 2,919,739 of NZ_OZ245746.1, forward strand.
GCATTATAGAGGGTTCACTCGAATCCTGATCTGTTTTTTTATTTACAGAAAAGTCTAAATTTGGTATGCTAAGTGTATTTACTGGCCCTAGCATATCAGCTATTTCTGTTCCTACTTCCTCAATTGAAGTACTGTGTTCTTTTCCGGAGAAAGCAAAAATTATAGAAAAGAGTACGGGCAGAGCAAGCAAATAGAGCCACCCTGACATTTTTTGTTTTTTGTTCATCATTACAATCCTTTTTTTAATCATTGAAAAATTGAAATGACTCACCAAACCTGAATATTGGGCTGACTGAAGTTGAGAAAATAAAATTTCCTGGTATCCAACCGGATCTTTAAATCGATTGAGTACCACCTCATCAGCCTGGAATTCATGGATTTCAATGAGCGCATTTCGATACAAGTAAATGAAGGGATTGAACCAAAACAGCGAAACAACAAAATCCATTAACAGGCGATCTATCGAATGATATCGCCTAACATGTTCACACTCGTGCGCCAATATCTGCTCAAATGCATCTGTGCCAAAAAGTGATTTCGGCATAAACACATTAGAGAAAAAACTAAACGGACGATCCTGTGATATTTTAAAAAGTTTAAACCAAGGCTTCTTGACATACTCAGAATGCCTTTTTAATCGCGAGAGAACAGCCAAATAGAAAATAGACCGCACTAATAAGATCATGGCGATACCCAAATAAAACCAGGGTATCAAAAACCAATACGAATTTGCAGCATCTTTTTGGACAGGAATTAACTCAAATTCTTCGATTCCGGCTGTTGGTTCAGACAACCACGTGATAACTGAACCCTCATCATCTATTGGATGGACTGTTTCAGGAACGGATATTTCTATGAAAGGAATAAAAAAAGCAGCAAACAGGGCCAGAATCAAATACCCACGATTAAATGTATGCTGACCTGTATTTCTTAATACCAGTCGGTAGAACAGGTACAATAAGCCATGGATGGCAATGACTTTCAGCAGATAAACAACCACTTCATTCATGATTTTCGTTGGGCTATTTGTTCATCAATGAGTTTCCGTATTTCCCTTAACTCCTCTACAGAAAGGTCTTTCTGTGAGGTGAAAAAGGAAGCAAATTTCTTTGTAGAATTATCAAAAAAACTACTCATCAAGCCATTCATAGACTGCTGAGTATACTTCTCTTTCGATATGATGGGATAGTACTCTCGTGCCTTTCCGTGTGTATTAAAACCAATGAACCCTTTTTTAACGAGCACATTTACCACCGTAGATATGGTCGTATATGCAGGAGCAGGATCCGGATATTGCTCCACAATGTCTTTAAGGTATGCTTTTTCTAGTAACCAGAGGTAATGCATTAGCTGCTCCTCTGCTTTGGTCAATTCCTTCATGACACAATACTATAACTATAATTATAATTATACAACTATTTTTATAGTTATAGGAAATATTTTTTTTCATGGGTGTAACAATTCAAATGGGCCTGCATCTAAGGGTCAAAAAAAGAATATGAAAAAAATATTATTAACACTTACAATTATTTCCGCATCCATGGCCACCATCGCGGGACCAGCAATTAAAGTTGAAAAATCAGGTAATGGAGATCCCATTCTATTCCTCCCTGGATTTACGAATCCGGGCTCAGTATGGGAGGAGACCATAAAAAATTTAGACGGTACATTCGAAAATCATGTCATCTCATATGCCGGTTTTAATGGCATTGAAGCGATTGAGATGCCATGGTATAAAACGATTAAAGATGAATTAATCGACTATATCATTAAAGAAGATCTCAAAAACCTAAATATTATTGGTCATAGCATGGGCGGTACACTTGGTGCCGATATAGCCGCTGCACTACCGGACCGAGTCCAGCGATTGATTGTTGTGGATGGGTTGCCGTGCATGCGTGAGGTTATGATGCCCGGAGTGTCTGCCGATCAGTTGCAATATGAAAGTCCATACAACGACCAGATGCTAGCCATGACTGATGAAGCTTTCAAGCAAAATGCCAGCATGATGGCCAAATACATGACTTTTAGAGAAGATAAAGTGGAGACGCTGACCCAGTGGATCCTGGATGCGGATAGAAAAACGTATGTGTATGGTTATACAGATCTTCTAAAACTGGATATTCAGGAATCCATTGCAACCATAACTGCAAATACCTTGGTGATTGCAGCATCCTTTCCAGATGCCCAAACGGTTAAAACAACAATGGAAAAGCAGTTCGATCGGGTACCTAACAAAGAGATTCTGATTGCCGAAAACAGCAGACACTTCATCATGTTCGATAAAGAGGAGTGGTTTTATGAAAAAGTGAATAGTTTTCTTGCTAAATGAGCACAACCATTCAACTAAGCTTTCAATCAATCTTTGATCAGTATCAACCCATGGTCGCTCAAATGTGTCTGGGGTTTGTGAGCGGAGACCAGGATGTAGCCAGCGACCTGACACAAGAGGTCTTTATCAACACCTGGAATGCGATGGGGAAATTTGAGGGCAGGTCATCGTACAAAACATGGATTTATCGGATTACCATAAATACCTGCCTTCAATACCATCGCAAGAAAAAACGAGACACCCATGTGTCAATCGGCTCGCTTGAAAGTGATGTAGCGGATAGTAATAATACGACTGATGAAGAAAGAAGCAGCGAATTGTATCACGCAATCAATCAGCTGGGAAAGGTGGACCGTTTGATCATCATGATGGTTTTGGATGAACTTGAATATGAGGAGATCGCAGAGGTGATGGGTATTTCAGAATCTAACCTTCGTGTAAAAATCCACCGAATAAAAAAGAGACTTAAAAATTTAATGAATTATGACTGACGAATTTGACAAATTGAAAAACCAGTGGGTGGATGCCAAATCCACTGCCCAAAAAAGTGATATTAAGATCGATGAGGTTATCAAAAGAGCAAAGCAGAACAAAAAAAGCGTGCTTTACGCACACTATGGAAACATGCTAATCCTGACTTTGACGCTCATTATGATTTCCGCATTCTTTTTCTACGTCACATCTTTTCAGAACCTGATTAGCAAAATTGGAGTAGCGCTTATGATTGGTGGGCTGGCACTCCGAATAGTCATTGAATTGATAAGTTCATTCAGGTCAAGACAAATTGATTTGACCGAACATGCAATTAGTAGTGTGAACAGCTCATTGCAGTTCTATCAGTTCAGGAGAAAAATTCACGGACCGGTTACTGTCTCTATCGTTAGTCTCTATACCCTTGGATTCTACATGCTCACTCCGGAGTTCAGCGTATACATTGATTTATTTTGGATGATCATTATGGATGTAGGGTACGTGATTGGTGCCATCATATTAATTACTGTAATTAGGAAGGGGATCAAAAAAGAGATGCAGGATTTGGCTGAAATCGTACAGCTAAAGGATGAACTTGTTTCTTCATAAACCAGAAATGCCTCCCTTGAATTCCACATCTTACGTTATGACGCAATGGATTATTTGTTTATATGCGATTTACACTTTTACTTCCTGTCAGACAAGACAAGAAATGAATCCTACTATTGTCATTGGAGGCGGACTGATGGGCAGTGCCACGGCATGGCAGCTAGCTCAGCAAGGGGAATCAGTGATTTTGCTTGAGCAGCAAGACACCATCTATACCTCAGGGTCCAGCCATGGTGAGTCCCGTATTTCAAGAAGTCTGGGACCCCAAGATGACATCTTTGCGTACCTGCAGATCCAAGGAATAAAGGAAACGCAACAGCTAATTGATTTTCTGAATGAGCATGAGCTCGAGACCCATTCCATGGAAGATATTTACCGAACGAGTCCGGTTACCTACATCTTCTACCCTCAGACATCAGAGGAGATTGCGGTATTGAACCTTGACAAGCCCGATACACTAGCTCATCCGTCAGGCGATAGTCTTGCATTTGCACCGGATTCAGAGACCGCCCGAACAAAATTTGGATTACACCTTCCTGATTTGTTACAAACCATCCGTGAGTATCGAAAATACTCAGGAACGATGAATCCTCGTGCATTAATTCAAAAGCTACATAGAGCCATTACCTACTCTGGCAATGAAGTTCAATACAATCAAAAAGTAAAACAGCTGAAACGAATTGACGAGGGATATCACCTAACAATTCTTGACACTAAAAACCAAACGGAAAAGGTCATAGAAGCTCCAAAGATTGTAGTGGCAGCAGGTCCATATAGTGGACAGTTGTTGAATGAGATCTGTCCTGTCATCAATCAGTTAATCACACCCAGTCGATTGTTTCTTACTTTTCTCAAGATCAAACCTGCTATTTATAAACGCTGGAGTGAAGAGCAAAAGAATAAGCTTCGCGATGGATTTCCGATCATCAAACTGAATGATGAACTATTTTATTCCATGATCGAACAATTAGATTCGGATGGCATTCCAATTCTAAAGGTTGGTGGCCATTTTAAACGAACGCCAATCGAAAACCTCAATGAGGTATGGAAAGTCCCAGTTTCTGAAGAAGAGGTGGAATGGAGCAAAAAAGAGCTCATCGAATACCTTAAGATGAGTGAGCTGGAGGTGGAAATAACTGACCTTGAACTACATAAAGGGTACTCGTGTGTCTATTCACTCACCCAATCAGAAGTGCCGTATGTAGCAAACGTGCCTTTAGCAACTGGTGAATTTGACCAAAATGCGGTTTTAGTCGGCGGCATGTCGGGTGTTGGGGCCAAGGGAACCATGACATACGGCCTGATTGCGGCTAATCTTTTATTGAGAAAAGAAAGACGTGACGATCGCATGTATAAATTGACTGAAAAAGCACTGGGTAACGAGCGTCTGAAAAGTGATCTGGAAGACCTTGACAGGTGACCAAATTCATTTTGAAACAAAAAAGCCTCCGGATGGAGGCTTTAATTGATTCGTCTTCTATTATTTATTACTTGGATAGATGGATACATCACCAAGCTCTTCTTCTATTCTAAGCAACTGATTATACTTCGCCATACGATCAGAGCGTGACATTGATCCCGTCTTGATCTGACCCGCATTTGTTGCTACTGCAATGTCTGCAATCGTCGCATCCTCGGTCTCACCTGATCTATGTGAAACCACAGCAGTCCATCCTGCTTTATGTGCCATCTCAATAGCATCAAGTGTCTCCGTAAGAGTCCCAATCTGATTTACTTTAATCAAGATGGAGTTTGCAGCATTTTCTTTAATTGCTTTCTCGAGGAACTTCACGTTGGTAACCAACAGGTCATCCCCTACCAACTGACATTTGTCTCCAATCTTTGCAGTCACCATTTTCCATCCTTCCCAGTCATTTTCATCACAGCCATCCTCAATACTATCGATCGGATATTTACTTACTAATTCCGCCAGGTATTCGGCTTGTTCAGCGCTTGTTCTTTTAGCACCATTTGGCCCTTCAAATTTGCTGTAATCATACACACCATCAGAAAAGAACTCTGATGAAGCACAATCCAAAGCGATAGTAACGTCAGAACCAGGTTTGTATCCTGCCTTTTTAATAGCAGCCAACACACTTTCTAGTGCTTCTTCAGTTCCTCCTTCAAAATTTGGTGCGAAACCACCTTCATCTCCTACCGCAGTACTCAATCCTTTATCATGGATAATCGCTTTCAGGTTATGGAATATTTCCGCTCCCATTCTTAATGCTTCCGTAAAAGTTGGTGCTCCGACAGGTCGGATCATAAATTCCTGGAATGCTATCGGAGCATCAGAGTGAGATCCTCCATTGATGATATTCATCATTGGTACCGGAAGCGTTTTTACGTTAACTCCTCCAATATATCTGTACAGTGGAAGCTGACATGCGTCTGCTCCTGCATGAGCTACCGCAAGTGACACACCTAAAATAGCATTAGCACCAAGCTTTGATTTGTTTGGCGTCCCATCCAGTTCAATCATTAACTGATCGATGTATGCCTGCTCTACCACCAATAGCCCTTCAATCTCCGGGGCGATGATTTCATTCACATTATCTACCGCCTTCTGCACTCCTTTGCCCATGTATCGAGACTTATCTCCATCTCTCAATTCCACGGCCTCATGTTCGCCAGTTGAGGCTCCAGACGGTACTGCAGCTCTTCCGATGTAACCATCTTCAGTAATTACCTCTACTTCAACAGTTGGATTCCCTCGGGAGTCCATGATTTGTCGAGCAAAAACACTCTCGATAACACTCATTACTTATTTTCTTTTATTAGTTGGATAAAATCGTCGAATAAATAGGTAGAATCATTGGGTCCCGGGGATGATTCCGGATGATACTGTACAGCAAATGCCGGCTTATTTTTAAGTCGCAGACCCTCAACGGTATCATGGTTAAGGTCAATATGCGTCAGTTCTGCAAAATCAGATTTACTTAACGCCTCCATTTCAACTGCAAAACCGTGATTCTGCGAAGTGATTTCACTTAACCCCGTTCTTAAATTTTTTACCGGATGATTCAGTCCTCTGTGCCCGTGATGCATTTTGTAGGTTGGAATACCCACTGCTTTAGCTAGTATCTGGCTTCCCATGCATATTCCAAAAACAGGCTTATTCTTTTCAATTACTTCTGCTACAGTAGTAGATGCATAATCCATTACTGCAGGGTCACCGGGTCCATTTGATATGAAGTATCCATCAGGGTTCCACTTTTCCATTTCTTCAAAAGTGGTTTCCGCAGGGAATACCTTACAATGACAATCACGATCGGTTAAGTTCTTAAGTATTGACCTCTTAATTCCTAAGTCAAGTATGGCCACTCGGAAACCTTTATTTGATTCCCCCAGCTCATAGGCTTTCTTGGTTGTAACCTTGGTAGACAACTCCAACGATTCCATACTCGGAATCTTATCAAGCTCTGCCTGCAAAGCCTCTCCCTCAAGTTCAGAGGAGATAATGGCGTTCATCGCTCCTTTTGTGCGGATGTGACGTACGATCTTTCGTGTGTCTACACCACCAATGCCAACCGTATTATTACGCTCCAGGAATTCCTGTAAGCTTTCTGTGGCTTTAGTTCTGCTATAGATTTTAGAGAAATCGTTTACTACCAATCCTTTTATGGTTGGTTTATCACTCTCCACTTCTGAGTTTAACGCACCATAATTACCAATATGTGAGGTGGTATTTACGATGATCTGACCAAAATAAGACGGATCCGTATAGATTTCCTGGTATCCGGTCATTCCGGTATTGAAGCAGATTTCTCCGCCTGAAGTACCTTCTTTGCCAATGGAGTGTCCAGTAAAAGTGGTGCCGTCCTGAAGTAAAAGTGTTGCTTTTTTACGGGTAGGGTATTTCATACTGGGGAGCAAAAATAGTTATGGATTGGGCAATAAAAAAGCCATTCACTAAATGGTGAATGGCTTTTATTTTTTAAGTGAAAAGACACTTAATCTTCTTTCTCTTTTTTATCTTCTTTTTCTTCTTCCTGAGCTTCTGCTTTTGGCTCCTCAGCTTCTTCCGCCTTCGCTTCTACTTCCTCGGCTTTTGGCTCTTTCTTCACTTCCTCGGCTTCTACCACTGCCTCCTCTTTCACCTCTACAGCTTCTGCTTTAGGCTCTTCAGTTTTAGCTTTCGCCTTTCCACCTCGTCGAGATCTTCTGGTCTTGGCTTTTCCAGCATCAGCTTCGCTCAATAGCAACTCGTTGAAATCAACAAGTTCCATCATACACATTTCCGAATTATCACCAAGTCTTGCGCCGGTCTTAATAATTCGAGTATACCCACCTGGCCTGTTCGCTATTTTACCAGCAACATTGTTGAAAAGCTCAGTTACAGTTTCCTTATCCTGTAGATAGGAAAAAACCACTCTTCTTGAATGAGTATCATCCGTTTTTGACTTGGTAAGAATAGGCTCAATGTATTTTCTAAGTGCTTTCGCCTTAGCCACAGTTGTGTTAATCCTCTTATGAATGATAAGAGAAGAAGCCATATTCGAAAGCATTGCACTTCTATGTGCAGTCTTTCTACCAAGGTGGTTAAATTTCTTTCCGTGTCTCATTATTCTTCCTCCAATTTGTATTTGCCAAGATCCATACCGAAAGTAAGACCTTTATCAGAAACCAATTGCTCTAATTCAGCAAGTGACTTCTTACCGAAGTTTCTAAATTTCATCATGTCAGAAATCTCAAGAGAAACAAGGTCTCCCAGTGTTCTAACATCAGCAGCTTTCAAGCAGTTGTAAGCTCTCACTGAAAGATCAAGATCATTAAGATTAGTCTTAAGCATCTTTCTCATGTGTAGTAATTCTTCATCTACCTGCTCTGGCTCACCAGCTTCCTGCGTTTCCAGAATCATATTCTGATCTGAGAACAACATGAAGTGTTGAATCAAAATGTTTGCTGCACCTTTCAATGCATTTTCAGGGTGAATAGAGCCATCAGTCTCGATATCAAGCGTTAATTGCTCGTAATCCGTTTTTTGCTCAACCCTTGTGTTCTCTACGCTATACTTTACATTCTTAATGGGTGTAAAGATTGAATCGATAGCGATAAAGCCGAAGTTTTGATCTGCAGGCTTGTTATCATCTGCTCCTACGTACCCGCGTCCTTTCTCGATAGTCAGTTCCATTTCGAACTTAGCTGACTCATCCAGATTACAGATTACGTGTTCCGGGTTAAGGATTTCGAATGAGGTAGTTGCTTTAGCTAAATCACCAGCAGTTAGTTTCTTCATGTTAGAAACTGTCACGGTGATTGAACCATCAGCTACATCTTCAATTTTCTTGAATCGAACCATTTTAAGGTTCAAAATCATCTCACTCACATCTTCTACAACTCCTTCGATGGTAGAGAATTCGTGCAATACACTAGGGATTTTTACACCTGTGATCGCATAACCCTCCAAAGAAGAGAGAAGAATTCTCCTTAGAGCATTACCGACAGTAACACCGTATCCTTTTTCAAGGGGTTTGAAAGTAAAGAGGCCATGGAAATCATCTGCTTTTTCCATTACCACTTTTTCCGGCATTTGAAATGCTAGGATAGACATATATCTTATTTTTTGAGTGTTTACTTAGAGTACAATTCGACGATTAACTGTTCCTTGATGTTTTCAGGGATTTCCTCTCTAGAAGGAGCATTTAAAAACTTGCCAGACATGCTAGCAGAATCCCATTCCAACCAAGAATAGCTTCTGGCATTAGATGCCAGGCTATCAGTAATGGCTTCAAGAGATTTTGATTTCTCTCTTACGCCAATCACGTCATTATTTCTTAAAGTGTAAGAAGGCACATTGACAAGCTCTCCATTCACTGTAATGTGTTTGTGAGAAACCAATTGTCTTGCTGCTCTTCTTGTAGGCGCAATACCTAATCGGAATACAGTGTTATCTAACCTTGACTCTAATAATTGAAGTAAGATTTCACCTGTTATTCCGCTTTTTCTTGAAGCCTTGTCAAAAACGTTAGCAAACTGACGCTCAAGCACACCATACGTGTATTTTGCCTTTTGCTTTTCAGCTAGCTGGATAGCATATTCAGACTGCTTTTTTCTTCTTCCACGTCCATGCTGTCCGGGAGGATAAGCCTTCTTCTGAAGCGCTTTGCTTGCTCCAAAGATTGGCTCTCCGAATCTTCTTGAAATTTTAGTCTTAGGCCCAGTATATCTTGCCATTATCTATAACTATTTATAATATCTTAAACTCTTCTTCTTTTCGGTGGTCTACATCCATTGTGAGGTAGTGGAGTCACATCTTTGATCATTGTAACCTCGATACCTGTATTTTGGATAGTTCTAATAGCAGACTCTCTTCCAGAACCCGGACCTTTTACAAATACTTCTACTTTGCGAAGGCCTAGGTCGTAAGCTTTTTGAGCACATTCCTGTGCTGCGACCTGAGCCGCATACGGAGTGTTCTTTTTAGATCCACGGAAACCCATCTTACCTGCTGAAGCCCAGCTGATAACCTGACCGGTTTCATTGGTCATGGATATGATAATGTTGTTGAATGATGCCCTGATGTGAGCCTGACCCACAGCACTAACAGCAACAACTCTCTTTTTAGCTTTATCTTTTCTCTTTTGTGCCATCTATCTATTACTTAACAGCTTTCTTCTTATTAGCAACCGTTTTTCTCTTACCTTTTCGGGTTCTCGCATTGTTTTTCGTATGCTGACCCCTAACCGGAAGCCCTTTTCTGTGACGAAGGCCTCTGTAGCAACCAATGTCCAAAAGTCGCTTAATACTCATCTGAACCTCTCCCTTGAGAACACCTTCCACTTTGAAGTTTTCACGTATGATTGTTCGTACGTTTCCACCTTCCTCATCGGTCCAGTCTTGTACTTTTTTATTAAGATCCACCCCAGCATCAGTTAAAATCTTCTGTGCTGACGCTTTGCCGATTCCAAAAATGTACGTTAAGGCGATTTCGCCTCTTTTGTTATCGGGAATATCTACTCCTGCAACTCTTGCCATAATTATCCTTGTCTTTGTTTAAACTTTGGATTCTTTTTATTGATCACATAAAGCTTCCCTTTTCTTCTGATCACTTTGCAATCAGCGCTTCGTTTTTTTACGGATGCTCTTACTTTCATTTCTTACTTATTTATCAGTCTCTGACTGTTTTATTTATAGCGATAAACTATTCTTCCTTTTGTTAGGTCATATGGAGACATTTCCAATTTCACCTTATCTCCAGGTAAAATCTTGATGTAGTGCATTCTCATTTTACCCGAGATATGCGCTATAACCTCATGACCGTTTTCAAGTTCTACTCTAAACATTGCATTAGACAATGCTTCCACGATAGTTCCGTCTTGCTCTATGGATGCTTGTTTTGCCATTATGCTGCTTGAGTTCGTCCTTTAACTCTACCTGATTTCATCATTCCTTCATAGTGCCTCATGAGCAGGTAGCTCTCAATCTGCTGAAGGGTATCAAGAATAACCCCTACCATAATCAATAGAGAGGTACCTCCATAGAATTGAGCAAATCCCTGATTCACCCCGGCAATCATTGCGAAAGCCGGAAGAATAGCTATGATAGCTAAGAATATAGCTCCTGGTAATGTGATTCTTGAAAGAATATTATCCAAGAAATCAGCTGTTTGCTTTCCTGGTTTTACACCCGGAACAAAACCACCGTTTCTTTTCATATCGTCTGCAATCTGATTTGGATTGATTGTAATAGCAGTGTAAAAGAATGTGAATATGATAATCATAATCGCAAACGTCAGGTTATACTGCCATGAAGTAAAATCAGAAAACGTTGTTCCAATGTAGTTGGCAAAATCACTCTCTTCTCTCCAAAGACCTGCAAGCATAGCAGGAAGGAACATGATGGATTGAGCAAAAATGATCGGCATAACACCAGAAGCATTAACCTTCAATGGAATATACTGTCTCTGACCACCATATACTTTATTACCTACCACTTGCTTGGCATACTGTACCGGAACTCTTCGTACCGCTTGTACAAGTGCTACAGTTACTAAAACCACGAAGAATAGTGCTACTAGCTCTAAAATGAAAAGCAACATTTCACTCATTCCCCTGGTAATCGCTTCAGCAGCAATACTTCCAGGAAATCTTGAAATGATACCAATCATAATTAGCATGGAAATACCATTTCCAATTCCTTTATCGGTAATCTTCTCTCCAAGCCACATACAGAAAATAGTACCTGAAGTCAGGATGATAACTGAAGTGAATTTGAAAAAGAATGTATTGCTAATGATTGCCTCAGCAGGAATAGCAGCTGAAACATAACTAAAGCCTTGCGCCATACATATAGCAATGGTAAGTACCCTAGTCAATTGGTTAATTTTCTTTCGTCCACTATCTCCTTCTTTTTGCAATTTCTGGAAATACGGAACCGCCACCGTCATCAACTGCAAAACAATTGAAGCAGAGATATATGGCATGATACCAAGTGCAAACACGGATGCATTACTAAATGCTCCACCCAGGAATGTATCCAGCAAGCCGAAAATGCCTTGCGCATCTCCACCCAGATTGCTTGGATCTACTCCAGGAAGTACCACGAAAGAACCAATTCTAAAAATAACCAAGAATCCTATTGTATTTAGGATTCGGGTTCTTAGCTCCTCAATGGAAAAAATGTTTCGTATGGTATCTATGAATTTCTTCATTATTCAACTACTGTAATTGACCCACCAGCTTTCTCAATAGCCTCTTGTGCTGTTTTTGAGAATTTATGTGCTGTTACTTTTAGTCCTGCTTTTAATTCGCCTCTACCCAATACCTTGATGATATCATTTTTCTGAGCCAAACCATTTGCTTTTAAAATCTCCGGAGTAACCTCTTTCAACTTCTTTGCTTCACTTAGCTTCTGAAGATCGTCAAGATTAATTGGCTTAGAAACAACTTTATTGTTATTCTTAAATCCGAATTTCGGTACTCTTCTTTGAAGCGGCATTTGCCCTCCTTCAAATCCAGTCTTTCTTGAGTATCCAGCACGAGACTGAGCTCCTTTATGACCTTTTGTAGATGTACCGCCTCGACCAGAGCCTTGTCCTCTACCGATTCGCTTTCTATTCTTTGTTGAGCCTTCTGCAGGCTTTAATGATTCAAGTCTCATGATTAAAGCTCTTTAACTTCTACTAAGTGATTAACCGTTTTGATCATCCCACTAATTGAAGGGGTCAATTCTTTTTCAACGGACTTATTGATTTTACCAAGACCCAAAGCAACCATTGTTCTTTTCTGGTTTTCAGGACGCTTGATTGTACTTCTCTTCTGTGTGATTAATACTTTTCCCATTGTCTTAGCCATTGAAAACTTTATCTAAAGAGACTCCTCTTTGCTGAGCAACAGCGAATGGATCTCTCATTTTATTCAAAGCGTCAAAAGTAGCCTTCACCACGTTATGTGGATTAGATGATCCTTTTGATTTTGCAAGTACATCATGCACGCCAGCACTCTCGAGTACCGCACGCATCGCACCACCAGCTATTACACCGGTACCGGCAGCAGCTGGCTTAAGAAGTACAAGACCTCCACCAAATTTACCTAGCGCTTCATGAGGTACAGTACCTTTAAACACAGGCACTCTTACCAAATTTTTCTTTGCATCATCAATACCTTTAGTAATCGCATCTGTTACTTCATTTGCTTTACCAAGACCGTATCCTACAACGCCGTTTCCATCTCCAACCACAACGATTGCAGAGAAGCTAAATCGACGACCACCTTTCACTACTTTCGCTACTCTTTTAATAGCTACTACGCGCTCCTGAAGGTCGATTTCACTTGCTTTTATAGATCTTATATTGCTTTGTGACATAATTTCCGTTCCTTAGAATTTTAAACCTCCTTCACGAGCACCTTCTGCTAATGACTTTACTCTACCATGATATGGGTATCCCCCTCGATCAAAAACAACTGTTTCGATACCTGCACTTTTCGCATTTTCAGCTAGCTTCTTTCCAACTTCTTTAGCTACTTCCACGTTCAGGTTTTGCTTTCCTATTTCCTTTGTAGAAGCTGATGCCAGGGTCTTTCCATTTACATCATCGATTAGCTGAGCATAAATACCTTTATTACTCTTGAAGACAGAAACTCTTGGTCTATCAGCAGTACCAGATATCTTACTTCGGATACCGAGTCTAAGTCTTTTTCTTCTTGCTGTTTTAGTAATTGCCATATCTTATTATTTAGCAGCAGTTTTACCAGCTTTTCTTCTAATTTGCTCACCAATAAAGCGAATACCTTTTCCTTTGTATGGTTCAACTTTTCTCAGTGACTTAATTTTTGCAGAAATCTGACCAACCAATTGTTTGTCAATTCCTTCAACAGTCACCTTTGGATTTTTTCCTTTTTCTGTCTCAGCAGAAACCTTAATTTCTTCCGGTACAGCAAAGTATATGCTGTGAGAGTAACCAAGGTTTAGCTCCAAAACATTGTTTTGAACAGCTGCTTTATAACCTACTCCTACAAGTTCCATTTCTTTCTTGAAACCGTTGCTCACCCCCTCAACCATGTTATTTACCAATGAACGGTAAAGTCCATGAAGGGACTTATGTCTTTTTTGTTCTGTAGGTCTTTCAACAGTAAGAACACCGTCCTCTACCTTGCAGGTAATATCCGGATCAATCTGTTGAGTCAACTCTCCTTTAGGGCCTTTCACACTCACAGTATGTTTATCAACTGTGATTGAAACTCCTTCAGGTACATTTATTGGTGCTTTTCCTATCCTTGACATCTCAAATCAATTAATACACGTAACATAAAACTTCACCACCGACATTCTCTCTTCGCGCTTCTTTGTCAGAAATCACTCCCTTAGAGGTCGAAAGAATTGCGATACCAAGACCATTTAATACTCTTGGTAGCGCCTCCGCTCCAGCATACTTTCTAAGACCCGGAGTACTAATTCTCTCCAGACTTGTAATCGCTGACTGCTTTGTCTGCGGATTGTATTTCAAGGCTATTTTAATAATTCCCTGCTTTTCATCATCCTCAAACTTGTAGTTTCTGATGAAGCCCTTGCTGTGCAATACTTTAGTGATCTCCTTCTTTAAATTAGAAGCAGGCACCTCTACTACACGGTGATTCGCGCCTATGGCGTTTCGAATCCTTGTTAAATAATCTGCTATCGGGTCTGTTACCATTTCTTAAACACACTTATCCCCCTCGAAAAAGGGGGTGCAAAAATAATAATTAATATTCTTAAAACGAAAGGAAGTTTTAAACTACCAGCTAGCTTTTGTTACTCCTGGTATTTTTCCTTGGGATGCCATCTCTCTGAATGTCACCCTAGAGATTCCAAATCTCCTCATGTAGCCCTTAGGTCTACCTGTAAGCTTGCATCTGTTATGCAATCTTACTTTTGAAGAGTTTCTTGGTAGCTTGTCCAATGCTTCGTAATCTCCAGCTGCTTTTAAAGCTGCTCTTTTCTCTGCATATCTTGCTACAAGCTTTTCTCTCTTTCTTTCTCTCGCTTTTACTGCTTCTCTAGCCATAATTTCTTAGTTCTTCTTTGAAGTAAACGGCATTCCGAAAGATCTCAATAACTCAAGACTTTCTTCATCAGTTTGTGCTGTTGTCACAAACGTGATATCCATACCTGTGATTTTGTTTACTTTATCGATACTGATTTCCGGGAAAATAATTTGCTCCTGAACTCCAAGCGTATAATTACCTCTACCGTCAAATCCCTTTTCCTTAATTCCTTTAAAGTCTCTTACTCGAGGAAGAGCGATTGTCATCAATCGATCAAGAAATTCATACATCTTGTCTCCTCTAAGTGTCACTTTAGCACCAATTGGCATTCCTTCTCTCAACTTAAAGTTTGAGACGGATTTCTTAGCAATTGTTGGCACTGCTTGCTGACCTGTGATTTGTGTCAGTTCTTCCACACCTGTATCTACCAATTTCTTGTCAGATACAGCTTCACCGATCCCTTTATTTATTGCGATCTTGGTAAGTTTCGGAACCTGCATCACAGATTTGTACTGAAACTTATCTTTCAAGTGAGGAATTATCTCCTTACTGTACTTCTCTTTTAATCTTGGATTAGCCATTGTTCGTGATGTATTCTCCTGACTTCTTTGAAAATCTTTGCAATTTTTCTCCAGCATTCACCTTTCTTCCAATTCTTGTTGGCTCTCCACTAGTAGGATCAACAACCATCAAATTGCTTAGATGAATGGAAGCTTCAGTTTCCTGAATACCACCTTCTGGATTTGTAGCTGAGGGCTTAACATGTTTTGTAACCAAGTTGGCTCCTTCTACTATCGCTCGGTACTTTGCTCGATTAACTTCAAGCACTTTACCGGTCTTACCTTTATCGTTACCAGCAATGATCTTTACTGTGTCACCTTTGATAACGTGAAATTTTATTTTGCTCATCATTAAAGTACTTCAGGTGCTAATGATACAATTTTCATGAACTGCTTTTCTCTAAGCTCTCTTGCAACAGGACCAAAAATCCTTGTTCCTCTAGGCTCATCATTTGCAGTAAGTAGAACAGCTGCGTTATCCTCAAATCGGATGTAGCTACCATCTTTTCTTCGAACCTCTTTTTTGGTTCTTACTACCACTGCTCTAGAGACAGTTCCTTTTTTCAAACTACTTGATGAAAGTGCGTGCTTTACAGTAACAATAATCTTGTCACCCACAGAAGCATATCGCTTCTTGGTGCCTCCAAGCACACGGATTACTAGCACTTCTTTAGCGCCACTGTTGTCCGCAACCGATAATCTTGACTCCTGTTGTACCATTATTTTGCTCTTTCAATAATTTCTACTAACCTCCATCTCTTGTTCTTACTCATTGGACGAGTCTCTGCCACTTTCACGGTATCTCCGATATTGCAGTCATCTTTCTCGTCATGAGCTGTGAGCTTTGTAGTCTTTCTCACGAACTTTCCGTAGATCGGATGTTTTACTTTTCTTTCTACAGCCACAGTGATGCTTTTCTGCATTTTATTGCTCACCACTTGTCCGATTCTTTCTTTTCTTAGATTTCTTTCCATCACTGAAAATTATTTGCTTGCTTCAGCAACTTGGTTTAATTCTTTGACTTTAATTTCTGTCTGAATTCTTGCGACCAATTTTCTATTCTCACGAATTTTCATTGGATTCTCAATAGGAGTAATGCTATGCGCAAACTTCAGTTTTGCGTAACTCTCCTTTTCTACTGCAAGCTTATTTTTCAGCTCGTCCAGACTCAATCCTCTTAATTCAGAATTCTTCATTACTCTGGCTTATAATCTTTTGCTAATGTAAATTTTGTAGAAATTGGAAGCTTCTGTGCCGCCAATCGTAAAGCTTCTTTAGCCAATTCGATATCTACTCCAGCTGCTTCAAATAGAACAGTTCCAGGCTTCACAGTAGCTACCCAGTATTCTGGTGCTCCTTTACCCTTACCCATCCTTACTTCAGCTGGCTTCTTGGTCACAGGCTTGTCAGGAAAGATTCGGATCCATACCTGACCCTCTCTTTTCATCGCTCTAGTCATTGCAATCCTTGCAGCTTCTATCTGACGGCTCGTGATCCATCCCGGTTCCATCGCCTTGATTCCAAAAGTTCCGAATGCCAGTCTATGCCCACGTTGAGCAAGACCCTTCACTCGGCCTTTTTGCATTTTTCTAAATTTCGTTCGTTTTGGCTGTAACATGCTTTACAAAACTTTACTTTCTTCTTCTGTTTTCTCTTCTCCTTCTGTTTGAAGCTCCACCTGGTGCATTGCTGTTGCCAGCACCTGATTGACCTACATTCGGAGATAAATCTCTCTTACCAAAAACCTCACCCTTGAAAATCCATACTTTGATTCCAATCTTACCGTAGATTGTGTGAGCTTCGGTAATCGCATAATCGATATCAGCTCTCAAAGTATGCAAAGGAATTCTTCCCTCTTTATACTGCTCGCTTCTAGCCATCTCTGCTCCACCCAATCTACCTGAGCACTTGATTTTGATACCCTGAGCACCAACTCTCATAGAAGAAGCAATTGATTGCTTCATAGCTCTACGGAATGAGATCCTAGCTTGAAGTTGTTGTGCGATTGATTCGCCTACCAACTTAGCATCTAGCTCAGGTCTTTTAATTTCAAAAATATTGATCTGAAGATCTTTACCGGTCAAGTTTTTCAACTCTTCCTTAATCTTATCTACCTCAGATCCTCCCTTACCAATTACAACACCAGGACGTGCAGTGTGCACAGTAAGTGTAATTCTTTTCAACGTTCTTTCGATCACTACTTTTGAGATGCCACCTTTTGGCATTCTGGCAGTGATGTATTTTCTGATCTTGTTGTCTTCAACTAGTTTATCAGCATAGGACTTACTATCAAACCAAGCGGAATCCCACCCTTTGATAACGCCTAATCTAAATCCAACTGGGTTTACTTTTTGTCCCATTACTTGTTGCTTTCTTTAGTTTCGTTAGTATCCTGGTTGTGATTATCGATCACGATAGTCACATGATTAGATCTCTTTCTAATTCTGTGAGCCCTTCCTTGCGGTGCTGGTCTCAATCTTTTAAGCATCCTTGCACTATCAACGAAGATTTCCTTCACGTATAAGTCAGCGTCTTCAATGCTTATGTCCTCGTTTTGCATTTGCCAATCAGCAATAGCAGTAAGAAGTAGTTTCTCCAATGTATTAGATGCGTGATGTGCATCAAATCGAAGAATATTAAGAGCAATGTTTGCTCGTTCTCCTCTTATCATATCAGCTACTAATCTCATCTTACGAGGAGAAGTTGGAACATTTCTAAGTGAAGATTTAACCGCACCCAACTTACCCTTGTTCTCTTCACGAAATTTCTTATCAGCTTCTTTCTGAAGTCTGATTCGTACCGATTTCTTAAGTTTCTTTTCAGCTTCCATTGGTGCTCTTATCTTTTACCTTTATCCTTCTTAGCTATATGCCCTCTAAAATTTCTAGTAGGGGCAAATTCACCAAGCTTATGACCAACCATGTTCTCTGTTACGAAAACCGGGATGAATTTATTTCCATTGTGCACTGCAAAAGTGTGACCTACGAAATCCGGAGATATCATTGATCTTCTTGACCAGGTTTTGATCACAGACTTCTTACCCGACTCATTCATCGTGTCAACTTTCTTCTCAAGACGAAAGTCTATATAAGGTCCCTTCTTTAATGATCTTGACATTATTTCCTTCGTTTAACTATCTGCTTATCGGAATATTTATTTGGTCGACGAGTTTTCATACCCTTCGTGTACTGACCATTTCTGGATCTTGGGTGACCCCCAGAGGATCTACCTTCACCACCACCCATTGGGTGATCAACCGGGTTCATCGCTACACCTCTTACTCTAGGTCTCTTCCCTAACCATCTGTTTCTACCGGCCTTTCCTAGTCTTACACTCATGTGATCAGAGTTAGAAACGGTTCCTACAGTTGCAAGGCACGTATTCAATACCATTCTCATTTCACCTGAAGGAAGTTTCACAGTTGAATACTTTCCTTCGCGAGCGACCAACTGCACGTAAGTTCCAGCACTTCGTGCCATCACTCCACCTTTACCAGGCTTCAGCTCAATGTTATGAATAATGGTACCTAATGGTATTTCTGAAAGAAATAAAGCATTTCCTACTTCAGGAGCTATTCCCGTACCTGAATTCACAACAGTTCCAACCTCAAGGCCAGCAGGTGCCAGAATGTATCTTTTTTCACCGTCAGCATAATACACTAAAGCTATTCTAGCAGATCTATTTGGATCATACTCGATTGCTTTTACTGTTGCAGGGATTCCGTGCTTGTCTCTTTTGAAGTCGATGAGTCTAAGCTTACGCTTGTGACCACCTCCAACATTACGAACAGTCATTCGACCCTGATTATTTCTACCTCCATTTCTTTTTGAAACAGTTACCAAAGACCGCTCTGGAGTGGACTTTGTAATATCATCAAAGACAGGAGCCATTCTGAATCTCTGTCCTGGGGTAGTCGGTTTAAGTTTTTTTACAGCCATCGCTATCTATTATATTCCGCTATAAAAATCAATTATTTCACCCTCAGCCACTTGCACAATTGCTTTTTTATATGCTGGAGTTCTTCCTTCAATGACTCGTGACTTGGTATATCTTCTTTTCGAATTACCAGGTTGAATCATGGTATTTACAGATTCTACAGTAACACCGTAAGTCTTTTCAACTTCAGTCTTAATCTGAACCTTATTTGCATTTTTAGCAACTACAAAACCGTATTTTCCATGCTCATTAAGAGCAGATACTTTTTCAGTTACTAATGGTTTTATTAAAACTCCCATCTTAGTTCAATCTTTCTTTTAGGTGCTCAAGTGTTCCCTCACAAATGATCACGCATTCAGCGTTAATCAAATCATAAGTATTCACTTCGTCAACAGTTGAAACATGTGCTTTCTTAAGGTTTCTGGAAGACAAGAAAATATTCTTACTCTCGTTGCTTACGAGAAGTAAAGCTTTCTTACCTGATACAGAAAGGTTATTAAGAATGCTGATGAATTCTTTTGTTTTTGGAGCTTCGAAATTGAAATCCTCCAAAATTTGAATGGCTTTTTCTTTAGCTCTTGAAGAAAGAACTGACTTTCTAGCCAATTTCTTTACCTTCTTATTAAGCTTAAAACCATAATCTCTTGGCTGAGGTCCAAAGAAGGTACCTCCACCTCTCATAATACCAGACTTAACACTACCAGCCCTTGCAGTACCAGTACCTTTTTGTTTCTTGATCTTACGAGTTGATGCTGTGATCTCACCTTTATCTTTGGTCTTAGCAGTCCCTTGTCTTTGGTTTGCTAAATAGTTCTTTACATCAAGGTAGACAGCATGCTCATTTGGCTCTATGCCAAACACATTCTTATCCAGGTTGATTTCTCTTCCTGTTTCTTCCCCTTTAATATTTAATACAGCTACCTTCATGATTACTTCTCAAGTATTACGAATGAATTTTTAGCTCCTGGAATAGCACCTGAAATCAGTACCAAATTTTTCTCAGGATATACTTTCAAAACTCTAAGGTTTAAAACCTTAACTCTTTCTCCACCGGTTCTTCCTGCCATCTTCAAGCCTTTAAAAACTCTTGAAGGGAAAGATGCCGCACCTATTGACCCTGGAGCTCTTAGTCTATTATGTTGACCGTGAGTTGCCTGACCTACTCCACCAAAACCGTGTCTCTTTACAACTCCTTGAAATCCTTTACCTTTTGATGTTCCTACAGCATCAACAAAATCCATCTCATTGAATACATCTTCAATTTTGATTTCATTTCCCAACTTCACTTTATCATCAAATTCAGATCTAAAATCTCTAAACTCAACAACCTTAAGCTTCGGAGTAGTTTTTGCTTTAGCAAAATGACCCTGCAATGCTTTAGGTGTATTTTTTTCCTTCCTGTCACCGTATGCCAACTGCACAGCTTTATATCCGTCTGTCTCTTCGTTCTTAACTTGAGTCACGACGCAAGGACCAGCCTCAACAAGGGTACAAGCGATGCTTTTACCGTTCTCGTCAAAGACGTTAGTCATTCCTACTTTCCTTCCTATTAAACCAGGCATTTTCTACTCGTTTATATCTTTTAATTACCCTCTCAGGCAAACTTTTCGTGAAAAGGACTGCAAAGATAGCAAATCCACTTGCCGAACAAAAAAATTGTTCGGTTATTTTTTAGACAAAAAAAGAACCAATCGATACGGACCAATTGGTTCTCCATTTTGGGGTTAAAAACCCAATTATACTTTAATCTCAACGTCTACTCCACTAGGAAGCTCAAGCTTCATTAGTGCATCTACTGTTTTGGCGCTGTTGCTATAGATATCTACCAGTCTCTTGTATGTGCAAAGCTGAAATTGCTCTCTGGCTTTTTTGTTCACATGTGGAGATTTCAAAACAGTGAATTTTTCTTTCACAGTTGGTAGAGGAATTGGACCGCTAACAACCGCTCCGGTAGTCTTTACCGCTCGAACAATTTTCTCAGAAGACTTGTCAACCAAGTTGTGATCGTAAGATTTAAGCTTTATTCTAATTTTCTGATTCATGATCTTTTAATCAATTCTTTTATACGTTGGCTGTGCCTTTCACATCTGCAATGATTCCTTCAGCGATATTCTTAGGCACCTGATCGTAGTGTGAGAACGTCAGTGAAGCTGTAGCTCGTCCTGAACTGTTCGTTCTAAGGTCAGTTACATATCCGAATAGTTCGGATAAAGGAACATCTGCTTTGATTACTGCGGAAGTACCTCTTGTATCCATTCCCTTCATCATCCCTCTTCGCTTATTCAAATCCCCGGTAATTGTACCTGTGTACTCATCCGGAGTAACAACTTCCACAGCCATAATCGGCTCCAGAATTACTGGACCACATTTTGAAGCAGCAGATTTAAACCCTGAACGAGCAGCTAATTCGAACGATAGTGAATCTGAATCCACATCGTGGAATGAACCGTGGTATAATCTTACCTTCATTGTATCCACCGGATACCCAGCTAAAGGTCCATTCACCATTGCTTGTTCAAAGCCCTTCTGAATCGCAGGAATAAATTCTTTTGGAATTACCCCTCCAACAATTTCATTTACGAACTGAAGTCCATCTTTCTCGTAATCTTCATCTTTTGGACCTATTTCAAATACAATATCAGCGAACTTACCTCGACCACCAGACTGTTTCTTATAAACTTCCTTGTGCTCAATAGAAGTAGTAATTGCTTCTTTGTATGCTACTTGTGGAGCTCCCTGGTTGATTTCAACCTTAAACTCTCTTTTAAGTCGATCGATGATAATATCTAAGTGAAGCTCTCCCATTCCTTTCAGGATAGTTTGACCGGTTTCATGGTTGGTTTCTACCTGTAAGGTTGGATCTTCTTCAATTAGTTTACCTATTGCAATACCTAATTTATCGACATCTGCCTGAGTCTTAGGCTCAATAGCGTAACCAATAACAGGATCAGGGAATACCATTGACTCAAGAACGATTTTTGCTTTCTCGTTGCAGAGCGTATCTCCCGTTTTAATGTCTTTGAATCCAACAACAGCTCCAATATCTCCACAATGAAGTTTATCAATTTGGTTTTGCTTGTTGGCGTGCATCTGAAAGATTCGTGAAATACGTTCTTTCTTGCTTGTTCGTGTATTGTAAATATAAGATCCGGATTCCAGCGTTCCTGAATACGATCTCACGAAGCAAAGACGCCCAACGAATGGATCTGTTGCAATCTTGAAAGCAAGTGCTGCAAATGGCTCATCGCTTGAAGGCTTCCTTGTAGTTGGTTCTTCAGTATCTGGATTTGTACCAGTAATGCTATCTCTATCCAATGGTGAAGGAAGTAATTCCATCACGTAATTCAATAGCGTCTGAACACCTTTATTCTTAAAAGCGGAACCACAAAGCATTGGCACAAAAGCCAAATCAATGGTTGCGGCTCTAAGAGCAGCTACTATTTCGTCTCTAGTGATGCTTTCAGGATCTTCGAAGTATTTTTCCATCAAGTTTTCGTCGTATTCTGCTACTGACTCAACAAGATGCTCTCTATATTCGGTTACTTCTTCCTGCATATCAGCAGGAATTTCAATTTCTTCGAATGTCATACCCATATCCTCCTCGTTCCAGATATAGGCTTTGTTTTCTACTAAGTCTACAACTCCTTTGAAGTTGTCTTCAGCTCCTATAGGCAACTGAAGTGGTACTGCTTTAGTACCTAACATTTCTTTTACTTGCTTACAAACTTTTAGGAAGTCAGCTCCTGAACGGTCCATTTTATTGACGAACCCAATTCTTGCAACTTTATAATTATCCGCAAGTCTCCAGTTAGTTTCTGATTGAGGCTCTACACCATCCACAGCACTAAAAAGAAAAACCAATCCATCAAGCACACGCAATGATCTATTTACCTCTACGGTAAAATCAACGTGTCCTGGTGTATCGATTATATTGATATGATAATCCTCATCCTTATACTTCCAGAATACAGTAGTGGCAGCTGAAGTAATCGTGATACCTCTTTCCTGCTCCTGCTCCATCCAGTCCATTGTAGCGCCCCCATCGTGTACCTCACCGATTTTGTGATTGATACCCGCATAATAAAGAATACGCTCAGTGGTTGTTGTTTTTCCGGCATCAATGTGTGCTGCGATACCGATATTCCTTGTAAGTCTTAAGTCTCTTGCCATTTTAGTTCTTAGAATCTGAAGTGTGAGAATGCTTTGTTAGCTTCAGCCATTCTGTGCATGTCGTCTTTTTTCTTCACAGCGGCTCCTTCACCTTTTGATGCAGCGATGATTTCATTTGCAAGACGATCTTCCATTGTTTTCTCGCCCCGTAATCTTGCATACTTAATCATCCATTTGATGCCAAGAGCAATTTTTCGATCTGGTCTAACTTCAATCGGAACCTGGAAATTAGCTCCTCCAACTCTTCTCGCCTTCACCTCAACAGATGGCATAATATTGCTCAATGCTGTTTTCCAGATTTCAAGACCATTTTCTTTTGTCTTTTCCTCTACTTGAGTGATCGCACTGTAGAAGATTTTGTAAGAAATACTTTTTTTACCGTCGAACATTAGATTGTTCACAAACTTGGTAACTAAGGTATCCTGATAAATAGGATCAGGAAGGATGTATCTCTTTTTAGGTTTTGCTTTTCTCATTTCTCCTGCAAATTATTTTTTAGGTCGCTTAGCGCCGTATTTAGATCTTCTTTGTAGACGTCCGTTTACACCAGCTGTATCCAACGCACCTCGAATGATGTGATACCTAACACCAGGTAAATCTTTTACTCTACCACCTCTGATAAGCACAATAGAGTGCTCTTGAAGGTTGTGTCCTTCTCCAGGGATATAAGCATTTACTTCTTTACCGTTGGTAAGTCTTACCCTTGCCACCTTTCTCATTGCTGAGTTAGGCTTCTTAGGAGTGGTAGTATATACACGCGTACATACTCCTCTTCTTTGTGGACATGAATCCAATGCTGGGGATTTAGACTTTGAAGTCAGCTTTTTTCTACCCTTCCTTACTAATTGTTGTATAGTTGGCATACGCTATAATTTCTAATCGTCCCAAAATTTGGGAACGCAAAGATAGATATATTGAGATTATATCAAAAAGTTAAAAGATTAATTAACGGGATTATTTATAGAAATATTAAGATTCATCTCAAGCCTCACCCATTGTCCCTCCAAAATTCATAGGGAATTTTGGCATTTCATCAGCTTGTTTAACCTCTCCGAATGAGGCTTCATACTTCTTAATATTATCCTGAAGTGCATGCAAAAGCCTTTTTGCATGTTCTGGTGTTACCACAATTCGTGATTTCACCTTGGCTTTTGGAACGCCTGGCATCAGACGGATAAAGTCAATAACAAATTCACTGCTTGAATGAGCAATCATAGCCAGATTGGCATAGATACCCTCGGCAGTTTCCTCCGAGAGCTCTATGTTGATCTGATTATTTGGATTTTTATCGTCTTTTTTCTGATCGTCACTCATAAACCTTAGGCTTCTTCAACCTCTTTGGATTCAAATTCCTCTTTGGAAGAAACTAATTTATCATATTCCTCCTGAGAATTAACGATATATTTCTGATGCTTTCTAATTCCAGTTCCTGCAGGAATCAAGTGACCAACGATCACATTTTCCTTCAATCCAATTAAAGTATCTGCTTTTCCTTTGATAGAGGCTTCACTCAATACTTTAGTTGTTTCCTGGAATGATGCTGCAGAAATGAAGCTTTCTGTACCTAATGAAGCTTGCGTAATTCCCTGAAGCGTTGGTTTACCGGTTGCAGGTTCTGCATCTCTTGTAATCATAGGCTTAAGGTCTCTTCGCTTCAGACTAGAAACTTCGTCTCTAAGGCTTCTCGCATCAATAATCTGTCCTGCTTTGTAATTCGTAGAATCACCAGGTTCAACAACTACCTTCTTATCAAGGATGGTATCGTTTTCTTCCATGAAAGCAAAACGATCTGCAAGTTGATTAGTCAAGAAGCTGGTATCACCCGGATTCTCAATTACCACTTTCTGCATCATTTGACGAACGATCGCCTCGATGTGCTTATCATTGATCTTCACCCCTTGCAATCGGTATACCTCCTGAATTTCATTCACCAAATATTCCTGAACTGCTGTTGGACCTTTGATCTTTAGGATATCCGCTGGTGTAATTGCTCCATCAGATAGTGCGTCTCCAGCTCTAACGTAATCATTATCTTGAACGAGGATGTGCTTAGAAAGCGGTACCATGTAACGCTTTTTCACGCCATCCTTGGATTCAATATAAATTTCTCTATTACCTCTCTTGATCCCACCGTATTCTACAACACCATCAATTTCACTAACTACAGCAGGGTTCGAAGGATTTCTTGCCTCGAATAACTCTGTTACTCTGGGAAGACCCCCGGTAATATCTCTTGACTTACCTGTTTTTCTTGGAATCTTAGCGAGCACTTGTCCCGGCTTAATTTTGTCTCCTTCCTCAACGGCCATGTGAGCACCCACAGGGATGTTATATGCCTTTTGAGTTGTTCCATCTTTGCCAACAACCTCAATCGCCGGGTTTTTAGTTTTATCTTTTGTGTCGATAATAACTTTCTCTCTGTGACCGGTTTGCTCATCAGACTCTTCCTTGAAAGTAACACCTTCGATGATCGAGTCGAATGATGCAGTTCCATCAAATTCTGACATGATAACTGCATTATAAGGATCCCAGTAGCATAGCTCATCGCCTTTAGCAACTTTGCCACCATCTTTCACCTTCAAGATTGCACCATAAGGGACGTGATTAGATATCAACACCTTCTCCTTCTTCGCATCCAGGATCTTGATCTCGCCCGAACGACCCATCACTACTTCTATCTTCTTACCTTCATCATCAGTTGATTTCACCGTTCTGAGCTCATCAAACTCAATCACACCCTCAAACTTCGCTTTAATGTTGGCATCAACAGCAATATTTGAGGCAGTACCCCCTACGTGGAATGTTCTCAATGTAAGCTGTGTACCTGGCTCACCAATTGATTGTGCCGCAATAACTCCAACAGCCTCACCAACGTGCGACATTCTGCCAGAAGACAAGTTTCTTCCGTAACACTTCGCACAAACTCCCTGACGAGTTTCACAAGTCAATACGGATCGTATTTCTACTTCTTCAATGCTTGAATTATCAATATAATCGGCAATTTCCTCAGTAAATTCTTTTCCAGACTCGATCACCAATTCTTCTGTGATCGGATCATATATATCATGTACAGAGACTCTACCCAAGATTCGCTCAGAAAGCGCCTCAACAACTTCTTCGTTATCCTTCAATGCCGAAACAGAAAGTCCTCTTAATGTTCCACAATCATCTTCATTAATAACTACATCCTGCGCTACATCTACAAGTCGACGTGTCAGGTAACCAGCATCAGCTGTTTTCAATGCAGTATCTGCAAGACCTTTTCTAGCACCGTGAGTTGAAATAAAGTACTCAATTACATCAAGCCCTTCTTTAAAGTTGGAAAGAATCGGGTTTTCAATGATTTCACCCACAGAACCTTGTAAATTCTTTTGTGGCTTAGCCATCAAACCTCTCATTCCACCAAGCTGACGAATCTGCTCTCTTGATCCCCTTGCACCTGAGTGCATCATCATGTAAATGGAGTTGAAGCCTTGATCATCTTCTTCCATTTGCTTCATCAATGAATTGGTCAACATGGTGTTCGTTCTTGTCCAGATATCGATCACCTGATTGTAACGCTCATTATCTGTGATTAGACCCATCAGATAGTTTTGCCATACAGCGTCAACCTCTTCTTTTGCTTGCGCTACTAGTTTCTCTTTTTCAGCAGGAACGTTGATGTTATCAAGTCCCATTGAAAGGCCTCCTTTGTAAGCCATTTGGAAACCAAGTGACTTAATATCATCCAGGAAGTGAGCTGTTCTTGCCATTCCAACAATCTTGAAGACATTAGAGATAATTTTTTGAAGTTTCTTCTTGGTTAGTAGCTCATCTACATACCCTACTTCCTCTGGTACAGATTCGTTAAATAGTACTCTACCTGCAACAGTTTCAATGATTTTACTTTCAAGTTCACCTATCTCATTTCTTACATTGGTTCTCACTTTAATGTAAGCATGCTGAGAAATCTGTTTCTCATTGAGTGCGATAATAACCTCTTCATGAGAGTAGAATATCTTTCCTTCTCCGGCTACCTTTTCTTTATCTGTGCTTCTTCGTCCTTTAGTTATGTAATAAAGACCTAATACCATGTCCTGAGAAGGTACCGCGATTGGTGCCCCATTTGCAGGGTTCAGTATATTGTGAGAAGAAAGCATCAGTAAAGAAGCTTCCAGAATTGCCTCATGTCCTAGTGGAACGTGAACAGCCATTTGGTCACCATCAAAATCGGCGTTGAACGCCGTACATGCCAATGGGTGAAGCTGAATTGCTTTTCCTTCAATCAATTTTGGCTGGAATGCCTGAATACCTAATCTGTGTAGTGTAGGAGCCCTGTTCAGTAATACCGGGTGTCCTTTCAATACATTTTCAAGAATATCCCAAACGACAGGATCTTTTCTGTCTACAATTTTCTTCGCGGATTTTACCGTTTTAACGATTCCCCTTTCGATCAATTTTCTGATAATAAATGGCTTGAATAGCTCTGCTGCCATGTTTTTAGGCAACCCGCACTCATGCATTTTCAACTCAGGTCCTACGACGATTACAGATCGACCGGAATAGTCTACCCTTTTACCCAATAGGTTTTGACGGAAACGACCTTGCTTACCTTTAAGCATATCACTTAAAGACTTCAATGCTCTATTTCCATCAGATCGAACAGCGTTTACTTTTCTTGAATTATCGAAAAGTGAATCCACCGCTTCCTGAAGCATTCTTTTCTCATTTCTAAGAATTACTTCCGGAGCTTTGATGTCAATAAGTCTCTTCAGACGATTATTTCTGATAATAACTCTTCTGTAGAGGTCATTCAAATCAGAAGTCGCAAATCGACCTCCATCTAGTGGAACTAAAGGACGTAATTCTGGTGGAATTACTGGGACCATTTTCACGATCATCCACTCAGGCTTGTTTTCGATTCTTGTTTTGGCATCTCTGAAGGCCTCAACAACTCTCAATCTCTTTAACGCCTCCGCTTTTCTCTGCTGAGAAGTGTCTGTAGCTGCCTGATGTCTTAGTTCAAATGAAAGCTCATCCAACTTTGTTCTTGCCAAAAGCATTTCTAATGCATCCGCACCCATCTTAGCGATGAATTTATTCGGATCATCATCATCAAGCATTTGGTTTTCTCTTGGAAGCTTATCCAGAATATCCAGGTATTCTTCTTCGGTAAGGAAGTCCAGCCTTGAAATTCCGTCTTCCTCCTTAGCTCCTGGTTGGATGACAATATATCTTTCGTAATAGATAATTTGATCCAACTTCTTTGTTGGTACTCCTAACAAATAACCAATCTTATTTGGTAGCGATTTGAAGTACCAGATATGAGCAACCGGGACAACCAATTCTATGTGGCCCATTCGCTCTCTTCGAACTTTCTTCTCCGTTACTTCAACACCGCATCGATCACAGATGATGCCTTTATATCGGATTCTTTTGTATTTACCACAGTGACACTCCCAATCTTTTACTGGACCGAAAATTCGCTCACAGAAAAGGCCGCCCATCTCAGGCTTGTACGTCCTGTAGTTGATGGTTTCAGGCTGAGTTACCTCACCATGCGAGCTTTCCAGAATCGATTCTGGAGACGCAAGACTGATAGTAACTTTTGAGAAGTCATTGTGAATTTTTTTGTTTTTTCTGAACGCCATGTTGTATATCAATAAAGCCTCCCGATTTCTCGGGAGAATGATTGTCAATAATTAATTAGTCCAAAGTAATTTCAAGAGCCAATCCTCTCAATTCATGTATTAATACATTGAATGATTCAGGAATGTTCGGCTTATTCATGTTCTCGCCTTTAACGATCGCTTCATAAGCTTTAGCTCTACCAATTACATCATCGGATTTGATTGTAAGAATCTCTTGAAGAACGTTGGCAGCACCAAATGCCTCCAATGCCCAAACCTCCATCTCTCCGAAACGCTGACCTCCAAACTGTGCCTTACCACCCAGCGGTTGCTGTGTAATAAGAGAGTATGGTCCGATACTTCTTGCGTGCATCTTATCATCTACTAAGTGACCTAGCTTCAGCATGTAGATAACACCAACTGTTACCGGCTGATCAAATCGTTCTCCAGAAAGCCCATCATATAGGTACGTTCTACCAAAGTTCGGTAGCCCCGCTTCCTTCAATTCGTTTTGAACTTCCTCTTCAGAAGCACCATCGAAAATTGGAGTAGCGTACTTTCTTCCAAGCTTCAATCCAGCCCATCCTAAAACGGTCTCATAGATCTGTCCAATGTTCATCCTTGATGGTACACCTAGTGGATTCAATACGATATCTACCGGAGTTCCATCTTCCATGAAAGGCATGTCTTCCTCACGAACAATTTTCGCAACCACACCTTTGTTCCCGTGACGACCTGCCATCTTATCACCCACTTGTAGTTTACGTTTCTTAGCAACATAAACCTTGGCAAGTTGAACGATACCAGCTGGAAGTTCATCTCCAACCTCTAGCGTAAATCTCTCTCTCTTGAAATGACCTGAAATATCATTTCTGTATCCCATGTAATTCTTGATAAGCTTGAATACCAGCTGATTTGTTTTTTCATCAGTTACCCAGTTTTCAATTATTAAGTCCGAGATAAGATTAGCCTCTTCGGGCACGTTGTAATTACTCTCATCTCTATACTTATTCTTAGGAGGGAAAAGGTTAGCTTCAATATTCTTTCTGCTAAACTTCACTCCCTTGCTCATTACTTCTTCACCAAACTTGTGCTTTATACCTTGACAGGTTTTCCCTTCAAGAAGTTTAGTGATTTTATCAATCATCGTAGTACGAGCTTCAGTCAATTGTTGGCTATACCTATTCTTAAGTAGCTCAACTTCTTTCTTTGCTCGTGCTCTTACGTCCTTATCTTTCTTCGGTCTGGAGAAAAGTTTGGTGTCAATTACTACACCTTTCAGAGAGGGGGACGCTTTCAATGAAGCATCTTTTACATCACCCGCTTTATCTCCGAAGATCGCTCTAAGCAGTTTTTCTTCCGGTGTTGGATCAGATTCTCCTTTAGGAGTGATCTTACCTATAAGGATATCACCCTCTTTAATTTCAGCGCCTGTTCGGATGATTCCATTTTCATCAAGATTTTTAACAGCCTCTTCGGAAACGTTTGGAATCTCACTTGTAAGTTCTTCCTCACCACGCTTGGTATCTCGAACTTCAAGCTCGAACTCATCGATATGAATAGATGTAAAGATATCTTCCCGAACGACTCGCTCAGAAATTACAATCGCATCCTCGAAGTTGTATCCCTGCCAAGGCATGAAGGCAACCTGCATATTGATCCCGAGCGCAAGCTCCCCTTTTTCAGTAGCAAATCCATCGCAAAGGGCTTGTCCTTTCTTAACCTTTTCTCCCTTTTCAACGATCGGTTTTAGATTGATACATGTATCCTGATTGGTTCTTCTGAACTTAACCAAGTCATATGTTACAACAGAATCATTAAATGAAATGACTTGCTGATCATCATCAAGGCTGTATCTTACCGTAATTTTAGTAGCATCGACGTATTCAATTACCCCATCTCCTTCTGCTCTAATCAAAGCTCTTGAATCCAGTGCAACACGCTCCTCAAGACCGGTTCCCACTATAGGTGCCTGTGGTCTCATTAATGGAACTGCTTGACGCTGCATGTTTGATCCCATTAAGGCCCTATTTGCATCATCATGTTCAAGGAATGGAATCATGGATGCTGCAACAGATACAATCTGGTTTGGAGCAACGTCCATGTAGCTAACTTCATCTTCACTGCAAAGTGGGAAGTCACCTTCAAATCGTGCTTTAATTTTGTCGTTTAAGAATTTACCTTTCTCTGACAATGGCGCATTTGCCTGAGCAATGTTATGGGTATCTTCCTCTTCTGCTGTCAGGTATTTTACATTACCTGACATATCTACTGTTCCTTTTCCTACCTCTCTATATGGTGTTTCAATGAATCCCATTTGATTCACTTTTGCGTGAACGCAAAGTGAAGAGATCAAACCAATATTTGGTCCCTCAGGTGTTTCAATTGTACATAGTCTACCGTAGTGGGTATAGTGAACATCTCGAACCTCGAAACCTGCTCTCTCTCGGGAGAGTCCTCCGGGCCCTAATGCTGACATTCTTCTTTTATGCGTTACCTCCGCAAGTGGATTCGTTTGATCCATAAACTGAGATAATTGATTCGTACCAAAGAATGAGTTAATTACTGAGGATAAAGTCCTTGCGTTGATTAGGTCAACTGGCTTAAAGTCTTCATTATCTCGAACATTCATTCTTTCTCGGATTGTTCTAGCCATTCTAGCTAAACCAACACCAAATTGAGAATACAGCTGTTCTCCTACTGTTCTTACCCTTCTATTACTTAAGTGATCAATATCATCGACCACTGCTTTACTGTTGATAAGTCCAATTAGGTACTTAACAATTAAGATAATATCCTCTGTAGATAGTACCCTTCTGTCCCAGTCAGTATCAATACCCAATTTTTTGTTAATTCGGTATCTTCCTACTTCTCCTAGGTCGTATCTTTTGTCAGAGAAGAATAAGCTGGTGATTATATCACGTGCAGTTTGTTCATCAGGAGCCTCCGTATTTCTCAACTGACGATAAATCTGCTCAACTGCCTCTTTCTCCGAGTTTGAATTATCCTTTTGGAGCGTATTATAAACGATGGAATATTCAGCAATATTCACATCCTTTCTATGGATAATGATTGATTTAGAACCAGAGTCAATGATTGTTTGAATATCATCTTCAGTGATCATGCTATCACGTTCCAGCACTACCTCGTTTCTATCAATAGAAACTACCTCTCCAGTATCTTCATCCACGAAATCCTCTGTCCAGGTTCTTAATACCCTTGCAGCAAGTCTTCGGTCGATAACTTTCTTAAGATCTTTTTCAGTCGCTTCAATCTCTTCTGATAGTCCAAAAAGGTCTAGAATTTCCTTATCTGAACCGTATCCGATAGACCTAAGAAGTGTGGTAATTGGAAACTTCTTTTTACGATCGATGTAAGCATACATTACATTGTTTACATCCGTTGCAAATTCAATCCAAGAACCTTTAAAAGGGATAATTCTTGCACTGTAAAGAAGGGTCCCGTTTGTGTGCTTGCTTTGTGCAAAGAATACACCTGGAGATCTATGCAGCTGTGATACAATCACTCGCTCAGCTCCATTAATTACGAATGAGCCTTTCTCAGTCATGTATGGGATATTTCCCAAAAACACTTCCTGCTCAATCGTTTCAAAATCTTCATTTTCTTCGTCATTACACAGTAGACGAAGTTTTGCCTTCAATGGAACTGAATATGTTAACCCTCGCTCAATACATTCTTGAATGCTGTATTTTGGAGGATCTACGGTGTAGTCCACAAATTCCAAGACGAAATTCTCTCTAGAATCCGTGATTGGAAAGTTTTCCATAAACACCTTATAAAGGCCTTCACCTTCCTTATGCTCAGCAGGTGTGTCTAGTTGGAAAAAGTCAACGAATGACTTTAATTGTACATCCAGGAAATCCGGATAATCAATAACTGATTTGATTGAAGAGAAATTGATTCTCGTGTTATTGTTGTTAGCCAAAGCTTACGGAGTTTTAGTTTAATAAATTTGAAAAAGAACGCTTAGCATTATATACAAACAGGAAAAGACCTGACCCTGACTTGCTTGTCAGGGGCCAGGCCCTATGCCTTTGTACTATGTGCTAATTACTTTAATTCTACTTCAGCACCAGCTTCCTCAAGCTGCTTTTTCAATGCTTCAGCTTCGTCCTTAGCGATACCTTCCTTCACTGCTTTAGGAGCACCGTCAACAAGCTCTTTTGCTTCTTTCAGGCCTAATCCAGTAAGTTCTTTTACCAACTTAACGATAGCAAGTTTTGCACCACCTGGAGACTTAAGGATCACGTCAAAAGAAGATTTTTCTTCTTCAGCGCCACCTTCAGCTCCACCACCACCAGCAACCATTACTGGTCCTGCTGCTGCAGCTGGCTCAATTCCGTACTCATCTTTAAGGATGTTAGCTAATTCGTTTACCTCTTTTACTGAAAGGTTTACTAATTGCTCTGCAAATTCTTTTAAATCCGCCATTTTATTAAGTGTTAATTCTGTTTTAAAAATTTTTAATTCTCTCTTTCTGAAAGTGTTTTAACAATGCCAGCAAGCTTATGTTCTCCACTCTGAAGCAGAGTAAGTACATTCTTAGCAGGCGATTGCAATAACGTGACGATATCACCAATAAGCTCTTGCTTAGATTTCAAGCTAGCAAGCGCTCCTAGTTGATCTTCACCAATGAATAAATCCGAGTCTATGGAAGCAGCCTTGAATTTCGGTCTATCGTTAGAATCCTCTTTCTTGAATTCTTTGATAATCTTCGCAGGAGCGTTCGCAATTTCATTTACGAACATTACACCAGACGTACCCTTCAATACTTCATCTAATGACGAGTAATCTCCTTCTACATTCTCAAGTGCCTTTTTGATAAGCGTGTTTTTAACAAGCTTATACTCTACTCCTTTGTTGAAGCACATTTCTCTGAACTTGTTGATCTCAGCTACTGTGAGTCCAGAAGTATCAGCTATATAGAAATGATCTGTTTCCTTAAACTTTTCAGTAAGGTCACTTATTAATTGTGCTTTGTCTTGTCGCGTCATAACTCTTAAATGTTCGCTATGCTACTTTTATCAATTGCTATTCCACTACTCATTGTTGATGATAGTGTAATCGACCTGAAGTACGTGCCTTTTGATGAGGCAGGCTTCAATTTTGAAACGGTCTGGATCATTTCTACAACATTCTCTCTGATCTTGTCAGCATCGAATGATACTTTACCCACACTTGTGTGGATGATTCCAAACTTATCAACCTTAAAGTCGATTTTACCAGCTTTCACTTCTTTCACTGCCTGTCCAATATCCATTGTCACTGTTCCTGACTTTGGATTAGGCATCAAACCTCTAGGTCCAAGAACCCGTCCGAGTTTACCAACCTGCGCCATCACTGTTGGCATGGTGATAATTACGTCAATATCCGTCCATCCTCCTTCAATCTTCTTCACATAATCATCTAAACCAACATGATCAGCACCAGCATCTTTTGCTTCTTGCTCTTTATCAGGTGTGCATAGCACCAATACTCTCACATCTTTTCCTACGCCATGAGGAAGAGATACTACTCCCCGAACCATTTGATCAGCTTTCTTTGGGTCAACACCCAATCGGATGTCAACATCGATAGAAGCATCAAACTTTGTGAAAGTAATTTCCTTCACAAGCTTGGAAGCCTCTTCCAAAGAATACTCTTTTCCGATCTCTAAAAGTTCGTGAGCTTTCTTTTGATTTTTTGTAAGCTTTCCCATTTCCAAATATTAATTTGCCCAAGGGGCTTTACCTGAAATTTTCACACCCATGCTTCTTGCAGTACCGGCAACCACTTTCATGGCAGACTCAATACTGAATGAGTTTAAATCCGGCATCTTAGTTTCAGCAATAACTTTCACCTGATCCCAAGATACTGACCCAACTTTCACACGGTTTGACTCGGAAGATCCTTTTTTCAACTTAGCGGCTTCCATTATTAGTGAAGCTGCCGGAGGCGTTTTAATTACAAAGTCGAAAGACTTATCTGTATAAATCGTAACAACAACCGGAAGAAGCTGTCCTGGCTTATCCTGAGTTCTTGCATTAAATTGCTTACAGAAGTCCATAATATTCAGACCTTTAGCTCCAAGCGCCGGTCCAACTGGTGGTGACGGATTTGCCGCCCCTCCACGAATCTGTAATTTCAAATAGCCTGATATTTCTTTAGCCATTTCTTACCTTATTAATCTTCTTTTTCTACCTGTATATAATTCAATTCGACAGGTGTATTTCTGCCAAAAATCTTAACCGTAACATTAAGCTTCTTACGATCCTCAAAAACCTCCTCTACTGTACCCGTGAAGCCACTAAAGGGACCGTCCATCACTTTCACACTCTCACCCACAATGAATGGGGTATCGAGCTTCTCTTCGTATTCCTCAACCTCATCAACCTTACCAAGGATTCTATTCACCTCAGCTTGTCTTAAAGGAATTGGATCTTTTGTAGTGCTACTTCCTGTTGATCCTAGAAAGCCGATCACATTTGGAATTAGCTCTTTATTCGTTACCAGGTGTTGTACCTCGCCATTGGAGAAGTCAGCTTGGATCAATACATATCCTGGAAAAAAATTTCTTTCTCTTACTCTTTTTTTACCGTTTCGCATCTCGTATACTTTTTCCGAAGGAATAAGTACCTGAGGGATGTAATCAGCTAATTCCTGACGAACGACTTCATTTTCGATCGCTTCTTTAACTTTTCTTTCCTTACCGCTTACGGCTCGTACTACGTACCACTTATGCTCCATCCTGACCCGTACGTATTATAGTTCTTGGTAAATAAATTCCATTAAATTCTCGAAGGCATAGTCTATTGCACCAATCATAAGTGCAAAGATCAATGAAGCAACTAGCACCAAAATGGCACTGTTTTGCAAATCGCTATACTTCGGCCATGACACTTTATGTGACAGCTCGTCGTATGACTCTTTGAAAAAAGTAATAACTTTAGACATAATTTTCCTTCAAATTAAAAGCACGGGAGGAGGGACTCGAACCCCCAACCAACGGTTTTGGAGACCGCTACTCTACCAATTGAGCTACACCCGTAAAAAACAAGCAGTCCCAAAAGGACTGCAAATTTAGAGT
The DNA here is from genome assembly GCF_965227465.1 of Ekhidna sp. Lineage (GTDB taxonomy): Bacteria > Bacteroidota > Bacteroidia > Cytophagales > Cyclobacteriaceae > Ekhidna. The sequence goes on from NZ_OZ245746.1 coordinate 2,955,978, forward strand.
AATCAGTTTGTATAAACAAATCCCGACTACACTGTGTGCGTCGGGATAATTATTTATTAATCAAGAATTTCAGTTACCTGACCTGAACCTACAGTTCGTCCACCTTCTCTGATCGCAAATCGCAATCCTTTCTCTAGCGCAACTGGGTTAATTAAGTTCACTTCAATTGTAATGTTATCACCCGGCATTACCATCTCTACATTCTCAGGAAGCATAATCTCACCTGTTACATCTGTAGTTCTAAGGTAAAACTGAGGTCTGTATTTGTTAAAGAATGGAGTATGACGTCCACCTTCTTCTTTTGACAGAACGTAAACCTCTGCATTGAATTTCGCATGAGGTGTTACTGATCCTGGCTTACAGATAATCATACCTCTTTTGATCTGATCTTTTTCAATACCTCTCAAAAGAAGACCAACATTATCACCTGCCTCACCTCTATCTAGAATTTTACGGAACATCTCAACTCCAGTGATTGTGGACTTAAGGCCTTCAGCTCCCATACCAATGATATCAACAGGATCTCCAGAGTTAATTACCCCTCTTTCAATTCTACCTGTAGCAACTGTTCCTCTACCAGTAATTGAGAATACGTCCTCTACTGGCATCAAGAAATCTTTATCTACCGCTCTTTCTGGAAGTGGGATGTACTCATCCACAGCATCCATCAGCTCTTCAATTTTTTCTACCCACTTAGCATCTCCATTAAGACCGCCAAGCGCAGATCCTTGAATTACAGGGATATCATCACCTGGGAAGTCATAATCAGAAAGTAGTTCCCTGATCTCCATTTCAACTAATTCAAGAAGTTCTGGATCATCAACCAAATCAACTTTGTTCATGAAGACAACTAGTGCTGGTACACCTACCTGCCTTGAAAGAAGGATGTGCTCTCTTGTTTGAGGCATTGGGCCATCAGTTGCTGCTACAACGATAATAGCTCCATCCATCTGAGCTGCTCCTGTTACCATGTTTTTTACATAATCCGCGTGACCAGGGCAGTCCACGTGAGCATAGTGACGTTTTTCCGTCTGATACTCAATGTGTGAAGTATTAATGGTAATACCTCTTTCCTTCTCTTCCGGTGCGTTATCGATAGAAGAGAAATCTTTAATATCTGCTAAACCTTTTCCAGCCAGTACAGCCGAAATTGCAGCAGTTAAAGTTGTTTTACCATGGTCAACGTGTCCGATTGTACCAATATTTACGTGTGGTTTCGAACGATCAAAGGTTTCTTTAGCCATGCTTGATAATCCTCGTTTTGTTTAATTTATTGTTATTACTCTATTTTCTAATTCTTTCCTCTTAAAAGAGCCAATGAGGGGATTTGAACCCCTGACCTCTTCCTTACCAAGGAAACGCTCTACCCCTGAGCTACATCGGCTTTAACCAGAACTCTTGGAGTTCAGATTTTTGAACGAAAGAGCTCAAAGACTTTATCCTTACACTTTTCAGATATAAAGACAAAGATTTGAGCGGGTGACGAGGCTCGAACCCGCGACCTACAGCTTGGAAGGCTGTCGCTCTACCAACTGAGCTACACCCGCTTAAAATGGTGGGGAGAGCAGGATTCGAACCTGCGAAGGAATACACCAACAGATTTACAGTCTGTCCTCGTTGGCCGCTTGAGTATCTCCCCTATTTAAAACACTTTTAAGAACAACTTTTTCCAGACGCTTTCCAGAAAAAGGATTGCAAAAGTATATCGTTTTTTGAACTAATCAAACTTTCATTTTCATATAAAAAACTAATTCATCAGTATTAACAGATTTTTTATTGAAACAGCTGATATTATTAAGCTTTTTAAGCTCTTAACGTGTAAAATTCCTTATGAAGTTTTGAATGCTCATTTCAATCAATAGCTTTGCTCAACTTTAATTTAACCTCATTTATATGTTACAAATACAGGTTGGTAATTCCGCGAAAATTAATTTAGAAAAGAAGAAGGATGAAATTTACCTGAATGATCAGCTCTTTGATGGGGAAATTGTAAGAATTAGTAATTCTTCTTTCAAAGTTTTCAAAGCCAATAAGATTTACCGAGTGGATGTTGTTGAATCTGAAGGGAAGGAAATGAAATTAAAGATCAATGATCAGTTGGTTGAGGTTTCAGTAACCGACCATATCGATCAAATTTTAGACAAACTTGGAATGAATATGGCGGCAAGCACTATAGTTAAGGATATTAAAGCACCAATGCCAGGATCTATTCTTAATATTCTTGTTTCCGAGGGAGATGAAGTTCAGCAAGGAGACAAATTACTTGTATTAGAAGCTATGAAAATGGAAAATGTCATTAAGGCTCCCGGAGAAGGTAAGGTGAGTAAAGTTCATATTAGAGAAAAAGGGAATGTAGAAAAAAATCAAGTGCTCATTACGTTCGAATAACCTGAGCTTAATCCTTATATATTTGCACGATTTAATCATATAGATTTAACAAAGAGAATGACCTACAAACGAATACTACTTAAGCTTAGCGGAGAGGCTTTAATGGGAGATCAAAACCACGGAATAGATTCGAATCGGTTGACCCAGTATGCAAAGGAAATAAAGCAAGTAGTGGATGATGGAATTGAGGTTGCTGTTGTGATCGGTGGTGGTAATATTTTCAGAGGTGTTGAAGCAGAATCATCCGGTATAGATAGAGTGCAAGGTGACTACATGGGAATGTTGGCAACTGTTATCAATGCCATGGCCCTTCAAAGTATGTTTGAAAAGCATGGCATGTACACTCGCTTAATGGCAGGTTTGAAAATGGAACAGGTTTGCGAGCCTTTCATAAGAAGAAGAGCTATAAGACATTTGGAAAAAGGTAGAGTTGTGATTTTTGGAGCGGGTATAGGTAATCCATATTTCACTACGGATTCTACTGCCAGCTTGAGAGCAATAGAAATAGAGGCTGATGTTGTGTTAAAGGGAACAAGGGTAGATGGTGTCTATTCAGCTGATCCTGAAAAAGATTCGGATGCCAAGAGGTTTTCTAAAATATCCTTTCAGGAAGCCTATGAGAAAAACCTGAACATTATGGACATGACTGCCTTTACACTTTGCCAGGAAAATAATTTACCTATAATTGTTTTTGATATGAACAAGCCGGGTAACCTGCAAAAAATTGTAGCTGGAGAAGAGGTTGGTACACTTATTCATTCATAATTTGAATTTTTTAACATGGAAGAAATAGAGATATATCTTGACACGGCAAAAGAAATGATGGAAAGTGCCGTTCAGCACACTAAAGATGAATTTGCCAAAATCCGAGCTGGTAAAGCCATGCCAAGTATGCTTGATGGAGTTGAGGTTGAATACTATGGATCAATGACTCCTTTAAACCAGGTGGCAGGAGTAACTACACCTGATGCACGAACACTGAGCGTAAAGCCATGGGAAAAAGCAATGCTTCAGGAAATTGAAAGAGCTATCATCAATAGTAATCTTGGATTTAATCCACAAAATGATGGTGAACAAATTCGTATAAACATTCCTCCTCTTACTGAAGAAAGAAGGATTCAGCTTATGAAACAAGTAAAAGCCGAAGCTGAGAAAGGAAAGATTAGTATAAGGAATGCCAGGAAAGACACTAATGATTCCTTGAAAAAGCTTGATGGTGTTTCAGAAGATCTAGTGAAAGGCGCAGAAGATGATGTGCAAAAACTAACAGACACTTACGTAGACAAAATCGACAGACTTGTTGAGATAAAGGAGAAGGATATCATGACTGTGTAAGCTACTGAAAGTGTTTTTTTGCTTTTATTAATTTTTCCACCGCTTCCGGAACCAAGTATTTAATTGATTTTCCTTCTTTGACGAGTTTTCTAATTAATGTAGCAGAAATGTCTACTTCGGGAGCGTCAATTATTGTAATATTTTCAAGTTTCTCCAGTTCCGACTTTGTTGAATTTGGTCTCGGATAGACAATCAATCCAAAATGTTCAAGAATTTGATCATGATTCTTCCATTTCGGAAATGAAGCGAGGTTGTCCTCTCCAATTATCAAATGAAATTTTTTTTCTGGGTACTTTTCCTGAAGAACTGTGAGCGTATCAATTGTATAACTGGGGCGTGGCATATTGAATTCCACATCATTAGACCGAAATTGATAGTCATCACCTATTGCAGCATTGACCATATCTAGCCTATCAAATTCGTGTAAGAGACTCTTGTTTTTTTTGAACGGGTTTTGTGGACTAACAATAAACCAAACTTCATCTACGCTGGTCGTCTCTTTCACGAGGTTAGCTATAATCATGTGCCCGGTGTGGATGGGATTAAATGAACCGAAAAATAATCCTACTTCCATTAACTCCTTATAAATGATTTTACAATCAATTCAGCCGTATCTATCGCATCATCTAAATTTTCATTAAGCACCACTTTATCGAAACATTTTTCTTCTTTCATTTCTTCTGATGCTTTACTGACCCTCATATTGAGTATCTCTTCGCTCTCCGTATTTCTCATTTGAAGTCGTTCTCTCAAAACGCTTTCGTCTTTCACTTTAACAAAAATCGAGATGGCTTTGTCTTTAAAGATTTCTTTGAGTTTTTTTCCCCCTTTAACATCTACATCGAAGATGACATGATTGCCCTCTGACCAAATTCTTTCAACTTCACTTCTAAGTGTTCCATAAAAAGTATCTGCGTAAACCTCTTCCCACTCCATAAGCTCTCCTGATTTTTGCTTTGCAGTAAATTCATCGACTGTATGAAAATAATAGTCTCGCCCATTGATTTCAGTGGGGCGTTGGGCTCGTGTAGTGGCAGAAATTGAAAAACGTAAACTTGGAATTCTATCTAGCAGACTATGAACGATAGTCGTTTTACCTGCACCTGATGGGGCAGAAAATATGATAGCTTTTCCTTTCATCCAGCGAAGTTAAGCCTGAAAAATTCAGGTGACAATACCTAATCAAGATACTTGTCTTAACGTACAATTTTACTTCGTATATCGTTAGCTAATGCGTGAGGAACGGCTTTGTTGTTAAGTTTTGTCCTAAGCAACTGACGGATTTGTTTTTCTACATTGTAGTGAGCAAAACAAACCATACACTTTTCAATGTGAGTATAGAAAAACTCTTCTTGGTTGGCAGTTGCTTCATTATCCAGCATCAGGTTTAAAATCCTCAGGCACTTATCAAAATCACTGCAACCACAATCGGGACAATCGGACATTTCAAGAAAGTTGTTTTGGTATTATTAAGTATGCAATGGAAAGAAAGACTAAAAAGTTCCTTTCTAATTATAGCCCATTGACAGAGCATAAGTCCCCAATTTTTCTCTCAGTAAATTTCTTGCTCTATGGAGTCTGGAACGGACTGTTCCTATCGGGATATCCAATATTTTCGCCATTTCTTCATATGTAAATCCTTCCAGGTCGCACAAGATCACTACGGTTCTAAAATCCACCGCCAAAGAATTTAGTGCATTACTGATTTCATCACCAATCATGTCTTTGGTAGTCTCCAATCTTAAATCTACAGTCGCGTTCGCCGGAGTATCTTCTGAGTTATAAAATTGTTCAACTTCCTGATAATCAACCTTAGCAGGTTGTTTACTTTTCTTTCTGTAATCGTTAATGAAACTATTCTTGAGAATTCTGTAAAGCCACGCTTTTGCATTAGTCCCTTCCTGAAACGAATTAATGAATCGAAATGCTTTCATGTAAGTATCCTGAACTAAATCCTTCGCATCGTCTTCATCGAAAGTAAGTCGATAAGCAAAATTGTACATAGAATCTACGTGCGGCATAAACTCACCATCGAAAACCTGTACTTTTTTAGTTTCAGAATATGTTCTTTTTACTGGTGTCTCTACTTGATTAGTCATTTGTCTTCACATTTTACGTGTATGTACATCAATATACGCGCTTGATTTAGAATAGTTCTAAATAAGTTCAATTGCATTGAATTACCTAGTATTAGAACTTCATTCATTACCTATTGTTCACTGTATGACACTATAAGTAACATAATCCAGCTAACCATTTCAATGCTAAAAACCTGCCACTTTCTAAAAGCCTGCCAATGAGTCATGACCCCATTATATAAAAAAAAGGATTCTCCAATCAAGAAGAATCCTCTCATTTTAGCAATTCCGTATACTTAATATCTATAATATTCTGGCTTAAATGGTCCTTCAACCTCCACTCCAATGTACTCTGCCTGATCTTTGGATAATGAATCCAGCTCAACACCAATCTTGGATAGATGTAGCGCTGCTACTTTTTCATCCAGATGCTTTGGAAGCATGTAAACTGCATTTTCATAATTTTCATGGTTTTTCCAAAGCTCAATTTGTGCTAATGTTTGGTTGGTGAATGAGTTTGACATTACAAATGATGGGTGACCAGTGGCGCATCCTAAGTTTACCAATCTACCTTCAGCCAGGACGATAATGTCATTGCCGTTCACATTGTACAAGTCTACCTGAGGCTTGATTTCGATATGAGAAGACCCATGATTTTTCTTCAGCCAAGCCATATCAATTTCATTATCAAAGTGACCAATGTTACATACGATCGCCTTATCTCTCATCTTTTCAAAGTGCTCGCCTCTTATTATGTCTTTATTACCTGTTGCAGTAACAATGATATCAGCTCTGGAAACCGCATCTGACATTTTCTTCACTTCAAATCCATCCATAGCAGCCTGAAGCGCACAAATTGGATCTATTTCTGTAACAATCACACGAACACCTGCTCCTCTTAAAGAAGCTGCAGACCCCTTTCCAACGTCACCGTACCCTGCTACAACCGCAACCTTACCCGCAAGCATGATATCAGTTGCTCTTCTAATGGCATCCACAAGCGACTCTTTACATCCATACTTATTATCAAATTTTGATTTGGTTACAGAGTCGTTTACGTTGATTGCAGGCATTGGAAGTGTGCCATTTTTCATGCGCTCGTACAGTCTGTGAACTCCAGTAGTTGTTTCTTCAGAAAGTCCTCTGATGTCGTTTACTAGTTCTGGATACTTATCCAAAACCATGTTGGTCAGATCACCACCATCGTCAAGAATCATATTTAGTGGTTTTCCTCCTTCGAATGCAAAAAGTGTCTGTTCTATACACCAATCGAACTCTTCATCGTTCATTCCTTTCCATGCATATACAGGAATTCCTGCGTTGGCAATTGCTGCTGCTGCATGATCCTGGGTTGAAAAGATATTACATGAGGACCATGTAACTTCCGCACCCAAATCAACTAGCGTTTCGATTAATACAGCCGTTTGAATTGTCATATGAAGACAACCAGCTATTCGTGCTCCAGCTAATGGCTTACTTGCTCCGTACTCATCCCGCAATGCCATTAGGCCAGGCATTTCAGCTTCAGCCAATTCAATTTCTTTCCGCCCCCAATCTGCAAGGGCAATGTCTTTTACCTTAAATTTTTCCGTAGTTACACTCATTGATTAAATATTTCTCGAATTACTTTCTTTTTCAGACTGCAAAGATATAACCATCGAAATTCATTTAGGTTCCTTTAGTCAAAGATGATTCTTATCTGATGAATTCGACTTCCTTGATATTGAAAGTCATAAGACCATTAACCGAACTGATTTCTAGTTGCCCTTGATTATTAATTCCAATAATTTCCCCTTCAAACTCTCCTTTTGAAGATCTAAAAATCCTTTTCTCTCCTCGCCACATTAAAAGATTATGGTAAGTGGCTAAAATCTCCTCATTTACACCGTTTTTTAGCTTTAAGTACCACCTCTCCATGTTACATAGGAACGATTCCATTATTTCCAACTTATCAAATTCCGCTCCTTCCTCTATAAAAAGAGATGTTGCATTTGATACTGAGAATTCATGTTGATTTACATTTAATCCTACTCCGACGATGCTCGCTTCTATTTTACTGCCTCTAACAATGCTTTCTATAAGGATTCCGGCAATTTTTTTTTCATTTAGGTAAACATCATTGGGCCATTTAAGAAGTATTTTTTTAGATGTTTCTCTTCTTAGTGTCTCAACAATAGCCAGCCCCGAGATTAGGTTTAAGTTAAATTGTGAAGCAGGGGCAATAAATTTAGGGAGCAACAATACGGACATTAAAACATTTCTACCAGGGTCAGAAATCCAATCATTCCCTCTTTGACCTTTGCCTTTGATCTGATTATCTGTAAATACAACCATTCCTTCAGGAACTGCAGAATTTTTTGTCAATAACATCAACTCGTCGTTAGTTGAATGACATTGTGGCAGGAAAACCACTTTTTTACCTAAGAATAAGGGTTTGGCAAAGAATTTATGCAATAGAATTAATGTAAATTTGCGGCAAAATTAATTGTAATCTATTAGTGAATCAGCAGGTAAGTAAAGATGTCAACTCAGAAATTCTTAGTGAGTGGGTTGTAGAAGGGATGAAAGAAAAAAAAGCCATGGACGTTGTGGTTATGGATTTAAGAGAGGTGAAGCATGCAATCGCTGACTATTTCGTGATTTGTAGTGGCAATTCAGACACACAAATAGATGCAATTTCAGATTCTATAGAAGAGCAAATACATAAAAATTCTAAACAGAATCCTTGGAAAAGAGAGGGTCAACAAAACAAAGAGTGGATATTATTGGATTATGTAGATGTGGTAGCACACGTATTTAATAAAGAAAAGAGAACTTTTTACGGATTAGAGGAATTGTGGGGAGATGCGAAGATTACTCGTGTCGAAGAAAACTAATAAACTGACGCCCCGTTAGCTAAACAAAAATTTTACAGGAGAAACAGAAAAAATGCCCGATAAAAAAAGAAAAGATGCTCCAAAACCTCGCCCTGGATTTCAAGGCTGGTTGATCGGTGGACTATTAGCATTAGTGATTGGATTGACTATATTTTCGAATGACAGTGGTGCTGTAACTACCACCTTCAGATCGTTTGAGAAAATGGTTCGGTCCAATGATGTACAGAAAGTAATACTGGTTAAAAATCAAGATTTTATAGAGGTAACACTCAAGCCAGAGGCACTAAGTAACACGAAGTATAAGATTGAACTAGATCAAAACAAAAGTATTCTAGATGCTGGCGGTGGACCTCACTACAAGGTTGAAATCGTAAGTATCGAAAAATTTGTGAGAGATTTTGAAGATCTAATGGCTGAATTACCTGATGATCAGCAATTTGATTACAAAATAGAGGAAAGAAGTGATTACACGAATATATTCTTTAACTGGGGATTTCTTGTATTGCTGATTTTTGGATTTTGGTTCCTGATGAGAAGAATGACCGGGGGCGGTGGCCCTGGAGGTCAAATCTTTAACATTGGTAAATCAAGAGCTTCGCTATTTGATGCACAGAATAAGGTAAAAATAACTTTTTCTGATGCCGCAGGTCTGGAAGAAGCAAAAGAGGAAATTCGTGAGATCGTTGAATTTCTAAAGAACCCGGAAAAGTTCACCAAACTCGGCGGTAAAATTCCAAAGGGAGCATTGCTGGTAGGCCCTCCAGGAACTGGTAAAACGCTACTAGCTAAAGCTGTTGCAGGTGAGGCAGGTGTTCCATTTTTTACGCTATCCGGATCAGATTTCGTAGAAATGTTTGTTGGAGTAGGTGCTGCAAGGGTGAGAGACCTTTTCAAGCAGGCAAAGGAAAAAGCACCATGTATTGTATTTATTGATGAAATAGATGCTATAGGCAGATCTAGAGGAAGAGGTCAAATGCCCGGATCAAATGACGAGCGTGAGAACACATTAAACTCACTCCTGGTGGAAATGGATGGATTTTCTACTGATGCAGGCGTCATCATTCTTGCTGCTACAAATAGACCTGATGTTTTAGATTCTGCTCTCTTAAGACCTGGGCGTTTCGATAGACAAATAAGTATTGATAAACCCGACATTGTAGGAAGAGAAGCAATATTTAAGGTGCATATCAAACCTATTCAATTGTCAAAAGACGTGGATACAAAGAAGCTTGCTGCACAGACCCCTGGTTTTGCTGGTGCTGAAATAGCAAATGTCTGCAATGAAGCTGCATTAATCGCAGCACGTAAGGATAAGAAAAAGGTGGATATGACCGATTTTCATGATGCAATTGATCGTGTGATTGGAGGTCTTGAGAAGAAAAACAAAATTATTTCTCCTGAAGAGAAAAAGATTGTTGCCTATCATGAGGCTGGTCATGCAGTAGCTGGCTGGTTTTTGGAGCATGCTGATCCTTTGGTAAAAGTCAGTATTGTACCTCGTGGAGTTGCTGCATTAGGTTATGCACAATATTTACCAAAAGAGCAATTTCTTTATCAGACGGAGCAATTAATGGATGAGATGTGCATGGCACTTGGAGGTAGGGTAGCTGAGGATATCATCTTTGGAAAAATATCTACTGGTGCACTGAGTGATCTTGAACGTATCACAAAGCTTGCTTACAGCATCGTTTCTGTTTACGGCATGAATGATAAAATTGGTAATGTTTCATTCTATGATTCTAAGCAATCTGATTACAATTTCACAAAACCGTATTCAGATGCAACTGCAGAGCTTATAGATAAAGAGGTGAAAGCACTCATTGATGTTGCCTATCAACGTACGAAAAAATTACTTCTTTCCAAGAAGAAAGAGCTAGAGATACTTGCAAAAGAGTTGCTGAAAAGAGAAATCATCTTCCAATCTGACCTTGAAGGGTTAATAGGTAAGCGACCTTTTAAAACTCAAACCACTTATGATGCTTTCACTAATGGAACGTCTGACGAAGAAGAGTCTGAAAAAGAGATTAAGAAAGAGGAAAAGAAAAAGGGGTTAGATAAGGTGAAGAATGAAGTGAAAGAAGCTGTAGAGAAAGAAGAGTCTACTGCTGAGACTGAAAAATAAGTGAAGAAGGTAAATCCTGAGCTAATAAGCTCTATAGAGGAGCTACCTTCAGGCAAGAAAATTTATTTTGCTAGCGACTTTCATTTAGGCGCGCCTAACGCAGAAGAAAGTTTCCATCGCGAAAAGAAAATTATTAAATGGCTGGAGCATATATCAAGCGATGCTTCAGCCATTTTTTTATTGGGTGATACGTTCGATTTCTGGTTTGAGTATAAGACCACAATACCTAAGGGCTTTATTCGATTCCTGGGGAAACTTGCTGAATTAAAGGATCGAGGTGTACAAATCTTTTTATTTGTTGGCAATCATGACTTATGGCTTGGAGATTATTTCCCTAACCAACTTCAAATACCCGTTATAAGAAATACTGCAGAGCTTCAGGTCAATGGCAAGAAATTCTTTCTTGGGCACGGGGATGGGTTGGGGCACGGTGATACTCGCTTTAAAGTCATAAAGAAAATCTTCACTAACTCAGCATGTATATGGATGTTTAAGTGGATTCATCCTGATCTGGGTATTTCTATTGCTAAATACTGGAGTAGCAAAAGCAGAGCTTCACCTTCTGAGGAACAATTTGAAGGTGAGGACAAGGAAAGGTTGTTTTCATATTGTAAAGGAGTAGAAAAAGAAATTCATCACGACTATTACGTGTTTGGTCATCGTCACTTACCGTTGGAATTGGCTGTAAGTGATACGTCAACATACGTTAACTTAGGAGAGTGGATTACACACTGCAACTATTTAGAATTTGATGGGAATCAGGCTACTCTTAAGACTTTTAAAGGCTAGCATCTTACTTCTGCAAGCCTATATTGTTGAAGCTCAAGACTGGCAGCATGTAAAAACCATAGCATTAAAGAAATCAGTAACTGCCTATGCCTCAGATTACAAAGGAGACTTTTATTTAGGTTTTGCTGATGGTGGCTTTACAAAGTATGATGGAAACGGAAATCTATTGGAAAATTTCTCGCTATCGAACACCTCATCAATTACGCTGATTGATGTTCAGAATAATTTAAGACCGTTTCTTTTCTATTTCGACATCCAGCAAATAACAATACTAGATCGATTTTCTGCTGTTCCAAAAAACTATCATTTAGCAGATTTTGGTATCCAACTAGGAATGATGGCATGCCCAGCACCTGATGGAGATATCTGGGTAGTTGAGAACAATCCACAACGATTAAAGAAAATAAGTGCATTAAGAAAGAATACTGTATTGGAGGTTCAGATTCACTTAGGTGACTCAGTCAATAAAATGCAGGCTTATCAAAATCTACTTTTCATTAGTCATACCAATGGGCTTCACATGCTTGATCAATTTGGAGGAAAAATCTACTCTTTTGATTGGACTGGTATCCTGGACTTTCAGTTGATCGGCAATAAAGTTCTTGTTTTCTCCAAAAAGAAAGCCATCATGCTAAATTTCAAAGGCGAAGTAGAAAAGGAATTTTCTAAACCTGAATTATCTGAAGGCTCATTGAAGCTTCAAGAAAGGTTTCTATTTTTCGAAGGCAAAACATTCTCTCTATATAATTATATTGACTAGTTGTTACCCCTGTAGAGGTCGAGGATGCGTTTTCTCAGCACGATGGTATACCTTGCATTTATTAATTGCGCCTCTGCCCTATTCTTATTATTTAAGCTTTCTAGATAGGAATAAAAATCTGTATTGCCTGTTTCGAATCGTTTCTTGATAAACTCAAAAGTTTGATTCAAAGCTTCATAATTCTCCTGTGCAGTTTTATAAGATGTTTGTGCAGAAACTAGGTCAAGATAGTCTCTCTGCGCAGCATTGGTTACATTAAGTATTGTTTGCTCATTTTGGAGCTGTGCGTTTAGCATTGTGACTTTGGAATTGTTAATGCCGTTTTGGATCTGATATCTATTGAAGATCGGAATATTTAAAGTAACCCCAACACTGTTACTTGGTGTATTTTCAAATTGTTCAAGGTACTCAACATCAAGAATAGAAGTGTAATTTCTTGAATGTGCTGCACCTGCAGTTAGAGTAGGATAGCGATTGGCTTTCGTTTGTTTGAGCTGAGCGTTAGCTGCTGACTCACTTTCTTCTGCACTTTTCAGCAGAAACGAGTACTGCATTATTTCCTCCAATACTTGATCATATGGATCGTATTCGATTAAAATTTCTAAGCTTTCAAGATCCAGGGGAGCAATACGAACTCCCGAATAATTTTCTAATTGAATAGATTGTAACAGGGCCAACAAATCTGATTGATATTGATTTTTTAAATTGACATAGTTAAGTTTTTCATTGGCTACTTGCGATTGGAAATTATATACAGTTTCAAGATTACCAACGCCAACGGAAACACGCTTTTTTTCTCTATCGAGTTGCTCTTCCAGAAACTCCAGACGCTGATCAGAAATACGAACGTTTTCGGTATCAACCAACACACTTAGGTAGTTTCTAATTACCGTTGCTTTAATGGCTATTTTACTGTCCTCTAATTGATATCTTGATGATTCGTATTCGTGCTTTCTTCTATTGAGAAGGTGGTGATTAGCAAAAGCATTAAATAACACCAAGTTAGAAGAAATAGAAGGTCGTGATGATCTACTTGTATTGGACACTACCTGACCGGAAAAGTCAATATTATTCCCATCAAAGTACGTGTACCCCCCCGATGCATTTAAGTTCGGAAGAAAGTTATAATAAGCTTGGCGCTTATTTGATTGTGCACCAATCAAATTATTTTGATTTTGCTTGATTGTTAAGTTTCTGCTGCTAGCCATATTTAAGCACTCTTGCAGCGTAAGCACACGAACTGAATCTTGCGCCACAGCAAATCCGCCAATTAAAAATATGAGTCCGAAAATAAATTTTCGCATAATAAAAAGTCGTTTCTTTTCAGGTTTTCGAGGTACAGTTCACCCATCTATCCAAACCGGATAGATGGGGTCTGTATATGTGTAAGTATGAAGAGAATTACACTAAAGCTTCTTTTGCATTGATGTTTTCAGATACAATCTGACCATCAAATAAGTGTACCACACGATGCGAATATTCCGCATCTACCGGAGAGTGAGTCACCATGATTACTGTAGTCCCAGCTTCATTCAGCTCAGTAAGTAGGTTCATTACTTCTTGTCCGTTTGCCGAATCCAGGTTTCCTGTTGGCTCATCCGCAAGAATCAATTTAGGTTTTGCAACCACAGCTCTTGAAATGGCCACACGCTGTTGCTGACCTCCTGAAAGTTGCTGAGGAAAGTGATTTCTTCTATGCATAATTTTCATATGCTCCATCACCTCTTCCACTCTTTTCTTTCTTTCTGCCGCAGAATACTTCAAATAAATTAATGGTAGTTCAATGTTTTCAAAAACAGTTAGTTCATCAATCAAATTAAAGCTCTGGAAAACAAAACCGATGTTGGCTTTACGCAGGTCTGCTCTTTGACGCTCTTTGTAGTTTGAAATCTCAAGGTCTGTAAAATGAAACTCGCCTTCAGATGGATTGTCCAATAGTCCAATTATATTGAGTAATGTTGACTTACCACAACCAGACGGTCCCATAATGGCGACAAATTCACCTTCTTTGATGGTCAAATTAACTCCTGCAAGTGCAGTTGTCTCAATTTCGTCAGTGTAGTAGAATTTCTTTAAATCTTTTGTTTGAATAAGTGCTTTAGCGTTTTCCATGATTTTATTGAGTTTTAGTCTTTAGGTCTATTTAAATACTTTTAATTTCTAATTAGGTTACTTAATTACAAGAATGTCTTTGTCTTCATATCCCCTATATGAAGAGACAACAACTTTTTCTCCAGGTTGCAATCCTTCCACTACTTCGTAGTATCGTTGATTTTGTCTTCCTAACCTGATATCTCTTCTTACTGCTTCCGTCTCATCTTCATTCACCACAAAAATCCAGTTTCCGCCGGTAGTTTGATAAAAACTTCCTCTTGGAATTTGAACGGCTGTAATATTTTCGCTCAACTGCAATCTGATTTGAAGTGTCTGACCTCTTCGTATTCCATTTGGAATTGTATCAAAAGCCATGTCTACTTCAAAAAGTCCATTATTCACTTCCGGATACACTTTTGTAATCGCTAAGCCAAAATCATTTCCGGCAAAAGTGAATGTGCCATTCAGTCCTGCATATATTCTGGATATGTAATGCTCATCAATCTGCGCTCGAACTTTGAATCCGTTAAGATCATCTATCTGTCCAATGTTTTGACCAGTGCCTATAGATTCCCCAACTTCGACATCAACAGTTGACAATCTTCCATCAATTGGAGCTTTTATATAAAGGTTATCAAGATTTCTTTTGATCATGTCGAGGTTATTCCTGGTTCTCACCAAAGTCTCCTCAGTCTGTCTTATTTGAATAACTGCATTTAACGAATCAAACCTGTTCGATTCGATTTGAATTTTACGGTTATCTACTAATCGATTGTATTCTCTTTTAAGGTTTAAAAACTCTTGTTCCGAAATGATTTTCTCATCAAATAGCTTTTTCCCTCTTTCATAAGCATCCTTAGCAGCATCTATTTGATAATCAAGCTCAATTAAATTTCTTCGAAGATCAAATTGATTTCTTTGAAGACTGAGTTTCGTATTTTCAAGATTGTTTACCAAAATAGAAGCCTGAGTTTCTTCCCGTACAAAACTTTGAACTAAATCATTATTGGCCAAGGCTAAAATTGTATCTCCCTTATCTATCAAAATTCCACCGTCGTAATATTTCTTGGAAACAACTCCTCCTTCAATCGCATCCAATCGAATAGTTTTGATAGGAAGCACATTTCCATCTACTGGAATAAATTCTTGAAAATCACCTTCATGCACTGTAGCGATATTGATCTTGTTTCTTTCAACATTAAGCCGTGTACCGCCTCCTGAGAGGAAAAAATTGTAAACAATAAAGACGACAAGAAGACCACTTCCACAGTAGATGCTGATCTTTTTAACGGTCCATTTTTTCTTTTTAATCTTTCTGTCCATTGACAATTTGGTCGTTTAGGTTTCGATGGTCCCATATGCCAAGAAGGGTGCCATTAATCTCAACTATCTATTTTACAGATACTTATGGAAATAATTGAGTGATTTCAAGATTCTAGCATGTACAATATGGTACAGAAAAGTGTACGATTTCGATCATTAAAAAAGTAAGGGGATGATAATTTGAGTTTTTAGATCCTTGAAAAGGGTCAAAAAGACATAAAAAAAGGTCCAGGAGGACTAACACCTGAACCCAAAGGTCAAAAACTCAAAATAAAAAGGACTAATGACTTCAATGTTAGCAAAAATCAATTGAAAAAAAAATGAAAACCAATAAGAAAATTATTTGTTGTGATAGTCTTACTATTATATTTGATAGTCGAATCATTTATCATGATAGCAAAACTCCAATTACAACTCAATTCATCTCTTTATTTGAGAGATCCCCAATCAAGTGATTTGGGACAAAAAATTGTGTCTGACAGTATTCATTTGATCAATGAGATAGGTTTTGAAGCTTTCACATTCAAGAAGTTATCAGGAAAAATCAATTCAACAGAGGCTTCTATTTACCGATATTTTGAAAATAAACATCGATTACTTATTTATTTAATTTCATGGTATTGGAATTATTTGGAGTACAGGATTTCGTTTGAAACACATAATATTTCGGATCCTGATAAAAAGTTAAAAATTGCAATTGAACTGATATCGAGTAAGCTGTCTGATGATCCTAATTTTCCCGGGATAAGTGAAAGCGTATTGCAACGCATTGTGATAACTGAATCAGATAAAACATATCTAACAAAAAATGTGGATGAGATCAACAAGGAAGGTGTGTTTATCGGATACAAATCCCTATGTGTAATGATTGCTTCCTTTATGTTGGAGATTAATCCAAATTTTGAATTTCCGCACTCCTTGTCAAGTACATGTCTTGAAGCTGCAAATCAACAAATATTTTTTGCAGAGCACCTTCCAAAACTTTCTGATCTTAAAAAAGATGAGGATCCATATAAAGGTAATAATCAGTTCTTGTCGACCATTATCTTCAATTCACTAAAAAAATGAATAACCAACAAATAATAAGGTGTCTTCAGGAATGTGCAACCAAGCTCAAGATTGATTTAAATATTTCCAAACTTGAGAGAGTGGATATTATTTCAAGGTTTTATGAAGATGATGAGCTTCCCGAATTTCAGCGAGATTTAATCGAGGCTGGCAATGAAAGTGGCATTGTGCTTTTTGAGAAATACATGAAGCATGATACACTTCTTCAGTTTATTACTGATAGCGCATCACCAACAATTGTTTTTATACAGCAGGATGGTTTTCACCCGGCATTTATCAAAAAAAAGAAGAAAGACGTTATTCTTGAGTTTATAACGCCAGGAGGTCAACTCAAGGAGCTTAATATTCCTGATTTTAATCAAATTAATTTTTCTACAAACGAGGAGGGGGAAATCTTCACACTTACATCTTTTGCCTACCAGAGCTTCAATGAACAAAAAGATGATTCACTCTTAACTCCGGTTAAAAGATTGTTCAACCTCTTGTCGTCTGATCGAAAGGATA
The DNA here is from genome assembly GCF_965227465.1 of Ekhidna sp. GTDB lineage: Bacteria > Bacteroidota > Bacteroidia > Cytophagales > Cyclobacteriaceae > Ekhidna. Next base: position 2,973,315 of record NZ_OZ245746.1, read on the forward strand.
TTTTTTACGTGTACGTCTACGCAGCATTAATTGGACTTGTAAGTTTAACCTTACCGCTGGGTATTCAAGCAGCCGTTGAGTTGATTTCAGGAGGAGTTGTCTTTAGCTCCGTCTATCTACTAATTACTCTTATAATTGTTGGGGTTCTCGGTACTGGAGTTTTGCAGGTTCTTCAAATTACAATTGTGGAGTATCTACAAAGAAGAGTTTTTACAAAAGCTGCTTTTGAATTTGCATTTAGAGTCCCTCGAATCAAGATGGAATCTGTTTTGGACCTTCACATGCCTGAGTTGATGAACCGCTTTTTTGATGTTTTGACACTTCAAAAAGGATTGCCAAAGCTTCTGATCGATTTATCAACTGGGGTTATCCAAATTGTTTTCGGACTCATCTTACTTTCTTTTTACCACCCATTCTTTATTGTCTTTGGTGTGGGACTGTTAGGATTGCTTTTTTTGATATTTTACCTAACCGGTCCAAAAGGACTTAAGAGCTCAATTCAGGAATCTAAGTACAAATACAAAGTAGTCTATTGGCTGGAAGAGATGGCTCGCACCTTATACTCCTTTAAGCTGGCTGGAAATACGATTCTTCCACTGAAAAAAACTGACTACTACGTTAATAATTACCTAAAAAATAGAAGTGCTCACTTTAAAGTACTTATTTCTCAATACTCATTCATACTCCTATTCAAAGCTATCGTAACTGGAGGATTACTCATATTGGGTACCATTTTGGTCGTACAGCGTGAAATTACACTGGGACAATTTGTGGCTGCTGAAGTTATTATCATTTTGGTTTTAGGTTCAGTAGAGAAAATCATCATGTACATGGATGTAGTTTATGATATGCTTACAGCAGTTGACAAAATTTCACATGTCACAGACTTACCTCTTGAAAAAACAGGTGGAATTGACATTCCTCAGTCTCAAATGGTTGACGGATTGAGTGTCAAGTTGGAAGACGTATCTTATACTTACCCTGGTTCCAAAAAACCTTCCTTAAAACATATTAACATAGATATAGTAAAAGGATCTTCACTTTGTATCAGTGGAGGAAGTGGAGCCGGTAAAACAACACTTACCAATATCATTGCGGGCATTCATCAAAACTATGAGGGTATTCTGACTTACAGTGATCTTTCACTACGTGATTTAGACTCTACATATTTAAGAGATAAAATTGGAAAAAATGTATCTCAGGAGGATCTTTTTGAGGGGACCGTATTAGAAAACATTCTCGTTGGCAAGCCAACCTCTAACATTGATTATGCACTTGATTCAATTAAAGAGGTAGGATTGTCAAAAGAAATAAATGCACTGGAAAATGGATTGAATACTCAAGTGCTAAGTGCCGGTAAGGGGTTCTCTTCTTCCTTTGTAAACAAACTTGTATTGGCCAGATGTCTTGCCAAAAAGCCGGCAATGTTAATTCTCAATGACTTTTTTAACAATTTCACTAAAGGTGAACGTCTGAAGCTTATTGAAATGTTGACGCGAGAAGATAAAAAATGGACACTCATTGTTGTGTCTAATGATCCTTTAGTTATGGCAGCATGTGACAGGGTGCTTTTCCTGGAAGAAGGTGAAGCAATGGCATTAGAGCCATTTGATGAGCTAATTAAGAGAGAAGAAATCATAAAAGAGATATACTGATGGACCACTTAGACAAACTATCGGAAACACATCTTTATTCTCTGAGGACCCTAAAAACTCCGGGGGTAGGACGCACGGTCGCTAAAGTGTTAATAGTGATTACGCTCATATTCATCATTTTTCTTTTTCTCCCATGGCAACAGAATATTAGAGGAAAAGGTAAGCTCACCGCATTAAATCCAAAAAACAGGCCCCAAATGGTTCAATCCGCAATAGCTGGAAGAATATCCAGCTGGAACATAATAGAAGGTGATTATGTAAACAACGGAGATACGCTATTAACTATCACGGAAATAAAGGACAAATTTTTTGATCCTAATTTGATTTTTAGGATGGAAGAACAACTTGAAGCAAAGCAGAATTCAAGGGATGCAAAATCTGACAAAATAATCGCACTTAAAAATCAGATTAAGGCTCTGAGAAAGGCCTTAACTGCCAAGACTAGTCAGGCAGAAAATAAACTTACTCAAGCCTCGCTAAAACTTGAAGCTGACAGTCTGGAGTTTGTAGCTGAGAAGGTTAATTATGAAAATGCCTCAAGCGTATTTAGTCGTAATAAAAATCGGTTCGAAGCAGGAAACATTACGCTAACTAAATTTCAAGAGATCGAATCGAAATTTCAAATGAGTGCGGCAAAGGTTTTAAAAGCCGAAAATGAATGGCTTCAAAGAAAAGCTGATTTGGCAAATGCTGAGTTGGAGCTCACCTCCATTGAAGCCGACTATACAGATAAAATAAGTAAAGCTCAGTCGAATCTGAATGAAACGATTTCGGGTTTAAATGAAACGATGGGTGAAATTTCCAAAATGGAAAATGAGCTTTCAAATGTTCGAATTCGTAAAGAGCAGTATCAAATTATTGCCCCTCAAAGTGGATATGTGGTTAAAGTGATAAAGGTAGGTATTGGAGAAACCATTAAAGAAGGAGATGCCGTCGCTACTATCCTACCGGAATCCAATGACAAAGCGGTGGAGATGTATGTCAAGGCGATGGACATTCCACTTATTCAGACTGGCAAAAAAGTACGTGTCCAATTCGACGGGTGGCCGGCATTGCAATTTTCCGGATGGCCAAATGTATCTGTTGGAACATTTGGTGGTGTTGTCGCAATCATCGATCGAGTTCAAAGCAAAAACGGCATGTTCAGGATCATCGTGAAGCCAGATCCTGATGACGAAGACTGGCCAGAGCAATTGCGACTTGGCTCTGGAATCAAGGGATGGGTAATGCTTAATAACGTACCTATATGGTATGAAATCTGGCGTCAAATGAACGGCTTCCCTCCTACGATCTATGAAGATGAAAATCCTGAAAATGAGATTGGAAAATGAGAAGGTTTCTATTCATCTTTTTTATCATTCCTAGTGTACTGTTGGGACAAGATAGTCTGCGATCAGATACGACCTATTTGACACTTGCTGAGGTAATCAAGATGACCATATCTTATCATCCGATTGTTAAGCAAGCAGATTTATTAACCCTTTCAGCTGAAGCGGTTTTAAGAGAATCACGAGGACAACTCGATCCAAAAGTGGAATTTGACTATGATTTGAAAGACTTTAAGGAAACGGAATACTACAATCTTTTGAACACAACGTTTAAAATTCCTACCTGGCTGGGGGTAGATCCGAAAATTGAATTCCAAAAAAACAGTGGAGAGTATTTAAATCCACAAAACTTTATTTCTCCCACGACGGATAATGAGCAAATAGCGGTTGGCTTATCCGTTCCATTGGGTAAAGGCTTGTTTTTTGATGAGAGAAGAAACGCAATTAGACAGGCAGAAGCATTTTCTCAGATAGCCGCAGCAGAACAAATAAAAGAGACCAATAAAATACTTTTCACAATTATTAAAGATTATTGGAATTGGTATTTCGCTAGCAAAAAGCAAGCATTAATGATCCAGGCAATTGATTTAGCCCAAAACCTGTTCGATCGAACACTTATAGACTATGAATATGGTGAAGCCGCCGTGGTGGATACCCTACAAGCCAAGATTAATTTTCAAAAGAGAACTGTTGATTATAGAAAGGCAACACTGGAATATGAGCTTGCCAAGCTGAACTTGGTCAAACACTTATGGTCGGAAAATCTCATTCCCTTAGAACTTCAAAACAATGTTCTTCCTGATTCAGCCTCGCTCTTCTCTGCACCGGAGGATAATAGTATTAAAGCTGCAATCGAGTTTGCCATGACAAGCAATCCGGAAATAAGTAAGCTTGAAGGTAAGCGAGAACAACTGGATGCAGATATGAGGTGGGCACGTGAAAGTCTAAAACCTCAGATAGACCTTTCATATTCCCTAATAGATGCTCCTATTGATCCAGAATTGAATTCCAGATCTGTAGAATTTGGTGATAATTATAAAATGGGCATTGATTTTTCATTTCCTATTCTTTTAAGAAAAGAGCGTGGTAAACTTCAACAATCAAGACTAAAACTTCAAAGCAATGAATATCAACTAGCTCAAAGTCAGGTAGAACTTAAGAATGATGTATTGGGTGCCTATGCCCAAAGTATTGCTTTTCAGGATTTGCTAGTCCAGTATCAAGGTGTTTCCCGCAATTATCGACGATTGCTAGATGCAGAAATCATCAACCTTCAAAATGGAGAAACTGATCTTTTCAAATTAAATATCCAGCAGGATAAATATATAGAGTCTCAAACCGATTTTTATGAGGCATTCACAAAGTGGGAGAAAAGTAAAGCTGAATTTTACCATATTGTTGGATTCCCAATCCTGGGTCTTTCCAACCTGTTCGGAATTGTAACAAATTAATTACCATCTGTTCATTTTCGTACAATAAATCATTTAGATTTAATGCTTGAAGCTGCCTGAAGTGCTTTTTCATACTTGGCACAGTTGTAGCAAAACTTAGAATCATAAACACAAAAACGGTGGAAGAAGAAATCAATAAAATACTAATTATAGATGATGATGAGGATGTGCTTTTAGCGGCAAAAATGCTCCTTAAAAAGCACATAAAAGAGGTGGTTATAGAGAAAGATCCTCGAAAGATTCCTTTTCTATTGAACAATGACAGCTATGATGTCATCCTTCTTGACATGAACTACAGTCAGGATACTACCAGTGGAAAGGAAGGTTTTTATTGGTTGGAACAAATCCTGGAAAAAGACCCTGAAGCTGTTGTCATATTAATAACCGCTTTTGGAGATGTGGAAATGGCAGTAACAGCATTAAAAGCTGGTGCTACGGACTTTGTGCTGAAACCATGGCAAAATGAAAAATTGCTTGCTACGCTTTCAAGTGCCTCGAAACTGACTAAAAGCAGAAAAGAGGTATCTAAGCTTAAGCAGACCAGCAAAACCTTGCAGGCAGACAGCAGTAAAGCATTTAAAGATATTATCGGTGAGAGTGATGCGATCAAAAAGGTTTTCAAGCTTATTGACAAAGTAGCCGCAACGGATGCAAACGTTTTGATTTTGGGAGAAAATGGAACTGGTAAAGAGTTAATAGCCAGGGCAATTCACCAAAAATCCTTAAGGAAGGATATGCCTTTTATAGGTGTGGATATGGGAGCCATTACAGAATCATTGTTTGAGAGTGAGCTTTTTGGGCACAAGAAAGGTTCATTTACAGACGCCAAAGAAGACAGAGCAGGTAGGTTTGAAGTTGCTTCCGGAGGAACACTCTTTCTGGATGAAATAGGTAATTTGAGTCAACCGTTGCAATCCAAACTTTTAACAGCAATTCAAAATCGAAAGGTGACCAGGATTGGAAGTAATCAAGAGGTTCCGGTTGACATTCGTTTGATCAGTGCTACTAATATGCCTGTGTATGAAATGGTAAATGAAAATACTTTTCGACAGGATTTGCTTTACCGAATTAATACAGTTGAAATTCACCTTCCTCCACTACGAGAAAGAATGGAGGATATGGAAGAACTGGCAAATCATTTTGTGAAAATGTATGCCGGGAAATACAGGAAAAATATCGACGGTGTAGCAACATCGACCGTAGGCAAACTACAAAAATATCCCTGGCCAGGTAATATCAGAGAATTACAACATGCAATAGAGCGAGCTATCATTATGAGTGATAACAATCAATTGATGCCTGAGGATTTTTTCTTCCTCGCCCAAAAACCGGAAAGCAACCTTTCACTGGAACCAGACTCTTATAATTTGGATGATATGGAAAAGACCACCATTCAAAAAGTTGTAAATAAGTATGAAGGAAATATTTCCAAAGCAGCGAAAGAGCTTGGATTGACTCGCGCATCTTTATATAGAAGATTAGAAAAGCATGGTTTATAAATCATTTCGGTTTCAGTTGATTGGTAGGTTGACATTGCTCCTACTTACTATGTTTTTATTTACGCATCTGTATTATTCAGAAACGTATTTTTTTACAAAATTCCTGGTTTTTTGCCTTGGCCTGTTCCAGATCTGGTATCTCTACAATTTTCTTGAGAAATCAAATCGGGAAATCGTCCATTTTCTTGAAAGCATCCATTATGATGACTTCACCAACACGTATCCAGAACGAAAATCTGGTTCTAGTAGAGATTCTCTCTACCATGAGTTTAATGAGATCTTAAAAAAGTTTAGAGAAATCAGGGCAGATAAAGAAGCCCAACATCAATATCTGCGGACTATCGTTCAACATATAGGTATTGGTATCATCACATTTGATTCAGATGGTGAGGTTCAAATCCTGAACAATGCTGCCAAGAAGCTACTCGGGCTTAAACTGATTAAAAACATCAATCAAATCGGAAGAGATCAACCCGGGCTACTTGAGTCTATCAAAGAGTTGAGAACCGGGGGTCGTGACTTAATCAAAATCACAAAAAATGAAGATGAAATACAGTTGGCGGTTTATGCCATCGAACTCTCACTAAGAGGTAAAGCGTTCAAGCTAATTTCAATTCAAAACATTCAGTCTGAGCTTGAAGAAAAAGAGATGGAGGCATGGCAAAATTTGATCAGGGTCCTTACCCATGAGATAATGAATTCAGTGACTCCTATCTCCTCTCTGGCCGCCACGGTAGAGACCGAACTGGCTGAGTTTCTTAAAAACGGAATGAACATCAACCAAATCAAAGATGATACCATTGAAGATTTTTATCTCTCTGTAAAAACCATTCACAACCGAAGTGAGAGCCTGATCAAATTTGTATCAGATTTCAGAAACATGACGCGCATCAAGCTTCCTAATCTTGAAACCAATGATGTGGAAGAAATGATTAAACATGTCTTGGTACTACTTAAGCCAGATATAGAGCAATCTAAAATAACTGTAAACTGCTCGGTAAAACCCGGCTTAACTGTAAATATTGATCGCGAACAAATAGAGCAGGTAATCATCAATGTGGTGAAAAATGCGATACAAGCTTTAGCTGCGGATGATAAAGAGAATAAATCACTAACCATTACCGCAATGCCACTTGATGGAGGTGGTGCATTCATATCAGTAGCGGACAATGGTACGGGGATAGAAGAAGAGGCTCTGAAGAAAATTTTTATCCCATTTTTTACCACGAAAAAGAACGGTTCTGGTATCGGATTGAGCTTGTCAAAACAAATAATGCGTAAGCATGGAGGCAACATAACTGCCAAGTCCCAAATAGGCGAAGGCACTGAGTTTCTACTTAAGTTTGCATCTTAGTTCAGTTGAATTTGCCAGAGCCATCACCACACAATGAGGCTCCAAAATCTAAAGTTGATTGTTGAATTCACTTAAACCCAAACCCTAGCATATTACCAAATTGAAGTATATATTCATTGTTCAAGGTGAGGGTCGAGGGCATCTTACTCAAGCCATCTCATTATTTCATATCCTCAAAGAGCAAGGGCATTCAATCTCCCATGTCATCGTAGGTAAAAGTAAGAGAAGGCAAATACCTGAATTTTTTCTGAATCAAATATCTATTCCCATTACTCAGCTGGAGAGTCCGAATTTTGTAACTGATGGTAAAAACAAATCAGTAAATATTTCTGCTACTCTCATTACTAACTTCCGGAAATTTCGGGTTTTTCTTACCAGCATAAATCAGATTGATAAGATCGTAAAAAAGGACAAGCCGGATGCTGTCATAAATTTTTACGACTTTCTGGGTGGATTATATTTTCTGTTGAAAAGACCCAATGTCAAACATTTCGCATTGGCACATCAATTTTTGCTAAACCATTCGGGATTTGAATTTCCAAAAGGTCGAATCTATGACAAATTTTCCCTCCTAAATGGAAACAGATTAGCTGCCTATGGTGCAGATAAAATTCTTGCTCTCTCATTCAACAAAATGGAAGACGAGCCAAAAAAGCGGTTATATGTGGTACCCCCACTTCTCAGAGAAAAAGTAAAAACCCAGGAAAAAACTAAAGCAGATGATCATTTTCTGGTCTATATGGTAAATCATGGCTACTCAGAAGAAGTGATGCAGTTTCATGAAAAGAACCTTGAAATACCCCTTCATTGTTTTTGGGATAAAAGAGATGAGCCCGAAGAATTGAAAATTGATGACACTCTTACCTTTCATCAATTGCATGATGAAAAATTCATTCAGCTTATGGCTTCTTGCAGTGGTTATTTAACAACTGCTGGTTTTGAATCTATCTGTGAAGCCATGTACTTAGGAAAGCCCATACTTATGGTACCAGTAGCGGGCCATTATGAGCAGGCATGCAATGCACTCGACGCGACAAAAGCAGGAGCTGGCGTTAGTAGCAAAAATTTTGACTTAGAAATATTGTTAGACTATCTTCCTAAACATAAAGAAGTAGGCAAAGCATTTAGAGATTGGTGTGAAAAGGCCTCAAAAGAATTTACAGAAAAGCTCACGTAAATGATAATCAAGTATTCAGATAATCCTTTCAAGCAGGTTCTTGGGATCACTTTTTACAATAGAAAAAACATCATCCTATTTACGATTATTTCAGTAGTAGCAGTAGTCCAACACGAATTTGGAGAGATCTACACCTTTAATCCAATCACCTTACCACTAGTACCTGTCACGATCCTGGGTGGTGCTTTAGCCATATTTTTAGGATTCCGAAATAATAGTGCTTACGATCGCTGGTGGGAGGCCCGCAAGATTTGGGGTGGAATAGTGAATGCAAGCAGAACGTTCGGAGTGATGATTTGTACCTTTTCCTCCACTCATTTCTCGAATGATTCGGTGAGTGAAAAAGAAATTACTGCGTGGAGAAAAGAGTTAATCAACAGGCATGTAGGTTGGCTGTATGCACTTATCATGCATCTTCGAAAACAAAATCACTGGGAAGACTTAGAAAAGTACCTCTCTGAAAAAGAAGTGAAACAATTAAAGAAATATCATAATAAACCTACACAACTTCTACATAAGCAAAGTGAGCGTTTGCAAAACGCCTATGAGGAAAGCATTATTGAAGATTTCCGTCACATGGAGCTAGCCAACGTAATAAAAGAATTCTATAGCCTTCAAGGCATGGCAGAGCGAATCAAGGGTACCATATTTCCTTACTATTATAATTACTTCACAGGTGTATTTCTGTGGCTTTTTGTCCTTTGCCTACCATTCTCTTTAGCGTCTGAGATGAGTTGGGGAGCCATACCTATGTCTATTGCTATCTCTTTTGTGTTCACAATTCTGGAAAAATCCGGTGCCGTCACCGAAGATCCATTTGAAGGAAGAGCGGCAGACACACCGATATCCACAATTACACGAAACATTGAAATAGATCTTTTAGAGATGATCAAAAGCGATACGGTCCCTGCTCCAATCAAACCGAAAATAGGAAGGTTTGGTGTTCAATTTTTAGATTAGCACACAATGGCGATTATCAGCAAGAAGAAAGAAATTTTTCCAATTAGCAAGCCTTTAAGGGCCTACATAAAAAAATATGATCGGGAGATTGATCTACCCATTTACTATTCAGACTTGCTACGCTACGACAATTCTATTCCACTTTATGACAAGGTAGGCAATGATACGCTTTGGGAAACCGTGTTCTTTCCGCAAGGAGACATGGATCACATTAATGCATCCCTGAAGAAAGTTTATGCCATCATGAAGTCCGATGGAGATCTCTCGGTCATGGATCACCTGATCATTGACCGTGTAGATTTATGTGCTTATGGAAACACTCAGCCTTTCAGGGTGAGAGTGGTGAATCAGATAAATGACAATTTTGACTATTTCTACATCAAAAATGCAGATGCCTCTCGTATTTACGGATTGGAATTGGAGCATTTGCTATCCCCTAATAAAATTAGCTACGTAGTAAATAGAGAAACACTAATTGAAGAGCACATCGTAGGTATTCCTGCTGAGCTCTTTATAAAAAAATATCTTGGAAGTTCAAACCTCAATGAAATAAGACTTGCTAAGGAATTTGTGAAGTTTAATGAGCGCTGTTTTGTCCGGTTACTTGGAGACATGCACAGCAGTAATTTTGTTATTGATATCACACCAGATTTTGAAGATGTTGAATATCGTCTCAGAGCCATTGATTTTGATCAGCAATCGTATGAAGGAAGAAGGGCCATCTACCTGCCACAGTACTACACACAAAACAACCCAATTATAAAAATCGGTCTAAAACACATGACACCTGAGACTGTGAGGCAGTATCAGCGTGAAGAGCGATCGAACATTGCCGCACGACTAAAAGTCGAACACAAAAGAATTGCAGACTTGCTTTCTGCAATGAAAAAAGATAAGCTTTCAAAACAAGAGAATATCGTAAGACTCAGGAAGGAATTAGCCACTTTTTATGAAGACAAAGAATTTTTGAAATGTGAATGCATGGGGGATTTAGTGGAAATGAGTTTGGAGATGCTTTCGAGGAAACCAAATTTGTATAAAGATTATTAATTAAGGAAAACACCATCTCCAGGTTTAACTTCGACATGTTCTTTGATAGTGGTCGAAAGTTCATATCCCTTGTAATTCGCATAAATCGGGAATCTTCCATGAGTTCTCAGTACCAGGACAGCCGTTTCCACTTTTTTAACTTCCAATGTTAAAAGTTTGGTGAGGCTATAAGCAAGTGTCCTACCACTATTTAAAACATCATCGCACAGAACAACTGACTTATTTTTTAAATCAGAGACGTCTCCATCAATGAGAATGTCTTTATTAAGCGGGTTTTCCTTATCTAATGAAATTGTATGACAGATCGATTTTTTCCCTGAAATTTCTTTCAGTGTCTTGTTGATTTGTTCTGCTAATTTCCTGCCTCCTGAATCGACCCCAACCAAAACCAATTCTTCGCTCATATTATTCTCGTAAATCTGATAGGCGATTCTACGGATAATTTGATCAACCTTTGGTTGGGATAATATCTGATTCTTACTCATTTTCAGGTACAGGCATTACTTTGCTGTCCTTGAAAGTAGAGAGTATTATCATGGATTGCAAGCCATCCACTACCTCAATTTCAGATACTTTTTCAAGCATTAATTTTTGATAAGATTGGATATCACTGGAGATGATCTTTAGGATAAAATCTCCAGATCCGGTAATATGATGACATTCTATCACCTCTGGAATGGAATTAATCTCATTGATAAATGCATCAATATTTTTCTTGTTGTGCCCCTTTAATGACACCTGCACAAAGGTGTGCACTCCCAATCCTACCTTATCAGTATCCAGTTTAGCATGATAACTTTTGATGATACCAGAGGTCTCTAATTTTTTTACTCGCTCTAACGTAGGTGCAGGCGATAATCCAATGTCTTTCGAAAGTTGGGCGTTGGTGATTTTGGCATTTGATTGTAAAATATCAAGAATTTTTCTGTCAATTTTATCCAGCTTAATGCGCGATGATTGTATTTTCATAGAATTTCAAGTTTTAGCAAGCCGTTTATCAACATCGGCAAGCATTCACATGGATTGAAATTTTCTAAACCATGTTTATTTCATAACAGAATTTTATTCGCTGCAAATTTAATAAGATTAATAAATCTTCTGACAGCCATTTAAATAAACTACTAACCTTTAACAATTAATTGATTAAAGACCCTAACGAATGTTCGTTTTTAAAGTTTAATGACTTTTCGTTGAGTTAATTCTCCATTAACATCTACGGTGATGTAATAAATGCCCGGATCTAGCAGGCTCATGTCAAAAATGAAATTATTTAACCCAGTGGAGGCAGAGTAAATCCGTTCAGTTTGTATTTTCCCAGCTGAGTTAAGCAAAGTAAGCTTAACAGCACCTTCATTAGGAACGATCACCTTCAATCTAAATTCATCTGAAACAGGATTTGGAAACGGGTCTTCTACACGGACCTTTGGCTGGATTGTCAAACACTTTTCGTTATCGATGGGATTTAAGTCTTCATAATCTACATAGGGAGAGGAAAGGCTGACACAAAAATAGGCAGGCTCTGAAGTGACAAGTGGAATACCCACGTTCAGGCTAACCAAAGTTGTTTCTCCTATGTCAATGAAGGTATTAATCTGCTCTGTGACCGTAAATTGATTTTCAAGGACAATTTGTGCTTCGAATGACTCCACCGGAAGGTTGCTGAGGTTTTGAATCTCTAAAAAGATCTTGCCAGTATTATTTTCCTGCACCAAATCGAATGATCCAATCGACAAGTCGATTTCAGGAACTTCAATCAATATTTCCTGATTTGTTGTGTCTACACAACCAAGGCTATTTAGTGCTACAAGCCCTATAACATGTGTTCCTGCATCCGAGAAAAGGTAAGTCTCAGCATTCGGGTCATTCCCTGCAGGTTCTCCGTTTAGCAACCATTCGAATGCAGTTGCTCCATCGGATGTATTGGTAAATGTCAATTGATCGTTTGGTAGGCCATAAGTTCTTGATGAAGTAAATGATGATGTAGGTGAGTCATTTATTTCTAAAGGCTGTGACACACTACTAATACATCCGGATTCGGTTAGTACTTCCAATGTCAGCGTATAGCTCTCACTTGCTAACTGATTTAAGTACAGGAGGCTTCCATTTCCTACTTCTTCATCATTCAGTCTCCAGGTCCTTGAGATGATCGGGTCATTAAACTCAGTTGATAGATCTAAAACTTCAATTAATACATTGTCACAATCACCGTCCATGCTAAAGTCTACGGTTGGAGGCTGTAAGATTTCGATCGTTTTGGTAATAGATTCGGCACAAAAGTTTTGACTGGTGACTTCTAAGGATACCTCGTAGCTTCCAAAATCATCAAATACATGACTCACATTTTCAGTCGTATAACTTACACCATCTACGAACCACAACCAGGAAATGATAGTAGATGAAGAGACCGTCATATCATCGAAACTGGTTTCCTCTCCAACACATCCTATTGTAGATGAGAAATCCGGTGAAGGTGATGGCTGTATTTCTATATCCTCATTATAGGTGGACTCACATCCGTTAGAACTGATAACTGCCAATGATACATTTATCACACCCGTTTCAGCAAAGTTCAATGTCGGATTTTGCTCTGTGGAAACTTCAACACCTTCAACAAACCATTGCCAGCCTACAATGTCCGCATTATTAACTGTACTTAAATCTGTAAAAGAAACACCGGACTCAGTGTTACAAGGCACCTCGAAATCGAAGTTTACTTGTGGGATATCAGAAACAGATACTTCAATTGTGATTTCGCTATCGCATCCATTTGCACTGGTTGCTGTTAAACTCACATCATAGTTTCCTGCTGTAGTATAAACATGACTTGGATTCTCACTTGTAGAGGTAAATCCATCACCAAAGTCCCAAAAATAGGATACTGCGTTGGTGCTTTGATTGGTAAATTGCATAGACTCATCCTGGCAGACAGAAGTTGCTGAGAAGTTGGGGGTTGGTAGATCATTTACCTCAATGACCTGAGAAGTAATTGTTGATTCGCAGGATCGGTAAATACTTTTCAGCTGGATGTTTTTCTGACCTGATTCAGCAAAAGTCAAAATAACGTCTTTGCTAGTAAACTCACCCAGGTCTGTAACGGTCCACACATATGTTACCTCTGAATTAAAGGAGCCATCTGAAGTGGTGTTGCTTAATGAAATCTCAGACCCAATACAAAACGGTATTGATTCTATATCAAAAGTAGGTGTTGGTGGGTTTCTATTGACTCGTACCGTTTGGATTTGCGTATCGTTGCAATCTCCTGACGCATCAATTGCAACAAGTGTGATTTGAAAGGTACCTGTATCGGCATATACCTTGGTGGGCTCGATCAGAGTCGAAGTTTCTCCATCACCAAAATCCCAACTATAGGTAGAAGCATTCGAGCTATTATTTGTCAGAAAAAGTGTTTCTGAAAGGCATATCGTATCTGCCTGAAAATCTGCAATAGGAGCCGGAGTAATGTTAAATGTATCTTGAACGATTATAGATTCACAACCGGGAATATGCGCCTGCAAGCCTATGATCTTCTCTCCGGGTGTGTCAAAGGAAAGTTCCAAATCTCGATCTGTAGAAATTTCAGATTCATTTAAGAACCAACGATATTCCATTATTCCGTTGTAGCCACTACTATCAATGGTATTGGTAAAGTTGAATGTAACATTTTCACATAATGCAGGAAAGGAGGAATCAAACGTAGGTGTGGGCGGTTCAGGGTAGATGGTAATTTCTTCTTCATAAAAATTGTCACACGTGCCATCGTTTACATCTACTCTTACAAGATACGTCCCTGGTCCTCCCAAAGTGTCAAATAATACTTGCGGGTTTTCTTCATTGCTATCCTCTATCCCATCGTCATCAAAATCCCATGAGTAGGATGTGAGACCGGTGATAGTGGGCGTGAAAGTAATTGAGCTTGTAATACAACGTGAAGAACTTAAGTTAAAATCAATATCCGGAGCTATGTCCATCGATACATCTACACTATCAAGATAATAATCAACATGTCCTTCTGCATCTATCGCTTTAAGGGTAATATATTTTCTTCCCGAGGTACTGTAGCTCACTCCATTAGGCTCAAATTCACTACTCTCTGCAACAGAAGCGCTGCAATCATCTGGAAAAGTGATCTGATATAAATTATTATTTGTAAATCCAATCCCAAAGGCCGTCCAGGCGCTGCTGTCTTTCCCCATCGAAAAAGCAAAGCTATTCGATGATAGGACTCCAAGGTCACCCAGGTTGATTACATCTGGTATATTAACCATACTTGAACCAAAATCTAAACGTACAAGATCGCCTCCTCTTAACTGAACGAAACCATAATAATCAGCCCCATCAACTACCAACTCAGCCTTTGTTGCACTTGGGAAACTACCAGAAATATCAGTGAGTGATGGTATGGAACTCAACGATGTACCAAAACTTAGCTTTGAAACTTTACTATCGGTAAATGAGGTGATCAGTCCATACCAGCTATCGCACTCTCTAATTAATTGAATATCATTAATCTCGGAATAACCTGCAATAGGTATCGTATCCGATTTAATTACCGAGGGGCTGGTTCCAGCGTAACGTAGACGAACAAGGGAGGCAGCATTATCACCTGCCACGAAAGTATATATACTGTCTTCATCAACTACTGAGGTAATATCATTATTGCCTTCATATAACCCTATTCCTTCTAAAAGCTCCTCCGTAGGTTCGTTTGATAGGCTGTCCCCAAATGAATAACGAACTAATCGGCTGTCGACTATATTCACCATTAACCCATACCACTCACCATCAACTTGGTAAAAAGATATACCGTTAGGTCCAGAAATTCCAACACTATTTTCTAAGGATGAAACAGAAGGATTTGAACTCAAACTATCCCCATAATTCAAACGCAAAACACTACCAATTCCATTTCTGCTTGATACAAATCCATACCATAGATTATGATCTCCTACTATTTCAATATCAAAAGCATCATTATAATCCGTATTTTCTTGCAGTGAAAGAGCTGAGGGCACAAATTCAATCTCGCCTTGGCAAAAATCCCATTCGTAAGAATTTGAATTAACAGACAAATTTGTTAATTCCAATAAACCCTCTATACATAAATCAGCAACGGAAGTAAACGCCCCCGTAGGGCAAGAAGAGGCTAGGACATTTAGAGGTTTGTCTACCTGAAAACCACAACCTTGAGCTGTTAATATGCTTAGGGTCACGGTAAAGCTCCCTTCATCGAAAGTAAAAGATGCATCCTTTGAGGAACTAGTCCCAAGTCCATCAAAGTCCCAGTTCCAACTTACAATTGAATCATTCGATAGAGTTAAGTCAAGACCTGAAAATTCAGTCGGTAAATTCTCTATGGCTTCACCTATTGTAAAATCAGCTAATTGTCCATCATTTACTTCTATTTCTTCCGAATAAGTCGTCTCACAGCCTGTTCCGTTCATTACTGTTAATTGGACTGTGTATGTCCCTGCGGATAAATATTGGTAAACAGTATCTGATTGGCTGCTAGTCCCTTCCCCATCACCAAAATCCCAAGCATAACCTGTAATATCTGCTCCGATAACTTCACTAGTAAACTGAATAGGTTCTCCAAAACAATTGTTAGTATAATTAAAACTCACATCAGGCCCTTCATTGATTGTAATATCCTGACTTGTCAAAGTAGAACTACACCCGGGGACAAAACTTTGAAGTGTGATAGTTTTTACCCCTGAAGAAAGAAAAGTATAAACTGTGTCTTTTTGATTTGCCGTATCTCCATCGATCACCCATTGATACGTCAATACATCATCATACCCTGTTTCATCTGTTGTATTGGTAAGCGTAAATTCATTATTCGTGCAAAATGTTCCAGACGTGGTTATGTTTAACGTAGGTGTGGGCGGTTCAGGGTAGATGGTAATTTCTTCTTCATAAAAATTGTCACACGTGCCATCGTTTACATCTACTCTTACAAGATACGTCCCTGGTCCTCCCAAAGTGTCAAATAATACTTGCGGGTTTTCTTCATTGCTATCCTCTATCCCATCGTCATCAAAATCCCATGAGTAGGATGTGAGACCGGTGATAGTGGGCGTGAAAGTAATTGAGCTTGTAATACAACGTGAAGAACTTAAGTTAAAATCAATATCCGGAGCTATGTCCATCGATACATCTACACTATCAAGATAATAATCAACATGTCCTTCTGCATCTATCGCTTTAAGGGTAATATATTTTCTTCCCGAGGTACTGTAGCTCACTCCATTAGGCTCAAATTCACTACTCTCTGCAACAGAAGCGCTGCAATCATCTGGAAAAGTGATCTGATATAAATTATTATTTGTAAATCCAATCCCAAAGGCCGTCCAGGCGCTGCTGTCTTTCCCCATCGAAAAAGCAAAGCTATTCGATGATAGGACTCCAAGGTCACCCAGGTTGATTACATCTGGTATATTAACCATACTTGAACCAAAATCTAAACGTACAAGATCGCCTCCTCTTAACTGAACGAAACCATAATAATCAGCCCCATCAACTACCAACTCAGCCTTTGTTGCACTTGGGAAACTACCAGAAATATCAGTGAGTGATGGTATGGAACTCAACGATGTACCAAAACTTAGCTTTGAAACTTTACTATCGGTAAATGAGGTGATCAGTCCATACCAGCTATCGCACTCTCTAATTAATTGAATATCATTAATCTCGGAATAACCTGCAATAGGTATCGTATCCGATTTAATTACCGAGGGGCTGGTTCCAGCGTAACGTAGACGAACAAGGGAGGCAGCATTATCACCTGCCACGAAAGTATATATACTGTCTTCATCAACTACTGAGGTAATATCATTATTGCCTTCATATAACCCTATTCCTTCTAAAAGCTCCTCCGTAGGTTCGTTTGATAGGCTGTCCCCAAATGAATAACGAACTAATCGGCTGTCGACTATATTCACCATTAACCCATACCACTCACCATCAACTTGGTAAAGAGTAAACCCATTGGGATCAACTATTGAATTAGTATTAGGTAAGCTTTCGGTAGTAGGATTACTCCTTAAATCGTCATTAAATATATTACGTAATATGGCATCTGAACTTCTACTATTAATAAATCCATACCACCTATTATTATCGTTCATGATCTCCAAGTCAAAGCTTAAGTTGTAGGCACCATTAGCACCTAAAGATGATGCGGTAGGAATATTTGATAAATCTTCCCCACAAAAATCCCAATTATAATTCACCCCACTAATGGTCGAGTTAGAAATAAGTAATCTTTGATTTAAGCATAAATCTGAGGCGATAGTATATTCAGTTGATGGACATTGGGCAAACAATGTTCCATTAATAAAAAAAAACAATATGATAATTAGAGTTCTCACTTCTATTGACCTACGTGTTTTGATAATCTATCTAGTTCTATCAGGTTTGAAATAGGTTCTTTTTAGATAGGTTGAAGCGATACGATTGAAATTTTTAGTGCAAAAAGTCAAATTGATTTTCAAATGTACAGTTAGTATAAATGAAAGGCCATAAATCTGCTTTATATTCGATAAAACGTATTTTATTTTGTATCACCTTCCAATAAAGGTTTATTAATTGCCGGAATTTCTACAATCTAGCCCTCTCTAAATTATGGAGAATACATTGTTATCCTTATCAAAAAGTCGGATTAATAAGTATCATTCCAAACAAGTATTAAAGAAATCCTAGCTTAGATATAAATCGATTAAAGATCCCAATACTTCTGTCGAACAATATAAAACTTACCAACACACCAAAATAACACGCTCTATGAATATTACTAGCGTATCTAATTTTAGCGTAAGATTTAATTAATCTTCTTCCTCTGATTGCAAATTTTAATCGAAACATGAGCGGTTTTGACTTCATATGCTTTAGAAAAAGCATTTCATGAATTTTTAATCTTATTAGATCAACATACTTAGTATCCTCTTGAAGTAGATTAGAATACAATAAAAGTGTGCTTTCAACATGATTCTTCGATAGTTCTTTCCACTCTTTAGATTTTGTAGTTCCATGAGAATGATCCCTGTAAACTCCCATTGCTTCTTCGAAAAAATAGGCACTGCCCTGTAATCCAAGTAGTTTAACCAATGGTTTGTCTCCATAAGGAAGAGACTTAAACCATTCAGGAATTAAAATGTTATTTCGAAAAACCAAGGAAAGCGTGTTGTAAACATATGTTCCTGCAATTATATCAGGTTGATCGTAAGTAGTTTTCTTAATTGAATAAGCGAGTGAAGTATTACGTCTTATTTTTTGAGTTGACTGGTCAAGTGTATGAACATTATGAAAACAAAAACTAAGTTCCGGTCGACTTTCAAGCAAGTCAATCTGTTTTTGTAGTTTATTTTGATCTGTCCAGAAATCATCTCCTTCCACAAGAGCAATATATTTTCCTCGTGCAGCCTGAAGGTTTGCAATCATGTTAAATCTTCCCGTAGGCCTTCCGTTTACGTAAATAACATCTTTGCGCGACCTTAAGAATAGATTTATTTTTTTAGGATATTTTTCCTCGAATACCTTACAAATCGTCCTAGTTCCATCAGTCGATTCATCCTCACCTATGATTATTTCAAAATCAAAATCTGTTTTTTGATTTAGTACACTTTCCAGGCATTGGCTAACATATCTCTCATGGTTGTAAGTTTGAATACAAACGGATAAAAGTGGCTTATTCATCAATATTCTGTGAAAGAATTATGGTAACTGACTATTTGATTTTTTATTTTTTGGGAAATTTTCCAAAAATTTTTGTTTTCAAATTCTACAGAATCTGTATCAGATTTAGCCAAGTCACTCCCACATATGTTAGTTACAAAGTCAATAATTTTTTGGGGGCTTTGACAAAATGACTCGTAGCTTATTTCAAAATAATTATTATTGGGGATTTTATTCAATCCCTCGCTTATTGACTTATTTGTTAGAAAAACTTGATTATACACCTGCTCAACTGCACTAAGTTTCTCAAGCTTTTTAAATTCAGGGTTTTTAAAAGAATACCATTCCCCATAGTCTCCATAGAATTCCTGTCTTGACTCAAGTATTGATTGAGTATTGAAACAAATATCTCGCTTAATAAAAATAAAGAAGCAATTATCGATGTTCTTATACAAGAAAGGAATATTCCAATTCATAATCATTCCTTTCATGAAAAGTGGAGCATCATGAGCCAACTGAATTTTTTTTAATCCATGAGTGAACCCTTGAACATCACTGGAGAGCAATTTTTGATCCTCTGAAATCTTGAAAAATTTTCTCCAATAATACCAGAATTCGTGTGGTGCATTTAACCCACTGGTTTTACCCAATCTAGAGGAGTATTTCTGATCTTTTTCTGTTTGAAATTCTCCCAAATGATCAAAATCAATTAAAATTTGGCTAATCATACTCCCTAACATCGGCGAAAAGTAAAATCTTGAAAGAATGTTATTAGGATAACACAAATTTGTGTTCTCAGCTAGAAACTGGGATAAAAGAGTTGTTCCCGATCTTGCCACTCCCATAATAAAAAAAATTGGCTTGCTAGGTAAATCACCCTGTACAAGTTCATTGTCTATATGTCCAATTTTTCTTTCCAAGAAGGATAGAAGTTCTTCCAACCTTGGATCTCTTTTGTGCGAATGTCTTCTATTTGAATTTTCCAACCGAAAACAAATTTTCTATAATAAATTCCATCTCCATTCTTCCATATCTTTGATCTATTGGCAGGCAAAGCAAGTCATTAAGTAATTTTTTTTCAAACTGTTCTTTATTAAATCTTTCATCAATTCCAGGCCAATAAGTTGGGATAAATATCTTCCTTTTTATTAATTCTTTTCTGAACTTTTCACCATTAGGTATTAAGAGCGGATAACATAAAGGCGCATTAAATTTACCGGCAAATGAAATTTCGTTTATATCATTTAGATGTTTTGATAAAAACGAAAAATTTTGATTCCTTATCTCTAATCCACTATTGAAATCAATTTGACTATAGAGTCTTTCAGTCAATTTCGACATTTTTAACATTATCGAATTATCAATCGACTCCTCGTTTGATTTAAAATTTTGATAACCGCTTTCAGCGCCACAATCAATTCTCGAGATAAGATGTGATATTCTATTATGCGAATAGCTATTATCTAATTCTATTTTAGAATCTATTACATTAGTGAGACCACCATCTGGAAGACCAAAGAACTTTCGAGGTGAATAAAAGACAGGGGTATCGATTAATGGCTCATTATAAAATGCCTGAGCAAAATCCAGGATAAGATGACCTTTATAAGTTGTACTTAAATCACTACACACTCTCCCACATATGCCAAAGAAATTAGAATAAAGAAGGTATTCATTTGGCTCAGGTTTCCTGTTAAGTAGAGGTTTAAAGTTTCTATCAATAGAATAGAAATCGAACGGAATTTTCAATCTATTAAGTGGTTGTAAGAGAACGGGGCAACTATAAGCTGGTAATAAAATCTTTTTGACACCAAGTGATTGTAGAATATATTCAAATGCATGCCTACCGCTATTTAGCTTGGTAAGATTACCATAAAGGGCTTCCCTTTTCTTCAACTCCAGCTCAAAATATCCTCCAATTTCTGAAATCATATCATTTAAGCAATCGATTTCCAATACTTTTTGCAAAAGGTAATTTATTGAGAATCTTATGCATGATTTCTGCCGTTTTCAAGGCACTTTCATAGCGTTGCAATTCCTTAAAATCCTGGTTTAGTATTTTGATTCCAGTGAGCAAATCATTTTGATTAAATACGAAATCCATACTCTTGTTGGAATATGTTATTTGATGATTAATTCCGTTCTCCTCTAGCAAATGAACATAATTGTTAAACCTCATTTCATAACACTTATTGAAGCCCTCAAAGTCCAATTCATCGTATAATTCCTGAAGAGATTTATACTTATGCAACCTTGAAGATTGTACAAAAGGGATTTTGAAAAATTCTGAAATTTCTCGCACTCTTAAGTCCCTAGCAATCATAACAGCCGGTATACCTCGAATCAATGCTGAAATGCAGCCATGAAGCCTAGAGCCAAGAATAAAATCGTGCTCGCCAATTTTTTTAAACCAGGTTCCAAAATTTTCAGGAAAATAGCCATAACTCTTAATTAGATTAATGAATTCATCATGAGCGCCCTGCGCTTTCATATCTGCAAGTTCAGCATTTAATAATTTCTTGTCTTCTTTCAGATTATCAGTAAAAACTACCTCATCTAGAAAGTCTTGACCTATTAAAGGGATATTAGATATCAAATGAAGCAACTCAGGTCTTGCTAAAGTTCTATGATAAACAACTGCAGGATTATTAAATGTTGAAGGTTTAGTAATCTTGAATTTTGGATCATTTGGCCAATAAAGAGTCGGGCAGCCAATTGGTACGGCATTGGAAAAGCCATGTTTATATAAAATACTTGCGGTATAATTCCCTCTAACCCCAATGTACTTACTTCGATCACTTACAATTTCTAACAATCTAACCATTGAAGGATGTAAATTATTTACGCTTGTTGATGAGCCAGAGTAATCTTGAATTCCTAAAGAAAAAGCATGAACCGGCATCTTTAGTTTCTCAATCACTGAAGTATATTCTGACACATCTCTCCAACTTGTGACATGAGTTGCAAATGCTATTACGCAAGCATCATATGTGCGATTAAGGTTATCTATATCTGAAAAATCATCAACATAATCAGCAGCCAGCTGTTTTATTAAAGCTCTTGAGATTAATGAAGCTCCATGATTACTTGCATACCGTGTATTATCCAACTTCCATTGATGAAAATCTCCTGGATAATTATAGTCTGGACCCAGACCAATGATCATTGTTTTCATAAACTTTAAATGCTTGTAAGATTCTTAAGAGAATAATCTTTAATTAGATCAAAAGTACCTTTCTTTCCATTAAAAAAAAGCGAATCAATAATTGAAAGGCCTGGTATAAAATTTCTATTTGATTGATAATATGACGAAAGGTTATTTTCTAAAATATTTAAATCAATACCATTATTAATAAAATTTTTAACTTCAAAAATGCCTTTGCCACCAGGAGGATTCACATAAGAATTTCCTCCCAAAAACTTAGTTATTTCAAGCGCCCAATCTCCAGGGCCAGTAACCTTTGATTCAATATCATGAAAGCATTTCATTTTGGAAAAAACTTCAAAATCCAAGGATATTCCTAAATAATCAAGAATATCAATTGAAATTTCAATATTTAATTCGGCTAAGTATTCATTTTTTGTTGAAGATTTTAATGTTTCCATTAAAAACTCGTAAATTTCAGAATAATATTCTGAGTATTTTCTGTAAAAATGCAACTTGTTAGCAAATTCATCTATCCAGTTAACATCGTTATTTACTTTTATCTCTCTAATCGAGGTTTTCTGGCTTTGTTTATGAATTGGAACTCTTATATACGCCCACTTATCATGTTCAACCAAAATCCTGTTCCTGTTCATCCAACTCTTTCTTAAGTATTGGGCGGTATCAAAGAAAATCCACTTATCAGAATGATACATTAATGAATAGTACCCTAAATACGGAGCAAAATATGGCTGCATTATTCCTGTTATCATTCTATTGCCTGATTAATAATTTCACATATTTCTTCAACCTCAGTTTCATTTAAGTCAAAATATGTAGGCAGACATAATATTCGTGATGCAATGTCTTCGGCGTGAACGCATTCCGAGTACTTTACATATGGCAGTTGATTCAATACCGGATAGAAATACCTTCGTGGGTAGATTTCATGTTTATTTAATTCACTTAAAGCACTATTTAGAACATTCTCTGATTCAAAAATCACAGGAACATAAGAGTAATTATATTGAGTATTTTCCGAAATTTTTTGAAAAGTAACAGCATCAAGTTTTTCTAAATAGATCATATAAAGTTTCTTCCTTTTGGCAATTATTTCTTCCAAATAAGGAAGACAAGCAAGACCCATCGCAGAATGGAACTCAGAATTTTTAGCGTTTATTCCTAGCCCATAAAACTCTAGAGGATTTTTATGTCCAAAATTTCGCATATAGTTAATCTTGTTTGAAAGATCTTTATCTGAAGTTTCGATAATGCCTCCCTCAACCATATGAAAGAGCTTAGTTGCATGAAGGCTTGTTGCACTAGCGTCTCCAAAGGATCCTATATTATGGCCTTTACTTTTAACTCCAAATGCATGAGACGAGTCATAGATTAACTTTAGATTATTTTTCCTAGCAACTCTTTCTAATTCAATTAATTCACAGGGATTTCCAAATACATGTGTTGCTAAAATTGCTGAAGTCTTATTTGTAATAAGTGATTCGATTCTTTTCACATCAATGTTCCAAGAATCTGGATCGATATCACAAAATACTGGATCAAGACCCTCCCAAACTAAACTACTCACTGTTGCCACATAGCTGAACGGAGAGGTAATAACTTCACCTTCTAATTCTAGTGCTTGAAAAATAAGCTGAAGGCTCATTGTCCCATTATTTACGATCTGTAAATAATGGGAATTAAGTTTCCTGCCTATTTCATTTTCTAACTTACGAAGTAGCGGGCCGTCATTTGTCAGCCAGTTATTTTTCCATATTTCATTTAAAAAACTAATATATTCTTCCTCCGGTGGTAAAAAAGGTTTTGTGACTTGTATCATTTTTTAAATATGGACTTCATTTTAGAAAAGGTAAATATCAAGGCATTTTTATTGGTCATGTAACTTATCAGAATGAAGGCTATGAAGTATTGAATTGTACACAATACAAATTCCATTATTGAATCAATTCTACCAATGGTAAAGTAACAGGCAAACCCACTAACAATGGCTGGAATAGCGGTCACAATAAATGAATGCCATTGCTGAAGTATTTTCACCTGAATTATTTTATTTACCATATACATGTTTATTGTTTGTGCTATTATTCCATGAAAAATCATTGCCAAGAGAAACATTTTCATACCCCCGAACACAGCTACGGCAAGAGGTAAAGTGCGTAAAATCTTTTTAATAATTTCCAGTTTAAGGTTCAAACCAGCATACCCCATTCCTAACATTAAATTGACCATAAGCGCCCCAGTTGGCTTAAGGTAGCTATTAATGACAATTAATTTGAATAAAATTATTGACGCGCTCCACTTAGCAGTAAAAAGTTGAACTATTAAAAATTCTGCAGATATATAAAGAACTCCCGATAATGAAAGTGTAATCAATAAAATCGAACGATAACTATTAAGATAAAGATCTATCAGTCTTGGCTTATTACCTTGATATTTACTAATGACGGGAAAAAAAACACTCAGAATACTCGTTGAGCTCAAGCTCTCTAATTGTCCTGCGAAAGATTGAGCTTTTGAATAAAAACCTACAGCTGAAGCACTGAAAGATTTTGCGAAAATTAAAATATCCAATCTTGTAAAGACAACAGAAAGTAGATCTGTCGCCAATTTCTTGATTCCGAAATTCAATATACCACTTACACTATTAAGGCTCAATTCAAACCTTGGATACCATTTAGAATTTAACAGGAGCATTGAGCTCTGGACAAAAGTGAAAGTTAACTGCTGAAAAATAAGTGACCATATATTAAAATCATTCAGAACTAGATAAATGGCAACAATTGCAGAAATTAAAGTACTTACCACATTTATAACTGATAGAACCCGAAAATTAAGTTCCTTGACTAATTTAATCCTCTGAATAAACCCGAGGGAGGATAATAAGATATCCAATGAAGCAACTCTAATTAGTAGTTTTAGATCTTCATAGTTATAAAATGCTTGAAACAAATCAGCACTCATGTAAACAATGAGATAAATAAACAAGCTTAAGAATACATTTAACCAAAAGACAGTGCTAAGAGCGACTGTTGAAGCGCTTTTAGTTTGAATTAGACCGGCCCCCATGCCAGATTCAGCAAAAACCTTGATAAGCGATATTATTACAAGTAACAGTCCAAAAACCCCATAATCCTCGGGTTCCAATATTCGAGTTAGGACTATTGAAACAAGAAAAAATATTGATTGATTAATCAATTTTGCTGAAAAGTCCCAAACCAAATTTTTAAGAATCAATTGCTTATGATTGAAAGATTTATAATCAGTGCTCTATCTAACTTTAAAAAAATCAATTCAAAGAAGAACTATAAAACATAAAATCACTCTTAATCCTAGCACTGAGGATAATGATTGATTATTCTTTAGTATTAAAATGAGAATTTGGAGTTTTACATACCATTAATAATTTCTCGTAGTGCGATTAAATACTTCCCTTTACCTAATGCTGACTTAATGATCACACTTTTTACTTTAAATCTTAGTTTTTTTAAACGTTCGCTTGTCAGAAATCCGCTTTTTTTTATTCTCTTGTAAAGTTCTTTGTAGCCAAGTACCAAATTAGGAATATTATTGACCGAATTTTGAGATGTAACTCTCCTAAGGTAGCAGGTGCTCTCACTATATGCATAATTACCCTTTTCAGATATATTGATGTAAAACCACAAGTCTTCTGCAAAAGACACACTTACATCAAACTTGTAAATAACCCCCTCCAACCTCCTAATCATCCAAGTAATTCCAAAAAAACATGAATCATTTAGATTTAGCAACTCGCTTAGTGGATTGCCTTTAAAAGAAGGTTTCCATTTACTTATGGTCTTTGTCATTGTTTTATCATATGACAAAACAATACCATCCACAAAGTCAATAGTACTATCCAACTCAAACAACCTGATTCGAGATTCTAATGATGATTTGGTAAGCATATCATCAGCATCTAAAAAACAAAAAAAATCACCCTTCATGTTATCCAAGCCAACATTTCTGGCAGTACTCACACCTTTATTTTTCTGCTCACAATATTTGATTCGTGCATCATCAAAAGAGTCTATGACTTTTTTAGTATTATCCACACTTCCATCATTGATAATAAGCAATTCAAAATTGGGGTAGTGTTGATCTAATACAGACTGAATCGCTTCAGCTATATACATTTCTGCGTTATAGGCAGGCATGATCACCGATACTAGCGGTTCGCTCATTAGCTATCGTGGAAGTTGCTTTTTTATTTCTTCGATCGTGAGGAAATCAGAATTTTTACCTGAGCTGTATTCCTCAAGCTCAAATGCTTCTGCCTGGTAGTGTTTCACATACTCCTCTCTCTTTATTCCTATCTCAGGCATTATTATGAAGAAACCATCAGATTTAATGGTTTGCTTTGCCTCAAATTCGGAGATCAGAATCTCGTGCATTTTCTCAGCAACTCTTGGGCCTATAACCTGTTTTTTGCAAGAAGCACATACCGCCTCTGCTACATCACCAACCTTGTAAGAAGGGGCTATTGGTACAATAACCTCACCGCCCAAACTTTTATTTAAGGCAAATTGAATGAGATCAATTCCTTCTTCCATAGTGATGCTAAACCGAGTCATCTCTGGATGGGTAATGGGAAGCTCACCAGTATCCTTCAACTTCATAAATAAAGGGATAACTGATCCTTTCGAACCAAAAACGTTTGCATATCTAACCACTGAGAAGATCGTCTTTGCTTCGGAAAGTGAGTTAGCAGACATAAATAATCGCTCTAAAATTAGCTTAGTACCTCCATAGACATTGATGGGTAAAGCTGCTTTGTCAGTAGAAAGTGCTACCACCTTTTTCACCTCATTAGCGATACATGCATCAATTAAATTTTGACTCCCCAGAATATTCGTCTTTACTGCTTCCATAGGATTCTCTTCTGCCATGGGCATGTGCTTCATAGCAGCACTATGGATGACAATGTCAATTCCGCGGCACACTCCCATGATCTTTTCACGGTCCCTTATGTCTCCAATCACAAAATGCACACGATCACTCCAGTGGGCAAATGCTCTTTTTTGTTCGTAATGCTTTTGTTCATCACGAGAAAAAATAATCAGTCTATTGATATCAAAGTGTTCTAAAATATAGCTTGCATAAGCCTTTCCAAAGGATCCGGTTCCGCCGGTAATTAGTATATTTTTTCCGTCTAATTTCATTTTACTAGCTCTTGTATTGCGTCCCTAAATATGAGATTCAACTTTTTAAACCCACGATATTCCAGACCTACCTCTCTACAATGTTTTCGTAATTCGTTTTTATCCTTATCCAGAAAAAACTGAATTTCTTTTGCTGCTTTTTTGATATAAGGTTCTTCGAAATCCTTTACCACCACACCCACATTCTTTTCTAAAGCATAAAGATAATCTTCAGATATTCCCTCTGTGATTAGAAAAGGAAGGCCGGCACATAGGTATTCACCTACTTTAATATTTGAAATAAACTTTTTTGACGGCCCGGGAGGCACTGAAATTACCGCAAAATCGGCAGATGAAAAATACCTATGTATATCCTTATAATCAGAATGAGCAATGGTATATTGCTCATTTGACACATTAGCATTATCAAATAGCGCAATGACTTCTTCATCTTCGTGCGGTGTAACAATCAAAAAGTGCAGGTTCGGAATCTCCTCCTTCAACCATTTGAACATGAAAGCTGCCTCTTCTCGATAATATAAATCACCAAATTTTCCAGGATAGAAGAGAAGGTGGGTATCATTAGTTATTCCCAGTTCCTGTCTTACCTTTTTTCTATCTAATGCAGAGAAGATAAATTTTTGGTCATTAGCAACCGTCGGGATCTTAAAAAATGGTGTATCAAACTTCCAAACATCCCGAACGCGTTCCTCCATAAACCGAGTCCCTGATGCTATAACACTAGCTCGTGCAGCTGCCTTCCGTTCGAGATAATGACTAAATTTATACTGAAGACTCTCTTTTGCCCACATTCCGTTATCAATCGCATATTCAGAATGAGGTTCAAATTGATAAAGGAAAAATTTATTTCTGAGCAGAAGCGAATAGAGGTATAAAAATGTTCCGGCAACAGAGCCTAGCGACAATGCATACTTATATCCCTGAAATCGCAAAGTGGTTAAGGCAAAAAACCCTTGAATGATATCCAGTGCTTTTGCTACTATACCAGTTCCTGGATTCCATTTTAGTCTTTTCCATTTTAACCCTTCTGCCACCCATTCATTAACAAGGGTTTGCTGTTCATCTGTTAACGGAAATAACGGATTCTCATACGTAATTAAATAGAAGTCAACTGACCTTTCAGTATCATTTAAGTAGTCTTTGATATACAGCCAGAAATTGGATTGTATCAAAGGATCGAATAACCGATTATAAAGAAAAATGGTGACCTTCTTACGCTTCATTTGTTACGAATCATAGATTCAAGATGGCAAACTTGCTAATATCTTTTCAATTCGATCGATTTGTTTGTCGTAAGTATGATCAAGTGCGTAATTTTTTCGTTGATCGACCATTTCTTTCGATGAACACTTATCTAAGTTTCTTAATACGTACTGGAATTTGGAAGGCCACTCCACATTTCTGTTACTCATAAAGAGAAGCTCTTTATTTTGATATTCTTGGGTAAAGGTCGAAACGATTGGTTTACCAGAATAAAGATATTCAAGGACTTTATGTGGATTAGCGAGCTGTTCTTTAAAAATATCTGCTTTGTAAGCGATAATGAGTATATCCATTTCGCTGTAAAATGACTGAACCTGATCCGATTTAAGAACTCCCACATAATGCATATTTGGCATGCCATTGAAATATGATTGAATTCCCTCAGATTTTAATGACCCAGCAAAATAAAAATCTACTTCTTGGTATTCGGAGGATACGCTTTTAATCAATTCCCAATCTAAATACTGAATATCGAGATTACCAGCATATCCTACAGCAACAGTGCCCTCTGATTTTCTTTGGGGGATAAAATCAACAGACTGCATGCTAACATTGTATCCGTGATTGATTAAAAATACGCGGCTATTATAAGTCTCAAGCCTTTGCTGGATAAATGTAGTTGTGCAGAAGCAAACTTGAGCTGTTTTTGCGGCTATTTCCATTTCATAATCCATATTGAGATCCACAATATGTGAGATGGTCAACACCCTGGAAGGAAAAACATCCATTTGATAAAAAACAGAATTATCGAAGGACCATACCACATCAAAATGAAGTCCTGCAATAGCTTCAATTTTTTCATAAATATTCGATTGATTTTTCTTTCTAAGCCAGAAAGGAAGAAATCTTTGACCTTTCCAAAACCCTGGATAGTTTACTACCCTGATGTTATCATTATTTGTATTAATTATATTCCAAGAATTACCAGGAGGGTTTAGAAATACTACCCGATTACCACGTTTAGCCAAATGCGTTGCATAATGATGCTTAGATACAGAAATATGATCCCAGGACTCAGGTGAGATCAGTAATATATTTTTACCTACTAATCGCATTTAAAACATCATAATAAGTTTTGGCTACTTTCTTGGGTGAAAAAGCATCGTTTGTTTCTACTGACCAGTTAGAAGATACTAGTTTTCTCATTGCTTCACTGAATGCGTGTTCAGACTGATCTTCCACAAGCACTCCATTTGTTTCATTTACAAATTCCGGAATTCCTCCGACTTTACTAGCAATCACCGGACATCCACAGCTTAAAGCTTCTGCACATACAATACTGAATGTTTCGTACTCGGAACTGTGGATAAAACCCGCCGCTTGTTGCATTTCAAAAGCTATCTCTTCCGAATTCATTTTGCCAAGAAAATTTACAGCCCCTGTGAGTTTTAATTCGCTAACCAGCCTTTTCATTTCATCTAGTAAGGGACCGTAACCGCCTATAATTAATTCCGCCTTATGATGGTTTTGTGAAAAAGAATGGAAGGCTTGGAGGATAAGAAATGGATTCTTAGGTTTCTTCCATTGGGCAACCATAAATAAGCGATTCGGTTTACGATTGACTTTTTTATTAGGCTTAAATACTGATGTATCCACAATATTTGGAACCAAATATTGTGGGAATTTTGCTTCACTGAACGTTTCAATATCATGCATTAAAGCTTTTGAAACTGAAATAACTGGTATATTCTGTCTGAATATTCGTTTAATTCTAGGAGGTGGTTTTGAGAGTCCAAAATTGAAATGGTATGCACTCCAATGTTCGGTGATAACCGTTTTTGGTTTAACCCAACGCTTCACCCAATGCCAAAAAGTAAGATTTGGATAAGCAACATGAAAATTAATGATATCGAAAGTGTTTGCTTTTACCCGTAATAATGACCAACATAATGTGACGAATGAAAGCAATTCTATTACTATCCATTTTTTAACTGGAATATTAATTTGAATATGACGTGCTAGAAAACTTTTCTCCTTTCGAAATCTGAATGCGCCAGGGTTCATACTTAAATGGAGAACCGTTTGATCTATTGATTTAATAGATCCCAAAGCAGCAATATGCCTTTCAATAAATAAAGCTTCTTTCGGGTTTTCCTTATGAGGGAACCATGATGTGATATGGAGAATTTTCACCTGCTTATAAGAATCATTACTAAAACTTAATTATTAAAAAGAAATTATCATTGCGATTCAATTCTTTAAAGAGCCAATGGACTTAAGCATTTTGATTGTCACTTTTAATAGCTCCAATTTTATTGAAAGTGCAATTAATTCTATTCAATCCAGTATTACAAAATATACTTACGAAGTAATCATTGTTGATAATAATTCAAGCGATGGAACTCCTCAAATTTTGAAAGACAAATATTCTGATTTAAAACTTATTTTTCAGAACTACAATTATGGATTCGCCAATGGCATGAATAAAGCATTCCAAAGTAGCGAGGGACGGTACATCCTGTCATTCAACCCTGATGCTGAACTTAAAACAGATTCAATTGAACGTGTGATCTCCTATCTTGAATTGAAAGATTCAGTAGGATTGGTTGGTGGAAGCGTTGAGAACAGCGAAGGAGAAATTGAAATGCCAGCCACCGGTCACCCATTGCTCCCTATTCGTTTTTATAAAGGTTTATTTAGACAAACTGCGAATCCAAGCAAAATTAAGTCGATTAAAACTGATGTTATTTGGGGGACCGGTTTAGTTACACGCAGTGATTTATTAGACGATGGTATTTTGTTTCAAGAAGTTTCATTTCTTTTTGGAGAGGAGTACTACCTTGCTAGAAAAATATTATCAAAATCTAAAGAAGTATTGGTTTATCCCGATTTCCGGTTAAAGCATCATAAAAGCGTAAGCTTCAAATTCGATGAGTTTAAAACGATATTAGCCATCAAGTTAAAAGAATGTGCCACCTACAAGATAAACTACAGAAAATACGGCCTATTTCTTTCAAAAGTAGCTTCGTTAGTTTTATCAATAGATTCAATTCTTTTAATTATTAGAGTTTACATAGGATCAATTAGGAAAAAAAACACTACTCTCTCCAAAAGAATGATTAAAAAATATAAGGCGATGTTTATTGTGAGGTTGTACACTCTTTTGATAGGTCACCAATATTGCGCGTCTATAAATAGAACTGCAGAAGCTTATTTTAATAAACAGTAATATGAACTTAAAAAGTAAAATAAGGGCATTTCCAATCATAAAAGATTTGCTTCGAGCGAAGTTTTATTATCAAGCGGGAAAGTCTTTTTTTGAAGATTCTGAATATCAGCGTACCAATAAGTTAATCGACAAGGAGCTTTCAAAAGAACCTTCCAGAACAGAAATCATTAATTATATCCTAAGCCAATTTTCTAGGGATACGAATTACCTCGAAATTGGAGTAAGATACCCCTCTGAAAACTTTGATAAAATAAAGGCAACACGAAAAGTGTCTGTCGATCCTGGTGTAGAGTATGATCTCAATCCCGTTGACTACAAATTGACAAGTGATGAATTTTTCGAAAAATTAAATAATAAAACAATCCTTCAACCTTCATTTAAATTTGATGTCATATTTATTGATGGATTGCATTTAGCAGACCAAGTTGATCGTGACATTAAAAATTCCTTCGATCATCTCAGTCAAGATGGTTTTATTGTTTTACATGACTGTAATCCTCCGACTGAGTGGCATGCAAGATATGATTATTCATTCCGAAAAACACCTGCAGAAAAGTATTGGAATGGTACTACCTGGAAAGCTTTCTTAAAGTGGCGTAAAGAGAAAGCTGTTTTTTCCTGCTGCGTAGATAGTGATTGGGGGGTTGGTGTAATCAGCAAGTATCATCAAATAGGAGATGCGCTTGATAAACCGGAAGAATTCTATGAATTCAATAATTTAATGAACGATCGTCAATCTATGCTCAACTTAGTTAGCTTCGATCAATTTATTGACATGCTCAATAAGTAAGATCAGACTATATAATTAGATGATATTTTTTGAACATTCGTTTTGTAGTAATCCAATAAAAGCAATGACAAAAAAGGCATCATAGGTATCTTATACCTCATCAAGGTTCCAAAATTAAACGTACTAACTCCTACCGCAAACGCGAATAATAAGGTAAATCCTAAACAAAAAACTAAAAATGGATCCTTTAACTTTTGTTTCCATTTTCTTTTTCTGAAAACACGAATGGCTAAAAAAAGAATAATCGTACTCTCTATTGCGCTTAAAAGCATTAGTGGATTTCTCACTTCCCATATATAAGGTCGAAAAAGACTAACATTAATAGCGGCCGGCATTAATTTTACCATGCTTTGCCATGTCCCATCGGGTAAGCCTATGTCATATCCACCATCCCCTCCAGACCTTGCCCCCCAGCCGTATCTGATATCATAAGCAGTAACCGCTGCTTTTTTTGCAATATTATCAATGTTGTACTCATCTGTTGAAGCAAAGTTTACAGCTAAAAAACCCATACCTCCAATAACCGCGAATAGAACTGGTGTTAATAGTACCTTCAACACCATGTTTCTGACTTGCTTAACATATTTGAGATAGATCAAAACAAAAATCACCGGTGCGTAACAAAGCAAAATGTATGACTTGATTCGTAAAATTAAGATTGCCATAAGCACCATAACTATCAGAGACAATAGCCACCTTTTTTTTAAGAAAATTAGATTAAGCAATGACCATGTAATCCAGCCAAGAGCCCCTAAAGTAATAGTATCTTTTAGAATGCCGGATCCCCAGAAAACCACAGAGGGAATAAAAAGTATCGCCACATGTAAGTATTTTACTCCTGAATACCTGTCATTTAAGGCAGAATACATCGCCCATAGCCCACTAAAACTGAAAACGGCAAAAAATAAAGCAGAGGCTGAATAAGTGTGAAAAGTAAAAAGGTCAAAAAATGCCACAATACGAACTACCACATATGAGTGTGTATCGCGGTAGTACCAGATCTTTGATGAAAAGGAATAGGTTTCATCAAATGATCTATTCCCTCCACTGTCCAGCAAAAGTTTCACACCTAGGACCACATCTTCGTTAAAGGCTTCCCATATCCATCTACTCCCATGCTCAAAGTATCCGAAAGTATCCCCTCCCCCATAATAGAATTGATAAATAAGTCCTAATGCAATCGCTCCAATAAAACGGACCCACAATGCTGGAATAAAGAACTTTCGAGTTGTCTTATTAGTAACATAAGGCCTTATCATATACCCCATCAAAGTGAAAAAAATGAGATAAAATGGCGTCAATATCAAATCTTTAATGTCCATTATTGATATAGTATGCTTTAATAGTCATTCCTAAACTTGATATACTAAGAAGAAAGTTTGCAAAGGTTTTAACCCTTCTCATAAATTGATTACCACTCAATACTTGTCTTAATTTTTCATCTTTTGATCCTCGATCAGTAGATCGTTCTTTGGAATTTCCTTGTGATGCATTGATTCTGGAAATGCTTATTCCTGTAGTTATTAACTTCTTTCTTTTAAAACCATTCTTCTTAAACAAATGATTGATTGTTGTCGGAGTATAGTAAGAAAGATGCTCTGGATAGTTTATGATGTTATAAGATGCTCCTAAATAATATCGCATAATAGAATTGTAATTGGGCGTAGTGCAATAAAATAAGCCCCCTTTTCTAAGTAGTTTACCTATTATTTGTAGCTCTTCTTGTGGATTATTAATGTGTTCAATGACTTCAAAGGAGGTTACTACATCGAAAGTCACGTCGCGAAACATGGTTTCATTTAACGCTCCTTCCTCAACCTGAATACCATTCATCCGCATTGATTCCACAGCAGTTTCACTGAACTCCGTTGCGTAAACTTTCCAACCTCTATTTTTAGCCTCATCCAAAAACCATCCTCTACCTGCTCCCACATCCAAAATGGTATTATGTTTTCGATGTTTTTCAAATTGATCCAATAGTTTATTGTAGCTAATTCGCGTTAACGGTGGCAAATAACCTTTAGAAGCATAGGAATAGCTACTGTAGAATTTTGAGAGCTCTTCAATAGAAGGAATTTGTTTCATAAAAACGAATCCGCATCTACCGCATTTAACCAGTCCCTTTTTCTCATATTGCTCACTTAACGTTTTGAGTTTTGGTGAATCGCATACAAGACACTTTTTGTGAGCTTTCATGTTTCAGATTGGATTAATTGAAATCACCATTTAAGATATTTATTATAAATAAATAAGTATTCACATCAAGATTATATCTGAAAAACTATGTGTTGATAATCATGTAGTTTTTTATATCAGAGATTTTTCTCATCTCTTTCAGCAAATAAATAAATACGCATTAACATAGCATCTATATTTCGATTAAATAATCTATGTGTGGCATAACCGGCTATAAAAACTTCTCAAATCGTAATGATTTGGCGCAATCACTAAAAAATGCCACTAAGAGCTTAGTTAAAAGAGGTCCGGACAACAATGCTACCTTTTCCCAAAAATCTGTAGGGCTGGGGCATACCAGGCTGTCAATTCTTGATACGAGTAGTAAGGCTAATCAACCCATGACAGACAAGTCTGGCCGCTACACGTTGGTCTTTAATGGCGAAATTTATAACTATCGGGAGCTGGCTG
The DNA here is from genome assembly GCF_965227465.1 of Ekhidna sp. Lineage (GTDB taxonomy): Bacteria > Bacteroidota > Bacteroidia > Cytophagales > Cyclobacteriaceae > Ekhidna. The sequence continues at coordinate 3,008,670 of NZ_OZ245746.1, forward strand.
AGACACTAGCTGTTGAATTAGTAACAACTTCAGATACTGAGGTACTCTTATATCTTCTCATTCAAGACGGGGAAGCTTGTCTTAAAAATTTAAATGGGTTCTTCGCCTTCGCCTTTTATGATTCTGAAGAAGAAACGATTCTGATAGCACGCGATAGAATGGGCATCAAGCCTCTTAATTATTATCATCATGATGATTTTTTTGTGTTTGGATCTGAGATGAAGGCGTTGTTCAACTACCCCATTCCAAAAGAAATCGATCCACATGCGCTCTACTGGTATTTGCGCTTGACTTATTTACCTGACGACCTAAGCATGATCTCGGGAGTAAAAAAATTACTGCCCGGTCATTTCATGAGGATTTCAAACACAGGTGTTGATGTGCAACAATACTGGCATTTAGAAGCTCCGGTTTTATTCAATGGTAACTATGATGACGCAAAAAGTCAGACCGTCAAATTACTGGAGCAATCCGTGGAACGACGAATGATCTCAGATGTCCCATTGGGGTCTTTCCTCAGTGGGGGTACCGATTCATCAGCAGTTGTCTCCATGGCTTCCAAATTTGATTCCAACCTACACACTTTTTCAATTGGATATAAGGATCATTCCTTCTTTGACGAAACGAACTATGCTGAGCTGGTTGCCAAAACATTTAACACAAATCACACGACATTTTCATTAACCAATGATGACCTCCTCAACTGCCTTGACTCAGTTTTAGCATATATCGACGAACCATTTGCGGATTCTTCTGCGATACCCACCTACATACTATCCAATCATGTTAGTAAACATATCAAGGTCGCACTCTCGGGAGATGGAGCTGATGAATTATTTGGAGGCTACTATAAGCACCTCGCATTTCAAAGATCTTCAGAAAAAACAGTCGCCAATCACCTCATTAGGTTAAGTGCACCTATGTTAAAACACCTACCCACTTCCAGATCATCAAAGGCTGGAAACTTAATCCGGCGCGTCGCAAAATTTGCTGAAATAATGAAAATGAAGCCTTTTGAGAAGTATTGGCACCTGGCCTCATTTAACTTGAAAGCAGATCATTATTTGCTAAATCCTCCGGAGAAAAATACGATTGAATCGTTCAAACTGAAATTCGAATCACCTGATGAGAAATTTGAATTGAATGACTTTCTTGATATCGACCTTCAAATGGTTTTGCCAGGGGATATGCTTACCAAAGTGGATTTAATGTCAATGGCTAATAGCCTGGAAGTTCGGGTTCCTTTTTTGGATAAAGAAATGGTCAATTTTGCGCGTTCATTACCACCTCATTACAAAATTGACAAGAATAAAAGGAAGACCGTTCTTCAGGATGCTTTTGAACATATACTTCCCAAAGAACTCCATCATCGATCGAAAAAAGGATTTGAGGTCCCCATGCTTAGTTGGATGAGGAATGAATTGAACGCGTCCCTAAATGAGGTTCTTTTTGATGAAGAATACCTGGAAGAACAACAAATCTTCAACACAACTCAAGTAATGAAGCTGAAGAAAAAGTTATTTTCTCAAAACCCCGAAGATGTTCATACGACCATTTGGTCATTATATGTATTCCAGAAATGGTATAAAAATCACCTCGAATGAGAGCCTTATTCCTTGTTCTTCACCGAAAAGACCGATCCCCCGGTCAAAGATATCGCCACGAGCAGTATCTAAATTACCTTCAGGAAAATGGGATTGAATGTACGATTAGTCCATTACTCGCTACGGAGAAGGAGGATGGTATTTTCTATGGAAATAAGGTGATCCCAAAAATTTGGATTGGATTAAAAGCACTATTCAGAAGATTTAATAGCATCCGAAGAGCTCATACTTTCGATGTGGTCTACATCTACCGGGACGCATTCTTCTTTGGGACGTTTTTCGAAAATTGGCTAAGAAGAAAAAAGATAAAAATCATCTATGATTTTGACGATGCTATCTGGCTAATGGATCAAAATCCTAATCAGGGAATCTTTAACAAACTTAAGAACCCGAAGAAAACAGCAAGTATTTGTAAAATCGCTGACCGGGTAATTGTTGGAAATGAATACCTCGCTAACTACGCATCGAAATTTAATGAAGACGTTGCTATTATTCCGAGCACCATAAATTTCGATGATTATCAATTTGATAAAATCACTAATGATAAAATATGCATTGGTTGGACTGGCAGTTTCTCAACGATTAAGCATTTTGAAACCGTTATTCCAGCGTTAGAAATGCTTAAGGAAAAATACCAAGATAAGATCTACTTCAAGGTCATTGGCGATCCCCAATACACACATGATGCGCTAGGTATTAAAGGAATAAAATGGCAAAGTGAAACCGAGGCTCAGGATCTTTCTGAATTGGCTATTGGATTAATGCCTCTTCCGGACAATGAATGGACCCGTGGTAAATGTGCAATGAAAGGCCTCCAATACATGGCATTGGGAATACCTACCATTATGTCTCCTGTAGGTGTGAATGCAGATATCATCTCGGATGGAAACAATGGATATTTAGCTTCCTCAACCGATGAGTGGGTAGAAAAACTTTCAATCCTAATAGAAGACCAAGTGCTAAGAGAAAAGGTCGGTAAGGCAGGCAAAAAAACGGTAGAAGAAGCATATAGTGTGGAAGCAAATAAAGAAAAATGGCTGAGAGCGTTTCAGTTTTGAGTAATAACTAAATGATAACCATCAAATCAATGTCATCTTTGGCTAAAGGGCCATATTGAGAAGTCTTTATAAGCCGATAAGTGAAATACTCTAACAGATATCTCTCCTTACGTCGAGATGACAAAAAGTTAGTGATTGAGGTCACAAACCTTTTAATCTTTCTCTGGCTGTCTTATGAGCAGAATGACTTCTCTTTGCTGCCTTCTTAACTCTCCTATAATAATCTTTAGCCAAATCCTTATCCGCTTCTTTTTCGGCAATTGCACCCAGGTGGAGCAAACTATAAAAGTAATAACCCATCTTAGTTGCATCTGCTTTTTCAGCGTATTTCATTCCTTTCTCGTAGTATGACTTAGCCACATCATATTTCTGCCTGATCTCATTTATATGCCCAAGAAAGAAACACGCATATCTTCCACTATTCTCTTCGTATCCAGTTTGTCCTGATTCTATATTTTTTAATATTTCGAGTGATTCTTTTTCAGCGGTTCCATATCTCCCGGATTGATACAAAAGTCGGGTATAGTAACGGTGGAAATAGGCATTATTTGGAAACTGTTTGTGTAGGTATCCTCCCACCTGAATCGCTCCCGTAATATCATTTTCTTCGGAAGCTAAAATACGCATCAGGTAATATTGAGCCTCTGTCCGTGAATAGAAAGCGTTTCGCGCTACTTCCTTCAGTTGCTCGATTCCTTTCTCTTTATCCCCTTCCGGGAAAAAAATCATTATCGGGCGCAAGAGTGGGTACTCTTCCCTAATCCATTCAGCGTAATAATTGAAAAGTGCGTCTCCAAACAAAAGCTCGGGACTGTAGGTCTCATAGCCTTGACACTCTTTTAAATATTTGAGTGATCGGCTACCGGCAAGTGCTGCCTTTCGGTATTCAAACCTTTCGGAATAAAGCCTCCCTTCAAATGCATACGCTGCAGCCAGAAAAAATGCGCCTTCTATCTCGTTGTAATTATCACGCACATTTTCGGCAAGCATCTTAGTCGTATCCATGTAGGCAATAAACTCCTCATCCCACTTTTCATTTTTATAGTTTGGAACGATACGCCACCAATAGTTTAAACCTTTTAACAAATAAGGCAATGGATGCCACGGATACTGTTTTTGTAAATAATTAAAATGACTGTGTGCTTTCTTAAATTCGAAATTATACATCGAGTTTATAGCCTCAGTAGCTTCAATTTGAATAAAAGGATTAATCAGCAAGCTATAGCGTGCACTATCACCATCCGCCAGCCCTTCCGGCCGCTGAGCATTCAGCTTCACCGAGAATAGGAATAGCACAAGCAGGGTGATATTTTTGACGTGTAATTTCATCTGACGCAAATCTAAATGACCGAAAGATTAACCAAATACCGAAAGCGATTTATTGAAGAATGGTTCGAGTTTAACGGCACTGGTATGTTCCTTATTATTTGCCTCACATACATCGCACTGCTTTTTGTTAAGAGAGTTTTCATCATTGATTCAATTGCTGCATTTGAAATTCTGAATGAACGCGGAGACATTTGGGTTTTCGATATTTTGTATGCCGTCCAATATTTAAGTGTTCCAATTTTCCTGGCCTGGAAATGGACCTGGACTACACTCACTATATGGATTGGCTCGTTCATGTTTGGTTATCGGCTTCATTTTAATCAATTATGGAAGATGGTCATGCTGGCAGAAATTGTCTTTTTTCTTCCAGAAATAGTCAAGGTGCTTTGGTTTACACTTTTCTATACAGACCCGGACTATAACGATTACATGGCGTTCTATCCATTTTCGTTGATTAATTTGGTTGATTACACACAAATCGGTCCAAAGTGGCACTATCCATTAAAATCAATTAACATATTCGAACTACTTTATTGGCCCGTACTGGTATTGGGTATCTATTTCTTAAGCGGCAAAAAATTAAGAATATCCTGCTATATCATCTTGAGCACCTATGTTTTGTTCTTTTTTGTCTGGCTGTTGTTCTATGCGGCAGTCTATTGATTAAAAAATGTTAAAATCCAATCTCAGTGCTGATATGATCGTATATCACAGCTATTGATAGACATTTTTCAATACCTTGCGCAACATTTAGTTCTTGTAAATCCAACATGATAATTCCCCGATATCTTCGGGTTAATTGCTAATTTCGCCCTTCACATAAATTCAACTATGGGATACCAAAAGATTAACATCATCACAGGCTGGGTAGCTTTTTTAATTGCTTTAGTTACTTATTGTCTTACTGTAGAGCCTACGGCAAGTTTTTGGGATGCAGGAGAGTTTATTGCCTGTTCGTATAAGCTTGAAGTTCCCCATCCTCCGGGCGCTCCATTTTTCCTTCTGACTGGTCGCATGTTTTCCATGCTGGCTGGAGGAGACGTGACACAGGTAGCATTTTGGGTCAACATGCTCAGCGTAATGAGTAGTGCATTCTTCGTGTTATTCATTTTTTGGTCAATCACACATCTGGCGAAAAGAGTATTAAAGATCAAAAAAGGAGAAGAGACTGCTGCTGACACAATCGTGATCATGGGAACGGGGCTTGTCGGGGCATTAGCTTGTACATTCTCAGACTCCTTTTGGTTCTCTGCTGTGGAGGCTGAAGTGTATGGTATGTCGGCATTTTTCACCTCCTTCGTTTTTTGGGCTATTCTCAAATGGGAGAATATGTCTCACGAACAAGACCGGGCGAGATGGTTGATACTCATTGCCTACATGATGGGACTCTCTATTGGTGTTCACTTGCTGAATCTGGTCGCTATTCCTGTCCTTGGACTCATTGTGTATTTCAAATATTATGAGAAAGTCACTCGAAAAGGCATCATCTACACGATGGCGATATCCGCTGGGATAGTGTTAATCATCCTTGAAGGAGTTATCCCTGGACTTCCTTCCATTGCAGGGAAAATCGAAATTTTCTTCGTAAACAGTCTGGGTCTTCCATTTGGGTCAGGTGTTATCTTCTTTGGTATTCTGGTAATCGGCGGATTGGTTTATGGCATCTACTATTCCATCAAAAACAATAAGTATGTGTTAAATACATCGCTATTGGCACTTGCATTTATTCTCATAGGATACTCTTCCTATGCTATTGCAGTAATCCGTAGTAATTACAATCCTCCGATTGATGAGAATAATCCGGAAGAAATCATCTCATTCGTTTCCTATTTAAAGCGTGAGCAATACGGAAGCCGTCCTTTATTTAAAGGCCCTTACTACACGGCGGACCTTATCGAGAATAAAAAGGGAGCTCCTGTTTACATGCGAGGGGATGACAAGTATGTGATCAAAGACTACAAAGTGACTCAGGAGTACGATCCTAAGCACACGACCATCCTTCCACGGATGTACAGTTCAGATCCGAATCACATTCGTAAGTACAGACAAGTTACCGGCTTGAAAGATGGTGAAAAACCTAGCTGGGGTGATAACTTTTACTACCTAATTGTACATCAATTAGGTCATCAATATTTCAGGTACTTTATGTGGAATTTCTCTGGTAGGGAACACGACATTCAGGGTGCCGGCTGGGTCGGAATCACCGGAGCTTTTGATGATTTACCGGATGTGCTGGCAAGTAATAAAGGACGTAATATCTATTACGGATTACCACTCTTACTTGGTCTATTTGGAATGTTTGTGCAGTATAAGAAAGACGTTAAGCTCTTTTCAGCAACGGCCCTTCTTTTCTTCATGACCGGAATTGCCATTGTCCTTTATTTGAATACGCCTCCCATTGAACCAAGAGAAAGAGATTATATCTATGCCGGATCCTTTTACATTTTCACGATATGGATAGGATTTGGAGTTTTAGCTCTCTATGATATTTTGAAAAACATTTCAAAGGAAAAGAAAATAGCAGCGGTTCTTGCTTCTGTTATTGGACTAACCATACCTGCCCTCATGGCCAGTGAAAATTGGGATGATCATGACAGGTCAGATCGTTATTTTTCGGTTGATGCGGCTAAAAACTACTTAACTTCAGTTGCCCCAAATGGGATTATCTATACCGGGGGAGATAATGACACTTTTCCACTTTGGTATGCACAAGAAGTAGAAGGTTTCAGAACTGATGCCAGGGTTTTGGTACTCAGTTATTACAATACAGATTGGTACATCCAGCAGTCTGCCCGTCAGGCTTATGAATCAGAGCCGATTCCATATGGCTTACCTATTAAGCATTATCAGCAAGGTGGGCTAAATGACTATTTACCAGTATATGAGAGAGAAGAGTTGAAAGGTAATGCGATCAATGCAAAGCTTCTCCTAAAGTTTATTGAAGATGAGAATCCGGGCTTACAAATCCCCACCTCAATCAGTGCATATAACTCAGTGCCAGCACGAACGCTTTTCTTGGATATCGATACAGAAAAAGCTAAGCAGATTGTCCCTGAAGATATGCAAGACCTGATTGTTGATCAAATGATCCTAAGAATTAAAGGGAGAGCCCTAGAGAAAAAGGATTTAGCATTCCTTGACCTCCTTATCAATTCAAACTGGGAACGACCGATCTATTTGAATAATACGTCTATCGCACAAATGAATATCGATATGCGTGACCATGTGGTTCAGGAGGGAATGGCTTATCGAGTACTTCCGATAAGAAATCCTGATGCCAGATCCGGTTATCCGGTAAATACGGAGGTGATGTATGACAATGTCATGAATAAATTCACCTGGACAAACCTTGACGATCCTGGTGTTTATTATAATCCGGACTATACCGGCTTTGTATTAAACTCCAGATCAACGTTTAATACATTGGCGGAAAATCTAATTAGTGAGGGTGATTATGCAAGAGCTGCTGAGGTACTTAAGAAATGCCTGGAGGTGATGCCGGACGAATCTGTTCCTTTTGACTTCTTCAATGTTCAACAAGTTGATATGCTGTTAAAAGTAGGTGAAGTGGAGCTGGCAGATTATGTTTCTGAAAGAACATCTTCCTATGCTACACAATGGCTGGATTACTATTTTGCAACAGATGGTGCTGACACGAACGAATTGCAAAAGCAAATTCTTTCATTAAATGAGATCGCCAGAGCCTATCGGGCAAATGGAGATAGAGAGAAGGCTGCACAGTATGAAGAGATATTCAATACCTACTATACTCAACTTCAAAGTAGGAACTAAACTTCAGTATCTAATAATGAAAAAGGCTTCAACTAAGTTGAAGCCTTTTTTTATGTCGTTTGTAGTAAAATTTATCGTTTTAAAAACTTATAAGCTTTTTTGAACCGTTTTCCTTCGTCTTTCACGATTAAGAAGTAGTATCCTGTTGCTAAATCTTTGACTGGAATCTTATACTTTCCTCTACCCATCTCCTCAGGTTTTATCTGAAGTTTGTTGCCAATCATGGAATTTAATTCAAATTCAGCATTGGAAAATTCTTCATCAAACTGAACCATGATAAACTCCACGGCAGGATTTGGATAGATGCTGATTTGCGCCTCTTGCGAGTTATCTGATCCATCTTGGGCCAGAGCAGCTCCGCTAAAAATAAGAGCGAACGATAATATGATCAGTTTATTGCGCATTGTACTTCATACAAATTACGCATTTTTTTTTATATAGTTTATAAACAGTAAAAATAAACATCGCTAATTAACGTTACTCAAGGCATTTTTCATTGGATTATTTGATGATTTAATTGATTTAAACCTATTGAGGTAGGTTTTTATAATCCATCGAATAAATTCAATACTTTGTCTAAATTCAAATTTATGTCTAACGCGATTGTCAAATCATGGTAAATGATTTTTATCATTGTGTTTTGAAGTAACCTATCCTTTTTATGAGAAAAATGCTTTTGCTAGTAGCCATTCTGGCAGTTCCTCTTTTTGTTAAGTCCCAGAAGAAAATAAGATTTAATAATTTCGACAAGAGCTATTTTACGATGACTCATTGTCCATATGATTCTTCCGCTGGTGCTTTTTACATTAGTGAATACGGCAAGTCCCGCCTTGACCACAATTACGAAATAGAGTTTACTCACCATGTTATACTGAAGATTTTGACTCCTGAAGAATATGATCGTGGAGACATCAAAATTCGCTATTCTAAAAATGATCGGGTAACGGGCTTTGAAGCAGTAGCCTACAACATGGTTGATGGTCAAGTAGTGGAAAGTAAATTGAGACGCAAAGATGCAATCATCGAAAGCGTAAATGATAATACTAAAAGCTTCAATTTTACTTTCCCGAATATTAAGGAAGGAACGATAATTGAGTACAGTTACAAAGTAAATTATGGATCCATTGTCAGACTCAACACCTGGCATTTTCAAACATCCATCCCTGTTATAAAAAGTCAATATGAGGTGATCATCCCCACATACTTTAAGTATGAAAGAATGTATCAAGGGTATTTTCCCTTAAAAACCGCAGATGTTAAATACGACATCCTTCCTATTGCCTCAGGTGTAACTGCCAATCATCAAATTCATAATTATGTAGCTCAGAATGTACCCGCATTCAAAAATGAGCCCTACCTCACAACCAGAGAAGATTATGTCAGTAAAATTGATTTTGAACTCAAACGCTACGACCTACCTGACAGGCCACCAAAAATATTTATTCCGGAGAGTTTTATGGCTATTGGAAAGCAGTACTATGAAAACGACTATTGGCACGGGAGTGTGACTGATTCAAAATATACCCGCGATGTGGTAGAGGTGCTAAAAAGTACAAGTACTGACCAGATGCAATTGGTTGAGAGTATCTATTATTATGTTAGAGACAACTTTGAGGAAGACTATGATGTAGATCTCTCTACTCAAAAGAAAGTATTCCAGGAAAAGAAAGGAACTGCTAATCAAATCAACAAAGTGCTTGCTGCCATGCTCAATGAGGCAGGTATCGAAACTAATCTGGTTCGGATAAGCACCAGGAAAAACGGAAGAGTATGGAAGCACATTGCCATTGATCGCCAGTTTAATCATACACTCGTACAAGCTATGGTAGATGGCGAGCGAATTTTGATGGATGCAACGGAAGAAAACATTCCATTTAAAGTACTTCCAGATTATTGCTTAAATGGTGAGGGTCTACTCATAAGCATGGATCCTCAATGGGTTCCTTTAGAAGCGAACAAAAACAACTCAATTACTTACGGAGGCTCATTTGAACTTACCGATGGTCTGTTAGTCGGTGAGTTTGCTAAAAAAAGAGCCGGTTATTATGCGTGGGATTTCCTGGATGAAAAAGATGATGTGGATGAATATAAAAAAGAGTTTGATGAGAACATGGAAACGTGGATCATTGACACTCATGAAGTGAGTAACCTTGAAGATGATCAGGTGATTGATGAAAAACTTGAGGTTGAAATCGAGGGGAAAATAGATGATTTGGGCGATGTTTTGTATTTGAATCCGATCATTTATAATCAGCTGGAAGAAAATCCATTTAAAGCTGAAAGCAGGAACTTTCCAATTAATTATGGCTATCCTACCAGTGAGACTCATTACTACCAAATAAACTTAGGAGATGAATATGAAGTTGTGGAACTTCCTAAACCACTTACGATAGCACTTCCTAATAATGGTGGGAAGTTAATTTTCAATGTCGCCCAAAATGGCAACATGATCACGTTACTCTGTCGCACACAAATAAATGAGATTGAATTTCCGGCAGAGCAATATCCGTATCTGCGAGAGTTTTACGCTCAAAAAATTGAAAAACAAGGTGAGCAAATTGTACTAAGAAGAAAATGAAATATTTAAGCCTGTTCTCTGTATTTTTTGTATCTGTATTCCTCGATGGGTATTCACAGAATTATTCGATTGAAACCATATCGCCGCAACTTAAAGATGGAGTAGATGCAGTCACCAGATATCATTCAGGCTCATTTGAAATACTTTCTATTAATAAGGCAAAGTACTCAACCAAAAGAGTAATAACCATCTTTAATAAAGATGGAAATCACAATGCATTGTTAAGCGTGTTTTATGACAACTTAAGAAACATTAACAGTCTCCAGGCATTAAAATATGACTCTAATGGGGAGCGGGTGGAAAAAATCAAAAAGTCTGATTTTAGAGATGAAAGCGCAGTTTCAGGAGGAACATTTTTTGATGACAGCAGAGTTCTTTGGTACGATTTAAGGCAAGATGAATTTCCGTACACTATCGAATATGAATATGAGATATCTTACAAATTTCTCTATAGTATACCGGATTGGCATTTTATTGACGCATACGACGAAAGCGTAGAGTTTTCTACTTACAGTGTCAAAAGCCCTGAATCTTTAGCCCCTCGTCACAAAACCTCAAACGCAAATGACCCGCTAATCACCAAAGAAGATGGGTCTGTTGTTATCAATTGGACAGAAAAAAATATATCAGCCATTTCTTTCGAGCCTTATAGCTCGCCATTGAGTGATGTTGCTCCAAAAGTGATTCTCTCACCTTCAACTTTTCAATTCGAGGGGTACCAAGGTGATATGTCCACCTGGAGTGGGGTGGCTCAGTGGCAGAATAGTCTAAATGCCGGAAGGGAAGAGCTTCCTACAGAAACCGTTCAGAAGTTAAAAAACATGACTTCTGGCATGTCAGATTATGAGAAGATTAAGGCGGTTTATGAATATGTTCAAGAAAACACCAGGTATGTAAGTCTTCAATTGGGAATAGGTGGATTTCAGCCCTTTCCAGCAAAGTTTGTAGATGAAGAAGGATATGGGGATTGTAAAGCCCTAAGCTTTTACACGCAATCATTACTTAAGTCAGTTGGCATTAAATCTCATTACACATGGGTTTCAGCTGGAAATAATCCTCCAAGTGTTGATCCAGATTTTCCAAATGACACTTTCAACCACATTATCCTCTGTGTTCCAAATCAGGGCGATACCGTATGGTTAGAATGCACCAGCCAGATTATGCCTTTTGGTTTTCTGGGAGACTTCACCAGCGATAGAGATGTTTTTGTTGTGACGGAAGATGGCGGTAAAATTGTTAGAACCCCTGCTTATAGCTTAGAGGATAATTTCCAGATCATAAAATCTGAGGTTGAGTTGTTCGAGGATGGTAATGCTCGAATAAGTAGTAATATTCAATACTCCGGGCTAAAATATGATAACCTGGTAGGCGTCTTGAATTCGGGTGAAGAGAAGCAAAAAAAGTGGCTCGAACGTAATATTAAAATTTCTTCATTTATCCTTAAGGAATTTGAATTTCAGAATAATAAAAATCAAATACCTACAGCGAATCTCGATGCGGTCTTGGTGGCTAGAAACTTGACTAGCAAGTCCGGAACCAGATACTTTCTCCAACCAAATCTCATGAATAAAAATCGGTTCATTCCCAACAAAGACAGCAATAGAGAACGGAAGATCAATATAAATTATGAAACGGCGGAGACCGATTCTATTTTCTATACTCTGCCTGAAAGTCATGTGGTTGAAGCCTTTTTTGAACCAGTAGAAATAAGTAGTCAATTTGGAAATTATCGTGCTGAAATATCTCGATTAGAAGATGGTCGTATTCTATACTTTAGATCATTTGAGCAAAATAAAGGACAATTTGATCCTAGTACCTATCAGGATTTTGTTGATTTCCATAAGAAAATAGTCAGAGCAGATAAAAAAAGAATTTCCTTCAAAAAGAAAACTTAATCGTTCAATAATGAGCGAACGGCATTGGGTATATGATCAATGATGTCTGATGCTTGAATCCATGGGGCTTGCAAGTTTCGAATAGCTTCATCACCAGCTAATCCATGAATAAAGACAGCTAGCCTAAGTGCATCAAATGGAACCAATCCTTGGGCCAGGAACGCTCCGACTATGCCAGTCAATACATCACCACTCCCTGCAGTTGCTAAACCGGGATTTCCAGTTGGATTGAAGTACACCTCTCCCGCGCTATTGCAAATAGCAGAAAAAGCACCCTTCAAAACAATATTTAGCTTGTGAGCAAAACAATATTCTCTGAGTTTATCCAGCTTTTCAAAATCATTCTCCCACTCTCCTACCAGCCTCTTAAACTCACCTGGGTGAGGTGTGAATATAGATTCTTCAGGGACCTCCTTAAGCAAATCCTTGTTCTCTGACAGAATATTAAGTGCATCAGCATCTAACACGACAGGCTTTTTATGTGATCTCAGAAAAAGTCGTAATGCCTCTACTGTGTATTTATTTGTTCCCAAACCCGGCCCTACAGCCACAGTGTCATTGGTTTCTGGAATCGACTCTATGAAATCCTGACCTTTATCCACAGAAACCATGGCCTCTGGAATACTTATCTGAGCAACATCAATCCCACATGCAGGTACATGCATATTGATCAGGCCTGCCCCAGCTTTGAAAGCAGCTCGTACACATAGTACAGCAGCACCCATTTTACCAATACTGCCAGCAACTGCAAACAACCTTCCGACTTTATTTTTGTGAGTAAAGGTCGACCGGGCAGGCATGAGATCACGAATTTCTTTAGCCTCTGATAAGTTATAATTGGATGATTGTGCTTCAATAAAAGATTTATCAAGACCAATATCTACAACCCTCCACTGTCCTACATACTTTTCAGACTCAGGAAGAAAAAAAGCCAATTTTGGTGATTGAAAGGAGATGGTATAGTGTGACTCAAAAGCTACCGGCTCGTCTGGAATTGGTTGATCGGCATAAAGCCCGGATGAGATGTCGATCGCAATTCGTTCAGCATTTTGCTCATTTAAGAACTTAACTAAATCGCCATAAACACCGGTTAATGGACGTGAAAGTCCTGAGCCAAACAGACCATCCAGGATGATTGAATCAGGCGCTATAGCTGGGAAGTTATGTTGGTCTTGAATGAGCTCAAATGAAGAAAGTAAATGGAGATTGGTTTTAAAATCGGGGCTTCCTTTTTCTGAGTCTCCAACAATATAAACCTTTACCTTCCATCCTCTTTCAAGAAGCATTCGGGCAATTGCCAGTCCATCTCCACCATTATTTCCAGTTCCACTAAAAACATAAACAGATTTTTTTTCTGGATGAAGACCTAAAAATTTAGTCACAAAAGCCTGACTAGCCCGTTCCATCAAATCAATTGATGATATTGGTTCATTCTTAATAGTGAATTGGTCTGCTTTTCTTATTTGTTCTGAGCTAAGGACTTTCATATCGACTAGCGATCTACTTCACCCATATTTAAATCCATTGATCCCAGAATTGCAAATAAATCCGCTAACATGCATCCTTTACTAATTTCAGCCAATACCGAAAGATTGCTAAAACTTGGCCCTCTTGCCTTGCATCTCAATGGAGTGTCTGCTCTGCCATCGGTTCTGAAGAAAAAACCCAATTCGCCTTTTGGATTCTCAGCTCTAACATAAAAATCCTGTGCTTTCGGTCTGATTTTTTTAGGAACGAGTGCACGAGGGTCAAATTCTTTGGTTCGTTTATGCTCTCCGAGCAGCTTTTCTACACACTGCTCTATCAGCTTTATCGATTGCCAACATTCTTCATATCTCACCCAGTTTCGATCCCAACAATCACCAACAGCCCCCATCTTACCCGTTCCAACAGGCACTTCAAAATCCAGCTCAGGATACACACTATATCCATCCACTTTTCTGAGATCAAATCGTAAGCCCGACCCACGGAGCATTGGGCCTGTAATCCCGTAGTTTATTGCCAAATCTCTTGGCAATACCCCTACATTGGCGGTGCGGTCAATGAAGATTTTGTTATTGATCAATAGATTCTCGCTATCCTTCAGTTTAGGCTTTAAGTAGTCAACAAATTCCTTTGCTCGCTCCTCAAACCCAATAGGTAAATCATAGAATAAACCTCCAACCCATATATAGTTGTACAGCATTCTAGCTCCACTCGCCCACTCTAACATACGAAGGATGTGTTCACGATCTCTCATCATCCAGAGGAACGGGGTAATGGCCCCTATGTCCATTCCAAAGGTCCCAATTGCTATAAAATGAGAGGCAATTCTGTTTAGCTCGGCAACAAGGACTCTTATATATTCAACTCGCTTGGGAATTTCTTTATCTATTCCCAGCATGCGCTCCACTCCCATCACATATGACCATTCATTATTCATGGCTGCCACATAATCCATACGGTCCGTATAGGGTATGGTCTGATTGAATGGTAGCGATTCTGCATGTTTTTCAAAGCATCGGTGCAGATACCCCATATGTGGAACCACGTCTACCACAATCTCCCCGTCAGTTACCACTTCCAATCGTAAAACTCCATGCGTTGATGGGTGCTGGGGACCGAGGTTAATGATCATCTCCTCAGTTTTGAGGTCTGATTCGTTATATTTAAGCGGTTCTGATTTTGTAAGGAAAGACTCTATCATGATTAGTATTTTACTTTAACCTCATGATATTTTTCTTGCTCCACATAGTCTTTTCGAAGTGGGTGTCCTTCCCAATCATCTGGCAACAGAATTCTTCTTAAATCAGGGTGGTTGTTAAACTTTACTCCTAGTAAATCAAAGACTTCTCTTTCATGCCAATCTGCGGTTTTCCATACTTCTGTAACAGAATCTATCTCCGGCCTTTCCCTGTCAATTTTCACCTTAAGCATTAAATGTAGATTGTAGGGAATGCTGTAAAGATTATAGATGATTTCAATGGTCTTTTCCTCTTCCCCGTTATCTAATCCAGTCAAGCAGGATAGAGAATCGAAGTAGAGGTTTTGATTCGAATGAAGGGCTTTACAAAGGTTCAATATTGAATTTGGGTGAATCCATAGTGCCTTAGGGAAGGCTACCTCATCCACATCAACCACTGCACCGGGCATCAGGTCATCAATTATTGATTTGATTTTATCAAACTGCATCCTTCTTCATCAATTTTTCTAATCCTTTTGGTCTCAAAATGGATTCAGTTCTTATTTTCTCCTGCAGTTTCAAAAAGCCGCCTATAAGCGCCTCGGGTCTTGGTGGACAGCCGGGAACATATACATCTACTGGGATAACCCTATCAACTCCCTTCAAGACATGGTAGCCATGCTCCCAATAAGGCCCTCCACAATTGGCACATGACCCCATCGAAATAACATATTTCGGTTCAGCCATCTGTTCGTATAAACGCTTCACCCGATCAGCCATTTTGAATGTAACAGTTCCTGATACGATCATTACGTCTGCCTGACGCGGTGAATTTCTGGGTATAACACCAAACCTATCTAAATCATACGCCGAAGACGCTGTTGACATGAATTCAATCGCGCAACATGCCAAACCAAAGCCAACTGGCCAAAGGCTACTTAAACGAGCCCAGTTTAATAGGTCATCAAGTTTAGAAACGATTATACCGGATTCTCCGGTTTTTAGCTCACCTGCACTAATATTTTCTACTACCTCACTCATTTAAATCTTTCGTATGCAGAATTGGGGATTTTTGACTCATAAGTCAATGATTTTGTTTTGGGTCTCACCCATTCTAACATTCCTTTAGCCCACACATAAACCAACCCTATCAATAAAATGCCAATAAAAATAAATGTCTCTATCATGGAGAATTTCGCCCATAATCCGTTGGTCTCTTTCACCAATTCCTGATCTCCAAAAACAGTCGCCCAGGGAAACAAAAAAACCAGCTCAGCTTCAAAGAGTAAAAAAATTAATGCTACGATATAAAATCGAACATTGAATTGGCCCCAGGCAGTTCCGGATGGCTCTTCACCAGACTCGTAAGTTGTCTGTTTTTCTGCTGTTGGGTTATTGGGTCTAAGAATTTTACCAGCCAGTAAGGTCACCATTAAAAACCCAATACCACCTACCAAAAAAAGCAAAACAGTACCAAAACCACTGATTTCGATCATGATGGGAAATTACCTAATAATTTGGACCAAAAAGGTGGATTGACTTAAAATTTAAGTGGGTCAAGATGCTTGAAATGTCCATTTTGCTTGATTTTCTCTTGCGCATTATTGGCTCGCTCGAGGGCAGGAAGTAAATGCTCCAAATGCTTAATTGCATATTCTATGCGTTCATTCTCCCCTGAGAAATGGAGAAGTTTATATTCCTCTTCAGGTTTGAATCCTATTTTATGTCCAATATCAAAAACAGAGGTGATCGTCGAAACATCGGGTACATCCGTCTCACCAAGCCAACCAAACAAACGTGAAGCCATTTCCTTAAATTGATAAAGCATGCTTAAATCTGTTTCGCCTTCGTCCGTATCAAAATGATCAATCTTGCCTCCGGCATATTCTCTTTCTCCCCAGGGGTTCCAAAAATCGAACACCTGAAATACTTTCAATGCTTTCGTTTTGATATCCATTCTGCCGTCTTCATACATTTTTGAGACCTCAACAATCTCTACTTCAGTACCTAAATCAATTTTATTTAGGACGTATGATGGTATTCCAAAAGTTGCTTTTTGATTCAGGCAATCATTAATCAATGCTTTGTAGCGTGGCTCGAAAATATGAAGGTTTACCGCCTCTCCTGGGAACGCTACGATATTCAACGGAAAAAGGGCAATTTCTTTCATAGGCATGAAAACTCCTAAGTGCAAAAATAGTTTGGTACTTTAGACAAGTCATGAGGATTGTTCGAATAAATAAAGGAAAAGCTATTAATCTGCCATTCAGATTTTTATCTGTTATTTCAGTGGTCTCCTTAACGATTGTATTATTGGATGCGCTTCCTGAACCAATATCTATCTTTATTGTAATCGCAATTGCATCGCTGCTGCCAGCGATATGGTTCGCTACAAATGTTATCATAATTGACGAAGACCATAAGACCATTTTTGACGGTGTATGGACCATGGGGAAAAAGCTTGGAAAACCAGCTAATTACGACACTATTGAAAAAATTTTTATAAATAAAGTCAAGACCAGGCAAACAATGTATTCACTCGCGAACAACCAAAATATAGTGGTGAATCATGAATATCAAGCATTCCTTAAACTAAGCAATGGTGACAAGTATTTTTTAATAAGTCACCCATTGATAGAACGAGTAGAGGAGAAAGTGATGAAAATCAAAGAAAAGCTTGATTTAAAATAAATACATTAATTCGTTTCGATGGTTAGTTTTGCCTGACCCAAAAATTCAATATGGCAAAATTTCACACGCTCAAAGTAAAAGAACTGAAAAGACCAACAGATGAATCTGTTGCTGTAACCTTTGAAGTTCCAGTTGATCTACACGAAGCATTTGCGTTCACACAGGGACAACACCTCACCCTGAAAAAGGATATTGATGGAGAAGACACTCGAAGGTCCTATTCCATTTGTTCATGTCCAATAGATGAGCAATTGACGGTGGCAATAAAAAAACTAGAAGGTGGAAAATTTTCCACGTATGCTAATGACGAGCTTCAAGTTGGTGATGAAATAGAAGTGATGCCTCCACATGGTTCCTTCTACGCGCCATTAGACCCATCCAACGCCAAAACTTATGTAGCGTTTGCAAGTGGTAGTGGAATAACCCCTATTATATCTATCATTGAAACCACTCTGAGAACTGAGCCCGAAAGTGAGTTCACACTTTTCTATGGGAACAGCAGAACAAGCACAATTATTTTTCAAGAAGAGTTAGAAGCACTTAAAAATAGATACATGGGACGTTTTAGTCTCTATCATATTTTGAGTAAAGAAAGACAGGAGTCAGATCTTTTCAACGGTCGAATTAATGGTGAGAAAATTCAGGCATATGCCCGGTTATTTTTTGATACGGATGCCGTAGATCACTACTTCACATGCGGCCCTGAAGATATGATGCTGTCTGTCCAAAGTGAACTTAAAAAGTTAGGCGTTTCAGACGATCGAATCCACCTTGAACTATTTACCTCCCCCGTTGGTAAACTTGGAGGCAAAACCAAAGAAGTAAAACATGATACAGCACATGCCGAAATAACCATTGTGCTTGATGGGAATAGCATGACATTTCCTTACGATTCTGACAAGTCGATTTTAGATGTAGCATTCGATAATGGAGCTGATCTACCATACGCTTGTAAAGGGGGAGTGTGTAGCACTTGTGTTTGCAAACTGGAGGAAGGAGAGGTTGAGATGGATGTGAATTACGCCCTAGAACCAGACGAGCTGGAAAGAGGTTTAGTACTCAGCTGCCAGTCTTTTCCAAAGACCGACAAGGTAAAGCTGAATTTTGATGTTTAATTACCTAACAAAGGGTAATTCATACGTGTTAAGTAACTTTGAAACAAAGGATTAGAAGATGGATATAAAGAGTTTAGAAGATCGATTCAATGAGAAGATAGATCAGGATGTTCGAATAGAGCCGAAAGATTGGATGCCTGACAACTATCGAAAGACACTCATTCGTCAGATTTCGCAACATGCCCACTCTGAAATTGTAGGGATGCTGCCCGAAGCAAATTGGATTTCCAGAGCGCCTACGCTACGCAGAAAAGCCGCTGCTTTAGCCAAAGTACAAGACGAAGCGGGTCATGGACTTTATCTGTATAGTGCATGTGAAACACTGGGAGTCGAAAGAGATCAATTGCTTCAGGACTTACATTCCGGTAAAGCAAAATATTCCTCCATTTTTAATTATCCTACCCTCACCTGGGCAGATATGGGTGCAATCGGGTGGTTAGTTGATGGTGCAGCTATCATGAACCAAGTCCCCTTGTGCAGGGCGTCTTATGGCCCTTATGCGCGAGCCATGGTTCGCGTCTGCAAGGAAGAATCTTTTCACCAAAGACAAGGATTTGAAATCATGCTTACGCTCTGCAGGGGTTCTGAAGAGCAGAAGAAAATGGCACAAGATGCACTTAACAGATGGTGGTGGCCTTCTTTAATGATGTTTGGACCTACTGATGAAGCTTCTACACACACCGAGCAATCAATGAGATGGGGAATCAAGCGATTTACAAATGATGAATTACGTCAGAAGTTTGTTGATGCGACTAAACCTCAAGCAGATCTTTTGGGCATCACCATTCCAGACAAAGATCTGAAGTGGAATGAAGAGAGAGGCCATCATGATTTTGGAAAGATCAATTGGGAAGAATTTTTCAATGTGATTAAAGGAAATGGACCTTGCAATAAGCAACGAATCGACGCAAGAAAAAATGCGTACGACCAAGGAGCCTGGGTACGGGATGCAGCTGCTGCTCATGCAGAAAAGAAAGCAAAACGACAAGCAGCCGCATAATTACTACAACTACTAAATCTAAACCGATGAAAAATTGGCCACTATGGGAAATCTTCATTAGAAGTAAAGCTGGACTAAATCACAAGCATGTGGGTAGTTTACATGCCACTGATGAGGAAATGGCAATTCAAAATGCTAGAGATGTTTATACCCGAAGAAATGAAGGTGTGAGTATTTGGGTAGTAAAATCAGAATTCATTACGGCTTCTGACCCGGATGATTCAGATCCACTTTACGAGCCAGCAAAGGATAAGGTATATCGTCATCCGACATTCTATGATTTGCCGGATGAAGTAAAACACATGTAATTGATGAAAGACGAGAATCTATATAACTACGTTCTCCAACATGCAGACAATTGCCTGATATTGGGGCAGCGATTGGGTGAATGGTGTGGGCATGGACCCATCCTTGAACAAGACATTGCCATGACAAATATCAGTCTCGATCTCATCGGTCAGGCACGCATGTGGTACCAATATGCAGCAGAGATTCAAGGTGAAGGAAAGACAGAGGATGATATTGCTTATTTAAGAGATGCCTGGGGCTATCGCAATGTTTTACTTGCAGAGCAACCAAACGGCGACTTTGCTCAGACAATCTTTCGACAGTTTCTGTATGACACGTATAGCTGTTATTTCTATGAAGCGCTGATGAATAGTTCTGATGAACGACTGGCAGCCATTTCGGCAAAATCCCATAAAGAAGCACTTTATCACATCAAATGGAGCAGTGATTGGGTCATTAGACTGGGAGATGGTACGGAAGAGAGCCATGACCGAATGAATGCTGCAGTTGAAGAATTATGGTCCTATGCTGGTGAGCTCACTAAACCAAATGAAACCGAAGTAAAAGCACTTGAAGAAGGTTACGGAGTAGACCTATCCGCTTTGAAAGAAAGACGGGATGCTAAGATTAAAGAAATCATGACTGAAGCAACTCTAGAAGTACCTGAAAGTACCTATACGCATGAAGGCGGAAAAGATGGGCGTCATTCGGAACACTTAGGATATATACTTGCTGACCTTCAATTTTTGCAGCGCGCATATCCGGGGTTAGAATGGTAAGATGAATCTCAATCAAGTAACCGTACCTTCTCGTGATGAGGTCAAAGCAATCTCATTCTATGAGAAGTTAGGATTTAAACTTATTGTTCATACCCACGATAAATATGCAAGATTTGAATGTCCTGAGGGTGATTCAACCTTTTCCATTCACTTTACCAATGACATTTCTACCGGTAATGTCCCAATTATTTATTTCGAATGCGACGATCTAGATGAAGAGTAGATATGCTAGTGAACAATGGAATTGAGTTTGCTGAAATGCCTAATGACAAAGAATGGCTTTGGAGAGAAGCGCACGTTTTTGATCCTGACGGGAATCACTTAATCCTATTCAAAGCAGACGGAAACCGAAAAAATCCACCTTGGAGAAAGAAAGACAAGTGATAGATCTAATTTCTGATAACTTTCATTTACATGCTTCAAAGATTCCAGACCTATCAAATGAAATGAGTTTGCACAGTCTGCCGCATATCATGTATGTAGACAGTGGACTCTCATGTGACACCTTCAATATTATCTACATTCATCGTCCAGACCTTACAAAAGAAGAGCTCAACCAAGCACTTGATCACTTTCAATCCAGAAATCTGGATTATTGCATTTGGATAACCAAGGAAAATCTGACTTCAAACACTCAGATATTGTTCACGCAACTAAACATAGAAAAACAGGCTAGCGAAGTTGGAATGGCTATGCAGTTTGAACACGATCAATACGTAGAAAATGTAAATCATCTAAACATCAGACAGGTTAATGATAGGGAATCGTTAAAAGTCTATTCTCGTGTCATTGCGGAAAATTGGTCTCCTACAGATCAGAATGTAATTACCTACTACAGCCGAACCGCAAACCACTACCTTGATCCTAATAATAACATCAAACTATACATATACTATTACGAAGACCAGCCTGTTTCTTGTGTAGAATTATTTCCTACTAATTCCGAAACTGTGGGGTTTTATGGGTTTGCTACTTTAGAAGCCTATCGAGGAAAAGGGATTGGAACTACCTTATTAACTTTTGCATTAAATAGGGCAAAGGAACTAGGTTATAAAAACGCAATACTTCAGGGCACAGAAGATGGCCTCAACATTTACAAGAAGTTTGGGTTTAAGGATTATACCACGTATCACGAATTTGTCTAATGGTAATTGATAAAGATAATATTCTCCATTTGCTTCAAAATGTTACTGATCCTGAAATCCCAGTTATCTCGGTATTGGATTTAGGGATTGTTAGAGATGTACTTATTTCTGATGATTTCGTTGAAGTGATAATCACTCCTACCTACTCTGGTTGCCCTGCCATGTTGGAAATAGAAAAGGAAATCAACAATGCGCTCAAAAAAGAAGGTATTGAGCGTTTAAAAATTACTACTGTTTTATCTCCAGCATGGACTACTGAATGGATGACCGAAGAGGGTAAACAAAAACTTAAAGAATATGGCATAGCTCCTCCTAATCCTACAAATCCGGAAGATATTGCCTGCCCACAATGTGGCTCAAAAAACACCCAATTGCTAAGTGAATTTGGTTCCACAGCTTGCAAATCACTTTTCAAATGCAACGACTGCTTAGAGCCATTTGATTACTTTAAGTGTCACTAATTTCTTGAGACGAATCTAAGGAATCTTTTAACTTCGCACTCAAACATCCAACCCATGTCTGATACCTTACAAATCACTAAAAAAGACAGTCTGGGCATCCTGACATTCAATCGCCCGGATGTATTCAATAGCTTTAATAAAGAACTCGCTCTGGCTGTTCAAAAAGCACTTGACGATTATGCTAATGACCCGAGTGTTCGGGCAATAATGTTAACAGGAAATGGGAAGGCCTTTTGTGCAGGCCAGGATTTGCAAGAAGCGATAGCTGATAATGGATTGGAGATTGAGCAAATAGTAGATGAACATTACAATCCGATCATAAAGCAATTGAGGAGTATTGAAAAACCTATTATTGCAGCTGTGAACGGAGTGGCCGCAGGAGCCGGTGCAAACATTGCGCTGGCTTGTGATGTGGTGATTGCTACCGAATCAGCTTCATTTATCCAGGCCTTTAGTAAAATTGGACTTGTTCCGGATAGTGGAGGAACATTCACACTTCCTCGTATCATCGGGTTTGGGAAGGCGTCTGCATTAATGATGTTGGGAGATAAAGTATCTGCCACTGAGGCCGAACAAATGGGCATGATCTACAAAGTGGTCAGTGATAATTCGTTTTTAGAAGAAGCAGAGAAAGTAGCTCAAAAGCTAGCGAATATGCCTACAAAAGGACTTGCTTACACCAAGCATTTATTGAATCAATCTTTTGTGTCAACCCTTGACCAGCAGTTGGAACTTGAAAAAGAATGGCAATTTAAAGCAACAGAAACCCACGATTATAAAGAAGGTGTAAATGCCTTTATTGAAAAAAGAAAACCTGAATTTAAAGGAAAGTAATGCCAAAGTTAAGTGTAATAGGAGCTGGTACCATGGGAACCGGAATTGCTCAAGTAGCAGCTACTGCAGGATGGGATGTGGTGATTAATGATACCAACAATGAGATTCTTGAAAAATCCTCAGCTAGCTTGATAAAGGTGATGAATCGATTGGTTGAGAAAGAAAAGATTGAGCAGGAAACAGCCGATAAAATTCTTGGACGAATAGATTTCACCGACAATCAACAATACTTCGAAAACTCCGATTTGGTGATCGAGGCGATCGTAGAAAATCTGGATATCAAAAAGAAAGTCTTTTCTGCAGTTGAGAAAATTGTACGAGAAGACACGATCATTGCATCTAATACCAGTTCACTTTCCCTGGCATCCATTGGAGCTTCATTGGAAAACCCTGCTCGTTTTGTAGGTATTCACTTTTTCAATCCTGCACCGCTCATGCCACTGGTAGAAATCATACCTGCAGTACAAACTGCAGATGAGACTACCAATCAAGCAAAAGACTGGGTGGACAGCTGGAAAAAGCTTACCGTATTGGCGAAAGACACTCCTGGTTTCATTGTAAATCGAGTAGCACGGCCATTTTATGGCGAATCGCTACGCATGTATGAAGAAGGCATTGCAGATTTTGCTACAATCGATTGGGCCATGAAAGAATTAGGAGGATTTCGAATGGGTCCTTTCGAACTTATGGACTTTATTGGAAATGACATCAACTACACGGTGACAGAAACGGTGTTTCATTCCTTCTTCTACGATCCACGTTACCGACCTTCGTTTACTCAAAAGCGCATGTCTGAGGCAGGATTCCTTGGACGTAAGTCTGGGCGTGGCTATTACAATTATGCGGAAGGAGCAACTAAACCTGAGCCTACCAAAGATGAGAAGCTCGGCGAGAAAATTTTGGAAAGAGTACTGGTGATGCTAATAAATGAAGCAGCTGATGCCCTCTTCCTGAATATAGCCAGCAGAGAAGATATAGATACTGCAATGACCAAGGGAGTAAACTATCCAAAGGGTCTTCTTAAATGGGCCGATGAAAGAGGAATTAAATGGTGTGTGGAAAAGTTAGATACACTATACGACGAGTACCGCGAGGATCGATACAGGTGTAGCCCCTTGTTGAGGAGAATGATGGCGAAAGGAAATACATTTTACTAACATATTACCGTTATTTTGAAACCTGAGGGATGACGATTAGAATATATTGGACGCTTCCTTCGTCAGCATGACAGTCTCGAATTATATTTATCATGTCATTCTGAGCACAGCGAAGAATCTCATTAAAATCAGATGCAAACCAAACCTGAAAAAATAGTAGCCGAAATGATGGCAAAGGACACCTTTAGCCAATGGCTAGGTATTGAAATATTGGACGTAAAGGAAGGTTTTGCGAAAATTAAAATGACTGTTCGCAAAGAAATGCTGAATGGTCATTCTGTGGCGCACGGTGGAATTTCTTTCTCGCTGGCTGACTCTGCTTTTGCTTTCGCTTCTAATTCTCATGGTCAGAAGGCTGTTTCCATCGAAACATCTATCAATCACATCAAACCTATATTTGAAGGAGATCAGCTTATTGCCACCGCTGAAAAAGAAAGTATTTCGAAAAGTTTAGGACAATACATCGTTCGGGTGCATCGAGGGGATGAATTGGTTGGGTTGTTTAAAGGAGTCGTCTTCCGAAAACAAGATGAATGGGACGTGGGTTGAGAACTTAAAACTGTGACTTACAACTAGAAACTTTATAATGAACATACAGATACCTGAATATATTGCGGCAATCAGGAGCTACCAACCCGGGAAGACCATCCCCCAACTAAAGGAAGAATACGGATGGGATGAAGTTGCCATTTTGTGGAACAATGAGAATACACTTGGCTATTCTCCAAAATCTAAGCAGGCAGTCATTGATGCATATGAATCGATCAATTACTATCCAGATCCTGTTAGTCGCGATTTAAAAGCAGCTCTTGCAAAAAAATATGGTAAAAAATCGGAGCAAATATTTGTAGGTAATGGATCGGAATCTGTCCTGATGCAAACCATTCGCGCAGTATGCTCTGGCGAAGATGAGTTTTTGACCTCCGAAGGTGGCTTTGTGATTATATATAATTGGGCACGCATCAATAACGTACGTTGTGTGGCTATGCCAATGACTTCTAATTATGAATTTGACCTGGAAGCGATTAAGAACAGGATCAATAGGAACACAAAAGTGATTTACCTGGCTAATGTGAATAATCCTACCGGAACGATGATCACTCAGTCAGAACTTGATAGTTTCATGCAGCATGTTCCCGATCATATACTGGTGATCATAGATGAAGCGTATTTCGAATATTCAGAAGCTCTGAACCCGAATTTTCCAAATTCACTTAAGATGGACTATCCAAATATCCTCACCTTAAGGACATTTAGCAAAGCCTATGGTATTGCAGGGGTTCGTCTAGGGTTTGGAATCGGGCATGAGAAAATCATTGATGCGTTGAACAAAGTAAAGCTCACTTTTGAACCAACTGCAATGGCACAAGCTGCTGGCATGGGGGCATTACAGGATACTGCATTCCTTAAAAAAACGATTGATAATAACACCAGCCAATTAAAGTACTTCTACAAAGAGTTTGATCGACTAGGCATTAAGTACGTGACCTCTTATGCCAATTTTATCATGACTGTCTGGAAAGACAAAGAAGAAGTGATGAAAATCTTTGACGCATTGATGCAGCGAGGAGTATTGGTGCGTCCATTATACGATCCAATCAGCCATTGCATCAGAATCTCCGTAGGAAAGCCCGAAGAAAACCAACTGTGTATAAACGCATTTGAGGAAATCCTCAAGTAGATTCAGAGAGAAATTACCAAAAATTGGGTATAGCATTTGATGCTATTATTCATTCAATTGCATACAAGCTGTCTGGTTGTTCGCAATGTATTTTTGGAATTCATATCCTTTTGTAAGATTCTCAATTTTTTTAATTCTTGGGATACTGGCTTTTGATTCCAACCCAAAGCTCTGGGAGCATGGTTTTGTTGCGTTAGCCGTTGGAATAGTGCTTTTCTCAATATCTCTGCTAAGATCTTCAACCCGTGGATTTTATAAACTCAGACATGTAAACGGAATTTTTGCACTCCTAATAATATTCACCATTGGTGGGATTATATGCAAAACAAAATATCATAGTCATCCCGCTAATCATTATAAGAATATCAACAAGAAAATCATTGGCTTTACAGGAGTTGTGACAAGACCCGCTACTGAGCGAACCAACCATTTTAGATATGACCTGCTATTAGAAAGTGCTATTCTAGGTAGTGATTCGATCGTGAAGACCTCTGGGGAAATCCATTTATATATTAGAAAGGATTCATCAATTCAGAGAGCTTATTATGGAGACAAACTTGCCGTATACGGTAGCCTATACCCTATCCCGGGTCCCGACAATCCAAATGAATTTGATTATCAAAAATACCTTAAGCGTCAAAATATCCTATCACATTCCTTTGTACGGCCCAATGATGTTAAAATTATTTCATCTAACCCTTCAAACTCTTTCTTAGCGTATGCTTTTTCGCTTAGAGAGAACGCTTCCGAGACTATAGATAAATACATTCTGAATTCCAGGGAAAAAGGTATCGCAAAAGCACTTTTGTTAGGCATAAAAGATCATCTGGATAACGATATTAAGAAAGCCTATTCTGCTGCAGGCGCAATGCACGTTTTAGCTGTTTCTGGCTTGCATGTCGGCATCATCTTTCTGATCCTTCAAGGCGTTTTTGGCCGTTTACGTAAAACTGGAAAAATCGGAAAATATGCATTTGCATGCATATCAATCTTAATCATTTGGTTATACGCATCTTTAACAGGTTTGAGTCCATCGGTTCTCCGGGCAGCAACTATGTTCTCATTTATTGCAATTGGTCAAATTGCAACTCGCGAAGGTAATATCTATAATACGCTTAGTTTTTCAGGATTTATGCTCTTATTGATTGATCCTTATTTGATTTATTCAGTCGGATTTCAGTTGTCATTCGCAGCTGTTGTTGGTATTGTCTACATTCAATCAAAACTTTATCGACTGTTCCATTTTAATTGGTGGATTTTGGATAAGGCCTGGTCAATAACGTGTGTCTCAATCGCTGCGCAACTTGCCACATTCCCGCTCTCAGCCTTTTATTTTCATCAATTTCCTACCTATTTTTTGATTTCGAATTTGATCGTGATTCCATCCTCCTTCTTAATGCTTTTATCAGGAATATCGATGATTATAATCGAACCCTTTTTTTCTTCATTGAGCAAGATTTTAGGTCAGGGATTAAATCAATTAATATGGTTTTTGAATGAAATAATTAGTTATGTTCACCGATTTCCGAATAGTCTCATAGAATGGATACACCTTGATCAGCTTGGCTTAGTCTTTACCTATGCCATTGTCATCACAATGATTGTAGGATTTCACTATAAATCATTCAAAACTTTGGTTTTCTCATCGCTGCTTGGATTCGGATTTATTGTCTGGACGCTCATCACGCATCAAATACAACATGAGAGAAAAGAATTGGTGTTCTATGAACTAGCTAATACAACAGCCATTGACTATATCAAGGGTCATGCTTCTCAACTTTATATAGATAACTATGAAAAAGAAGAACTGGAGTTACTCTCATTTCAAATTAACCCTCACAGATTAGCCTCTCTTCTTCGACCTATTTCTGAAACAATTGTAGATTCAAATTTTACACGGAAAGATGATCTAACCCTTGGCTCTATTGGAGGAAAAAGGTTCGTGCTATTTGATACCACTACTTATCACTTAGATTTTAAGAAAAAAATTGTTTCCGATTTTATCATAATTGAGAATCAGGCTGTCAAAAGTTTAAAATGGTTAAAGCAAAATTTTGTATTCGATCAAATCATTTTAAGCACTAAGAATAGTCGGTTTTATTCTCAAAAAATGAAGGAGCAGGCGAAGGAACTAGACCTTAGATTACATTCTATTAAAGAGGAAGGATCATTAAGAATTACATTAGATGAGGGCATAAAAAAAGAGCGGACAATATTGTCCGCTCTGTTCACCACCAATCCCGACTAGCATCGGGAAAAACTTACTACCGCCTAGTAGTATCACAAATGTATATACATATTAACATCACCCACAAGGATATTGTTAAAAAAGATTATAGATTCCATCTAACGATAGTGCCAGCAAATGTTAGCCCTCCACCAAAGCCTATCATCAAAACGATATCCCCTTTTTTAATCCCACCATTCTTCCTCGACTTTTCAATAGCGATTGGGATTGAGGCAGACGATGTGTTGCCAAATTCGGTAACGCTTTCCGGAACTTTATCCATCGGATAATCTAATGACTTAGCTATTGCCTCAATAATTCGAAGATTTGCACTGTGAGGAACGATGTAGTCGATATCATCCATGGTCAACCCAGCCTTATCTACTAGTTCACGAATCTTAATGGGAATATTTCCAACTGCCCACTTAAATACAGACCTGCCATTCTGAACAATTTTACTGTTCGGATTTATGCCTACTCCATTAATGCTGTTTTTTTTGTGGCTCAGGTATAGATCATGTCCCAAATCCCCATTGGTACCCGAATTAAAAGCCAAAAATTGCTCTTCCCCAGGCTCTACGAGAGCAGCACCGGCACCATCACCAAACAAGATACATGATGTCCGGTCTGACATATCTGTAATTTTTGATAACGTCTCCGATCCGATAACTAATACCTTTTTATATACCCCCGAATTAATAAAACCATGTGCCATTTGTAATCCATATACAAAACCTGCACATGCTGCGTAAATATCATTACATCCTGTATTTTGAATCCCTAACTTATATTGAACCCTGGAAGCAGCATTGGGCATAGGCTGATCGGGAGAAGTCGTGCATACAACGATGAAATCCACATCTGAGATATCCTTCCCGCTCGACTCCATTAAATTTTGGACAGCTTTATAGGCCAAATCGCTGGTATACTCTCCGTCTTTTGAGTATCTCCTGGTTTTTATCCCAGTTCTGGAAATGATCCATTCATCATTGGTATCGATGAGACCCTCGAAGTAATGATTATCAATGATTTTTTCAGGCACATAAGTACCAAAGGCTGTGATTTGTGACATACAAAAAAATTAGGGGGATTTGTTAGAAATAGATTAATCTTTTGGGAATGTTATCTGTTTCAGAAGCAAGTTCAATCAGGAAATAGATAATTCCAAAGAAGCTACTTATTTTCTTTTAGCAATTTCTCTACTTCTTGCAGTTCATCTCTCAATCTTGCAGCTTCCATAAAATCCAGGTCTCTGGCAGCCTTTTCCATTTTGCTTTTTGTCTCAGAAGCCAGCTTCGTTAACTGATCTTTGGACATATATGCGACAACCGGATCTGCAGCGAGTGAATGCTCTTCTTCCATGTAATATTTCTTCGCTCCTTTCTTTTTATCCGCTACCCCAGTTTGACGTAAAATCTCTTCTTTATTCTTCTTCAATGAAATTGGAGTTATCCCGTGCTTTTTATTGTACTCCGTTTGAATACTACGTCTCCTATTTGTTTCATCTATTGCCAACTTCATAGAGCCAGTTACCTTATCTGCATACATGATTACCTTTCCTCTATCGTTTCTTGCAGCCCTGCCGATCGTTTGAACCAGTGACCGCTCATTTCTCAAATACCCTTCTTTGTCAGCGTCTAATATTGCTACAAGAGAAACCTCGGGCAAATCAAGCCCTTCTCGTAACAGATTGACACCAACTAAAACATCAAAAATTCCCAAGCGCAATTCTCGAAGAATCTCCACCCTATCCAAAGTATCTACTTCAGAATGGATATATCTTGTTTTAACACCTGCATTGAGTAAATATTTTGTCAGTTCTTCCGCCATGCGTTTAGTTAGCGTAGTGACAAGAACCCGGTCTTCCAGTTCAATACGTTTCTGAATTTCCTCCATCAAATCATCAATTTGATTTTGGCTCGGCCTGACATCTATAATTGGGTCTAATAAACCCGTTGGCCTGATTAGCTGCTCAATGATTACGCCCTCTGATTTTCGCAGTTCATAATCTGCCGGTGTTGCACTAACAAAAACCACTTGGTTGAGCATATCCTCAAACTCATTAAATGTCAAGGGCCTGTTATCCATGGCGGATGGTAAGCGAAAGCCATAATCAACCAGGTTTACTTTCCTGGCTCGATCACCTCCCCACATACCTCTTACCTGAGGAACAGTCACATGGCTCTCATCAATGATCATCAAGAAATCATCTGGGAAATAATCCAGAAGACAGAAAGGACGACTTCCTGGTTTTCTCCGATCAAAATATCGAGAATAATTCTCTACACCACTGCAGTATCCAATTTCCCGGATCATCTCCAGATCAAATTCCGTTCGCTCTTTTAGTCGTTTTGCTTCTAGAAATCTTCGTTCATCTTCGAAAAACTGCACTTGCTCCACCATGTCCTCCTGTATTTCTTTGATGGCCACCTGAAGCTGGTCTTTGCCAGTTACAAAAAGATTTGCTGGGAAAATACTTACGATGCGTTCATCTGACTGCTTCTCTCCTGTTATCGGATCTATACGTTGGATTGATTCTATTTCATCGCCCCAAAAAATAAATCGATAAGCAAAGTCAGCATAGGCAACAAAAACATCAACCGTGTCTCCTTTAACCCTAAATGTTCCACGCTTAAACTCAGCCTCCGTTCTGCTGTATAAAATATCTACCAGATCAAATAGGAATTTATTGCGAGGAATTGAATCTCCTTCCTGAACCCTAACGACATTCTTTCCAAATTCTTCCGGGTTTCCAATACCATAAATACAAGAAACAGAGGCAACCACAATGACATCTCTACGACCAGAAAGTAAGGCTGAAGATGCACTTAGCCTTAACTTTTCAATCTCTTCATTAATTGAAAGATCTTTTTCTATGTAAACATTACTGGTAGGAATGTATGCTTCAGGTTGATAATAATCGTAATAAGAAATAAAATACTCAACCGCATTTTCAGGAAAGAATCTTTTGAATTCGCCATAAAGTTGAGCAGCCAATGTTTTATTATGACTTAAAACAAGCGTGGGTTTTTGAACTTGTTCCACCACGTTGGCCATTGTGAACGTTTTTCCTGAGCCCGTCACTCCTAGTAATGTCTGGGCTGGCTCAGCTTCATTTATTCCCTCAACAATTTGTCGAATTGCTTGTGGTTGATCACCAGTAGGGCTGTATTCAGAAATTAATTTGAAGTCCATTATTAACTATTCCAGATTTCCCAGGATTGTTCTGCCTGAAGCTCCAACATTTCCATTCCGTTTTTTGTTTTAGCTGCATATTTTTCCCCAAACTTCAAAAATTCAGTTTGTATAGGATTGTAGATTAAATCATAAAAGTAGCTGCCCTTACTAATTTTATTGTACGGTAAATCAGGATAGGTCTCGTTGTTTGGAAACATGCCTAATGGCGTAGTATTAATAATTAGCTTAAACCGCTCCATAATTAAAGGGTTGGCTTTTATTTGATCATACGTGTAGTCGCCTCCCTTAACACTTCTGCTTACCTGGTTATACGGAATGTTCAAGTCAGCCAAGCCAGCCTGAACAGCTTTTGATGCTCCACCGGATCCGAGTATGAGTGCTTCTCCTTTATAATTTTTTATCCAGTTCTTCAAAGATTCCCGAAAAGCCATATAATCCGTATTAAACCCGATAAGCTTTCCGACTTTCTTATAAATCACATTTGCAGCTCCAACTTTTATGGCACTTGTATCCAGACTGTCAAGATATTTGGTCACTTTCTCTTTATGAGGAACCGTAACGTTAACCCCATGTAGATCACGATGCTTTAACCATAAGGCCGGGAATTCATTTAAAAACTCCATTTCAAAAAGTTCGTAGGAATGATCTTTTAAGTCAAGTTTCCTGAATTTTTTGGTGAAGTACTCTTTAGAATAACTGTGCCCCACTGGATATCCGATAAGTCCAAACGTCTTCATTAGAATTAAAGTTAAGCACGGAATAGTTGAACTACTCAGGTTTTATTGATTTCCGCTCCATCCAGTATACCAACAAAAAACCAATCACGATTAAAAATATCGAATAGGCAAACTGAAAATCTATTTGTGGCATTTTCCAGATATAACCGACTGCTTTTTCCTTACCTGCAAATTCTTCCATTATGGTAGCTTTCCATGGCCAAATAATTAGTAACGAGCCGGCGACAAAACCACTTAAGACTGCTATAGTTGCGTCTTTAAACTTTCTAAATAAATAGGCCAAAAGCCGGGAGAGTAAAATCAAACCCACAAAACAACCTAATGCAACAGGAATGAGCACATTTACATCCAGGCTACTGATGGCTTTTAAGACAAGGACATAATTACCCATCAATAAAAGAATATAAGAACCAGACAATCCGGGAAGAATCATACTACAAACGGCTACAACACCGCATAAGGTCAAGTAAATAAAAGAATCATTGGGCTGAGCCGGCGGTAGAAAAGCAATGCCAATCGCAATTGCAGCACCGACAATAAAAGAGATTACAACTGTTATGGATACAGACTGAATTTGTCTCGAAACTGCAATTACAGAAGCTATGATCAATCCAAAGAAAAAAGAGAGTGTCAGTATCTCGTATTGCTCAAAGGCGATCTCTAGTACCTTAGCGAGGCTTAGAATACTTACAAAAACTCCAAGAAATAGAATAACCAAAAATGATAAATCAATCTTAAGAGCAAAATCTCTGAAGCTACCGGAAAACAAAAGTTTGACTGCTTCAAGATCAATATTTTTTAATGCATTTATTAACCGCTCATAAATCCCAGTGATGAAAGCAACGGTACCTCCTGAAACCCCTGGAATCACATTTGCAGCTCCCATTGCTACTCCCTTTAGAAAAAGTATTAGGTTTTTCATTCTGCGAACTTAGCATGTAAAATGGTGGATCACAGATCAAATCTTGACAAAATCAAATAGTTCAATTAGGGGTATTCTCGATTAATCTGTACTAATAGATATCAAACACTAATTCTACTATGAAAATTATCACCACAATTCTAGCTGTCTTTTTTTCATCCATTCTTTTTGCACAAAAGATTGACACTGACTATTCAAATAATAAAAAGAGAGCCATAAAATTTGAATTTTTTTCACCACTAACTGGGAATTCTACTTTTGGATATGAAAGCTATATCAAAGATTGGATCTCTTGGGAAGCAAAGGTGGGTTTTATCGGTTTAGGTCTGGATCCGGATGAAGTAAATCCTTCTGGATTTTTCATAAAAGGGGGACCGAAATTTAAACTAAACCCTGATTTTGTCACCGACGACTTGAAAGGCTCCCACCTCCTTGGCGGAAAGTATATAAGGCCGGAGATCGCTTTTGCACAATACAGTGAAGATATATACAGGTTTAACTCGGGTTCCTCTACAGAGACATACAGAGAAGATTTCACATCTATTGCATTCTTAATCACCTATGGAAGGCAATACATATTGGCAAACGTAATGACCCTTGACTATCATATCGGACTTGGGTATGGTTATGTCTCTTCCAAAGAAGGCCGATATAACTATGGATATAGTAATGGTGGTACTGATTTTCCTGTGGCAATTTCCGCGGGATTCACCATTGGAGTACTATTGAAGTAATTACAGAAAGTGACTAAAGGTATCTCCCCTTAATCCCAGTCTTATTGTTTCCAATGGAATTACTTCATTGGGAGCAATATTTCCGAGGTTAACATTTGTTCCACACAGCTTGATAAACCAAACTTGCTGGGCCTTTTGCGGTGCTTCCCACAATATTTTCTCTTCCGGGATTTGGGTAAGAATCTCTTCAACTAACCCTTGTCTTACTTCACCAGAGTCCCTGAATAATCCTACGTTACCGCTTTCTCGAGCTTCCCCGATCACTTTCCAGGCCCCTGCTTCAAGCTCAGTCTCCATTTGCTGGATCCATTTATATGGAGGAATAATTTTCGCAGCATCTTTTGATCCTACCTCACTCAACACAGTGACTTGCTTAGCCAGTGTAGCGATATAGTCACATTTTTTATCGTGATCCATTTCAATAGATCCATCAGATACTTCTGCATACTCAAGTCCGAATTCATCTAGAATTTTCTGATAGTCAGAAAACTGATCTCTTACGATAAACGCCTCAAACAGCGTACCTCCGAAATAAGTAGGTATTCCGGCAGATTTAAACAATGCAATTTTTTCCTTGAGTTGGGGGTATACGAAAGAGGTTGCCCATCCAAACTTGACGATATCTATGTACTCGCCACTTGTTTCAACTAAATCTTCCACCTCTCTTAGACTTAGCCCCTTATCCATTACCATGGTAAAGCCTTCTGTTCGTGGTTTATTCGTTCTTTCAGGGATGTTATTAAGGTTGTAATTCATGTAAAAAGATTGGTGCTCGATTTAAAACAAGCCCCAAAAATCACAAATATTCCTTACATCGTCAAGATTATTTATTGTCCTTTCTAAATTGATCGATTATTCGATACAATGCTTTCTGTGTGGGCAAGTTGGGGAAAAAATCAAAAAGGAGCTCATGGGCTTCAAAATCCAACATTAAGGCAGTTTCCAATCGATTAATTGCATTCTTATAGCTACCCGATCCAATAAGATAAACTACACCTCTATAATACATTTCCGCATTATCCGGACATTCGTCCAAACCTTGCTCGAGGACAGTGATTGCTTCCTTATAATCTCCTTGTTCATAATAAACCATTGACCAGTCTAACCAAATCTTAGGATCTTCAGCGTCCATTTCACTGGCTTCCCTATAAGCCTCAATCGAGGATACCAGATTACCAGTTTTGTACTCAGCATCTGCAACTGCTTTCCAGTAATGAACATTTTCAGAATCTAACTTTAACGCCTTGTTTAAGAAATGAATAGCTTCATACCACTTATCCTGAAGTGCCAAACATACACCAACTCCATACCACGCCTCATGATACATTTGATCAAGTTTGGTGGCCTTTTGGTAATACTTAATCCCCAATTCGAGCTGTTGAAGCTTCTCATAAGCAGCTCCAATATGACAATAGGTTTCTGGTGATGCACCCTCCTGATCATATGTTTTTAAGTAGGCAGCTAGCGCGCGATCATACTTACCTAAATTCATCAAAGCATTACCCATATTAAACCATGCACTACTAAATTCATCATCAATGGCAGTGGCATATTCATAGGAATCAACTGCATCTTCAAACTTTCCTAGCTTATTATAAACTATTCCTAAGTTGTACCATGCGTATTCAGAGTAAGGATCTTGATCAATGAATTTTTGATAATAGGATAAGCTACTCTCTAACTCCCCGGAAACGTCCAGACAATAGGCAAGCTCATACAATGCATTTTCATTATGCATATTTATTTCAATAGCCAATTTATATTGCTCCGAGGCTTCTTTGTATTTCCCTAAGCCCTGATATGCCATTCCGATACTGAAATAGACATCATCCTTTTCCTCAACATTGAGTAGTGCACTTTCATAGGCTTCAATAGCATTTTCAAACTCCGAGAGCAGGCAATGAATAGCTCCTTTCTGGAGAAGTAACTCCGGATCATTGGGCTGAATATTTAATGTCTCATCTAATAAGTCAACCGCTTCATCAGACTTTTCCATCTTCACCAAGACATCAGATTTCTCAATAGTTAAATCAATTGAATAGGGATATTGTCCTAAAGCGATATTTGCAGCTTTTAGCGCTTGATTCAGTTTATCGTTAACACTATAATGACTAATGATCTGAATCATTGACTCCTCGTCAAAAAAATGATTTTCCCTGTTTTTAAGAAATGCTTCAAACTTTCTTATCAACTCTCTCTCTTCCTTGCGTTTATGTTCTTCTGGCATGGCTAGACATTAAATTCGGTGGTAAATGATAAAAGGAATTTAGATGAAATTGTACTCAAAAACCTTAGATTAAGGGCTAAAAAGTTTTCCACACCCTCATAAAAGTTCAGCATTTTTAATACTCCCACTTTCGATAACCTTCTGTACTTCTTTAGATTGTAGGCCCTTTTTAAAGTATTCAATATGTGTAAGTCGATGAAGGTCCGATCCCAAAAAATCAACCATACCAGACTTCAGTAATTGTGAACTTAATTTAGCTGGAATAGTTCCATAATATCCACTAATTGATCCTAATGTAACCTGGAACAAAACCCCACTTGCCCTGAGCTGTTGCAACCAATCTAAACTTCCCTCTAAAAATTGATATCTCTCAGGATGAGCAAGCACAGGATGATAACCTTTTGATTTCAAATCAAACATTACGGATTCGAAATCAATCGGTTTGTTCTGGAAAGGTGCCTCAACTAGCACATACTTATTTCCAAAAGATAGAATTTGACCTCCATCTTGCACCTTCTTGCTAAAGGATTCATCTACGTAATACTCGGCGGCCGCTTCAAGCTCAATTTCTATCTCTTTTTTCTGTAATTCTCCCTGGAGCTTTTTCAAACCATTCATTATTATTTCAGGAGTATTTGGGTATCTGGGGTGTATGTGGGGTGTGGTGATCAACTTCTTTACTCCAAGCAAGCTCAAAGCCCTAATCATCTCTAAGCTTTGTTCCATGGACTGGGATCCATCATCAATATTAGGTATGAGATGAGAATGAAGATCTACCTCTATTGGGATTACCTTCTTTTTCACAAAAAGCCTCATTTAGAAGAGGTTTTTTAGACTTGAAGCTACTTTCTTTCTTTTTGATTCATCTTCGGTATAGTAGCCGTAACCATAGCCATAGCCATAGCCATAGCCTGGCGTAGAATCTATCGAGTTTAGAATAGTAGTCATTCTAGAAAATTGTCCTGTCGATTTTAAATCGTTGAGAACCTTAATAAAACTACGCTTAGAGTAATCAGCTCGGACTATATACAATTGAATATCGCAGTATTTCATTACTAGTCTGCCGTCTGTTACAAGTCCCACAGGTGGTGTATCCAGGATTACAACATCAAACATTTTATCCAGACCCTTTAGCATTTCCTCAAATTCTGACTGGAGTAAAAGCTCGGAAGGATTCGGAGGGGTTGGGCCAGCTGAAATGAAACTCAGGCCTTCAATAGGGGTTTCTTGGATACTCTCTTTTATTTTACTCTTGCCAGATAAAATAGTACTAACGCCATGTCTACTACTTTCACCGCCAAATGCCAAGTGCACTTTTGGTTTTCGCATGTCAATATCAACTACACAGACTTTCTGGCCGGTCATAGCCATTATGGCCCCTAAATTTGAAGCTACAAACGTCTTTCCCTCACCTGAAATTGTCGACGTTACACTTATAGATTTGGTCCCCTCTCCCTGATGTATGAAGTCCATGTTAGTTCTAATGGTTCTCAGCGCCTCGCTAAGTGAGCTTTTCGAATCCTTTTTCACTACCAATGAGGTTTGGTTCAAAGTCTCTTTATTGTAATGAGGAATCGCGCCCAATATGGGCACATTTACCAATCGTTCTAATTCCCTCACACCGGCTACTTTATTATGGGCCAGATACCGTATTAAAAGAAATACGATACTTAAAACCACTCCTACCATGAAGCCTGCGCCAATTATTAGTACTTTTTGAGGCTTTATTGGGGCATTTGGCAAGGATGCAGGAGACAGAATGACATTTTTTGTTACGGTTCCCGCTCTTGTGATCTCTAATTCCATTTTTGACGTTTGCAATTGAAGCATGAACTCTTCCTGAATATCGTAGACCCTCCTGTTTTTTCCATATTCGGTCCCCATAGCTGGCATTTGAGAAAGATTCCCTTCTAAGATATTTCTCCTTCTATCTACTTGTTTTAGCTGATCCTCTAATGAGTTATCATAAGAAATGAGCAATTCAGAAAGCAGACTTTCAGTTTTTTCGAGTTTTACATCTAATTGTTCAATAACGTAAGAGGTCTCGTTATAGGATGCCAGTTTTAACTCTCTCTCCTGTTGAAGGTCAGAGTAATCAATTATAGACTTTGCTAGAGAGGATGGGAGTTGTTCGAGTAATAATGGATTAACAGCAATTGCATCTTTATTTTTTACCTGCTTTTGGATAAGGTTTAGATCACTCATCTTCTTTCTCAACCCATATCGTTGAGAATCGAGAACTGAAAGTTGCTCAATCGTCCGATTCAGATCTTTACCAAGATCTGTCGTTCTATTTTCGATAGTGAATTCCTCAAAGTAGTCTTCATATTCTGACAACTTCTGTTCAGTAGCATCAATCTGTTTGTCGAGAAAGCTTATTTTTTGCTCAATTGCAGCATTCTTCACTTCACGGGTATAATTCAGATACAATGAATCAATTAAGTCGACCAAATCTCTGGCTTTATACTTATTATGATCCGAATAAGAAACTCTTATTGTTTTTGCATTAAAATTTTCAGGTTGAACCTGAAGGTTACTCTGTAGTCTTTTAACCAGCGCATCACCACTACTAATTATGAAGAAGTACTTATTATCATCAGTAGAGGAGAAGTTTTCGGTTTGCTCAATTAGTAAATTAAAATCATCCGTTTTTATTTCTTCACCAAAAGCATGATTAGAGGTCTTAGATTGCCCGTTGATCCCATAAGTGATTTTGAATGAGTCCTCTGCACCGAATTCAATATCAAAAGGGCGATTATAAAAATCAGTATTCTTAATCTTGTATGAAACAATAAATGGAGAATTCCGATAGCGCTCATCCGTAAGGTATCTCCCATATACATGATACGAAACATCCATTTTGGCAGCTTCGGCAACTCGAGACAAAAAAAGCTGTGATTTGATTAATTCAATCTCTCCGGAAATTTCATTTCTATCTTGGGTGTTTACTAAATCTACCAGCCCAAGTACGTTTGCCTCACTTTGAAAATCAAGTTTTATTACTGATTGTGAGCTATATACAGGTTTTGTGTACCTAACATAAACATACCCAAGAGATGTAGTAAGAATAATGAATGCAATCATCCAGAATTTACTACGCTTAAGAACATACCAAAATCTTTCAAGATCAAAAGATTCCAGAAAATCTGCCTCGTTATCGATCGAATTTAGGGGAAGATGGTTGTTTTCCATTAGAGATTCTGAACTACAACAATTAAAGTTAAGACACTCGAAACAAGACTTAAGGCCGGAGAAACATCTCTCAACGTCTCAAGCCATGGCCTTCTCCAGGGCTCAACATAAATGATATCTCCAGGCGCAACCAACATATTCGTTTGCTTCATTCCACTTATGGTGGAAAGGTTAATTCGAAAAACATCTTCTCCACGGATTAACTTAATATTCTGAGCTTTCGCTCCCATATCAAGACCTTGAGCAGAAGCTAAAACCTCAATGATGCTCGTATTTTCATTAGGTATGGGTACTACCTGACCTCCTGGTGCTCCCAAAACGAATGCCCTTCGATTCGTTATTCTGAGTTTTACAAAAGAACCTTTATATACACTGTCAAATTTTTCGGCAATGATTCTTTCTGCTTCAAATAAGGTATATCCTTCAAGATTTAAATCACCTATCATTGGGAAAGTCACAATTCCATCAGCCTGAATAATGTATTGAAAGCGATCCTTAAATTGACCTTGTTGCTGGCCTGAACCACCAATCATTTCCATATTTGGATCAATCAGTCTTTCACCTTCATTAGTAAAAACATCTAGGAGTAAAGCATCATTAGGTGCAAGCTCGTAGTTACTTTCAACATCATTCGTCACTCTGGATAAATCCTCCATGGTGAAATCATTATCTAAACGGAACATGATATCCTGCTTATAAGCTTTACAACTACTTAAAACGGCGATTAAAACAATTAATACTAAACGGTTCACAGATAAGTGTTTATAAGCCGTAAAAATAGGAGAAATATTCTAGGAGACCTTTATGATTCGATGTATTGCTTCTTCATAAGCATCAACTACCAATTTTTCATCAAAATTCTTCTCAACTAACTCTCGTGAGTTATTCGCAAGATGTTTTTTTTCATCTATACTCAAAGAAAGAAAGAGCTTCATTTTATTAATCAAACTTGATGAGTTTAACGGCTCGAATAAAAACCCGTTATAACCATTCTTAACAACCTCTCTACACCCAGGCACATCTGAAGCTAAGAGTGGCCGTGCATGAGCAGCACCCTCAAGCAAAGTTCGCGGCGTACCCTCCCTATATGATGGCAACACAATTACATCATGTGATTCTATAATGTTAGAAATATTATCTGAATGAGGCTGATATTGAATCCATCCATTGGTAATCCATTGCTTTAATTCTTTTTCATCAATGGACCTGGAGTGATTAGTGTCAAATTTTCCCACCAATGTGAAGGCAACATTTTTGTCATCTTTAAATGCCTTAGCTGCCTCTGCGTATTCCCGTACTCCTTTTTCTATAATTAATCGCGAAATCATCAAAAACTTAGTTTTTGTGTTTTGTGTAAAAGCGAGAGGCTTGAATTGTTCTAAGTTTATTCCTGACCCGGGTATTAGTCCAATTTTATAACTTTCAACTTTAATCTTTGATGTGAATAACTCTCGATCATCACTATTTTGAAAAAAAACATACGACGAAAACTTAAAAGCTTGCCTGTATAGGATCAGCGCCAGTTTCCCGATTAATCCGGTCGTCAAGAAAATTGTTCCCAATCCACTCACATTACAAATAACCTTTGTTGGAGTCCATTTCGATACTAATGATGAATAAATGTTAGGCTTGATCGTATAGGTCAAAGCCAACGCTGGTCGCTCGCTTTTAAAAATTGAATAAATCCTGAGTAGATATTTAAACTCTCTAAAAGGGTTTACACTTGTCCCTTCTAATGGTGTGTCTAACCATTTCACACCCCAAGATTTAATTCGATCGGTATATTCATCTTTTGGGGCAAGAACGATCACCTCATCTCCTTTTGAAAGAAAATGATGAACGAGACCTTTACGAAAATTGTAGATATTCCAGCAAGTATTGGCAACAAAAGCGATCTTCACTGTGTAAAACCTTTTTGAATAGTAAACTTTTGTAAGCTATGCTTAATTAGCAAACTTTGCGAAGAATATGATAGAAACTGCAAAAAAGAACGAAAGAGGTGTATTGGTAGCTGTTGGCTCTAAATCTGAATCGGATGAGAGAATGGAAGAGATGATGGATGAACTCGAGTTTCTCTCCAAAACGCTTCAGATTGAAATTCTTTCCAAATTCACTCAAAAACTAGAGCATCCAGACCCAAGAACGTTTGTAGGGAAAGGAAAATTGGAAGAAATCAAAACCATGTGCGTTGTTGATAAAATTGATGTAGTTGTATTTGATGACGATCTTTCTCCTTCGCAAATAAGAAACCTTGAGAAAGAGCTTAAAGTTAAAATTTACGATCGTAGCTTACTTATCCTTGATATTTTTCTAAAAAGAGCAAAAACCGCTCAAGCAAAAACCCAAGTTGAGCTGGCAAGGTATCAATATTTACTCCCACGACTTACTCGAATGTGGACTCACCTGGAGAGGCAAAGAGGAGGCACAGGAACGCGAGGGGGTGCCGGAGAAAAAGAGATAGAAACAGACAGAAGAATTATTCGTGACCAGATTAATGTCCTAAAGAAAAAGCTGGAAAAAATTGAAAAGCAATCAAATACTCAAAGAAAATCCCGAAGTGGAATTGTTAGAGTAGCCTTGGTTGGTTATACGAATGCCGGAAAGTCAACACTTATGAAAATTCTAAGCAAAGAAAAGGTTTATGCAAAAGATGAACTCTTTGCTACTGTAGACTCTACCGTACGAAAAGTAGTACTTAATAATATTCCTTTCCTTCTTTCAGATACAGTAGGATTTATTAGAAAATTACCTCATTCACTGATTGAATCGTTTAAATCTACTTTAGCTGAAGTAATGGAGGCTGATATTTTACTACATGTTATTGATGCCTCTAACCCATCTCATGAGGACCACATAAAGGTCGTTGATGAAACACTTTCGGAAATTGGCGCGAATGATATCACAACAATTAAAGTTTTCAATAAAATCGATAAGAATGAAGAACCGGTTTCAAAAAACGGGAAAGGTTTGTCAGCCCAAATAAGTGCAAAAACCGGCCGGGGTGTTCCAGAAATAAAAGAACTTCTCTTTACCGAGGTAAAAAAAGTACACATGCGTATATACCCTAACTATATGCAACAAGAGGTTTATTAAGTTTTTTAAATTTGCCACTTCCAGCTTGGCCCTGTAGTTCAATGGATAGAATAGAAGTTTCCTAAACTTTTGATACAGGTTCGATTCCTGTCAGGGCTACTAAGAATAGGTGGAATTTCTAAACTGTAGATGTGGGCAGGTTCTTTGTGGTGATTCTTATCCGCTAGAGGCAAATTCTTGAACTTGTTTTAGACGACAGTCTTTAAAACTTTCATTTCATCACACCCGATTTCCTCTCATTTTTATAATCACTTTCCCACATTGAGAATAGGCGCTAGTTTCCTATCGATACTTTTCGATCATTCATCCACAGAATCAGGGTTTTCATCTCCATATGACCTATTGGCATAGGCTTAGCACTAAGCTGTATGAAATTAATGTTGAACAAAAATCTATTCGAAAATGAAAAAGTTAAGTATAACATCTAAATTATTAAGCATAGCCCTTTTAACAGGACTGTTTGCGTGTGGAGACGGAAGTGCTGAAGTATCATCCAATGGTAAATCTAGTGTGGCAATAACCGATGCTGCCGTTGATGCTGAAAACGTAAATAAGGTTATGCTGTCTGTGAGTGAAGTGAGAGCTACAGCGAATGGAGAGACTAAAACAATGGCATCTTTTGATACCCCAAAAGAATTTAACCTTATGGCATATCAAAATGGTGAAACCTATTTTATAGGTGAAGGAGACCTTGAAGCCGGGACCTATTCAGATATCAGATTCATTATTTCAGGAGCTACAGACTCTTATATTGAAATGAAAGATGGAACAAAAGAAAGTCTGGAAATTCCGAGTGGAACAACATCAGG
Source organism: Ekhidna sp. (assembly GCF_965227465.1). GTDB lineage: Bacteria > Bacteroidota > Bacteroidia > Cytophagales > Cyclobacteriaceae > Ekhidna. Next base: position 3,051,878 of record NZ_OZ245746.1, read on the forward strand.
ATATAAGGTTAATGGAACCTTCGATGTAGCTGCTAATACGACTACTAATATTGTTGCTGATGTAGATTTAAGAAAAGCACTTGTCTTTACAGGTAACAATACATTTAAGTTAAGACCTACTGCGAGACTTGTGGTAGCTGAAACTACAGGAGTAATTAAAGGTTCTGTTGAAGGACAGTCAAACAACTCTGAAAGATTAGTGGTCTATGCATATAATAAAGGAACATTTTCAGCGTCAGAAGAAGCTGAACCAGCTGAAGGTAGTACCAGATATGAAGGGTCAGTCAATTCAGCAGTGGTTGCTGAAGACGGATCGTACACTCTTGCCTTTATGGAAGAGGGTGATTATGAAATCATTGTAGCTTCTTATTCAAATACCGACAATGATGAAGATCTTGAATTTGAAGGCAGAGTTGAAACTGACTTGATAATTGACGGATCGCTGTTAAACACCGTAAGTGTGAGTGCAGACGCTACAGTGACTGCAAACATCATGTTGAAATAATCAAAAATTATGAAGGGGGCTTTGCCCCCTTTTTTAGTTACCACAAACCTTACCACCTTTGAAGAAAAAAACATCTTTGAAGAGAAGTAGATTCCCTTATATTTTAGGAACATCGCTATTGGTATTGACCATTGGTGCATCGCTTCTGGGCTTTTTTGCGTACTCCAATTTAAACGACATCATTGGTACCCTTGAAGATGAAGCCAAGCCACATGTCAACCTGCTACTTTTCAATGACATAAAATTAGAATTGCAAGAGATTGATCATTCGATGGAGAGGTATGTGTATACCAGCCAGCAATCTCACATGTCAAAATTTCGAAACAGCATTGAATCTGCTATTCAAATTCTGGATACACTCAAGAATAAAAATGTTGACCAAGAAATTCTAAATTCTGTCGACTCTTTAAGAAACCTTATCCTCACAAAAGGCACCATTCTGACACAGGTAGCCAATCTCGATTATGAATCGATGGAAGCCGCCTTTGCAAATCTTAAAGACCAGCTAAATGAAATTCAAACCAAACAGGTTTTAGAAGACACTGTAATGCGTAAAAAGAGAGGCTTTTTACAACGGCTTTTCGGAAAGAAAGAACCGCAAGTTGTCTCCGACACCTTAGATATTTACGGATCTGCAGAATATAAAGAATTAGTTAACAGTCAATTGGACTCTATTGCCAGAAGGTCACAACAAAAAGCCTATACGCAGAAGTTGAAAGAATTGACGCTGCAACAGGACCATCAAGACATTCAGAAGGAGATTTCCTCGCTTATCAGTACAATGGAGAAATGGGAACTACGAAAAATCAGGGAGCAATCCGCTGATGCAAGCGGTATCGCCAAGTACACGAGTAAATATGTGACAATGTTCAGTGTGGTTGTTCCGGTACTCTTATTAATAACACTGACTGTACTCATCATTTATATTATTCGGACAAAAAAGCATCAGGAAATTCTTCAATCCGGAAGAAAAAACGCTTTAAAACTGGCTAAGGAAAAAGAGCAGTTTCTTGCAAACATGAGCCATGAAATTAGAACTCCGATGAATGCCATTAATGGATTTGCTAAAATTCTTTTGAAAGGAGACCTAAACAAAGAACAACATGATTACGTGCGGATCATTGGGCAATCAACCGACCATCTCACGCATATCCTTAATGATGTACTTGACTTCTCCAAACTTCAGAGCGGTAAGATAAAGTTGGAACAGAAGCCTTTTAAATTGGTAGAATTAGTAAAAGATACAGCTAAACTTTTAGCTGATAAAGCTGAAGAAAAAAGCTTAAAGATTAAATGCAATACAAATGAGTTACCGAAGGTAGTAATTGGGGATCCTTATAGATTAAGGCAAATACTACTCAATCTCATTTCAAACAGCATCAAATTTACTGATAGAGGAGAGGTTACAATTAAGGCTACTGTTGGGAAGAAAACGAAAAATGGAATCGTTAATGTGATTTTTGAAATAATTGATACCGGCATTGGCATCCCGCTAAATAGGCAAAAAACTATTTTTGATGAGTTTGAGCAGGTAAATAGAGATGATAAGAGAGAGGGAACTGGCCTTGGACTTTCAATCACCAAGAAATTAGTAACTATTCACAGGGGTAAAATAAAACTTGAAAGTGTAGAGGGAGAGGGAACGAAGTTTACTGTAAACATTCCATATGGCACTGCTGATGCAACAATGCTACCATCTAAAGATTTAGCGCAAGAAATCAAGCTCAAGAACATGCATATCTTGATTGCTGATGATGAATCATTCAATAGAAAACTATTAGAAGCAATTTTCATGGAGCATGAAATCTCCTACGATTTCGCAGAAAATGGTGAAGAAGCATTTGAACTAATGAGTAAAACACAATACGATGTAGTTCTTATGGATTTTAGAATGCCGCACTTAAATGGCCCTGAAGTGGCAGAAAAAATCAGAAACATTGGAAAATTAAATGTTGATACCCCAATAATTGGGTTGACAGCCACCGTTTCTGATCAGGATATGAAAATGGCAAAAAATTCAGGCATTGATCATGTCCTAAGGAAGCCATTTGATACGCAAGAGTTACTCGAAATCATTAAAGAATATCACACAACAACTGGAAGTAAACAAGTTTATAAAAAACAGGATTATAATAAAGAAAACATGTATGATTTATCGGCACTTTCAAAAATGGGAGATGAAGATTTCGTAAGAGATATGATTGAAACATTTATATCGAGCACTACTGAAAATCTAAAAGAACTTGAACAGCACTATCAAAATGAGGACTGGCGAAATATCGGTGAAGTACTGCACAAAATCATTGCACCTGCCAGGCATCTAAAAGCAAATGATCTGGTCGCTCGACTTAAAAAGAATGAAATATCTGCAAGAGAGGGTAACTCTATCTCGTTAGACGAGTACGAAACCATCAAATCTTCTACCCTTAAACTTGTTAATTCACTTCAATTAGATTTACAAAAAAACTAGATATATGAACGAGAAGTCATTTAAAATTTTTGTTGTTGAAGATGACGAATGGTATAGGAAACTACTTGTTCACACCCTAAGCTTAAACCCTGACCATAATGTAAAAGCTTTCGCCGACGGTGAGTCCATGCTTCAGGAGTTAAAAGAAAAACCACAGCTTGTCACCCTTGACTTCAGACTTCCTGATTATACAGGAGCTGAATTATTTGATAAAATCAAAGCAATTAATCCTGCTATCGAGGTAATTATCATCTCAGAACAACAAGACATAGAAACGGCCATTAATCTTTTAAAAAAAGGTGCCTATGACTACCTCACTAAAACCGATGACATAAGAGATCGTCTAATACATGTTCTGAATAAGCTTGGGAAGAATAAAAAATTAGAAGCTCGCGTAGAAACACTTCAAAAAGAAGTTGAAAAGAAATATGAATTTCAAAACAATATAATTGGTCAAAGTGCGGGCATTAAGCGAATTTTTCGACTGATTGAAAAAGCCATCAATACCAATATAACTGTAATGATCACCGGAGAAACCGGAACAGGTAAAGAAGTGGTTGCAAAATCCATTCATTATAATGGAAAGCAGAAAACAAAACCATTTGTGCCTGTAAATATGAGTGCTATCCCAAAGGATTTAGTAGAAAGTGAATTGTTTGGCCATGAAAAGGGATCTTTTACAGGAGCCACCGGAAAACACATTGGAAAATTTGAACAAGCCGATGGAGGCACATTATTCCTGGATGAGATTGGTGAAATGGATGTATCTCTTCAAGCTAAGTTATTAAGAGCACTTCAGGAAAAAGAGATTTCTCGAGTTGGGGGATCGTCTCCTATTAAAATTGATTGCAGAGTAATTGTAGCCACTCATAGAAATCTGCAGCAAGAAGTTAAAAATGGGAATTTCAGGGAAGATTTATATTATCGACTTTTCGGACTTCCAATAGAACTTCCACCATTAAGGGAAAGAGACAAAGATGTTATCATTTTGGCAAAACACTTTGCAGAAGAATTTGCGAAAGAAAATCAACAAGATGCCAAATCCTTTTCTCAAGATGCTCTAAGGAAATTGATGAACTATTCTTTTCCCGGAAACATAAGAGAGCTAAAATCCATAGTAGAGTTAGCAATGGTTATGGCTGATAGTCATGAGATAGTGCCTGATGATATCACTTTCGCTCAAAAAGATGTAATAGCTGATGTCTTGACAGAAGAAATGAGTATGCGTGACTATCAGATGCGCATCATTCACCTTTACCTTAAAAGATATGATGACGACATCAAGCTGGTAGCCGATAAACTTGATATCGGGCAGTCAACTATCTACAGGTTACTTAAAGAAGAAAAGGAATCCTCTCAGTAAGATGCATTTTCTCATTTTGAGAAAATCGCTTAAGTATTAGATTATTTAAATGTCTGATTATCAATATTTTATGATGAGGGCATAAGAATTGAACTTATAGTCGTAAAGAAAATCAAACGACTATGAAACCATATAAATTTTTAGCGACTATTCTAATAAGTTTATTCTTTGTCGCTCCCTTAACCGCACAACAGCTTAAAACAGGTACATCTTATAAAACTGCCATTGGTGTTCGTGGGCTTGGGACTTCAGGATTAACTATCAAACACTTCACACATTCCAATAAAGCGATTGAAGGTATAATTGGATTTTATCCAAATGCTTTTTCGGCAACTCTATTGGTCGAACGATATGCGCCTGCATTTAATGAACCAGGCCTGAATTGGTATTACGGTATAGGTGGTCACATAGCTACGCAATCTGATGTAGTTCGCAATGATGGTCTTTACCGTAGAGAAACATCCGAATTCGGACTTGGAATAGATGGGATTTTTGGTATCGAATATAAAATTCAAGAAGTGCCTATCGCTATGAGCCTGGACTTTAAGCCATTTTTTGAAGTAGATACAGATGGCGATGCTTTCATAGCGTTGGATCCGGGACTAGGAATTAAAGTAACATTTTAAAAAATACGATCATGAAAAAACAAACTAAAAATATACTCGCGGTGGTGATAGGCCTTGTCTTCACTGTAGCACTTGCTGTAGTGTTCATCTCCATACAAGAGGAGAAGAAGGAATTGACCGTTCAGTCCAAACAATTGGAAGAAGAACTTCAGGAACGTGATTCCGCTTACAATGAGATTATTGATATCATGTACACGGTTGAAAGCAGGATAGAGAAAATTAAGCAAAGAGAAAACCTACTTACAGATGTGAGTGGATCAAACGATTTTACCCCAGCTGATAAGAAGCAAATGGTCAAAGATATGACAATGATTGATAGCCTAATTGTAGAGACTAATGAGACTGTATCTCGTTTGGTAGCAAAGCTTGACAATGCAAATATTAATCTTAATTCATTTAAGAATCGTGTTAACCAGCTTGCCAGAGAATTGGATGATCGAAAAAAATCAATTGCTTTATTAAGAGAAGAGTTACAAGAAAAAGAAGTTGAAATTGCTGAATTGTCAACAGACATTAAGTCCTTGGAATATCAAGTAGATATTCAAGAAGAGACCATTGATACTCAAATGACTAAAATCACCATGCAGCAAGATCAAATGAGTAAAGCCTTTTTTGCTATTGGGACTGAAAAGTCACTCCTGGAAGATGGTCTTGTCAATAAAGAAGGTGGATTCCTATGGTTTGGAAAAACAAATGAACTAGATCCAGATGCTGCCAGGGAAAAATTTAGCGAGATAGACATAAGAACTACCAATAGACTTATTGTCGACGCAGAAAAAGTGGATCTTATCACGGAGCATCCATCAGATTCATATGAAATCGTGAAAGATGGAGAAGTGATTAAGTATATAGATATCAAGAACCCGGAAAAATTCTGGGAGATTTCAAGATATCTGGTTGTAGCTGTAAAAAGCTAGGATCGGTTATGGGTTGTGGTGACTCAAGGGCTCACGTCCTGTGGGCCCTTCTTTTTAAGAATTGAAGGAATAAAAACAATCAAGATTATGAAAACTAAAGCAATATTATTAAGTGTATTACTATTAATGTCTGGACTTTCAATGGCTCAAAGAAGTGGTCTGAAAGGTGGAGCAAACTTTGCCAATCTTTATGTTGACGATGTGAGTGATGAAAACATGAAGTTGGGACTCAATCTTGGACTCTGGCATCAGTCAGCTAATGGAGCATTTCAAACTGAGCTTACCTATTCAAACAAAGGAGCTGAAATTATTTATGATGGTGCCCTGGGAAGCGGTAAATACCGATACAATCTAAACTATCTGGAGGTTCCTGTTCTTTTCGTTGGTCACATAGGAGATTTTAATTTACATCTTGGACCATATATAGGGTTCTTGGTTGGCGTAAACATTAAAGACGTTGACTCAAACGGAAATGTGAATGGAGTAGCTCAATTGGACAGAGATGATTTTAATACACTTGACTATGGACTATCAGGTGGTGCCGCATTTGATTTTGATGCCAGCCAGATAGGATTAAGATATAATTATGGATTACGTGAAATAGGCAAGTCAGGATCTTTCGCTGGTGAAGCAGCTAACAATGCGAAGAATTCAGTTTTGCAATTATATGTGGCATTTGATTTCTAAGACTTGTTTTATTCCACGATAGAAAAGCCTGCTTATTTTGTGAGTGGGCTTTTTTGTTTAGATACATTTGTTATACCATTAGGAAACTAATTGCTTATTGCTTCGTATTATCCATTCATGAAGCATACTCAGTTAGGTGAATTTGAAGAGCTTGTTTTGCTCATTGTGGGCTCACTAGATCAAAATGCCTATAGCATTAGCATTAAAAATGAGTTGAAAGAAAAAACAAAAAGAAATCCCAGTATTGGGGCATTGCATTCAGCGCTAAATCGATTAGAAAAAAAGGGGTTTATATCCTCTCATGAAGGAGGAGCTACTACCGAAAGAGGCGGTAGGAGAAAACGATTTTACGAAATAACGCCTTATGGACGCAAAGTCTTAGATCAGTCTTTTGAACTCAGGTCATCTCTTTACCACACGTTACCTAAAACTAGTTATGCAGGGTAATAATTCAAGGCCACCAAAATGGCCAGATAGGTTTCTTGGCTGGTTTTGCCACGAAGAACAACTTGAAATACTCAGAGGTGATGTATATGAATTGTACGAAGAACGCATTCGTGAGTCAAAAAAATGGAAAGCAGATGTATTTTTCTTATTCGATATTCTTGGATTATGTAGACCCTTCGCTTTTCGCCAAAGAAGACAAAACTCAAATCAAATTGCCATGTTGAAAAACTACCTAAAGATCACGTACCGAAATTTCACAAAACAAAAGGTTTATTCCGCCTTGAATGTTAGCGGTCTGGCCATTGGAATTGCATGTGCCATTCTTATTCTTATGTATATCAGTGACGAACTTAGCTATGATAAATTTCATAGTAAATCCACAAGGACCTACCGTGTTCTTGAAAAATTTGAGAGTGAGGGGATCGGTGAACACTCAGCCTCTCTCCCATTTCCCTCAGGTCCGGCATTAAAAAATGATTTTGAAAGGCAGGTAGAGCACGTCGTTCGTTTCTTTAATTTTCAATCCCCCTCATTAGCCTTAGCGAATAAGGCTGCAGAAAAAGGATTTAATGAGTCCAATATCTTCTTTGCTGATTCTACTTTTTTTGATGTATTCGATTTTAAGCTCATTAGTGGGGATAGAAATACTGCATTGGACGAGCCTAATTCAATCGTCATTACGAATTCTATGGAACAAAAATATTTCAATGGAGAAGACCCCATGGGTAAGACTTTGGAGTTTCAGGGAAATCAAAACCTGCTGATAACCGGCGTAATGGAGGATACTCCGAAAAATGCCCATTTTCAAATTGATTTTGTTGTCTCTTTTTCCACTTTGAAACAAAATTTTGGTGGAGGATATCCAACAACCTGGTATTGGAATCCTTGTTGGACCTATATAGTGCTGGAAGAAAATACGATAAAAGGAGATTTTGAATCACAATTTCCAGCGTTTGTACAAAAGTATTTTCCCGATTTTATAAAAGATGATATCACCCTGCAACTTCAGCCGATAGAAAAAATCCATTTGCACAGTAAGCTTGACTATGAAATTGCAGCTAATAGCGACATCAAAAATGTTTACATATTTGGAATGGTAGCAGTATTTGTTTTACTCATAGCTTCCATCAATTTCATCAATCTAAGCACAGCAAGAGCCAATAAGCGCGCTAAAGAAGTTGGGGTACGAAAATCACTAGGTAGCGCCAAATCTCAGTTAATCAATCAATTTATAATTGAATCAGTCCTCCTCACTTATGTTTCATTGATTGTAGCAGTACTCATTGTAGCGATGGTTTTGCCTGCTTTCAATCAGCTTACCGAAAAATCAGTAGATCTAACCATTCTGTTAGAGCCGGTATTCTTTTTAGGATTAGTAGTAGCTGGATTAATAATTGGTTTTCTATCCGGATTTTATCCAGCGTTTGTATTGTCTTCATTCAAGACAGTTTCCGTTTTGAAAAACCACCATTTGAAAACCAGTGGATTGACTTTCCGAAGAATTCTTGTTACTTCTCAATTTTCAATCTCTATCATACTCATAATCGGAACCTTTATTGTATTAAATCAGCTTGATTTTCTTCAAAATAAAGATGCCGGATTCAATGATGAGAATATAGTCATGGTGCCTGTTATACAATCCCCGATGGGAAGTCATTATGAGAATTTCAAAACTTCCGCATTACAAAGTCGACATATTAAATCCATGACAGCTGTGGAAGAAATTGTAGGCGCCAAATTTCAGGTCGGAAACTATCAATTTGAGGGAATGGAGCAATCAAAACCTTTTCCTCGATTTAATGTCAGGCATGATTTCATATCTACCATGAACATTCCACTAGCTGCAGGAAGAGCCTATGATCAAACCATTCAAACCGATGATTCTCTTGCATTAGTAATTAATGAGACATTGGCGAAAAGTATGGGTTGGAGTGCCGAAGAGGCTGTGGGGAAGCGTTTTAAGTTTAGGGATGAATTTAAAGGTAAAATTGTTGGGGTTGTTGAAGACTACAATTTTGCTTCAAAACATCATCCAATAGCTCCACTTGTAATCACATTAAACTCTCGCCCCGGAGCTTTCAATTTATTTATAAAATATGTTGCCGTAAAAATAGATGGCAATCAACTACAAACCGCGCTTCAAGACCTAGAGAAAGCCTGGATCTCTGTTTTACCTGATCGTCCGTTCGACTTTTTCTTTCTAGACGATCGATTAAATGATTCCTATAAGTCCGAACAGAAACTCAGCAGTATTACTCTGGTGTTTTCGCTTCTGGCTATTCTGGTTGCTTGTCTCGGTCTTTTCGGTTTAGCGACGTTCAGTGTAGAGCAGCGTACAAAAGAAATCGGTGTGCGGAAAGTATTAGGCATAAGTACTTCTCAGATTATGATGCTTCTTTCAAGGGAATTCATGATGTTGATTATAGTGGCTTTTTTGATCGCTATCCCTTTGTCCTACTATTTTCTCAATGAATGGTTAAATGGGTTTGCTTTCAGAATAAATATTCAGGTTTGGCCATTTATACTAGCAGGAGCAATTACTTTCATAATTTCTGTCTCGACCGTAGCATATCATGCCATGAGAGCCTCTTATATAAACCCGGTAGAAACACTAAAATACGAATGATTAGTAGTCCGTTTTGATCGACTTATTCAGCGGAAGTCCCAATTGGTAACCAATGTTTTCATCTTTGGATTCATCAGTCACATCAAGTCCATATTTAATCTTTCTTGGGTCGTCATAAACAAAGGTTCCAAAGACACGATCCCAAATTGAGAAGATGTTGCCAAAATTGGTATCGGTCCAGGGTCGTTCAAAATGATGATGAAACTTATGGACATTCGGAGTGATGAAAATGTAGCTCAGAGGTTTATCCAGCCATTTAGGTAAAATAATGTTGGCGTGAGAAAAGTAGGTGAAGAAGATCGTGCAGATTCGATAAAAAACATAGAAAGAAACCGGAATACCAAAGAGAATGACAGTTCCAATCGCAAAACATTCACGAAGTAAGTAATCCCCAGGATGATGTCTGGTTCCGGTGGTCGCATCTACCTTGGTGTCACTGTGATGGACCATGTGAAATTTCCACATCCACTTGACACGATGGAGCATGTAATGAACCACATACTGGGCTATGAAATCAAGAGCCATGACGGCTATTAAAAGCTCTACGAAAAATGGTAATTCGACCATTTGAAGAAGTCCAATGTTAGATTCGCTTATCCAGAAAAAAACTCCAATCGTTGCTATTCCTACAAGTACGTTGATGATCAAAGAGAACAGAAGAAATACCAAATTGGTACCATCGTGCTTCCATTTTGAATATTCATGTCGAACAAGTGGAATCGCACCTTCCAAAATCCAAACAAAAAGCAAACATGCAACAACCCAAAGTAATTTTTGGATCGCTGGTAAATCTTCAAATAGCCCAATAAAATCCTCCATACTAGTAAAAATACACTAAGGACTTTTCGTTTAAAAATTCGGGGTTATAATCAAACCTATTGTTTTAAGTGCATGAAATCAATCATGTTAGTCATCTCAAGTCTAATGAGTATTGGCATTCTTGCTCAATTACCAGGTGAGGTAGTTGATACTGTTGTTTGTAACAATGACAAATCTCAGTCATATGCACTCTACCTACCGTCAAATTACACGACAGAAAAAAAATGGCCAATCGTCTATTTTTTTGAACCTGCTGCCAGAGGTTCATTACCTGTCAGGCTCTATTCGGAAGTTGCGGAAGAATTGGGTTATATATTGGCCTGCACGTACAACTCGCGAAATGGAAGCTATGACAATAGCTTTAAAGCCGCTGACGCACTTTTCCTAGATACTGAGCAAAAGCTTTCAATTGATTATTACAAAATCATTCTGAGTGGTTTTTCCGGCGGATCAAGGCTGGCCTTATCCATTGCGGTTATATCTAATGCAGCAAGTGGCGTCATTGGTGTAGGTGCTGCACAACCAGCTGTTCCTGCTTATATGGTATTGGAAAAAAAAGAATTTAAATATGCCGGCCTGGTAGGTGCCAGAGACATGAACTATGTGGAACATAAAACATTCAGGTCTCAAATGAATGCGATGCAAATGGATAACCTTTTGCTCATTAGTAACTTCGGACATAAATGGGCAGATCCAAAAGATTTTAGAGCAGCCTTACTTTGGATGCAAGGAGATTCACTTCAATTTCAAGAGGCCATAAAAGATAAAATCATTAGTCAAGGAGACTCCATTCCGCTATCTGACGTTATCGACTTGAACAATCTCATCAAAGGAGAGAATTTTGTTTCTACCAATGCTAAAACTTCAAAGAAAACATTGAAGGAGGAGCAAAAACTTATCAGAAAAGAGTTGTTGCTTAAAAAGATCATTTCTGATTCCATTAACTATGCATTCGATCTTAGCAGTTTGAATAACCCCAGCATCAGATGGGTAAGTAGAAGAGCTGAGAAACTTAAGAACCAGCGGGACAAATCAGACAACATCCCGGAAAAAATGATGATTGACCGGCTGCTTAACTTTATAAGTGCTGCATGTTATGAAACTGCTCTTCAAATGAAATCACAGGGATTTACAAAAAAAGCATTGGTCGGTATCACCATATGGGAAACAGTAACAGGTTTTGAGATTTACGGGCATTGGCTTAAGGCGCGAATATATGCGGTGGAAAAAGATACTGACCAGGCACTTAACCATTTAAAAATTGCTTTAGCATCAGGAAAAATCAAAAAAACATCTGTTTTTCTAGAGCCTGATTTTGAGGGCCTTCATGATGACCCTCGATTCAAGCAATTAATTGAAAACTCATTTGATTAAAATTCGCAATTTCCTGGAGTACGTGGAAATGGGATTACATCTCTGATGTTACCCATGCCTGTCACAAATTGGATCATGCGTTCAAAACCAAGTCCATACCCACTATGAGGAACGGTACCAAACCTCCGTGTATCCAGGTACCATGAAAGCTCATCTTTAGGAATATTCATTTCATCCATTCGCGCCTCCAGATTGGCCTGCCGCTCTTCCCGCTGCGACCCTCCCACTATTTCACCTATCCCCGGAAAGAGAACATCCATAGCAGCTACAGTCTTATTATCATCATTCTGGCGCATATAGAATGCTTTGATTCCTTTTGGATAATTATACAGAATAACCGGCTTCTTAAAGTGCTTTTCAACAAGAAACCGTTCATGCTCAGACTGTAGGTCTGCGCCCCATTCCTCTATTAGAAACTGAAATTTCTTTTTTTGATTTGGTTTAGATCTCTTTAAAATCTCAATTGCATCTGTATAAGAAACGCGTTCAAAATCATTTTCAGCGACAAATTTCAGCCGCTCTAACAATGACATTTCACTTCGCTGATTCTGAGGTTTCGTTTTCTCCTCATCTTCGGCTCGTTTATTTAAGAAAGCAAGATCATCCTGACAGTGATCAAGCGCATGCTTAACTACATATCGAAGCATTTCCTCAGCAAGGTCCATGGTATCATCCAGGTCATAAAAGGCCATTTCAGGTTCTACCATCCAGAATTCTGCTAAATGTCTCGTCGTGTTACTGTTTTCTGCTCGGAATGTAGGACCGAAAGTATAAATCTCAGAAACTGCTAAAGCCGCCAACTCGCCTTCAAGTTGACCGGATACCGTCAAGTTGGTTTCCTTTTCAAAAAAATCTTTTTTGTAGTCTACTTCACCATCCTCCCTTTTGGGTACATTATTGAGATCAAGTGTTGTAACCCTGAATGTCTCGCCGGCTCCCTCAGCATCTGATGCTGTTAAAATTGGAGTGTGCAAATTCAAAAAGCCTTTTTCATGAAAGAATGTATGAAGTGCATAAGCCATCTCATGACGTACACGCAGTATTGCTCCGAATGTATTTGTCCTTGGCCTTAGGTGAGCGATATCTCTTAGGAACTCTAATGAATGCCTTTTGGGCTGTAATGGATACTCATCTGGGTGAGCTTCTCCTAAAACCTCGACTTTTTCAACTAAAAGCTCAACGGACTGACCTGCCCCCTGAGATTCTGCTAATTTTCCAAAAACAGAAATACTGGATCCGGTTGTGATTTTTCTTAGCAACTCTTCTTCAACATTTGGCACATCGAGCACCAATTGTAAGTTGTTGATGGTAGAACCGTCATTCAGCGCTACAAAGGCAATATTTTTGCTTTCACGCTTTGTTCGTACCCAACCTTTTACACATAATTCTTCCCCAGATTTTCCTTCGTTAAGAATTTGCCTGATTTTTGTTCTTCTATTTTTGTCCACCATCGTTAAATATTTGCGCGGCAAAAGTAACGAATGTGATATTTTTGACATATTAGGACTTAAATAATGCAAAAACTCTCACTAACACAATCACTTCAACAAAAACTGTCTCCCCAGCAGATACAGTTCATCAAACTATTGCAAGTTCCCACTGCAGAGCTGGAAGCTCGTGTAGAAGAGGAACTGGAGATAAACCCTGCGCTGGAAGAGGGCAAGGAGGAAAAAGAGCAGGATGAACAAAGTGAGGATTTTGACGAAGAATTTGAAAGTCCAACCGAAGGGATCGAGGACTATCTCCAAGATGACTATGCAGGCTATAAAATGCAGGGTGACGGCAGGAGCCCTGATGAAGAAGATAAAGAATCGCCAATCTCAGTCGGTAAATCCCTGCATGAACACCTTATATCTCAATTGGGCTATCTAAAACTAGACGAGCGTCAGACTATTTTAGGAAAGCAGCTTATAGGCAGTATAGACTCTGACGGATATATCAGAAGAGAATTAGAAGCCATTGTAAACGATCTGGCTTTTTCACAAGGCGTAGAAACAGATGAGGAAGAGTTAGAATCATTATTGTACCGAATTCAAAATTTCGATCCCGCAGGAATAGGGGCTAGAAACCTTCAGGAGTGCCTTTCCATTCAACTAGAACGAAAAGATGATGATAGTGAGGTTGTTCAGGCTGCTCGAAGAATTATCGACACGTGCTTTAATGAATTCTCTAAGAAGCATTATGAGAAAATTTCTAAAAAGCTTGGGCTCGAAGATGAAGACCTGCTACGAGAGGCGATTTACCTTATTACTAAACTCAACCCTAAACCAGGAGGAACCGGAGATGAAATTGTAAAAACTCAATATGTGATTCCTGATTTCATATTGGTAAACAATGATGACAAGCTTGAACTGTCCCTGAACTCGAGAAATGCTCCTCAGTTGAAGGTAAGTAGATCCTATTCGGAGATGCTTCAAGCCTATGATAAGAGCGACAAAAAAGACAAAAAACTCAAAGAAACTGTCTCATTCATTAAACAAAAGCTGGATTCAGCTAAGTGGTTTATTGATGCGATTCGCCAGCGCCAGCAAACTTTGCTAAACACCATGCAAGCAATTATTGATTTTCAATATGAGTATTTCTTAGAAGGTGATGAAAGCAAGCTGAGGCCAATGATTTTGAAAGACATTGCCGATAAAATTGGGATGGATATTTCAACTGTTTCCAGGGTTGCCAGCAGTAAATCGGTTCAAACTGAGTTTGGTGTATTCCTTTTAAAATATTTTTTCTCGGAAGGGATTTCTACAGATTCAGGTGAGGACGTGAGTAGTCGGGAGGTAAAAAGTAAACTAAAGTCTTTCATTGATAAGGAAGACAAGTCAAAGCCGCTATCTGATGAAAAGCTAGAAAAGGCGCTAAAAGAATGCGGATATAATATAGCTAGGCGAACAGTAGCAAAATATAGGGAACAATTAAACATACCTGTGGCACGCCTCAGAAAAGAACTTTGAAAGTATTAATGAAGATTATATCAGTGGTTTTCCATCCGCTGCTAATGGCTACTTATTTAAGTACAATTCTTTTTCATAAGTCACCCGAATTATTTCCACGAGTTATACCCGAAGCAATTCCGCAATTTGTACTGGTGGTTTTTATTACTACTTGCTTAATGCCAGCACTTAGTATTTTTTTACTGCGGTCTTTTTCTTATATCTCCAATTTAGAATTAACTAAAAGGAAGGAGCGAATTCGGCCGTTTATTTTCATTGCTTTTTATTACGCTGCATCATCCTACTTATTTGCTGATAAATTGCAAATGGGGCCGGTTTTTATGACCGTTATGATTAGTGTCTCCACACTAATTGCACTACTTCTGGTTATTACGGCGTGGTTTAAAATAAGCATTCATGCATCGGCCGTTTGGAGCGGTTTGGGATTTATCTGTGCCCTCATTGTGACTATGGGAGTAGATATCGGTTGGTATTTTTACGCGGTAATAATTGCCGCTGGTTTAACAAGTACCAGCAGACTTTATCTCGGCTATCATCAACCAAAAGAGGTTTGGTCAGGCGCACTGTTGGGGTTTGCTTACAGCTACTTGACCATTATCGTTTTTTTCTAGAAGCCGGTTACGTTTATTCCAACAGTTGTCATTACTGGATTAGATCCATCCTGGAACGAATCTTTAAATACATTAGAAAGGTATCGCTTATAAAAAACGTGCACGCCTTTAAATCCTGCTCTTATTTGATACCCGTAACGAAACGAGTTCAGGTTGTACTTTCCTGAAATTTTTTCTCTCACAGTCTCCCCGTTATTATCATATTTCCACTTTGTATGAGCGTTTAATCGTAAGCCAACGATACCTCCAGCTCCAATAAATAATCCTTCCCCTTCTTCTGTTCCTAAAGGATGAAATCGTAGTTCAAATGGGATATCTAAATAAGTAGAAGCCAATTTATTTTTCTCAAAATTTTCTGAGTTGGGAATAATTGCAACAGCGGCTAAAGAATCATTAGATCCATTGGTAAAATTATACTGGCTAGCCAAAGTAGAATCTCCTAAGCTCATTTTTTCAAGGCCTAGTCCAACTCCATAATTGAATGACAGTTTACTTGATAAAATCTTTCTGTTAGTGTAGTAAATACCAACAGATTTAGAAGACCAGGTTTTTGCATCGAGTGCGCCAGGCATGGAAGACCAAACATTGAATCCGATATCAACCATCAGGTCGCCGGGAATATCAGGTCGGTTTACTCCATCTTGAGCACTTGCAGACATGATAAAAAAAGCAAAAACTACTGCGAATATGTATTTCATTTGTTTCATTATTTCTTGCAAAGAAGTATCATTTTCAACGTTTATGTTCTTAATGAATGTTAAATGATTAAAAACTACGTTTGTGAAAATTTCGGCAAAGATAGAATCATGGACGACTAACGAAAATTTTAATGCATAATTGTTAGTTTTGCGCTCCCAAAGGACTCGTAGCACAACTGGATAATGCACCTGGTTACGGCCCAGGAGATTGGGGGTTCGAATCCCTCCGAGTTCACATAAATTAAAAGACCAGCCTTGCGCTGGTTTTTTACTTTATAGGGATTTGGAATGAGAACCCCGTGGGGTTCGAAATGGAAAATGGAAAGCAGTGGAATTCACGAAGGGTCGTGCGGTAGGGTCGTGTGTATTAGATAAATCAAAGATTCACGAGAGGCTGTGCGGCATGGATGTGCGTATGAGTAATCCCTCCGAGTTCACGAAGAGAAGAAAGCTCAAGTCGAAAGACTTGGGCTTTTTTTAATTTAAGTCGAACGAAACATTGTTTAAGAGAGGAATTAAATTAAAAAAAGAAATCGTGAAATGATTTGAACTTTTTTCTCGAAATTCTGAATGAATTGGGATCATGAAATAATCCTCCGAGTTCACAAGAACCAAAAGCCCGATGCTATAGCCTCATACATTTTGCATTCTGATCGAGCCAATGTCGGTTTAAGGAATACCTAATTCCATTTGTGAAGCCACAAATATTTTATCGCCCTCAATTATTGCAAGTTAATCACCTCATCCAATTGTAGGCTTGCTCCGATCACATCCAATTGACAAGCATCATTAGGAATATTATTCTCATAGCGATCTACTTTTTTGCACTTTTTATATGAGGATTTATGCCGTAGTGGCTTTGTAACAAATGTTACAGTACTACCTCTTGTGTAACATTTGTTTCATTAACCCTTTTCCCACCACCGTAAACTTGCCATATAAAACATTTGGAACATATCCGAAAAAGTAATTCTAAGAGCTAAAGTATTGACAATACAAGCAGCTCCAAGGAGAGTAAAACGAATGAATGAGAATTTGAAAATGAAACAGATATTGCTAATACTATTAATGGTTGCAGAGGTTAGCACCCTGTATGCTCAAGACACACTTTCACTTTCAAAAACGGAGTTTTTAGAGAAGGTAAGTATAAACAATCAACAGGCAAGAATAGCCGAGAAGCAAGCTGCAATGGCTCAGGCAGATTACCAGCAATCAAACGCGCTATTCCTGCCAACAGTGACAGCCTCTTACACAGCGATGACCACTAATAATCCATTGATGGCATTTGGATCTAAGCTGAATCAGGAAATCCTGACGCAACAAGACTTCAACCCTGCTTTGCTCAATGATCCTGATAATGTAGAAAACTATGCCACCGAGATCATGGTACTCCAGCCCCTCCTCAATCTTGATGGAGTATATGGTCGCACGGCTGCTAAGATTCAAAAGGAAGCCTATCAGCTCAAAGCGGAACGAACCAAGGAATACCTGCAATTTGAAGCCACTAAGCAATACATGCAGTTGCAGTTGGCCTATAAAGCTGTTGAAGTATTGGAACGAGCGGAGCTAACGGTAAATGAAGCGGTCAGAATGACAACTGATTATTATGATCAGGGCCTTGTTCAGAAAGCAGATGTATTAGATGTAAAGGTTAGAGCCAATGAGGTAAAAAGTCAACTACGATATGCCCGATCCAATGTACAGAATGCCTCTGATCAAATCTTAACGTTAATGGGGCAAGAACCGGGCTCATATGTGCTAAAGCCGGAAGGGCAACCACCTCTTGAATATACAAGTGCGTCTTATCCTGTAATTCTACCGCAAAATCGAAAAGATTTATTGGCCATGGACAAGTCGGTACATGGATACCAAAACATGCTCAAGTCATCAAAGATGAAGTTTGTACCGCGGATCAATGCATTCGGAAGTTTTCAAATCTATGATAACCAACCGTTTGGGTTCGATGCGAACGGGTACATCCTGGGAGCTAAGCTTTCATGGAATATTTTTTCCGGATATGCTAACGTAGCTAAGACCACCAAAACACGTCTGGAAATGGAAAAAGTCACGCTAGAACAGGAGGAGTATCAATTAAAACAACAGGCGGAACTAAGTCGTGCTAACAGATTACTTACAGATGTCGAGCATAAAGTAGAGCTATCACAGGTAGCCTTTGAACAGGCATCCGAATCTTTCAAAATCAGGAAAGATCGATTTGAAGAAGGACTTGAAAAAACGGTGGATCTGCTATCAGCAGAGAGTCAGAAATATCAGAAGGAGCTACAGCTACAGCAGGCCATCTTTGAATACAATTATACCAAAGAATACCTTCAGTTTTTAACCAGAGAATAACAGAAAAAGAAAATACAAAATGGCAAAGATTACATACATAACTATGATTCCAGTACTCGCAGGCTTGCTGGCAGGATGTGGATCAAGTGAAGAGCATCAGGTAGCAGAAATGAAACCTATTGCAGTTAAAGTAGAGACAGTTAAAACATTGGGCGAAGCACAGACGATCCAGGTAAGTGGACGGGTAGAAGCCGTAAGCAGTGCCAACATCAGCACCCGAATGATGGGGTATGTTTCCAGCGTGATGGTGAAACCCGGAGACAAAGTCAATAAAGGTGACTTGCTCGTGGTTATTTCCAGCGCTGATCTTAGAGCAAAAAAAGCACAGGTACAAGCCTCCATTATTCAGGCGGAGACTGGGCTGGAAAATGCGAAGAAAGATTACGAACGCTTTCAGGTTCTATACAAAAAAGAAAGCGCTTCCGAGAAGGAACTAGAGAACATGACCACCCGCTACGAAATGGCCAGGGCCGGGTTAGAGGCTGCACAGCAGATGGAGAATGAAGTTGAAGCACAGTTTGCATATGCCAACCTTCGCGCACCATTTTCAGGTGTAGTGACCAATACGTTCGTCAAAGAAGGGGATATTGCTAATCCGGGAATGCCTTTGGCTACTGTGGAAGGAACATCTGCCTATGAAGCAGTTGTGATGGTTCCTGAATCTCAAATCTCAAAAGTGAAACCCGGGGCAAATGCTTCGGTACTCGTGAAGTCTAAAAACTTGTCACTGGAGGGAGTGGTGAAAGAAGTGAGCCTTTCAGCCAAAAATACCGGAGGTCAATTCCTTGTAAAAATTCACCTGCAAGCTACCGAAAGTGTACTGCCAGGAATGTTTATCAATGCTACAATAACCACGGAAACGAAATCGGCAAATGTTTTACCGGTTGTCTCAGAAAACGCTCTGGTAAGAAACGGACAGTTGATTGGTATCTACATGCTGGGTAACGAAAACACCACAATCCTACGCTGGTTACGCGTCGGGCAATCGAAAAATGGACTGATAGAGATACTATCTGGGGTTAAAGAAGGAGAGCAGTACATCATACAGGCTGAAGGTAAGCTCTACAATGGGGCAAAAATTTCAATCAACAACTAACGGGAGACGGACATGCAAGAAGGAATATCAGGCAAAGTCGCCAACTTTTTTATCCATTCAAAGCTTACCATCCTGTTAATGGTCGCTTTGATGATTATCGGAGTATACAGCTCCTTTTTAATCCCAAGAGAGGAAGAGCCTCAGATCATTGTACCGATGGCTGACGTGATGGTGGGATATCCGGGAGCTTCTCCGAGAGAGATAGAGAGCCGGGTGGTAGAGCCACTTGAGAAGATTATCTCCAACATAAAAGGCGTAGAGCATATTCACAGTATGGCTATGAATGGCATGGCCGTTCTGGTCGTGCAGTTTTATGTAGGAGAAGACACTGAGCGGTCATATGTGAAGCTCTATGATGAGCTGATGAAACACCAAAATATGTTTCCGGAGACTGTTTACGAGCCAATTGTAAAGACCCGATCCATAGATGATGTGCCCATGTTGGGCCTCACACTTTGGAGCAAAAACTACGATGACTACCAGCTGCGTTTACTGGCAGAAGAGATCACTTCAGAAATAGAGAAAGTTAAAGATGTTTCTATTACCCGTGAAATCGGAGGCCGTCCGCGTCAACTAAGGATATTACTGGATAAGGATAAGATGGCTGAGAATAGTGTAGATGTACTAAGCATTATGCAAATAATCAAAGCCAGTAACAGTAGTTCTCAATCAGGAAAATTTGTTGTGTCAGATTCAGAATATCTGCTTACTACGGGACAATTTCTAAGTTCTGCGGAAGACGTTGGAGGTATTGTGGTTGGAGTGAATAATCAGTTGCCCGTTTACCTAAGTCAGGTGGCGACTATCATCGATGGACCTTCTAAACCCAAAGATTATGTGGCTTTTGGATATGGGAAAGAAAACGAAGCTTACAATGAAAACCCCTCAAGTTATCCCGCAGTTACAATTTCGGTAGCTAAGGTCAAGGGAGCTGATGCCATGAAAGTGTCCGATAAGATTCTGGACAAGATCGATTTGCTTCGTGAGACGCTTATCCCACATGATATAAAGGTTGAGGTGACTCGAAACTACGGAGAAACTGCCTCCCATAAAGTTGGAGAACTGTTGCTGCACCTCGGAGTAGCTATTGTGGCCGTAACTGTACTGGTCATGTTGGCGATGGGCTGGCGAGGAGGCCTGGTGGTGTTCCTGTCCGTTCCATTGACTTTTGCGCTCACACTTTTCAGTTATTACATGCTGGGGTACACACTGAACCGTATCACGTTGTTTGCGCTGGTATTTGTGGTGGGTATAGTGGTAGACGATAGTATCATTATAGCAGAAAATATGCACCGCCACTTTAAGTCTAAGCGGCTTCCATTCGCACAAGCAGCGATATATGCCATTAATGAAGTTGGTAACCCTACCATTTTAGCAACCTTTACAGTGATTGCGGCCATTCTTCCAATGGCATTTGTGTCGGGCATGATGGGCCCCTATATGAGCCCAATGCCAATTGGCGCTTCCATCGCAATGATGCTGTCGCTATTTGTGGCGTTGACGGTGACTCCATATCTGGGCTACCACTTTCTGAGAGAAAAAGACAAGAAAGGAAAAGATGGCACAAGTCATGAAGAGCATGGACCTGGATGGATTCATCGGATGTACAGCAAAATTGAAATGCCGTTCCTGGATAGCAGAGTTAAACGATGGGTGATGTTGGGAATTACCATCGTCCTGCTTTTTGGGTCAATGGCCATGTTTTTCACCAAGTCAGTGGTCGTAAAAATGCTTCCATTTGACAATAAGAATGAGTTTCAGGTGATCATAGATATGCCCGAAGGAACAACGCTAGAGCGAACCGCTGCTGTAACAGCAGAGATCGCGCAGTATCTGGCAGGCGAACCGGAAGTGGTAAACTTTCAAACCTATACTGGGACTTCCGCACCGATTACGTTCAATGGCTTAGTACGACACTATGACTTGCGTGGAGGTAGCAACATGGCTGATATCCAGGTGAACCTTTTGCATAAAGAGCATCGCTCTCATGCCAGTCATGAGATCGCCTCTAGGGTTCGCCCTGAGGTGCAGCGCATCGCAAAGAAATATGATGCCAATGTGAAAATCGTAGAGGTGCCTCCTGGTCCTCCTGTGCTATCCACCTTGGTGGCGGAAGTTTACGGTCCAGACTATCGTGAGCAGATAATAGTAGCTGAGCAGGTTAAGAAGATTCTCGAAAACACACAAGACGTTGTAGATATCGACTGGTATGTAGAGGCTGGACAAACCGAATACACGCTCGATATAGATCGAGAGAAAGCCATGATGTATGGCATTGTGCCAAAGCAGGTGGTTGGTAATCTGACCTATCTTCTTGGTGGTCAGCCTGTCAGCAACTTGTATGACGAGCACGCAGATAATCCAGTGGGTATTGTTATGGAGTTGGAAGATCAGGAGCAAGCCGGTATTGAACAGATTCAAAACTTCAAAATCAAAGGAATGAAGGGGAATATGGTGCCCGTAAGAGATATCGTAAACGTGAAAAAAGATACGCTGAATGCGACCATCTATCGAAAAGACCAGAAGCGAGTAGTGTACGTACTCGCAGATATGGCCGGAGAGCTGGAGAGTCCTGCCTACGCTATCCTTGGCATGACTGAAAAGCTAGAGGCGATGGACTTGCCTAAAGGCTATAAAGTAAATGAATTGTACATGAGCCAGCCAGAAGATGAGTCTGATTTTACCGTAAAATGGGATGGCGAATGGCAGATTACACTGGAAGTATTCTGGGACCTGGGTGGTGCTTTCGTCGTAGTGATCATCGTGATTTACATGTTGATCGTGGGATGGTTCCAAAATTTCAAAACCCCAATCGTAATGATGCTGGCTATTCCATTGTCGCTGATTGGCATTGTGCTTGGTCATTGGATCTTAGGTGCTTTCTTCACAGCTACTTCATTCATCGGCATGATTGCCCTGGCAGGCGTGATGGTGAGGAACTCCGTTCTACTTATTGACTTCATTGAGATTCGATTGAATGATGGTGTAGATCTGAAAACAGCCATCATTGAGGCAGGAGCAGTAAGGACCACACCTATTTTGTTGACAACAGGAGCAGTAGTAATTGGTGCTTCTATTATCCTTTTCGATCCAATATTTCAAGGGCTTGCTATCTCGCTAGTAGCCGGAGCGATTGTTTCAACGATGCTCACCTTGATTGTAGTGCCATTGATTTACTACATGACCGAAAGAAAAAAATGGGAAGAGAAGGCGATAGCTGAGAAAACTAAATAAAAAAATAATGGAATTATTAATCATAACAGCCGTGCAGTCTTATGAAAAAGACATTAAAAGATTGCTCAAGAAAAGTGAGGTAAAAGCATTTTCCCACATTGATGTAACCGGATACAAAGACTTGTCAGATCAGCCAAATGATGACAACTGGTTTGCTTCCAATTCCGGTGAGCATCGTTCTGCTTTATTCTACGCATTTGTAGAAAAGTCAGGGGTAGATAAAGTATTAAATGCCATTGCAGAATTCAATAAAGATCAAGACTCCATGTCTCATGTGCATGCTGTAGCGGTAGATATAAAAAAGAGTATTTAAAAGAATAGAAAAAATGAGAACACGAATTGTACACGCAGTAGCAGGAACTTTTATTCTTATCAGTCTCCTGCTCTCGATTTATATAAACATCAACTGGTTGTGGTTTACTGCATTTGTTGGAGCGAACTTACTCCAGTCATCATTTACCAAGTGGTGCTTAATGAGTGACATCCTAGCCAAATTAGGCGTAGAGGATTACGCAAAAAGATAGCTATCAATGATTTCCATTAAATAGATAACTATTAGACTGGACAAAGTGAGCATGTCTCACTGGTGATTTACTTGAACAATAAGATTGTTCCAATTGCCTTACTCATACACAACCTTAGTCGGAGGCAATCCACTTAAGGATTGAATGTGAATATTGGAACCCTTCCACTAAATTCAAGGTTAGAATTTGAGTAAATCACAAAAATGTCCGAAAATATAGATGTCGTTCTCAGCAAAGCAGGGCTAGAGCCTAAACTCATTGACGAAATAGTCACAATAGGGAGGCTTAAGAAAGCAAAAGCAGGCCATGTGCTAATAGGTCCGGACAGCACCGCAAACGAAATCCCTATTGTTTTGTCAGGCTTGCTTAAAGTAATGCGGCAAGATTCAAACGGTGAAGAAATATTCCTGTATTACCTGGAGGGTGGAGAAACATGCGCCATGTCAATTACCTGCTGCATAGAAGGTGAAAAAGCAGCCTACAAGGTAATTGCTGAAGAAGATTCTACTATTTGGATGATTCCAATGACGTACCTGGATTCATGGGTAACGAAGTATCCTTCCTTTAGAAGATTTGTTTTTGGATCCTATCAATTGAGATTCGAAGAGCTGCTGAAGACGATTGACAGTATTGCTTTCCATAAAATGGACGAAAGGGTTTACAAGTATTTGCTAGACACCAAACAAGCCACAGGTTCTTTCGAAATACATAAAACGCACGAGCAGATTGCCAATGAGTTAAATACCTCTCGTGTGGTCGTTTCAAGGCTCTTAAAGCAGCTGGAAAAAGATGGCAGAATAGAGCAATACCGGAATAAAATAGAAATTTTGTAGTTAATAACTCGTCTCATCCATCTTCACTTTCCCTTTAAAAGTCCAGAAAACAAATGTAGTATAGCCAACTACCAGCGGCACTCCAATCGAGGCTATTATCAACATCGTTTCCAAAGACTTTTCTGAAGAGCTGGCATTGTGTACAGTGAGTGTGTACGATGGATCCTGCGTCAACAGTATTATTTCGGGTCAAGCTCATATGCCACAATTATCATCAGAACTGCAACGGTCAATGATGAAAACAAGAATGCCGGCCAATCCAAGGCCTAGGATTATTTAGAAATTTACTCTTAAGCTATTCATTGATTTAAACGTATCAGTAACAATTTGATATTGATATAATTTCTCATAAAACTCAATCTAAGTTTCTAATTGTCCAATCATCGATCGAAAAGTCAAGTGTAACAAATGTTACGCCATCTGAAGCTTCTACTTCGTTAATTACAGTAACAATAAAGCTTAAAATAATGGAACAAATAGAAGAAAAAACAGAGGTATTTCAAATTCCCAGAATAGGAGATCAAGCTCCTGATTTCAATGCAAAAACTACAAAGGGAGAAATCAGATTCTCAGAGTTCGGAAAAGATAAATGGGTGGTTATGTTTTCGCATCCTGCGGATTTTACTCCGGTATGTACTACGGAGATGAGCGGGTTTGCCACTCGCAAATCAGAATTTGAGGCTCTCAATACAGAACTACTTGGGCTAAGCATTGATAGTATTCATGCACACTTGGGTTGGGTCGATAATGTTCGAAAAAATACAGGTGTATATTTTGATTTCCCCATCATTGCAGATTTGGATATGAAGGTATCAAAACTATACGGCATGCTCCAGCCGAATGAAAGTGAAACAGCCGCAGTAAGAGCCGTGTTTTTTATTGATCCTGAAAAGAAAGTTCGCCTAATCATGTATTACCCACTAAATGTGGGCAGAAATATGGATGAGATTCTGCGTGCTCTGGAAGCCTTACAAACATCAGACAAACATAAAGTGGCAATGCCTTTAGACTGGAAAAAAGGCGACAAGGTAATTGTGCCACCACCAAAGACGCTGGATGAGCTGGAGGAAAGGTTGAATGATGATTCACTGGAGAAGGTGGATTGGTACTTAGCTAAAAAGGAATTGGCAAATTGAGTAGGTTGATTTGGTGTGATTAAGGGGCTGCTGAAAGGCAGCCCTTTTGAGATTATAGGCATCCACTTCAAATTAGAGAGTTCCAGCTATCAATAATTAAACACTATAAACAGATTATAAATAAGCAAAAGTTTATCAGAACTCAGAATAATTAAAAAAACAAAGGATTTCTTTGCAAATACGGCCATAGATAGGCGTTCCGATACTGGCACCTAATTCTCCTCCAAAATAAAATCCACAGCCATGTTCACGTGCAATTCTGTAGTTGGCAGCATGGGAATATCATAGCTTACTTTCTTAAATAGTATTGGCAACTCGGTGCACCCCAAGATAATTCCCTCTGCCTCTTTTTCTCTTAACAAATTCATTTGTTCCAAAAAGAAGTTTTTAGCCTCCTCTGAAAAAACTCCTTGTGTTAGCTCCTTGGATACATAATGATGTGCCTGATCAAGGTATTCAGGATCTGGAATTATTGTTTCAATAGAAAAATGGTCTTTTAGCACTTTTGGGATAAAGTCTCCGGTCATGGTTGGCTTATTCCCTAAAAGGCCCAATTTTCTTAGGCCTTGCTTCCGCGCATCATTGCCAGTGGCATCAGCAATGTGTAGTATTGGAATATCAATTTTTGGCTGAACATAAGGGTAAGCCATATGAGGAGTATTGGCACAAATTATTATTGCATCCACACCTGCCACCTGTAGTTTCCTTGCAACATCCAGGTATTTTGCATTGATCTTCTCCCTATTCTGCTCACGCATCACTTCAATATTGATGCTATGAATGATGAGAGGTGGGTTAGACTGGTTTCCTATTTTGTCCCCTACTCTTTCATTAATAAGCCGGTAATACTCTATGGTAGAGTGCCATGATGTTCCTCCAATCATTCCCAGTGTTTTCATAGCATGTTTTTCTAGAGTTATGTATTAGGTTTAGTAAAAACTTGTGCTCATTAAAGTTAAAATTATTCGAATTGGGAAAGTGGTTGTGTAACAAAAGTTACGCCTTTGGATGTGTATGAAAATTAATTTTGAAGCAGATATAAATTATAAATGAATAGATAAATGAAGTATAAAAATATTAATGCGGAGGCATTTGCAGAATTAAGAACTAAAGAGAATCATGTAGTATTGGACGTGCGAACACCTGGCGAGTTGGCTGAGGGTTCCGTACCAGGATACACCATGATCAATTTTTTTGATCCCAATTTTAGAGAAGAGGTTGCTAAACTTGACAAAACAAAAACCTACTTGATATACTGCAGAAGTGGAAACAGAAGCGGTCAGGCTTGTGCCCTAATGGCTAATATGGGATTTGAAACCCTTTATAATCTTCAAGGTGGTATTGGAGCCTGGAATGAAGCTGTTAGCATTTCTTAATTTTAGCAACAAATGGCTAATCTTTATCAACAAGATTTCTGGGATAAGCGATATGCTCAAAAAGAGTACGTTTATGGTGAGCAACCCAATCAATTTTTAAAAGAAGTGATTGGTGATTTGAAGCCAGGTAAGGTCATTCTCCCTGCAGAAGGAGAAGGAAGAAATGCCGTTTACGCTGCTTCTCTTGGTTGGCAGGTTGACGCTTATGACAGTTCGAAAAAAGGAAAGTCTAAAGCTGAATCGCTTGCAATTAAAAGAGGTGTTTCGATCAATTATGCAATGAATGATCATGAAGCCTGGGAGCCAAAACATGAAGCGTATGACTTAGCAGTGATGACCTATGCGCATTGTGACCCAAAAACACGCAAAGCATTGCATATAAAAGTAATTAAGTCATTAAAGCCGGGCGGAATTGTTTTATATGAGGCATTCCGAAAGGAACAAATCGAACTGAATACCGGAGGACCAAAAGACATTGACATGCTCCTCAATGAGGAGATTCTAAGAACAGACTTCAAGAATCTTTCAATACTAAAGTTGGAGGAATTGGAGGTAGATTTATCAGAAGGAGAATACCATAATGGAGTTTCCAGGATAATAAGAATGATTGCGAAAAAATAAGAACTATGAATCACGAAATACCAAAAGCCGAATATGAGGCTATTGAAAAGATGATAGCCAGTGATGAAAGTGTAGTGGGTATTGATGCCAAGAAAACCCATATCATCATCATTCATAAATTGATCGAATTAGAAAAAAGAATCAGTGAACTTGAAAAAAAATAAATCAAAACTTGGTTATGCAATCGGATTAAGTCTAACACTTGGATTGGTGCCATTTTTTCCTGAGCCGCATATTTGGGGAAAGCTCAAATGGATTGCAGGTGGTGCCAATGGAATGGGAGCAATGGACTATTTTGACCTGATATTTCATGGCTTCCCGTGGGTATTTTTAATTATTATGATTGTTAAAATCATTGTGAAAAAATGAAATACTGAGATCATACAAATTGAAAATCTTAAGCGTGGTGGATGTGTTGCGGCAAGTTGAAATCATATAAGATTTGCGTGGAAGGGATCAGTTGGATTCGAAATCGAAGATTCACAAAGAGTATTGAGGCATGGATGCCATATGGGAAATCCCTCCGGTTTTGAAGCGAATCAATAGCTAATTCAGTTCAAACACTAGGAAGTAACGAGCGGAGTAGGCGTTTTATCAATTATTCTATTAAAATATTGATCTGTTTTGATGACCTGATTTTCATTGTAGGTCTCTTTGTCAACACAGACACCTAAAAAGGTGTTCTTTGCCATTTTTAAAAGCTTTACAATCGAGTTTTCGATCTCGTGTGTATAAAAATCTTTATTTTTCGTGAGATTGTCTATGCCGAAAAACTTGTCAATTGAGAAAACTAGCTCCTCACTCTTGTAATCATTTTTGGACTTGTAGATAAACGATCGGTCTGTTGTATCTAAAACAAACACGAATCCTTCAGGCAATATTTTCCGTATTGCATCTATTTTTTGGTGAGTACTATAAACAATCATTTTTTGCCATTCAAGTTATCGTTCGAATTAGGCGGTTTATTTTTAGTTGGTGTATTTATTTCAAACCTACTGACATAAGTACCCTGAAACTAGAATGGTAAATACGGGACTTTAGATAAGCAAAATCACTAACTATCAGGAGTTTATCAATCCAAGATTCATAGCCTTTTTTATTAACTCAGCCATATTCTTGGCGTGTAGTTTCTTCATTATATTGCCACGATGAGCCTCTACAGTGCGTTCGCTAATGAATAGCTTGTCTGCAATTTCCTGACTTTTTAAGCCATCTGAAATATCATTTAACACTTCGATTTCACGCTTTGTCAGTTGTACACTATCAGCTTTTTTCTTCTCTTTTTTGATCTCTTTGTAGGAATTCAGGGCTGTGTCAATAACCTCACGACTGAAGAATTTTCCCCCTTCAACTACTTTTTCAATGGCTATTAAGATTTCATCTGCCACACTGTCTTTTACTACATATCCGGCGATATTAAAGTTGAGCCCTTCCATTACATACTCCTCATCCTTATACATACTCAGAATAATGATTTTGAGATTGGGGTGGTTTTCACCAATCAATTTGGCAGCTTCTAGACCTGTCATCTCTGGCATTGAAATATCCATTAGAATGATGTCTGGAAGCTGTCCCTCATTCAAAGCATCAATTGCATTCGCAGCTCGATCGTATTCCCCTATTATATCAATTGAAGGGTCCAGATCAATGATGCTTCGGACTCCCTTACGAACGAGTTCATGATCTTCAACGAGAAATAATTTAGTCTTTTTCATTGTATGGAATCTTTAAGCTAATAAAAGTACCCTTTCCTTTTTGCGAATCAATATTAATTTCTGCTTTCAACACCTGAGATCTGAATAAAATGTTTTGAATTCCATGATGAGATGTATTTGTTGTATAATCTCCGATTTCAAATCCTCCTCCATCATCCTCGATTGTCATCTGAAGGTGATTACTAAATCCATGTAATTGAATAGAGGCATTTTTTGCGTTAGAGTGCTTTATGATGTTTGAAATATTTTCCTGTGCTATCCTGTAAATGTTGACCTTGACCTTCATGTCTAGTTCAGGTAAGTCTTCCGATAGAAATTCAAAGGAAATTTCCGACGAATTGTTGGCTTGCTCTATTACTTTTCTAACACATACATCGATTGGAAAATCGCTTAACAGGGTAGGCAAAAGACCATCTGTGACCTTTCTCATCTCATCTAAAAACTGATCAACCATCTCAATAAGGCCCTTGCCGGTATCTCCTCTTTTGACAGAGAGTTTTATCATGTTAGCTATTTGCCCCACTCCATCGTGAAGATCTCTTGCAATCCGCTCTCGCTCCTTCTCCTGTCCCTCAATAAATGACAGAAGTCGACGGTTTTTCATTTCTTCATTTACCTCATGGATTCTGACCCGTTCGGTAATGTCCTTAAAGAAAAACAGTGTATACTCCTCATCAAGAGATACATTATGTGAATAAAAATCACCATAGATGGTATCTGTATCACTTAAAATCAATTCGAGTTCCGAAACATCTTCTTTACCAACTACCTCGACGGCACCACCTGTTTTATGATCCCTAAAGTCCAATAATTCTTCTATTGGCTTATTCATTAGCTGATCAAATGGACGCGAGGTGATTTTCTCTACCACTGAATTAGTATATCTAACCACTCCTTTTTCATCTAATAAGAAAATGGCCTTGTCAATCGAGTTAATTATCGCCTGGAAAAGCTCGCTATTCTCTTTTATCTTCTTTTCCGCCTGTGCTTTATATAGTGCAACGTCTATATTAGATAGTAACTCAGCTTCATTAAAAGGCTTAACTACATAACCGAAAGGCAAACTAAACTTTGCTTTTTCTATCGTTGGCTCATCTGTTAGTGCCGTTAAAAAGATAATGGGGATATCCAGGCTTTGTTTGATTTCAAATGCAGCATCAATTCCATCGGAATTGGTCTCCATCATGATATCCATCAGAATTAGGTTCGGAGTTTGCTCTGCGGCGGCAGTTACTGCCTCTTTACCCGAATAAACTGAAAAAACTTCGTGTCCACCAGATTCCAACGCATGTTTTATATGCTGATTTACAATTAAAGAATCTTCTGCAACTAAAATTTTTCCCATAGCTTGTTAGCTGATAAACCGAATTTATAAGAAATTGTGAGATATTACAATTGCAAGCGTCAAGAATAGGTTCCTAAATGAAACACGTTTTTATCGTATCAAAGAATCCATCCTTTCCCAATTATCTTTTTTTGATAATCGATCAATTGTATCCCAATAATTGTGTTCTCGAACCGGAATTTAAAGAGAACATGGATTTGATAATTATTGATTCGGAGACGATCACCCCTAATGAACTCAATGCATATGACGTAGACGTTCCGATTGTGCTTTTTGCTTTTAAACTGCGACCCGTCCTAATCCAATATACATCAAGGTTTGACATCAATGGAGTAATCACTCTTTCTATGGAGGCGGAAGAGATCATGAAAACGATTCAAATTGCATTGGAAAAAGACATTTTTTACAACGAAGCGATGATTTCGATGATCTTTTCAAATAAAACCAATGACTCAGCTGAGCGAGTAAATTCAGTTACTGAAAGAGAGAGTGAAATTTTGGTACTAATGATGAAGGATCAGACAAATGAGGAGATTGCGGAAAATCTAAACCTGAGTGTGAGGACTGTAAATGCACATAAAGGTAATATCATGCGAAAAGTGGGTTGTAAAACAACTAGTGGGTTAATTCAAATTCTTTTAGATTACTCTCCCTCTTTTAGAAACATACTTTAAATCCTTTTTTCGATTCAATACTTAACTCGCCACCAAGTTGTTTTGCAAAGGTTTTAATTAACGAAATTCCCAAGCCGGTTTCTTTGGATAATACATCACTATCCATTTCATCACCATTATTTAAGACCTTTAATGTATGTCCTTCTCCTTCTTTTTCAAAGAAAATTGTAACTACACCATCTGTAATATTTCTAAACCCGTGTTTTACCGCATTACCAACCATTTCACTTACAATCAAACCTATCAGTAATGCTTTCTCTACATCGAAAATTACCTGTTCCGCCTTTACCTCAACGGTAAACCTTGATGACGAAAGTATTATATGAAGTTCATTAGCTATATGCATTAAATACTCGCGAATATCAATTTCAGAGACATTGTAGAAGGTATATAGCTTATCATGGATGACTGCCATTGCCTTTATTCTGTCATTGATCTCTTCAAAAACTTGTTTGGATTTTTCACTATCCAATTCGTAAGACTTTAAAGCCAGGATCGAGGAGATTAATTGCATATTGTTCTTTACACGATGATGAACTTCTTTGATCAATATATTTTTCTCCTCCAGAGAAGTCTCCAGCTTTTTTTGAAGGCCCTTATCTACAGAGATGTCATAAACTACACCTACCATACCCTTCACCCTATTTTTTTGATCACGTAAAACTCGTGTGAAAGCTCTGAGGTATTTATCTCCGCTTTCTAAGTGAATCTGCACTTCAGATTCTAAGAAGTTAATTCCCTTTTTTATGAGTTGTAGGCTGGAGTCAATTACACCTTGATGCTCATCCGAAAAGTATTTTCTCAGCTCAAGCAATGAGAGCGGCTGATTTTTTTGCTCAAAAATTGAATACATTTGATCTTCCCAGAAAATCTCATTTTTATCTCTATCGTACTCCCAAACACCCAGATTGGCTATCTCGGTTGCCAGCAACACTCTATCTGAAAGTTTTCTAATCCTTTGTTCGGCATGTTTCTGTTCTGAGATGTCTTGAACCGTGCCTATCATTTTCACAACTTTCCCTGCATCATCTTTTATCATCCTACCTCTTCCTGAAATCCACTTGAGTGTTTTCGACTTTAAATGATTGATTCGGTAGATATGAAAAAAGTCCCTTGCCTCTAAGATGCTCTTCTCCAATTTTTGTTGGAATTCAGTTAAATCCTCAGGATGTATAAGGTCTTCAATTACCGAAACATGTCTGTTTGTTTCAGAAAATCCCATCATAGAGACCATTTCCTCAGATGGGTTAAAGATTCCAGTTGCGATATCAAACTCATAATTTGCAATTTTTGATATTCGTTGAGACTCCAAAAGCTTTGATTGACTTTCCTGTAATTTTCGTTCTGCTTTTTTCAAGTCAGTAACATCCAGCATACCCGTAATGGAACGCTCAAAGTTTCCTTCTTCATCATACTCGGCTACTGCACTTAGCAAAACATCCATTTGCCCGCCATCCTTTTTTCGAAACGTATATTCTATGTTTCGGACAAAGCCATCGGTAAATAACTTTTCTAGGTTTGGAGGGACTTGCTTAGCAGATTCTTCTGATAGAAAAGCAAACGGAGACTTACCTATTACCTCATTTCGTTCAAAACCCATCTTCTCCAGCCAAAAATCACTGACTGAAATAATTTCCAGCTTTTCGTTGATCGAGTGCATCATTACCGGAGCTTTGTTATAGATATTCCGATACTTCCTTAATGACTTTTCCAAAGCCATCTCAATCTCTTTTCTGGTATTAATATTCTGCCAGGTAATTACTGCTCCAAAAGGCTCGTTTAAAGGTGTTGCTCGAATGTTGTACCACTTGCCATCTGCCATTTTTATTTCATGATCTAACACTTTTACCTCTTGATTCAGAATAGATTCCAGGCCTTTTTTCAAATAATCCTCTTCATCTAGAAGAGATATAAAATCAAAAATTGACTGACCAGTAGCGAGTGTTGAATAAGGTTTTTCCCTTACGTAAAGCTTTAACCTCTTATTAACATTAATGACTTCCCCTTTGTGATCTATTACTAATATGGCCTCATCCAAAGCATCTAAAATTCCTTGTTTGAGCGACTCTTCCTGCTTAGTGTTTTCCTCTGCCTGGATATATTCCGTAATATCCTCCGTGATATAGATCACGTTTTCAAGCTCTCCGTTTGAATCAAATAAAGGATAATACTTTAATTTGAATGTTTTTGTAAGGTCTGCGTGAGTTAAATTGATTGAAGTTGTTAATTCGCCACTTTCCCCTACAAATGCTTTTTTTATTTCTTCTAACTGAGAATCCTTGGTGAATAGGTCATTCTCAAAAATATTGAATACCCCTATGTAAGATTTCAAATCTACCATCCAGTATTCCTCACACTTGGAATTTGCAGCAATGAGGACACCTTGACGATCGTAAATAGTTATCGCATAAGGAGCTTCGGATATTAGCTGCCGATAGCGTTGTTCACTTTCTTTTAGAAGAGATCTTGCATTTTTTTTCTCTGTGATATCAACCATCAGGCCTCTGAGCATAACAGGCTCCTCTCCATCACGGACAACCTCAACCATGTCACGAATCCAAACCAGTTCTCCCCCTTTGCTAACGATTCGATATTCTAACTGATAATTTTCTACATCGCGAGCCTTCTGACTTTCATATGAGATTACATGCTGCTTATCACGTTCATCAATTCTAGATTGCCAAAATCCCTCTTTTAACCACTCATCCGTAGAGAATCCAAAAAGTGTTTCAATTTTTGGGCTTATATAAGTGAAAGATTTTGTTCCAAAGCTACTTTCCCACACCACGGCATTGATATTCTCAACCAAGATCTTAAAGCGATCCGACTCTTCCTGTTTCTTTCTTTTATTTTCAATCTTTTCCGTTATATCAACAAAATTTGAAATCCCTCCAATGAATTTTTCATTCTCATCATATGCAGGAGCAGCATTAACTGAGAACCACCTTGTTTTTCCATTTATTTTGACCCCTTGCGTAGCTGAGATAATAATACTTTGATCCTTGAAGACTGATGTAAGAATGTGATCCTCATCAGCTATGGGCTTGCCAAATTCATCAAATTCAAACCATACAAATTTTGAATAATGAACACCAAGCACGGGCTTTTCCTTCCCTACCTTCAACAGTGAGCGTGCAGACTTATTGACATAGATAACCACGCCTTGAAGGTCAACCTGAATGACTCCAAATGGCATATTATCTAAAACATGTTTATGAATTATGCCTGCTTGTTTTTCCAATAGTTAGCTAGTAAATAGTCTTGCTCAGAATTTAAATTTATTCAATTGATTCTATGGATAAGCATTTTAACTAAAACAATATCCATATATACACGAAGATCACCTGACTCATCGAATTGTTCTATTTGTAATGTATAAAATACAATGCGTTCAGCAGTGTGATTAGGTGATTAGGTGCCTCCAGGCGGGGTACCTTTTTTTTGTGCCTTATTTCTTTATTTAGATTGATTCTAAATAATTACATTTGCCCAAAATTCAATACGCATGAAATATATCAAGTTTTTACTAATCACGCTAGCCATTGCCTGTACGGCTCCAAAAGAAAATTCAGAAGCTGATTCTTCAGAAGAAAAAGTGTTGAACGTTTATTCTCATCGACATTATGATGCGGATAAACAGGCGTTCGAGCGATTCACAAAAGAGACTGGTATCGAGATCAATTTGGTCAAGGCCGGAGCGGACGAATTAATAAATCGACTAGAGATGGAGGGTCAAAACTCACCTGCTGATGTCTTAATAACCGTTGATGCTGCTAAATTAAATAGAGCGAAATCAAAAGGTCTTTTACAGCCCGTAGATGCGAATACCAATAATAAACCAGAGTTTGTGGATGTAGAAAATCATTGGTATGCCATTACTTACCGAGCTCGGGTAGTTGCATTTGATAGGGAAGATGTTGATATCTCTGAACTCTCTACTTATGAAGATCTAGCTTCTGATAAATGGAAAAAACGGATCCTGATAAGATCTTCAAGTAGCTCATATAACCAGTCTCTACTTTCATCCATTATCCATGAAAATGGACCTTCTGCAGCCCAGGAATGGGCTAGTGGTATTGTTGCAAATATGGCCAGAGAGCCAAAAGGAGGTGACAGAGATCAGATAAAAGCCATTGCCTCTGGAGTTGGGGATATTGCAGTAGTAAACACTTACTATGTCGGTTTGCTTCTGAATTCAGAAAACCCAGAAGAGGTAAAAGTTGGCGAACGAGTTGGTATCTATTTCCCCAATCAGGAAGATAGAGGTGGACATATCAATATCAGCGGAATAGGAGTTACCAAGTATGCTCCGAATAAAGCTAACGCTATAAAGTTTATTGAATTTCTAACGAGTAAGGAAATCCAGGAATTTTACGCAGCGACCTCATTTGAATATCCTGTTCACAAAGAAGTATCTCCAGATTCTACAATTGCTGCATGGGGTGAATTCAAAATCGATAACCTTGACTATGCTCAAAAACCTGAGCTACTTGAAGAGGCAATAAGAATATTTGATGAGGCTGGCTGGAATTAAGAAAGCTAAACACTTTTACTGGCGACTCGTTACAAATATTGTTTTAGTAGCACTAGTGCTGCCCTTGATACTTGTAGCGAGTCGTACTGCTTCAATTGATTTTACGAATTTGAAGCATTTAACTAGCACACTACTTCCTACCTACTTATATAATACCTCAATACTCGTCCTTGGTACCTCCTTTCTAACCTTAATTTTGGGTGTCTCAACAGCCTGGTTTGTCACTATTTACAATTTTCCTTTTCGAAGACAATTCGAGTGGATATTGATCCTTCCTCTTGCTATACCCACATTTATTAATGCCATCTCTTATGTTGGATTGACTGATTATGCAGGCCCGATAAGAATCTTACTACGATCGATGGGTACAGATATTTATTTGGATTTAATGAATCATTTTGGGGCAATTTTCACGATGAGCTTTGTGTTATATCCATATGTTTATGTAACCTCCAGATCCGCTTTTTTACTTCAATCAGCATCGCTCATAGAAGTGTCCCGATCACTTGGTCAATCCATGAATAAGACGTTTAGGAAAGTAGTCTTTCCCCTTGCCTGGCCTGCCATATTTGCCGGTTTAATCCTGGTCATTATGGAGGTGCTCAATGATTACGGAGTGGTTTCATACTTTGGGATACCCACCTTTACGGTAGGCATATTTAGGTCGTGGTTGGCCCTGGGTGATCTGCCAACTGCCACATTTTTATCTTTGGTTGTACTGATATTTGTTGTTGCACTTCTAATCATCGAATTCAAGGCTAATCAAAACAAAAAAACGTCAGTTGATAAATCGGAAGTTTCATTCTCCAGACTCGATCCTAAAAGAAAATGGATGGTCTTCATCGCCTGCTTTATTCCAGTTCTTATCGGTTTCATTATTCCGGTACTTCAACAGATTTGGTGGTTCTTTTTATCTTATACCCCTGAGATTTGGAGTCAACTCTATTTATTAGCTAAACATACAGCTACTTTAGGTGCTATTACCAGCCTATTGATTGTAACACTGTCGATCATTTTAGTTTATACGTTTAGATTGGTGAACAAAAAAGGGATAAAGAGAACTATATCTAAGCTTCCGCTGCTTGGTTATGCAATGCCGGGTGCCGTAATTGCGGTTGGGATTATCGCGTTGATCCTGATGATAGATCCTACCCTCATTTATTCAGGTGTAATTGCTCTGATATTTGGTTATACTGTGCGTTTTTTTGCGGTAGGATATGGTTCTATTGAATCTGGCTTTGAGAAAATATCCAAGCAACTTGATGACGCTGCAGTTTCAATGGGAAGTGGCACTTTTAGAAATTTGGTGAAAATACATGTTCCCATTCTTAAACCTGTTTTGCTTGGCGCTATGATTATGGTATTCGTTGACGTAGCTAAAGAGCTTCCACTAACCTTGATATTGAGGCCTTTCAATTACGAAACACTTGCCACAAATGCATTCCAGTATGCTAAAGATGAAATGGCACCTAGGTCTGCTTCATCGAGCCTTCTAATTATTTTTGCAAGCGCAATACCCGTATATTATTTAAACAGAATATTGCATAGAAAATGAACTTGAGGGTTGAAAATATTAGAAAGAGTTTCGAAGACAATCTTGTTCTTAAGGATGTCTCGCTTTCTATCAATAAAGGTGAAATTCTTTCATTAACTGGAGAAAGTGGATGCGGAAAAAGTACGCTTTTAAGGGTTATCTCCGGCCTGGAAACTCCTGAAAGTGGCCATGTTTTTTTAAACGATCAAGATATCACCCATTGGAAACCTGAAAAAAGACAGTTCGGGTTCGTTTTTCAAAACCTCTCGCTTTTTCCACACCTTACTGTAAAAGAGAATATCTTTTATGCCATTGGAAGAAAGTATAAAACAGAAAACAAGCTAAATCAACTGCTGGAAATGACGGGGCTTGAAGGTCTTCCAAACAGATATCCTCATGAACTCTCCGGTGGTCAACAACAACGAGTCGCTTTGGCCAGAGCCCTTGCCATCAACCCTCAGCTTTTGATACTTGATGAGCCTTTCAGTAGTTTGGATGAACTTTTAAAGACGCGTATACGTGAGGAAATATTTGATCTTTTAAGGTCACTTGAGATAACAACTATACTTGTCAGTCATCAAGCTTCTGATGCATTCCTTATTGCAGACAAACTTGTCGTGATGAGAGAAGGAGAGGTAAAACAAATAGGACAGCCATCTGAGGTTTACAATAACCCAGTATCACCATACGTATCTGATTTTTTTGGCGCCAGTGTCATTATAAATGGTTCGAAAAATAAAAAAGGTAGTTTGGTTGAGACTCCATTTGGAACTTTAAATGTAGTATCAAAAAAAATGGGTGATATGAAGCTTTTTATCAGACCGGAGAATATTGAGATCACATCATCTGCTACCTTTAATCTTAGTGGAGTAGTTTTAAAGAAGGAGTTTAAAGGCCCTCATGATGTACTTCGAATAGGTCACCCGTCTAACAATGAGTTTATCAGTCTGGAAACGGAAAGATGTCCGATCGAAGTGGGTGAACCTATCTATCTAAAGGTACCTGAAGATCAGATTCAAGTTTTTGAATAGTGTTCGGTCAAATTATTTACCTGTTCGTTTTTGCACAATTACAGCATTTCGAATTAGTGTTAAAAAACTGAAAATCAGGTAGTTAATTTGTTTTGGCATGCCTTTTGTGCTTTAAGAAGACATGGCAGCCAACCGAACCAACATACGCCTCAACAAAACCCTACTTATTTTATTGGGTATTCTGCTAGCGTGTTTACTTACGCTCAATGCAAAGTCGCTCTACACCGCAGACTTATTGAGTACTCCGACCAAATCCACTGAAGTAGACAAATCCCCATCCAAAACCTTAATTGATAAAATTGGGATGATCAGTTTTACGACTTTTCACAAAAAAATCTCATCTTTAAAAAAGTAAAGGAAAATGGAAATGACGAAAAGACTTTTTAGATCTAATGATAGAATGTTGGGTGGCGTGTGTGCCGGAATAGCAGAATATTTAGGCTGGGACCCTACCCTTGTTAGGATCGCATATATCATCCTGTCAATTGTTAGTGCAGCCTTCCCCGGTATTCTGGTTTACATTATTCTCTGGGTGGTGATGCCCCCCAGGTTCTAAACTTTATTAAAGAAATTCATCCACCTATCCGGAATTTCACCCTTTAATGCCAGGTCATAATCACTTTGGTTGCAAGCAATCATTCTATTTCGATTAAATAACCCTTCAGAATCCGGGTTAGGAACCTCCATCCACCATCTTTCTGAAAGTTTACTCTTATAAAACCTGATTGTTTCCGGCTCTCCTCCGAGGTGAACTTCGTACATCAGGTAATCATTGGATTTGAAATTTTTATCACCCTTACGGTGATAGTACCCTTCTATGAAATACCATATCATTGTACTCATCACAAAGGCGGTCTTATTATCTTTTGAGTCCTTGGCTGCATCATAATTATAGATACCAACAGAGCTCATCTTTTCATTTTGACCTGCATACCAGCATAATTGGCAGGCTTCCTCACCTGTTAGTCCATATACTTTAGCATTGGAGGCTCCCGGTGCATATAAAGCCTGAAGTGCACTTAAGTCAAACGAAAGCATGTCTGCATCCCGCACGATTGGCTCAATATCTTTAATGTTTTCTTTTACCACTCCCAATCTGATTGACTCAAACGAAAGCTTATCCAACAACTCAATTGATTTCTGATCGGTTAGATAACTTTGATAACCAAGGTGACAATAACCAAATAAATAATTTGGACTGTGTTTAAATATCTTCCCTATGTGATTTGAAGCAATGTGTTCGCCATCGAAATCCATAGCATTATCGATATTCAAGACTGAAATCAATTTCTCTGCTGTCTCATACGCGTAATACTGGCCAAGGTCAAGGTCATGACTTCCTCCAAAAAGAACCGGTATGATATTCTTCTCCATTAGGTAGGCGCATACCTCCTTTAGCCTCAAGTAGGTGTCTTCTATTTTAGGCCCGTTTCTGAAATTACCCAGATCAATGATGCCGTAATCTCCATATCCTTTTTTTAGGGCGTAAAGTTGTTTCCTGACCGCTTCTGCTGACGCTAATTCCGATGAATTATCTCCTCCTCGATATTCCGTTAACCCAATCAACGCAATATCCATACCCTCATGATCAGGCATCTTATCGCGATTTACATAAATGGATGATTGGAAGGATGTTGGTGACTGATCAACATCTACTTCTGTTGGATTAAAAAAGAGCTTGAGATCCATAATGCTAAGATAGCCATAGAGATATTATGACAAATCTATTCCTTAATCAAAAAGACTATCTAGAGCCAAATCCGTAAGTTTCAGTACCATTTCTAATTCAACTCTTCTCAGAAAATGATACTTGCAGATCTGATTAGGTTAAGAGTAAATTACGGGTTACGGAATTTACGGATTATTCGTATTCCAATAAAAAAGCCTTGCATTTCTGCAAGGCTTACATAGCACATTTCAAAAGGATTTACTTTATGGTAAATCCAAAAGCCTCTTCATACCTTTCTCCCTGAATCAAAATCGTATATGTACCTTCCGATAGGTTTACTAAAGAAGCAAGGTCAATCGTATTCGTTGATATTCTTGTGTCCACTTCCTCATTAATAATCACCCTCACATTTTTCTTGTCCTTTGTATCAATAACTATTGAGGTCTCTCTGGAAAAGACAGGTTGACCGCTTTCAAAACCAATAGCCGAACTTGAAAATTCAATACTTGGTACGTCTAAACTTTCAGATGTCTTAGTATCAAAATTGAAGTTTCCAAAGAAGACAAATACAAGAATGAAGATTGAATTAGGCATTTAGTGATATTTTTTGCTTGACTTTATATCCTACAAAAATTATAAATCAAAGGCTTGAGAGAAAGGAGCCAAATACGGAAATTCATATAGGTGAAAATCCTATATGGATTTTGTGCATAAAAAAAGCCTTACATTTTCTGCAAGGCTTCTCTATTATTTCGATAAAACTTATCCTCCGAAATCGTCAAATCTTATGTTTTCATCTGGTATTCCAAAATCCTCTCCCATTTTTTGAACCGCTTGGTTCATCAATGGTGGTCCACAGAAGTAAAGTTCGATTTCTTCTGGCTGATCATGCTTGCTCAGGTAGTGATCAATTACTGCTTGGTGAACAAATCCTAAAAAGCCATCACCCTTATCGTCAATTGATTTTTTTTCTTTCCAATTGTCTTCTTCCAATGGTTCTGAGAGTACAATATGGAATTTGAAGTTTGGAAAGTTTTTTTCCAATTCATAAAAATGCTCCAAATAGAAAAGTTCTCTTTTTGATCTTCCACCATACCAGTAAGTTACTTTTCTTCCTGTTTTCAGCGTTTTGAAAAGATGATATAGATGTGATCTCATTGGAGCCATACCTGCACCGCCACCTACATAAAGCATTTCTGCATCAGATGGATTAATGAAAAACTCTCCGTATGGTCCTGATATAGTTACCTTATCCCCAGGCTTAAGTCCAAAAATATACGATGAAGCAATGCCAGGATTGACATTCATCCAGCTGTTCTTAGCTCTATCCCAAGGTGGTGTGGCTATACGAACATTCAGCATTATTTCTTTTCCTTCAGCAGGGTAAGAAGCCATTGAGTAGGCTCTTTCTATCGTCTCATCATTTTTCATCTTAAGATCCCACAGGCCAAACTTGTCCCACTCCTCCTGAAATCTGTTTGGATCTTCATGCTCTTCCGGATGGGCGGTAATATCAATATCTTTGAAATCTACCTCACATTTTGGGACTTCAATTTGGATATAGCCTCCAGCCTCATAATCCATTTCCTCCGGAATTTCAACAACAAATTCTTTAATAAAAGAAGATACGTTCCAGTTTCTTACAACAGTTGCTTCCCACTTCTTAATTCCAAAAATCTCTTCCGGAATTTCAATTTCCATGTCATTTTTAACTTTCACCTGACATGCAAGGCGTACATTTTCTTTTTGCTCGCTTCTACTTAGGTGACCAACTTCGGTTGGAAGTACATCACCTCCACCTTCGATAACCTTGCACTTACACATGGCGCACGTACCTCCTCCGCCACATGCTGATGGCAGAAATACACTCTTTTGAGAAAGAGTAGAAAGTAAGGTCGAGCCAGCCTGAGTGACCATAGGATTCTCAGAATCACCATTAACAGTGATCTTCACCGGACCAGATTGAACCAATTTTGATTGTGCCAGTAACAGGATTAAAACTAATAATAGAATTAAAACTGTAAAGGCGATGATTGAAGTAATAACAATTGAAGACATATGTCTAAAACCTTTTTATTTAAAAATCACGGCAAATATAGTTGATCTAACACTCCATATTAACCGATAAACCAAACCTTTTTTGATCTTATCCTCAAACACCTTGTTGAGTGAAAATGTTGGATTTAATCCAACATCTTTAATAGCATGGTTAACCTTGTTTTAAGTTGACGTCTATCAACAATAAAATCAAGAAACCCATGATCTAAAACAAACTCTGAACTTTGAAATCCTTTTGGTAAATCTTTACCAATAGTCTCCCGAATCACTCTTGGTCCGGCAAAGCCTATTAATGCTTCAGGTTCAGCAATGTTAAAGTCTCCCAACATGGCATAAGAAGCAGTAACTCCACCCGTAGTTGGGTCTGTCAGCAATGATATGTAGGGTATTTTAGCCTCACTTAATAAAGCGAGTTTCGCGGAAGTTTTCGCCATCTGCATTAGCGAAAAACCTGCTTCCATCATCCTCGCCCCACCGGACTTTGAAATCATTAAAAAAGGAATCTTCTTTTTTAATGAGTAATCTATTGCACGAGCGATTTTCTCACCTACAACAGATCCCATTGAGCCCCCTATAAATGAAAAATCCATGCAGGCAACAACCAAGTCGATCCCATTCATTTTCCCTGTAGCACTTCTGACCGCATCTTTCAATCCCGTTTTTTTCTGGGTCG
Organism: Ekhidna sp.; assembly: GCF_965227465.1. Lineage (GTDB taxonomy): Bacteria > Bacteroidota > Bacteroidia > Cytophagales > Cyclobacteriaceae > Ekhidna. The sequence goes on from NZ_OZ245746.1 coordinate 3,094,377, forward strand.
CGTTAATTCGGTCTGGGTATTTCTTGGTGTCTTCAAATTTCAACGGATCCCCTGAAGTTAGATCCGCATCCAGCTCAGTGAATTTATTGTTATCAAATAATATCTCGAAGTATTCTTTTGAACCGATTCGCACATGATAATCGTCATCCGGGCATACGTAAGAGTTATTTTTTAACTCCCGCATGTGGATAATACTTCCACTCGGAGTTTTATACCAGAGCCCATCAGGGACTTCTTTCTTATCTTCCGTCTTGGTAAGTATTCCTTTGTCTTGTCGCTTAAACCACGCCATTCGAATTATTTCTCAGTTAATTAGCAAAGCTAAATGATAATCTCGAAAGCTAAGTTCGAGTAATCCCTATTTAGTATCGCTAGAAAATTGAATATGCTATTTTATTTCTTCATAGTCAACATATTCACCTCCGCCAAACTTATCACCTTTTTTGGATCTGTTAGGGAAGTTGTCAATGTTGACATTACTATTTGGTGCTCTTTTTGAACTACCGGAATATCGCTGATTACCAAACTGTTGGTCACGTGTAAACCCTCGAAACATTCCTGAAAATATGAAGGACGTAACTCTGTAAAAAACGTATCCTATTAGAATTAATATGATTATTATCTTCAGCATGTCTATTAAACCTATCGACTAAGATACAAGTTTCGTTCAGCGTAAATTTCCATGAAATAATCATCCATTAAATCATCTATAAAATAGATGGCTTCTCCTGTGGACTTCATTTCAGGACCTAACTCCTTATTTACATTCGGGAATTTGTGGAATGAAAATACTGGTTCCTTAATTGCATACCCTTTTTTGTAGGGTTTGAAGTCAAAATCCGTCACCTTTTTCTCGCCAAGCATGACTTTAGTCGCATAGTTCACATAAGGTTCTCTATATGCCTTGCATATAAACGGTACAGTTCTAGATGCCCGTGGATTTGCTTCAATGATAAATACCTTATCATCCTTTATTGCAAATTGAATATTGATTAACCCAACAGTTTCCAGGGCCACAGCTATCTTTTTTGTATAGTCCTCAATTTGTCGAATCACAAAATCACCCAAATTGTATGGAGGTAGAACAGCATACGAATCTCCGGAGTGAATACCCGCGGGCTCAATATGCTGCATGATCCCTATGATATAAACATTTTCTCCATCGCAAATTGCATCTGCTTCCGCCTCAATCGCCCCTTCTAAAAAGTGATCTAATAGAATTTCACCATCCGGTTTATCCTTTAGAATTTCAACAACGTGTTGTTCTAGTTCAGTTTCATTGATCACAATTTTCATGCTTTGTCCACCTAGCACATAGCTAGGGCGAACAAGAAGAGGAAATCCTAATTTTTTGGAAAGTTCTACCGCCTCTTCCGCATTTTCTATCGTTCCATAAAGTGGATAGGGAATATTTTGCTCCTTTAGTAAATCGGAGAATCTTCCTCGTGCTTCAGCAAGGTCAAGTGCTTCGAAACTCGTGCCAATAATTTTAATACCGTATCGCTCCAGTTTTTCTGCAAGTTTTAAAGCTGTTTGACCTCCAAGCTGCACGATCACCCCTTCTGGTTTTTCATGAAGGATGATGTCATAGATGTGCTCCCAAAAAACTGGTTCGAAATATAATTTATCAGCCACATCAAAATCAGTAGAAACTGTCTCCGGATTACAATTAATCATGATGGTTTCGTATCCACACTCCTTTGCAGCTAAGACCCCATGCACACATGAGTAATCAAACTCAATCCCTTGCCCAATTCGATTTGGACCTGATCCGAGCACGATTATTTTCTTTTTGTCTGAAACTTTTGATTCGTTCTCTTCTTCAAAAGTTGAATAATAGTACGGCGTTTGAGCTTCAAATTCAGCAGCACATGTATCAACCAGTTTATAGACTCGCTTAATTCCAAGATCATTACGCTTCTTGTAAACTTCGCTTTCTAAGCAACCTAGCAAATGTGCCACCTGCCTATCAGCATATCCTTTTTGTTTTGCTTCCATTAGCAACTCTTTAGGGATATCATCTACGCTGTACTTCTCGATCTCCTTTTCAAGGGTAATTAGTTCTTCTATTTGATTCAAGAACCATGGATCAATCTTGGAGAGCTTATGAATGGTTTTAAATGGAATACCAAGTTTAAATGCATCATAAATATGGAATAACCTGTTCCAACTTGGATGCTCCAGGCTCTTAAGGATAGCATCCTGATCTTTTAGTTCGCGACCATCAGCGCCTAATCCATTTCGTTTTATTTCAAGCGACTGACAAGCTTTTTGAAGTGCTTCCTGGAAATTTCGGCCGATACCCATAGCCTCTCCAACAGATTTCATCTGGAGTCCAAGTTTTCGGTCAGAACCCTTGAACTTATCAAAGTTCCATCTTGGCACCTTAACTATGGTGTAATCAATCGCAGGTTCAAAAAACGCTGAAGTTGTTTTCGTAATCTGGTTATTCAGCTCGTCTAGATTGTAACCGATAGCCAGCTTAGCTGCAATCTTAGCAATTGGGTAGCCAGTAGCTTTTGAAGCAAGTGCCGAAGAACGAGAAACTCGAGGGTTGATTTCAATTCCAATGAGATCTTCCGTATCAGGGTTTACCGAAAATTGAACATTACATCCTCCGGCGAAATGACCGATACCATTCATCATCAATTTGGCCAGATCTCTCATTTTCTGATAAACAGTATCAGATAAGGTCATGGCGGGAGCAACGGTTATGGAGTCTCCTGTGTGAACACCCATAGGATCGAAATTCTCGATCGAACAAATGATTATGATATTGCCAAGATTGTCTCTAAGCAATTCCAGTTCATATTCTTTCCAGCCTAAAATACTTTGCTCAACCAAAACTTCATGAATTGGAGAGGCCTGTAATCCTGCATTTAGGGCATTATCAAATTCCTCAGGAGTATTCACAAAACCACCTCCGTACCCACCTAAGGTATAGGATGGCCGGATTACTAATGGGAAGCCTATTTCCTGTGCTATTTCTTTCCCTTTCAAAAAGGAGGTTGCTGTCTCACCCTTACAAACTCCCACTCCCAATTCAATCATTTTGTGCCGGAATTTCTCCCGGTCTTCTGTTGTCTCAATCGCGTCAATATTTACGCCTATCATCGACACATTATATTTTTCCCAAATTCCAGCTTTATCACAATCAATAGCCAAATTCAGTGCTGTTTGTCCACCCATAGTAGGGAGTACCGCATCAATTTGTGGGTGTTCCTCCAGAATTTCCCGAATCGATTGCTTGTTTAACGGCTTTAGATAAACATTATCAGCAGTAACCGGATCTGTCATAATGGTGGCTGGGTTCGAATTTATCAGTGTCACTTCAATTCCTTCCTCGCGAAGTGATCTTGATGCTTGTGATCCTGAATAATCGAACTCGCAAGCTTGACCAATGATGATAGGTCCACTTCCGATAATTAAGACTGACTTGATGTTTGGATTTTTAGGCATTGGGTAAATGTATTTCCTGTGAGTTAATCAGGTTAAAACAAATTCCGACAAAATTAAGGTATGAACCATGGGCCACAAAGGAATTTCTTAATTAGTAATGTGGTTAATTGGTAGGTAAGCAAGAAGGCTGAATATTTGCGGACAACATAATCAAGTAGCCATGAAAGAAGCATACATTATTGATGGAATAAGAACACCGGTTGGGAATTTTGGGGGAACGCTCTCTGCTGTAAGGACGGACGATTTAGGGGCACTCGTGATTAAAGAATTAATCGCTCGAAATCCTTCTTTGGATCCTTCTTTGGTAGATGAGGTGATCATGGGCTGTGCAAATCAGGCTGGCGAGGATAATCGGAATGTGGCACGGATGTCGTTACTACTTGCAGGTATTCCATTCTCTGTCCCAGGGGAAACTGTTAATAGATTGTGCGCCTCCGGTATGTCTGCCATTGTACATGCCAACCGCGCAATTAAGACGGGTGATGGAGACTTGTTTATTTCCGGTGGAGTTGAAAATATGACCAGAGGGCCTTGGGTAATCTCAAAATCAGCTAAACCATTTGGTACTGATGCAAAGATGTATGACTCAAGTTTTGGTTGGCGTTTTATAAATCCGAAAATGGAAGAACTCTATGGAACCGATGGTATGGGCAATACCGCCGAAAACCTTGTAGAAATCCATGGTATCTCACGTGAAGATCAGGATGCATTTGCATATCGCTCTCAAATGAAAGCCAGCGAGGCTCAAAAAAATGGTCGATTGGCAGAAGAAATTGTGGCTGTGGAAATTCCTCAACGTAAAGCCGATCCAATCATATTCAAAGAAGATGAATTTATAAAACCATCTTCTTCAATGGAGATTCTTGGAAAACTAAGAGCTGCATTTAAAAAAGATGGCTCAGTAACCGCCGGAAACTCTTCCGGTCTAAACGATGGTGCATCTGCTGTTCTAGTAGCCTCTGAAGATGCCGTTAAAAATCACGATCTTAAGCCATTAGCCAGAATAGTTTCTTCAGCAGTTGTGGGCGTAGAACCAAGAATAATGGGAATAGGACCAGTGGAAGCGAGTAAAAAAGCCTTAAAGAAGGCAGGACTTACATTAGATCAAATAGATATTATTGAATTAAATGAAGCATTCGCGGCACAGGCACTTGCCTGTACTAGATCATTAGGTCTCGCAGATGATGACCCTAGACTAAATCCAAACGGTGGTGCAATCGCTATTGGTCATCCACTTGGGATGACTGGAGCAAGAATTACACATTCAGCTGCAATACAACTTCAAAAGACAGAAAAAAAATATGCGCTCTGTACGATGTGCATTGGAGTAGGACAAGGGTATGCGATTATTTTAGAAAGAGTTTAGTTATGATCTATGAATTTAACCACCTAAAACCTGTTATCCACAAATCCGCATTTGTTCACCCTCTTGCTGCCGTAACTGGAGATGTGATAATTGGAAAAGATGTTTATGTAGGACCTGGAGCCGCAATACGTGGTGACTGGGGACGAATTGTAATCGATGATGGATGCAACGTGCAGGAAAACTGCACCATTCATATGTTTCCAGGAATCACGATAACGCTGAAGGAGAGTGCACATATTGGGCATGGAGCAATTGTACATGGAGCTAACATAGGTCGGAATGTATTGGTCGGGATGAATGCCGTGATCATGGATAATTCAGAAATAGGGGATGAATCTATTATCGGTGCTTTAGCATTTATAAAGGCTAATTCAAAATTTGAATCAAGGAGTCTTATAGTAGGTAATCCCGCAAAGAAAATTAAAGAAGTAAGTGATGAAATGATCGCCTGGAAAACAGAAGGCACCAAGCTTTATCAACAGTTGCCAAAAGAATGCTACGAAACTTTGAGAGAATGCCAGCCGCTCACTGAGACTGAACCTAATCGACCTGTAGCCTCTGCTGCCTACAAAACCTGGAACGAATCAAAAAAATAGAGACCTAGCTTAATAATGACAGATAAGAACATGCACATCGCCGTATCCGGCAATATCGGGGCAGGAAAAACAACACTTACACAGATGCTAGCAAAGCATTACGGGTGGCAAGCGGAATTTGAGTCGGTTGAAGACAACCCTTATCTCCAGGATTTTTACAGTGATATGCATAAGTGGTCTTTTCACCTTCAAGTGTATTTCCTGAATAGCAGATTTGAACAGATCAATAAACTTAGAAGAGGAGAAAACACCATTATTCAGGATCGAACGATCTATGAGGATGCGTACATCTTTGCGGAAAGTCTCTACAAACAAGGGTTTTTCAAGGAAAGAGACTATCAGAATTATCGTGCCTTATTTGACTCCATGATCGAATTCGTTAAGCCACCTGATCTATTGATTTATCTAAAGTCTGACATCAGTAAGCTTGTTAAGAATATTGAGACAAGAGGCAGAGATTATGAAAATCTGATTCGTATCGAATACCTAAAGGGATTAAATGAACACTATGAAAACTGGATTGAAGGATATGATGTTGGAAAATTGCTCATCATTGATGTTACTGATATAGATTTTGTGAAAAATACGGAAGATTTTTCTGATATCGTATTCAAAATAGATACTGAACTGCACGGACTGTTTAGCTGAGTATCTTTCTTACAATTTTACCTGGCCGTCCTGTGCACTCACGCTAATGCGCAAACGATCTCTTTTCTTCGTTATTGGCTCCATTATTTGATCATAGCGTGGATCTTTTCTTACTTCTTCTAAAATCACATCACTTTGCATCAATTCATAGGTCCATAAACTTCCGGTATTCACCATTTTCTTTACCCATCGCAAAGCTTCGTCTTTATCTTCTCTTAATGCTGCTATTTGTGCATACGGTATCAGTACATCACCATCTTCATGATCTAGTCCCCATTTAGTTGAATATGCTGCATGAAAATGATTTAAAACTCGATTCAAAGAATCTAACTGATTCTCTTTTTTAAGGACATAAGCCAGTGCCATTGTGCCACGATAATTGTCCAGGTAACTATATTTCTGATGATCAACCAATTTATTAAGGTTCATCTTCACTTTACTTTTGGGTAATTTGGCATTTAAAGAAAACTCACATGCCATATCCAGCGCCTTAAGACTTCCCTCTTTTAACAATTGATCTATATACTTTTCCGTTTGATCATACTGACCTGTCACTAGTGAAATATGTGCCAGCCTGTCAATATTAATGAGGTCGTTTGGTGATAGTTCTATTACCGAATTAAAATAGGTATTCGCTATGTCATACATACCTAATAGTTCATAACATGTCCCAAGATTATAATTGAAGGCTTGTAAGCGCAATGGATTTAGCTCTTTCCCTTTTTTAAACAATGGAATGGCCTGATTAATTTCTCCCTTATTTCGGAGTAACAATCCTAAAATATTAATGGATTTGGAATCATTGGGGTTTAGTCGAATGGCTTTTTCACTTAGATCAATGGCCTTATTGAAGTCCCCTTTAACCAAATAGTGAAAAGATAAAACACCTAATGCTTCCGACGATTCAGGATCAGCTTTTACCAACTGTTTTGACACCTCCAGCATGGAATCATAAAGCGAATAGGATCTCAAACCGAACTGAGTGATCGATTTTGAGTAAGCACTTAACAGATGTACATGAGCAATTGTAAAATTAGGATCAATTTCCAAAGCTTCTTTGAATAGTTTAATGGCTAATTCATTTTGCTCAGGTTTTTCTTGTTGATATCGGCTAAGCCCTCTCAAATAAAGATTGTATGCCTCAAGACTTTCTGTTGGTCTCCTGCTCAATTGCTTTTCCTCCTCTTTCGTTAACTGTGCCTTTAGATATTTGGCAACCTCAGTGGCTACTTCGTTTTGAATAGCGAAAACATCCTCCATACGCTTATCAAAGTTCTCCGCCCAGGTCTGCTCCTCAGGATTAACCTGAACCAGCTGGCAGGAGATACGAAGGTCCTCTCCTGCTTTCCGGATGCTTCCCGTAAGTAAATAGCCAACACCCAACTCCTTTCCAATCTCTTCTACAGATTTTCCTTTTGTGTCATAATCCTTTAGCGTAAATCTTGAAAGCACCCGTAAATCGCCAATTTTGGAAATATGAGTCAGGATATCTTCCGTGACCCCTGATGCAAAGTAGGCATCTTCATCCCCACTCATATTTTCAAATGGTAAAACCGCTATTGACTTATCCGGGTCTGGAATATCTGAAATACCGGTGAAATTGAAAATACGATCTGAGATGAGTAACAATACCACTACCACCAACCCTCCGATGATCATTCCATTTAATCGCTTTCCCGTTTGTTTATAAACCGAAACTTCCGGCGACACCTCTTTGGTTTTCTTAAAACCAGTAGGTGTCCACTCATAGAGGTAAGCGAAAATGACCCATACAGGGAATCCAATAGCCAGGGCAATGAAAAAATAGCGCATTACACCTGTGCCAATATTAAACATGGGGAACACAATCGAAATCACCTGTAAGATTAGCCATGCTACTACCAGATAGGTGATGGCCGCCTTAATGACATTCCGGCGATTGAGTTCTTTGAAAAGTTTCATACCAGGTGAAGTGGTGATTGGTATTGGAAATATACTGAGAAATGAGCAATGAAGCCATTTTAACATTTGCTTATGTGAAGAGCCGCAAGGCGAAATTCAGAACAAGTAGTGTGTATATTTTGAATATTGAAGAAAAGTCTCAGGCGAATAACTGTTAGTTGATAGATTTGCCTTAGGCGTAAAAGAGAAAAACAGATCATGGCAATACCTAAAATAAAACACTATATCGCAGGGCAATGGATGGAAGGAGCTGGCGATGGAGAGGTCCTTCATCATGCGATCACCGGTGATCCCGTGGCATCACATACCATTGAGGGCATTGATTTCGAGGATGCTTACGATCATGCACGAAATGTTGGAAATCCAGCATTACGAAAAATGACCTTTCAGGAGCGTGGATTGATGCTAAAGGCATTGGCCTTCCACCTGATGGATGAGAAAGAAAAGTTTTATGAAGTGAGTAAAGCGACAGGGGCTACTCGCCTGGACAGCTGGATTGATATTGAAGGTGGAATTGGCAATGTGTTCTCCAATGCCAGCTTAAGAAGACAATTCCCAGATCTTCCCTATCACGTGGATGGACAGACAGTGCCTCTTTCGAAAGAAGGAACGTTTGTAGGCCATCACATCATGGTACCAAAAGAAGGTGTTGCGGTGCATATCAATGCATTCAACTTCCCGATCTGGGGAATGCTTGAAAAGGCTGCCGTCAACTGGCTGGCCGGGATGCCATGCATCATCAAACCCGCCGAACAAACCTGCTACCTGACTGAAGTAATGGTGAAAAACATTATTGATTCGGGCATTTTACCCGAGGGGGCACTTCAGCTGGTTGCCGGATATGGAAATGGAATCCTGGATCATGTGGATATGAATGATATAGTGACATTTACCGGATCTTTTGAGACAGGCAAAAAACTAAAAACACTACCACAAATCGTGGAAAACTCAGTTCCTTTCAACCTGGAAGCTGACTCACTGAACTGTGCTGTACTTGGAGAAGATGCGGTTCCGGGCACCCCTGAATTCGACTTATTCATCAAGGAAGTTCGAAAAGAGATCACGGTGAAATGTGGACAGAAATGTACTGCAGTAAGGAGGATCATTGTACCTGAAAAGCTGGTAGAAGATGTGCAGATTGCTCTCGGAAAAGCATTCGAAAAAACAACCATCGGAGACCCGAGTGTGGAAGGTGTGCGAATGGGCGCACTAGCAGGAAGAGAGCAATTGGATGAGGTAACAAAACGAGTGGCTGAACTTGCCAAAACTTCCGATCTGGTTTACGGCTCACTGGATAATAAAGGAGAGGCTATGGGTGCCGACTGGAACAAAGGAGCCTTCATTTCACCGATGCTTTTTGTGAATCAGAACCCATTGAATACTGAAGAAGTCCACAACATTGAAGCTTTCGGACCGATCAGTACGATTCTTCCATATAAAAACATGGATGAGGCTATTGCCATTTCGAAGAAAGGAAAAGGTTCCCTTTGTTCATCCATCACAACCGCAGATGATAAAATCGCCAGGGAATATGTGGTAGGTGCAGCTACTCATCATGGCCGAATTTTGGTTCTGAATGAAGCCTGCGCTAAAGAAAGCACGGGTCATGGCTCACCCATGCCTCAACTGGTACACGGAGGACCCGGACGTGCCGGAGGTGGAGAGGAAATGGGTGGCAAACGAGGAGTGATGCACTACTTGCAACGCACAGCTATCCAGGGATCGCCAACAACCCTTACGGAAATCACTCAGCAGTATCAATATGGAGGTGAATACAAGGACACAGAAAAGCATCCTTTCTCCAAGCATTTTGAAGATCTCGAGATTGGTGATACGGTCATTACAGCTAAGCGCACAATTACAGAAGGAGACATTGTCACATTTGCGAATGTTAGCTGGGACCATTTCTATGCACACACAGATGTTACTTCTCTGGAAGGAACCACATTCGAAGGTCGAGTAGCACATGGCTATTTCATCTTATCAGCTGCTGCGGGGTTATTTGTTCAAGCGAAAAAAGGACCTGTTCTTCTTAATTATGGATTAGAAGAATGTCGATTCACTAAGCCGGTCTATCCAGGGATGACAATCGGTGTGCGGTGTACTGTAAAAGAAAAAGTAGACCAGGAGAAGAAAGACGATATTGCAAAAGGGATAGTGAAGTTTCTCGTTGACGTATATGACGAAACAGGAGAAACAGTGGCAATTGCTACGATTTTAACAATGATTAAAAAAAGAGATCAGAGTTAATCCTCACAATATCATAACGAAAGCAACGCTTGAAGGAGCGACATATTCTCTCCTTCTTTTTTTACAATCAAAACAGGGATATCAGTATCTCTAAATACCATTTTCTCTGCAAATGACCCAAGTAAAACAGCCGAGGCATTCGTTCTACCTTGTGAGCCGATGATAATTAAATCACTTCTGGACTCAAGTGCATATTCAAAAACAATATCGATCTTAGAGTTAGATCCTCTGACCGTGAAGTGGCATGGGTATTTGGTATTTATGTCATTTGACTTAAGAAACAAGTCGAAATCATTCTTCGCATGACCTTCCATTATTTCTGCAAATTCCTCATAGGTCTTTCCCATTTTATAATAGCCAAGCGGAACGTCATATATATTGATTAAAGATAACTTGGCTTTAGAGTGCTCTTCAATAGTCACACCAGCATGAGTGGCAAGCGAGGAATGTTCTGAAAAGTCTACAGGCACCAGGATATTCCTTAAAGACGGATTCATATTTTGAGTTACAAATAAGATCGAAGTAGGACTTTTTCGAGCAATATGACTAGAAACAATGCCAGATCCTTCTAAAGAACGTTTCCGCCCCATTACAATTAAATCAAAAGAAAATTCAACAGCATCCCTTAAAATGATACCAGCAGGTGATCCATGCTTCACCACTATTTCAGTCCTACTATCTTTAAAATCATACTGACCTATCTTGTATGTAAGCTTTTCTTTAATTTCATCCAGCGCATTCGTCTCCGCATCTGCATATCCATCAATCTCAATTCGGGTATCTATTTCTTTTATTGCATGAAGGAAGATAATCTCCTCAATACCGAAAGACTTATAAAACTGTGATACGTACTCTAGCACAAAGCCATCCATTAGGGTAGCATCAAGAGCTACGAGTGCCTTTTTGAAGCTAACTTTTGTCATATTACTAATATAGTCCAGATAAAATTGATTTCTTAAGTAGTGGGTAAAGAGGATAAACAAATCATGGCTAGATGTATCATAATGCACTTATTTTTGCGGACATGAGTAACTACGTAAACCTAGACATACGAAACGGAATCGGTACCGTTGAATTTTTTACAGAGCAAAGTAATTCTCTACCAGGAGATATTCTGACAAAGCTTGCAGATACCATTTCTGAAGCTGGCAATAATCCTGAAATCAAAGTCATCATTTTGAAGAGCGGTGGCAACCGTACCTTCTGTGCAGGGGCCAGTTTTGATGAATTGATGGCAGTGGACAGTCCTGAAAATGGAAAGAAGTTTTTCATGGGCTTTGCCAATGTAATCAATGCGATGCGTAAGTGTCCGAAATTTATCATCGGTCGATTGCAGGGAAAAGCAGTTGGTGGTGGAATTGGTCTTGCAGCAGCTGTCGATTACTGCTTTGCTTCTAAACACTCAGCAATCAAATTAAGCGAGCTTGCATTAGGAATTGGCCCTTTTGTAGTAGGCCCTGCGATTGAGCGGAAAATGGGTCTTTCTGCTATGTCACAAATGGGCATGAATCCTGATGAATTTTATGATCCAAAATGGGCACATCAAAAAGGGCTTTTTGGTAAGCTCTATGATGACATAAATGCATTAGATAAAGCTGTTAACCAACTGGCAGAAAAATTAGCTGCATACAATCCGGAAGCAATGGCGGAATTGAAAAAAGTTTTTTGGAAAGGAACGGATGATTGGGACAAGTTACTTGCTGAAAGAGCCGAAATGAGTGGTAAACTGGTTCTCTCTGATTTCACCAGAAACTTTATTAAGAAATTCAAAGAAAAGGCCTCTTAAGGCCTTTTCTTGTATACTATCAATAATCGCTTTTCCTCCCCATCGCTTTGCAACTTTTAATTGCAAAATACAGTGCTTGACCCAGTTCAATTAATTCTTTCCTATCATTTGAAAAAAGAATGATGGAGTTCCGCCTGCCTGAGTCTGTTTCCGAATCATATTTGATTTTCCATTTTTCAGAGATGGTATCCACAATCAGACTCCATTCACCATCTGACTGTTCAAGCAATCTCATTCTTGTTTCGTCCAGATCCACCAACCAAAAAGCGAGTACATCCCACTTTGTGCTATCGCTCTTTGGAGCCTGATGAATTTCCAAATTACAATCATCATAGTTGAGGCGAAATGAATTGTAGTTGTACGATTCATTTTCCAGGGATTGAATTTGCATGGTAGCAAAGTCAATTGTATCAGCCAATTGCTTTTCCAAATTTTGCCCAAATGCAGCATTAATAATTAGAGTCAGGAAAAGGAGGCCAAACACTTTCATTGATCTTAAAATTAGTTTGATAATTTGTAGTTTTAGGCATGTTTCTACGAAAGCTGTTCTCTTCAAAGAATAAATTTACATGGGTACTCATCGACTTACTTATCGTTATCATTGGGGTGTATTGTGCCTTTCTCATCCAGAACTATGCCGAGCAAGAAAAAAATGAGAAAGAGAAGAATCGTGTAGTTACCGCTTTGAAATATGAGTTGGAGGCTTTCCGTTTTCAGATGTCTGAAATTTCATTGGGAATGACATCATATGCCCAACAATTGAGTAGCACGCTAAGCAAAGGGGATTATGCAAATTTTTCTGACTTTCGGTTTATTGAACCTCAATACGATTACCAAACCATTCAATATTCATTAAGTCTGCAAAACTCCGAAATTGTCGATTTTGAGTTGTACAATACATTACAATCATTGTTTGTGGAAATCAAAAAGGTTGAGCATGTAGAACGACTTATCACCGAAACCTCTCGCCGTTACCACACTTTACCTTCAAACCTCGACAAAGAGACTTCTGCATATAAACTTGCCTGGACAAATAATTATGACAATTTTGATCGGTTTGTGACCTTAATCGAGGATCGCGGGAGCATCGCATATCGTATTGCAACTGCATCGGAAAATGCCCTGCCACTTATCAATAATAGAATAGGAGAAACGAAAGCCAGAGCCATTGAAAAGGAGCTGATAATCAATAATCTGGACATGGCGAAAAATGAAGACCATGCCGTCATGATAGCTAAGAAATTCTTCCCTCGATTCACTGAAGAGGAAGTTCGGCAGATCTATCGCGAGCAAAATGGAGAGCCTGATACGGTTTCTGATTAAACATAAAAAATCTCACCATTTGTTACCGATTCTTAAATCGGTCAAGACTTTTACAACTCTTAATTGCAAAATAAAGTGCCTTACCGATTGGAATTAGTGACGCTTGATCTTTACCATAAATATGTATTTCAGATACCCACCCAGAACCCTCTGATGAGTCATATTCTATCTTCTTATTGGGTGAAATAAGTACGATTCTCCAACCGCCCTCCGCAAAGTCCATACTCATTTTTTCTTCATCAATATCCACCAACCAAAAAATCATAAATAAGCCATCTGTCTTCTTCGCCCTTAAATTTTCGTTCGTATTCCAGGTTGCAATCCTCGAAGTTTAAGCGATAGGTATCTTGTTCATAGTTCAAGCATTCCAGTGCCTTGATTTCGTTGGAAATAAAACTGATTGTATCCGCTAGCATTTTTTCGTTGACCTGTGCTGATAAACTGGATAGAGTAAAAATCCCTGCGATAGTCAAAAACGTCCTTTTCATTAAAATCAATCGTCTGAAAGAATTCTATAAAGTTCGAGGTTAAGATAATAATGATGCCCCGAAATCATCCTTTTTTCCAAAATCCCCAAATCGACCAATTCATTTAGGTAATTCCTTGCTGTGTTCTCTGCATAAATTTTAGCGTCAGTCAAATGACTCACTTTTGTCAATGGCTGGGTGAAAATCATCTGTACAAGAAGCTCTGGTTTCCTGATTTTAGTATCTGATTCGATGGACTCCATAATCCCCTCTTTCGCGGCGAGGATGTCATTTATCTTATCAAACGTCAGGTTAGCAGTAACCTCTACTGCCTTTAGCATGAATAAGATCCATCGCTCCCACATGGCACGTTGTGTCACACTGGCAAGAAGTGAGTAGTAATCATTCTTATGATCGATAATGTATCGACTAAGGAATAGAATGGGCAGGTCCAGCAATCCTTTTTGTGTCAGAATGTTGATGTTGAAAATCCTGCCAGCCCTTCCGTTTCCATCACGGAAAGGGTGGATTACTTCAAATTGATAATGTGCAATCGCCATTTTGATTAGCGGATCAACGGGATATTTTTCATCGTCATTCACGAATTCAGCGAGGTTCTGAATCTTCTGCTCTAATATCGCTTTCCCTCTGGGCGGGGTATAAATCGCAGTACCAGCATTTGGTCCCGTCCCTCCCTGCTTAATGTAAATATGCGCACTTGGTGGACGTAGACCATCATTGGTTTGCTTGACAATTCGGTAAACCTTAATGAAGTAGTCCAGATCAAATACTTCATGCTGTTTCAGGTGCTGGTGTCCGGCCCAAAGTGCCTCACGGTACCGAAGCACCTCTTTGGGAGCGCCTTTAATGTTCGCTTCCTCTCCTTCTTCACTATACGCCTGGTATAGTTCATCATCCGTTGTGAATATATTTTCAATCTCGCTCGACGCTTTTGCCTCCTGCAGACTGATTGAGTTAATCAAAATACCTTGATTTGGAATGGCAACAGACCTGCCATGTAACCGACCCAGCGCAGATTTGGTATTTCCTAACTGCTCCAAGATGTCCACCGTCCGATACAGATCCTGATGGATAGGTAGGTTCGGCAGATCATTCCATGGTTTGTTCCGGTCAGGGTTTATATTAAAAAGGGGTTGTTTCATTTATTCACATTGTTTTTTAGAATGTCATTCTGATCCGCCAGTAGGCGGAGAAGAATCTTTATCAAATTGTAAGAGACCTTCGTTCCTCAAGGATGACATCCCTTTTTAAGGTATACACTCCAATAAACATCAATTATTTAATATTTTAATGTTTACTCGAAAGTAAAGCATTGTTTTAAGGTCTGCAATAAAGTAGACATTAATTTAATTTTTTTTTAATGCTTACTGTCTAAGCAAACATTAAAATGCTTCATTTGATCTGATAAACGGTTTCACCACAAACCTTTGCCTTTGTAACTTAGCGGCCCCAACGATAAACTATGTCAAAAACAGCAACAGCACCCAAGAAGAAGAAAGAAACGGCGATAGACTGGAAAGAGATCGCGTTGAAAATGCTCATATCCCGAGCGATGGACGATCTGGAGGAAAACAAGCTAGTACCTGAGAAAAAAGTATTGTATCAATTTTCCGCCAGAGGACACGAATTGGGTCAATTAATTCTGGCTCACCTCCTCGATAAACCAAAAGATTCAGCGAGTGCCTATTATCGTTCGCGTCCACTTATGATTGGACTTGGGCTGTCAGTGGAAGATGCACTTTCGGCTCCTTTGACACGATCAGGTGGGTATAGTGACGGACGAGACATTGGAGTGGTGTGCAACATGCCAAAATCTGACAGAGGATGTGTGGTGCTACCAATGGCCGGCGATGTGGGTGCACAATACACACCTGCGGTAGGTTGGGCGCAGAGTATCGAGTACCACGCCAAGACACTAAAAAATAAAGAATATAGAGATTCCATTGCAGCCATCCTGGGTGGTGATGCTTCTGTTGCTACCAATGGGTTTTGGTCTGCCTTGACCATTGCAACTACACAAAAACTTCCGGTGCTCTTTTATATCGAGGATAATGGATACGGCATTTCTGTGACCAGCGAATATCAAACACCTGGGAAAAACATTGCGGAAAACCTGGCTTCATTCAAAAACCTGAATATCTGGGATGGTAGTGGTACCAACCCGGAAGAAGCTTTTGAATTATTGAAAGCCGGAACAGATCACGTGAGATCCAGGAAAGGTCCAGCACTGGTTCGTTTAACAGTACCGAGACTCAATGGTCACTCCTATCAGGATAATCAGGCATACAAGGATGAAAAACTGTTGAAAAAAGAACAGGCTAATGATCCCTTGAAAGCTGTTCAGAAAATGTTTTCCAAGAAAGAATGGGAGGCACTTCAGAGTGAAGCTCAAAAAACGGTAGATGAAGCAGTCAAGGCTGCACTGAACCGGCCACAACCTGATGCTTCGAAAATTAAAAAATATGTATTCTCCGAGCCGGACGAAGTGCAGGACATTGGTGGCATCCGCCCGTCCAATCCGAAATTTCCTACCAGCAGTGAAAAACCCAATCCTGATAAACGTAGAATTAATATTGGTGAGGCAATCAATCTTGCGCTCGATTATGAATTAAAGACGAATCCAAAAGTATTGGTCTTCGGGGAAGATGTGGGGATGAAAGGTGGGGTACATGCGGTAACCATGGGATTACAAACCAAATATGGTTCTGATAGGGTATTTGACACCTCGCTCTCTGAAGAAGGAATCATTGGTCGTGCGGTTGGAATGGCCTATGCTGGACTAATGCCGGTAGCAGAAATACAATTCAGAAAATATGCGGATCCAGCCATGGAGCCGCTCAACAACTGTGGTACTACTCGCTGGAGAACGGCAAATCGGTTTGCTGCACCCATCGTTGTACGGATGCCAGGAGGATTTGCCAAGGTAGGCGACCCTTGGCACTCGGTTACTAACGAAGTAATGTTTGCTCATGCTATTGGTTGGCAAGTAGCCTTTCCAAGCAATGCACAAGACGCTGTGGGACTCATCAGATCCGCTATGCGCTCAGATAATCCTACCATGTTCTTTGAGCACAGAAACCTAAATGATAACCGATACGCCAGACGGCCCTATCCGGGAGATGAATTCGTAGTTCCATTTGGAAAAGCTAACCTGCTCAAAGAAGGTACAGACATAACATTAGTAACATGGGGTGCCATGTGTGAAGCATGCGATGGAGCAGTTGATGAAACTGGTATCTCGGCCGATATAATAGATCTACGGACCATTATGCCCTGGGATAAAGAGGCTGTTTTGAATTCCATAAAGAAAACAAATAGGTGTCTCATCGTACACGAAGATGCCATGACCGCAGGGTTTGGTGCGGAGATCGCTGCAGTGCTGGCTTCCGAAGGATTCAGCTACCTGGATGCGCCTGTAGAGCGTATTGCTATGCCGGATATCCCACTTCCTCACAATGTGCCTTTGATGGAATCTGTCGTGCCGAATGCGGAACGTATCAGTGAGAAGATGAAGGAGATTTTGGCGTTTTGAGTTTATGAGATTTTTAGTATTCATATTATCATGTGCTTTTGTATTTGCATCATTTTCTCAACTCGTAAAGAATTCAAAAAATGGGCTTTATGAGCACGTCATTGATAATTATGATTCTTTACATCTCCTAAAAAGATTTCAAGAGCTTAGGTTGGACATCAATAATAACTTACAATTTGAAGGAAGCTTCTCACATATGGTCAAGCAATTCGCTCCTGTGGAAATTAGATACATCGGTAAAGCAGAAAGCGAAAATTACATACTTACTAAGTTTCAATTAAAAGGTGGCATTTCTAATGCTTGGCTCAAGCTTGAAGAAGTTCCTAATAAGCAAAAAAGAAAATGGATTGAAATCATTGAAAATGAAATTCAAAAAATGGGCTTAAGAAATTAAGATCCCGGATCAAGTCTGGGATGACGCTCGGAAATAAGGAACTACTAAATAACAAATAGAAAGTCACCTTGAACTTGTTTCATGGTCTTCTGTGCTTTTTCATACAGTCAACACCTAGAAAATAGAACGTCATTCCTGAAGAAGCGCAGCGGAGATCAGGAATCTCCTCCTAAATATCTCTAACAATTTAAGTATCATTTCGAACGAAGCGAGAAATCTATACAATAAATGATAGATTCCAATCGCCATGGTTCGTGTCTTCACGAACCACAAAACCAGTTCTCAAAACTCATCACCAATATGTCTTAAAAATGGAAGTCCAGAAATAAATTTTTCCTATTTCAGTATAAGAGGTTCTTGGTTGTTGAAAGTAATTCACTAAATAAATTTAATGAAGAAAGAAGGTTCGTGAAGACACGAACTTTGGCTAAAGAGTAAGTTCTAGTCCTTCTTGAACCATTTCTCAAGCACTTTTTCTGCTGCTCTTTCTTTCGGGGAAAAATTATAGGTGCCTGTTGAAAATTCATCCTTTGGAGACCATCGCCAGATAAACACTCCTTGAAACCAGGGTTCATTCCAGAAACTTTGAAAAGTGGCTTCATATAAGTTTGCCTGAATCTCCTCATTGAATAAACCGTTCGATTCCCAGGGAGTTTTGCCGGCATACTCTTCACTTTCATACCCCCACTCAGTAAAAATTACGGCTTTGTCCACAGACATTTGTATCCGTCCAATTTGTTTTTTGTATTTCTGCCAATCATCTACGGATTGTTCAACCGTAGGAATTCGATGATCTCCTAATGGGAAATAAGCATCAATACCTATATAATCCAGGTCGTCCCAAAAAGTGATTTGATCATAACTATCCCAATTTGCTGCATAGGTAATCGGTCCAGAATAAATGCCTCTAACTTCCGTGATTAAATTTCTCCAATAATCTGGCTTTTCAAGTGCCATGGCTTTTAGTTCGGTACCTATGCAGAATAGCTCAATGTTCATAGTATCAGCAAGCACCGCATAGGAAAGAATAAATTTCCTATACTCTTCTGATAAAATCTCCCAGCCAGCTTCATCCTTGGGGATCAAGTCTCCTCTCCAACTTGACCTTTCCCTTGTTTTAAAATCAAGTGTTTGAATGTATTCATATCTTTTTGAATAATACGCTCTTCTTGCCGCTGTATCAACGCGATCAAATGTAGGACGCTCAAAACCAGTCAAGTCTATTCCTGGGTATAAATGGGGTTTGATCATCACTTTTAGACCAATTTTTCTGGCTTGATATATCCCCTCAAGTACACCTTCGGTGGTTTCACCATACCATGCTTTATCCCCTGAATATGCATGCCTCATTTTAAGTGTGTTCTGGTAAACAACTGCCTCGGGAATAAAAGCCACGAAATTGGATCCTATGGCCTTCATAGAAGTAAAAGGTTCCAGACCAAATGGTCCACCACCTGGACCAGAATAATTCATTCCTTTTATCTTTTCATTAAGGGTATTCCCAGCCTGAATGTGCGAACAATTAAGTAATAACAAGTGGAGAATAACTATGACTAGTAATCCAGTTAGGGTTTTTTTTACTCGCATTATTAAGTTCTTTTCAAACTAAAAAAACAATGAATTTTTAATGATAGACAATGGGGTCAAGACAAGCTCATGTGGATTTTGAGATTAAAATTATTTAAATTGAATAAGGTTTCATCATAAATCACCCATCATGAAAACGCTACTCACTCCAATCCTTCTTGGGCTTACTCTATCTGTTGTTGCCCAAACTGTCCGTATTGTTGATAATAATTCCAATGCTCCAACAGGGGATAATGTATACGCCACACTGCAAGCAGCTGCTGATGCAGCTTCAGCAGGAGATTCTATTTATATCCAGCCCAGTCCCACCACTTACGGAAGTATTGTTGTGGAAAAAGAATTACACTTAATAGGCATTGGATTCAATCTTACTAAAGATTTACCTCACTCTTCGAGGATTACGAATATTACCCTAAGATCAAATTCTGATAATACTGAAAATGCTTCTAATAGTACAATTACAGGGATTCATTTAAGCAATATTTATCTTACTAGAAATACAAATGGCGGTCCTGTTTTCACGCTTGATACTGTAACCATTCATAATAATTTAATCACTTCTATTACCTGGCAAACATCCAGCTCAAATACAATTCCAGTGACAAACATGGTCATTTTCGATAATCAAATTACAAGTGGGATCACTTTTCAGCGAGAAGTGGACGGGGTGATTATTCGAAATAATTTATTGCAAGGCCTAACCACATTTGAATCTTCAAATCCCAACAATGCTTTTATACAAAATAATATTATTCTATCGGGGATTAGAAAATACTCAGAGGGTGACGTGCTAATCATTCAAAACAATAATTTCATTGGTCAAAATGGATCGAACAATGCATTTTCTACGATAATGCTTGACGCACTGATCTCAAATAATATTTTTTATGGTAGAACACCCAGTCTCGCTTCCGGTGGCGGAAGCACATCTACTAATTTTCAGCGTAATGTTTTCGATAACAACCTATCATTTGAAACGGGAAATAACGAATTACCCCCTTCTGGTGGTGGAGTGAGTAATTCAGGAAATGCCAATAACCTTGAAGGCATTTCTCCTGATTTTAATGGGACAATACCAGTCTTAAATACCTGGTCCTCATCATACGACTTTAGTCTCGATCCACTTTCAGCTGCCGTAGATGCAGGAAGTGACGGCTCAGATATAGGCATCACCGGGGGACCTTATCCTATGACTCCAAACTTTTCCTTGAAGACTTCAAGCCTTCCTACCATTGAATCTTTCAATGTTTCCACGGTAATCAATCCCGATGACGATCTGGATGTAAGTGTGCAGGCCAAGTCCAACTAGGAGGAGTCATGAGAAGAGTAGTTTACTCGATACTATTCCTGCTTTCCTTTAGCTGGGGATTTGCACAAGCAGACATTGTGGCTGCTGAATACTTCATTGATGAAGATCCAGGTCTTGGTATGGGTACGCCTTTTCCGGTATCAATCACACAAGGCCAATCTATTGACCTAAGCTTCACCATAGCTACTTCATCTATGGGCTTGACCAATGGTGTGCATGTTCTCGGAATCAGAATACAGGATGAAAATGGTGATTGGAGTCTACATGAGAGGCGGTTGTTTTACATTCAGCCCAATTCAAGTGTCAGTGATCCACCACCTGCCGATATAAACACTTTGGAATATTTTATTGATGAAGATCCTGGAGTTGGTAATGGAATAACACTTTCTGGGAGTGGATCTACTGTAGATGTAAATGATATTGTGGATATAGCGGCCTTTTCTGATGGTTTTCATACCATCGGTGTTCGTGCCAGAAATATGGATTTTCAGTGGGGTTTTGCTGAAGTCAGGTCTTTTTATATCCAGGATCTGGATGCACTAACTCCTGATGATCCTGCTGAAATATCAGCTGTTGAATTTTTTATTGATGAGGATCCTGGACAAGGAAATGGTACTGAAATATCCGTAACTCAGAGCTTGACTATTGATGTTACAGAAGCCTTGACCATAGCTGCTATTGAGGATGGGTTCCATACAATTTCTATTCGAGCCAAAAATACAGATGAGCAATGGGGAATGGCGGAGACCAGAGTTTTTTTTATTCAGGATATAAATAATTCTTCAAATGAGATTTTGTCAATTGTAGCAATGGAATATTTCATTGATGAAGATCCTGGAACAGGCAATGGCATACCTATAGATATCACATCTGGAACACTCATTGATATCACCAGTATTCAGCTTGAATTGGTGGACAGCTACCCAATTGGTACGTACACAATTACTATTCGAGCACAAGACGAGAATGGCAGATGGGGATTTGGAGAAACACGTGAATTCATGCTTGATGGAGATTGTCCAATTGCCAATTTTGATATTCTATCAGCTTGTGTTGGAGAAACAATTAGCCTGACAGATCAAAGTACAGGAATTCTAGGCGATGCTTCTTACAAATGGTATGCTGACGGAGTAGAAATAAGCACGATTGAAGGTGATATCAGTCATGTTTTTGATAGCCCCGGATTACACACATTTTCTTTGGCCATCCAAAATGGTGCAGTTTGCACTGATAGCACGGTGCAGGAAATAACCATCAAACCTAAACCATTTGTTACCTTCAGCGCCGAACCGGTGATCGCAGGATCAGAAACCATCTTTGAAGTAGAACAATTCAACGTAGATACGAATGCCACATGGTCTTGGGACTTTGAAACTGATGGAGTTATAGACGCAACGACTAAAGAGAGTACAACATTTACTTTTCCAGCTATTGGTGAATACACCACCACACTAACCATTTCAGATGGAGTAGGGTGTGAGACGACATTCTCCAAAGTAATCAAAGTTCTTTCTGACGGTAGTGATCCAACCGCAGATTTTAGTACAGATGCGTCATGTGTTGGCATTGTCGCCTCATTTCAAAACACGTCAATCAATATCCCAATTGGATCTACTTTTGAGTGGGATTTTGACGAGGATGGAGTAACAGACGCTACCACAGAAGATGCTACCTATACATTTGCTACCATCGATACATTTGAGGTCAGCCTTACAGTTACTACTCCTGACACTGAAGTATTTACTGAATCCAAAGAGATAATAATCAACTCTACTCCTACTGCTGATTTTGATGCAATTCTTGCATGCGTTGGAGAGACGATTAACCTTGTCGATCAAAGTAGTGGTCTTACAACTGATTCTTCCTATGTATGGTATGCAGATGGTGAAGAAATAAGTACAACCATCGGTGATGTTAGTCATATTTTTAATACCTCGGGCCTACATACTATCTCCTTGGTAGTACTAAATGGGGCTTGCGCAGACAGTGTCGGTCTCGAAGTGGATATCAAGCCTCAACCATTTGTAGCTTTTAGTGCAGAACCGGTAATCGTCGGATCAACAACAGTTTACGAGGTAGAATTATTAAACGTAGAATCAGATGCATCATGGTCGTGGGATTTTGAAACAGATGGAGTGATTGATGCAACTACTAAAGAGAGCACAACATTTACGTTCCCAGCAATCGGTGAATACACTACCACGCTTACCATCTCCAATGGAGAAGGATGTGAAACCACATTTTCAAAATTGATAAAAGTTCTATCGGATGGAAATGATCCTGAAGTAGATTTCACTACAGATGCTTCTTGTCTTGGCGTAGAGGCTACCTTTCAAAATCTATCAACCAATATCCCTGGTGGATCTACTTATGAGTGGGATTTTGATGGAGACGGAACGGTCGATGCTACTTCCGAAGATGCCCTTTATACATATTCAACAGAAGGCACCTATCAAGTCAGCCTTACCATTACCACTCCTGCTACAGAAGTCTTAACTGAAACAAAAGATATTGATATAGATGCGGCTCCAACTGCTGATTTTGATGTCCTCTTGGCCTGTGTTGGAGAGGAAATAAGCCTGATCGATCAAAGCAGCGGACTTGCTTCAGATGCCTCCTATAAATGGTATGTGGATGGTAATGAGATTAGCACGGATGCAGGAGATATTACTCACGTTTTCAATAGCTCCGGCCTTCATACGTTTGCGCTGATTGTTCAAAACGGAGCTTGCGCTGACAGCACTGGAGTTGAAGTAGATATTAAGCCTGAACCATTTGTAGTATTTAGTGCTGAACCAGTTGTTGTAGAATCGCCGACTATTTTTGAGGTCGAACTATTCAACGTGGATTCTACAGCATCCTGGTTCTGGGATTTTGAATCAGATGGTGTAGAAGATGCCACAACCAAAGAAGGTACTACTTTTACATTTCCTGCGGCCGGAGAATACACAACCACACTAACTATTTCAGATGAAGAAGGTTGTGAAACTACATTCTCTAAAACTGTTGTAGTGCTTGAAAACGGAAGCGGCCCTTCAGTGGACTTTACCACTGATGCCTCATGCGTAGGAATCGAGGCTAATTTTCAAAACACCTCCTCGAACATTCCAGATGCATCAACTTACGAATGGGATTTTGATGGAGATGATGTCACAGATGCCACAACTGAGGATGCTTTGTTCACCTATTCTACGAGTGGTACCTATCAGGTAAGCATTGTGATAACCACTCCTGATGCAGAAGTTTTAGAAGAATCCAAAGAGATTACAATAGATTCTTCCCCTATTGTTGATTTTGATTTCACGTATGAGACAGATTTGTTCGAAAGCGCAAATGTTAGCTTTATCAATCTCTCAGAGGGATCGGGAGTAGATTTTTTATGGGATTTTGCAGGTGAAGGAACCTCCTCCGCAATAAGTCCGGATTTTTCTTTTGAAGATTATGAAGGCAAAACATATACTATTTGCCTGACTGCAAGTAATCAATGTCCTGAAGTCATCGTATGTAAAGATGTTATTTTCACAATTACCGGATTTGATCTTCTGAATTCATTTGGAATTAGCCTATATCCAAATCCGAGTGATGGACATGTCAAATTAGATTTTGGAATGGCCGATGCTGACACATATCAAGTAGAAATCATCGATCTAACTGGCAAGTTCTTCTACAATCGATCCTTAAATAATACCTCTCAGAGCCTTTTCGAATTGCCACGATTACAAAGCGGTACCTATTTGGTTATCGTGCGTTCAGAATCATTCACCGCTCAGGAAAAATTGATCATTCGCTAAATAGTCAAATCAAAAATTCTTCCACCGTTTCCACAAACTTTCGCATGTGTTCGGGCTTACTAATACTCACACGAATGTGATTGGTCATGGTCTGCCATTTGGTTATTAGAATACCGCGCTTGCGCATTTTTGAAACCACATCTTTTTCAAACCGGTCATCTCGTGCATAGATGAAATTGGTTGAAGACTGATTGTATTTAACTCCCCAGGTATCGTAAGCTTTGTATACGATTTGTTTGCCTTCTTCATTTTTGCTGACACAGGTTTTGATAAACTTCTGATTGTCCATAGATGCACTGGCCGCAACCAATGGAGGCCAGCCTGTTGCCATTTCAAAACCTAAATGCCTGCCACTCAGTGCCTGAATGTTGCGAACATTTGAAACGGCATAACCCATCCGAAGGCCCGCAAGTCCGTAAGCTTTGGAAAAAGTTCTGCAAATGATCAAATTCAGCAGTTCATTTACCAATCCAATCATACTTCCGCTTAGTCCAGCATTGGAATACTCCACGTAAGCTTCATCTACACAGATTAGCACATTACTAGGCACCTGCCTGCAAAATGCTTTCAGATCTTCAGTTGGTAATTCTGTACCAGTGGGGTTGTTGGGATTGCAAATGAAAACCAGGGTCGTTTTGTCTGTTATTGCATTCAGCGTTTGATCCAAATCAATGCGATCATTTGCATCCAAATTTACTTTTTTGATAGTAGCCCCTGCCCTTTGACCAAATTGAAGAGCCGTAGGGAATGTCGGGAACGGACTAACAATCTCACCTTTTTGCAAACCAACATGCTGCCCCAACAAACTGAGTACCTCCGTGGATCCTGCTGTCAGCAAAAAGTTACTTGGCTTCAATCCATTTGTTTTAGCTAATTTTTGTTTTAGCTCCGCAACAACCTCATCAGGGTAGCGATTGGCGTATTTCATCGCTTGATTCACTGATTCTATTGCAGCGTCCGATGGTCCGTAGGGATTTTCATTCCAATTTAATAGAATTAGGTCATCCTTTCCAGCTAATTCTTTCGGTCGCTCACTTGCGCAACCTTGTGCGATGGGAGCCCCTGCCAACAGCACAGAGGCTGAAGCAAGAAGGCTTTGTTGCAGCCATTGGCGTCTATTGATACTCATACGTTCTATTTTATGCTACTTGCAGTATTTGGATTGCTTAGTAATTCCTTAAAAACCTCCCATCTCCTTTCCGGGTTATCAGCGGTTCCTCCTTTAGATTCGATGTAATTAGCAACCAGGTCCTTACCTAAATTATAATTGATCACATAACTTCTATACTGATCAAAAAACCGGGTTCGCTGCATCGCTCGCTGAGGTTCATTTAGTTGATATCTTTCCATCCATTCGGCCGCCTCTTCCCGACTTATTTCGCCATTTAAATACATCCGTGCAGCCTCATTTCCAGCATAGCTCAATTTGCCAATTAATGCCTGAACCTCATAATATTGGTCAGCCTTAGATGCATCCAACCCTGCCAATGGAAATAATACTTCCTTTTCGTATTTAATGCGTTCCGCACCCGGAAATGCCACCTCGATACCGTAATTAGCACTTCCTTCTGCAATTAATGACTGAGGAGAGAATAATGGATAGACCGAATACTCCTTCCACCCTTTTCCATTAACCAAGTTTTGTTCCAATAGCGCATTAAAAACATGATGACCCGGATATCCCTCGTGACAGGCCAGATCAATTGCACGGCTTATTTTAATTGGCAAGTCCGTGTTGATCTGTATTAAACTTTGACTGTTACCTTGGTAATAATTATAGCCTGACCAGCTTTTATCAGTCACATATTCAAGAACGAAATTTTCGTTTTCAGGAAGAGCATAATAAGTGTTTGTGCGCTTCCTTGCCTCGGTAATTGCCACCTGAAATACCGTATCCAGTTTATCTTTTGGAATGATGAACTGATTAACAAAAGCATTGTACCTATTCGCAAGTGACCCCTCGCCTGGTAGGACGTTTTCTAAATCAATCAGTAAACTATCAAAATAAGATTCCGAATAAGCGGGAGGCTCAGCATCATATAGGAGCTTAGCTTCTTCGTTAAAAGAATAGACTTTACCACTTATGATTTCAACTTTCGTGCGTGCAGCAATTAGCTGCTTTACAAGCATTTTTTTTCTTCCAACATCACCTTCCACCGATTGAATTTTACTGATTAAACCACTTATTCGTTGAAGAAAGTCCTGAGAAGGAAATGAATCAGACTTGGCTTCTGGTCTCCATTCTTCAGGTCCATAATAGGCATCTACAAAATCTGAATCGTGCTGTCCGATTTCAAGCATCAGACGTACATAATCTTCGGCTATTGAATCCATTGACGGTGATTCCTCAGTTTCAGAACACGAGAAAAATATAAGAAGGGGTAACCACCAAAGACAGATGTTTTTCATTATTATTTTTTAGAAGGTTGTCAAGTAATTTACTGAATCAAAAGATTAGTAGTTTTGGAATCATCAATTTAATCACATTGGATAAGCTAATCTGTAAATCATGTAACACGCAATTCGTCGGTGAATACTGTAATCAGTGCGGAGAAAAAGTTATTAATCAGGAAGATCGAAAGCTGACACATTTTTTGTCTGATTTTGTCAACGCCATCACCTTTATGGATAATAAATTCTGGCGCACAATTAAGCTGGTGATTAAAGCGCCTGGACAATTCTCTGAAAATTTTGCTGATGGAAGAAGAAAAGCTTTCATGAGACCGGTATCGCTATTTTTCCTAGCTAACCTATTATATTTTCTTATACCTACGTTCAACACATTTACAACCAATCTCGACATTCAAAGAGTTGCTTTCTGGCATAGCGACCTGGCAGTAGAAATGGTAGATAAAGAAGTGGCTAAGAGAGGAATTGAGTATGCTGATTACAGAAAAGTTTATGACCAAAAGACAGCAGAACTCTCAAAATTATTTTTAATAATTATGGCAGTTATTCTGGCGCTTTTTTTCTGGCCTGTTCATATTGGAAGCAAACGAACTCTTTTTGCAGATCATCTAACACTAGGATTAGAGTTAATGACATTCATCTTGCTTTTCTGCATCATGTTTATGGCGCTTTTTCTACAATCATTCAGTCTAATCGGATTAAATATCTTATCTGATGATACCCTCACGACAGGTTCACTTGTTTTGCTTCTTTACTTCTTTATTCAAGCGGAAAGAAAGTTTTACGGAATTAGAAAAATACGACGTATCATAAATGCAATACTTGGAGTCGTCATTGTAGTAATAGCGCTCTCCATTTATAGAGCTTTACTCTTCTTTATCACTTTTTGGGTTGTTTAAATCTTCTTAACTAGCCGAAGTACTAATTATTCTCTTATTTTGATTTTTGTACATTCCAAAAAGAGAAGACTACTAATGAATAAAGTATATTATTTATCTACTTGCACAACCTGCAAGCGTATAATGGATGAGCTAGGCTCGTTAATAGACGATTTTGAAAAACAGGACATCAAGACAGAGCAGATGACTTATGATCAAATTGATGAGATGAAAAAGAGAAGTGGTTCGTATGAGTCACTCTTTTCCAGGAAAGCAATGAAATATAGATCAATGGGCCTTGGTGACAAAAATCTTTCAGAAGAGGATTATCGAAAGCTTATCCAGGAAGAATACACCTTTTTGAAGCGACCGGTTTTTTTGGTCGATGATCAGATTTTTGTTGGTAATAGTAAAAAAACGGTTGAAGAACTCAAGAGTCAACTCCAATAAAAAATCAGGAATGAGCTAAATCTTCTTAGCTCGTTCTGCTATCTCTTCGAGTCGTCTATCTATTGTCTTTCGATCAAGCCAGATTCCTCTGACCATCACTCCTGCTGGGTTTCTCAAATTTGAAATATCCTCCAAAGGGTTTGTCTCAAGGAGTATCAAATCCGCACTCGCACCTTCAATGATTTCGCCAAACTGACCTTCCATATTAAAAAATTTAGCAGGGTTAATAGTTCCTGTCTGGATCGATTCTAGTGGAGTAAGGCCAACATCAATTATTGCATTAAGCTCATGATGAATGGAAAAACCCGGCACGTTGAAAACTTGCGGCGCATCAGATCCTAAGAGTAATCCAAGTCCGCTTTTATGAAGGGATTTTATTAGCTGATAGCGCAAATCAGTAAATAATACATATTTCTCTACATTATATTCAGGACTTTCAATCAGACTTTTTTTACTGCTTATCCATTGATCAATCGTAGATTTTGGCATGTATTTAAGTTCCGGATTAGTCTCAGCCATCACCTCCGGATCAACAGGAGAAAACCACCGCACAAAAAGACTTTGCGTTGGAACAACCCAAACTTTGTGCTGCTTGGTCAAGAATACCAATCTATCTATTCGTGAATTATCGGCTAAATGTGAAAAGTTATAACCAAAAAATCCGTTTTGATTGGGAGTTACATTCGCACTCTCAGGAACTAGGCCTTCCAAAAATCCATCGACATGATCAATTGAAGAATAACCACTCTTAATGGCATGAGCGACTCCCACATCCACTGGTACATGTCCACTAAAACCGATTCCTACTTCATCTGCAGTTTTTACGACTTGATTAAATACTTCTTTGGTTAAGCCGGGATGAATCTTAAGAAAATCATAGCCATCATTTTTGTATTGCGTTACTTTAGCGACAGCTTCCTCTTTAGATTTTACTGAGTTACCATTTACCGAAGGACTGGAAGTAAAAATCCGAGGACTCAATATTTCATTGTTTTTTGCCTTTTCCCTTAACTCCAAATGCACAGGATGACCCAACATTCCCCGGATGGTGGTGACTCCATTTGACAGATATAGAAATAACGTTTCCTGCGTATTATCCCTTCCCCATTGTGGTGAGGGGATGTGTGCATGCATTTCTGCTAATCCCGGCATAAGGTATCTACCCTTTCCATCCACAACTCGCGCATTTTCAGTCCTAATTCCATTGCTTATTGTTGAAATCTTTCCCTCTTTTACAAGTACATCCATCGATTCAGATATACTTCCATCATGTACATTTATGATTTTTACATTCCTTAGAATGATTTCTTCTGAATCTTGACGTAAAGTAGAATTTTGCGACTGGCAAGAGATGAATACAAAAAAAGATAAGGTTTGAATGAATTGTCTCATGGTCAATTTTCAGATTAAGATAGCCATTCAATCGATGAGTTAGAATCAATTTATGACGAGTGGCCAAATACTTTCAGGAAGCTAGTTTTAGTTAAAGTAACGCTTTAAGTGTAAGCATCTAGTATGCCTTAGTCACAATACTTATACGTAAATGGGTGAAATTAATAGGTAAAACCGGGCAAATGCCAACCTAAGTTTGTATCGTACCAAATCCACCAATGGTTATGTTACTAAACACACTAATACTGAACACACTGCTTTCGATGTTTGCGCCTCAGGAGTTGACAGATGGCAAGCAAAATAATTCTGCAGAGGCTAGGGCACTGGAGGGACAATCCGTCATGGAAACCGTTTTTGACCGTTTTCATATTAATTACGAAATGAGTCGGACACATAAAATTGGATACTACAAAGAATCCATGTCTGATTCTCAGTCAATTTATTATTTAGCTGATGGTATCGTTGACATCTACATTCCTTCCAATCTTAATCAAATTGAAAATGCTTCTATCTCGCCTATTAAAACAAGAAAGAAAGCATTCAAGGATATTAATGAGGAAAACTTATTGTTTGGGAACGCGAGTGATATGGCCAGATCTTCAGTTTGGAGACCTAATTCGTTCTTGAGTGAAAAAAACAGGGATAACTATACATTTAGCCATCAAGGTGATTCTACAATCGGAGAGAATACCGTATCCATCATTGCATTTCAACCATCGAAGACTCATGGAAAGGCAACTGGCAAAATCTATGTTGATAAATCAAGCTTCGCTATTCTAAAAATCGATTATAGACCCATTGTTCATCATTCGAAATATTGGAGTAAAGTATCATGGACAGAAGAGTTCAAATTCAAAAATGGAGCTTATGAACTAGCGAATGTCATGTTTCGAGGGGTCAGCATCGAAAATAACTTTCAGTATGATGCCGTACTAATCATGGATCAACTAGAGGTATTGAGTCGAATTCCTGAAAATGATTCTTACATTCGCGAAAATGTGTCACTGTTTGAAAAAGCGGATGATGAATTTACAGAAAGTTTTTGGGAAGGTTACGATTTTTTAAAACGCTCCCTTGACGCAGAACCACTACTTCTAACTAAAAACTAAGAACCACTCTTTCGGAATCTCGTAATAGGATTCATGATAAAGTACCTTCCTCTTCTATTCCTAATAGCCTGCGGAATAGATCGTGAAATTCCAGAATTGACCACTGAAGAATCAGAAACCGTTCAGGAATATGAGCCAATGGAGACTTTACATCATGTTCAATTATCAGACGAAAATGAACCTGGCGAACCATTAATTTTAGCTCTACAATTTGTGGAAAGGAGCTCTAAAGAGCCATTAACTAATCAAAAAGTACACTTTTATCACGCAGATTTAGATGGCGAATATCGACCATCTGTCCCCGGGGATGAAACTACCGCAAGGCTGAGTGGTGCCGCAATTACGGATTCACTTGGCAGGATTTTACTTAAAACAACTCTACCTGGTGATTACGGAAGTTCAGCAGACAACAGGCACATCCACACCACAGTGTTTGGTGCTAAACCTGAAGCTTATGACATTCACTTTAGGCAATACACCGGATGGATGGGGCGCAATTTTATAGAGGGAAGCGATCAGCACTTTCTATCTGATCTAAAAAAAGATGAGTCAGGAAACCTGATTTCTCTACTCACTATTGAGGTAAAGCTCCATTCCAAAAAATAATTTTTCATCAAAAAATGAAACTTTTTGAAGGAAGAAAAGTATCCTTCTATAATAGTTACAATTATAACTTATATATTTAAGTGACAATTATAACTAAAATATTGAGTCATGGGAAAAGATACCATTGGTGAATTCGAAGAAGTTGTGATGCTAACAGTGGCAGTACTTCATAAAGAAGCATATGGAGTAGCCATAAAAGATGAAATGGAAAATCGCCTTAACAAGACCGTGAATCTTGGGGCAGTAAGGATCGCCTTGAAACGATTAGAATCAAAAGGGTTTCTTAAGTCTGAATTTGGTGAAGTAACCGCAGTGAGAGGTGGAAAAAGGAAGCGGTATTTTCAAGTCACTCCACATGGTAAAAAAGTTCTGCAACAAGTAATGGAGATTAGAAAAGGGTTATGGGAATCCATCCCGTCTGTTGCTTTTGATCTAAAATTCACATGAAAAAGATTAATTCAATTAAGCCTCCTCACCTTCCGCTAAGGTTCTTTCGCTGGTTTTGCGATCCGGACTTAAAAGAAGATTTAGAAGGAGATCTAATTGAACTATTTGAAAGAAGGGCAATAAAAAGTGAGCGAAAAGCACGCTCACTGTTTTTTCTGGATGTACTCAGGATGCTGAGGCCAGGAATCATTAAAAATTTTGAAGCACACAAAAACTTAAATAACTACGCCATGCTAAGAAATTACCTAATATCAGCCTGGAGAAACCTAATGAAATACAAAGGGTTCTCAGCTATAAACATCCTAAGTCTATCTATTGGAATGGCCGCCTGCATGGTGATCTATCTATTTATCAATGACGAACTTTCCTTCGATGCGTTTCATAAGAAAAAAGATAAAATTTACCGACTATGTGAGGTGCAAAGCTTTCCCGGAACCAATACACAGAATGTGGCTCTAAGCATGCCTGGTATGGGACCCACGATGACAGCTGAATTTCCGGAAATAGAAACCTTCGCTAGATACAGAAGCTTTGGAGGTCAATTAATTGAGGCGGGTGATAATAAAATGATCATTGAAAATGTAGCTGCTGCTGATAGCTCTTTTCTAACAATTTTTGATTTCCCAGTAATCTCAGGCGATAAGGATAATCTCCTTGATGACCCTTTTGATGCAATAGTCACTGAAGAAACTGCCAAAAAACTTTATGGTAGAATTGATGTGGTTGGTGAAACCTTTATCATCAATGGTGATCGGTGTATCATTAGAGGTGTTATGAGAGATGTACCTGAAAATTCACATTTACAATTCAATGTGTTGCTTTCAATTAGGATATCAACTCAAAATACACCGGATTTTGACAATCAATTCGGGTCCAATTATCTTAATACCTATTTCGTATTAAACGAAAACGCAGATTTGGCTGAAATGGAGAAAAGATATCCTGAATATCTTTCCAGTCATATCGATAGAGACGACATCAATGACCTTTATAAACTATACCTACAACCACTATCAGATGTACATTTAACCTCCACAGATGTGGAGCATGATTACAATAATTATCGAAAGTTCAATGGTAAATACATTGACGTTTTTGTATTGGTAGGCATATTTATCCTAGTTATCGCTTCACTAAATTTCATGAATTTAACTACTGCCCGAGCTAGCAATCGCGCGAAAGAGGTGGGCGTACGAAAGGCTATCGGCGCAATAAAAAGTCAACTTTTCAAGCAGTTCATAATCGAATCCATTTTGCTTGCCGTTTTTGCGTTGCTTTTTGCCATAGTAATTGTATTTCTATCCCTCCCGCTTTTAAATAACCTTATTGACAGGCAGCTAGAGACACAGATCCTCTTTACAAATCTTGAAATATTTGGAATCATTTTACTAGCGACCCTCGGCTTAGGTCTTTTGGCAGGACTTTACCCATCCATATATTTATCGTCCTTCAGACCAGTCATTGTTTTGAAAGGCTTCAAGTCGTATGAGAAAAAATCCTATCTAAGAAGCTCGTTAATCGTAATACAATTCAGTCTCGCTTTGGGTATGATCGTATGTACACTGGTCGTGTTGCAGCAACTTATGTTTATGAAAAATAAGGATATTGGATATTCGACTGATCATATATTATTGGTGGACATGAATGAAGAAGCCAGTGAAAAATATGAAGAGATTAAACAGGCTCTTTTGAAAGAATCCAACGTCCTTGGTGTAACGGCCTCAGGACAAAGACTTGGAAATAATTTTCATCAATGGGGATTTAAAGTCCGCAAGGATACCGGAATAGTTAATGTGACTCCTTCCAATGTTTATGTTGATTATGATTACCTGGATGTTTATGGTATCAAACTTTTATCGGGACGTTCGTTTTCCAGACATTATGAGGCTGATGACGGTAATGCCTATATCATAAATAAAGCATTTGCAGATGAATTGGGATTTGAGGAAGCTGTAGGTCAGCGTGCCGCTCATGGTTGGTATCCTGATGATTCATTGGGATCAATAATAGGTGTCACAGAAAATTT
Source organism: Ekhidna sp. (assembly GCF_965227465.1). Lineage (GTDB taxonomy): Bacteria > Bacteroidota > Bacteroidia > Cytophagales > Cyclobacteriaceae > Ekhidna. The sequence goes on from NZ_OZ245746.1 coordinate 3,128,164, forward strand.
TAATTTCAATTCGCTCCATTTCAAAGTAAATACCTTGTCTATGGTGGTGCATACCGACTGGGGATTTAGCGAAATGTCTATCAAAATAAACGGATCAAATGTTGCTCAATCTTTGATCGATGTTGAGAAAGTCTATGATCAGTTTGTGACTGACTATCCAATCAGATACGAATTTCTGGATGACCATATTCAACAACTATATAAATCGGACGAACAAATGGGATCAGTCATTACCATCATTGCCATTCTATCTATTTTCATTGGCTGTATGGGATTATTTGGGCTCGCTTCGATTTCCATTCAAAGACGCATAAAGGAAGTAGGAATTAGAAAAGTAATGGGCGCCTCAACCACAGAACTAATGACCATATTATCCAGGAATTTTGCTTTGATGATTTTGATTTCATTCATTATCGCAACACCGCTTACTTTCCTATTTCTTTCCGGTTGGTTAGAAAACTTTGCCTATCGGATTGATATCAATCCTTTAATATTCCTTCTTGGTGCTTTCATTGCCCTAATAATTGCCCTAGCGACGATTAGTTATCATGTAATCAAGGCTGCTAATTCCAATCCTGTAAACTCATTAAAATGTGAATGATTTGTAACTTTCCTTAATGAATCGAATAGACAGGCTGAATGCACTCCTTATTCATTTGCAAGGAAAACCTCGTGTTCCTCTTTCTGAATTAGAGGAAAGATTTGAAGTGGGTAGAAGGACAGTTTTCAGAGATATCCGATCCCTTATTGATGCAGGTGTTCCAATAGGTGGTGATGCGGGTGAAGGTTACTTCATTGTTGATGGGTATCATCTTCCCCCGGTAGTATTCAACAAAGAAGAAGCCAGTGCTATTCTATTGGGAGCCAAATTCATTGAACGTAGTGCTGACAGTCAAACAATTGGGGCTTTTGAAAAAGCCATGTATAAAATCAAGGCTGTTTTAAAGTATTCGGATAAAGAGTATCTGGATAATCTGGAGGATAGAATTGCCATTCGACCCAATCTAAGACCAACGCAAAATCCTGATTCTCATATTGCTGAAATTCAAATGGCCATTGCCACTAATAGAATCATTTCGATGAGTTACTATTCGCATTACAATGACTCCACTACACAAAGAGAGGTCGAGCCGCTCGGTATGGTCTTCTATTCGAATAGATGGCACCTTATCGCATTTTGCCAACTCAGGCAAGATCTAAGAGATTTTCGCACCGATCGTATCCAAAAAGTTCAAATTCAGAAAGTGGAGTTTGATCCCTCTAAGCACCCCAACTACCTCGATTTCCTGAATGAAGCATTAGTTGGTACTGACGCTAAAGAAACTACAATCATCTGCTCTGCGATGGTGTCCAGATTTATGGGTGAACAAAAGTATTACCAGGGGTTTGTAGAAGAAAAAAAGTTAACTGATGGTCGTTTTGAAATGAAATTCGTTCCACCTTACTATGATTATTTCGCAAGATGGCTCATGATGTTCGGTAAAGAGGTTGAGATCATTTCACCTTCTGAGCTGCAGGGTATTGCAGCTACATTAGCAAAAGAACTCCTGGAACATCACAGTGCTCCATTCTTATCAAAAACATGAACAGATGAAATTCATTTTTACACTCATACTCGCAACGTCCTTTTGTTTTGCATTCTCACAAAATACAGAGAAAGAGATAAACAATATGGTCTGGAAGCCATTTACTCAGGCATGGGAAGCCAACGATGGAGAGGCATTTAATAAAATTCATTCAAAAGATGTATGGCGAATTAATCCCGGAAGACTTTTGATTGGTGAAGAGTATAAAAGTAGAAATAGTATGCGAATGAATGGAGTAAAAAAGGATCGTATCATCGAGTTTACCTTTGAAACACGAACTTCTAATGGCGATAATGCATATGAAGTGGGCTACTATAGGATTACAGATACATCTGGATTAGAGCCAAAGTTTTATGTTGGAAGATTTCATGTTGCGCTAAAAAAGATCGATGGCCAATGGAAGATCATTCAAGACTGGGATACCGATAAAATAAATGATGTTGAAATAACCCCTGAGAGCATTTCATCACGAAATTTTACCCATTTTAATTAAGCCAAATTTTGAGTGACATAGGGTTGTCACTCACGTGATTTCCTTTGCTTTCATAATCTAAACTCACAAAATTATGGAAGCAACAATTGACAAGCTGGATCTCAAAAAAATAGATCCAAACTATTACTCCGCTAAGAAGCAGCCTGAACTTCGTGATCTTGATAGCTACTATTATCTATCGCTATCAGGTCGATGTGACCCACAATCAGATGAATTTTTACAAGCCATTGACAAACTTTATGCAGTGGCTTTCAATCTTAAATTCATCTGCAAGTCAGAGGATATGGATTTTGTAATGCCTAAAATGGAAGGGTTTTGGTGGATTGATGGTGGAATAGAGGCTCAACGAAAATTTGCCCAAACACCCGCAGATCAGTGGAATTGGAAAATCGTCATACGAATGCCGGATTTTGTAGAAGGGGACCATTATTATCGAGCGGTTCAAAAAGTGAAAGCTAAGAATTCAGATCTGTTAGCTGATGATGAGGTAAAATTCGAATTGATCAATGAAGGGCTATCTGTACAGGGCTTGCACATTGGTAGCTTTTACGAGGAGGAACAAACAATCAAGAAAATTATGGAATTTATTGATGAAAATGGTTTTGAGGTAGCAGGGTATCATCATGAGATTTACCTTAGTGATCCTCGGAAAACACCTGAAGAAAAACTTAAAACGATATTAAGATACGCTGTAAGAAATCGTGAAAACAGTTGAAAACTTTATTTTAGGACTCGATGGTCAACAGAAGGCCATCGTTTCCTTTTTACACAATCGAATGACCAATGAACATGACCTGATCCCTAAAATTCGGTTTAATATTCCGATGTATTTTCGAAAAACGTGGGTTTGCTACCTCAACCCAATTAAAAATGATGGAATCGAGTTGGCTTTTTTAAATGGGAATAAACTATCAAATGACCAAGGATTATTAAAAAGCAAAAATCGAAAAATGGTTTCAGGCATTGATTTATTTAATATTTCGAATATTCCTGAAAGATTGATAGACGAAATAATACAGGAAGCCATCATCTTGGATGATCTAGCAAAAACAAAACTTAAGTAATTTGCTTATCTAATACTTAAGTGTATTCACCTAATTCCAATGGTTTTCAACTTATCAATGGAGAAAATTAGTTGAAATAACTTCTAGCTCTTTTAACTTTCTAGGTTACAAGAATTATCCCTTTTGGAAATCGCACCATCCATCGCCAGCACAAAAGTTCATTCACTATTGGATGAAGCTTACAAAAAAAGGGTCAGCGACCTCACTTCGAGTATTAAGCTGACCGAGGAAGCTTTGCTTATAAGCAAGGAGCTGGATGATAAATTGTGCATTGGACGCTCGCTTTCTCATCTTTCTTTATACCACATGATCATCGGCGATTTTGATCTATCCATAAACATGGCCAATGAAGCCATTGAAAATTTAGAAGAAGTAGATGATGAAAAAGGGATAGCTGATGCGAAGTATACCATCGCCGGCGCTTTATACAAAACCGATGATTATAATCTTGGGCTTACCTATTTGGTTGACTGCCTAAAGACCTATAAAAAACACGAAGATTATCATAATCAAGCTCGTGTAGAAAAGTCCATGGGCACTATTTATGAGTTTTTTGGAGATGTAGATAGTGCGATTAAAATTTATGAATCCTCAATAGAATCCGGTAAAAAAGCTGATGACTTAAATCTTCAATCAAATGCATTTAATCCGCTTTCAGGAATCTACCTAAATCAAGGTCAGATTAAAGAAGCGATGGATTTGATAGAAAAGTCAATTGCTTATAAAGAAAAAACAAAAGATATAAGAGGTCTTGCTTTTGCCCTTTATGGTAGAGGGAAAGTATATACCGAAACAGAGGAATTTGATAAAGCAGAAGCTGATTTTTTAGAAGCGGAACGCATCCATGAAGAAATGGGTGAGAAACTAGGATTGGCAATGTGCCTCCATAAAAGAGGAGCATTGTACATCAAAATGGACCTTCTTGACAAAGCGGAAAATATTTTAGTTGAAGCCCTTGAGTATAGTAATAAGCGAAAGATTATTCTCATCAAATTTAGAGCGAATCTGCTCTTGCATGAGATAGCAAAGCAAAGAGGCAATCACGTGCTAGCACTTAAATATTTGCAGCAATACATTGATGAAAAGGAAAGCGTAATAAATGATCGAACGGCAAAGGTGATTGAGAGCTATGATGTGATTAATAGGATGAATCGCCTCGAGCAGGACGCCCGAATACAAAAGGAAAAGGCAGATATCATCGAGAAAAAGAAAATAGAACTGGATTCATTTTTCTATAGAATTTCACATGATTTGAAAGGGCCAATTACCTCGTTAATGAGTCTTAATTATGTTGCCAAACTTGAGGTGCAAGATGAAACTGCCTTACGCTTTATTGATGATTATGAAAAACAAGCTAACCGCTTAAACAACATTCTAGACGGCTTAATCAAGCTGACTAAAATGTCGTTTAATGAAGACAGCAAGCAAGAAATTGACTTTGAGAAAGTTATTTATGACTGTATTGCTTCGTATAAGTTCCTTGCCAATTTTGATTCGGTTGAGTTTAAGATAGATGTTGATTCGTCCATCAAATATGAAGCTGAGTGGGCATTGGTTAATACCATTATTCAAAATTTAATTGAAAATGGAATTAAGTATGCACGTCTTGAGGACAATAAACCCACCATTTCAATTTCAGTTAAACAGGATGTTAACGGAATTTGCATAGAAGCAATTGATAACGGTATCGGGATGGATCAGGAAACAGTCGATAAAATCTTCAGTATGTTTTTCCGTGTGAATCGAACCATTGATGGCACAGGATTGGGACTTCATATTTTAAAGCGGGCAGTCGAAAGACTCAATGGTGAAGTAGCGGTTAAAAGTAGATTGGGGGAAGGAACAACTTTCTGCGTCTCCCTCCCAAAATAATTTTTACATATGAATAGGTCTATTCTCGGTGGCTGCCAGGGCAGCTTCTTTGAAGGCCTCCATATAGGTAGGATGTGCGTGCGACATCCGTGCGATATCCTCAGCTGATGCACGGTATTCCATAGCTGTCACACCTGCAGCGATCATATCTGCAGCTCTCGCACCAATGATATGCACGCCTAAAACTTCATCAGTTTCTTTGTCTGCGAGTATTTTCACTAGCCCTTCTGTATCCATACTTGCCCTTGCTCTTCCTAACGCTTTATATGGAAATTTACCTGTCTTATATTTTTTTCCTTGCTCTTTTAATTGCTCTTCGGTATATCCTACAGAAGCAACCTCAGGCCAGGTATAAACGACACCCGGAATTAAGTTGTAATTAATATGCGGCTTCTGACCGGCAATGCTTTCGGCAACAAAAACTCCTTCTTCTTCAGCTTTATGCGCCAGCATAGCACCTTTTACCACGTCACCGATGGCATAGATAGTATCGATATTGGTTCGAAGGTGATCATCTACCTCAACTCTGCCCTTATCATCCATCTTTACACCTGCCTTATCCAATCCAAGCTTGTCAGTATATGGCCTTCTTCCAATGGAGACCAGGCAATAGTCTCCTTTGATTTCTACAGTTTCTCCTTTTTTAGTTTCAGCCGTTACGGTAACATTCTTTCCCTTTTTATCTACAGCAGTTACTTTATGCCCGAGATAAAATTCAAATCCTAGCCCTTTCAATGACTTCTGAAGCTCTTTCCCCATTGTTGAATCCATAGTCGGAATTAGACTATCCAGATATTCCACCACAGAAACTTTTGCTCCTAAGCGTGCATAAACAGAACCAAGCTCCACGCCTATTACACCTCCTCCAATCACAATCATGTGTTTGGGTACCTCTTTAAGCTCCAGTGCCTCTGTGCTTGTAATTACCCGGTCTTTGTCCAATTCAATAAAAGGAAGGTTAGCAGGCTTAGAACCTGTAGCTATAATTACTTTTTCTGCTGTGATTTTCTGCTTTTTATCTCCGTCAATTTGAATAGTATTCTTATCAAGAAAGCTTCCCATCCCATGAAAAACATCGATTTTGTTTTTATTCATCAGGTAATCAATACCTTCAACATTCTGCTTTACCACATCTGCCTTTCGGTCAATCATCTGCTTTAGATTCACCTTCGGCTTATTGATGTCAATTCCATGCTCTTTAAATGTATGTTCTGCAGCATGAAAATGCTCAGAAGAATCCAGCAATGCCTTTGAGGGTATACATCCGACATTTAAACAGGTGCCGCCAAGCGTATCATATTTTTCAATGATAGCCGTCTTCATTCCGAGTTGTGCACATCGGATAGCCGCTACATACCCACCAGGGCCAGAACCTATAACTACTACTTGATAATCCATTCGTATTGATTTTTGATTGGAAAATTTTAAAATTTAGAATTAGACGCCTAGCATTAATCGTGTAGGATCCTCAAGAAGCTGCTTCACTCTCACAAGGAAACTCACTGACTCACGTCCATCGATAATCCTATGATCGTAAGAAAGAGCTACATACATCATTGGTCGCACTACTACCTCACCATTTTCAACTACCGCACGTTCCACAATGTTGTGCATTCCCAATATCGCAGATTGAGGCGCATTAATGATTGGTGTCGACATCATAGATCCGAACACTCCACCATTGGTAATGGTGAAGGTTCCACCCTCCATCTCTTCGATGCTTAATTTATTGTCTCTTGCTTTTGTTGCTAGTCTGATCACTTCCTTCTCAATCTGAACAAAGTTCATTGACTCTGCATTTCGAATTACTGGAACAACCAATCCTTTCGGCGCAGAAACAGCAATTGAGATATCACAGTAGTCACTAAATATCAACTCATTTCCATCTATTTGTCCATTAACTGCAGGCCATTCCTGTAGAGCCACACAAACAGCCTTGGTGAAGAAAGACATAAAACCTAGTCCTACTTCGTGCTTCTCTTTAAACTCTTCTTTGTATTTCTTCCTCAAATCCATGATTGGCTTCATATTCACCTCATTAAATGTGGTCAACATGGCCGTTTCATTCTTCACGGATACCAGCCTTCTGGAGACCGTCTTTCTAAGTGAAGACATTTTCTCTCGACGCTGCTCTCTACTTACACCTCCTCCAAAAGTAGGCGCTTCGAATTGAGGTTTGGAAGGTTTATCATCTGATTTGGTTGCCTCTTTAGGTGCTGACTTCTGCGCACTCATCGCATCTTCCTTCGTGATGCGCCCATCTTTTCCTGTCCCTTTAAAATCCTCTGGAGAAATTCCTTTTTCATCAAGAATTTTAGCAGCCGCTGGGGATGCATGCCCGGTGGCATAAGTCTCTTTATCTGAATCAGAGCTTGAAGATGTTTCTGTACTTTCTGAACCTCCCGAATCAGAATCTGAAGAAGGCATACCCCCTTCCATTACTTCAATTTTGCAAATCAAAGCTCCTATTTCCAGTGTATCTCCTTCCTGAGCTACTATTTGTAGTTTCCCCTGAGCTTCAGCAGTCAGGTCAAATGTTGCTTTATCTGATTCAATTTCAGCTATAACTTCATCTAACTCAACAAAATCACCATCACCTTTCGCCCAGTTGGAAATCGTTACTTCCGTAATGGACTCTCCTACCGCAGGAACTTTCATTTCCAAAACTTCACCCGTGGCTTTGGCCTCACCAGAAGATGAATCAGCGGATGACTCTTTTTTAGATTCGGATTTGTTGTCCGGTGAAGATGATGCTTCACCACCTCCCGCACTTTCATCAATTTCACACAAAACAGCTCCTATTTCTAAGGTATCGCCTTCTTGTGCTTTGATACTAAGCTTTCCGGCCGCTTCAGCAGTAACTTCAAATGTTGCTTTATCAGACTCAAGCTCACAGATCACCTCGTCCATCTCCACAATATCGCCATCACTTTTTGTCCATGATGCTACGGTCACTTCCGTGATAGACTCACCAACCGTAGGAACTTTCATTTCAAGACTCATTTTATTCTTGTTTTAATTTTTTTAATTCTTATTCAGATTGACCTCTAAATACTAAAGGCCTGTTTTACCAAATTAGCTTGCTCCTCTTTGTGAACTTTGGAGAATCCGGTAGCAGGTGAGGCACTAATCTTCCTGGCAACCACTTCAAGGTTCATATCAACCCTCATATTGATATAGCTCCAAGCTCCCATATTCTTCGGCTCTTCCTGTACCCAAACCAGTTTTGGATTGTTGTATTTCTTAAGAATAGCATCTATCTGTTTTTGAGGCCAAGGGTAGAGCTGCTCCACCCGAACAATAGCTACGTCTTTTGACTTCTTTTTCTTTTGCTCGTCCAGCAGATCAAAGTATACCTTTCCGGAACAGAAAAGTACCTTTTTTACATTTTTATTGGTTACGTAATCATCGGCGATTATCTCTTTGAATTTACCTGAAGTAAATTCTTTCAACGGAGATATTGTGCCTTGATGTCTTAAGAGTGATTTTGGTGAAAAAACCACCGCAGGTTTTCTAAACTCCCATGCTACTTGTCTCCTCATTAAATGGAAAATATTAGCAGAGGTGGTTAAGTTGGCAATGATAATATTTTCATTTGCACACATTTGTAAGAAACGCTCCATCCTGGCACTTGAATGCTCAGGCCCTTGTCCTTCATACCCATGAGGTAATAACATTACCAATCCATTCATTCTTTGCCACTTACTCTCGGCACTTATGATGAATTGATCGATCATAATCTGTGCGCCATTGGCAAAATCGCCGAATTGCGCCTCCCATATTACCAATGCATTCGGTGTGGCCATTGCATAGCCATATTCAAAACCTAATACTCCATATTCTGAAAGCAGTGAGTTGTAAATCCTCAAAGGTTGCTGCTCTTTTTGGATATTATTTAATCCACAATATGGCTCATTCGTGTTTGAATCAAAGAAATAAGCATGACGGTGAGAGAAGGTACCCCTTTTTACATCTTGACCCGACATCCTGACAATGGTACCTTCGGTAAGCAGTGACCCATACGCAAGAAGCTCGGCATCTGCCCATCCCAACTCTTTCTTTTCAAAGAAGTTGGCTTTCCTATCCTTCAAAAGTTTTTCAATCTGTCGAAGCGGTTTAAATCCTTTAGGAACCTCAGATACTGCCTTTCCTATTTTTTCAACGACTTCTTCTGAGACACTGGTATCAGGAGATTTCTCAAAGTCGACTTCTTTTGATCGTCTTAAATGATCCCACTCCTCTTCAATTTTTTGAGGCTTATATGGGAGAGGATGTTCTTTAATTTCATTGAGTCTATCCTGAAGCTTATCCTTGAATTCTTTCTCAAGCTTCTTCACTTCATCACTACTCAAGTCACCTTTCTCGGTTAACTGCTTTACGTATACTTCACGAGGATTCGGATGTTTCCCAATCGCATTATAAAGTTTAGGTTGAGTGAATTTTGGCTCATCACTCTCATTATGACCATGCCTTCTATAGCATAGCATATCTATAAAAATATCCTTGTTGAATTTTTGTCTGTACTCCACAGCCAGGTTAGCACAAAATTGAACCGCTTCTGCATCATCTCCATTCACATGGAGGATAGGTGCATCAACGATTTTAGCCAAATCAGTGCAGTATATACTTGATCTGGCATCCGCAAAGTCGGTGGTAAAACCAACCTGATTATTGATTACAAAATGAATGGTCCCTCCTGTCTTATAACCATCTAACAAAGACATTTGAATGCACTCATATACTATGCCTTGGCCGGCAACAGCAGCATCTCCATGTATTAGGATAGGAATGGATTTACCCATATCCCCACTATATTCGTCATCAATTTGAGCTCTGCAGTATCCCAGAACCACCGGATCCACTGCCTCCAAGTGGGACGGGTTTGGCGCTAACTTCACGTAGGTCTTCTTACCTGCTGTGGTCTCAAGGTGCGATGCATACCCTAAATGGTATTTCACATCCCCATCCCCCATGGTCAGGTCAACTTCCTGATTCCCTTCAAATTCACTGAAAATTTCTTCATAGGTTTTGCCCATTATATTGGCCAGGACATTTAGTCTTCCCCTATGGGCCATGCCTATAACGACCTCTGCAGCATCAAGTTCAGCTCCTTTGTTAATGATTTTATCAAGAGCTGGGATCATGTTCTCTCCACCTTCAAGGGAAAACCTCTTTTGACCTAAGAACTTGGTGTGCAGAAAGTTCTCAAAACCACTGGCCTCATTGAGCTTGGAAAGAATTCTGTGTTTTTCTTCCTTGGAAGGATTGATGTCCGCTCCTTCTGTTTCAATTTTATTTTTCAGCCATTCACTGACGTTTGAATCTCTAATATGGTTATACTCAAATCCTATATGCCCTGCATAAACCTTTTTAAGCTTATCCAGGATTTTTTTCAAGGACGCTTTTCCCAAGCCTATTTCCTCTCCTACTTCAAATTCTGTTTCGAGATCTTTTTCAGACAATCCAAAGTCGGATAGCTCTAGTTTGGCAGTATGAGGCCTCCTCTCCCTTACTGGATTTGTTTTAGCCACTAAGTGAGCCCATGCACGGTAATTATATATAAGGTTTCTGACTGCTGTCTCCTTGGGAGTTGCTACAACCGTAGATTCTCCGGCTTCCCCATAATTTTCTTGTGCAAATTCAAAGCCTTCAAAAAACTTCTTCCAGGATTCATCAATACTATCCGGATTCTCTTTGTAGGCTTTGAACAGCTCATCGAGATAATTACCATGAGCGTTGGCGATGTAGGAATATTTATCCATATTCATATTGTGTTGAGAAACAAAGATATATCCTAGAAAGTTTCAATAAAAATCGCAAAATCGTTTTTACAAATACACAATCATTTTAAAACCTGAATTTATCTCTATTATCACCATGAATAGGACGTAAGTGCCTATTTGTATAGGAACTAATCCACAGGTGTTAATTTTACATTGAATCAAAGAAATCATTCATTTTAAGATTCTTTACTCATTGCCTTCTCACAACGAGAAAAATAAACTACATTTGCGCTCCATTTTTAAAACTTTTGATGGACGAGTTCCATAAACAAAAAGAATTATGTCAGTAAAAATTAGACTAGCGCGTCGAGGACGCAAAAAACAAGCCATGTACGATGTAGTAGTGGCAGACGCTAGAGCACCACGAGATGGTCGCTTTATCGAGAAGATTGGTACGTATAATCCAAATACAGACCCTGCTTCCATTAAATTGGATGATAATAAGGCGTTTGATTGGGTAATGAAAGGGGCACAGCCTACAGATACTGTTCGTGCAATGCTTTCCTACAGAGGTATCATGATGAGAAAACACCTTCAAGTAGGTGTAAACAAAGGAGCAATTACTCAGGAAGAAGCTGATAATAAGCTAGAAGCTTGGATCAAAGACAAGGAGTCTAAAATTCAGGGTAAAGTGGATACGCTTGCAAAAGTTAAAGCCGATAAGAAGAAAGCAGCACTTGAGGCGGAGAAGAAAGTAAGTGATGCAAGAGCTGAAGAGCTAAAGAAAAAAGCTCAGGAGGCTGAAGCTGCTTTGGTTGAAGAAATCAAAGAAGGTGGTGCAGAGGGAAATGATGATGTTGAGGAAGATGTAGCAGAGATTGAAGAAACTCAGGCTGCAGAAGCTAAAACTGAAGCTCCTGCTGAAGAAGCAAAGGAAGAAGCTCCTGTAGAAGAGAAGAAAGAAGAGCCAAAAGCTGAGGTTAAAGTAGCGACTCCTGCTGAGGAGGCCAAAGAAGAGCCAAAAGCTGAAGCTAAGGAAGAAGCTCCTGCTGAAGAAGAAGAAGAAGAAGACAAAAAAGAGGGTTAATCTGCTATGAAGCAGGATGATTGCTACCAACTAGGGGAAGTAATCAAGACCCACGGTCTTAATGGTGAAGTCAGTATTTCGTTAGAAGTCGACTTCCCTAATGAATATCAAAATTTGGAATCAGTTTTTCTTGAACAACAAGGAAAATTGGTTCCTTTTTTTATTGATACACTCCAGATCAATAGAGATAAGGCGCTGATTAAATTTGAGGATATTGATTCCCTTGATGATGCAAAAGCCATTGTAAAATCGAAATTATATCTTCCATTAAATAGCCTTCCTGAACTAGAACCGGGTCAATACTACTTTCATGATCTAATCGGCTGTATGGTGTTCGAAGGGGATGCCGAGCTGGGGCATATAAAGGAAGTCATTGATTTAAATGGGAATCAACTATTAGTAGTAGAAGCCAAAGAAAAGGAAATTCTAATTCCCCTAAAGGATGAGATATTAACGCATGTTGATATCCCCTCAAAAAAAGTGAACGTAGATTTACCAGACGGTCTTCTGGATATATATAACGATTAACTTAATCCAATGCGGATAGATATAATCACTTGTCTGCCAAACCTTTTCGAAGGGCCACTTACGCAAAGTATTGTGAAGCGATCAATGGATAAGGGGTTGGTTGAGCTTCAGATTCATAACCTGAGGGATTATGCGACCAATAAACATCAAAACGTCGATGATTATGCATTTGGCGGTGGTGCCGGAATGGTCTTGATGATCGAACCTATAGATAAATGCATATCGGAACTTAAAGGAAAAAGGGCGTACGATGAGGTCATATACCTCACTCCAGATGGCGTAACTTATAATCAGGGCATTGCCAATCAACTATCACTAAAGCAGAACTTCATTTTTCTGTGTGGTCATTATAAAGGCGTTGATCAAAGGGTAAGGGATCATTTAATTACAAAAGAAATCAGTATTGGCGACTATGTTCTTTCAGGAGGAGAACTGGCTGCTATGGTTCTTGCAGATTCACTTATAAGACTAGTGCCCGGAGTGCTAAACGATGAGACATCTGCACTATCAGATTCTTTTCAGGACAATCTATTAGCACCACCCGTATATACGCGCCCTGCAGAATATAAAGGGTGGAAAATCCCGGAAGTACTCACTTCAGGACATGAAGCAAAAATTGAAGCCTGGCGCAATGAACAGGCCCTTAAAAGAACAGAAGAAAGAAGACCGGATCTTTTAAGCTAAATCATGGGAATTATTTAATTCAATATCTTTTTTTCCAATTCTTATTTCTATATTTGCACTCCTTTTTCAAAACACTCAGCGAAGAGTACAGAAATGAGCACAGAATTATTGAAAGTAGTACAGGAAGAATATAAAGACATAAAGTCGAATCATCCTTCATTTGGACCTGGTGACACCATTAATGTTCACTATAAAATTAAAGAAGGTAACAAAGAGCGTGTGCAGCAGTTCCAGGGAACTGTTATGTCAATCAACAATAGAAACACAAACGGTGAGACATTTACTGTGAGAAAAGTTTCTGGAGATATCGCTGTTGAAAGAATCTTCCCAATCCTTACTCCTAACATTGAAAAAATTGAGGTGTTGAGAAGAGGAAGTGTAAGACGGGCAAAACTTTACTACTTAAGAGGTAGAAAAGGAAAAGCCGCAAGGATCAAAGAAAAACTTGTAAAAAAATAAAAATTTCAATCCCGACTTTAAAGTCGGGATTTTTTTTGTCCTTCTTCCCGTTAAATTAGCTTCTCATGGAGCTCCACTTCTCAAAATATCAAGGAACAGGTAATGATTTCATCTTAATTGATGACAGAGATCAATCTTTTCCCCAAAAAATAGATCTCATACAAAAACTTTGTGATCGAAAGTTCGGCATAGGAGCCGATGGGTTGATTTTAATTCAAGATCACCCAAACCTTGACTACCGAATGATCTACTTCAATTCCGATGGCTCGCAGAGTCTCTGTGGAAACGGGTCCAGGTGTGGGTTTTCCTTTGCCCAAACACTAAAACTAGTTTCAGATTCGGCAACTTTTGAAACGACAGATGGAATTCACCAGATAAGACAGGATGGCAAGCTTGTCCATTTTCAATTATTTGATGTCAGTCAATTGAATCAGATTAATGATAAAGAGTGGTACATAAATACCGGTTCGCCACATCATATTGTCATTGTAGAAAATCTAAACGACACAGATATCGTATCTGAAGGCAGGAGAATTCGCAATTTGACAACTTATTCAAGTCAAAATGGCACGAATGTTAACTTCGCACAGCTTTTGCAGTCGAAAGTCAAAATTAGGACTTATGAAAGAGGAGTTGAGGATGAAACACTTAGTTGCGGTACAGGTGCCACAGCTGTTGGCCTGATGGCAGGGGAACTAGGGTATAAAAGCCCTGTTCAGATTGAAACAGAAGGTGGAAATCTGGAAGTTCACTTTAAAAAAGTCGCTGATGGATATACAGATATTTGGTTGGCAGGACCCGCTGAAAAAGTGTTTGAAGGAAGTGTAACAATCTGATCTCTCTTACATTAAACCATTATAACTTTAAGGCCTATTAGGTAGGCTAATTTTAAAAAGAATTTAGAACGTGATTTCATTTGAAATCTGTGTAGATAAAAGATAATTTTTCAATGCTAGACTCGATAACGAAGGGATTCGCCAAAATCTTTGGCACAAAGACAGAGAAGGACCTTAAAGAACTTACCCCATTTGTAGGTCTCATCAATACGGAGTTTGAAAAACTCAAAAACATTACTGATGACCAATTGAGAGGGAAGACTACTGAGCTAAAGTCAACCATTAAATCCCATTTAAAGGATATTGATGATCAAATCGCTGCGTTGCACAAGCAAGTAGACGAGGACAGATCGCTGGATGTTCACCAAAAGGAAGAAATATTTGCTCAGATAGATAAGCTGGAGAGTGATCGGGATGAGGAGTTGGAAAAAGTATTAATGGACATTCTTCCACTCGGCTTTGCTGTAGTAAAAGAAACAGCCAGAAGATTTGCTGAAAATGAAAAGATCGTGGTTACTGCAACACTCCATGATAAAGAAATTGCAGCCAAAAAAGACAATGTAGAGATAAGCGGAGAAACAGCTACCTGGAAAAACAAGTGGAATGCCGCTGGAAATGAGGTAGTGTGGAACATGGTTCACTACGATGTTCAGTTGATTGGAGGGGTGGTGTTGCATCAGGGTAAGATTGCGGAAATGCAAACAGGTGAAGGTAAAACCCTGGTTGCCACATTGCCGGCATACTTAAATGCCCTTGCTGAAAGAGGCGTTCATATTGTAACTGTAAACGACTATCTCGCTAGAAGAGATGCCGAGTGGAACGCTCCTATTTTCGAGTTTCACGGATTGAGGGTGGATTGCATAGATAATCATCAGCCTAATTCCCCTGAACGAAGAAATGCCTATTTAGCTGACATCACATACGGCACAAACAATGAGTTTGGCTTTGATTACCTCAGGGATAACATGTCCAGGAGTCCTGAAGAGTTAGTACAGAAAAAACATCACTATGCAATGGTCGATGAGGTAGATTCAGTACTTGTTGATGATGCAAGAACTCCACTTATTATTTCCGGCCCTATTCCTAAGGGCGATGAGCACGAATTCTATGATTTGAAGCCTAGAATTCAACGATTGGTAGATGCCCAACGAAAAATAGTAAGTGACTACCTAAATGAAGCAAAAAAATTAATTAAGGAAGGTAAGGAAGGAGAAGCCGGACTACCGCTGTTCAGAGCCTTTAGAGGTCTACCCAAAAGCAAGCCGCTCATCAAATTCATGAGTGAAACTGGTATCAAGCAAATCCTTCAAAAAACAGAGAACATTTATCTCGCCGATAATCAAAAAAGAATGCCAGAGGCTGACGAACCTCTGTACTTTACGATTGATGAAAAGATCAACAGTATTGATCTGACAGAAAAAGGACTTGACTTGATCACTGGAGAAGGTGAAGACACCAACTTCTTTATCCTTCCTGATATTGGAGATGAGATTGCTAAGCTTGAAAAAGATGAAGCACTTGAAGAAACAGATAAACTTCAAAAGAAGGAGTCAATCATTCGAGACTACAATGTAAAAGGACAAAGGATTCACTCGGTAAATCAGCTCCTGAAAGCATACTGTATGTATGAAAAAGATACCGAGTATGTGGTCATGGATGGTAAAGTTAAAATCGTTGATGAGCAGACAGGTCGTATCATGGAAGGTCGTAGATACTCTGACGGATTGCATCAGGCGATTGAAGCTAAGGAAAATGTAAAGGTGGAAGACGCAACACAGACGTATGCGACCATCACCTTACAGAACTACTTTAGAATGTACCATAAACTTGCCGGCATGACAGGTACTGCCGAAACTGAGGCTGGTGAATTTTGGGACATCTACGAGCTGGATGTAGTGGTCATTCCTACCAATCGTCCAATTTCAAGAAAGGATGAAAACGATAAGGTTTATAAAACCATCCGTGAAAAATTCAACGCTGTAGCAGAAGAAGTTGTTGAGCTGACTCAGGCTGGAAGGCCTGTCCTTGTGGGAACAACTTCAGTAGAGATATCTGAGCTTCTAAGTAGAATGCTCCAGATGCGAAACATCAAACACCAGGTTTTGAATGCCAAGCAGCATGCCAAGGAAGCGGACGTAGTAGCTGAAGCTGGGAAACCAGGAGCAGTCACCATTGCAACTAATATGGCGGGTCGTGGAACAGATATAAAACTGACTGATGAGGTTAAACAAGCAGGCGGACTTGCAATCATCGGTACAGAAAGACATGAATCAAGACGAGTAGACAGACAACTAAGAGGTCGTTCGGGTAGACAGGGAGATCCTGGTTCTTCTCAATTCTATGTGTCTTTGGAAGACAACCTGATGCGATTATTCATGTCTGACAGGGTTGCCAAAATAATGGACCGCTTAGGTCTTCAGGAAGGTGAAGTGATCCAGCACTCAATGATTACCAAATCAATAGAGCGTGCTCAACGAAAGGTAGAAGAGAACAACTTCGCTATTCGTAAAAATCTTCTCGAGTACGATGACGTAATGAACAGTCAGCGTGAGGTTATCTATAAAAGAAGAAAAAATGCCCTTTATGGAGAAAGACTCGAGCTGGACATTTTAAATATGTTGCTAGAAACATGTGAGGACATCATATTCAATGCAAAAGCAACAAACGATCTGGACAGCCTTAAGCTTAATGCCATTTCCATCTTAGGATTTGACTTCACTATTTCTCAAGAAGAACTTGAAAAAACTGATGAGAATGTCTTGGCAGAAAAGCTATATAATGAAGCACTAAATAGTTATCAGCAAAAGAACCAACTTATAAGAGATAAGGCGCTTCCAATTCTTAAGCAGCTAAACCTTACCCGAGGAGCTACGCTGGAAAACGTGCTTGTTCCCTTCACAGATGGTAAAAAACAAATCGGCACCTCGGTAAATCTCAAAAGAGCCGTTGAGACTGAGGGTGAAGAGGTCATCCTTGAAATGGAAAAAATGATCGCTTTGGCAACCATAGATTTACTATGGAAAGAACACCTGAGAGAAATGGATGATCTACGCCAGAGTGTGCGAAATGCTCAATACGAGCAAAAAGATCCACTTTTGATCTACAAATTCGAAGGCTTTGAGATGTTCAAGCGATTCATCGGCAAGGTCAATGAGGAGACGATCTCATTCCTGATGAAAGCAGAAATTCCGGTTGAGCAAGCTGATGATGTTCAGGCTGCTCAAAAACAACGGACCGCTCGTAATTATCAGGAGCAAAAAGAAGAAAGCAGATCTGCTCTTGCAGGACCACAGGGTGGCAACAGACCACCGGTGCAGCAGCAGACGCAACCCGTGCAGTCTCAAAAGATTGCAAGCAGAAATCAGCGTGTCAACGTTCAATATGCGGATGGGTCTGTGAAGAAAGACGTTAAATACAAGACAGTAGAAGACGATATAAAAAACAATAAATGCGTACTTATCGACTAGTCATACTTCTTTTCCTGGCAGCTTGTAAAGCCACTACCCCAACCTCGACCAGTAAATACTCTGAAGATCTTAGTATTCACAGGAAAGCACTGAGTGTGGATAAAAAAGATAGTGTGAATGTGAGTCAGGAGCTGGTTTCCGAGCCTTACACCCCCCTCACAGGTCACATTAGCATGGAGCTGGACAGTATTGCTAAGATTGCATATCTGGAAAACAAAGCAGGGAAGTACGTCGATGGGCACATCATACAAGTTTATTCTGGGAATAGCAGAGACGAGGCGAATGAAGCTCGCTCAAAAATGTATGAGTTTTTCCCAGAATTGGAACCAAAAATAAGCTACCACCAGCCCAACTTTCGCGTAAAGGCAGGCAGATTCACCAATCGGTTAAAGGCCAACAGGGTATACGAACAAGTGAAGGAGGAATTTCCAAAGGCACTTTTAATACCTGAAAGATTCTTACAAAAATATGAGTGACCTGATTCAAAAAATAAAGTCACTTTCAGAGACACATTTTGAAGAAATTCTAGAGGTTAGAAGACACATACATGCTAATCCTGAGCTTTCTTTTCAGGAATTTAATACCGCAAATTTTATTGAATCAAAACTCAAAGAGTTTGGAATTAATGATATTCAAAGGATAGCAGAAACTGGCGTTACTTTTTGTCTGGAAGGAAAAGACAAAGGTAAGACGATTGCCCTACGGGCAGATATTGATGCACTTCCCATTAAGGAAGCAAATGATGTTCCATATCAATCAAAAAATGAGGGCGTCATGCATGCATGTGGGCATGATGTACACACTTCCAACCTTCTGGGTGTAGCGAAGATCTTGAATCAACTTACAGATCAATTCAATGGAACAGTAAAGTTTATTTTCCAGCCAGGAGAAGAAAAGTCACCTGGTGGAGCATCCATCCTTATTAAAGAAGGAATCTTAAAAAATCCTGAACCAGAAAAGATTCTAGGGCAGCATGTAATGCCACTCATCACTGAAGGCAAAGTTGGTTTTAGAAAAGGGAAATACATGGCCAGTGCCGATGAGGTCTATCTCACCATAAAAGGTAAAGGCGGGCATGCAGCCATGCCTGAAAGTTTTGTGGATCCGATAGCAATTGCCAGTCAAATCATTGTCTCGCTTCAGCAGATTGTAAGTAGAATGGCTAATCCAAAAATTCCATCCGTCCTATCGTTTGGAAAAATTGCAGGGGGGAATGTGAATAACGTCATACCGAATGAAGTCAAAATTGACGGTACATTCCGGACATTTAATGAAGACTGGCGAAAGCAAGCCCTTCAAAAAATAAAAGACATTTCAAGCGCTATCGCAACTTCTATGGGCGGATCGTGTGACGTTCACATCGCTTCAGGTTATCCTTTTTTAGTGAATGACGAAGATTACACACAAAAAAACATAGAAGCAGCAAAGACCTATATGGGAGAAGAAAACGTCGTAGAGTTAGACCTTTGGATGGCAGCTGAAGACTTTGCATTCTATACCCATGAAGTTCCGGGATGCTTTTATCGGCTTGGAACAAGAAACGAAACCGAGGGCATCACATCAGGGGTTCATACCCCTACCTTCAACATTGACGAAAATGCATTGAAAACTGGCATGGGTCTTATGGCATACCTGGCGATCAATGAACTCAACTCCTGATCAAAGTGCAAACTCTGTCTGGAATCTGAATATCAAATACTCAGTAGTTTGGCCGGGAAAAGTCTGATAACTAATATCTGTTTGAAATTTTAGATCATGACCTGAAATATACCTGGACACGCCTAATGTATACTCTTTTTGATCTGCAAAAACCGATTGATTTGCATCCGCATCGATCGTGGTGAATCGGCCAGCAATCTCCCAGTTTGATGGCATCAGATAACCCGCCTGAAATACAAAGCCAGTACCCGTTCCAAAACTATCATTATTTCTATCTACAGACCGTGAAACAAACTCTGACATAGCTGACATTCCTTTGTATTTAAACATCATGTCAGCAATAAATGACTTGATGTCGCTAGCGATGTATTCACCCTCTGCATCTACATTGAAACCTCCAAGGTTCCCTCGGGAACGAATGGCATTCGTATTTATATCACCTGTAATTCCAATAGACAATTTTGGCGTTTCTTCTCTTTGAATATCAGAACCGATATAGTCTCCTTTACCAACAAAAGTTCCCAGCGGTAAAAATTCCAGTCTTCCTGTTATCTCGTATCCGTTTTTTTGATTTCTGGAAATCACATTCCTTCCTTCACCAAGAGAAATTGCTAGCATCTGTCTAAACTGATTGGTAGCATTTTTATGTCTTAACTGAATTCCCACATCACGATCTAAGTTAAATCTTGAGTTGACCAAACTTCGATCAACAAATTGCAAATTTTGTGATGATATCACCCGCTCTCTGTTACCTGGCAATTTTGTTTGACCATACCACACATACCAGCCTTTGGCGAAATTCCATTTGGCAACTGCATCAAGCACAATATTGGCTGTATTGCCAAATTCACTTGCATGACCACTTCGATGATCTCTGTTTGAAACTGCAAGTTCTACCTTATAGACTATGCTTGGGTCAATTGCCCAACCATCAAACTTTAGCCTGGATCTCCTTACGAGTAAAGCATCTTCGTATGTGTCGGTATCCAAATTGTACCGTCCATCATAAAGCGTTTGAAATCTGAATCCAAACTTTAGTGCAAAAGTTGAATCTTTAGCAATAAGGTTTAATCTTTTACCCCATGAGGTTGATACAGGATCCTGGGCGTGAACATGAAGTAGTATAAAGGCGGAAAAAAGTAGAGTAGAGTAGATTTTTTTCATTCCAGCAATTTTATAAGCTGCAATGTTACCTAAACATTAACTAAATATTAAACAGGATTCATCAGGCCAACTATCGAGAGGTCATATTTATCTTTTAAGAAATTGATTATCAATTAGTTATTAATGTGTGTTTATTAAATATTGCCGTAATACTCACGACACATTAGAATTTTATCTTTGCGGCAAATCTTGAAAGACTATGCAATACGGATTGTTAGAATTACTTAACCTACTAGGTGCACTCGGCTTCTTCATCTACGGTATGAAAGTCATGAGTGAGGGCATCCAAAAAGTAGCCGGAGCAAAAATGAGAAACATTCTCAGCTCAATGACTTCTAATCGTTTTAAAGGAGTCTTTACCGGCTTTACCATCACTAGCTTGGTTCAGTCTTCTTCTGCGACCACTGTGCTTGTGGTCAGCTTTGTAAATGCAGGACTTCTGTCATTAACGGAATCAATTGGTGTCATCATGGGTGCCAATATTGGTACCACAATCACTGCATGGTTAATTTCAATTGTTGGATTCAAAGTTAAAATAGCTAGTTATGCCTTGCCGATAATTGCCATTGGTTTCCCATTGATGTTTTTTAATCGTGAGCGATTAAAGTTCTGGGGCGAGGTACTTGTGGGTTTTGCACTTCTTTTCATGGGACTCGCCTTGCTAAAAGACTCAGTTCCTGATCTTAAAGCAAACCCTGAAATTCTTGAATTTCTTAGTAGATATACAGATTTAGGTTATCTATCCATTCTCTTATTTGTTTTGATTGGTACGGCTCTCACTGTGATCGTTCAGTCTTCCAGTGCAGCAATGGCACTTACACTTGTAATGGCAAATAATGGATGGATTCCGTTTGAATTGGCAGCTGCAATGGTACTTGGTGAGAATATTGGCACCACAATTACCGCAAATCTTGCGGCCTTAGTTGGAAATGTTCATGCAAAGAGAGCCGCGTTATCGCATTTGATATTCAATCTATTTGGTGTGCTATGGATCCTTATTCTAATCAGACCAGCACTAAGCTTAGTGGATTGGTATTTAGTCTCAAGCGGATCAGATTCTCCATTTGCTACGGCAACAAGTATTCCAATCGCACTATCTATATTCCACTCGACTTTTAATATTCTAAACACCTTATTACTTGTCTGGTTTGTCAATTTCATTGCCAAAACTGTTACTCGTGCCATCAAGTCTACAGGTGAAGATGAATTCTCTTTGGAATACATCAGCACTGGTATGATGAATACCTCCGAGCTATCCATTGAAGAAGCTCGAAAGGAGACGGTAAGAATGGGTGAAATGACACAGAAGATGTCTAAGCAATTCCAAAATCTGATTGTGGAAGACAAACCTAAGAAGCAGAAAAAGCTCCTCAAGAAGATCAGGGATTACGAAATCATCACTGACAGAATGGAGCAGGAAATAGGCGAATACCTAATGAAAGTTTCTTCTGAGGGTACCTTAAGTAATACAAGTGCAATTAAGGTAACTAGCCTGCTTAGTTCGGTCAATGACCTGGAGCGAATTGGAGATATCTTTTTCCAAATGTCGAGAGATGTTGAGCGTATTTTGAAAAGTGAGAAAAAATTCAAAAGTAAGCAGGTGAAAAACCTTCAGGAGATGATGGAGCTTATAGATGAAGCTCTGCTAATCATGTATAAGAATTTAGATTCAACCGAAAAAGTAAACTCACTTGAGCCAGCAATGATCGTGGAAGAAAAGATTGATTCATTGCGAAATTCCTTGCGGAAAGATCTGACCAAGGATATCAAGAAGGATAAGTATGATCCGCAGAGAGACGGATGGTACAAAGATCTCTTCCATCTATGCGAAAAGGTTGGTGATCATGCCATCAACGTTTCGGAAGCGATGACGGGAGAAAAAGAGCGTGAGCTAAAAGAAGAATTAGAGGGATGATAAACGACCTTCTCCTGTCATCTGACATGGAAAAAACTAATTATCAAACCATATTGTCAAGGACAGTCGTCATTGTCTGCTCCATACTTATATTCCTGCTGTCTATAGAATTGATGGGAATATCAATTGGTGAGATGACTGGGGGAATGATTGAGAGCATTTCTGCAGTGACTGCCAATCCATTCATCGGTTTATTCATTGGTTTGCTATCCACTGCGTTGTTACAAAGTAGTTCTACGACTACTTCCATCGCCGTGGCTACAGTGGCATCCGGAGCATTGAGTCTTCAAAATGCCATTCCGATTATTTTGGGCGCCAACATTGGAACCACGATTACAAGTACGATCATTTCAATGAGTTATATTTCCAAGAAAAAGGAATTCAAGCGGGCTGTTGCTGCCGGCACATCACATGATTTCTTCAACATTCTAACGGTCCTGTTACTTTTTCCTTTAGAAGTGAAATATCATTTTCTGGAAAAACTTAGCGCGTACATTTCTTCTTCTATTTATATAGCAAAAGAAACTGGAATTGAAAGTAGTTCTTTCGGACTATCCCTTTTTGAAACCTCTACTACATGGCTAGTGTCGACTATTGGCCCAATCCTCACATTATTGATCGGGATTTTACTCCTTTTTGCTTGCATCAAGTTTATCTCAAAATGGCTGTATAAGATACTTATAGGAAAAACGAAGGATAGATTCGAGAATGTCGTTTTTAAAAACAAATACCGGGCTTTTGGCTGGGGGTTAATCATCACTTCCCTTGCTCAGTCAAGTTCACTGACTACTTCCTTAATTGTACCGCTAGTCGCAACAGGAAAGGTTAAGGTGAAAAAGGCATTCCAATTTATTCTTGGCGCTAATATTGGAACTACCATTACAGCCTTATTGGCTGCTATTTTTCAGTCCGAAGCTGCAATTAGTTTAGCAATCGTCCACTTACTATTTAACCTTATTGGGGTCATCATATTCTTCTTAATTCCATACGTATCTCAAATACCCGTGTTAATAGCAAAGAGGTTAGGGAGAATTACCATGAAGGTTCGATTGGTCGGTTTTGCGTATATCCTATTTGCATTCTTTTTACTGCCCTTCACACTGATTTATTTCTCGAATAATTCCGAAAAATCAAAAGATCCCGTAGAAATAAAATCAGAAGGTTAGTTTTGTGAACAAACAAGCTAAATATGGCATCTTCTGCTAGAAAGGTGATTGACAATATCGTAGAGTTTATTGAGGTGAAAACGGAGCAAATAAAGCTTCGTATTATTGCCAGAATAGCTCGGATGCTTTCAGGTATTTTTGCACTTTCCATGGTGGCGGTATTCGGCCTTTTCTTCCTGTTCTTTTTGAGTATTGCATTTTCAGAGATGATAAATCTGGGACTTGAAAGTACCTATCTGGGATATCTTATCATTTCAGGAGCTTACCTCCTCATTATAATTGTAGTTATTCTCCTTGTCAAAAGCAGGAAGTTGCAAAAATGGATTGAAGCATTGATTATTAAATTAGAGGAAGCAAAATATGAGCAAGAAAGAGACAATTAAGGATAAGGTAAAATCCTTGGAAGAACGTGAGAAAAAAATTAAGCTTCAACTTGATGCTGACTCTGATGAAATGAAGGAGAAAGCAATGAGAATCGGTAAGATCGCGCTAATAACAGGAGTAGTTACTATTCTGGGTTACTGGATCTTTAATGTCATTTTTAACGATGATGATGAAGAGAATGAAAAACCTAAGAAGAAGAGAAAGACGCAAGGTCAAGGCATCACATCAAGATTGACAGCTTTAGCCATTCCTTACATCGAGCGGATTATCGAAGGAGTAATTGATGAAAAGGAGGATGAGGACGAGAATGTTGTTGCTAAAGAAAAAGAGAATTAAACGTTCATCAACGACTCTCTCCGCCTCATCTTACCGGCAGGTATGCCAAACATCATTTTAAATCGTCGACAGAAATAGGCAGTGTCTTTATAACCAACCTCTTTGCCTATATCACGGATACTTTTCTTACTGGTGCGAAGCAAGTTAACTGCTGCTTCCATTCGTTGATACTCGATGTAATCCTGCGGATTGATGCCAGTTAACATCTTAAAGTACTGCCCCACATAATCTTCAGAAACATTAGCCACATTGGCTAAAACCTTGTTGGATAAGTCGTCGGATAGGTTTTCCTTGATGAAAGTGAAGATGTCGATGAGCCGCGGATCTTTAAAGTATGTGCTATTTGTTGCCAATTTTTCAACAAACAGGCTGTTATTGAGAATATACCTAATAAGCTCTATGGTCATATTCTCGGTCAACACTTTAACAATACGATCACGACCCGGCATACTGTCCTTAACCTCATCATTAATTTGCTTGATTAGACCAGCCAGCTTGTAATTTTCTTCAATCTTGAAGCAGGGAATATCCAGGGAAGAGAAGAAGTTTACTGAATCAAAAGCTTTAGCATCAAAAGCTACATAGCTGTAATGCTCGTCACCCATGGAATGCTCTCCATAAGACTTCAGAAATTGGTCTTTATTTGTCAGGAAGTCATCTTTTGATAGAATGGTTGGAGTGCCAGTACCGTAGCTCATGGAGATAGGTCTACCTCCGGGCACGAAGATTACATCTCCTGCCGAGGCTCTTTCTTTCTCCTTACCAAATTTGATTTCACCACCTGTGACAAGTATGAGGTAATTCTCTACTTCATAGTTATTATCGATAGTAACCGGCTTTAAAATATTAATATTTTTAGCCTTGATATATCGAATCTCAAGTGATTCAATGATTTTGTTGTAATCCTCCATTTATAAATAAAGCTGGTTAATCTATTAATAAATAGTAAAATAATAGGACGAATCTAATAATATTCACCCTCAAAACCTAATAGATGGAGAATTGCTCAGTCGGAAAGTATTGAACTATTTCAATAAACCACGAGAAATAACAATCCGTTGTATTTCAGAAGTCCCTTCGTAAATCTGAGTGATTTTAGCATCCCTCATCAACCTCTCTACATGAAATTCCTTCACATATCCATAACCTCCATGTATTTGTACAGCCTCCACAGTCTGTGTCATAGCTACTTCAGAGGCAAATAGCTTGGCCATTGCTCCTTCTTGTGAAAAGTCCTCACCTGCATCTTTTTTTTGTGCAGCTTTCAGGCAAAGAAGTCTTGCAGCTTCGACTTGAGTTGCCATATCGGCTAGCTTAAATTGAATGGCTTGGTGCTTTGAAATTTCCACGCCAAAAGCTTTTCTTTCTTGCGAGTATTTCAATGCCAATTCAAGAGCTCCTGAAGCAATTCCTAAAGCTTGTGCAGCTATACCTATTCTTCCACCATTCAGCACACTCATAGCGAACGTAAATCCAAATCCGTCCTCTCCTATTCTGTTTTCTTTAGGAACCTTCACATCTTGAAACATGAGTGAATGAGTATCGCTACCTCTGATCCCCAGCTTATCTTCCTTTCTCCCTACGGTGAAGCCTTCCATTCCCTTCTCAACAATGATCGCGTTTATCCCTTTATGCTTTTTCTCCGCATCGGTTTGGGCCATTACAATGTAAAAAGAGGCAGAGTTTCCATTGGTAATCCAATTCTTTGTCCCATTGAGTAAGTAATGATCTCCTTTATCTTCGGCCGTTGTTCTTTGCGATGTTGCATCAGATCCGGCTTCCGGTTCGGAAAGACAAAAGGCACCAATTTTTTGACCACTAGCCAATGGTTTAAGGTATTTCTCTTTCTGCTCTTCTGTTCCATATTTTTCCAGTCCCCAGCACACCAAAGAGTTATTTACCGACATACAAACTGAAGTAGATGCATCTATTTTAGAGATTTCTTCCATCGCCAAAACGTATGAAACGGTATCCATTCCACTCCCCCCGTATTTTGGATCTACCATCATCCCCATAAAACCAAGCTCACCCAATTGCTTTATTTGCTCAGCAGGAAATTGTTGCTTCTCATCACGTTCAATAACACCAGGTAAAAGTTCCTTTTGTGCAAAATCTCTTGCTGCATCTCTTACCGCTAATTGCTCCTCAGTAAAATTGAAATTCATATCTTGATTTATGTTTTTAAGAATCGGCCGCAAATATATTCAATTGACTGCAGCCACTAATAAAAAACTAATTCTAACTAGTTTTTGTTGGTATTGAACGAAACGGATACTTAGGGTGTCTTTAGAGTCGTTAACTTTATCACTTTATATCAAAAATCACATTTATGAAGAAAATTAAATTGAAATTATTACCAATAGTTTGTGTTTTAGCTGCGTTTGTCATCACAAGTTGTGGAAAGGATGATGCTATTTCGGCCGTTCTTCCTTCTGTAACTGTTTCAGCTACTGTTGATGGTGAAGCATTAGCAAGTGGAGAAGAGGTAGCAGTTGGTTCCGCTGTTGTTTTGAACATCTCAGTCTCTGCACCAGGTGGTGTAAATGGACTTGACGTAAACGGTACTTCTTACAGCAGAGCTGACCTGGGAGCTGATTCAGGCGATACCTCAGGTAGCCTAGCACTTAATATAACTGCTCCTACTGTTGATCAGATTGGCAATACAGCTACTTTCGAAATCGAAGCGGTTGATGATTTAGGTCAAACTTCAGCGGTGGTGACATTTACCTATGACATTATTGCTGCTCCATCTCCGGATGCTAGACCTTACACAGCAGTTCTTTTGGCTGCTCCACAAGATGATTCAGGTGTTAAATCTTCATTGACTTTTTTTAGTACAAATACTGGGGATAGATACTCAATGGATCAAGTCAATGATACTTCTGATCCGTTATCGGCAGACATTGATTTTGGATACTTTTACGGATCTGGAACAGGAGGAACAGCGGCTACTCTATCTGATCCTGCAAGCTATCCGTTCGATTATGGTCAATCAGCATGGGGCACTAGAAATTCAACCACTTTCCGACGAACTTCTTTAAATGCTGCTGCTTTTAACGAAGTAACTACATTTGCTGACATTGATGACGTTTATGAGGCTGCTGAAGCTGCTGATACTGATCCAGGTATAGAAAGTGGATTGGTTGAGGGTGAAGTTCTAGCCTTTGCAACTGATGCATCGAAATCTGGAGGTTCTAAACGAGGGTTAATTTTAGTAAATTCAATTGCTGCTGGAGACGGTCCTACTGGTGAAATTAGCTTAGAAATTCTTGTGCAAGAGGAAATAACAACAACCAATTAATAAATACTTTAAAATCACAAAAAAAGGGAAGCATAATATGCTTCCCTTTTTTTATTATTGTTAATTTTTAGTCCCTGCTACCCAGGAAGATCATTACATAATAGAGTAGTGTAGCCAGCGCACCCAGAGCAGCTACCAAATAAGTAGAAGCCGCTGCGTTTAGCGCGTCTTTCGCCATCGCATGCTCCCGATCATCCACAATATTTCTATCTTTTATCCATGCCAACGCTCGGTTACTGGCATCATATTCTACCGGGAGGGTGACAAACGCAAAAAGTGTAAAGACACTATAACAGCCAATAATTACCAGAATCGCTAATTCGAAAGGTATCACCTGAGGCAAAAAGAAGGCACCAAAAAACATCATCATAAAAACAGCATTGATGACCTTCGCACTTACATTTTGAACAGGAACCATTGCTGAGCGAAACTCCAACCACTGATAAGCCTTTGCATGCTGTACGGCATGACCACACTCGTGAGCGGCAACAGCTGCCGCTGCGGCTGATCTTCCATTGTAAACGTCGGGGCTAAGATTAACCGTTTTGTTTGCAGGGTTATAATGATCAGTCAGCTTGCCTTGCACAGAAGTAACAGTTACATCATGGATGCCATTGTCCCTGAGCATCAATTCCGCGATTTCTCTTCCGGATAGTCCTGACCCTAATTGAACCTGAGAGTATTTTTTGAATTTATTCTTCAATCGAGTGCTAACTGCCCAACTGGCAATCATAAACACGACTATTATTACTATTAACATAATTTTATTCTTTTTTAAACACTGAAACCAATACCATCGAATACGTCAAAGTATTCATTGAAGTTGCCACCATTTTCAGGCCAGTTTTTTACTCTGCCAATTTGTCTTCTTTGGACTTTTTTCTTCTAATTATCAGCGAGATTATCAGTGCAATGCTGCCAAATAATGCTACTGAGACTATTTGTGAAGTGTGGAGTAATGTAGCCAAAAATATCCCCGTATTTTCGTCTACTGCATATAGCAAGAGCATACCAGCTATCATCCCATGATACGTGCCAAAACCACTCTGGACGGGAATTGACAGGGCAATTCCACCAGTTATGAGAAGCATAAATCCAACCCCTGGTCCCAGATGAGATGTTTCTGGAAGAGAAAATATGATTATGTAAGACATGAGATAGTAAACAAGCCAAAGAACAAGAGTAGAAACAATGAACCCGATAGGCCTTTTTATATCCTTAAGGGACAATAGCCCATCGATAAAGCCTTTAAGTAACACGGCAAACTTTCCTTTCAGCCCATCCCTTTTCCGTACAACAATAATTAAGGTGACCAAACCTATTATCATCGTGAGTACCAAACCGGCCAAAATAGGATACGGAATGTTTAAATCTTTGTACGCATCATGTAAAAATTCATAAAGACGTTGAGATTCTAGAAAAAGACTAATGATAATAAAAAGGAACAATGTGAACACGTCAACTATTCTTTCAGTCACCACACTCCCGAAAGCTGAAGGCATAGAAACATTGTCGTTTCGTTTCAAAACCCCACATCTGGTTATTTCCCCTAGCCGAGGTAAAGCCAGGTTGGCTAAATAACCGATCAATACAGCCAAAGTTGTTCTAGAAGTTTTCAAATCATATCCTAAAGGTTCTAGCAGGATATTCCAACGATAAGCGCGAGCTACATATGCGACAATTGACAAAATGATGGATGCGATCACCCAGCTATAATCAACAGATTTGGCCCGATCCCAGAATTCCATCCAATCCACATTTCTGAAAACCAAATACAGCAGAAGACCTGCAAGACCTACACTTATCAGAATTTTTAGGAAAGCAAATAAGTTTTTGGACATTAGCTTTTAAGAACCGAGCTTGTTCTTTTCATTAGGGAAAATCACAATAGGACTATGATTCTTTGTTTCTGATTGCTCGAGTGAGCAGTACGAGATGATAATAATTATATCTCCAACCTGAGCCTTCCGGGCCGCTGGACCGTTCAAACATATCTGTCCTGAACCCCTAACGCCTTTAATCACATACGTTTCTAGTCGCTCACCATTATTAATGTTAACGATTTGCACTTTTTCATTTTCAATCAGATTCGCAGCATCCATCAAATCCTCATCAATTGTGATTGATCCTACATAATGAAGCTCTGCTTCAGTAATTTTAACTCTGTGAATCTTCGATTTTAATACCTCTATGAACATTCCCCTGCTATTTGAGCCGCAAATATAGATTATCAATTAATCTCACGCCCTCTACATAACCCGCAACGCATATGGCAAGTTCGGAAAGAGTAGAATAATTATCTACTGTAGATAGATCTGCTGGACTCACAGCTTCCAAATACTCTAACTCGAATCCTTTCTCAGACTCATACATCTTGTTTACATCATGAAGCAATCTTTGTAAATCTTTCCGCTCTTCAATACCCTTTTTGATGACATTCAAGCCCCTATTTATAACGGCAGCAACCTTCAATCCGTCTGATGAAATCCGTCTGTTTCGAGAAGAAAGAGCCAATCCGGATTCCTCCCGCACTGTGTCCACCCCTATGACTTTGCATTGAAAGTGTAAATCATTACACATCCGCTTAATCAAAAGGTATTGCTGTAAATCTTTCAACCCGAAATAAACTTTGTCTGGGTCAACCAAATGCAAAAATTTACTTACGACGACACCAACTCCCTCAAAATGACCTTTCCTAAACTTGCCTTCCAATCTCTCTGAAAGAATTCCGAAATCTATTGATATAATTGGTTTCTGTGGATAAAACGTTTGCTCTTCAGGCACGAATACCGCATCTACGCGATTTTCACCAAGCATTTTAATGTCTTCGTCGATGACTCTAGGGTACTTTTCCAAGTCCGAGGCGTTATCAAACTGAAGCGGATTTACAAAAATACTGACGACAGTTGAGTCATTCTCTTTAATGGATTGAAGAATTAAAGAGAGGTGGCCATCATGCAATGCGCCCATTGTAGGCACAAATCCTATGGTCTGGTTATTTTTTTTAAATGTTGAAATTAGTTCTGTTAACTCGCCCAGGGCGCTAATAATGCGCATATTATCGCTCAATTTAATTGGCTAACTTATTGAAAGCGTTGATAATAAATCAAAAAAATGGTAAATTTGTGCTCATTTTTAAGGTCCCATCAAGAAATTAATCAAAAGCACTTATGGAAAACATTAGAATCCTCTATGTGGCTAGTGAAATAAACCCGTTTCTCAAAACCACTGAAGTAGCGGAGTTTGTGAGAAGGTTGCCCCAAGCTATGCAGGAACGGGGAATGGAAATTAGGATTTTAGTTCCACGATTTGGACTCATCAACGAAAGAAAGAATAGACTACATGAAGTCGTCAGACTTTCAGGTATAAATATCGCGGTTGGTGATGAAGAGAAACCATTGGTAATAAAGGTAGCATCGATACCTAATGCCAAATTGCAGGTTTACTTTATCGATAATGAAGACTACTTCTACAGAAAATCCGTCTTTTTTGACAAAGAAGATAATTTCTTCGAAGACAATGATGAGCGTGCGATCTTCTTTTGCAAGGGAGTTTTGGAAACAGTAAAGAAGTTGGGATGGTCTCCTGATATTATTCATTGTAATGATTGGATGACTAGTCTTATTCCACTCTACACCAAAACGACGTATAAAAACGATCCTATTTACAAGGACTCAAAGACCGTTTTCACAATTTATAACAATCGTTTCACCCATAAATTTGGTGATGACTTGTTAGAAAAAGTAAAAATGATCGATATTGACGATCAAATGCTTGATCCTCTTAAAACGGCTGATTATGATGGATTTGTAAAGCTTGGCATGCAATATGCGGATGCAGTAATTAATGCAAATGAAGAAAACACAGATAGTTTTAAAAAGTTAATTGCAGATTTAGGAGATAAGAAAACAGATACGATTGAGAAGGATGAGAATTTTGAGGAGTCTTACTACAACTTATACAATGAACTTATTGGCTAGGAAGCGCTCACTTAGGAAGATTTTAAAACCGGGACTGATGCTTTTCATCCCGGTTTTTTTCGGTTGCGATACCCAAAATGATCTTGGTATAAAGTACGACCTGGGATCAGGCGCAAATGTTAAGTTTATAGAATTCACGCTACCTGCCACAAATATTTATCTTGATAGCCTTAGGACTGATGGAGAAAACAGAGTTCTGGTAGGGAGCTATACAGACCCTTTGACAGGTACAGTTGATGCCGAAGGATACTTTCAATTTTCTTATGAAAGTGGTCCGTTACCACGTACGAAAGCAACGACGACAAATGGTAATCCTGCTGACACGTTAAAGGTCGACTCTCTTGTTATAATTTTTGAGGCTAATGAAATAATTCCCCAACGAGGTAATTCTTTTCAAGAGTTTGGAATTCATGAACTTACTAATACTTTGGTAAGTAACGCTATATATCTTTCAAACCTCCAACAATCAGTCTCTGATCAAGTAGGGAGCTTTTCTCAATCAATAAATACTGTTACAGACACATTGTATCGAGTTAGACTGGATGACACTTATGCCGCAGATTTCTTTAATGAACTAAGTGATATAGCAGGTGACACAACACAAACAATTGGTACTGCTGAATTTAAACCACTAGGGTTAATTCCTGGTGGAGCTTCTGAAAGCATCGCATCTTTCAGTCTTGCAAGTGATACTTCCAGATTAGTGCTATACTCCTCCCCAAGAGGGCCTGATGCTAAGGACACTACCTACTTAACTTACTTCAGGTTGACAACTAAAAATTACACCTATTTAAATAGAGATAGGTCAGGTTCGGAGTATGATGGAATAATGGAAAAACAAGACTTTGATATTTCAACGGGACAAACTTTGATAGATCCTATTTCAGGCATCAGCACTGCATTTGATTTGACCGAACTTGCAAGCTTTTACAATGAAAATGACAATATTCTGATTAATAATGCCACGATCTCATTTGAATTTGAAAGTGAAAATGATCGGGATACACTTACAGGCTTTATGAATTACATCAGAAAGTCTGATATGGGGATTTTTGGTCCTGCAAGAGTGAGTAATCCTTTCGGAAATATTGTGATGTCTGACAATGGGTACCTTGGTCTCGAAGTGATTCCTGCTACTGGCAATTTGAGTGAAAGCAAAACATCCATACTTTTAACCTCCTCATTATTTTATCAACAACTATACAGAGAGTTTGTAAGTCTTGAGAGCACCGATAGTTTAAAGTTTAGAAATCCATTGACAAGCATTACTAAAAATGTAGAGGATTTGGTTTTAGTTAGTAATACAGACGTTACGCTTCAACGAACTCTGCTTATTAATGATGGAATTAAGCTTAAACTCTATTACACTGAGGTAGATCAATAAAAAATTAGTTCTATGTGTGGAATAGTTGGTTATGTTGGAAAGAAAAAAGCTTACCCCATTTTATTAAGTGGACTTAAACGTCTAGAGTATAGAGGTTATGATAGTACAGGTATCGCCTTAATTGAAAATGGTGAAATAGACGTTCATAAGAAAGAGGGTAAGGTTAGAGAATTGGAACAAATAACCGAAAATCAATCTTTTAAAAGCACCATTGGAATAGGGCATACTAGGTGGGCTACTCATGGCGAACCTAATGATGTAAACGCTCATCCACATGTATCAAATAGTGGAAATCTTGCAATTA
Organism: Ekhidna sp.; assembly: GCF_965227465.1. Classification (GTDB taxonomy): domain Bacteria; phylum Bacteroidota; class Bacteroidia; order Cytophagales; family Cyclobacteriaceae; genus Ekhidna. The sequence continues at coordinate 3,161,556 of NZ_OZ245746.1, forward strand.
TCCATAATGGAATTATAGAGAATTATGGTTCGCTTAAAAAAGACTTAATTCAGAGAGGTTATACATTTGAAAGTGATACTGATACAGAGGTATTTGTAAACTTCATTGAGGATATTAAAAAAAGTGAGAATCTTTCACTTGAGGACGCATTAAGAATTGCGTTGACCAAAGTAATTGGAGCTTATGCCATAGCCATTATATCTATGGATACACCGAATAAGCTTGTGGCCGCAAGAAAAGGTAGTCCATTGGTTCTGGGTCTTGGAAAAGATGAATTCTATCTTGCCTCCGATGCTACCCCTATTATTGAGCATACCAATGAGGTGATTTATTTAAAAGACGAAGAAATTGTGGTAATGGAAAACGGGGAGTATCACATAAAGGACTCGCGCGACATTCCACAAACACCCTACATTCAAACCCTTGAGCTTGAATTAGAAGCTATAGAAAAAGGAGGCCATGATCACTTCATGCACAAGGAAATTTTTGAACAGCCGATTTCCATTGCAGATTGTATGAGAGGTCGGCTTAACGCTGAAAAAGGTGAATTAACCCTTGGTGGAATCAGAAATTATGCTAAGGCTCTTCAAAATGCAGAAAGGATTGTCATAATAGCATGCGGAACTTCTTGGCATGCTGGATTAGTAGCTGAATACATCTTCGAGGACTTATGTAGAATTCCGGTGGAAGTAGAATATGCCTCAGAGTTTAGATACAGAAACCCCGTTATTAATGAAGGAGATATAGTAATTGCCATCTCCCAGTCAGGTGAAACTGCAGATACATTAGCAGCAATTGAACTTGCTAAAAGCAAAGGAGCCATTGTCCTGGGTGTTGTTAACACTGTTGGGTCCTCGATTTCAAGAGTTTCCCATGAGGGGGCATATCTTCATGCCGGACCTGAAATTGGGGTCGCTTCTACAAAAGCATTTACGGCTCAACTTACCGTTCTCTACATGATCGCGTTAAAAGCGGCTAAAAACAAAGGGACAATTGCGGAAAATAGATTTCAGCAGTTGCTTAGAGAGTTGAGTCTTATTCCAAGTAAAGTTGAAAAAGCATTACAGTCAAATGATAAAATTGAGGAAATCTCTGATATGTTCAAGAATGCCTCAAATTTTCTTTATCTGGGAAGAGGATACAACTTTCCTGTAGCTTTAGAAGGAGCACTGAAGCTAAAAGAGATCTCATATATCCATGCAGAAGGATACCCTGCTGCAGAAATGAAGCATGGACCGATTGCACTCATTGATGAAAACATGCCTGTCGTAGTTATTGCAACTAGAGATAGCAGCTATGACAAAATAGTATCAAATATTCAAGAGGTTAAAGCCAGGAAAGGGGTTGTAATTGCGGTTGTAACTGAAGGGGACTCACTCATCCCGGGGATGGCTGACTTTACGATCGAAGTACCGTCAACTCATGAATCGCTGATGCCTTTAGTCTCTGTTATCCCACTCCAACTGCTAAGCTACCACATTGCAGTAATGAGAGGCGCAAATGTTGACCAACCAAGAAATTTGGCTAAGTCTGTTACAGTCGAGTAATTTGTAGCATGAAAGAAATAATTAATTCATCAAAGGCCCCTGCTCCAATAGGACCATATTCACAAGCTGTAAAAGCAGGAAATACCCTTTATGTGTCAGGACAAATTCCTATAGATCAATCTACAGGTAAGCTGATTGAAGGGACAATTGAGGAAGAAACTGACCAGGTAATGAAGAACCTTCAATTTATCTTGGAAGAGGCTGGCTTATCTTTTGAACGCATACTGAAATGTTCCATTTTTGTTTCCAGCATGAATGATTTTGCCCGTATCAATGAAATATACGGCAAATACTTTAACGATAATCCTCCGGCAAGAGAGACTGTAGAGGTAAGCGGTCTACCAAAAGGCGTCAATGTGGAAATATCCTGCATAGCCACATTCCAATAAAAGAGGCATTACTTAGCATTCCATGTTCTGATTCTTATTTTTGCGCTCCAATTAAAAATATAGATGGAGAACGTTAGAGTAAGATTTGCACCAAGCCCAACCGGTGGGCTTCATATTGGAGGAGTTAGGACAGCTCTGTTTAATTATCTCTTTGCCAAAAAATTCAATGGTAAATTCATTCTTCGAATTGAAGATACTGATCAAGCTCGATTTGTAGAAGGTGCTGAGTCGTACATAAAAAACACCCTAGAATGGTGTGGCATTTCTCCCGATGAAGGTCCTGATCAAGGGGGTGATTTTGGGCCCTATCGACAATCGGAAAGAAAAGGCTTATATCGACAATACGCTGAAAAACTAATTGCAGAGGGGAATGCTTATTATGCGTTTGACACCCCTGAGGAGCTAGACGCCATGCGAGATCGCTTGAAGGAAGGACGGGTGGTAAATCCGCAGTACGATACCATAACAAGGACTACTATGAAAAATTCGCTTACCCTCACTGCAGAAGAGGTCAAGCGGAGGATTGATAATGGCGATCCGTATGTAATTAGGATTAAAATCCCTAAGAAAGAAGAAGTACGACTCAACGACATGGTTCGTGGTTGGGTGATGGTGCATACTGAAGTGCTTGATGATAAAGTACTGATGAAATCTGATGGCATGCCTACCTACCATCTCGCCAACATCGTGGACGATCATCTCATGAAGATCACACATGTAATCAGAGGTGAAGAATGGCTTCCATCTGCTCCTTTGCATGTCCTTCTTTACCGATTTTTAGGTTGGGAAGATGAAATGCCTCAATTTGCTCATCTACCGCTAATATTAAAGCCAGATGGAAATGGGAAACTTAGTAAGCGAGCAGCTGATAAAGCAGGTTTTCCCATCTTTCCACTAGATTGGAAAGATCCAGAATCTGAAGAAATATCGCAGGGATTCAAAGAGACAGGGTTTTTACCCGAAGCATTGGTAAACTTCCTTTCCTTTTTAGGTTGGAATCCGGGTACCGAACAAGAAATATTTTCTTTAGCAGAGCTCGTTAATGAATTTTCAGAAAAGCGAATCAATAAAGCAGGAACCAAATTTGATTTTGAAAAAGCCAAGTGGTTCAATCAGCAGTACATCAAATTGACTGACTCAAAAGCTTTTGTTAAAGAAGTAGTTACCGGATTTGAAGAGCAGCATGGTATTTCCTGCTCCCAAGAAAAGGCGCTTCAGGTAATTGATCTATTAAAGGAAAGAGTGACTTTTCCTTATGAATTTGTAGAGAATGGAATGGTCATATTTAAAGCTCCTGAAACTTACGATGAGAAAGTTTTCAGAAAAAAATGGAGTGAAGAAGCCGCTAAAGCGCTAACACTTTTTTCAAACAAATTAAAAAGCGAAAAAAATGTTTCAGCAGAAAGCGTGAAATCGCTCTTTTGGGAAACACTTGAATCAAATGGATATAAACCCGGGCAGTTTATGCAAACACTCAGGTTAGCCTTAACAGGAGAAGGTTCCGGGCCAGATTTGATGACGATAATCGAAATCATTGGTGCAGAAAATGCTTCTGAGCGAATCAATTCATCAATAACTGCGTTAAATAACCAAAGCGTTTAACCCATGTCAAAAAAAGAAAAAGCGAAAGTTCACAAAGATTTGGATGGCTTGGAACTCAATGTCGACTCCTTCGGCGAGATCTCCTCAAACATGCCCATTGACAAATTAAATAAATTCCTTAACAAGAATGTTGAAGATAAAAAGCTGAAGGATCGCGACGATCTGGATGATCTAAAGAAAGAAAAATAATTCATTTGCTCCCCTCCTCGCCTATTGACTAATTTCGCTTCGATTTTAATCAATTCGTATGAAAAAAATAGGCATCATCAAAGAGGGCAAAGTCCCAATAGATAGACGTGTACCGCTAACACCTCTACAAGCCAAACAGGTAAAAGAAAATTTTAACGTTGAAGTTGTTGTTCAAACAAGCGACATCCGCTGCTTCTCAGATGATGACTATCGTAATGAAGGGTTAACCATTGTAGAGTCTGTTGATGATTGTGATATTATTCTTGGAGTAAAAGAAGTGCCCATTGATAAGCTCATTTCAGGAAAAACTCACTTCTTTTTCTCGCACACCATCAAAAAACAAGATTATAATCGAGATCTTTTGCAATCAATTCTGGACAAGAAAATTAAACTTATTGATTGGGAAACGTTAACTAACGAAAACGGCAATCGAATAATCGCTTTTGGACGATGGGCTGGCATTGTGGGAGCATATAATGGCATATGGACTTATGGAAAGAGGTACAACTTATTCAATCTGAGACGTGCCCATGAGTGCTTTGATTATGAGGATCTAAAGACCGAATTCAGTAAAATAAAACTCCCCAATATCAAAATTGCTTTAACAGGTGGTGGTCGTGTTACTAAGGGCGCAATGGAAGTTTTGCTTGGAGCGGGGATATCTCAGGTAACTCCTTATGAATTCATCCATGAAAGGTTTAATGCCCCAGTATTCACTCAACTTAATTCAAGAGATTATAACAAGAGGAAAGATGGTGCAGAATTTCACAGAAATGAATTCTATAAGAATCCGGAGCTCTATGAGGGTGATTTTTTGAAATACAGTAGAGTTACCGATATATTAATTGCATGTGCTTATTGGGATCCTGCGGCTCCTGTATTATTTCACCGGGAAGATATCATCAAAGACGATTTTGATATCAAAGTCATAGCAGATATCACTTGCGATATCGAAGGCTCTATCCCATCAACCAAAAAGCCCAGTACCATTGATGATCCCATCTATGATTATAACCCCAGTGATAATGAAGTTGAGCAGGCACTCACAGATGAAGGTAATATAACGGTGATGGCTGTTGATAACTTACCATGCGAACTACCCAGAGACGCTTCCGAAAGTTTTGGAGATGAATTAGTGAAAAATGTCATCCCTCATCTACTTGGAGATGATGAAAAAGGTGTTATTCAAAGAGCCACAATCACTGATCAAGGTAATCTTACGGAAAGATATAGTTACCTCCAGGATTACGTAGAAGGAAAATAAAAAAACCATCCTGAACAATCAGGATGGTTTTTTTATGTCTTTGTAATCAAGCTTAATCAAGCTCTTCAAAAATCTCCTCAATTTCTAGTAGTACTGGTTCAAGGATTTCCTCCAGGTTTTCTCTTGTTCCATCAGCATATTCTACATAAGCAACATAGTCTTCAAAACCTGGCTCAATTTCCTCGAGAACGAAAACTATATCGCCCACTTTAGTATCATCTGCAAATAGCGCTAAATCAATGAAATCATTAGGATTTGCATCATCAGCAATATCTGTTATATCTACATTTCCAGCGATTTTCAAATCTCTGTAGCTTACAGAACCCTCGAAATATACTGGCTCTTCCTTAGCATCGGTCTCAAATTCAACCGTTAAGTCTATTCCAACCACCAATGACTCCTCTAATGAAATAGAGGTCAGTAATGACGCAGATTTTGCAAATGTATCATCAAAGCTAAGAACGAATGTAAACGGTTTTACAAGTAGGGTTACGTCAGCCTTTTCAGGAAATCCGGTACTGGACCAGTTAACTTCAAAATCCAACTCTATGTAGGTAACATCGTCTACTTTTAAGTAGCCAACAATGATTGCAGGCACTTCATACTCATCAACGATATCACCATCCGTTTCAGTGATGGTTACAAATTCAAGATTTGAAATCTTAAGCTCCGCATTATTCACTTCCGAACCTTCAGTAGGAAACTTTACGATGAAAAACTCAGATGCTTCTTTATCAAATTCCATTGTTTCAGGATTCCATTCGTAAAGACCTTTTATCTCATCGAAAGTAGATGGTTCTGTATTATCTGTACGTGCTGCAGGACCATTTACAAAAAATTGAATAATCATATTCAATCGCTCCTTCGTCCATTCTTTTTGGCTTACTCGCCCTCCAATAACTTCAGATCCTTCAAGCAGTTTTACAAAATCAACCAATGCTTGAGTTCCCTCAGATTCAACCAATGACACTACATCGTCTCCCATTTTATCAGCAGAACCATGTACCAATGCTGAAGCTTCCTCAGCTGTCAAATCCGTCTTCTTTTCTTCATCATCATTTTCGCATCCTGTGAAAACAAAAAGTCCCAATAATAATGCTCCAAGTAGTTTTTTCATAGTGATAGAAATTTTACTTTTTTTAAGATTTTATGTAATTATTAGTTGAGGCATAAAAAAAAAGCCAGACCCCTAAGTCTGGCTTCATATTTATTTATTGTTCGATGAATTAGCCATTCATACTGACTAAAAATTCTTCGTTGTTGGTCGTTCCTTTCATTTTGCTTAACAGGAATTCCATTGCTTCGTTACTATTCATGTCAGACATAAATTTACGAAGTATCCATACTCGCTTAAGTTCTTCTGGATCCATTAATAGATCTTCTCTTCGAGTACCAGAAGCCGGAACATCAATAGCAGGATATACTCGCTTATTCGAAAGCTTTCTATCCAATTGCAGCTCCATGTTACCTGTTCCCTTAAATTCTTCAAAGATCACCTCATCCATTTTGGATCCGGTTTCAATCAAGGCTGTTGCTATGATTGTCAATGATCCTCCATTTTCGACGTTTCTGGCCGCTCCAAAAAATCGTTTTGGTTTGTGAAGCGCATTAGCATCCACACCTCCTGAAAGAATTTTACCAGAGGAAGGCACCACAGTATTATGAGCACGAGCAAGTCTTGTAATGGAATCCAAAAGGATTACTACATCATGACCGCATTCCACCATTCGTTTAGCTTTTTCAAGTACCATGTTAGATACTTTCACATGCTTATCAGCCTGCTCGTCAAAAGTTGAAGCAATTACTTCACCTTTTACAGATCGTGCCATATCCGTTACCTCTTCTGGTCGCTCATCAATAAGCAAAACCATTAGATAACATTCCGGGTGATTTTCTGCAATAGCATTAGCCACATTTTTCAACAGAACCGTTTTACCGGTCTTAGGCTGTGCAACAATCATTCCCCTTTGGCCTTTCCCTATTGGCGAGAAAAGATCAAGAATACGTGTAGAATAATTATCCGCCTTAGTGCTTAGACTTAGTTTTTCTTGAGGAAAAAGTGGAGTCAAGTACTCAAAAGCCACTCGATCCCGTACTTCTTCCGTGGTTTTACCATTAACAGTTTCCACCTTTAAGAGAGCAAAGTACTTTTCGCCATCTTTTGGCGGCCGAATCTGTCCTTTAACCGTATCACCCGTCTTAAGCCCAAAAAGTTTAATCTGTGATGGGGATACATAGATATCGTCAGGACTTGCCAAATAATGATAATCACTTGAGCGAAGGAATCCGTATCCATCCTGCATGATTTCAAGAACGCCTTCGTTCTCAATTACACCATCAAACTCTTTAATTTCTTCGTTATAAGCTTCTTTCTTTCTGCGCTTCTCTTGTCGCTCAGCTTCACGCTCAGCTCGTTGATTATCTCGCTCCTGTTTTTCCTTATTATCTTCTTTCTTTTCCTTTTCATCGTGTTTATTCTCATCACGACGTTTGTTATCAGGACGCTCTTTCTGATCCTTCTGATCTTTCTTTTCTGATTTTTCGTCTTTTTTCTCTCCTTTTTTCTCGTTATCAGACTTTTCCTTTTTTGGAGCTTCCTTTTTAGGACGAGGCTTTTTTTCTTCCTTCTCTTTAGGCTCTTCGGCTAATGCCCCTCCTAAAGTTTCGCTTTTAATTTTTTTTATCTCGCCTTCCGGCATGCTTGCCTGTTGATCCAGGATTGCGTAGATAAGGTCCTGCTTAGCAAGTTTTTTATGGTTCTTAATTCCTAGTTTCTCTGCTATCTCTTTCAATTCGGATAGCAGCATTACACTAAGATCATCTAGTGTGTACATAACTGTGTGTAAAAGTGGGTTTCAAAATTTGTTAGTAAAATAATTCCGAAGAATTCGTGGTAATCGCTATTTGCTTTTGATTAGCTGAAAAACCCGGATGAGTTTTTCTTGGATTGCATCGCAATAATAGACCATCCCCCACAATATCGCAAGGAAGTATAAAAAATTTACCTTTTATTGGATCAAGTACAATTTGACATGAAAATGATTTTTCTTTGCGACCTGATAAATAATTGACATCCATGTTGCAAGTTGCTACGATAGAAAAAGAGTTTGACAGATGTGTAAAAGGACTTCAAAAAAGAGGTATTGAAGGAGCTGAGATACTTTTAAAAGATGCTTTGACATTAGACGAACAAAGAAAAAAAATGCAAGGAGAGTTGGATGAAGTTCTTCATACATCAAATAAGCTTGCTAAAGAAATTGGACTCCTCTTCCAACAAGGAAAAAAAGAACAAGCCGAAAAGGCAAAAACCCAAACCTCCGAATTGAAGAGAAAAAGCAAAAGCCTTGGAGAAGAGCTTAACTCCATCGAGCTTTCTCTCAATAAGTTGCTTTACAACATTCCAAACATCCCTCATGAAACAGTGCCTCCCGGTAAATCTGAAGAAGATAATGAGGTAATTAAACTCAGTGATGATAACAAACCTAACCTTGGAGCTCATAAAAAACCGCACTGGCAACTCATCGAGGAATTCGATATCGTGGATTTTGATTTGGGCAATAAAGTTAGTGGAGCTGGATTCCCCTTTTATAAGAAACAAGGAGCCCGATTAGTTAGGGGGATGATCAACTATTTTCTGGACAAAGCAGCAGAGGCCGGATATGAAGAAGTGCAGCCACCAGTCCTAATTAATGAATCATCCGGAATTGGGACCGGACAACTGCCTGACAAAGAAGGCCAGATGTACCATGTGGAAGCAAATGACCTTTACCTGATCCCTACCGCCGAAGTACCTATAACTAATATGTATAGGGATGTAATATTAAAAGAAGATCAGCTTCCTATCAAACATGCTGGCCATACTCCATGTTTTAGAAGAGAGGCGGGATCTTGGGGGGCGCACGTCAGAGGGCTAAACAGGCTTCACCAGTTTGATAAGGTTGAAATCGTTCAGGTGGTTGAACCTTCAAAATCTTATGAGGTATTAGATCAAATGGTAGCTCATGTGGAGGAGCTCATACAATCGCTTGGTCTACCCTATCGCATTTTAAGATTATGCGCTGGAGATCTTGGGTTTACATCCGTATTGACGTATGACTTTGAGGTTTATTCTGCTGCTCAGGAAAAATGGCTGGAAGTTAGCTCTGTATCCAATTTTGAGACTTTTCAGGCAAACCGATTAAAATTAAGAATCAAAAAGAGTGATGGCAAAAAGGAGCTTGCACACACCTTAAACGGAAGCGCCTTAGCTCTACCCAGAATTATGGCTGCTATACTGGAGAATTATCAAGCAGGAGATCACATTAACATGCCTGATGTGTTACATCCATATTTAGGCTTTAAGGAAATCAGAAAGAGTTAAAAAGCTAAGAGCCTCGCTTTATTCGGAGAATTCATTCGTAAATTCATAACTAAATAATAAGCTATGAAAGAATCAAGCTATGTGGTTTTGATAATTTCTTAAGAGGAAGGGCTTTAATATCTTCGAGAAATGATTACAATCAGAAAAGGTCAAAAAGAAGACCTCCCACCAGTACTCGAGTTGATTAAAGAGCTAGCGGATTATGAAAAGGCGCTGGATCAAGTCGCAAATACGGTATCACGGATGGAAGAAGATGGATTTGGGGATCAGCCAGTTTTTGGATTCCTTGTGGTGATTGAGGATAACATAATTATAGGCACATCCATTTACTATTACCGCTACTCTACCTGGAAAGGAAAACGTCTCTATCTTGAGGATCTGGTAGTTACCGAGTCAAAAAGAGGGGTTGGAGCTGGAAAATTATTATTTGAAGCTACATTGGATATTGCAAGAGCAACCAACTGTTCAGGTATGATGTGGCAAGTACTGGACTGGAATGAGCCAGCGATAAACTTTTATGAGAAATACAACACTCAATTTGAGGACAACTGGATCAATTGCAACATTGATTTTTAGACCTCCTCTAAAACTGTTCGGAAAGCTGCCATTTTTGTACCGTAGCGAATAATCGATTTTTTCTGAATTTTGGGAGCTACAGAATTTAAATAATCCTCCAAGTGTCCAAGCGTCTCAGTCATGTACTGAATGGCGTAAGTGGTGCCTGTCTCATCTTGCTCTTGTGATAGCATCTTCATCATTCGGTATTCAGAAAAAAAACCAGTATCCATGACTTCAGGGATATGGGTTTCTTTCATCCATGTAATCCAATCCGTTTCCACCTCTTTATCAATATTCACAGTCACGTTATACAGTATCATATACGGTTTTTAGTTAGTTGTTACGACGAAATCAGAAAACGATATTTTTGTACTTAAGATTCAAACAATTAAGGATTAATGTAGGTTATCATGGGTATGAGTGTATATTCAATTAAAGACTTAGAGCACCTCTCTGGGATAAAAGCGCATACCATCCGTATTTGGGAACAAAGGTATGATCTTTTTTCACCCCAGAGGACTGCAACAAATATTCGATATTATAGTGATGAAGACCTCAAGCTCATCTTGAATATCGCGCTCCTAAAAAACCATGGTATTAAGATTAGTAAGATCGTAGCAATGCCTACTGATTTGCTTCAGGCAGAAGTGAAAAAGATTGGATTTGAAAAGCTTACCTATGAAGATCAAATCAGTGCACTAACATTGGCAATGATTGATTTAGACGAAAATTCGTTTAGCAAAATTCTCAATTTAAATATTGAACAACTTGGATTTGAAGAGTCAATGATGAAAATCATCTACCCATTTATGCGGAAGATTGGAATTTTATGGCTTACAAATGCAATTAATCCGGCACAAGAACATTTTATTTCTCATTTAGTCAGGCAAAAAGTAATTAGTGCTACAGATAGAGAAAATGTAAGTGAAGATGGACCACTTTACCTTCTGTTTCTCCCAGAGGGTGAGTTGCATGAATTAGGTTTACTATTTGCAAACTACATATTGAGGGCACGAGGATGTCGAACCATTTTCTTTGGACAAACCGTACCACTCAATGCATTAGAAGAAGTTTATCATAAGTTAATGCCTGATTACATGTTGACTGCTATGACAACTGCACCTGAAACAGGTGAGGTCCAAACTTATGTAAACCGGCTTAGCAGTAAGTTTAAAGACTGTCAAGTTCTCATTACTGGTAGTCGTGTTGTAGGTCAAGACATCAAAACTCCTGCCAATATCTCAATATTGAACCAGTTTGAGGACTTACTGAAGTTTTCCGGAAATCCTTCCATAAAGGCTTAAAAAGCATTTGACATGAATTATTAGTAATTAAATTTATTTTGTTTAACATTTTTTCTTTTTTATTAAACAAAATGTTTATATCTTCGTTTAACATTTACAACCAAACGTTAAACAAAATGACAGCTCTAGAATTCGGTTATAAAATTGAGAATCTGACCAGTTCACTTAAGCCATACGCATTAAAATTGACGAAGGATGGAGAAGAGGCTAATGACCTGCTTCAGGAAACTGTCTTTAAAGCTTACAACAATCGTGATAAGTTTCAGGACGGCACTAACCTTAAAGCTTGGATGTACACGATTATGAGAAATACATTCATCACCAACTACCAGCGAATGGTGAGAAGAAATACATTCATCGATACGACTGAAAACAATCATTTTATCAATTCAACATCCTCAGTAATTGAGAATGGAGCACAAGGGAATTTTGTGATGAATGACATTCAAGCTGCGATCGGTGCTTTAAAAGACATGTATAAAGTTCCTTTTACCATGTATTTTAGAGGTTTCAAATACCATGAAATTGCAGCTAAGCTCAACATTCCGATAGGTACCGTAAAAAATAGAATACATATTGCACGGAAAGAGCTTAAAAAGGGACTTAAAGTATATGCAAACTAAGAATTTCCATAGTAGAGTAGTAGTGATAGGGGCCGGATTTTCCGGCCTTTCTTGTTCCTGCCATTTAGCAAAGTTGGGGTATCAGGTTACGCTACTTGAAAAAAATGAACTGCCAGGTGGGCGAGCACGTAGTTACACCGACCAGGGATTCACCTGGGACATGGGGCCTTCCTGGTATTGGATGCCGGATGTTTTTGATAAATTCTTTAACACTTTCGATAGGAAAGTAGAGGACTATTATCAATTAGATAGATTAAATCCATCTTACCGAATTAAATTCAAAGATGACACCATTGATATCCCTGCTAGCATGGTTGAGCTGGAAACATTGTTTGAAAGCATTGAAGCTGGAAGCAGTAAAAAACTCCGTTCATTTTTAAAACAGGCAAAATTCAAATACGATGTTGGGGTAAAGAAATTGGTCTACAAGCCAAGTAGGTCACTTTTGGAGTTTGTTGACCCACAATTATTACTTGGTCTTTTGAAGATGGATGTATTTACCTCCATTGCTAAGCATGTTAGAAAACACTTCAAAGACGAACGCCTCATTCAATTGATGGAATTCCCCATCCTTTTTCTGGGAGCTACTGCTGAAAACACTCCCGCCTTATATAGCCTGATGAATTATGCAGACCTTTCACTAGGAACATGGTATCCAAAAGGAGGAATGAGTGCTGTTGTTAAAGGAATGGTGGAACTTGCTAAGGAATTGGGAGTTGATATAAAACTCGGCGAGGAAGTGACAGAGTTTTCCTTTCAAGGCAAAAGGATATCGACAGTTAAAACCTTAAAAAGTTCTTATGAATGTGATATGGTAGTAGCTGGTGCTGACTACCATCATATTGATCAACACATTCTTCCCAAGTCTTTTCAGAATTACGATAAGAAATATTGGGACTCCAGGGTACTCGCTCCCTCTTCTCTTCTGTTTTATTTAGGAGTTGACAAACAGCTTCCAAATCTTGAGCATCATACTTTATTTTTCGACGAAGACTTTAGACAACATGCTAGTGAAATATATGATACTCCTCAATGGCCCAGCAAGCCGCTATTATACGTTTCTGCTACATCCAAGACCGATGACTCGGTAGCTCCTAAAGGAAAGGAAAACCTGGTTGTGTTAATTCCGGTAGCACCCGATATTGAAGACACCCCTGAAATCCGGGGAAAATACTTCAATCTCATCATGGATAAATTAGAGGAATTTACTGGCGTAAATATCAGAGATCATATAATATCAAAAAGAAGCTACGCTCATAAAGAATTTATTGAAGATTATCATTCGTTTAAAGGCAATGCTTACGGGCTTGCCAATACGCTTCTCCAAACAGCCATTTTAAAACCATCGTTAAAAAATAAGAAGCTAAAAAATCTTTACTACACAGGTCAATTAACAGTGCCAGGCCCTGGCGTTCCTCCATCATTGATTTCAGGAGAAGTTGTAGCTAAGGAAATCGGTAAAGATTTTCCTATTTTTAAAAATTGATGAAGGATTTATACACACAAACTGCTTTTGATTGCAGTAAGTTGATCACGAAGACTTACAGTACTTCTTTTTCGTTGGGAATAAGAACATTGAATAAAAAGTATCACGAGTCAATCTACGCCATTTATGGTTTTGTCAGATACGCTGACGAAATTGTTGACACTTTTCATGATCACAATAAAGAAGAGCTGTTAGCCAGATTCAAAAGTGATACTTACAAGTCCATAGAGGAAAAAATTAGCCTAAATCCGGTATTACATTCATTTCAGGAAGTGGTCAATCAATATCAGATTGATTTAGATTTAATTGAAGCTTTTTTGATAAGCATGGAAATGGATTTGAGTAAGAAAGATTATGAGGATCCTGATTACGAAAAATACATTTATGGAAGTGCTGAGGTAATCGGGCTAATGTGTCTGAAGGTCTTTCTGGATGGTGATGAGAAGAAATACCAAGAACTACTTAAGCCTGCTAAACACCTTGGTTCAGCATTCCAAAAAGTAAATTTTTTGCGTGATATTAAAAGTGATTATGACGAAAGGGGACGTGTTTACTTTCCCGGAGTTAATTTCAAAAATTTCAGCAGAGAAGAAAAAAATCAAATTGAATCCGATATAAAAGAGGAATTTAAGCAGGCACTTATTGGTATAAAATTACTTCCTAGTGGAGCTCGTGCAGGAGTCTATCTGGCATATATTTATTATTCAGTTTTATTTAAAAAAATCACAAAATTATCTCCTGAAAAAATAAAAACAGAAAGAATACGAGTACCAAATGGGAAGAAATTTCTTTTGTTGATTAAGTGCTATTTCCTACACAAACTCAATTTCATAGTAGCGTGAACAAGACTACCTTTGTTAGTGTTATAAAAGTGAAAATCAATACGTTAAATGTCTGTTCTAATTAATATTCTAATCGTAGTTGGCACCTTCTTTTTCATGGAAGGAATTGCATGGTTTACACATAAATACATTATGCATGGATTTCTGTGGAGCTGGCACAGGTCTCATCATAAAGTTCATAATCATTCACTTGAAATGAATGATCTCTTCGCCGTGGTATTCAGTATTCCATCAATCCTCACAATTTATTTTGGTTACGATAATTACGAGCAATTTTGGTGGTTATTGTACATAGGAATAGGAATAATGGGTTATGGTATTTTCTATTTTATATTTCATGACATCATTGTACATCGTAGAGTGAAAATTCCTTTTAAAGCGACTAGCAAGTACATGAAACGGATTATGCATGCACACTATGTGCATCATGAGAAACATAGCAAAGAGGGAGCTGAGGCTTTTGGATTTTTATATGCTCCAAAAAAGTATCAGAAATAACTCATCTGTATTATCATTTGATAATAATCAAACAAATCGTTACATTTGATTATCATTAAGTACTCAGCTTGTTTTATCAAACCAAAAAAAAGCGAGCTAAATGGCAGATCAAAAAAAAGAAGAAGAATGGGGACCCATAGAGGGGTTCGCAAATTATGAAATTTCTAATCGAGGTAAGATTCGAAGTAAGAGCAGAAAAGTATGGCACAAAGGGAGTAAAACTCACATGAAACTCCGTGGCAAACTCATGCGTCAGCGTTGGAATAAAATCTGTAAATGTTATTTCCTTGATCTAATCGATGATGATGGAAAACGCAGAACGGTATATCCTCATAAGGAAACCGCTAAAGTATTTGTGAAGAAGAATGATCCGGCAGTGACTATGATTATTCACAAAGACAATAATCCGCGAAACAATTACTTTGAAAATCTGGAATGGAAAACAAAATCTGAGCACATGAAGTGGCAGTTTGAAGTTGGAAATAAGAACAACTACAAAGTGTGGAAAACCAGGAAGAAAAGATATAAGAATGGATTTAAGCCCGATACCGTTCTTCCGGGAAGACCAAAGAAAAAGGCAACCGCGTAAGAAGCCGGAAAAGAGTAAGGGGTTCCAAAATTGGAACCCCTTTTTTAATACTCTAACTAACCTAACCTAAATATTTAAACGCAATTATCTTGCCACCAATCAAGTGGTGTTAAATTTCTTAAGTAAGATTTAAAAAATTCTTATGCAGATGGATCTACACTAACGTAGGATCTGTCTTTTCTTCCTTTGTGGAATTTCACGACTCCATCAGTAAGAGCAAATAATGTGTGGTCTTTACCAAGTCCAACATTATCACCTGGGTGATGCTTTGTACCTCTCTGACGAACTATGATATTTCCAGCAATCGCTTTCTGTCCACCGAAGATTTTTACTCCAAGTCGTTTACTTTCCGACTCTCTTCCGTTTTTCGAACTACCTACACCTTTCTTGTGTGCCATGAGATTTTATCCTTTAATGTCTTCGATCAAAATTTTAGAAAATTGCTGACGGTGACCGTTCTTCACTTTATAGCCTTTTCTTCTTTTCTTTTTGAACACGATCACTTTGTCGTCTTTCACATGCTCAAGAATCTTGGCAGATACTTTGGCTCCTTTGACGGTAGGTGCCCCTACTTTCACTTTGCCATCGTTATCTACAAGTAATACTTTATCAAAGTCTACTTTTGCACCCTCTTTACCCTCCATCAATGGAGCGTAAAGGAATTTGTCTTTCTCTGCTTTATACTGCTTCCCAGCTATGTCTACTATCGCGTACATTTTATCTTCTTTTGAAAAAAGGATTGCAAAGATACCATTTCGATATCAATATCCAAATACAATGTATGGATAAAAAAGGGATAAAATATTTTTTATTTTTTTTTCACTTTTTTTCACCCCCATTATAGCGTGTTTTCCTCAAAGTTACAGTTACAAAATTGGATGTTAATTGACTAAAAAACAACTCGTTATCATCTTTTGATAATATCCAAATCACACCTTCCGCACCCGTAATAACTGCTTGGAATTTCGCCGCATTTTAAACAAATTTGTAGACACGCCACGAGAAAAATAAACCACTCTTAGGGCTGTATCCCAAGACTAGAAAAAGTTTTAAAATAAGCGCACTCAATTCGTGAGCTTAGGGGTGTTTTATTGTTTACTAATAGACTAAACCTATTTGAGACAGAGATTATGAGCGACACAACAGCACATGCAGAAGAAACTATCTTAAAAGAGAACAAAGATCGATTTGTCCTCTTTCCTATTCAGCATAATGATATATGGGAGTTTTACAAAAAAGCTGAAGCCAGCTTTTGGACGGCTGAAGAGATTGATCTGAGCCAGGACTTAAAAGATTGGAACGATACCATGAACGATGAAGAAAAACACTTCATTAAACATGTATTGGCATTTTTCGCTGCAAGTGATGGTATAGTAAACGAAAACTTAGCTGAAAATTTTGTTGCTGAGGTTCAGTATACAGAAGCAAAGTTTTTCTACGGCTTTCAAATTGCAGTAGAAAACATTCACTCTGAAACGTACTCCTTATTAATAGATACCTATGTAAAAGATCCGAAGGAGAAAGACTATCTCTTTAACGCAATCGAAACAATGGATTGTGTGAAGAAAAAAGCAAACTGGGCGCTTAGATGGATCGATGAAGGTTCTTTTGCTGAAAGACTCGTGGCATTTGCTGCTGTTGAAGGAATTTTCTTCTCAGGTAGCTTTTGCAGCATCTTCTGGTTAAAGAAAAGAGGATTGATGCCTGGACTCTCGTTTTCAAATGAGTTGATCTCAAGAGATGAAGGACTCCACTGTGACTTTGCATGTCTATTATACAATAATCATGTAACCAATAAACTCTCTGAAGAAACAGTACAGAACATTATTAAAGATGCGGTAGACATAGAGAAAGAATTTGTAACTGACGCTCTTCCGGTAAAACTTATAGGAATGAACTCTGACCTAATGTGTCAATACATCGAGTTTGTTGCCGATCGATTACTAGATGAGCTAGGATGCGGTAAAATATACAACTCAACCAATCCTTTTGATTTCATGGAAATGATCTCACTTCAAGGAAAAACTAACTTTTTTGAAAAGCGAGTGGGTGAGTATCAAAAAGCAGGAGTAATGGATGGAGATAATAGCGGAAAATCCAAATTCTCACTTGATGAAGACTTTTAACGAATTATTTGTAATCACCTTATCACGATAGCCCTATGTTAGTAGTAAAAAGAGACGGAAGAAGAGAATCCGTAAAGTTTGACAAAATCACAGCTCGGATTGAGAAGTTGTGTTATAGTTTAAATGCAGACTATGTAAAACCTGTAGAAATTGCCAAAAAGGTGATTGATGGATTGTATGATGGTGTGTCTACAATCGAGTTGGACAATCTTGCCGCAGAAACTGCAGCAACCATGACTACCCGTCACCCTGATTTTGCCAAACTAGCTGCCAGAATTTCCATCTCCAACCTTCACAAGGTTACTGAAACATCGTTCTCAAACACCATGAAGAGAATGTATGAGTACATCAATCCGAAAACAGAAGCGAATGCCGCCCTGCTTTCCAAAGAGGTCTATGGCATCATTAGAAAAAATGCCAAGCGACTTGATGACGCAATTGATTACAACAGGGATTACAATTACGACTATTTTGGCTATAAAACATTAGAGCGTTCATACCTCATGAAACTTGATGGCAAAATTGTGGAACGTCCACAGCACATGCTTATGAGAGTTTCTGTAGGCATACATGGAGAGGACATTGATTCTGCTATTCAGACGTACAACCTGATGTCCGAAAAGTGGTTTACCCATGCCACTCCTACCCTTTTCAATGCAGGCACGCCAAAACCTCAGCTTTCATCTTGTTTCCTTCTCACGATGCAGGATGATAGTATTGATGGTATTTACGATACTCTAAAGCAATGCGCAAAAATCTCACAGTCTGCTGGCGGTATAGGTCTGAGCATTCACAACGTAAGAGCGACAGGAGCTTATATTAAAGGTACGAATGGTACCTCCAATGGAATTGTTCCCATGCTTCGAAACTTTGACATGACCGCCAGATATGTAGATCAAGGCGGAGGTAAAAGAAAAGGAAGCTTTGCGATTTACCTGGAGCCATGGCATGCCGACATTTTCGATTTCCTTGATCTAAGAAAGAATCATGGTAAAGAGGAGATGAGAGCCAGAGACTTGTTTTATGCCCTTTGGATTCCGGATTTGTTTATGAAACGAGTGGAAGAAAACGGTGACTGGACAATTATGTCACCGGATGAGTGCCCGGGCCTTTACGAAGCATATGGTGATGAGTTTGAAGCACTTTATGAAAAATACGAGCGCGAAGGAAAAGGTAGAAAGACCATCAAAGCACAAGACCTGTGGTTTGAGATCCTGGAGGCTCAAATAGAGACCGGCACACCTTATATGTTATATAAGGATGCTGCAAATAAGAAGTCTAATCAAAAGAATTTAGGTACCATCCGATCCAGTAATCTATGTACTGAAATCATGGAGTTTACCTCCAAGGATGAAGTAGCTGTTTGTAACCTGGCATCTATTGCACTTTCAAGATTTGTCATAGATGGTAAGTTCGATCATCAAAAGCTTTATGAAATCACGAAAGTGGTAACACGAAACCTAAACAAGGTGATTGATGTAAACTACTACCCGGTACCTGAGGCAAGAAATTCAAACATGAAGCACAGACCAATCGGTATTGGTGTACAGGGACTAGCTGACACGTTCCTGCTTCTAAAAATGGCATTTGAATCCGAGCAAGCTCAGAAGCTGAATAAAGAGATCTTTGAAACGATCTACTTCGCTGCGATGGAAACATCGATGGAAATGGCAATCGAAGAGGGTGCATACGAAACATTCAAAGGTTCTCCAGTTTCAAAGGGAGTGTTTCAATTTGATATGTGGGGAGTAACACCTGATTCAGGAAGATGGGATTGGACAGACTTGAAGCAAAAAGTCAAAAAGAATGGGGTGAGAAACTCATTGTTACTTGCTCCAATGCCAACTGCCTCTACTTCGCAAATACTTGGAAATAACGAGTGCTTTGAGCCTTATACTTCAAACTTATATTTGAGAAGAGTGCTTTCTGGTGAATTCATTGTGGCTAACAAACATTTAATGAAAGAACTGATCGACCTTGGTCTTTGGGATGAGCGAATGATGAATAGAATCAAAGCTGAGAATGGATCCATTCAAAATATTACTGAGATTCCGGATGAAATCAAGGAGCGATACAAAACCGTATGGGAGATTTCTCAGAAAGCAATTATCGATATGTCTGCAGATCGTGGAGCATATATCTGTCAAAGCCAGAGTTTAAATATCCACTTGCAGGATGCAAACTTCGGCAAGATGACATCTATGCATTTCTACGCCTGGAAGAAGGGCTTGAAGACGGGTATGTACTACCTGAGAACAAAAGCAGCAACAGATGCCATCAAGTTTACGGTATCAAAAGAAAAAGAAGAGCAACCAAAGGAAGCCACAGCCGCTCAGCCGGCAGCAGCAACCCAGGCACAGATTGATCAGCAAGCAGCAATGCAATGCTCGCTGGATGATCCGGAAGGATGCGAGATGTGCGGCTCTTAAAGAAAAAAGTGTAATTCTAAATAGAGAAGCCCTGGCGAAATATCGTCAGGGTTTTTTAATATCCATGCATTGAAATGTCCTATTTAAACTACAAATAATTATGTAAATTGCTTTCCACTTAAAAATCACACGCATGAAAAAGCTCTTTATCCTATTACTATCTATCACATCATTAACACTTTTTGGTCAATGTGACGATTCCTTCTTCCCATTCAAACAAGGCGTCTCTTTTGAACAGACTTCTTATGATAAGAAAGGGAAACCCCAGGGAAAGACCATCAGCACCATATTAACAGTAGATGAATCAACTGCTACAGTCAAAAATTTATTTTTTGATAAAAAAGACAAAGAAATTGCTGACGGAGAGTATACCATCATTTGTGAGGGTGACATCATTAAAATGGACTTTAGTAATTTCATTCCTGATGGCATGCTAAGCCAATATGGAGATGCAGAAGTAACAGTAGAAGGCGACTTCATCACCATCCCGGATAATTTGGAAGCAGGTCAAAACTTGCAAGATGGGTCGGGTACGATCACGATTAATATGGGAGGAGCAGCTGCCATGAATATCAAAATGGACATGAAAATTATAGACCGGAAAGTTGAGAAAGCTGAAACCTTAACTACCTCGGCAGGTTCTTTTGAGACTTACAAGATCACACAGAAGTCCATAGTCACAATGAAAATGATGGGGATGAATAAAACCACGGAAAGTTCTTCTGCCTCTTGGTTTGCAAAAGGAGTTGGAATGGTTAAAAATGAGAGTTTTAACCAAAAAGGAAATCTTATAGGCTACACACTCCTTACTTCTTTCACTGAGAATTAAGAAGCCCCTTTAATGATCTCCTCAACTACTTCTGGATTTAATAATGTAGAAGTGTCACCTAGATTATCGGTCTCTTTACTGGCAATTTTCCTAAGGATTCTACGCATAATTTTTCCAGATCGAGTCTTCGGTAATCCAGGTACTATTTGAATCTTGTCTGGCTTTGCTATTGGTCCGATCATCTTGTTTACGGTTTCCTTTATCTCATCCTCTATCCCATCTGTTTCAGCAATAACAAAAGCGTAAATCCCTTGTCCCTTTATATCATGAGGATATCCAACAACAGCAGACTCAATCACTTTGGGATGTTCATCAATCGCGTTTTCCACCTCGGCAGTCCCCATTCTATGACCCGATACATTTATAACATCATCTACTCTTCCCAAGATTCTTAAATATCCATCATGATCTCGCTTAGCTCCATCGCCAGTGAAGTACATATTCTTATATGCTGAAAAATAGGTGTGTTTACACCTCTCATGATCTCCATAGGTGGTTCTCAAAATAGAAGGCCAGGGAAACTTCACACAAAGATTCCCTTCTACATTATTCCCAGTAAGTTCATTTCCTTCAGAATCCACGATGACTGGCTGAATTCCTGGTAAGGGTAAAGAGGCATGCGCAGGTTTATTAGGGGTAATCCCTGCCAGTGCAGAAATCATAATTCCTCCTGTTTCGGTTTGCCACCAGGTATCCACCAGTGGACACTTTCGCTTACCAATATGTTCATGATACCAATGCCATGCTTCTTCATTGATTGGTTCACCTACAGAACCAATAACGCGCAATGAATCCAGTTTATGCTTTTCGACTAGTTCTAGACCATGAGCCTCTAAAGCCCTTATTGCGGTTGGTGCGGTATAAAACTGGTTTACCTGATACTTATCACATACTTCCCAAAATCTACCTGCATCAGGGTATGTAGGCACTCCTTCAAACATAACCGTAGTGGCTCCTGCCAATAAAGGTCCATATACTATGTACGAATGGCCGGTTATCCATCCAACATCAGCCGTACACCAATAGATATCGCCTGGCTTATATTGAAATACATTTAGAAATGAGTAATAGGTATATACCATATACCCGCCACATGTATGCACAACTCCTTTGGGCTTGCCTGTGGACCCGGATGTGTAGAGAATGAATAGTAGGTCTTCAGCGTCCATTTCTTCCGCCTGATGCTCTTCTGATACATCCTGAATTGCATCGTGCCACCAGAGGTCTCTTCCGCTTTCCATATGCACATCAGATTTCGTTCGCTGATAGACAATTACCTTTTCTATACATCCGCACTTGGCAACCGCTTCGTCAACAACTCCTTTGACGTCAATTGTTTTGGCTCCACGGAAATTTCCATCTGAAGTTAAAACCATTTTTGCCTCACAGTCATTGATTCTATCTGCCAGCGCACTTGCTGAGAAACCGGCAAACACGACTGAATGAACAGCACCAATTCTGGCACAAGCCAGCATAGCAACAGCAGCCTCAGGAACCATAGGCATATAAATGATGACACGATCTCCCTTCGCAACACCCTTCGAAATCATTGCATTTGCAAACTGACATACTTTTCTATGCAGTTCTCTGTAAGAAATGGACAGCCCTTTTTCGTCAGGATCATTGGGCTCCCATAAAATAGCTACTTCCTCTCCCCTTTCTTCCAAGTGGCGATCCAACAGGTTTTCGGTTATATTCAGTTTACCTCCCAGAAACCACTTTACATCTGGCGCCTCAAAATCCCACTTCAGTGTTTGGTTCCATTTCTTCTTCCACTTAAAAGAGCTGGCTATATCCGACCAAAAGCTTTCCGGATCTTTGACGGAAGAATCATATGCTTTGGTGTACTCGCTAAGTGAAGAAATTCGGTGCTGCCGGGTAAAATCTTTCATGATTTTAAATCTAACAAAAGCCTATCTTTGTGCCACAGGAATGCACGCCTTTCTGGAATCAATTAAAAAGTCAATTTTCTATTCCTAAAAAGCTTTTTCATTTCAAAAGAAAACTTCTATCTTTGCCGTCCTAAAATTTTGGAATACAGATAAGCGTTATGGCAAACCATAAATCAGCACTTAAGAGAATTAGAAGCAACGAAGCTAAAAGACTGAGAAACAGATATCAGCATAAAACAGCTCGTACGTTCATTAAAAGACTAAAAGAGACAACTGACAAAAAAGCCGGTGAAGAGCTTTTAACTCAGGTTGTTTCCATGGTGGATAAATTGTCCAAGCAAAACATCATCCACAAAAACAAAGCGGGCCACCTTAAGTCACAATTGACTAAGCACGTAGCAGGCCTTTAGGTTTAATTTTTTAAGACATTTTTTTTACCCTGTGTAAGCAATTGCACAGGGTTTTTTTATTTTACGTCAATCAATGGAAGACAACCGTTTGACGATAAAGCGATGGGCAGAAGAAGATCGCCCAAGGGAAAAGCTCCTCTTAAAGGGCAAAGCAGCACTCTCAGACGCTGAGTTGATTGCTATCCTCATCGGATCCGGAAATAAAGATCAAACTGCTGTTGAATTGTCTCAGCATATTCTTAAAAGTTGCGGAAACAACCTGGCTAATCTTGCGAGGTTATCCATTCAGGATTTACAAAAATTTAAAGGCATTGGTGAAGCCAAGGCTATTACTATAGCTGCTGCACTAGAAATAGGAAGAAGGAGAAGGGAAACAGAACCTGAACAACGAACTAAAATCACCTCTTCAAAGGATGCATTCCAGTTACTGAATGAAAACATGATGGACTTGAATCATGAGGAATTTTGGATAATCTTTCTCAAGAGAAATAATGAAGTTATAAAAAAAGAGATGTTGAGTCGAGGCGGTATGTCCGGAACTGTAGTTGACGCCAAAATAATCTATAAGCGTGCATTGGAGGAAGCAGCAAGCGGACTGATACTTGCTCACAATCATCCGAGCGGAAACTTGAAACCGAGCCAGGAAGACATCACCCTGACCAAAAAACTAAAAGATGCCGGTAAATCTTTAGATATTTCGGTACTTGACCACCTTATCCTGACAGACGCAGACTATTTCAGTTTTGCTGATCAGGGATTGTTATAATGCCATTCAAATCTAAATTTGCCACATGAAAAAGGTCTGGCTTATTCTTATTCCGATTGCACTAGTTATATTCTTCATGATGCGTTCCGGAGGAGACGATGAAAGCTACTCTCAGGAGATCAATCAATTTTGGGAAGACAGACACGATTTCTTCAAAACCTCTAAAGCCAGTCCTTTTGTTCAAAAAGGAGAAGAATATCAGGAGGTGGAATACTTTGATCCAAATCCGAACTTCAAGGTTAATGGTAAGTTAGAACGATTTACAAGCAGAGAGACACTGACACTTGGCAATAGTGATGGTACCACTACCGCCTATTTAAAGTTTGCCAACGTACAGTTTAAAATTACAGATCAGCCATGCAAGCTTCTTATCCTAAAAGCTTTGGGTTTTGGAAATCAGTATTTACTCGCTTTTGGTGATGCCACCAGTGGTGTCGAAACCTACGGCGGTGGTCGATACCTCGATGTGGTTATTGGGAAATCTGATTTAGTAACACTCGATTTTAATAAAGCCTATAACCCTTACTGCGCCTATTTTGATGATTTTACCTGCCCGTTTCCACCCAGAGAGAACCTTTTAGAAGTAGAGATTAAGGCTGGCGAAAAGAATTATGATAGCTGACTATCCATTATCACTTGATAAGTAAATACGTTTTTTAGAAAGTAATTATAGAAAAGCTTTGTTAATACTCCCCCGCTAATTTATACTTACAACGTTTTTATTCATTCTGACCAATTAAGATTTACTTGAGCTCATCAATAATTTAATTTCAATACATGAAAAAATTTGCATTGGCACTTATTTTATTCCCTTTACTATCCTGTCAAGAAAAGCATAATCCAATCAATCAGCAAGTAGATCTCAGCGACATGCAACTAGACCTTGAATTATTTAAGGATGGCCTAGTATTCGCAAACCTTACTGACAAAAATTCGCTTAAATCCTCATTAATACTTTTATACAAAGAAGTTGATCTTATGCGAGCAGAAAATCCAGATATCGAAACAGCAACATTCTTACTTAGTAAGAAAGGCGAAAAAGTACTTTTGGATGGTTACTTCATAGTTTCAGATAAAGGAGAAGTCATTGATAGTCATAATAGATCAGATTCTAATACAGTAGAAAGTCCGACAGGATATACTAAAATTGGTAGTTGTAGTAATTCTGGAGATAAAGCCATGTGCATTGGTGATATACTTCATACCTATTTAAGTGAGTCATTGTCTGGTTTAGAAGATTGTGCAGCTACAAGCGTGAGTGTTGGGATGACTTCAACAACTGTTTACGGGAAAGCATGTAGTTGAATCAAACTACTTGAAGAAAATTTAAAAGGATTCTGTTAGAACAGAATCCTTTTTTTATTTCAAGCAATTTAATCCTCTTATTTTTGCTCCCTTAATTCAGAGACTCGAGTAAGAATGAAGATATCGTATAATTGGCTCAAGGAATTCATTGACTTTCAGGAAACACCGGAGGTGCTTGGTGACATCCTGACGCAAACAGGCCTGGAAGTAGAGGGCCTGGAAAAAGTGGAAAAAATTCCTGGTGGCCTTTCCGGCATTGTGGTTGGCGAAGTTCTTTCTTGCGAGCAACATCCCAACGCGGATAAACTCAAGGCCACTAAAGTTGATATTGGAGTCGGTGAACCCTCTGACATTGTTTGTGGAGCACCAAATGTAGCCACTGGACAAAAGGTTCTGGTAGCCACCGTTAATTCCATGATCTATCCAACCAATGGAGAGCCTTTCAAAATTAAAAAAGCAAAAATAAGAGGCGAAGTTTCTGAAGGGATGATCTGTGCAGAAGATGAGTTAGGCCTTGGGGCCAGCCATGATGGCATCATGGTTCTCGAGACAGATAAACCGAACGGAAC
Source organism: Ekhidna sp. (assembly GCF_965227465.1). Classification (GTDB taxonomy): domain Bacteria; phylum Bacteroidota; class Bacteroidia; order Cytophagales; family Cyclobacteriaceae; genus Ekhidna. The sequence goes on from NZ_OZ245746.1 coordinate 3,187,133, forward strand.
CCCTGCCATTGAACTTTTTGAAACGGGTGAGGACTTCATTTTTGAAATAGGATTAACCCCAAATCGCGGAGATGCTACCTCGCATATGGGGACTGCACGTGATTTGAAAGCGTATTTCAGAAAAAAGTTGACCTTACCTGAGACAAAAGACTTCACTATTAAAGAAGATGGTCCAATTGAAGTAGCAGTTGAAAATAGTGAAGCATGCCCCAGGTATTCAGGGATTACCATTCGTGGTGTAGAAGTCAAACCTTCTCCTGATTGGCTGCAATGGAAGCTTCGATCTATCGGTCTGGAGCCCATCAATAACATCGTCGATATCACCAATTATGTCTGCCATGCAATTGGTCAGCCTATGCATGCATTTGATGCTGACAAAATAGCCGGAGGTAAAGTTTTGGTAAAAACGCTACCATCAAAAACCAAGTTCACTACACTTGATGAGAAAGAGCGTGAGCTGAACGATCGTGATCTCATGATCTGTAATGCTAAGAATGAGGGAATGTGCATCGCTGGAGTTTTTGGAGGTGTGAAATCTGGTGTTACAGAAACAACTAAAAATATTTTCCTTGAAAGTGCCTACTTCTCTGCGGACTGGGTACGGGCCACTGCTCAAAGACATTCTCTTTCTACAGACGCATCATTCAGGTATGAACGTGGAGCTGACCCGGAAATGACCATTCCCGCTATCAAGTTGGCAACTTCACTTATTCTCGAGTTAGCTGGTGGATATGCTGCATCTGAAATCATTGATGTCTACCCTGACCCCATCAAAGAAAAAGAGATTGATATAACCTTCCAGAATTTTCACTGGCTCATTGGAAAAACCCTGGATAGTAAACTAATCTTAGAAATTTTAAACTGGCTGGATATTAAAACAGAAAATATCACCGAGTCTGGGTTCAAGGCGATCGTCCCTGCTTACAGAAGTGATGTAACACGCCCTGCCGATTTAGTTGAAGAAGTTTTAAGAATCTATGGATTCAATGAAATCGAACTTGATGAAGATTTTTCCTCAGATTATTTAGCGGAGTTCAATGAGCACGAACCTTACCGCGTTCAAGAAGACCTATCTCGCTTCCTTGCAGGCAGAGGTTTTTCTGAGATTCTGACAAACTCGTTAACCAGCCCTAAATACCATGAGAAGTTTCCACTAGGGGGTGAACCAGTGGCCATGCTCAATCCGTCAAGTGAGGAGCTAACGATAATGAAAACCTCACCGGTATATACAGCTCTGGAATCTGCAGCCTATAACATTAACAGAAGAAATCCGAATCTGAAATTCTTTGAATTTGGAAGGTCGTATAAGAAAGAAGAAAAGAAATTTGTGGAAAACGAATGGCTTTCTTTCTATTTGACAGGAAATACTGCTGAGGCTAATTGGTTGGATGAACCCCGCAAGAATTCATTCCATGACCTAAGTACGACTGTAATGGGAATGCTAAAGTACGCCGGGATTCGTAAAACAGAGATTACCCCTTCTGAAAAGGGCACACTATATGAATATGGTGTGGTAATCAAAAAAGAAGGTAAGATGTTGGGGCTTTTGGGGAAGCTAAAAAAAGAGCTACTTTCCATTTATGGGATAAAGCAGGATGTGTTTCACGCACAATTGGATTGGAACACAGTGATCAAACTATATAAGTCAGACATAGCTTACGAGCCAATCCCGAAATTCCCAGAAGTAAAAAGGGACCTCTCACTTGTTCTTGATAAGAATGTATCTTACGCTGATATCCAAGCGCTTGCATTCAAACAGGAAAAGAAATTATTGAATCGAATGAACCTTTTTAGTGTCTATGAGGGGGATAAAATAGAAAAAGGAAAAAAAGCTTACGCAATTAGTTTTTTTCTTCAAGATAAATTCAAAACTTTAACAGATAAACAAATTGATAAAAGTATGAATAGTCTAATGAGCTTGTATGAAAAAGAGCTCGGGGCAGTCATACGAAAATAAGATGCCGAGCGAGAAATTATATCGTGAGTTTCAGAATTTGGAGCGAAAAATTCAGCTGGTCCTAAGTGAGAACAAAAGACTCAAAGATGAATTGACTCATGCAAAAGATGAAAACGGCAGTCTGAAAGAAAAGATGAAAAGCCATGAGGCTAACCTGAATACCTTTCAGAACAGGATGGATATTAATAAATTAGCGAATAGCATGGTAGTCGGAGAAGGAGATTCGGTAAAACTGAAAGAGACGATAGATGGCTACATCAAGGAGATAGACAAATGCATTGCCCATTTGGCAGAATAAATAACTAAAACCGAATGGCGGAACTATCCATAAAAATCAGAATTGGGAACAGAGAGTATCCCATGAGAGTAAAGGCAGAGGACGAAGAACGAATTAGAAGGGCAGGAAAATTATTAAATGAGAAAATAAAGAATTACCAAAACCAGTTTGGTATCGATGATACACAAGACCTGGTAGCCATGGTAGCTTTTGATTGTTTGGTAGAGAAACTAAAACGAGAGGAGTCATCGGACGCATCTGATGATTTTGCGCTTGGAGAAATCTCAAAATTAAACCAACTGATAGCCGACTCGATCTGATCTAACCTTGATATAGCCCAAAACTGACTGTCCTGTTATTTGATACATTCAAATACATACAGATGGACACCACAATTATGATTATAATAACTGCCGTTATTGGGGTAGTTATTGGTCTGCTAGTAGGCAGGTCAATGCAAGGCAAGAATGCCAGCAAAAAAGTCAAAGAAGCAGAAGAGCAAAGCAAACTAATCCTCAAGGAAGCAGAGGTTACTGCTGAAAGCATCAAAAAGGACAAAATTCACGAAGCAAAGGAGAACCTGCTCAAGATGCGAAGTGAATTTGAGGAAGAGGCTGCTCGTAAAAAAAACATCATCATTACGAATGAGCAAAAGCTAAAACAGAAAGAAGCCAACCTAAATAAGCAATTTGAGCAATCGAAGCGTAAAGAAGATGAGCTGAACATCTTGAAGGAAACACTCAATAACCAGATGGAAATTGCTCGTCAACGAAAAGATGAGTTTGAGAAGATGCAAAAACAGCAGGTAGCAATCCTGGAAAAAGCTGCCAACCTTCCTGCCGAAGAAGCCAAAGTACAGCTTATGGAGGCATTGAAAGATGAAGCTCGTACCAGCGCATCCGCCCACATTAAGGAAATTGTGGAAGAAGCTAAGATGACAGCAACCAAAGAGGCCAAGAAAGTGGTGGTAGAAGCTATTCAACGTACCGCTACTGAGCATGCCATTGAAAATACCGTCTCCGTTTTCAACATCGAGAGTGATGATATTAAAGGAAAGATCATCGGACGAGAAGGTCGTAATATCCGCGCACTTGAGGCAGCCACAGGTGTTGAGATCATTGTAGATGATACTCCTGAAGCAATTATCATCTCGGGATTTGATCCCGTGAGAAGAGAAATTGCCCGACTCTCACTTCATAGGCTGGTACAGGATGGTAGAATCCACCCTGCTCGTATTGAGGAAATCGTCAATAAGACCTCAAAAAATATTGGAGATGAAATTGTTGAAATAGGAGAACGAACGGTGATAGATCTCGGAATTCACGGCCTTCATCCTGAATTAATTAAAATGGTCGGCCGCATGAGATTCAGATCCTCATACGGGCAAAACCTGCTGCAACACTCACGTGAAGTTGCTAATCTCTGCGCCACTTTAGCCTCAGAGCTTGGACTCAATCCTAAACTTGCTAAGCGTGCCGGTCTACTTCATGATATTGGTAAAGTTTGGCCGGATGAACCGGAAAAACCGCACGCCATCATTGGAATGGAATTAGCTCAGAAATACAAGGAGAATGCAGAAGTGTGCAACGCAATCGGCGCACACCATGATGAAATAGAAATGACCTCAATGGTGTCCCCTATAGTCCAAGCATGTGATGCTATCTCCGGATCAAGGCCTGGAGCAAGAAGGGAAATTATGGAGCAGTACCTAAAAAGGTTGAAAGACCTTGAGGGGATAGCGCTTAATTTTGACGGGGTGAACAAATGCTATGCAATACAAGCTGGTCGTGAGCTTAGGGTGTTAGTGGATGCTGAAAATGTGGATGATAAGCAAGCAGGAGATTTATCGTTTAACATTTCTCAGAAAATTGAAAAAGACATGCAATATCCAGGTCAAATAAAGGTAACTGTGATCAGAGAGACTCGCGCCGTTGCTTTTGCCAAGTAATAAAAACGTATAACAATATGAAAAAGACACTTCTATTTTTGGCAGTTATTTCACTTTTCATACTATCCTCATGTGGGGGTGATGAAGATGATGATATGGTCTCTGTAGGCTTAATCGGAACGGTCTCTTATGATGGAACCTCCTATTCCATAGCCAACGGAATTTTCTCCCTTACGATAGAGGATGGGAATGCTGAGGGTGAATTCTTTCTTGCAGATGGGGTAATTGAACCTACTGCTACCGGAGTTTCCACAGGTGATAGCGAGATCATTATCTCAATCGTAGCTACTTCTGCCGGAACCACAACTTTGTCAAGCGGTAATTATCAGACAAGCACGAATGTTCCAGCTCAATACGCAGATATACAGGTAACTACTTCCAGTGGAAGTAAGCAAGCCTTTACGGGAGGTACGGTAAATATCTCCGGATCAGGAAATACCTATTCCATTACATTTGATGTGCCTTTCGGACAAGGAATAGAGTTGTCTGGTACTGTGAATGGCACTTATGAAAGTCGATAAATCATCCAGCTCAGAACCAAAATAATATTCAAATCAGAATGACATGAAAAAGTTACTTTTTACCCTTTCAGTTTTCGCACTCCTATTAATTACCTCTTGTGGTAAGGACGATGAAGTTCAAGTAGACATAGGTGTATCCGGAAATTTAGTTTTTGACGGAAATGAAATAGTGATCACAGACGGGCTTTATGGAGAAATCTCAGAAGGAGGAGAATATGCTGCAACATTTTTCCTGTCAGATGCGCCTATTAGTTTTAATGCCGAAACTGAGCAAGCCAATTTCCAGGGAGATTATCTAATCAATGTCATTATTTATTCACAGAGTGAGTCATTTGAGTCTGGTAATTATAATGTGGCCACACTTGATGGCGAAGTATCTGATAAAAGTTCTTTTGTAGTTGTAGCGGACGTAAATAACGCTAGCTCTGGAGGTGTCCTGGCAGTTGATGGGACTGTTAATATTCAAAAATCTGGTGATGTTTTCACATTAACCTTCGCGATAGATTTCGAGGGCGATACCGAGCTAACCGGAAATGCTACCGGAAACTTTGAAGTTGTAGATATCCAATAAGCTTGGTTAGTAAATCCGTTCTTCATAAGATTTATAATTATTCTGAAATTAATTGACCAATAACAGATAATTCCTTTCAGGAATTAATCATTTTAACTATTTTCATAAAAAATAATTATATGAAAAAGCTACTTTTTACACTTTGCCTGACAATAGGCTTTATTTCCAGCTCATTTGCAAACTCAGCATACTATGTTGATGACACAAAAGTCGAAGTTTTGCTTGAAAGTTCTGAGCAAATAAATCCATTTGAGAATGGATCTGAAATGGCCAATTTAATGTCTGTTCAAGCGGCTGATCCTAATGTTTGGGTTGCTTGTATCATTGACTTTTTCTTAGGAGGATTGGCGATTCACAGAGTTTACCTTGGAGGAACATGGGTTCTCATCTTGGGTTACTTCTTCACTTTTGGAGGAATCTTCGGAATCATTCCTCTTGGAGATTTGATCGCAATGATCATCAATAGTGATGACATTAGTAAGTACGTTGGAAGTAATGCCTTCATCATGTGGTAAACATGAAAACATAATATTAAAAAATAGCCTTCATTTTTAAATGAGGGCTATTTTTTTATCTCTCTCAAAATATCCAGACTCAACTCATCAACAATTTCCCTGTTCTTTTCAACAGCCATGTTCTTAGCATATTCAGCTCCTCCAAAATAAAAACCCTGAAAAAGCGCAATGGCGGGAATTGACTCTGTAAAAGGATATCCTCGATAAAGGCCATTTACACCTGTGTAAAAAAGAGCGGTTTGGACACCTAAGCTAATTAGACCCTTAAAGACTTTGCCAGCGTACATTTGACCGGATCCCGGCACAATGAATGAAAGTGTGAAGGCAAGGTTGGGATTTTTCAAGTTTTTAACATCAAAGACTTCTTCAACTCTGGAAGAGTCCTGAATTAGTATTTGAAATTTATTCTCTGCTTCTTCAAATTGCTCCAAGGATACATAGTTGAGAATCTCAACGATGCGTACTGTATTTGACCTTTCATACCCTTCAATGAATTCCGCTTCTAGTAAAAGGTTTTGAGTGTTAATATGATTCCCTATTAGGTAGTTGATTAGAATCCGCTCGTTAATAATATCTACTTCCAGTCTCGACCCATTGGCAAAACTTATTCGATCCAGCGTTTTAAGAGCTAAATCAAATTGCTCAGTACCTTTATAAATACCTGCTTTTACAAAAAGGAGGCTATCAACTAAATGAATATCCTCCGCATTAAAAATGCGCTGCTCTACCTCGATTAACTCCGGAAATCTATCCTGAGCATCAATCAAAAATGGTACGCAGAGGAACATGCATATTGAGCAAAATAGCTTCATCATATGTCTCATTAACTTCTTTTTTATAAATCTTCACCGATAGCACAGATCCCCAAATATTTGCCACATAGATGGCTCCAAAGAGTCCACTGTAAATTTTGAATCGGGTACTATTGATCCCATCTTTTTTGTAAGCCTCCCTCAATTGCAACCCCATTATTGTTGACAACAATAGTGTGAGGTACCCTTCACCAGCTTTTCCAACATAAAACTTTCCGGCACCTGGCAGCACTCCTGACAATACACCAGCCAGAGCCGGGGACTTTTTCTTAACTTTCAATAGCCCCTCTTTATTCAATTTCAACCTTTCTTCCGTATTAGTCAATTGATAATAACTCCCGGAAAAATTTTGGCTATATGTGTCAAAAGACTCAAAATCACGTTCTAGCAAGGATATTGAAGCCAATTCAACCGATTTCAATTCATTCAAAAATGAATCGTTATTTACATTCAAAGTACTAAGCACTTTTGCACTATCGTATTTTCTCAGATATGCATACTGGAAGCCTATGAAAAATTGTGACCTAATAAAAAGTGAGTTCGACTGCTGCTCAACCATTTTGAAAGATTGAATTGATTCATTTATATTTTTTATAGAGTAATTGAAATGTCCACTTAGATAGTTAAGGGTATCTCTTTTAGTCCCGTCGTATTTGTTTATACTCTTTTCAATAAAGAAAATGCCTTCCTTATAAGCTTCAATTTTATCGAGATGCTGAAGGAAGTCATAATTTTTTTGAAAACTATCCTGGCCTGGAGCCATGTAGGTTGTTAAAAAAACAAAAATGAAGCTAATCTTCTTTAACCGAATAGTCTTCTGCATGATCTTTTATAAACCCCTCTTTATTGAAACGTATTGGTAAAGCTCTACTCCGCGTCAAGGAGGTACACCTCAACCTTCTGTCAATACTTAGAAAAAACCCTTTTATAAACCCAAATTGGGCAAATCCTTTTTTCATGAAAATCCCACATTTCTCATCGTAAATGCACGTATCAAAAAATTGATTGACTTTGATATGCGATGGCCTGGAATCGACTATATCTCTCTTGGATATAGATCTTTCTACCAATGCTAAATCATTCAATAGTTGTGCACTCAATCCATAGCAGAAAGTCATCAGAAAGATTATCAGCAAATACCTCATTTTATGAGTTTGGCATCTTTAGGTATCTCAAAGTTCAGCATTTCGAAATCTGATTGATCATCAAACCTAAAACCCTGAAAAGTTGTCTTGGAAACAATGGAATCCTGCTCCGTGTAGTCTATTTCCGTTATAGACATGGGGAATTCAATACCATAACCAATGTTTTCATAATTGTAATAATATACCTTCTTTAGGTACTTACCTTTTCGATCCCGATAACCCATAAAAATAGGCTTGCGTGCTTTTCGGACTAATTCTATATCACTAAAAGCACCCACTTCTTCAGGTGGAGTCCAGTAATTAATCAATAAGTCACCATCTACTTTGATATCGCTCAATTCGAATCCCACTCTCTTTAAACCCATATCAGCATATTGATTTTTCAGAAAATAATAAAAAGTAGTGCTCTGCGATCCGGACTGATAATTAGTGGACTCGAAAACCTGATTATTTAATGGATTGAAGATCTTTAACTCTCCCTCTTCATTATTGATAATATAGACTTCCGCAGGACTTACAAAATGTGATACCATACTACCATCGGACGAAAAGTAAATATCCGCATTCATCTTTATCGTTTTTCCATCCTTATTTGTCCTTTTCTCCATTTCAAACTTGGCCAGTTTAAAAGGTCCCTGAGACGAAAACGTGAAAGATAAAATCAGTATCGATATTGTCGTTTTTATCATAAAGCAAGTTTAATCAGTAATTAATAAATTCAAGCTTGGATTAGCGTCAATCGGGCAAATCCAGAAATTGCTTATTTTAGCCAAATGTTTTTGAGCAGGACTGATAAAAAGAGAAAATCTAATAAGAAATCAAAGAGATTTCTGTAGGTCCGGCTATTGCAAAAACTTTAATAAAGATATTTTCAAAAACCGGAGTTAGCGCTTCGGTTTTTTTGTTTTAACCAATTTAATGTTCTAAAAATGAAAAATGCGAGTTTGATCAAAGCAGTCGAAAATTTCGGCTCGCCCCTTTATGTCTACGATGGAAATCAAATGATGGAAAACTATAAACAGTTTACCAATGCATTTAAAGTGAACAAGCTAAAAGTACATTATGCTTGCAAAGCATTGAACAATCAAAGTGTGTTAAAACTCTTTAAGTCGCTTGGAGCTGGGCTTGATTGTGTCTCAATCGAAGAAGTTCATCTTGGGCTTCATGCAGGCTTTACGTCTGAAGATATTTTGTTCACTCCCAATAATATATCTACTGAAGAGTACGAACAAGCAATTTCATTGGGAGTAAAAATCAACGTTGATAACCTCTATACACTTGAATATCTCGGAATAAATCATCCAGATATACCCATTTACATCAGAATAAACCCTCACCTGATGGCAGGTGGTAATCAAAATATTTCTGTGGGTCATATTGACTCAAAGTTTGGAATATCCATACATCAGGTTCCCAATATTGAACGGATAGTTAAAAAACTAAACATCAATGTAATGGGTGTCCATGTCCACACAGGTTCTGACATTTTGGACGCAGACATTTTCATTAAGGCCGCTGAATTGGTATTCAGTGTAGTAGAAAAATTCGATACGGTAACTCATATAGATTTTGGAAGTGGATTTAAAGTAGCCTACAAACCAGATGATCTTCACACAAATATTTCAAGCTTTGGTAAAAAATTTAGCAAATCTTTCAATGAATTTTGCGAGAGGCAGGGGAAAGAATATACGCTTGAATTTGAGCCTGGAAAGTACATGGTAAGTAATGCTGGTTATTTCATTGCCAAAGCAAATTTGATCAAGCAAACCACCTCATGCACATTTATTGGGTTGGATACCGGGTTTAATCATTTTATCCGCCCGATGTTCTACAATGCATATCATCACATTGAAAATTTGACTAATCCCAAAGGGGAAAAGAAAGTATATAATGTGGTTGGTTATGTATGTGAAACGGATTCTTTTGCCTCTGATCGGATCGTCCCGGAAGTACGTAAAAACGACTTGATTTTGTTTAAAAATGCAGGTGCCTACTGCTCTACCATGGCGTCCAACTATAATTCCAGACCCAGACCGGCAGAGGTGATGATTTTGGATGGAAAAGCTCATCTGATAAGGCGGAGAGAAACAATAGAAGATTTGTTGAGCACACAGGTCGAGGCTGAGATTGAATTTTAATTTAGAGTGTCATCGTGAACGCAGTGAATGATCTCATTTCATTCGAGATACTTCCTTCGTCAGCACGACATTTTTATTAAGCAGTGGACATTTACTGATTCTCAAACTCATGCTTTAACAGCCATTGTTTTCTATGGATTCCTCCTCCATATCCAACAATACTGCCATCTGAACCAATAATACGGTGGCATGGAATGATGATAGAGATACGATTCTCTCCATTTGCTCGAGCTACCGCTCTTACTGCTTTAACATCCCCAACCACGTCAGCTTGCTGCTTGTAGGATCTGGTAACTCCAAAAGGAATTTGATTTAACGCATCCCAAACCTTTTGCTGAAAGTCTGTCCCTGGTGCAATTAACGGAATATCAAATTTCTTTCTTTTTCCATCAAAATATTCGTTTAGCTGTGTTGACACTTTATCAATCATTGGGTGTTTACCTGTCACCATTTCAGACTTTGTCCTTTTTTTCAAAGTGGAAAGTTGTGTTTCCAACATTTTTCTATCCGTAAACTCCAGCAGACATAATCCCTCATCCGTCACACCAATCATCATAGGTCCCAAAGGCGTTGGAATTCTGTTTATCGTAATAATTTGTCCCTGACTACCGGGTGAAAAACCTGTCATATTTTTAAACGTTTCTGAAAAACCACTTAATGAATCATAGCCTTGCTCGAAAGCTGATTGTGTAACTGTCTGACCTTCTTTGATTTTTGAAAATGCACCATTAATCCTGCTCATTCGTAGATACGCCTGAAAAGTAATGCCGTGCGTTTTCTTAAAGTATCTTCTCACCCTGCTCGGACTAAATCCCATCTGATCAAGTTCATAATCCTTCCACTTCTTATGTGGCTCACTTTCTATTTTTTTTAACAATGGGATCAACCAATCTGGAGCGGATTGATACTCCTTCATAGGTCTACATATACGACACGCTCTATAGCCATTTGCCAATGCATCCTTTGTATTCAGAAAGAATTCAACATTTTCAGGTTTTGGCTTTCTAGCAGTACAGGTGGGTCTACAAAATATACCAGTGGTTTTGACTCCAACAATAAAAACCCCCTCATACTGAGAGTTTTTGTCCAATAAGGCCTGGTACATTTCGTCAATTGATGGAATAGAGCTTATCATGAATCAAAAGTAGGACGACTTAAAGTCAAGGTACAACCGAAATTTGAACAAGTATTTTTTAAATTTATAGGGATGGCATTCAATGAATATCTAGCAGACAAGTTGCGCCAAGCATTAAAAGAGCGGAAAATCACGTTCGAAGAGAAGAATATGATGGGTGGACTGTGTATCATGGTAGATGACAAAATGTGCGTTGGCGTCATCAAAGAGGACTTAATGGCCCGAATAGGACCACATGTGTATGAAGAGTTTCTCACTCGTCCTGCAGCAAGGGAAATGGACTTTACCAAAAGGCCTATGAAGGGATATGTTTACCTCAACTCTGATGGTTGGGACGATGATGAGGAGTTGAATATTTGGATAGATCAGTGCCTTGAATTCAATAAAGAAGCCAGGTCTTCGAAAAAGAAGTGATCATTCTTTATGATGATTTTTCATAAATACTTCTTAACTTTTATAAGACAATCTTTCATTGACCTAAAGAAACTACTATGAAGTACACGTGTGAAATTGTCATTGATAAGCCTAGAGATGAGGTGATTAAACTCTTTGACAACCCTGATAATATGAAGTTCTGGCAAAAAGGGTTCATCAACTTTGAACATGTTTCCGGTGAACCTGGTAAGCCAGGTGCTGAATCCTTGATTAGGTATAAAATGGGAAAAAGAGAGGTTGAGATGATTGAAACCATTACCTATCGAAATCTACCCGAAGAATTTCACGCTAATTACATTGTAAAAGGAGTGACCAACATCCAGAAAAATTATTTTTCCGAAGCTCATGGCAAGACAAAATGGAGATCGGAGGCTGAATTTAAATTTAAAGGTTTCATGAAGATCATGTCCTTTTTTACTGGCAAGGGACCGTTCAAAAAACAAACGATGATCTTCATGGAGGACTTTAAATCTTTTGCGGAAGGTAAGCCTCAATATGGAAATTGAAACTATAAGGACATACTGCCTTCAGCAACCTGGAGTGACGGAAGGATTAAAATGGGGAGATCACCTTACCTTCATGGTGGGCGAGAAAATGTTTGCAATTTTTGGCTTTGACCAAACGCCAATTAACGCCTCGTTCAAAGTAAGCGATGATGATTTCGAAGAAATGCAAGACCGGCCAGGTATGAAAGCCGCTCCATATTTAGCAAGATACAAGTGGATTGCAGTCGAGGATATAAGCATGATTCCTGAAAAAGAATGGTACGGTATATTAGATCAGTCCTACGAACTCATCAAGATGAAACTACCTAAGAAGACTTTAAAATCAATCGACGATCCAGTTTAATCGGCTGGAAAGAAAAACTCCAACATATCGTCAGTAGTCGCTCTCCATAATCCCCAACTATGGCCTTCGGGAAGTTCTTTCCACACAACCTCATACCCAGTGTCAATTAAGTAATCTTTCACTTTTCGCATATTAGGTGGTAGAGAACTACCTTCATAAGAACCCCAGACAGATGCCACTTTGATATCTTTTTTCACCCCATCCATGACAATGGAATTTGTATGAAAGTTGTTTGGTTGAAAAGCACCTGAATGAATGCCACAGTTTCCAAACACGTCCGGATTTTGGAAGGCAATGATTGCAGAGATATTTCCTCCGTAAGAATCTCCAATGACGGCCCGGCCCTCAGGAGCAGTAATTGTGCTGTAATTGGAATCGATGTAGGGTACTAACTCTCTTACAAAAAATGCTGTATAATCAAACCGATCATCGAAGGCATATTCAACGTTCCTGTCATTTGGCACAACAAATACTCCAATGAGAGGAATAATTCTTTCATCCGCAATCAGATTATCCATTACAACAGTAGAATACGCAAGATTTAGATAGTCATTTCCATCTTGGAAATAGGCTACATTATACTGCACAGTAGGGTCATAAGATGGTGGAAGGTAAACATGGACATCATAGGTTTTGCTTGTATTGGAGCTTGCAAGATTAATCTTGGTTGTGGTGCCTTTCGGTGTACCCTCTCTCACTATAATCTCCTCGGGCTGGACATACTCTGGCATGGCCAGTTCTGAATTAGCTCCAAACCCTCCCCCAATACGATTTGGATTATTAGGATCCAGAATCCAGTTAGACCCATTAATTACAAGTTTATAATCAAGTCTGGCATTTGATTCAAAGGTCTCTTTTCTGTACCACAAATCTGTATCCCTCAGCTGGGTAAAATTTCTCCCAGTGGGATTCCAACCGGTAAAATCCCCTGCCACCTGCACACTATTAACATCGCCATAGTATATGAAATAGGTCTCTGTATCATTTTCAATAAAAGGAGTTTCTAATGAATCCAGAAACTCTTCCACTAGGGTGTGTTGATCCGATGAATCCGAAAGATTAACAGCCTCAATGAGCTCAGAAAAGCTTTCAATAACGATTTTTTCTTGATCCGCTACAGATGTGTCTTGCTTGCAGGATTGGGATGAGAATAGTACCAATCCTAAACATAAACTACTCAGGTGTTTTCTCATCCGGATATTCTTTTTTGAATCCATCCCAATATTCAGCAATTGTTTGCTTCATATCTTTTCTTAGCATCAAGATACCGAAAAGGTTAGGTAGGGTCATCACAGCGATGGTAATGCCAGACAAGGTCCAAATTATGGTGGTGTCTGCAAAAGATGCAACGAAAAACGCAACAACATACACCAGGCGATAGTACTTGACAGATTTAGGTCCGAACAAATACGTCATGGCTCTATCTCCATAATATGACCAGCTAATTGCCGTACTAAAGGCAAATAGCAATAGACCAATTGAAACAATGTATTTTCCCGATTCGCCAAAAAAGCTCCGTGTAAATGCCTCTGCAGTAAGTGGCGCACTATGTACAAGCGATTTTCCTTCAAAGACCAAAAGCAAGTCCTCCGGTTTACCATCAATGATATTTACCGCTCCGTTTATAAGATTTCCTTCTTTAGAGATCAGTACTTCTTCAGCCAACGATCTTGCATTAATGATTGAAACCTCATCTTGAATTTTACCTTCTACAACATTGAGAGATCCATTAAACAGCGGCAGTGAATTTGTTTCACTAATGTGTCCGTATAATTCTTGTTTGCCTTCATCTGTTGCGTCCGTGTATAGCCCTTGAACAATCGACATGTCTGTGTAATCAAACTCGTTATTTAATTTCTCGTTCCACACACCTGATGATAAAAGAACGAGAGCCGTTACCGTACAAATTACAATTGTATCAATGAATGGCTCTAGAATTGCCACAAAACCTTCTGATACTGGCTCATGACCCTTTGCTGCAGCATGAGCAATAGGTGCGCTACCCTGACCAGCTTCATTTGAAAATAACCCACGGCCTACGCCTTTATTGAAGGCAAAGGCTATAGAAGCCCCTAGAAAACCTCCTGTAGCAGCAGATCCCGTGAATAGGTCTGCGAAAATGGAAACGAATGAAGGAACAATATTTCCGATGTTATAAAAGATTACCGCAAAAGCTCCAACGAAATAAATCAATGCCATGGCTGGAACCAATCTGGATGTAACCGCAGCAATTCGTTTAATCCCTCCAATTATTACAAGTCCCAATAGCACGGCCAGAATACCACCTACAAGCATCTCATCAAAACCGAAAGTGGCATTTAATGAATCTGCAATACTGTTGATTTGAGGCAGTGAACCAGTTCCAAACGAGGAGAGAACAGTAGCTCCGGCAAAAATTGCTGCCAGCCATCCCATGTTTAGCTTATTCTTCATGTAGTACATCGGGCCTCCAGCCATTGTACCATCTGCTGTTTTTTCTCTGTATTTATGTGAAAGTGTTACCTCAACAAATTTGGTACACATTCCTACCGCTGCTGTCATGAGCATCCAGAACACGGCAGCTGGTCCTCCAATATGGACCGCAAGAGCAACTCCGGCAATGTTACCAGTCCCAACAGTCCCGGAAAGGGCTGTTGTCAATGCTTGAAAATGATTGGTATCACCCTCATCATCTTCTTTATCAAATTTTCCTTTAACCACTTTAAAAGCGAATCGGAAGTATCTTATTTGAGGGAATTTTAGATAGATAGTAAAGAATAACCCCGTACCTAAAAGAGCATAGGGAAACCAAGCCGAGCTTCCTATGAAGCTATCAATTAAGGAAAGAAAATCATTGAGTTCACGCATTGAATCTATTCGTTAGCTTTTTAGCAATCGGACAAAAATAGGATTTTTAATGAATCAATCAGGCTATTGAACAATTGATTAACAAACGAGTTGTCAAAAACATAATCACAATTATGTAGGAGGTCTATTTTTTATTTTAAATTGATCTTTTTCTTAACCTAAACACAAATCGATGGAAGAATTAGTAACTGACGCGACTGAACATTCGGAACAACTTATTGATCTTTTATGGACATGGGGTCCAAAAATTGTAACAGCCATACTAACGCTGATCATCGGATTATGGATTATCGGTATTCTGGTTCGAACCTTTGGAAAGACCATGAACAAAAGAAACGTGGATCCGTCATTGAGCCCGTTCTTAAAATCTTTGTTAGGGGCTGTTTTAAAAATTATGCTCTTCATTTCTGTTATTGGAATGGTAGGCATAGAGGCTACAAGTTTCGTCGCGGTTCTTGGAGCGGCCGGTTTGGCAGTAGGTTTAGCACTTCAGGGAACATTACAAAATTTTGCAGGAGGAGTAATCATACTCTTGATTAAGCCATTTAAAGTGGGAGATTGGATAGATACCCCAAATCATTCCGGAACAGTTAATGCGATACATATATTTAATACGATCCTCAAAACACCAGATAATAAAACCATTATAATACCAAACGGAGGGCTTGCTAATTCTTCATTAACAAACTACTCTGCAGAACCAAGAAGACGAGTGGACCTAACAGTTGGTGTAGGATATGGTGATAGTACCGAAAAAACTCGAGAGACATTAATGGAATTAATTAATGCCGATGATCGTATTTTAAAGGATCCGGAACCCTTTATTGCTGTAGCAGAATTAGCAGATAGTTCAGTGAATTTCACGGTAAGGCTATGGGTCGAAGCTTCCGATTATTGGCCAGTCAAATTTGATATGAACGAGAAAGTGTATAATAAATTCAATGAAGTTGGACTGAATATTCCATTTCCACAAATGGATGTTCATGTGCACAAGGAGTGATGAAAATCACGAAATAAAAAAGTTCAAAGTCCGGTTTTCGAATCGGACTTTTTTACTTTTATAGGAATGAGACAAAATATATCATCCGGAGCACCATGGGAAGATCAGATTGGTTACTGCAGAGCAGTACGTGTTGGCAACACCATAGAAGTCTCAGGTACAGCTCCGGTACGCGATGGTAAAACTGTAGGGGAAAATGCTTATGAGCAGACCAAAGTATGCCTCGAGATAATTAAAGAAGCTATTGAAAAAGCTGGAGGCAAAATTGAAGATGTTGTCAGAACAAGGATGTTTGTCACTGATATATCTCAATGGGTTGCAATTGGAAAAGCGCATGGTGAAGTATTTACCAAAATAAAACCTGCAACTAGTATGGTCCAAGTAAGCGCTTTGATTGAGCCTGATATGCTTATTGAGATTGAGGCTACCGCAATAATTTCTAGCTGATCAATTCAATCATCTTTTTTTTATGATTCTCATCTGGTAATCTGCCATATCCTGCCCCCATATTGTCAATCATATGTTTTTCCTTGGATGTACCCGGTATTACACATGTAACCGCATCATTGGCCAGTAGGTATTTCAGAAAAAACTGCCCCCAGCTTTTGCATTCAAACTCAGCGGCCCATTCAGGCAACTGCTGTCCACTTGTTTTTCTAAACAAGGAACCACCGGAATACGGACGATTGGTTAATACCGCAACGCCATTATCTTTTGCGGTAGGCAGTAGTGATTTTTCTGCATTTCGATCATTAATGGAATAGTTGACTTGTACAAAATCAATGTTTTCGGATTTAATGATTCGCTCTAAATCATCATGAGCGCTATTAACATAGTGTGTAATTCCAATATATCGAATGAGTCCGCGCTCCTTCCAATCGTAAAGTGTTTTAATATGTGTTTTCCAATCCTGAAGGTTGTGAATTTGCATAAGATCCATCGGATTAGCTTTCATTTTTAGCATCGAAGCATTCATTTGATCAATGCCGGATTGCTTTCCTGATGTCCACACTTTTGTGGCGTAGAAAAGATCTTTTTTTAGTCCCAGTTCTGTGGACAGATCACCAACAACTTTTTCAGAGGAACCATACATTGGAGATGAGTCAACAACATTTCCACCTCCGTCCACCAAAGCTTTCAGTACAGCTTTCAGCGGCTCTCGCTCTGGTGAGGAATTACCAACATCGAATGTTTGCCAGGTACCAAGACCTACCACACCAATTATTTCTCCCGTTGAAGGAATCGCCCTTTTCATGATTTGATCGTTTTGTGAGAACAACACCTTAGGCATTCCTATGGCGATACATCCTGCAGCTAGTTGCTTAAGCGCTCTTCTTCGTGATAACATCTTGTAATTCATTTTTATCTAAGTTAAATGTCATTGAATTAAAAAGCTTGCCACTTCTTAATCCGGAAAGTGCCCAGACTACTGCCAGAGGTATGGCCAGAAATGATATTGCCTGCAATGATGCCAGTGCTGAAAGACCGGCAAAAAGCCAGCCGCTGAGTGCATCTCCACCTCTGTATAAAGTAGTATCTATAAAATTCTTGGCGTTGTATTTTTCCTGTACACTCACTTTGGTGAACAGTACTTCGCGTGATGGTCGCTGTATAGAAAAGTTGAGCGAACGGTATAAAACCTGCACAATCAATAACACGACAACCGACTGACTAATCCCTAAAGAGAGAAACCCAAATGAGGCCACCACAGGAACTAAAATCAGACAGAAAATGATTCCTGCTTTTCGTAAAATGCGCTCGGTGATGAAAAACTGAAGAAAGAGTGTGCTGGTATTGACCAGCAAATCCCGAAATCCAAAATAAGATGTACGATCCTCCGAAACTGTAAATGCTTCTGATATGATGTGTGCCTGCTCAAAATAAAGAAAGGTAGAGATACAAGTATACAACAGCACAAACAGACTTATTTGCTTTAGATATGAAGACCGGATCATCAGTTTGAGACCCTCCCAAATACTTCCTTCGATTGGTGCTACAAGTTTTTTTTCTCTCCAAACATTCGAATGCTTTATCAATCGCCTAAGGAAGTAAGTGGCTAAGCCTAAGAGCAGGACTGAAATTAAAAGTAAGTTGATCACCCCTATTTGTCCAGCCAGAGACGAAGTGATAACAGGACCAAAAATAGCACCCGAACTACCTCCAGCTGCAATAGGACCATATAGTCGCTTAGCCTGATCGGAACTAAAGATGTCAGCATTGAAGCTCCAGAAAATGGATATGACAAAGAGGTTGAAAACGCTCAACCAGACAAAGAAGATAACAGAGATGAAGGGCGAAGTAAAAAATGAGAAGAAGCCATAAAAGATCAGAATATTGAGACAAAAGAAAATGTAAATCGCCGGAATTAGCTTTTGTCTTTGGAATCGTTTCATCAGATAGCCAAAAATTGGAACTATCAAAAGCATGGTAATGAATGTGCCAGTAAACAGCCATTGCAAGTTTTCAATTCCTGCCTGTATCCCCATTTCATCCCTCACCGGTCTGAGAATGAAATAGCTACTCATCAAAAAAAAGAAGTAAAGGAAAGAGGCCAATATCGGCTTCAGTTCTTCATGGGAAATCTTAAATGCTTTTTTCACTAAGCCCATTTGTTTCTGATTCATGGACTTAGTTACGTTATCCATTCTATGATGCCTTCCGTATTAATTAATCTGTTAGGTTTATTAATTAATTAGCGCTTTTATCGTAAATGGATTACAATTCACTATTGCTGATATTTTGCAGTGCAGGAGTCATTCAAAGTCTGTTTCTGTCCATTTACACCTTTTCTTCAAAGAATATTCAGCAAAGTGAAAGAATCCTGCTTGGTTCGCTCCTTTTGGCAATTACCCTTCGATTGGTCAAGTCAATTGGGTGGTATTTTTTCGATATAAATGACGATGTATTCCTGAATATCGGTTTTGCGGCACATGGATTCATAGGCTCGCTTCTTGTGATATATTTCGCTCACAAGTCAGCTCGTCTTAAAAGTACCTTCAGCCGATTGCTGGTTTTGTTACCAGGAATTCTGCTACTAATAACCGCTCCCTTCCTGACCCTTTCAAACTTTTGGTACGTGGGTGGATATCAGGCGTTACTATATTATACGATTGTTACTCTTCTCTTTAGTGCTTACTTTCTTTGGGTTATTTACAGTGAGCGAAAAATTTATTTCCCTTGGTACCGAAACCTGTTTCTAGGCGTTTCAGTATTCTGTATTTCATACTTTACCAATTACATATTTGGACTAAATCCCTACATCACAGGGCCGGTTGTTTATTCAATTGTTATCTACATCATAAGCTTCATCCTTTTTTCGAATCAGGAAATATTCACCCCGCTGGGGGATAAGAAAAAGTATAAAAACATTAACCTGACCCCAGATCAAATTGCTCATCATAGAGAACGAATAGAAAGTGTGATGATAGATCAGAAACCATACCTGGATAGTGATTTTAGCTTAACTACTCTCTCACAGCTTACCTCTATTCCAAAGCACTTGCTTTCAAGATTCTTTAGTGAAAACATGAATCAAAGTTTCTCAGATTTTACCAATCAGTACAGAATTGATCGGGCAAAAGAACTCCTACTTGATCCTAAATTCAACAATCATAAAATTGCAGTGATAGCGTATGAATGCGGGTTTAATTCACTTTCATCTTTTAATGCTGCTTTCAGGAAACTAGCCAGCACCTCCCCTTCTGAATTTAGAAAGACATCCACTGACTCTTTAGTTAAATAGTCTGACCGGTTAATTAATTCATAAGCAAATACCGTTTCCGGGTAATAGTCTTACGATCAAAAAACACTCATGAAAAAGCTATTGATCTTAATATTATTTTGTGCACCGTTGCTAGTTGTATCACAAAAACCAACTCCAACAGTCCAGGATTTAGATTTTTTTATCGGAAAATGGGAAGTAACACTTGAAATTTACGATACTCATAAACCTAATGCATATCCGATTTTTGTAGAAAAAGGGTATCAGGAAAATGAATATGAACTCAGCTACAAAGGTATTCCGATGTTTTTGACTTCTAGGGGCTACCTGGAAATTGTAGAAACAGACGAAAAACGCAAACACCTGATGGGACGTACCAGGGAATTTCAAGAGTCGATTCGTTATGGAAAATTTGAAAGTTCATTTGAACGGATTGGCTTATACAGTAATTGGCCTGCAACAGGAATAGAAACAATGACTTACGATTCCATATCCAGAATGTTCATTATCCGCGGGAACCTCAATGTTCAAAACAACATGCTGGAAAGATATGTGGATACATATATGTTCAATGAAGACTATACCTACTTTGAAAGAACGAATATTGCCAACTTCTCTGATATGCCTATCACAGAATATAACCTAACAGTAAAAGGAACCGGCAGGAAGGTTATGGATTAGTTTTTCGATTTACCACATCATAAACAAAGCTGGCTGCCAGCTTAGCAGCGCGACCATCATCGTGTTTAGGGCTCATCTCTGCTACGTCAAAACTTACAACTTTCTCTGATTGCAAGATTTTGTTCATAAGAGGCTTTATGTGATGGGGTAATGCACCGTATGGGTTTACTGCACTCACACCAGGAGCGACTCCAGCAGAAAATACGTCCAAATCAAGCGTAATACAAACTTTATCCATTTGGTCAATGAAATAACTGATTCGTGCTAAAAGATCCTCCTCCGATTCCCCTAGTAATTCATCGATCGAAATAAAAGATTGATTTTTATTTCGCATCAGTTCGAACATTGATGAAATATTTACTGCTTCATTGATGCCTATCGGTAGGTAGTGGAAGTTTTCAAACTCATCAAAAAGCTGATGTGCCCAGCTGCCTGAATGTGCTCCTTGAGGATATGCTCTCAGGTCAAAGTGAGGATCAAAATTGATTATACCAACCTTTTCATTAGGAAATGTATCTAATACCCCTTTGCCATGAGCATAACTGATCTCATGACCTCCCCCCATAAGGATAGGAAAAGATCCATGTTTAAGTATTGCTTCAATATATCTAGCCAATTCCCTTTGTGCATTCTCCAACTGTTCTCCACTTACCACTAAATCTCCAACATCTGTCAACTTTATGTTCTCATCAAAGTGAACAGCTAGATTAACCATGGCTTTACGTATCGCATCGGGACCATCAACAGCACCAACCCTGCCTAGATTTCGTTTGACTCCCACATCAGAGCAAAACCCCAGAAAACAAAAACCATCAGGAATTTGTGCATTCAAATCGGCTGTTTGCACCACCTGATGCCAAACATCTCTGACCGATCCCGGGTCTTGCCTACCCTTCCAAATAGATTGATTTCCTGGTCTGTACATATCAAATATGTTTACCGTTTTTCCAAACCATGTCTGGTTTGATCTTCCCTTGATTGTATAAGATTTCTCTGTAATCATTCACAGGAAATGCAATCATGTCTGCTTTCATTCCTGCTGCTATTTTACCCCGATCGTTCAACCCAAGTGCCTTTGCTGCTCTGAAAGTTATCCCTGAGAAAATTTCAGCCGAGCTTAACTTTTCATATATACCCAGAATAGAAGCCTGTACCAACAGGTCACCCATTGGACCGGAACCCGGATTCCAATCTGTGGATATTGCTAATGACGCTCCTGCATCTAATAGTTTCCATGCTGGGGTAAACTGCATCCCCAATCCTATACTTGCGCCAGGCAGAGCTACAGCAACAGTATCAGATTTGGCTAAAAGCGCTACTTCTTTTTCCGTACTCGCTTCCAAATGATCCGCACTTCTTGCTCCTAATTCAACAGCAATTTGACTTCCACCAGTATGGAATTGATCCGCATGTACGGTTAGGTCAAAGCCTAGTTTTTTCGCAGCGGCCAGGTAGTCTTTTGCCATTTCAACAGGGAAAGCAGAAGGCTCAACAAAAATATCGATACGACTTGTAAGGCCTTTTACCATAAGCTGTGGAAGTAATTCCCTTTCCAGATAGGTAAGAAATTCCTTTTTGTCAGCAAACTCTTTAGGACAAACGTGAGCAGCCAGACAGGTAGGTATCAAATCCGCAGCGATATCAGCCTTAGCATTCTTTACTACCTCCAGTACTTTCAATTCATTCTCAACATCAAGTCCATACCCACTTTTTACCTCAATGGTAGTTACTCCATCATTTAGGTGTCTACTAGCTCTTTTTATAAGACCTGCTTTTAGTTCTTCACTTGAAGCGGCTCGTGTTTTCTCCACTGAATCAAAAATGCCTCCACCCTGCTCCAAAATTTTTTCATAGGATTCACCTGACATGCGAAGCGTGTAGTCTCTTGCTCGAGTACCTCCCCACACCAGATGTGTATGACAATCAACTAATCCAGGAAGTAAAACGTGCTCACCGATTACTTCTTCAACAGTATCCGCACTCCCTCTCAAGGCTTCAAAATTACCTACTTTTAGAATTTTTTCCTCCTCAACTAAAACACCCGCATTTTTGATAATATCAAGCTTAGAATCATCTAAAGACCCTTTATCTGGTGTTTTTGCTAAGGTAATGATCTCTTTAAATGGACCAATCAGTTTCGACATGGTACGATAATTGAATTAATTGCAAAAGTTACGATTTTTGCTAAAGTATCACGAACCACACTCATCATGAAAAATATTCTTGTATTATCAGCTTTGCTTCTCACGAATTTATGTTTTGCTCAAATGGGTAGCTTATCGCTTACTTTTGGTTTACCCCAAAACGACTTCAGAGAAAATACAGACGCTACCGGATTTGGTGGTGATTTATCTTTTGCCTTCCCTTTCCAAAAAGGGACTCCTATTTATCTGGGTGCAGATATCAATTACATGGTTTATGGTCTTAATTCACAAGACCATGATTTGACAGCAGATATTGTAGCCAATGGTCAATTAATTGATCAATTAATAATTCCGCTGAGAGTGACCAACACAAACAGTATTTTCGGAACTCATCTTTTTATGCGGGCAGTAGCTCCTTTCGAATTAATTCAACCCTACGTCGAGGGCTTGATTGGTTTTAGATATATATCTACTAATACTAAAATAATTGATCGGTCAGTTGACGGCAGATGGTCAGATGATGACGATGACAATGTTATCTCAAGAAAAACCGTATTAGATGACTGGATATTTAGTTATGGATACGGTGGTGGTTTTCTTATCAAAGTCGGGCCAAGTGTGTTTATTGACTTACGAGCAGATTTTTTCAAAGGTCAACGAGCTCGTTATTACGATGGAGATGATACGTCTGCATGGACAGTCGAATTCAATGGGGATCCTGGTACCTATGATAGAAATACTGTATCCGGAGATAATCTGTCTTACGAAAATCAACCAAGAGAATCTACGACCGACCTGCTTGTCTTAAAGTTTGGGGTAGCTTTTAAAATTTAGTATCCGTACTTTTCCTTCCATCGGGTTCGGAGAAATTTTCTAAGCTCTTCTTCTCTGGCGTTCTTTCCAGGATCATAGAGCTTTGTTCCTTTGATTTCGTCTGGTAAGAATTCCATTTCTGCGAAATTCAGTGGATGATCGTGCGCATACTTGTAGCCTTTCCCATACCCTTGGTCTTTCATCAATTTCGTTGGGGAATTTCGAACGGCCATTGGCACAGGTAAATCACCGGTTTTTTGAACGAGTGATTGGGCTTGATTGATTGCCATATAGCTGGCATTACTTTTTGGAGATGAAGCCAAGTAGGTCACACATTGTGATAAAATGATTCTTGATTCAGGATACCCTATCAGGTTCACTGCCTGGAATGCATTGGTTGCCATTACCAAAGCTGTTGGATTGGCGTTTCCAATATCTTCAGAGGCAAGTATGACCAATCTTCGGGCAATAAACTTAACATCCTCCCCACCTTCGATCATCCTGGCCAGGTAATACACAGCTGCATTTGGATCACTTCCTCGTATGGATTTGATAAAGGCAGATATCACATCGTAGTGCATCTCACCCTTCTTATCATAAAGCACCGTTTTACGCTGTGCCGCTGCAATCACTTTTTCATCAGTTATTATTTTTTGCTCCCCCTCATCACTCTTGATTACCAACTCCAGAAGGTTCAAGAGCTTTCTGCCATCACCTCCGGATAAATTAAAAAGTGCTTCCGTTTCTTTCAGGACTACTTCATCCTTCTTTAACTCTTCATCTTGCTGAAGTGCTTTCTCAACAAGGACGAGCAAATTTTCCTTAGTCAGCGCATTCAATGTGTACACCTGAGACCGAGAAATCAATGCCGAATTAACCTCAAAACTTGGATTTTCAGTTGTCGCACCAATTAATGTAATGGTTCCTTTCTCTACTGCTCCAAGTAAAGCATCCTGTTGAGCTTTGTTAAATCGGTGGATCTCGTCTATAAAAAGAATGGACTTGTTACCTCTGCTGGCAATCTGAATCACTTCTCGTACCTCTTTTACTCCGGCACTTATTGCGCTCAAAGTATGGAAGGGTCTCTTTACCTCATTGGCGATAATATTGGCAATGGTAGTCTTGCCCGTCCCGGGTGGCCCCCACAAGATCATTGATGGAACCTGACCTGAACTAATTGCTCTTTTTAGAACGCCATTTTCTCCAACCAGATGCTCCTGACCAACGAGATCAGAGAGTTTTGAAGGACGCATTCGCTCGGCGAGTGGAGAGGTGTCTTGAAACATTTATTGGCAGTCTTTTAATTTTTTCTGTAATTCTTCTGCCAGTTGATATTGTTTTTGTGCTTCATCTATATTTGCTCTCGCTTTTTCCATGTGAAGCATGGCTTCTGCTTCAGCCATTCTCGCCTCTGCAGCCGCGTTCATTGCCAATTCTTGTTGCTTTTCGACCTGCAATTTTAATTCTTCTACTGTTTCTGTAAGGTTCTTAGTTATTGTTAGTAATTCCTGGTTCTCTTTCTTCAGGTCTTTATCTGTGCATGAACTCAGACTTACCAGTATGCAGATACCTAATAAATACCTCATAATTTTATTTTTAAAATTAACCAAAACTCACCTCTCTCTCAGCATACATTTGCGGCATGAATTGGTCGGGATTCAAAACATATTTTGCGCTTACCATCGTCAGTCTTTTCTATGGCATCAATTACAGCGTGCTAAAAATTGTAGTCCCGGAATATGTCGGACCTTACGGCTTCATCGTTTTCCGGGTGATCATAGCTTCCGCAGTTTTTTGGATCATTCATTTCTTCAGTCGGGAGAAGATAAACTGGAAAGAAGATGGATGGAGGCTCACCACCTGCGCATTGACCGGTGTTGCCGTCAATCAACTCCTTTTTTACAAAGGGATAAGCTTGACCTCAGCTGTTAATGGATCAATTATCATGACCTTAACGCCAGTTTTAGTTCTTATCTGGGCTTCCATTCTTATTGGAGAAAGAATCACCAGAACAAAAATTATTGGGATCGTTGTTGGACTTATAGGCGCACTGATCATTCTGTACCAACCAGACACTTTATTCACCAGCGGTGACTGGAAAGGAGATATTCTGGTTTTAATAAATGCTGCGAGTTATGCCTGTTATTTGGTGCTGGTGAAACCCCTAATGAAAAAATACAGCCCAATGACAGTCGTAACCTGGGTTTTCACCATCGCAATCATTTTCGTGATTCCAGTTGGCTTATCTCAAGCCACCAGTGTAGACTTTGCTAGTTTACCTACTAAAGTTTGGTGGAGCATGGGGTATGCAATCCTCATTGTAACAGTTGTGGTGTACTTCCTTAATGCCTGGACTTTGGTGAGAGTTGATTCATCGGTAGTCGGAGCGTTTATTTATCTGCAACCTGTTTTTGCCACTGTTACCGCCATCCTTTTCTTTGGGGAGGTATTCTTACTGAAGCACTTATTAGCCGCAACATTTGTTTTTGTTGGGGTTTATCTGGTTACGAAAAAAACAGCGAATCAAAAATCGTAATGGAGTTGGGATTCCCATCCTTCTAAATTCAGGTACAGTTGATCTTCCACCTGTAGTGGAGTTAGATTGAAGGAATAATTTCTTGTGACGATTGCATCACAAAGCTCTGCATTTTTCAATGAGATTTTAGCAAATCGCTGAACCGGATAAGATTCTGCGATAGCCCCTGAGTCCACCAGTTTTACTTCCCATTCGCTTCCATCACAACCCGAAGATTGAATAGTTACTTTCAGTGAATCGCCAGAAATTTCAGCTTCTGTAATTGAATAGTTTGTAGTGCTAATTTCATTATAAAGCGCCTCATTTATTATAACATCCTGATAAGAGGAAACATTATGATCATCTG
Source organism: Ekhidna sp. (assembly GCF_965227465.1). GTDB lineage: Bacteria > Bacteroidota > Bacteroidia > Cytophagales > Cyclobacteriaceae > Ekhidna. Next base: position 3,213,524 of record NZ_OZ245746.1, read on the forward strand.
ACTTACAGGATGCCAACAAAAAAACTAACATGAATATGGTTATCACAATCTTCATTCGTATACTTTCATTTAATAACGAAGTTTAGTCTTTAATCATACGGATAGAAGTGGTAAATTGATCCAGATCTTTGTCATTAAAATCAAGATGAGTGACAAAGCGAACAAGTCCCTTTCCAAAGCCTACAGCAAGAATTCCGGACTTTTCCAGTTCTTCAAGTAGCCATTTCTCTGATTTTCCATTTATCAATTTGCCAATTACAATATTGGTATCAACAGGCATCACCTCATCCATGAAAGACAATTCTTCCAGGCATTTCCCAATTTCAATTGCTCTATTATGATCATCTGCCAATCTTTTTACGTTATTATCCAGTGCATAAATACACGCAGCAGCTAAATATCCCGTTTGTCGCATTCCTCCGCCAAACACCTTCCTGACTCTTTTTGCTTCCTTTATTTGATCGTTAGTGCCAAGCAAAACTGATCCAACAGGAGCGCCTAATCCTTTAGAAAAACAAATGGAAATGGTATCGAACAACTGTCCATAATCAACTGGATTCTCTCCGGTTTTGACAATGGCATTGAAAAAACGTGCACCGTCCAGATGCAATTTCAAGTGTTTCTCATCACAGACTTTTCGTATTTCCTGTATATCTTCTAGTTTATATACAGCACCTCCACCTTTATTCATCGTATTTTCAAGGACAACCAAACTTGATTTTGGAAAATGAATGTCATCCGGATTAATGCTTTCCGCTACTTGCTCGCCTGAAATCATTCCCCTGTCACCTTCCAAAAGTTTAGGAGAAAGCATTGAGTTGTACATCATGCCCCCACCCTCATATAAATAAACATGCGAGTATTTATGACAAATCACTTCATCCTGCGGACGGGTATGAATACGCATGGCAATCTGATTAGTCATAGTTCCTGAAGGGCAATAAAGTGCCGCCTCCATTCCAAACAAGCTTGCCACTTTGTCCTGAAGAGCATTTACAGTTGGATCATCCCCGAACACATCATCTCCCACCTCGGCTGACATCATAGCCTGCAGCATTTCAGGCGTAGGTTTGGTAATCGTATCGCTTCGTAAATCAATCATAAGAATCGTAAGTTAAAATCCAATTGGAATGCCTGAAAGACTCCCATGGAACATTTGCAAGGTCTACTTCTTTATCAATCAAAGTCTTTCTTTTATGCCCATTAAGTGAAATTTTAGCATCTGTATAAACGGATACTTCCTTGCCCTCTTTTGCTTTTTCGTTTTTAATTCGCTGGGCCAGTTGCCATATCATATCCGGCTGGCCGGCTAATGCAGCCCTTTGGTGTGGTGAAACATAATCGCGAAGTACAACCTGCTCTCTTTCCCCGGATTGTTTATCTACTAAATACATATTGATCGTTCCTGATTTTGCGCGCAACATCATTCGCCACGACAGCCTGTGCCCTTCCTCGGTAAAAGATACATCTCCTTTGATTAAATGATGCCTGACAGGTAGTAATACCTGAAAAATGAAATAGCCGATTAGAACAAACGTCCATGCCAGGCTAAGCTTTTTTCTAATCGGATACACTTTGGCTTTTCCTCTGAAAAAGGTCTTTCGTATGGTTTCAGGTGGGAAAAAGAAGACGGTGAGTCCAATCATCAAATAAGGAAAAATACCAATTTGAAAGACAAATGAATTGAAGAGGTTAAAGAAAATTGATAACGCAAAACCAAGTTTTCTTGTTTTTGGGTGAAGTAGAAGGAAAACGATGGTACCATCGTATACAATCCCTCCCCATGCAATGGCATATTGAAACCACTTTTCCTGCAGCAGCGGACCAATTAACCAATAACTCGACTTGTAATTAAACCAGATACTCAAAGGTCTGGCCTCTAGCCAGTCCAAATGGATTTTATGAAAACTGGCATAAGTGTATACGATTATGATCTGAATAATGAAAAACCAATGACAGATCCTCGCACATGTTTCCTTTCCAACAGTAAATCCTAACTTGGCATCCAGTGATTTACTCTTATGGGCGGGGAGCAGCAACATTGCGGCACTCAAAAGAACCAATAAGTAATAGTGATTATTATAATGTGTTTTTTGCATCATGTAGACCAAGGTCCACATACTAAAAAAAGTAAAAGCAGAGGCGCGATAAAACAGGCCTAACATGATGAAAATAGCAGAGGTCCCCATGATGATGAAATAGTAGATCATTCCATCTCCCTCAAGTGGTTGCAGCCATTCAAAACCAATTACTGTAAAGGTGAATTGGGGGACAATAAATGCTTTGTGAACCCAGCCTGTGAAAATTGCTCCAAAACTTTCTGCAGCAGCCAGAAAACCAAAGATCATTCGAAACAAAACCAGCGGGCTATTATCTATCTCAGTACCAAAAAATGTTCGAATTCTGGAAAGCATAATTACTATTATGCTGTGAAAATAGAAAAAGGAGCTCGAAAGCTCCTTAATTCTAAACCTAAGTAAATATGAAGAGGATTAATTACTTACTTACTTGTAACGATTCCATTTCATTGAGGTTTAGCTGTTTAACGATCTTTAACTATTCGATAACTGAGTTCATCGAAAGTTTACAAACCTCAATAAAGAAATCATTTTTCAAAAAGCGAAAAGTGTGCCAATCTGACTCTGAAATCAGAATAAAATTTTTCTTTCAGAAAGTAAAACCCCCAATATTTCATGTTTTTGTAAATGGATATCGCTTAAGTAATTGGCAGTCAGTTTTAATCGTATATTTTTGCGGAAAATCTAATAGAAATGAGTGTTCTTGTAAATAAAGATTCTAAAATCATAGTTCAGGGCTTCACAGGCTCAGAAGGTACTTTTCACGCCGGTCAGATGATCGAATATGGCTCCAATGTCGTTGGTGGGGTTACACCAGGCAAGGGTGGACAAACGCATCTTGATAAGCCGGTATTTAACACGGTTAAAGAAGCGGTAGATCAGACCGGTGCTGACGTGACCATCATTTTTGTACCTCCTGCTTTTGCTGCAGATGCGATTATGGAGGCTGCAGATGCCGGTATCAAAGTAATTGTGACAATTACCGAAGGAATTCCTGTAAAGGATATGATGTCTGCAAAACCTTATGCCAAGTCAAGAGGTGCGGTACTTGTAGGTCCAAACTGTCCTGGAGTTATCACACCGGAAGAAGCGAAAGTTGGTATCATGCCTGGCTTTGTTTTCAAAAAAGGAAAAGTAGGAATCGTATCCAAATCAGGAACGCTTACCTATGAAGCCGCTGACCAGGTAGTAAAAGCAGGAATGGGAATATCCACTGCCATCGGTATCGGTGGAGATCCAATCATTGGAACTTCGACTAAAGAAGCAGTACAAATGTTGATGGAAGATCCGGAGACAGATGGTATTGTAATGATTGGAGAGATTGGAGGATCATATGAAGCAGATGCTGCAAAGTGGATTCAGGAAAACGGGAATAAAAAACCTGTAGTTGGTTTCATCGCTGGCCAGACAGCTCCTCCGGGAAGAAGAATGGGGCATGCTGGGGCTATCATTGGTGGAAAAGATGATACTGCTGAAGCAAAAATGAGAATTATGGGAGAATGCGGGCTACATGTCGTAGACTCTCCTGCTGATATCGGAGCGGTTATGAAAAAAGCTCTGAGCTGAAAGTAGAATACCAAATAAAAAAGCCCTTGAAAGGGGCTTTTTTATGCCGTTTATTTTCAATTCATTCAAAGTGATACAAGAAGATCATTGTGGCGGTAAACGCTGGCTTCTTCTCTCCTTTTATCTCCAGTAAGGCATCTACCTCTGCTTTAGATATCCCTCTAAGATTAACCAAGGATTTCAGGGTAGCTGTAAGTTTAATCTCACTATCAACTTTTACCGCTTGCCCAAATTTCAACCGATCCATTCCATAATTGACCAACATCTTCACATTGTTGAACTGAGCGATCTGCTCCCACAAATAAGGCATTAAAGAAAGGGTGAGATATCCATGAGCAATCGTAGTTCCGAAAGGTCCACTCTTTGCTCGCTCTTCATCTATATGGATCCATTGATGATCGAGCGTCGCATCTGCAAATTTATTGATCTGTTCCTGTGTGATCTGGTGCCATTCGGACTCTCCCATCACCTTGCCCAGGTGTGCTTCAAATTCTTCGTGATTATTGATGATTAGTTTAGCCATAGTCTTGTTTTGAAAATGTGAATTTAGCTTAACCCGAATAATTCGGGATATATTCATTGTGAAAATACAACACCCAGATTAAAGGGTACTACCAGAATTATACGAATGACGGCCTAATAGACATGACGTATTCAAGCCAACTGAAACCATGAATATTCCATTTCAAAAGCTGCTTTAATTTGGTCGTTAGCCAGATTACCTATACTTCCTAAATGTGTGTGCCTTAAATTTCTGTCAGGTTGATATTTTCCGGATGTAATCAACTTTGCTACCTCATTGTAAGCATCTCGAAAAGGCACTCCGTGGATTACCCGTCGATTGACTTCTTCCACAGTGAACAAAAGATCATACTTTTTCTGATCTATCACTTCTTTATTAACTGCAAGCTCCCCAGTCATGGCAATGGTTACATCTAAGCAATCCATCAATTGCTTAAAAGCGGGCATAAAGCTTTCTTTTAATACCTGTAAATCACGATGATAACCAGAAGGCAGATTAGCTAAAATCATGTTCAATTCCTGAGGTAAATTCTGCAGTTTGTTACACTTGGCACGGACCAATTCGAACCCATCAGGATTATGTTTATGTGGCATGATACTGGAACCTGTTGTATATCGGGTATCCAATCTTAAGAAACCATAATCATCACCTGCAAATAGGCAAATATCCAACGCGTATTTGGCCAGTGTAGAAGCCAAAGAACTTATAGCGAAAGAAGCCGATCTTTCATTCTTTCCTCTTGTCATTTGCGCATAAACCACATTGTGATTAAGTGCTGCAAAATCAAGTACATCTGTTGAATATTCTCGATCTAAGGGGAATGAAGATCCATATCCAGCACCTGAACCCAAAGGGTTTTTATCTGCAATCTGATAGGCCATTTTAAAAAGTAGAAGGTCATCTATCAGACTTTCTGCATAGGCTCCAAACCATAATCCAAATGAAGATGGCATAGCTACTTGCATATGCGTGTAGCCTGGCATTAAGTAATCTTTGTTTGACTCACTTTTGTCTTGTAGTAATTCAAAAAGTGTCTTTACTTTTTTCACCAACTTCTCCAGGTTATGCTTTGTAAAAAGCTTAAGTGCGGTCAACACCTGATCATTTCTAGACCTTCCGGCATGTACCTTTTTACCGACATCTCCTAGCTTATTTGTGAGCAACAATTCGATTTGAGAGTGGCAATCCTCCACCCCCTCTTCGAGCATAAAATCACCCTTGATTGCCGATTCTTTTATTTCTTCCAGCTCTTGTAAGAGTATCTCAACTTCCTCCTCTTTCAAGAGAGAAATCTTTCCAAGCATCTTTACATGCCCAATTGTACCGAGTACGTCAAAGTAAGCCAACTCAAGATCGAGTTCTTTGTCTTTACCAATTGTAAATCGCTCAAAGAGCTGGTCAATTGGTTCATTTTTATCCCAGAGTTTCATGTTAGTTTTTTTTAATGATTTACGCTTCACTCGATTTTTCAAAAAGTGCATTAAGCAAGTATATATACCCTTCTATACCTCCTTTTATTTCATTGAGGCAAATAAACTCGTCTGCCGTATGTGAACGTTCAGATTTTCCAGGCCCCATTTTAAAAGTCGGAAAATTCATAACCGCCTGATCCGAACAAGTAGGTGATCCAAATTTTTCGATACCTAGCTCGTCAGCGACTTTCGATATAAGCATATGATCTGGCAAATGAGAAGAGTTCAACCGAAAGGATCTCGCATTCACCTCACTGTTGAGGTTTTCACTTAACAACTGATGTACTTCCTGATTGGAATAGGCATCTGTTGTTCGAACATCCACAACAAAATGACAAACATCTGGAATAACATTATGCTGGTATCCGGCATTGATCATGGTTGTGGTCATTTTAATTGGTCCCAGATATTCAGATTCCTTCTCAAATGAATAATCATTGATCCATTGAATATCTTCCAGTGCTTTATAAATGGCATTTTCTCCTGTATCTCTGGCTGCATGACCTGAAGTGCCTTTTGCATAGCAATCAAGTACCATAAGTCCTTTTTCTGCTGCCCCCATTTTCATTTCTGTTGGTTCACCCACTATTCCGAAATCAATAGGTTTTATATCTTCTAAAATGGATCCAACTCCATTTATACCTGAATTTTCTTCCTCGGCAGTAGCTGCTAAAATCAAGTTGTAAGGCACTTTATCATGCTCATAGAAATGAATAAATGTCATTATTAGCGATACTAAGCTCCCTCCAGCATCATTGCTCCCTAAACCATACAGTTTTCCGTCTTCAACAATAGCACTAAATGGATCCTTTGTATAACCTGAGTTTGGCTTGACAGTATCATGATGTGAATTGAGTAGAATCGTGGGTTTTGAGGAATCAAAATACTTATTGCATGCCCATATGTTGTTTCCTTTCTGACTGAAAAGGATTTCTTTTTCTCCTAAAAAATCTCCGATCAAAGAAGCTGTTTTTTCTTCTTCAGTACTCAAACTAGGAGTCTCAATCAATTTTGACAACAAGGCAATAGCCTCTCGAGAATAAGTCTCAATGGATGGTAGTGTACTCATTAAATTCAGGATTATTTAATTGTGAAAACGCAGAAACGTTTAGCAGCCTAACCAGACTAGCTCCTTGTTCGATGGTTGAAAAAGCATTGTCCAATTTAGGAATCATGCCATCTGTAATTACACCTTCTTTCTTAAGTCTTAAATAATCCGATTGATTAATAGACTTGATCAAAGAGTGCTCATCATTTAGATCCTCCATAACTCCTTTGTGATCAAAAATAAAATTGAGCGACACTTCAAAATCGGATGACAATGCGCCAGCAAGCTCACTGGCTATTGTATCTGCATTGGTGTTTAATAAATGGCCTTCTCCATCATGAGTAAGGGGAGCCATCACTGGAACGATGCTTTTAGCAAGTAGATTCCTGAAAAACGAACTGTTAACTTTTTCAACATCCCCAACCCAGCCAAAATCTACCCCTTCCTTAACAGGCCTTTTTTTAGCAGGCATACTGTTTCCGTCTGCACCAGTCAAACCAACACAATCTACATTTCTCCCCAATAGTTGTGCTACCAGTTTTTTATTGATTCCGGCATAAGACATGATGACAACCTCAATCATTTCATCATCTGTAATTCTTCTTCCTTCCACCATCTTGACTTCAATACCCAACGAATCAGCCAACTGACTTGCCATTTTTCCACCACCATGTACAAGCAATTTTTTCCCTCGGATTTGAGCAAATGCATCCAAAAAACCTGAGCATTTAGCAGGGTTATCCAAGACAGCCCCTCCCACTTTGATTATGGTCAGTTTTTCTTTCATTATAGTCTTGTCAAAATTTCTTTTAATACCGTCTGCGCAGTATACAATCGATTTTGTGCTTGTGGAATTACGATGGAATGATCGCTATCCAACACATTATCAGCAATCACCACGTTTCTTCTTACCGGCAAGCAATGCATTACTTTAGCTTCATTGGTGTTTCGAAGTTTTTCTAGTGTTATTTCCCAATCAGGTTGATCGACCACCTTTCCATAGTCTTGATAGGAAGACCAATTTTTGACATATACAAAATCAGCGTTTTCAAATGCTTTTTCCTGATTGTATTCTACCTGAATTCCTTCAGTAAATTCAGAAGCCAACTCCAGCCCTTCGGGATGTGTGATCGTCAACTCAAAATCCATTTGTTTGGCCCACTGCAAGAATGAATTTGAAACAGCTTGAGGTAAGGCTTTAATATGAGGAGCCCAGGTCATGACCACCTTTGGCCGATCAACTGATTTGAATTCCTCGATGGTCATCATATCTGTGAATGACTGTAGTGGGTGAAGAGTGGCCGATTCTAAATTAACTACAGGACACGTCCCGAATTCAATGAAAGAATTGATGACCTTTTCACTGTAGTCTTCTTCACGATTCACAAGAGCTGGAAAACTACGAACACCTATGATTTCACAATAGGAACAAAGCACCGGAACAGCCTCTCTAATATGTTCTGCTGTACCTCCATCCATTCGGATACCATCTGAAAACTCAAGCTGCCATGAATCCGAGCTTACATTCAGTGCAATTACATTCATGCCTAGATTATAGGCTGCACGTGTCGTACTCATCCTGGTGCGCAAACTGGAATTAAAGAAAACCAACCCAAGAGTTTTATTTCTCCCCAGCTCAGAATCCGCATGAGGATTTTGCTTAATCTCTTTAGAGGTTTTGATGAGACCTGTTAAATCAGCAACATCTTTTGTGGATATGAAATGCTTCATCCTAATACGGATTTAAATGATTGAATAAAATAATCAAGATCTTCTTGAGTAATCGTTAATGGAGGTAAGATTCGAATGGTGTTAGGCTTGCTGGAAGATCCAATGAAAATGTGATGGTCAAATAATAATTGCTCTCGAATTTCCTTCCCAGGAACTGGTAGATCTATACCTATCATCAAACCTCTACCTCTTACTTCTTGAATTGAATCAATTCCTTTAAGTTGATCCATAAGATATTCTCCAGCTTCGAAAGCATTCTTTATTAATTCCTCTTGTTCCAATACATCAAGTACAGCTAATCCAGCTGCACACGCTAAATGGCTTCCTCCGAAAGTAGTGCCCAACATCCCCATCCAGGGTGAAATATTCGGATTTACTAAAACACCGCCTATTGGAAACCCATTACCCATTCCCTTTGCTACGGTGATGATATCGGGATTTACATCAGCATATTGGTGTGCAAAAAACTTTCCAGTGCGGCCATACCCAGATTGAATTTCATCGACAATGAAGGCAGCCCCGTACTTACTACAAAGCTTTTCTATTTTTTTCATGAAAGCATCTGAAGGAATATGGACTCCACTTATTCCCTGGATTCCTTCAACAAGAACCGCAGCTATAGAATCATCCATAGTCGATTCCAGCATTTCCTCATCATTGAGTGGCAATCGGATAAAATTGCCCGTGTGATTAACCGGTGCTTGGATCTTTTCATTATCAGTTGCCTCAATAGCCAGTGATGTTCTGCCATGGAAACCATTTTCGAATACGATAATTTTCTTCTTCTCCGTGTGAAAAGCAGCAATTTTTAGCGCATTCTCAATGGCCTCAGCACCTGAATTGCAGAGGAAAAATGCGTAATCTTCATATCCGGAAAGCTTACCTAGTTTATATGCCAACTTATCCTGAATAGACATTTCTACTGAATTAGAATAAAAAGCTATTTGATTCAGTTGAGACTGTATGCTATTGATATAATGAGGATGATTATGACCTATGGAAATCACCGCATGCCCTCCATAGAGATCTAGATAGCGGTTACCATTTTCATCCAACACATAGCAGTCATCACCTTGGACGGGCTCTATTTTCAGGCGTGGATATACTTCGAATAATTCCATTTTAGGTGTCTTTCTTAGATTTCATTTTTGTAATTCTATTGTAGGAGGTCATGATCCCTCGAATAAGGGCAGAACTAAAACCTTGATGTTCCATTTCATTCAACCCTTCAATCGTGCACCCTTGAGGAGTCGTCACTTTGTCAATTTCAACTTCGGGATGTGAGTGATTTTCTAAAACCAATGATGCTGCTCCCTTAGCAGTCTGCATCGCAATCAACTGGGCATCAGCGGTATCAAACCCCATCTGTATTCCGCCCTGAGTTGCGGCTCTAATATATCGCATGAAGAATGCAATCCCACTTGCCCCTAGAACCGTAGACGCTTGCATCAAGTCTTCTTCAATGATCAGCGTTTTCCCCAATACATCGAATATCTCCTTGCAAACTGCTGATCCTTCTTTGTTCGATGAAGAAATGCAAGTCATCGATTCGCCAATTGCAATGGCTGTGTTTGGCATTGCTCGTACAATTGGTACCGCCTTGCTGATCTGACCTGCTATTTGAGCAATCGAAATGCCCGTGATGACAGAAATCAATAATTGATTTTCATTGAGAACATCATCCAATTCATCTAGAACTTCAGTAAGCTGATTGGGTTGAACACACAGAATTATTACATCTGCTATAGCCGTAGCTTCAGTGTTACTACTTGTAACTTTATAGCCTTGCGGTAATAAATCATCCAAAGAGGCTGTATCTCTTTTAGTCAGAGTAATGTCACTTGCTTGGGAAACATTTTTTTGAACGATTCCTTTCGCAATGGATCTTCCAAGGTTCCCTGCTCCAATTATGGCAATATTTTTATTCTGCATTTTTAAAAGGCGATTGATTTAAGTTTAAGACCAGTAGTTTCTTCCAAACCAAACTGAAGGTTCATATTTTGAACAGCTTGGCCTGAAGCTCCTTTTAATAGGTTATCAATAACCGAGACAATGATTACTCTTCCATCGATTACCTGTGGGTAGACTAAACATTTATTCGACCCGATTACTTGTTTTAAGTCCGGATTCTTCGGCACCACGTGCGTAAATGGATGATCACCATAAGATTTCTGATATACTTCAATTAGCTCCTGCTCAGTGCAAGAAGTATGAAAATGAGAAGTAGTTATAATCCCTCTGGTAAATGCTCCCCGATAAGGAACAAACAGCAATTTCTGATCAAATGAGGTCGCTATTGAGGCGATGGTCTCTCCTATTTCATTCAAATGTTGATGCCTTAGTGGCTTGTAAACGCTGGCGTTATTGCTTCTCCAACTAAAATGAGATGTGGATGAAAGAGATTGGCCAGCCCCCGTGGATCCGGTGATTCCAGAAATGCTTATTTCACTATCGACTAAACCAGCCTGAATAGCTGGCAGTAATCCCAATTGGATACTGGTAGCAAAGCATCCAGGGTTTGCAATGTGCTTAGCTACCCTCAGACGATCCCGATTGAGCTCTGGCAATCCATAGGTAAAATCATGTGTCCCCTTTAGACGAAAATCCTGACTAAGGTCAATGACCTTTTTGTTTAACAAGAACGGATTCTCCTTAATGATACGGACAGATTCTCCATGACCTTTGCATAAGAAAACTACATCCAAGTTTTTATTGATTTCCTCCGAAAAAGACAAACCTGTTTCTCCAATCAGGTCTTGATGCACCTCACTCAACAATTTTCCTGATTGACTTCCGCTTTGAGCCAACGTGATTTCTACTTCAGGATGATGAATCAGTATCCGGATCAATTCACCTGCTGTGTATCCTGCTGCTCCTATAATTCCTGCCTTAATCATGATGGACCGAATTAAAGATTTTGCCCTGGTTCGACAGGATTTTCACAAACCCTTTAGCATCATCACCAGTCCAAGCATTGTTCATTTCACCATATTGACCAAAAGAAGACTTCATCAGATCATAAGGAGATGAAATTCCCTCAACATAAAATCGATAAGGAGCCAAATGAATTTTAACTTCTCCAATGACATGCTGTTGAGTAGACTCAAAGAAGGATTCAATATCACGCATAGCTGGGTCTAAGTATTGTCCTTCATGCATCATGTCACCGTACCATCCGGCGAGTTGATCCTTTAGTTTCAGTTGTGTTTTGGTTAAAATGTGCTTTTCTAATGTGTGATGAGCTTTGATGAGCATCAATGCTGCCGGAGCTTCAAAACCTACGCGTCCTTTGATCCCGATAATGGTATCCCCTACGTGAATATCTCGGCCGATTGCATACTGGGATCCAAGTTCATTTAGCTGTTGAATAATCTCAATAGGATTATTTTTTTCACCATTTATGCTAACAGATTCTCCAATTTTAAAGCCCACACTAATTGTTTCCGACCCTTCTTTTTGCAGTTGCCCAGGAAAAGCTTCTTCAGGTAAATATTGATCAGATGTAAGTGTTTCCTTCCCTCCAACAGATGTTCCCCATAAGCCTTGATTAATGGAATATTTAGCTTTCTCCCAATTCCCTTCTACACCATTTTCTTTCAAGAAATTGATTTCTTGTTCTCTTGAAAGTTGTTGATCACGTATGGGGGTAATAATCTTTATTTTGGGACATAAAATCTGGAATACCAGATCAAAACGTATTTGATCATTGCCTGCTCCGGTACTGCCGTGAGCAATGGCCTCAGCACCAATTTTTTTGGCCCATTTGGCGATGGCTACCGCCTGGAAAACGCGCTCCGCGCTTACCGAAAGTGGATAAGTATTGTTTTTAAGCACATTGCCGAACAAAAGATACTTGACTCCTTTTTGATAGAAAGCTTCCGTTTCGTCAAGAAACTGATAGGAAGCAACTCCTAATTTTAGTGCCTTGGTCTCGAGTTCTTTCTTTTCTTCAAGGGAAAACCCTCCAGTATTCACGGTAACTGCGTGCACCTCATAACCCAGGTCTTTGGATAAATGAATGGCGCAATATGAGGTGTCCAAACCTCCACTAAATGCTAATACTACCTTCATGATATAATTTGTTTTTTAGCCAAACGCTTCTTTTTCAAATTCATAAATCGTTCATATAGCTTCGATTTTTTCATGAAATTCCATCGCTTTTTCTCATCTTTTTCCCGGTCATGAAGCATCGCAGTACATATACAATTAGATTTGTTTTTACTACTTAGAATTTCATAGTTCACACAACTTTTACAGCCATCCCAAAACTTTTCATCCTTCGTGAGCTCTCCGTAGGTTACAGGAATATAACCGAGTTCGGAATTAATTTTCATTACCGGAAGTGAAGTAGTAAGACCAAAAAGTTTAGCGTCCGGAAAAAGCTTCAAAGAATGCTCAAAGGCCTTCGTCTTGATTTTCTTGGCCATCCCAGTAGATCGGAACTCGTGCTTAACAATGAGACCTGAATTGGCCACATATTGTTTATCGCTCCATGCTTCGATGTAGCAAAATCCAACCAAATTTTTACCTGACAGAGAAATGATGGCTTTCCCCTCGACAATTTTTTGACGGATATATGCTGGAGATCTTCTGGCTATTCCAGTTCCGCGCTGTTGAGCACTTAACTCAATTAACTCGCAGATTTCATCTGCATACGATTGATCATCAGATGTTGCAACCTGAACAATAATCTTGGACATTGTTTGTGTGATTAATACTGAAAAAAAAGAAAAAAAATAATGCGAAGGAGATCACCACGAAGGTGACACGAAACTATGATGTAGGCCTGAGCCTGGCCGGGTTGGCCCTAAAGAATCTAGGTGCTATAGTTTCTAAATGTTTCAATTTCTGTTTTCAGATGAGCAAAGTTTGGACAATTGTTTTGAATTAAACAAACAAAATTTAAAAAAACTGTTTCCTGTTGTACATTCACCCCTTAAATTTCAGCCCATGAAGAAAAGACATTCTTACGATTATGGTGTGATAGGAAATTGTGCTTTTACCGCACATGTGGGGTTGGATACCAACATTTCATGGATGTGCTGGCCAAGATTTGACAGTAGCTTCATATTCGGCGGAATGCTTGATAATGATAAGGGAGGAGAATTTTCTATACTTCCCAATAGCTCTAAATGGAGTACAGATCAATACTATATAGATAATACCAATGTTCTTTGTACGGAAATTCACTCTGATTCCGGTACGTATCGAGTAACTGATTTTACTCCCAGGTTTCACCAAATGGATCGATACTTTAAGCCGCTAATGCTCATTCGAAAAATTGAACGAGTTAGTGGTGCTCCTCACATTTTGGTGAAGTGTCAGCCAAAAGGAGACTATGGAAATACAACTCCAGAGCCCAGTATTGGAAGTAATCATATCCGGTTTTTAGGCTTAGAATCACATGTCAGACTGACAACCAATATTTCATTGAGTCACATTCTAAATGAAGAAGCTTTTGTCTTAAACGAAACCAAATACCTGGTTCTAACCTGGGGTCCACCATTGGAAGCTTCATTGATGGACACTTGTGAGACCTTCCTAACTAAAACTGTCCAATACTGGCGAAACTGGATTAAAACGGCGAATATTTCTAATTTCCATCAGAAGCATGCGATTCGCTCCGCGCTTGCTCTTAAAATTCATCAATATGAGGATACCGGAGCGATTGTAGCAGCAACCACGACTAGTCTGCCAGAAAGCCCGGGAAGCACACGAAACTGGGATTACCGCTTTTGCTGGATGAGGGACACTTTCTATACACTCAATGCTTTCAATAACATTGGTCATTTTGAAGAACTGGAACAATACTTTCACTACATCCTGAACACCACTCTGGAAGAGGCAGAAAGGTACCAGCCTCTGTATAGTATAACCGGTGAAAAGATATTGACAGAGAAGACTTTAGACTTAAAAGGATATAAAGATAATGCCCCTGTCAGAGTTGGAAATGATGCTTACACACACATTCAGAATGATGTATATGGTCAGGTTTTGATTTCTCTTCTTCCTCTATACAACGACAAACGCTTCGTTTTTGATGAACGATTTAACTCCAGTGAGCTGATCTATAAAACCTTGAAAATGATTGAAAAGACCTTTGATGAAAAGGATGCAGGTCTTTGGGAATTCAGAAACCTTGCTCAACATCATTGCTACACCTATTTATTTCACTGGGCTGGAAGTAGTGCAGCTATTCAGATAGCCAGAGCACTTAAAGATGAAAAGATAGGCGAACTAGCAACCAAGTTGAAAAAGAAGTCGGCAGCCATGATTGAAAAATGCTACGTGGGAAACAAAAAAGGATACTCACAAGCGGTTGGAGTTGATCGCATGGATGCAAGTACACTGCAATTAATCATGATGAATTATTTATCTCCGGAATCAGATAAAGCGAAAGATCATTTAAAGGCATTGGAGAAAGAGCTGCATGCAGATGACGGTCTTTTCTATAGGTATAAACATACAGATGATTTCGGTGAACCAGAGACAACATTTCTGATATGTGCTTTTTGGTATGTGGAAGCATTGGCTTGCACAGGAAGAATGGAAGATGCGATCAAATATTTTGAAAATCTCTGCAGCTATAGTAATCACCTGGGACTACTCAGCGAGGATGTAAAAGCCACTGATGGCAGTATGTGGGGTAATTTTCCACAAGCATATAGTCATGTTGGCTTATTGAATGCTGCCAGTCGCATCGCGCGAAAACTGGACAAACCTAACTTCCTAGACTAACCAGCAGTTTCAAAATTTCACGAATGTCGTGGTTGTCTTTCACCCGGTAATTTGCCGAAGATGATGATGTTCCCACTTTTATGGTGAAGGCCTCTGCAGGCATTGCTTTGAAAGTATCTTCGTCGGTCCTATCGTCTCCACAAGCCATGCAGAAATCATATTGCTGGCCTTTTAACCAGTTAGTCGCAGCGTTTCCTTTATTTACCTGGGAATCTTTCACTTCTACGATTTTATGCCCCTCCATGATCTGAATATCCTTTTCAGAAGAAATGTATTTCAAATGGCTAGTGAGTTCTCGTGTTCTTAAGTCGCCTAATCCTGTCTCCACTTTCCTGTAGTGCCAAACCAAAGAATAATCTTTCTTCTCCACAAATGATCCTGGGGTTCGATCTACATACATTTCCAATACTTTTAAAAATTCATCTTGCCAGGATGTATCCAGCTCAGCAAATTGCTTCCATTCCTTTTTATACTTTTTGTACCAAACTCCATGCTCGCTAATCAAGTCCAAACTCAAACCATCTAACCATTTACCGAGAGTATGACGATCACGACCACTTATTACAACTACTTTATTTTTAGTGTTAGCAGTTAATTTTTTAAGTAATGAAATCAATTCCTGGTCAGGTTTAGAATCTTCCGGATTAGGATGAAATCCAACAAGGGTACCATCATAATCAAGAAAAATAATCCGCTGATTCGCTGATAAATACCTCTCCTTGATAAGTGTCTTTACTTGATCATCAAGTGGTTTCGTTTGAAGGTTAGCTTGCTCATTCTTGATAAAATTCAATCGCTCCATAAAAAGATTTACCCAAGCATGAATATTATACCTCTTCAAAGATTTTTGCATGATATCCATTCTTCTTATCTGCTCCTCTTCAGGCATTGTTAATGCTTCTTTCAGAACATAGACCATCTGTTCAATGTTGTTTGGATTGATAAGAATTGCATCAGAAAGTTCTTTGGAAGAGCCGGCCATTTCACTCAAAATCAATACTCCTTTTTTATCCAGTTTACTGGCAATGTATTCTTTGCATACCAGATTCATTCCGTCTCTCATAGGTGTCACTAAAGCAACATGAGCCATTCGATAAAATGCACTCAAGGCATTCAGAGGGAAACTTCTGTAGAAATAATGAATAGGAGCCCAGCTTATTCGGCCAAACCTTCCATTGATTCTTCCAACCAATAGTTCAATTTCCTCTTTTAGTTGAGCATACTTTGGAACATTATCTCGAGAAGGAACCACCACCATGAGAAGAGAAACAGACCCATGAAATTCTTCATTCTCCTCTAGAAACCGTTCGAATGCAATTAGTCTCTGCGGTATTCCTTTTGAATAATCTAAGCGATCTATTGACAAAACGACTTTTACATCACCCAATGAGGTTCTGTATCTTACCTCTCTGTCAAGCGTATCAGGTTGTGCAGAAGCATCTGCATACTTATCATAATCAATACCCATTGGAAGGGCATCTGCAAGTACAGGTCTGTTACCCACTGTGATCTGTCCATTCGTATTGCCAATTCCTGCTAGTCTGTTCACACTAGAAAGAAAATGACGCATATCATCATAGGTATGGAATCCTATAAAATCTGACCCCATCATCCCGTTGAGTAACTCCCTTCTCCAAGGCAATAATCTGAAGGACTCGTAAGAAGGAAATGGAATGTGCAGGAAGAATCCAATGCTTAAATTTCTTTTAATCTCCCTAATCATTGCCGGAAGTAGCAATAATTGATAATCATGAATCCATAATGTATCTCCCTCCTCCAGATGCAATGCTATCTCTTTGGCAAATTTTCGATTTACCTTCTTGTATGCCTTCCACATATCTTCGTCATAGACGGTGTATTGATTGAAATAGTGGAAATTGGGCCAGAGTGTTTCATTGCTAAAGCCTTCATAAAAATCATGAATTTCAGCTGCAGTCAGAAACACCGGACTCATATTTTCATCCTTCAAACGCTGGGTGATTTCATCTTTTTCCTTGGATTTATTAATGGGTAGTCCGGGCCAACCAATCCAGATATTATCTCCCTCTTTATAGATAGAACCAAGGCCTGTAGCAAGCCCTCCCTCACTAGGTAAATATGTAAGATCTCCTCTGTCATCACGTTTAATTTTAATCGGTAATCGATTTGATACTATTATGGTTTTAGGCATTGATTTGAAATTTAGATTAGCTCAAATTACATGGAAAAAGTGGGGTGCATCCATGTAAATCTGATTTGTAACTGAAAAATAATAGGTTCATTTTCAATAAGTTAATAAATAACTTGAATTTTATTTTGATAAAAATTTGGAAAAAATAAAAATCCTCCTCTACGTTTGCATCATCAAATCGATAAGGTATCGATTTATAAAGAAGCGCCGAGAGACAGGCTCTATGACGCGCTAGCAACCTCCGGAAGGTCCGGAAAAGGTGCTAATTCCTGAACGATAAATTGATTGCTATGAACATTCAAAAAAACATGCTCTCCCAATTTTTCAGCTCGGTAGCTGAACAGGGATTCTTTGCGTCCTCATCGATCTTCTCACATAGGTGTTGTTGTTGCGCTAGCAGCTGTTGCTAGTATCCATTTGATCCATCTGGGTTTGTGATCATCTTAGGTTCGAAGTGCGTCTTCAGCCGGAAAAATCCATTCGTTCAATGACAACTTTCAGTTATTTACGATTAATCCGCCTTATCAATTATCTCTAATTCATAACAACAACACACATGTCAAAAGAAATAAAATTTTCGGTAAGCTCCCTGAGTGAATCACCGGCTAAAACACACATCCAAACGAGAGGTTTTAACCTCACGGTTGATGAGCCAGAATCCCTTGGAGGTACCAATGAGGCGCCCAACCCGGTCGAGTATATTCTAGCGGGATATGCAGGGTGTATCAATGTCGTGGCACACATCATTGCAGAAGAGCTGGACTTTTTTCTGGAAAACCTTCAAATAAACATCGATGGATTTCTCAATCCTGACCGACTATTTGGAAAGTCTCTTCAGGAAAGGGCCGGATATAAGCAGATTGATGTACGTCTGGAGACCACCACAGAGATAGATCCGGAATTAAAGAAACGATGGATCGATGAAATCTCTCACAGATGCCCGGTCAATGATAATCTGACCAATCAAACGCCAATCTCATTTTCAATCAACTAAATATTAAAATCATGTCACAAGAATTAAAATACGAAACACTACAGCTTCATGCAGGACAGGAAGTCGACGAAACAACTCGCTCTAGAGCAGTTCCTATCTATCAAACTACCTCATACACTTTCAAAGATTCAGCGCACGGAGCGAACCTCTTCGCATTGAAAGATTTTGGAAACATCTATACCAGAATCATGAATCCAACTACAGATGTTTTTGAAAAGAGAATAGCTGCTCTGGAAGGTGGAGTTGCTGCGGTTGCAGTTGGCTCTGGACAAGCGGCTCAGTTTCTTGCTTTGAACAACATTTTGGAGGCAGGAGACAATTTTATTTCTACTTCGCTTCTCTATGGAGGGACATACAATCAATTTAAGGTGGCCTTCAAGAGATTGGGTATCGAAGCTCGATTTGCTAAAACTGACAAAGCTTCTGACTTTGAAAAACTTATTGATCAGAATACCAAAGCAATCTATTTGGAGACCATTGGCAATCCAGGCTTTAATATTCCTGATTTTGATGAAATAGCGGAAGTAGCCAGGGATTATGATATTCCACTAGTAGTTGACAATACTTTTGGCGCAGCAGGCTACCTCTTTCGCCCGATCGAGCATGGAGCTGCGGTGGTTACTGCCTCTGCAACCAAATGGATAGGTGGTCATGGTACTTCAGTAGGTGGAGTAATCATCGATAGCGGAAACTATAATTGGGGAAATGGGAAATACCCACAATTCACTGAGCCATCAGAAGGGTATCACGGGTTGAAATTCTGGGAGGTTTTTGGTGAAGGTAATCCGCTTGGTTTGCCAAATATTGCCTTTGCTATTCGTGCCAGGGTAGAGGGTTTACGAGATTTTGGTCCGGCTCTTAGTCCATTCAACTCATTCTTGCTCCTTCAAGGATTAGAAACCCTTTCGCTTAGAGTCCAACGAACAGTTGATAATGCACTTATCCTGGCAAAATGGCTTGAATCACATCAACTTGTGGAAAAAGTAAACTACCCGGGGCTGACATCTAGCCCTTATCATGAGCTGGCAAATAAATACCTGAAAAATGGTTTTGGTGGAGTACTCTCATTTGAGTTGAAAGGGGAAAAAGAACAGACGATTCAATTTGTTGATAATCTCAACCTTGTTAGTCATTTGGCAAATGTGGGGGATGCCAAAACCCTGATTATTCAGCCATCTGCAACCACTCATCAGCAGTTGTCTGAAGAGGAGCAACTTCATGCCGGTGTTTCGCCCAATTTATTACGTGTTTCGGTAGGAATCGAACATATCGATGATATCAAATCAGATTTTGAACAGGCATTCACTAAAGTTTATGAAGGAAATCCAGTATCAGTCTAATTCTTTTCAAATTAAGGTTGTGGAACCCTTGGACCTGGAGAGTGGCGACACTCTTCAGGATCTGAGGATCCAATATCATACAGTTGGCACACTCAATAGTAACAAGTCTAATGTAGTATGGATTTTTCATGCATTGACTGCCAATAGTGATCCAGCTGAATGGTGGCCAGGAATCATTGCACCTGAAAACCCTATTGATCTGCAAAAGGACTTCATCATTTGTGCCAATGTGATTGGTTCATGCTATGGTAGCACTGAACCAGAAGGGTTTGAATTTCCTGTACTTTCTGTAAAAGATCTGGTTTCTGCACATCAAGTACTTCGTGATCAACTTGGAATTTCAAAAATCAAACTGGGTATTGGAGGATCACTTGGTGGGCAGCAACTTTTAGAATGGGCTGTCCAGGAGCCGGAGCTTTTTGAAGTCATTGTACCACTAGCAACAAATGCAAAACACTCCGCCTGGGGTATTGCTTTCAATGAAGCTCAGCGGATGGCTCTCCGGATTGGAAATGTAGACAAGGGACTTTCTGCAGCACGGGCCATTGCAATGCTTTCATATCGCAATTATCAAACCTACGAAAAAACTCAAACGGATATGGATCATAGAGTGGATAGTTATTCGGCCTCAAGCTATCAAAACCATCAAGGTGAGAAACTAAGAAATAGATTTTCATTCTACAGTTACTATTACCTAAGTAAAGCAATGGATAGCCATGATGTGGGGAGACATTTTGGTGGTATTGAAAAAGCGCTCAAAAGAATTAAATCAAAAGTCATTTCCATCGGGATCTCATCAGATATACTGTTTCCCGTCCAGGAACAAAAACTGATTGCTGAATACACACAGCATGGTGTTTTTCATGCCATCGAAAGCCTTTATGGGCATGATGGGTTTTTGCTGGAAGTCGATCAAATCAATCAAATTCTAAAAAAAGAACTATCATGAAAGCAGCAAAAAAAATTGGTCTTTTCGGTTTTGGAACCGTCGGTAAGGGGTTCTATGAAAATCTAAAAAAACATCCACACATACCTGTAGTCATTGATAAAGTATGTGTAAAAAGAATAGACTTGCCCAGAATAGGTCATGAATTGTATTTTACAAATAATCCTCATGAGATACTGGAAGACCCTGCTATTGATATAGTTATCGAGCTCATAGATGATGCAGCAGCAGCTAAGGTTTATGTGGAAAAAGCACTTGAAAATGGTAAGCATGTTATAAGTGCAAACAAAAAGATGATCGGTGAGTCTCTTGAAGAGGTAGATCTTTGGCATCAGGTATATGAACCTTCATTTCTTTATGAGGCTGCTGTTGGCGGTGGGATTCCTATTGTACATTCTATGGATGGTTTTTTACACGATCAGGAGGTGGTGAAAATCAGAGGAATTCTCAATGGTTCTTCTAATTATATACTCACCCAAATGCAGCAAAACCAGTGGACCTATGAAAAAGCCTTGCTTGATGCTCAACATAAAGGATTTGCAGAGAGAAATCCCAAATTAGACATAAGTGGGATTGATGCATCTCATAAGCTTTCAATTCTAGCTTATCATGCTTTTGGAGAGATCCATTCAAACAAAAGCTTTGAAATCGAAAGTATTGAAACCGTATCGGAAGCGGATATTAGAAAGGCAAAATCTAAAGGTCGCAAGATAAAGCTTGTAGCCACACTTCAGAGAAGAAATAGAGTGGTTGAATGCTCTGTTAAACCAGAGTTCGTTGGCCCAGATGATGAACTTTACTCTGTTGATTTTGAAAATAACGCTATCAGTGTCGAAGCGCTAATAAGTGGAAAGCATGTATTCGTTGGAAAGGGTGCCGGAGCACTCCCAACCGGTTCTGCTGTAATCGAGGACTTAAAGAGGGTGCTAGGAAATTATCGGTATAGAACTACTCTGCGCCCAAGTCTCGTTTAGTTTAAACCAAAAAAAGGGGCGACTGGTTACCCGAATCACCCCAATCACCACCAAAATAGTATCTTAATATGAGGTCACTTTAAATTCAGTTCTTCTATTTGATTGATGTTCATCATTGCTGCAAGGGATATCATTTGCACATCGGTTTACAAGCTTAGTCTCCCCGTATCCTTTGGCTATAATTCTTTCCGAATCTATTCCCTGTTCAATAATGTAGTTGACAGCAGATTCTGCCCTTCGTTGTGAAAGATCCTGATTGTAGGGGTCACTCCCTCTGGAGTCTGTATGAGAGCTTAGCTCAATCTTAATTGTAGGATTTTCAAGTAAAATTTTTACGAGCTTATCAAGCTCTACCAAAGCGTCTGGTCTAAGAGTAGCTTTATTTAAATCATAATAGATATTCTCCAGTGCAATTTCTTTATTCAGAACAATCTTCTCAAGCGGAATTTTCCAATCTATTTCCCCCTTTTGATGTTCAGTCTCCTCATTAATATGGCGAGTAAAATATTCTTTCTTGGCACCCATCAATTCATATTCGCAAGACCCGTCCAATGGAAATATAGTTGCTTCTTTTTCAATTAAAATTGGCTCAATATCCTCACCTGTCGTCAGGTTTTTCAACTTAATCAGAGGCTCGGGTAATACATCTCTGGTCTCCTTGTCGATTGCTATGATTCTTGCAAACAGCCCCTTCGGTTTGAGTTTCAAAACAATCACTTCTGAAAAATCTGCGTCTATGTATCTGGATTCAGATTGAACTAGCTCAAAATCCTCTTTTTTAGCTTTGAAGATATAGTCCTCGTCAAGAGGAAGCTCTACAGAAAATTCTCCATCTTTATTGGTAAAGAATTTAATCGAATCGTTGATTTTGATGCTTGAGAAAGGAATTGGTGCTCCATCAGAATCATTTTGAACCATTCCTTCTATTATCTGAACCCTTGCACGATTATCTACGAAATGGTAAATATTATCGTTACCCTCAC
The DNA here is from genome assembly GCF_965227465.1 of Ekhidna sp. GTDB lineage: Bacteria > Bacteroidota > Bacteroidia > Cytophagales > Cyclobacteriaceae > Ekhidna. The sequence continues at coordinate 3,236,087 of NZ_OZ245746.1, forward strand.
GATTTGATGAAAAGTAACCTTCTCTATTTCTAATTATAAAGCCAAAATCATCTTGAGATGAATTAATAGGAGCTCCAAGGTTTAATATCTCATCCGGATTCCTCAGGTCTACTCCAAAAATATCCAGCCCTCCCAGACCACCATGTCCTGATGAAGCGAAATACAACACACTGTCTTTATAAAAGGGGAAAAGTTCGTCTCCTTTCGTATTGATCACATCCCCCAGGTTCTCTGGGAACGTCCAATCGCCACCAACATATCGTGTAATATATAAATCTGCATTACCAGCACCACCAGGCTTATCTGAAGCAAAAATCATGACCTTTCCATCAGCACGCATCGTAGCATGACCTATAGAAAACTCATCGTCATTGAAGTCAAAAGGTGTGATATTTTGCCAACCGTTCTCCCCTTTTTCAGCGAAGAATAATTGTAAATGATTGGTATCTTCTGAGCTTCTATTTTGCTTGCCTTTGATAATATTATTTCTCGTGAAAACCGCTTTTGATCCATTGGCGTAGAAAGCAATAGGCCCATCGTGCAATTTTGAATTGATTTGAGAATCAAAGCTTTCTACTTCCCCAAATTCGTTTTCAGATTTAGACTCTGCGTAAAAAATATCTAAAAACGCCGTATTATCCCATGCATACTCACTTTGAAATGGTGATTTTTTCCTAGCCGAAACAAACACAATCCCATCCTTATAGAATGTAGGTGAAAAATCTGCTTCATCCACATTAAATGATACGCTTGATACGTCATAAAAAGAAGCATCAGATATTAAGACATGCTGATTCTCAATGGCATCAATCTTTTTTCGTATTCGATGGTCATCGACTTCCTGTTCATAAGCCTCAAACCATTTCTTTGCCTCCTCATACTTTCCATTTGACTTCAATGCTTCTGCATAATAAAACTTTGAAGTGGGTATCACATCTTCCAGGTGTACAATCTTGCCATACCATTCTTCCGCTCTCCTGGAATTATTAAGCATCCTGTAGCATTCAGCGATTTTCCATTCAAGCTCATGAGATGCCGTATCGTTTTTATAAGCTCTTTTGTAATATCCTAAAGCATCGGCAAAAGCAAAGCTTTGAAATTCTTTATCTCCATTTAATGTATTGTTGGCTAGTAAACGGGCAAGCTGACCATTCACCTGGAAAGAAGTCAATATCCATATTCCAAAAATTATTTGTTTTAATGATGTCTTCATTGCGTCTCTTTTAAAAATATCTTGGCGTTATGGTTTTCTTGTTTTTAAAAGCAAATACATAATTGACCATTAACTCATGAGTGCCCCGATTGACTTTGCGTAAATCTGAAGTAGTGAAGTCATGCGCATACCCAACCCTCAATTGTTCATTGACCTGCAATTCCAATAATGCATCTACACTATCAAATGAACGATAGCTGACACCTACCCAAATAATTTGCTCAATTAGCAAATTGGCATTTAAGTCCAGTTCCATAGGTGCACCTTGCACTGCTTTAAATAAAATATTGGGCTTTAGCATCAAAGAGTTATTCAATGGAAACACATAACCGGCCATCAGGAAGTAATGCTTTCGTTGATCATTTTTCTGTTCACTATTTTCATCAAAAAAATTGTGATTTATCAGCATTGGAGCTGATGCACCAACATAAAATCGATCTGAATACAAGTAGGCTCCAGTTCCAAAATTTGGCTTCAATCCGCTATTAAAATCTTCGTCCAATGTCATATCTGGATTGTTAGGATTTAATTCACTTTGATTGGATCTGTAATCCGAAAACCCAGCCTGTAATCCCATAGATAATGTGGCAAAGCCAAAATCTACCCGGTATGCATACGCTCCAAAAATTGAGTTTTGTCTTGTAATTCCAATTTCATCTCGCACAAACAATAAGCCAAGTCCAATTTTATCATTTAATAGTGGGCTATGAACAGATAAGGTTTGTGTGCTAGGGGCCCCTTCGATACCTACCCACTGTTCTCTCAATAAAGCAGTAATACTCATGCTTTTATGAGTACCCACTACCCCGGGGTTTATAGCCACAGCATTAAACATATACTGTGTGAACATTGCCTGTTGCTGAGCAATTCCTGCATTTGCAATAACTCCCAGAAGCAAAAGAATATATATACGTGTTTTTCCCATTTCTAAACTTTAGCGGTTAACAATCACAAAACCCGAGATTGGTCTTCGTTGTGGCTCCAACTGAATCAGATAGAAGTATGTACCATCAGGTACCCGTCCACTTCCTACCTGTAACCTCCCATCTGATCTGCTATCCCACACATTTGAAGTATTATTATACTGTTTTATGGTAATGACTTCATTCCCCCATCTATTGAATACTTTCACTACATTATCCGGATAATTTTCAATATCCGGAATGACCCACGTATCGTTGACTCCATCATCGTTGGGTGTAAACACATCGGGTACGTCTATCATTGGACGAACATCAATTATCACTGAAGCTATGTTGGAAGTTGCTCCTTTATCATCATTAATCGTGTAGGTGAAGCTATCGCTTAATGTTTCGCTATCGTCGTGTGTATACGTGATTGTTCCATCACCATTATCAAATAGAGCACCATTCGAAGGATTCGAATTAATTGAAATTGATCCGAGATCTAAAGAACCATCTGAATCAGTATCATTAGTAACCACATCGATTGAGACCATTGCCCCTTTACCTACCGTGGCTGTATCATTATTTGCAACTGGTGCCTCATTGGGAGTGTCTTCTACAGGGTTGATGGTAATTGTTACCGTTGCTTCATTAGAGCTAAGACCATTGTTATCATCTATAGTATAAGTGAAACTATCAGTCGTCGTATCACTATCATCGTGATCATACGTGATCGTGCCGTCTCCATTGTCGATTAAACTACCGTTTGACGGATTGCTCACAATCACAATGGAACTCAAATCCAACGTACCGTCTGCGTCTGAATCATTGGATGCTACATCAATACTTACTGTTGCTCCCTCATCTACTGTTGCCGCATCATCCGTTGCTACAGGGGCACTATTAGCAGTAACTCCATTTATTGTAAAACTGACAGATGCTATGTTGGAAGTTGCTCCCTCACTATCCTCAATCGTATAAGAGAATGTATCGGTAGATGTTTCACTATTATTATGTGTATAATTAATTGTACCATCTCCATTGTTAATCAATGTACCATTATTAGGATTGGTCACCAACACAATTGATCCCAGGTTTAAATTCCCATCTGGGTCACTATCATTTTCTGCAATATTTGTAATGATGCTCGCTCCTTTATTCAATATCACTTCATCATCTACAGCGATTGGAGCACTATTAGATGAGTCAAGTTTAATCGTTAGACTGACTGTAGCTACATTAGAAGTGGCACCTTCATTGTCTTCTATGGTATAAGTGAAACTATCACTAGTGGTCGCACTATTATTGTGCGTATAGCTAATGGTCCCATCTCCATTATTAATAATAGTGCCGTTTGATGGATTGGAAAGTATCACCACTGATGTTAGATCCAAATTTCCATCTGAGTCTGAATCATTATTTGAGACATTTATATTAAGGGTTGCTCCTTTATTAAGGGTTGCTTCATCATCTACGGCAATCGGAGCACTGTTCATTGTTCCAATATTGATCGTTAGACTGACTGTAGCAACATTAGAAGTGGCACCTTCATTGTCTTCTATGGTATAAGTGAAAAAATCACTATTGGTCGTACTATTATTGTGCGTATAGCTAATGGTCCCATCTCCATTATTAATAATAGTGCCGTTTGAAGGATTGGAAGAAACCATCACTGTATGCGGGTATGGAGCACCGTCAGTATCTATATCATTGGATGCAACATCAATCAAGATCGTAGCTCCCTGATTAAGAGTTATATTGTCATCCATAGCAATTGGAGCATTGTTGTTTGAATCATTTATTGGATTAATAGTAATAGTCACTGTGGCTACATTCGAAGTAGCTCCTTCATTATCATCTATTGTATAAATGAAACTATCGCTGGTGGTTTCACTATCGTCATGTATATATCTGATCGTTCCATCGCTATTATTTGTAATGGAACCATTGACTGGTTGCTGAACTATCGATATGGATAAAAGATCCAAGGTTCCATCTGGGTCACTATCATTTGAAGTAACGCCAATTTGAACGACTCCTCCCTCATCCACAATTGCTGAATCGTCTTGAGCAACCGGCGGATCATTGATTGGATTAATAGTGATTTGCGCTTCGACCGTATTTCCGTCAACTGAACCGTCATTTACTTTATAAGTAAAGCTATCACTGAGAGTTTCTGAACCATCGTGATCATAATCGAAGCTTCCATCCGCATTTAATGCCAAAGTTCCGTTAGAAACATCGCTCACTAGAATAGCGCTAAGAGCATCTCCTTCGGGATCAGAATCATTGTTTAATACACCATTTGTAACATCAATCGAATTACTACTGCCTTCATTGAATGAGTACTCATCTTCTAAAGCGACCGGAGGGTCATTTAAAGGGTTAATATTTATGGTAACCGTTGTGGTATTCCCATTATCCGCCCCATTGGTTAATCGATATTGAAAGCTATCAGCTGATGTCTCAGAACCATCATGCGTGTAGTTAAAACTTCCATCTGCATTTAATACCAAGGAGCCAACAGAGACATCCAGAACTAAAACGGCCGTAATTCCACTTCCAACATTGTCAATATCATTCGAAAGAACACCATCAACCGCATTGATGCTATTTGATGACCCTTCATCAAATGTGTACGAGTCGGAAACAGCAATTAAGTCTGAATTAACTTCAATAATTGTCAATGAGACCGTAACAGTGTTACCATCTACTGTGCCATCATTTACCTTATAGGTAAAGCTATCGCTTGTGGTTGCAGAATTATCGTGTGTATAGTCAAAACTGCCATTTGAATTTAGTACCAATGATCCATTTGTAACATCAGAGACTAGGATTGCAGATAAGTTATCTTCATCCACATCACTATCATTGGACAATACCCCGGAAGAAGCTGATACATTATTGGACGAACCTCTATCAAATGAGTAGCTATCTGGTAATGCAACAGGGATGTCATTTACAGGGGTTATTGTAATGCTTACCGTGACCTCATTTCCATCTTCCGTACCATCATTGACTTTATAAGAAAAACTATCTTCTGAGGTTTCGGAACCATCATGAACGTAATCAAAGCTTCCATTTGCATATAAGGTAAGGGTACCATTTGTTACTCCAGACACAAGAATTGCATTTATCTCATCGCCATCTGGATCACTATCATTGGCTAGCACCCCAGCTGACTCATCTACCATATTACTACTTCCTTCTTCAAAAGTGTAACTGTCAGCAACCGCCAATGGAATATCATTCCCAGCAGTTATGGTAATAGATACAGTTGTAGTATTGCCATCAACAGTCCCATCATTGACCATATAAGTAAAAGTATCCTCAGTAGTCTCAGATCCATCATGTACATAATCAAAACTACCATCCAAGCGAAGCGTAAGCATTCCATTCGAAACATCTGAAACTAATATCGCATCAAGGTTGTCACCCTCAGGATCTGAATCATTGGATAGAACGCCAAGAGCTATTGAAACGGAATTGCTACTACCTTCTTCGAAAGAATAGACATCTGGATTGGCAACAGGTGAATCATTAATAGGATTGATATTAAGTGTTACAGTTACTGTATTTCCTGATTCTGATCCATTCGTCGTTCGATAATCGAAACTATCAGAGGTTGTTTCGGAACCATCATGAACGTAGGTAAAACTTCCATCTGCATTTAGGGTCAGGCTGCCAAAAGAAACATCTGACACCAACTCCGCTGAGATACCATTCCCAATGTTATCTTCATCATTGTTAAGTACCCCATTCGATGCATTAATGTCAATATTGCCTCCCTCGTCCAATGTATAGGTATCAGGAACGGTAACCAAATCAAGGTTCGTTTCAACAATTGTAAGAGTGACAATTACGGTATCACTGTCATCTGTACCGTCTGTTGCTTTATAACTGAAGCTGTCAGCTGTGGTTTCCGAATCATCATGTGTATAATTAAAGCTTCCATCAGTATTTAATGTTAAAGATCCATTGGAAACTCCTTCAATTAATATTGCCGTAAGTACATCGTCCTCAGGGTCACTGTCATTAGCGAGAACTCCATTAATTGCTGAAATTGAATTATCAGAACCTTTATCAAATGAATAGCTATCTGCTACAGCATTCGGTGCGTCATTAACCTCATTAATTGTAAGGGTCACTTGGACAGTATCGCCATCAACAGCGCCATCATTTACTTTATAAGTAAAAGTGTCGGATGAAGACTCTGATCCATCATGGGTGTAATCAAAGCTACCATCAGCGTTAAGAGTTAAAGATCCGTTAGAAACATTTGTAACCAGTATAGCTGTAATTGCATCTCCATCCGGATCACTATCATTTGCCAAAACGCCAATTGAATTATCAATATTATTCGTACTTCCTTCATCGAAAGTATAGTTATCAGCGACCGCTTCAGGAGCATCATTTATTGGATTAAAAGTGATATTAACATTGGCACTAGTAGCAGCATATGCTTCTCCATCTGAGCCATTCCATCCAAAAGAGGTGTTGGAATCGAAATCACCAACTGGTTCAAAAATTAGATTCTTTAACTGCGCCGTATCTATTTCATCATTTTCCGAAACAAGCGAGCCGTTTAGCTTTAACAAACCGTCAGTTGCTGGTGGCAGTGAGAGGATTTGAACTTTAGCAAGAAGGCTATCTTCAGGATCTGAATACGCATTTACAAAATCAGATTTGCTAAAAATTATGTCCACATCTTCATCTGCATTCTTATTGATGTCAGTAACTGTAGGCAAGTCATTCACAGGAGAAATAGTGATGGTCACGGTTGCATCATCACTTTCACCCAGTCCATCAGAAAGGCGGTAGGTAAATGAATCAGAGGATGTTTCCGTTCCATTGTGTGAGTAAACGAATGTACCATCAGGGTTAAGTGTAAAAGCACCATCATGATGAGATGGATCAGATAGCTTGGTGACGGTCAATCCCGAGTTTGCAATGTCAGAGTCATTTACAATTGCTCCATAAACAGACGGATCTCCACCTGATCCATCAGCATCATTGACAGAAATATTTGCTCCCTCATCTAAGGTATATAAATCATCTTGCGCATTAGGGACGTCATTTAAAATCTCTATAGTCACGTCCTGCTGAGTGGTATCTCCTTTTGAATCTACTGTCAAGACATTGATGGTCGTTGAGCCAATTATTAAATCTCCTTGACTAGAAACATAAATCACACCTGTTTCTGCGTCTATTGAAACTCCTAGGGGAAGTGAGCCGCTTTTGATTTGTGCACACACGATCGGACCATCAGCATCCGTAGGATAAGCAAGACTATCAGTGTCACTTAAATTTTCTATTGATTGATCTAAAATGGTGTAAACTGCATCCTCAAAACATGCTAATTCGACCGGTCCAACTGATGACGACAAGCACCCTCCAGTGGTAACCTTAATTCCCTCATAAACCCCAACAGTTAGATTTGGGATGGTGATTTCCCCGTCAACATTGGATGTCAATGAAGTGGTCTGACCTACGCCATCCAAAGTAAAGGATACATCATAAGGTGTACTTATTAAAAGCCCTTCCAATTCGATGGCTCCATCAGATGCACTGCAAACCGTCGGTGAAGTGATAGTTCCCAAGGAAATTGATGGTGCTCCAATGTCTTCAAGGCTGACAATATCTTCCAGGATGTTGGACTGACATCCAGCAAGGGTCACCGAAAAATCTTGGTAATCATCAGCTAACAGTCCCGTAATGGAAATTACTCCTAAAGCGTCCGAGGTAAGATTTGTAGTTTGAACTCCAAGGCTGTTAGTATAGCTAACTTCATAAAGTGTACTTGCCGTAAGCCCAGCAATTGAAATAGACCCGTCAGCAGTTGCACATGCCGTTGGATTGACCGCTAGCCCCAAAGATATTTCCGGCACTCCGACTGGAGACAATTCAATTAGATCAAATATTGTATTGGAATTACAAACACCATTATTTACTAAAATATTAGTGTATGATCCAGCTGATAAATTAGGTATGGTAAGAAAACCACTAACACTATTTAAATTGACAGAAGTGCTTGTGCCATCAACAGCGTAAGTGACATCATAATTTGATGAACCTGAAAGACCCGAAAGAACAATTGAACCATCGGAATTACCACAAGCAGTTGGGGGTGTGGAAGAATCAGCTGAAATATTTAAGACACTTCCAATGCTGATGTCATCAAGCTTTTCAGAATCACAACCTCCCAGACTGACACCTAAATCTGAATATGTATCCGCAGCTAAATTTGTCAGAGTGATAACTCCTCCAGCTGAGCTGGATACATTAGAAAGCTGCTGGTTTCCATTGCTATCCAAGTAGCTAATGTCATATACAGTAGAAGCTTGTAATCCCAAAAGGGTAATAGATCCATCATTGTTACTACAGCTTGTAGTTGGAGTTACTGCTCCTAGTGTCAATGAGGGAATTACATTTAGATCGATTTCACAAACTATGGTATTGGAAGTACACCCATTGATAGTAACGTTTATGTCACTGTATTCATCAGAACTTAGGTTTTCTATGAAAAGATTCCCGGTAACAGCATCTGATACAATTGTTTCTGTTTGAACTCCGGACAGATTTCTATAAGAAACATCATAGGAAGTTCCTGGTAATAAACCTAAAAGCGTTATCTCACCATCTGATGCACCACATAAGGTTGGCAGCTGTGTTGCCCCAAGTGAGATCTCTGGAACCGAAATCTTATCAAGAGAAACGATATCATTTAAAATATTGGATTGACAATTTCCCTGAGACACGAAAAAATTAGTATATGATCCACTTGCCAGCCCTGTTAATTCAATTATTCCCGAGCTGTTAGCTGTAGAGGATGCTGATTGATCAGCCCCATTAAACTGATAATCCACATCATAAGATTGTCCTGAAATAAGTCCTGAAATTTCAATCGAACCATTCGATGATAAACAATTAATAGGATCGATAACGCTTCCAACATTGATTGTTGACGCTAATCCTACTAGGTTCACGTCTGAGAGAGGAGTAGAGATACACCCAAGACTTTCTACTCTAAGGTTTCTGTAGACACCCTGAGCCAAACCACTTAGGGTAATGGATGTTTCTCCAGCACCAGTGGAAATAGAAGTTGTTGTCGTTAATCCATCTTTATCTTCATACATAACATTATAAGAAGTAAGTTGGATCAGACCTAAAAGTTGGATTGCACCATCAGCTACTGTACAAGAAGATGGATTTGTTATTGTTCCTAAGGTAACTGTGTTTGGAAGCAAACCATCATACAATGTCACTCGATCAATGATTAATTCTGAGCTGCATCCATTTCGGCTCACCTGAAAATTGGAGTACGTTCCAGCTGTTAGTCCGGAAATTGTAATGATTCCAGTTATCGCATCAGATGTAATGGTTGCATTAACGGTATTGGTACCGTCATAATATGATACGTCATAATCTAAAGCCGACAATGGTGCCCCAGATATTAATATAGATCCTGTACCTCCGCATGTAACAGGTTGAACTGGTATCCCTAAAGTAAAATTTGGTATGGTCGGTTCATTAAGTTCAACTGAACAAATTATATTGGAAGCACACCCTTTGAAAAGGGCTTGAATTTCCTGTAATTCACCATCACCTAAACCTGTAATGGTAACAGCACCTGCTACATCTGATGTAAGGCTTAATGATTTAAATCCGGTATCATCTGTATATTGAATAGTATAATCGGTGAAGGGAAGTAACCCCAGTAACTGCACTGATCCATCCAATGCTCCACAAATTGTCGGATGTGATAACACACCTTGAGAAATTGTTGGAGGAAGTGCAATTTCTATTTCTGTAGATGGAAAACTCTCTACCTCTCCAGAGGCTGTTGCAGTTGCAGAGACCAAACCTGATGTAAGGCTCAATCCATTAAGTCTCCAGGAGCCATCACTTTGAACAGTGGTAGAACCAAGCTTAGTCGCCAGTTCAGACTGAGAGTTACGAAAATAAACATGTATTATCGACCCTTCGGGCTCTGAAGAAGTACCAAGGATACTGGTATACAGATTTTGTCCACAAAATTCAGAGGTGATCACTGGCACATCTGATCGCGTGTTATCGGCATACACGTGTTCCGTGATAAGCAGACTTAATATGAAAAGAATAAATACACGTTTAGGCGGAGAAAAAAATATATTTATCATAAGTTTCCATTACGTTAAATTTAATATAACTAAAAATTCCATAATACCCCTTGAGTTATTTGTTAAAAAATAGCTGGTTAAACCTGAGTAGCGTATGAAATAGTGCTTACTACTATATCAAGTAAATAAGCTGTGGTCCCGTTTTAAACGGGGTACCCGAATTGGATGATAATAAAGCTCATCCTGGTGTGAGGAAAATGCCTATCGATAAAGATAGATTTGGGCGAGTTAAGCTCTGATTTTAGATCAATAGTGATACGGAACAAAATCTCAAAGCCAGCACTCTACTGAGGGTTCTTGATACACGTTTCATGACGATTTAATTTTAAATTGTTTAGATCACACGTTTTTAAAAATTTAAATGAACAATAGTTTCTACCGATAAAATGAATAGATCATCTAATCAATAAATCTCAAAGGACTTCAAACTTATCTATGTAAGGCTTTTTATATAAGCGCGATTTACGTAATAAAAAAAATACGTGATTCACGTAATGCCAAGTGCGTGATTCACGTATTAAGTTTTATATGATCAATATGCATAAAAATGCTGTTTTAAGTCCTTTTACGCATCATCTGTCTAAACTAGAGTCTAAAATTGTATCCAATCGATATTGTGAAAGGTAGAAGTCGGCCGATTTCAATGTTTGGATCATCGTTAAAATCATCCCAATCATTTCGAAAATCAGAAGAGCGAAATGGAATATTTACTGCAAGTTCCCAAAACGTATTGTTCTTGTTTGGAAGATTTATTCCTCCCCCAATTGAGGGACCATAATACACTTTATTAGCAGAAGACATTCCTTGGATGACAATTACTGCATTATACCCATACATGCCATGCACAAAAAATTGCTCAGATCCTTTTGACTCAAAAAAGTATCGTACTCCAACATTGAATCCAGGACCTGCCAAGGCTGTTCCTATCCCTCCAAATAATGCAAGATCATTATCTGCTTTAATAGCTACCTGAGCACCTATTCCTCCATAATCAAGTCCTAAACCCAAGCCCAAACTAGCGTTTGAATCTTGACCGTTTGATGTAAATGAGCACACTACTAGTGTGAAAAAAAATGTGCGTAATCTCTTCATTTAATGAATACTCAGGTTAGTTATTAGAGGTGAATTACTTCGTCATATGCTGCAGCCGCTGCTTCCATCACGGCTTCACTCATGGTTGGGTGAGGATGTACGGTTTTGATGATTTCATGACCAGTAGTCTCTAGTTTTCGTGCAGCTACTGCCTCTGCAATCATCTCTGTAACATTTGCCCCAATCATGTGGGCACCTAGCCACTCCCCATACTTAGCGTCAAATATGACTTTAACAAACCCGTCGGAAGCACCAGCTGCTTTTGCTTTTCCAGAGGCAGAAAATGGAAATTTTCCTACTTTAACTTCATATCCAGCCTCTTTTGCTGCCTTTTCCGTGTAACCAACAGAAGCGATTTCAGGAGAGCAATAGGTACACCCTGGTATGTTATTATAATCAAGTGGTTCTACATGAAGTCCTTTAATTTTTTCTACGCAAATGATTCCTTCAGCTGATGCTACATGGGCCAGAGCTTGTCCTTTAACAATATCTCCAATTGCATACACACCATCCACATTTGTCTTGTAATAGTCGTCGACAACAACCTTCCCTTTCTCTGTTTTTACGCCTACATCTTCAAGGCCTAATTTTTCAATGTTCGTTGCAACGCCTACTGCTGAAAGAACTACGTCACAGTCCAACTGATCCTCACCTTTCTTCGTCTTCACTGTCACTTTACAGCCAGATCCTTTCGTATCAACTTTTGTTACTTCTGAGCTGGTCATTATTTTCATGCCAGCTTTTTTATAGGTACGCTCCAGCTGTTTACTAACTTCTTCATCCTCCACCGGAACGATACGATCCATGAATTCAACAATGGTAACTTCTGTTCCTATTGACTTATAGAAATAGGCAAACTCAACACCAATCGCGCCGGATCCCACAACTACCATTTTCTTAGGTTGCTTATCAAGTACCATGGCCTCACGATATCCTATGATTTTCTTTCCATCAATCGGTAGATTTGGAAGTTCCCGAGCACGTCCTCCAGTAGCTAAGATTACATGATTTGCATCGTAGGTAGTGACTTTTCCACCATCATCTTTTACCTCTACTTTTTTTCCTTTCTTGAGCGTTCCATATCCGGCAATGTGATCAATCTTGTTTTTCTTAAATAGGAATTGAATCCCCTTGCTCATTCCGCCGGCCACTTCCCTACTTCTCTTCACCATTCCGGTAAAGTCTGCCTTAGCATCTTTAACCTTGATCCCGTAATCTTCTGCGTGATTGATGTATTCAAATACTTGTGCGCTTTTTAAAAGTGCCTTTGTTGGTATACAACCCCAGTTTAGACAAACTCCACCTAACTCTGCTTTTTCAACAACTCCTACTTTCATCCCTAGCTGAGAAGCACGTATAGCTGCTACATATCCACCTGGTCCACTTCCAATTACAATTAGATCATATTTTGACGCCATGTTATTCGATTTAAATTTGAGGCGCAAAGATAATAAGCACCTGAGTTTTTCAGGTGCTTACTTTAGTTAATTACCAATTGATCTGCCTGAGTTTGTAGTACCTCCTGAAGAATTTCCACTTGAAGCCGGGCCCCCTCCTGCGGCACTTGAACTTGCAGAAGATGTGAATGATCCAAATGTTTGATCCGACTGACTTACCATTGTTGGTTGATTCTTCCTAGCTTTTCGTTCTCTTGAAATGCTTTTCAATTCGGATTTATCAACCAAAGCAGCAAACCGTTCTAAACTATTACTAAATGGGTCCTCTTTTTGGAGTAATCCCTTCCTTTTCAGTCTTTCATATTGGCTGTACAACCAATCAACCATCATGAAATCATCACCTAACAAGTAAAAAGTTTCATATTCTAAGACAGGCCTTTTGAATCTGAACCAGTAGGCCTTTGTAAACCAATTGTAATAGTCTGCCCATGAATTAATTGCATAGTATGTTCCATTATAATGGTAAAATTCCGCTTTGCCGGGGATCGATTGAGCAAGAGAATCGCTCAGGTGACTATAGCCTCTGATAGTTGGATGTGCCCATCTGAACACAGTTGAATCGGACCAATTATTAATCGTGAATAAATCTTGAGCACTGGTAATAAATGTAAAAGCAGATAATAAAAGCGTAAATATTACTTTTTTCATAATGGTTTTAGTTTGGTTCGATTTACATAAAAAGCCAAAATCATACCAGTTATTCATTCAATCAGTAAATTCGCTTTACAATATAATTCTTACCAATGAAACTACTAGAAGGAAAAACGGCACTTATTACCGGTGCATCAAAAGGAATAGGAAAAGCAATAGCAGAGCAATATGCGGCACATGGTGCTAATATAGCCTTCACTTACTTATCAAGTGTTGAAAAGGGGGAAGCACTGGAAAAAGAGCTTTCTTCCAGAGGAGTGAAGGTGAAAGGTTATCGTTCGGACGCTTCGAATTATGAAGCGGCACAAGAACTTATTAAGAGCGTAGTTGAAGATTTTGGATCTCTTGATATTCTCATTAACAACGCAGGTATTACTAAGGACAATTTGCTTATGAGAATGAGTGAAGAAGATTGGGATGCCATTCAAAACATTAACCTAAAGTCGTGCTTCAATACAGTCAAGGCAGCATGTCGAACCATGATGAAACAGAGAAGTGGATCTATCATTAATATGTCATCGGTAGTAGGTGTGAAAGGTAACGCTGGTCAGGCAAACTATGCAGCATCAAAAGCGGGAATCATTGGATTTACCAAATCTGTAGCATTAGAACTGGGATCTCGAGGGATACGAAGCAATGCCATTGCTCCAGGATTTATAGAGACTGAAATGACGGATGCCCTTGAAGAAAAAACGGTTCAAAGCTGGAGAGATGCGATTCCACTTAAAAGAGGTGGTGCTCCGGAAGATGTAGCGAATGCGTGTATTTTTCTGGGATCGGATATGTCCGCTTACATTACGGGGCAGACCATCCAGGTAGACGGTGGAATGTTGACTTAACATTATCCTTAAATTCATAAGAAAATTTAGCCTGCTGTTACTAGCGGGCTTTTTTATTGTTTAAACAATCAATTAAACTATTTTGAGATTTTTTATCACTTATTTTATAATATTACTATAATTTTAGTGTTCTATTATTAAAATAGCTCGAATGCCTTTATCTGTACTTACCAGCACATTAGGAAGAAAAAGAGCTGCTCACTTACTTCGTCGGACTTGCTTTGGTGGGTCAATTGCAGAAATTGATTCTTTAGCCTCGCTAACCCCGACTCAAGCTGTGGCGCAGCTTTTCAACACAACTCTACCAGACCCAGTTTTACCCGTAGATCCACTGACTGGAAACGAATGGATTACTACAGGTAATGCTCAAAGTGAAGGCTTTGAATTAGAAAGGTATTTTCTCGCCTGGCACCTAAGCCAGATGCTTGGGAATGGGATTGGTGACTCGATAAAGTTATCTTATATTTTTAGAGAAAGACTCGTGTTTTTCTTCCACACCCATTTTACCACCAAAAGATCGGTGGTTGGTAACTCGAGATCACTTTTTTATCAACAAGCACTTTTTAGGCTATTTGCTTTCGATCAGGAAGACATCATCATACCACCAGAAGACCCGGAAGACCCAGAGGCGACAGACACCATTGTACCAAGAAACTTCAAGCAGCTAACAAAAAAATTAAGTGTCGATAATGCAATGCTTGTTTTTCTCGACGGCCGCTTTAATGTAAAAGGTAGTCCGAATGAAAACTATGCTAGAGAGCTCTTAGAACTCTATTCTATTGGAAGAGGCTTAGAGGGGAGTGTTCCGGAACCCGAATTCCAAGGAGACTACTTTTATTATACTGAGGAAGATGTTCAAGCTGGGGCTGAAGTTCTTTCAGGATTTACGGTAGATACCAGTTTTTCAAATATTGATGAAGAAACAGGCTTACCTCGAGGAGTAGTTAGAGGTGGAAATATTGCCTCTCGTCATGAGGAAGGTAACAAAACTTTCAGCACCAGACTAGCAAATGGAGTTGTTACACCTGACGCAGATCTGATGCTGGCAGGTAATCCTACGGAAGAAAGCGTACTAGATGAAATTAGTCAATTTGTTGACTTAATTTATGATCAGGGTGAAACGGCCAGAAGTATTTGTAGAGAAGTTTATCGGTTTTTTGTTTACCATCAAGTTGACCAGGCACTTCAGGATGACATTATCCAGGATATGGCTGATATCTTCACAGCAAATGAATTCAAACTACAGCCGGTTTTAGAAGCACTTCTTACAAGTCAGCATTTTTATGAAGCTGAGGCAGGGTCTGATGATAACAACTTTGGAAGCATTATTAAATCTCCTGTTGATATGGTCTTAGGCTATATGCGAAACTTCGAGGTACCGCTTCCTGATTATGCAACTGAGCTTGAGGATTATTATGATTTTGCGAGTGATATGCTTGGCGAAATTAATCGACAAGGAATGGATTACTACGAGCCCTTCGAAGTAGCTGGCTATGCAGCTTATCATCAATTCCCAATTTTTAACCGAAGCTGGATAACAACCAATTACCTAACCAATAGATATAACTTCATCCGACTTGCATTATCAGATGGAACCAATATGGAGATGGGACAAGTCAATGTATTTGACTTTGTAGAAAGAAATTTTGATGCAGCAACCGTGCGAATAGCTGATGACTTTATCATAGCAGTTGCAGAATACTTTTTGCCTACTTCAGATAATTTATCTTTCGATACTACAGGTGGTGAGCTGACGACTGAAAGGCTTAATTACTTCAAGACTGCCATGTTTGCATTTGCAATAGATGCAGATCCTGAAGGAGCCTGGACAACCAGATGGGATGATAATCTGGATCCTAATACACGCGCCAATCAGATTAAGGAGCTTCTGAATGCAATGCTCCAATCTCCTGAATATCAACTTATGTAACGGCCAGCTATGAAAAGAAGGAATTTTTTAAAGAAAATAGGTTTTGCTGCAGGTGCCCCAATTGCGTTCCAGGGCGTACCACTTAAATTATTGGGAGCTCATCAGGAAATTCAGAACCTGGCGGCTCAAAGCACCAATGATCGGGTGCTCATAATCCTTCAGTTACATGGGGGAAATGATGGTTTAAATACGATTATCCCCATTTCTAACTATGATGAGTATTATAGCCGAAGAGCGAATATTGCTATTCCATATAAAGTAGGAAACAGGACATTAATTCCACTGGATAGCACAGTGGCAAGCGAGGAGCAAGTCGGGCTTCACCCCGACATGCATGACTTTAAAAGACTTTATGATAGTGGTAAGGCTGCCGTTTTTCAGGGGGTATCCTATGAAAAAAATAATGGCTCACACTTCAGAGGTCGCGATATTTGGTTTATGGGTGGTGATGCTGATGATTATTTCAGTTCGGGGTGGATCGGCCGGTATCTTGGCAAAGAATATGAACCTCTCACTTACCCGTCCGACTTCCCAACTGAAGAGATGCCAGACCCCTTGGCACTGGAGATGGGTAATGATGTCTCACTACTCTTTCACCAGGAAGGCAACATACCCACATCAATATCTTTAGGAAGTAATCCAACTAATCTTGCTAATCTAATAGACCAGTTAGAAGGATTCACTGATGATGGAATTGACCCTAGAGGTAATCCACCCGCATTTCTAAATAATTCTCCATACGGTCAAGAGATGAACTGGATTCTTGGCCTGGAAGATAAATCTGAAACATACATCAAGCGATTGGCAGAAATATATGAATCTGCGTCGGACACCTCTGTTACTTATCCAGAAACATACCCTTTTAATGCACCACAAGGTGCCAAAAGTAATCCATTAACTAACCAGCTAAAATTAGTAGCCAGGCTATTAGCCGGTGGGGTGAAAACGAAAGTATTTCTAGTAAAAATGGGAGGTTTTGACACGCATGCTTCTCAGGTAGAGGATTATGACCCTACCATGGGAGTTCATTCCGCACTGCTTTATCACATTTCCTCTGCCATGAGTGCTTTTCAGAAAGACCTAAGATCAAGAGGATTGGAAGATCGTGTCCTTACTATGTCCATGTCGGAGTTTGGAAGAAGGGTTGGTTCCAATGGAAGTTATGGTAGTGATCATGGTACGGGTGGGCCAGTGATGATGTTTGGGCTAGGCGTAAAACCAGGAATCTATGGCACGGTTCCCGACGTTTCTCAGAGTAATGTTGGTATGCAGTTTGACTATCGTCAGATATACGCTAATATCTTGCACGAGTGGATGGGTGTGGAAAGATCTGTCATTGCCAATGACATTTTCTTCAGAGACTTTATTGAAGGACCCAATCCCGATGGAGGCAATTATGAACCCATGGATTTGATTAAAGAGGTAATTCTAGGCGAGAATGAGTACCTGAAAAAGAACTATCGCATGGAATCTGTCTACCCAAATCCAGCTTCCAACTACACTCAGGCGAAGATCTTTGTTAATAATTATCAAGATGTAAGTGTCCAGCTGATCAATGTTCGTGGAAATATTGTGGCACAAACGCAGCGACGAGTTGCTCCTGGTGAACATACATTTTCATTTACCTTAGACACACTAAGTCCTGGTTTCTATTTTATAAAAGCTAAATCTGAAATGCTCGATGATACAAAAAGGCTCATCATCCGTAAGTAGGCTCAGGGGATTTATTTTCCTTATGCTGCTATCAGGATTCCTAATGGCTCAAAAAAAGCCAACTAAAAATCCCCTAGAATCTTTTTTAGATACTCAGTTTTGGTTGGGTCTGAAAATGGGAGTTAATTATACACAGGCATTTCCTAATACACGTAATACAGGTTTCTCACCTGTTAATTACTCTGCCGATAGTTTACAAAAAAATTATGATGACTTTGCATTACCTGGAGCCCAGATGGGCCTTGAAATGAATTTCTATCATCGAGGATTTTCTGCATCATTTCAACCAGTGTATAAGCGCAGCAGATACAAATACAACAACCTGCTTGAGTGGAGGGGAGAATCTTCAGGCAACAGGTTTGAGACACGATACGATGTAGAGCAACGATTAGATGTGATAGAACTACCGCTGATGATAAAATATGACATTATACAATCAGGGAAAATAAGGCCATTTGTTATGGTCGGTGGGTTTCATTCTTTGATAGCGTCTGCTCAAAAAGATGTAAAAATCACGCAGGTAGATTACTCATCAGGCAATCCTTTACAATCATCAGGTGGCACTACAACACTCGGAGTAAAAGATGCATTCAAATCATTTTCAGGAATATCAGGTGGTGTTGGTGTCAATCTGGATTATTGGAACATACGAACGGTTTTTGAGGTCAACTATAAGCGATCACTTACCTCTGCAACACAACCAAATGTGCAGCAAAATGAATTAGCTTCCTTTGGAGAAATTAACGATGAGGTTTTCCTGAGAGATATAAGTGTTTCGCTAGGTTTCGTTTTCCCATTTAGATTTATCGATCAACAATTTAAGGCTTACTAAGCACGGTTAACTCTATATTTTTGAAAATCATGTCTGCAAAAAATGACTCTTCCACATTTATTTTAATTCATCAATTTAAATGGTTGATGCTATTAGTTTTAGTTTTTTCAAATATCTCGTGCTCAGATGAGGAGCCGGCCCTGAGTGAATCTTTTTTTAAAATCTATGATGACTCTAATCTTGACGTTAGCTATCGTCCAATTGATGTTGTGGAAACTGTTGACGGGTTTATCATTTTAACGGGAACAGAACTTTCTAATTCAGATTTTATGGGAGTCAGCTTAATAAAAATTGATGAAGAAGGTAACTATGAATATGAGAGTATTTTAGATGATTATGTGGTCCCGATAGGAAAAGTGCACTTAAACGAAAGCGACAGTAATAGCTATTTCTTCGTTATGAATCCTACCTCATTAGAGGCGATTCTTATTGGTGTGAATCCACAATTGGAAATTGAGGTTGAATCTACGTTAGGAGGAATAAACTACCCACTTTCATCTGCTAGATTAAGCAATGGGAACTTATTGCTACAGAGCTATGATCCCCTTTCACAGGAAACTGAAATTTCGGAGATTGCTCTTGATGGATCCTATGTTGGTGGAAACCGCTATTCCATTGGTCCCGGAGGAGATGTAGAGGAAGAAATCATTAATCACTACCTCAATGCAAGTGAACGACCACTACCATTTTTCTGTGGAGAGGTGGCGTCAGGATCTTACTACTTTAATGGATTTTATAACTATAGCTTTTCACTGGTCTTTACCGATTTCTCTGACTCACCTTCAGGAGTAGTTCAAGGGCAATCATCAAATGCTGGAATTAGAGCTGCACTACCCTTAAGTGGTAGTGAATTTGCTGTTTCTGGATTTCAGTTTGATGAAAATTACCAATTATCATCAACTACACTATCTACCACTGGAATATCTTCAAGTGCAGATCTTTATCCAGGAAATATGGCGGAAGTCAAGCCGTATACGCCAGTAGAAATTATCCGCTACACAAACTCATCCACCTACTCAATTTTTGCATCAGAAACGAAAGGCAGACAAATTCTATTAAATTTTTATAGCGATGCAGGAGAGATCATCGGCATGAGCCGAATTGGCTACCTAAACCCCTTCACATTCTCATCAATTAAGGTTGGGAGTGATAATTCATTGCTTGTTCTGGGAACAACATTTGTGGCTGGTAGGTTTGAGAGAATAGCATTGAACAAAATCTCTGAAAACGAAATTGCTGGTTTCATCGATTAGCCATTTAGCAAAAAATAGTATCTAATAAAATTTAGCTTCGTATTGTTCATTTGAATTAGATTTCAGGTTCAGCTCATTTGCTACAACTTATTGAACAAGGTTTTTAATGAATAGAAGTTTTCTTCAGCTAGAATATTCGGGATGGTGGATTTTGCTCATTGTTATAGCGGCGGTCCTGTTGTCCTACATGCTTTATTCCAAAAAGAATACACCTTGGAATAAAACACAAAATTGGATTTTGGCAACTATTCGATTCCTTGCGATTCTTTCAGTAAGTATTTTACTCCTGAGTCCAGCAATTCGTCAAATAACGAATACTGTTGAAAAACCAATTGTTGCGATAGCACTTGATAACTCTGAATCGATTGTAGCTCGTGGCACCTCCGAAGATTCAATCAAATATTCGATCAATCAAATAAAAGAAAGCCTTGAGGAATTAGAACTCGATGTTCCGATAATAACTTTTAACGATTCAATCAATTTTTCTTCACCAACTTCCAATCTTTCAAAACTGGTTAAAAAGGTTGAGGATCAGCTGGAAGGCCAACATCTTAGCACCATTCTTTTAGCCACAGATGGGATTTATAATAGGGGAAGTTCGCCGCTTTACAAGAACTATCTAAAACCAGTGGTTTCACTGGGACTTGGTGATACACTATCTCCCAGAGATATTAGTATATCAAGAACTTTGTATAACCGAATCACCTATAAAGGCAATGAAACTCCTATACGGCTTGAAGTAAAGCAAAAAGGTTATGATAACAGGGAGGTGCTGATGCAACTACGAGAAAACGGTAAAGTTCTTGACAAGCAAAAAATTCAGTTGAAGAATTCCTTGCAGGAAGTTGAATTTACCGTGAAATCGGAAAACGAAGGGCTGAGAAGGTTGGTGGCATCAATTACACAAATCACTGATGAATCCACCTTTGAGAATAATAAGGCAAATGTTTTCATGGAAGTAATAGATGGCAGAAAAAAGGTCCTAATTGTTGCCAATGCCCCTCATCCAGATATTAAAGCCATTCGTTCGACACTGGAAGAAACTGGTAATTATCAGACTGAGGTTTACATTCCGGAAATCAATGATCAAAAACCCAATGAAGTATATGATGTAGTGATTTTTCATGGAGCTTTTACCTCAGGGATCAATTTTATACCAAAGGAAAATCCTGGAATCTGGTACATCATCTCTAATGAGAGTTCGATAACTTCCATAAACAAAAACCTTCCATTTTTAAATATAGAAAGAAGGGGTTCACAACCTGATAAGGTGGCAGGGTCGTTCAATCAGAATTTTAGTAAGTTCAAAATAGAGGACGTTTCAGCATTTGAGGAGTATCCACCAGTCCAAGTGCCCTTTGGAGATTATAGCATTAGCGGCCCTACTGAAATACTGATGTACCAAAAATTGGGAAATATAATTACTCAGAAGCCATTAATGACCGTATATGATGATGGAGCATCAAAAACTGCCGTTTTGCTGGGACAAAATATTTGGCAATGGAAGTTACAGGAGTCGGCTATCAATAAAAATTCAAATCAATTTGATAACCTAATCACTAAAACCATTCAATTTTTATCAGTTAAGAATGATAAAAAGCAATTCCGCTTTTCCGTTAGAAAGCGAAATATCACCGACACAGAACCCCCTTTATTTGATGTTGAGGTTTACAATGACATATATGAACGAATTTATAACAACAAAATAGCCATTACGATAACACCCGAAGGAGGAGAAAGCCAAAATTTCACCTTTACAGACTCAGAATTCAATTCAGTTTTTCGATCTCCCTCCCTACCTCCTGGTATCTATCGTTTTTCTGCTAGCGTAAATATTGGAGACAAAACCTACACTGATCGTGGAGAGTTTTCGGTGCAAAATATAAATCCTGAATACCTGGATCTTACTGCAGATCATCAATTGTTAAGAAACATATCTAAAAAGTCCGGAGGTAAATATTTTCATTTGAATGAACGGGGGGAGTTAATAAATTATCTTAAAACGAAAGACCTAAAGTCAAAAATTAAGAGTGAAGAAAACTTAATACCACTTTACCAAGCGTGGTGGTGGTATCTAATCATTTTCTTACTTTTCTCTTCCGAATGGTTTCTTAGAAAATTTTGGGGAGGGTATTAAAAATTTATTAGCACTCCCATATAACCTGTCCTCCTTGAATAGAGGTTATTGCCTCTCTCTGAGTAATCAAAATTATACGAATAGCCTCGAAGGTTTTCACTATCAAACACATTGTTAAGACTCGCAAAAGCAATAATATTCATCTCGTCAGAGACAGCAAAGATTTTACTGATGGAAAGGCCGATGTTTGAATAGGCTGACAGACGATTCGTTTCAGAAACATATAATGGTTCATAAACATTGAGTTCCGTATCAAATCGAGTTGAAGTAATTTCTGAATATGTAGTACCCTCTCTTGCTACCAGCGTAGATTCTATCGTCCACATTCTACCTGGTGAGTACGATAGATTACCTCTAAAAAAATAAGAAAGATCATATGCAAAATTATTCTCTGAATCATTTTCTGCATCCAGCAATGTGATAGATGCAGATGCTCTGAGTTTAGAATTAAAGCGATAGTTAGTGAACAATTCCGCTCCCTTTGCTGTGTACTTGACTGAATTTATTTCACCTCTTTTATCAAACAAACTGAGTGAAATTTCCAACCCCCCTTTTTCTCTTTTTATGTCAATTGATTTTTGTTCATTCTTTGCTTCGAATGGTTCACCCGTATTCTCATACAAACCCCTCTTATGATAAACCCCTGTTCCAACCGTAATCGTCCATGTATTTTCTGTAAACGACATATTCGCCTGACTGCTCAAGCAACTCCGACTATCATCAAGAGGAATGTTTTTTCTAAGGCCCGTTCCTAGAGTGACTTTATTCGATAAGAAATATTTAAAATATCCATAAAGATCAAATACTTTCACATCGGCTGACTCCTTAAAAGAAATGGTAGGGTGGTCAGGACCTAGCGCATAAAAAACTTCATGAAAATTTCCGTTGACTACAGAGTTTCTATAGTCATAACTCAAGCCAGACTTCAGGCTATATTTTTGGTTTGATATTAGGTAATTTAATCCACCGAAAATATCCTTCTTTTTTACCCTAAATGCGACATTTGAGTATGCATAATTACCAACGCTGTAGCTAAGGCCGTTATTAATACTTACTGTTCCTTTTCCCCATGGAATTTCAACGGATGAAATCAAAAAACTTCTCCGCTTACTCTGATCAAATATCCCTTCAAATGAAGGATGTTTAAAGTTGAATAGATATCCTTCAGTTACTGAATAACTCAATAACTTCCAATTGATCTTCTCTGTAGATCCGTACCAGTAAACCCCAAAGTCATTGGAGGTAAATGATTTGATTTCTTCAAGCGCCTCCTCATTTACTAACTTTATTGGGCCACTAGGCTGCCAATTCGAGAAAATTTTCAGGCTTTGGTTTTCATTAATTCTCTGTTCTCTTGAAAATCCAATATTGGCAAGGCTTATCACTAGAGAATTTGTATTGTCTCCAAGAATACGATCATCCGACTGCATAGAAATAATACCAGAGGTAGCATTCCCAAACTCCAAAGGAGGATTGCCTGGAAATACTGTAACACTCTTAATAATGGCTGTGCTGAAAATACTAAACGTGCCAATACCATTTAATTGAGAATACCTTACTCCATCATAAATTGGAACATTATTAAAGAATATCCCAGTCTCAATTGGACTGCTTCCTCTCAAACTAATATTAGCAGATTCATCTGTTGTAGTTGAAGAAGGAAGCGAATTAACCGCCAACAAAGGATCTGCCTTAGCTGCCGGGTTCGTGTAAATGTCAATCTTTTTGATCTCCATATATTTAAACTCCTCAGCTATCAGCGGTTTTGCTGTTACAACAACCGTTTCACCTTCAACCTGGATTGCCTCCAATGCTACTATCAAATCATCAGAAACCGGGACAACTACCTCCCGGAATCCAACATAAGAAACGATCAAAGAATCATTTGAATCATTACCTGTCAATTCAATTGTAAAAGCTCCTTCGATATCGGTAATTGCGCCTTTACGCCAGTTGTTCATCAAGTAAACATGGGCACCAATGAGGGGCTCACTACTCTCAGCATCTACGATTTTTCCACTTATTGATTGTGAAAAAAGAAGCTGGGAAGCAAGTAAGAAAACATATATCCAAACCGTTCTCTTCATGATTTATTGATCTTATCAAGAACAGACTTTGCCCAATAGTATTGAGGTTCAATAGTTACCGCCTTTTCAAGCGTTTGCTTTGCCTTTTCATTTTGATCCGTCTTTCTGTATGCCATGGAAAGTCCCATCATTGTATCCAGGTAAAGCCAGTTTTCCTTAGCCCCTTGCTTTTCATATATCTCAATCGCTCTTGAGAAAGCTTCTAATGCAATCTTAGGGTCTCCACCAAACATTTCCGGAGTGTAAAGTTTTGAACCACCGTGTAGTTTTTGTACTAAAGCAGATTCTGGCTGTAGTCTAACAGCTTCCTCCATTAGCGAACTACTTTTCATTCCAAGAAACATTCCTTTCATAGGACTGTAAGCCATGACTAGACCGTAGGTTGAAGAAAGAACGGCTCTTGGTTCTCCCCATTTTGGATTTTCTTCGATCAAATCTTTCAGAAGATCAATGGTCTGATCCTTAAAATCATCGAAGGTTTCTTCATCCTGTGTAGCCATGGTATTATTAAGTAATCCATACATGGCCATAGCGGTTTCAAAACTCTTTTTCCCATGTTTCTTTTTTGCTTCCTCAATACTCTTCTCCCAAAGGGTTTTACTTGCTTTTAGATAAGCAGCGTACTGAGTTTCTTTTACTGATTGTCCCCATGAAAGCATAGCTATCATAAGTGTTAAAATTGATATTGATTTTTTCATTTTTATTTATTTAAAGTAGTTTATATTACAAACTACATGATTAAAAAAAATTACTCTATATACTGTTTTAAATTATTTACATAATTCTCAAAAGCCTTAATTCCAACCTTGGTAATACTACAAGTGGTCAAAGGTTTCTTTCCTTTAAATGACTTAGTAACACTGATGTAGCCGGCGCTGGAAAGTTTATCTAGCTGCACACTTAGGTTTCCAGCAGTAGCTCCAGTTTTTTCTTTAATAAAAACAAACTCTGCTGAATCCACTCCAATCAGAAGAGACATAATAGCTAGTCTTAACTGAGAATGTAGTAACGGATCTAATTGTGCAAAACTCATTTTTCTGCTTTTCTAAGTAGATATCCTGGAATCAAATAGCCTGCTAATATACCCACTGCACCAACCAAGTATTGATCCAATGCAGGTAAATTAAATGCGATAACACTTGCTACCCATAATGCCAATCCGCCCATTATTAATGGACTAAAGCGTAAGGCCTGACCAGAAATGAAGGTTCCTATCCCTGCAAAAACCAAGATGATTGCGTTTACATTGTAGTTTACATTCGCCATAAAAAAGAGAATGATCAATACACCAATGAAAACAGCCAGCCATATTTGACTATACAATCGGTCCAGATGGCTTTTTACTTTAGCATCTTTACTTCGTTTGGCACCATGTACCATAGATATAATTGCCGCTGGTATAGTAAGAACCCAAACAATGTATGGGTAATCTAACCAGTCGTACTTAGCAATAAGATAGTGCCCGATATTAGCCATCATCACTACCCACCCCCAAAGCAGAAAATAAAAACTCCCTCCCTTGGCTACATTACGTTTAGCCTGCCCAATCATGTCGGTGATTAGCGCTAAACTCTCGTCTTTTGATAATTCTTTGTTACTCATAATTTTTATAGATTTTACTATAAATACGATACAAATATAAAATAGTTTATATTATAAACCAAAAAAATTTTAAAAAGGGATTACTCATCGTAATCCCTTTATTTTATTTTTCTTTTTTATCCTGAGTCTTGGAAGCTTTCTTTTTCTTTAGCTTGATTGTCAAATCCTCTTTCTTTCCATCCCAATCAGCTAAGAGCGTATCTCCTTCTTGAATATCTCCTTTCAAGATTTCTTCTGCAACAGGATCTTCCAGGTGCTTTTGGATTGCTCTTGCTAATGGTCTTGCTCCATATTGTGGGTCATACCCCTTATCAGCAAGGAATTCCTTTGCCTTTTTAGTCAATTCGATTGCATAACCAAGATCTGTAATTCTTGAGAATAGCTTGCCCAAAGTGATATCTATGATTTTGAAAATATCTTCCTTTTCAAGTGAGTTGAAAATAATAACATCATCAAGTCTATTCAAAAATTCAGGGCTAAACGTTTTCTTGAGTGCATTTTGAATTGTGGATTTCATGATATCATCCATACTATTCTTCCTACTCTGGGTTGCAAAGCCGATTCCAGCACCAAAATCTTTTAGGTCGCGAACACCAATGTTGGATGTCATAATAATTAAGGTATTTCTAAAATCAACTTTACGACCTAACCCATCGGTAAGTACTCCATCGTCAAGCACCTGAAGAAGAATGTTAAATACATCTGGGTGTGCTTTTTCTATTTCATCAAGCAATACCACACTGTAAGGCTTTCTTCTTACTTTTTCGGTAAGCTGCCCACCTTCTTCGTAACCTACGTATCCTGGAGGCGCCCCAACTAATCGAGAGACAGAAAACTTCTCCATGTATTCACTCATATCTATTCGAATAAGAGAATCTTCCTTATCAAATAGAAATGTAGAAAGCACTTTGGCCATTTCTGTTTTACCTACTCCAGTAGGTCCTAAGAAAACAAATGAACCGATCGGTTTCTTTGGATCTTTCAATCCTACCCTGGTTCGCTGAATTGCTTTCGATAATTTTTTGATGGCTTCCTTTTGTCCAATCACATCGCCTTCAAGCTCTTTACCCATTGTCAAAAGCTTGGCACTCTCATTTTCTGCAATTCGTTTAGTAGGAATCCCCGTCATCATAGCAATTACATCGGCCACATTATCTTCACCTACCTCATACCTCTTAGTTTTCGTCTCTTCCTCCCATCTTGTTTTTTCATCTTCCAGCTGAGCTATCAGTTTCTTCTCTCTGTCTCTAAGTTGGGCCGCCTCCTCATATTTTTGGCTTTTTACAACTTTATTCTTTTCCTTCTTCACATCCTCAATTTGATCTTCCAGCTCCGTGATGATTTTAGGAACGTTGATATTGTTGATATGAACTCTGGCACCCGCTTCATCTAATACATCGATGGCCTTATCCGGAAGGAAGCGATCTGAAATGTACCTATCAGAGAGTGTAACACATGCCTTTACCGCCTCTGGCGTGTAGTTAACATGATGATGGCTCTCATACTTGTCCTTTATATTATCTAATATTTGAAGGGTTTCTTCCGGTGAGGTAGCATCTACCATTACCATTTGAAATCTTCTGGCTAGTGCACCATCTTTTTCAATATACTGTCTGTATTCGTCAAGCGTAGTAGCTCCGATGCATTGAATCTCACCTCTCGCTAGAGCTGGTTTGAACATGTTAGAGGCATCTAAAGAACCTGATGCTCCTCCAGCACCTACAATTGTATGAAGTTCATCTATGAAGAGAATAACCTCAGGAGATTTTTCAATCTCATTCATTACTGCCTTCATTCGCTCTTCAAACTGTCCCCGGTATTTTGTTCCAGCTACAAGAGATGCCAAATCAAGTGTTACCACTCTTTTTCCAAAAAGTATTCGTGAGACTTTCTTTTGAACAATTCTCAATGCCAAGCCTTCTGCGATAGCAGTTTTACCCACTCCCGGCTCCCCAATAAGGATTGGATTATTCTTTTTTCTTCTACTAAGCACTTGAGCTACTCGCTCAATTTCTTTCTCTCTTCCTATGATCGGATCAAGTTTGTCATCCTCTGCAAGCTTAGTCAGGTCTCTTCCAAAATTATCTAGGACAGGTGTTCTAGATTTCTCCGCTCCTTTCTCTTTGCCCGATGAAGCTCTTCCAGAGCCTCTTGGGCTGCTTCCATACAAATCATCACCTTCATCATTCGGATCATCAGTATCAGCCGAAGCAATTGGATTTTCAGTCTGATACTCTAACATCTCCTTTACCAAGTCGTAATTCACCTCGAACTTCTCTAGTATTTGAGTGGCCAGGTTATCTTCATCTCTCAATATCGACAAGAGCAAATGCTCCGTGCCAATTAAGGCACTTTTGAAGATTTTTGCTTCTAGATACGTGATTTTGAGCACTTTCTCAGATTGCCTGGTAAGTGGAATATTCGCAAGGTTTTTAACGTTACTGGTTGCCGTGCCCTTGGTGGCTTGTTCAATCGCTGAACGCAATTCCTTCATGGACAGACCAAGTTTTTTCATCACACTAACTGCAACACCTTCGCCTTCTCTAATCATTCCAAGTAACAGATGCTCAGTTCCTATGTAGTCATGACCCAATCGTAAAGCCTCTTCTCTACTTAGTGAGATGACTTCTTTAACTCTATTTGAAAATTTCGCCTCTTTTGACATGCGTTTTGACTTTCGCTTTAATAGTAAAAATATAGGATATATGAAGAAATACCCCTTAATGTAGATCAAAAAACGTGAGTAGTTTCAGATTTGTTCATTCACTCGTCGAAATAATTACATTATGAACGAACTACAGTCACTTATCCATTTTTATGACTTGGACTTGCTCAAAATATGTGCCGCATTCGGACCTTCATTCATGATCAAATCCACGATACTAAGATTTGGAACAAAGGTATCACCAAAAAGCTGCCTGTAAGGATGTGGATTGTATATTTTTCGATTGGAAAATGATTTTTTAGGATTTACGATTCCTCTAAAATCCATATCTCCATTTTTGATATTTGGAACAAAGTCAGTTGTAAAAGAGTGATTAAAATCAATCTGTAAAATTTTAAAAATCAATTTCATTAACTCAATATTCAAATCTAAAAGGTCTGGAATTTCCTTATCCCAAATATTTTTTAGATCATCACCAAAATATTCAAAAAAAGGGGCTTTGCCGTATGATGAGTAAAACGCGCCCCAATGGTCTTTCATCCATCGCTGTGAATAATCAACCTTCACTTCCCTTGTTAAATCTCCGTTATTATACTTAACAGGAATTATTAATGGCTGGACCTTATTGGATGTTAAGAAGTAGGCGCGGTTTCTAAACGTTTGTTTTGGAAAAGAGTCATTAATTTCAAAACATATTTTTTCATATTGCACCAATAAAGAAAAATATTCGAGACTCCCCAAATAGTGAGGTTCTATTAAAATCACGCTCATTAAATAATATTCACGTCACCAATTCCTTCCCTCAGAATAACTGGCTCACCTTGTGTGCAATCTATGACAGTACTTGGATGAACTTCTCCATAACCTCCATCAATAACCACATCCACCAAATTCTTAAATTCATCATAAATAATTTCAGGATCTGTGGCATGATCATGAATTTCATCATCATGTATAGAGGTTGTTATGATCGGATTTCCAAGTTCATTTACAATGTCACGAGGGATGTTATTATCCGGAATTCGAATTCCGACCGTCTTTTTTTTCACATTTAGAATCTTCGGAACTTTTGAAGAGGATTCCAAAATAAACGTATATGGACCTGGTAAAGCCTTCTTCATCAATTTAAAGGTCGGCGTATCCAAATGCTTGGTATACTCTGAGATATGGCTTAGATCATGACATATAAATGATAAGTTAAGATGCTTCCCTTTTATTCCTTTTATTAATCTAATTCTTTCGATAGCCCTTTGATTGAAAATATCACATCCTAACCCATAAACAGTATCCGTCGGATAGATGATAACTCCCCCATCTCTCAAAATCTTTACGATTTCGACAATTTTCCTTCGTTCAGGATTTTCAGGATACAACTTTATAAACTCGGCAGCCATAGAATATTTGATTCTTTCACAAATAACAATATACTAAAAGAGCGAAAAAACAGCGATTTCAAAATCAAATTGTTAAAATGTTGAGCTTATCCAATGTGGATTAATTTATTTTGCGGAAAATTTTTATGTCTTCTTTGGGGATTACCTTCAAATATTATGACATTAAGTTTTAAAAGAAAGATTTAATAAGAACAAACTGCAATGTCAGAAAATACAACTATCCAAAAGCCTAATGGCAAACTAGGAATTCTTACTCCGGGAATGGGGGCTGTGGCTACTACCTTTATGGCGGGTGTGCTTAGTATTCGAAAAGGGCTTTCTGAGCCGATCGGATCACTTACCCAAATGGGAACCATTCGATTAGGAAAAAGAACCGAAAAGAGAAATCCGTTAATTAAAGATTTCGTTCCTTTAGCAGCACTTGAAGATGTTGCACTTGGTGGATGGGACCTATTTGAAGATAATGCCTACGAGGCTGCAATGCATGCCAAGGTTTTGGACAAGGATTTGCTTAATAATCTAAAAGATGAGCTTGAGCAAATCAAGCCTATGAAAGCAGTTTTTGATAAAAACTATGTGAAGAGACTTGAAGGGAGTCATGTGAAGCAAGGAGCTAACAAAATGGAGTTAGCGAAAATGTTGATGGAAGACATTGAAAACTTCAAGAAAGAAAATGATTGTGAGCGAGTGGTAATGGTATGGTGTGGATCTACTGAGATTTACATCGAAGAAAGTGATGTTCACTCTACAATTGAGAAATTTGAAGAAGGTCTCAGAAACGATGACCCAAATATCCCGCCGAGCATGATCTATGCTTATGCTGCAATTAAAATGGGTGTACCGTATGCTAATGGTGCTCCTAATCTTTCTAGTGATGTTGACTGTCTCGTTGAACTTGCAAAACAAACAGGTGCTCCCATTGCAGGAAAAGATTTCAAAACGGGTCAGACCTTAATGAAAACCATTCTTGCTCCAGGCTTGAAGGCAAGATCTCTGGGTATTGATGGATGGTTTTCCACCAACATTCTGGGTAATCGGGATGGCGAGGTTTTGGATGATCCGGATAACTTCAAGACGAAGGAAGTTTCAAAGCTCGGGGTACTTGAACAATTGCTTGAGCCGGAATTGCACCCTAAGCTTTATGGTAACCTTTATCATAAAGTAAGAATCAATTATTACCCACCAAGAGGTGACGATAAAGAAGGCTGGGATAATATTGACATTAAAGGTTGGTTAGGTTATAAAATGCAGATCAAGGTAGATTTCCTTTGTAAGGATTCCATTCTAGCTGCCCCACTTGTTCTTGACTTGGCTTTATTTTTGGATTTAGCTAAACGTTCGGAAATGAAAGGCATTCAAGAATGGCTTTCATTCTACCTTAAGTCTCCTCAAGCATTAAAAGGATTGAAACCACAACATGACATTTTTGTCCAGTTGATGAAACTTAAAAACACACTTCGTTACCTAGCTGGAGAAGATTTAATTACCAATTTAGGATTGGATTACTACGATTGATTATAGGAGTTTTTTATCCATTAATTGAATAGTACTCTGAAGGTCATCTGGATTGTCTACATCATTCCAGGTGTACCCTTCGATTAATACTGATTTTGCCTCTTTGTCAGCCATCAGCTTAGACACAGATTCTGATATCGTATATTCCTTCTGGTCAAAAGACTGTTGAAACACCTCAAAAACTTTCGATTTCAATCTAAAGAGGCCAGTATCATATCTATTAAATTTTGGAATCATTTTGCCAATCGCATCAATAAACCCATCACCATCTACCTGAACTTTTGTAACATCGTCAATATCAATATGCTTATTGGATTCTCCGGGCATATCCACCGCTAATTGAAGGGTTTTGTCCAAAATAGAAGACTTTTTAATAAACTCTTTGACAAAGTTTGGATCAAAAACATGATCACCCATTGTCAGGAAAAAGTCTCCTAACCCATTTTCTTCCACCCACTCTTTTGCTCTAAAAACTGAAAATCCATTTTCCAAATCAAACCTCTCATTGTGAAGAATAGTTATATCAGCATCGTGGGTTTCCATTAGTTGGGGAAGAGCTGCCTGAAGTTTTTCAGCTCCATATCCACTAATAATACAGAACTTTTTTACCCCACATTTTTTGAAGATTCGAATATGACGTGCCATTAAAGTTTCACCATTTAAAGTGACCAGACTTTTTGGAATGCCTGTATCTAATCGGGTATTTTTACCGGCTGCTAATATTACGAGATTCAAATTGTGTGCTTTTTAAATAATTATGATAAAAAATGACATAGGATTCGATTCAAATCTCAATGTTACGAAAATGTTTCCAAGTGATATAACTAAATTTGCGGAATGGGGAATTTTTTGAGAGAAAGGTATTCAAGCTTCAAGATTGCGGAGGACGCAAAAAGGAATGGATATTATGCTTTTTTTCGAACCTTTGAATCGAAGCAGGAGACAGAGGTGAGGGTGAACGGCAAAGATGTTTTGATGTTTGGGTCAAATAGCTATTTGGGATTAACAACACACCCAAAAGTTATTGAAGCTGCTGAAGCTGCTGTAAGAAAATATGGCTCTAGCTGTTCCGGTTCAAGATTTCTGAATGGGACGACAGACATGCACGAAGAGCTTGAGAATAATCTCGCTTTGTTCCTCAATAAAGAAGAAGCTCTTGTGTTTAGTACAGGATTTCAGGTTAACCTTGGGGTTCTCCCAACGATTGCTAAACAAGGGGATGCACTTCTTCTTGACAGACTTAATCATGCATCTCTGTATGAAGGTGCAAAACTAAGTGACGCATCCACCGTCGTTTTTCGACACAATGACATGCAGGCCTTAGAGAAAAAATTATCGCAACTCCAGGACGCTAATCATCGCATCATTGCTGTTGATGGTATTTTTAGCATGGAGGGCAATATTGCTAAGCTCCCGGAGATAGTGGAACTGGCAAAAAAATACAATGCTTCCGTAATGAGCGACTGTGCTCATGCGATAGGAGTACTAGGAGATCATGGCAGAGGTACACCAGATCATTTTGGCATTAATGATGATGTCGAATTAATTGGTGGAACCTTTAGCAAATCTCTTGCCTCACTTGGTGGATTTATAGCAGGAGATAGAGAGACCATTCAATATATAAGACATGTCGCTCGTTCATTAATCTTTAGCGCCAGCATGACACCTTCATCTACTGCAGCTACCATTGCCGCTTTAGATATTATGAAATCTGACGACTCAAGAAGACTTAAGTTGTGGGAAAACACCAATTATTCACTTAAACGGCTTAAAGAGCTTGGTTTCGACACTGGGTATGCCGAGACACCTATTATTCCAATATATATAAGGGATAATGAAAAAGCCTATAAAATGACTATGCGGCTATTCGAGGAAGGAGTTTTTGTGAATCCGGTTGTTGCTCCTGCGGTTGCTCCTACCGATACACTGATCCGTTTTTCTCTAATGGCAACTCATACCATTGAGCAAATCGATATTGCTATCGACAAAATAGTTAAAGTGGCTAACGAATTAGATGTAAAGCGTCAAACAGAAGTGGCTTAAATTGAAAGTAGCAATCACCGGAGCTAATGGTTTTTTAGGATCTTATTTGGTGAAAGAATGTCTCCGTCAAGAGATGGAGGTTCATGCCTTTGTTAGAGCCAATGCAAATACCTCTTTACTTCCCTTAGACGGTAATTTTCAATCACATACCGTTGATTATCGGCAAGACCTTGATGAGCAATTCTCGACGCTAAGAGAGCGAATAGGAGATCTTGATTTCTTCATTCATAATGCCGGCATGACCGTGAGTCTGAAAAATGCTGAATATTACCAGGTAAATGTTGGAATCACTACAGCTATAACTGAAGCAGTTCTAACCTCAAAACTGCTAAAATCGACAGGACGCTTCGTTTACACATCGTCCTATGCTGCACAGGGTCCGGCGACCATCAATCAGCCTGTATCTCACTACGGAAGAAGTAAATTGCAAGCTGAAAAAGTAATTCAGGAAAAAATGCCAAATTATCTTTTGGTTAGACCTACAGCAATTTACGGTGCTGGAGATGAAGCTTTCCTCCCACTCTTTAAGGGTGCAAAAATGGGCGTCTATCCTGTCACAGATAGCAAGCAAAAGATGAGTATGATTCATGCTGGAGATTTGGCAAGAATGATCGTCAAGGACATGCATAGGACTCCTGGCATACTTCACTATAATGATGGACATACGTATCTTCACCAGGATTTTATTGAGATATTTCAAGCACTATTTAAAAATAAGGTAAGGAAATTCCCTTTACCTAAATGGCTGGCTAAATTTTCTATGGGTTCATCCGATATTTGGCATAAGCTAATCAATAAGCGTCCTGGAATTACACTCGAAAAATTTGACGAAATTTCTCAAAATTGGGATCTACACACGACTGACCTCAAGCATTCTTCTGTTAAGGCTGAAATCTCTTTGAGAGATGGGTTTGAAGATGCTTTAAGATACTATACAGAAAACAACCTCATCTAATGTCACTCACTCTAAAGGAAGTCAATGGCAAAAAGGAATTAAAGCGTTTTATCAAATTTCCTTTTAGTCTTTACAAAGGCAATCCATTTTATGTAACTCCACTCATCGATTTCGAAATGAGTACACTTCTTAAAGAGAAGAACCCTGCCTTCGATCATGCTGATGCAAAATATTGGATCGTTGAAAAAGAAGGTGAAATAGTTGGAAGAATTGCAGCTCTCATTCTAGAACCAGAATTAGAGAAGAAATCTCTTGCTCGATTTGGATGGATCGATTTCATTGATGATCTGGAAGTTTCTGACCTACTGCTAGAGACCGCTAAAAAATGGGCTGAATCAAAAGGTGCAAAAGCAATTCATGGACCAATGGGGTTTACCGATTTAGATTTTGAAGGCGCACTTGTTGAAGGATTTGATGAGATGGCTACTCAGGCCACCATCTACAATCACCCTTACTATATCAATCATTTCAAAGCCTGGGGTTTAGATGTGGCAGCTAGCTGGGTGGAACTTCGTGGGAAGGCACCAACCAATAATCCAGAGAAAGTGAATCGAGCGGTTCGAATCATCCAAGAACGCTTCAAAGTGAAAGTTAAGGAATTCAAAAACGCCAAAGAAATCTTAACATATGCACCTGGAGTTTTCGAGGTACTAAATGAAGCATACTCTGACTTATATGGCTATATTCCACTAACCAAAAAACAAATTGATTACTATGTAGAGCAATATTTTGGCTTTATCAGAAAAGAATTTGTCTGCATTATAGTAAACGAATCTGATGAGGTGGTAGGATTTGCTTTGACACTTCCATCATTATCAAAAGCATTTCAGAAAGCAAAAGGATCTCTTTACCCCTTTGGGTTCATCCACGTCCTGAAATCATTCTATTTCAATGATTTAGCAGATTTATTCCTCATCGGTGTGAAACCAGAATATCAAAAGCTTGGTATACATGCGCTTATATATGATTATCTACAAAAAATTTACGAGAAGAAAGGAATAAAATACATGGCGTCAGGTCCAATGCTAGAGAGTAACAAAAATGTCCTTAATACCTGGAGTGAATTCGATATTGAAGTTGGAAAAATAAAGCGAAGCTGTTTCATCAAACATTTTTAGACTGAGTTTAGTAGTTTCACAACATGGAAATGAAAGGTAGGCATGCGCTAATAATTGGGGGTTCAAGCGGCATAGGTTTGGCAGCTGCAAAAAAACTAGCCTCTCATGGCTGCAGCATCACAATCATCCATAGAGATCGTAAACAAGGTGTTATAGAACTTGACGCGATAAGTGCAGATCTTAGCAAAAATTTTAATGTTTCTATTTCAAACCACAACATTGATGCAACAAACTCTGAGAAAATTGAAGAGTGCCTGCAATCCTTAAAATCATCTGATATTTCTTCATTCGATATGGTTCTCCATGCTGTCTCAAGGGGAAACTTAAAACCATTTGTGTCAGATGGGGCTAAGCTAACAACTCAGGATTTAGCTTTGACAATTGAAGCAATGGGCACAAATCTTAAGCTTTGGATTGATGGATTATTAGCAAATAAACTGATTACTAAAGGAAGCAAGATTTTGACCCTGACCTCAGAAGGCAATGATAAGTTTTGGGAAGGATATGGGGCAGTTGCATTGGCTAAATCTACCTTAGAAACACTTTCTAAATATTTGGCTATTGAGTTGGCTCCAAGAGGGATCACTGTAAATATCATACAAGCAGGTGTTACTGACACGCCATCATTACGTCTGATTCCTGGTTCTGATAAATTGATTGAAGTATCTAAGCAAAGAAATCCTTACAAACGCTTAACCACTCCTGAAGATGTGGCCAACACCATTTTTCTTCTATCACAGCCGGAAGCTAGCTGGATAAATGGAGCAACTATTCACGTTGATGGTGGAGAACATTTAATATGAGTTCTTACGAAAACATACTACGCCTCCTCCCTTATGAACGCCCATTTCTATTTGTAGATGAAATTCTATCAATTACCGAAGAAAGTGCTATAGGAAGCTACACGATTCGCAAAGATGAATTCTTCCTGGAAGGCCACTTTCCAGGAAATCCAGTCGTTCCTGGTGTTATTTTGACTGAAATTATGTGTCAAATAGGACTTGTCACTTTAGCGATGTATTTGATGGAATTGGACGAAGATTCCAAAGTACTTCCTGCCTTCACAAGTGCCAATGTGGACTTTCTTGCCAAAGTACTCCCCGAAGACAAGCTTATTGTTGAATCAAAAAAAGTCTATTTTCGCTTTGGGAAGTTAAAATGCACTGTTTCCTGCAAAAAAGAAGATGGAACTGTTGTGGCGAAAGGTGAGTTAGCAGGGATGGTGGTCAAATCAGAAAGATAATTTTGAAAAAACAAAGAGTTGTAATTACAGGGCTTGGCGTTGTTGCTTCAAATGCAATTGGTGTTGAAAATTTTCACCAGGCTCTAAAAAATGGGAAATCAGGAATCAAAAAATGGGATGAGTTTGAAAGATTGAATTTCAGATGTCAAATTGGGGGTGTTCCTGACATAGATAGTATTGACCTGAAAGATTTTCTTCCCAGATTTTTAGCGGAAAAACTGACAAACAGAGCGATTATTTATGCTTGTCTAGCTGGAGTTGAAGCTTGGAAGGATGCAGGTTTTGAACCCAATGAGGACGTAGACTTCTCTACTGGCATGATTCTAGGGGCAGGGGATTTGAGTTTTGATAATTGGAAAAACAGAGAGTTTCCCGCATACCCAATAGATCGTGGTGAAAATAGAAAACTGGGATCACGTACTGTTTCTGAGGGAATGAATAGTGGTGCCGCAGCGTATCTCAACAATATTTTAGGAATAGGAAACAGAGTTCAATCAAATTCTGCAGCCTGCATTACAGGATCTGAAGCCGTTTTACTGGGGTATGAATATCTTCAGACCGGAAGAGCAGAAAGGATGATTTGTGGAAGTACGGAGGGAGACGGGAAATATATTTGGGGTTGCTTTGATCCAATGCGTGTATTGTGTTCTGACTCCAATGATAGTCCTTCCACTGGTTCACGACCTATGAGTGCCACTTCAAGCGGATTTGTTCCTTCAGGTGGTTCAGGTGTTCTTATTCTAGAGACATTGGAAAGCGCCAAAAAGCGAGGAGCCAAGATTTACGCTGAGATACTTGGCGGTCAGGTTAACTCTGGTGGCCTTCGAGGAAGTGGAACGATGACTGCCCCAAATTCTGTAGCTGTTGTTAAGTGCATCCAAGAAGCAGTATCAAATGCAGGCATTCATCCAGATGAAATTGATCTTATAAATGGACATTTAACATCCACGAAGGGTGATCCGATTGAGATTAAAAATTGGGTTGCTGCGCTCGGAAGGTCTGGAAAGGATTTCCCCCTCATTAACACACCTAAATCAATGATTGGGCATGCTGTTGCAGGTGCAGGATCAGTAGAGCTTGTAGCGAGTATTTTACAGATCAAAAACGACTTTGTACATGCTAACTTAAATGTCGAAGATATTCATCCAGAAATTTTATCAGAAATTTTTGGGGGTTGTATTCCCACGAGTTGCCAAAGCAAAGAAGTAAACACTGTTATCAAAGCTAATTTTGGATTTGGTGACTTAAATTGCGCGCTCGTTTTACGGAAATACAAAGAATAATGACTAGAGAAACAGTAAAAACCGACCTGATCAATATTATAAAGCCTTATCTACCTGAAAACATTATGGAAAATGAAGTTTCAGAAGATAAGCACCTTATCAATGATTTGATGATCAATTCTGCACATATTGTTGATATTGTGTTAGATATAGAAGATAAATTCGACATTATGATTGATGACGATGTTATCGGAGAAATGAATACTGTTCAGGATTCAATAGATGTAGTCTTGAAGAAGACTGCTTAACCG
Organism: Ekhidna sp.; assembly: GCF_965227465.1. Lineage (GTDB taxonomy): Bacteria > Bacteroidota > Bacteroidia > Cytophagales > Cyclobacteriaceae > Ekhidna. Next base: position 3,274,424 of record NZ_OZ245746.1, read on the forward strand.
TTAGTTGTCGGTTAATTCTTTAATAAGTTTTTGATCGTATTTCCTCTGAATCATATTCAGAGGAATATAGCCAATGGTCCATATTAAGCTTGCGACTAGATATACCTCAAATCTTCCGAGAAGAGCAGAAATGATCATTGCGTTGCGGTGAGTGTTACTACCTCCCAGCCATGCCCACCAAAACAATAACCTCATATTCAACTTTGAATAAATGGGGTCAAATTCCTCAGGGTTTTGTCTAGATAACTCACGCATCTTTTTCCTTTCCTCAGGAGTCCGTGTGGTTGATTTTATTTGCTTACCAGTGTAGTCAAGGTTGATATAATGAATGATCTTATGGAAGAGTTTATCGCCTGTTGGCCTAATTTCTTCCTTCGTCAACGGTATATATCCAGCAGGAGATTTCCCAACCAGGTATAAGTATTCCGATTTATAAAACTCATATAATCCTGCTTTATAGCTATGAGCCACTCCTGCAGCAATCATTAAAAGCAATACCCCGAACCCATAATGCGGAATCAAGAATAAAGTCCCTCCGATATAGCATGAGATAAAGACAAGGTTATCTATCAAGCCATCTATTTGTCTACCAATTTCAGAAGATTGACCAGTCATTCTTGCCAACTGACCATCTGAACTATCCAATACTCCAGCCCAAGTAATAAGAAAACCAGCTAGTGCTGCTATCCATAATGTATCCTGATAATAAAATAAGGCCCCTCCGATTACTCCTATAATTAGGCTTATAATCGAAACTTGTGTTGGGGTCATTTTAGCCCATTTGGCTGCTTTTGCAAAGTACAAACCGTAGAAGCGGCTGAAATGGATGTCATACCGCTCTTCAATATCAATCAGCTTAATGGTAGATAATACCTCGTTCAGGTGGTTTTGGTGCCTCCTTTTTAAATAGCCTAGCATTAAATTATTTATTTCGCTTAACGCGAGAGAACAAAGAAATTTTATTGTCGAATAAGAATTGCCAAATCACTTTTGAGTAGCTTTTATGAGCGTAAAGGTTATCATAATATTCTCCTGCAATTTTCTTAAGTTCCGGAAGCTTTGAACCTGGAATGGTTGGGAAATCATGATGCTCGTTATGATAGCCTACATTCCAAATAAGTTTGTTCCACCACCCGTAATACGAGTAAGTTTCTTGACCTTCTTTATAGATAAAGTGCTCAGCCACGAAATGACCTGATATCGGATGAAGTCCGGTAGCCAGAGTGGTTGATATGGCTAAATACAAGAGTCCTGGCCAGCCCGCTAAGAAATATAATCCAACCATTGCAGAAGTTTGTACCAGTGCATTTATAATTTGCCACTTATCGGGAACTAACGGATGTACAAAAAGTGGTCTAATAGCATAAACCGGAATTTGAATGATTAACCAAATAAATTTACCAATAGGTCCCCTGAAGACTCTCGCCTCCCATTTAACCGCCAAATCTGTATCAACTCCTTCTTTACCTTGATGCCAATGATGCTTTGCGTGATAAGCTTTAAAAGCCATTGCAAATGGGACTACAATAGGAAAGTTTACAATGATGGCCAACCAATTATTTAACACTTTATTTTTAAACGCTAAATCATGAGTGATTTCGTGAATAGCCAACACTAAAATATGTGTTAGCGTGGTGCCAACTAGAATAACTAGCAATGCAAACAACCATGGATTTTCTGGTAAGAAAAAAATTGGTATACTGAGTTGCAGTGCAGCCACGATGAGTGTCTTAATAATTAAGGAAGGATCATTTCCGAATAATTTTTTCACTTCAGGGTGCGCTTCCATAATCACTTTTCGCCTTTGAAAGTGAGGCTCCTTCTCTTCGCTCCAGGTAAAATCTTGTTGCTCCATATCTATATGCAAATTTAACTAATGAGGGCGTAAAATAGTTTTCGACATCAACCCACCAACCTTATTCAATAATCGCATCAAAAAATCCGCCTTCTTTTTATCAAAATTCGATATTGATTCTATCTCAAACTCTTTTACATCAGAAAGGACTTTTCCTTTAAATTCTTCCACCAAAACATGATTTTCGGAAACAAAAACAACTTCTTGCTCGAAATAGTAGCTTACTAAATCGTAGTTACTGCTTCCAAAAATCAATTTCTGCTCATCTATCAGAATGGCTTTCATGTGAGACATTCCAGGATATTCTTTCAATTGGAAGTATCCTTTCTCTTGCTCTGATAAAATGATGTTTTTAAAAATCGACTTATTATTCTCCTGCGGAGAAATAACTGTTATCTGTATACCCTTGTCAGCTAAAGATCTTAATACCCCTAATAAAGGCTCAGAAATATATGGAGAAATTACGCTGATTGTTTTCTTAGCAAAAGTCAGATGATTGAAAAAATCATTATAAAGCTTTTCACTATTAGATCCATTGAAAAGAAACAATTCCCCCTGATCAGTTTCAATCATTCGGGATTGATTTATCCCTTGCCAGGTTAAATCAAAGTCTTCAACCAAACTGGCTCCTAATTTTTCGCTTGAGACCTGAACCATCATGTCGTGCCACTCAAAATTATGATCACTAAAATTGATGCCCCCCAGAAAGCTGGTTTGACCGTCCGCAATCACCATTTTTTTATGATTACGTAGGGGATATTTCTGACCCAGGAATCCGACTGGATTCGTAAATTTCACTCCGATCCCTGATGCTCTTGCTGTCTCAATAAGTTTTGCAGTTTCTTTCACTTCATTCCGAAAAGCTCGATCCTTGAAGTACTTGAATGATTTTACGAAATGGTCATTGATCACCACTTTTGAATAGCTATCAATAAGCAGACGCTTATCCTTTGCCGGGCTAGCTTTCATGATATCGATCAACCATTTTCCTGCATCATCTCCTTCGAAAGTCATAGCTTGCGCTAAGAATGAATCTGAGGCACCTAATGCCACCTCTTCAAGACGATCCATGAATGTCTTAGAACCTAGTAAGATTTGTGATTTGGCCAATGATAATCTTTTGATGCAAAAGTAAAGTATGCTAATCCATATACTCTACTTTCTCTAAGTCGAAAATAAATGATCCCACTGTCATGTCTATTTCAAGCCTTAAAGGATATCTATTGCTATCATCACTCATGATTACTCTGCCGCTTTTCCCTGACTCAAAATATTCTCCCTCGGGAAAATCCAGCCCAAACTCAAGTGCCCTAACTTTCCTCCCAGAATATTTATGTATCGTACTTTTGCCCGGAAGCATTCGAAATTCATATAGATCATTTGAGAAAAAGGTCCTAACCTCTACCGTATTTGCAAATTGAGATTTATCCCTGCTTCTTAGCCACATATAGGTGCTGAGTGCATCCCGAATTGGAACATTCCCCGCATCGAATTTATGATATCTCCATTCGTCCAAGTCTTCAATATAGGCCTTAATGGAGACTGAGTCCGCATATGAGAAGTAATCGTGTCGTATATCTATAGAGCCTTTTCCTTCCATATCACGATCCGACCTGAGCGGTTGAAGTTTGTCTCTTTCAATTAAAGATTCCATGCAAACGCTCAGTTTTGAAAATACCTTAAACCAACTAGCCGTTGTAACAGTGAATTGAATTTTATAATGAGGTTTTTTGGTACTGCTGGGATAATGGAATTCGGGATCAAGCCATACTACTGCCTCACCAATATTGAACCACCCAAACTTCATGTTAAAAGTAAGTTTCTCGCCAGGTTTGAATGGATATGATTTATTTTGAGCTTCAGATGGATAAACTCCACAAAACAATATGACTAGTACACAAATCCTAATCCAACCTTGAAAGATTGACTTAAATGAAAATTGCTCTTGTTTGTCCGTATGATTTTTCACGTCCTGGTGGTGTTAAGTCTCACATAGTGAGTTTATCAAAACATCTTGCAATAATAGGGCATCAAATCAAAATCATTGCGCCCAATATTAACGCCAATTTAGTGGAAGAAGAAAACGTTCACTTTTTTGGACGAAATCGTTCCGTAAATATTGGTGGTACGAAGATTGACCTGAATGTTGCCCTGGGAGAAGAGAAAAAAGCTTTGAAAAATTTTTTAAAGAAAGAAGCATTCGATGTTATCCACTATCATACCATATGGAACCCTTTCGTTCCTTTACAAGTCTTAAAGCATTCTAGTGCCAAACAAGTAGCAACATTTCACGATACGCCTAAAAGTCAGTTTGTGGGTGATTGGATTATGCCAGCAGTTGCTAAAGGTATTTTTACGTTTTTGGATCAGATTATAAGTGTCTCCAAAAGCCAGTCGCAGTTTATATCACGTTTTTCCAAACGAAAAATTCACATTATCCCAAATGGTATCGATTTGGGTGAAATAGCGCAGATCGCTCCCACAAAAAACAGCAGAAATGATGACCTATTTCAGATGTTTTTCATGGGTAGGCTGGAACCGAGAAAAGGGGTGATGCATGCACTTCAGGCTTTTCATCAATTGAAAGAACGCTACCCACAGATGAAACTTATCATCGCCGGAGATGGCGATGGTCGGGCTGAAGTAGAGCAATATATTAATGCTCACTCTCTTGTTGACGTGGAACTATTAGGATTCGTTAGTGAGGCGGATAAATATAGATTACTAAAAGAGTCTGATATCTATCTGGCACCTGCACTTTATGGAGAAAGTTTTGGAATAGTGTTGCTAGAATCAATGGCTGTAGGAACACCGATTGCAGGATATGCAAACTCAGGATATAAAAATGTAATCACAGCAGAAATGGAAGATGGGTTTGTAGAGCCTGGAAAATTAGACCAACTAGTTTCGTGTATTGAAAAATTAATCCCTACTTCAAAACGTGAAACTTTAGCTAAGCACGGCCTGGAAGAAGTGAAAAAATATGATTGGGCAGAGGTATCGAAAGAGGTGAATGAAGTTTACTTGAAGTAAGCCTTCACCTTCTCAATCACATAATCCATATCCTCCTCATAAAGATCACCGATTACAGCGACTCGGAATGTTTTGCTTTCAGGAATTACACCAGGATAGATGGTAATACCTTGTTCAAACAAATAATCATGGAAGTGATTGAAGTCTAATCCGGGTTTATCAAGATTCAAGGCCAGCAAAATCTTTGATTCCTGTTCTAATGGTAAAAAAGGTGTAAACCCTAACGCTGTAAAACCATCATACAATTTCTGCCAGTTAGCCTGATAGCGCTTCCAACGATTTTCCAGTCCCTCTTCCGCATGTTCCCTAATAGCTTCCAGGAAAGCATAGCTCGTCTGAACCGGAGGTGTAAACCTTAACTGATCTTTTTTCTGCAGATTGTCCCACTGTTTGTATACATCAAAGTAGAAACCTGTCCCATTAGCCTTTAAATCATCTGTGCAATTTTTATGAAAAATCACAAATGACAACCCGGCCATTCCATGAATACATTTATTTGAACTTGAGAATAAGTAATCAATTTCAAGTTTAGCTAAGTCCATTGGATAAGCACCAAATGAACTCATGGCATCAACGATGTACTTAACACCTGTCTTTTTACATATTTCAGCCACCTCCTCTAATGGATCCATCATACCAGTTGATGTCTCGTGATGAACCATTGCCAAGTGTGTATAATTGCCAGACTCGAGTTCTTCCATGATCTTCGCTGGCTCGGGGTAATCTCCAAATTCAAACATGGAAGTGTTTTTCAAGCCATAACCGTCACATATTGCCTTGATTCGGATTCCATAAGCCCCATTGGTGATGATTAACACATGATCATTTTTACCGACGGCTGAAACCATGCATGCTTCCATAGCACCTGTCCCACTTGCCCCAAAAAGTGCGACACGATGAGAATCCTGAGCGTTTCCTACCTTTAAAATTCCATCGCAGATATCATGCATCACTTGGCCGAATTCACCCTCACGTGGACAGATATCCGATACCAGTTGAGCTTCTTTTACCCTTTGCGATGTTGTCGCCGGACCCGGGTTTAGTAATATTTTACGGGTCAATTCTTTCTTATGCAGCATATATCTAAAGATTAATGGCAATTACACTCCTAAATTCTTCATAAAAGCTTCTTTGTTCTGGACAGGTGTAGTAGTCGGTCTGCCCAAATCAGCTCTTGAAGACTCTGTCGTTCGTACTTCCAACATAACTGGCCCTTCAGCTTTTAAAAACTGATTCCAGGCTTTATTTAGATCTTCCATTTTTTCTACAAGCCACGTTTGCTTATAGCCAGAAGCATCTGCTATTTTCTGAAAATCAATTGAGAACCCAACAGTTGCTTGCCCACCAACAGATTCGTGGCATCCATTATTAATCAGAATATGTTTGAAATTATTTGATGACAGGTTACCCGCAATTGCCCCTGCACCCATGTGCATAATCATAGCTCCATCACCGTCCAAACAATAAACCGGTCGATCTTTTTTGCTAAGCGCAATTCCCAAAGCGATTTGGGAAGCATGACCCATACCTCCAACTGTAAGGAAGTCCTTTCCATGGCCCATCTCATTTCTAGCTCGTATCTCAAAGACTTCTCTAGAGGATTTACCAGTAGTAGAAACAATCACTGCCTCCGCTTCCATCTCCGTAAGCATCCATTCAATTACCTCCTCTCGATTAATCGTGTAAGGGTTCTCCACCTTCGTCTGAAGCTTGTATTTTTCAAATGTTCCTTTTCTTACTAAAAATGCATAAGGAGCATTCTTTTCGTTCATGACATTAACGGCACTTTCTAGTTGCTTATTAGCTTCTTCCTCATCCTCAGAAAGGATGGCATACGGAATCTCCATTGCTTGAAGTAATTCCTCGGAAATTCTACCCTGCTTTACATGCTGTGGTTCATCTTTTACACCTGGTTCTCCTCTCCAGCCAATCATCAAAAGCATTGGAATAGAATACACATCACTATCTGCAAGGGAAGTGAGTGGGTTAACGCAATTTCCAAAACCAGAATTTTGCATATATACCAATGGAATCTTTCCGGTAGCTAAATGATGCCCCATAGCCAAGGCGATTGCTCCACCTTCATTAGCAGCAATGATATCAGATCCTTCATCTGTCATAACAGAGCAAAAGTCCTTTAACAGTGAATCAGGAACTCCAGCTGAAAAATCAATGCCTTGGTTTCGAATAGATTTTAAAAACTTCTGAGGATCTAACATTTTAGTTTGGAAGAATGGTCAATATTTCTTTGATAGACATACAGAACTCGTCAGCTTCTTTTGACCGCTTGTTTGCCAAAATTGATTCTGCCGTTTTCTTCATCGCTGGAAAGGCTGCTCTTAAAAGATGATTGGCATAAATGACAATACTGAATCCGGCTGCATGTAATTCTTCTTCTGTAAACTGATTGTAAGAGGATGGAACAGAAACAACAGGTACTTTGTATTCAAACTCTTGATAATGCTTCATGAATTCCATGATCTCAGAACCATCTTTATGGCGACTATGAATCATAATTGCATCAGCTCCAGCTTCTATATAAGCTTTAGCTCGTGCTAATGCATCTTCCATGCCATGCTCAGCTATCAGGCTTTCAAGTCTAGCAATGATCATGAAATCTTCAGTTACTTGAGATTTCTTACCTGTGTTTATTTTCTCACAGAAACCTTCGATTGTATCAAGCTCTTGCTTTACTTCTGTCCCAAAAAGGGAGTTTCTTTTCAAGCCAACTTTGTCTTCAATAATTACAGCAGAAACACCTAATCGCTCAAGGTTTCTAACAAGCATAGCAAAGTGCTCGGTAACTCCACCTGTATCTCCATCAAGAATAATTGGCTTAGTGGTTACGTCCAGTATATCATTGATAGTATTAAATCTGGATGTTCGATCTACATACTCAGTGTCTGGCTTTCCTTTAGCTGTCGAATCCGTCAGTGAGCTTACCCACATTGCATCAAATTCTCTGACTTCATTTTCTGAAGCGACCGAAGTTTGTTCCACGATAAGAGCTGAAATGCCATTGTGGGCCTCCATTACTCTAACAATATCTTTGGACTCTAATAATCTTCTGAGCATTCTTCTTCGAATATCAGGGGTGGTTCCAACTTCTTTCATTGCAGCTCTAAGACCGGTAGATGAGATACCTGAAGTATATTCAGGTTCCACTAACTCACCACCCCATTCTTTGAGCAACTTTACTACTTTGTCTCTAATATGTTTTTGAGGTCCACTTTTCCAATCACTCCCGTGAACAACGTAATCAGGTTTCAGGGCACGAAGGTTCTCTTCATAATCCAACTCTTTCTGTGGAATCACCTCATTCACTCCTTTCAAATTCTCCAGAATTTTTTTCCTTTCGTCATAAGACAAAAAGGGTGTCCTGCTATATTTACTAACGGCCTTATCTGACAATAACCCAACGGTTACTTCGCCCAATTCACGGGCAACTTCGATAATATTAACATGACCATGGTGAATGAGATCTGTGCCCATTCCTACGTATACTTTCTTCATTGCGATTTAGAATATTCTATCTTCGCGCAAAAGTAATTGGAAACCGAGGGATTCTCCTCTTTATTTTCAAGAGATGACGCAAACGATTGAAACTGCTGTAATATTAGCTGCTGGAAGAGGCACACGACTGCAACCTTACACTTTTGATATCCCCAAGGGATTCATGCCTGTTGGTGATGAACGACTCATAGAGCGATCGGTTCGTGTGCTTAAAGAGAATGGCATTAAAAATATTATTATAGGAACTGGTCATCTGCACGAGCATTATGAAAAGTTTGCCAAGGAAAACGGGCTAACAACATTCTTAAGTCCAGATTATGCCACTACTGGCAGTTTCCACACATTGATTTATGGCTCTGAGTTGATCAAAGGAGATTTTTTACTTCTAGAGTCCGATTTACTTTATCATTCTGATGCGATTAAGGAGTTGCTTCATTCGGACGCTAAAGATGTAATCCTATGCAGTGGATTCACCCAATCAAATGATGAAGTTTATGTTGAGTTAAAAGATGGAAGATTAGAAAATCTTTCGAAGAAAAAAGTAGAATTAAATTCTGTAGATGCTGAGCTAATTGGTATATGGAAAATTTCCACTGACCTGCTGGAAAAATTAAAAAAACATCATAAGGAAGCTGAAGATGGCATAACTAAAGATTATGAAATTGCGATTGCTCAACTAGCTGACGAACACAAGGTTAGTGTATTGAAGTTGGACGATTTAGCGTGGTGCGAGATTGATAACCAAGACCACCTGGAGCGAGCTAAAGAACGTATTCTTCCTAGATTAGATTAGGCTAGGCGCATGCGGATTACCCACCATATAGCGCGGGTCATTTAAATTTTTTCGCTTATTAGAATAGTATAATTCCCTTTTATCACCTTGTGAAAGTGGATTGTACACCCCATAAAGTATTCTTCTTCCGTAAGATGAATCATTCTTAGCAGACCTATGAGGTAATCGCTCTGTAAAAAGGATTACATCACCTGGTTCTGTTTCTATTGGAATCCACTCTAGCGAATCCTCCACTTTCTGAGAAATCTTTGAGAAATTAGGATGCTCTGGATCAGGCGTTTCCATGGGAAGTATTTCAAGTTTGTCGATATTCCAATTGTTCACCACTTCAAAACACCCATTCGCTCTTGTGGCTTTATCCACGCTTACCAGAATCGAAATATACGGTATTGAGCCCTCCTCAAATGCTTCCATCGCGCCGCTCTCATAAGCGACTCCATCCTGATGAGCAGAATGTGCTCCACCTCCCGGAGGTTTAAAATTGATTCGATCCTTGTACAAGACGGGTAGCTCGCCCATCAGCCCACCAATAAAATCAGTTATTTCTTGAGATAAAAAGAGTTGTCCTAGCCTCGCATGATAAGGCACAAAGTTCTCAATTCTGGATAAATTAGAAGGATGATCCATCTCATAGAAGTGAAGGTATTTGGACATATTCTGTGGCCACTTAGCGGTCTCATCTACCCATTCGGACACCTTTTCAATTTGATCTTTGAAAAGTCCTCTTTTGACTAGATAGGAATTTGCCTTCCATAATTTCTTGTCGTTATCTGTGAGGGTATAGTTCATTTTTTCAACTAGGCATTATTCATCCAAACAGGAAAGGTAGAAGTTATCAGTGAGCTATTGTTTAAGCAACGATCAATTAGTTCACTTATTTTTTTGGTGGATACCAAAGGCCTGATTCTTGATCCCTCCAACCCCCAGTGCCAAGGTATCCGTACATGAGTTCAAGATAGGCTTGAGAATTTTTTGGCACATAAACCTTTTCATTGAGAAAAAATATTTCCTCCAAAGGAAAGACTAAGTTCTTTGGTAAGTGCTGTCTCTCGTTAGGCCATTTTGCTTCTACGAACGAACGGATTGTTTCACCTTCATCCTCGTAAAAGAAAATATCGAAATCGAATCCTTTATAAGAAAAGAATACTTTTGGTCCAAAGTGTTTATGAGAAGTATCATAAAATCTTAGTCCTTTGGGCATCTCTTTTTTCAACTCACACACTTTTGTGTAGGACTTTTCCATCATGGCCACATCAACGTCGATATCATGAGGAATTATACTATTGGATCGATATTGGCCAAGTAATGTTCCAAAGTCTAACCAGAATGGTTCGTTTGTCTTCCTTAATGCTTGGACAGACAATTGATACATTTCTTGCAAAATTTGAAGCTTTCGCTTTTGATATTGACCAGGCAAAGCGAATAAAATTACATTTGCAATTCTTTGGAGATATTGAATGAGGCGATTCATGATGCAAAAGAAGGTAATTCAATCAAACTAAGTAGAATCATTGAACAAACTGAAGATAAATAAGCCAATTGACTTGGTCTACACTTGGGTGGATGGAAATGACCTGGAGTATCAGAAATTGGTAAATGAATACTCTGAAAAGCCGATAGACCTTAATCCTGAGCGTTACAGGGATCTATTTCAATTAATGAAATACAGCCTACGATCTGTTGAAAGATTTGCGCCTTGGATTAATCATATTTACATCTTCACCATCAGACCTCAGAAACCTGAGTGGCTTGATGTAGATCATCCAAAAATATCCATCATTCATCACGATGAAGTTTTTAACCAGGAAGATATTCCTACTTTCAACTATAATGTCATTGAAAGCTACATTCACAAAATTCCAGGACTATCGGATGATTTTATTTACCTAAACGATGACTTCCTGTTCGGTAGTGAAATATATCCTGAAGATTTCTACACAAAAGATGGGAAGGTATTGATCCACGGGACACTTTTTGGCGAAAATCTTGGCTGGCGTATTTATAATAAGAAAAATGATATTGTAGGTCTTGGTTTAATTGAACACTCCCCTTTGCTAATTCGGAAAAACTGGTGGCAAAAAATGCATGAAGCCCGTCCGGAATTAATTGAAGAGATCAAGTCACACAAGTTTCGGGAAGGAACAGACGTTATGGCATATAAACTATATCGCTGGTATTCACTGAAGCATCAGGCAGGACATGTGAAAGCCATCACACTTCCGGAACTACTGAAAATTCACTCTTTTCACAAAATCACTAACAATCTGAAAAAGCAAGAAAGGGCTTTTAAATGGCTGAAAAAGAAACAACCAAAGTTTTATTGTTTAAATGATGATCAGGGTGATAATCCTAATCTGAAAGTGGTGAAAATTGTACAAGAATTTTTAGCTGAATATTATCCTGGAAAGTCCGAATTTGAGAGATAATTAACTTACCTCTAGGGTTTAACGATATGTTATCCAAGCAATTTCCATTTTGCATTATTTGTCAATTTATCATTGACCATGAAATAATAATTATTGATGAAGCTTATCAGATGGAATTCCTAAACAATTAAATCAAATGAAATACAACAATTCCAAATTTTAATCAATTTTTGCAGTTATGAACATACTTGAGCGAATCAACGATATTTTTCGATTCTCAGAAGGTAAAGGTTGGATTGAAAGAACACCATCATTTATCCATGACTACAAAAAGTCTTACCCAAAGCTTTCAATCTTAGAAGATAACCATAGTGATATTCGTGAAGAATGTGAAAAACTTTTAGCCTACAAGGAAAAAATCACAAATATGGAAGGCCTGTATGGTGAGATGACAGTGGGAGGAATACATGATATTAAATGGAAATCGTTTGTGTTTAAGTCCGGACGATACGTTGAAAAGAACTGCGAAATGTGTCCTAAGACAGCTGCGCTACTTAAACAGATCCCTCGAGTAAAGCAGGCTTTTTTCTCAATTCTCGATCCCAATCAATACATTAGGCCGCATCAAGGGTATTACTACGGGTTTTTAAGGTATCACCTTGGTGTAATCATCCCAAATAACAACGAGAACAATAAGTGTTGGATTCGAATAAATGATGATCCGATCGACAACAAAAATAATGATGATGATTCAATCATTAAAGGTGAAAAATACCACTGGAGAAATGGTGAAGGAATCATGTTCAATGATAACTATATTCATGATGCAGAGAATGGATCTGATGAAGTAAGGGTAATTTTATGGATAGATATTGCAAGAAAATTTCCATGGCCATTGGAAATTTTGAATAGATTGATCTTAAAATTAGCCTATTTTATTCCTGATGTTAAAAAAGCTTCAAAAAGAGCTGAAGTTGATTTCGACTTTAAGCCGAAATACACTTAATCCTAAATTAAAAACTATTTATGGGTATCCTTAAGCTCCTGCTTAGCTCGTCTAAAAGGTTGTTTTTCTTCGCCACCCTTACCAGCATCCTTACAGGGGTTTTTTCTACATTCGTCATTAAGGTGATCCATGAGGCTATCCAGGATAATGGATATGATGCAAACAACTTTATAACCAATTTCTTCTTATTTCTGATTTTGTATGGAGTATTCTCCTTAATATCATCTTACTCCATCACTTTCCTCACTCAGAAAATTATCCAAGAGCTTAGGATTAAACTTTCTACGAGCATATTGAAAGCAAAATTCGAATCCATCGAACACCATCAGCAAAAATTACTTCCTATACTAACTGAAGATGTGAAGACAATAGCTAATTCTATAGATCGCCTTCCGAGTGTAACGACCGGCTTAGCCAAAGTAATTGGAATCCTCATTTATATGATCTGGTATTCACCTACTCTTACTATTGCAACTCTCATCATTCTCGTTTTTGTCATGATTCTTTCAAAGTTTGCTTTGCCATATGTTAGAAAATACGCTGATCAATCCAGAAATTATCTTAATTCACTTTATGAGCAGTTTCATGGTTTGGTTTTCGGGATAAAGGAACTTGCACTCAATAAATCCTCAAAAAAGAAATACTTGAATGAATTCATTGTGCCAACCAGTGATAGACAAAATAAGGCCTATCTGAAGGAAAACATTGTCAATTCAACCATAAGTAGATCTACAGATCTTATTACTTTTCTAGCTATAGGATGTCTCATTATCATTGTTTTTAAATACAAATTTGTTTCACTTGATGTCTTTGGGGAGTACCTAACCTTGGTGCTATTCACACTTGCTCCCATTGCCACCATCACAGGTTTTTTTGGGAATTTTAAGAGAATTGAAGTCGCAATTGATCAGGTAAACGCGATCGGTTTAGAGTTAAGCAATAATAAATTAGAAGAAGATGGTCTGGACACCTTAACAAAAGCCGAAAACAAATCAATTATCAAAATTAATCACCTTGAGCACAGCTATTATCATAGTGATAAAGATCAGCACTTCGCAATGGGTCCAATCGATTTGTCTGTTAAAGAAGGAGAAACACTATTCTTAGTTGGAGGCAATGGAAGTGGGAAAACAACGCTTGCCAAATTGATCCTTGGTCTCTACAAACCATTGGCAGGGCATGTTGAATACTTTGGACAAAAAATTACTGCGAAGAATATTTTTTCTTATCGATCTCATTTCGCTGCTGTTTTTACTGATTCTTACCTGTTTCAAAAGTTTCTTGATGTGGAAGAAGCCTATGTGGAGGAACATGGCAACAGGCTTCTACAAGTATTTCAGCTAGAAAAAAAGGTGAAAATAGTTGATCACGGCTTCTCAACTAAACGCCTTTCTGAAGGTCAGAAAAAGAGGCTTTCACTCATCAACGCTATTCTTGAAAATAAGGACATTTATTTATTTGACGAATGGGCAGCTAATCAAGATCCTGTTTTTAAAGAAATATTTTACCAAGAGATCATTCCTTACTTGAAAGTTTTAGGCAAAACTCAAATTGTCATTTCTCACGATGATCAGTACTTTCATCTAGCCGATCGGGTAGTAAAACTTAGAGATGGAAAAGTAACCGAAATGAAAAGTTGACAGCTGTTAAAAACTATATTGTTACAGCAGCCAATAGTAAATTTTATAAGAGTTTTTGCTTACTCATGTATAGCTACAGGCGAGCTAAAGAATATGAAAATAGTCAAGTGATATTTTATGATTTGGGCTTGAGCGAAGATCAAGCCCGAACGATTAAAACAAAGTCCAATCAAATTTTTGAGCATGTTGATTACCGGATTTTTAATTATGAAAATTATCCGGATTTTGTAAACCCCTCTTTTAATACGTATTCCTGGAAGCCAATCATTATTCATTTATGCAGTCAGGAAACAAAAGGAAATTTTCTCTGGATGGACAGTGCTAACTGCATTTTAAAAAACCTAAAACCCATCTGGAGAGAAATTGAAACTCAACTCACGTATGCTCCAATCTCCGGGTCGGGGACGCTTGAAGAATGGACAGTGCAACAGACCTTGGATTATTTGAACGTTCCTAAAGAATTTTACTCAAAAAGGAACAAGGCAGGCAATACGTTCGGTTTTTCCAATAAATCAAAGATTGTTAATGAGTTAATAACCAAATGGAAAGATTTAGCATTAATAAGGGAATGTATTAGACCAAAGGGTGCTAATAGATCTAATCATAGAGATGACCAATCCTTGCTGACCATCCTACTACTAGATTATGCCAATAAAGGACATTTCAAATTAACTACTGATGAAGTAGACATTAGTTCTGGACATCCAACCAAATTTCTGAGCGTACGAAATAAGTTTCCGAAAGGCATGCCGCTTAGTCCCGGAGGTTTAGCGTTTCACTATTTTAGTTTGCTAAGGTTCTTAGATGTTATGGTGAATAGGATAAAAGGCAATTAAATAAACTCTGAACAGACATTAGTCAAACCATTATTTCATCCTTAAGTCAAGTCTTAGCAACTTCGCAACATTATGAAGGTCCGTTTAATAATTCTTATAATACTGTTGCTCTTAGACTGGGGTATTTGGGTGCTAATGCACGACTATATGTCCATCAGAAATTATCTGATAATTATCCTTACAGCACTATTTATTGACTGGAGTCTATTGGTGATTTTACATGATTATTTATCTGGTAAAAGCTATTATAAGGATCTGCTAGACCACCAAAGGCTTAAAAGGCTATCTCTAAAGGAGTTGGATACCAAGTGGGAGCAAGCCAAGGAAAAATCAGACATCATTGTTTCTTTAACAACTATACCTGAACGTATAGATTTTCTGGAATTGACTCTTAAAAGTCTGCTCTACCAAAAAAGATTACCTAAGAAAATAATCTTAAATATCCCTCATCAATCCTTTCGAACAAAGAAAGAATATTCACAGCCCAATTGGCTAATTGATCTTAAAGGAGTTGAAGTTAACCGTGTAGAAATTGATTATGGGCCAGC
Source organism: Ekhidna sp. (assembly GCF_965227465.1). Lineage (GTDB taxonomy): Bacteria > Bacteroidota > Bacteroidia > Cytophagales > Cyclobacteriaceae > Ekhidna. The sequence goes on from NZ_OZ245746.1 coordinate 3,290,014, forward strand.
GACTAAATTTATACCAACGTTAGAAGCATGCTCAGATAATCAACTGATACTTGTAGTAGATGATGACCACATTTATCCGGCTAACTACATTGAAGAATTTGAACAAGCGTCAGAAAAATATCCCGATTACATTTTGGCTGGAAGTGGATGGAGGGTTCCTGCCGATTTGGTTGATAGAGACACCACGCTGAAGATGAATCTTTTTAATATACCCCCATCGCCAGAGAAAGGCACAAGGTTGAAAAAAATCAAGAAAACTGATATTATTCAAGGGTATGGTGGATATTTAATCAAACCTGCTTTTTTTGATTTGGAATCCTTGAAGAATTTTCCGGAAACACCTTCGCAATTACGTTTTGTTGATGATGTTTGGATCAGTGCTCATGCACTAGTCGATAAATATATTATTCCACTTAAAAGATTCTGTTTTAGCACTCCATGGATCCGAAAGCTATCAAAAGAGTCAAGTTTGTCAACAATAAATAACAAAGGCAAGGAAAAAGATGAAGACCGGCATAATTCAATTGCAATAAAATATTTTAAGGACAAATGGAACCTAATGGAGTAAACTCCCCAAGAGAAACAGGCACTTTTAACACCCTACTTTTTATTAAAATAGCATCAGCGCTTGTAATCATTAGTGTTTTCTCCATGTCACTTTTCAGGGATTTCGATCATGATGAATTTGAAGCTGTTCATACCGCTTGGAAAATTTTAACCGGTGAAGTAATCTATATTGATTTTTTTCAGCATCATCATCCATTTTTCTATTACCTAATCATCCCGTTCATAAAACTTATCGGCGAAAAAACATTAACGCTACTAATCTTAAGATTATTTATTTTCTCCTTTTTTCTCGGGATTTTAAGAATTTCATACCTGCTTATTAGAGACATTTTTGATAGTAATAAAATAGCTTGGCTAGCCATCCTACTTTTAGTCTCTACATCGATGTTCAGTCAAAAGGCGATTGAAATAAGGCCCGATGTTCCACAAGTGTTCTTTGGGCTCTTTGCCATTTTTACTTACCTCCGAAACTTCAAGGGTGACTCAAGAAATCCACTTTATTTAAGTGCGCTCTTTATGGCTATATCGTTCCTTTTTTTACAAAAAACCTTTTTCATAATAGCAGGGCTGGGATTGACCCAGATTTATCATTTGTATATTAAAGAATTGTCAATAAAAAAATTGACCATCTATTGGTCTGTTTTTATCCTGTGTATTTGCCCCTACTATCTATACCTTTCTTTCACGGATCAAATTGGAACTTATCTCTTCTGGAACTGGACCCTAAACATGAATTTTGTAGGCTCTTTTTCTCCTTTCAACACACTCATTGATTCATTCTACATTAATCAGTTCATATGGTTATTCTACTTCGTCGGATTAGTAGTTTTTTTTCGACACCAAAAAACCTTAATCCTCTTGTCGCTCCTGCTATTGGCCTTTATATTTCTAGTACAAGCCCCCTACCGACAATATTTCATGCCCTTTGTGCCGTTTATGTGTGGAATTTCAGCTGCTGCGATGCTGAGAGTCCTGAATGAAAAACAAACAAAAATAATTGTAGCGTTAACAGTTCTGGTCCCAATGATCTACTTTATAAGATCAATTATTGTCTATCCCAACAAACCAGAATTACAAAAAATAGATTGGGTATTGGATCAAACAGAACCAATGGATCATGTTTATGATGGGGACATTTACTTTAATCTGTATAGAAAAGATATTGACTTCTTTTGGTACAGTACAGATCCCCAAAAAGGCGGACTTGTTACTTACAAAAAGCTTCGAAACTATGATTATAATATCTACGAAGCAATTAACAAACACAGTCCCAAAATAATATCAGGGCTTTTTATTGAAGATATGAATCGTCCGGAAATAAAAGAGAACTATTTCCAATCGGAAGATTATCCGGACTTATATATTCGGAAAAATAATTAGTTCAATGTTCTTATTTTAAGAATAAGTACTTGCTATTTTATCCTGTAAGTCAATGCCAATTTCGCCCTGAAATTGTTTTTTTCATTTTCCTCAAATAGAAAATTATTTCTGTATATCGCCAGTACTTGAGCATTCAAGCTGAAATCCTTAAGCATTTTGATGTAGTCTGCTCCAATGAGAAACTCATAATCTGTCGGTTCGTCTTCAACACCTCTAAAAGTTTCTGTTACATAGTCATCATTATATCGAATTCTTTGCACAGTTAAACCATACTTACCTTTCGGACGATACATATTTAACCACAGAATGTCTGAATTGGAACCAGGGCCAATTCCTGCACCAACTATTTGTCCATTATTTGTATACCCATTCTCCACAACAGAATGTACATAATACGTCGCTGCAATTCCAGGGAAAATAACTTGTATTTGATTATTGCTAAGCGTCGTATTTTCATAATTAAACTCAACTAACCCACCATTTTCTAAATCAAATGTTTTCGTGATCCCAATCGTTCTTGCCCTTGTTCGATCAGGATGTTCTATCATATCTAAAAAGCTACCAAAGAAGTCATTTCTGGCATATTCAATATAGAAATTCAGACCTACCTGAGCCAAATAGTACTCAAGAACGACAGAAAAGAGTTGATCATATTCATCATTTTGCGTAAAAGCAGTTGGATCCCCTGTATTCTTTAAAAAAGCACTGAAAAAGTCTTCAGTATCGAGATCTCCATCTGCCCACCGCGTATACATGATTCTATTGAGTCCAAAAGTCAGCCCTTCAAGATATTTCGGCTGATAACCAAATGAAAGTCCTGTAATATACTTTCGGTCATTAACAGGATTTTCATCAAAATAATCAGATTCATACATTGCTCCCCAGTACCACTTGAACTCCATCTTACCGATTTTGGTATTTATCGGCTTTGATGTACCAAGGTCTATATGCGGAAATCCCGCAGCATTCTTGCTCATAATAATCGGATTATACCTAGATGGCCCCCATGAGAAATTAGCGGTAGAAAATCCGACAGTAAAATTCTTATAAACCAATCTCAATTCAGATTGACCCCAGTCAAATTGGTGAACCGCATCGTCACCAAATCGCATTACCCAATCAATTCTATTTTCAACGGGATATGAAAATTCGCTTTTATTATATGGTCCTGGTGGAATACGAAAAGAACCATTTTGAGCGTACCATAGTACTGGAGAAAAACTAAAGTGAAGTATTCCCAAATTCCCTGTAAATCCTCCAGTGATAGAGGTATTCATCCCTTTACCGTTCCATACGGCTCCATTGTTATAACCTCTGGGATATTTATGATTATAGACAAAAGAGATGCGAGGCTCTAAAATCGAAAAGCTACGCTTAGCATCACCATTAAAGTCAAGAGAGAAGTCATCTTTCCACATATTCCACTGGAGCACACTATCCGTTCCATATGAAGTCATTATGGATGGACGAATCATAATTGGTCTGGTCTCAAGTGTTGGATTCTTAATCAATAAAACACGGTAATAGTCCTCTGTATAATCGCCCGGATAGAAAACCTGGGCTGAAGAGCTTAAAGAAATTAGAAAAAGAATAAGTGTAAAATATATAAACTTCATTGGGCAAAAATATCCTCAAAGTTTTGTCAAAATCCGAAAGTCATTGAATTAATACGTCTTTAATTTCACCTTCCTCTTGATATTCAAGATCTGTATTTACCTCCCAAAGATTGGTGTTTTTCTCTCCAGCTATATTTTGAGCAACCAGAAGTCCCATTAAAATAGAATGATCTTGATTATTGTATTTAAAAGATCCATACCTTCCTATTGGTACAAGTCGATCAATGCCATCAACAAAATTTTCCAGGATCTTTAACGGTTCCTGATAACCGGTTTCGTAAACGGGATAACACCGAGGAATTCTTATGACTTTCGAGTTAAGAATTTCCATGTGTTTTGGTATAAGATTCAGTTTCCCAAGTTCTTCTTTGGCTATTTCTGAAAGCTTATCATTTTCCATTTTCCAAATTTCATCTTGATCAAATGCCCAAAACTCAAGACATATAATGGAGGTGTTTTGATTCCCATAAAGGGTGGGGCACCAATTCCTGAAATTTGTGATTCTTCCATGCTTTACATCCGGCGAATGCACGTAAATCCAATTATCCTCAAAAAGTTCAACTCCGTCTATCTCTAAATAAACTAAAATCGTGTTTCTGAAATAGAGTTGATCTGCAGCAACTTTAACCTGCTCTGGAGTATTATCCAGGCCTTTTATCATGGAGGTCAGGGGCATTGTAGAAACAACATGATCGGCATTCACGCTACTACCATCCATCAACTCAACTCCCTTTGCGACGTTATCTTCGTTAAGAATCACTTTTTTAACCGGAGTGGATAGTTTGATCTTTCCTCCATTAGACCTGATTTTACTAGCGCACTTCTCATAAAGCTCACCAGTTCCATTCTTAGGGTAGGAAAATTCGTCAACCAAAGTCTTGTGCTTGTTCCCTGCGTTTCCTTTGATAGCTGATAGCACTGCACCTATTAATGAAAGTGTCTTTATTCTTTGAGCAGCCCAGTCTGCATCTATTCTAGAGCAGGGAATTCCCCAAAGTTTCTCAGAATAGCTTTTAAAGAATATTTCATACAATTTCTTTCCAAATCTATTAGTAACCCATGACTCAAAAGTCGTTGGATTTTTAATTGGGTTAATTCGTTGTATTGAATAGTCCCACAAAATCCTAATTATGGTAAATGGATTGAGGTTGAAAAGCACATTGGTAAACTTTAACGGGTATTGGAAGAACCTATTTTTATAATAAATCCTGGTCAGTCTTTTTACGCTTGTATACTCACCATCTAAAACTTCCACAAAGAACTTGTTGATTGCTCTGTCTTTGGAAAAAAAACGATGAGGACCAAGGTCAACCTTTTGACCCCAAATCTCAAAACTTCTTGACATTCCGCCTACGTACTCGCTAGCTTCGAGTACCTCTACCTCAAAACCTTTCTTTGAAAGCTCATAAGCGCAACTTAAACCAGCAGGGCCTGCACCAATTATTAACACTTTGGTCTTCTCATTATTCATTAGTAGGCTCAATTGTCATTAGTTTTGCGAAACTATATAACAACCTCAAGGTATTTGTATTAAATAAGAAATTAAGCTTTTTAAAAACAGAGTTTAATCAATTGGTAATTTTTATGCGATATTATATTCATTTTTTAGTATTCATTTTTCTGTCATGCGGACCAACTAAGCAAGAAAAAAAAATCACTTCTAATCCTTCTTCTATTTCAAAAGATTTAATCGAGAAAGCCGGACCCAATTACAAGATCTATTATGATGAAAAGGAGGTTAACCTAGAAGAAGTAGAATACAATGAGATAATAAATCAAACCAAATCCATTAAACTAGTAGTCAATTCATGCAAAGAGATAAAGGCAGATTATTTGAATTATATGATGAAATCATATCAAACTGTAACGCTTGAAGAAGAGTTAATTGAACCTATGTTTGATGCAGAACATATAGGACAATTCATTGTATGGCAATATGTAAATAGAAAAACAGATTGCTTATCAAGCATTTTTGGATCTATAGATAAGATATTTTTACATGGTGATTCTGAAGCTGTTTTCCTTGCAAAATATGGAATTATGGAATCCATGATTCAAGAGTCCAGAAAGCTAGATGTAAATTATAACACAGCTTATTTACCTTTTTTTAGCGAAGATTTGACAAAAAGGTTTTTTGATTTTCTTTACACGGAAATTGAGAGTGGTTCTTCCTGATAAACTGTTCTACCAATCAATCCTCTTTAGCAGATCCAACATACTCGTATCTTCCACCTCGTTACACACGCTATTCTTCTCATCAAAACCTTCTCTACCTACAGGCCTGCCACCAGACACATTTTGTCGTGAAAGATATTCTTCTAATGATTTGGTGTAATAATGATTGATGCGCCAACCTATTTGATCAACATCAGTGAGCATCTCACCTTTTTTATACCATTTATACAACCACCAGTGAGCACTGTAAGCAAATCGGTTCCTTGATAGAAAATCACCATTTCCAAGATCTTTATGGTCTGAGTAGTTCACTTCTCTTTTTGTGTAGGCTTCTAAGACAGTTTTTTCTGGTTTTGTCTCATATCCATTATTCCCAAAGTTGATCCTTGGTATCTTAATACCTTTAATTTTTTTTGCGTCAACCGTCTTCAACCAATCCTGCAAATTATCCTCTCCACTTAGAGGAAAAAGAAATTCATCCACATCGATCTTCATCAGCCACTGAAACTCCTTTCTATAAGTTTTTGCTGCGTGCGAGAAGCCCATATGATTCTTATTTCTTTGCCACCACTTTGTGGCTCCATCATACTTAGTACCATCTAAGTGAGTCCAGGGATGTCGGGTGACATAACCCTTCTCTTCATAAGGTTTCAGAAGTGCTCTAGTCTCCTCTGTATCATCTTGATCGAATAGATAAAAATGATCAACACCAACCTTAATATGGTAGTCTAGCCAGGTTTCCAGGTAGGCATTTTCATTTTTAAAATTTGTAGCGAAGGTCAGGAAGTGTTTCTTAGCCATCTATGTATAATTGGTATCAACTTCAAAGTTATATAATGCGCTCTCATCAAACTCTTCTACACACTTTTTAAGTACGAAAAACTCATTAAATGCCCATTTCATAAAACCAGGAATTTTGTAAAATCTGATTTTAGTGGATATCTCAAGTATTTTCATGGTGGCGATCCAAAAGTCATGAACTGGAGTTCTGTCCTTTGTAGGATCAGCCAAACTCTTTACCGTTTCTCTTTCAAAATCTTTCTTCGGAGAATAGGAGTCATTCCTGTATTCTCTGTCATGATAGATTACTGATTCCTTTATCACGCCTATTTTAAATCCATGACTTAGTGTTCGGTGGCAATAATTGTTGTCCTCAGCATAATGGTAAAAGAGCGGATGAAAAACGCCAACCTCCTCAATGCATTTTCGTGGTAGCATCCATGCGGCTGCATTGACAAATCCTGCTTCGATTGGAGAGGAATGTTGTTCAATGTGGTCTTCATCAAAAGGGGTCTTTACTGTTTTGTACCTTCGAACAAACTTTCTGAAATTTTTATCAAAAGCATCTCCCTTACCGTTCATATGAATTGGAGATAAAATGCCATAATCTTGATTTGCTTTAAGCCCATCGATTAAATGCTCAATTGAATCAGGTTCTACCCAGGTATCTTGATTTAACAAAAAGAAATAGGAGTAGCCTTGACTCAGTGCAAGTTTTATCCCAATATTATTCGCCCCACCAAAACCCAGATTTTTGCCTGTTTTGATCAACTGAAGTTTTTTTGGATAATTTTCTATCAGTTCGACGGTATGATCAGTGGACCCATTATCAATAATGATAACATCCGTAGGACTCGAAGATAAGAAAAGGGTATCAAGGCAATTGCTAATCCACTTTCCACCATTGTAAGTTACTATTATCGTACAGCAATTTGCCTGCTTCTCTGATGCAACTAAATCACTATTATCCATTGTTACTTGTTTGCCGCTGCAAGTTGTCGTTTTTTTGCGATTTAAACCAAAAGGAAAGTATTTGAAACTTCTCTACTATTTACTTCGAACCTCTAAGAAGAATTTTGTAATAGCATCTCTGGGGAGCGTTATAACAGGAGTTTGTTCCACGTTATTGATTAAGACTATACATGAAACAATAAATACTGGCATAGAGGACCTTTTATTTTTTAGTGTTAAAGTAGGGATTCTTTTAATCGCCTATCCACTTTTCGCAGTACTTAGCTCTTTCATGCTTGCTAAGCTCACGCAGACAATCATCCACAACCTGAGAGTACAACTTTCCACCAAAATTCTAAATGCAAAGTATAGTGAAGTAGAGAAAAATAAGGAGCGACTTCTGCCCATGCTTACTCATGACATTTCGACTATCTCTGTAGCAATTAATAGATTTCCAGGCATAGTCACAGGTCTTACAACTGTCATTGGCCTTTTCATCTACATGATATGGCTATCTCCAATACTTTTTGGTTTCACGATCGTCGTTTTCGGACTCACATTTATAATCGTTTCATTCACCCTTCCACTTTTAAAAAAATACACGCATCAGGCACGAATGAAATGGGATGAAGTATTCGTAGAACTTGAAGCTGTCGTGAAAGGCATCAAGGAGCTCAGTCTGAATCAAAAACTAAAGCATACTTTTCTCGATGAACAGCTGACAAAGAAAAGTGCACAGGAAAAAGACCTAAAAGTAAAAGAGAGTGTCGTCAATTCCCTGCTATCAAGAATGACGGATGTCATGCTACTCTTCGGAATTGTTATTTTGATTTTTGTAATCTATACGACTCAAATTGTTGAGTTTGACCTTTTAGGTGAGTTTCTTTTAATCTCGCTCTTCACCGTTTCCCCGCTTTCATCAGCGACTGGTTTCCTAGGGAACATTAAGGCAATTGAAGTTGCCCTAAATAATATTGAGCAAATGGGTCTCAAGCTTGTTACAACTAGCAGAGACATCCATAAACTCGAAACCGATACAAGCAAGCCTGGAGTAATCGAGTTAAAGGGCGCAACCTATACCTACTACAATGATACCGAAGACGACCAATTCTTATTGGGACCAATAAACCTAAAAATCCAGCCAAATGAAGTCATTTTCATCGTTGGTGGAAACGGTAGTGGGAAAACTACGCTCTCTAAGCTGCTACTTGGGCTGTATACTCCTCAAGAGGGACACATATCGTATAATACCGAAAAGATTGATACTGAAAATTTGAACGGATACCGTGATGAATTTAAGGCCATCTTTGACGACTCATACCTCTTTGATAAACTTTTGGCAAAGTCAGATTCATTACCTGCAGATTATGCAAATGATCTCATCAAGGCATTTCGAATAGACCGAAAAGTAAGCATGGTAGATGGAGCTTTCTCGACAACTCGACTATCTCAAGGTCAAACTCACCGGTTGAGGCTTATAAGTGCTATCATGGAAGATGCTAATATTTATCTGTTTGATGAGTGGGCAGCAAATCAGGATCCTTCCTTCAAAAAGATATTCTATAACGAGATCATCCCTGATTTAAAAAAGAGAGGAAAAACGGTAATTGCTATTACACATGATGAGCTATTTTTCGACTGTGCAGATCGAATAATTAAATTAAGAAATGGAAATTTAGTTGAGGAGCGTTAAGCGTTCAACATTTTCTTGAGTTCGTCAAAGCTTACAAGATTCATAAGCTCTTTTCTATTCTTATCCATTTGATCGTATTCAAAAAATATGTTTGTTTCAGGAATACTCTGACCTATTTGGTGCTTTTTCGAAAGAATGCCAACACCCCAATCCGAATCAATACAACACGAATAGACAGACTTGTTAAAGCGCCATTTCAAAAATGCTTTCCAGGTTGTTCCATTCCAGAATCCGCCAGCAGGTGTATCTGCATAATAATAGGATTCTCTGGCATGCCATTCTGTTGGAGGGTTACAATCATGCAGCACAATAAATCCATCATCTGCCAAATACCTCATTGAATTTTCTATGTCTCTATGAACCTGGTCAGCTAAATGAAGACCATCAACAAAAATCACATCAAACTTAACATCGTTAGAAAGTACTTCTCCACCGTCTAGCTTAGCGTAAAAATCATCACTTGTAACCTTAAAATCAGCAAGATTTTCTTTTGCCTCTAAGCCCGGGTCAACACTGTATTTTGTAGAAGCTTTAATATCATTAAAGTTCTCCTCAGGATTTCTCACTCCTATTTCAAGATAAGTCACATCTCGTTCTAAATACGAAATCAGGTAGTTAATTACTTCCGTTCGTTTCGGAGACTTAGCCCTCTCCTCCTTTGTCTTTCGTTTCCCTCTGAAATGAATTACATCACTTGTCTTTGTTTTTTTGGATGGCAAGAAGGCTCTAAATCTTAAAAATGGTAGTCTCAATATCCTGTCATTTAGGTTAGGTCGGTAAAAATAAACTACTATTCACCAAAAAATAGTAACCGAATGGAAACCAGCTAATTAATAAGGGTGAGAAAAGAATGAAACTCATTTAATTACTTTTGCCTTTTAATTAAAAAAACAGGAATTCATGAAGAAAATATTAATACTTCTTTTAGTGATTGGAGTAGGCTGTTCCACACCTAGCAAAGAGAAAAAAGAAGAATCTAAAGAAGTTGTGTCAGAAAAAGAGGAGAAAATATCATCTGAAGGTTATTTTATTGCTATTACTGAGGTAGATAATAGTGTCAGTGTATTTGTTGAGGACTCTTTAATATTTACAAGCGGTACAATCCATAGCAGTCCTGAAGTTGATTATCAAATAGATCTTACCGAATTCGTAAAAAGAGGTGATGAAAAAGTTCGAGTAGAACTATACAATGGAGTGGAACCCTACAATCCGCAAAACGACCCTAAATGGGAAGTTCGCTATGACTTGATTATTGATGGAGAAATAGTGGATTTTGTTCACGAGTTTGGAGAAGATGGTGCCATAGGTAAGGTATATGAAAACGTATATAAACTAGATGAGTGGTAATGACCATACACAACTTACAAGAGTTGTTAAAAACTTAGCTTTACCAAATGATAGGCATTGACATAGTTGATTTAGAAGATTCTTCGTTTAAGGAACGTAATGCTAGAAGCTTGGATCTCATTAAGAGTAAAGAGGATGTGTTAATCGAGCATAAGTACCTATTTTGGATTCTTTGGTCTGCTAAAGAAGCCGTCTTTAAATGCAGACGAGAGCCTTTAAATTTTGCTCCCACTAAAATTCCAATCGCCATTAAGGAAGATGAAAATGGCATAACCTTTAGTTCGAATGAACTTAGTGGTAAGGTCATCTTGACAGATCAATACATGATTGCGATTTGTGGTAACATGGATGAATTTGATTTTCACACGTTTGAAAAAAATAATAACAATTGGAGCGAAGGAATTCGCTTTATGATCATTGAATTCTTTAGAGATCATGGGCAAGATTATCACATTGGCTCTGATGATTTAAATCTTCCTACCATAGAGCCTTTGAATGAAATAATATCTATTTCCCATCACGGTCGTTTTGGTGCTGTGGCCTACCCGAAAAAATTGTTATAATTCACTCGTTTATCTAAAACTATGCGTAAAAGATACTTTCTCGCTATTTTTCTCGTGGTTTTCACCATGATGCTATCTTCATTTGCCTTTTATACTTATCAGATTCTTTATACGCCAAACGTATTAATCGAACAGGAAGATAGATACTTCGCAATACCAAAAGGGACCACCTTCAAGCAGCTTCAGAATAAGCTTGCAGATGAAAGAATAGTCAATGACCTGGTGTCTTTTAGTTTTTTAGCAAAACTAAAAGACCTGGATACCAACGTTAAAAATGGGATGTACCTAATTAAAGGAGACATGACCAACGTTGAGTTAATCAATCTTCTTCGATCTGGTGCACAAACTCCAATATCGCTGACTTTCTCCAATGCGAGATTACTTACGCAGTTACCAAAGATTCTAACACAAAGCCTTGAAATTGATTCCGTTGACTTAGCCCCAATTTTACTTGCAGATACTACAGCACGGCACTACGGTTTTACGAAGGAGACCTTTATAAGCATGTTTATCCCAAATACCTATGAAGTGTACTGGACCACCTCTCCAAAAGGTTTATTGGATCGCATGAAAGCTGAATACGACCGCTTCTGGACAGAGGAAAGAAAGCAAAAGGCTGAGAATCTTGGGATGACACAAGATGAGGTCTCAACCTTGGCATCAATTGTTCAAGGTGAAACAAACAAAATGGATGAGGCACCTTTGATTGCCGGCGTATACATCAACCGCCTTCAAAGAGGTATCCCTCTACAAGCAGACCCGACATTAGTTTTTGCAATCGGGGATTTCAAAATCCGTAGAATTTTGAATAAAGACAAACTCTTTGACTCGCCCTACAATACCTACAAGAACCGTGGACTACCTCCCGGTCCTATTAATATGCCTGGCATCCCAGCATTGAATGCCGTTTTAGATTATAAAGACCACAATTACCTATATTTCTGTGCCAAAGCTGACTTTTCAGGCTACCATGTCTTCGCTCGGACACTCAGCGAACACAATGTAAACGCGCGTAAATTTCAGCGGGCACTTAACAAAGAAAGAATATACAGGTAATGTACACGCACGAGGTAGAACTAAGAGTACGGTATGCTGAAACAGATAAAATGGGCTTTGCCTACTATGGGAATTACCCAAGGTATTATGAAATCGCTCGTGTGGAAGGCTTTAGAGCTCTTGGATTCCCTTACAAAGAAATGGAGGATGCAGGGGTTGGGATGCCTGTATTATCCATGAGCATCAACTATCATGCACCCGCTAAATATGATGATTTGTTGAAAGTGAAGCTCATCATCCCGGACATGCCCAGAGCTCGTATGAAGTTTTTATACGAAATAAGAAACGAAGAAGACAAGCTAATAAACACCGGAGAAACCATTTTAGCTTTCATGAATATGGAGACTGGTAGACCGGTAAAAATGCCGGAACGAATGGAGAAATCAATTTCTCCATTTTTCAATAGCTGAGAGTTTGCGTGTTTCATGAAAACAGCTACTTTTGCGTTCCAATTTCGCAAATAGCGAAAGATTTTTAAACCTGCCTGACGGTAGGCCGAGACACAGAGGCGTGGCAGAGTGGTCGAATGCGGTGGTCTTGAAAACCATTGTACCGCGAGGTACCGGGGGTTCGAATCCCTCCGCCTCTGCATAAATCAACAAAAGGTCAGTACGTAAGTGCTGGCCTTTTTTGATTTAGATTGATTGGGGTTCGAGCCTTGTTCGAAATCGAAGATTCACGAGGGGCAGTGCGGCATGGCTGTGGGTACGAGTAATCCCTCCGCCTCTGCAAGTAATTACCCAGCACGAATGTGCTGGGTTTTTTGTTACAACTGTGCTTGCACAAAGGAGTATCAGAAAATAAAAAACTACGAACGAAGTTAGGGTAATTGCTTGCGTCAAACCCCAAAAAGGGATCATGTAATAATCCCTCCGCCTCTGCAAACAAAATATTGCCGTGCCTATCCCAATCTAACCTCTACTTTCTCATAATGAGAAATTATTCCTATCCAAAATTCTTTTTTAGGGGTACTATATCAATTGGAACACTATTTGAGTTAAAGGGGTAGTTCAATAGAACATTATTCAAATAGGTAATTAACAAATCATTTATAAAATGAAAAAGACGTATTCAACAAATCACATGATGTTGATTTTGATAGCTATGGTTATCGGATTTTCATCCTGTAAGAATCAAAAAAAATTAGCTGACCTGAGCGACCCTCAGGAAGAAAAAGCTGAAATGGAAAATGAAATAGAAGTAGAAACTCCTGCTCCAACAGACGAACCTGAGGAGCGTGTAGTGGTAAAAGAGCCAACGAAGGAAGCTAAGCTTAATAATTATTTTGCAGCTATATCTACTGCTTCAACAATAGCATCGGCAAACGCAAGCATTCAGGAAGCACTAACCATGTTTAGCAATTCAGAAGCACCTGTTTTAATTGTTATCTACAAAGCGGGAGGTAATCCAAGTTATGATGAACCTACCACGATTACTAAATACCTTAACTATCTAAAGGATACAAAAAACAACAAAGCCAGGGTTGAGGAGGTCGTTTACGATAGCAATGGTAAAATCAAAGAATTAGTATTAAGAAAATAATTTCAGACATGAAGAACATAAAATATATCTTATTATCTCTAACGCTGCTATTTGTTTTAGACAGCTCTGCTCAAAACAATGTAGATCCTGGTAGAAAGCAAGCAATTGACTCCCTTGCACTGGAGAAAGTGAAAGACCTTAGCAAATACATCAGCATAATAGGGAATAAGGACACCCAATTTTCAGAAGCTCAACGCGTAATGGATCGAGCCGAGGAGCTTTTTGCGCCAGATAGTGAAATGGGTGTATCATCTCTATCTCAAGAAGAGATCAATTACTACAAAGTTCGTGTGTACTTCGAAAGGTTGATGGCACTAAACTATGACAAAGTGACCATCAAGTGGTATGACATCCATTACGTAAGTGACCTGGAACAACAACCAGACGGAACCTATGTTGGGGTAATTACCATTTATCAGCGATTTGAAGGAACTTCAGATGATGGTTTGAACTACAAAGACACGACCAAAAAGGACATCACGATTTATGTGAAGAAAAAAGAAACACAAATTGCCGGTAGAATTATCGAATTTTGGGATGTGCTTTTAGGCGATATTAGAGTAACAGAAACTTCTGCATGAGAATACTATTTGGAATCGTTTCCATTGTCATCATCATTCATTCATCTGTAGGCCAATCAGGGCTTACAGATGAAATGAAGGAAACAGAAAATCAGCTTTATGCATCCAATAAACAGATAAATCAATTTTTTAGAAGGTTTAACGGAGAGGAAGACGATGATGGAAATCGCTACTATCCTTCAGACAAAAAGTATCGAGATATCAGCGTTCGAAAAGGCTATCTGCCCGCCCTCTTTGATACCGAAACCAGCCAGCTATCTTCTGATTTGGTACGGGATTTTCTGAAAGATGTGATGGATAAGAGGGATCCCAAATTTCTTAATTTCCACGAAGATGATTGGTTGGCTGAGGTGAATGCAGATTTTCTTTTTAAAGGAAAAAAGATATCCGGCCTACTCTATATGCGTCTTCAACAACAAGGCCAGGGGTATGAATGGATCATTGAAGATGTTGCCTTTGATCAATTTCAAAATTTCTTTGATAAAGACACATCCGAAACTAAACAATTCATGCATCCTCTGAGTCACGAGCTTGACTTTATGACGCTTAGAAAGGCATTGCAGGGAAATAAGCATACAGAGCAGTTCACAGCCAAAGCGTATAAACCTGATTTTCTTACCATCTTTCTATATGAGCTTAACCAGGGCAACTTACAGTTCAAGACCGTGAAAAATGTAAAATTTCATTTCTTCTCAATTGATGGCTGGTATTTTTCATTGAATGATTATAATCGTCCAGGATACAATACCGGTTGGTTGATTTCCAATTTGGTAAGAATCCAAAACGCTTCGCTGGAAAGACAATTGAAAGACTACATCTATAATAGAAACTAAAAAATTGAAGAAGTATACCTCGATTTTTCTCCTTGTTCTGACAACATTCAGTTTGAGTGCACAAAGCGAACAGGACTCTGCCCGCTTCGAGCAGGTCAGAAGCTTACTCAACTTCTATGAGTATATGCTTAATTCCATTGGCGCTGCAAAAACTTCAACACGGGATAAAGAAGTCATCATCACACAGAGTTACAAAAAAGTATTTGAATCAAATTCGGTTCAGATCGAAGATGACCTCATTGATGATCGGGAAGTAATTACCAATAAAGATGTAACTGCCTACTTGCGTGATGTGGATTTTTTCTTCACCGACATCCAATTTGATTTCAACAATGTTGAAATCGAAAAAGTAACCAACGACGATAGTTCAGGGTTTTTTCTGGTCTCTTTTGAAAGCACTATAGAAGGAAAGAATTTAGAGAATAACGATTTCAAAAGAGTGGATAAGCGATTCATGGAGGTGAACTACAACGACCAATCTGAGGACCTGAAAATCGCAAGCATTTATAGCACAAAAGTTAGTCGTGAAAAAGAATTACAAAATTGGTGGATGAATCTCTCCTATGGGTGGAAAAGTATATTTGATGAATATGTGGAAATTGACAGCATAACGGTAGACGTCTTAAAACAACTTGCCGAAATTGATAGCCTTAGTCTGGAAGGCAATTCATTTATCAGAGATATTGAGCCGCTTGCTGCGCTAAAAGAATTGAAATTCTTGAATATCTCAAATACCCAGGTTCAAGACCTTGAACCCTTGAGATATTCCATGAATCTTCAAACCTTAATTGCACGGAATTCTTCTCTAAAAAATATTGATGCGTTACGTTATTTCGAAAACCTAAAGTTCCTTGACCTGTCTCAAACGGCTGTCATCGACATTCAATCAATTAGCAAGCTGAAGGTGCTGGAAAGTTTAAACCTTTCAAATACATCCACAACATCATTTGAACCTTTAAATGGGCTCTCAAGCATCAAGGATATTGACCTTTCAAATACTGCTTTTTCTGATCTTACTTTATTATCGAATAATAGAAACCTCGAAGTTTTAATTATTGATCAAACCAAAGTTAGTTCACTTTCAAGCTTGAGTGACTTAAAAAAACTAAGAGAACTCAAAGCTTCTGAAACTAAAATTACAGACTTAGAAGGGTTGTCCATGCACCCATCAATCAAGACAATTTCAGTGAACAGAACGGAGGTAAGCAGCCTATCTCCTTTAGCGGATGCTCCTGAGTTGAGAAAGGTCTATGCAGATTATACCAACATCCCTGAGCAGATGGTTGCCAAATTTATGACTGATAGACCTTCAACTTTGGTTATTACCAATAGTGAAAAAGTAAGGCAATGGTGGGATGGGCTGTCAGCAAACTGGAAAAACGTTTTTTCCAAGCAGATAGGAGATAGTTCACCCCAAAGAGAAGACTTAATAAAGTTCATCAATAGGGACTCTTTGGATTTGAGTGACCAAAATTTTTACGAGCTGGAACCACTGCAAAAATTTAAACGGATCAGGTACTTGAATGTGAGCAATAACCTGTTCACCTCATTCGATTTCACCAAAGAAATGAATGAATTATCGATTCTGGTTGCGAACGGTTTACCAGTCGAAAGCACAGAAGGATTAGAAAATAACCTCAACCTTGAGGAATTATATTTATCCGGGACCTTACTAAAAGATATCAGCCATATTCATGCGCTTAAGAAGCTTCGCATCGTTGATGTAGATGATACTAAAATTGATGAATCGGATGTAATCCCACTGTTACGGGAAAACCTCGTAATTATTTTTCAATCAGCTCAGATTCTAAGTTGGTGGAATGATCTAAGTACCGAATGGAAAGAAATATTTGATATTAAAGATCCTTCAAGCTTAAATCTGCATCGATTAATAGAACAACAGGAAGTGACCATTTCGAATAAGCCTTTGACATCCCTTACTCCCTTAACCGCCTTTATTAATTTAAAGCGTGTGTACTTGGATAATCTTAGAATTACTTCTTTATCCGAACTGTTGCAACATCAAAATCTAGAAGAGATTACCTGCATCAACGGACCGCTCGAATCTTTGGAGGGAATCTCTCAACTAAGGAAGTTGAAAACTTTGAATATTAGAAATACTGCCATTGACGACATCAAAGAACTTGATGGTATGAAATCAATTCAACACTTAAACTGTGCAGGAACCGGCGTTAAGAATCTGAAGGGAATTTCCGAACTATACGAACTGGAAAGTTTAGATATTAGCAATACACGTGTCTGGAAACTGGAAAGATTATATGGAATGCAAAACCTGAAAAAATTAGTTTGCTATAATACACGACTTAGACAACATACTGTTGATGACTTCAAAACAGTTTTCCCCAACTGCCAGATTGATTTTTATTAATTAACGGTAAATCGTTGCTGCATCATACTTATCTCATCCTGAGAAACCAGGTTAGTCTCCGAAAGGAAATGAAAAATGTATGAACTGTAGGATTTCTCTATCTGCATTTCACCTATGCTAGACATGTTTTGAATAATCATCTGGGTATCCTCTTCAACATGGGTACTCATCCCTAGGAAAGAAGGTAAGTTATATTCAATGGCTAATCGCAAAAATCTGATTTCAATGTTATCAGGATCTTCGTTTACAATTTCTTCCATCAATTTATCGTATTTAATGACCTGAGATAGTTTATTGAATGGATTCCATACCACCTGAGCCAAAAGCGCTTCGGAAACAGCCTGATACGCTCGGATGGTTGTAGTAGGGGTTTTCACATCACTCAAGTAATCATGAAAATCCCTTGAGTCATCCGGGTTTAATACTACAGAATGAAATTCAGATCGAACTTCAGGTAATGTTTGCGCACCTACAATAGATGCGGTAATTAATAAAGAGAAGGTTATTATAGTTTTCACATCTATTATAACCGTCAAGTCTTCAAAGTGTTCTGTTAAAACATATGGAGGTCGCCAATTTGACTTTTAAATTAACTTAAAATCATCCGCATCTTCCTGGAAAGGAAAATTCTTTCGATAGCTTTCTAACTCCGAAGCATCCAAAGTCACAGTCAAACTAGTTTCTTCATTTTCCGAGAATGCTAATTCGTTACCTAAAGGAGAATAAACTGCTGAGTGTCCATTGTAATTTTTTGAAGCTGCATCTGTGCCTATCCTATTTACACCTGCACAATAGGAAAGGTTTTCAATAGCTCTTGCCTTTAGAAGGGTGTCCCAGGCATTAACACGTGTATCCGGCCAGTTTGCAACAAAAAGCAATAGATCATATTCATAAATCCGCTGTTCGGACTTTCTGGACCGAGTCCAAACCGGAAACCTAAGGTCATAACAGATCATTGGATGAATTCGCCACCCTTTATAATCCAGTATCAGTCTTTCAGCACCCGGTGTGTAATGCTCCCCTTCCTCAGCAAGATTAAAAAGGTGCTTTTTATCATATTGTTTGGACGATCCATCAGGGTAAACAAAATACAACCGATTAAAGAAATTACCATTTTCCTTAACAATGTAGCTCCCGGTAATTGCCACTTCGCGCTGATTAGCCATTTGTCGCATCCACTTAAATGTCTTTCCGCCCGGTGGCTCTGCATGATTTTTTGCATTCATGGAGAACCCGGTACTAAACATTTCAGGAAGCACAATCAGATCAGTTTGATCAATTGACCAGATCATTTCCTCAAACATGGCCAGGTTGGCATCAATCTCTTCCCAGTGAAGTTCCGCTTGAATCAATGATATTGTTAGATCTTGCATCTTAATAATTAGCTATTTAGGTTTCTCGAAATGACATCAAAAAAGAACTTTCGAGATGTGCTCAAATTTACCTCGGCACCTTAACACGGTACTCCGCATCCGTTTTCCCCTTGCTGATATTGGCAAGCTTTCCTTTGATTAGTCGCTTTTTAAATGGCGTCAAGTAATCTGTAAACAGTTTTCCTTCTATGTGGTCATATTCGTGTTGAATAACTCTTGCTTTCATTCCATCAAAAGTTTCCTCGTGCAGTTCCCAGTTCTCATCAAAATATTCGATTTTGATCTCTGGCTTACGATTTACATCCGCCCGAACACCCGGTATACTTAAGCAACCTTCCTCAAAAGCCCACTCCTCTCCTTCCTCTTCGATCATCACAGGGTTGATGAAAGCACGTTTTAAACCATCTTCCTCCTCCTCTTCCATTGGAGTAGTATCCACTACGAAAACTCTCAAAGACTGGCCTACCTGGGGAGCGGCAAGCCCCACTCCTTGAGCAGCATACATGGTTTCATACATGCTATCCACAAATTCCTTTACAGATTCATCACCTTCTTCTATTTCCTTGGCTTTTTTCTTTAAAACCGGATCTCCATATAATACGATCGGAAAAATCATTGAATACTTTCTAAATATGATTGTAAAATAATTGTCGCACTTACTTTGTCAACATTGCCCTTATTCCTCCTGTCCTTCTTCTTCATCCCGCCAGTGATCATGGCATCCAGAGCCATTTTAGAGGTATAGCGCTCATCATGCAAAATTAATTCCATTGAAGGGAATACTTTTTTGAATCTGTTAATAAAAGCCTGAACCAATGGAGTTGCATTGGTTGCTGACCCATCTGTATTTATTGGCATGCCTATTACCACTCTCTTGACTTCTTCATTTTTGAAATAATCTTTAAGAAAATTTTCCAGAGTATGACTTGGAATCACATCTAGCGGTGAAGCAATGATTTCCATTGGATCTGTCACCGCTAAGCCTGTCCGCTTAGCTCCATAGTCTATCGCCAACGTTCTCGGCATTAGTTGAGGGTTGAGAGGGTTTTGATTCTCTTTTGAGATTGTTCTTCCAGAGCTAGTGCCTTTGGAAAGAAAATATTGTTTTCTATCTCTGCGTGATAGATCATTTCACGATCAAACGCTCTGATTTCGCTTAAAAGTACCCGATCGTGTAGTGTGACTGGTTGAACATTATCCATCAAAGCTCTGATAGCTCCAAATTCATCTTCGTCCTGATGTTCTTCAAATTCGGAGATCAGTGAGTATTCTTTAAACTCAGACATTAGCTTGAAGCAAGCAGTAGCTGAACCATCGCTTTGCTTGCAAAGCAGATCGATATACCTAAAAGTGGAATCCTCCTCTTCGTAAATATGCCTGATGAAATCCTCAACAAACTCCGGAAGTAAATTTTTTAAACCTTCTTCTCTGTTCCATTTTCTAGCGAGATGAACGATAAATGGAAGCTTCTCTTTGATGAAAACATGATGAGCATGTTTTAAGTACTCCATTAACAATTCAATGGGATAGCTTTCGAGTTCAGGAAAACTTATACGCTGATTGGAATCAAATAAATAGAAGCTTTTTATAACCTTTTGACGGTCAAGACTTCTTTCTCTGCAGATATCTTTTAGTTTTCTGTGAGGGTTTTCGAAAAAGTCAATACCCAAATAATGAAGTGCACGTGCGTACACGTAATTTTCATCTACTACTTCATTTAAGGTTTTCTCGAAGACCATACGCAAAAATAACCCGTTCATCGACTCAAGTCAACACTTTGATACACAATGCGTTCTTTCCTTGAAATAAGCTTTATTTTTGACCTTTTAGATTACTATGAGTACACATAAGAATTCCAATCGAGCCATCACCCTGCCTCTATATATTGCCATAACACTTTGTGTGGGTGTTTTCATTGGGGCAAATATGGTAGGAGCTTCCAGTTCGCCATCTTCTAATTTCATGCAGAGCCTGACCAAATTTCGCCAGGTCCTAACCCACATTGAAAATGATTATGTAGATGAGGTAGATAGTGATGAACTAGTAGAAAGCGCCATCACGAACATGTTGGAAGATTTGGATCCTCATACTTCCTATATTCCCGCAAAAGATCTCGAGTTAATCCAATCCAGGCTTCAAGGAAATTATGAAGGTATTGGAATTGAGTTTAACATTTTCAAGGATACCATTCACGTAGTAAGTCCTTTGAGCGGAGGACCCTCAGAAAAGTTAGGAATTCGAGCAGGGGATCAAATAGTAAAAGTAAATGGAGATATTGTTGCCGGGATTGGAATGACCAATCAAAAAGTAGTGGAACTTTTGAGAGGGCCTGGAGGATCGGAAGTTACTGTTAGCATAAAAAGAGATGGTGAGAATGAATTGATCGATTTCAAAATAGAACGAGATGTCATCCCTCAATACTCTGTAGATGTCTCGTATATGGTCAATGACGAAATTGGCTACATCAAAGTGGCGAGATTCGCCAATTCTACCTATTTGGAATTTAAAGATGCCTTATTGCGACTTAAAGATCAGGGCATGAAAAAACTCGTGATTGATCTTACGGGCAATCCTGGAGGATACCTGAATCGTGCAGTTCAAATCGCAGATGAAGTACTTTCCGGCAAGCAAATGATTGTTTATACCGATGGTAAAGAAAAAAGATACTCAGAACAGCACTATTCAGGTGAAAAAGGAGATTTCGAGGAAGGTTCGTTGGTTATTATGGTCGACGAAGGATCAGCTTCTGCTTCCGAAATTGTTGCTGGAGCGGTTCAGGATCACGACAGAGGATTGATTGTAGGAAGGAGGTCTTTTGGTAAAGGCCTTGTTCAAATGCCAATAGATCTCACTGATGGATCTGAGCTAAGGCTAACCATTTCAAGATACTATACACCAAGTGGTCGCAGTATTCAGAAAACCTATGAAGGCGGCAACCTTGATGAGTATTACATGGAAGCGTATGAACGGTACGAAAATGGTGAGCTGTATTCATCAGATAGCATCAAGTTTAATGACTCACTCGCCTTTAAAACAGATAAGGGACGTATTGTCTACGGAGGAGGTGGGATTACCCCAGATTTCTTTGTTCCACTCGACACGGCATACAGCAGCCGATACTTGAACAGGTTGTTTAGTACCAATTCCGTTCAGGAATACACGGTAAAATATGCTCAGGAGAATCGAGTAGAACTTGTTGAAATGGGATTTGATAACTATGAATCTAAATTTGAAGTAACGGATCAAATGCTTGAGGAGCTTGTTGAAGTTGCGGAGGGCAACCAATTAAAATTTAACGAGAAAGAATTCAAACGCTCAAAGAAGTTGTTAAAACAACTAACTAAGGCCTATATTGCCAGAGGTATTTGGGATAATGACGGATTCTATCCAATTTTTAACCAGCAGGATGAAATTTTCCTTAAAGCAATCAAATTGATGGATGAGGCGGATAAAATAGCAAAGCGTTAACATGACATACTATCACAAACTGGGTGAATTTCCACCCAAAAGGCATATTCAGTTTAGACAACCCGATGGCAGTCTTTATGCAGAAGAGCTTGTATCATCACGAGGGTTTTCCGGCATCTATTCCAACCTTTATCACATCAATCCTCCAACCCGAGTAGAAAAGGTTGGCAAATCCACTCCCTGGAAGACGGAGATTGCAAAAGAGTATTCACTAAAACAAACACATTTAAATACCTCCAAAGTTGAAACAACTGGAGACGACTATTTGGAAGCTCGGAAAATTTTGCTGAAAAATAAAGATGTCTCAATGGCTATCTGCCACCCAACCAGCAGGAAAATGGATTACTACTACAAGAATGGGCAAGCCGATGAAGTAATTTTTATTCATGATGGAAATGGCTACCTGTACTCTCAGTTTGGTAAGCTTCGAATTAAACAAGGGGATTATGTTGTGATCCCCAGAACTACGATCTACCGACTTGAATGGGATGAGGGGCCATTAAAACTTCTCATCATTGAATCTACTAATCCGGTTGAGACTGTGAAGAGGTACCGAAATGAATTAGGACAGCTTTTGGAGCATTCTCCTTATTGCGAACGGGATATTCGTCCACCATCTGAACTGGTTACTGAAAAAGAGGAAGGAAATTACTTAGTGAAAATCAAGCATGAAGACATGCTTCACGATTATCATTACGCGCATTCCCCTTTTGATCTTGTTGGATGGGATGGATACTTGTATCCGTACGCGCTATCAATTCATGATTTTGAGCCAATTACCGGCAGAATTCATCAACCACCGCCGGTTCATCAAACATTCCAGGCACACGGATATGTAATCTGTTCTTTTGTGCCACGATTGTTTGATTATCACCCACAAGCCATTCCAGCACCTTATAATCACAGCAATATTGACTCAGATGAAGTGCTTTACTATGTAGAGGGAAACTTTATGAGTCGCAAAGGAATTGATCGTGGATCTTTCACGCTTCACCCTGGAGGATTACCTCATGGGCCACATCCAGGCACAGTTGAGGACAGTATTGGTGCTAAGGAAACTGAAGAGCTCGCCGTAATGCTGGATACTTTCGGTCCAATATATGTGACAGAAGTTGGCATGCAGTATCTGGATGAAACTTATCCCATGAGCTGGAAATAAAGCGAAAAGCTGCTGTAACCTTCTTAACAATTGACAGTACTTCCTATACAGATCGGGTAGTTAAATCCGCCTTATAACATTAATTAACGGCAATTAACATCTCGGTTCGTAAAATTTAAGGTGTGATGTGCAACTTTTTGCTGTATACACACATCTTTTAATCAAGGTTAGGTTTTCAAACAAGAAGTGACTGACGCTCATTTAGAAAAAAGGACTAATACTAATGAAACCCAAGCTCAATAAACTCATAACGCTGCTGTTGCTACTCGGCACTTTTGCTTTCTTGATGGAAGCAGAGGAAAGAGTTTCATCACTGGCTCAAAAAGAGCTTTCTAGATGGGCGTCTTTACTTCCTGTGAAACCAGAGTCTAAAATTGACTCAATCAACCCCTACGATCATAGTGTTTCTTTACTACACGTGATCATGATTGATAGCACTGATAAAAAAGTTAATTCTCTACACAATTAGGGGACGTTATTTTCGTACTGTTTTTAAGAAAGTATGACGGTTTTTTAAATCGTTTTATTTTTGTCAAAACAAGTCACCCGTATGAATAATGATTTCTACCTCGATTTTCTTGCCAAATGGCAACAGATCGTATCACTCCTAGTCTTCTTAACGCTTGGAATTGGTGTTTTGAACTACGTCTTTTATAAGATTAGTTTCTCGACCAAAAAAACTTTTAAAGAGAAGTTTGACCTTGCAAGCGAAAAAGAATCTAAAAAGCTCTTAAGTGGGCATATTTTCGTAGCAATAGCTCTTTTCCTATTCTGCAATACACTTGAATACGAAACAATGAAGTTGGACGGCCTCTGGTTTTTCATCAGATTATTTGTTTCAATGTGTATTGGAGTACTCTATGGCTATATAGCTCAACTAATTATTAAGTTCTATTACCCAGGTGTATTAGAAAAGAAATTAAAAAAGCTGAGATATACTCCAAGGATCAATCCGGAGAATGGCAACAAGATGAAACTTCTAAGCGAAGCAGAAGAGGATGCATACCTAGATGAAGGGATGCAGGCTGAAGAAAACGTCTTTTCTGTTGACTATGATGTTTGGATAGATGAAGCTACCGGCTACACCAAAATCGAAAAGTATAAAGGACATTTAAGTGCTCTTGAATGTGACCGTTGTGGTTTCCAGACACTAAGACTTCAAAAAGAAGAAATAATTAAAGAAGCAACTGATACAGAAGACGGAGAATTACTTAAAGAATTTAAATGTTCTTATTGTAATAGAATTAAACGTAAGAATGTCGTTTTAGCTCATAAGATCAAAGAAGGTGGTGACGGAAGTCATCTAATTGATGATCCGCTTGCGCATGATTCACGAATCTCTGTTGTGAAAATTGAAATTCATGGTGTCAATGGGGAAGTGAAGGAATTTGATTTTCAAAACCTGGATCAGGCTAAAAATTTCTTAAATGAATTTGATTTTCAGAAATTAGAGGCTTAGTCTAAGCTTTCGTTTATGATAAGAAAAAAAATTGGGCTCGTTATCGGGCCCATTTTATTTTGCATCGTTTTTTTTGGTAGCCCTTTCGAGGGGCTCACCTCCGAAGCAAATGCAGTTTTAGCTTCTACGCTATGGATTGCTACCTGGTGGTTATCAGAAGCGCTCCCTATTTCCGCAACTGCATTACTGCCTATCGTATTACTCCCGCTCACGGAAGGTGCTCCTATCGCTCAAACAACAGCCGCCTATGGCGATAAAATGCTGTATTTGTTTGTCGGTGGATTCATCATTGCAATTGCTATGCAGCGGTGGAACCTACACCGAAGAATCGCGATTGAGATTATTTCAGCCATTGGCACTAACTCTCGCCTCATTGTTTTAGGCTTTATGCTAGCCACAGGACTACTGTCTATGTGGATTTCAAATACAGCTACCACACTCATGATGGTTACCATTGCAACGGCATTGATAGCTGAAATGAGAGAATTGACTGGTGAATCAGGTAAAATGTTTTTCAAAGCATTGCTCCTAGGCATTGCATTCTCTGCATCAATTGGTGGAGTAGCTACATTGGTGGGAACACCCACTAACCCCATTTTTGTCTCGATAGCAAATAAGCTTTATAACGAAGAGTTCAGTTTTGCTACCTGGATGGCTTTCGCATTACCATTCTCTTTGGTGATGCTTGCCTTTTGCTGGTTGGTTTTGACAAGATTGGTTTTTCCACTTCACAAAGTGGAGATGCCTATTGGCAGAGAGATGATCTTAAAAGAAAAAAAGGCGCTGGGAAAGATGAGCTATGAAGAGAGAGTGGTGGCTCTTGTATTCATAACCACAGCCGTTCTCTGGATTACACGATCGTTTATATTGAACCAATTTATCCCTGGGATTAATGATACGGTAATCGCTATTGGTGCTGCACTTTTAATGTTTATTATTCCTTCAAGAGAAAGTGGAAAACCGCTATTGACCTGGAATGAAGCTGAAAAGCTTCCCTGGGGTGTTATCATTCTATTTGGTGGTGGATTATCCATTGCAGCTGCTTTCCAAAGTTCCGGATTGGCTGAATGGTTAGGCCTTCAACTAACTGGTGTTGCTGAGCTTCCCCTTTTCGCTATCATTTTAATTGTTGCTCTGGTTGTGAACTTCCTGACAGAAGTAACATCCAATGTAGCGACTGCATCGATCATGTTACCCGTGCTTGCTTCTTTAGCTGAGGCAATTGGTGTTCATCCCTTCTTACTGATGATTCCTGCGACTATGGCTGCATCCTGTGCATTTATGCTTCCAATAGCTACCGGGCCAAATGCCATTGTATTTAGTTCGGGCGAGCTTCGAATGAGTGACATGGTAAAATCAGGAGTGTGGTTGAATATAACATCTAGTATTCTGATCAGTATACTGGTCTATTTCTTCTTGCCAGCATTCTTGTGATTCTTGTTGGTGTTAGCGATGTATACACCAATCCCCACGGCGATCATTCCTAAATAGTGCCATAGATACAATTTCTCACCATCTATCACCCCCCACATTACCGCAAAAACAGGGATAATATACGTCACAGATGAAGCAAACAATGCATCCTTCATCTGTAGTACTTTATTGAAAATGATCAAGGCAATGGCGGTCCCTAAAACGCCTAACAGAGAGATATAAAAAGTAGCGATCCCTGTTCCCTCAACATTCATCAGTTTTGACCAAAAATCTGTGAATCCAAATAGATAAATACCGGCCAGCGGCCCTACCAACAACAATGAGACACTTGTTACTGTCACAGCATGGACCTTATTTAGTTTTTGCTTTATTAGGTTTAAGTTGGACGCATAACATATAGTCGCTAAAACCACCAGGAGGGCATATGCATTAATTCCGCTAAAAGAACTTCCTTTTCCAGCAGTGATAAGAATGGCTGTCCCAACGAACCCAATGGCAACTCCTGCATAGACTGCCTTTGTTTGCTTCTGTTTCAAAACGAATACCGCAATCAGAATAGTGAAAATTGGGACCAGGCCGTTGAGCACACCTGTTATTGCACTCGCTAGTTGTGTTTGTGCGATGGCAAACAGAAAAGCCGGCACCAAACTCCCAAGGAGACCTATGGACGTATAGTAATGGAGCTTACTTTTGTCTACTGTCTTAAAGCGTTTTAGCGCCGAAGGCAACAAAAAAAGTGATGCTGCAACGATCCTCAGTGAACCAACTTCTTGGGGAGCCAACCCTATTAATCCTTTCTTGATGAGGATAAATGAACTGCCCCAGATAAAAGCCAAAATGAGTAAGAGTACCCAAGCTAAAAGAGGTGATTTTTGCATCGCCGCAATTTAACGCTCTTTGAAAAAGAAATGTTATAAGATTGAATAGACAAATCGGGTTAACAGAGAATCATTTTCCAATTTTGATGAGACATCAATATTAATTTCCGGGTTGATACTTTTCAATTTCTGTAGAAATTGATCCTCATGCTTTGGTGAGATTAGTATCTCCCCACCTTTAAACTTAATGTTTAACCTCTTAAGAGAGGCAGCTGGTGAACTGATGGGGTTGAAACTCCTTTCCAAATAGCTAATCTCCTTTATCTTAATTCTAATTACTCTTATTGGACCAACTTTAATGTCTAGCAATTCCTCTCCTATCTGATACCTTATACCGAACCAAATAACAGCAACGAAAGAAAAGGTGAATATCCAAGTTAAGGTCATTGCCAGATTGATGAATCCACCAGTTATAATAAACACCAATAGAATGACTCCCCATAGAAAAGAGCCAAGAAGAATGCTTTTTCTGGATGAAAAAACATTCATAACATCACCACTTCCTCGAATAATTCCGGCACTTGCAATAACGTTTCTTTTACTTCCTGGAAAGATTCAGATTCCACCAGCGTGGTTCTTACCGGCTTAAAATTTGGGATGCCTCTAAAATAATTTGTGTAGTGCCTTCTCATCTCGAAGAGGCCTTGCCGCTCGCCTTTCCACTCAATAGAAAAATCCAGATGCTGAATGGCCACTCGTACACGTTCTTCCAAAGATGGTGCCGCCAGGTGCTCCCCCGTTTTCATGAAATGCTTTATTTCATTAAAGATCCAGGGATATCCAATTGCTGCACGGCCTATCATTATACCGTCTACTCCGTATTTGTTTTTGTATTCCAGTGCTTTTTCTGGTGAATCAATATCTCCATTTCCAAAAATCGGAATATGAATGCCAGGATCATTTTTCACCTCTGCTATAGGTTCCCAGTTAGCCTCCCCTTTATACATTTGTTTTCTTGTCCGCCCATGGATACTCAATGCCTTTATCCCAACATCCTGAAGTCGATGTGCAACTTCCTTAATTTTGATCGTAGAATCATCCCATCCAAGTCGAGTTTTAACGGTAACAGGTTTATTTACTCGTTTGACTATCTCAGCTGTCATCTCCTGCATCTTTGGCAGGTCAAGTAAAATACCGGCACCAGCTCCTTTACAGGCTACCTTTTTAACCGGACACCCGTAATTGATGTCAATAATTTCGGGATTAGCCTCTTCTGCAATGGAAGCAGCCTCCCGCATAGATTCAATTTTATCTCCGAAAATTTGTATGCCTATAGGGCGCTCATAATCGTAGATATCCAACTTCTGAACACTCTTTTCTGCATGCCTGATGAGTCCTTCGGACGAAATGAACTCCGTATACATCAAGTCTGCACCATTCTGCTTGCATACAGCACGAAATGGTGGATCACTTACATCTTCCATTGGTGCTAAAAGCAATGGAAACTCTCCTATTTCTATGTCACTGATTTTAACCATCCTGAACGGTTATATTTGTCGGCAAAGTTAGCCATATGCAAGAGATTCTAAGAAACAACCCTGAAGATAAACGGAAAGCGCGTGCTTGGGCCTTTGGTTTGGGGCTTACTGCATACATATCCATTGTTATGATGCTGGGTAGCGGAGGAGAAGATGTAGATACCAGTATGATCTTAGGCATGGATCCGATATTTCTACTAGCGGCTCAAGGTGTGGTTGCTACTTTCATGTTTATAGGCGTTTCAGCACTATTTATTGGTATCGCACTTAAAATTCCGTTTGCAGAATTTTTTCCTAAAGTTTCGCTTGGCAATGCCGGTCTTACGATCTTAATCTCTATCAGTTTTATGGTGGTCAATAGTGCTATTGGAGAATGGAATATGAATCTGGACTTTGGAACTTCTGACTTTGCCCAATGGGCCAAACAATCAGAAGAGCAACTCAAAGTACTAACAGAGCATATCACAAATTTCACAACAACAACTCATTTCATTTTAGCTCTGTTGGTGGTTGCTATTATCCCTGCTATTGGGGAAGAGCTTCTTTTTAGAGGGTTAATCCAAAACATGTTTGTGAAAGCATTTTCCAATCATCACGTAGCAATTTGGGTCACGGGATTCATTTTCGCTGCAATTCATATGCAGTTTTTCGGAGTAATGCCACGCATGTTTCTCGGAGTGCTTTTTGGCTATTTATACCATTGGAGTGGTAACCTGACTGTTGCCATGATTGGGCATTTGGTCAATAATGGTTTAGCCTTAACCGCACTATATTTTGCTCAAAAGGGCATTGTTGAAGTATCTCCTGAAGAAATGGAGCAGGCAGCCCCTTGGCAGGCTGTTTTAATTTTTGTCATCATTTCAGCTATCCTTATCAGAACTTTTTATAAAAGATTTCAAAATGCGTGATTGGCAACCGGTATATACGGATGACCAGGAACACCGGGTTGATATTGTAAAAGCCGTATTAGAGGATAAAGGCATATCTCCGGTCAAAATCAATAAGCAGGTTTCCCAGCATGGATTCGGGAATTTCGAAATATTTGTATCGGCAGATCAAGTGATCAGGGCCATTAGAATTATAAAGGAGGAAATAAAGTTTGAGTAAGTACCCCGATTTAGCACCAAGGTTTTTTTCTGCAGTAATAGGTGGAATGATCATTATACTATCACTCCTCTGGAGCGAATGGGGATTCTTTGCCGTATTCCTATCCATTTCATGCCTTACAATGTGGGAGTTTTATCGACTCATGCGGCTGCAGAGTTACCTACCAATTCGATTCTTAGGAGTAGCGATTGGCGCTTTACTCTTCATTTTCACTTTTCTTATCGAGACGGATATTTTGCCATCCAGGTATTACATGGCCCTGTTTCCGCTGGCTTCATTTGTATTCCTAATCAAACTTTATAAAAAAAGTGATGTCCACCCATTCATCAATATCGCACTCTTCTATTTGGGTATTCTCTATGTAGCAGTTCCTTTTGCCCTCATCAACATTTTAGTTTTCTACAATGGCGAGTATTCTTTCGAAATAATCTTAGGTCTACTATTTCTTACATGGGCCAATGATATTGGAGCTTACTTCACAGGAATTCTTTTTGGGCGCACGAAGTTGTTTGAACGAATTTCTCCAAAAAAATCATGGGAGGGTAGCATTGGAGGAGCCGCTTTTTCTATTTTGACAGCAATTGTCATCGGATTCTATTTCGAAGGTTTAAATCAGATTGAGTGGATCAGCGTGTCCCTAATTGTTGTAATTGCAGGAACCTATGGAGATCTGGTTGAGTCACATTTTAAGCGATCTATTCAAATAAAAGATTCCGGAACTATCATCCCAGGTCATGGTGGTTTCCTTGATCGTTTTGACAGCCTGCTAATAGCAGTTCCTTTCGTTGTAGTTTTCTTGAAATTATTCTAAAGAGAAGCAGAAATCCCGTTAGTTTTGCGCTCAAATAAACAACAACCCCATTTTTATTTATTTCTATGGCATATATAGAACCTGCGCCAATAAAGGACAGAGATAATCCCTTCGAGTCCATGATGTCTCGCTTTCAAATCGCTGCTGAACACCTCGGTTTAGATCAGGAAGTATATGATGTTTTGAAGACTCCTGCCAAGCAGGTAATTGTTTCATTACCTGTAACAATGGACAATGGATCCATAAAAGTATTTGAAGGGTATCGGGTGATCCACTCTACCATTTTAGGTCCATCTAAAGGTGGTGTTCGCTACGATATGGATGTGAATATTGATGAGGTAAAAGCCCTTGCTGCCTGGATGACATGGAAATGTGCTGTAGTAGATATTCCTTATGGTGGTGCTAAAGGCGGGATCAAATGTAATCCGAGACAGATGTCTGCTGGTGAGGTAGAAAGGCTTACACGTGCCTTTACGCAAGCCATGCATGATGTATTTGGTAAGGATAGAGATATCCCTGCACCGGATATGGGTACAGGACCCAGAGAAATGGCCTGGATGATGGACCAATACTCTCGTAACCAGGGCATGACCGTAAACTCCGTTGTGACTGGAAAGCCCATTGTGCTTGGCGGATCTCTGGGAAGAGAAGAAGCTACTGGTAGAGGAGTGATGATCTCCGCACTAGCAGCCATGGAAAAACAAAAAATTAACCCTTTCAAAGCCACGTGTGCGATTCAGGGATTCGGCAATGTCGGTTCGTGGGCCGCTCAATTACTTGAGGAAAGAGGCGTAAATATTGTGGCCATCAGTGATCTCTCAGGAGCATATTACAATGCTGAAGGAATCAATATCAAAAAAGCCATGGAATACAGAAATGGCAACAATGGTAGCCTTGAAGGGTTTTCGGAAGTTGAAAAAATAGATCCTGAGGAACTGCTACTTTTAGAAGTTGACGTACTTGTACCTGCAGCTATTGAAGACGTTATCACACAGGCAAACGCTGATAAGATCAAAGCCAAAATGATCGTAGAGGGTGCTAACGGACCTACCTCAGCAAGAGCTGATGCAATATTGAATGAAAAGGGAATCCTGGCTGTACCGGATATTTTGGCAAATGCCGGAGGTGTTACAGTTTCGTATTTTGAGTGGGTGCAGAACAGACTGGGATATGGCTGGACACGTGAACGTGTAAGCAGAAGGTCAGACAGAATCATGAAGACTGCCTTTGACAAGGTATATACCACTGCACAAGAATACAATGTAAGTATGCGTATTGCAGCCTATATTGTAGCCATAGACAAGGTGGCCAAGACCTATAAATATCGTGGTGGCTTCTAGGCCGTGGGACGGCAGCCATTTATTCAAGTGCCATTCTGAGCGCATGCGAAGAATCTCATAGATGCTTCACTTTGTTCAGCATGACATTATAAATTTAATTCGACATGAGACTACATAAGGAAGGCTTAAAAATGATCCCACTAATGGCAGTGCTTACAGGTGGACTGTATGCCTTGCTTTATTGGCTGATTCCTATCTTCATCATCCAGGTAATTTTAGCCATTGCTGCTATCATCTTAATGATTTTGGTGGTTCGATTCTTTCGTAACCCTAAAGTGACCACCCCGCCAAAAGATGGTGTGGTATATGCTCCCGCTGAAGGAAAGGTCGTTGTAATCGAACGTGTATATGAAGGTGAGTATCACAAAGAGGATCGTATTCAGGTTTCTATTTTCATGTCTCCCCTAAATGTGCACGTAAACAGAAGTCCGGTTAAAGGGAAGGTAGACTTTTTTCAATACCATCCTGGCAAATTTTTAGTTGCCTGGCATCCAAAGTCAAGCACTGATAATGAGCGTACCTCTGTAGGATTCAAAACTGAAACCGGGGTAAATATCCTGATGCGGCAAATAGCCGGAGCAGTAGCTCGTAGAATTGCCTTCTACCCCAAAGTAGGAGATGCTGTCGAACAGGGTACGTCGGTTGGTTTCATTCGCTTTGGAAGCCGAGTTGATCTCTTCTTACCACTAGATGCAGACATCAATGTGAAGATTGGTGATTTGACAAAGGGTGGGGAGACTGAGGTGGCGGTTTTGAAATGACTCTCACTGACTATCGATGGTATGTCCAGGATGCAATCAACCAGTGTGACAACATTGGGCACTCACGTAATCAGGATTTTTCTAAGCTAATTGACCAAATAATAAAAATTAAAAAAATTGGTGCTGAGATGAAAAATCCCTCCATTTCGGACTATGCAAAAAAAATATTCGAGTATGACTCAGAAGCGTATAAGCTAGACTTACTTGACAAAATGATCTATCTGTTTATTGGATTAAGGTTTTCCTCTCCACTTTCCAATAAAGAAGCCGCACGTCAACGGCGATATCTTATCGAGATAAAACTGTTTTTACACGGAGTTGATGAAGAGTTAAGAAAACTTGGCTACTAGCACCTTATCTTTATTTTCTTTTTTCTTGATAAAAAAGAATCAAAAAATCAAGGCTGTAAATCCTTTCACTAAAAATTGATTTGCTTACTTAAGCAAAATCAAACTCTCCGCCAACCGGCGGATCAAACAGTGATTTTGCAGACAGTATTTCATAAATCAATTTTTTAACGCTCATGATTTAGAGGCCGGGGTATCAGTGACTCTACTTGGTTTTATTCCGTACTCAAAAAGCTGTTTGCCTGAATCTAAAATCCTAACGAACTGAGCGAAAGGCGACCCTACACTCGCTAATCCTGCGGATATTAATACCGCCTCAGATTGCGGATCATCATTGAATCCAACAGATGACTTTAGATCGCTCTTTGGGATTTCAAAGTCTATCTTTGACCATTGATGTAAATAATTGAATGACCCTGGATGTAAAGCATCCAGACTAACATTTAAGTTTATAAAATCCTCCCAACTTATACTTTCCTCGATATAAGCCTTGAAGAGATTTGCAGAAATTCTTGATTTTTCTTCAGTAATAAAGCGATCGTTAAAAATCATGACCTGCTCTACAACCTTGGTCCTAAATGATGTATTACTCTCAAATTTTTCTTTAAATTTTTCGAGTTTTTTATCGTCAATCTCACCAGAGTTAAACTCTTTAATAAAGACAAGAAGTTTTTTGGCATTATACCAATCTCTTATAGAGATACCAGCTTTAGAAAATCCAACCAAGATGTTTACAAACGGGATTTCCTTTATTATTTCATTATCTATAAAACTATCGATTCCCATCTCGATCAAGGTAGAACCTGGATCAATGAGTTGTTTGCCGAATTCATCAATTAGCTTTGACATTTGAAATCACTTCCTACTATAATTTGGTGCTTCTCTGGTAATATGGATATCGTGTGGATGACTTTCTGCATAGCCCGCAGCAGATATTTTCACAAACCTTGCATTATGTAAATCTTCGATGGTTCCTGCTCCACAGTACCCCATGCCAGCTTTTAGACCACCTACCATTTGGTAAAGTACCTCTTGAACGGAACCCTTAAATGGAACTCGACCTACAATTCCTTCTGGTACCAGCTTTTTGATGTCATCTTCTGCATCCTGGAAGTAACGATCTTTAGAACCTTCTTCCATCGCCTCAACCGATCCCATTCCCCGATAAGACTTGAACTTTCTCCCTTCGTACAAGATGACTTCCCCAGGAGCTTCTTCAGTTCCTGCCAGCAATGATCCAATCATTACTGTGTTGCCACCTCCTGCTAACGCCTTAACAACGTCCCCAGAGAAGCGAATGCCTCCATCCGCTACCACAGGTACTCCGGAACCTTTAATGGCCTGAGATGATTCATAAACTGCGGAGAGCTGCGGCACTCCAACCCCTGCAATCACACGCGTGGTGCAAATACTTCCTGGCCCTACCCCTACCTTAACAGCATCTGCTCCGGCTTCCACCAACGCTTTAGCAGCCTCAGCAGTAGCAACATTACCAACGATCGTTTCAACATCCGGGAATGCTTTTTTGATTCGTTTAGCCATGTCAATTACTCCTTTGGAGTGACCATGAGCTGTATCGATTGAAACAAGATCTACTCCGGCCTTAACCAAAGATGCAATTCGATCCTCGATATCCGAAGTAACACCAACAGCCGCACCTACTCTCAATCTGCCATACTCATCCTTACAAGCATTCGGTCGATCCTTGTTTTTTAGAATATCCTTATAGGTAATTAATCCAGTGAGTTTACCATCCTTGTCAACAATAGGCAATTTTTCGATTTTGTGTTCCTGCAGAATGGCTTCCGCTTCGTTCAAACCTACCTCAGCTGTAGCAGTAATGAGATTCTCTTTTGTCATTATATCTCTCACCGGCTTTTTCATTTTCTTCTCGAAACGAAGGTCACGGTTGGTTACAATGCCTATGAGTTTATTTTCTTTATCGATAACAGGAATTCCTCCAATTTTATTTTCTTTCATAATCGCCTCAGCATCCGCCACCGTTGAGTCTATGTGCAAGGTGATCGGATCCAGGATCATTCCGCTTTGAGATCGCTTTACCTTTCTTACCTGAATGGCTTGTTGATCAATCGTCATGTTTTTATGAATGATGCCAATTCCACCTTCCAGTGCCATGGCAATGGCGAGCTGTGCCTCTGTTACCGTATCCATTGCAGCAGAAACCAGAGGAATGTTTAATCGGATATTTCGAGTGATTTGCGCTGAAGTGTCAGCGTCACGCGGAAGTACTTCAGAATAACCTGGGAGCAAAAGCACATCATCGTACGTAAGTGCTTCGAAGAGGAATTTGTCGTTTGTCGTCATGGCAAATAATACTGAACTGTTATGATTATTTGCCGTGCAAAATTATGTCGGTTCTTTAGAATAAGTACTATCACAAGACATATTTTTACCAAATGGACGAGTCCCCTGTCTGCTGTGAGACTCAACCTGGCCATTGAGGCATATCAATTTGGTGTTGATATGTAGTAACTAGCCTAATTTGAATTACATAATATGGAAATCTGGAGTTCATTTTACGAACAGCTTCTTGAAACTACCTGGTTGGAATTTATTGCAGTGATATGTGGTATTCTGAGCGTTTGGTTTAGTAAGCAGGAAAGTATTTTGGTTTATCCTTTTGGGATCGTAAGTGTTGTAATCTTTGTTTATCTAACCTATGAATATGGGTTGTATGCTGAAACAGGTATTAATGTCTATTATTTTCTGATGAGTGTCTATGGTTGGTGGAATTGGAAGAATACAAAAGATATAGCTGCTAGTCAGATTCCGATTACCAGAAGTTCTAAAGGTGGTCACATTGTAAATGTAAGTACCTTCATATTTGCCACTATTTTCATCTATATCATGCTAATCAAATTCACTGATAGCACGGTACCACTAATTGACTCCATAACTACCGGTCTGGCAATCACGGGCATGTACCTTATGGCTTTAAAGAAAATAGAACATTGGTTGTTTTGGATTGCATGTGATTTAATTTCAATTCCCTTATATATCTATAAAGGTCTTCCGTTCACCAGTTTGCAATTTTTAGTATTCACAGCACTCGCTTTCATGGGGTGGATGTCCTGGAGGCGTAAATTGATCATGAATGAGAGCTAATCATTTTGTGTCATTCTACCAGGGAGGAGCTTCCATATTTAACTATTTCTCATTTCATTCAAAATGACACTTAAGGTAGCATAATGGTCAAAAGAATAGCAATTATCGGACCTGAATCCACTGGTAAAAGTGAGCTCTGCCAGCATCTGGCAATGCACTATAATACCGAATGGGTGCCTGAATACGCCCGTTTCTACCTGGACCGACTTGATGGTGGTTATCAGCAACATGATTTGAAATCGATTGCCGAAGGTCAATTATCATGGGAAGATGAAAAAGCTGAATATGCTAATAAATACCTTATTTGTGATACGAATCTAATTGTCGTAAAAATATGGAGTGATCATAAATATGGTAATACGGATAAGTGGATTGAAGAGCAGTTGCATAAAAGAACCTATGATTTCTACCTGCTCAGTAATATTGACATCCCCTGGATGCCCGACTCTCAGCGTGAACATCCCAAACTTAGGAAACATTTCTTTGAAGTTTATAAAAATTACCTCGAAGCAAAAAAGTTGCCATATGCCATTATTTCAGGCATTGAAGGAGAGCGAAAAAAATGTGCTGTAGACGCCATAGAATCTAACTTTGAAAATAGGGAAGATGTCGGGTCGAATAAGGCATAACACCTTTAGTTTTTCTTCAATCGATCCTTAAACTTCTTAGCCACTTTTTCAATTTTTGGTCTGGATACATTGACTATGTAGCCATTGTTTGGATGCTTTTCTTCATAATCCTGATGGTACTCTTCTGCCTTATAAAAAGCATCCAACTTGCTCAGTTTTGTAACTATTGGATTGGTAAATTGAGGTGCTAATTCTTTCATTTTGGCGTCCGTCAGCTTCTTTTGGGAATCATTATGATAGAAGACTTCCGAACGATACTGAGGACCTACATCTGGTCCCTGACGGTCTAGCTGGGTTGGATCATGAGCAGTAAAAAAGATTTCAAGAAGTGTTTCGTAATCAATTACTGAAGGATCATAATATACTTGTACCGCCTCTGCATGTCCAGTCCTTCCCGAACTAACCAAGCGGTAGTCCGCTGTAGATTTTTTTCCACCAGCATAACCGGAAACTGCCTCAACAACTCCTTTAATTTGATCAAATGACGCTTCTACACACCAAAAACACCCACCGGCAAAAGTTGCGGTATCCAGATTTTGATAATTGACAGTTGTGGAAACTTCACTTTTTTCAGATGTATCTATTTTATTACTCTCGTTTCCTTGTGTTTGGCAGCTGAAAAGGAATATGCTAGCTATTAATGTTAAGGTTTTCATTTTCAATTTTTTAAGCATTTACGATAACTGCACCACAAAAGGTTTACTTATCCTTCACTATGTAAACTTGCTTACAATTAGGTTGTTTTAACTCTATGTTCCAACTATAATTAATTTTCACAAGCCAGGTCAATAATATTATTTCCTTTTGCTCATTTTAATAGTTTTGTCACGATGCTCAAATCATACTTTCAAAAAGAAAAAATAGAAGCGGGATGTGACGAAGCAGGACGCGGCTGTCTAGCAGGACCAGTCGTAGCGGCCGCAGTTATTTTGCCCAAAAAGTATCGACACAAAGTACTTAATGATTCAAAACAACTCACAGAGAAGCAGCGGCTTGAAGTCAAAAAAGATATTGTAAAAGATGCAATTTCCTGGGCAGTAGGTGTTGCTTCACCCAGAGAGATTGATGACATCAATATTCTCAATGCCAGCTATTTGGCGATGGATAGAGCAGTCGAAAAATTGAAAGTGGCTCCAGAGTTGCTTCTTATAGATGGCAATCGGTTCAAAACCTCCTGTGATATACCATTTGAGTGTATTGTAAAGGGGGATGCGAAATTTCTCTCCATTGCTGCTGCGTCTATTCTTGCAAAAACATATCGAGATGATTTGATGCGACAGTTGGCTTTGGATTTCCCAGGGTATGGATGGGACACAAATGTTGGCTATCCTACCAACGCCCATCGGGAAGGCTTAAGAGAAATGGGGAGTACTCCTCACCATAGAATGAGTTTTCAGTTGTTGCCTAGTCAGCTAGAGTTATTTCCTGATTAGGAGGCTAGAGTGGTTGCTATTTTCTCTCTATCTAAAGGTTTTTCGAGCATCGATGTGACCAGTGGATTTTCATCTGCTTTCCTTTGATCCGAAGGATCAATAGAAGAGGTAAGCACATAGATATTGCCCCCTTTATTTTCAAGCTGAGGTAGGGTATCCAAAAATTCCCAGCCATTCATTACAGGCATATTGAGATCCAGGAAAATGATATCAACTGTATCATTTTTTAAGAACTCTATCGCCTCTTCCCCGTTCATCGCTTTAAATATTTGCACTTTATCTATTTCCTTCTTGATTGCTAGTTCAGCTAACGTAAGGAAAATAGGATCATCATCCACAAGCAATATTTTATTTGGACTGTTTGTCAAAATATACCTTAAACTTTGTACCCCTGTTTAATTCGCTTTCTACTTCAATTTTACCTCCAATGGCTTCTACTTGCTGTTTTGTCATGTAAAGTCCCATCCCATGGCCACTCTCCTCCTCGGTATGGAACCGAGATCCCAATTGAAACATTTTGCCACCGAACCGTTCTAAATCAATTCCATTCCCCTGATCGGCAACTGTTAAAAGTACTCCTTTTGATTCTTTTTTTGCAGAAATTTTGATTTTTCGTTGATCCTGAGTGACCCCATACTTCATAGCATTTGTAATAAGGTTATGCAAAATGCTTTGAAGATACGCCGGTAAAATCCTGAGTGTGAGTCCTTCAGCTATATCTACTTCAAATTCAATGTCTTTTTCTGTTGCAGATTTTCTATTAAGAAGAATTACATCATTTATCACACCGTGTAGATCTATCTCCTCTTTTTCAAGCATTGAAATATCCTTTTCAAAATTTAATAGATCATTTATTGCATCTATGGCAAGGTTCAGTTTCAGGGCTGTTGCCTTTAACATTTCGAAATATTCCTTATTGCTCGGATCATCCTCAATGATCGACAATAACCCCACAAGGTTGGCAACTGAGGATCTAAAATTGTGAGAAGTTATGTAGGAAAAATCCTTGAGACGTTGATTTTGCTCGATAGTCTTACTAAATAGTTTTCGTAGTTCCCGTTCGTTTTGAGATCGAATTCTGATGTTTACCAACATTTCAGAGAACAACTCTAAAAGAATCACTTCCTTTTCACTGGCATTGTGAAATTTGTTGACCCAATCAAATCCGACGAAACCCACGCATTCCTTATTATGAATCATTGGCATGGTCATAAGGCTCTTGATACCTTGTGCGAACAATAGGTCCTTAAAATCTTTTTTAGTGACCCTGTTAACATCTTGTACAATGAGCGGATCTCCCATAAGGTGTGCATTGACCAGTTCCGGCATGATGTCCAGCGGCAGATTCTGATTATTCTGGATTTCAGGAGTTATTCCGTTGTTACACCACTCGTATGTATTACTGCAAAAACCAGACTCCCGATTAAAATCAAAAACATATGATCTATCTGCTCCAACAAAGGAGCCCAGTTCTCTCAAAGAATCATTAATGGCCTGCTCAACTTCTTCGAGTGGGAGGTCAATATATTTGGTTGAGAGATTGATAAGGATTCGTTGCATCTCTGCATACTTCATCAGCGCTTGCTCAGCTTCCTTTTCTTTGGTGATGTTTCGTACTGCACCATCAAAATATATCTGCCCATCCACTCCATTAACCTTGATTGAGTTCAGGTATCCCCAAAAGGTTGTTCCATCTTTCCTTCGGAACTCTATTTCTTTGTTTTCAATAGCGCCTTTACTAAGTACTTCCTCCCCAATATCAGCTCTTTGACCGGGATTTTTATACAAATCCATGGGATCCATGTCCATGATTTCCCTAGCTGATTCATATCCAAACATTTTCACAAATTCATCATTCACATAGATGATGCCTTTCTTACTCTCGCTTCGATAAATAGCTTCGTTTATATTTCTGTTTATGCTTTCGAGCAATTGTTCACGAGACCGTATTCGGTTTAAGAATTCACGCTCACGGGTTACATCGCGTATTGCCCCATCCCAATAAGTTTTACCATCATCATCTTGGTGCATAATGGTACTGACCAATCCAACAAACTCTGAATTATTCTTTCTTAGGAAAACTATCTCTTCGTTTTCATAAGCATGATCGGCATTTAATTTATTGATAAGCCTGGCTCGATCGCGAGGATCTTTATACATGGTGATAATGGATAGCTTTTTAACCTCTTCATCAGAGGCATAGCCAAACATTTTTACAAAGGCTTTATTGACATAAATCAATCCATCCTTGTCACTCCGAAATACAGCTTCACTGATGTTCTGATTGACGGATTCCAATAATTGGTTAAAATCCATACTTGACTGCAATGCTGGTTGCACTTAACAATTTTGTTAAAGAATTAAAGCATTAGTTTTTGATCATGGTGAGATCTTCAAACACCTTAATTTCTTCATGGTTAATCTTAAAAATTGGTTTGCCAGAATAATCCAGCATTCCCCACTCACTATTTTTGAAAACCAAAATACGATTTCCAATATCTTTCAGGTCATCAAAAGCTGGTCGTAAAATAAAACCGCCCATTTCATTTACTAAACCCACCTGACCATTCATATTTTGCACAATATAATTACCTGTGGCTAATCGACGAATAGATTTCCACTTTAGTTCTAAAACTTCTCTACCTTCTTTATCAATCAAACCGTATTTCCCATCCAACATGACAATAGCTACACCATTCTCAAACAAGCTAACCTCTTCATAATAAGGTTGAATTTTCAAATCTTCGTTTTTATTAATAAATCCCCATTTTGACCTGAGCATGACAGGTGCCCTATTTTCACGAAAGATCTGTGCACTGTCATATCTATTGCTAATTCTAAGACGTCCCTTTTTATCTACAAATCCCCACCTATTTTGTTTTTTAGCTAAATAATAATCTTCCCCAAAATCACCTATCGCCTGATATTCTTTATTTAGTTCAACAACCAACCTACCCTCCTCATCTCTCATCTCAATAGTTCCATTTTTATATAACACAAAGTATTCTCCTGCAAGATCAATTTGATCGTAGATGGTGAGGACCTGTGGGTATCCCGAGCCATGAAATAATCCATATCTTGAAGAATCATTTTTTACTAAAAACAAGTTTCCTAGCTTACTTACCACTTGATCGGTTGTTCTGTACCTTAGGTTCCCATCATTATAATAAGAATAACCTCTCCCTCTCCTTCCCACAATTAGATCTCCGTATGAACAGATTTCTGCAAACTCCGGCCTTACAATCCAATCACCTGAACTGTTCATAGCGCCCCATCTATTTAAATAGGAAACATAGTATACTCCATTACCCAGTTTGATGTCGTCGTATTTGAAAGAAGTGGCTTCACAACCCGCTGAGTTCAAAATTCCCCAGTAGCCGTTCTTGTTACCGATAAGTTCTCCATCTTTTCCTGTTCCCAGCTTTTCGTAAGGAGTTCGATTAATTTTTCTACCAAGGGAATTGAGTATATCCCATTGATTCTCTTTTAGCACTAAATAGAGATTTTTTACTGATAAAATAGAATCATAACTACTTGTAATTTTATTCCCATCAAAGTCCAAAACAGACCATTTTCGCGTCTTGCTACTCTGAACCACCATGTGGTTGTCTCCAATTTCCCTTAAGATCTGTTGATGATTCTGAAGTAATATTTCATTTTTAACAATTAGATGATGGGCTCCATTTAAAAATGCAGTCATTAGTCCTCCACTGCCAATTTTGATGGAGTCACACTTCCATTCTAGAAATAAAGAATCCTTCTTATAAATTTTCCATTCTGGAAATTCAATTGGAGTTGGTCCATTATCTGAAATAGAAAAAGATTTGAATTCAAAATCATAAATCTTTTGACCAAAGTGGGTCAAGAAACCAGCATATCCACCTCTATAAGCTATCCAACCCCGATTTTCAATTAGCGAATCAAGTCCGTATTCTATCGGAACCCCTAAATGCGAGTAAATATCCAGTTGGTATTCATGATTCTTTCCTATAATAAAATCTGAATTTTGCTCAACCGCTTGATACTTGGCTGGAAGAAGTATTTCGTTTTGAAAAGAAACGATACCAAAGCTTTGCCGCTTTCCATTAAACGTACTTACCAGCCAGTTTGCTCCAAGTGGCTCTATCGTAAAATAGTTAAAACTGATTATCGTCCTTCCTTTTTCATCCAGGACCCCATGAAAAAGGTGATTACTGAATTTACCTTTAATAGAAGCTTCGAAATACCCTGTAGTCGAAGGTTTTATTGTATAGAATATCTGACCGGTTAACTCCTTATTTCTAACATTAATTAATCCCCAAAGATTGTTTTGCTTAAATCCTATGACACCATTTCGAACTTCTTCGGATCCATCTGACCATCCTAATTTTTCATATACTGCAGGAACAGTAACAGTACCTGTCTGGTCTTTGATACCAAAGTATCCATCCTTTTCAAAAACAGTAAAATCATCTGCTTTTGAAAAGTAGAAAAAAGATAAAAATAATATTGAAATAAGAATTCGCATCTCCCGCTAACAAATATAAGGCGGGTTATCTCTTTTCTATCTTAGTAGATTCAAGATTAAAAAGGTCATTTAAGACCTCAACTAATGTTTCTGATTCCCCTCGCTTACATGCTGCCTTCAATTGCAAAACTGGTAATTTGATTACCTTCTGAATCATACTTTTAGTAACAACATCGAGTAACTCAATTTCCTTATCTGATAGCTTTTTATGACGGGATAATTCCTCTTTTCGAATTTGATCTAAAGCAATTTTTAACTTCTGTATGGTTGGAGAAACTCCCATTTCATTTTTCCATGACATAAAGTTGCTAAGCTCCTCTTCAATGATATTCTCAACGGCTGGAATAGCTTTCGTACGTATGGCTCTGGCTTTTAATGTTCTTTCAGCAAGCTGATCCACATTATAAACCGAAACGCCGGGAACTCTCTCTACTTCCTGGGCGATGCTTCTTGGTACAGACAAGTCTATGAAGAGCTTATGAAGTATTTCTTCACTCAAATGGTCCGCTGTTATTAGCGGAGCACTCGTAGCAACTGCTGAGATTACAACATCATTTTCAGTAATGATGCTTTCCAGATTTGACAGGTCTTTAACCAAAATATTTTTTCCTTCAGAAAGCTTTTCAGCAATTGATTTAGTTCTGTTAACCAGTGTAATTGTTGCTTCTTTGCTATCTAAATTTTCCAGCACATTTTGTCCGATCTCTCCTAGACCAATAAGTGCAATTCTGGGGTTTTCAATATTGCCAATAAATCCTCTAACCAGGTCAACGGCTACTGAGGCTACTGAGGCTGTTCCGTCTTGCAAACTTGTTTCCTGAACAACTCTTTTATTCGCATAGAAAATTGTGTGCATTAGCCTATGGAGATGAGGGCCAG
Organism: Ekhidna sp.; assembly: GCF_965227465.1. Taxonomy (GTDB): domain Bacteria; phylum Bacteroidota; class Bacteroidia; order Cytophagales; family Cyclobacteriaceae; genus Ekhidna. The sequence goes on from NZ_OZ245746.1 coordinate 3,333,676, forward strand.
CCATATTCAAATCTGCACTCTGCTGATAAGCTCTTTTGACTTGGTTGCTTATTTGAATGTCTCCTAAAACTTGAGATTCTAATCCAAGCGTTACATTAAACAAATGTTTTGACGCCTCCTTGGAGGAATAAAATTGAAAGTAACCCTTAAGTTCCTGACTCGAAATGTGTTTGAAGGAAGAGATGAGTCCAAGGATTTCTTTCGAAAGGTCATTTGGAGCAGAATAGTAAAGTTCAGTTCTATTACACGTCGATACAAGCAATGCCTCTTCCACTTCAAAAAGCTCTTGTAACTTTAAAATGAAGTCCGTTGAATCAGATTCATTGAAAGCCACCTTTTCCCGGATGTCAATCGGTGCGTTTTTATATGATAATCCTAAAGCCTTAAATCCTTCCATCTCAATCATTTGGCATGCAAAAATAACAGTGGGTTTGGTATATTGGTGGTGATAAAAATCAGTCAATTCTTATTTAGAATCATTATAAATAATGATTAAATATTTAACAAATGTTATTTCAAGGGCATTGGGCTTTACAAAAACTGAGTCCAGAGGCACGCTTGTACTGATTTTAATCATCACTCTTCTAATTTTTGTGACGCAAACAAGAATCCATTATTTGAAAAGTCAACCTCAAATACTTGCAGATAGTTCTGCTATTGAATGGATAAATCAAGTAAAAGCTTCTTATGAGCTAAAAAAAACCGAGGAAAAGAACGAGCCTGAGCAAGTCAGCAAAAACCTACCAATTCGCTCGGTTGTTGGAAATAAGCCAAAGAACTTTTCCAAAAAAACAGAAAGTAAAGAGCACTCGATCATACCCCGTGATATCAATACTGCAACAGCAGAAGAATTGCAGGAGATTTACGGAATTGGGCCTGCTTTTTCTGACCGAATAATTAAGTACAGAGATCTACTTGGTGGATTTTCTGACTCAACTCAATTAAACGAAGTTTATGGATTAAAACCGGAAACAATATCCAATCTTCTCAAATCTTTCCAAATTCAATCGCCGGTCAATAGCATTAACCTAAATACCGATTCAATTCAACATCTTGCGAGACACCCTTACGTCTCTTATGATTTGGCCAGAGTAATAATCAATTATAGAAAAGAGCATGGAGATTTCCATAATGTGAATGAGTTACTTAAAATAAAGGCTATGGACCATGCTACTTTCATGAGATTAAAGCCATATTTGGAATAGGCATGCAAAAAATTCTCAAGTCATACTTAAGAAGATTAAGTAACCTCTCTGGTAACAATCGCTCACTACTCCTTTCCCGTCTTCTTAAAGACCAGTTTGTGGATATCCATGATTTTGATTTCGAAAAAAATGAGGCAAGCTTCGAGATAATCAGAAAGCTCATTGTTCAGCAAAAAAAAATTGCGCTGTGTACGGAGGTTGATAGTAGAGGCAAGGCAGCCAACGAATTGAGTAACCGCCTGCGAAAAATCAAACGAATTGAGAAATTTATATTTGATGAGCGCGGAGCTAAAGATTTATATATAGGATGGCCATTTGTAAAAGGGAAATTCGCTGACGACACATTGGTAAGGTGTCCGCTCCTCTTTTTTCCAGTTTCAATAGAAAGAGAAAAGAATGAATGGTATTTATCCCGTAGGGATGATGTAAACATCACATTCAACAAAACATTTCTTCTCGCATATTCTTATTACAATCAGGTTCCATTGGACGAAGAGTTGGTTGAGACAGTCATTGATGATTATGATCGAGATGCAACTGTTTTTAGAACACAACTTTATGAGCTTTTAAAGAACAGCGGGGTAGAGCTCAATTTCAATCAGGAAAATTTCACAGATGAGCTAAAAAGCTTTTCTGACTTAAAAAAATCTCAACTTGAGTCAGGTGAAAAAACCGGAGCACTTAAAATGTTTCCTCAGGCAGTTCTTGGCATATTTCCACAGTCTGGTTCTTACCTGGTTCCTGACTATGTGAAGCTATTGGAAGATCAAAAGGAAACAGATCTTGAAGAGTTTTTCGTGAAAAAAGTTCAAAAGGAAAACGAAAATCAACTGGCACTTTTTGATCGGGTAAATGAGGAAAATACGTTTACGCCTTTTCCTTTAGATGCCTATCAGGAGCATGCGCTCAAGGAAATAAAAAAAGGCAATTCGCTCGTTGTTCAGGGGCCGCCCGGGACTGGTAAATCACAGCTTATAAGTAATTTGATATGCGATTTTATTGCCCGTGGTAAGAATGTACTTCTAGTCTGTCAGAAAAAAGCTGCACTTGATGTGGTTTATAATCGTCTAAAAGAAAAAGAAGGACATGACTTTGTTGCGCTTGTTCATGACTTTAAAAATGACCGTAAGCCAATCTATGAGCAAATAGACCAGCAAATAGAATCAGTTGAAGTATACCAGCAAAAAAACAATAGCCTGGACGCTATTCAGTTGGAAAGAGGATTTTTACAGGCAAGCAGAAGGATTGATCAAATTGTCGAAGAGTTACAGGAATTTCGAGACGCTCTTTTTGATGAATCAGAGTGTGGGAAATCAGCTAAAGAGCTTTATCTGACTAGTAGTCCTGATGAATCCAGCTTTAGTATGAACCTTGAGTATAGGGCTTTTCATTTTTCTGTATTAGATGATGTAGAGAGAAAATTTAAGTCCTATTTAAGTTACTTTGACAAATTTGAAAAGCGGACACATTTTTGGGCGAAAGGACCATCGTTTGCATCCTATCAAACCGGAGATCTAATCCTATTAAAAAATGTTCTCGGCGAGGTGCCTGCATTCAACGAAATGTTGATTGATACCTCAAAAGAATTTTGTTCTCAACCAATAGATTTTGAAACCGGAGAATACCTTTCTCAAAAACTTCCCGCCCTAATTGAACTGGTAGAAGGACTAAAGGAAGCTGTTATATTTAAAGTATACCAGCAGCTACATGCTGACAAACCTACTGAAGATCTTAATTGGCTTTCACAAACGGAACGAACAATGATGGTTTGCTTTCGTGGAGTAGGCCTGGAAAGTACACTCCCTTCATCGGATTTAGGTAGGTTTCAGGAGGTGCTTCAATCTGCCATGCGAGCCAGGAAAAATCCATTTAGTTGGCTGAAATGGAAGCTTCTATCAAAAGAAAAAACTTTTCTGAAACGAGTAATGGTAGCCAACGACCTCAAAAGCAACAAAAGAGGCTTTAGTGTTTTAGTTGAACGGATTGATAATCGGCTGAACTTTGAGCATTCACTTTCTGAGATTCAGAAAAATTCCTGGCTTCATAATTTTCCTTCCAGCTTCCGAAAGATCGACCTTCAGGATTGGTTCTATTGGCAGAAAATGGGGCTCAATATGTTTGCAGTAGCACAGACCGTCAGATCGCTTAATGAGTATCTCCCCGTAGGAAAACTAGAGCATAAGGCTTACCATAAACGACTTGATCACCTGGTATCATTGATTCATAAGGTACCTCTTCAACTTTCACTTTGGAGCAGGTATATTAATATCCATCAGATTCGAGCAATCATACTGAAGAAAGAAGATCCACATAAACTGGAGAAGTTATTAAAGAAAGATTTCGATGCAATCTGTGTCTACCATAAACTGAAATCAGACCTTACACGGGAAGAAATTAAAGTCCTGGACGAAATTACGTCTTCTAATAGCGCTTCTATTGAAGATGGTATCAAGCTTTTTAAAAACAGCCTTGCCTTAGCATGGATAGATCATATCGAGTCTAAGTATCCTGATTTGCGGATTGTTACATCCGGACAGCTTGATGCTTTGGCGGAAGAACTTCGAGACCAAATTGAAGCAAAACGAGAAGCAAGTAAAGAAATTCTTCTTTTGAAAGCACGGGAAAAGACGTACGAAGATATTGAGTATAACCGGCTTAAAAACAGAGTAACCTATCGGGACTTGCAACATCAGGTGACTAAAAAAAGAAGAATCTGGCCTATTCGGAAAGTTATTTCAGAATTCTCAGATGAGCTCTTCACACTATTGCCCTGCTGGATGTGCTCTCCAGAAAGTGCCTCTGCAATTTTTCCAATGCAAGAAAATTTTGACTTGGTCATTTTTGATGAAGCGTCTCAGTGTTTTGCTGAAAGGGGAATTCCTGCAATGTATCGAGGGAGGCAAATTGTGGTCACCGGAGATAGCATGCAGCTTCAGCCAAGTGACTTGTATCGAGTACGATGGGATGAAGAAGATGATGATACGCCAGAATTAGCTATTGATTCCTTGCTTGATCTGACTAAACACTATTTGCCTGAGGTGAGCCTGTCTGGTCATTATAGAAGTAAATCGCTCGAACTCATTGATTTTTCTAATGAGCACTTTTATAATGGAAAACTTCGGTTATTACCGGACTATCAATATGTCAATAAACAAGAGCCTGCGATTGAGTTCGTTGAGATTAAGGGGGTATGGGATGATGGAATGAATGAAATTGAAGCGAAAGAGGTAGTAAACCGAGCACTCGAATTAATCAAGCAAAAGCCAGAGCTTGAGATTGGAATCGTTACCTTCAATTACAAGCAGCAAGGATTCATTTTAGATCTCCTCGAAGAAGAGGCAATAAAAGGAAAAATAAATATTCCGGAATCTCTTTTTGTGAAAAACATTGAGAATGTTCAGGGTGATGAGCGTGATATAATCATCTTTAGTGTTGGATATGCGCCAGACAAAAAAGGAAAACTTAAACTTCAATTTGGTAGTCTAAATGCTTCAGGGGGTGAAAATAGATTGAATGTTGCCGTGACTCGAGCTAAAGAAAAGGTCATAGTGGTCAGCAGTATTTTACATCAGCAACTTAAGACAGAGGATACGAAAAATGAAGGCCCCAAACTGCTAAAAAAATACCTGGAATATGCATGGAACGTGAGTGCCAACAAGTGGAAGCCACATATTCCAAATTATCAAGATTACAATGTGGATTGGTTTTTAAGGAACCGAATTCAAGAAAACTCCTTTCATGAATTTGAAGAATTCAAATTAGCTAAAGAGCTGCCATTTGCAGATTTATCAGCGAAAAAAGGCGATACGTATACTGGCCTAATACTCACAGATGACGAGCGGTATCATCAGGCATTGTCAACGAAACAGATTTATGCTTATCAGCATTTCCATCTAATGATGAAGAATTGGCCCCACGTCAGATTCCATAGTCGTGAGTTTTGGCTAGACGTAGATTCGGCAAAAGAAAAGATGCGAAAGTTTTTGTATGCTAACTAGTCAGTTGGTTCAAAAAATTCGACCCTCGCTCCCACAGAAAGAATAAAGGGAAGTGTATCTCTACGCATGTATTGCTCAAGAGAAAGTGAATATTTACCCGGACTTTCAAATTGGTAGCCTTCTTCGAGCATGAATGAGTGGTCAAATAAATCACCTAAACCACTTCCTTTTGGTTCGCCTGTTTTAGGCTCAAATAAATCCACTTGTTTTAATTGCTGCATTAAAACATTATCCAATGAATCTGTCAGTGTATATTGAAAATACAGGTTGTAAAATGGATAAGATGAAGCGTTCCTGAAAGTTGCTTTTATATTGTATTTCTTGGTGGTGTCTTTAATTTCAAAACTAAAGGTCTGAATGGAGTCCAGATGCCAGAAAGCCTCCTCCATGTCATTGAAATCTTCATAGACTCTGTTTGAGTCACACGCAGCTAGAGCTACCGCCAGACATAAGATGATCAAATATCGCATATCAGGATTTTTCAGGTTTTTGCTTCGATTTTTTTCCTCTAAACTTTTTTTGCTTCTTTTTCTTTTTTCCTACCTGACCACTAAACTTTCGATCCATCGCTTCCAAGTCAGAGTTGATTGAGGATTCCGTTTTATCCGCTTCAGTCTCATTTTCCAATAGTGAAAATGGCTTTTTTCCTTTCTTATTTAGCGATTGAATTTCTTTGACCCTATTCACATCAACAGAATACCAATTATTATCATCGTCGTATCCAAACCACATGATCTTCCTGAAGATGTCCGTCTTTTGGAGTTTAGCGTTACCTCTCTCAGTTTTCAGAGGTGTCTCTACTTCCGGGATATCTTGCAAAGCGTCCATATAGGTGTCAAGCTCATAATTGAGGCAGCACTTCAGCCTACCACACTGACCTGATAGTTTACTTGGGTTAAGTGATAAATTTTGATAGCGAGCTGCCGAGGTAGAGACATTTTTGAAATCGGTTAACCATGTGGAGCAACACAGCTCTCTACCACATACTCCTAAACCTCCAATTCGCCCTGCTTCCTGCCTAACACTAATCTGTCGCATCTCAATCCGAATTTTGAATTCGCTTGCGAGAATTTTGATTAATTCCCGGAAATCGACTCTTCCTTCTGCTGAATAGAAAAACGTAGCTTTAGTACCATCGGCTTGAAATTCCACATCTGTTAGTTTCATTTCAAGTTTAGTATCCTGGATGATTTCTTTTGTGCGATACATCACTGTCTCTTCCCTGTTTCGGGCTTCCTGCCACCTATCCATATCTCTGGAGGTAGCTTTACGATAGATGTCTCTTACTTCTTCTTCCTTCACTCCTTTTTTGGACATTTGGAGTCTAACCAACTCACCTTGCATTGATATATATCCAATATGATGACCGTTGGGAACGTCCACAACTATTGGATCCCCCGTTACGATATCTAGTTTATTGTGGTTGCGAAAGAATTCTTTTCTGCCGTTTTTAAACCGCACTTCTACTATGTTAAAACGATGCATAGCCGGTACGTCCATGTTCGATAACCAGTCGAACACATTTAATTTATTGCACCCTCCTGTGCTGCAATGACCGTTGTTTTGACAACCGGCTGATTCTCCTGTACCACAACTTGCACACCCCATAATTCTCGTAATCTAATAGATATCCATAGGAAACTAAGTATTGAAAAGCAGGAATGTTATTGCCCTAACTCTTTAAGGTCAAACCCGATATCTTCACGGAACCTTTTCCCTTCCCAGTTTACTTCTTTCCCTCCTGCATATGACTTACTCAGTGCTTCACCTAAATTTTTTCCCAAACCAGTGAGGGCAATTACACGACCACCATTGGTTATCAACTTTCCATCGACCATTTTAGTGCCTGCATGGAAGGGCAATACAGTTCGGATATCTCCAACTGATATTTCGTGACCTTTTTCATAAAATTCAGGATACCCTCTGCTAACGTACATTACCGTAGATGCCGTAAATCGTTCATATTCAATCTCAGTATCTATCAAATTTTTATCCGCAGCTGCAATGAGCAGCTCTAACAAATCTGTTTTTATCCGAGGAAGAACCACCTCTGTCTCTGGGTCTCCCATCCTTACATTGTATTCAATAACATATGGGTCACCACCGACATTTATTAATCCAAAAAAGATGAAACCACAATAATCAATTTTGTCTTTCTTAAGCCCCTTTACTGTAGGCTTAATTATCTGCTTGTTTACCTTTTCTTTAAATGCACGATCAACAAATACCACCGGTGAGACCGCTCCCATTCCTCCTGTATTTAAACCAGTATCTCTTTCTCCAATTCGTTTATAGTCTTTTGCCTCAGGTAAAATTCGATAATCCTTGCCATCTGTTATTACAAAGAAAGAAACCTCTATTCCTCTTAGAAACTGCTCTAAAAGCACTTTTTCACTAGCCGCTCCAAACTTTTTATCTTCAATCAGATCACGAAGTGATTTTCTCGCTTCTTCAAGCTCTTCGGTAATAATTACTCCTTTGCCTCCTGCCAAACCATCTGCCTTCAAAACATAAGGAGGATCGAGTCGCTCCATGTATTTAATCGTTTCCTCAAGGTTCTCCTTAGTCACTGTTCTGGCGTCAGCTGTAGGAATACCATGTTTTTTCATGAACTCTTTTGCGTACTCCTTACTCCCTTCTAACATTGCCCCTTTTGCTTTCGGACCAATAATTTTCAATTTTTTGAAATCTTTATTCGCCCTCAAGTGATCAACAATGCCATTAACTAGCGGGTCTTCCGGACCAATAATCAACATCTCAATGTTGTTTTCTTTAATCGCTTCGCCAACTTTCTCAAAATTCTTAAGATCTATATCCAGATTGGTGCCCATCTTTAGTGTTCCACCATTGCCTGGTGCAATAAAAATTTTTCCACATTTTGGGCTTTGTTTGATCTTCCAGGCTAATGCATGTTCGCGACCGCCGGAACCAAGAATAAGGATGTTCATTGAGTGTGATTTTGGAAACTGAGAGCTAAGTTCACTGTAATCCTTCTTATTTCAAAAAAATAAAGAAACTAGCTAATGTGCATACTCTGACATAAACTTCACTCGCATCAACCTTACCTCATCTTCCGAATAGAATTCTCCTAGCTCATCCATTGCAACCGCCAATTCATCTGTTTCAGCATTCAAGAAATAATCATATATATCGTCCTGCCTATCATCGTCGAGCAATTGATCGATGTAATAGTCTATGTTTAGCTTGGTGCCAGAGTAACAAATATTTTCAACTTCAGCGATTACATCTTCATATTTCATACCACGTGCCTCTGCTATCTCCTCAAAGTCCATCTTCTGATCGATATGCTGAATGATATAAATCTTATTTTTTGATTTGGTTCCTGAGGTTTTGATCAACACATCTGAAGCCGTCACGATATCGTTCTCCTCTATATATTCTTCGATCATCTGCAAAAATGGCTCACCGAATTTTTTTGCTTTGCTCTCACCAACACCTATAATCTGCTTCAGATCATCCATAGTTGTTGGATAGACAGTACACATTTCTTCCATAGATGGATCGCTGAAAATCACATATGGTGGAATATCTTCATGATGAGCGATATCTTTTCGTAGCTTTTTAAGCATTCCGAAAAGTGTTTTATCATATGCACTAACGTTGACAGGAACTTTGTCCATTTCGTCCTCGCTTTCCGCATCTGATTCGTACTCATGATCTTTGGAAAGCTTATGGGAATAAGGGTTCGACAAGAACTCTTTCCCCTTTTTTGAAACCCTGAATACCGCTGGATTCTCTATGTCCTTTTTAAGAAATTCATGAAGTAATGTTTGACGAATTACTGACCGCCAGAAGTTTTCATCATCATTAATCGTTTTCCCCTTTCCAAATACATCGAGCTTATCATGATCGTAGCTTTTCACATGTTGGGTTAGTTTTCCCACCACCAGCGATGCTAGATGGTTAATATCGAATCGCTCATTCGTCTGCTTTACAGCCTGTATTACCAGCTCAATTATCTCTTTCCCTTCAAATTGCTCTTTAGGGTAGACGCAGTTGTCACATTGGCCACAATTATCTTTTCCAAATTCTTCCCCAAAGTAGTGCAGCAATTGCTTCCTTCTACAAATGGCAGAATCCGCATAGGACGCCATTTCCTCAAGTAGGAATCTGGCGTTCTCTCTTTCTGTGACCGCCTTATCCTTATTAAATTTTTCCAGTTTTAGAATGTCATTGTAAGAATAGAACATGAGACAATTACTATTGATACCGTCTCTACCGGCCCTACCTGTCTCCTGATAATATCCTTCGATAGATTTCGGCGCGTCATAGTGGACAACAAATCTTACATCAGGCTTATCAATCCCCATTCCAAAAGCGATAGTTGCCACGATGACGTCAATGTCTTCATTTAAGAACCCATCTTGATTTTTCATGCGCTCTTTCGATTCCATACCAGCATGGTAGGGAGCTGCATTAATATCGTTGACTCGAAGGAATTCTGCAATTTCCTCGACCTTCTTTCTACTTAAACAATAAATAATCCCACTTTCTCCCTTATGGCCTTTGATGAATTTTATTAGTTGTTTTTTCGCGTTTTGCTTTGGCCTTACCTCATAATAAAGGTTAGTCCTATTGAATGATGATTTGAAGAGGTGAGCACCATCCATTGATAAGTTTTTCTGAATATCCAGCTGAACTTTAGGAGTAGCTGTAGCAGTAAGAGCAATCATTGGAATATCTCCAAGCCGAGCGATGATATCCTTGATCCTTCTATATTCCGGCCTAAAGTCGTGCCCCCATTCCGAAATACAATGCGCCTCATCAATCGCAACGAAGGAAATTGTTGCCTGTTTGAGAAATTCGACATTTTCCTCTTTGGTCAATGATTCAGGTGCTACATAGAGGAGTTTTACAATTCCTGATATGGTATCTTTTTTAACTCTATTACTCTCCGATTTCGTCAGTGTAGAATTTAAGAACCGCGCATGAATACCAACTGCATTCATTTGATCTACCTGATTCTTCATCAAAGCTATCAAAGGAGAAATGACAATGGCAGTGCCTTCTTGAACGATTGCAGGTAACTGATAACAAAGAGACTTACCTGCCCCTGTTGGCATTATAACGAACGTATTTTTCCTATCAAGAATATTATGAATGATATCCTCTTGCTTACCTCTAAACTTGTCGTATCCAAATACACGCTTGAGGCTTTCCTTAAGACTCACTTCAGTAGTTGTCTCCATTTCTCCTGATTGATAAAGTAAAAAGTTAATCAAAACCTTGATTGCAAACAAATTGACCTTTCAGGTGAGTGCGTTATTTTAACGCAAAGGGATAAGCTATATTTGCAACGGTTATTTCTAACGCGAATTTCTCACAAAATCTTATGAGTTCAAATATTTATGTTGTGATTATGGCAGGCGGAAGTGGAACACGCTTTTGGCCATACAGCCGAGATAAGAAACCAAAACAGTTTTTAGATGTATTAGGGTCAGGTAGATCTCTATTACAAATGACTTTTGATCGATTCAAAGGAATCACGACCGAAGATAAAATTTGGGTGGTGTCTAATGATAAGTATGAGGGGCTCATCAAAGAGCAACTGCCTGAGATAGAAAGTCATCAAATTTTACTGGAAACAGAAAAGAGAAATACTGCTCCTTGCATTGCATATGCAGCTTATAAAATCATGAAAAAGGATCCAAACGCCGTTCTGGTAGTAAGTCCTTCGGATCATGTCATTTTTAAAGAAAAAGAATTTAATGAAGTGATATCCACCTCCATCAAGGGTGCTTCGGATGATGAGAAATTAATCACGATTGGAATACGGCCTAACCGCCCTGAAACTGGATATGGCTACATTCAGTATATAAGCGAGCCTGGTGTAGAAGTGAAAAAAGTAAAAACCTTCACTGAAAAGCCCGAGGCTGATTTAGCTGTTAAGTTTTTAGAAAGTGGAGACTTTCTATGGAACTCAGGAATTTTCGTTTGGTCAATCCATTCTATCATTAATGCTTTTGAAAAACATGAAGAGGAAATCGCCAGTCTTTTTGCCGCAGGGCTTAATGAGTATTTTACCGACAATGAGCGATCTTTTATTAAGAAAACATACAGTCAGTGCAAAAATATTTCTATTGATTATGCGATCATGGAGAAATCCGAAAACGTATTCGTAGTACCTGGAGATTTCGGATGGTCAGACCTTGGATCCTGGAACGCCCTCCACGAAATAAAGGATAAGGATGTGAATGAAAATGTTGTTGAGGGGTCAGTGATGGTCTATGATGCTAAAGACAATTACATCAAAGGCACTAAAAATAAACTTACAGTTGTACAAGGTTGTGAAGGTCTACTCATAGCTGATTTTGATGACGTTCTGTTGGTGTGCAAAAAAGAAGATTCTTCGATTTTCAGGGACTTTATAACAGACGTAAAAACTGAAAAAGGAGAAAAATTTGTTTAATCGTTTCGTTGACGCTGAACTTCATATAGCGCCATACCAGCTGCAACTCCTACATTCAGAGACTCAATAGCTCCTGTTAATGGCACTTTAGCGACCTCATTGGAGATCTGAATCAATTCTTCGGAAATGCCGCTTTCCTCCGAACCCATAATAATGGCAGTTGGCCCGGTGAAGTTTACTTTATCCAGCGTAGTTTTCGTTTTCTCCGAACAGGAAACAATGTTTATTCCTGATTCCTGTAGAAATCTTGCTGCATCGAGTAGGTTCTTCTCTCTGCATACCGGCAAGTAATTAAAAGCACCTGCAGATGTTTTTACTGCATCCTCATTGATCTGGGCTCCACCCCTGGAGGGGATCACAATCCCATGAACCCCTAGACATTCTGCCGTTCTTGCAATTGCACCAAAATTTCGAATATCAGTTATTTCATCTAAAATGAGAATAAGTGGATTTTTTCCTTCTTCATAAAGCTTTGGCACCAAATGTTCCAGCGTATGATATTGAACCGGAGAAATGAGTGCAACTACTCCCTGATGATTTTTTTTAGTGAACTTATTAATTCGCTCAACCGGCACTTTTGAGATTGGTGTCGATGTTTGATGAAGCTCAATCATCAGCTCTTTGTACAAATCGCCTTTCAAGCTCTTCTGTATAAAGACTCGCTCCATATGCTGCCCTGATTTAACGGCCTCAATAACGGTACGTATGCCGTAGATAATGTCGGATTTTTTATTCATTAGATTCCTCGACGCATCGCCGCTATTTGGGTAAACCACTTTTCCTCCAGATCCTTATTTCTGCGAAGAGTATAAGTTTTTGGCGCAAAAAAAGTCGAGATAATTGTAAACTCAAAAGCCGATCCCTCATCATAGTACCATTCTTCAGAATTTCCTGTTCGATAAACTTCATCAGGCGTTCCAAAAACGATGTACATCATTCCTCTATCTGACTTCCATCCCGGCTTAAAGTCGGTAAATAATTTATTGGATCTCTCAACCAAATTATAGTATTTCCGAATCGCATTTCTGGCACGAGATTTTGTGGCGTAAGTATTCATCCAAAAAGAATCGAAGGATTGTTTTGGGTTCTTAGACTTCAGAATCGATTTTTTTTCTTGCTCACTCATTAAGTAGAACATGGATTCAATTAACTCTACCAATTTTCGATATCCAGGAAAATATGGCGGAGTATTTAAAAGAGTTACACCAACTGAGGCAAGTGAATCTTTCCTGACGGTGTAAAAGCAATTTTCCTTAAAATTCGCTTCCCTATCAAAAACAAAAGAAGAATCTAAGTTTACCTGAGGTGCTAAGGGTTTCATGTCAGCCATTGGGGGATCAGCTGGTAGAAATGCATCCTCATACTGCATTGCTAAAAAAGATTCGTTTCCAACCCAGGTATGTCCAGATCGGTTGATGTAGTTTTCAAGGATCGGGATGCCATTTTCATTCACAGGATAGACACTTGGATAAGATAATGATCCAATTTTTAAACTGATATCGTAATACAAGAATTTTTCCGGTTTGAAAAATTTGATAACCAAAAGGTTTTCTTCGATATTAGGTAGTGATGCTTTTATTAGTACCTGACCTTCAACGTTGATTAACGTATCTACATTGGATAATTGAATGATCCTATGGGTCTCAGATTCATATCCATCCTGAACTAAAAATTCAAATTCCCAACCTGAAAGTGAATCTGACAAAACCTTTAAAAAAACAATATTACCCTCCTCAGATTTTGCTACTCTGTGTATCATTCTGACATCAAAATTTACATCATACTGCCAAGCAACGTTAACCCGACTGAAGTTTATTGCTTGTGCTGAAATCACACAGATGATGAGGAATATCCCTAATAATATTGAAAGCTTTCTCATGAGGAATCCAAATTAGCTATATAATTGATTTTCTTTGTGCTCTTTAAACAAAAATCATACGTTATACCATCATATGAGTGTGTACACTACAGAAATTGCTTCTGATAAAATTCCATCAGATAACGTAATTCATCAACGATTACTTGCTGCTTATTACCAGGCTAAACCTTTCATAAAAGGCGATTTGCTTGAGCTAGGATGTGGCGAAGGTCGAGGCGTAGAATTACTCGCTCCACACGCTGACTCATACATTGGCATTGACAAAATCAAAACGGTTATTGATAATCTGGAAAAAAAATACCCTGATTATCAATTCATGAGTGGCGTGTTTCCACCCTTCCCATTTGAGGACAACTCATTTGATTGCATTGTTACGTTCCAGGTTATTGAACATGTAAAGGATGATGAGGGATTTATCAGAGAGATTTATCGGGTGTTAAAGCCTGGAGGGACGGCCATGATTTCCACTCCAAACAGAAAAATGACCCTTTCCAGAAATCCATGGCATGAGCGTGAATACACGGCAGATGAACTAACGAAATTGTGTAAAAAGCACTTTAATAAAGTAGAAATGAAGGGTGTCGCCGGAAATGAAAAAGTTTTGAGCTACCATGAGAGAAACCGAGCTTCAGTCCAGCGAATTATGCGATATGATTTCTTTGATCTTCAACATAAGCTTCCTGCGGGCATGTTAAGAATACCTTATGATATTCTTAACAGAATGAATCGAAATAAACTAAAATCAACCGATGATGAGTTAGTGAAATCAATCACTGTAGATGATTTTAGTTTGAGTGATCAGGATGAACAAAACCTTGATCTATTCTGTTTTATTACTAAATAATCTATACTATCGATTTGAATTTTTAGTAAAAATTAAAAAAGCAGAATTTTATGTCGGAAAAATTAATATCAGAACTTAATCAGCTTCTTTCAGACTTTCATATCTATTATCAGAATACAAGAGGTGCACATTGGAATATTAAAGGTCCAAGGTTTTTCGAATTACATGCAAAATTTGAAGAGTTGTATACTGAAGCACTCACAAATATTGATGATATCGCTGAACGCATCTTAACAATAGGTGGACGACCAGATCATACATTGGAAACTTATCTGAAAAAATCAAACATCAAATCAATACAGGATGAGTCTAACGATGAGGTATTGGTGAAAACTATAGTAAGTAATCTGACCACACTTGTAGCGCAAGAAAATAAAGTGAAAGAGTTGGCCGTTGAAACTGGTGACAATGAAACGGAAGACATGATGATTGGGCTTGTTAATGCACAAGAAAAAACTCAGTGGATGTTTAATTCGTGGTTAGGTAAGTGATCAAAAATTATACAACATATCTAAAATACCTGCTGGCTTTTTTTTTGGTAGCAGGTATTTTTATTTCCTCCCCAGCCCAAAACAAGAAAAAAAGACGGAAAATTGAGTCTGTCATAAAAACAGGCCGATCTTATATTGGCGTTCCATATAAATGGGGAGGCATGTCACGATCAGGCATTGATTGCTCAGGGTTGATTTACAATTCTTACAAAACAATTGGAGTGAATCTCCCACGAACTGCCAAAGAACAATCTAAGACTGGTAATAAAAAGGGTTGGAATGGCATACGCGAAGGAGATCTTGTCTATTTCAAGTTTAAGAAAAAAGGCAGTAAGTGGTTTCATAGTGGCATGATTACCTATGTGGGTAATGATAAGATACTATTTGTGCATGCCTCTTCGTCTAGCGGAGTAGTGGAATCCAATCTATTAAGTGACTATTACAAAAAGAATGTGAAGAATTTTAGGAGGGTGATAAAATAAAAAGTGGAGCTAGCCGGTCTCGAACCGGCGACCTCTACACTGCCAGTGTAGCGCTCTAGCCAACTGAGCTATAGCCCCAGAGTCGGCAAATATAGTCGGATTGTTTATTTAAAAAGACTTTGAATTTCTTCTGGTATCCGTTTCAACTTTTGAGTCGCTCGATCAATTAAGCACCAATTGGATTTAACTTCAACTAATAGGACGTCCTGTTTATAGATTTTTACGACTCGATCCGAAAAAGGGCCTCTGTAACCATCGACAAAAGTTTTTATCCTTATTTCATCGTTTAAAAAAGCTTGATTGTGATACACGACATGGTGTGATCGCACCATCCAGAAATATTTTTCATTGATCTCTGCCGTAATCTCTGAAAGCCAATGTTCACGTGAAATATCTAAGGCCCACTGCATGTACACCAGATTATTCACATGGTCATTGAAGTCGAGGTGATCGTTGGTTACCGTTATCTTTTTCTCGAAAAGCTTCATATGCCAAATCTACCACTCTAGGATGATCATCAGGTTTGGTGCAAACCCAATGGCTTCTCTGTCCACAAATCCATCTCTGCTCCTGTACACTCGATCTGTCAGGTTAGATTCGTTTAAAGAATTGATAATTGACAGGCCGAAAGATGCACTCCATTTTCGCTGATCTGTTCGAGGTATTTTGTAGGAAGCTGAAATATCCAATGAGTGAACACTTGGATATCTTTCCGGTACGTCTTCGAACGGATTACGCGGCGGAGGACCAGAAGGGGGTGGGCCGGATCCAGGTGGAGGCCCTGCTTTGAATATAGACTCTGCATATGCAATATCAAGGGAATATGCATATAGACCTGAAGCATATCTCCATCCGGCAGAAATTTTCCAACGATTTTTCTTAAAAGCTCCACCTGTATACCAAACATGTGGCTGAACAAACTTTGACTTATAGCTGACCTGATCTGTCGTATCTATTGCGATCTTAGAATCATGGTAGGAATATCCGGTCCATAGGCACAGATCTTCTGTTACTTGCTTTTTTAGCAATAAGTCAACACCATAAGTTTCCTGTTCCATGGTGTAATAATCCTTATCCGGATTCAGTCTTCTATCTTCATAAATAGTGACATCATTTGCATTCTTATAAAATGCCTCTACATCAACAATCCATTTGTTAACATCAATTACTCCTCCAAACATGGACTGTGACCCCCGAATGATAAATCCGGATTCGTCATCCGCAAGCGTCCATAGTTCGTTATCGAATCCGCCACTGGAGTACTCCAGGTTTTTCACTTGACTCAAAAATTGATTGTACCATCCGTGAGAACCCTTCAAAACGATTCGATCGGTTAAATGATAGTTGAACAGAACCCTTGGAGAAATACTGAAATCATTCAAAGCACTATAGTAAGTGCCCCTAAAACCGACCTGAAAAACCCATTTGCTCCATCCATAATATTCAAAGTTTGCAAACGGCGCAATTGTATTAGATATGACTGTTTTTTGTATTTTATAAATCGAAGAATCTCTTAGCTGATTTTGGTAATTGGTGGATACGTTTTGCCACTTATAGTCCAACCCAAACTGAAAACTGGAATAACTACTTTCTTTTGAAAACTCGTGGATTACATTGAAATCATCAATGCTGTTGTTAGAAAGAAAAGGCTCCACATCTTGTGCTAAAGTGTTTACCTGAAATTCAAAATCGTAGTTAGAATAAGTAGTACTAAAATTTGACTCCCACCCTTGCCCCAAATTTGACTCCCAGAAAAGGTTAGCTCCGGTATTTACATACCTGTTATCATTCGATCTAGGTTTTAGATTAGGAGGAGTGACTGGTAAAAAATTGATGTCTGAAAAAGTATGAAGAACTGACAATCCAAGAAGGTTTCGTTTATCTACCTGATATGACAACTTACCATTGTAATCGCTAAAGCCTACCTCCACCCTATTAGTCAATAAACCTTGTTGGGTAACGAGGGAAGTGCCCGCAAAGACAGATTCAGATATTTCTTCCAGTTTAGGCGACTTAAAAGTTCTTGGATATGAGTTTCGAATACTGAGAGAACCTGTTAGCTTTTCTGAAAGTTTGAGTTTTCCATAGCCCATAGCAAACAAGGTGTTTGCTCCCAACCCGTATTTGGACCTTTCTATAGCGTCATCAGAATTTATTACGATAGCGCCACCCACACGGTCACCTAATCTCGGGTGAAAACCACTCCGATATACCTCCACATCATCTACAATTTTTGGATTGTATGGCGAAATAGTACCATAATAGTGCCCACGATGGTAGACCGGGATGTTATCAAAAAGAATCAGTGTCTGATCTGTCTCGCTTCCACGAATAAAAATATTTCCTGCTCTTCCATCCGGATTGGTAATGCCTGGAAGCGCTGTGATTGAGGCGAAAATATCCCCATCCGTTTCGCCAGGAAGCAATGGAAGATCATCGACATCTATTTGTATCTGTTGCTTATAGGGAAGCATGTTGATGCCTTTCGTTAAATAATCTTCAACCACGACAGTACCTAACCGTCGAGTGGTCAAACCGAGACCGACTGTCATGGTTTTTTGATTGAAAAGATCTTTGACTCCTATTGGAGTTGATTTATATCCCTGGCTAAATATTAGAATCTTATCCATGTGATCCGGTTTATAATCGAACTCCCAAAAACCATTATTATAGCTTGTGGGGATGGCTGCATCATTTACTATCACCTGGACACCAAAGGATTCATCAATGATAGATCCATCCAAAGAATCGGAAACAGCCATTTTAAAGGTCGTTTCCGTCGCGCTTATTGTATAGTACTTATCATCTATTCTTTCAACTTTTAAGGGAAGTCGACTCTCAATTTCTCGGCTGAAGCGCGTAAAGTCCCTTACCGTAAAAAAAGCATTATCATCAATCAAACCAAGTAGTTCAGCGTCAAATGAAAAAGTGATTTCATCATTTTTTTCATATGCCTCAATTACTTCAAAAAAAGTTTTTGAGTCCGCCTGAGCACATAATGACAAGATTGTCAAAATAAACAATGTAAAAACTAAGAAGCGCATGTAAATAGTTTAATTCCCTTTAGATAAAGTCATTTTTTTTCCATACACTGTGTAGTCGATCTTAAAAGGACTAAAAACAAGTTTCAGAGCAACATCCAGTTGGTTATTTGGGATGGTACCGGTGAATCTTCTTGTTATTTCAACGTTCCCCTTATCTATCGTAATTCCGTAAATTTTTTCCAGGTTTTTGATTACCTGGCTAAGTGGCGCATTTTCAAATTTTGTCTGATTTTGCAGCCATCCCGGTTTGGTATTGGTTATTGTTCTTTTATTTTCCCACCGGCCTTTAAAGAAAAGATATCCTTCACCTCCTGAAATAATCACTGATTTAGATGCTTTTTTAGGCTTTGCACGCACCCTACCCTCAAAACAAACCACATTGAGCCCCTCCTCGAAATCATCCACCTCGAATGTGGTACCCAGAACCTCTACCGTTCCAACAGAAGACTCCACAGTGAATGGCATTCCCTTTTCAACTTCAAAAAGTGCTTTTCCTCTCAATTTTAGCTTTCTGCTAGCACTTTCTGATTTAAGCCTCTTCTCTTTCATTGCAACAACTTTTTCCCATTCTTCTTCATCCCAGGATATTTCCGAATTAGGTGCTAGTGTAACATTGGATCCATCTGGTAATTCAATGGATCTGACTTCCCCAATTTGAGAGGAAAAAGTTACGGTGCTGTCACCCATGATCACCCAGAAATAAGAAACAATGGACAATAAAATTATAGCAGCTGCCGCATAGCTAAACCATGGCCTCATAGATCGCACTTTTGCCTTTGGTAGGGCTGTGATTCCTTTTGGATCAAATAAATGCTGAGACTGGTCCGGTACCCATTGATCCACTTCACTTACGATCCGGATATATTTTAATGCCTCCTTCCGTCCGATTAGCGCAATAAGCTCATCATCTGTGATCTCACCGTTCAGCCATTTTGATAAGTTTTCTTCCATAGTTAGAATGTCTTGACCTTATAAAGAGCAAGTAACAATAAACCCTCCATCAAACTTTTAGATTTGAGAGCTCATCCAAATTATCCTTCAAGGCTTTAACCGCAGTGCTTAAATGCTTCTCCACAGTCTTAATGGAAATATCCATTAGCTCAGCAATTTCTCTGTTTTTATACTTATCAATTCTACTCATCAGGAAAACAACTCGCTGTTTCTCCGGTAAGGAGGATACTGCTGTTTCTAGTCGCTCTTTAAATTCGCCTTCTTCATATAGAAACTCCGGATTTTGCTCCATTTGACCTTCTGATCGATCCATACGGTATTCAAATTTTAGCACTACTTTTTGATGATCGTAATGATCAAGAAATAGTCGATTTGCCGTGGTGAACAAAAATCCTTTCACCTTGTCAAGGGCTACTTTGGCACAGTTGTTCCATAATCTTATAAAGGCTTCTTGGGTAAAGTCCCTCGCTTTTTCTAAATCACCAAGCTTATAAAAAAGGAAATTCCTGATCTTCAATTCATGGCTGGTGTACTCCTGATGGAAGACTTGTTCCTCACAAAGTTTTGGCTTCACTTAATCCTTAATTTTGTTGCTTAATCCTGCAGCAAAAGTAACGCATTGATGAGAGTACCCATAACTAAATGATGTGCGTGCTAACCGAATGATAACCTCATTATTCAAAATCTTTTGTGCATGCATCCGATCATTGTAGCAATACGAAATGAAAGTGAAGTAGGGTTTTTCTCTCACATTCCTTTTTTATTCAACACGAAATACAAGCATAAACATCATGAGCTTATTCAAGATTATCCAAAATAGAGAGACTTTCACGAAGCTTCACCCAAATAATAAAGATTTGTTTTCTTCCCTCTCTTTTCACAACGAGCAAGCGCTTACAGCTGAAATACCCCAGCAGCAAGCTGTCCGTTGATATGATCTTGTTAATAGTCTTTGGGATCGTGAGTCTTTTGAGTCTAATCATTTACATAAAAAAGAATTCTAACCTGCCGGAAAAAATCAAGTTCCAACAAAAAAGGTAGGGTATTAAACTTCATTCCCGTCATATTTCAAAACCTACTAACATGAAACAATTCCATTTTACAAAAATCACCTCCTTCATCGTACTAATTTTTATTCTTCCATCATGTGGAGAGGATGAGGATCCTGTTGTTGATGAAACCTCCTATACCGTAAGTATCGATGGAAATTCTGAGGCCGCTGAAAGTGATAATACAGGTTTCAAAGTAACACTCAACCCTGCTAACGATTCAGGTAATGATTTAACAATTAGTTATGTCGTATCAGGCTCAGCAAGTTCAAATATGGATTATGAGGCACTAAACGGCACAGCATCATTAATTGATGGAGAATCGGAAGTAAGTGTCCCAATTATCATTATAGATGACAGTGAAAAAGAAGATGATGAAACGATAATTATCACACTTTCATCTACAGGGCTAGCTTCCAATGTGAGCTTGGGTTCTTCGTCAAGTTTGACGATAACAATTACAGACAATGATGATAACTCATCTGGCTCATGTGCCAATGACAATTCAATCTCCAACCAAAATGTTGCTTGTGACCTTTCACCCAATATTGAGAATACATACGATGACAATACGGTTAATCAGAATGGTCTGCGTGAGATTGTAACCAATGGAGTGCCAAATCATGATTACGCAAACCAGCTTTCCGGACAAGGGGTAACACTGAGTACTTCTACAAAAACCTATTTTATTGCCGGCGACCCTGCAAAGTCTGCAACTACAACCTCGATTACGAACGATCAAAATCGACCTAACTATCGATTTGGAATCGCTAAAAATGGAGTTCCACTAGATCCTGCTCCCGCTGAGCCATTCATTTTTGAAAACACCAACACTGGTGAGTATAACTGGGACTGGGTTTTTGAACCAACTAACAATGCGGAATCGGTAGGACTTGACTGTGCTTTTGCTCATGTGCAGCCAGATGGAACTTATCACTACCACGGTAATATGATTGAATATGCGAACACATTGCTTGCTGGATTGGGAGATGGTAGTGCCACTCCATCAGAAGCGATACAAATTGGGTGGGCAGCAGATGGTTTCCCTGTCTATTATAAGTATGCGCCAACAGCAAATGGAAATGAGATAGAACAGCTTGCATCAGGTTATGCGCTTAAACCGGGAGAACGCCCAGGTAATGGTGTGACTGAGCCTTGCGGTGAGTACAATGGGAAGTATACGAATGATTATGAGTGGTCAGCTGCAAACGGAGATTTGGATGAGTGTAACGGGATTGACAGGTCGGTTACGATTGAAAACGAAACCTATGAATACTTCTATGTGATTACAGAGGAATTTCCAGTGATCCCAAGATGTCTTGTTGGCACGCCTGACAACACCTTTAAACTTGGCATGTAATCATGAGAAAGTTAATCAGTATTCTATTATTAAGTTCTTTCTATTTCGGATTTGGCCATGATATCAAAATGGCCATGTTCGAAATATACGAAGGGAAATCAGGTTTGGAAATGACTGTCACTGTAGACAAAGAAGATTTTTACAGCGCACTGTCTGAAGAGTTCCCTACTAAAATTCAAGAACATGAAATCCAAGATTTAGCCTTTGAATACCTGGAAAGTAGGGTGTCGATAAAAGTGAATGGAGCATGTACTTCATATAGCATTCATGAAATTGAATTTGGAGATTTAAATATCCACTTGAAAGGCTCCTTAAATCTTGAAGTTGATAATGTTCAAAAAGTTACCATCTCCAACACCTGTATGATTGATCTTTTTGAAGATCATGACAACATCGTAAAACTTCGTCTAAATGATCGAAACCGATCATTCAGGATGCATAGAAATCGCACATCTACAGAAGCTATCTATTAATAAAAAAACATGACCAGATATTTAATTATAGCATTTTGCTCGCTAATGCTTTTAGGGTGCAGTGAAGATTTGGATGAAGATATCATCGACAGTTTTTCCGCCTCTGTGAGCATTGCTTCTACTCCTTCATCTGTTGGAGAAGATGCCGGAACGATCTCGATATCTATTGCTCTCAGTCAGCCCAATACTTCTGGATTTGACCTTCCCATACCACTTTCTTTTTCAGGCACAGCAACAATAAATGAGGATTATTCTGTCAATGAAAGTTTAATCATCATCGGAGCAAATGAATCAGAGGTATCACTTGATGTCAATATTTCTGACGATTCGGAAGTCGAAGGTGATGAGACATTTGATGTGTATCTTGGAAATTTACCCGAGGTATTAACCGAAGGATCAAAAACTTCTGCCTCAATCACATTAATTGATAATGACACTCATGTCAATCCTGATATTGTAATTGACTTTGGATCGGCTACAGGTAATACGGTAGCTGTTAATGGCTGGACAAATACTGAAGCAGATAGCTATTTGGTAGTTATTAATACAGAGGATTCGTTCTCCGAATTTAGTGATCAGACAAGTCAGCTGGCTAGCACCACATACATTGGCTATGGGGAACAGGTGATTTATAATGGTCCACCAAGCAGTCCTGTTGAAGTTTCACTGTTGTCGTCAAACACTCAATATTATTTCAAAGTCATACCTAAGACCGGTTCTGTTTATGATAATTCTCAAA
Source organism: Ekhidna sp. (assembly GCF_965227465.1). GTDB lineage: Bacteria > Bacteroidota > Bacteroidia > Cytophagales > Cyclobacteriaceae > Ekhidna. The sequence continues at coordinate 3,356,621 of NZ_OZ245746.1, forward strand.
GTAGTGCAAGTAACTCAACAAATAACTGCGTCACAACCAGCACAACCGAAAGTCAAGTTTGCTTTGATATTGCTTCTGATTTGAGAACGATTTCATCTAATCAATTAGCCAATCATGAAGTGGGAAATTTTCCTAACGCAGACCCTACTCCTATTGAAGTTACCCGTGAGCTGGATTTGTCACCAACTTATACCGGTCAGGCCATATATGTGTATGATGAAACAGGACCACCTACTCCATCTAATGATAATTTCTGGCAGTTTGGTATAGCTACCAATGGTGTGGAATTTCACCCGATGGGACTTAAACCATGGGAAAACCCCAATACCGGTGAAGAAAACTGGGAATGGCAAGCCAAAGTCACAGATCAGGATGAAACACATCTGGATGCATATGGAGCACACGTAACTTCACAAGGACTTTATCATTATCATGGAGACATAGTTGGACTCGCCGGAGAGGAAGACGGATCAAGTCATTCACCGATCTATGGCTTTGCAGCAGATGGATTCCCCATTTATTACAAATACGGATATGCTGTTTCAGATGATCCAACAAGTGGGATAATTGAACTAAAGAGTAGCTATCAATTAAAAAGTGGCGCTAGAATCGGCAATGGCACAGCAGGCACAGATTATCCCAATGGCAACCACGATGGCACCTACATTCAGGATTTTGAGTATATCTCTGGGCTTGGCGACCTGGATGAGTGTAATGGTAGAACCGGAGTTACACCCGAATTTCCAGAAGGCACTTACTACTATGTCATCACGTCCGACTTCCCAGTCACTCCAAATTGTTTCTTTGGTACCCCTGCAGATGACTGGAAAATTGGTAAATAGATATTTAGCAAAATACTAAGGCGGAGCATCCATTCCCGGATGCTTATGGAGCGGCTCGTGGTGGGGCCGCTTTTTTTCTGTTAGAAAGTCTTAAAGGTAATCACAATCTACGAGGATCTTAAAAGCAATATTATAACCACCACCAAACCTTATTTTGGTTCGATTTCCTAAATTGTCAATTTCCTACAGCACTTTAAAATGAAAAATGTGATTCGTCTGCAGATTCTTCTACTATTCATTACCCTTATTTCATTTGCTGTATTTGGTCAGCAAAAGCCTTTGTTTGAAGTCAATATCAATAAATCTGCACAATCTGAGGCTACTTTAGAAGAAGTTCAACAGCTCATACTTGAAAACTATTACTACGATGGGGTTACTCAAAGCGATTTAGACTGGGCAGCCATTGAAGGAATTCTAAGACACATTTCTCCCCCTCAATCACCTGAATTGGCCACTCTTTGGACCGATGAAGAATATGAAAAAATTCTCAACTCACTTAAAGGTATTAAAGTCACTCTGGGCTTTAATAGCACGTTCAACGCAACTGATGGTAGCCTCACAGTTACTTCGGTTTTAGATGGGTCTGAGGCAAAAAATAAGTTGGCTGTCAATGATCGGATATTAAGAATAGATGATGTTTCCTTAAAAGGGAAGTCCATAAATGAAGTGAATCAGCTATTAGATGGTGAAGTGAATCAAACATCCGCACTGAAGGTGGTACGAGACATTGAAATCTTTGATGTGAACCTCTCTCGCGACTCTCTCCGGGTTGAGAACCTGATTGTCACTAAAATCCCAAATAATGACATTGCATTCATCGAGCTTAAGAAAATCACATTGGGAATGGCAGAAGAGCTACAAAAAGAAATTGAAGATTTCAGATCAGAGGGAATTACCAAAATCATTTTGGACCTTAGAAACAATACGGGAGGGGTCTTGAATGAAGGTGTGAACATCGCTAAGTTGTTTATGCGGAAGAATGACATTGTACTTCGCACTCAGAATCGATCCAATGGTGTTACTAATTATGTGGCAGACAGGGATCAATTCTATGACCTTAAAATAGCTGTATTGATTAATGAAAATACTGCCTCTGCAGCCGAAATTATAAGTAGTGCGCTTCAAGATCATGATCGAGCTGTGTTGATAGGAAAGAAGACGTATGGAAAAGGGGTAATCGAGACCACATTTACTCTAAAAAATGATTATCGGCTCAAGTTTATAACCAATGCTATGTATAGTCCCAAAGGTGTTTCATGGGAGTCAAATGGGATACTTCCTGATTTTTATGTCGATCAATCTCAAGCCAACTATAAAGAGGTGGTAGCATTAGATATAAGCGATCGTCTTCGAAGGGATTTACACCTGAGTACCGCATTAAAGCTGTTGAAGTAAATGGACTCACGAATTAAAGAGCTTATCGATCTGAATTTCGGAAAATACACTTCCATTTCCGAGGCAGCTTATGAATATCTTTTTGATAACTATCACTTAAAAAAATGTCTCGCTCGAGAGATGATTGTAGAAAGTGGCAATCGCGCCAAATATTTCTACTTCGTTCTCTCTGGCGTTCAAGCGCTTTATTTATTAAATGAAAAAGGGGAGAAAGTAATTCTTGGATTCTCTTTTCAAAATTCCGTTTCAGGCGCGTTTGATTCATTTATTTCTGGCAAGCCCTCTCACTTTTTTCTTGAAGCACTTACGCCTTCGGAAATGATCGGTATTACAAAATCGAAATTTGATGAGCTATTCGAGAGGTTTCCTGAATTCTATAGGTGGAGAGCTCATTTCATGGAAGAAATTCTCCTTGGAAGAATATCGAGAGAGGTTGAAATGATGACGCTTTCGGCAAAGGAGCGGTTTGATGCTTTCATAAAAAGGTGTCCACCTGAACTACTTCAAATCCCTCAAAAGTACCTTGCCAGCTACTTAAGTATGAAGCCTGAGACTTTCAGTCGCCTTAGAGCCCTTCGTGATTAATTGATATAGATCAATTTTTTTAATCTAGAAATGAAGGAGTTTTGAATATCAAAAAACAACAAAAGGACAATGGAAGTCAACTACGAGAAAATGCTGAAAGATTCTAACCAGATCAAAAATTACATCAAAACTGAAATCGCAAGCCTTGAAGATCAACTGTTAACCAAAAAAGAAAGTGAGAAAAAATGGTCTGCATTAGAGGTAATAGAACATCTAAATAAAGTTTATGATGTATACCTTGATAACTTTAATCAGGCAATCGATCGGGCTGAGGAGCTCAATGACAATGAAACAACTGATATGCAACGTACCATTCTAGGGAGGTTATCTATTTATGCAAATAAGCCAAAGGGCAAGAAAAGAAGATTCAAAATGAAAACATTTGATTTTTTTAGACCTGCTGTTGTGCCTGAGCAAGTACATTCGATCATTGATGTGTATCTCCAGAAGAAAGAGACATTCAACAATTTGATCAGGCGAGCAAGAACCAAAGATCTTAAAAACGTGAAAATACCAACTGCATTAGGGGAAAAAGTGAAATTCTATATTCCAGAATGCTTTGAATTTATCCTTGCCCACGAACAAAGACACATGGTTCAAATTCAACTGGCTATTGACAAGGCAAAGTGAAGAAAACCAACTATTGACAGATGAATAAATGACAATCATCATATTCACTATTACTCTATAGGACTATTTTGCCGATCAAATTTAACCGCGATATGAAAAGCAACGAAAACCCAGATCTCAAAATTGCTCAATCAATCACCCCTCAGCCTATCAACGAAATAGGTAAAAAGCTTGGACTCACAAATGGCGAAATTGAGCAATACGGGAAGTATAAAGCCAAAATTCCTCTTTCATATATCGATGAAAAGAAAGTAGCTAAAAATAAAATGGTTTTGGTTTCGGCTATTACCCCGACCCCCGCAGGAGAGGGGAAAACAACAGTCAGTGTTGGACTTGTGGATGGCCTTAATAAAATAGGGAAAAAGGCGATAGCAGTATTGAGAGAGCCTTCTTTAGGGCCGGTATTTGGTATTAAGGGGGGAGCAACCGGAGGTGGTTATTCTCAATTAATTCCAATGGAGGACATCAACCTCCATTTTAATGGTGATTTCGCTGCAATCGAGAAAGCCAATAATTTATTGTCTGCATTGATCAATAACAATATTTATAGTCGCTCCAGAAACCTGGGTATTGATCCTCGAACTGTCAAATGGCGATGGGCCATGGATATGAATGATCGTTCACTAAGGCATATCGTGACCGGGCTTGGTGGCAAGCAAGGTGGCTTTCTACAAGAGTCGGGTTTTAACATAACAGCCGCATCAGAGATTATGGCTATCCTATGTTTAGCCAAAGATTTTTCTGATTTAAAAGAACGAATGGGAAATATCTATGTTGGAGACACATTCTCAGGAGACGCTGTATTTGCTAAAGACTTAAAAGCGCATGGTGCAATGGCAGCACTTTTGAAAGACGCGATAAAGCCCAATTTGGTCCAAACACTTGAAGGTAATCCGGCAATCATCCACGGTGGCCCTTTTGCCAATATTGCTCAGGGCACTAATTCGATAATTGGAACTAAGATAGGATTATCACTTGCTGAATATACTGTCACAGAGGCAGGATTTGGTGCTGACCTGGGAGCAGAAAAGTTTTTCAATATCAAGTGTAGAGCCGGAGGACTTTCTCCAAGCGCAGTAGTTCTTGTGGCTACAGTAAGAGCCCTTAAATACCACGGTGGAGTAGCTAAAACTGAGCTTAAATCACCTAATGTAAAAGCTGTAAAAGATGGGTTGGTGAACTTGGAAAAACATATTGAAAACATTCAATCCTTTGGTGTTCCGGTGGTGGTCGCCATCAACAAGTTTGTCTCCGACACATCAGATGAACTGAAAACCATACTGGATAGATGTGAAGAGTTGAATGTTCCAGTAGATTACTCAGACGGATGGGCAAATGGTGGCGAAGGAATGAAAGACCTGGCCTCTAAGGTGGTTGATGCAGCAGAAAGCTGTACTTCTACTTTCAAACCTACATATGAATTAAATATGTCTCTTAAAGAAAAAATTGAAGCTATTTCTGAACAGATTTATGGGGCCAATAAAATCACTTATAGCCCAAGTGCGGACAGCATTTTGAAAAGAGCTAAAGATTTAGGATTTGAAAACTTTCCGATTTGCATGGCTAAGACGCAAAATTCGTTCTCTGATGATGCTTCATCTTATGGGAGGCCAACCAATTTTACCATTAATGTGAGAGAGGTGGAGATTGCAGCAGGAGCAGGATTTATTATACCAATAACTGGCAAGATGCTTCGAATGCCTGGTCTGCCGGCAGTGCCTGCGGCCGAAAATATTGACATAGATGGTGAAGGAAATATTTCAGGTCTATTTTGAGGGCCGAATTTCTATGGGCCAGAATACAAAGTGTTTTATCTAGTTCTATTAAATTAAAGTATGAACTGTAGGATATTCTGTCTGCTTTTGACATTAGTCTTTGCACCAAAATCTTTTGGGCAAAATGGCTCATATACCAATGTCAAGGAGCCAGCTTCCTATCACAAAGTTAAAATTACTTCGAGCGCTATACTGATTAACGGGACAACTAATGTTAATCGATTTCAATGTGGACTTGATCAGCCTGCACTAAATGATTCAATAGTAGTCAAGGATATTTGGTCAAACCAAAAACTTGACTTTGAAGGGCTGAGGTTAGTCTATAAAATTGAAGATTTCGAATGTGGAATTCGAGCTATGGACTCAGATTTTCAGGAACTTCTCAAAGCTGACACTGACCCATATCTTTTGTTACAATTAAATTCGATAACACTGCATGCTGGAAATCAGTCATTTGAAGAGCTAAATGTAGATGCTGAAGTTGAAATCTTTATGGCTGGTGTAGAGAAAACAATAGAAATCTCAGGAGGTAAAGTATATAATCATTCATCTGCCCATCTAACCCTAAAAGGTAAAAAGGAATTGTTCATGTCTGACTTTGAGATTGCGCCTCCGACTAAATTTTTTGGAGTCGTCAAGGTTACTGATGATATCGAAATAGAATTTGAAATTTCTATGGAGGTTTCTTCTTTGTGAACATGAAAAAGCCGCTCATTGCTGAGCAGCTTTCCTCTACTAATTCTGAGCTAAACTAGAATTGAATCACTGCTTCGATCACAACCCCACTAAATTCAGCTCCCTGAAGTTTCGTTCCAGTAAATCCATCACCAGAATATTTGCTAGTGACATACTCTGTTTTCATCATTACATTTTTTGTCATGAAGTAACCAAAGCCAAGGTGTGTTCTATCGATTTCCCGAGTTGCAGCACCATCAGCTGCTTCTCCACTCACGGCATTATATCTGGCTCCAACGAATACTCTTTCGCTTTCTCCAAATCTATAGATTACATCAGCAGCAATCTGATCGTATCCTCCGCCTGTGTCTCCGCCATTACTGGTTGTTTCATATACTCCAAAGAATTCCAAGCCATTAAACTTGACAAAAGGATTGACCATGATTGCAGTATGAGAGGAGAATCCTGGATTCCATCTTGGCTCAAAGTCACTAGGCCCTCTTCCGATACTTCCATCAGAAATTGTGTGTAAAACACTATAATATCTAGCACCTGCTCTGTCACCACCGTATAGGTAATCTCTCGTACTGCCATCACTACTGTTGTAAAATGAACCAGTGATCCTGAATCTCAAATCGTCATTCATCTGCTTATCATATCCCAATTTTCCAAAGATTACACGGCCATCATCACCCGGTACAGGTTCTTGATTCAGTCGACCATTTGTTATACCCAACATTCCGATAAAACCATTTGATAGATAGCGAAATTCAATAAACGGCTCTGTAGTAAATCCATCCATGATGTAGTTTCCTACAAATGGATTGAACAATGCTCTAGCATTATCTGATCGTCTAAAGTGAGCATCTCCGTAGTTGATCTCATCCATACCTACACGAATGGTTACTTTTTCCATCAGTCCACTCAAAAATCCTGGACTCACAAAATCAAGCTTATCAATCTGCATGTAACCACCTTTTACATAAGCTTCTGGGTGGTGGCGGGAAGAAAGGTAAGTGCGTAGGTGCATTCTCAAACCATCTTCCAGTTGCACATCAAAATTAAGGTTGGCGGTGGGCAATGTCATATTATTGTCCAGGTCGACAAAATCTAATGGCACTGTATTACCACCATTATCTGTTCCAGTCAAACCATTATCATTGGATTGGGAAAGCCCCTGGAATTGCATGGCAAAACCACCTCCTACACGGACTTTAAATCCGTCATATTTCACTGTGTCTTCTTTACTTGTTTCGAAGACATTCCAGCCTCTTAAGTCATTATACCTATAGTACTGGATTGAGGGTAGCTGGGCGTAAACTGCTACAGTCCCGAACAGCATTACACCTATTAGCATTAGTTTAAAAATTGAGTTTTTCATGATTCAGGTTGTTTTAATAAATAATTATTTGGTTAAAAAAATATCGTAGTTAATAACCACCTCATCGCCTGTTTTCAATGTGCCAAACATGGCAGTGGGTGGTGTTATGTCAAAGTCCGTCATTTTGAGAGGTACTTTACCTTGTAGTTGCATCTCTGATGTTCCTTGTTTGACTATTTTGGAATCAAGGTTGATTAACAAGGATTTCCCTCCTATCTCAAGCGTGCCCTTACCTGAAATACTATTACCCTTGATTTCCAAAGTATTCGCCGAAAAGATGATTTCAGGAAAATCATCGGCCTGAACCGCATCATACGCCTTACCATCCATGATGGACTTTCCGCTTTTCATTGACTTAGCCTTGATGGTTGCTTTTAAATTCTGAACCTGAGTTTCTGTTATTACTCCGGTAACATCAAATTCATCGACCGTCATTTCCCAGTCGTGCAAAGAGGAAGTACCCGTAATATTCAGGGTGCTCTTTTCAGCATTTAACTTTATCTGACCTGCTCCGAAAAAACCAAACAGAACCGCCATAATAAATAAGTATTTCATCATTTAATTGATTTTGATTTCAAGGGCTAAATTAGATGTGGAGGGGTGAGTATTTTATGACTGAAAACAGGTCATAACATGATGTTTAACACCGAAATACATGAGTTTTGACACCTTCAGGCATGACAAATGCTTGCTCTAAAGTGCTCTTAAAAATGAAAACACAACCGCCAAATGGGGCATATTTAAATTGCCAGGTCAGGCATTGAAAAGCTTCAAAAATCTGGACTTATTTTAGGTTTTTGTATTGGTTCAGCCAAGACCGAAATAAACCATCAGTACAGAAAAACCATAGCCTAAAATGACATAAAGAATCACGGCCATTAAACTTGCTAGTATGTGCTTTATAACGGATGAAAAAGTCACATTTAGATGGAAAGATATGGATGCATATAAGATCAGTAAAAAGAGAAAAAGCATATTGATTTGAGGATGAACATAAAATACAAAAACCGTAAAAAGGATATATGCCATACCTATCAACAGGTAGATTCCGGCTACAAAAAATCCTACCACTAGATATTCCGCCAAGTTGTACTTCTTATAAAAGAAAAGTTTTTGAGTTAACCCAATAGAGAACACAAGAAAAAAAAGGATATTATTGATGTTTGCCACCATGAACTTGCCCGCTGCAACAAAAAGGACCGCTCTATCAGGGATGTTTTCACTTTGCATTCGCTGCTGTCCATGAAATGGGTCATACCCAGAAGCTTCACGCAAAATCAAATAGACTGCCGTGAGGACCACAAAAAAGGCAACCGGTTTATAGTAATTTTTGCGTCTCCCGCTTATAAACTCCCTAAAAAGCCTCCCCGGGTTAACGATGAGTAATTTAATTGTCGAAAACAATGGACCCTCCAAGGCAAACGTAGAGCTGAAAAAATCATTAATGGTTTCTCGAAAAGTAATTCGTCCTACTGAGGTTGATTGTCCGCAGCTAATGCAATAATCTTCTGCAGTTTTAGATCCGCAGTTCAAGCATACCGGTTGGTTAGATTCGGTCATGATTGATGAAATTACTAAATATGCTTATAAACCTAACGATGTATATCTGAAATAAAGTAACTCCATTATGATGCTAGGCACTGGCATGAAGAATCACATGACCAAACCCTTCCCTAACAATCAAAACTTGTTGAGTGTAGGAAAGAAGTCCATGAGGAAGATGCTTTCAACTATTCATTTTAGCAATTAATCACAGCTGAAAAAAAATGGTGCTAAGAAACAAGCAATGTCTTTAAACAGTAAAGGGATAGCGATAAGGCCATCCCTTTCATTTTTAAATCTCATAAATTTCAGCGAAATCCTATGCACCAATCACGGGTGTTTCACTAACCATTTTCCATTTTCCTTCAGCATTTTTAACTAAAACGATCAAGGAAGTAAATGTCATTTTAATCCCTTTAAATGAAACATGAGCGGTAGCTGTATTGCCATTTAAAATAATTTGACCAATGGATACATCACGTTCGTCACCCCCAAATTCTTTCGTCTTGATCTTTTCCAGAAACACGTCCCTAGACATCACATTAACTTCCTTACTTCCGAAAAGTTGATTCATCACAATACGATAGCTTTCATCCAAAACGTCTGAAAGCACTTTGGTATCCTGTGCATCACCAGCCTTTGAAAATGCTATAATGACACTTTTAATCGCCTTTTGATCATCCTTTTGCCCATATGTTGCAAATCCAAGAAAAATGATTGTTGTTAAAAGAATAGTTTTCATATTAATAAAATTTAAATTGATTGTTAATTAAAGTTGACCCATACCGAAGTGCGCATAATCGAGTGGTGCATAAAGTCATCATGCCTACTGAATGCCATCAACATATTCAACCCGTCTGACGCCAAAACATCTTTGTGATAATCACTAAACTTATTTATTGGAATTGAAAAGCCTAACCAGGTACTCAGCCTAGATTGACCACCACTTATAAGTTGAATTGTCGTGCTTGCTCCCAAATTTTCAAATGATCTATAGTTTCCAGGACATAGGGTTCGATGTTCAATTACTTCTGGGTTTCCATTTTTCACTCTACCCATGATCAAATAGGTTCCTGTTAATTCTTTTGATTCATTCAATCCTATTGCTATCCACCCGGTTGTAGGGGCTGATATTTTAAAAAAAATTCTATCGCCCAGAATTTCCCATGCTACCTTCATACCATTTCTCTCAACACTATTGAATTTTTGAGCAATGTCAGCATTAAGCACACTCATCCAGCCAACAACAGTGACCGCCAGGTACTTCATATTACTAATTATATGATCAATCATTGATATATCAATTATTTAATTAAAAAATTTTTACTTCATATTATTTTGAATCTTCTTCAGCATATCATGTAATAATTGAATCTCTTTATCAGTCAATCCCTTAATGCTATTTTTCCTATGCTTCTCAATTAATGGCATATGGATTTTTATAAAATTTTTCCCTTCTTCTGCCAATATAATTCGATATTGTCGTCTGTTCCCCGGGATTAGCTCTCTTTGAATCATATTTTTCTTCTCAAGCAAATCGAGTGTTCTTGTAATAGAAGCTGGATCTCTATTTGACTTGCTTGCAAGTTCTCTCTGGCTTAATCCCTCGGACTCCTCAACAATTTTTAATAAGATCCATTGTTCAACTGTAATGTCTAATCCAATTCTATCAAACTCTTGTTGTGAGTATGACTTTGCCAATTTACTGGTCAAATCAATTTGAAATAAAATTACATTTTCAATCATTATCAATTATTGATATTGCAATTATAATAAAATTTGATATACAAAAAAAGGTCCGCACACGGCAGACCTTTTTGTTCATCATTGTTTTTACACTTTTTGGAGTGATATTTTACCTAAGCTATTAAAGCTCAAACTTGATTCCTTGTGCTAAAGGAAGTTCTGTTGAATAGTTAATAGTATTCGTCTGACGCCTCATATATGCTTTCCACGCATCTGAACCAGACTCACGACCGCCACCCGTTTCTTTTTCTCCACCAAAAGCTCCACCAATTTCAGCTCCGGAAGTACCGATGTTCACATTTGCAATACCACAATCGGAACCTGCATGGGACAAAAACAGCTCAGACTCTCGGATATTAGTTGTCATTATAGCAGAAGACAATCCCTGAGGAACGGCGTTTTGAATGTCAATTGCCTCCTCGATGGTTGAGTATTTGATTAAGTATAAGATAGGTGCGAACGTCTCATTGCAAACAATCTCATAATCTGCTTGTGCCTCATAGATGGCTGGCTTTACATAGCAGCCAGATTCATATCCTGCACCCTTGAGTACCTCACCTTCAATTACTGTCGTACCTCCTTCAGCTTTCACCTTTTCTATTGCTGCCTGATACATTTTCACAGCATCCGTATCAATAAGTGGCCCTACATGATTATTCTCATCTAATGGGTCTCCAATTCTCAATTGACCGTACGCTTTAATTAATCGTTCCTTTACCTCCTCATATTGGCTTTCATGAATGATAAGCCTCCGTGTAGAGGTACATCTTTGTCCGGCTGTACCGACCGCACCGAACACCGCACCCGGAATCACAATATTTAAATCAGCATGCTCTGAAATAATGATTGCATTATTGCCTCCCAGCTCAAGAATATGCTTACCTAGTCTTGCACCGACAACCTCTCCGACTGCCTTACCCATACGAGTAGATCCAGTTGCAGAGATTAATGGCACACGGGTATCGGCAGCTAATTTTTTACCTATCTCCACATCACCGATCACTAAGCCACAAACACCTGGGTGAACTCCATTCTTTTCAAATACTCTTTGTGCAATTTTTTGGCATGCAATGGCAGAAATCGGTGCTTTTTCTGATGGTTTCCACACACATACATCACCACATACCCAAGCCAGGGCCGCATTCCATGACCATACTGCAACAGGAAAATTGAAGGCTGAAATAATGCCAACAATCCCAAGTGGGTGCCATTGCTCATACATTCGATGAGACGGTCGCTCTGAGTGCATTGTTAAACCATAGAGTTGACGGGACAGACCTACTGCAAAATCACAGATGTCAATCATTTCTTGCACTTCGCCAAGTCCTTCCTGGAGGGATTTACCCATTTCGTAAGAAACCAAAGAACCTAGCTCTTGCTTGAATTCCCTCAGCTCATTACCAAGCTGACGAACGACCTCACCTCTTTGAGGAGCTGGAAGTTGTCTCCATTCTTTGAATGCAGCATGAGCTTCAGTAATGACCTGATCATATGCTTTTTCGTCTGCTAAAGTGACATTAGCTATTACTTTTCCATCTACCGGAGAGTAGGACGCTAGTTTTTCGCCCGTGGTATTTAACCACTTGTGTCCTATGGCTGCACCTTTATTGTCAGCTTCTACCTCTAGTTTCTTTAAAATCGATTGAATATCCTGAGACATATTTTGGGTTGTTGTTAATAATTGGGGTGCAAAGCTAAGAAATGCGAGGAAGGGTGGAAATATTTTTGTAAATTGTAATTTGATTTATGGGGAGCACTGCCACCAAAACGATTCAACGCCCCCGATCGGTTTTTTCTGAGACTCAGAAAAGGAAAGTACATCATTTATTTAATGTACTGGACATTGATCGGAATGGACAACTACAGCCAAACGATTTTGTGAACGTAGGTAAAAAAATTGTTACCCAGCTAAAGCTTAGCGAAGACTCACGAAGTGCTCGTTTGATCCTGCTCAAATCACACAGACTTTTTGTGCAATTATTGACTGATTTAGATAATCCTGAGCTAAGCTTAACACTATGGGATTGGGTGGCATTCTTTAGGGATCAAATTGAGTCCGATCAAGAAGGGATACTCGATCACTACATACAAAGAACATCAAGGCACATTTTCGATTTGTTCGATATGAACAAAGACAAGCTCATATCAAGGGAAGAGTATGCCAACATGCTTACTATTTACAATATTCCTCAGGATGCCGCCATTCAAGGGTTTGAGGAGTTAGATGAAAATCAGGACAATTTTATTTCTGCGGATGAAATGGTAGTTGGGCTAGGTAATTTTTTCCGATCCAGCGATGAGAACGCGAAAGGCAATTTGATTTTTGGACGCTGGGACTAGTTAAAAAATCAACTCCCATCTAAAAGCCCACTTCCATTTAAGCCGAAATTCTTCGATACCTGCACTTTTCAAAATTGAAACCAGTTCCTTTTTCTTGAAGCCCCTCGAAACAGACACAGACGCATCATTTTTAACCATTTCTGACTTTGAAAATAGTGAGGTCAATAACTTAATACTCCAATAGGCAAGTGGATGCCTATGCAGATCATTAATAATAACTCCTATTCTTGCCTGATCGCTGAATTGTTTAAATAGGCTTACAAGCTGATCATTGGTGAAATGGTGAACAAAAAGACAGCAATGAATGACATCAAATTTTTGTTTTTTAAAATCATCACTAAAAATATTGATTGATTGGTAGGTTATTTCCGAATACCTTTTCGTGTTTCTGAGAGCATATTTAACGATATTTTCGTTGGCATCTATCCCTACAAATGATGCTTTCACATCATTTTTCCTACTCCATTTTGCCATTTCCACCATTATGTCACCTCCCCCACATCCCAAATCCGCTAGCATAATGTTTCCATTCGCTTTTGACGCAATTTTTTTATAGGACGAAACGCTTATTTGATTACCTCCAAGTCTTCTATTAATTGTATTAAGTTCTCTTAAGGTTTGATCCACAACCTCACCTGAAATGGTGAGGTCATCCATAATTTCAATCTCCTCAGAACGATACTCAAGCATGAATATGTGATTTCAATACGGTACTTTCCAGCGTAAGGCCTGGACCAAAAGCAAAACTTAAAATATGTTTTTCACTATCCTGTGACTTCATAGAATCCATGATTCTTTTTATGACAAACAGTACCGTAGGTGAAGACATGTTACCATGTGTCCTAAGTATTTCTCTGGCAGGGAGATTTTGTTCTTTTGAAATGTTCAACTTTTCCTCAATCACATCCAAAATTCGCTTACCCCCCGGGTGAATGGCAAAGAAGTCAATGTCACTGATTTTAAGGTTTATTTTTCTCAATAACCTATCCGTCAATTCTCCAATTCCATCTTTAATCACCTCAGGCACTTTCGCACTCAGGTGCATTTCAAAACCATAATCACCTATGTACCAGCCCATCTCATCCCGTGCATGCAGGGCAAGATCATTGTAAAAGGTTTTCATTTCCAGTGACCTATGTCCACTTTCTGAAGAAATGACCATTGCAGCAGCGCCATCCCCAAAAATGGCATTCGCCAGAAGGTTTTCATCATCTTTTTTTTCTTGCAAATGGATGCTGCAAAGTTCTACACACACCACCAATACTTTAGCTTTTGGATCTGCATCGACAATGCTATTTGCTACTTTCATCGCATTGAAAGCGGCATAGCAACCCATGAAATTTACGGATGTCCTGCTAATAGAAGTAGTCAAGCCCAAATGATCAATCAGCTCAATATCCAGACCAGGGGCATACATTCCAGTGCAGCTCACCGTAATTAAGTGTGTAATTTCCTCCTTTTTAATTGTCGAATCACTGATGGCCTGCCGACATGCTTCCTGTGCAAGGCCAATTGCATGCTGTTGATAGATAAGCATCCGTGGCTTAGCAGATGGGAATGTGACATCTTCCTTAAAAAAGCTCTGTCCATTTAAATTTTGACTAAAGTCTTTTAAAACAGAGTATCGTTGCTTGATCCCACTAGCTCGATAGAGAACACGCAGTTTCCGCTCTTCAACCTTATTGAGCTGGAGATGGCTAACCATAAAGTCAGCAATCCTTTCCTGGCTGGCAAGATTGGAAGGTAAAGCAGTTCCTATTGAATTTATAAATGCGGGCATATGCTTGTAGTTCATTAATATTAACCAACTTTTAGCCGAGAAGATTATATAAGCTTGAAAAAATCAACATTCCTTCACCTACGTATTCCGTTTTCTTTCTTCCTACTTCCGGTTTTCATGCTTGCTGTAGCTGTTTCTACTCAAATTTCTACTCAAAATCTCTTATTGGTTTTTTTTCTGCTCCATTTTTTAGTTTACCCTGCCAGCAACGGTTACAACTCCTATTTTGACAAGGATGAGGGGAGCATAGGAGGCCTTAAAAAACCTCCCAAAACAACTAAAGAACTTTACCATGTTGCCCTAATCTTCGATGTTATTGCGCTCATGATTGCAATTTTCATCTCATTTGAATTTGCAATTATGGTTTTCATTTACGGGATGATCTCTAAAGCTTACAGTCATCCTTCGGTACGATTGAAGAAGTTTCCTATTGTGGGGTGGCTTGCAGCGGGAATATTTCAGGGGTACTTCACATTCCTGATGTGTTACGTGGCGATTAATGACTTGAATTTAGCCGATACGCTGATATGGAAAATCCAGTTTCCGGGTATTTTGAGTACACTTTTGCTCCTTGGGTCCTATCCAATGACCCAAATATATCAGCATGAAGAAGATGCAAAACGAGGCGATATCACCATTAGTCAAAAACTGGGGATTCTCGGCACATTTCATTTCACAGCGCTTGCATTTTTTATTTCCAGCGCAGGTTTCTTCTATTATTTTGATCACGCATTTTCATTTCAAGTGGCGCTGCTTTTTGGCGTCTTTATGGCACCAGTCCTGTTTTACTTTGGATGGTGGTATATGAAAGTACGAAAAGATAGAGCCAATGCTGACTTTGATTCAACGATGAGACTCAACCTCGTTTCATCAGTTATGCTCAATGGATACTTCCTCTACCTAGCACTTAGCTAAAAGGGCTTGCCGTGTGTCTGCTTCATCAAGTAGCCTGCTATAGGCTTAATCGACTTACCCGCTGATACTGCAATTTCTGAAAAAGTCTGAGAGCCAAATAATTTCTGAATAGCCCTCCCGGCACTTAATCGCTTAGCAAACAGGTCATTCCAAGCTTCTGAATAATCGTTTTCTAGTTTAGTTCTGTTAAAACCTTGTTGCTGATTCTTAATAATCAACTCACTTAAAATTTTGGCCGAATGAATGGCCATAGCCATCCCATTTCCACAAAGTGGTGTGATCATTCCTGCTGAATCTCCGGACATTAGGATATGATTATATAATGGTTCCTTCTTTTCGAATGTGATCTCGTTGATTACCTCCGGCTTATCAAATAGGAAATCTGAGTCAGAAAATATGGATTTTAAATAAGGATTCTTTTGTAGCACTTCCTCTTCCATATGTTGTATTGAACCATACTCTTTAATATTGGAGCGATGGGACAAGTAGCATAAGTTAAAGGTCTCATTTTCTATTTGACTTACTCCACAATAACCTCCCTTAAAGTTATGTAATGCTATTACATCAGCTCCCACACTATCGGTTTTGATGTGGTACTTCACTCCTACATATGGAGATCTTTTTTGGATAAAATTTCGATTTAAGTTTTTGTCCAGAACACTTCTTTTACCAAAAGCTCCTATGGCAATCTTACAATTATAAACCTGATCACCCTTGTCAGTAATAGTGAAAATATCATCGTTAAAATTGGACGAGGTTACCCTCTGATGTGTAATTTCTACCCCTTCATTGATTGCTATTTCAGCCAGCCAATGATCCAGCAAATACCTGCTTACCCCAAAACCACCTAAATCGAGCGGCATTTTCAAGCTTTTTCCGGATACCGAACTTAAATGGAATTGAGTGATAGCAGTAGGTTGTAAGGCTGCAGGGTATAATTGATGCTGATTTAAAAACGGCAGGACCTCATTGGAGATGTATTCACCACATACCCGATGAAAGGGATACTTTTTTTCTTCGAAAAGTTGAACTGTCAGCCCTGACCTATTCAGCAGAATAGCATTTATGAGTCCCGCAAGCCCTCCTCCAATTATGATGACGTCTTTCACATTCCGAAAATATGAAATAAAAAAAGGTCTGTCGCATGCAACAGACCTTGATTAAATATTTTAACAATAACTACAGCCCTAATCCATAATGCGCTTTGCTACCATCGGGATACAATCCTTCAATTAAAATACCGTCAGTTCTTGGTCGCTTGAAGTAATTTTCTAAATCGCGAATATTCTTGATCTTTTCATTATCAATACCTGTAATTATGAATCCTTCTTTCATTCTTACATCTTTCCACTTTCCTTCACCTAACTCCTGAATTTGTACACCTCCATCAATTCCCAATCTATTCTTAGTGGCATCAGCAACATCAACAAATGTGGCTCCTTCCATTTTAAAGTCAGAAGCCAGCTCAACCACATCAAGCGTACCTTGCTCATTTCTTAGCTTAGCTATGACAATTTTTTCTTTACCATCTCGTATGAACCTCACTTCCACTTCGTCTCCCGGGCGTTTTATCGCCACTTGCTCCTGAAGCTGAGCAACATTATTAACCCTTTTATCATCAATCGCAACTATCACATCCCCTCGCTCAATTCCAGCCAGATCTGCTGCTTTGCCTTGCATTACCCCATTGACGAATATTCCTTTCATAATATCCAAGTCGTTAGCTTCAGCTACCTGAGCATTTACATCAAATATGGAAATACCCAAAAGTGCTCGTTGTACAGCACCGTATTCAACTAGATCACTGACAACTTTCTCAACGAGAGAAACCGGAACCGCAAAAGAATAACCCGCAAATGCTCCAGAAGGAGATGCGATTGCTGTATTGATACCAACAAGCTCCCCATTTAAGTTTACAAGTGCTCCACCGCTGTTGCCAGGATTAACCGCCGCATCTGTCTGGATAAATGATTCAATACGGTAATCACCATCCAGGATATTTATATTTCTTCCTTTGGCGCTAACAATACCAGCAGTCACTGTGGATCTAAACTCATATGGATTTCCAATTGCCAACACCCACTCTCCAATATTGATATTATTTGAATTTCCGTACTTAACAGCTACCAGATTATTTTCATCAACCTTTAAAACTGCTAAATCTGTATCCTCATCAACTCCAACAACTTTTGCCTGATAACTACGGTTATCGTTCAACACAACTTCAATTTCGTCCGCATTTTCAATCACATGATTATTAGTGACAATGTATCCATCCGGTGATATTACAACACCCGATCCGGCTCCACGGGCTGGACCTCCTCTTCGCTCATAGCGATCGCCAAAATAATCTTTAAAGAAGTCATTGAATGGAGTATTTGCACGCATTCCGTCGGTGTATGTTGTTCTAATGTGAACGACCGATGGCGTAGCATTTTTAGCTGCAAATACAAAGTTAAGACCCTCCGGAACAACAAAGTCCGCAGAATCAAAGACATAATTTGTCAGACTAACAGGATTGCTGGTACCTGACGTTTGTTGAATGATTTTTTCATTTGGGGATATTATTGTAAATCCGATAATCGCAACAATACCTCCAAAAAGTGACGAGAACACCATTGCTAGAATGAAACCTTTCTTACTCATATTTTAATCCTTTTTTGCTAGAGTGTATACCGTAAAAGTGCACATTGGGTTTTTAATAATTTTTCTAAACAGCCCTGATTAACCATTATTAACAAAAAAGGGCATCCACCATTACGATAGACACCCCTAATCACCTACTCAAAACACTACTTAACTGTTATTTGCTTCTTTGTGGTTTTCTTCTCATCCTTAGGTAAGGTGATTGTCAAAATACCGTCCTGGTAAGTCGCATCTACTTTCTCTTTATTGATTACATCTGGTAAGTAGAAGGTTCTGTTGAATGTGCCGTAGTAGCTTTCAACACTATGGAAATTTTTCTCTTTTTTCTCATTCTCAAACTTCCTTTCACCACTTACGGTAATCTGATCATCGTTTAGGTCAATGTTAAAATCACCTTTCTTCATTCCCGGAACATGTAACTGAACTTCAAATTCCTTTTCAGTCTCTGCAATGTCCACCCGAGGCGAAAATGTAGGCATTGACCCACCAACCAATTCCTCGTTAAAAAATTTGTCTACAAAGCTTCTAAAGCTTGTAGGTCTGTAATCGTTCGCATTATACTTTATAAGTCCCATTTTTTTATGTTTTTAAGTTTTACAAATTCAACTTTCGATTACACAATGATCGAATTCTGTACCAAATGAAATTTTGCAATTCAAACATGACACTATGGCTGATTTATAACGAAATGTGTCTAAATAACATGTCAATATGTCTGTTTTTAAAAAGATTTAATCTTTAATAATTTTTTTATTCGGTGGCATTGAGAATTGTAAATTGGATGCTTACATTTGCACTCCTTTTTAGGAAATCTTCTCCCTTAGCTCAGCTGGTTAGAGCATCTGACTGTTAATCAGAGGGTCCTTGGTTCGAGCCCAAGAGGGAGAGCAGAAGCCTGGCACATTGCCGGGCTTTTTTGTTTCTATCTATCTGAAAATCTGCAAGGACCGGGTCCTTGGGTGGAACGCCACTCCGATCGAGCACAAGAGGGAGAGCAGAAGCCTGGCACATTGCCGGGCTTTTTTGTTTCTATCTATCTGAAAATCTGCAAGGACCGGGTCCTTGGGTGGAACGCCACTCCGATCGAGCACAAGAGGGAGAGCAGAAGCCTGGCACATTGCCGGGATTTTTTTGTTTCTATCTATCTGAAAATCTGCAAGGACCGGGTCCTTGGGTGGAACGCCACTCCGATCGAGCACAAAAGGGAGAGCAGAAGCCTGGCACATTGCTGGGCTTTTTTTGTTTCTATCTATCTGAAAATCTGTAAGGACCGGGTCCTTGGGTGGAACGCCACTCCGATCGAGCACAAGAGGGAGAGCAGAAGCCTGGCACATTGCCGGGCTTTTTTGTTTCTATCTATCTGAAAATCTGCAAGGACCGGGTCCTTGGGTGGAACGCCACTCCGATCGAGCACAAGAGGGAGAGCAGAAGCCTGGCACATTGCCGGGATTTTTTTGTTTCTATCTATCTGAAAATCTGCAAGGACCGGGTCCTTGGGTGGAACGCCACTCCGATCGAGCACAAGAGGGAGAGCAGAAGCCTGGCACATTGCCGGGATTTTTTTGTTTCTATCTATCTGAAAATCTGCAAGGACCGGGTCCTTGGGTGGAACGCCACTCCATCAGTTGCTATAAGCAGCTAAAGGATTGCATTTACAGTTTTATTTAAAATTCGACTTCAGTACACAGAAGTCCATTTCACATATTCATTCATTAATCGAATATTTAGAGAAAAAACCATCACTTAAAAAAATATTCTAAAAAGCCTATTTAACTTTAAAGGATAAACCATCGCTTACCCTTGGAAAAATTTAGAAAGGTATTACTTGTTGACGATGATGACATTGTCAACTCCATTAACACAGTAATAATCAAACACGCAAGATTTGCTGACGAAGTAGAGGCTATAAATAATGTTCCCAATGCAATTGACTTTCTGAGTCGAACTAAGAACTCTGAAAATAAACCAGATATCATTTTTCTGGATTTAAACATGCCTGGCTTGGACGGCTGGGACTTTATGGATGAGTTTGAAAAGCTTGAAATGAATGGAGCAACTAAAGTTATCATGCTTACTTCATCCATATCGGCAAAAGATGAAGAGCGAGCAGCTGCCTCAAAACAAATCACTGCTTTTATCTCAAAGCCACTTTCACCGGAATTACTTGAAAGTATTTACGACAGTCATTTAGTGAATAACTAATCTAGTCTTAATGCGAAAGTTGCTCCTTTTCGAGGTTCACTTTCTACCCTTATCCCCCCTCGGTGATAATCAATAATCATCTTAATGATGTACAAGCCTAAGCCGGAACCATCCACATGGGAATGGAGACGTGTGTATGGTCTAAAGATTTCATCCTTATGCTTAATTGAATCAAATCCAAGCCCGTTATCTTTGAATATGATAGTGGTATGCCCATTTATCTTCTTGGATTTGATTTTGATTTGAAGGCTTTTTTCCGGATCCCTATATGCAAGCGAGTTTGACAAAAGATGTTTAAAAATCACCTTCAGTTGCGATTTAGGGTAAAATAGGTCAGAACATTCCGAAAAGTCTTTCTTTATAGAAGCATGTGCATTTTTAATCTGCGAAACGCTTCCGGCAACTACTTCTTTTAATACTTCATCAATTTCTAACCTTTCATTTTCGGATGATAATTCCTCCCGAACCTTATTCACCTCTATCAATGAATTAACTGTTTTGATCAGCTGCTGATTGGTCTTTCGAGCATTGTTGAGAATTGCCTTAAAATTTGAGGCATTCATATTGTCTTTTCCCAACATGTCTAAAAGAGAGCCAAGATTTGTAATAGGCGCTTTTAGATCATCCGCCGTACTGTATGAAAAATGGATGAACTGATCAATCTCTTTCTGGGAGTAAGAAAGCCGATCGGCCATGGTATTAAATGATTCGACGATATCACTGGTAATGCTATTCGAACTTAGATGTATTCTGGCATTAAGATTACCGCCTCCAATTTTCTCAGCTCCTGTTCTAATGTCCTCTAAAGGCCTCCAGATTTTATAGCTAAATGTATATACCGCTAGTAAGGAAAGTATGATGAAAAGAAGCGTAAGTGTAACAATCCACTTCATGGAGAGAACTTCCTCTTGCTCAACAATCTTTACCAGGGCCTCAGTAAACATTTCGTGACGCATAAGCACCCCTTCCACTTGCTTATTGAACTGATCTTCCTCGTGCTCAACTCTTTCTGATGCAAATACAGCCTCCTCTAATCTGCCTTCCTCAAGCAAATCCATCACTTCGAGCGCATGATTTTCATAGCTTGTATGATCGCTCTCCAACTTTGTTATAGAAAGAAGTAGCCCTTTAAGTTTTATTCTTTGGGCTTCCTGATTGGTTTGTTTAAGAGCTTCCGCAACCTCATGCTCGGCTTCAAGTAGGTCAATGTCAACAAGCTCAGCGAGATATCGAAAGGTACTATCAGCCATGGCAAATCCCTGAAGTGCCACATTATTGCCCGGTGACATTTCCTCAGCGTATCTAATAGCTCTCTCAAAAGCAATTGCTTGCTCAAGTTGGTTCGTTTCAATTTGCGTAAGTATCTCAATGATTGGTAAATCAATGTTAGCTACATCGTCAATGTCCTTGTGAGTGGTAACAATACGCAGCAGTCCAAAAGCACCCAGTATCAAAATTAGAAAAATGATAAAAGTGCTTCTCTTAAGAATGACTTCTTTTATTCGGTTAGTTCTTCTGGTCATTAGGTTGTGGTGCAGTAATAAATTCGAGACTAATCTAATTCAATTTTTGCGGTCATAACCCGAATTGCATCATCTAGATTCATCGTTTCGATCTTAAGTTGCTGTAATAATTCTTCATAAGTGTCACGACTCTCCCAGTTTAGCTTAATCAAATCAATTAGGGCGAGAATGGTTGAAAGTGGGTGTCTAATACTATGGGAGGTATAGTAGGCATGATCAGAAAGCTTTTTAGCTAGCTTTTCCTTTTCTTTTTCTTCTATCTTAAGTGAACTCACCTCATTCCTATGAAGAAAGTCTTCTTTGAGTCTTAACAAAGCATCATAACACTGACTAATCATAGAAGCTGCGGTAATCAATACCAATTGATCAACAGAAACAAAATCCTTTTTAGATATCCACTCTACAGTAATAATTCCAAACAAGCGATTATCATTCCACACCTGAATTCCTGCCCACGAACGAAGACGATTTTTTAACAAATAGTCAACAACGAATTCCTCATGTTCCTTTTTATCAGAATTACTGTCAACATAAATGAAAAGTTGATTTTTTAATAACTCTGAGAACTGAGAATAGCTTGTTGTATCAATAGCCTCACTGATGGAAGGTTCCTTTGAATCGACATCAAAGCTCTGGATACTTTCAAATTCATCACTCTCTTTTCTATATAGCCAGAAAGAAGCACGATAGGCATTTAAAGACTCGCAAACAATGGGTATTAACTCTCCAGTGAAGTCTTTAAACTTCCCTCCCTGCAATGCTTCCGATTTGGAAAGCACCATTATTGCATTAGCTCTATTTTCCGGAACGTTACTCACCCTCGGTTAATTTAAATAGAATGTAAGAAAGTTTCTTCAAAAAAGAAGTGCATGTTTATTTAGAAAAAATCTCCGAATCATTCCGAAAAGCTTTGAATTCTAGCGCATTACCAGATGGGTCCTTAAAAAACATAGTCGCCTGCTCTCCAACTTCACCCTCAAATCGGACATAAGGTTCAATGACGAATTCGATTTCAGAAGACTTAAGTTTAGCAGATAGATTCTCCCAGTCTTCCCAATTCAATACAACTCCAAAGTGTGGCACAGGTACTGCCTTACCGTCAACAGGATTTGTGTCAGATTCGGCGCTTGAACTCGCCATATGTATGACAAATTGATGACCGAAGAAATTAAAATCTACCCACTTATCTGATGATCTTCCTTCTTCAAATCCCATTACATCCCGATAAAAGGCTCGGGTTTCACTCAAGTCTTTTACCGGAACAGCTAAATGAAATGGTCTTAAACTGGACATTAGCCTAAGAATGGATATCTGTAATCAATTGGCGAAACAAATGTTTCTTTTATTGTTCTTGCACTCACCCATCGAAGCAGGTTCATCATAGCACCGGCCTTGTCATTTGTTCCTGAAGCTCTTGCTCCACCAAATGGCTGCTGACCAACTACCGCACCTGTCGGTTTATCATTTATGTAGAAGTTACCTGCAGCATTTCTCAATTTATAAGTTGCTAAATCCACTGCATAGCGATCCTTGCTAAAGATTGCACCTGTAAGTGCATACGGCGATGTTGAATCAACTACATCCAGAATTTCTTCGAATTTGTTTTCATCGTACACATGGACAGTCAAAACAGGGCCAAAAATCTCTTCACACATGGTAATGTATTTTGGATCTTTAGCTTCAAAGACTGTTGGCTCTATAAACCATCCCTTTGAATTATCATAATTACCCCCTGCCACTAACTCAACGTCTTTGTCAGATTTTGCCTGATCGATATATCCAGTGATTTTCTTAAATGCCACTCCGTCGATTACGGCATTTACAAAGTTTGAAGGATCTTCAGGAGATCCCATCTTGATTGACTTAAGATCTTCAATCATATATTTTTTAACATCCCCCCATATATTAGATGGGATATACGCTCTGGATGCTGCACTGCATTTTTGTCCTTGAAATTCAAAAGATCCACGAACAAGACCTGTAGCTACTTCCTTTGCATCGGCAGATTTGTGAGCTACAACGAAATCTTTCCCGCCTGTTTCGCCGACTATTCGAGGGTATGTTTTATAGGAGTCTAAATTAGCTCCAATGGTCTTCCATAAGGTTTTAAAGACTCCAGTACTTCCAGTAAAGTGGAGCCCGGAAAAATCCGGATGATTAAACACTTCCTCTCCAGCTACCGGACCATCAACGTAAATGAGGTTTATAACTCCGTCCGGCAATCCGGCCTTTTTGAAAACCTCCATAATCACTTGCGCAGAATACACTTGAGTGTAGCTCGGCTTCCACACCACTGTGTTTCCCATCATCGCAGGTGCTGCAGGGAGATTACCAGAAATCGCTGTAAAGTTGAAAGGGGTAATCGCAAAAATGAAGCCCTCTAAAGGTCTGTACTCCATCCGATTCCAAATACCTTCCGAAGAAATCGGTTGCTGCATGTACAGCTCCTGCATGAAAGCGACATTGAAACGTAGGAAATCGATGAATTCACATGCAGCATCAATCTCTGCCTGATGAACATTTTTACCTTGACCAAGCATGGTAGCCGCATTGATTTTCGCTCGGTATGGACCAGCCAGCAGATCTGCTGCCTTGAGAAAAATACTCGCCCGGTTTTCCCAGCTCATTTTTTCCCAATCTTCTTTAGCTTCCAAAGCAGCATCTATGGCAGCTTTGACATGAGTTTTGTCCCCTTCAGAGAAATGACCCAGAACATGTTGATGATCGTGCGGACACGTCATCGCTATTTTATTATCCGTATGAACTTCTTTAGCCCCTATAAACATAGGAGCATCGATTTTCTGACTATACATTTCTTTGTATTTAGCCAGAAGTTCTTCTCTGGGAGCTGTGCCGGGAGCATAGCTGAATATTGGTTCGTTTATCGGGTCTGGTATAAAAAAATTTCCTTTTGGCATCTCTCTTTCTTTTATGATGGAGGGCAAAAGTAAAGCTTCTATTTCAAAATCAGGAGTGAGAAAAGATATCAGATTTGATGGCTTTTAGAAAAGCTTTAATAGCTCCATATGCGACTGTATGGTAAAGTCAGCTAATGATCTTTTTCTCCCGGAAGGATCATAAAAGACTGTCTTTATTCCATATTCTCTGGCTCCTTGA
The DNA here is from genome assembly GCF_965227465.1 of Ekhidna sp. Lineage (GTDB taxonomy): Bacteria > Bacteroidota > Bacteroidia > Cytophagales > Cyclobacteriaceae > Ekhidna. The sequence goes on from NZ_OZ245746.1 coordinate 3,381,715, forward strand.
ATATCAGTTCGAGGATTATCACCAATCATTATGCTATCAGCTTTTGAGGCTCCTGCTTCTTTTAAAGAGTATTCGAAAATTTCGGGACTTGGTTTCCTTGAATCAGCACATTCAGATGTCACCATTACTTTAAAAAAAGTGTCAATTCCCGAACTCTTTAATTTTCGATTTTGGGCATCTAAGAATCCGTTAGTAATAATGTGAAGTTTATACCTGTTTGAAAGATAATTTAGTGCGGTAAGTGCGTCCTCCATCAAGTACGGTTTCAATGAACAATGATTCATGAAGTAGGTTGAGGCCATTTTTGATTGTCCAACATCAACACCCGTCGAACTGAAAATCTCATTAAATCGTTCCTTTTTTATGTATTCACGATCAATTTGACTATTATTATACTTTACCCACAATTTCTCATTAACGTTATAAAACGTATTGATGAATTTTTTCTCAGTGATGCTGGAAGTGGACAGTTCCAACTGTGAGTAAATTTCCAATAAAGTTTCCTGAGCGCTTCGATCATAATCCCATAATGTGTGATCCAAATCGAAGAAAATGTGTTTTATTCCTTTCACCTATTATACTTTTTCGCCTCTATCTTATTCTTGGCCAATGCCAGATTCGCATTCATCGTTTTATACACCTCTAAATCTTTTCTTAGAATAGGATCCTTGTTTAAAAATTCAAAAATCTGACTTACCATGTCGTACCCTTCTTCTTTTATGCTGTAAAAAACCCATTGGTCATATTTTCTAAAAGTGACCAAACCAGCATTTTTCAAATACGTTATATGGCGAGAGGTTTTTGTTTGAGTGAAATCTAAGATAGATTCAAGGTCCGAGATACAAAGTTCGTCCTGCCGATAAAGTAGGTGGATAATCCGTGTTCTGGATTCATCTGAAAACGACTTGAAAATCTGGGTGCCATAAGACAGGTTGAAATTCTTGAGCCTCATTTTTTCACTACTTTTACCGAAGTTAAACTTTTATTCATTAAATCTCTTTATTAGACAAAGGAACTTGATTTGAGATATATACTGATACTTTCATTCTTTGTTTTTTCTCTCTGCAACGTAAGTGCTCAAGAGGAAGTTAAAAACGTGATCCAGTTTACGGGTGTAGTATTTGGTGCAGACAGCACCTCGGTGGTGCCTGGCACTCATGTGTATATTCCCAAGTCTGGAAGAGGTACAACCACTAATCCTTATGGATTTTTTTCAATTCCTGTATTGGAGGGTGACAGTATTATTTTTAGCGCTGTAGGATACAAAAGAGCATATTTTATAATTCCTGCTCACGACAAGGAGTCAAGTTTAAAAGTGATAATCGCACTCCAAGATGATATTAAATTTCTGGAGGAAGTTGAGATCAGACCTTATCCAACAGAAAATATGTTCAAAGAAGCATTAATTAGTATGGAGCTTCCGGAACAAAAGGAATATGCAAACATTTATCAATGGCTGAATAGCCAGGCAATGAGAGAGGCCTATTTAAACGTAGGTGCTTCATCAAATGCAAATTTGCAATATGTCATGCAACAGCAGAGGCAGTCCTACATAAACAAATACTCCCCTCCACAAAATCAATTACTTAATCCTTTCGCCTGGGCGAATTTTATCAATTCACTCAAGCGAAAGAAATAAGGCAGGTTAGCTTACTTACTGAAGCTCTTGAGCAACTTCCCGGACTTTTTTCCAAACCCTGAAAGTATTTTTATAACAAATCTTCTCAATATCCTCTGGCGAATAACCTCGCTTTAAAAGCTCCTTGATAAGGTTGGGATAAGCAGATACATCTTTTAGCCCTTTAGGCAGGCTGTCTCCAACACCATCATAATCTGAACCAAAAGCAACATATTCTACTCCAACAAGATTTACCACATGATCAATGTGATCTGCCACTTTTTGCACATCTTCATAAACATCATTTTCAATTGCATACTGATTGGCATATGCCGTATAAACCGAATCATCGGATGTTAACCCATTTTCTGCGCGGTAGTTTGTCAAGTCCTCTCTCATTTTATCAAACTTATCGCGTGATTCTTTTGACAGAAAGGTAGATCCAAAGTTGATATGAATTACACCCCCATTTTCTGCCATCGCTTTTATGAGCTCATCTGGCATATTTCTTTCAAAACCTGGTGTGAACTTTCTCGCTGAAGAATGAGATGCAATTACTGGTGCTTTTGTCAACCTTAAAGCGTCAAAAGCAGCGCTATCTGTCACGTGGGAAATATCAACCATGATGCCCCATTTGTTCATTTCTGCAATAACCTGCTCTCCAAATGGGCTTATCCCATTCCAGGTGTATGCAGTATCATAAGACGAATCACTAATTTGATTATCCTTTGAATGTGTGAGGGTGATGTATCTAATCCCTCTATCAAAAAAATATTTGACATTATTAATATTATCTTCAATAGGAGCACCATTTTCCATACCCATAGGAAGAGAAATTAATCCCTGCTCAAAATTTGCTTCGATATCGGCAGGCGTATTCGCCATGGCATACATCGAAGGAAATGTTTCCGGTAATCTGGAAACCATATCTATAAGAGAATCCGCAAAATATTTTGCTCCGCCTGTTTCTTGATATCTGGCTGGAATATAAATTGACATAAAAGGAGCATCAAGGCCTCCTCTTTTTGCCTTTGGAAAATCGAAATTTCCCGTTGTTTCAACAGAAACGTCTTCTACCGTCTTCGTGATCATGAACCCTTTTACATTCATTCGGAATGGCAAATCCACGTGACCATCCACTATTATGAAGGATTTAGCCAATGAATCTGCAATTTGCGTCAGTCGATCGTCAGGGAGTTCAGAGTAATTTATAGCTTCCTTTTTTGGTGCTGAACAACTAATTATTAGAGCTGTTAGCAGTATAATTGAAAATAATTTTTTGATTAAAAAATCCATATTGTCTTTCAGATTGATTGATTTCGACAAAAATACCTAAACACTTCTATACTGACTGTGTATGAAATAGGATTGTCGGTGTTACATTTTTTTGATATTTTACAGTCAAATGTGAAGGATTTAGGTTCTTCTTATTTTAATTTGATACGTTGAGTTTTTAAAAAAATGTGACATTTTTGTATACGGAGTATTTTCCGAATTAATAAACAGACGCTATGACTGACCCTATTTCACCTGAATTACTGAATAATTGGAACACTTACGGAGGATACCTAGCTATGGCTGTGGCTGGTGTTGGAGTGTTAATTCTTTTAGGCCACTACCTTAAACTCATGGCCACTTCGGATTTTAAAACCCGATATGACTATATCAACATGCATGAGATCAACATGCTATGGAATGGCGCGCTACTAATAATAGTTGGCTGTACGCTTTATTTCAACACCCTGTTTGCTGAATCAACATGGTTATGGTTTTTCGTGAGACTCTTCATGAGTTCGATGTTTGCAGTCATCCTGGGAGTAATTATTCAAAACGTTCTTAAGTTTTACTATCCATTCTTCATCGAAAAGCGTCTTAAGAAATTAAGATATACGCCACGAACCTCTCCTGACGGAAGAAAAATGAAGTTGCTTAGTGAAGAGGAGGAAGATGTTTATCTGGACGAAGGTATGCAAGCTGAGGAAGATGCTTTCTCAGTAGATTACGATGTGTGGATTGATGAAGAATCTGGATTTACTAAAATTGAAAAATATAATGGTAGACTCCATGCGCTGCAATGTAGCAACTGTAACTACCAAACCTTAAAAGTAGACCGTGAAGAGGTTATCCAAACTGCTTCTGAAACTGAAGAAGGTGAGTTAATGAAGTATTATGCTTGCGGATACTGTGGTCATAAGGAAAGAAAATCATTTAAAATCGCTCGATTGAAAGAGGGCGAAACTGCTTAAGATTCACTTAAGAAACCGAATAGAATTAAACCCTGACAATGTCAGGGTTTTTTTTGTTAAAGCTTAATACATACGTTTTGAGGTTCTGTGAAGAATCGCAAGGCTTCATTACCTCCCTCTCTGCCAATCCCCGAATCTTTCATGCCTCCAAAAGGGGTTCTTAAATCTCGCACCAGCCAGCAGTTCACCCAGATTATACCAGAGTGAACTGAGTGAGCAACACGATGAGCCTTTTTTAAATCTGTTGTCCAAATGGTGCAAGACAATCCATACCGCGTGGAATTAGCCACCCGAATAGCTTCACCTTCAGATGAAAATTTATTGAGCGTAACTACCGGCCCGAAGATTTCCTCCTGATTCGTTCTACATGTTTCATCAAGACCTTCAATAACTGTGGGTTCATAGTAAAAACCCTCCTTATCAAGTTTTTTCCCACCTAGAAGGATTGTTCCTCCCTCTTTCTTGGCTAATTGAACATAAGAGTCAACCTTTTCCAAATGATCGTAAGAGACCAGGGCACCCATTGTAGATTCCGCATGAAGAGGATCGCCAACGACAATTTTCTTGCACTCCGAAATAAATTTAGATTTAAACGCATCGTAAATCGAGTCCTCAACCAAAATCCTGGACCCACATAAGCATATTTCTCCTTGATTAGTAAAAGAACTTTTTACACTCGTCTTAACCGCCTCGTCTAAGTCGCAATCGGCAAAAACTATGTTAGGATTTTTACCACCAAGCTCCAATGACACTTTTTTGAACTGCTGTGCAGCAGTAGCTCCAACTATTTTACCGGTGGTAGTTCCACCAGTAAACGAGATCGCTTTCGTTGCTTCATGTTCGACAATTGCCTGTCCAATTCCTTTTCCTTCACCATGCAGGATGTTGAGAACTCCGGGTGGCATACCTGCTTCATTGGCCAACCTACCAAGTAGAAAGGCTGTCATTGGGGTTAGCTCAGAAGGTTTTGCTATCACACAATTACCCATCGCCAAGGCTGGCGCAATTTTCCAGGAAAAGAGATACAATGGTAGGTTCCATGGTGAAATGCAGCCTACCACACCAATTGGTGCTCTACGGGTATAGTTTACCATAAATCCCTCTGATACCTGTGCCTCTGTCGAAAAATTTACAATGGCAGAGGCATAAAAACGAAAATTCGTACTGGCTCTTGGAATGTCAACAGCTTTTGCTAGCCAGAGTGGCTTTCCGTTATCCCGACTTTCCATTAAAGCAAAATCTTCCAGATTTTCCTCTATAAGATCAGCCAACTTGTGTAGAATTTTACTTCTTTTTTCTGTTGGCATGGTACTCCACTTAGGGAAAGCGCCCCGTGCAGCTTCCACTGCTTTTTCTAAATCCTCTTGATTTGAATTCGGTATCTGGGCAAATACCTTACCTGTTCCTGGCTCAATGTTATCAAGATATTGCCCTTTTATTGGGTCAACATATTCACCATTGATGAAATTTTGAATTTTTTGCATTTTACTAAATTGATCCTGTTCTACCTCCATCCACTCTTAAACTCGTACCATTGATATAAGCCCCGCTATTACTGCAAAGTAATCCTGCGTATGCAGCAATTTCTTCTGGTTCACCAAATCGTCCAGCAGGTATTGTACTTTTCATATCTGCCTCAACCTCAGCTTCTGATTTTCCGAGTTTCTTGGATTTTCCTGTTACAAGACTTTCAATTCTTGCCGTATTGATAAATCCGGGTAAAATATTATTGACAGTAATGCCAAATCCTCCCAGCTCGCTTGCAAGTGTTTTTGACCATGAAGCCATTGCTCCACGAACAGTATTACTAACTCCCAAGCCTGGTATAGGCACCTTTACCGATGTAGAAATGATATTTACAATTCTCCCAAATGAAGCTTCTTTCATCCCTGGTAGTAATCTTTGGACAAGCGAATGACTCACATGAAGGTGCCGGTTAAAAGCAATTTCAAACTCAGAAAGCGATGATTCCGCAAGTAGTCCTGGGGCCGGACCTCCTGAATTATTAATCAATATATGATAGGGTCCTTTTTTCAGGGCTTTATCTACTGCTTGCTCTACTGCTTGCAAGTTGTCAAAATCTGCTACCAAATAGTCGTGGTTTCCTGCTGATAGGCCTTTAAGCGCCTCTTTAAGCGAATCTTCATTTCTAGCAAAAAGGGTAACATCTGCATTCATCTCACTGAGCTCCCTAGCGATGGCTAGTCCCATCCCTTGAGAACTTCCACAAACCAAAGCTCTTCGTCCTTTCAGGTTTAAATCCATAAATTTTTTCTAACTTTTCTTCAAAAATAAACATCTCTGACATGGCGATAAAAAGACCCTTTAACCTCCAAAAATGGATTGATGAAAATCGTGACTTATTGAAGCCTCCTGTTGGGAATAAAAACCTCTACACAGAAGCCGGCGATTACATTGTTATGATCGTGGGAGGACCCAATGCACGTAAGGATTACCACTATAATGAAACAGAAGAACTCTTTTATCAATTGGAGGGCAATATTGAGGTAACCATTCAGGAAGATGGCAAAGCTGTAAAAATTCCAATCAAAGCCGGAGAAATGTATTTACACCCTGCTAAAGTCCCGCATTCACCTGCACGGCCGGAAAACTCCGTAGGATTGGTGATTGAACGCAAGCGAGAGGCAAGTCATAAAGACGGTCTATTATGGTTTTGTGACAATTGTAATAATAAGCTACACGAAACTTATTTTCATTTGACAAACATTGAAAAAGATTTTCTTCCAAGATTTCGCGACTTTTTCAATTCTGAAGAGTTAAGAACTTGCGATAATTGCGGTGAAACAATGGAAACAGATCCAAGATTCACCTCATAAAACCAAGTTTTGAAAGAAGAATCATACAAAAAAGCTCATACTTTAGATACTGAAGATCAATTAGCTTCTTTTAGAAGTAATTTTTATTTCCCTCAGAGAGATGGAAAGGACTGCATTTATCTATGCGGTAATTCGCTCGGATTACAACCCAACACTACCCAAACTTTTGTTGATGAGGAGCTAAAAAAATGGAGAGAGCACGGGGTGGAGGGACACTTTACTGGCAACAAACCCTGGGTTAGCTATCATAAAAACACGAAGAACCCACTTTCAAAAATTGTTGGTGCAGAAACGCATGAAGTGGTGGCGATGAATAATCTCACTACGAACTTACACCTGGCTCTATCCTCCTTCTATCAACCAAAAGGAAAACGCACTAAAATTTTAATTGAGCGAGGTGCATTCCCTTCAGATTTTTATGCGGTTTATTCCAGAATCGAAGTAAGTGGCCTGGATCCAAAAAAAAATCTAATCGAATTAGCACCTGAGGACGGGTCTGATTACCTGAGCGTGGAAGAGATTATTCACGAAATCGAGGCGCTAGGTGATGAACTAGCCCTAGTCATGTTTCCAGGCATCCAATACTATACAGGCCAATTTTTCGACTTTAAAAGAATCACTGAGGCAGCTCATAAAGTAGGTGCATTTGCCGGATTTGATCTGGCACATGCTGTTGGAAACGTGCCCATGAACCTCCATGCAGATAGTGTTGATTTTGCTGTTTGGTGTACCTATAAATACCTAAACTCTGGCCCTGGTGGAGTTGGAGGGCTTTTCATTCATGAAAATAATGGCAAGAATAAGGAGATGCCAAGGCTATCCGGTTGGTGGGGTCATGATTCAGATAGTCGCTTTAAAATGAATAATCAGATAAACCCCATTCCTAATGTAGATGGATGGCAGCTGAGTAATGTCAATATTCTATCTCATGCAGCTCATTTGGCTTCATTAAAGCTTTTTGATGAGGCCGGCATGGAGAATCTTAGACATAAGAGTGTAAAGCTTACCGGATTTATGGAAGAATTGATTGTTAACTCTGATGTACTTGCGAAGCAAATCAGAATTCTCACTCCTTCAAACCCGGATGAGCGAGGTGCCCAGCTCTCATTATTTCTGGTCAATCATGGTAAGAGCATTTTTGACTACTTAATTAATAATGGGGTGATTTTAGATTGGCGTGAGCCCAATGTCATACGAGTTGCTCCTGTACCTCTTTACAATTCATTTGCAGACGTGGTGAACTTTGTTTCAATTCTTGAAAAAGCCATCCTAAATGAAAGATAAGATTAGTATCGTCGGAGCTGGCCTTGTTGGGTCACTAATCGCTGTTATTCTTAAACAGAAGGGATTTGATGTTCAGGTTTTTGAGAAACGTAAAGACCCACGTAAATCTAAAATTCCTGAGGGTAGGTCTATCAATCTGGCGTTAAGCCACAGAGGAATTCGTCCATTGACGCTCGCTGGTGTCTATGACTCCATAGAACCTTACCTGATACCTATGAAAGGACGAATGATGCACAGCGAGGATAGTGAGCTAACTTATCAACCCTATGGAAAGGATGGTCAGTTTATAAACTCCGTTTCTCGTGCTCAGCTTAATCAATTACTTATTGAGAACGCAGAAAAAGCAGGAGTCGAAGTTTTGTTTGACCATAAATGCGATGATGTAGATTTTGAAAACAATACGATAACCTTTCAGAATGGTGACGTTATTAAATCTGATTTAATCATTGGTACCGATGGTGCTTTCTCTGCGATAAGAAAAAAGCTTCAGGTTACAGATAGATTCAATTTTTCCCAGCACTATATCGAGCATGGTTATAAAGAACTGTGCATTGAGCCAAAAAATAATAACTTTCGTTTAGAGCCCAACTATTTGCATATCTGGCCGAGAGGAAATTTCATGCTAATTGCCTTGCCAAATAATGACAAGACATTCACATGCACCCTATTCTTTCCTTTTGAAGGAAGTCCGTCATTTGCTGAATTAAAAACGAAAGACCAAGTCCATTCTTTCTTTGATACTTATTTCAAAGATGCTGCGGATTTAATTCCTGATTTGACAGATCAATTTTTTTCAAATCCTACCTCCTCTCTGGTGACCACCAAATGCGAACCATGGTATAAAGGAAGGAGTATCTTATTAGGTGATGCAGCTCACGCCATCGTGCCATTTTATGGCCAAGGAATGAATTCTGGGTTTGAAGATGTGAGGTTGTTTGTTGAGTTAGCAGAAGAGATGAACTGGAAATGGGATGAGATTCTCCCGAAATACTCTTCAATCAGAAAAAAAGATGCTGATGCCATCTCTGAACTTGCGCTATATAATTTTCTGGAAATGCGGGATCATGTAGGCGATCCACATTTTTTGAAAAGAAAAAAACTGGAAGGAAAAATTCAATCTAATTATCCTAAAGAGTGGATTCCACTTTATAGCATGGTGACTTTTTCAGACATACCTTATTCTGAAGCACTAAGACTTGGCAAAATCCAGAAGAAAGTAATGGATGAATTTCTTGAGCGGGATGTGGAAGAAATTAATTTCGAAGAAGTGATAGCTAGATTTAATACTCTAAAGCAAGTCGACTAGATAATTTATCTATCGTTCGCTGTTCATCTGCAGATATCCCGTCAGCCGCATTTGCGAACAAATACATAGCTTCATAAACAAACTCTCTATCATCTGGGTGTTCTTCGAGGTAGCTCTTTAGGGTATTCAGGAATTTTTTCTCCCACTTATCAATGTTTTCTAACAAATATCTAAACTCCGTCCTGAATAGGCTCTCAACTTGTTCTGCATTAGTGTTAGGCATTTGATCTAAATACAAAAGAGCGAGCCCTTTAGAAATATTTAAAACTCCATCCCACTCTTCTTTATCGAGTTTACCATCACTCATGCAGACAAGTAGCGAAGGGTAGATTTTTAATATATAAGTAAACTGATCTATGCTTATATCAGATTTTCGGGTTTTATGATATTCTTCCAGTAGTATCTGGTTCTGGTTTTTCATACCTGAGCGGATAAATATTTACCTAAAGATAGGCTTGTTTTTGAAGATAGACTACAATAATCCAATCAAGCATAAGATTTTACTGCACTATTGTTTCTATCTGACTTTCAATCTGCAAAATCTCCTTGTAGTTTTGATAAATATCTAATATTCTATCGACATATTGAACTGGCTCTGAACCACGACAATATCCATACACTACAACTGGATCATTGAAGTATTTAGATCTGGATTTTTTTAATAAAAAGCCGCTGACATCTTGCCAGCTTTGGGGGTTTCCGCCGTACTTTTCAGTTAACCTTACAGCATCCTGCAAATGCCCAAGTCCAACATTGTATGAGGCTAAGACAAATTTTAGCCTTTCGTCTTCGTCCGCTATTTTTTTGGCCCACTGATTCTGAAGCCACTGCAAGTGCTTCATCCCCGCATAGATATTTTTTTCTGGATCATACAAATCTCTAATTCCATATTCTTTTCCGGTTCGAGGCATTACTTGCATGAGACCAATAGCACCTGCCCATGATTCTGCGTTTTCGTTGAATTTCGACTCCCTAAAAACCTGAGCTGCGAGCAATAACCAATCCCACTCCAATTCTTCAGCTGCATTTTGAATCAGTGAATCATAAGGAGATATTGCCTCTCCACGTATGGATGAATATTTACTTCTAGATCTTCTTAGGGCGGATTTTGAGCTCCTGAAATATTTATCATAGATGACATAATAATCGGTCGTTTTTCTCATTCGAACAATCCAATTATTTAATGCTCCTAACAATTCATCAGCATTTTTTCGAACTCCCCAGGCTATTTGAGTTGGGAAACTTACCGCGGTTTTGATGTCAAGGTTTGGATAGTATGTTGAGTTCACGAGTGCAATGTCCTCTTCCGCGACAGTAAAGTCAATTTTGCCCTCGGCCACCATTTTTATTAATTGCTCAGTTTCAGCATTAGTTTCACCTGGCACGATTAGGATGTCTCCACCAATTTCGTCTGACAGATTTACCATTCTATCATAATAGGAAGAATGTGGCCTAACGACTACTTCTTTACCTATCAGGTCCACGGGATTACGGATGAGTTGAGCTTCAATTTCATGAAGCTTCATTTTTCTCCAATCTTTGGGTTTTCTCTGGATAAGCACCTGTCGCTGAAGATTGTGATAATGCGTAAATGCGATTCGTTTTTTTCGCTCTTTAGTGACCGTGAGGTTGTAAGCGAGAATGTCTCCTTCTCCCGTGTTTAGTTTGTTAAATCCTTCTCCAATATTCTGGGTAATATTAATCCGGAGTTGCAAGCCTTGTTCTTCGCAGAAAAGTTTAAGAAGCTCATATTCGTAACCCATCGTTTTGCCTTTATAGACGAACAACCCTGTAGAGCTATTGTCCATTATGGCGGTGATGTAACCACGTTCTTTGATTTTTGCGAGATCCAGATCAACAATAAATTCGTCACGCTCAGGGTAATCTTGATTGACTTGACTGGAGCTTGATTGTTTACAAGAGGAGATAACCAGGAGAGCGAAAAAACAGAGAATAGATTTATTGATCGTATTCATAGCATCTTAAAATACATAAAATATCTCAATTCGAGATTATACGGTACGATCAGTTTTTAGGCTAATGTTTCTGTCTTTGATACAAATTGATATACCGCATTTTTTATTGCCCCAGCATCATATTCACATTCACGGTGCAACTGAGGTTGTTCACCATGTTCAATAATACGATCAGGAATGCCAAGCCTTTTCACTCCTGCTTGATAATTATTGTCTGCTGCAAATTCAAGCACTGCAGAACCAAAACCACCCATAATACACCCATCTTCAACGGTCACCAAATATTTGTGGTTCTGAAGGATTTCATGCAACATATCTTCATCTAAAGGCTTAACAAATCGCATATCGTAGACGGACGGATTTAAGCCTTCGCTTTGTAAATCTCTAGCTGCATCAAGCGCGTAATTACCAACTTGCCCAATGGATAGAATGGCAATCTCTTCTCCTTCAATAAGTCTTCTTCCCTTTCCAATCTCAATTTTCTCCATCTCTGTCTTCCATTCCGGCATCACACCAGCTCCTCTTGGATATCTGATTGAAAAAGGGCCATTATGCTCACTGGCTGTAAACATCAAATTTCTTAACTCTGCCTCATTCATTGGTGCTGAGACCACCATATTAGGTATACACCTCATATAAGCAACATCATATGCACCATGGTGAGTAGGTCCATCAGCACCTGCTACACCTGCCCTGTCCATGCAAAAGACTACATGCAGGTTTTGAATGCACACATCATGTATTACCTGATCATACGCACGCTGCATGAATGTACTGTAGATATTGCAAAAAGGGATCATTCCCTGTGTTGCCATACCGGCAGAAAAGGTCACAGCATGCTGCTCTGCTATTCCTACATCATACGCTCGATCTGGAATTGCTTCCATCATTATCTTCATTGAAGAGCCTGATGGCATTGCCGGCGTTATACCTACAATTTTTTCGTTCTTATTTGCTAACTCTACCAAAGTATGGCCAAAGACATCCTGAAACTTAGGTGGTTGCGGAGTTTCGTGGGTTTTCTTATTAATCGCACCCGTTATCTTGTCAAATGTACCCGGTGCATGCCATGTGGTTTGATCTTTTTCAGCTAACGCGTATCCTTTACCCTTGACTGTAAGGCAATGAAGAATTTTTGGTCCTGGAATTTTTTTTAAATCCTCCATGACATCAACCAAGTGGTTTACATCATGCCCGTCAATCGGTCCAAAATATCGGAGGTTTAGTGATTCAAAAAGATTACTTTGCTTCAATAACAAGCTCTTCATTGAATTCTCAACCTTGGCAGCAATTTCTTGTGCATTAGGACCAAACTTGCTAATCTTTCCTAAGATTTTCCAGACTTCATCTCTAACCTTATTATATGTCTGACTGGTAGTAATATCCGTTAAATAATCCTTTAAAGCCCCAACATTAGGATCAATGGACATGCAATTGTCATTTAAGACGATTAGAAGATTAGAATTACTTACTCCTGCATGATTCATTGCTTCAAATGCCAGACCACCGGTCATTGCTCCATCACCAATTACTGCAATGTGTTGCTTATCCTTTTCATCCTTTAACCTTGAAGCTTCGGCCATCCCGAGTGCGGCAGAAATCGATGTTGAAGAATGTCCAACACCAAACGTATCGTATTCGCTCTCGCTTCTTTTAGGAAATCCTGAGATGCCTTTATATTTTCTATTTGTATGAAATGATTCTTTTCGGCCTGTTAAAATTTTATGACCATAGGCCTGATGCCCAACATCCCATACCAGTTGATCTATCGGAGTATTGAATACATAGTGAAGTGCCACAGTTAGCTCTGTCACCCCCAAACTTGCTCCAAAATGACCTCCGTAGACAGAAACATTATCAATAATAAAATCCCGAAGCTCCTGACAAACCTGAGCCAACTGCCTGTTATCTAATTTTTTAAGGTCGTCAGGTGAATTTATTTCTGCTAGTAATGGTCCAGGTATTATATCCATGTAAACTTTAAATATTTCTTCCAAACGCTTCTAAGTCCATATTGTTTGGACCCCTCAATTTCTTAAGAAATCAAGCACAAAGCTAAGCATTCAGATGAAAGGTAAATTAATCAAATAGAAATTCCATAATGTCGGTAATTTTGAGTTGTGGCTACAGATCAAAAATTTGAGATAAAACTCCCCCTTTTTGAGGGACCATTCGACTTGCTTCTTTTCTTTATCGAAAGGGATGAGTTGGATATTTATGATATCCCAATTGCTAAAATCACCGATGATTTCCTCCACTACCTGGAACATCTGGAAAAGCTAAATGTAGAGGTCGCTAGTGAATTTATTTTGGTAGCAGCAACATTGATGCGAATCAAAGCTAAAATGCTGCTACCCCGACCTGTGATCGATGAAGAGGGCAATGAAATAGATCCTCGTGAAGAACTTATCAAACATCTTCTTGAGTATAAAAAATACAAATCCGTTGTAGAGACTTTATCAAAAATGGAAGCTGATAGGCTGGACAGAGAGAAACGAGGAAATCTCAAAAAAGAGATTAAGAAGCTCTCCGAAACCATCAATGTGGAAGCCGAAATGCAGGATCTTGACTTGTACAAGATGATGAAGGTATTTCAAAAAGTGATGAAACGTTATGAATTTGAGCAAAAAAAGCCCATTCATAAGGTGGTCCAGTACCCCTATACCATTGAGAAACAGAAAGGAAAACTGATGGAGCGTTTGGTTTATGGCAAAAAACTCTCTTTTACTGATTTAATTAGTGAGAAGCCAGATAAAATTCTGGTAATCTTCAATTTTCTATCGATACTCGAATTATTGCAATTGAAACAAATTGTCATTTCTCTCGGAGAAGGCTTTAATAATTTCTGGATTGAACGGAGAGATGAGTCAACTTATGTTGATGCATAATAAAAAAGCCTGTAGCAATGCCACAGGCTCAAAGAATATCATTTATAGAATACGATTAAAATCGCTCAGTACCAGAGAAGAAAAAACCCGCTTCAATTGCTGCGTTTTCATCTGAATCTGATCCGTGAATAGCATTCGCTGCTATAGATGTCGCAAATTGCTTTCTAATCGTTCCTTCGGCAGCTTCGGCAGGATTGGTTGCCCCAATTAAATTTCTAAAATCCTCAACCGCATTATCCTTTTCAAGGACCATGGCTATAATCGGCCCTGAAGACATATACTCAACTAAATCATTATAAAATGGACGTTCTTTGTGCACTTCATAAAATTGTCCCGCTCTTTCTGCTGAAAGTTTAGTCAGTTTTACTGCTTCTAATTTAAATCCTGCTTCCTCAATAATTTTAATGATTGCCCCAGAGTTACCAGCTGCATAAGCATCTGGCTTAATCATCGTAAAAGTCTTTTTTCCAGCCATTTTTTCTTTTTTGTTTACGCTTCTAAAATCGCCGCAAAAATAATCGAATAAGAAAGAGTTTACTTATGATTATCGAGTTTTATAAATGTTACTAATTTTGCCGTTCACTTTTGCCCGGTTCGGGCATTTTTTATGAAGGACACAAAGGCGTTAAAGGACTTCTTACAATCCCCTAAAAAAATTGTCATTACTACCCATGCAAATCCAGATGCGGATGCATTGGGTTCGTCATTGGGATTGCACCATTTTCTGACTAGACTCGGACACAAGGTGAGCACCATTGTTCCTAATAGTTATCCCGACTTTTTGGAATGGATGCCAGGTAATTCGATGGTAATTAATTATGAGAAATCTAAGGACGCATCCGATAAATTAATTCTTGAAGCAGATTTACTTTTTTGTCTTGACTTTTCCGGTTTTGGTAGAATCAAAGGAATGCGTGATGTGGCTGAAAAAACTCCTGCTAAAATCGCCCTTGTAGATCATCATTTAAATCCTGAGATCAAACCTGACTATAATTTCTGGAATGATCACTCAGCCGCTACGGCAGAACTTATTTATGACCTTATCATTGATTTCAGTGGAAAAAATGCGATTGATAAAGACATTGCAGAGTGTCTTTATGCAGGCATTATGACGGATACCGGATCTTTCAAACATCCATCTACTACCGCTAAAATTCATCGGATAGTAGCTGATTTGATTGACCTGGGGGCTGACGTTAATAAAGTCAGTCGCCTGATCTATGATACAAACTCTCTTCAGAGATTGAGGTTCCTAGGCCATGCATTAGCAGAAAGGCTAAAGGTTGACGAAAGCTATCAGGTAGCATACTTTGTTATAGGTGAAGAAGATTTTAAGGATTTTCGACTAAAACAAGGAGATACTGAAGGTTTAGTGAATTATGCGCTTTCAATCAAAGGCATTGTAGTTGCAGCTATAATCATTCAAAGAGAAAATGAAATAAAACTCTCTTTTAGGAGTATTGGAGACTTTGCAGTCAATAAATTCGCGGAAGAATACTTTAATGGAGGTGGACACAAAAATGCCGCCGGTGGAATGTCAGAACTTTCATTGGAAGAGACCGAGAAGAAATTCAAAGAATTATTAGAAAAGAATATTTTAAATACACGGATTAAATGAAAAAAATAGGATACATCGTTTTAGCCACATTGCTTATTTCATGTGGCTCAAACTCATTCACCACTGAAAAGGGGACTGAAGTAACATACCTGAAGAAGGGTAATGGCGAACAGCCAATAGATAGTTTGGTTTCAATGTTTAGAATAAAATACACCACTGAAGAAGGTAAAGTAATGATGGATGCCGATGAGCCAATGCCATTGAAAATCGATCCTAAAACTGGTGCTGACCAAGGTGAGTTATTTAACATTTTCACTCTCCTCGAAACCGGAGATAGTGTGAGTTTTAGTCTTCTAGCATCGGAGCTATTTGAGAAAACATTTAGAGCACCACTTCCTGATTCAATTGCACCTGAAAGCATGATCAAGTTTGAGATTGCATATACTGATCAAATGTCGGAGGAAGAATATTTTGATATGGTAGCAAAAAAAGCAGAGGAAGCTGCATCTAAGCAAATAATTATAGACACTGAGATTCTTGATAATTATTTAGCTGAAAATAACATCGAAACAGAAAAAACGGAAAGTGGCATTAGATATACGATCACTGAAGAAGGTAATGGTCCAACTGCTGAACCCGGACAAATTGTAAGTGTAAACTACACCGGATGGGTATTAAATGGTAGCCATTTCGATTCAAGCATCAAGGAAATTGCAATGGAGAAAGGTTTATATGATGAAAGAAGAGAGCCTTATGAACCGTATACTTTTCCATTAGGACAAGGGCAAGTAATTAAAGGATGGGATGAAGGTATTGCACTTCTTAATAAAGGAGCTAAAGCACGATTGTACATTCCAAGCACATTGGCTTACGGAAGTAGAGATAGAAGTCCTGTTATAAAAGCAAACTCAATATTGGTGTTTGACGTTGAGCTTGTAGATGTCAAATAATAAGCAATGAATGAAATGAGAAAGGGATTGTTAGCAATATTTGTCGGATTTATACTGCTAGCCTGTGGGGATGGAGATGTTCTAATTCAAGAAGATCCAAGAATTCAATTCATCAAAGACAGCACTTTGATTATTGATTACCTAAATGAAAATGGATATGATGAGAGTCAGATAGGCAATACGCCTTCTGGAATTAGATATGTTATTCTTGATTCTGGAGATATGGTTTCAATAGACGAAAGTGACATTGTTACCTATGATTATGTAGGGAAATTTCTCAGTGATTCAGTTTTCGATACCAGTATTGAAGTTATCGGTGATAGTGTTCGAATGGCTCTTTTAGAGGACAGTGTTGGTCTTTCAGATAAATCTGTGCATGAAGCCTACCTAATTCAATTTCCTGAGGAGAGAGAATATAAGCCTCTGGTAATAACTTATACATCTAATGGGTGGACTTCACCTTCGGGAGACGGAGTGGTAGATGGGTTTTTTGAAGGAATGGAAGCCACTTTGAAATATTTAAAAACTGGAGGGGAAGTGTTAATTGTAGTCCCTTCGGCTGAAGCATATGGCATCAATGGAAGGGGATTGATCCCACCAAATACTGTACTTGCTTTCAATATCTTACCTGTAAGTGTTACCAAACAGTAAGATGAAAATCTGCTTTGCTTCCCACAATACCAATAAGGTAAAGGAGCTAGCGGCTATCGTGCCGGAGCAGGTATCATTAGTAGGGTTAGGTGACTTAGGTATAACTACTGAAATAGCTGAAACAGGAGATACCCTTGAAGAGAATTCAAGAATAAAAGCAAAGTTTGTTTATGATAATCATACTATGCCAGTAATTGCTGACGATAGTGGACTATTGGTAGCCGCATTAAATGGAGAGCCTGGGGTATATTCTGCCAGGTATGCGGGACCACAAAAGGATGATAATGACAACATGAACCTTTTGCTTGAGAGATTATCAAACGTTTCAGATAGAAGTGCAGAGTTTCAAACAGTTATTACGTTTATTGACGATTCTGGAACCGAGTTTCAATTCAAAGGATCAGTCAAAGGGGAAATAATTAGAGAAAAAAGAGGTTCGAATGGATTTGGTTATGATCCTATTTTCATGCCTGCAGGATATAATGAAACATTCGCAGAACTTTCGAGTGAAGTAAAAAACAGCATTTCACATAGGTCAATCGCTGTGAGAAAATTTTTAGATCATCTACATAAGACTCATGTCTAAACTATTGGTAATCGGAGTAACTGGCGGAAGTGGGTCTGGAAAAACCAGATTCATCAAGAAATTGATGAGTGATGTTCCCGACGTTTCACTTCACTCGATGGATAATTACTACATTGAAAGAGGCGAACAGCCTCGTGACAAAATGGGGATTGAAAATTTTGATACCCTTGACTCCATCGACAAGAAGCGTTTTATTGGTGATCTCAAAAAGCTAATCAAAGGAGAAGACATTGAGCTTAAAGAGTATACCTACAATAATGATAAGGCAAAGTCTAAAATAATTGAAATCAAAAGCAGTCCTATCATATTAGTTGAAGGCATATTTACTCTTCATTTAAAGGAGATTAGGGATCTTTTAGATCTGAAAATCTACATTGAGGCACCCGGATACCTGATGCTAAAACGAAGGATCATACGAGATGCCGAAGAACGAGGTTATGATCTCAATGATGTTTTATATCGTTTTGAACACCATGTGACCCCTTCTTTTCAGAAATATATCAACCCATCAAAGAAATGGGCAGATATCATCATTCCAAATCACGAAAATTTTGATGTAGCACTAAAAGTCATAACTGCTTTTCTTAATCAGTGATTTTACTACATTTGCCCCACTTTGAGAATATCTAAGTATATATCGAAAAAATTCTTTCAGACAACCTTCGGGATTGTCATAGGGCTTTTTGTACTTACGCAATCGGTTCTTGTCAATGAACAGGTTCCAGACAATCAGGAGCAAAGTGATTCTGAGAGTAAAGAAAAGCAGCAGATAACAAAACCGACCGTTGCGCTTTCTACCTCATTACAAATAAATCTCGATTATCAATCTTATTTGGTTACAGAAGTTTTTCATCAAGATGTCGATGACAAAAAGACACCTTTAAAAACACGGATCATACCAACTTTAGAAAAGGCACTAAAAGTATTATTCCGGCAAATAATTTCGCCAAACGCTCCATAGGATTTCGCATTCTCGAAATCATTTTTAAATAAACATCAAACAAAAAATTCATTGGTACTTCCCAGTGAAAAAATCATAAAACCATGAAAAATAAAGGATTTATAGTATTTCTGACGATACTAATATCACTGCTTTGCATTTATTATCTATCATTTACCTACATCTCTCAAGGTATACAAAGGCAATCAGTGGAGGCAACTCAGGATGCTGATGGAACGACTAACGTAGTTGAGAAGCAGCGATACCTGGACTCTATTTGGAACGAACCAGTTTACGACCTCTTTGGCATTAACTACACCTATAAGGAGATCAAAGAAACGGAATTAAATTTAGGACTTGACCTTCAAGGTGGAATGCACGTGACACTGGAAGTTTCACCTATAGATATATTAAAAGGTCTGAGCGGAAATAGTGGGGATCAGGATTTTAATGCAGCTTTAACGGAAGCAAAAAAGAATGTAAGAGGGACACAACTAAATTTCGTAGATGAATTTTATGTTGAGTTCAAAGAAAGAGCTCCTCAAAAAGAACTTGCTCAAATTTTTGCCACCGCAGCTAACAGAGGCAGGATTAGTCTCCAAAGTACTGATGCAGAAATCCTGGAGATTATCAATACAGAGGTAGAAAGTGCTATTGATCGATCTTTCAACATACTCAGAACAAGGATTGATAGATTTGGTACATCTCAACCAAATATCCAGCGCCTCCAGGGGACAGGTAGAATTCAAATAGAACTACCAGGAGTTGATAATCCTCAGAGAGTAAGAAAATTACTTCAGGGGGTAGCAAAATTAGAATTCTGGGAAGTTCATCAGCAGCAAGAAGTTGCTCCTGTGCTAATGTCAATCAATTCAATCATAGTTGAGGAGATGAGAAATAATCCTTCTTCCATTGAGCTGACAGAAGAAGAGCAGCAAACAAAAGACGACATTACCGCTCTACTTAGTGGGGATGATAGTAGTGATTCACTTGCTACAACAGGCGAAGACTCAACCAAAAATGCACAACTAGATTCGCTAATCAATACTCGAAACTCTCCGCTTTTTGATTTGATGGTAAATGCACCACAATATGGAGGGTTGATCTACAATGTAAAAGATACAGCCAAGATCAACCGACTACTGGAGCGAGAAGATGTACAAGCTGTGATCCCTGCCACTATGAAATTTCTTTGGGATGTTCAGCCAAAGGACAAAGGTGAGGATCTGACTGGTCCGGATCTATTAGAACTATATCCAATTAGGACGAATAGAAGCGGGAAAGCATCCTTAACTGGTGAAACCATTTCAAGTGCAACCGCTTCATTAAACGAGCGCGCAGAGCCAGAAGTGACCATGCAAATGAATGCCACAGGATCCAGAACCTGGAGTAAAATGACTCGTGAAAACATCGGACAAAGAATTGCGATAGTTTTGGATAACTATGTGTTTTCTGCACCCTATGTAAGGGGAGAAATCCCTAACGGTAGCTCTTCAATTTCCGGAGGTTTTCAAACCATAGAGGAAGCAAAAGATCTGGCAAACATCCTTAAAGCCGGATCATTGCCAGCACCTACAACTATCGTCGAGGATGTAGTAGTTGGTCCTACACTTGGAAAGGTGGCGCAGGATCAGGGTTTAAACTCCATACTTGTTGGTTTGGTGATTGTGATTGTGTTTATGGTGGTATACTATGCTAAGGGTGGTTTGATTGCCAATCTGGCTCTGTTCTTTAATGTCTTCTTTATCATGGGTATTCTTGCCCAATTTGGCACATCACTGACACTTCCGGGTATTGCTGGTATTGTACTAACCATAGGTATGGCGATTGATGCCAACGTACTGATCTTTGAAAGAATCAAAGAGGAGCTTAGAAATGGATCTGGGTTGAAAGCAGCAATATCTTCTGGTTATTCTAAAGCTTACTGGTCGATTTTTGATGCCAATGTGACAACACTTATCGTTGGTATTATCCTCTTCACAATGGGTCAGGGACCGGTAAAAGGATTCGCAATTACTTTGATGATTGGTATTGTTTGCTCATTCTTTAGTGCTGTATTTATTACACGAGTAGTTGTAGAAGCTTTCTCTAAAAAAGGAGACGCGTCGAAGCTTTCATTCGCGAATGCCTTTTCAAGAAATGCACTTACAAACCTAAACTTTGATTTTCTAAGCAAAAGAAGATTAGCTTATGTATTCAGCTCAATTTTTATCGGCATTGGAATTGTCGCGATGATTGTTAAAGGAATCACTTTAGGCGTTGATTTTAAAGGAGGTCGATCATATGTGATCACATTTGATGAGCCGAAAAGCCCAACTGAAATTAAAACCTCATTGACGGATTACTTCGATAATGCCGGTACAGAGGTTAAGACTTTTGGAGCTGATAATATTCTGAAGATTACCACATCTTTTAAAATTGACGATGAGAGCGATGAAGCCGATGCGGCTGTTAGGGAAGAACTAATCAATGGTCTGGCTACCTCTACAGGGCTGACATACATGGAAGATGGCAGTCAGTTAGCTGAGGGTAACTTCACCATATCAAGTTCATCTAAGGTAGGTGCTACCATAGCTGACGATATCAAAAATTCCTCTTATAAATCTGCCGTATTTGCATTAATATGCATCTTCGTTTATATCGTTTTCAGATTTAGAAAATGGCAGTTTGGCTTAGGAGCAATCATTGCCCTATTTCACGATACACTTTTTGTATTGTCGGCATTTGCCATAGCCAACATGCTAGGTGTTTCTTTTGAAGCCGATCAGGTATTCGTAGCGGCTATTCTGACTATAATTGGTTATTCCATCAATGATACCGTGGTTGTGTTTGATCGGATTAGGGAAAATATGGGAATCAAATCAGGATCTGAATTAATTCCGGTTTTCAATGAGTCCCTTAACAATACGATAAGTAGAACCTTCATTACTTCCATAACTACTTTAATTGTGGTTATTGTGCTCTTCCTTTTTGGAGGTGCAGTTTTGCAAGGATTTTCATTCGCATTATTAATTGGTATTATCGTAGGTACTTACTCTTCAATCTTTATCGCTACGCCGATTGTGATTGATTTGAATAAAGAAAAAACCACTTAAAGACTGATTTTTTCAATCGGAAGCCTTCATTTATGTAATTCATAGATGAGGGCTTTTTTTGTGCCCAATGAGTATTTTGGTTAAATTCAGGCTACCAAATCACTGAAACTTGATGAAGAAATACCCTATTTATTTTATTGTAGCCTTAGTTTTCCTTGGGGTCGTCAAACTCATTCAAGTCGCACTATTTAATGCTGATGAGTACAGCAAGAACAAAAAAGCCAGTTTTTCTGATCCCGTAGAAAAAGTAAAACCCAAGACTTTACAGAAAAAAGCCGAACAAAAGCAACCGATTTTAACTGATACCACAACCACATCTACATCCCCTGAGGAGGTATCTGAAACGGCTCAAGCGGGAGAAGAGTCTTTTCAAACTGAAGAGCCAAAAGAAGAATCCAGTAATCCATCTAACGGTTCAGATATTACATTATCTGATTTGAAAAATAATTATCTCGCCATTAAAATAGCCAACCTCCCACAAGGCCAGCTCCGCGAAGATGTAGTTATACGGTATTACAAGCATGAAAAAGATGGAAATAAGGTTTATCCACTTAAAAAACTTGGCTACTACATTCATGAGAAGGAGGCAAACGAAACTCAAGGACTCGGTAGTAACGTGCTTTACTACGGAGGAGATGTGAATATTGAAGATATTCAAATTGTCGCATTTACTCTTTTAGCTAATGGACTGCCGATAAAATCCATTGAAAGATCTCAATTTGAATGGAAATCAAACGCGATTGAAATTGGGACCGATACTTTGCTTCTAGATGCTGCTAACCTTACGAATCAGGAAATAGCCAATTTTATCAAGTAGCTTCAGTGTAGAATTTGAAATCCTGTAAAGCTCTGTATACTTATATCTTCTATCTTTATATCAGTCACACTTGCATAAGTTGGGCCTGACTCACACCACTCCGTAAACTTATTCATTTGGCTCGCTTCGCCCTGAACTTCTATTAGAACAGATCCATCAGGCTCATTTCGTACCCACCCTTTTAAGTCAAGATCTTCAGCCGTGCTTTTAGTGGATGCTCGAAAAAAGACCCCTTGTACTTTACCCTGAACCTGTATCCGCTTTGCAATCATATTGACTCTTTAGCAAGTTTTTCATGCATCTCTCCTGCCTTCATCAGCGCAGCACTACCATACCAGGGGTGTAGTTCCATAATAAGTCTACCTGCAATAATTGCTGGATCTGTTTTGGTAAGCTCCTCAGCCTCTTCAACGGTTTCTACAGCGAATATATAAATGCCTTTCACTTCCCAATCATCAAAGAAAGGTCCTGCCATTACCAACTTGCCCTCTTCTGCCATTCTTGTAATATTATCCAGATGAGCACGCTGCAAATTTTCTGCTTCTGTTGAATCCTGATTCCGATTAGGGCCTTCTTTTAAAAGTGCCATAACGTATTTTCTCATCCCGTAGGCGTCCGCTCCAGTCGCTGCAGCTAGCAAAGAATCATAGCCGGAAGATTGATAGGTAAAATCATTTCCCTGTTGATCCTGGGATTGATCACATGAAAATAAAATGAATGTCGTGAGGATGAGCGTTAGAAATTTTTTCATGGGAGATAATTTTTCTCCTAATTTCTACAAATCAACCTTCTTCTGCAACCACTTCCTTAACCTCAGGAACCATTCGCTTGAGTAGATTCTCAATACCATTTTTAAGGGTAATAGTAGAAGATGGACACCCACTACAAGAGCCCTGAAGAGTTACTGTCACAATCCCATCTTTGTAAGAAGATAACTTGATTGCGCCTCCATCCATCTCTACAGCAGGCTTAATGTATTCTTCCAAAACCCCCTTAATTTTTGCTTCTGCATCGTCTCCGGTAAGTTCCTGATCGATATTATCAGTAATCTCTTCCGTAAGAATCTCTTTACCTTCAGCAAGGAAATCTTTGATGAATTGCTGAACGTTTGCCTTCACCTCAAACCATTCAGTTTCCTCTTTCTTGGTCACGGTGATGAAATTACTCATGTAAAAAACACCAGTAACAAAATCGAACTTCTCAAACAAAGATTTGGCAAGAGGCGCCTCACTTGTACTCTCCAAATTTGGATAATCTCTGCTGATGCCTTCTGGCATTAACATAAAATTTACCACAAACTTCAAAGAGTTGGGATTAGGATTTGATTCTGTATAAATATTGACCACTCTGGGCTCCTGTGTCGTCTGCATAGTTCAACTGTTTAGCAATACAATTGCAAAGTTCGTAGAAAAGTTCGAAAGTATAGTGAGAGTGCTTCGTTATATAAAGTACCATACTTCTAAATCGTTATTTATCACCCTAAATCACAAAGTCATGGTAACTAAAAAAGTTCAAATAACAGTTGTGGCAACAATAACCATAATTGCAGTGACTCTATGTCTAGTACTTTCTTTTATGATGTTAGCCTAGCCTTCCGGCTTCAGCTCACCCTCAGTGCCAGCTACAAGAGTAGCAACTGTTGCATCTCCGGTTACATTAACAACCGTACGCAACATGTCCAGCGGCCTGTCTACAGGGAAAATAATAGCAATCCAGGCAGGGTTTAACCCAACAGACCCAAGAACAATCATCATCATAATCAATCCTGCACTTGGTACAGCAGCTGCCCCAATGGAGGCCAGCGTAGCTGTAAGCACAATCGTAAGCTGTTGTCCAAAGGAAAGGTCTACCATATGGAGCTGGGCCATAAAAATCACAGCTACAGCTTGCAATAGGCTAGTACCATCCATATTCACGGTTGCCCCAATCGGCAAAACGAAACTCGATACATTTTTGGATACGCCCATGTTATTCTCTACACATTTCATTGTAACCGGAAGGGTCGCGGCACTAGAGCTAGTAGAGAAAGCCATTAATTGCGCAGGGCTAATATTTTTAAATACCTTCTTATAGGTCATGTCTTTTACAAAAAGAATGAGGATGATTGGGTAGACAATGAAGATCAGGGTGCCAAGACCTACCACCATCGTTAGCGCGTATGAACCTAAACTTCTGAAAATCTCCAATACTTCTGAAGGTGTATCAGCCATTTTAGCAATCACCCCTGCCAAAAGAGCAAATACAAAATACGGTGCGGCTTTCATCACTAACTCCACCATTTTCAAAAAGATATCATTGATGCTCACAATAAATTGAGCCACAGGCTTTGCTTTCTCACCAACAATGGCAATCGATATTCCAAAGAATATGGCGAAGAATATGACCTGAAGCATAAGTCCATTATTGGAGATGGAAAAAACTAAATTTTCAGGGACCATGTCTACTAAAAATTGCAATGGAGATGCTTCTTTGGTTGATTCTGCATTGCTTTTCAGTTTTTCAACTTTTTCATCAATCACTTGTTCAGACCCTGAAACTTCCAATATTAAATCAGCATATTTCGGATCATTGAGGAAATTTTTATTGTCTTTGATGGCCTCTCCAGTATCCTTTGCCCAAAGTTCATACGAGATTCTATTCTTGATGCGTTGAGTTTCATCAAGAAATGTTCCAGGCTTCACAGTGTTTACAAGTAGCAACCCTAATGTTACCGCCAGCACGGTTGTCACCAGGTAGAAACCTAAGGTTTTCGCACCCATCTTACCCAATCTGGAGATATCACTTAAGCCAGAGATCCCGCTTATTATAGAAAATAAAACAAGTGGAACCGCAATGAATTTTAACATTCTAATGAAGATCGTCCCAAATGGATCTATCCAGTTTATGGTAAACTGATTCCATCCTAATGCACTTGAAATAAATGCATAAACTACTCCTGCAACCAGGCCTATTAAAATTTTTATGTGAAGGGGTAGGTTTCTCATATGTTATTGATTCATCTTGAATTTTTGCGCTTGCAAAACTTAGCCTCGCAATTTATTGGTTTGAGCTAATAAATAGAAATCGGCCATAACCAGGGCCGACATGGCCTCTACAATGGGTACAGCACGTGGTACTACACACGGATCATGCCTTCCTTTTCCGGTAACAGTTGCTTCATCACCTTGCTGATTTATGGATTTTTGATCCTGCATGATGGTTGCCACAGGCTTAAATGCGACATTGAAATAAATGTCCTCTCCATTGGAAATTCCTCCCTGGATGCCTCCGGAATGATTAGTTGATGTTTTGATCTTTCCACCATCATTTTCAATGATGTCGTTGTGCTGAGACCCTCTCAACTTTACTCCTTCAAAACCACTCCCAAACTCAAATCCTTTTACAGCATTTATTGAAAGCATTGCCTGACCAATTGCGGCATGTAGTTTATTGAATAGCGGCTCTCCAAGTCCTACAGGAACACCACTAATGACACCAGATACAACTCCACCGATGGTGTCTCGCTCTTTCCTGACCATGTCAATCAGGTCAAACATTTGTTGCGCTGTTTCAGCATCCGGACACCTAACATCATTGGATTCGGTATTAGCTAAATCAAGTTCTTTGTAGCTTTTCTGAAGTTTCAAATCTCCGACTTGTGAGACAAAAGCTTGGCAATTTAACCCTTGTTGATTAAGCATGATTTTAGCTATAGCACCGGCAGCTACCCATCCTGCCGTAATCCGAGCGGAACTCCTTCCACCTCCACGGTAATCCCTCAATCCGTACTTTTGCTGATACGTGAAATCAGCATGAGATGGCCTGAAAACATCCTTGATATGATCGTAATCCTTACTTTTTTGGTCCTGATTTTTAATTAGAATAGTAATAGGAGCCCCCGTGGATTTACCTTCAAAAACACCAGAAAAGAACTCAAATGAATCTCCTTCTTTCCTTTGAGTAGTGATTCTTGACTGCCCTGGTTTTCTTCTGTCAAGCTCTGACTGTATAAACGACTCATCTAAATTCAATCCTGCCGGACAACCATCTACTATCACCCCTACACCAGCGCCGTGGGATTCGCCAAATGATGTCACTCTAAAAATGTTGCCAAACGTATTACTCATTGTATTATGCTGTCTTCTTAAACAGCAGGTAGGCAGTTAGGCCTAAGGTTAAGGCGATAAAGATATTAACTATGATGGTAACCCAGTCATTTCCGTCAATGGGTTGCAATTCATTATCAGCAGTGGCGATCTGGTCATAAAAATCGCCCAGGTCGTTTGAGGCAATAGCTAAATTTTTGCGGCTTTCTCCAGTCACATTCAAACTGTAAGACGACTTAAGTGTATCATATGAATCACTTGAGGGATCAAAATAAACCCAGGAAAAAAAATCCGAAAGGCGATAATCTCCCGGTTCATTTGGGATTGCATAAAAATCGTAGCTTTTTACACCTGTCACTTTTCCAGCCGCACGATTCACTCGCTGTGTCACATTAGGTGCGTAAAAATCAAAAGAATCATCTGCTTTGGGGCTTGGGGCTTCAATAGCGCTGATATTTCCTTCTCCTATGATGTTGAAAGAATAATTGAAGCTTTGACCGGTTGCTAAACTCTCGGTACTTATTTCTTCATCCAAACGATAACTACCTACAGCTACTTGATCTTTCAATGGGTGAGCCGGCAGATCTTTTACTTTCACTGTTTTCTCCTTTGAGTAGAAAGTCTCATAATCCTCTTGCCTGTTTCTGCCAAAAAAGGATGGATTCTTAGCGACTTTATATTTTATCATTTTCAACCCTATCGATGGAAAGTCAATGTCCTGAAGAGTTAGTGGATAGTAAGCCGTCTGATAAATTTTGTATCGGGTATAATTTCGACCTCCAATAGTTACCGGATCTCCGGATATTTGATCAATACTGAAGTTTTCTTCCCAGCAATTCGGTGGCTTAACGGTTTTTACAATTTCGGTTATTTGATTGGCAAGATCAAAAAACCTCATTTCTGCCCGGTTTGCCTCTGCCACATAAAAAGCCAGCGTAGCGGTAAATCCTTCTCCAACATAGACTTCACTTTTGTCAACAGAAAGAGCCACAAAGGCATCTGCTTTAATATCAACAAACTCTTCAGGTTCATTTCCCCCACCAAAAAATTCCTCAAACGGGTCTCTGCCAATCGAATTCCTTCTGGTTTGCCGCTGCACAGGCTCTCCTACTACAATTTGAGTCCCTTCGGATTTGACCTCTTCACCATTGACGGTCATGAAAAATGGAGGTAACAAAAAATTTCCTTTTTCTGTGGCCTGATAGTTTTGGGTTAAACTTTGAGTTGATGACATTCTGCCATTTACATAATTAGTTGTAGTGGAAGAAGACGTGCCTCTTTTGATAAATCCTTCGATATCAGGGAATTCACTGTATTGTTTCAGACGATCATTTTCTACCTGAATAGTTATTGTGAAATATTGATTTAACCCTATCTCATTTTGTCCTATCTTAATGGAAACGTTTTGAGAAAAAATTGAAGATGTAGATATCAAGATTACAGCACAACCTAACAGCAACTTGTTCGTTAATTTCATATCTCCGTTTTATTTATTCAGTCTAAAATGTTAAGATTTTCACTTTCAAACCAGAACGCCAAATTTAAGGTGTGGGTTTGATCATTAACAATAATTCACATGCTAGAATACTTCAAAACTATTTTATCGAAAGTAAGCTTTGATAAACGGCTATTTGAGAAAGAATTAAAAAAAGCAATCAAGGCCTTAGTGCCTGATGAAATTCGGGAACTGAGAGAATGGTGCTACCGCAAATACGGCGAACAGTACCAACCCATTTTAGCTCATTGCTTTGCCTAGATATAAAAAGCCTCGATTTGAAATCAAACCGAGGCTTTATTTTTTAATAATTCCTTAACTATTTTTTATTCTGAAGCTTCTTAAGGATTTGCTCCATATGCTTTCCGGCAGCTTCTCGTCCTCCCAATCCATAGGAAAGTGCAACTGCCACCGCTATAGCTCCCAGGGTAAGACCAAAGGCCAGTTCTACTATACTGTTGGCAATCCCCATCGTCCTCAATGCAATTGCTAAAAACAAACCTACAATGGCCACTCTGGCAATTCCTGCCAAGAATGTGTTTTCTCCTGAGCCATTCATTGATTTGAAGATCACCGAACCCAGGAAGTTGCCCATCACTAAAATGATCAGGCCGAAAAGGACATTACCTGACAAATTCAGGATGGTATGTAGCACTTCAGCCAAGCGATCCAGTCCCAGCATTTCTACACCAGAAATAACCCCGAAGAAAACCATGAAATAAAAGATAACATTTGCTACTATGCCCGATAGCTTTTGCTTGCCTAAAACAGACTTTAGCTGAAGTTTATCAACTAGTTTATCGATCCCTACATTCGCTAATAGGTCCTTCACGAAAGAGGTAATGAATCTACCCCCTACAACGAAAATAGAAATAATCAATACCGCCCCAATGATGTTTGGAACTGAATCCAGCATCTGATGAAGAACATTATTCGCTGGGTTAGTAATGGCCTCCAGATGAAGTGCATTCAATCCCTGAATAATGAAAGGAATGAAAATCACAATAAATACAACTTGTTGGATAAAATGAACCAACTTGTCGGTCTCTTTGAAGCCCATGTTATTGGCCAGCCTATCAAAAAAACTTCCGGCCATTTTCACCAGATTGGAAATGAATTTGGCTATGATATAGCCGATGAATATAATGGCCATACCTGCGAGGATGTTTGGTATGAATCCAAGGAATTCATTGAGCATGTTACGGATAGGATCCAGAACATAACTCACTCCCAGCATCTCTAATACGATCAAAAGTATGATCAGCATCAGAATGTAATAAACCAGATTAGCTATAAACTTATTGGTGTCTACAATGGTATTGCCAAGTAGGCGCTCATCCCACTCGGTCTTTTTCATTAGGCTGTGCACTACTTTTCTGACAAGTATTGCAAAAAGCCATCCCACGATCAATACAAGCACCGCCCCGACGACTCCTGGAAGTGAGTCACTAATGGTGTGAATTAATCGCTCTACGTAATCTGGCATATTCATGGTTAAATTGGTTTTGTTAAAAATAATCTTCTCTTAATCCAAATATACGGATTTTGGTAACCAACTTAACACTTTGAATTTTGGAGTTATTCGGTCACTCGACCGTCTTCCAAATTGATGATTCTGGAGCCATATCCAGCAAATTTTTCATTGTGGGTCACCTGAATAATGGTCATCCCAGCCTCATGCAATTGTTTGAGCACATCCATAACTTCCTCCCCCTGAGAAGAATGCAAGTTTCCAGTAGGCTCATCTGCCAGTAGAAGTTTTGGTTTACCGATGATCGCCCGTACAACTCCAACCAATTGTTGCTGTCCGCCCGAAAGCTGCTCAGGGAAAAGATCCTTTTTTGCAACCATGTTAAATCGGTCAAGCATCTCTGCGATCATGCTGGCACGCTCTTTTCCTTTGACTCCACGATAGATGAGAGGGGTCTCAATGTTCTCATAGACAGTGAGTTCGTCTATTAAGTGATAAGCCTGAAAAATGAATCCAATGTGCTCCTTATGAATTCTGGAAATTCGCTTTTCTCTCAACTTGTGGACAGGCTCATCCATGAAGTAGTATTCTCCTTCGGATGGCTTATCCAGCATGCCAATGATATTGAGTAAGGTTGATTTACCGGAACCGGATGGTCCCATGATACTCACAAATTCACCTTCATTTATCTCTAAATCAATTCCTTTTAAAATGAATGTTCGTTGATATTTTGATTCAATGAATTTGCTGACGTCTTTTAGGTTGATCATGTGGTATTGAGTTATTATGACAAGCTAAACCTAACGAAATGAAATGAATTTGGATGCACTATTCATACTTATATCCACCTGGATTTTCTTCCAAATCAACTCCAAGACCTAAAACCATTCGATTGACAAAATTGAAATATGCTATTACCAAAGTAGCGTCGAGTATTTCGCGATCTGAAAACCCCAATTTTCTCAGTGGTCGTATTAGGCCTTCATCCTTGGATTTTTCTGGCGATATCGTCAACGATTTCGCAAAACGACATAACGCTTTTTCTTTTTCATCCAGTCCGGATGCTTCAAAGTCTTTTTTGAAATCCTCTAATTTCTCATCGTCCTTCCAGAAATTTTTAACGGCTTCCAGATGATGGATCTGACAGTATTCACACTTGTTTGCAACAGATACAATTACCGCCATCATTTCCCTATGTACCCTCTTGAGGGGTGAACGACCAAACATGATGGTCATATACAGGTTCATGTGATTGGTAATCGACTCAGGATTGAGTGATTGTATTTTATGAACTTCCGCAATCTTACCTCTACTTTCAATCAACCCATCATAAATCTCCTTAAGCTTACCTTCTGCATTTTCAGGCTGAATGATGTCTATATAAGCCATTACAAAAGATCGTTTGCCAGGTTGGCTAGTTCAGATCGCTCCCCTTTTTCGAGCGTGATATGCGCAAACATTGGGTGATCTTTTATTCGGTCAATTAAATAAGATAGTCCATTGGATTGTGAGTCCAGATAAGGCGTATCAATTTGATAAATGTCACCTGTAAAGATAATCTTCGTGTTTTCTCCAGCCCTGGTTATTATGGTCTTGATCTCATGAGGGGTCAGGTTCTGTGCCTCGTCTACAATAAAAAAGATATTAGAAAGACTTCTCCCTCTTATGTATGCAAGAGGTGTGATCATCAGTTTCTCCTGATTTACCATATCTGTAATCCGGGTAAACTCTTTATCATTTTCCTTGAATTGATGTTGGATGTATTTGAGGTTATCCCATAATGGCTCCATATACGGATTGAGCTTTGATTTAATGTCCCCGGGTAGATATCCAATGTCCTTGTTGCTTAATGGGACAATCGGACGGGCGAGGTATATCTGCTTAAAATTTCTTCTTTGTTCCAATGCGGATGCGAGTGCCAGAAGTGTCTTACCTGTACCCGCAACTCCATTGATACTTACCAATTTAATTTCCGGATTCAGCATGGCATGCATCGCAAAGGTTTGCTCAGCATTTTTAGGTTTTATCCCATATACCATCTGCTTTTCAACCTTTTCTACTGTGTCTTCTATTGGGTTGTAATAGCCCAATACTGAGTTCTTTTCACTCTTTAGAATAAAGTAGTTATTGGCTGGAAACTTCTTTCGCTTCAGAATTTTCTTGCGGTCAACCACATTTTTCTTAAAGAGTTCATCGATATGCTCGGAGTTAATATCCTCCAGCTCAGTCTTGCCTGTGGTAAGCGTATTTACATTTTTTATTTTGCCTGTTTCATAATCTTCCGCCGGTAACTCTAGTGATTTAGCTTTGAGACGAAGGTTTATATCCTTAGAAACCAATATCACCTTTCGTTTTGGCTCCTGTTCCTTAATGGTCAACGCAGCATTAAGTATTCGATGGTCGTTCTTACCATCATTAAATACCTGCGTAGCATCAAGGGTACTATCAGAATCCATTATCACCTTGAAGTTGCCTCGGGTTTTCCCATTTAATGGGATCCAATCCTGAAGGCTATGATCTTTAGCCAACCGATCTAACAATCGAATAAACTCTCGAGCCTCAAAATTTTTGGTGTCATTGCCTTTTTTGAACTGATCCAGTTCCTCAAGAACGGTAATGGGTATCCCAACGTCATGCTCTGCAAAATTGAGAACAGAATCATGCGAAAAGAGTATAACGGAAGTATCTAGTACAAATATTTTTTTCTGCTTGGAAGATTTTGCCATGCGGATGTGTGGTTTACAGTTCCTAAGAAGGATGAACTGTAATATTGGATTTTCACTTGAAAAAAAGAAGTGAAACTTCAGGAATTTGACGAAAATTATTCAGCGGGGATAAATATATCCCCTCCTTCCTTTGGTTGAATTTTCAGTGCTCCCGAAAGAGCTAAGTGGATGAGTTTATTAGATGCAAGTTTTTTGTTAAGCCCACTAATCTGACTGTACTCCGTCAGTGTAATGCACGGGTGACTCTCAAAGTGTCTAAAAAGCTCTTGGGTTTTTTCCTCAAACTCGATTGGTTGATGTACCTGCTTGCTTCTTTTCAAAATTTGACGAACCTCATAGCTTGCTTGAATGGACTGGTCCTCGGATCGAACGAATGCTTTTCCATATCGATGTTTCTTTACAAGAAACGCAAAGTGGGGTTTATTATCGCTCTCCTCAATTCGGTAGTGGAGAATCTCAACATCACTTTGTATTTGGAGAATATCCACCGAAAAAGAAATTTTCGGCCTGCATAGATCAGTTATTGCTTTGGATAAAATGTATTCGTCCTCTTCCGGGTACTTCACACCCGAAATACGTCCGCTATCCTCTACGCCAACAAATAAGTGACCCCCAGAGCTGTTTGCAAAGGCCACAACCTCTCGAATAATTTTTTCCGGGTGGTTAACCTTCTTTTTAAACTCAACAAATTGTCCCTCTCCGCCTCGAATTAAATGGAGTGCCTCTTTCACTTTCTCATGTGTGGGGATCTTTTTAGCTGGGCCCATGGATTCTTATTTATCACTCTGTCAGTTAAAAGAAGGCTGTCGTTCATTTTTATTCATCGTCTCCCATTTCTGGCATGGAAAACATGCTGGTAAACAAATCCTTGAATTGCATGCCTTGCTCCAATTGATGCTTGCTGAGCATGCTGTATTCTGCTAAGCCAAATAGCGCAAATTCCATTAAAAAATATTTAAATCCTTCGTGAGATGTCTTCTGGTACTTATCAACGAGCTTTTCTAGTCCTGGGATGTTTTTCAATTCCTTTTGATAATCTTTTTCCGTGGCATCAAATAGCAGGTCAATCATATTCCCCTTTTCAAACCATTCCTTAATTGGCTCATAGGGATTACCCTCTTCTTTTTTACGCTCTTTTTCCGGATCCGGGAAGTAATTAATAAACTGAGATCGGATTGCTTTACCAACAAGGTTATTAGCTACTATCCCAGGTCCTTCCTGTTCTCCTTCATAAACCAACTCAACCTTTCCCGTAATGGCAGGAATAACGCCAATAAAATCATTCACGCGAACACTTGTTTTGGCCTCTCCACTCATTAGCATTCTCCGTTCGCATGCACTTACCAAATTTTCAAATGCCGAAATAGTCAGCCTAGCTGAAACACCGCTTTTGGCATCCACATATTCACTATCACGAGCTTCCATGGCAATCTGCTCAATGAGGTCTTTGGCTAATTCATAAATCTCTACTCCATCTCTCTGTGCATTGGCAAGCACCGCTTCTTGCTCGGTGATTTTTTTGCCGATCTCTATTGAGGATGGATAGTGCGTGATGATCTGACTATCAATTCTATCTTTGAGGGGCGTAACGATTGACCCCCTATTGGTGTAGTCTTCTGGATTAGCAGTAAAAACAAATTGCACATCTAACGGCATTCGCAGTTTGAAACCTCTTATTTGGATATCACCCTCCTGCAAAATGTTAAATAAAGCAACCTGAATTCTGGCCTGAAGATCAGGAAGCTCATTAATAACAAAAATCCCCCTATGAGACCGTGGAACTAGTCCAAAGTGAATCACTCGTTCATCTGAATATGGAAGTTTTAAGCTGGCTGCCTTTATGGGATCTACATCACCGATTAAATCTGCAATGGTCACATCAGGAGTAGCTAGTTTTTCTGTGTATCGGTCATCTCGATGCATCCAACTAATTGCTGTTTCATCTCCTTTTTCCTCCACTTTGTCTCGGGCAAATTTTGAAATTGGGTGCAATGGATCATCATTTAACGGCGATCCATCTATAACCGGGATATATTCATCCAGTAGGTAGGTCATCATACGTGCCATCCGTGTTTTTGCCTGCCCCCGAAGACCAAGAAAATTGATGTTGTGTCGTGATAAAATTGCACGCTCTATATCAGGAATTACGGTATCTTCATACCCCCATATTCCCTCAAATATGTTCTCCCCCTTCTGTTTGCTTTCAATGAGGTTAGCACGTAATTCATCCTTGATGGGTTGAGGTTGATAACCAGTCTGTTTCAGTTCACCTAGCGAGCCTATTTTTAGTTTCTGCTCTGCACTTAAATCTTTGTATTGCATTTATAGATTTTTTCTTCTATTTCTTTTATAATCTTCAAAAATGAGGTTTCCGAGACCTTGCAAACTGCTGTAGTAAGCGTTTCCATTATTCACTTCGGTAAACTCGCGAACAAACTCTTGCAGGTATGGATCGGAAGCAATCATAAACGTGGTGATAGGAATATTGATCCTCCGACATTGAGCAGCCAGATTCATTGTTTTATTTAAAATTTTAGGGTCCAGACCGAAGCTATTCTTATAGTATTTGATTCCTTCTTTCAAGCACGTCGGCTTTCCGTCCGTAATCATAAATATCTGTTTGTTCTTGTTCTTTCTTCTCCTTAGAAGATCCATCGCAAGCTCTAATCCTGCCACGGTATTGGTATGATATGGGCCCACATTCAGATATGGCAAATCCTTAACTTCAATCTGCCAGGCATCATTTCCAAAAACGATTACATCTAAAGTATCCTTAGGGTATTTTCTTTTCACTAACTCCGCCAGTGCCATTGCTACTTTTTTGGCTGGAGTAATACGGTCTTCTCCATATAGGATCATGGAATGACTAATATCGATCATCAATACGGTGGAAGTCTGAGTCTTATACTCCCGCTCTCTAATTTCCAGATCATTCTCCGTTAGCGTTAGGTCATTTAGTCCGTGGTTGATTTGCGCATTTCTTATGCTCTCAGTCATCTCAATCTGTTCGATTGAATCTCCAAACTGGAACTCTCGATAATCTGAGGTGATTTCGTCACCAGAACCCGTGTGATTAGTTTTGTGATTGCCTTTTCCTGATTTCTTTAGCTTCCCAAAGATCTCTTCTAATGCACTTTTACGAATTTCCTGTTCACTTTTAGCGGTAATTCGAAATTCACCTTTCTCATTTTTATCGTCGATGTATCCTTTATTACGCAAGTCATCAATGAAATCGCCAATACCGTACTCTGCATTTGAAATATTATGTTCACGGTCTAAGTTGGTCAACCAACTTAAGGCCTCATTGACATCACCCGAGGTAATGACAAGTAATTGAAGAAAAATATTGAGCAAATTATCAAATGTATTTTGCTCCGGATTTTTCTCTGGAATAAACTCTGTAAATCGATATCCGACCATAGCATTAACTTAACTAAAATCAACCAAGAATGATTTCCTCTGAAGGAAGAATAATGAAATGAGGATTTTTTACGTTAAATTAACCTAAGCTAATTAACTCGCTATGCCAGGCAGAAGGCCAATATTCGCTACTTTAATTACCAACTTGATTTGGGGGACAAGAGATTTATTGTTCAAAGCTACGCTTGAACCAGCGTCACCGGAGAAACGTAAAGCCAGAGAAGCAAAAAAGGCAGCTAAACAGAAAAAAAAGGAAGGATAGCTATTTTTTAGGCATTGTCCTAAATACAAAATCCCAGAAAGGAGAGGAAACTCCAAACGCATTTCCCGGATCTTTATAGTGATGTATTCCATGGTGCACCCATAGTACCTTGAAGAAATTTTTTGGTGGCTGGAAGGCGTGAACCATGTAATGTACCCATAGGTAAGCCGCATACCCTATTAAAAATCCAGGTAAAAACGCATACACATTTACTCCCATAAATAATTTGAACAGGAAGTAGAATCCGGTTGATAACGCAAGACTTAAAGGAATTGGCATAGCCAAACGATCCCTGTCCTTTGGATAATCATGATGAACTCCATGTACTGTATAGGCGAATTTTTCTCTCTTTTCAGTTGTCGGTGTAAGATGAAAAACGAACCGATGCATTGCATATTCGACTAATGTAAAAGACATAAAGCCTGCCACAAAAAGAAGTATTGCATTCGTTGTATTTAGATATGATTCTTGAAAACCATAGATCATTAAACCTGAAGAAATGATTGAGAAAATGATTAGCGGAATTGCTATATGTGTTCTCGTAAGTCTCTCCATGAATTTATTCTTGAAGAGTGCTTTCGTTCCTTTAGTGTGAGGTTTATTTTTTAATTCCATTGCTCCATTTAATTCAAAGGCAAAATTAGGGAAAAGAAACCCTAATTTTTCACAAACTCTGTGTTAATGATTTTTTATGTTTTTCTAAAACGGTATTGTAATACGCTTCATATTTAGGAAGTATATTATTTACGTCAAATTCTTTCGCACGGGCTAAAGCACCCTTTTTAAATGATTCCAAATTAGCATCATCAAGTATATGAATCGCTCTTTTGACCATCGTATCAATATCCCCAATTTCACATACGTATCCTGACTTCCCTTCATCATTTAATTCCGGAAGCCCACCGGCATTTGAAGAGATTACCGGAACCTCACATGCCATAGCTTCGAGTGCAGCCAAACCAAAGCTTTCCTTTTCTGATGTCATCAAAAACAAATCACTAACGGATAGCACTTCCTCAACGGCTTCCAGCTTACCTAGAAACCGAATGTCTTCCGTACAAATCTCACGTGCCATATCTTCCATTTTCTTTCGCTCCGGTCCATCTCCAATCAATAGAAGTTTTGATGGCACCACTTTTCTCACTTCACAGAAGACTTTCAGTACATCATCTACGCGCTTAACTTTTCTAAAATTTGAGGTATGAACAACCAATCGCTCCCCATTGGGACAAATGGCTTTTTTAAAATGCTCTTTCGGTTGTTTCTTAAATCGACCCAGGTCAATAAAATTTGGAATAACCTCGATAGGAATAGAAACATCGAAATGTTCAAGCGTGTCTTTTTTAAGATCTTCAGATACGGCAGTCACTCCATCAGACTCATTGATTGAGAAAGTAACTACAGGTTCATTAGTAGCATCTTTACCAACGATGGTTATATCTGTTCCATGCAGTGTTGTTATGAATGGGATTTCATACCCTTTCGTTTTCAAAATCTGCTGTGCCATGTAGGCCGCTGATGCATGTGGAACCGCATAGTGCACATGCAATAGATCTAATTTTTCGTTCAACACCACATCCACCATTTTACTAGCAAGTGCCAACTCGTAGGGAGGATATTGAAATAGTGGGTACGATTTTACGCTTACTTCGTGGTAATAAAGATTTGGGTTAAAGAAATCTAATCGGGTAGGCTGTGAATATGTAATAAAATGGATCTCATGCCCTTTTTTTGCCAAAGCTTTCCCAAGCTCAGTAGCAACTACCCCACTACCTCCATAGGTTGGATAACATACAATTCCTACCTTCATTATTAGGTTATTTATTCAAGGGTGTTAAACCAATGTACGCTTAAATAAGTTTCGCTAGTTTGAATTTTTCAATGATTGATGAATAACATCGTGGATGTGCGTCCGTGTATTTAACTCACCCAATCGCCAATTATTGGCATCCGGATAGATGCGATTTGAAAGAAAAATATAGACCAAATCCTTTTCAGGATCTGCCCAAACCATCGTACCGGTAAATCCAGTATGACCGAAACTTTCATCACTAGCCAGTGAAGAGGCAGAATCCTTCTCTCCATCCTTTTTATCCCACCCTAAACCTCTTCGATTTTCACTAAAATAACGACGATTAAAAAGTGTAATAGTTTCTTTACTTAGGTACTGTCTTCCGCCAAAATATCCATTATTCATAAACATAGACATCATCTTTGCAAGATCTGTCGCTGTGGAAAATAAGCCAGCATGCCCTGCTACGCCTCCAAAAACCAACGCATTCCGATCATGGACTTCACCCCAAACCTGATAATTGCGGTACCTATTGTCATACTCCGTTGGCGTAATATCCTTTGGGGAAATGCCATTGCGTAACGGATTGAAAGTTGTATTGGTCATTCCCATTGGGGAATAAAAATTTTCTTTAAGGAATTTATCAAATGACATCCCTGAAACCTCCTCTACCAGAAGGTGGAGAATCATGAAGCCCAAGTCACTGTAATTATATGAATCTCGATTTTTTATAAGATCTGACTTCACAATAAAGCTTTTGAGTGAGTCCAGCATATTAGGATGCGGCTCCAAACCATAAGATCTAATGTCATTCGCTTCATCTTCCGGTGTTTTGTAATAAAAAGCGTCTAACATATCTCCAGTCAGAACCATACTCCAGAAGGGAACATATGATCTCAGGCCTGCATTATGAGCCAGCAACTGTTTAATGGTTACCCCAGACTTGTTAGACCGACCAAAATCCGATAAATGCTTACTTAATGAATCATCAAGATTGATAAGACCCTGATCAATCAGTAAGCCGACGGCAGGAAGTGTGGCGATTACTTTGGTTAAAGATGCAATGTCATAAAGCGTTTCACTATTCACAGTCCTTAGACTATCGTAAGTGTAAAACCCATATGATTTTTCCATGACGATATCACCATTTTTAATTACTGCCAGCTGAATCCCCGGAGTAGCGTATTTTCTAATGGCATCAATGGCCAGAGAGTCCACCCACAATAAATGATCGGTATTTAAACCAACTTCATTCGGGTCTGTATATCCAAGCCTACTCGTAATCTCAATTTGTCGAGTATTTGGAAGCATACTTCTACCGATAATCTTATTGGCTCCAAAGAGCATTTTGGCTATGTAGATATCAACATTAGGAATTGAGTTTTCGGGCAGGGCTAGTGAAGTGTTGTTTTGAAGTTTTAATCCAGTCTGTATTAAAATATCTCTCTCATCAACTTCTCTCTCATAATCACGAAGATCAACGATGCATGGCACTCCATTCATTCTATATTCGAGTACATTGGCATACTGCTCCAGTCGCTGTTTTAGCTTCAAATCAGCGCCTAAATAACTAACAACTTCTGATGTCAATGGGAAAGTTTCAAAAGGGTCAATAGCAACAACACTCGCATTGAATATGGAAATGGATAGAGTCTGGGGTATGTTAAAAGCCGGAATAAAAGCTTCCGTTTTTGCTTGTCCTAAAGAGGCATAAAAATTGGATTGATTTCTTTCCTCGATTTTACTACTCCAACGTTTCAATTTTTTGGTGTCTGTATCTTGCTCAGCAATCCATATGGTTGGCTTGGAAACAGATGCTATTTCAAAATCTTTCTTCGACTCAGGTATGGTTCTGGAAAGGGATGAACGGTGAAGGAAATAATATGGTGAGTGATTATTTGCGAGCTTAACTACTTCCTTTTCATACCTGGATAGGTTTGAAGAATCAGGGAGTACCATGTGATTAATTCCATAAGTTCTCCCAAAACTTTCGAGAAATCGAAAATAGTCCTTAATTAAATCATCATTGCTTACTGCAGCAAGGGTTTTTAAGGAGGGCAATTCTATATCATCATTCGGAATGGGGTCAAAGCGGTTAGTCAGCTGTATAGCCACGTAATAATCTTCATCCTTTAGAAATTGATCTGCGTAAGGAGACCACTCTGCAAAGTAGATGGTTGACTTTTTTTTATGCTTTATTGATTTGTAAAAAGAATCTCCATTAATCCATACGCCTTCATTGATTTCCACACCGGTAGAAAAAACCGAGGTTGAGATCAATAAAAAAAGAATTCGTATGTAGCTTTTCATAATCAGTTTGCTGTGGCGCGAATTATTCTCAACACAGTTAGAGCAAATAGCGGACTAAAAATTAATACATCTTGGTATTTCCAACAATCGTGCACATTTCATCTTAAATTTGAACAATTTTTCATTCATGTCGTGTTCATTAATCACAACATTCGACAAATAAGTATACCTAATGCGATTTCCTTCTCTATTTCGTCTACCAAAACATCAGCAATTTCGGATACAACCCAGGTATTATGATCCTGTGAAGGAAGAAATACGTGAACGAACGGAGCGCATTAAGGAACGAATGGATGGAAAAGAAGATGGATCCTATCAATCATCCAAAATTTCCTTTAAGCGAAAAACCAAGTCTGCTCCGGCAACTTCAATGATACAGTTGGGAATTGCAGCTCTTCTCGGACTAATGGTCCTTGGCTGGTTGCAATTTGGAAATGAGGTATTCTACTATATCCTTTGGATTATTCTTCCTGTTTATTTGATCTATCGACTTAAATCTTTTAGGAGACGAAAATGAGTGATGTCATTCATTTGCTTCCGGATAGCATCGCAAATCAAATTGCTGCGGGTGAGGTGGTTCAGCGACCTTCTTCAGTGGTGAAGGAAATGCTTGAAAATAGTGTGGATGCTGGCGCGACTTCAATCAAACTGATTGTCAAAGATGCTGGTAAATCTCTCATCCAGGTAGTTGACAATGGTAAGGGAATGACTGGTACGGACGCACGCATGAGTTTTGAACGACACGCCACCTCAAAAATCAGAACCTCAGAAGACCTTTTTAAGATTCGTACTCTGGGATTTAGGGGAGAAGCAATGGCTTCTATTGCAGCTGTTGCTCAAGTAGAACTTAAGACTAAAACAGAGGATGCTGAATTAGGAACTCAACTGATCATAGAATCATCAGAAGTAAAAAGTCAGGAGCCCATTGCCTACTCAACAGGTACATCCATTTGTGTGAAGAATCTCTTTTACAATGTCCCTGCAAGACGCAATTTCCTGAAATCTAATCCGGTTGAACTGCGACACATCAACGATGAATTTCAACGTATAGCGCTTGCTAATCCTGAGATCGCTTTCACAATGATCCAGCATGATCTTGAGACGTATAAGCTGGACACAGGGAAACTGAGCAAAAGAATTGTTCAATTATTCGGTAAAAATTATCAGCAACAGCTTGTTCCATGTAGTGAAGAAACAGATTTGGTGAAGATCTCAGGATATATTGGAAAGCCAGAAAATGCTAAAAAAACCAGAGGAGAGCAGTTCTTTTTTATCAATAATCGATTTATCAAGAATAGCTATTTGAATCATGCCCTGGTAAGGGCATACGAAGGGTTACTTAAGGAGGATTACTTCCCATTTTACGTACTTTTCATAGAAATAGATCCTGTTCATGTTGATATTAATGTGCACCCCACAAAAACCGAGGTGAAATTCGATGATGATCGGATGTTGTATGGTGTTATTAACTCGGCTGTAAGGCAGGCATTGGCTTCTTTTAATGTAACTCCTTCCTTGGATTTTTCAGCAGATGTCAGCTTTGAGCACTTGAATATTCAGCGTGAAAATCAAGCCATTACCAATAAGAAAGATCGAGATTATAGCTCATTCAAATCTCTTGAAAGCAATCAAGAGCGTTTAGCCAAGCTTAATGAACTATATGCCTCAGCTTCACAAGAAGAAATAGCTACCATAGAGGAAGCGGAAAAGGAGCGAGTGGTTCAAACCACATTTACAAGTTCCATAAACCAGCCATCAGAAGCGGAGGAAAAAAAGCCAACTTATCATCTTCACGGACGTTATTTGCTTCGGCAGGTGAAAAGTGGAATGGTGGTGTTGGACAAAGTTTCAGCTTTGGAGCGTATACTTTTTGAGCAGTATGAACGAGCTATGAAAGCAGGTACCGGAACCTCACAATCATGTATGTTTCCGCAGCAAGTCGCATTGAATTCATCTGATTTTGCACTTGTCATGGAGCTGAAGCAAGAAATAAATCAGCTTGGTTTCGAGTTTGAACAGATGGGGGAAAGTATGGTTGTCATTCAAGGAATACCTTCTGAACTAGCGCCATGCAACGAAAAGGAGGTCTTTGAAGGTCTAATAGAACAGTTTAAGTTTAATGCTGAAAAATTAGATCTTCCAAAGAACGAAAGTTTAGCTCGTGCGTTGGCTAAGAGAACTGCCGGAAACAGGTGTAATAAGCTAAAAGAAGAGGAGATGGATCACCTAATGGATCGGCTTTTTGCCTGCGCACAACCGAATTATACGCCGGATGGGAATCCAACGTATGTTTTGGTTAGTTTAGAGCAAATAAATAATTGGTTTAGAAAAAATTAGAAGCTAGAATAAAAGTTAAAAGTGTTTAGAAGACTCACTCCGGTTGCCAAGAATATATTAATCATCAACGTAGCAATTTTGCTACTTTCCTCACTTTTGAGACTACCGCTCAACGAATGGTTTGGATTACGGGTGATTTACTCTGCTGAATTTGCCCCCTATCAATTCCTCACGTACATGTGGTTGCATGGAGGAATGTGGCACTTGTTTGGTAATATGATAGCTGTGCTTGTGTTTGCACCAATGCTGGAAATGGTATGGGGCTCCAAACGCTTTTTAATCTTTTATTTGGTTTGTGGGATTGGAGCCGGAGTACTCTATGGAGCGGCTGATGCTTTTGAGAAATTACCTCTAAAAAATGATGCTGAAGCTTATTTAGCAGATCCCAGCCCTGAAGCTTTTGAGAAATTCGTCATCGGTAATAAATCATATATTAATGTAGCCAGAGCGAGTGAGCTCATTGATCTGTATTATGAAAGTTCTTCGTATGAGGGTCAAACAGTGGCAGCCGTAAGAAGTATCTATGAAGGAGTTGTGACAAAAGGCACAATGGTGGGCGCATCAGGGGCTGTGTTTGGAATTCTGTTTGCATTTGCATTTCTTTTTCCCAATACTGAGCTGTTTCTCCTCTTCCCAC
The DNA here is from genome assembly GCF_965227465.1 of Ekhidna sp. Classification (GTDB taxonomy): domain Bacteria; phylum Bacteroidota; class Bacteroidia; order Cytophagales; family Cyclobacteriaceae; genus Ekhidna. The sequence continues at coordinate 3,425,002 of NZ_OZ245746.1, forward strand.
CTATTCCGATCAAAGCGAAGTACCTTGTATTCTTTTATGCCATGTATGAGCTTTATGCCGAATTTAACCGAATGCCTGGCGACAATGTAGCTCACCTGGCACACTTAAGTGGAATGCTAATCGCTTTTGTTTTGTTGAAGTTCTGGAAGAACGATACCAAGAGATTTTATTAGGAATGAACGGAGGAATTAAAGAGGAATTTTCAAATGCGTGGAGCAAGCCGAACAATGCGGTTGTTCAGTTGATATTAATCAACTTGATTGTTTTTGTTGCAGCTCGTGTTTTTAAGGTGTTTTTTGACTTAAGCGGGGCAACAGATACATTTTTTTTCTTGTTTAGAAAATTACAGCTACCAGCTGATGTAGGTTCTTTCCTGCTACAGCCCTGGTCTATTGTGACGTACTTCTTTACGCATTATGATTTTTTCCACGTCCTGTTTAATATGCTCTTTCTATTCTGGTTTGGACGAATTATTCAGGAATTTTTGAATAGTAAGAGGGTAATCGCACTCTACGTATTAGGTGGATTAGCCGGTGGTCTGCTCTATATGTTCATTTATAATTTTCTTCCTTTCTATTCCGATCGTGTAAGTGAGTCATTGATGCTGGGTGCATCCGCAGGAGTTTTTGCAATCGTCGTAGGAGCAGCAGTTTTTATGCCTAACTACACTTTCTTCCTATTATTTATCGGCCCGGTAAAAATTAAATATATCGCGATTTTCTATGTTTTTATGTCGTTTATAGGAACAACCGGAGCAAATGCGGGCGGAGAAATCGCACACCTTGGTGGGGCACTTGTGGGATGGCTTTATATCTCGCAACTCAATAAGGGAACAGACCTGGGTGCCTGGGTGATTTCCTTTATTTCTTTTGTCAAGAGCATGTTCAAACCACAACCAAAAATTAAGGTCACTCATCGGGGTGGCAATAGAAGAGCAACCACTAAAGGTTCTTCAAAATCTGCAAGTCCCACAAGCAGTACACCACAAGCTGAAATAGATGCCATTCTTGATAAGATCTCTGAAAAGGGATACGAGAGTTTGTCCAAAGACGAAAAGCAAAAACTTTTCAACGCAAGTAAAAAATAGCATAGATTTTGTTACGAGTATTTGCAAAAAGTTCGACTATGAGCAAATATTTGTCATTGATTTTTATTCTACTAACTTTTAGTTGCTCTGAGGATAAATTGCCACAAACTGAAAGTGAAATACTTGCTGAGATGAATCAGGTTTATTCTCAGATAGAAGACTTGGTTGTCTTGTCCTGTACTTCATCGAGCCAATGCATAGCCTCTCCACTAGGCGTGAAGCCATGCGGTGGGCCTTCACAATACATTGTTCACTCTACCGCGACAGATCAGGTAAGATTAAATGCTTTGATAAATACTTACAATAAATTGAATGAGCAATACAATACAGTGTCAGGAATCGGATCTGATTGCTCTGTTGAAAATCCCCCCGCTGTATCGTGTATTTCAGGTGCTTGTGCGGAAATAGAAGATTAATTATTGTAATCGCTGAAAATAGAGCATCTCCTGAGGCTTCCCCTTGTTCTTTTCGCTAATGGTATAGAAATCTCCTTTGTACCAGCAAATGGCCTCTCCCTGTGGTTCAGGTGAATAGTCGATCGAGATCGGTTTCCACTTTAAGATCCGACTCAGAGCACTTTCAGTAGATTTTTCCCAATAATAGATCGCACTGTAATGCTTAAGCAAAATCTCACCCTCATCATTCATATCTGCCGCTGTGAACAGCTTGGCCGGAACGGTTCCTTTTGATTGAATGACCGTTGGCTCATCGCTTACTTCAAATGGGAACGAATAGACCAGGGCGTTATCCTCTCGCTTAGTTACCAATACAAATTCATCAGATCTTTTATCAAATAGAATAGCCTCCGCGTCTCGTGCCCCCTCCGCGTATTTGAAGCTCATGATCTTTAGCTTATTGTTAGAAATTTCAATTTTGTTTTTCCCCTTGTACGTTGGTTCTTCAAAACAAATCAACTTTACATTATCATGAACCGCTTTATTGTCTCCAATTTCAGCCACATAGATCAATGACTTGCCATCTTTTTTAACGGTGACAATCTCCTCCCAATCTCGGTTGTTTATACCTATCAACTCAACCTCCATTTTGATCTCTCCTTGTTTATCAATCAAATACAAAGTGGGGTCACGTCCACTATCATTATGCGTCCAAAAATATCCTTCGTTTTGAAATGATTCTTCCAAACCGGAAGCCTCGATGAGTCGGTTGTCAGTTATTGTTCCTGAGACTTTCTGTAAGGAAAATAGCTGTGGGAATGAGCTACCAGAACTAATCACGAATACAATAAGTGCTAAAAAGAAATATTTTTTCCGCATTCGATTTAAATTGAAGCCTGCAATGATAATGGATTAATTGCAATTGGTTTCTGTGCTTCGATAACCCTATGCAACCTTAGATTTGTTAGCCAATTGGCCACAGGCCGCATCTATATCTTTCCCTCTACTTCTACGGACACTTGTATGAATTCCTCCCTTAATTAAATGATTGGCAAAACGATCTATGGTTTCAGGGTCAGCCTTTGTAAAAGAGGCTTCAGAGATGGGATTGTACTCAATAATATTAATGCGAACACCAGGCACTTTACGCGCGTATTTCAACAACTTTTCTGCATCCTCAATTGAGTCGTTAAAATCATAAAACAAGATGTACTCAAAAGTGATTCGGTTTCCAGTTTTTTCGTAGAAATAATTTAATGCTTTCAGCAAGACCTCCAATGTATTCGTTTCATTGATTGGCATGATGGAGTCTCGCTTTTTATCATCCGCAGCATGCAGCGATAGCGCCAGATTAAATTTCACTTCATCATCAGCAAGTTTGGTAATCATCTTGGCAATACCGGCTGTTGAAACAGTGATGCGTTTGGGAGACATATTCAACCCATCTTCCGAAGTGATCCTGTCAATTCCCTCCATCATTCCCTTATAGTTGAGCAAAGGCTCACCCATTCCCATAAAGACGATGTTTGAGAGTGGTCTTTGGTAATGCTCCTCTGCCTGATCTCTGATGGCTACTACCTGATCATATATCTCTCCACCGTCCAAATTTCGCTCACGTTTCATAAATCCAGTCGCGCAGAATTTACAACTCAGAGAACACCCCACTTGCGAGGAAACGCAGGCAGTCATCCGATCGTCTGCCGGTATTAATACACCTTCAATAAGGTGTTTATCGTGTAGCCGAAAAGCCGACTTAATGGTGCCGTCATTCGAGAGTTGTGAATTATCAATGGAAATGTGATTAATAACAAATTCTTCTTTGAGTTTATCTCTCAGTGGTTTAGAGAGATTTGACATCTCATCAAAAGTCTTGGCCGACTTTGACCATAGCCATTCCCAAACCTGTTTTGCACGAAATTTCTTTTCGTTATTGGCTTCAAACCAGGTAATCAAACTCTCCAACGACTCTTTCCGGATGTCCTTCATATTGCAAAGGTATGAAGATGGTTTCGGTTCTTTTACTATTTTCGTCTAGTGACCCTCATTGATAATCTAAATAAAACAATAGGAGCTATCGTTTCGTGGCTATCACTGATACTTGTGCTGGTAATAGTAATAGATGTAATCCTCCGTTATACCGTGAGTATTACTTCTGCTGCCTCCTTTGAATTAGAATGGCATCTTTTTGCGACTATTTTCCTCTTAGGTGCAGCCTATACGTTACAAGAAGATAAACATGTCCGGGTAGATGTTTTCTATCATCGATTTTCAGATAAATCAAAAGCATGGGTAAATCTGATTGGAACCATCCTGTTACTGCTTCCTTTTTGTGGGATCGCATTTTGGGAATCGCTATCATTCGTGAGTACTTCGTTCAACTTAGCAGAAACCAGTCCTCAACCTGGAGGATTACCAGCCAGATGGCTTATTAAATCCACCATCCCAATTGGGTTTTTTTTACTTGGATTACAAGGAATTTCATTGATCTTACAATCAATAAAAATATTAAATGAAAGAGGATAAAAATCAATTTGATAAGTCTGAAAAAACCCCAGGTTGGTTAAAAACCATCCAACTCAATAGTTGGGAAGCAGAACTATTGATTTCAGCACTTGTCCTTTATGCTTTGTTTCAAATTCCGGACTATTTGGATAAAACAGCACTACAATACTTTGATAGAGGGAGTAGGATGCACGGCCTTTTTGGGCTACTGGAAAAAGCCATCAAATTATTAAGTTTTGGATACATTCTTCATATTCTTGTTCGTGGAATATGGGTCGCTTCTGTCGGGCTTAGTTACGTCTTTCCAAAAGGTGTAGATCAGGATGCTTTAAAATTCAAAGGAAATTTTAAGAAAGAATTAAGTACCTCTGGCTCGTTGGTAAAAATGGTGCTTCGGTTAGAAGAATTATCATCGATCATTTACGGTATCTCATTTATCTTCTTCGGGACACTTGTTGGATTTGGAACACTGATATTTTCTTTCATTTTCTTTTTTGAATTCATACTTCCATACATGAATCAAAACCCTTATTTCGCAGTTCCAGCAGCATTTTTTATGCTTTTCTATTTCTTGCTCTGCATCATTGTTTTCATAGATTTCCTTACTAACGGATTATTCAGAAGAAAAGAATGGTCTGCAGATTGGTTTTACTATGTGGCTTTTTTCTTCCGAATTGTCACCCTATCGTTTTTGTATAGAAGATCCTTGCTTGTTCTCATATCCAACACCAAAGGATGGAAATCCTATTTAATCCCATTCATTGTAATTGGAGTCACCGGAGGATTTGTTCGTTTAAACAATACCATAAGTGACAACAAGAGATACAATTATTATCAAACCGGCGCTTCTGGTGACTATAACAGCGCGAATTATGAAAATACAAGAAATGAAAATGATTACCTGGCAACCACTATTCAGTCAGATATCATCAATGGAAATGCCCTTAAAGTATTTTTAAAAGATTTGGGATCCTTTGGCGGAATCTATCAATTTGAAGGCAAGAAGATAGACAAGACCAAATGGGACCTGCTACCCTCTGATTCCATTTCCCAGTACTTTAGCAAGCGATTAATTGTCTCTATCGATGATCAGGTTATTGAGAATATTAAGTGGTTTAAAACGCAGCATCCAAAGAATTATGAATTTGGATTTACCACATTTATTGATCTGAGCGATTTTGAAGGTGGACCACATTTTTTCAAAATCGGCGTGGATACAACAGACATGAATTCCACATCAAAAAGCATTGTAGAGAAAGAAAATTACTCACTCCAGACAATTAGTAACATCTACTTCATCTACGATAAACCGTGATCGAATACTTACCACTAATACTGTTTGGAGCAATATTTCTGCTTATCCTTTTTGGCTATCCGGTTGCATTTACTTTAGGTGGGCTCTCAGTATTGGTAGGATTAATCGTTTTCGATATGGATTTCTTCTACCTACTCTCTTTGAGGATTTATGGCACCATGCAAAACTTTGTTTTGCTAGCAGTACCTCTCTTCATTTTTATGGGAATCATGCTCGAAAAATCCGGTATTGCGGAGAAGCTTCTGCATACCATGAGTATGCTTTTCGGTAATATCAGGGGCGGCTTAGCAATTGCGGTTGTAGTTGTGGGAGCTATGTTAGCTGCTTCTACAGGCATAGTTGGAGCGACGGTAGTCACCATGGGCTTAATAAGCCTGCCCACTATGTTAAAAAATGGATATGGTCCAAGAATTAGTACAGGCGTAATAGCTTCCTCTGGAACACTGGGACAAATAATCCCTCCATCTGTCGTATTGGTCCTATTGGGGAGTGTATTGAATGTGTCTGTTGGAGATCTATTTCTAGCAGCGGTAGTTCCGGGTGCTTGTTTGGTGCTTATCTATTTGCTTTACATCGTTATCTATGGACAAATTTATCCGGATAGAGTGCCAAAGGTTTCGAAGGAGCAGCTTGCTAAATTTAGAAGTGATGGATTCACCGTTGAAGTAATAAAATCGTTTCTGTTTCCATTTATTTTAATCCTGATTGTGTTAGGATCCATATTCGCTGGTATAGCCTCCCCAACTGAAGCAGCAGGAGTTGGCGCATTTGGCGCCATAATTTTGGCTTTGGTCAGTAACAGGTTTAACCTTCAGGTGCTCAAAGAAGTCATGAAAGAAACAACCATGCTTACCTCCATGGTCTTTATGATTCTGGTAGGAGCGACTGCATTCTCTCTTGTTTTCAGAGGTTTAGAAGGTGATAAATTTCTTTTAAATCTAATCGAAAGTGCCAACCTAAATGCTACAGGGTTTTTGATTTTGGTAATGGTTGTGGTTTTCGTCTCAGGCTTCTTCATTGATTTTATTGAGATCGTTTTTATAATCGTCCCAGTTGTAGCTCCGATTTTTGTAACACTTGGTGTTGATCTAATCTGGATAGGCATTCTATTAGCCATCAATTTGCAAACCTCTTTTCTTACACCTCCATTTGGATTCGCTCTGTTCTACCTTAAAGGGGTTGCACCTCCTGAGGTTAAAACCAGTCACATCTATAAGGGAATCATTCCTTTTGTTATAATTCAGCTCATATTTTTAACGCTTTTGATCGTATTTCCATCGATTATTGGGTGATAGAGGAGTTCTGAAAAACTAAAATTGAGTAATTTGTAAGTTAATTCTAGTTCAACCAAATAATATAGTCTTAGTAACCAGTTACTCCCCGTTCTGCGCAATATTCTAAACATCAATTCATTATGAAAGTCATTCAGCTAATAGGTCTGTTTACGCTTTTACCCTATTTGGCCATAGCCCAGGAAGTTCAGATTACGAACATCCAAATGAAAGGTCAGGATATGATCATAAACTACAACCTCATAGACGAACGAATAGACAGAAGCTATTCGATGCACTTATATACTTCACTTGACAACTTTATTCAACCCGTTGAAAAAGTTTCCGGTGATGTAGGCGTAGATATCTCTGTAGGAGCTAACAAAACAATTGTTTGGAATGTGAAAGACGAATTGGAGACCTTTAATGACGGGATTAAAGTGGAAATTAAAGGTCAGGTATATGTACCATTTATCGAGTTGGATGGTGTTGAAGAGGGAATGATTTTGAAGCGAGGGAAAATAACAGATATCCGCTGGACAGGTGGACGAGGTGATAATATTTTAAATGTGGATTTGTATCAAGGTGATAAGCTGGTAAGAGGACTTGGAGAGTTGCCTAATACCGGTGATGCCATGCTCAAGATTCCAAATAATATTCCTCCTGGAAAAAACTATCGCTACAAAATAAGCGATGAACGAAACCGGGATGAAGTGGTATTCTCTCCAACCTTTGAGGTAAAACGGAAGTTTCCGCTACTTATCAAAGCGGGATCAGGAATTACACTTGGTGTGTTTGGATACTATTTGGTGAAAAGTCTTATTCCGGTCAATGAACCAGACATTTCTTCACCTCCATTCCCTGAGCAATAATGAGAAGATTAGTAATGAGAAGATTAATAGCTATAATAACTTTTGGATTATCCATTGCAGCACTTGGGCAAATACCTACTTACAGGTGGGTCTCCGGATCTCAAGATCCGCAGGTTGAATCGATATTAGAAATAACAGTTCCCAATCCAAGACAAGGAGCGGTCTCTTTTGTGGACTCGCTAGGTAATTTTTGGCTTTTTGGAGGTGAGGGTAATGATGTTACTAACTCATTTGGGTTAAACAACTCACTCGGTATTTTAAATGATTTATGGAAGTATGACATCTCCAATAAGAAATGGGTTTGGGTGAATGGGTATGAGGTAACTGACAAACCTCTTCCCGAATACAATAATTCATTATCCTTCGATGGGATCGATGATGAGGTCATTATTCCAAATGAAGTAGCTGATTTTTCCGCAAATGTTACAATTGAGGCATTTTTTAAAACTACAGCTGATGGTCCGATTTTTTCTTTCAGCCCAATGGACCAAAATGAAAATGAAATCGGACTTTCGATTTTGGTAGGCGATGGAGGAACAAACATTCATGTGCAAAAAGACGGTTTTCTTATCGCAACAGCCTTTGGAACTTTAAATCTATTTGATGACGAATGGCATCACGTGGCGCTTGTTCTTGATGGTGACAATAGACGTCTCTTTCTATATGTAGATGGGGAGCTAAAAGAAGAGAATTATAATAGTATTCCAGAGGATTTAAACCCAAATAACGATCACATAACTACTATTGGGTCCATCAGAGGATTCGGGAATACAGGCTTTTTTCAAGGCCAAATTGATGAACTAAGAATATGGGATATCGTTCTTTCGGAAGATGAAATTCTATCCTATATCAGCAATAAGGCTCCTAATCCAATTGAAGGACTAAATGCGTATTACGACTTTGATCAGGGAGTTGCAAATTCTAATGGCAACTACGAAGCTGACCTTTATGACCGCTCTGAAAATGTATATCACGGATCCCTTGGGAATATCTATAGAGAGGGGCTTTTCATTGGAAAGATAGCCGAAGCAAGGCTTTGGGACTCTCCTTTATCAGGTGAACAAATCACTGCCTTTGCGAAATCACCTGTGGACGGAACTGAAAGCGGCCTTAATGGTGCCTATGATTTTAGTGATGCTTTATTACCTGCTGGTGATAATACAGCCATTTCAACTGTTGCAGATCTTTCTCCCAATGCTTATACTGGTGACCTCTTTAATTTCAGTCTTATTGATAGCACCTCAAATTTCGTCGAGGAAAATCTTCTTTCTCTTACTGATAAATATGACATGGGAATTCCATCCAATATCGCTATTGCGAGAGATTTCAATGGAGATGGGTATGAAGACATTGTTGCTAACTCCCAATTTGGAAACTTTATCATGGTGCTTATAAATGATCAAAGTGGTGGTTTTGGTTCACCCACATCATTTGATGTAGAAGATAATACCAAAGACATTACTGTTGGAAATTTTAATAATGACCTTTTTCTTGATATTGCAGTAGCAGCACATGACTCAGATATAGAAAACAAAATCCGAGTATACTTTGGTGATGGTACCGGCGATTTTCCATCATTTATAGATATTGATCCTGGTGATTACATTCCAAATGCTATTGAATCGTATGATATGAATGGTGATACTTTTGATGATCTTGTTGTCTTACTGCCTGTTTCATTTTCGGATGGATTCGACGCTGGGGGTCAAGACGAAGTTCACATTTATTATGGGGATGGAATGGGTAATTTTAGTTCCCCTGATGTCTTTGTCGTTGGGAATATTTTTTCTGAAAGCATTGCCATAGCTGATTTCAACAACGATACACATCCCGACATCATCTATGGTATTTTTAACCCTCCTGCATTCACCATTGGAATGTTATTAAACGATGGAGCAGGATCATTTACTCAGGAAGCAGATCAGCGCTACGGTACAAATCTATTCGAGGAAGTTTATGCCACGGATATTAATCAGGATGGCAATCAGGACCTATTAATCTCTCAAGGTAATTTTCCCGGGATCGTTTTTGGGAATGGGGACGGTACTTTTGAATTTATTATCACATCTAACCTTGGTGATGCCCAACTAAAAGAATTTGATTTTATTGGTTTCAATGGTGATAATGAGATGGAAGTAGTTGCCTCTCATTCATGGGACAGAAAATATTATACACTTTCAATAACTCCTGAGGGTACTTTTATTCCTAAAGATGAATATTTTGTAGAGGCGAAACCTGGTCAAATAGATGTCGTTGATTTGGATGACAATGGATTTGTAGATTTTGTGATTCCGCAGCAATCAAATCAACTTGAAATTCTGCTCGCAGAGAACAGTGAGCTGGTAAGGGATGTTCCTGTAGTTGCCATGGACTTTGATGGTCAAAATGATCATATTGAATTTGCTGATTTAGGACCTTTTGATGTTGACTTCACCTTTGAAGGCTGGATAAAAACAGAAGATAACGGGCCAATTTTTTCTTACACTCCTCAGGGGGAGGCATCCCTTTGGGATCAAGGTTCGAATGGAAGTTTCGCTCTTAGTATTAAAGACGGGAGACTTGCATTTCAAGCGGAAGGTCATGATGAAATTATCGACGATCAGGAAATACTAAGAGACAACAGATGGCATCATGTAGCAGTTTCAGTAAATCAAACGGCGAATGAAATAATCCTATACATTGACGGAAGAGAAGTCATCCGCGAGTACAGAAATCTATCTTTAATTGCTCCAGGAATGGGGCATGTCGCAAAATTGGGCTATGCAACATCCAATTTTTCTGAATTCCTAGGTCAAACATCTCAAGCTCAACAATCCAACTGGAAAGAAGGGACGGCATTCATTAGAGAAGAGGTAGGAAGGTCGTATAGTGCCGCCTGGACAGATTATCAGGGAAATCTCAACATTTTTGGTGGTAAGGGGACAGCTGGATTTTATAATACTATTCGACAATATGATGGCACAGATTGGATAACAATTAATGGTACAAATACAATCAATGATCCTGGAAATTACGGCACCCAAGGGGTCGCTGACCCAGCCAATATCCCACCTGCCAGATGGGCAGTGGAAGCGACCGTAGATTTAGACAGTAACATTTGGATTTTCGGAGGTACAGTCGACGATGATGCTACAGAGTGGTTAAGCGACTTGTGGAAATACAATCCTATGCTTAACGAGTGGATCTGGGTGAATGGCTCTAATCTCACTAATCAAACTCCAGTTTACGGAACTAAAGGTGTAAGCGATCCCTTGAACACACCTGGGCCAAGATCCAATCATAAAATTTGGACGGATCAAAATGGAGATTTGTGGATGTTCGGAGGTTATGGTTTAGATACAAATGGAGATGAAGGTTATCTAAATGACCTATGGAAATATAGCATTGTAAGTAATGAGTGGACCTGGCTTTCAGGTAGTAATGAAGTAGATGCTGCCGGTGTATTTGGTCAACTTGATGAATATAATAACACGAACATGCCAGGTGCAAGATCAGCTAGTATTCAATGGGTGGATTCAAATGGCACAGTGTGGCTTTTTGGTGGACAAGGGTTAGACAAGTTTGGAATATCAGTTGGTTATTTGAATGATTTATGGAGTTATAATCCGATTTTGAATCAATGGGCTTGGCATTCCGGTTCTGACTTCAAAGGAAGTACTGGGAGTTACAATGAACAAGGTCTTAGTTCCGTTGACTATGTTCCTGGTTCAAGATGGCATAGCACCGGCTGGCTGGATAATGATGAGAATCTCTGGCTTTTTGGTGGCTATAAGTTTAATCAGCTGAGCACAAGTCTTTATAACGATTTCTGGAAATATGAGCCTTCTACAAAGGAATGGACTTGGTTAAATGGATATAACTCCACTGCAAACTCTGACGAGTTAGGAGTTTATGAGGCTAAAAACGATGGTTCCTTACCTCATCCTGGAGCAAGGCATGGTGGTTTAGAATGGACTGATCTTAATGGAAACTTGTGGATGCTAGGAGGGTCTCTCGGCGGCTCTTCCACTTCAAATGGGTTTTTGCGTGATTTGTGGACTTATGACACAGAGAAAGAAAGATGGTCCTATATAAAAGGAAACACTGATTCCGAGCTCAATGATGGAATTTATGGGTCCAAGGGTATTGGGAGTTTTGATAATGATCCAAAAAGCAGATGGCATGGTGCATCCTGGACTGGGAAAGATGGAAAACTATGGTTTTTTGGTGGAATTAATTACAATGAAGCCATAAGTAATATTGCATGGTTAAATGATCTTTGGAATTACGATCCAGCGTCCGAAGTATTTACCTGGATGGGGGGTAGCAGCAGCATTGATGCATCAGGGGTCTATGGGATTAAGGGTGAGGCAAGTGTTGCACATGTTCCGGGTGCAAGAAGTTCTTCAGCCTATTGGTCTGATAGCGATGGCAATTTCTGGCTCTTTGGTGGATATGAAAGTTTTGAATATAAGAACGACCTTTGGAAATTCAATCCAAATACGCTTGAATGGACCTGGGTATCAGGGAATAATTTTCAAAATTCTCCAGGTATCTATGGTGAAATGGGTGTTCCGAACGCTTCTAATTCTATTGGGGCAAGGCGATATATGGATGGACGAATTGATAAGGATGGGAATGTCTGGGTTTTTGGAGGAAATGGCCATGACGCTGAAGCCCAACTAGGTTTTATGGGTGACCTATGGAAATATGACCCTGCAACTAACATTTGGACATGGATGAGTGGGAGTAAATTTCGAAATCCAACAGCCAGTTATGGAACAAAAGGAGTTGCTAGTGTCGACAATCAACCCCCGGGAAGATATGGTCATTCTATGTGGATAGATGATTCCGGAAATGTGTGGCTTTACGGCGGTTGGGGAGTTACAAGTGATGATGGTGATAATGCCAACTCATTTGCTGCTGAATTTAATGACTTGTGGAAATTTGATGTTAAAACCAATCTGTGGACGTGGGTTGGCGGAACCACAATTCAAGATTATGATGGAGTATATGGCGAACAAGGAGTATTTAGTGAGGATAATGTTCTCCCAGGTAGAGCAAGAGCACAAACGTTTCGAACTAATGATAAAACACTAAGGTTTTTTGGCGGAAGAGAAGGCCCAAGCTTTAATAGTTTTTGGGAAATTAAATTCACTCCAGACTTTCCAAGCGTAGAACCTGCAAGCAATATAAATCAAACTACGTTCTTTTTAGCGTATGATGAACCATGGGCCAGGGAGTACCAGGTTCAAGTTGCAACATCAGATGACTTCAGCGTACTTGTTAATGATGAAGTAACATCCGCACAAAGTTCTTCTATATCAGATTTGGATCCGGGTACCTATTACTACTACCGAGTCACTGCTGTCAACGAAATTGGAGATTCAGGTTTCGGAGAAATAAATTCTGTTTTGACACTACCAGATACTCCGACGTTTGCTTCATTTGAAGCAGCAATAACTGATTTGACATCCACTCAGGTTAATCTAAACTGGGAAGTCACTGATGGCATTCTTGATGGATACTACATAAACGTTTCTCAGGATCCAACCTTCACTGATGCTACCCAATTGCATGAAGGCTTTGAAGATAAGCCAATTGCAGTCACACAAACACTGGAAATCCCAAACCTCATTCCGGGGACCCAATACTATACAAGATTACGATCCTATAATGCATCGGGTTTTTCCACTTATTCGCAGGTGGTCCCTTTTCTGACCCGACCAGCTACAGTTATTTACCCTGAAGAAGAGGTCACAGATGTTACCCTTGTCTCTGCCGTAGTTAATTGGGAGCCAGTATCAGGTATTGTAGATAACTATCAAATTACCGTATCGACGCTTGACGATGGTTTTGCAGATGAAACGCAATATTTGGCAAACTATAACCGTAGGAGTATACCAACAGACCGAACATCTATTACCGTAGAAGGACTCGAATCGGGAACATCTTATTTTGCGGTTGTTTCTGCTGTAAATGCTTCAGGTGAGTCAGAGCAACCACTTAAGATTACAATACTTACTGCACCCTCTTCTCCGGTGTTTGATGTTGAATCTTCGATACTATCTATTTCACAAAGAGATGTGACTTTTAATTGGGAATCTCCTGACGGTTTTTTCGAAGGATATCATCTAGAGGTTTCAATAGATCAAAGTTTCGTTAATACTAATCTGATGCTTCCTGGTTACGGCAGAGGAAACGTGCCTTTTGAATTAGGACAAGGGGAGCTGACAACCACCGTTAGCGACCTCATTCCAGGCCTCACATATTATGCACGGATTAGAGCATTTAATGATGCCGGAGTATCACCTAATTCAAACATATTAGCGTTTACTACTGTACCAAAAGCACCGGTAATCAGTCAGATAAATAATATTTCCCAAACAGAAGCATTTGTGAAATGGCAATCTACCTCCGGAACAGACGTTTATCTTATGGATGTAAATACATCACCGGGGTTTGAAGCAGAGTCTGAGGTGCTAACAGAATTACCGCTTGCGGTAACGCTAGAAAATTTAGAGAATTTGGCACCAGGTACACGCTACTTTGTGAGAGTTCAGGCGAGTAACTCCAGTGGGGATAGTGGGGACATGACTCCAGATGAATATAGTGACGCTTATGGTGAGGCAAATTTTATAACGATTCCTGCAGATCCAGTAATTACTGAAATTACTTATGGGCAAGAGTCAGTGATTTTAAACTGGCCAGATGTGATTGGGATTGATACATATGAAGTAGATGCATCCGAGAATTTCTTCCTGTCATATATAGACAACTATGAGGCATTAAACATAAATGATTCAGAAGTTACCATTGACGGTCTTGATGCAGGTACTGAATATCAGGTACGGGTGAGATCAAAAAATGAGTCCGGTGAATCTTCGTATGCTCAGATTTTGGATTTACTTACTTTACCGGAAACCCCAACAGCCCGGGATGCTTCCAATTCTTCTGCAAGTGTGTTTACAGCCAATTGGGATGCTGCAAATGGAGCAGACTACTATATACTGGAAGTCTCAAATGATGATTTTCAGACGTTTCATTATAATGAGCAGTTAAGTTCTTCCAATCCTGAAAAAATTGAAAATTTAGTTGCAGGAACCACCTATAAGTATCGAGTGAAGGCAGGGAACGAGTCCGGTGAATCCCCTTATTCTTCAGAGGTCACTGTGATTGCTCAGAATACCGCTCAATCCCTAAGTATTTCTAACTTGGAGTTTAATGATAAATTCAGTGAAACCGCCACATCAGCAGTGGTTACCGTCACCTTTTCCGGTGGTGTAGCTGAGCCAGATGTTACAATCAGGCACAGAGAAATTCTTAGCACAAGTTGGTCTGGGTATAAAGCAATGACTAGGAATTCTGCTACAGAATTTCAGTTTACCATTCTTTCAAATATGTTGGATGATATTGGTGTAGAGTTTGAAATCAAAGCGGATGATGATGTCACCTTTATTGAGCAAAAGAATAATAAAATAAAACGCACATTTACCGAAACCAGCAGTGAACCACTCCCAGATATAGATCTGGGTCAATGGAGAATGATCAGTATCCCATATGTGCTTGATGACAACCTGGTGCTTTCCATTTTCAATGAGTTAGGTGATCTTCAATATAAAAAACGTTGGAGACTCATGACCTACCTCGATGGTACCTATCAAGATCAAGGAGTAGGTTTTACCCGAATAGATTTGGGAAGAGGTTATTGGTTCAATTCCCTCAATGATGTGACTATCAGTGTTGGTGCAGGTGAAACGAATAGCACCATTCCTTTCGAGATGGCGCTAGCTCAAGGGTGGAACCAAATTGGAAACCCATATAATGTGAGCATCGACTGGGATGAGATCTTAGATGAAAATAGCTTGTCTATAAATATTGGCAGACTCATTATTTACGATCCTTTCACTAAGGAATTTAAAGAAAGCAGAACGCTATCTTCATTTTCAGGAGCATTTGTGTTTGCTGATGAGGCTACTGTCTTATCCGTTAGTCCAGTTGCCGGATCGGAAATAAGTGCGAGAACAGAAAAAGTTGAAAACGAGGTGGCCTTCAATGGAAACAATTGGATGACAAAACTCAACCTGAATTGGGGTGGAAAACACAGAGAAATAGCCGCCATAGGAATGCATGAACAAGCACAAGCCAGCAAGGATCAGTTTGATAAATTAGTCGTCCCAAGGTTTGAAAATTACCTGGAGATGTATACTTCGGATAATGATTACTTCTATCCAAAATTCAGCCATGACATTAAATCACAAGCCACTGAGCAGGTTTGGATATATGATTTAGAGTCAAATCATATATCAGGATTGACCGAGCTGACATGGGATCCTGAACGAGACGGTAATGGCAGGTTGTGGCTTGTAGACGAAACAAATGGTAAAATCACGGAAATGTCCAATGCGAATTCGTATTCATTTGCCATGAATGGACATCATCAATTCTCTATACACTATTCTGAAGATCCAAACTACCAGGTAGTACCAACGAGATTGGCTTTGGGTGATATCTATCCTAATCCAGTTAATGCTTCTGCCCAGATCCCATTATTGCTGCCAAAACAAAGCGAGACTTACGATCTGAGCTTAAACCTATACAACCTCAATGGACAGCTTATTAAAAATATTGCATCAGGTATTTATTCAGCTGGGATATACGTCTTTGACATCAATATTGAAGATCTAGATCTAAAAGATGGAATGTATTTCTACGGAGTGACATTTAAAAATACGGATCAAACTCCTAGACAAAAGAAAATTATCATCAAGAGATAGTAAAAAGATTAAGACCATGAAAACAACCATATTCACCCTCCTTTTAGTCGTTGCTTTTGCCACGACCGGACAAATTGTATCATCAAGGTCAAATGAAGTTCAGGTTGACTTAGATAGTGACCTGAATGCTTCTTTTGCTCAAATTGAATGGCTCTCTCCACGTTTGGAGTATACCAATTCTGAAGAGAAGAAATTAGAAATACAGGCAAATATTACCTCGGTAAATGCGCTGGAAAGCGTGACTCTTCATTTTAAGAGAAAAAAGGACGGAGAGCCCGTTGCTTCAAGAACTGCCTACATAGAAGATGAACACAAAACCAATTTTGACCTGACATTAAGGATGCTTGATGGTGATAATTGGATCGAAATTATTGCAAAAACTAAGAGTGGAAGCATTACCAGAGAATATCGAAACATCAAAGTGGGAATGGATGCTATCGGAGACGCGGTAATGGCAGACAGACAAGATTATGCACTTTTATTTGGGATTAACAAATATGATAACTGGTCTGATTTAGTAAATCCGGTATATGATGTGGAAGCTATAGGTAAAGAACTAAGTGAACGATATGGATTTAAAGTTGAAATTGTATTGGATGCCGAGCAGGATGAAGTGATGACCAAGCTTAGGGAGTATGCACAGATCAATTACAAACCACAGGATCAACTATTTATATTTTTCGCTGGTCATGGTCAGTATGATGATGTTTTTGGAGAAGGCTTTTTAGTTGCAAAAAATTCGCTCCGTAATGATGTGAGTAAAAACTCTTACATCTCACATAACAGAATCAGAAGTAACATCAACAATATTCCGTGCGAGCACATCTTTTTAGGTATGGATGTATGCTTCGGTGGAACCTTTGATCCATTATTGGCCTCTTCACGTTCGGCTGCTTATGAAGAAACCAATGATCGCGAATACCTGGTACGCAAGCTTTCGAAGAAAACCAGAAAATACCTCACCTCCGGAAGTAAGGAGTATGTTTCAGATGGTGTGGCGGGAAGTCACTCTCCGTTTGCCCGAAACTTACTTGAAGCACTTAAATCGAATGGTGGTGAAGATCGGATTTTGATTTTAGGAGAAGTAAATGCCTATATGGAAAGACTGAAATCAACACCACGGTTTGGTGCATTCGGTAGCGATGAAAACGGTAGCGACTTTGTGTTTATAGCCAGGTAATAACCTCCTGGCAGCTAATTTCATTGATTCTATCTTGAGGCTTGTTAATTAGGTGGATGAAAGGCCACCTAATCACGCTAACATTCTTATTTATCCCTTTTCTAGGTGTCTCCCAAAGTGATGTCCTTGAACTTATCATGGAACTTCGTTTTGAGGAAGCAAAAAACCTTGCTCAATCCATTATCAAGGATTCGAACCCTGGCAATGAAGACTATCAATTGACACTTTATCATCTTGGAGTATGTCAACTAAACCTTGGAGAATTAGCTGCTGCTCAGCAAACATTTGTAGGCGGTTTATCACTATCCGACTCAGGCAATCATTCCAAGTATTTTAAAGGCTTAGCGATGGTTCAGCATATAGGATTCATATATCTTTTCTGGTCTACTTAATCCCTTCCATTCTTGTTATTGTGTTAATTCTTACGGTTTATAGACGAAAAAAAGCGTTAAATACATTCAAAAAAAGTTAACAGATCTGCCAAAAAGAATACAGAATTCTTTCATTGAAATCACACCTCTTTATTTAGTAGTTACTATATTGGTTAAATGAATTTTTTGGCCAAAATTCCGGTATTTCTAATTGCATTTATACTCTACCACAAAAATTTTGCACAGCAGCCGGATGAGGATTGGTATAACAAAGCTGACAGTTTGTATAAAGCTGGAAATACTACAGCTGCACTGAAAGAACTTGAAACTGCAGCTTCCTTTTTTGAGGCAAAAGATACTGCATCATTTGTACGGGCTAAAGTAAAGCAAGGGCAAATTCTTGTAACGTTAAAAGACAGTCAAAAGGCCTTATCAATCTTTGATGAAATTGAGAATTTAGCGGAATCTAGTGATGTCAAAATCTATATCAATTTGCTAACTCAGAAGGGGTTTGCGCTAGCAAATCTGAGAAAAACGACTGATGCTAAACAAACACTGGAGAGCGCCAGAGATCTAATTGAAACTGACTCGTTAAATCACTATACTTTGTCTTACATTGATGCTCAACTTCTGTCTTTTGCGCTTCAAAGTGGAAGAACTGACTTAGCGAAACTCCATCTGGAAAACACAATATTTCATGCTGAAAAATCCGAAAATGATGAGGCTATGCGGAATTCATTCAATAAAGCCGCAATGTTTCACTGGCGCATGGGGAATTCGAGTGAATCACTAAATTTTTTACAAAAAGAGGAACTAATTGTTGCGGAAAAATTTGGATCAGGCTCTCCACAAATGGCTAATCTTTTAAGAAATATGGCGATAGTTGCCAGTAGTGGTTATGAATTAGAAAAGGCCATATTTTTAGTACACCGAGCCCTCAACTTACTTGAAAGAGATAGAGACACTAGAACCTATTTTTTATCACATTCAAGTTTATCAAACTATCATAATCAGCTCGGAGAATACCAAAAAGCATTAGCATATTCGGATACTGCACTTGCTGTTGCAAGAGAATATGAAATGGATGATGTCTTTCTCATTGAAACCATTGTCTACAAGATGACTAGTTTAAGAAACCTAAATGCGTTTGATGAACTCAGATCGGTCGTTGATCAACTGTTGAGTATACAGCAAAGCAACGACCTGGCAATTTTAAAGGAGGCAAATATTTATCGATCAGTTAGTAGAGCGTTCCTGAAAATGGAGGACTATGAATTAAGTGAAAAGTATGTTCAGCAGGCAATTGAATTGGTTGAGGATGCTTATGGGGCTAAAACCAGGTATTTAAATGACCTGCTAGTAGAACTTGCCGATATAAAAAAGAAGCAAGGTAAATATGAAGAAGCCTTGGTTGTGTTGAATAAAGTCTTTATCAATGTAAGCGGTGATTCATCGATCAACCCAGAGAATTTTTCATCCATTAAACTTGCCGAAAACTATGCAGCTGCATTACGACAAAAGGCTGATGTTCTCTACCAGAAATCGGAACAGGTAAATCTTGAGTTATTAACTCAGACAATGGAGACACTTAAAAGCGCTTCGGATTTTATAAACACAAAAAGAAAAAACATAAGCGGCGAATCGTTCGGATCGAGCATTAGGGAAGGAATTAAGGAACAAGCTATTGAATGCCTATACTCTTTGTATTCTTTAACTCAAGAAAAAAAGTATTTAAAAATGGCACTCGGCTATTCAGAAGTGGCGAGATCCGATCAATTAAGGGTGTGGTTGATGGAAGCTGAAAAGTTTGGGGATGTTGGATTGGAGCAGATTAGTTATGAAGATAGGAAGTCGATCAAAGAGGACATTGCTATGTATGAGCAACTTTTGAACCGGACAGGTAGGTCAGACAGCTCTCGCTTAGTTCAATTGAATGATACGCTCCGAATTCTTAGAAATCGGTACGATGAAATCAATCTTTCAATTAAAGAACAGAATGCAAAATTCTATTCTACTATCTATGATGATCCTTTTTTAGAACTGGATAGCAAATACAATTTGCTTTCAAACTCAGCAGAAACCACAATTATTTTCAATAAATCGCTAGATAATTGGTATATAATAATGCTGGGTGAAAAGAGTGATTTTATAAAAATTGATGGTCCCACGCCTGACTTGGAAGATTTCCGATCTGCACTCACCAATCCCAATGATGATTCTTATGAACAGAAGGCAAAAGCACTTTATAGGTTTTTTCTTGAACCTGTGCTTTCCAATGTATCCGGGAAAAAACTCAATTTTTTGACCGACAAAGGCCTTTCATTTATCCCATTAGAGCTTCTAATTAATCAAAATGATAAATATCTGCTAGAAGAAAACGAAATCCGGTATTCATACTCATTAAATTCTCAGGTCGTTCCGCAAAGTTCAGTTTCATTCAACCTATTGGCCATTGCCCCGGATTTCTCTGCCAATCCGGATATGATAGATCCAATAAGAAATAAGCTTTCCAGCATTCCAGGAGCAGACAAAGAAGTAAATGAAATATCATCATTGTTTAGCAGCACCACACTGATCGGAGCAGAGGCTAGTGAGATCAATTTTAAAAAAAGAGCAAAAGATTATGGAATCGTACATTTAGCTACTCATGCGATAATCGACGACAATAATCCACAAAATTCACGATTGGTTTTTCAAAATTCTTCTGAAGAATCCCCAGAAGCTGACGGTTTTCTTCACGCTTACGAAATATATAATCTAAATCTGAAAGCTCAATTAGTAACACTTAGTGCTTGTAATACAGGTTTTGGCAAAATAGAAAGAGGTGAAGGTGTTATGTCTCTTTCAAGAGCTTTCGCCTATGCAGGAGTTCCATCCACAGTCGTTAGCCTCTGGCCAGCATCAGACAAATCCACTCCGGAATTAATGAAATACTTTTATCAAAACCTGAAGGATGGTCAAACAAAAGATGTTGCTTTAAACAATGCAAGGAAGCAGTACCTAGCCACTGCTAAGGGTAAAGCTCGCCACCCATTTTATTGGGGCGGATTTGTTTTGATAGGTGACAACAGTCCGATTGAGGAAGACACCAATTTATTAGTGTTTGTCATCCCATCTGTCCTAATTATTGTAATGATTCTGACTGTATATCGCAGAAAGAAAAAATCGAGTTAAAGTTGTGCCAAAAGTTTTTGGGATATTTCAGCAAATTCGGATTCTCCTTCACTCAATGTTTTAAGTAAAGGGATAGCAAACTCTTTGTTCTCTGATTTCAAATGAATCAATGCGGTATACCAGGTAGCAGCTACTTCATAATCCTTATCTTTCTGGTTAATCACAACATCAAAGTCTGCCAGTGCCTTTTTATATTCAGTTAGCTGAATGAGCGAGACCCCTCTAAAAAAGTAATCAGCGTTTTGCATGGAGTCCAATTGATTGAAGGCTGCTAGAGCTCCACTGAAATCTCCAATATCATAAGCTGCATATGCCTTTTCACGCGTGGTTGGATCTTCATTGCCTCGCACAGTAGTTAACTCAAAGTTTGGATGAACTTCGTAGTATTGATCAAATAGTGATTTCTGATCCCCCTTGAAATATAGCATAAAGGATGCCACCAAAAACAAAGATGCAGCAATTCCAATGTAGGCCGGATTTAGCCTGCGAACACGTTTCCCCTGTGCTTCAAATCCAGCCACTTTATCTCTCAGTTCATTTCTGAAACTGCTTTCAAGACCTGCCCTGATGCCTAGCTCGGCAGCCAACTCTTGCTTTTCTTGGGGTGATAAACCCTTCTCAAAAGCTTTTTTCTCAGCTTCTGACATCTTCCCCTGCAAATATTTTTCTCTAAGCTCATCCATTAACCAATGGTTTTTTTATCCGAGACCTTATCTTTTCCAAACATCTCTTTTTAGTAGTACGAGAAACACCTTCACTCTTGTGTCCCATGATATCTGCTATCTCACTCATTGATTTTTTTTCATAATAAAACAGCTTCAGAATTTCTTTGCATCCCTCCCCAATTGTTTGGAACAAATTTGATGTTTGGTTTTTTGCTTCCTCAAATATGATTGCTGCATCACTATCTTCAGCCAGAAAACGATAGTGCTCCTGAAGGCCATCTCCGTGCTTCTCTTTTCTTGCCGCTTCGTCAAATTGTTGTCTCACTTTGTTTTTCCCAATACTGAAGAGGTACGTCTTTAGGCTACTTTCAATTTCAGTCAAACTGCCATTCATGATTTTTTCAAAAATGATCGTCATTGTATCCTGATAGTGATCCAGCGCGTCATCTTCAGAAATTCCAAATTTCCCAATACTCCAACTAACAAACTCTTTACGATGGGCTAAGTATAGCTTTTCCATCACCTTGGAGTTTCCTTCCCGGATATCGGCAATTATTTCTTTCTCACTTTTTCTAAAACTGACTTTCACTGGTTAGTCGGCAAAACATGATTTTGTGAACACTAAGTCAAATAAAAATAAAAAAATCAGTAAATGATGTTCACATTCTAATAATGGCATGACTAAGGGTACGAACCAAATCACAATAGTCATGACAAATGTCTTAGTTAAAAAAATCTTTCTACTCGTCTTTATGCTAATAATGATGGGTATGGCAAGTGCACAATCCATTTCATATCAGGGATATTATGATCTTTCATTAGGAGCATCTTTAATATCAAACCAGAGTATTTCTTCGGAAGAGACCGGGCCTACAGATATTTACTTTAGTAATGATGGGTTGACGGTATTCACACTGGGTGTTGGAGCCGATCAGGTTAATCAATACTCCATTGCATCCGCCTATGATATCAGCGGCGGCCTAACCCATCAAGGCTCATATACAATAGATGAATCAAATCCATTTTCACTAAACTTCAATTCAGATGGATCTAAAATGTACGTCTTAGGAATATCGGCTGATAGAATTTATCAATATAGCCTTTCAACTAATTTTGATATTACTTCCACTGTTACATTAGATGGCAGCTATTATGTTGGATTAGGAAGCCCATACTCATTTACTTTCAACAGCGATGGGACAAAAATATATGTAGGTACTACAAGCGGTCATATGATCCATAGCTATAGCCTTTCTATAGCTTATGATGTTACCAGTACAGTCACATATCTCAATTCTTCTGATGCGTTAGCTAATAGTGTCTTTGATTTCCAATTCATTAAAGACGGAAAAGAATTAATAATACTCAATACAACAGATGGTATTCAACGGTTTAATCTAGGAATTGCATACGATATCACTTCCAGTTTTACTCAGATTGGAGAAACCTATTCGGTTCTATCACATGAAAACAATAGTTATGGAATTTACTTTACTGAGAGTGGGAATCGTTTTTTCATTGTTGGGACAACAGGTGATGACATAAACCAATTTGAACTTGGGCATCCGGAATATGACGAAGCAATTTCCAATAATGGATCTCTGCCATTGAGTTATGACGCCTTTTATCTCACAGGAGAAACATTCGTAAACTCAGGGTCCGAGTTGATATACAATACAGATTATCAAATTTCTAATTTACCTGCTGGATTAACACCCCTTTTGGAAATATCTGATAACGGCCAATATGGTTCTTTAAGTTTTTCGGGTACTGCAACCAATCATCAAGATACAGATGATGTAAATGATTTGATCTTTACTTTCAATAACTCAGCATTTATCGGTGGAGATGCTTCATCCGTTACAAATGCAGTAAGTGCTAACTCAGGTATATCATTAGATTTCAGAAATAACAGCACGCCAATAGTTGCGTATGGAACTCTCCCCAACGCCGCTGGGGCCACTGTCAACTCGAGCACATTTGATGTTAGTTCAGAGGATCTTACTCCTGAAGGATTAACCTTCAACTCGGATGGAACAAAGGTTTTTGTTGTTGGATCAAACGGAGATGCTGTTTATGAATATAATTTATCTAATCCATATGATATTACCTCTGGTGTGACCTATAGCAATAATAGTCATGCGGTAGGTACAGAGGACTTTTGGCCGACCGGTGTTAGGTTCAGCACAGATGGACTAAAAATGTTTGTCTCCGGACGGCAAAGCAATGAAATAAATCAATATAGTCTTTCGAGTGCTTTTGATCTATCGAGTACTATTACTCACCAGGGAGTGTTTGATGTTTCAAATGAAGCGTCAATAGCTAATGATCTTGCTTTCAGCCCGGATGGCAGAACCATGATGGTCTGTGGTCCGGATATATATCAATACAGCCTTGCAAATCCATTTGATATTACTTCAGGAGTAGCATATGTTGATTTTTTCGATCAGGTTTATACCATACTGAGTATAGATTTTGGACCAGATGGTACCCAAATTCTATATACAAATTCACTTAGAACGATGGGAATTTATGATCTTGAAATTCCCTATGATTTAACAGGCGATGTATCTGGAGGTGGGGGATTATCCGTACTTCCGCAAGACAATACTCCTGCCGGTGTAGCCTATAGCCCTGATAGAAAAAAACTATTCATGGTTGGAAGCAATAATGATCAGATTAATCAATATGCTATTTCTCCATACAAATTTGAAGAGTCATTTAATGATAATGGATCGATCATTGGGACGATACAACTTCGTGTTATAGATGACCAATTTGCTAACGCCAACGCTACACTTACACAAGGGGTACATTATACGGTAGCTGGACTTCCATCCGGATTATCCTCCTCATTGGAGGTATCATCAGATGGACTCACCGCTGATCTTACAATCTCAGGTACTACTCCCGATGACCTGCCTGCAGACAATGTTTCGAATCTGGAGTTCACGTTTAATAATACTGCCTTTGTAAACAGTAATGCAGCAGATGTAATTAATGCTGTAAGTGCTGATTCCTATTTTCAGATAGACTTTAAGGACCTTGATGGTCAAATATTCAGTTCCGACGCTTATCAACTTACAGGACTAATCTTTGACAATAATCCCATATCGGTTTCTAATGAAACCGGATCACCTTACGGAATCATTTTTAATAATGATGGTACAAAAATGTACCTCGGGGGTGGTAATGAGGGCACAATTATTCAATATGCCCTAACAACCCCATATGATGTTTCTACAGCGAGCCCTGAAGGAACTCCTCTTGACGTTTCAGCAGAAGAGACGATCCCTGCTGGTATCGCATTTAGTAATGATGGTACTAAACTTTTTTTGATTGGAATCATAAATGATAAGCTACATCAATACAGTCTAGGCACTCCCTACGATATCAATGGAACTGTAACACATGATGGTGATCTGGCTTTTACGAATGGTATTGGTGTAACCTTTAGTTCCGATGGATCCAGAATGTTTCTCACCAGTAGTTCTCTAATATATCAATATGCACTAAATACACCTTTCGATATAACCGCAGGTGCGAGCCAGGTTGCAAGTGCTTCTACAGGATCAGCCAATTCCTATAGCCCCACATTTTCTCCTGATGGAAAAGAGCTTTTTATAATGGGTGGATCTCACAAGGTAATCTATCGCTATCCTTTATCTAATGCATTCGATATTACTGAAGGAATCACATTTAGTGAAAGTTTTGGAGTGACTAGCCAAGATACTGCACCACTTTCGATGACTTTCAGTGGAGATGGAAAAACTGTATACGTTACTGGAGGAATCGGTGATGATATCAATGTTTACGAACTTCCTGGTATTGGTTTTACAGAGGTTTCAGCAAATAGTGGAGCATTGGATGGTACTTACGCCTTAAACCTTATTGGTGATTCATTTGTCAATGCAGACGGAAACTTATCGTCTGGTACACATTATACTGAAACTGGATTGCCAGAAGGATTATCCAGCAGCATGAGTATTTCTAGTGATGGAAATACGGCTACTTTTTCTATCACTGGCAATGCAGACAACCATCAGAATATAGATGATGCAACGATAGATCTCAATATTTCATTCTTGAATGCTGCCTTTAGTTCCGGTGATGCTTCTTCTATATCAAATAACTCTTTTAGTATTTCAACGGATCTGGATTTTGATGACAATGGATCATTGAGTTATTCGTCGGGGATTTTTTACGAAGATTTCTCAAATGATGGATCAATAATGGGATCGATGACGGTAACAATCACGAACGAGACATTCTCAAAAACCGGACTTCTCACTCATGGAGTTGATTATAATCTCACAGGTATTCCTAGTGGACATACGCCTGAATTACTGGTTGCAGGAAACAAGTTATCAGCTACACTTACATTAACAGGAGCGGCGGACAATCACCAAAGCTCTGACAATTTAGAAGATCTTATCATTTCATTTGAAAACTCTGCATTCACCTCCACTGAGGCACAGTATGTTTTTAATGCATCTTCAGAGAATATTGGCTCCATCAGTTTTGATGATAATATCCCAACTATCACTTT
The DNA here is from genome assembly GCF_965227465.1 of Ekhidna sp. Lineage (GTDB taxonomy): Bacteria > Bacteroidota > Bacteroidia > Cytophagales > Cyclobacteriaceae > Ekhidna. Next base: position 3,451,139 of record NZ_OZ245746.1, read on the forward strand.
TGGTAACCAATTTGATTTATCGAGTGATGATCCCATTCAAAAAGCTTCGTTCAGTGTTGCGGATCAGGATATAGATGCCGGATCCATGGCTTTCAGTAATGATGGACTGAAAATGTTTTACGTTGGTTATGAGAATGACATGATCTTCGAATACCATTTGACTAATGCATTCGATATTTCGTCAGGAGTAACATATAGTGGTAATTCCTACGACGTTTCAGGCGAAACAGGATCTCCTAGCGATCTTGTATTTACTCCAGATGGCACTACTATGTTCATTATGGATGGAAGTGGTGATGAAGTAGAACAATACAGCTTATTAAATGCATTTGATATTGCTTCAACCATAACACATGAAGGCGCATTTGATGTTGGATCGCAAGACAACCAGCCTGCTGCAATTACATTTAGCCCTAATGGTCGCAAAATGTACATGATCGGATCTAGCAATGATAAAATCTTTCAATACACATTATCCATTCCATTTGACGTGACCTCTGAAGTAAGCTATGATGGTGTAGAGGCAACAGTTACATCAAGAAATTATACGGATATACATATTAGCGATGATGGGAAGAAGATATTTGTATCTAACAGCTCCTCTCCAGGATCATCAAATATTACTCAGTACGACCTGAATACTCCTTTTGATATTGCTGGTGGAATATCGAATAGTGGAAGTTTCTACTTTCATGACATTGATTACGGTCCTACTGATTTTATTGTAAGTCCAGACAGGAAAACACTATTAGTCCTTGGTGCTCAAAATGATCTTGTGTATCAATTTGACCTAACTATTGATGGGTTTTCTGAAGTTGGTCTTAACAATGGTGAGGTTGATGGATCGCTGTATTTCGAAATCATTGACGAACAATTTTCAAACGCCGGTGGCAATTTCACTCATGGATCAGAATATACGATCAATAATTTACCTGGTGGTCTAATTCCGTCTGTTTCGGTAGCTGCAGATGGTCAATCTGCTACGCTAACCCTTTCTGGTTCCTCTGATGCACATCAGGACATAAACGATGTTGAACTTGAATTCAGCTTCACTGATGCCGCATTTGTAAATAGTCTTGCTTCTGAAGTTCAGAACGCAACGAACAAGAATAGCACCAGAAGCATAGACTTCAGAGATAATAATCCTGCATTGAGTTTTGGCAATACATTGGACATGGATTTCGCAACCTCCGCAGGTAGTCCTCTGGATGTTTCTTCCTATTCGGATTATACCTCAGGAATCGTGTTTAGCAATGATGGAATGAAAATGTTTATTTCATTTTATGGATTGGGAACTGTTTATGAATATGCACTCAACAACCCATATGACCTTGCTGTAGCATCTCAAGTTGCTTCTTACGACCATTCCGCAGAGGATATGTATGCAGAAGACCTAGCCTTTTCTGCTGATGGAATGAAAATGTTCGTCTTAGGCTCAGATTTATATACTATCTATCAGTACGACCTTACAACATCATTTGATATCAGCTCTGGTGTCAGTTATAGTAGCAAATCTTTTAACCATGAAGATTTTGATACTTCTGTCTATGGGTTCACTTTTAATGCAGATGGAAGCAAATTATATATTGGAGGAGCTAACGAAAATGCTGTTTTCCAATTCAGCTTAAGTACACCCTATGACCTTTCTTCTGTAAGTTATGATGGCAGCCCATTTGATATTGTAAGTGTAAGTCCAACAGGAATGGCATTTTCTGCTGATGGCAGGTACCTGCTAATGACAGAGGATAATGACTATCAAACCATCAGGTATCGATTGTATGTTCCTTACGATGTTACCCAGGGAGGAGAGGTGGAAGAAACTTTTGACCTGGACGCCCTCAGCATTTGGCCAAGTGCCTTGGGAGTTAGCCCTGATGGTTCCAGGGTATTCATTTCTGATGGTGACAACTATGCGATCCATCAGTACAATATCGATCTAGGAGATTTTACTGAGGCGGTTGCTAATGATGGAACGGTAGAAGGTTCAGCCAACATTTATCTGATTGATGATGAATTCAGCAATGCAGGTGGAACGCTAGCTCACGGGAGCGATTACGTGATAAATAATTTACCCTCAGGTCTTACGCCAACTTTGAGTGTTGAAGCTGATGGGTATTCTGCTGTCCTCTCAATGTCAGGAGTTGTGTCTGATCATGGAAATTCGGATGACATTGCCAGCCTACAATTCACATTTAACAATTCAGCGTTTAGTAATTATGCTGCTGTTGATGTTGACAATTCATCCGCTTATAATGCCGGGTTTGGAATAGACTTTTCTCCATACACGGAAAACGACATTACTTCATTTACTTTTAGTGAAGTCGAAGGGTCTGCGACAGTGAACAACACCGCTCATACAGTGGTAGCTGAAGCGGTGGCTGGAACGGATATTTCTGCCATCACACCTTCCATTGGGATTTCACAAAATGCCGAAATTTCTCCGGAAACGGGTGTAGAGCAAGACTTCTCTACCGCTATAACTTATACTGTGACTGCTGAAGATGGTACTCCTCAAGATTGGGATGTAACTATTACGGAAGAAACCGTCGCTCCTACTGATATTGTGCTATCGGGTACTTCTCTAGATGAAAATAGTCCTGCAGGAACTATTGTAGGCACATTATCAGCAATAGACACCAACTTTGGAGAGACATTTACCTTCTTCATGGTAGCTGAACTAGGAAATGATGATTGGCGATCATTTGATATCGATGGAGACAATTTAGTAACCACTGACTTCATTACGCTGGATTTTGAAAACAAGAGTTCGTTCACATTTGAGCTTGAAGTAAGGGATTCTGAAAATGAAGTTTATTATGAGGATGTAACAATCACCTTAAACGATTTAAACGAAGCACCAACTAATATTTTACTTTCGAATACTTCAGTTGATGAAAGTAATCCTTCCGGAACCTTCGTAGGGACTTTGAGTCCGGTCGATGAAGACAGTGGTGATAGTCATACGTATTCGCTTAAAGAAGGCAATGTTGATAATGCATCATTCGGTATTAGTAACACCGATTTAATTACTATTACAGAGTTGGACTTTGAAACTCAATCCGTTTATAACCTTGAAATCATAGTTACCGATCAGGAAGGCTTGACCTTTGAACAGGAGTTTGCAATATCAGTCAATGACCTGCCCGCTCAAATTACCTCAATGGAACTTAGCAATTCTTCAGTTGATGAGAATGTTGCCGTTGGTAATGTCATAGGTTCTTTTACAACCTTTGGTGAAGACTTGAGCGGCAGCTTTATTTATGATTTGGTAGCCGGTAGCGGCAGTGACGACAATGCATCGTTTAACATCTCATCAGATCAATTATTGGTTAATTCAAGCTTAGATTTTGAAACTCAAGACAGCTATTCAATCCGGGTGATGGTAGTCGATGGTAGTCTTACATTCGAAAAAGCATTTACTATTACCGTAAATGATGTCTCAGAGGCACCTACCGACTTAACTCTTAATTTCAATTCCATTACTGAGAATAACCAAGTTGGTGATGTGATTGGAACAATGTTAACGACGGATGAAGATGCCGGAGAAAGCTTTACTTACAGCCTGGTGAGTGGAGATGGCGACACAAATAACACTTCCTTTAGCATTGTTGGCAATGAGTTGCAAGCTGCCGAAGTTTTTGATTTTGAAACACAAGACAGCTATTCTGTACGAATCGAAACAAACGATGGAAATACAGGCACTTTCAGTAAGTCATTTACAATCTCAATTACTAATGAGAATGAAACCATAATTGTTTCCAATCCAATCACTGATCAAGATCTAGATGAAGGTTTTGCTTCATTTGAAATAGACTTAAGCGGAGTTTTCACAGATCAGGATGGTGATGCACTAACATATGAAGTGTCAAGTTCTGATGAGACTATAGTAACAGTTAGTAATTCAGGTGCAATTTTAACAATGACAGAAGTTGGAAATTTCGGACCTTCCACAGTGACAGTTACAGCAGATGATGGATCAGGTATTACCACTTCAGATGAGTTTATTGTCACAGTCAGTAATGTGAATGATGCCCCAGTTGTTGAAAATGCCATTTCTGATCAGGACTTAAATGAAGGATTTGGTAGCCTTGAAATAGAACTTTCCAACACATTTACAGATGAGGATGGAGATGCCCTTTCACTTGAAGCTTCTAGTGGAGATGAAACTGTTGTAACAGTTAGTATCACAGGAACAACACTTATCCTTATCGAAGTTGGAAATGGAACTGCAACGGTTACTGTAACTGCCAATGATGGTAACGGAGGATCGGTTTCGGATGATTTGATTGTGACAGTTAACAATGTAAATGATGCGCCAGTTGTCGTTAATGCAATCGTTGATCAAACCCAGGATGAAGGATTTGGAAGTGTCGAACTAGACCTTTCAGCTACTTTCTCTGATGAAGATGGAGATAACTTGACTTTAAGTGTTTCCTCAAGTGATGAGACCGTATCTACCGCAAGCTTAAGTGGCTCTATTCTTACCCTAACTGAAGTAGGTAACGGATCTACCACAATAACTGTCACAGCTAATGATGGTAACGGAGGTTCTGTTTCTGATGAATTTGTCATCACTGTAAACAATGTAAATGATGCTCCAGTCGTGATAAATCCGCTAAATGATCAAACAGATCTTGGTGAAGGTTTTGGTGCGGCTCAAATCAACTACTCTGATGTCTTTGAAGATCCGGATGGAGATGCGCTGACTATATCTGTAAGCAGCAGCGATGAGTCTGTAGTTACTGTAGAGGTGGTTTCAAAGGATCAAATTCAGATTAATGAAGTGGGCGTTGGAACAGCTACAATCACTTTGATCGCTGATGATGGTAATGGGGAATCTGTTTCGGATAAGTTCATTGTGACTGTAAGCGAAGCACCGAATAATGCACCAATAGTGGTTAATCCTTTGGGTGATCAAACAGATCTAGTTGAAGGTTTTGATGCGGCTCAAATCAACTACTCTGATGTCTTTGAAGATCCGGATGGAGATGCGCTTACCGTTTCAGTAAATAGCAATGATGAGTCTGTAGTTACTGTAGAAGTAATCGCAAATGATCAAATCCAGATCAATGAAGTTGGAGTAGGAACTTCGACTATCACCTTGACGGCTGATGATGGTAACGGAGGATCTGTATCAGATGAATTTATAGTCACTGTTACAGAGGCTCTTAGTAATGAAACGGATATTTTGGAATTCTCTGAACCAACACAAACTGAACCTGCCGTAATCGATGCAATAAATCATACTGTTAGTATTACCATTCAGCCAACATCTGACTTAATAGAATTCAATCCTACAATAATTCTTTCAGAAGGAGCAACCTATGAGCTGATGAATGCATTCAATGGATTAGATGATCTAATTTATACAGTTACCGCAGAAGATGGATTAGCAACACAGGATTGGATTGTCACGGTCATAGTTGATTTTAGTTCTACTAATGGTCTTGAAGATGAAATTGACCTGCAGATTTATCCAAATCCTACTACTGATTTTCTGAAAGTCAATACAAGTGAAACCATAACTGCTGAAGTAACGAATCTGGAAGGCAGACAGGTTATTTCCCGAGTTTCAGGAACTAGCTTAAAGTTGAACGTAACCTCTTTAAGCTCAGGAGTTTACCTGCTTGTGATCACTAAAGATCAAAAGACCTCAGTTAAAAGGTTTATAAAGGCAAACTAAGGCAGCATTAGCTATGGCTATTGCAATTGGGCGGCTCCAGGAGTCGCCCTTTTTTATTGGGCTCGATCCAGAAAATGAACTTCCTGAATCTTCCCATTTGAAACTTTATACATCACGATGGCAAAAATCTTACGATCAGATCCAAAACTGACCTCCTCATGTTCAATAACCGTATTGCCTACTGCTATTCGATTCAAAAGATTACAGTTAAGATCTGGTGTTCGACCAAACATAGCACTGTATTGACTCCTCATCGTTTCCTTGCCCGCATACAGTAACTCCTGCTTACTATTATAAACTTTGACAGTATCGGAATAAGGGATCAGGAAAGCTTCAATATCCCGGTTATTGTAAGCTTCAAGCTGTTCATTGGCTAGTTCTTCAGGAGATTGGGCCCATGCTATACTAACAATTGTTAACGCCAAACTCAATAATATCAATTTCTTCATAATAGCTACATTATACGTTCATAGAATACACGTTCACTCACATTCATCCAGACGCTCACCTCTTTTCTGAATTTCTCAAAAGCCTCATAGACCTTTTTACTCGGAGCGTCTTTTTCAACTAGTTCAGTTAGAGCTTCTTTCGTGTACCCCTTCAAAGCTTCTAAAACTTCCACAGGAAATGGTGCCACATTTACATCCGTTTCATTGATGATCTTTTGTAAGTACTTACCATTTCTGGCATCAAATTCAGCTCCCATCCATCGATTTGTTCGGTAGCAGGCGGTGCGAATTATTTCCTGAAGATCTGATGGTAGTGCCTCAAACTTTGGCTTATTAATTAACATTTCCAGTGCCGGACCTGGTTCATGCCAGCCAGGATAGTAATAATATTTGGCGACATTATAGAATCCCATTAAATAATCATGAAACGGTCCAATCCATTCCGTGGCATCTATAACACCCCGCTCCAGGTTGGTATAAATTTCTCCGCCGGATACGAGAACCGGCGTACCACCTGCTTTTTCAAGCACCTTTGCTCCAAGCCCTGGGATTCGCATTTTCAAGCCCTTCAAATCTGCAATTGTCTTTATTTCTTTTTTAAACCAACCGGCCATCTGCACACCTGTATTCCCACATAGAATAGGCTGTATGTTGAAAGGATCATAAAGCTCTTCCCACAGCTGAGCCCCTCCCCCTGAAATAATCCATGAACCCATCTGTTGTGCATTCATCCCGAAAGGCACAGCAGCAAAAAATTGTGCCGCCGGGACTTTGCCGGCCCAGTAGTACGCCGCTCCATGATTCATCTCTACAGCTCCATTACTGACTGCATCAAAACCCTCAAGCGCTGGTATCAACTCGCCACCTCCATAGACCGTGATCTCCATTCGTCCACCAGACATGGTTTTTACCCAATCAGCCAGAAGTTTGCAACCCTCCCCTACCACTGGGAAATTTGGAGGCCATGTGGTGGTCATTTTCCACCGATAGTTGTTGTTGAAGTTGATGTATGGACCCTTACTTTTTTCCTCTGTTTTGACACATGCTGCCAACGAAGTGGCCCCTGCTGCTGCTAATGCGGACTTTGCTAAAAACTTACGGCGCTTCATGAAGTATTATTTAGACAAACCTAAAAATGGATCAGCTCAATATTAAAGAAAAGCGCTAACTCTTCTCATAATGTTCCATAATGGCATTAAAGGTCTTCTTACCAACTATTCCAATATTTTTCTCAGCAAAATATCCTGGTGTATACGAATTTAACGTGTGTTGGAAATCCTCCACTGCAGCTCGTGTACTTTCCACATTTCCATCGGCTGTCCCCCGATAATACTCGATCCCTTTCAGCAGATCTTGAATAAGCTTGCATGCTTCCGGATTGGCATTACTCACTCGGACATTGATGTTCCCTCCATTTGCCAGCATAAGCTTCTTCAACCTAAATAACTTGTGCATGTAATGTTGGCTGTCTTTCTTGTACAGTTCAGAAACCTGAATCAGCTCACGAATTTTTTCTTTTACGTCCCTTTTTTCTGCCCCACTATTGAAATGTGAATTTGAAATATCAGAAAGAGAACTGAATGTAATTGATTTGTTGAGAGAGGATTTCAAGCTATTAATTTCATCCTCGCAACCATCATTTTCTGTAGTCTGTTCAGGGCTACTACCCTCAGAATCATCGCCACCAGACCGCATTGTCAGTAATGTTCCCCCCAACGTAGTTGCCCCGGTTATTGCAGCTACTACAATGGCCTGTTTGAAACTAAATCTTGCAACGGTTACGTTAGGATCTTCATTCGCCATCTGCGTGAGTTTGGAAATGAAGTTAGTAATACTTCCATTAATTGGAAAATAAACTATCTACCCTTTGATCTCCTCGTTTCCATCTGCATGCAATGCAAATCTTCCTTTATCGCTTGGGTGCACAAACTCATCTTGAGGCCATGGCCAGCCTCCAAACTGCGTGCGCTGATACTCCCTGATGGTGTCGTATATTTCTTCCTGTGTATTCATGACAAAAGGACCTTGTTGAACGACTGGCTCACCTATTGGCTTACCTTGGAGGAGGAGTAAATGAGCTTCTTTCTCACCACCCCCGAGTGTTACTGATTGGTCTGCATGTAGATCTACCCCTTGTTGTACATCTAAAGTCAAATCTCCCACAGAAACAGCATCTCCCTCATAGAAAAAGACAGATCGATTGACACCATTACCTGCGGTTGGAAGTGTAAGTTTACCACCCGCCTTTATTTTTATCAACCACACAGCTACTCCATTTTCAGGATCAGATGCCCAGGAATCTGGAGTGGTATCTAGTGATTTTGTTTCATTGAAGTCCCCTGCTACAATAGTAACTTCAGCATCATCGGTTTTGTGTATGGGAATGTCTTCAGACCATAACATTTTGTAATGTGGCTCTACAAATTTGCTCCTGGCAGGTAGGTTTAGCCAGATTTGGAAAAGCAATAATGGATTATCCTTTTCTGGATTTACCAAAGGGAACATTTCAGAATGAAGCACGCCCTTGCCTGCTGTCATCCATTGCACATCCCCGTGTCCAAACCTGCCAGTTGCACCCATCGAATCAGAATGATCAACAAGGCCTTCAGGCACTACGGTTATCGTCTCAAACCCTCGGTGTGGGTGCTGCGGAAATCCTGGTACACGTTGACCATGATACATGCGCCACCCATCCTTGATGGTGAAATCCTGACCAATCAAACGCCCCCTAAGATGTTCGGGATCTGGCCCTAAATTATCATTTCCTCTAGGAAATAAGTCTCTATGATAAACACAGAATAGAAATGGATCTTGAGTTTTCCAAGGAAATCCCAATGGATAAACCTCTTTTACAGGTGACTGAGACATAATAGTATATTTCTCAATCAAACCACGAATCAAACAGGTTTGTTCCTAGTCTGTATGCAGCGGAAGTGAAATCGTGAACTTAGTGCCTTTGTTTGGCTCACTCTCAACTTCAACCGTGCCCTTATTTAGCTTTACGAAATCGTAAACAAGTTGCAATCCAAGTCCTAGCCCTTTTTCACCTGAAGTTCCAGTAGTAGAGACATTTTCATTCAGCTTGAAAAGGTGTTGAAGTTTCTCCTCTGACATTCCCACACCATTATCAATTACCTGAATGATTCCAACATTCTCATCTATATTGGCGTTGGCGACAATTTGAACATGCCCTCCATTAGGAGTGAATTTCAAAGCATTATTTATGAGGTTTCTTAGGATGGTTGAAGCCGTGTTTCTATCAACATGTAATTGGAATTCATCCTGCAGATTATAATCAAGTTTAATGTTCTTCGATGCAGACATCTCCTGGAACATGTCAGTCATGTCATCAAGCAAAAACCGAACACTTAAGGCTTCCGGCATATGAGGAAAATGACCCCTCTGCTGCAAGGCCCAGGTTAGCAGGTTGTCAAGCAGTTTTGTAAGCCGACCAATGGAATGGTCCATCTTATCAATCATATCCACTGTTTGCTCCTTGGTTCCTTCTTTCAAATAAATCTTAGAAACAGTAACTAACCCTGATAGGGTATTAACAGGCCCTCTCAGATCATGTGATATGATCGAGAAAAACTTGTCTTTGGTTTGATTAAGTAGCTGAAGTGAGTTTTTCTGATGCTCAAGTTTTCGGTTAAGCTTATTTTTTGTCTTCAGGAATGAATAGATGATGATAAGCAGGCAGATAAATACCAGCATCAAAATTCCTCCCACTATCATAATGATTCGGGTACTCTTTTTTTGTTCTAAAAGTAGATCTACTTCAGACTGTTTCCTACCTACTTCAAATTCTGTTCTTAGATTCGCAAGTTTTTGGGTAGTGGTTAAATTTTGAATACTATCTCTGTAGGCAAAATACTCCGTTTGATATTTTAAGGAATTCTTGTAGTCCCCTTGTTGATTATAGAGACGATAAAGTAAATAGGATGCATCCCTTGCCTGCTCCTTAAGCCTTTCGGATTCGGCCATTTCAAGTCCTTTAGAGGTATAAAGTATTGCATTGTCAATATCCCCTTCTTCCAAATAAATACTGCCAAGCTGATTGTAATAGTCGGCCATCCCGTATCTATCTCCAAGAGGTTCGATCATATCTATCGCTTTAAACAGGTCTTCCTTCGCCTTGGAGATGTTATTTCTTTTCCAGTAAACCAATGCTCGATTTCCAATAATATAGGCCTGACCCAGCTCCATTCCAATATCCTCCAGAATTGGCTCAGCCTCATTATAATAAGCCATGGCGGAATCGTACTTACCGATCAAATAATAATCATATCCTGTGTTCAATAGTGTCAGTGCTAACTCTTGACGTCCGCCAATATCACGAAGAATATTGATTGTTTTTGAACCATATAATAGTGCGTTTTCAGAATCACCATTTTGGGTATAGCAAGTGGATATTTCACCATACACTTCTGCCAGGAATGATAAAAATTCTTCTTTCCCAATTGCCTCATTTGCACTTTTAAATTGATACTCTAATGCTTCCCCCAAATCGCCCATCAATCTATGACCAATTCCAATATTCGTATAGGCCTTTAGCTTGTACTCTAAGTTTCCTGCTTCCTCAGCTAGATCGAGGAGTTCGTGTCCATACTTTAGAACATCTTCTGCCGAGTTTGAATAAGTCGACAGCCAATAGTAAACGTATAATTCTTTCTCACCTTCTAGGTTCCCTGATTCGATCAACCCTCTCAAGCTGTCTGCTTTAATCTGATTTTGTGAATAGGTTAAAAATGCCAGTAGACAGAAGAAAGTAATGAGTAAACTTACCCTTTTCATCATCAGACTATTAATTGGTTGGTTCCGGATCTACTTCTACCTCCACTTCAACTCCATTCGTTTTTATTCTAATTTTGGGATCAAGCCTTATTACCGGCCCACTATTTCCATCAAACTGATAGACAATGTCGTACTTCAAAAATTCGGTACTGTCATTAATATTGTGTGGTATTTGAACAGCCCACAAACGATCATGAAAAATTTCATCGGAATCTCCGTTCAAGAACTCTTCTGAGGGTTGGTCAAAATCAATGCCATCAAGGTCTGCTAGTCCTGTCCCTCCGTACCAAAAGATGTACTCTCCCGGAGAGGCAATTGCGGTAATCGTCTGCTCATCAACTGGAAGATAGACAGCAACACTATCCAAATAGGTTCGATACCATAATTGTCCATCATAATACTGGAAAACAGTTACTGAAACATCCACATCGGTCCTGCCTTTGGTTTCGATGAGGTAATCATCAACTAATCCAATCGCAGTGACCATATCTTGGTCAAGATTGGGGCCTTCCTCAACTACATCATCCTTTTGACAAGCAAAGAAAACGAGCGAAAAGGTTACGATGTATAAGGTTAGATTTCGTAAAGTAAATCTCATTATTACAGATTAGTTTATGGGTGGTTAATTTTCAAGATTTTATTAATGATGAGCCTTCTAAAGTAGGATAAATATTATCAAATGATAATAAAAATGATCGTTTTTCGGTAAACAAACACATTTTGCCTACGAAAATTGTGAAAAATTAGATCGCCATCTAAAACACTCAAATAGCGGATTATTCAGTTTTTTGCAAAAAAAAGAAACATCTATTTAAGATGTTTCAACAAGTAAAGCAAATTGAAGTTTTTTATTCTTCCTTACTCATCACCACCATTTATCCGAATTTTAGGATCAAGCCTTATACGAGAACCGGAATTTCCTTTGTAGTAGTAAAGGATGTCGTATTTATACATAGAAAGGTCTCCATCCGCCGGCACCTGGATTTTCCACATTTTGTCTGCTTTAATTTCCTCCGGAAATTCATCTAAATCATTTTGCGAAATAGGGTCAAATTCAATTCCGTCCAGATCCGTAACTCCCCCTCCTGAATACCAGAAAATAAATTCGCCCGGTTCAACGGTGGCAGTCACTGATGTCTCAGTTAATTCTTGATAACCTTTAACGTCATCAGTATTAGTGTCAAAATATAGTTTGCCTTTGTGGTATTTAAGTACTGTTATGGACTTTTCTGATTTCTCACTTTTACCTCTTACGGAATTGAGATATTCGTCAGCCATGCTCATTGCTGCTAACATGTCATGATCTGTTTCCTCAATATTCGTTTCCAAGAGTGCATCTTCTTGACATGCCATTGAAATAGAAAGAAGAAAAATGCTCAAAAGAAGTTTTTCTATGTGAAAGTGTTTCATTTGTTGGTGGTTAGCCAATTGATAGAACACGTAAGGTAATTTACCATTATCATTTGATAATGTGTGATCATGCTCTTTTCGGTGAATAACCCTTAAACTTCTACAAGAATTACATAATAGACTCACAGCTTGATAATTGCTAAAAAGTATATTTTTAGGATATGAAAAGAGTAGCCATTTTTTGTGGATCCAAAATGGGAAGGGTTTCAGACTATGAAACCGCAACCCAAGCATTGGTAAAGCAATTAGTGGAAAGGAATATTGAAATAGTTTATGGTGGTGGAGCTGTTGGATTGATGGGGATAGTTGCTGAAACTGCATTAAGTCATGGTGGTACCATCACAGGAGTCATTCCGGACAAACTTTATGAAATGGAGGTGGCGCATACCGGGCTTTCCAAATTATATCGAGTAAAAGACATGCATGAACGCAAAGCACTGATGGCTGATCTGGCTGATGGTTTTATGCATTACCTGGTGGTGTTGGTACCCTGGAGGAAATGACCGAGGTTATGACCTGGGCGCAAATTGGCTATCATTCAAAGCCTTGCGCTTTTCTAAATACCAATGGCTATTACGATCATTTTGTCAAATTCTTTGAGCATATGGAAGAAGAAGGGTTTTTGTATAAATCCCTTAGTAAACAGGCAACTATTACGGAGAGTATTGATCAACTAATTGATGACATTCTAGAGAGCTAACCACTGCTCTATTGCATCTTTGTTGTTATCAAAAAGTTTTTTTCCAAACTCCTTAAGATGTGTCATATTCTCTTGAGTGGCGCAATCCATGTCAGGATCTATTTCAGTGGATTTTAAATCTCCATCAATTCTTAAATACTGATCAGGATTATCAATTGTCCCATATATTTTTTTCAATTGATAGTGTGCCACCTCAGATGCACCTGACATCATGATGTCAATTACAGGCTGCACCCATTCAGCCATTCCCCAATTTTTTGCTTTCTTATAAGCGTAAGGTTTGCGTGTATATCCTGTTCCAATGGACAAGATTTTCATGTCCTTAGCGGTAGCTTCCTCCTTCTCAACTTTAAAGATATTTCTACCCTCAGCATAAGCAACCAATGCCGGATTATTTACAAATACTCCACCATCAATTAAGGTGAATGCCCCGCCTTTTTCAGACATTATTTGCTCACACTCAAAATAGGTCGGAGCTGCCGAAGTGGCTCGCGCCACGTCCTTAACCCTAAAATTGAAATCTGGATCCTCCCTGGCTTTATGTTGACCGAAGAAATGTCCTTTCCGATTAATAATATCATAAGAGGTGATGATGCAAGGACGTAAAAGGTCTTTTAACCATACATCTCCAAAATAATCTTGAAGTGCATCTTCTATCCCGTCGGCAGGATACTTCTCATCCAAAATTCCACCAACGGTTCGAATTTTTTGAAAGAAAGGAACATCAAAAATTTTATCGCCTCGTTCAAAATAGAGGCCAACAACTTCTTCAGAAGTGAATTTTGGAGTTTCGGGTTGATTCGGATGCTCCAGTAGAAAAGCACAAGCCAATATTCCTCCGGTACTAGTACCAGCTACTAAATCAAAATCATTTGCGACTTTAACTCCAAATGATTTCTCAATTTCCACGATTATTTGACCGGGAATTATTCCCCTAATTCCTCCTCCATCTATGGATAGAATTTTCTTAAGTTCTGCCATACTTAATTAAGGCCTAAACACTTTAACTTGACATTAAAAATTAGCTTTTGTTGACTTTAATTTTTTTGAATCCAAAGAATGCCAGAATAACAGCTAAAGCGATAAATACAATTCGTGATACTTTTTTCATAACTATAGGGTTTTTAAAATCTAGCATAAAGTTCGTCACTTATCCTACTGATTATCAATACCCTAAATGTGGTAATCCTTCCAAAATGATCTCTTCTCACCGAAATAAATGGGGTATCTGTCGAAACTAGAAATTACGCTTTAAGAACTGAAAGGCATTTTCAAAGCAAATTCCTCTGGCTACTTCATTCACTCTTTGATCTGAGTGTAAGTAGTATTCCGAACCTTGAATAGATTTCAGCTTGTTGATTAGGTCATTCTCAAAGTCATCAAAAAGAAGTGAGTTACCATAATCTTGTGTAGGATCTATGTATCCTTCAAAATCGGTTCCCAAAGTAAAATAATCCCAACAGGTAGCTTTTTGGTCAATGGTGAGTTCATTGCTTGATAAAATGGAATCAACCATAGCAATCAGGTTCTTCCAAATCAAGTCTATACTATTCACTTTATCTTTTTTATCTCCCAGAATCCGTTGATCAAAGCAAATACCTATTAATCCATTGGTTTTCACTGCCCATAAAACATCCTCGCTACAAACGTTAATGTTCCATGGATAGAATCCATTTCTTAAATCGTGATCATTTTCCTGATCCGCATATGTTATTGTTTCCGCAAGAGTCTCCCATCCACTATAAGCCACGTGGCTGAGGATTACCGGAATAGCATCCCCTTTTTGTTGACACGGTGATATAATGTTTTCGTAGTACCATTTTCTTGATTTAGCTGAGGTATGTTTTAAATCCAACAAAATTCTTCTGCCTAAAGAATCATCCCTCTTCAAATTCGAATTTAGGCTCAAAAGCAATCTAGTAGCACTTTCACCTTGAGGGGTTATGCCTTCGTTCATACCATCACTCTGGTCTGAGAGAATTCTAAGTGCATTTGGAATGCTGTGCGCATGACCACCCAGGTAGTTATTGAAATGATGAGCAAAAGTGATGAAGAACACCGGAGTAGTCCAGTTTTTTAGTTCAATTATGCGATCTTCTACCTTATTCAGGTTTGTGTCTGTGCCCAATGCATGCATCCCCTCGATTGTAAGCACCATCGCGATTTCATTGTTTTTCAGGGTACTATCCACCTCCTGATAATCACGACAAACGGTATATTTTCCTGTCGCATCTAATGATTCAGGATACTTCCTTCTTAGTTTTTTTTGACTCTTGAAAATCCGTTTTATGCCTGGTATGTATATGTTGTTTTTAGTGCGTGTCTCGCTTTTACTAAGCAGAAAATCCCGTTCTTTAATGAGTTCTTCATAATAATCATACTCATCCGAGATGAAGTATTTAATTCTCCGGATAGGCATACGCATAAGAAGTGACTGCAAAAATGCACGCGCGGTTTTTAAAATGGTTGGAGCGCCTGTAATGAGTGCAAAACCTGCTTGAACCCAACGGAGAGGATTAAAAAATCCAAAACCCGTAGTGGATAAAATATCCAATATTCGAATGAGCTTACTTTGATCAATTTCTCCCCCTTTATAAAAGCCTTTTTCAAATGGATACAGTGACGCAAAAACCAATTTGGTTTCTCCATTCCAAAGCTTGACAGGATCGCATTGTGAATAGCTAAAAGCTCTTTTTCCCTTCTTCTGCTTTTTAAAGTTGCTTAGAACAATGTTCCATGGATTGTATTTTCCAGGTTTGTCTTCATTTTTGGTGTGCCGCATCCAATGGAATGCCCTTGAATGTGGGTGACAATGCAAATCAGCATACTTCTTCATAGCTAGGATTATGATGAACCTAAAGTTCATTATTTCTAATCCTAAACCCAATACCCCAAAGCGGGTAAGTTATCTACCCAAAAAGTTCTTTTGATTTCTTCTTGACCCTGTATCCAAAAGTCATCATAACCGGAGGGTAAAGCATGTAAATAAATCCTGCAATCCCGAAATTAAGTGCCCCATACCCAAATGGATGAAGGGCTGCTATTACCGTTGACAAAAATGGAATAGAACTCATTAATAAATTTTGCCATAGACTTACTTTCGTTGCAAATACTTCATATTCATTAAGATCGAGTTGTTCTCTTTTTTTGTATGCATGTCTATAAAGCCAGGTCATTGCGAGAAAGATGAAAGTTGCTCCTGCGCCGTAAGCGGTCATTAACAGCGTCATGTTATCACCATTCATTTCACCTCCGAAGCTATCCATGAAATTATCTTCGCGTCCAAAAATTAACCCTGAGTAAAGCTCTACTAAAAACCTCGCTAAAAACTTTAATGGATAGATGTAAATCAAAACAAGGAACAACAAAAGTGTATTTACGGTGACCGTTTTCGTATTTTGAAGTCCATATCTCAGAAAAAAAATGTAGTGCTGGTACCATATCACCACTATAAGGACGATACAAATAAAAGATGGTAATATATCCTGTATGGAAGCTCTAAGCTCGGCGAATGTATCCGGGACCGTCGAAGACAGGACCACTAACGTAAATGCCACAGCAAAAACCGCATCACTAAATGTCTCAATTCGGGTTTGACTTAATCCACGGTACCTGAAATTAGGATCTAAACCTACCACTTGATCTTTAATATCTCTCATATTTCGTCTGATTAGGCACCCAATGTTAACCATTCATCTTTAAAATATTCCCTTGATAGAAAATTAAAAGGTGATGATTCCCCCTGGCGTTTTCAATAATCGAAAACTAACTCTCTACAACTTATGAACTACAACAGAAAATTTTTTGGAATGCTGATCCTCTCCATGGTGAGCTTAGTCGGATTAGCACAAGTAAGTACGCCTCCCGGAGGTGGTAGCCAGCGGTCATTCGTAAAACAACATATTGGTGGCGTTGGCAAAGTAGCAATCGAATACAGCAGTCCAGGTGCACGTGGCAGAACGATCTATGGTGGGGTTGTACCTTATGGATTCAACAACTTAGGCTTTGGCTTGAGTACGGCAGACAACCCATCTCCCTGGAGAGCTGGAGCAGACCAAAATACAACCTTCTACTTCTCGCATGATGTGATGGTTGAAGGAAAGCCACTAGCGGCTGGTAAATACGGATTTTTTGTAGCACCAGCCGAGAACGGACCCTGGACAGTGATATTTTCCAAGGACAATAACCACTGGGGCAGCTTTTTCTATACTCCCGAAAATGACGCACTACGTGTAGAAGTCTCGGCAGAAGATATTGAAGCACGTGAGTGGCTTACCTATGATTTCATAGACAGGCAAAACAACTCAGCAACTGTTGCGCTCATGTGGGGTGACAAAAAGTTGCCCATTAAAATAGCACTTGCAAATCCAGTTGAGGCACATATGGCTCAGATTGAAGCGGAACTGAATAATCAACCGGGATTCTCTTTCCAAAACTGGACTGGTGCGGCCAGGTATGCCTCAAGTGTTGGTGAACATGATAAAGCGATACAATGGGCAGAGGCAGCTATCAGTGCTCCTTTTGTGGGGCAAAAGAACTGGGGCACCATGTCTACTAAAGCAGCAGTACTGACTGCAGCTGGAAAAACGGATGAAGCATCTGCAGTAATGGATGAAGCCATAAAACTCCCGGGAGCCAACGCAGGAGCCATTCACCAGTATGGTAGACAGCTCATCGCTTCCGGACAGAAAGAAAAGGCGCTGGAGGTTTTCAAGTATAATCACAAACAAAATAATGGAGCATGGCCAACGAACTATGGTCTTGCTAGAGGTTATTCTGCAGTCGGCAACTATAAGCAAGCTTTAAAATATATGCAGTTAGCGAAGGAGAATGTACCGGCGGGAGATACACTAAATCCTCCCATTATTGATCAGAACATTGAGAAGCTAAAAAAAGGAGAAGACATTAACTGATTTAGTTACCAACATAACCGGAAAGCTCACCTAAGGTGGGCTTTCTTTACTTGAAGGTCAACTTCAATGACCAATACACGTAAAACTTGTTCTCACTTAACAATAAATCCATGCAACGTACAATCTCAGTTTTAACGCTGGCTCTTTTTGCTTTTGTAGCCTTAGCAAAAGATCCAGGTATGAAAAAAGGCACTCCCGATATTGCATCCATCTCCGTATTGAAATTCAATCAGGATGGTGTGCTATTTATCGGTGACTCAAAAGGCGGGTCCGTCTTTGCAGTAAATCTTGGAGATAACGAGCCAAGCGCTAATGAAGAATCATTAAACATCATTGATTTGGAAGACAAATTGGCTGGTATGTTGGGCACCACAGCTGACAATATCATGATACATGATATGGCTGTAAATCCAATATCACAAAATGTATACCTCAGTGTGTCCAGAGGTAGAGCAAAATGGACCTCCCGATGGGAAACCCCAAATGACCTTGTAGATGCGGATATTCTTATAAGAATTTCTCCATCAGGAGAAATGTCAGAGGCTACTCTTGAAAATGTTGAATTTGCAAGCGTTTCTATTCCTAACCCAGTAGATGCCTCTATTGAACATCGCTGGAAAAAAGGAGCTAAGTTAAGATCAGATGCGATTACCGGAATTGGCTTTGACGATGGAAAAGTTTACATATCCGGGTTATCTAATGAAGAATTTAGGGCAGCTCTATGGACAGCTCCTTATCCATTTGTACAAGATGTAGATGTTAACACCCTGGAAATATTTCATGGGGCTCATGGAAAATGGGAAACAGCCTCTCCAATTCGAGCATTTCTTCCTTATGAGCTTAATAATGAGAAAAAAATATTAGCTGCTTACTTATGTACTCCGCTAGTTACTATCGATGCGGAGAAATTAGAAAGCGGAACGCATGTCAAAGGCCGAACGGTTGCAGAATTTGGTTCTGGCAACTATCCGATAGATATGGTACTGTATCAAAATAATGGGAAAGATTACATCCTGATGTCAAATAGCGCGTTACCGCTCCTATTATTTGACCCACTAGATGTTGCAAATTACAAAGGCGAAATTACCGAGGAAGTGAAAGGATACCTTGCCGGGGTATCATATACGCCAAGGTCTGGAAATGGCGTCCAGCAATTAGCTGATTTTAATAAAAAATACATCTTGTCCACTCAAAGGCTTCCAAATGGAAAGCTTGCATTAACTTCACTGAGCAAAGAGTGGCTATATCCATGAAAAAAATATTCCTAAAATTTATTCAAGGAGGCTCTTTAGGCCTCCTTCTTTTTTTCCTATCCTTAAATCATGCTCAAGCGCAAAGCTTCTTTACGGCTAAGACTTTGTCCTCATCGCCTGAATATGGTACGATTACAACGCGTCTTGTGCCGGAAGAGGTCGTTGACCTGATTAATAAACAAAATTTCAGTTTCGATGAATGGTCTTCTTTTTTCTATATTAAGACCAATCCAAATGCACCAGCGGTATTAGGGAAATACAGCATTAAAAACAATCACCTTTCATTTACTCCTAAGTTCCTGCCAGACCCGAAAATCAATTATTTTGTCACATTTTCATACCCAAAGCTTTCTGAGCTACTTTCTGACGCAATTAATGAGCAGAATGTTTATAGTGATGTAGCCTCATTTGAACCCCCGGAAACAACTCAGCCTGAGGTTATTTCTTTTACCCCTGAATTGGATGAGGTTCCTGCCAATCTTCTACGGTTCTATGTTTATTTCTCAGCACCAATGGGATTAGAAAACCCTTATGATTTTATAACTATTGAAGATAAAAATGGTAAGCCGCTCGTTGATCCATTCGTGATCATTCCGGAAGGTTTATGGAACATTAACCATACACGTTTGACCTTGCTGTTACACCCGGGAAGGGTGAAACAAGGAGTTGGTCCTAACATGACCCAGGGAGATGTGTTGCTCGCTGGAAACAGCTACACACTCAAAATTGATAAGTCATGGAAAGGTTCAAGTGGGGAGCCTTTGAAAGCGGATTTTTCTCAAACAATCAACGCGTCCAATCCACTTAGAGGGGCTATGAATATTAACATCTGGGCCTTAAAAGCCAAAATATCTAATGGCATTGGAATCCTTACCGTCATCACTGATCATCCATTGGATCAACCATTGGCACAGCGAATGATTTTCATCCGAAATAAGCAAGGTCAGGTTTTACCTGTCCAGGTAACCTTTGATAGCCCGGAGCAGCTTAAGGTCCTATGGAGGCATCAAGGGTCTGATGAATTAGAACTCCTCATTGATCCTCGACTGGAGGACGTGTGCGGAAATACTCCACACTATGCTTTCGATCTTGAAGGAACAGAAAGAACCCCCTCTACGGAAGAACTAAAAATTAAGTTTAGAGTAAACTAGGCATAAAAAAAGGGAGCACCTTCGTACTCCCATAGCCGATCCCAATGTGCTGGTTGGATCGAACTTTCGACCCGACTTTCGCCGAATCTAATCACCGCCTAATTTACTCGCCTGTAAATGTAGACAGTAAATATAACCATTTAAATCCATTTTATTTCCATAAGAAATGATTTTTAATAAGGTCTATTTCATCCAGTTTTTACTACGAAGGAAAGGCGTTGTTGCGTTAATTTGCCATTAGCATGAACTACTCGTTAGGATTATTACTTTTTTTCCAGCTGATTTTATTTGGTGCAGTTGACCGAATTCAGAAGGCCCTTGAAAAAAAAGAATATGAAAAAGCTAACGAACTGATACTTAAAGGGCTTGAAAAGGAGCCTGAAAATCCGGGTATAAGCTATTATCATGCTTTACTTCTGTTTGATCAAGAATTCTCTCGATATGACATAGATTCCGCAAGAATAATTGCCGAATTGGCGAAAATTAAGTTCAAAAACGCCTCTAAGGACTTAAAAGAAGAGACACTGAAGGATGGCATAACGGAAGAAAAAATCCAAAAATTATATGACCAAATTCGGGACAGATCTTTTCAAAACATACTTCAAAATCTGAGCATTGAAAACGCACTTCGGTATCAACGGATTTTTCCTCAATCTGTCTATGATGACATACTGAGCTATAAAGTAGATAGCATGGAGTTTTTATCCGCACGAATAGCTGGCAGTAAGGAAGCATTAATTGATTTTACATCCAAAAATCCAACATCTGTTTTTCGGCCAAAAGCAGATTCAATTCTGGATAACATGCGGGTGGCTGAGTTGATGACCATGATAGATTTGAACAGGTACTATGATTACCTAAACAATCATCCGCTCACGCGACACAGAGAAAAAATTGAAGACTATATTTTGAAAGTTTCAACGGTGGCTGGAAAAACTGAGTCTCTCGATGAATTTATTGCATTCGCTCAAACCCCAAGGCTTCAAAAAAAAGCTGCTGACTTGAAGTACTACCGCATTGGTAAGCAAGAATTTTCAAATCACCCACTCAAAGATTCATTGAGAAGTGTCAGTAAAATGGTTGATTTAAGATTATTTCCAATTATTGAAAGAGGAAATCTCGGATTTTATGATTCGGAGGGTAACCAGAGAATTGAACCACAATATTCTGACATCCCGTATGATTACAAGTGTCAAGTCACTTCGGATGATTGGTTATATCTCTTAAATGAACAAACGGGTCTGATTACCAATAAGAATGGAAATGTATTGATTAGTCGTGTCAATGGCTATCAAACAATCAGCCCGGAAATCGGATTGATTAAAAAAAATGAAAACTGGTATCTATATCATAAAAGTGGATTTCAAATACTTGATGAGCCGGTAAGTGAAGCTTCTGTTTTTAAAAACTGGATCAAAATTCGACAACAAGGAAAGTGGGGGTTGGTGTCTGATCTCGGATTTAGAATTGCTCAAAGTGTCTATGACGATATCGATACAGAAGGTGGGTTTTGGATATTTGAGAAGGATGGATTAATCGCCGTATATACAGAAGAGCTGATTCTCGGTGAAATAGAAAAAAAGGGATTGTCACTTGAATTTAAGTTTGATGAAATCGAGTTGATTAACAACAATATGATCATCGGATTTAGGGACGATCGTGAATGCTTATTAGATTCGACGCTAAACTTCCTAATTCCATGGGGTACGTATGAAATCTATCCAGAGAAATCAGGATGGTATTTAAGATCTGAAAAGGGCTATCGACTATATAACCCGTCCGAAGCTGATATTATGGATCAGCACTATCCATATTTAGAATCAAATGATGGTTGGCTGGCAATAGATACAGGTGGGGATTGGATGCTTTTACCGAGAGCCAAAGGACTCCAGCCCAGTCGAGGCTATGATTCAATAAAATTGATTAATGATTATGCGCTTGTCACATTGAAGGATGAGCGAAAAGAAATGCTTTTTTCTTCCGGAAAGAAGAAAGAGTTGAAAGAGGAATTCGTTTCAACATTTCCAACCCAACCCAATTTTTTGAAGCTTAAGGACAAGGATTTAACAGTCATACTTGATGAATATGGAAATGAAGTAGTAAAAAATGAGTTTGAAAAAACTTCCTTTCTCAATGACACCTTAATCAAAGTTCAGATCAGAGGCAAACAAGGATTATTAAACACCAAAGGAGAGTGGGTACTAAATCCAATCTTTGACAGTATAGATGAAAAAGAAGGGCTTGCATTGGTTCTGCTGGATGGGCAGATCGGATGTTATGATTTGACTATAAACGCGCTGATTCCTCCTGAATATGAATCGAGATTGAACCGAGCAGGAAAAAACTACCTAGCCAAAAAGGATGGGAAATTGGGACTTATAGATCTCTCTGAGACGCCAATTCTTTCCTTCACTTATGATCAAATTACCATTTGGAATGACACCAGTTACCTGGTTAAAAAAGGCAACCTGTACCAGCTAATCAATAGCACTGAAGAAATCCTTTTCCCTGATATTGAAAACATCAAGTTGCTTGTGAAAAATGATCAACGTCAGATTTATCGGTACATAAAAGATGGACGATATGGACTATTAAGCACTGAATTCGGAGAACTCTTATTACCTGAGTTCACTGACATTTTTAACATTGGAGATGATAATGAACCGCTGTTTTTTGCGGATCAACATTTGGATAAAGCTGGTTTCCACGTGGTAAGCTACATCAATCAAAAAGGAGTCCTGATCTTGTCACGTGCCTACACACGTGAAGAGTTTGATAAGATCCTATGCGATGATTAGTTGATCGTGAATATCAATGACTTGCTTTATAACAGATTGGCTTTCGTCATTCACGATTATAAAATCTGAAAGAGGAGCTTTCTCATCATCCGACATTTGTTTTGCAATGATTGCCTTCACATCTTCTTCTGTCCGATGCTTGTCCCTAGCCACAACTCTACTCACTCTTACATCCTTAGGTGCTGTAACCAATATGTTTTTATCAAGTGATTTATATGATCCGGTCTCAAACAATAAAGCAGCTTCTTTTAGCAACACCTTAGCATCCTGATTTTGAATCATCCATTGATGGACGTCATCCCCTACTGCCGGATGAACCACCCCATTTAACTGCTCCAATAAATCTCCATTTTGAAAAACTTGTCCTGCTATGAATTTGCGATCCAGTTTGCCTTGTTCGTAAGCCTTGTCACCAAACAGTGACTTGATCTTTTCAATGAGGGTTGAATCATTCTCCATCAACCACTTAGCACGATCATCCGCATAATAGGTCCGGGCCCCTAGGATTTCAAAAACCTTACAAACTGTGGTTTTACCAGAGCCTATTCCTCCGGTAATCCCAATAAAAAGTGGCTTACCTTGCATAAGTAACGGCTAAAGAATCCGGAATTACCTCTACTTCCAGGACATTTTCCGGGTGGAAAACAACAATGGCGGGTGCCAGCGAATCAGCCCGATTAATGAGATCATAGTCAACTACTACCTTAAAATCTTCTGAAAAGTAATCTTCGGTTAATTCCTGCTGAACTACGAAACGAACAGTGACATTAGGATCACTCACATAAACCGATGAATCGGATGGAAAATTTTGCATTTCGATGGTCGTCGAAATTTCCAATCTATCAAATCTATCGACCTCAAACTTTACGTTAACTGTTGGGGGATTTGAATAAATATCAAATGCCTCTGGCAAACCTAGCTTAACAAATCGATCATAGTTTTTATCTATGCTCTCCTCCTCCGGCCTAATAAAGAATTCCCGGCCCAAAGTGTCAATAAAACTGGTAGGGCCAAAAATGACCGCTGTGTCCGGGAAAAGTGATATTGGCGTAATGATTCGGTGATCGCCATCCATACTTATGTTCGCTGAATCAATTTTTAGCTTTACCAACTTTGATACTTTTCGATCTATGTTGATGTAAAGGGTATCTGTAAATAGAAAGTTGATTCTATATTCATCAAGTTGATCAGAAACAATAGGTAAAATCGTGGGACGAGTCAGGTATCTAATAGCAGCCGGATTATCCAGCTCAAAAATTACCGGGTCCACAAACCAAAAGGACTCTCTGAATAAGTCCCAACCTCCTCCGGTAACATCTATTTCCACAAACTCGGGAAGCGGCTTTACAGCTATCAGGCTATCAGAGTCATAAACAAACGCTATGGGGTGTTCTATCCGATAGTTGTATTCTTTCCCTAAAGCACTAAAAAACCAAAAGGTAGTAGCTCCCAAAAATGAGAGTAATACTACCTTCCAGTTACTTAATATCTTAGAGATCATAAATTCACGCTCACTTTTTTTCCTTCTTCTCAGGCTTTTCGTTGAGTTTTTTGCTCGCCTCCAATGAGATTGAAGCTTTCTCAACCAACAATTTAGTTCCTCTATCTACATCTATCAAAACTGTAGTATCCGAAACCTCAATAATTTTTCCATGGATACCTCCCACGGTTACCACCATTTCGCCCTTCTTTATTTCCTGAAGATATTTTTTGGTTTCCTTTTGCTTTCGCTGCTGTGGTCGAATGAAGAAAAAATAAAAGATGGCGATCATACCAATGATCGGTAGAAAAGAAGTGAAATCGCTACCTCCTGCTTGTAATAAAACTGTATTCATGTGTTTCGTTATGTTTTAAATGGTCACATGGAATTCGCTCAAAATCTATTATCCCTTCAGTTGTTAAGGAGATTTAAGCTCATTTCATTTTTTGTAATTTGAAATAAAAAACCCCTGATATCCATCTTGGAAATCAGGGGCAATGTTAATAAAATTTAATGTGCCAGTAGGAGCTTATTCTCCTTCTTTCACCACATTAGCTTTGATATTCAATCTTTTGGTTGTTGGCCATGTGTTTGCAGTCAACGTTACCGTTTTGTTTTGTACTCCCGGCTTGTTTTTGCTGTTGAATCGTACTTTGATCTCACCTTTCTCGCCTACTGCGATTGGTTGTCTTGGCCAATCTGGTACAGTACATCCACATGTTGCTTTCGCGTCTGAAATGATTAGTGGAGCTTCTCCCTCATTTACAAAAGTAAATACGTGCTCAACTACATCTCCATCCTTGATCGTACCGAAATCATGGCTCTCTTCTGTAAAAGTAAAGCCAGGAAGCGGTCCATCAGGTTTTTCAGCAGGTGCCGCAGGTGTTGGGTTATTAACCGCTACAGGCTGAGCTGTTGGGTTTGCTCTGGCAACTCCACCTTTACCTTCTAAAGCTGCAACTCTACCTTCCAGTTTAGTTATTCTGGACTCCATATCGCTATTTCCACAGCTAGCAAGACCAGCTGCCACGATAACTCCTAAAAAGATTTTTGCTATTTTCATCTGTTTTATTGTTTTAAAATGTCTCTTAGAAAGCCATAGTTAGCTTTCTATATCACTCTACTTATAATTTTTCTCAAATTGAACTACAAATCTAGGAAAGATATGGTTTCAAAACTCTTAATGAAATGTTAACAGGGTTGTTAATCTTTCTTTATTTGACTAATTAATCCATTTACGTCATCCAGAAGACGCTCCGCTTTATCCTTTGCATCCTTCACTATCTTCTCCCCTTGATTTTTGGCATCATTCTGAAAAACTGCCTTTCCATCAGCTACTTCCTCTACAAAGCCTTCTAGTTGTTTTTTCAGCTTATCAAGTTGAAAAGTAAGTTTATCACGTGTATTGGTTCCCTTATCCGGAGCGTAAAGAATACCTAATACCCCACCGGTTACTACACCTAAAAGAAATGCGAAAAAAGAACCACCTGATCTGCTCATGATTTGATTATTTATTTATTATCGATAAGGCCTCTACCGCTCTTACGAATTTTACCACTCGAAGTTAGCTCGTTTGATAGTACATCCAAAACCCCATTTACAAATTGTTTGCTTTTGGGCGTGCTATATATTTTTGATATCTCAATGGCTTCATTGATGGTAACCTTAATAGGTATGCTAGGAGAGTTCATCATTTCCACCAGAGCCAATTTAAGAATTACACGATCGGTTAGCGCAATTCTATCCACGTCCCAATTCATCGTTTTACTTTGGATGATCTCTTCAAGAAACTCATTTTGATTCACCACATCCATGAAAAGACGCTCCAAAAACTTAAAGTCATCCTCACCATTTTTTGTCAATTCAGCCAGCTCTAACCCTTCGCCATCCTGCAATCCTTTAATAGTCTTCACCACCATACTTTTGATGATTGGTTGATTCTCCACCCAGTGCAAATGGTTGCTCTCCAGGTAAGATGCTATCGCTTCATTTTTAAAAACCACACGTTTAAATAGCTCCAGAACAATGTCATTATCAGTGGTATCCTCTTTTCTGACGCCACCAAAAAAATGTTGCAATGCTTCAGAAGTTCTGATCTGATCCCGATACCAGCTCTTGATATCTTGATGCTCATTATCCCAGCTAACACCCGACCTGGCAGCTTCTTTCTGCAACAGCTCAGACGCTTTTAGGTCTTGAACCAGCTTATTTCCTATGAAAGCATAAGGCTTTTTTTCTTTCGCTATGAATGCCTTGTCTTCCTTCTCACTATCCAGCTTTTCCCTTTGCTCTATTTCGATTGGAAGAAGTAGCAACTTGATGTAGGTATCCTGAAGCCTTTCAGCTTCCTTCATCATGTCATTTTTGCGAACTCTGGCTTCTTTATGAATGAGGCTTTCGTATTCAGAGAGTGCGTCATTTACATTTCGCACTACCTCTTCTTCTGCCTCTTTCGCATCCTCTACTTTGCCTTTGAGCAGGTTTTCATTGAAGAGTTTGACCGCCTGCTTTTTCCGAGCCTCGAAGAGGGCTTTATCGGAAAAATCATGCTTTGCTGGATCCAATGCATGCATCTCCTCAAGCTCATTCCTTTTCACCTCTTTCATGGATTCCACAGCTGTGAAGTATCCATATAATGCCTGCATGGCTTTTACTCTTAGTATTCGTCTGTTTAGCATGTTAATTGGGCACTTTTGCCTCTTACCTCTTCGTATTTCAAAAATATAACAGTCTTCCTCTTTTGGAAACTGAAGATCCGGGTTTAATCCTTATTCTCCAAGTTTTACCTTCCCTACGGTCTCAATGCGCTTTAAAGCAAGCTCTAAAGCAGCTTCATGAGATCCAATCTTATGATCGTCCGCATGGTTTAGCACGTCAAGACATACCTCATAGATATGTTCTGTTGATGCTATTACTCTGTCCTTATTGTAGTTGCCCAGATACTCATGATAAACATTTGCAATTCCGCCTGAGTTGATTAGGAAATCAGGGCAATAGATGATGCCGTGATCATTCAGCATTGCACTATGCTTTTCTTCTGTCGCCAATTGATTATTTGCAGCTCCTGCTACCACCGCACATTTAAGCTCTGAGATTGTCTCATCATTAAGGGTTGCGCCCATGGCACATGGTGCGTAGATATCCATCTCCATTTGGAAAACCTTGTTTGGATCTACGACTGAAACTTTTGAATGCTTATCCGTAATTGCCTTGATCTTGTCCTCGAAAATATCAGCAACGAATACATTGGCGTTTTCTTCTATCAAATGATCAACCAGGTATTTTCCTACCTGACCCGCTCCCTGCACCAAAATGTTTTTGCCTCCCAAAGAATCAAGTCCGTATGCCTTTTTAGCTCCGGCCTTCATGCCCATATAAACACCGTATGCGGTCATTGGGCTTGGATCTCCAGATCCGCCCATGTATTCCGGCTTACCAACTACATATGGAGTTTCCATGCTCATATACTCAATATCACGCATGGTGATATTCATATCTTCAGCTGTATAATATTTTCCGTTCAGGCTATTGACAAATTTTCCGAATCGTCGCATCAACGGCTCGTTCTTCATCTTTCGTGCATCTCCAATGATCACTGCTTTTCCTCCACCGATATTCAGTCCGGCCAAAGCGGATTTGAAGGTCATTCCCCTTGATAATCGTAGCACATCTTTCAGTGCTTCTTCGTCCGAAGCGTAGTTCCACATCCGGGTCCCACCCATCGATGGTCCCAATACGGTATTGTGAATAGCGATGATTGCTTTGAGACCGGTTGCCTCATCTCTACAAAAAACCACTTGCTCGTGTTCAAGATTTGCCATCTGATCAAACACGCTTGTCGATTTTACTTCGGGTTGTGTATCTATCATTGTAATGAACTTTATTCTATTTTTAAACCTTCTTTCTCGAGTGCAGTTGCACTATCATTGAAAAGGGGGCTGCAAAAATATCTCTTTTTCACTAAAACAACTGGATATCAGCACGTTATAAAATTCTGTGAAAGACCTAGGACACCTCAATAAATACCTACTTAAATATAAGTTTCACCTAATATTTGGTGCCTTATTTATCATTATTGCAAATTTCTTTGCAATTGTTCCTGCAGTAATTGTTCGATATGCATTCGATATTTTGGGTCGTAGCTACGGTATTTTCTCATCTTTCGAGGGGTTTGACTTACAGAATAACACGGTTGGAATAATTGGCTCAAGCATCATCATCCTGGCTGTTTTGATTCTGGTATCTGCTCTTTTGAGGGGCGTCTTTTTATTCTTCATGCGGCAAACCATCATCGTCGTGTCGCGGCATGTGGAGTACGACCTGAAAAATGAAATTTACGAGCACTATCAAACACTCCCACTCAGCTTCTATCGTAAGAACAACACGGGAGATTTGATGGCCAGGATCTCCGAGGATGTCAGCAAGGTTAGAATGTACATTGGTCCTGCCATCATGTACGGAATCAATCTCTTCACCCTGTTTTTAATGGTGATCCCCTACATGATCTCCATTAATCCAACGCTGACCTTCTATTCGTTGCTGCCACTGCCTATACTCTCTGTCAGCATCTATTTTGTAAGCAACATCATCAACAAACGATCAACAGAAATTCAGGAGAGTCTTTCCGGTTTATCTACCTATGTACAGGAAGCTTTTTCCGGTATCAGAGTGATAAAAGCATTTGTTAGAGAAGAAGAGCTTGCTAAGAACTTTGAAGCTGAAAGCGTTGATTATCGGGACAAATCACTAAAGCTTTCGTTTGTTCAGGCACTGTTCATGCCGTTAATTATGGGGCTTATCGGCCTGAGTGTGATCCTGACTATCTGGGTTGGGTCTGTTCAGGTATTTAATGGAGAAGTTAGTACTGGTAATATTGCTGAGTTTATCATCTATGTAAACATGTTGACCTGGCCGGTGACAGCACTTGGCTGGATTACTTCAATCATCCAACGGGCGGCAGCTTCACAAAAAAGAATCAATGAGTTTCTGGACACCAAAACAGATATCATTTCGCAAAAAGAGCTTGAAAAAGAAATCGATGGCCACATCGTTTTTGATGACGTCAGCTTTACATATCCCGATTCAGGGATCGAGGCACTCAAAAATATTTCTTTTGAAGTTCATCCAGGTGAATCCATCGCGATCGTGGGCACTACCGGATCTGGTAAGAGTACCATCGCAAATATGGTATGTCGATTGTATGATATTGATGGCGGTAAGCTAAAAATCGATGAAATTGATGTGAAGGATTTCAATATCTCTTCGCTTAGAAGTCAGGTTGGTTATGTCCCTCAGGATGTCTTTCTATTTTCTGATACCATTGAGAATAATATCTCATTCGGGAATCGGAAGATGAGCAAATCAGAGATCGAAAAAGCCGCAGAAGATGCGGATCTGTTGAATAACATTTCAGACTTCAAAGATGGTTTTCAAACACGCTTGGGTGAAAGAGGCATTACGCTCTCCGGAGGTCAAAAGCAACGCGTATCCATCGCACGAGCGATTGCCAGAGAACCAAAAATATTGATCCTGGATGATGCTTTATCTGCGGTTGATACCAAAACTGAAAATGCCATCCTCAACGCCATGCAACGCATCATGAAAGGGCGTACTTCAATCATTATTTCGCATAGGGTTTCCTCTGCCAAACTTGCGGACAAGGTGGTCATGCTGGATGACGGAAAGGTGGTAGAACAAGGCACCCACGATGAGCTGCTATCCAAAGGAGGCGCCTACAGAGAACTACATGATAAGCAACTTGCTGGTGAGGAAGTGGCTTAGGCTACCTGGCCCACGCTTCCGAACTCAGCGACCCGTCGCTGTAATACAAATCAAAAGACAAAGGCTGTAAGACTGCTCCCTCCTCAATTGCTTTGACTTCCATTAGCGACATCACTTCATCCCTTGAAGGTTTTACTAAGTCATGCTGCGTCAGGAATACTTTGAACACTTTACCTGTTCTAAATTCCCGATAATCGTATCCGGCAGGCAACCTAAGCACGTCTCGGATTTCTTCTACGGATGCACCAACGAAATAATGCAGGGAGTCTTTCCCGATGTTTTTATTATCGAAATACACAATCGTCAATTGCCCCTTGAGCTTCCCTGAGTCAATGGCAGCTTTTGTTTCAAGGATGTGGGAACCCCACTCCTCTCGATCATACCTTTCAATGTATTCTTTGCCAATGACTGTGCGCTCTTTCCCCTCCATCACGAAAACTTCCACAGGATCAAATCCACCAAGGGTATAGTAAACACTCCACACAATGATGACAATGCAAACAACAATAACGGCTAAATAGAACTGCTTGGCTCGCTTCATAAGTCAAATATAGGGTTGAAATCAGACAGCTTTTGCTACTTCTTTGTATTGCATCTGATGGAGTTGTGCGTAGAATCCATCCTTTTCAAGAAGTTGATCATGATTGCCTCGTTCCACAATCTCACCCTTATCCATAACCAAAATCTGCTTCGCATTCTGAATGGTGGATAATCGATGCGCAATAACAATTGAGGTTCTGCCATGCATCATTTTCTGAATCGCTGTTTGAATCAGCTCCTCCGTTTCCGTATCAACGGATGAAGTAGCTTCATCCAACACAATGATCTTCGGATCATACACCATCGCCCTTACAAATGAGATCAACTGACGCTGACCAACTGAAAGTGTAGCGCCTCGCTCCATCACATTGTAATCAAAACCACCCGGTAGTTTTTCAATGAAAGAAAGTGCTCCTACCATCTCGGCAGCTTCTCTTACTTTTTCTCTGGAAATGTCCGGATTACGTAAAGTAATGTTGTTGTAAATCGAGTCAGAGAAAAGAAAAACATCCTGAAGCACCACTGCAATGTGATCGCGCAGATTATCAAGATCGTATTCTCGTACATCTGTGCCATCTACATAAATGTTTCCTTTATTTATCTCATAAAACCTGCTCAGCAGATTAATCACAGAAGATTTTCCGGCTCCTGTTGCGCCAACCAAAGCAATCATTTCTCCCTGATCCACATCAAAGGAAATGTCTTTCAGCACGTAATCTTCTTCTACATAGGCAAACCAAACTTTATCAAATTTCACTTTACCGTTGACATGGTCCGGTGCAAAGTCCCCATTGTCCTGAATGTGATCATTGTTATCCAGCAAATCGAGAATACGATTGGAAGATACAATCCCCATTTGAAGGGTATTAAAACGATCGGCAATCATCCGTATCGGGCGGAAAAACATTTGTAAGTACAGAATGAATGCGATGAGCATTCCAAATTCCATATTGCCTTGCAACATCTGTCCACCGCCGTACCAGACAATCAGTCCAATCCCTGCTGCCTGTATCACCTCCGCAACCGGGAAATAAGTGGCGTAATAAAGAACCGACCGGATGTTGGCTTTCCGGTGCTCTTTATTGATTTCCTTAAACTTTTCAAACTCGCGCTTTTCACTGTTGAAGATCTGCACAATGTTCATCCCCGTGATGTGCTCTTGTACAAATGAATTCAGGTTAGAGACGGCCGCTCTTACTTCTTTAAATGCCACTTTTACCTTCTCTTTGAAGATGTAGGTCGCAAAAAGCAGGATGGGTAACAATGACAAACTCACCAGCGTCAATGACCAGTCCATCCAAAACATGAAACCGAGGATCACCAGCAATTGCATTACATCGGCTATGATACCGGCGATACCCGTACTAAACACCTCCGCCAGTGTTTCAATATCAGAAATATTTCGTGTTACGAGTCTGCCAATGGGCGTCTTATCAAAAAATGAAAGCTTAAGGCTTTGGATGTGGCGATATAATTTGATTCGAATATCCTTGATGATGTTCTGTCCCAGCCACCCGGAATAATAGGTGTGCAGGTATTGTACGATTGCCTGAATCACCAACAACCCAACTAAAAGCATGATCATGTTGACCAGCCCGGGATAATCTCCTTTAGCCACGTTGTTGTCTATCGCTTGCTGGATAAGCAAGGGGCGAAGTGGGCCGGCGATGCTGAGTGCGATGGTCAGGAAAACCAAAAAGTAGAACACGCCGATATACGGCTTGGCAAAGGCAAAAAGCCTCCTCAAAACGTTCAAGTCTACAATATTTCCGGCTGCCTTTTCTTTTTCCAATGTATTAGTCTAGATAAATATCTGATGGGTAAATGACTTCTTGTAAGAACAAACCTTCTGCAGGGACTGCCCTACCCGCTCTGCTTCTGTCGTCGCTCTCAAGGATTAACTTCAATTCCGCTATGGAAGTTTTGGTTAACCCAACATCTATCAACGTTCCTACTATTGCACGTACCATCCCCCTTAAGAAACGATTAGCTGAAATTTCAAACAAATGATTTGGTCCTTCCTGAATCCATTTTGCTTGAAAAATATCACAATTGAAGTTATTCACCTCGGTATGAACCTTGCTGAAGCACTCAAAGTTCTTCCAGTTCTTAATTATTTCACACCCTTCATTGATCAGGTCCACATTCAGCACGGGATTAAAGTAGTAGGACGTGACTACTCGAAAAGGGTCTTTTGCCTGGTGCAGGTGGTAGTGATATTTCCTGGAGGTAGCTTCAAACCTGGCGCTGACATCATTCTTTACCGGCCGAATTGCATTGATGGCTATGTCCTGATTCAAAAAAGAATTCAACTTAAAAACCAATTTCCTGGGATCAATTTCTTCAGCATCAAAATGTGCAATCTGTTGCCTGGCATGAACACCGGTATCTGTTCGCCCACTCCCCAGGATGGAAATTTTTGATTTGAGAATCGTTGAAAGTGCCTTCTCAATCTCCTCCTGCACAGTTACCCCATTAGGTTGAATCTGCCAACCATTGAAATGAGTGCCTCGGTATGTAATGTCCATGAAATACCTCACAGCGACAAATTTGCGTTCATTCCTTCACATTGAAACATAAAACGTCTCATATTTGCCCAACCAAACCAGAATTAATATGCTACAACGAGTACAGACCATCTTCATGACAATCGCAGCACTTGCGATGGTACTGATGTTATTCTTCCCCATTTGGGAAAAATCCGACAGTAACTATGAAGCAGAAAAAAGAGAGTATGCCATCATGGATGCTTTTTACCTGAAATACAAGCAAATAGATTCAGATGCACAAGAAGCTCTTCTGGGCACACAGATTACATTTCCAATTGCCGGAGGTGCTATTCTGGCCGCTCTGGTTATGTTGTTCTCTGTTACCCGATACAAAAACCGAATGACACAGGTAAAGTTAAATGCGCTATTCTCATTGATTACCGCAGGCGTATTGGTGGGTACGTACGTATATATCAGCAAGGCCAATCAGCTATTTGATCCAGAGGTGCAGGGCACGTTTCTGGTTGGGTTCTATTTGCCAATAGTGGCCATGCTTAACAACTTCCTGGCGAACCGATTCATCCGAAAAGACGAGCAGCTGGTGAAGAGTGCTGATCGGATAAGGTAAGTCATGCAGCTACATCCTCTATCACAAAAAGAAAAAGAGAGGAATATCTTCGATCATTTTATTAAGATACTTAATCTAAAAGCAGAAAACTTACAGCAACCAGATCCTCCAGATATTGTTGCAGATATATACAATAGAAAAATTGGAATTGAAATTACTGAAATCTATCCTGACAGTATAGGTGCAAAACGTGGATCAAAGCGAGCTAAAAATGAACTCACAAGAGAAAAAATTCTTGAGTTAACTATTACAGAAGTTCAAAAAAAAATAAAATGGCCATTTGATTTAATTGTCTTATTTCAGCGAAATGAGATTTCAGATCATGATGTAAAAAACCTGCCTAAAATAATTTCAGAAATAATAATTGAAATCTTAAAAGATGTAACTCCAACAGAAGATTGGAAGAAATTTGAATACTTTAATCAAGATCAGAATATAAATCTTAACCATTTTTCAATACTCGTTAACAAACATATAATTAAGCACACATTCAGCCCAATAGCACTTGACTGGATTCCTAATCTTAAATCAGATATCATACGAGATGCCATAAAAAGGAAAGAAGGCAAACTAGATAGATATAAAAATAATTCTGATGAAGTATGGCTAATCCTGTGTGAACTTGGGGGTATTGCTTCTTCATTTGCAAGTGTGTCTGAAGCAACAAAGGAAAAGTTTAACTCCGTATTTGATAGAATCTACCTTTTTAGATATCAATACAAGAAAGTTATTCAATTGAATTGCTAAAATGCCCTGCCAACCTGTCAGTTTTACTTCTCTGGAATAGTATTTGAGTTTAGGGGGTCTGAGTAACAACAAAAATTGTAATCAGACAATGGCAGAGAAAGGTACAATCTCAATACACACGGAAAATATATTTCCGATCATTAAAAAATTCCTCTATTCCGATCACGAGATCTTTCTTCGTGAATTGGTATCCAACGCGGTAGATGCGTCACAAAAAATAAAGCAGCTGGCCTCACTTGGTGAATACACTGGTGAGCTAGGTGATCTGACTGTCGAAGTGTCATTCGATGAGAAGAAAAAAACCATCACCATTTCTGATAATGGTATTGGTATGACGGCTGATGAAATCAAAAAATACATCAACCAGATTGCATTCTCCGGAGCTACCGAGTTTGTAGAAAAGTACAAAGACAAAGCAGACAACCAACAGATCATCGGTCACTTTGGGCTTGGATTCTACTCGGCATTTATGGTGGCTAAAAAAGTAGAAATCAATACGCTATCTCATCAGGAAGGTGCTGAGTCAGCTAAATGGATCTGTTCCGGCGAAACCGATTTTGAGATCAAGAAAGGAACACGCAAAAAGCGTGGAACAGATATCATCCTGCACATTGCGGATGATTCGGAGGAATTCCTGAATGAGCACAGATTGCAAGGCATTCTGGATAAATATTCTAAGTTCTTACCAATCCCAATCAAGTTTGGTCAAAAAGAAGAGCAGGTTGAAGACGGCAAAGACAAGGATGACAAGCCAAAATACAAAACGGTCAAGAAAGACAATATCATCAATGATACCGATCCAATCTGGACCAAGTCGCCAAGCGACCTGAAAGATCAGGATTACCTGGATTTTTACAAGACGCTCTATCCATTCAGCGAAGAGCCGCTTTTCTGGATTCACCTGAATGTGGATTACCCTTTCAATCTTACCGGGGTTCTTTACTTCCCTAAACTGAAAAAGGATTTTGATCTGCAGAAGAATAAAATCCAACTCTACTCTCGTCAGGTGTTTATCACCGATGAGGTAAAAGATATCGTACCAGAGTTCTTGCAGCTCCTACACGGGGTAATTGATTCTCCGGATATTCCATTAAATGTATCCAGAAGCTACTTGCAGTCAGATTCGAATGTGAAGAAGATCAACGGGTACATCACCAAGAAAGTGGCAGATAAGCTTGCGGAACTTTTCAAAAATGATCGCAAGAGTTATGAGGAGAAGTGGGAAGACATTGGAGTCTTTGTAAAGTACGGTATGATCTCCGAGGAGAAGTTTGATGAGAAGGCGAAAGACTTCACGCTCGTGAAAAACATGGAGGAGAAACACTTCACTATTGAGGAGTATAAGAAACACATTGAGCCCAATCAGACCAACAAAGATGGAAATGTGGTAGCACTATACACCACAAACAGAGACAAGCAGCATGGTTATATCGACACGGCTCAGAAACGCAGCTATGATGTGATTGAATTGACCGGTCCAATTGATCCTCACTTCATCAATCACCTGGAGCAGAAGAATGAAAAATTCCAGCTGCAGCGCGTAGATGCCGATGTGATCGACAAGTTGATAGATAAAGATGAGAAGAAGGAATCTGTGCTTTCTGAAAAAGAGCAGGAAAGCTTAAAAGAGATCTTCGATAAGGCAATTAATGATAAAAACAACAGTGTCACTGTGCAGCCAATGGCTACCGATGATCTGCCTGTCACTATCACGCTTCCTGAATTTATCAGAAGAATGAAAGACATGCAGGCAACCGGTGGTGGACCAATGATGTTTGGCGACATGCCAATGACATTATCCGTAGCTGTAAATGCTAATCATGCGATGACGAAAAAAATTCTTGAAGCGGACTCTGATGAGGCAAAGCAAAAGCTTGCAAAGCAAGCGTATGACCTTGCACTCTTATCCCAAGGCATGCTTCAAGGCAAAGACCTGACAGACTTTGTGAACCGAAGCGTTGAGCTGAGTTTGGCATAAGTTTTTGTACTGACAAAATCATTTTAAAACCCACTCTTTTGAGTGGGTTTTTCTGTGTTATTACCACCCATCAAACCATACTTTTTTCTCCCTATTCATTTGGTTAGATTAGTCACTCTAAAAATCTAAGAAATGAAGAAGCACCTCACCTTACTTTTAACCATTTTGTCTTTTTGGTCATTTGCACAGGTAGATATGACTTACTATCTACCGGAAGGCTTATCGTACAACCCGGACATACCTACTCCGAAGGAAGTTTTGGGGTATCATCCCGGAGAATGGCACGTGAGCCATGACCAACTGCTCTACTACATGCGAGAAGTGTCAGCCGCTTCTGACCGTATGGTCATGCAGGAGATTGCACGAACCTATGAAGGTCGCCCTTTGGTTCAACTGACGGTCTCCAGCCCGGCAAACCTTGCAAACCTTGATCAAATTAAAGCCGATCATAAAAAATTAACGGACCCTTCTTCCTCAGCGTCTCTAAATACAGAAGACATGCCTATTGTTATGTGGCTTGGATACTCAGTCCACGGTAATGAAGCCAGCGGATCTAACGCATCTTTATTGACCGCATACTATCTGGCCGCAGCAATTGGTCCTGAGATAGATGAAATGCTTGAAAATTCGATTATCATAATCGATCCTTCATTCAATCCGGACGGCCTTCATCGCTTTTCTACATGGGTAAACATGCACCGATCGCATGTCATCAATCCGGATCCTAATGACCGAGAATATGATGAAGTATGGCCCGGAGGAAGAACCAATCATTACTGGTTTGACCTTAACAGAGACTGGTTGCCGTTGCAGCACCCTGAATCAAGGGGCCGTATCACGAGGTTCCATGAATGGAAACCAAACATCCTCACAGACCATCACGAGATGGGTACCAATTCCACATTCTTCTTCCAACCAGGTATTCCGGCTAGGAAATTTCCGTGGACACCAGATAAGAACGTAGATCTTACACACAAAATGGCAGCATTCCACGCCAAGTATTTGGACAACATAGGATCTCTGTATTACAGCGAAGAGAGCTTTGATGATTTCTACATCGGGAAGGGATCTACCTATCCTGATGTGAATGGCAGTGTTGGAATCTTATTCGAACAAGCCAGCTCCAGAGGGCACGCCCAGGAGAATGACTATGGTATTCTTACATTCCCTATGGCAGTAAGAAATCATTTCACAGCCTCTCTTTCAACCATGGCTTCTGGAATTGCACACAGAAAAGAATTTTTAGATTACCAACGAGATTTCTATAATGGAGCTTCCAGTCTGGCAGCTAAAGACCCTGTAAAAGCCTATGTTTTTGGATCCGCAAAAGATCCATACAGAAACTATGAGTTAGCTAAAATGCTCATCCAACATGAGATAGATGTTTATCCATTAAACAGGAATGTCAGTAAAAGTGGAAAGACATTTGAAGCAAACGGTGCGTATGTGGTGCCAATGAGTCAAGACCAATACCGTTTGGCAAAAGCGATATTTGAAACGCGTACTTCTTTTAATGATAGCCTGTTTTACGATGTGTCCACCTGGACTATGCCATTGGCTTTTAATCTTCCTTATGCCGAGCTTGGCAGTAAAGATCTAAGCGGAATCAGCTTCGACGAACCTCTCGAATATGTAAGTATGCCTAAAGGTGAATTAATGGGTGACAAGGGAGCCTATGCATATGCCATCGAACCGTATGGATACTTGTCATTCAAATCGATCAATCGATTGTTAAGCAAAAAAGTAGTGGTTCAGATGTTGAATGAAACCCACACTGACGGCAACAAGACCTATCCAAGAGGCACTATGATTATACCAGTCGGTGTACAAGAGCATAAGCGCGCCTGGATTGAACAAACCATTGATAAAATCAACAAAGAGGATGGGATTAATGTCTACGCCTTAACCACCGGTCTGG
Organism: Ekhidna sp.; assembly: GCF_965227465.1. GTDB lineage: Bacteria > Bacteroidota > Bacteroidia > Cytophagales > Cyclobacteriaceae > Ekhidna. The sequence continues at coordinate 3,489,851 of NZ_OZ245746.1, forward strand.
CAAAGTCTGGCGTGGATCTGGGAAGCCGAAGTAACACCACCATGAAAGAACCAAAAATTGCGGTATTGGTAGAAGGCGGGGTAAGCAGTTATGAAGCCGGTGAAGTATGGCACCTATTGGATCAGCGATATAAAATGAAAGTAACCTTACTTCCAGTGGATAGGTTGGGACGTGATTTATCCAGATACAACCGAATCATTATACCAAACATGTGGGGATCGGTGAGTGATTCGCAGAAGAAAAATCTTAAAGAATGGATCTCTCAAGGTGGAGTAGTAATTGCTTGGAAAAATGGAGGTAAGTGGTTATCAGATGCAGAAATCACCGGTGTTAAATACGCTTCCGGTAGCGATGATGAAGACGAAAAGAAGCCAGCTTTCAAGGCATATGAAAATCTAGATGAAGAGCGAGGAGCACAAGTAACAGGTGGCTCCATATTCGAAGCTCTTGTAGATCTCACACATCCGCTTGCGTACGGTATGGAAAGTGATCGAATGGCACTCTTTAGAAACCACAATCTGGTGATGGAGAAGTCTAAGAATGTATATGCTAACCCACTTGTGTATACTGAAAATCCACTTCTCTCAGGTTATGTATCGGAAGAAAACCTGGCTAAGTTTAAAAATTCTCCTGCCGTGACCGTTTCCAATGTAGGACGAGGAAAAGTAATTACCTTGGCAGATAATCCAAACTTCAGAGCATTTTGGTATGGAACCAATAAAATCTTTATCAATGCGTTGTTTTTTGGTGAAGCAATTAGTCGTGGTGCTGGAGAATAAAAAAAGAAATACTGGATGAGAATTCAGATCAAAATAATATGTACAGCTAGCCTCATTTTAATGGGGCTTTCTGCATTTTCTCAAGAAGGCGAGTCACTTGATGAGTTATTCAAGGTTGATTATGAGACTCCTTTGACTTTAGACTTAGCCGCTGAGGAAGGTGAGGAAGCCGGAATCGAGCCGGTAAAGCAGAAGAAAAAAAAGAAAAAGCGGAACGTATTTTTTGGGATAAAAACCCGTAAATCTTTCGCCAGAACAATCCGAGGGAATGATGTGATTTATGAAATCTTCAACGTACTAAAAGAGTATGAAGGTCCACCGGAATATGCCTCCGACTTTTATTGGTATGACTACAAAAAAAAGAAAGTCATGAACTCATTGCGTATTGATAAAAGAAACGCAGGAGTTTTACACGGGCCTTACAAAAAAATGCTTGGGGAGCAGGTCATCGAAGAAGGCTGGTATTATAAAGGCCTTAAACATCGCAGGTGGGTGAGGTTCAATCGTCATGATATTTTGCAAGACAAATCTTATTGGTGGAAGGGCTGGCCGCAAGAATCCAAACTAGCCTACTATGACTTTAAAAAAACCCGGCTAAAAGAAGTCATTCCTGTTCATTACGGAGAACGCGACGGTGAGTATTGGGCGTTTCACCCTGATGGCTCAGTAGCCGTTCGGGGAAATTATAAGTTTGGCCATAAAGTCAGTCTCTGGAGAGAATACTATGATGGAGGGAGGGTCAAACGTGAGGTGGTATATCCTGAAGATCCTTTCGATTTTAAATTCAATCCGTATATCGCAAAAGAGTGGGATAGTAAAGGAACCCTGATTTACGATCGAAGCAAATTTCTGAAAGGAAGGAATTAGAGTTTTAATTCCATCTGAACATTGCAGCGAGCGTATGGTGAGCAATACCCTTCCGTATCCTTAAAGCCTAACTTTTTATATAAACTGATAGCAGGTTGTAGTACACTGTTTGTTTCCAGGTATATCTGGTCTGCTCCTAGTTCTTTTGCTTTTTCAATAGTTGCAAGGCCTATCTCCCACCCGATTTTTTTGCCTCTGGCTTCAGGTGATACAGCCATTTTAGCCAATTCAAAAGTCTTGTCCTTCATTTTGACTAGAGCACAGGTTCCGACGGGTTGACCATTCATTTCAGCGATTAAAATTGCTCCCCCCTTGTCCAGGATGTAACCCTGTGGATCTCCCAGCATGTTTCTATCTGAGTCCTCCATTTCAAAATACTGATTGATCCATGCTTCATTTAGCTCCTTAAAAGCAGTTGCATGGCTGGGCAGGTAGTTTACTATTTCGATCATCGTTGGTAGCTATAGAAAAGTCCGAAAACCATAACTATAACCGCTAATACGGCAATTTTAATTCCCAGGGTGAAAAAAAGAATCAAAAAAACACTCACCCACCATATCGGAAAAGCAATTAAACCTATGGTAAACTTTAGGGTTGCATGGAAGACAACATCGTCCACTTTTTGTATAAAATGACGAATTAGTAAGAAAGGAATTGGGTTTAAAAATTTTGCAATCCAGTGTCCTTTTGAAGGTTTCACGTCTACATCCTCATCAGAAAGTTCAATGGATTTTAGGTCTTGAAAAGTGAATGCCTCGTGCTTTTGCTGAAAGGTGAATCTTTTTCTAAGCTCGTAATCATCAGTTTCGTCTTGAATAATCAACGTTTCTTTCATTCCATCACTAATCGCATCTCTCATTTCAATGAGCCCCTTCGTGCTGTTTCTTTCGTATTGATCGAGGTAGTTTTTTACTGAGAATGGTTTACCAAATTTTATCAACACCGTCGACTTGGGCTCTCGATGTGACCAGAAATTTAACCCTACAGGTAATACCATCAGCTCCTCATCTAATTGCTTTTGTGACTGTAAGGCCAGTCGCGCTGCTCCTTTTGTTAAGGGTCTCAGATAGTATTCTTTTCCATGATTGCCTTCTGCAAAGATTAATACAGAACCCTTCTGCCTAAATATCTCCTGGCAAGAACCAAAGATGCCATCATTCAATGACAGCTTAGCATACCCATCCCTGATTCGATAGATCGGAAGCATATTGAATAACTTTAGAATAGGTTTGGTCCAGCTGGTAAAAACGTCTGACCGGGTTAAGTAATGCAAGGGGATCTGGATAAACGAACCCACTAAAAGGGGATCTAACAAAGCATTCTGATGGTTGGGGGTGACAATGAGTGGCGTATTTCTTGGAACATTTTCCAATCCTTCTACTTTTATTTTATAGTAGAAAAGTCGCAGCATGAACCTCATAAAACCTCTGAAGCATGCGTAGAAGAATGTCATATTAAACGAGCTCTTCGGTGTTTATCAACGTCAGCTTTACCTTATCAATTCGATTCTCCTCCATGGTGAAAATTGTAATGATAAAAGGAGGAATTTCGATCACTTCATTCACTTCCGGAATGTCCTCATGATAAGCAAAAATTAACCCTCCCAAGGTATCATATTCTCCTTCAGGTAGTGATAGTTTATATTCATCATTGAGATAATCGATTTCGTGTCTGGCGCTGAAAATAAAATTATGCTCATCCAGCTTTTGTTCGGTTAGGTACTCATCATCATGTTCATCTCTGATCTCTCCAAAAATTTCCTCTATGACATCCTCGATACTCACCAATCCCGATGTTCCTCCGTACTCATCAACAACTAACGCCAGACTTTTTCTGTCAGTGATGAACTGAATGAGAAGCTCATTAGCCAACATGGTTTCCGGCACAATCGGTATCTCGGTAAGAATAGTCTTGATGTCCTCAGGTTTCTTGAAAAGTTCAAGTACATGACAATACCCAATGACTTCATCAATTGAATCTTTATATACCAAAATTTTCGAATGCCCACTTTCCACAAAGTGCTTTTTTAATTCATCAATTGGGTCATTAACATCCACCGCAACAATTTCCGTTCGAGGGATCATACACTCCCGAACCTTAATGGTCTTAAACTCAATGGCATTATTGAAGATCTTAGCATCTATTTCTGCCTCCTCTTCATCCTTGATATTCAGGATATTATTCTTGATGTAATTATTAAGATCTGTTAGACCGAATACCGGCTTCTCATCAGAAAGTTTATACCCAGCAGCCCAGATAAATCCTGCTGAGACTTTCACCACTAGAAAAACAATGGGATGCATTAAGAAATAAACGATACCCATAGGTATTGCAAACAAGCTGAGGGAGAAATCAGGATTTATTAAGAATAAACTTTTTGGAAGAAATTCAGCGGTCAATAAGACGATAGCTGTAGAAATGACGGATTGGATAATTAATACAACTACGCCGGTAGCCAAAGAGGCCGGCAAAAATGAAATAACAATTGGCTCAAGTAAGCCTGCCATATAGATACCATAAAGCACCAGAGCTATATTGTTTCCTACCAACATGGTAGCAAGAAATTGAGATTGATTGCTCGTAAATAGAGCAAGTATTCTCCCGGTAAAGGTGCCCTTCTTTTTAAGTACCTCAATATGTAGCTTATCAGCTGAAACAAACGCTATTTCCATTCCGGAAAAAAACGCTGAGAACAATAAACTTAGAAGTATGATCAAATAGGGGAGCGGATCATCCATGCTTGCGCTTCTTTTTCTTTTGTTTTTGCGAAGGTTTTAACGCTTCCTTTTCTCGGGATTGCCTTTGGCCTTTCCGATATCCATATAAAAATAAGAGGGCCAGACTAAACATAAAAATCCAATAGGACTCAGAAAACCCTATTACTATCGCCTGATCCACTCCAATTATGAAGGTACAGAATATCAATACAAATAAAATGATATCAAATAATTTCATTAATTACTGTTTCCAGGGTTCAGGGGAACGTCTCGTTGATTGGGTCGATTAGGATCATCCTCTAGTGTAAATGTACCACTAGGCTTTAAAATCCTATATTCAGTAAAATCCTGATTTGACTCCATTCCTTCGCCCGTGTGGACTTCATCTTCAGACTTAATGGTCACGAATTTCTCCGTGTAGAATTTTTCTTCTGACTGATTCCAGAATAATTCCTCCGTATTTAATTCATCATTTTTAATATTGCTTCTGACAATGACATTCCCTTCTGCATGATAGATCTTGTCAGCCTCAGTGTAAAATACGTAGTTAGCTGAAAAATAGCTCGTAACTTTTCCTCTGCTGTTATACCATTTGATTTTAAAACCACTGGGCCATTCACGATCACCATTTTCAAAATTGTTTTGAAGCGCTGTTTCCAGTTGCATAACCACAATGCCGGAATCACTCATTTGAGTAATTGCGCTATCCATGGAGGATAAGGGACCTTCATATAGAGGAGCGTCTATCAGGTCCTTTCGTTGATTACACGCAAGTAATAAAACCCAAAGGGTCAAAATGAAAAAACGACCCGGAAATAACTTCCAGGTCGTATCAATTTTTCTTGTGGTCTTGATATTAATTAGCTGGTCTTCTTTCAAGTGCAACTGTCACGTTGATCCAACAACCTATTGTAATGGACTCACCCTCTTCTTTTCCTTCGTTAAAAATGTCCTCAATTGAAGGGAATTGGGCTTTAGCAGCTGCCATCGATGCGCTATTTCCAGCTTTTCGATATTCGTTATATGCAGCTATAAAAACAGCTCTATCCTGTACCTGGCTTTGTTCTTTTTTACAATCATCAAAACTAGTCATGTAAAGGTCTCCAATCAACTTAAATGCGTCTTTATACGAGGGATCGAATGATAGAGCCCGTCTTGCGCTATTTCTTGCAGTTGACTTCTGACCGTTTTTCATCTGGATTCGAGCAATATTAATATACATCTCAGCCTTTTCTGAGTTATCGTCTGTTAGACCTGCAGCTTCCTGAAAGTATTCGATGGCTTTTGCGTCATTTCCATCTTGACCATTTTTCTGAGCCAAAAATTTAGCAACTCCATAAGTAGGCTCATCACTCTGAATAATTCCTGCAGCCTTTAACGCTAGCGGGCTGTCCAGACATTTTCCTTTCAACATTAGCCTGAATATTTGTTTAGCCATATTGACATCATCTCCTGACTCCAGCTTTGGACCAAGTTTTTCTTCAACAAAATCACAGCTAATCTCAACCTTTGTCGCAGTTAAAAGTCTGTCAACCAAATCTGATGAGTTATCGATTTTTTTACGCTCAGACTCACTGGCATTCTTTCTTTGCTCCGCAAGCGCTTCAGATATTTCTGAGTATGTATCGATTACTATTTCATCAGTCAATCTTTTATAGAGATAGTTTTTATAAACCATATCCATGTAAGCAACTAAAGAACCTCTTCTAAGATCAGCTCCATTTAATTCATAGGCTTTCTTAAAATATTCATAAACATTGAAATACTGATCCTTTTCTTTCTTATAGAAACTGTATCCATAGATTGCCTTTCTTTCCTGAATATCAGATTCATCCTCAGGGTAGTACTTAATTCTTGTATCGAAAAGCTCCAAGCCCTTTTGGATATACTCATCCTTCTTTGCAGGATCTTTCTCCTTCTTGGCGAGGGATTCATATATGTCTATACCATTGATATAGATAGAAGGGTTTAGGTCAGGGGTGTTTTCCAGCAACCACTTTAATGGTTCAAGAGCGGCCTTATAGTTTTTGGCTTTCTTGGCATCTGTGTACAATACATTTTTTTCTTTTGCAATGTCCACTTGCTCTCCCCAGTTCCATCCGTTTTGAGCGCTTGCCCCTATAGCTAGAGATAGAAAAAAAGCTGCTCCGAGTATTTTAGTAATCGTCTTCATAACTCACATTTTGCTAGTCATACTTTCTTTTAATGAACCACCTGTCATTGATGGTTGCTCCTATAACAACCTTATAATAGGTTTCCTTAATTAATCCGTTAGTCGTTTCTCCAAGCTGTCCCCATTTAAATGCCAGGTCCAAACTTGAATAGCCACTTACTGGTAAAGAGGCACCAAAATTAATACCAAAATCAGTAAGTGCCTGATTATTTACGATGTATGGAAGTTTATGATAGTTTAAACCCCCAGAATACTTGACACGCTTCCAATAGGAATTGACGTTATCAAAGTCGGGAGTAAGCTCTCCTCCCAGTGATATTTTTAATGAATTATTGTATAATGTGTTGCCACTTCCTGCGTTTCCCCAAGCTTGTGCTTCCATATCCATCCCAATCATATAATGATTCAATTTTTGATAGGAAACCCCTATACCATAAGTTCTAGGCAAATCAAATGTGATATCTGTCGAGCCCACTTCAATGGTTTCCAGCTCAGATCCTGAACTAGACAATCTAATCAAGGACAACTCAGAGGTACCATTTAATGGACTTCTCGGTGAGAATGTAGCTCCAAAATTCACAAATGACTTTTCAGTTAAAGTATGTCGATAACCAATACCAAATAAAAAGTTTACATCCGAGTATGCCTCCAGTTCTTCATAAGTAACATTGCTTGTTGGCAAGTCTTCACCCCCGATAGATATCGTTGATGTCTTCAGAATCGAGCCGAACGTATAATTCGTTCTAACACCAACAAGAAGCTTATCCATTATTTTAAATCCATTTGACCAATAGAAATTAGTCAGTCCACCCTCACCTCTATTATCCGAAATTTGATTGACTGTGCCACCGGATCCAGCTACTTCACCTTCAGAAAAGGTATTGTAACTAACTGAGCTGTATGGCAAAATTCCAAACGAAGAAGACCATTTGCCTGGTAAAATCGGGAATGCATAGCCTAGAAATCTCAACCCTCCTTCTGTAGCCTCTCCTGAGAGGTCTTCGCCGGAAAACTGTCTCCTATCCACAACAATTCCGAGTTGGAAAGTACTAAAAGTGTTGTAAATGAGATTTGCAGGATTTTGCGTATTGATGTGCCAGATGGTTGGAGAACCTATGCCTACCTCCCCATTTCCAACATTGTTGGGCATGCCTTGATGATTAAGACTGCCCAGTCCTTGAAACGAGTAAATTGACTGTGATTGAACGAGATGCCCAATCAGCAAAACACAGACAAGTCCAATAAAAATCCTTTTCATTAATGATACTTCCAAATTCGGTATAGCCCTTTCTGCACAATTTTTGAGCCTGCAAAGATGTGTGCTTTTAGTTTGGATTCAAAGAAATGTGCATCACCACCGGTGATAATGGTGTTAAGACTTGTGAAATCTTTACTTAATGTCCTTACAACGCCATTTATTTCGTTTAAAATTCCCCCCAAGCTGCCACTGTAAAGACATTCCTTCGTAGACTTACCTAATACGTTAAAGTTGATTTCTCCAAACTCAGATGAAATATCCGGAAGTTTATCTGTGAATTTAGCCATAGCAGTCATGCGCATTTTTAGCCCAGGAGAAATAATTCCTCCCCTAAACACCGCCGACTTATCAACTAAATCTATGGTCATACATGTACCCAGATCAACAATGAGATTATTGTTTTTGGGGAATAGTTCGTTTGCGCCAACTGCTGCCGCAATCCTATCCGGCCCCAACGTTTCCGGTGTTTCATAATCCAGTGTAATTGGCATGGGTGAGTTATATGAAAGTAGCTTTACATCCCTGCTCCCGAATACCTTTAAATCAATGTTTGTGACAGATGAAATCATCAAAGGAATTTGATCATAAGAATTAGCTAATTCCAGGAGGTTATCCAACTTTTGGGTTTCTCCAAATTCACCTTGTATTACTTCGGTAATTTTGATTGAGCTGTTACCTATATCAACTAATATTACTTCTATTTCTTTCACAATAGCGCAAAGGAAATGAAAAAAAACTCCTATCAAGTCATTGGAGCTATGGCAGGATCATCCATGGATGGATTAGATATTGCCTGCATTGAGTTTTACAAAAACGAAACCTGGGGGTTTCGCTTGATAGATGGGAACACGTTTCCATATAATGAAGAAATAAAAATCAGGTTGACTGAATCTCCCAACGAATCAAAAACTACTCAAAACAAATTGGATGATGATTTTGGTATTTGGATAGCCGAACAAATAAACAATTTCAAGGAAAATTGTGATCACATCGACCTAATTGCTATACATGGTCATACAGTAATTCATAAACCAAACGAAGGAATAAGTTGGCAATTGGGTAATGGGGAAATAATTGCTGAAAAATGTAAGACTTTGACGATCACTGATTTCAGATCTGAGGACATTAGGCTCGGAGGTCAAGGAGCTCCACTGGTACCGTTTGGAGATTTTACTCTGTTCGAAAAATATGATGCGTGCATTAATCTTGGTGGAATCTCAAACATTTCACTAAAAGCCTCGCAAACAGCATGGGATATTTGCCCATGTAATCAAGTACTAAATTTTTTCGCTAAAAAACTGGGATGTCCTTTTGATGAAGGTGGGGAGCTTGGAAGAAAAGGAGCATTTAATCAAGAATTCTACAATCGACTTTCTGCATATGATTTTTTTTTAAAATCGCCACCAAAATCTTTGCCCAATCAGTATTTTGAACAAGAACACCTGAATCAAATAGATCCATATGATGGATTGCATACCTACTGCCATTTCATCGCGAAGCAAATTGCTTCCAACATTTCTCAATCGGAGAATTTAAAAATATTGATAACCGGAGGAGGAGCACACAACACATTTCTAATAGAGCAGATTAAATCAGAGATTAACAACTGCGCTATCACTATACCCGATGAAAAAATTATTGAATTTAAAGAAGCAATTATTTTCGGTTTTTTGGGAATGAAAAAGTTAAGAGGAGAGCCGAATATATTGTCTTCTGTAACTGGAGCATCTAAAGACTCATCTTCCGGTGTGATTCATCTTCCGTAATGATTAGATTTGCGCCCTCAAAAATTAATTACACAAATGAAAGAACTCCTTAAAAAATTTGAAAACAAGCAGCCTGAAATCGTTTTTGAGTGGTCAGATCCTGAAACGGATGCTGAGGGATGGGTGGTAATTAATTCCCTTAGAGGCGGTGCGGCAGGCGGAGGCACACGAATGAGAAAAGGATTGGATAAGCGTGAAGTTGAATCGTTGGCCAAGACCATGGAAATTAAGTTCACTGTGTCCGGCCCGCAAATTGGAGGTGCAAAATCCGGAATCAATTTTGATCCGAATGATCCAAGAAAAGAAGGTGTTCTTAAAAGATGGTACCATGCCGTTTACCCTCTCTTGAAAAATTATTACGGAACGGGGGGTGATTTAAACGTCGATGAAATACATGAAGTAATTCCAATTACGGAAGATTTTGGACTGTGGCACCCACAAGAAGGTATCGTAAATGGGCACTACAATCCACGTAAGCCTACGAAAATTCATATGCTTGGTAGATTGAGACAAGGAGTCTCTAAAGTCTTGGAGGATCAAGAATACGTCCCAAACTCTCCCAAAAAATATGTGGTCGCCGATATGATCACAGGTTATGGAGTAGCCGAAGCTGTGCGTCATTATTACGAAATTTGGAATGGAAATATTGGAGAGAAGAGAGCGATTATTCAAGGGTGGGGTAACGTAGGTTCGACTGCCGCTCTTTATCTGGCAAAGTATGGGGTAAAAGTTGTCGGAATCATTGACCGGGTTGGAGGTCTCATGAATCCTGATGGGTTTTCATTAGATGATATCAAGAGATTTTTCCATGATAAAGAGGGCAATAAGCTTGTTGCGGATGATCTGATCCCATTTGAAAAAATCAATGATGAGATCTGGTCCATGGGTGCGGAGATATTTATTCCTGCGGCAGCTTCACGGCTTGTTTCGAAGGAGCAAGCTGATGCTATGATCAATAATGATCTTGAAGTTGTTTCGTGTGGGGCCAATGTCCCGTTCAATGATCAGGAGATCTTTTATGGGCCAATCGCTGAGTTTGTAGATAAGAAAGTTTCTCTATTGCCTGATTTCATTGCTAATTGTGGGATGGCGAGAACATTTGCATTCTTAATGGATCCAAATAATGATGATGTGCTGACAGATGCGGATATTTTCAATGATTGTTCAAAAACAATAGGAGATGCTTTGAAGGCAGTTCATAACGAAAATAGCACCCGTGCAAACCTCGCTGAAACCGCCTTTACAATTTCATTAAATAAGCTTGTTTAAGAAGACTAGGTTTGTTTTTGTCTTTGCTAATGATATCTTTAGTATTAATCTGTAACGCCTAAGTATGATTCAACGAATTCTTGTTGTGCTGTTTTTCATGTGCGCGATTATGCTAGCCAATGCTAGCGACTATAATCCTGTGCAAGAAGAACAAGAGTCGCATCAAACGTTGGAGCATGATACTGGAGATGAAAATGCTCACGCATCAAAGAAACCGGCACTCTGGAGCGTGATACCTTTTGTGTTGCTTCTTTTGATGATAGCAACAGGGCCATTGTTTTACCCTCATTTCTGGCATAAGAGTTATCCTGTAATATCTATTATACTGGCCTTTCTGGTATGCACCTACTACCTCTTCTATTTACATAATGATCATAGCCCTGTTCATTCGGCAGCAGAGTACATCCAGTTCATCGCATTGCTGGCTGGTCTTTTTGTAGCTTCTGGCGGAATACTGATCAATGTTGACAAGGCCGCCAGGCCATTGACTAACGTAATTATTTTGGCAATAGGAGCTGTTATTGCAAACATCATTGGAACCACTGGAGCCTCCATGCTGCTTATAAGGCCTTTTATTAGACTAAACAAGAATCGAATTAAGCCATATCACATTGTGTTCTTCATTTTCATAGTGAGTAACGTAGGCGGCTCATTAACTCCAATAGGTGATCCTCCCCTTTTCTTAGGGTTTCTAAAAGGAATACCATTTGAGTGGACAATCATCCACAATTTGGTCCCATGGGCGATTGCATGTGTACTTCTACTCGTCTTTTTCTACTTCTTCGATATTCGAAATAAAACAAACTATGCGCTGATGCGCGGTGAAGTAGAAGAGGACGTCATACCGACCGGTAAAATATCTTTAGTAGGAAAAAGAAACTTCCTCTGGCTAGCAGTCGTAGTTGGTGCAGTTTTTCTTGACCCTAATGTATTTGATTGGGTGCCAGGCATTGAATATATGGGACAAAAATTTTCATATATCCGTGAAATAATAATGCTTTTAGCTGCATTTGGATCGTTCAGGTTTGCAGACCTTCAAGCTATTCAGGGGAATGAATTCAGTTTCGAGCCTATTCGGGAAGTGGCTTTTCTTTTCATTGGAATATTTTTTACCATGATGCCTGCATTAGAATTAGTGAGTGAGTTTGCTCAATCTCCTGAAGGCGAAAAATTGATTCGGCCAAGTACATTATATTGGGGAACAGGTATACTCAGTGGATTCCTGGATAATGCTCCTACATATGTCAATTTCCTGACTGCCTCTATGGCAAGTGTAGGTGCCGATGTGAATAAAATTAGTGAAGTCATTGCCTTTTCGAATAATGAGTATGCGGATTCATTACTTGACTTGATGGCTATTTCGCTTGGTGCAGTCTTTTTTGGTGCATTTACCTACATTGGTAATGGACCAAACTTTATGGTAAAGTCAATTGCTGAGCAAGTAGGTATCAAAATGCCATCATTCTTTTCTTATATCATTAAATTTTCCATACCTATCCTATTACCTATTTTGATAATAATCTGGTTAATCTTTTTTATGGGGCACTGACGTCTCAAAAGAAAGTAAGTTCGTATATCCTTTAAATTTTCTTTATTTGTGCTGAAATGATTAATTTGGATAAAGGCCTATATCACAGTCACCCATAAAAAATGCTGCTTAATTTATTTTCAGGTCAGAACGAGGGAATCCTATTTGGAGTGTTCGGTGTTATCATCGTTCTGTTTCTGATTGTAGACTTAGGTGTTTTTCATAAGAAACATCAAAAAGTCTCTCAAAAAGAGGCGCTTCAGCAATCAATTTTTTGGGTTCTTGTTTCTGTTGGATATGGTACATTGATCTATTTCTATGGTGAGGGATCGGGAGCTACTTTAGAGTTCTTCTCAGCCTATGTTACCGAAAAAGCTCTCTCGGTTGACAACATTTTCGTAATCCTGCTTATTCTTCGATACTTTAAGGTTAAGGAAGAATACTATCACAACATCCTATTCTGGGGAATTCTGGGCGCCATTGTTTTTAGAGCAGTATTCATTTTTGTAGGTGCTCTACTCATCGCAGAATTTCATTGGATTCTTTATGTTTTTGGTGTATTCCTTGTTTATTCAGGCATCAAATTGTTTAGTGAAGAAGATGACATGGAGCTTGAGCCTGAAAAGAATCCGCTTTTAAAGGCCGCAAAAAAAGTACTTCCAATGAGTACCACAGATAAGGGTGGTAAATTTTGGATTAGAGAAAAAGGTAAGTTGTTGTTTACTCCGTTATTCCTGGTAATCATCCTTATTGAGTCGACAGATTTAATTTTTGCAGTTGATTCTATTCCTGCCGCATTTGCGATTTCACAAAATGAATTTGTGATCTATACTTCAAATATTTTTGCTGTGATGGGACTAAGGGCAATGTTTTTCCTTCTCGCCAATGTCTTAGATAAATTTTACCTGCTTCAAAAAGGGCTTTCTATTGTTCTAATTTTCATAGGAGCTAAAATGCTAGCCGAAATTTTCGAGATTCATGTCCCTATTTACCTATCATTTGGTATCATCATAGGAGCGCTCGTGTTGGCCATAGGCCTCTCGCTTATGTTTCCAAGAGATGAGGATGAACCGGACGCTATTGAAGAGTAGCTCCCTGCTGAATAACCTTATTTTTCAAGGCTTTTAACACTTTCCATCACTTTGTCTCGCAATGAGTCTTTATATTTCTGAAGGTTGCTGGCAATCGCATTATCAGTAGCACCTACTATTTCAGCGGCCAAAATACCTGCATTTTTGGCCCCATCCAGCGCAACTGTAGCGACAGGTATACCTCCAGGCATTTGTAAAATGGATAAGATCGAATCCCAACCATCAATGGAATTACTTGATTTGACAGGAACACCGATAACAGGAAGGGTGGTCAAAGAAGCTACCATCCCAGGAAGATGCGCAGCTCCACCAGCCCCGGCAATAATCACCTGAAGACCTTTACCTCTTGCTCCTTCTGCATATTCAAGCATTCGGTGTGGAGTTCTGTGAGCTGAAACGATTGTCAGTTCAAATTCAACCCCAAGTTCTTTAAGTATATCAGCTGCTTGCTGCATAACAGGAAGGTCAGATTTGCTTCCCATGATTATTCCAACTTTCGGTGATGCCATTACGCTTTTACTTTTAATGTTTCCTTTACTTTCCTCGCCTTTAGTTTTAGATCTGATATGGAGTCATCAGTGATCGTTACATGACCCATTTTTCGAAAAGGCTTAGTCAATTTCTTTCCATAAAGATGCACATAAACTCCTTTCATTGCCATGCAGTCAGACATTCCCTCATACATGGCATTTCCTGTAAAATTATCCTCCCCCAATAAGTTTACCATCGCAGCTGGAGATATTAACTCGGTTGACCCTAAAGGAAGGTTCAGGATCGCCCTTAAATGCTGTTCAAATTGAGAGGTGAAATTTGCTTCAATCGTGTGATGGCCTGAATTATGTGTTCGAGGTGCAACTTCGTTTACCAACAGATCTCCATCTTTAGTCAGAAACATTTCAACCGCAAGCAAGCCGATCATGTCTAGTTTTTTGATGACATCTTTAGCGAGCTGGTAAGCCTTTTCTTCAATATCATTTGAGATCTGAGCGGGTGCAAAGAGAAACTCGACGAGATTATGTTCCGGATGATAGGACAGCTCAACTACCGGAAAGCATTGCATCTCGCCGGATTCATTTCTAGCAACGACTACACTGAGCTCTTTTTCAAAATCCACTAGTCTTTCAAGCAAGCCGGGCTTAGTAAAAGCTTTTTCCAAATCATTTGCTGTTCGAATCATTTGCACGCCTCTGCCATCATATCCTTCAGTCCCCAGTTTGTTTACCGCCGGTAACATTTCTTTGTGGTTTGCCACATCTTCTTTGCCTTCAGTAAGTACAAAATCGGAAGTGGGGATTCGATTCGCTTTATAAAAGGTTTTTTGCTTTCGCTTGTCCTGAATCAGCTCAATGATTTCAGGCTGTGGAAATACTTGTATTCCTTCATCCTGCAATTTTTTCAAGGCAGACACACTTACATTTTCTATTTCTATCGTAATGAGGTCAAATTGTTTCCCCCAATTGTAAACAGCTTGTTCATCTGTTAATTTTCCAACAGAAAAATGCTTCACCAGATGAGCGCATGGAGCATTTTCATCTGGATCTAAAATTGAAATATCAAGATTGTAATTGATTGCGGACTGGATCATCATTCGGCCAAGCTGACCGCCTCCAAGCACGCCAATTTTAATATCCGTAATGTCTTGTGTAGGCATGAGGCAAAGATAACTGTACAAAACGCAACTGGTAACTTTTCGTACTACCTTTAAGAAATGGATAAAAAAACCAAGAAATTAAAAAAGAAGAAAAAGGAAGAGCCTGTTGAAGAGACAGAGAAAGAAGTAAAGCCTGGCTTTCCTGAAGATGTTGATTTTAAAAAATTTTTAGGATGCGGAGGGTAAATATTTACGCTGAATGATCCACTCGGCAACAAACAGGTTTGGAACCCAACAAAACCATGCGATCACCTGATATGCCTCCGATGGCGATACTCCTCCAATAATCATGAGAGGCATAAAGATGCGAAGGGTAACGGCTCCCAGCGTAACTGCAAAGCTCCTGATCATCCACCTTTCGTGGGCCTCAATATCTTTACCCTTAATTTTAACAAAAGCTGCAAGAGTGAACGTAAACCAGCACAACGCCATCATCCCAAAACCTACGACATTGTTAAACCCACCATTGGCATAGAGTGCCATATAAAATGCAGCCGGTGAACTTACCAAAACTATTGCTATGATATATAGATAGCCTAACCTTCGATGCAAATTCAATTGTTTGGTCCTGAAGTTTTTAAGAAACTGAGTCCAGCCAAGACCCAATGCCACTGCCCCGCCGATAAAATGCATGTGAAAGGCAATCCTCCATATCAGAAAATCAGAAACCCCATTTGTTTTAAAAGAATAAAAGTCATCTCTGAAAAGATGAGATAATGCGTATAGAGCTACGCCGATACAGAGAAAACCATATATACCATTTCGGAACTTAACTGCTGCGCTTGTTTTCATAATTATTCAGAAATAAATATGCGTTTAACTCTATTACTTACGTTGGTAAGAATTTCATAAGGTATTGTACCGGCCCATTTTGCTAAATCCTCTATGCTTGGTTCGGAACCAAAGACTATTACTTCATCACCCTCTTTTACATTGGCATCCGTAACATCCAGCATGGTCATATCCATACATATATTCCCAATGGTTGGGCAAAGACTTTTATTGATACTCATTTTGGCATTACCGTTTCCAAAAATTCGAAGGTAGCCATCTTCGTATCCAATCGGTATAATCGCAATTTTACTCGCTCTTTCTACCTTCCCATTCCTTCCATACCCTACAGCTTCACCTGCTTTAACTTCCTGAATCTGAGAAACGATTGACTTAAGTTGGCTGGATTGCCGTAATTGTAATTTGTTTGTTGGATCAAATCCATGTAAGCCTATACCTAGCCGAACCATATCAAAATGGTATTGCGGCCATCGCACAATTCCCGCTGAGTTACAGGCATGCTTAATCGGTTGATACCCTAATGCGTTTGTTAATCGCTCATAAACCTCTTCAAACACCTGTGCTTGTTTAATTGTAAAATCGTCCTGAATTGATGAATCTGCACTTGAAAAATGGGTGAAAATACCTTCTACTTTTACATTGGGATTCATTTCTAATTTCTCAATAAGTTCATTGATCGTTTCATAGCTAAACCCAAGTCGATGCATTCCTGTATCTATCTTTAGGTGAATTTTTGGATGGTGTTTGGTATCCTTGAGCAGTCTATCCAGGTGTGCTAAGCTGAATACCTCAGCTTGAAGATCATACCTCTCGAATTGCTCAAAACTTTCAGTGTGAGGATTCATGATCATAATTGGAATGTTAATCCCATTCTTTCTAAGCTGAATCGCTTCATCGACATAAGCTACACCAAGCATATCCACACGCTGATGTTGTAGAAAGTTAGCCACCTCTAAAATTCCACTTCCATACGCGTTAGCTTTAACCATCACCATCAGCTTGGTCTCCGGCTTTAAGCGTACTTGATATTGACTTAAATTATGCTGCAATGATTCAAAATTGACCTCCAGAACAGTTCCATGACTTGTCTGCTCAAGTCGTTTTACCACTTTTTCTAATTCAAAATCCCGCGCTCCTTTTACTACAATCATCTCATCTTGAAAAGCTGGTAAGTTTTCAAGTAAATTATCTGTGTTTTTAAAAAAAAGAGAATTGTCTGGAAAATTGGCGTTGGCAGCACTGATCAGCGGCCCTACTCCTATCAGTCGGTTGATTTTTTTTTCTCTTAGCATTTTCGCAATATCCTGATAGAGCTCATCATCTGGTTTTCCTGACTGGAGAATATCTGATAAAATCAGTGTCCGATTTTCATTCTGTTTGTGTGACTCCAAATAATCTAGTGCTACCTTTAAACCTACCTCATCATTGTTGTAAGAATCATCTAGTATATAGGATCCATTTATTCCCTTCTTTAATTCAAGCCTCATAGGAACTATCTCGATAAGATCTATGCCTCTTTGAATTTGCTGCTGATTGAGTCCCATCTCCAATGCTGCAATAATGGAATGCGTCAAATTCTCAAGATGTGTTTTGCTTTGAAACTCGACATTGAAATTGAGCTTACCTACTCGAATAGTTTCATCTTCCCATTCGACATTATAATCGGCATTTCCTTGTAGACTCCAGCTAATCTTCTTATTTCCCAGCTCTTCTTCAATTAGCTCAAAATATTGGGTGTCCTTTCTAAAAAGGACTTTACCAGCCGAAGCAAATAGCTGCAGCTTTTCTTGCAGCTTTTCCCTCGTTGAAGAAAAGCCATGACTATGTGCCTGGCCAATGTTGGTAAAAATTCCGAAGGTTGGACTAATCATCCGGGCAAGATTTCTCATCTCTCCTTTTTGTGATATTCCCGCCTCAAAAACACCAATGTCATGCATGTTTTCAATTTCAAGTAGCGACAATGGCACACCAATTTGAGAATTATAGCTTTTAGGGCTTTTTACAACATAAAACTTCTTTGCGAGAATGGTAGATAACCACTCTTTCACAGTTGTTTTTCCATTGCTTCCTGTGATGCCAATTATTGGAATGTCGAAGTGTTTACGATGATATTCACCAATCTTTTGCAGCGCGTCAAGGCAGTTGTTTACCAAAAGAATATTTGAATTTGGTAATGCTAATTCTTTTTCGAGGATGAAATTCCGAACACCTTTATCCCATGCTGTTTTTGCATAATCATGGCCGTCTCGTTTTCCCTTAAGTGCTACGAAAACTTCATTCGAACTCCCAGAAATTATTCGAGTGTCCGTCGAGATTCCAGAGACTACTATATCCGAGTTTAGGTTAAGCCGGCCCTTGATAATATTAGGTAAGTGCGAGAAAAGCATGACCTAAATTATCAATTCCATTTCATATTGATTCACTTGATTTTGAAAACCGCAACGTTTTAAGAAAACATCAAACCCAACCTCATCTTCCGGTATATTCATAATGGTCAATCGCTTTTCAGATTGTTTTTGTGTTTGCATTAGTAGTGCCTCTCCAATGCCTTTTTGCCTATGTATCCTATCTACTGCAAGTTGTGAAATTCGCCCGATATGTGGTTGAAAAATCACATAACCAACGGTTTCATTTTCCTCTTTGGCTAGAAGAACTTTCTCGTACCCTCTTTTTAGATGCTCTGAACTATCAATAAATGATGGCTCAAAATCATTAAAATTAAAATTTACGTCTGTTATAGATCCTTCTATAATGTCGAACTTTACATGGCTTTCAAACGCCTCAGTCATTTTATAGCAATGGAACCTCCTCTTAAAGTTGAATCCAATTTTCTCATACAGAGAAATCGCTTTTTGATTGTTTTCCACTACCTCCAAAAGGATCCGGGCTAAGAATTTTTGTTGAATTTTAGGGATCAAAAACTCATACATGCTCTCAGCGGTTTTCTGATTTCTGAAGCCCGGTAAAACTCCTGTTCCACCATTGTACGCTGTAGGAATCCCTTGATACAGATTAGAACTATGCAAGATAAATCCTGTCATTTGATCTCCATCAAAAAATGCCGCTGAAATATCTCTATTGAAGAGAAGCTTTTTATGTAACCGATAAGAAAAATCCTGAGATGAAGGTTGGAATCTTACTTCATTATCCGTGAAGGCTGCTTTGAAGGTATCAAACAGCTTTTCAAAATCCCCTTCCGATATCAATCGTATATTCATCCAAACAAATCCTTAGTCATGGGAACCAACAAGGCAGTAAATTGTCTTATTACTTGCGGCGCTTATTAAAATTAAGCTTATCTGACCAAAAGGAAAACTTAGATCCTGATGCAACTAGACGAATTAGAAAAATGTATTGATCTGGAGATCGTAAAAACCGAAAAAAGACGATTAGAAATCTTCCTGGGCATTCTTATTATTGGTTTGGCCCTTTTAGTAACAAATATTTTATTTTTTCCCACAGCAATCTCGGATACCTTTATTGATGATCGTAGCATCAAGCTTGGCATCTACACATCAGCGGCATTTGTAGTTATTCTACTAATATCCCGTTGGATGGTTGGGAAAATAGCTGATTGCGAAAAACCATTGCCCATATGGTATAAATACTATTCTGTTATTTCAGATTCAATTGTACCCTTTATCTGGCTTTTTTTTATTATTAAATGGGAAGGAAACGGAATATTTCTGGACTCCCCGTTGATTTTCATTTTTGTCCCCATAATTATCGTTTCAGCCCTTTACCTTAACTTCTGGATAAGCTTTCTTAATGGAGTACTTATAGCGATTACGTACATTGTTATTATATACTGGACTTTTGAAAATTACGATACCTCCTCCATGTTGCCATCAATCGTTTATTATACAAAAGCAATCATGTTTTTACTTGCAGGAACATGTGCGGGACTAGTAGCTAAAGAAATAAATAAAAGACTTACCGTAGCTATAAAGTCGCAGGAAGAGCGGGATCAAATTGAATTACTTTTTAGTAGACAAGTATCAAAAGAAGTTGTACAGGCACTCACAGAGGCAGGGGGTGCCAGCTTCAAAATAAAAGCCTCAGTTCTGTTTCTGGATATTCGAGATTTCACAAAAAGAGTGCAGAGTTTGTCTCCTGAAGAGGTTAATAAATTCCAAAACAAGTTTTTTGGACCGATCATGGATTGTATTCATGACAATCAAGGAATGATCAACCAGATCATGGGCGATGGTCTTATGGCCTCATTCGCATCTCAGGATGGTGATACACCAGAAAATGCTTTTAAAGCAGCCAGAGACATCTTGTCTAAGATAAGTCAGATGAATAAATCTGATTGGAACGACGAAATAAAAGTAGGAATCGGCATTCACAATGGTGAAATTATAGCGGGTAATATTGGAAATAGCACTCGACAACAGTTTTCCATTTCAGGGGTTCCAGTAATTACAGCAGCACGCTTAGAACAAATGACCAAGGACTATCAATGCTCATGGTTGGTGTCTGCTAACTTTTATGAAGAAGTCAAACACCTTGCGAAAAATGGTACATCTTTGGGTGCGGTAAAACTAAAGGGGATAGATCAAGAGATGGAAATTATTAAACTGGCATAAAGTGAAGTTATTCGATAGAGATCTAAGCTGGCTCTCATTCAATTATCGGGTTCTCATGGAAGCAATGGACAAATCAGTACCATTGTTAGAAAGATTAAGATTTATAGCAATTTACTCATCTAATCTGGATGAATTCTTTAGGGTACGAGTAGCAAACATCCGGAATATCAAGCAGATAGATAAGAAGAAGATCAATAGGCGTGTTGATTTCAATGCAGATGAATTACTGGGTGAAATTCACAGGGAAGTAAGTCACCAGTTGAATGAGTATGGTAATGCTATGGATGAAATAATCCAAAATCTCAAAGCAAAAAAACATTTTATATGCACGCATATCGATCAAATTCCTCCAGAGCTTCTTCCTGAACTACTGCACTATTTTAAAACCAAAGTCTCTGCTTTTCTACACCCAATTTCATTAGACCGTGCTGAGAATTTATTCCTGGACAATCGTGCAATTTATCTTGTAGTGACAGCACAATCGAATAAGGCGTTTGTGCTAAAGATTCCATCCGACAAGCTCGGTCGGTTTTCCAGACATCAATTAGAAAACAAGACGTATTACATATTTCTGGATGATGTGATAAGGCTACACTTGGATGTTTTATTCCCTGATCTGGATGTCAATCAAGCTTACTCCATCAAGCTTAATAAAGATGCTGACCTTCAGATAGATGATGAATTTGAAGGGAATCTCGTTCGAAAGATTGAGAAGCAAATTCAAAAAAGAAATCTGGGTGTTCCTTCCAGATTCCTATTTGATCTGGCAATGGATAATGAGCTATTGTCAAAACTTACCACTAAACTGGACCTCTCCCCCGAAGATATAGTTACGGGTGGAAGGTATCATAATTTGGATGACTTCTTTCAAATCCAGATCAATGAAGATGAGTTGATTTATGAAAATCGAAAACCTATTTCAGTGGCTGGTTTGGATGAAAGTAGATCTATATTAAAATGTATCGAGCAAGAGGACTATTTATTGCATTTCCCTTATCAATCTTACGACTATGTATTACAGTTTTTCAATGAAGCCTCTGTTGACCCTGAGGTTACGGAGATAAACGTAACTTTCTACAGAATGGCGAAAGATTCTTTAATAGGAGAATCATTAATAAGCGCGGCTAAGAATGGTAAAAAAGTATCTGTTTTCATGGAAGTGAAAGCACGATTTGATGAAGAAAACAACCTGGAATGGGCAAGAAAAATGAGAGGAGCCGGGGTAAAAATCATCTATAGTTTGCCAGGCTTAAAAGTTCATGCCAAAGTAGCTTTGGTGAAAAAGAGCCATAAAATGTATGGTTTTTTCGGCACGGGAAATCTGAATGAAAAAACTTCAGAAATTTATTGCGATCATGGACTATTCACTATCCATGAAGGTATGACTTCAGAACTCTCAAATCTATTTCAACACCTCCTCACAAAATATACTCCACCTCCATTTAAGCATTTAATTGTTTCACAATTTGGAGCTTATGAGCATTTTATGAGTAAAATTGACCGAGAAATTCTTCACACGGAAGCTGGAAAAGAAGCTCGAATTATTGTTAAGGTCAATAACCTTCAGGAATCTGAATTGATCAATAAACTTTATGAGGCAAGTGAAAAAGGAGTAGATGTGAAATTGATAGTGAGGAGTATTTGTTGCCTAATTCCAAATGACAACTTGAAGGTGAAGAGAATTGTAGATCGAAACTTGGAGCATGGAAGGGTCTTTTACTTTCACAATAAAGGCAACCAAGAAATATATTTGGGCTCAGCGGATTGGATGAATCGCAACCTTCATCGTCGTATTGAAGTCTGTTTTCCTATTACAAATGATCCGATGAAGCAAGAGATTCTCTCGATACTCAAATTTCAATGGCAAGATGATGTGAAAGGCGTATGGCTCTCCCCTCAAATGAGAAATGAAAGGCCAAAAAGTGAGTATGGTGTCAGAGCTCAGTCAGCTACTTATGAATATCTGAAAATCAATATGGATAAGGAGATTTGAAAAAGAGTTCGGCTATTATGAACCCCAGGATCGCCAAAACAAATCCAAACATAAAGATCGTATAACTTATTCGGAGCAGTCGATACTTTTTTCCAAGAACAGCCCCTAGAAAATAAATGTCTTTAATCATGCTACCATACAGGTAGTCAGCATCCTTTAACATCTCTGTCATCCCCCATTTATAATCTTTTAATGTCATTCGATGAAAGTTCCCAAAAAATAGAAGATTTGCCTTCTTGTCAATGATATCTTCATGCTTAAACTTACCTGAAGTGACGTTTGGGCGTGTTGCTAATACCGCAAATACAATTGTGGTTAAACAAACCAGGGTTAATAAAACGGCAGGAATTGTCATATGTGGATATTCTTCCAACTTCCTGATTAAAACAGAAACAAGAACGGATAAAATAATCGAATTAATAGAAATCATAATGTTCGCCTTATTATCAGCGATGGCGCTTAGCTCCATATGATTCTTAGAGGTGGTTCGAAACATCGTTTCAATACCTCTGGTAGGTTTCAGTTCCTTGGCCTCTTTTATTTGCTTCTTAAGCTTAGAGACCTTATTCTCAAGTTTATCTACTTTTTCGCTTTCTTCCATGACTTTAAGCGATCTCTAACTTTTTTTAGGTTTTCTTTCACCGCTGACTCGTAGTTCTTACGGGCATAATCCGTAAAAAAACAATGTTTATCTAAGAACTCTTGATTCATTTTAAGCCACTCAGATTCTGAAATTTTACAAACCTTCGTTTTTTCAATCTCCTTGTGAAGCAAGTCGGCTTTAGCAAAATAATTGTGATCTGCTAAGTGCATCATGTCAGCATCACAAATAATACGTTCAAGTAAATTTTTTGGCTTCTGAGGCATCTGAGTAGCCATTATACAATCGGCTACTTTCGTAATTTTCTCACTCGCATACCCTTGCGCACTCAAAAAATCTCTCGCCATTTGAGCTCCATTTTTCTCATGACTTTCACACCCTTTGGTGTAACCTAAATCATGAAACCAGGCTGCTATGTGGACTATTTCTGTATCCTCCTCACTCAAGCCCTGCTGTTCGGCTATTTCCAGAGCTGACGCCACTACATCCATCGTGTGATTGATGGAATGGTAGGTCATATTCTCTGGTAGTTCCTGAGATAGAACTTTAACCGAATAATCCTTTACGAGACCAATAATTAAACTCTCAGTCATTTTCCTTTCTAATCCTTCACAAAATAGAACAAAAATTAGGCAATTTAGTGTTGTACCCTTGACATTTTAGATCAACCTATGATTTTCATAAAGAACATAGCCCCTATTTTATTGTTCATCTTGCTAATTTTTTTTAACCAAGGTTGCTCAAGTTCCACGTTTGGGCAGCATGCAGATAGCTTATTCCTTGTAAATGAAAACCTGAACCTGACATACGATTTAAAAAGCCCGACGGATAGACACTATTTACCATACGTACTAGAAGAGGTTTCTGGGTTATCCTTCAAATCTCCAGCTCAATTATTAGCCATTGACGATGAGTCTGGAAAGCTCTTTGAATATGATATTAAAAAGAAACAAATCATCCATTCAATCGGTTTCGCAAAGGCAGATGATTACGAAGGAGTAGAGTTGGTTGGAAATGACATCTACGTTTTGAAGCATGATGGAGATGTCTTTCATTTTCAATACACTGAAGCAAAGCAAACAGAATCAAAAAAATATGAAACAGCCTTACACGACAATAATGACACAGAAGGTTTGGGCTATGATGCGGTTAAGAATATTTTGTTGATTGCATGCAAAGAGGATGGACACTTGGGCGATAAGAAAATGCCTGGAAGAGGTTTTTACACCTTTGACATTGACACCAAAACACTAGGAACTGAACCGTACTTTGTAATCGGACCAAAAGAATTAGAGGCATTCTGGGAAGCTCACCGTGCATTTGATTATGATCAAGAAAGAATAAAGTTTAAACCATCTGCCATAGCAACTCATCCATTGACAGGAAATTATTACATCCTTTCTTCGGTAGGAAAGATGCTCCTCGTTGTAAGTAAAACCGGAAGTATTTTAGCAACATATCCTATATCACCAAGAATTTTAGGACAACCGGAAGGTATTTGTTTTTCTACTGACGGTACCATGTTTATTAGTAGTGAAGGTGAGGGCGACCGTGGGTATATTTTAGAATTTGAAATGAAAAAAACAGGCACGTGAGAAAATTAGCATTTCTAATTACGCTAATTCCCGGGATCCTCTGGAGCCAGAAGATCTATCTGATGGGTGATGCCGGTGAGCCTAAAAATCCAGATCCCAATCTAACATTGCTTAGGGAGCAAATAGCAAATGCTACCTCCAGTGATTTTCTCATATTTCTGGGAGATAACCTCTATCCCAAGGGACTTCCTGAAAAGGAACACCCTAAAAGAGTGGAAATGGAAAATAAGTTGATTCCTCAGCTGGAAATCATGAAAGAATTTCCCGGCCAAGCTTATATCATCCCAGGAAATCATGATTGGGCTCAGGGAAGAAACTACGGGTGGGAGCGCGCGCTCAACATGGAAAAATTTGTTCGAGACTATTTTGATGGCAAGAATGTGTTTCTTCCAACTGGTGGCTGTCCGGGTCCATACGAAATCCCGATGGGAGAAAAGTCCACACTTATCATCCTAAATACTCAATATTTTCTCCATAGATGGGACAAGCCAGATGAGGATGACAATTGTAATAACAAATCCACGATTGAAGCATTAGAAGATCTGAATGCCATTATAAAACGGAATGCGGGTAAGCACCTGCTAATTGCTGCTCATCACCCCATTTATACTTACGGTGAACACCATGGGAATTTTAGCTTGAAAGACCACATGAAACCCTTTCCCATTTTGGGAAGTTTACAGCCCCTTTTTAGAAGACTGATCGGAAACATACAGGACAATACTCACCCAAAATATAGAGCCATATCGAATGAAATAGTAGCTTCAATGGATGAGGCCGAAGAGGTCGTTTATGCCAGCGGTCATGAGCATTCACTCCAACTTATTCAAAGAGATGGGCATCACTTCATCGTTAGCGGGTCAGGCTCAAAAGTCACACATGTGAAAAAAGGAAAGGGAAGCCTTTTTGCTAAAAAAGAACAGGGATTTGCCGTCATAAACTTTCAAGAATCAGGAAGCGCCTCAGTTAAATACTGGGGAATAGATGGTGGTTTACTATTTGAAACCGATCTCTATAAAAAAGAGCTTCAGGAAACCATTCAGGAATTGGCTCCACTTGATTTTTCGGACAGCACTGTTACAGTTGCCGCGAGTCGTAAATATGAGGGAGACAAAGGAAAGTATCGGTGGCTTGGAAAAAACTACAGAGATGTATGGAGCACTCCCATAGAAGTAGAAGTGTTTGACATTGGGACAGAAAAAGGGGGATTGGATGTAGTCAAAAAGGGTGGTGGAATGCAAACTAAATCACTACGGTTAGTTGCCGAGGATGGACGAGAATATGTACTAAGGTCTATCGAAAAGTTTCCTGAAAATGCCATTCCAACAGCTCTTCAAAAAACGTTCGCTCAGGATATTGTAGAAGATCAAATCTCCGCATCGCACCCTTACGGTGCATTCATCGTTCCTCCACTTGCAGAAGCGGTGAACATATACCATACCAATCCTAAACCCGTTTTCATCCCGGATGATCCCAGGCTGGGACAATTTCAAAATACGTTTGCCGGCACGCTAGCGCTGTATGAGGAACGTCCAAATGAAGCAGCATCAAGAGATGCTTATTTTGGAGGTGGCGAAGACATTGATGGGACAGATACGGTAATTGAAAATTTGAGAGAGGATAATGACAATGAAGTAGATCAAAATTTTGTTGTTAGAAATCGAATATTCGATATGTGGATTGGTGATTGGGATCGGCACGATGATCAGTGGAGGTGGGCTCAAATTGATAAGGAGAAGGGAAATATATACCGACCAATCCCAAGAGACCGTGATCAGGTATTTTTCATTAATGAAGGCATCATCCCAAAAATAGCCGCTCGAAAATGGGCTTTACCTAAGATTGAAGGGTTTGATGATGAGGTCGATTGGGCTCCAGGGTTAAGTCAAAATGCACGTTTTTTTGACCGGACATTTATGAATGAACCAGACTGGGAAGATTGGCAAGAACAAATCCGGTTTCTAAAGAACAACCTGACCGATGATGTCATTGAAAATGCGATAACTAATTGGCCCGACCCTATTGAGGAGCTTACAGGAAAAAGAATTGCTAGTAGTCTGAAAGCCAGAAGGGCGAACATGGAATCCTATGCACGGGAACAGTATTTATTTCTGGCTAAAGAGGTTGAAATAACCGGCTCAGATAAGCATGAATACTTTCTGATTGAACATTTAAGCGAAAGTGAAACAAAAGTGATCGTTAGGAAAAGAGAAAAAGATGGAGATCTAGAACAAGTCATCTATGAGCGGTTGTTTAAAACTGATGAAACAAAAGAGATTCGTCTTTACGGTTTTGATGGAGAAGATGTCTTTGAAATCAAGGGGTCAGACTCAAAAATTAAAGTCCGAATCATTGGTGGTACAGACAAAGACTTAATCATTAATGGAAATGCTGATGAAAAACTGTCAAAAGTGAAAGTTTACGATCGCTACAAGAGCACCAGAGTGCAAGGAAACCTTAAAGGAATCTTAAAACTCAGCAAAAATCCGGAAGTAAATAGATATGACAGAAAAGCCTTCAAATATGATATTTTGATGCCTTTGGTTACCGCTGCATTGAACCCTGATGATGGTGTGTTTTTAGGAGGCGGCTTTGCTTATACGAAACATGGATGGAGAAAAGAACCTTTTGCTGCCAAACACACCTTCACTGCCATAGGGGCCTTTGAAACCGGCTCATTCCAGTTTAACTATGCCGGAGACTATACCAATGTATTTGGAAGGTGGGGATTGAACACATCCATTTTATGGCAGGAACCTTTTTTTGTAAATAACTACTTTGGTGTCGGTAATGAATCCGAATTTTTGATGGATCAATTTACCGCTCCGGATGATGACCCCATTGACTATTATCGAGTACGGATGGATCGATTTGAGCTAAACGCAGGGATATCAAGAAGCGTAGGACCCAAAGCCAAATTCTACATAACTCCCGGATATAAATCTGTTGAAGTTGAAAATACTCCTAATCGATTTATATCTGATCAACCGAATGATGTTGATGATTTTAAAACCAATCAGTTTGCAAGAATTGTTAGTGGGATATCATTTGACTCCAGAGATAATAAGGTGCTCCCGAGGGCAGGAATGACTGCAAAAGCAGAGATAGAACACCTGGAAGCAATTACAAACTTTTCAGAAAACACCACACGACTTAGTGCAGAATGGGCTTTTTACCTTACCGCCAGGCTACCATCTCGATTAGTCATTGCTAATAGAGTAGGTGCAGCTCACATTGCTTCTAATAAGTTTGATTTCTTCAATGCAAATATTTTGGGAGGAAGGACTAACCTCAGAGGGTTTAGAAGAACACGATTTTATGGACAAACCTCTTTCTACCATAATTTAGATTTAAGGCTTAAAATCGCGTCATTTAGAAGCTACATATTCCCCGGACAGTTTGGATTACTGGCTTTTCACGATACGGGCAGGGTATGGATTGATGGAGAAAATTCAGACAAATGGCACACGGGAAAAGGGTTTGGTGTATGGGTTAGTCCGCTTAATTCTGTTGTCCTCAATTTTAATTATGCTTTTGGAGATGATGAGAATTTACCAACCCTTTATATGAGCTTCTTTTTCTAAAAAAAGAAATCCCTCCGATGAAGAGGGATAACCTTATTATTCTACTACCTCTCCCTGAAAGTACAAATACGTATATTCATCAGAATCTGAAGTCTTTATTCGGATGTTTTTCTTAAAAGCACCTAATTTACCGGACTTGAAATTGGCAGAGATTGAGGCCGTTTCACCCGCTTTTATTTCGCTATCTGGAAATTCAATTTTTGTACAGCCACATGAACCTTTTGCCTCTACAATTTTAATAGCTGAAGCGCTCGTGTTCGTAAACTCAAAATTCAATTCAGATACCTCCTCTTTTGACACCTGACCCAGGTCGATTGAAGTGGTTTTCCATTTAAGTGGAGTCATGCCTGCTACAACAGCTACTGCAATTCCAAGCATTAAGATAAAAGTTGCTTTTCTCATATATTTTAAAAATTTAGTTTGTCCAAATGTGGATTGTGAACAACCAATTCTATGTTAATGACCTCTTAATGATTGTTAATGAGTTGTTAAACCCAATTTCCAACCATAAAGAGTAGTTACTTTTGGATCTATGAGGAATGTACATATCCGGGTTTTAGTCATTCTTGCAGTTCTCTCACTTCTGGGCATAGTTGGCACTCAGGTTTTTTGGCTCAACCGTGCCATCGCACAACAAGACCAGGTGTTCAACTACAATGTGCAGGTAGCACTGAGAAATGTGGTTGAGTCTCTATGTGAAGCCAACGGAAAAGATTTTCCTGCTGTTAATCCAATTGAACAAGTATCAGGTAATTACTTTATTGTCAGAACAAATGACAAAATTGACCTTACTAATCTAGAATATTTAATATCTGCAGAAATCAAGAAAAGATCGATTTCACAGGATTTTGAATATGGGGTATACGACTGTGCTAATGATCGTATGGTGTATGCCGAAAATGTCAGGCTTGGAGGAGAAAGAAGTCAAGACATAATGCCAGTTCTGAAAAACGATGAGTACTATTTTGGGATCTATTTTCCCGATAAATCAAGAAGTCTGATTGCCGGATTTGATCTCTGGAAATTCACGTCAGCAATATCGCTTGTGGTGATCATATTCTTTGGGTTTGCACTCTTTGTCATATTAAGGCAGAAAAGACTCAGTGAGGTCCAACGAGATTTTATCAATAACGTAAGTCACGAGCTGAAAACCCCTTTAGCTACACTCTCACTAGCATCCTCGACTTTAGCTGAAAGAAATACAGAAGGAAATAATAAGTATGTTCAAATCATAAAAAAGGAAGTTTCCAGACTTCAAAAAAATGTGGAGGATATTCTACATTCGTCACTTGCTGAAAGTGATGCGACAATAAAAAAAGAGCTGGTCGATATTGATCAATTTTTAGATCCATTGATCAAAGAGGTTAAAGAGCAATATTCTAATCAAATGATTGATTGGAAATTGACCATCAGTATCTCAAAGCAGATTTACACCAACCTGAAATTATTAGAAAATATTTTACGCAACCTGATTGATAATGCGGTTAAATATGGAGGAAAAGAGATATCGATTGAAGCTCATCAAAGTGATAAAAAAACGGAAATATCCATAAGTGATAATGGATCAGGTATAGCTCCGGAATATCAAAAACAAGTATTTAAAAAATTCTTCAGAGTACCTGAAAACAACAATCAGCATAATCAGAAAGGGTTTGGTCTTGGACTGCATATTGTGGCCTCAGAGGTTAAAAAGTTAAAAGGAAAAATATCACTTAAATCCAAACCTGGTGTTGGGAGTACATTCAAAATAACGATACCAAATGGCTAAAATCTTACTTGCAGAGGATGATGAAAATCTTGGATTTATGATTGAAGATAACCTTCAAACGTTGGGTCATGATGTCAGGTGGAGCAAAGATGGAATTCAGGCTATCGAGGAATTCCAGAAAGGTTCTTTTGAAATCTGCGTACTCGACGTAATGATGCCTAAAATGGATGGATTTGAACTTGCCGCTAAAATTCGAGAAGTTGATAACTTCATCCCAATACTGTTTCTAACTGCAAAATCTCAAGAATCAGATCGATTGTCAGGGTTCGAAGTTGGTGGTGATGATTATGTAGCAAAGCCTTTTTCTATGAAAGAACTTGAGTATCGAATCAATGTCTTTTTGAGAAGAAATATATCAAAAGATAAAACCCAGCCAACTCAAAAACTGGATTTTGGGCAGTCCACATTTGATGAGAAAAATCTGATTTATACCTATCAGGATCACCGACAATCACTGACCCAAATGGAGGGTAGCCTCCTGAGCCTCCTTATCCGAAATAAAAACGAGCTCCTAAAAAGAGAAGTAATCCTGGAAACGATATGGGGTGAAAATGATTATTTTAAAGGAAGAAGTTTAGATGTCTTTATAACTCGTCTCAGAAAGTACTTAAAAGAGGATAGTACGTTAGAAATTAGGAATCATCATGGAGTTGGATTTTGTCTAATTATTTCAGACTAAGCAAAAGCAAAATAAAAAAGCCGATTCCTCTCTGAGAATCGGCACATAAACATGCTTAATTAATTACGATTTTTTTGGTCAGTCGCTTTCTTCCCTGACTTATTTCCAGCAGATAAATTCCTTCCTTTTGACCAGATAAGTCAATCATTTCAGAATATTGGCCACCAAATCTTTCAAAGTATCTGCTAAATACTTCTTTACCTTCCAGGCTGGAAACTTTAATACTTAGCTCTCCCTCATCCATGACATTAAATCGAACCTTAAACCGGCCATTGGATGAAGGATTTGGATAAAAACTCAGATCTTCCAATTGCAGCAAATTTCCATTGTCAACCTTCCCCTTTTTTCCAAACTCATCATCCACATCAGAAATCTTAATCCGTTTTAATTCGATCACTCGAACATGGCGTTTACTATCCGAATGTTTGAATCTATTGAGCATCTTATCAAGTTCAATACCAAGGCTTTTCATATGTTCCTTATATTCCTCTAAGTCCATGTCATCTAATTGAAGGTTAAAAAAGCCTTCAATCGAATCTCCATCAATACTTCTAAAAAAGAAATTTTCATCATCCGCATCATCGCCAAAGAATTTGAAAAATGACTTATTATGATCTCGCATTTGGTCAAGATGTAAAAACACATCGTCCCCATCATTGTCTCCAAACCAAAAATTGAAATCCTCTTGATCACCCGCAAACTCCCGATAATTTGGATCAGCATGCATCTCTTCGGTGCTGTTATATTCTCCTTTAAAGGTTTTTTTTTCACCGTTTATGTTCTTGGTGATTTCTACGATGATTTTTCCATCGTCATTTTTCTGTGCCATTGCACTACCCGATAGTGCCATGGCCAGCATTAGTATTAAAGATTTCGTTTTCATATTATTCTGAGTTTTGAATCTAAAATTTAGATAATCGAAAGTACGCACTCAGCTTGTATGTTGCTGTTAATCAGTCGTTAATCCTTGTTAAAAATGGTTAAAGATGAACTACACTTGACGCATCATCGTATTTTTGGGATATGCAGCGAAAGACACTTAGATGGATAATCGGATTAATGGGGCTCGCCATGATTGGGCTGATCTCCTTTCAACTCTATTGGATTGATTCGTTAGTGGCGGCAAACGAGGAGCGGTTCCGAAAGGACGTGCTGGATGCACTAAATACAGTTGCGAATAAACTCGAGAAGCAGGAGACCTATGCAGCGCTACAGAAACTAAACTATCTCAACTCACCGATTCATGAAAGGAATGAAGAAAATATCCGTTTAAGACAAATTCAGGAAGAAAAAAGAAGAGTTTCAGGTAAAACAGAAATAATCAGACAGGGGAATCAACAGATATTCTTTTTTGCAGATACAGTAAACGAGGGTGGCTTTGAATTCGTAGTGAATTTTTCAAGTATCGCTGATAATTATTTTTACGAGCAAGTTCCGCCACCTCCGGGAACAAACATCGAACAAATGATTGATGAGCGAGATGTGAAAATAGAACAGCTGGAAAATAAGCTGGCGAAGGTTTCGCGCAAATATGAGCTTACATTTGATGTTGTCAAGGATTTGATGGGTCCAAATCGATCGATCTCTTCGAGATTCAATCCAAATCAGCTGGATTCTCTTCTCAAGAATGAGCTAAACAGTAAAGGAATAGATATAGATTATGATTACGGAGTTTTACAACCTCACGCGGATCAGTTTTTACTTTTGACACGAAATCAAAAAAAACCTGATTTGGAACGAAGTGATCTCAGAGCTTCCTTGTTTCCAAATGATATATTCGGAAATGATAGCATGCTCATCATTGATTTTCCAGGAAAACAAGGCTACCTCATGAGCAAAGTATGGTCTGCAATGGTCAGCTCAGGATTTTTGGTAGTAGTAATCCTGTTTTGCTTTGGATATAGCATTCGTACCATTGTGCGTCAGAAAAAGCTATCTGAGATGAAGAATGATTTCATTAACAATATGACTCATGAGCTCAAAACCCCGATATCTACCGTCTCATTGGCAGTGGAAGCTTTGAACGATAAAGACATTGAGCAGAGTAAGCTTAGAAGTAAGTACATCAAAGTAATAGGAGAAGAGAATAAACGGTTAGGCGATCAGGTAGAGAAAGTACTTCAAATAGCCGCAATTGATCGGAAAGATTATAATTTGAAGCAGGAGCTTATTCGCATGAGCGATATGGTGAAGAGTGCTGCCGATCATATTGCCATACAAGTAGAGCAAAGAGGAGGGCGGCTTAATATGATTGAAAAAGCAGAGAAGGATGTCATTCAAGGTGACGAAATGCATCTCACCAATATCATACTTAATCTGTTAGACAATGCGAATAAGTATTCTCCGGAAGCCCCGAATATTACGCTGCGAACAGCTTCAGATGAGGAAGATTTCATCATTTCTATTCATGATAAAGGGATTGGGATGACACGCGAACAGCAAAAACATATTTTTGAAAAATTTTATCGGGTCCCTACCGGAGATTTACACAACGTCAAGGGATTTGGATTAGGTCTTGCCTATGTACAACGAATTGTTGAGGCTCACGGGGGCAAAATTCATGTAGACAGTGAACCCGGAAAAGGAAGTAAATTTTCAATCACTTTACCATTAGCAAATGAAGCCTAGATTATTAATAGTAGAAGATGACCCCAATCTTGGAGAAATTTTGAGTGAGTATCTCGGACTAAAAGGATTTGACACAACCCTCAAGAGAGATGGTGAAGAAGGAGGGGTAGCATTTCAAAAGGATACTTTTGACCTTTGCATACTGGATTTGATGATGCCTAAAAAAGATGGCTTCACTTTGGCCAAAGAAATAAGACAGCAGGACGATGAAACTCCAATTATTTTCTTGACCGCCAAGTCAATGAAACAAGACATCATCAAAGGTTTTACCATTGGCGCTGACGACTACATGACCAAGCCTTTTAGCATGGAAGAATTGCTCTTAAGAATTCAGGCAGTGTTGAAGAGGTCTGTAAAAAAGGAGGATGAAGAACCTTTCCCCAACCCTTTTGAAATAGCGAATCTCACCTATTATTATCAGGAAAATAGGCTCATTACTCCTAAAAGGGAAATCAATCTTACAACCAAGGAAAATGAGCTTTTAAAAATATTTTTTGAGAATGTAAACAAGACAGTAGAGCGTAGCATAGCATTAAAAAAAATCTGGAAAGATGATAGCTATTTTAATGCAAGAAGCATGGATGTCTATATCGCGAAAATCAGAAAATACCTTCAGGATGAACCTAGCCTCAAAATACTTACAATTCACGGAGAAGGATTCAAATTAGTGGAAGTAAATTGAGTCAAATCTGACCAAGATTTAGTAACTTTAGAAGAAGCGTTTTTCTATTTAAGGACCAATTCTAACTTATTATGCTATTAGTACCATCAATATCCGTTATTGAAGGCAGAACAATTCGCCTCACTCAAGGAGACTACTCAAGTGAAAAAGTCTATGAGAATACCCCAATTGATGTCGCTAAACAATTTGAAGATCATGGAATTTCACGCATTCATTTGATTGATTTAGATGGTGCCAGAAAAGGTACTTCAGTAAATTATGACATCCTTCATATGGTGTCTGCATACACAGATTTGAAGATTAATTTTACAGGAGGCCTACATACAGACGGAGACGTCCTCAAGGCATTTGAGTATGGAGCAGAGAGTATAACTGCTGCATCAGTAGCCGTATCCAATAAAGAACAATTTGCAAATTGGTTGATGTCGTATGGTAGAGAAAAAGTGGCGTTAGCTGCAGATAGTCTTAAAGGAAAAATCAGGATAAGAGGCTGGCAAAAAGCCACATCCAAAGATCTTTTTAGTCATATCTCTTACTTCTACGATAGAGGTTTGAAATATCTGAAAACAACCGACATATCGAAAGATGGAGCTATGGAAGGACCTTCTTTTGATCTTTATAAAAAGCTGTTAGCTGAATTTCCCGACCTATGCATATTTGCTAGCGGAGGTGTGAGACAAATGGACGACATAAAAAAGCTCCGTGACCTTGGACTATACGGAGTTATTTTTGGAAAGGCATTTTACGAAGGATCCATATCACTGGATGATATTGACAACTACCAGGCAATAGTAGCCTAGGGAGACTCCTCTGTATCATATTTAAACTTATACAGGAAGTAGAAAATAAAGTTGTATTTGCTAACTGAATCGTCTTCCAATGAATCAACTTTAGCATCAGAATTCTCAATATTTATTGAATTGGTTCGGCCACCTTCATTTTGTGAAGAATTAGCTTCAGAAGATTCAATTTGTAGGTTTTGATCGGATTCGGATCCCACTTCACCGTCTGGACGAATCATTGTTTGATTCGATTTTCTTCTTCCGTCCTGCTCTTGCTCCTGATAATTGCTACTAGAATTAGCTAGTGCTAAGTTAACTGCGAAAACAGTTATGAGAGCAGTCCATATGTGTAGGTATCTTCTCAAGATTTTCATCTTAATCAACAAAGTAACGAAAAAAACGGTTGAAGGTTTACTTTTTTAAAAAAACTTAATCTGCATTTTGTACTAAATAATGATCAAGTATAAATGAAATTAGATGACTTTGATTCTAATATAATCAAACAGAAATGTAAGCTATAAAAAAGCCCATCTATCGAAGTAGATGGGCTATTAATTTCATTATTAAAACTATAAAGTTCGTTTCACTTCTTTTACTTCAAAGCCTTCGATGATATCTCCAACTTTAATGTCATTGAAATTTTTGATGCTCAAACCACACTCATATCCATTCTTCACTTCAGAAACATCCTCTTTGAACCTCTTAAGCTGATTAATTTCTCCTGTGTAGACCACAATACCATCTCTTACCAATCGAACCTGATTTGAACGCTTCACGATTCCATCAGTAACATAACATCCGGCTACTGTACCAACTTTGGAAATCTTGAAAACATCTCGAACTTCAATGTTTCCAGTGATTACCTCTTCACTGGTAGGCTCGAGCATTCCCTCCATTGCATCTTTTACATCATTAATTGCATCGTAAATGATCGAATAAAGTCTAATCTCAATTTCCTCAGTTTCAGCAAGTCTTCTTGCACCTCCTGAAGGTCTTACTTGGAAACCAACAATTACCGCATCCGAAGCAGATGCAAGTAGTACATCCGATTCTGAAATCTGACCAACAGCTTTGTGAAGGATATTTACCTGCACTTCCTCAGTCGAAAGTTTCAGAAGTGAATCTGCCAATGCTTCTATAGAACCATCCACGTCACCTTTGACAATAACATTGAGCTCCTTAAAGCTTCCAATTGCCAGTCTTCTTCCAATTTCATCAAGCGTAATGTGCTTCTTGGTTCTGATAGACTGTTCTCTCAAGATCTGCTCACGCTTATTGGCAACTTCTCTCGCCTCTCGATCACTTTCCATCACGTTGAACTTATCACCTGCCTGAGGTGCTCCGTCCAGTCCTAGCATTAAAACAGGGGTTGATGGCCCAGCTGTATCCAGTTTATGCCCACGATGGTCAAACATCGCTTTAACCTTACCAAAATAAGGCCCGGCAAGTAATACATCTCCAACACGAAGCGTACCCGCTTGTACCATAATCGTGGATACGTATCCTCTACCCTTATCAAGTGACGCCTCTACAACAGAACCAACCGCTGGCTTATCAGGGTTAGCTTTTAATTCCAATAATTCAGCTTCAAGCAAAACTTTATCTAGTAATTCATCAATACCTTCACCTGTCTTAGCAGAAACATGCTGACATTGATACTTACCACCCCAATCCTCAACCAGAATGTTGATATTAGATAAATCTTCCTTGATCTTCTCAGGATTAGCATTTGGCTTATCCACTTTATTGATGGCAATGACAATGGGAACTCCAGCAACTTGAGCATGATTGATAGCCTCCTTAGTTTGGGGCATCACAGAGTCATCAGCAGCAACCACAATAATGGCCACATCTGTGATCTTGGCACCCCTGGCTCTCATCGCAGTAAATGCTTCGTGACCTGGGGTATCCAGAAAAGCTACTCTTTTACCACTTTCAGTCATCACATCGTAAGCTCCAATATGTTGAGTAATTCCTCCAGCCTCACCTTCAGTTACTTTTGAATCTCTGATGTAGTCCAGTAAT
Source organism: Ekhidna sp. (assembly GCF_965227465.1). GTDB lineage: Bacteria > Bacteroidota > Bacteroidia > Cytophagales > Cyclobacteriaceae > Ekhidna. The sequence continues at coordinate 3,526,668 of NZ_OZ245746.1, forward strand.
GAAGTTTTACCATGATCTACGTGACCCATTATTGTAACAATAGGTGCTCGATCTACTAACTCCTTTTCATCGTCCTTCTCTTCTACAATATCGGTTTCTTCCTTGGCTTCAGTGAAGTCAACCTCATAACCAAATTCATCAGCTATTACAGTGATTGTCTCTGCATCTAAGCGCTGATTGATTGACACAAACATGCCAAGTGACATACATGCCGAAATCACATCATTCGCTGTAACATCCATCAAAGAGGCTAAGTCATTAGCAGAGATATACTCTGTTACATGAAGTGTTTTTGATGCTTCTTCTGCCTGAAGTTGTCTTTCTTCTTCTGCTTCTGCTTTGGCAGATCGCTTATCTTTTCTGTATTTGGAGCGTTGAGATCCACCTTTTCCACTTCCTCCGCTTAGTTTAGCAAGGGTAGCTTTAATCTTATCCTGAATTTCCTTATCTGAAAGTTCCTCAGTTTTTCTTCCTGTCTGAGTTCTTCCTCCCCTATTGTCCACTCTACCCCGAGGCGGAGGCCCACCTGCAGACTGAATTCTTTTTCTCGGTCTTTTTTTCCTGTCCTGATTAGAATCAGAGGAAGCAACTGGTTTCGGTTTATCTTTCGGTAGTTCAATCTTATCAAGAACCTTAAGTCCGCGTAAGGAGTCTGCTTTTGCTTTTATAACCTCTTTTACGGGTGCCTTCTCTTCTTCCTTCGGCTTTTCTTCTTTAGGTGCCACTTTTACTTCTTCTTTCTTCTCAACCTTTGGCTCCTCTTTTTTAGGCTCCTCTTTAGATGGCTCTTCCTTCTTTTTTTCCTCTACTTTCTTGGCCTCTTTTACTTCTTCTTTCTTTTCAACCTTTGGCTCTTCCTTTTTAGCTTCCTCTTTGGCCGGCTCTTCCTTCTTTTTGTTCAGGTCAATTTTGCCTACAACTTTAGGACCATCAAGCTTTGTTTTTGCTGAAATTTTCTCTGGTTGTGAATCCGAAGCGACATTATCTTTTATGAGGATTCGCTCATCTTCAGATTTATCTTGAACAGGAGTCTTATCAGCGTTTATAACCAAATTGTCGGTTTTTCCGCCGATAGTGAGTTCGGACGCTTCTTCTTTATCGTGAGCAGAATCCGCAAACTCACGCGCAAGCATATCATACTGATCCTGTGGAATTTTTGAGTTCGGATTAGAATCAACTTCATGACCCTTTTCCTTCAAAAATTCCAGAATAGTATTCTTTCCTACGTTTAGCTTTCTAGCTACTTGACTTAATCTGTATTCTGCCATATAAGCACTCCAAAATTAAAGTTTATTCGAATTCCTGGCTTAGAACCCGAATTAATTCATGTACAGTTTCTTCTTCTAAATCCGTTCTTCTTACTAGATCATCAGTACTGAGCTTCAATACGCTCTTTGCCGTATCTAACCCAACTCGCTTAAGTTCATCTATCACCCAATCTTCTAGTTCATCAGTAAATTCATCTAGATCCACATCCTCTTCAGAGGACTCGTCTAACTCACGGAAAACATCGATTTCCATCCCAACTAATTTACTTGCCAATTTAATGTTCTGGCCACCTTTTCCAATTGCTAAAGATACTTGATCTGGCTTGAGATATACAGAAACCCGATCTTTCTCCTCACTGATTTTCATACTAGTGATCTTAGCTGGACTTAATGCCCTAGCTAAATAAAGCTCTAGATTATCGGTAAAATTGATGACATCAATGTTCTCGTTTTGTAATTCTCTCACAATTGAGTGAATTCTGGACCCTTTCATCCCAACACATGCTCCTACGGGATCAATTCTATCATCGTATGACTCAACAGCAACTTTAGCCCTTTCTCCTGGCTCTCTAACTACGTTTTTAATGGTAATTAATCCATCATAAACCTCAGGCACTTCTGCTTCAAAAAGCCTCTCAAGGAATACTGGAGAAGTTCTTGATAAAAGAATTTTGGGATTCCCATTTACCATCTCAGCTCGGTGAACAATCGCTCTTACTGTATCGCCTTTTCTATATCGATCCTTCGGAATTTGTTCTCCCTTGGGAACGGTCAGCTCATTGCCCTCACCGTCTGTCAGCAATACTTCTCTGCCTAATACTTGATAGACCTCCCCTTGAATAATTTCTCCAACCAAGTCTTTGTATTTCTGGAATAAAATATCCTTCTCAAGATCCTTGATTTTCTGAATTAGCGTCTGACGTGCCGTCATAACAGCTCTTCTACCAAAGTCTTCTAATTTGATTTCCTCTGCTACTTCTTCCCCAATCTCAAAATCAGGTTCGATTTGTCTCGCATCGGTCAAACTTATTTTATCGTGATCCCAAATGTCTTCCGAATTATCGTCAACAATCTCACGGAACCTCCAAATTTCAAGATCTCCATTGTCAGCATTTATAACAATATCGAAATTATCATCTGTTTCATACTTTTTACGAATCATCGTTCTGAATACATCTTCCAGAATTCTGATCATTGTTGGGCGGTCAATGTTTTTACCTCTAGCAAAGTCCGCAAACGAATCAATTAATACTGACGCTTCCATCTTACTTGAATGATACTTTTACTTTTGATTGTTTTATATCTATAAACTGAATCGATCTTTCATCTTTTCCATTAATCAAGATCTCATCATCATCTACTACTTTAAGTTCTCCCTCTAGTAGCGTTCCATCTGTTAACTCTATAGTTAAATCTCTTCCAATATTTTTAATGTATTGGCGGTGCAATGTCAGTGGGAAATCTAACCCAGGTGAAGAAACCTCCAAAGTATACTTCCCTTCAATCAGCTCTTCTTCCTCAATTTCATTCCCAATATACCTACTCACTTTACTACACTGATCAATTGAAATTCCGTTATTCCCGTCAACAAAGACCAGGACTTTTTGATTTCCTGAATTCCCTTTAATCTTTACATCAACAAGAAACAAATCTTGCTCATCTTCAATGGCTTTTTCAGCTAACGCTTTGACCTTATTCTCTAACACACTACTATCAATAAAAAGAGGGGACTGATGTCCCCTCTTTCGGAATACTTTAATGTAATTAGATACAAAGGTATGAAACTAATGTCAAAATACGAGTAATCCACCAAAAAAACTCCAATTCGAACGACAAAATGAAAATTCAAAAAAGAAATTTAGCCGTTCGTCTAAAGTTGCGCCGTTAACGTACTGATTTTTTGGAAATTATGGCTGCTTACAATAACTTTTACGACCAGTTATTGAAGTAGACTCACTGCCCTATTTTTTTAACCATAAAACCAAAGAAGTCCTAATCCTTATTAAGGTTAGCCTTAGTCTTTAAATTATCCCCCATTATGAAGTTTATAAAGCTCGCAGCTACCACTGCACTCATAGTCTCCTGCATTATTTCAAATGCCCAGGATAACTCTGTTGGTATTAATACAACCAACCCAAACCGAAATGCTGTACTTGAACTCGTTTCGCCAAATTCCAATCAAGGATTTTTGGTGCCGAGGGTAACAACAACTCAAAGAATTTCAATGAGTGCCTTGTTGTCAAATCAGGATAATGGTTTGATGGTTTTTGACACCAGTGAAAGGTTATTTTATTTTTGGAGTGAAGGTGTCTGGAAGGCAGGACTTGGACTTATTAATAATGCAAATGCAGGTGGGGATCTGACAGGAAGCTATCCAAATCCAACGATAAAATTAGGGGCTGTGGTTGAAAATAGAATTGCCGATGGAGCAGTGACAACTCCAAAAATTCAGAATAGTAGCGTTACCACAGAAAAAATCAATAATGGGGCTATAGTTGCAGATAAGATTAGTAGCGGAGCAGTTACAACTGAAAAGATCTCTGATTTCGCTGTAACCGGTGCAAAACTTGAAAACGTACCTACTATTTCGGCAGGCACTTACGGCACTGATGCATTCAATGTCTTGGAACTAGTAGTCGACCAAAAGGGAAGAGTTACTGGAATATCTGAGGTGACTATTGAGATAGGATCAGCCAACATTGTTGATGGGTCTATTCAAAATGAAGATATCGCAAATGGTACCATTACCATTTCAAAAATCAATACCGAAGGGAATGACAACTCCGTACTTACTGTAGATGGCTCAGGAAATCCTGTCTGGTCTGACAGATCTGAATTCACCTCTTCATCACTTAATCAAGACAATCTCTACATTGGCAATTCAAGCAATGTAGCTGAAGGGCTTCCTGTTGGAGGTGATATTTCTGCTCAGAATCAAGGAACTCAAATTGATCTTCAAATCAATACCGACGCAGTTGGATCGCCCGAGATTTCAGATGGTGCTGTCACCACTTCAGAAATTTTGGACGGATCTATTCAGAATGAAGATCTCGATAAGGCTAACATTCCCATCAGTGGGTTTGATGCTGCTAATCAAAATGTTGACTTAGGAGATTCACAAATCAACAACCTGGCAGATCCAACTTTAACTCAAGATGCTGCCACAAAAAATTATGTGGACACCTCAATAGATAGCGAAAATGACCTTACAGAAGGAAGCATTCTAGTCGGTGACAACACAAACAATGAAAGTGAATTAGATGCCTCGGCCGATGGAAATATCTTAATTGGAAATGGGACTACTTTAAATAGTGTCCCGGTTTCTGGAGATCTTGAAATTAACAACGCAGGTTTTACGGATTTGGTAGCTGGAGCTGTCGAGGATGATGAAGTTGATGATGATTTAACAATTAATGGCGGTGATATTGATAACACAACCATCGACGGATCCTCTATTGGTTCAAATACTCCGGCCGATGCTTCGTTCACAACAATCAACGTCAATAATGATGCTACAATATCAGGTGCACTCGATGTAGATGGAGCCACCACTCTCGATCAGGTTGCTATCAATACCACCGATGGTGCTTTAGCTGTAACTGGTAACAGTGGCGTTACCGTAACCCAGGATGCCAGCAATGTCGCTTTAACTACCACCACTTCTGGTAACATAGACCTTACTGCTGCAGATGACATCAACCTCACAGGTACTAACATCAATATCTCTGGTTCTTTCTCTCCGGATAATTTGGATGTCGATGGACTCACCCAATTAGATGAGACTCAGATCAACACAACTGACAACCCCATGGTTGTTACCGGCACCAATGTGGTGAACTTCAATAATGATGTAGGCATCCAGGTAGCCAATGGTACCGACTTAAACGGTGCTCTTGATGTAGCTGGAGCTACAAGTCTTGCCGCTACTGGCGTTGCTACCAACATTCGGGGTACACTCGATGTAGACGAAGCTGCAAACTTTGATGGTAACATAGATGCCCAGAACGGAGTGGATGTATTGGGTGGTAATCTCAATGTAACCAACAATGCAGATGTCGATGGAACTTTAGATGTAGCTGGAGCTACGAGTCTTGCCGCTACTGGCGTTGCTACCAATGTGCGTGGCACCTTGGATGTAGACGAAGCAGCGAACTTTGATGGTAACATAGATGCCCAGAACGGAGTGGATGTCTTAGGTGGCAACTTAAACGTAACCAACAACACCAATGTAACCGGAGCACTCGATGTAGATGGAGCCACCACTCTCGATCAGGTTGCTATCAATACCACCGATGGCCCTTTGGCTGTAACTGGTAACAGTGGCGTTACCGTAACCCAGGATGCCAGCAATGTCGCTTTAACTACCACCACTTCTGGTAACATAGACCTTACTGCTGCAGATGACATCAACCTCACAGGTACTAACATCAATATCTCTGGTTCTTTCTCTCCAGATAATTTGGATGTGGATGGACTCACCCAATTAGATGAGACTCAGATCAACACAACTGACAACCCCATGGTTGTTACCGGCACCAATGTGGTGAACTTCAATAATGATGTAGGCATCCAGGTAGCCAATGGTACCGACTTAAACGGTGCACTGGACGTAGCTGGAGCTACAAGTCTTGCCGCTACTGGCGTTGCTACCAACATTCGGGGTACACTCGATGTAGACGAAGCTGCAAACTTTGATGGTAACATAGATGCCCAGAACGGAGTGGATGTATTGGGTGGTAATCTCAACGTAACCAACAATGCAGATGTCGATGGAACTTTAGATGTAGCTGGAGCTACAAGTCTGGCCGCTACTGGCGTTGCTACCAATGTGCGTGGCACCTTGGATGTAGACGAAGCAGCGAACTTTGATGGTAACATAGATGCCCAGAACGGAGTGGATGTCTTAGGTGGCAACTTAAACGTAACCAACAACACCAATGTAACCGGAGCACTCGATGTAGATGGAGCCACCACTCTCGATCAGGTTGCTATCAATACCACCGATGGCCCTTTGGCTGTAACTGGTAACAGTGGCGTTACCGTAACCCAGGATGCCAGCAATGTCGCTTTAACTACCACCACTTCTGGTAACATAGACCTTACTGCTGCAGATGACATCAACCTCACAGGTACTAACATCAATATCTCTGGTTCTTTCTCTCCGGATAATTTGGATGTCGATGGACTCACCCAATTAGATGAGACTCAGATCAACACAACTGACAACCCCATGGTTGTTACCGGCACCAATGTGGTGAACTTCAATAATGATGTAGGCATCCAGGTAGCCAATGGTACCGACTTAAACGGTGCTCTTGATGTAGCTGGAGCTACAAGTCTTGCCGCTACTGGCGTTGCTACCAACATTCGGGGTACACTCGATGTAGACGAAGCTGCAAACTTTGATGGTAACATAGATGCCCAGAACGGAGTGGATGTATTGGGTGGTAATCTCAATGTAACCAACAATGCAGATGTCGATGGAACTTTAGATGTAGCTGGAGCTACGAGTCTTGCCGCTACTGGCGTTGCTACCAATGTGCGTGGCACCTTGGATGTAGACGAAGCAGCGAACTTTGATGGTAACATAGATGCCCAGAACGGAGTGGATGTCTTAGGTGGCAACTTAAACGTAACCAACAACACCAATGTAACCGGAGCACTCGATGTAGATGGAGCCACCACTCTCGATCAGGTTGCTATCAATACCACCGATGGCCCTTTGGCTGTAACTGGTAACAGTGGCGTTACCGTAACCCAGGATGCCAGCAATGTCGCTTTAACTACCACCACTTCTGGTAACATAGACCTTACTGCTGCAGATGACATCAACCTCACAGGTACTAACATCAATATCTCTGGTTCTTTCTCTCCAGATAATTTGGATGTGGATGGACTCACCCAATTAGATGAGACTCAGATCAACACAACTGACAACCCCATGGTTGTTACCGGCACCAATGTGGTGAACTTCAATAATGATGTAGGCATCCAGGTAGCCAATGGTACCGACTTAAACGGTGCACTGGACGTAGCTGGAGCTACAAGTCTTGCCGCTACTGGCGTTGCTACCAACATTCGGGGTACACTCGATGTAGACGAAGCTGCAAACTTTGATGGTAACATAGATGCCCAGAACGGAGTGGATGTATTGGGTGGTAATCTCAACGTAACCAACAATGCAGATGTCGATGGAACTTTAGATGTAGCTGGAGCTACAAGTCTGGCCGCTACTGGCGTTGCTACCAATGTGCGTGGCACCTTGGATGTAGACGAAGCAGCGAACTTTGATGGTAACATAGATGCCCAGAACGGAGTGGATGTCTTAGGTGGCAACTTAAACGTAACCAACAACACCAATGTAACCGGAGCACTCGATGTAGATGGAGCCACCACTCTCGATCAGGTTGCTATCAATACCACCGATGGCCCTTTGGCTGTAACTGGTAACAGTGGCGTTACCGTAACCCAGGATGCCAGCAATGTCGCTTTAACTACCACCACTTCTGGTAACATAGACCTTACTGCTGCAGATGACATCAACCTCACAGGTACTAACATCAATATCTCTGGTTCTTTCTCTCCGGATAATTTGGATGTCGATGGACTCACCCAATTAGATGAGACTCAGATCAACACAACTGACAACCCCATGGTTGTTACCGGCACCAATGTGGTGAACTTCAATAATGATGTAGGCATCCAGGTAGCCAATGGTACCGACTTAAACGGTGCTCTTGATGTAGCTGGAGCTACAAGTCTTGCCGCTACTGGCGTTGCTACCAACATTCGGGGTACACTCGATGTAGACGAAGCTGCAAACTTTGATGGTAACATAGATGCCCAGAACGGAGTGGATGTATTGGGTGGTAATCTCAACGTAACCAACAATGCAGATGTCGATGGAACTTTAGATGTAGCTGGAGCTACAAGTCTGGCCGCTACTGGCGTTGCTACCAATGTGCGTGGCACCTTGGATGTAGACGAAGCAGCGAACTTTGATGGTAACATAGATGCCCAGAACGGAGTGGATGTCTTAGGTGGCAACTTAAACGTAACCAACAACACCAATGTAACCGGAGCACTCGATGTAGATGGAGCCACCACTCTCGATCAGGTTGCTATCAATACCACCGATGGCCCTTTGGCTGTAACTGGTAACAGTGGCGTTACCGTAACCCAGGATGCCAGCAATGTCGCTTTAACTACCACCACTTCTGGTAACATAGACCTTACTGCTGCAGATGACATCAACCTCACAGGTACTAACATCAATATCTCTGGTTCTTTCTCTCCAGATAATTTGGATGTGGATGGACTCACCCAATTAGATGAGACTCAGATCAACACAACTGACAACCCCATGGTTGTTACCGGCACCAATGTGGTGAACTTCAATAATGATGTAGGCATCCAGGTAGCCAATGGTACCGACTTAAACGGTGCACTGGACGTAGCTGGAGCTACAAGTCTTGCCGCTACTGGCGTTGCTACCAACATTCGGGGTACACTCGATGTAGACGAAGCTGCAAACTTTGATGGTAACATAGATGCCCAGAACGGAGTGGATGTATTGGGTGGTAATCTCAACGTAACCAACAATGCAGATGTCGATGGAACTTTAGATGTAGCTGGAGCTACAAGTCTGGCCGCTACTGGCGTTGCTACCAATGTGCGTGGCACCTTGGATGTAGACGAAGCAGCGAACTTTGATGGTAACATAGATGCCCAGAACGGAGTGGATGTCTTAGGTGGCAACTTAAACGTAACCAACAACACCAATGTAACCGGAGCACTCGATGTAGATGGAGCCACCACTCTCGATCAGGTTGCTATCAATACCACCGATGGCCCTTTGGCTGTAACTGGTAACAGTGGCGTTACCGTAACCCAGGATGCCAGCAATGTCGCTTTAACTACCACCACTTCTGGTAACATAGACCTTACTGCTGCAGATGACATCAACCTCACAGGTACTAACATCAATATCTCTGGTTCTTTCTCTCCAGATAATTTGGATGTGGATGGACTCACCCAATTAGATGAGACTCAGATCAACACAACTGACAACCCCATGGTTGTTACCGGCACCAATGTGGTGAACTTCAATAATGATGTAGGCATCCAGGTAGCCAATGGTACCGACTTAAACGGTGCACTTGACGTAGCTGGAGCTACAAGTCTTGCCGCTACTGGCGTTGCTACCAACATTCGGGGTACACTCGATGTAGACGAAGCTGCAAACTTTGATGGTAACATAGATGCCCAGAACGGAGTGGATGTATTGGGTGGTAATCTCAATGTAACCAACAATGCAGATGTCGATGGAACTTTAGATGTAGCTGGAGCTACGAGTCTTGCCGCTACTGGCGTTGCTACCAATGTGCGTGGCACCTTGGATGTAGACGAAGCAGCGAACTTTGATGGTAACATAGATGCCCAGAACGGAGTGGATGTCTTAGGTGGCAACTTAAACGTAACCAACAACACCAATGTAACCGGAGCACTCGATGTAGATGGAGCCACCACTCTCGATCAGGTTGCTATCAATACCACCGATGGCCCTTTGGCTGTAACTGGTAACAGTGGCGTTACCGTAACCCAGGATGCCAGCAATGTCGCTTTAACTACCACCACTTCTGGTAACATAGACCTTACTGCTGCAGATGACATCAACCTCACAGGTACTAACATCAACATCTCTGGTTCTTTCTCTCCAGATAATTTGGATGTGGATGGACTCACCCAATTAGATGAGACTCAGATCAACACAACTGACAACCCCATGGTTGTTACCGGCACCAATGTGGTGAACTTCAATAATGATGTAGGCATCCAGGTAGCCAATGGTACCGACTTAAACGGTGCTCTTGATGTAGCTGGAGCTACAAGTCTTGCCGCTACTGGCGTTGCTACCAACATTCGGGGTACACTCGATGTAGACGAAGCTGCAAACTTTGATGGTAACATAGATGCCCAGAACGGAGTGGATGTATTGGGTGGTAATCTCAATGTAACCAACAATGCAGATGTCGATGGAACTTTAGATGTAGCTGGAGCTACGAGTCTTGCCGCTACTGGCGTTGCTACCAATGTGCGTGGCACCTTGGATGTAGACGAAGCAGCGAACTTTGATGGTAACATAGATGCCCAGAACGGAGTGGATGTCTTAGGTGGCAACTTAAACGTAACCAACAACACCAATGTAACCGGAGCACTCGATGTAGATGGAGCCACCACTCTCGATCAGGTTGCTATCAATACCACCGATGGCCCTTTGGCTGTAACTGGTAACAGTGGCGTTACCGTAACCCAGGATGCCAGCAATGTCGCTTTAACTACCACCACTTCTGGTAACATAGACCTTACTGCTGCAGATGACATCAACCTCACAGGTACTAACATCAACATCTCTGGTTCTTTCTCTCCAGATAATTTGGATGTGGATGGACTCACCCAATTAGATGAGACTCAGATCAACACAACTGACAACCCCATGGTTGTTACCGGCACCAATGTGGTGAACTTCAATAATGATGTAGGCATCCAGGTAGCCAATGGTACCGACTTAAACGGTGCACTTGACGTAGCTGGAGCTACAAGTCTTGCCGCTACTGGCGTTGCTACCAACATTCGGGGTACACTCGATGTAGACGAAGCTGCAAACTTTGATGGTAACATAGATGCCCAGAACGGAGTGGATGTATTGGGTGGTAATCTCAACGTAACCAACAATGCAGATGTCGATGGAACTTTAGATGTAGCTGGAGCTACGAGTCTTGCCGCTACTGGCGTTGCTACCAATGTGCGTGGCACCTTGGATGTAGACGAAGCAGCGAACTTTGATGGTAACATAGATGCCCAGAACGGAGTGGATGTCTTAGGTGGCAACTTAAACGTAACCAACAACACCAATGTAACCGGAGCACTCGATGTAGATGGAGCCACCACTCTCGATCAGGTTGCTATCAATACCACCGATGGCCCTTTGGCTGTAACTGGTAACAGTGGCGTTACCGTAACCCAGGATGCCAGCAATGTCGCTTTAACTACCACCACTTCTGGTAACATAGACCTTACTGCTGCAGATGACATCAACCTCACAGGTACTAACATCAATATCTCTGGTTCTTTCTCTCCAGATAATTTGGATGTGGATGGACTCACCCAATTAGATGAGACTCAGATCAACACAACTGACAACCCCATGGTTGTTACCGGCACCAATGTGGTGAACTTCAATAATGATGTAGGCATCCAGGTAGCCAATGGTACCGACTTAAACGGTGCACTGGACGTAGCTGGAGCTACAAGTCTTGCCGCTACTGGCGTTGCTACCAACATTCGGGGTACACTCGATGTAGACGAAGCTGCAAACTTTGATGGTAACATAGATGCCCAGAACGGAGTGGATGTATTGGGTGGTAATCTCAACGTAACCAACAATGCAGATGTCGATGGAACTTTAGATGTAGCTGGAGCTACAAGTCTGGCCGCTACTGGCGTTGCTACCAATGTGCGTGGCACCTTGGATGTAGACGAAGCAGCGAACTTTGATGGTAACATAGATGCCCAGAACGGAGTGGATGTCTTAGGTGGCAACTTAAACGTAACCAACAACACCAATGTAACCGGAGCACTCGATGTAGATGGAGCCACCACTCTCGATCAGGTTGCTATCAATACCACCGATGGCCCTTTGGCTGTAACTGGTAACAGTGGCGTTACCGTAACCCAGGATGCCAGCAATGTCGCTTTAACTACCACCACTTCTGGTAACATAGACCTTACTGCTGCAGATGACATCAACCTCACAGGTACTAACATCAATATCTCTGGTTCTTTCTCTCCAGATAATTTGGATGTGGATGGACTCACCCAATTAGATGAGACTCAGATCAACACAACTGACAACCCCATGGTTGTTACCGGCACCAATGTGGTGAACTTCAATAATGATGTAGGCATCCAGGTAGCCAATGGTACCGACTTAAACGGTGCACTTGACGTAGCTGGAGCTACAAGTCTTGCCGCTACTGGCGTTGCTACCAACATTCGGGGTACACTCGATGTAGACGAAGCTGCAAACTTTGATGGTAACATAGATGCCCAGAACGGAGTGGATGTATTGGGTGGTAATCTCAATGTAACCAACAATGCAGATGTCGATGGAACTTTAGATGTAGCTGGAGCTACGAGTCTTGCCGCTACTGGCGTTGCTACCAATGTGCGTGGCACCTTGGATGTAGACGAAGCAGCGAACTTTGATGGTAACATAGATGCCCAGAACGGAGTGGATGTCTTAGGTGGCAACTTAAACGTAACCAACAACACCAATGTAACCGGAGCACTCGATGTAGATGGAGCCACCACTCTCGATCAGGTTGCTATCAATACCACCGATGGCCCTTTGGCTGTAACTGGTAACAGTGGCGTTACCGTAACCCAGGATGCCAGCAATGTCGCTTTAACTACCACCACTTCTGGTAACATAGACCTTACTGCTGCAGATGACATCAACCTCACAGGTACTAACATCAACATCTCTGGTTCTTTCTCTCCAGATAATTTGGATGTGGATGGACTCACCCAATTAGATGAGACTCAGATCAACACAACTGACAACCCCATGGTTGTTACCGGCACCAATGTGGTGAACTTCAATAATGATGTAGGCATCCAGGTAGCCAATGGTACCGACTTAAACGGTGCTCTTGATGTAGCTGGAGCTACAAGTCTTGCCGCTACTGGCGTTGCTACCAACATTCGGGGTACACTCGATGTAGACGAAGCTGCAAACTTTGATGGTAACATAGATGCCCAGAACGGAGTGGATGTATTGGGTGGTAATCTCAATGTAACCAACAATGCAGATGTCGATGGAACTTTAGATGTAGCTGGAGCTACGAGTCTTGCCGCTACTGGCGTTGCTACCAATGTGCGTGGCACCTTGGATGTAGACGAAGCAGCGAACTTTGATGGTAACATAGATGCCCAGAACGGAGTGGATGTCTTAGGTGGCAACTTAAACGTAACCAACAACACCAATGTAACCGGAGCACTCGATGTAGATGGAGCCACCACTCTCGATCAGGTTGCTATCAATACCACCGATGGCCCTTTGGCTGTAACTGGTAACAGTGGCGTTACCGTAACCCAGGATGCCAGCAATGTCGCTTTAACTACCACCACTTCTGGTAACATAGACCTTACTGCTGCAGATGACATCAACCTCACAGGTACTAACATCAACATCTCTGGTTCTTTCTCTCCAGATAATTTGGATGTGGATGGACTCACCCAATTAGATGAGACTCAGATCAACACAACTGACAACCCCATGGTTGTTACCGGCACCAATGTGGTGAACTTCAATAATGATGTAGGCATCCAGGTAGCCAATGGTACCGACTTAAACGGTGCACTTGACGTAGCTGGAGCTACAAGTCTTGCCGCTACTGGCGTTGCTACCAACATTCGGGGTACACTCGATGTAGACGAAGCTGCAAACTTTGATGGTAACATAGATGCCCAGAACGGAGTGGATGTATTGGGTGGTAATCTCAACGTAACCAACAATGCAGATGTCGATGGAACTTTAGATGTAGCTGGAGCTACAAGTCTGGCCGCTACTGGCGTTGCTACCAATGTGCGTGGCACCTTGGATGTAGACGAAGCAGCGAACTTTGATGGTAACATAGATGCCCAGAACGGAGTGGATGTCTTAGGTGGCAACTTAAACGTAACCAACAACACCAATGTAACCGGAGCACTCGATGTAGATGGAGCCACCACTCTCGATCAGGTTGCTATCAATACCACCGATGGCCCTTTGGCTGTAACTGGTAACAGTGGCGTTACCGTAACCCAGGATGCCAGCAATGTCGCTTTAACTACCACCACTTCTGGTAACATAGACCTTACTGCTGCAGATGACATCAACCTCACAGGTACTAACATCAATATCTCTGGTTCTTTCTCTCCGGATAATTTGGATGTCGATGGACTCACCCAATTAGATGAGACTCAGATCAACACAACTGACAACCCCATGGTTGTTACCGGCACCAATGTGGTGAACTTCAATAATGATGTAGGCATCCAGGTAGCCAATGGTACCGACTTAAACGGTGCACTTGACGTAGCTGGAGCTACAAGTCTTGCCGCTACTGGCGTTGCTACCAACATTCGGGGTACACTCGATGTAGACGAAGCTGCAAACTTTGATGGTAACATAGATGCCCAGAACGGAGTGGATGTATTGGGTGGTAATCTCAACGTAACCAACAATGCAACTGTGGGTGGAACACTCGGAGTAACAGGAGCTACTACCACTGCTGGTATCACTAACACAGGTAATGTCGGAACGGGTACTCTCTCTACCACTGGAGCTGCTACGCTTAACAGCGCAGGAGTTACCAATAACCTTACCGTCGGTGGAGTCACTCAGCTGAATGGCACCAACGGATTGCAGTTTGATGCGGGTCAGAATGTATCCGAGATCAGCACAGATGGAACGTTGGTTGACAACAGCAACACAGCACTACCTACCGAACAAGCTGTCAAAACCTATGTCGATGCACAAGTAGGTAATCAGGATCTGCAAGAAGCCTACATCGATGGAAACACCATCACCACTTCACTCGCTGAAGGAGATGTCGTCATCACGGGTACCGAGCAACTGGTCGTTTCGACTACCAATGGAGTCGATGTAACCAACAACGCAACCGTAGGCGGTACGCTTGGAGTAACAGGAGCTACAACTACCGCAGGTATCACCAACACAGGTAATGTCGGAACGGGTACTCTCTCTACCACTGGAGCTGCTACTTTAAACAGTGCAGGTATTACCAACAATGCAACTGTGGGTGGAACACTTGGAGTAACAGGAGCTACAACTACTGCAGGTATTACCAACACAGGTAATGTCGGAACGGGTACTCTCTCTACCACTGGAGCTGCTACGCTTAACAGCGCAGGAGTTACCAATAACCTTACTGTGGGTGGGACACTCGGATTAGCAACAGGAACGACTGTCAATGACATCTCAATCGATGGTACACTTGTTGACAACTCAGACAACTCCATCCCTACCGAGCAAGCTGTCAAAACCTATGTCGATGCACAAGTAGGTAATCAGGATCTGCAAGAAGCCTACATCGATGGAAACACCATCACCACTTCACTCGCTGAAGGTGATGTCGTCATCACGGGTACCGAGCAACTGGTCGTTTCGACTACCAATGGAGTCGATGTAACCAACACGCAACCGTAGGCGGTACGCTTGGAGTAACAGGAGCTACAACTACCGCAGGTATCACCAACACAGGTAATGTCGGAACAGGTACTTTGTCAACCACTGGAGCTGCTACGCTTAACAGTGCAGGTATTACCAACAATGCAACTGTGGGTGGAACACTCGGAGTAACAGGAGCTACAACTACCGCAGGTATCACTAATACAGGTAATGTTGGAACGGGTACGCTCTCTACTACCGGAGCTGCTACGCTTAACAGTGCAGGTATTACCAACAATGCAACTGTGGGTGGAACACTTGGAGTAACAGGAGCTACAACTACTGCAGGTATTACCAACACAGGTAATGTCGGAACGGGTACTCTCTCTACTACAGGAGCTGCTACGCTTAACAGCGCAGGAGTTACCAATAACCTTACCGTCGGTGGAGTCACTCAGCTGAATGGCACCAACGGATTGCAGTTTGATGCGGGTCAGAATGTATCCGAGATCAGCACAGATGGAACTTTGGTTGACAACAGCAACACAGCACTACCTACCGAACAAGTGTCAAAACCTATGTCGATGCACAAGTAGGTAATCAGGATCTGCAAGAAGCCTACATCGATGGAAACACCATCACCACTTCACTCGCTGAAGGTGATGTAGTAATCACGGGTACCGAGCAATTGGTCGTTTCGACTACCAATGGAGTCGATGTAACCAACAACGCAACCGTAGGAGGTACGCTTGGGGTGACTGGAAATACTTCTCTAAGTACCGTATCAACTTCAGGGGCTGCTACTTTAAACAGTGCAGGCATTACCAACAATGCAACTGTGGGAGGAACACTCGGAGTAACAGGAGCTACAACTACTGCAGGTATTACCAACACAGGTAATGTCGGAACAGGTACTTTGTCAACCACTGGAGCTGCTACGCTTAACAGCGCAGGTATTACCAACAATGCAACTGTGGGTGGTACTCTTGGAGTGACTGGTGCTACTACCACTGCTGGTATCACTAACACAGGTAATGTCGGAACGGGTACGCTCTCTACTACCGGAGCTGCTACGCTTAACAGCGCAGGAGTTACCAATAACCTTACCGTCGGTGGAGTCACTCAGCTGAATGGCACCAACGGATTGCAGTTTGATGCGGGTCAGAATGTATCCGAGATCAGCACAGATGGAACGTTGGTTGACAACAGCAACACAGCACTACCTACCGAACAAGCTGTCAAAACCTATGTCGATGCACAAGTAGGTAATCAGGATCTGCAAGAAGCCTACATCGATGGAAACACCATCACCACTTCACTCGCTGAAGGTGATGTCGTCATCACGGGTACCGAGCAACTGGTCGTTTCGACTACCAATGGAGTCGATGTAACCAACAACGCAACCGTAGGCGGTACGCTTGGAGTAACAGGAGCTACAACTACCGCAGGTATCACCAACACAGGTAATGTCGGAACAGGTACTTTGTCAACCACTGGAGCTGCTACGCTTAACAGTGCAGGTATTACCAACAATGCAACTGTGGGTGGAACACTCGGAGTAACAGGAGCTACAACTACCGCAGGTATCACTAATACAGGTAATGTTGGAACGGGTACGCTCTCTACTACCGGAGCTGCTACGCTTAACAGTGCAGGTATTACCAACAATGCAACTGTGGGTGGAACACTTGGAGTAACAGGAGCTACAACTACTGCAGGTATTACCAACACAGGTAATGTCGGAACGGGTACTCTCTCTACTACAGGAGCTGCTACGCTTAACAGCGCAGGAGTTACCAATAACCTTACCGTCGGTGGAGTCACTCAGCTGAATGGCACCAACGGATTGCAGTTTGATGCGGGTCAGAATGTATCCGAGATCAGCACAGATGGAACTTTGGTTGACAACAGCAACACAGCACTACCTACCGAACAAGCTGTCAAAACCTATGTCGATGCACAAGTAGGTAATCAGGATCTGCAAGAAGCCTACATCGATGGAAACACCATCACCACTTCACTCGCTGAAGGTGATGTAGTAATCACGGGTACCGAGCAATTGGTCGTTTCGACTACCAATGGAGTCGATGTAACCAACAACGCAACCGTAGGAGGTACGCTTGGGGTGACAGGGAAATACTTCTCCAACACAGGTAATGTCGGAACGGGTACTCTCTCTACTACAGGGGCTGCTACTTTAAACAGTGCAGGCATTACCAACAATGCAACTGTGGGAGGAACACTCGGAGTAACAGGAGCTACAACTACTGCAGGTATTACCAACACAGGTAATGTCGGAACAGGTACTTTGTCAACCACTGGAGCTGCTACGCTTAACAGCGCAGGTATTACCAACAATGCAACTGTGGGTGGTACTCTTGGAGTGACTGGTGCTACTACCACTGCTGGTATCACTAACACAGGTAATGTCGGAACGGGTACGCTCTCTACTACCGGAGCTGCTACGCTTAACAGCGCAGGAGTTACCAATAACCTTACCGTCGGTGGAGTCACTCAGCTGAATGGCACCAACGGATTGCAGTTTGATGCGGGTCAGAATGTATCCGAGATCAGCACAGATGGAACGTTGGTTGACAACAGCAACACAGCACTACCTACCGAACAAGCTGTCAAAACCTATGTCGATGCACAAGTAGGTAATCAGGATCTGCAAGAAGCCTACATCGATGGAAACACCATCACCACTTCACTCGCTGAAGGTGATGTCGTCATCACGGGTACCGAGCAACTGGTCGTTTCGACTACCAATGGAGTCGATGTAACCAACAACGCAACCGTAGGCGGTACGCTTGGGGTGACTGGAGCTACAACTACCGCAGGTATCACCAACACAGGTAATGTCGGAACAGGTACTCTCTCTACCACTGGAGCTGCTACTTTAAACAGTGCAGGTATTACCAACAATGCAACTGTGGGTGGAACACTCGGAGTAACAGGAGCTACAACTACTGCAGGTATTACCAACACAGGAAACATCACCAATGCTGGAGATGTAGTCTTCGATGAGGTAACTTTTGATGCAACACTCGCAGCTGTCGATCAGACAACAGACGCGACAACTTTCAGTCTGCCTAACTATGCAGGTGCAGCTGCAACCCTGGCCACTACCGATGATATAAGCGCAGTGCAAGCTGATGTTAATGATTTAGTAACTCTAAGTGGAGTAGCAGTAAATAGTACGAATTTGGGTGTTTTCACCGGATCTACAATCACAGATAATACAGCAACTGTTAAATCTGCATTGCAGCAACTTGAAACAGCTGTTGAAGCAGCCACTCCATCATCCTTACAGGCAGCCTATGATGTTGGTAACACAATCACGACATCAGGTGGAAACGCGTTGACTGTTTCTGGAACTGAACAAGTTTCGCTTACATCATCTCAGGCATCTCCGACAGCAATTGTTCTAAATGCAAACAACACAGGAGGTGGAATAGATATTAATGCTGGAACAGGAACAGGTACAATTACCATGGATGCGGGAGGAGCTGTCTCCATCCAAGGCGGTGCAGCTTCAACAATGAATACCACATCTGCCAATCTTACTTTGTCAACAACGACAAGCGGAACACTTGCTGCTAATTCAGTTGGTATTCTAGATCTTGATGGAAACACAGGTGTAACCATCGATGCGAATACTAGTGGAGATGTTGCCGTAAATTCTGCTGCAGGATCGGTAACGCTTTCTGGTGCAGAAGCAGTCGCAGATGCGATTGATATCAATGCAACCAATGCTGGTGGGGGTATCGACATTGATGCAGGAGCAACTTCGGGAACTGTAACCATTGATGCAGGTGGAGCAGTATCTGTTCAGGGAGGGGCCGCATCTGATGTGACCACTACGGCCGGGCTTCTTTCATTGACTGGAGATGATGGTGTTGCTATAACCTCTTCAACAACTGTTGGGGTGACAATTGATGCTTCAACAGCGGGAACTGTTGACATAAACGCAGCTGCTGGAGCAATAAATATTGGTAATGATGCTGTTAATCAAACAATCAATATTGGAACAGGAGGATCTCGAGATATTAATATTGGTAATTCCTCAATAAAAGCATACTCCGACGGTAAAGTGTCAATTGGATACTCAGCTTTCCCTACTTCTTACACGGATGATAACGCAGGTGGTGATGACGCGGGAATAATGTTTGAAGGGACTAATGGCACAAATATAAATACGAATGATGCTACACCACTAACAACCTATAGTTTCTCAACTGCAAACACTCAATTTGCGGTATCTGGAGATGTTATGGTAGATGGTCAAATAGCATCCACAGGTGCTATGATTGCCGGAGGCTTCACAGCCACTTCTGATAAACGATTAAAAACAAATATTAAAGATTTAGATAATGTTCTTAGCAAAATACCTCTAATGAGAGGTGTTTCATATGACTGGAAAAAGGAAAGCGCACAGTATCAAAGTGATTCATCGGCCCAAATTGGAGTAATAGCTCAGGAAATTGAAGAAATATATCCTCAGCTTGTTACAACTCACTCCAATGGAATTAAGACAGTCAATTATCAAGGACTTGTGCCAATTCTGATTGAAGCAATAAAAGAACAACAAAAACTAATTGACAAATTGATGGCAGACCTCACGGAAGAAAAAGCATCTGCCGCTGATTTGAAAAGTGCCCTTGAAGAGCAAAGAAAACTTTCAACACTGCAAGTTGAAATTATGTCTAAACTTCAGTCTGAAAATTCTGAAATCAAGAATGATGTGCAAATGTTGAAAGACATTGTCTTAGGATCTCAAAACGTTAAAAAAGACTAATGAAGAAGCTTAATTTCATATTGACGTTTTTGCCGGTCTTGCTGTTTTCACAAGAGC
This sequence comes from Ekhidna sp., assembly GCF_965227465.1. Classification (GTDB taxonomy): domain Bacteria; phylum Bacteroidota; class Bacteroidia; order Cytophagales; family Cyclobacteriaceae; genus Ekhidna. The sequence continues at coordinate 3,547,027 of NZ_OZ245746.1, forward strand.
TTTACATGTCTGGAAGTTCCATTTTGCATATTTCTGAAGGTGCCACGCTTGAAGTGGGAGGTAATTTGGAAAATAATGGAATACTCCAAAATAATGGGACGCTAGCTATCTATGGTGATTGGACTGTGAATAACAACTTTAATGGACTGAATGGGACATTAGAATTTCTCGGTGGAAGTAACCAAATGGTAAGTATTCCAACTCTAAGAGTCAGAGAGCTTATTGTCAACAGTGGAGGGTTAGTTGATTTTCCAGGAAATGAGTATTCGGTACTTGAACGCCTATATCTTGAATTTGGAAGTATTAGGTTAGGTGAAAACACCCGTTTTATTCTTGAGCCCGGTGTAAGAGTAGATGGCGGTTCAAACCTTTCCTATTTTGATGGTACTTTAATCTCAAAAGGAACTGGAGAAAAAAGGTTTCCACTTGGTAATGATGGAGTATACAGTCCAATAACTTTTCTTGAAACCTCGGGTGTGGATACGGAGCTAGCTGTAAGCTATCAGAGAAACAATCCATCAGATCCGATCCCAGGTGATAGCTTATTGGGCGTTTCCGATCGTGCTTTTTGGGAAGTCGAATTACTCAATGGATCAATTGACCCGGCCAAAATAGAGTTAGAATTTAATGAAGAAGATCTCAGTGATTTTAAAGTAGTCAATAATATTCGACACAGAGTTAATTCACCTGTAATAGCATATTCCAACGGCCCAGGTGGTATATATGAAACATTAGGTGTTGAGACATTATTTAACTCTGACTCTGTCACATTTGGATTAATTACGAGCAAGAATAAACTCCAACCAGCACTTGGCCAGAAACTTTATCTCGCAATGGGATTGGGGCCTCAAATCCCAGGTGAAGGTCTTTACTATATTCCTGAAGCTTTCTCCCCTAATGCCAGTGATCCACAAAATCAAACTTTCAGAATATTCGGCGAAAAAATATCAGAGGAAGAATTTGAACTGCAGATATACAATAGGTATGGAGTTATTGTTTACTCAACAAACTCTTTTGCAGAAGCCAACCAAGTCGGTTGGAATGGTGAAAACCAGAAAACAGGGGCACAAGAGCCTGCTGGCGTTTATTATTACACAGTTAGGTTTCAGTTTGAGACCCGACTTCCTGTTCAACAAAAAGGTGCATTCTACTTAGTAAAATGAAGAATATCATACTCATACTCGCGCTTTGCTTGACATCAAGAGTTTTTGCCCAGGATGCACAATTCTCTCAGTACTTTGCAGCTTCGCTATATTTAAACCCTGCATTTAGTGGAATTTACAATGATCCTTCTGTTCATTTAAATCATAAGAGACGATTGCAAAGTGTTGACGTTATCAACGAGCTAACTCAGGTCTCTTTCATCTTTCCTATTAAGCCAAATGGCCAATTCGAGCAATCAATTGGGGGTGCGGGTATAATGGCTTTTAATGAAAAAAGTGGCTTTCAGGGAGTATATGAAAGGAATTCTGTCTTTGTAAACTATGCTCACAACATGAAATTTGGGCTGCTCGCCTCCTATCTGATTTCAGTAGGTGCGCAGGTAGGATACGAAATAAGGAGGTTAAATTTCAGCAATCTTGCATGGGGCTCCCAATACAATTCTTTTTATGGTTTTGACAGTAGATTACCAGTCCCGGTTACTGAATTCAATGATCAACAACAAAACCTTGTTGTGAATGCAGGTATTATGTACTACTATAATCCAGAAAGGAACTATTTACTTCATAAGTACAGTGCATTTGTGGGTGTTTCCGCAACAAATTTAAATCGTCCAAACACCTCATATTCAACTGACAATGAAAGTATGGAACCAATTCTATTGAAGTATAATGGTGGTTTTCAACTGAAATTCAATAAAATTTTTGTAACCCCAAGTATACTTTATTTGTATATCCGTCAAAACCAACAATTCAATGCTGGGGTAAATTTTGCGTATGTACCCAATGCAAATGATTACCAAGCAAAAGGAACACAATTATTGTTTGGAACCTGGTACCGATTGAGGGACTCATTCATATTTGTAGGCGGTATAAAATTTAGCTCATTAGCAGTTCGAGTTAGCTATGATCTAAACAGTACCTTATTCGTTCCTGAAAAGAACATCGATCTCGCCCAACATTCTATGGAGATATCTATACAATACTCACTATCCAAGGGTCTTGACCTTAAAAGAATTTCCAATCCACTCTTCTAATTCTTAGGATAAATAATTAAGCGTGTGCCTGGCTCTAAGCTCGTCGAGCTAAGATTATTTTGTTCCATTATCAGTTCCTCCGGCACGTTGAATTTCTTTGCAACTATTTCAAGATTATCCCCCTGCTGCACCGTATAAACAAAATCGCTACCACTTTTTATATCAGCAGGCACTACAAGATTAAAATCTGCCTCTATTCCCTTCTTCTTCAATCGTATGGGCTTATAAGCGGTTAGATCACTACTTCCAAGATCGTTGATACTCTTAATATGATTAGGAGTCACTCCCATGCTACCGGCAATTTTTGCTATGGTTGCCCCTGGTCTCACAAGATAAAAATTACCAAAATTCTCTTTACGCTTTCCAATTAATCTCACATCAATCCTTCTATTTAATTGACGACCGTATGGATTGTTATTATCTGCAATTGGATTTTCAGATCCGTGCCAGATGACTGAAATATCTGATTTACTTATTCCCTTTGAAATGAGATAATCCCGAGCAGCATAACCACGATCTTTACTTAAAATAAGGTTGAATTCAGCTGACCCTGTATTATCCGTGTGGGATTCAATTTCAATCTTATTACCGGATTTCATGAAAGATGCGGCTACCTCGTCTAAAAGAACCTTAACTTCAGCGCGCAGATCCGAAGAACTAACATCGAAGAAAGCTCTTGTCGCATTCGTAAACACGCCTGAAACTCGTTCCCTTCTCCCTTCCACATTAAAGTCTTCTAAGACAACTGATTCTGAAGCACTTGATTTCTTAAAGGTTAAGTCATATTTTTCTGGAGAAACTTTGAATTCAAACTCACCTAAATCATTGGTATATCCTTCGATCACCGTCTTGGTATTATCGAACTCTATCAGGTTGATCGCATAAGAAGATAGTGGAGTTCCTGAATTGGCACCAACCAGCCTACCTGTTATCGTTATCTCGTCATACCCTTCAATTTTATTTATTGGCAGAGCAATTTTGATTTCATCAAGCTCTTCCGATGCGAGAATATCTTCAGTTCCCATTAGCTTTTCAGCCCCAGGACTTGGTTGCGAAGCAATATCGCCAGCCAACGCAATGATGTCGACTGGTGGTTCATCCACATCCTTAGCATCTAGTGCTAGATTTTCGGTTAGAATTCGATCGTTATTAAATCTGAATTTCTTAATTCGTTCCAACAAACTTTGCTCACTTGAAGAGAGGGATCCTCTCGCTTGAGCGTCTCCGGACGGCAACACATAATTTCCGTTTCTCTTAGGTAAGCCTTTATCTAAAACGACCCTTGAAATAAATGCCTTTCGATCCTGAGCCAGATTGTTATAATAAGTGAATGCATCGCGCACAAAACGCTCTTCTGTAGGCTTAATTTCTTCTCCAGAAACCTTTTTTGCCAGCGCCGCAATGTGAACTTTTTCTTGTTTCGTAATCTCTGTCAGCTTATGCTCATCACTTAGTTTGACCGGCCTATTACTATATTCTGTGACGATATAATCAAGCGCAATCACATTATCAATAACCCTTTTCTTTGACGGACTAAGTAACTCGTATTGATTTATGTCGCCTGAAGATAAAGTAGCGGATGGATCCCCACTTGAATCACCAGAAGTTGTAACAACTGTAGGTGTGGTTTCGAAGAAAATAGGCTTTGCCTCGCTCAAATATGAATCATAAGCTGTCTTTACAAATCTTCTCACTGCCTTTTTCTGAGAATCGCTAAGTTCTGGTCTCATCTCTAGTAGACGATCTACTGTTTCCTCTGAGTTCTCTCCTATTGCAGCCTGTAATTCACTTTGTGAAAAAGTTGTTTCAGTCAGGTAAATGCTAGAGTTAGCGAGGTTTGAAATCTGCTTCAGTAAAAGCTTATCTAACCTATTTTGATCTGCAGCATTCTTGTTTTTAAAGACATCAAGATCTGAGTTGCTAATGTTTTGATCAAAGTTTGAAAGATCCGAAAGCATAAAAGTTGTGGCAATGGATTTAAGCTTTTCCTTTTCATCATCATTTAAGGTTTCGTAGAAATCCCTATCCTCCTTCACTAATCGATATTTCTCTTCATTGCTAAGTCCAATCAACCGCTCTCGAACTGCAGTACTTACATCTTCTGTCACATCTTGATTGTCTCGAAGGAATACCTTCTCATTCATATCCAATGAGATATTACCGAGGTTTCTTTTTTGCTTAAGATATTTGACAGCTATTCCATCAAGGCTTTTTTGTTCCTTCTTATCAAATGAATTGTACGTTGGAGTAGCTGGTCTAAAATCCTGAGCGTTCTTTAAGCGATCAGAAATTAAGATATCTATTTTCTCACGTTCGTCAGAACTTACTCCGCTGTAGAAGCTAAATACTTCATTGGTCAGGTTTACGCTATTACCCATGCCTTGCTGCTCCAAATAAGATGATACGATGTTGTCAACCTTTCTTCTCTTATCTGAGCTAAGTTGTTGATAGTAATAATCATCTTCCGTTCGTATCGAGCGAATCATGTTGCTCGTCATTTTCTTCACTCGCGCATTTACTATTTTTTGGATTCTTTCTTTATCATCTTCACTTAGTGAATTGTATACATCCAATTGTCTGGCTGTAAGAATTAGCTCCACATCTGAAACTGAGGAAGACAGCATCCTGGAAATAATTTGATTGATTATTTCTGTCTCACTACTATCAAAATTGTAGTCGTCAGTAAAAAGCGAGTTTCTACCTGCTATGGTACCCTCAGAGGATACCTCGGAAATTATGCTACTTTTAGATTTTATAGAAAATCCATATATATCAAATTTCCCGACTCCATCCTCTCTATTGGAAGAGAGGTATCCTTTGGATTTACCGAGGAAAAAGAAGACATCATCTCTATATGAATTAAAAGGGATTCCCGCATTATAAATTTCAGCGGTTTCAAATTTATTTCCCCTTGCTACATAAATATCAAAACCTCCAAAACCTCTGTGCCCATTGGAAGCAAAGAATAGTACGCGCTCTGATGGATCATAGAAAGGTGAAACCTCGTTGAATGGGGTATTTATTTGTGACCCCAAATTCATTGGTGGCCCCCAATTATCATTGCCTGCATTGATGCTCATATACAAGTCAAACTCTCCAATGCCTCCCTCAATATCGGACACGTAGAATAGTGTATCTCCGCCTGGAGTGAGGTTTGGATGTTTTGAGTTAAATCCATATTCATTGATGTTCGTATTTAACGCTATCGGCTCACTCCACTTTCCCCCTACCAGTTTAGAAACATAGATATGGCAAATCCCGCCCAGATCTTCATCACAGTTTGTATAATAAAATTTAGTTCGCTCCCTGTTGAAAGAACCAGATCCATCTCCATACTTTGTGTTGATTGTTTTTTCAAATTTGTCTCCCTCATCATATTCTTCCCAGTTCCCATTTTTTCTTTCAAAGCGAAATACATCAACGAACGTTTCTCCTAACTGATTATCAACTAAACTTCCTTTGCCTTCGCTTCTGGCAGAGGTTAGCATTAGCACATCATCTGAGCCTAAGCTAAATGCTGCATAATCATTGAATTCAGAATTTAAAGGAGCTGCAAGAGCCTCAAATTGGTGATCCGGGTGAACCAAAGTAATCTGATTTAAAGCCAGCTGACATCCATCTATTTCAATTTTTGCCTGTTTGTAATAGGTTCTATATTTATCTGATTCATGAAGTTCATTATCCTCTAAAAAAGATCTAAACTCTTTGAAGTTTTGCAATGCTTGATCATATCTCCCCTTAAGTTTCTGCATTTGAGCATGATAAAAGGTCACAAGAGGAAATCGAACTCCCTGATCAGTAATTGATTCATAATAATACTCAGCACTTTCATAATCCTGAATATTCCTGTAGCACTCCGCTAATTGATATTTCGCTTTTGAATTATCTGGGTTTAGGGTTAATGCCTGTTTATAGAGTTTTATCGCTCCCATATAGGTCTTATCCCTGAAATATTCATCGCCAAGTTTAACAGAACGCGATGATTGTACCTTATTGTCTTGTGCAAAAGCGCAAACCGTAATAATAATTCCTAAAAGAAATGTTAGTTTTCTCATAACTTCAAATTTTTCACCCTTTACCTGTTAAAATAAATGCACCCCACACCCTTGGGTCATTATATTTCTCTTTCATTTTTAATTGGGCGTATTTTAGTGATTCATCTACTTTATTAGACTCATCAAATTTCTTGTAAAACAATGTCATTAACTCGCTGGTCGCCTGATCATCAACCTTTTGAAGGCTCGTTATTATGTTTCTTGTACCTGCGACCATAAAAGCCCTCTTCAAACCGTAAATTCCTTCTCCGTTTTCCATATCACCAATTCCTGCATCACACGCAGAAAGTACAACGAGCCGTGTTTGACTAAGATCCAAATTCATTATCTCATATGCGGTCAATATTCCATCATTTTCCGATATAGTTGGAATACCATCGATAAACCTAGAAAACGTAACGGATGCACCAGCCAAATAGATACCCGATTTAAAAAGAGGATCGTTAATCGGGCTTTTGGTTGCAATAAAATTATAGCTGTCTCCAAAAAAACCATGAGTAGCTAAATGCAAAATGGTAGGATTATATGCTGACCGTATTCTCAACTCATTTGCATCACTTTTTACATACGTCTTCACATTCCATTCATCATTTAGGATACTTCCTATCTGGCTTATCTCAGATTCAGAACCCTGTAAACTTGAAAGGTTCAGCTTATCATCCTCACTGCTCAGATTATAAGCTGGATTTCCAAATAAATAAGACTTCTTATTAAAGGTTTCAGATTCTTTCTTAAAAAGGTCCTTAGTACTTGTTAGATAGGTCACGTAATATTTATCAATTACATATTTACCATTCGGCATCATCCATATGTTTGCATTGATTTTGTGATAAATACCATCAGGAGATATCCTTACTGAGGACGCATCTTTAACTATCTCATCAATGGGAGCCCAAAACTCTTTGTAAGTCTCATTTTTTTCTACCTCAAACATCATTGCATTTTTGTATTTAGCAAAGTGCTGATCGTCTGTTCTAAACTCGTCACCTAGTATCGCATAACTTGGTTCCTCTTGATTATCTCTGAAGATTATAGCCAGGTATCTAGTCTGATCTGTAAACCCAAAAAGTTTATTCGCTGACTTAGTAAGAGATTTGTACTCTTTGATTCTTACTATTTCAACAACAGCCTCTCCTTTTCCAACGTACTCTTGAACGGACTTCCAATCATGATCTACCTTATGGAGTGCTCCCTCAAAGCTGTCAAGCTTTCGTAATAGTTCGTTTTCTTGTCTTTCTACTTGAGCCTCCTCATATCCCAAGTTTATATTTTGCTGATCCAACTCTTGAACTCCCATTTGATAATAGCTAGCCAGAATTCGCTTATCTGATTGCCACCCTCTATATAATTCTTTCAACTCCTGATCAGGGCTTTCAAGAACTGTTTCTCTTACTTTGTTAGAGGTGCTGAAGAGAACGGGTTTGGTTTTGGTTTGAAAATCAAAAATTGTTTTTACTAAATCAGGTTTCTCTGTCAGTAATTCAAATGCAATGAAATTGTACCTTTCAACATTCGATCGTATATTTTGAAAAAATGATGAGCGTTCCTGTTCTGACATAATAGGAAAAAGTGTTCCAATCTGACCTATTTGTATTTCGATTGATTTTCGAAAGTACTTTTCCGCATTGAGCATATCATCAACTGCCAAACTATGCATGCCCATGTACTCTAAGGCGCTTGCATAGGCAGGATGATTTACTCCTAAAACACGTTCCCGGATATCGACTGCTTCTCGGTAATATTGCTCGGCCTCTTGCTCTCTGCCGGTTGCACTAAATAAGACTGCTACGTTAATTAAAGTCGTTGCATAATCCGGATGGTCCTTGCCATAAATCTTTTCGTCAATTGTAAGTACTTCCATGTAGTACCGCTCAGCCATTTTATTATTCCCCAACCTTCTTTCTACTCTGGCTAAATTGTTGAGTGTATTCGCATAATAGGGATGCGTGCTTCCAAACTTTACTTTGTACGTTTCCAAAGCATCTACGAACATGTCCCTGGCAACTGAGACATTACCATTTGCAAGAGCCAATGTGCCTAGGTTATTCTTTGCAGTTGCATAGAAAGGGTGATTGGTCCCCATGTTTTCTTCACTTTCACGAACTACTTCTGCAAACATTTCGCCTGCTTTTTCATAGTTACCGATCTGGTGGTACATTATCCCTAAATCATTCAAAGTCTCAATGATCAGTATATCTGCCTCATCCGGGATACTTCTTTTAAGTGCTAGCACTTTAAGTAAAGTCTGCTCTGCTTCCCCGAAACGACCCATTCTTTCATAGAATATGGCTAAATGTTCCAACGACTCAGCCTGCTGTACCGCATATAGTGGCCCTAGCGATTGGTAAATCGTAGTACTGAGATTGATAAATTTTTCGCCTTCAACTGGATCTCCGGTCAAAATCAATATCCTCCCTTTATGCATGCATATTTCTGCAAAATCGGGAGATAAATCATTTCCACTTGCAACCAATTGGTCATAACAATTATTATAGATGCTAAGAGCCAATGTATATGACCCGGCCTCCTCGTATAAATAGGCCAACTTGGACCTGGCAATCCAATATTCTGTTTTTGCATCCGGAATCTGTGCCAAAATTTCGAGGGATTGTTGAATGTATCTTTTGGATAGGTCATATTCCACCTGATCCATGTAAAGAATTCCCATGTTTAATAGAGCATCTGCATAATCCATTTGATTTGGAATGCCTGCCTCCTCGTGATACAGTATGGAAAGATTTAAGTTACGCTCAGCTTCAAAAGGATCCAGAAGCTGAAGGTTTAAATACCCCAAGTCATTATAAATATTGGCACGCTGGTGATAGGTTAAATCATCAACATATTTTTCAATAATGTTATTGAATTCGTTAAGCGCTTGCTCCCAATGGTTTTTTTCAAGATTTTCTTCCGCTTGAGATATTAGTCCGTTAATATTTTGAGCGCTTGAAAAGCCGAAAACCAATGAAAATAATATACAGGCGAGTATGTTTTTCATGGTAAAATAAAAGTCTACCACTAAGCTACAACGATATTTAGCAAATGATAAATTTCGTATTGAACGAAAACAAGATTTAATTGCAAGAATAAAGGATTGAGCAATCTGGATGTGATTTTTTCGGTAAATGCCTTTCTTTGTGGCACGAAAAACAGACCTATGATCGGCAAACTCAAATTATTTAATTCACTAACTCGACAAAAGGAGGAATTTAAGCCATTAAACCCTCCGCATGTTGGAATGTATGTGTGCGGGCCCACGGTCTACAGTAACGTTCACTTAGGTAACGTCCGTACCTTTTTGAGTTTTGATGTTGTATACAGATATCTTCAATTTATTGGCTATAACGTTCGATATGTACGCAACATTACCGATGTAGGTCATTTGTCGGATACCGGCGAAGACAAAATCTCCAAAAAAGCGAAGCTGGATCAGCTGGAACCAATGGAAATTGTGCAGATGTATGCCAACGATTTTCATGATGTCATGCTCACCTTCAACGCCATACCTCCGGATATTGAGCCTTCTGCCATTGGTCACCTTATGGAACAAATAGAGATGACCAAAAAGCTGATCAATAATGGATATGCTTACGAATCAAATGGGTCCGTTTATTTTGATGTAGAAAAGTATCATAAAGAGAATGATAACTCGTACGGCATTTTGAGTGGTCGAAAGATCGAAGACTTACTGAGTGAAACACGCGAGCTTGATGGTGGAAGTGACAAGAGAAGCCCTTTAGATTTTGCCCTTTGGAAAAAAGCAGCTCCAGAGCATATCATGAGGTGGAAAACAGAGTGGAGTGATGGGTTCCCAGGTTGGCATCTTGAGTGTTCGGTCATGAGTACAAAATATTTAGGTGAGGAATTCGACATTCATGGGGGTGGTATGGATTTGAAGTTTCCGCATCATGAATGTGAGATCGCTCAAAATGCTGGTACCCATGGACATGGCGGTGCTAAATACTGGCTTCATACCAATATGTTGACGGTTAATGGACAGAAAATGAGTAAGTCGCTGGGCAACTCATTTTTACCCCGAGAACTAATGGCTGGTGAGCATCAACTACTCGAAAGAGGTTACAGCCCAATGACGGTGCGTTTTTTCATGATGCAATCTCACTACGCCAGCACCCTCGATTTTTCGAATGAAGCACTAGAAGCAGCCAGAAAAGGGTATGTTAGACTTGCAAACGGCATGCGCCTCATGCATGAGATGGAATGGACAAAGGATGATGGAGAACTAAATGACAAGCAGGCTGAGCAGATCAAAAAGATGTGTGACAACTGCTACTATGCGATGAATGATGACTTTAATACGGCATTAACGATCGGTCACCTTTTCAACCTGGTAAAAAAGATCAACTCGCTGCATACCGGTCAGCTGAAGTTTGGCGAGGTTGGGGAAGAAACATTCAACCGGATGAAAGAAACTTTTCTGGGTTTTGCCGAAGAAGTCCTGGGTCTAAAGGTTGAGTCAGATGTGGACTATAAATCACTCATAGATACGATACTAGGTGAGTACAAAGACGCAAAGTTCAACCGTGACTTTGAGCGAGTGGACAAGCTACGTGCCGAACTAAAAGCAGAAGGCATTGTAGTGAAGGATATGAAAGAAAAGATTGAGTGGGCGTTTGAGGAGTGAAATGCGAATATCAAAGCTGTCTTTAGTATTAATATTTGCTATTGCGACAGAAATAATCATCGCTATTTGGTACTATTCTGAGTTTGGTTCAGACAAGATCGTCTTTCATATTGTAAAGATTTTTTTTCTAGGAGTTTTTGCAATCATGACATATCATCAAATAAAATGGGCAAAATGGATTCTTGTTGGATGGTTCATATTTAATTCTACAATTGCGTTTAGTAAGGTTAGAACTATCGACTTAGGCGAAGATTTTGTTCTAATAGGAATGTCAATTATGTATTTGCTTATTTCTGGGTTGATTCTTTTTCTTTCAGGGGAGGAAAGATCGACGGAAAAATAAATTAAATCCCCTTCGCCTTCTCCCAATATTCGTCCATCTCTTCCAACGTCATCTCACCCAGAGACTTTCCGTCTTTTTTTGATTCTGATTCCAGGTATTGAAAGCGTTTGATGAATTTTTTATTCGTACGCTCCAGAGCCTCTTCCGGATTGATATCTACAAATCGGGCATAGTTGATTAGCGAGAATAGCAGATCGCCAAACTCTCCTGCCTGCCTTTCTTTGTCTGTTTCTGCCTGAAATTCGTTCATTTCTTCCTGCACCTTTTCCCACACCTGATCCTGATTGTCCCAGTCAAACCCCACACCTCGTGCTTTTTCCTGAATACGCATGGCCTTTACTAGTGCAGGGAGTGACTTTGGCACACCACCCAAAACCGACTGATTTCCCTTTTCTTTAAGCTTAATCTTTTCCCAATTAGCCTTGACGGTTTCTTCGTCTTCCGCATCCACATCTCCATAAATATGCGGGTGCCGCCTGATCAGTTTTTCGCACACGGAATTCAACACATCCGCGACATCAAAAGATTTTTTTTCACTACCGATTCTTGCATAAAACACAAGGTGGAGCATGAGATCTCCCAGCTCCTTCTTCACTTCCTCCAGATCATTCTCGATTATGGCATCAGAAAGCTCATAGGTCTCTTCGATCGTGAGATGTCTCAGCGTCTCCATTGTCTGCTTTTTGTCCCAGGGGCAGTTTTCTCGTAACTCATCCATGATGGTGAGCAATCGGTCAAACGCCTCAAGTTTTGCTTTTCTGTTTCGGTCGGGAGTAGAAAGTGGTTTATTCATAGTTGGGATTGTTAAGATATCCCTATAAGTCGTCTTAACAATTTTTGTGTCATTTCGAACGCAGTGAGAAATCTACATTCCTGATTTTTAGCTATTAAAATTGGTAAATATTTCTCCTTTCAGTCGAAATGACAACTTTTTGAGGCGCTCTAATTCCCCGAAATGAATTAATTCATAAAAATATGAATCATCACTTCGATCAGGATGTTATTTCTAGAGTCGCAAATTGGCTAATTTTGTACCAAAATCTGAACGAATGCAGGTAGTATTATTAGGAATCGGAATATTCGCTTTGTTTTTTGTGGGGTTGTCCATTCGCATTTTGCTAAAAAAAGATGGAGAATTTAAGGGGACATGTGCTTCTCAGAACCCTTACCTCAATAAAGAAGGTGCGTCTTGTGGGTTTTGTGGGAAAACAGTAACACCTGGACAGGATTGTGGAAATCCGGATTCTGAGGTTAACAAAGTACTGGCCAAGTTCTAATTTTTAGAGACTTCTCTAAATACTTTTTACTTCTAGCTACATTTCTATCTTTGCGCACCGCTTAAAAAAACAGAACACTTTGACACTAATAAAATCAATATCCGGCCTACGAGGAACGATAGGAGGAAAAGCCGGAGATAATCTATCGCCACTAGATGTCGTCAAGTTTGCCGCAGGTTATGGTGCCTGGCTCAAAGACGCACACAAAAAACCCAAAGTCATTATCGGTAGGGATGCAAGACCATCAGGAGCTTCATTTACGCAACTGGTAGCCAATACTCTGATTAACCAGGGCATAGACGTGATTGACCTTGGGCTAAGTACGACACCTACCGTTGAGATGGCCGTACTTGCTGAAAAGGCACAAGGAGGTATCATACTTACTGCTAGCCACAACCCCGCAGGATGGAATGCACTGAAACTACTGAATGATCGAGGAGAATTTATATCTGCGGAGGAGGGCAAAAAGGTATTGGACTACTCCGAATCAAAAGACATTGAGTTTGCGCAAACCCAAAAGTTTGGAAAGCTTACTACCAATGATTTTTACATTGATCATCACATCGAACAAATCCTTAAGCATCCACTTGTGGATGTTAAAGCTATTAAAGATGCAGGCTTTAAAGTGATTGTAGATGCTGTCAATAGTACCGGAGGAGTTTCTATTGTCCCACTTTTAAGACAAATGGGTGTCGAGGTAAAAGAGCTTTATTGTGAACCTACCGGAAATTTTCCTCACAACCCTGAACCTCTTCCTGAAAACTTGCAACAAATCTGTAGTGAACTTGAAAACGGAAGCTTTGACCTGGGTGTAGTAGTTGATCCGGATGTTGATCGATTGGCGTTGATCTGTGAAAACGGTGAGCCATTTGGTGAAGAATACACGCTGGTGGCTGTAGCAGATTATGTGTTGTCACAGAAAAAAGGAAATACCGTTTCTAATCTATCCTCAACACGAGCACTTAGAGATATCACTGAGAAACATGGTTGTGAATATAATGCTTCTGCAGTAGGAGAAGTTCATGTTGTTGCTAAAATGAAAGAGACCAATGCAGTGATCGGAGGAGAAGGAAACGGAGGAGTGATTGTTCCTGATTTGCACTATGGAAGAGATGCTTTGGCGGGAATTGCATTGTTTTTGACCCATCTGGCAAAATTCGGAAAGAGTGCTTCTATGCTCAGAGCTACCTATCCTACTTATCACATTTCAAAAAATAAAATTGAGCTAACACCAGACATTAATGTAGATGGTGTGCTTGAATCAATAAAAGAAAAATACAGAGGCCAGCCTATCAATACAATTGATGGAGTAAAGATCGAATTTGATAAAGAGTGGGTTCAACTCAGAAAATCAAATACTGAGCCGATTATTCGTATTTTTGCAGAGTCTGAAAGTCAGAGCACAGCCGAGCATTTGGCTAAAAAGCTGATAATGGACATCAAGGAAGTAATTTCCGGTTAAACCTGCGTGATTATGAAAGTATACTTTGATAATGCTGCTACTACAGCGATTGATTTGGATGTTTTTGAGGCAATGAAGCCTTACATGTTAGAACATTTTGGAAACCCGTCATCCATTCACTCGCACGGAAGACAAGTTCGAACAGCCATCGAGCGATCACGGAAAAAGGTAGCCGATTTATTAAATGCTTCACCGGCAGAAATATTCTTTACATCAGGCGGTACCGAAGCAGACAATACCGCGATCCGATGCACGGTGAGTGAAAAAGGAATCAAACACATAATTACCAGCAAAATAGAGCACCATGCGGTACTACATACCGTAGAAGCACTGGAAAAGCGCGGGATCAAAATCAGCTATGTCAATCTTACGGATAAGGCTCAAGTCGATTATGATCATCTCGAGAGTTTATTGAAAAGTAACCCGAATACGCTTGTTACTTTGATGCATGCAAATAATGAGATAGGCAACTTACTGGATATCGAAAAAGTAGGTGAATTGTGTAACGAACATGAGGCATGTTTTCACTCTGATACAGTACAGAGCATGGCGCATTACACACATGACATGCAAAAGTTGGAACTTGATTTTGCTGTCGGGTCTGCACACAAGTTTCATGGCCCCAAAGGAATTGGGTTCCTTTACATCAATCATGAAAATAAAATTCATCCATTTATTCACGGTGGTGCTCAGGAACGTAACATGCGTGGCGGAACGGAGAATGTTTACGGAATAGTCGGGTTGGCTAAAGCGATGGAGATCGCCTATTCAGATATGGATGCTCACAGAAAGCATATAGAAGGATTAAAGACCCGGATGATTGAAAAACTCAAAACTGCGATTGAAGGAGTAGCTTTCAATGGAGTATCCGATGATCTAGATCAAAGTCTGTATACGGTTTTGAATGTTTGCCTGCCACCAAATGATGACAATGACATGCTTCTGTTCAATTTGGATATAGAAGGTGTTTCAGCATCCGGAGGCAGTGCGTGCAGTAGCGGTTCAAGTATTGGCTCACATGTCTTGGCGGAGCTAAATAGGGATCAAAATCGAGGCGCAATTCGCTTTTCTTTTAGTAAATACAATACTTTAGAGGAAGTGGATTATGCGGTTGAGAAGCTAGCTAAGCTTTATCAGCCAGAGACTGCATGAAAGTAAAACCAATTTTCTATTCGTTTCAAACCAAGGACTTGATTCACATCATTCCGCGGTTGATTGTTGCCTTAATTCTGGCTCAGACACTTCCATTCAAGTTTGCGGGTGCCGAAGAGAGTAAATGGATTTTTGAACAAATCGGATGGGAGCCGTGGGGCAGATATCTGATCGCCAGCATTGAGACTGTTTCTACTATTCTCCTCCTCTCCAATTATTACATTTTTGGAGCCATTATTTCACTGAGCATTATCAGTGCCGCCAACTTTCTTCACTTTACCAAACTTGGTTTCATCGTAAATGACGATGGAGGTACCCTCTTTATTCTGAGTATCATCGTTATTTTCTGTTCATTGTGGATTGTTCTCTACTGGAACATGCAACGGGTGGAGCAAAAAGTCTCAAACTTTGAGCTTAATTGGGAAGATGAGGATGACTACATGGTTTCTTAGCAAGTTATTTCTCTCACATAAGAATGATTTTTACTTCCATGCGTTAGGATTGAAGTAATGAGACACAGACTTATCTATATTTTTTTATTGATCGCTAGCGGTAGCAGTACAGGACAAACGCTTTTAAGAAGCAATCAATACATTGATCGCTATCAATATCAGAGCGAGGATACGACGATCTATCTAGAGTCCGAAAAAGAAATCTCTGCTATAGCCATCAAATCATTTCGGCCTGGAGTCTTTGAAATCGTTTCAGATAATGATGAACTAGTAATACCCAGAGATGAGGATACCTCAACTCCAACCTACTTTCTCTCATTAGAAAACCCTAAGAGCTCAATTATATTAAAGGCGCCTAGTGGTCTCACTTTCGATGTTTTTCTTATTTCAAGTGGGCCTTCTCCTGCTATTGATTTGAGTCGATATCGAGAGGCCTCCATAAATGAATGTGGTAATCCACCTCCATCTGTCCCTCAATCGACCTGGAGAGGCGGACTGCCAGAACCAAACTATTCACGCTCTTTTCATGAGGTATTTCATAATGTGGTGCATCACGCTGCAGGATCAAATACCAACACCAATTACACGCAAGTGGTACGGGACATTTACTTATATCATACGGAAGTGAATGGCTGGTCAGATATCGGGTATAATTATCTAATTGCGCAAGATGGAACACTCTTCGCAGGTAGAGATCCCGGCAGTGGTAGTCAGGATAATGTGCGGGGCGCACACTTTTGTGGTTCTAATACGGGAACGTTGGGTGTATGTCTATTAGGTAATTACGAAACTGCCAACCCGACCTCTGCTAGCATAAATACTTTAACCACCTTTTTAACCTATCAGCTTCTTTCGCAGGGACGTAATCCATTCGATACTTATAATCACCCTCTGGGTAATTTAGAGACCGTCATCGGTCACAGAGATGGTTGCTCGACGTTATGTCCGGGTGAAAATGTTTATTCTCTTCTCAATGAAATAAGATTGGAAGTGGAACAAAGCATTGAAAATTGTGAAACGAATGAATCACTGGCTATTAATGCTGATACCACTTTAGTCAGGGTAAACCAATTATTATCACTAAGAGCTGTCGGCAACTATGACCAATTTCAGTGGTTGGTGCCTGGGGCTGCACCTTTCAGTTTAAGTGGAAACGAAATTTCGATTGATTATTCCGTGCCTGGTTTTTATGATGTTACACTCATTGGTCAAAATGATTCCGGAAACGATACCTTGTTTATGGAAAATTTTATTCAGGTCAGCATAATGGCGGATGAGCCTGTGGTATTTCCGAATCCGGCTCAGGCATTTGAAGACATCACCATAGACTTTAAAGAAGAAATTGTAAGAAGTCAACTACTTGATATTAACGGTAAGCTGGTTGGAGAGTGGGGCTCCGAGAATGTTGTTCTTAATAACATTCAACCGGGTATCTATTTTTTAACAATTCAGAGCGTCAACAATGTTTTTAACGAGAGACTGATTATTCTTTAGTCACCATTTGAGCCAGGCATTCTACCCATTTTTCTTCGGCATTCAGACTCGGTACAAGGTCCCATTTTTCGCCCCCTGCCTCAATAAAATTCTCATGGTATTCCTCGCCCACTTCAATAGTGGTCTCAAGGCAATCGGAAACAAAAGCTGGTGAAAACGCCAAAACTTTCTTCTTCCCTTTTTTGGCAAGCTCATTTAACACATCCTCGGTATATGGCTTCACCCAAGGGTCTTTCCCAAGTCGGGACTGAAAACAAACGGTATAGTCGTCTTCCTTTATTCCAAGCTTAGCAACTATCAATCGAGTTGTTTCAAAACATTGTGCGCGGTAGCAATACCGATTATGCTCGTTCAATGTAGCACAACACTTTCCTAGCTGACAGTAATCTCCATAAGATCCCTTCCTAATCTGTCGCTCCGGCAGACCATGGTAGCTGAAAATATAATGATCGTATTGTTCTTTTTCCATCAGCTTTCGCCCCTGATCCGCAATGGTTTCGATGAAAAGTTCCTCTTCTAGAAACTGAGAGGTAAATTTGATTTCCGGTATAATCTGCCAATCCCGCGTAATCTCCATGACACGATCGATAATAGACCCTGTGGTAGCGGAAGCGTATTGTGGAAAAAGAGGTATAACATGGAGGCTGGCAACCTCCTCTTTTTGAAATTCTTCCAATACCGACTTTAAAGAAGGACTTTGGTATCGCATCGCAAACTTCACCGAATAATCATCAGAAAGCTTCTTCGAAAGGAGGGCTGTGATATCTTCGGTGTAATATTTAAGTGGGGATCCTCGATCGTCAAAAAGTTTACGATACTCAGCTGCGGATTTAGGTGCACGAAATGGTGCAATGATTCCATTTACTAATAAGAATCTTGGCAAAGCTGGTATATCAATGACTCGCTTATCCATCAAAAATTCACGGAGATATTTCCTCACATCGTACACTGCTGTTGAATCAGGTGTCCCCAGGTTTACCAGTAAAATTCCTCTCTTTTTCGCCATCAGTTTAGAAGATGTTGGCTTCCCAAATTACAATTCCATACACGAGAAACCGGAGAAATCGGAAGAGTGAAAACCATAGATACTTTTTAAATGAATAATGTACTGAACCAACCAACATGGCTATCCCGGAAAAGGGAAGTGGTGTCAGCGCAGCTACAACTACCAAAAAACCACCATAGTTGTTCAAGTGTTTTTCAAATTTTCCAAAAACACGGATTTTCATGATCCTATAGAAGCGCGTGTTTTTCAAATAAGCACCTATGCCAAAACCAATAATCCCCGCAACATATGAGATAGCAGATAGGGCAATGATGTTGTTGATATAGGCTAACAGCATTTCGTTTCGTAACGACCAAATCATGAAAAACTCTGGAGGAATAATTCCAAAAATCACCTCAGAAGCAAGGAAAATAAGATAGACAATCGTAGGCTGATCATAAACCGGCCCAAGTACAGTTTCTAGCGAGAAATTGTAGTTTTTTCGCGCGTAAATAAATGCTATCACGATTATCGCTAGCCATACGAATCCTCGCAGAAGATTTTTCAATAAAAACCTTCGCTTACCAGGCAGTTCTTTTGAGTTTCGAGGTGTCATGTAAATGCTAAACTAGCAATGCGAATTTATTGTTCCTCGGGCTTAGGATCTGCATTTTTTTTTGTTTTGTTTTTAGAGAACGATACTTTCCAAAAAGGGTCCTCTAGTTCAGTATAACGTCCATAAAACTGGGTGAGCATGATTTTAACAGCATAATTAAGGCGGTTTTGGGCATCCTGAAAGTAATCCTGTCTATTCTGAGGGTGATAAATGAAGAATTTAATTACGGGGAAAGCGCAAGTTCTAAAATCCCCAAGTATTTTCTTCACATCTGCTTTTTCTTTTTCCAGGGCTTTCATGGCTTTTCCACAGCACTTGCCAATGCCCTTGATTAGCGGTATATAGATTTGATTTACACTCAGGTTTTTTTCTTCCATCTCAGTGCACGCCTCCTCACAGAATGCCTGCAATATCCTGAGCGAAGGGATGCTCATATTTGCCTCTGTAAAAACATCCGGCTGCCATAGTATCTCTCTGAAGGTGAAAATGGATGGTAAAAGCTCCGTATCATAATCGTCATCATCCTTCAATGCCAGCATCATTTCTGTTGTAATGGAATCAACTTTCACGTCTCCAGCACAGAGTGAATAGGACCAGCCTGGTTCTTTGCTGTTGACCATCTTCAAAAAATTCCATATTTCATTCAGAGCGATTTTCATAACATATTATTGCCTCTTTATATATTATCTAAAATCTTAAGCATTGATTGAATGTAATTACAAAAAGATTACAACCTCAGCAGCGAGGATTAAAATAGCTATTAAAACTTTCTTTAACATATAAATAAGATATTTGCTAAGCTTCTAAAGTATGGAAAAAAGGTGGGTATATAAAGAAAATCCTGAGGCTGCTATCGTAGAGCAGCTGAGTAAAGAGATCAACATCAATGAATACCTGGCTAAAATTCTGGTACAGCGTGGGGTTCGGACTTTTGATGAAGCCAAAGAGTTTTTCCGCCCATCACTTAGTCGACTTCACGATCCTTTTTTAATGAAAAACATGGACCTGGCCGTTAACCGGTTGACAGAGGCGGTGTTTAGTGAAGAAAAGATTTTGATTTATGGTGATTATGATGTCGATGGAACCACCTCGGTTAGTCTTATCTACTTGTTCCTCAAGCAATTCTCAGATAAGTTAGAATTCTATATTCCAGATCGATATACTGAAGGATACGGGATCTCGAAAAAGGGAATTGATTATGCCATAAATAATGATTTCACCCTGATTATTGCTCTCGATTGTGGTGTAAGAGCCATTGACCGGGCAGCACAAGCAAAAGCGGCTGGTGTAGACCTAATTATATGTGATCATCACCTACCTGGAGATGAATTGCCGGACGCTTATGCATTACTTGATCCTAAACAAGAGGATTGTAAATACCCGTTTAAAGAGCTTTCCGGATGTGGTGTTGGTTTCAAACTGCTGGAGGGATTTTGCCAGCAAAACACCATCGAAAAGGAGAAGTTGTTCGAGTTTTTGGATTTGGTTGCTGTAAGTATCGCGAGTGATATTGTTCCTATTGTGGACGAAAACAGGATTTTGGCATTTTATGGGCTCAAGAAATTAAACCAAGCACCATCCGCCGGGTTAAAATCTCTTATTGAAATAAGCGGAAAAAAGAATCAATTTTCAATCTCAGATGTGGTCTTTTCTATTGGTCCAAGGATTAATGCTGCAGGTCGACTTACCCACGCAAAGGAATCGGTAAATCTCCTGATTGGGGATGAAACAGAAACTAGTGCTTTTGCAGATAATTTAAATGATCGCAATAAAGAACGTCGGGAATTTGATCAGACCATAACTGCAGAGGCTCTGGAAATGATCGGTGCTTTCAAAGAAGAACGTAAATCGACGGTTCTCTTTAAAAAAGACTGGCATAAAGGAGTAATAGGAATTGTTGCCTCGAGGTGCATAGAACATTATCATCGTCCAACGATTATATTGACAGAATCGAAAGGAAAGGCCACTGGTTCTGCCAGATCAGTGGATGGGTTTGATGTGCATGAAGCTATATCTGAATGTGCTGACTTATTGGAACAATTTGGAGGTCACACTCATGCTGCGGGCTTAACAATGCCAGTAAAAAATGTAGGGAAATTTATTGATCGTTTCGAGCAGGTTGTTAGTGAAAAGATACTGCCGGAGCAGTTAATCCCGAAGGTTGAAATAGATACGGAAATTCCTCTTTCCGAAATCACCTATAAAACCTACAACATCATGAATCAGATGGCCCCTTTCGGGCCTCAGAATATGGCACCACTCTTTGGCACAAAAAATGTAATAGTGGACACGCTTCCAAAAGTGCTAAAGGAAAAACACATTAAAGGCTTTCTGCATGCTGAAAACAGCACAAAACTTTTTGAGTTTATCGGGTTTGGAATGGCGGACAAAATGGATCAAATTGAGACAGGCGTGCCATTTCATATTGCCCATCATTTGGAGGAAAATAATTACATGAGGAATAAGTCCCTCATTTTGAATCTTAGGGATATAAGATTTGATGCATAAATTGCAGCTCTTTTATGGAATTACGCGCAGAACATCTGATTAAGAAATACAAGAAAAGAAAAGTCGTTAATGACATTTCTGTTTCTGTAAAAACCGGCGAAATAGTAGGGCTTCTAGGTCCAAATGGTGCCGGTAAAACCACTTCATTTTACATGATAGTGGGACTAATCAAACCGAATGAAGGTCATATTTATCTTGACGAGGATGATATCACCGATCTTCCAATGTACAGAAGAGCAAAGAGAGGTATTGGTTACCTGGCTCAGGAAGCCTCTGTTTTTCGAAAACTTAGTGTTGAAGATAATATCCTGGCTGTGCTTGAAATGACTGATAAAACCAAGCAGGAACAGAAGGAAAAGTGTGAGAGTCTCTTAGAAGAATTTAGCTTGACACATGTAAGAAAAAATTTGGGCCAGGTATTATCCGGAGGTGAGAGACGGAGAACAGAAATAGCAAGAGCCCTGGCTGTAGATCCCAATTTTGTTTTGTTGGATGAGCCATTTGCGGGTGTAGACCCAATTGCTGTAGAAGAAATACAGACAATCGTAGCACAGTTGAAAAACAAGAATATTGGTATCCTCATTACTGACCACAATGTAAATGAGACCTTATCTATCACTGACAGAGCGTACCTAATGTTTGAGGGTAGATTACTCAAAGCAGGAACGGCTGAAGAGCTAGCCAATGATGAGCAGGTCAGGAAAGTTTATCTGGGTAAACATTTCGAACTCAAACGTAAGATTTAATAATTTTAACTAATGGAACTGCTCAATTCGATATTGTCATGGGTGATGAAGAAACGTATTCATCAGATTGAGCTATTCAAGAAGTATCCACATGAAGTTCAAAATGAGCTTCTTGAGGATCTGATAAAGAAATCTGCTAAAACAGAATACGGTAAAAAATATGGTTTTGGCACTATCGAAAACTATGACCATTTCAAAAACAAAGTTCCAATTGTCAACTATGAAGGGCTATACCCTTACATAGAAAGGTTAATGAAGGGGGAACAAAACATACTTTGGCCCTCGGAAATAAGATGGTTCGCAAAATCATCCGGAACCACGAATGCTCGAAGCAAATTCATTCCCGTTTCTCAGGAAGCCCTCGATGACTGCCATTATAAAGGAGGAAAAGATCTCCTCAGTATTTACTTCAATAATTACCCTGAGGCAAAGATGTTTTCAGGAAAAGGTCTGGTAATTGGAGGGAGTCATCAACTCAATCAATTTGATAAAAACTCAAACTCCTATTATGGTGATGTTTCTGCGGTTTTATTGAAGAATTTGCCCTGGTGGGCACAAATGGTGCGGACCCCAAGCCTGGATATTGCATTGATGGATGAGTGGGAGGAAAAAATTGACCGGATGGTGGAGATTACTTCTAATGAAAATGTGACCAACATTTCAGGAGTGCCTACCTGGATGATTGTACTTATTGAAAAAATGCTGGAAAGGAACAATGCCAGCAACATCCTGGAAATTTGGCCCAATCTGGAAGTTTTCTTTCATGGAGCTGTCTCATTTACACCTTATGAGGAGTTGTTTAAAAAATTGATTCCATCTCCTACGATGAGGTATATGGAGACTTACAATGCTTCGGAGGGGTTCTTTGGTATTCAAGATCAAACAGACAGCAAACACATGCTGTTGATGCTTGATTATGGGATTTTTTACGAATTTATTCCTTTCAATGAACTGGATAGCGACAATCCCACAACACTGACCCTTGAAGAAGTCGAAGTTGGTAAGAATTATGCCATCTTGATAACTACCAATGCGGGTCTGTGGAGGTATAAAATTGGTGATACCGTCACTTTCACAAGCGTTGATCCATTTAGAATCAGAATATCCGGAAGAACCAAACATTTTATTAACGCATTTGGAGAGGAGTTGATTATTGAAAACGCAGAGATGGCTATAGCTGAAGCGTGTAAAAAAACTGACGCAACTATCGACAATTTTACAGCAGGTCCAATGTATATAGGTGATGGCAACAAGGGAGGTCATGAGTGGATCATAGAGTTTACCCGAGTCCCAAATGACATGGATAGGTTTACCAAACTGCTTGATGAAAAACTTCGTGAAGTAAATTCAGATTATGATGCCAAGCGTTACAAGGACATTGCATTGCAGGAGCCAATTGTTCATGTTGTACCACAACATACATTCTATAACTGGATGAAATCCAAAGGGAAATTAGGCGGACAGCATAAAGTACCCAGGTTAGCAAATAATCGTGAGTACATCGATCAATTGATCGCATTTAAAACTTACGGATGATATTGAAGTAAATTTTCAAGTCAAAACTGAGAAATATACCTTTACGTAAGTATTATGCTTTTTCTAAAAACGCAAATACTTGAATGTGATTTCAGAATGAAAAAATTGTTTTTTGTACGAATTCTCACTGCTGTTTTAACCATTTCCATGGTGACCGAAATTGCAGTACCCCTCAACGTAGAGGATGCAATCTCCATTGAGATCGATTCAGAAACGGAGAATGAAGAAGGAAAAGAAGATAATAAAGAAAAAACAACATCAAGATTGGAATC
The DNA here is from genome assembly GCF_965227465.1 of Ekhidna sp. Lineage (GTDB taxonomy): Bacteria > Bacteroidota > Bacteroidia > Cytophagales > Cyclobacteriaceae > Ekhidna. The sequence goes on from NZ_OZ245746.1 coordinate 3,570,761, forward strand.
TTATTTACCTGAAACAAGCATTTACTTCTCAAACCTTACTTTGATTTCATTTAAACATCCAAAATGGAAATCTCCGTCCATTGACTTCCAAACACCCCCTCCCGAGTTGTCTTAAAAGATTTGACGAACACAATTTTTTATTTTTTGTTATAACACAACTTGACAACACTATATGGAATCTCATAAAACCGGTTTATTCAGTAATTTCAAATCAGACCTATCCGCCAGTTTGGTGGTTTTCTTAGTCGCCGTTCCTCTTTGTTTGGGAATTGCACTAGCATCAGGAGCTCCTTTATTTGCGGGAATCATTTCAGGCATTATAGGTGGTATACTTGTCGGCCTCATAAGTGGGTCCGCAGTTGGGGTAAGTGGCCCGGCAGCAGGTCTGGCAGTAATCGTCCTTGCCGGTATTCAAGACCTTGAATCTTTCCCTGTTTTCTTAGCCGCTGTAGTAGTAAGCGGTATCATTCAAATTTTGCTAGGGATTGCAAAGGCAGGAATCATAGGCTACTATTTTCCATCATCCGTAATCAAGGGTATGCTATCTGCAATTGGAATTATTATTTTCTTGAAGCAAATACCTCACGCATTTGGATACGATGCTGACCCGGAAGGAGACTTAGAATTTTTCCAGCCGGATGGTGAAAATACATTCTCTGAATTATTTACCATGTTGGACTATATTCAGGAAGGTGCAGTAATCATTTTTGTCATTTCCATGGTGATTCTCATTCTATGGGAGACAAAATTTATGAAGAGTATCAAGGTCTTCCAAATTGTGCAGGGGCCTCTCGTAGTAGTCATAGCTGGCATTATCATCAATCAATTGTTTAGTGGATCTTCCTTGTATATAGATGAGACACACATGGTAAGTTTGCCGGTAGCTGCAACCTTTACAGAATTCATTAACCAATTTACCTTTTTTGATCCCTCAGCATTGTTTCGCAAAGATGTGTTGATACTTGGTGCAACTATAGCAGTGGTTGGTTCATTAGAAACGTTGCTCTGTGTAGAAGCAACAGATAAACTAGATCCACAAAAAAGAATAACCCCTACCAATCGTGAGTTGATTGCTCAGGGAACCGGAAATATTTTCTCTGGAATGATTGGAGGACTACCTATTACACAGGTTATCGTACGAAGTTCAGCCAACATACAATCAGGTGGTAGAACAAAATTGTCGGCAATTTTTCATGGGGTATTATTGCTGATTTCAGCCATTTTTATTCCAAATATCTTAAACCTCATTCCTCTTTCAAGCTTAGCAGCAATTCTTATTTTGGTTGGATACAAACTCGCAAAACCATCTCTGTTTAAGCAAATGTTTTCAGCCGGACGATCAGAGTTTGTTCCTTTTATGGTTACGATATTGGGAATCATCTTTACGGACTTATTGATTGGAATACTGTTAGGGTTAACCGTAGGTATTTTCCACATCTTGTATAATAATTTTAGAAAACCTTACGTGGTAGAAACTACGAAATCAGATGATTCTACTAAGCTAAGGTTAGAATTATCTGAGAACCTTACTTTCCTAAATAAGGCAAGCATAATTGAAACAGTTTCTCATATACCGGATGATTCAGAAGTGACAATAGATGCTTCCCGTTCACATTTCATCCACCCGGATATACTGGAAATTTTAGAGGACTTCAAAAAGAATGCGGAGTATAGAAACATCACTTTAGATATCATCGGGTTAGATAAAGAACATGATAACCCAATGAAGAAACTAAAGAAAGTCACTAAAAAAATTTAAAGTTAAAAGGCCTTCATTTTGAAGGCCTTTTTTATTCATTATGGTCGACATAACCTCTCCATTTTTCGAGAACAGACGTAAAGTCTTCTGGCAACTCAGAGTCTACAAAAACCTTTTCTTTGGTTACAGGATGGATGAATCCCAGCGTCTTAGCATGTAGCGCTTGACGTGGCATTATCTTAAAACAATTCTGTACAAATTGTTTGTATTTAGTGAATACGGTACCTTTTAAAATTTCATTCCCACCATAGGTTGCATCATTAAAAAGCGGGTGGCCTAGATATCGCATATGTGCCCTAATCTGATGAGTCCTTCCGGTCTCTAGATTGCATTTCAACAGGGAAACATATCTAAGGTCTTCTATAAGTTCATAATGGGTTATTGCATTTCTGCCAAAGTCGCCATCAGGAAAAGCCGAGGTAATTCTCCGATCTTTCAAACTTCGTCCGACATTCACATCTATTGTTCCACTACCTTCTTCCGGTACGCTCCAAACCAAGGCATAATAAGTTCTCTCAATACTATGATCAAAGAATTGTTTTGCCAATCCAGTCATTGCATTTTCAGTTTTCGCGATTACTAAAAGACCAGATGTATCCTTGTCTATACGATGGACCAGTCCTGGTCGCCCATCATTTCCTTTCATTTCCGGTAGGTTTTGAAAATGATATGCCAATGCGTTTACAAGAGTCCCGGACCAATTTTGATAAGCTGGATGTACAACCATCCCTGCGGGTTTATTCACAATCAATAAGTGATCATCTTCCAATACAATATCGAGAGGTATATCTTCTGGCACCAGATCCTCATCACGGGGTGGCTCAGGCAACATGACGGAAATCTCATCCCCGGGATGAACTTTGTAGTTGGGCTTCACTTCCCTCCCATTGACTTTTACAAATCCATCTTTTATGCCGGCCTGAACTTTATTTCGAGTGACATTTGGTAGTCGATCCATCAAAAATTTATCAATTCTCAATAGATCCTGACCATCATCCACTTTTATGTTGTGGTGTTCATATAAGTCTCCCTCATTTTGGTTTGGTTCATCCGTCATGGGTGTAAATTTAAGTGATGGTAAACCTTCCTACACCAATAGAAGAACTCAATCATCCATTGTTGGAGGAAAAGAAGATAAAGCTCTTTGTAAAAAGGGATGACTTGATTCACCCGGAAATAATGGGTAACAAGTGGCGTAAACTAAAATACAACCTTCTTAAGATGAAAGAAGAGGGCAAAGAAGCTATCGTCACTATGGGGGGAGCTTTCAGCAACCATATCGCTGCGACAGCTGCAGCTGCAAAAGAATACGGGTTTAATGCCGTAGGTATTATTAGAGGGAATGAATTGGGGATCAACAGCAATCATACCCTCAAGTTGGCCCATGAAAAAGGCATGCAATTGGAATTTGTTGATAGAGAGACCTTCCGCTACTGCCGTGAAGATTCGAGCATAATTCAAAGTCAATTCCCAGATCACTATTTTTTACCCGAAGGAGGTACCAATGAGCTCGCTATAAAAGGGTGCGAAGAGATATCAACAGAAATTCAACAGAAATTTGATGTCATTGTAACTCCAGTAGGTACTGGCGGGACTTTTGCGGGTTTAGTTAAAGCAACTACTCAAATGGTCATAGGAGTAAGTGCCTTAAAAGGAAATTTTATTACCTCTGAAATAAAATCACTTTTAGCAAAAAACCACATTATAAACTCAAATTATGAATTAATTTCTGATTATCATTTTGGAGGATATGGTAAAATCAAGCCTGAATTAATCGATTTTATTAATTGGTTTAAAGAAAACTTTGGCATCTTACTAGACCCGATTTATACCGGGAAGTGCTTTTTTGCCGTTTGGGATATGATTAAAACTGATAAATTTGAAAAAAATCTTGAAATAGTACTATTACACACAGGTGGTTTACAAGGTATTTCAGGCTTTAATCGAAAAAATGAAAATATTATTCAATAAGACTTAATTTTAGATCAATTTGTCAGCGGTGAAAAAATTTGTGTTAATAATAATCTCCGCATCTGTAATGGTAGCATGCAATGTCGGAGATTTAGATTTCGATAATGTGGAGATGCAGCCAATAACGGGTGTGTTTAGTTTTCCATTGGGGGAAACTACCTATATAATGCGTGACCTGGTCACTAAACAAACAGGTGATTCGCTAAACTTACAAGAGGATAGTACATCTCTGCTTACCCTGTTCTATTTTGACACAATTTCTTACAATACTTCAAATGATTTCATTCAGATAGATAATATTGTCCAAAATGGCACTGTTACCGCTCCTGCCTCCCCTGCCGGTACCGCCAGAACAGTGACAATCTTCACTTCATTTGATTTGGCTTATGATCCTCAAAGTAATGAGCAGTTAGATTCCGTTTTTTATGAAACTGGTGATCTTTCTATTGAGACTATATCCGCACTCTCAGGAACACTCAATTATTCGTATACGATCGCAAATACAACCAATATCACCACAAATAATCCAATAGTGCTCTCTGGTACGATAAACGGACCAGGAACTGATACTCAAACTCAATCTCTTATTAATCATCGGACAAGATTAACAGGTGGTAGTAATACCTTTTCTGTCATTTTAGATGCCTCCATAGATCTAGCAGCGACAGATAATTTAGTAGGAAATGAACAAATCATGTTCACCATAACATATGGAAATCAGACTTTCAATTTGATATATGGAAAGTTTGGACAGGATACCATCCAGGTAGGCAATCAGAGTATTGATATTGACTTCTTTAGTCAAGCAGCTAGAGAAGGTATAACATTTGGAAATCCAAGCATGACGTTTGAATTTGGCAACTCGTTTGGAGTACCTGTTCAATTAGATTTTAGCGGACTTTCCGGAGATGATGGAAACGGTGGAAATCAGGTGTTATTAAGTGGCGATATTGTTCGAAACCCTCCTACTATTGTAGGTTCTGATGTGAATTCACCTGCTCCGAATGTACCCGGTGAGACTGCCCAAACTACTGTTGAGATAAATCCTACAAACTCAAACCTTAGAAATCTACTTGCCTCATCACCTAGCCGACTTGTGTTTGACGTTCAAGGAGTTTCTAATGCAAATGATGCAAATCAATTAAACTACTTGCAGCCTACCAGTCAGATAAGTGCCAATATAATTATGGAAATTCCCATGGAAATTCAGCTCGAAAACTTAACTGAAAGTGGGACTTACGGACTTGGAGATGGACTGGATTTGGATAATGTTGATTCTGCTTTTATCCGAGTAGTTACAATTAATGAACTTCCTTTTTCTGCAGTAGTGGATCTTGAAATTCAAGATGCTGATAGCATGACCTTATATACCATCGCAGATAACCAAGTGATGGTTGCTCCATTTATAAACGTGAATGGGGAAGTGACTGATCCGAACGGAGTTACTGCAGATATTCCACTAAATAAGGAGGGAGTTGATGCGCTGGCAGTTGGTTCTCATATCTTAATCACATTGACCTTGAATACGCCGGTAAGCCAAACTTCTCGGGATATTTATGTAAAAGTATTGGCTGATTATACCTTAACCGTGAAAGTAGGTGTTGGAGGAAAGTTTAATCTGGATTTATAAATGAGAAAACTCTCCATCACCATATTATTCCTAACCTCATTTTTTGTTGCAAACGCCCAAACCAGCGTTTCGTTTCAACACTTAGGTAATGCGACTTTCCAAAATAACTTGGTTAATCCTTCTCTTATTCCAAAGGGACGATTATTCATTGGTTTACCAGTGCTCTCGGGTGTGCATGTACACGTGAATAATAAGGTCAGTTACAATGAGGTGTTCACCAAGGAGGCAGATCGAATTGTTGTCGATGTAGACAAAATCCTAGGTAATCTTCAACAACAAAATTTGCTGAGTAGCAAAGTAAACATCAACCTCTTGCATATAGGCTTCAAGACCAACAATGGTGTGCTATTAAGCTTTACAGCAAATGAAAGAGTCGAAGCTGACTTTGTATACTCAAAGGAGTTGGTGAATTACGTTTTCAACGGTAACAGCAACTTTCTCAATAAGACAGTAAAAATTTCAAATGTTGGAGCAACGGCCACACATTTTAGAGAGTTTGGATTAGGAATTGCTGCCCCTGTCAATGATCAGCTCACAGTTGGGATAAGAGGTAAGTTTTTAGTAGGATTTATAAATGCTAGTACACCATCAAATTTTAAAGCCACCATTGAATCGAATGGCGAAGCTTTCCAAGTGGATGCCGACTGGCAAAACGCTTCTCTAAGGACTTCAGGGGTTGATATTTATCAAGGTGATGAGGGTGATCTCGGATCACATCTACTTTTCAATGGCAACAAAGGTCTTGCTTTAGATATTGGGGGCACTTATCGGCTTAACAGATATTATACGTTGACAGGATCTATAGTGGATATTGGCTTTATAAACTGGAAAGAAAACATAAAAAATTATGCTTTGGGGGACACAACCTTTACGTATAGTGGTGTTGACCTTGCTGAGTTAGATGATATTCAACAAACCCTGGAAGATTCCCTGTTCAACAAATTCGAAACAACAGAAAACAGCAATCCGTACCGTAGTTGGTTACCAGTAACGGCTCAAGGAAGCTGGATTTATCACTACACACCAAAGTTGGATTTTTATGTAACTGCTGGTTCAAGATTGGTGCAACGTCAATTGAAAATGCTCTACGGTGGCGGTATGACTTACAAATTTGGCAGGGCTTTTACGGCATCTGCTAGTGCAACAAAGCTTCCTCAACAATTCTTTAACATTGGGGCAGCCATCACCGCCAAGGGTGGCCCAGTGCAAATGTATTTGGCTGCTGATCAGATCATTAATTTTTCTGTTCCAGATGCAAAAGCCTTTGATTTTCGTTTTGGGATGAGTTTTGCTTTTGGCAGACGCAGAACTGTCGAACCAGAGAGTGGTCTTTCAAGAGCACCTATTGCTGGTGCGAAAGGATTGGATACGAATGTTTTCCTCGGTAAGAAAGTGAAAACCAAAAAACGAGATGGTATTTACTCCATTATTAAACGACAGAAACGTAGAGATCTGAAGAACAAACGCACGCAGAGAGACAATGATGTGAAAAAGAAAAGTCTCAATGGCAGAACGGGTAAGAAAAATACGGGGAGTGAATAATTACTTGCTGCATATCAAGTAACAAAGCCCCCAGGAGACCGAAAATCCATTATTATCATTTGTCCCTAATTCCGATAGTGCATTTTTAAGCTCGGTATCTGATGGATTTATATCGAGCCTAAATAGCAACCTGAAAAATTCTAATGCTTCTGCTTCGGTTTGGAAATTCCATAAATAAGATTGGTCTTCAACGTTAACATCAAACCCTGCGTTTCTTAGCTCTAATTGATCTTCAGCGCGTATAAATTTTCCCTGATGACCCATGCTATTCCATTGATCTACAAATCCGTTGAGAAACCTTGATATCTTGTCATCAACTTTCACATCAGCAATTATCATCCGTCCCCCAGGCTTAAGTATCCTGTACATCTCGGTATAAAAGTCTTTTCGAGCTACAATATGATGCAGCGCAGCAAGACTAACAATTTCAGTCACAGACTCATCTTCCAGATCTATTTTAGACTCCTTGCATTTATGAATGCCTAAGTGATGATCATTGAACTCACCGGAAAAATCGTAAGCGAGGTAGTTCACATTTTCATTCAGATAATTATGAAGGTAGCCTCCGCCAGCAGGCAAATCCAGAATGGTACTTTCCGAGGATTGGCGTAGTTTTTTTACAATGGTTTTGAACTCTTCATCTCTAGCAGAAGGGTACTTCTCCATGGCCATATGGTAAGACCTACCCCTTTGATTAAAAATTTCCTCATATGCCTGCATTAACAAAATCAGTTACATCCTTACAAGTTTGACATTTACCACATGATTTAGGCATACTATTTTCATAAATAGGTCTTCTACACCACCACGTATTGGATCTAACTTCAGGTGGTAAAAAATTCCAAATCTCCTGTTTGGTATAATTCACCATAGGGAAAATATATTGAGGAATTACTTCCTCCTCCAGAGATAAAACACTCTTAAAAATAGCTTGGGCTCTTTTCATTCTCATCATGAAGTTCTCCCCTCCGGATTCCACATCTGTCTTAGTCCTACCCATAGCTACAGACACAATGTCTTTACGCGAAGCGCAAATATTTGCGGAAAAAAAAGCACAAACATCCATATCAAATGGAAATCTATTTGCTTTTAAGGGAGCAAAACCGGATGTATTAAAAGTACTAGCGGTAATTGTAAAGTTACGCTCATCCTGCTTTTGATAATATGCTAAAATTGATTTAACCGCAGTAGCTTCTGCCAACGCTCTATTCTCTCGATTGACAATATGAATGTGATGAACTATTAGTTCAAAGTCTTTATACTCCGGGTCTGTCATGAGCTTATGCAGTACACCAGTTGAATCTATTCCCCCAGAGAACATACACAAGATTGTTTGATTTGGCACTTTCTTATCCATCAATGAACGCTTTTGTTTGGGTGCATGTCCCGCAGACTCCACAAGGTAGAATTTTATCTTCCTGATAAATTGGTGTTCTGCACCACCATACATTTGACTGCACCTCTGGTGGAATGCTATTCCATATTTCAGCCTTTGTGTACTTAATCAATGGAAAAATAAATTTAGGAATAGGCTCTTTTTCCAGAAGCCATACACTATCAAAAACATCCTGCATACGCTTCATTCTAGCTTCGAAACTACCTCCTGAGCTTACATCGGTCTTAGTCCTTCCCCATGCGACAAATCGAATGTTCTTTCTTCCTACAGCAATATTTGCTGCATAAAATGCACAAACATCCATATCATATGGGTACCGTTTAGATCTTAAACTTGAAAACCCCCTACTATCAAAGACACTTTCTGTAACCAAAAACTGACGATCATAATTTTTCTTGTAGCATTCAATGATCGATTTTACTGCCTTTGCTTCAGCTTTTGCTCTATTTTCTCGATTATGGATATGGATATGATGGACAATCAAATTGGCATCTTTGTATTTTTTATGAGTAATGAGTTGATGCAGAACTCCTGTTGAATCTATCCCGCCAGAGAAGAGGCATAAAATGGTCGGTTTGATTTGAGTATTCACTAAAATAGATTTCTGAAAGCATCACTCAGTTTGGAGAATGAATGAACTTTTATTTTAAACTTATCAAGGTCTTTTGATTTCAAGTTATGTTTTGAAATATAAATTTCTTTAAATCCAAGTTTCTCTGCTTCATTGATTCTGTTCTCAATCCTACTCACGGGTCGAATTTCTCCTCCTAAGCCTACCTCAGCAGCAAAGCAAACATCGTCCCCGATTGGGGAATCTTCAAATGAGGAAAATATGGCTGAACAGATCGCTAAATCTAATGCTGTGTCCTGCACTTTTAACCCACCTGCAATATTTAGAAATACGTCCTGCGTACTTAGCCTAATTCCCAGACGTTTCTCCATTACAGCTAAGAGCATTGTTAACCTCTTGTAGTCGTAACCTGTGGTGCTACGCTGCGGATTTCCATAACTGGTAGGGCTCACCAAAGCCTGCGTCTCTAAGATCAGAGGCCTATTCCCTTCTAATGTAGCTCCAAGGGCTATTCCGCTAAGCCCTGGTTCTCTAGGAGAAATTAAAATTTCCGAAGGATTCGTCACCTCCCTTAGCCCATTTGCATTCATTTCAAACATTCCCAGCTCAGAGGTAGATCCAAATCTGTTTTTGATGGTTCGCAAAATGCGATAAGATAAATGTCGGTCTCCCTCAAATTGTAAAACTGTGTCCACCATATGCTCCAACACCTTTGGCCCGGCAATAGCACCGTCCTTATTCACATGACCTATTAAAAAAATTGGGATTCCTTTCTGTTTCGCAAATTTCATTAGCTGTCCGGTGCACTCCTTCACTTGGGATATGGAGCCAATCGCGGCTTCAATTCTTTCAGAATGTAGGGTTTGTATTGAATCAATAATCAGTACATCTGGAGCCATACTCTCTGCCTGCCTAATAACTTCCGAAAGACTGGTTTCTGCATACAGAAAGCAATGTTCTGAAGTTGTTCCAATTCGCTCCGCTCGCATCTTAATCTGTTCTGCACTCTCCTCACCAGAAACATACAAGGTCTTTTTTGGTAGCTGAATAGCCATTTGCAACATAATCGTAGACTTTCCAATACCCGGTTCACCGCCGACCAAAACCAAAGAACCATCCACAATACCCCCACCCAAAACCCGATCCAGTTCCGAAATACCAGTCTTCAACCGCTCTTTCTTCTTGTGGTCACCTGCATCTTTTATGTTAACTGGTTTACTTTTTTCTACTGTGAAGTTTGTTTGAGCAGTAGTGTTTTTTGAAAAGACCTCTTCTACATACGTATTCCACTCCCCACATGCTGGACATTTTCCAACCCACTTGGCGGATTCTGCTCCACAAGACTGACAAAAAAATATCGATTTAGTTTTAGCCATATATAGTTGAGATAACGGCTAAGATATAAACTGTCTCAGTTAATTTTACGGCATGCAAAAAGATCAGAAAGTTTTCGACTTAATCAAGGCTGAAGAAAAGCGACAGATAGAAGGAATAGAGCTGATAGCCTCAGAAAATATTGTTTCACCTCAAGTACAGGAAGCAGCTGGTAGTGTACTCACTAATAAGTACGCAGAAGGTCTTCCCGGCAAAAGATATTATGGAGGGTGTGAAGTTGTCGATGAAATTGAAGATCTGGCACGAGAAAGAGCCAAAGAACTATTTGGAGCTACATGGGCCAATGTGCAACCACACTCAGGAGCTCAGGCAAATGCTGCTGTGATGCTTGCTTGCCTTAACGCAGGCGATGAAATTCTTGGTTTTGACCTTTCACATGGTGGTCATTTGACACATGGTTCAGGAGTTAACTTTTCTGGAAAGCTCTATAAACCCAACTTCTATGGGGTGGAAAAGGATTCTGGCCTGATCGATTATGATCAGCTTGAAAAGGTAGCTCGTGAAAAAAGTCCCAAAATGATTATTTGTGGAGCTTCTGCCTACAGTAGAGATTGGGATTATGAGCGATTCAGAGCTATTGCTGACGAAGCTGGTGCCATACTACTTGCTGATGTTTCACACCCATCCGGGTTGATCGCGCGAGGACTTCTAAACGATCCGTTGGAATTCTGTCATATAGTTACCACAACCACGCATAAAACGCTTAGAGGGCCCAGAGGCGGGATGATTTTGGTCCGAGATGATATTGATAATCCATGGGGGTTGACCACACCAAAGGGTGTGGTGAGAAAGCTTAGCTCATTATTAGACTCAGGTGTTTTCCCAGGGACACAAGGTGGACCTTTGGAACATATCATCGCTGCAAAAGCTGTTGCTTTTGGCGAAGCACTTTCTGAAGATTACATGAATTACTTACTACAGGTAAAGAAAAACGCCACTGCTATGGCTGATGCATTTGTAAACAAGGGATATGACGTAATTTCAGGTGGAACTGACAACCACTTGATGCTTATAGATTTAAGATCAAAAGACATAACAGGGAAAGATGCTGAGAATTCATTGATAAAGGCAGATATTACTGTCAATAAGAACATGGTCCCTTTCGATGATAAAAGTCCATTCGTTACTTCAGGAATGCGCGTAGGAACACCTGCGGTTACTACAAGAGGTATGCTTGAGGCAGATATGATCAAGATAGTAGACCTGATTGATACTGTTTTAACACATAAAGATGATGATGCGAAGGTGGGGGAAGTAAAATCTGAAATAAATTCATGGATGTCAAAATTCCCATTGTTTAAGGGTTAAAATGCCACTGGATCAAGTAGCAGACGAAAAAGAGATGTCCTTTTTGGATCATCTGGAAGAGCTAAGATGGCACATCATTCGCTCCATAATTGCAATTATTGTTTTTGCCATAGCTGCCTTTGTTGCTAAAGATTTTGTCATTGGCACAGTTATTTTGGGGCCTTCCAGGACCGATTTTTGGACCTACCAAAAACTTTGTCAACTCGCTGACTTGATAGGAAGACAGGCCCTATGTATTGATACTTTAAGTTTTGAGCTTGTGAGTAGAAAGCTTAGTAGTCAATTCATGACCCATGTCTCTATATCGTTTTTTGTCGGGCTAGTTCTTGGTTTCCCCTATCTATTTTGGGAGATCTGGAGATTTATCCGGCCAGGATTACGACCTCAAGAAAGAAAAGCCTCTAGAGGAGCAACTTTTTCAGTCAGTGTACTTTTTGCCCTCGGTGTAATGTTTGGTTATTTCCTAATAGCCCCAATATCCGTTCGGTTCTTTTCAGCATATCAGGTAGATGCCTCCCTCCAGAATTTATTTGACCTCTCCTCATATATCAGTACAGTCACCATGATTGTGTTTGGCTGTGGGATGCTATTCCAACTTCCAGTTGTTGTGTATTTTCTTACCAAAGCGGGAATAGTAAGCTCATCTCTGATGAAATCTTATAGAAAACATGCAATCATAGTAATTTTGATATTAGGAGCTATAGTGACTCCTCCAGATCCGTTCAGTCAAGTACTTATTGCGCTACCATTGATGATGCTGTATCAAATGAGTATTTTAATAGCTAAGCGGATTGAAAAAAGAGAGGCACGAGAAAATAAAGAAAAATGAAAATTGCAATAGGTGGCGATCATGCCGGTTTCCAGTACAAAAATAGATTAATATCACACCTTGAAGATAACGGACATGAGGTCAAGGACTTTGGACCTCATTCTGATGACTCTGTAGATTATCCTGATCATGTTCATCCATTGGCCTCAGCTATTTCCGCTGAGGACTTTGAGCTGGGAATACTCATCTGCGGAAGTGGTAACGGAGTAGCCATGACAGCCAACAAGCATGAGAATGTGAGAGCCGCATTGTGCTGGAATACTGAATTGGCTGCACTGGCCAGACAACATAATGATGCCAATATTATCTGCTTAGCTGCCCGGTTTATCGCCTACGAATACGCAGAAAGTTTAACTGATACCTTTATTGAGACATCATTTGAGGGAGGAAGACATGAACGCAGAGTAGATAAGATCAATTGCTGATTTTAGCATACTCATCCCCTTTCCTTGCATTGTATTTTCGTTCCAGGTTGGGAAATCTATTAAACACAGCAGGCATAATACCCATTTCGTCAATGATGATCTCAGCATCTGTTTTTTCAAAAATTTGGTATAGTCTGGTTGCAGAAGTATAAAAGTCCAAACCCTGAAATGCTTTCTCACATAAGTGAGTATTAAAGCAAGGGGTGAGCATTTCATGCTGCATATAATATGCTGCATCTTCTCCAATCAACATTGTTTTAGGCTTCACCAGCATTGGCTCTTTTGCAATCAGTTTTGAGACCAATGCGCTGTAAGTAAAAATGCTAAAGCCAATTAATCCTAAAATCAGTATTCCCGGCATTACCATTTTAAAAAACTTCCTTCTAATCAGTACAAAATAATGCACCCAGAAATAAGTAATTACCGGTATCAGAAATACTAGTTCATGTAATGATTTTTCATTGGATAAGAAAAAAGTGGCAACCGCCCCTAGAAACATTAGCCAAATAACTTGCTGAATTTTTTGTTGAAAATTGGTGAGGCGAGCAGAACTCCAGGTTTTGAAAACAGCCAGTAGAAATACAAAAATAAAACCAGCACATATGGTCAAAGCATCTACAATATCTAATGGAGACCCATTGCTTAAAACTAAATTTTGAATAATGTAACTATCAAAAAATAACCAAAAATCACCCCTCCAAAAGAAATAAAGACCACAGAGTGCAAACACCAGGAGAAAGCTAAATAAATAGAGTAACAATCTGCGGGTAACCGCACTAGAGAATAGAATTAGGGCAAAAAGAAAGACCAAAAAGAAAACGACTGACGGAAGGTAAATCATAGTCGCTACTCCTATCAAAATTCCCGAATTCAAAAAAAGCTCATCAGTCACTTGATTATCAATCCTCCTTAGAACGTTTCTCAATGCGAGAAGAATAAAGGTTAAGCTCATGAGCTGAGGAGAGAGTGTCATAAAATCAGGAATAGAAACCATTAAAATCATGTAAAGAAACCCAGGTAAGTAGCTGTTTTCGTCGTAGGCCTTATTCTTGAGTAAGATTTGATTAAAAATCGCTGCTTGAAATATGATTACAATAGAGCTGATCCCATACTGAGCAAATGATGTGCGACCTAAGATTAAGTCCAAGTATTTGTAAACAAAGGCAGCAATTGGTCCCGTATAGTCGAATGTTTCACTATACATTTTAAATCCATTGTTTAGCCACTCCCCGAGGAGAAGCCATTTTAACTCATAATAGGACGGAGCTTCAATAAAATAGCCTTGAACCAAACGTATTAAGATCATAATCACAAAAATTATGACAAGTCTGTATGGATCATTGATTCTAAAGAAACGTAACAATGGTAGCGTGTTTTAAAAACTATTATCTGATTAAATTCGAAATTAGAGTATTTGCTTAAACCGCTTAAGGAATATCTTAGGATATTTGCAACATGGAAAGTAAGAGGCAGATAAAATACGGCAAACAACTCCAAAAAGATATTGCTGAAATATTTCAGAAAGATCCATCCTATTATTTCAAATCTTCTTTGGGAACCATAACTGGAGTCTCTGTTTCACCCGATCTTGGCTTAGCTCGTATTCAGTTGAGTATTTTTCCCATTACCATGGCCGATAAGGTATTCGAACACCTAAATGATATCAAAAGTGAAATCCGATTAAAACTTGGTAAAAAGATTGGCGACAGGGCTCGAATTGTCCCGGAGTTAGCGTTTTTTCACGATGATACAGAAGAAAAAGCTTCGAAAATTGACGGATTAATTAATAAATTAAATATCCCGCCTGAGGAAGAATGAATTTCTCATTTTTTATAGCAAGAAAGTATTTTCTATCTGGGAAAAAGAAAAATTTCATTAATGTAATTTCTATTATCTCTATGATTGTGGTTGCCATTGGTACCATGTGCCTGATTATTGCACTCTCGGTTTTCAATGGTTTAGAAGGACTCCTACGTGGTATGTATGGAAACTTCGATCCTGACATTGTGGTGACTCCCACTACCGGAAAATCATTCCAATTAGACTCCTTGGATATAAGAAAAATTCGTTCAGTGGATGGTGTTGTGGGTGTTTCTGAAGTAATTGAAGACAATGTATTAGTGGAATACAAAGAAGCCCAACGACTTGTAAGAATGAAAGGGGTCAGTCGTGACTTTGACGAGTATAGCGGGATAAGAAACGTAATGGTAGCTGGTGATTTTCCGCTAGTCAGAGACAGCATTGGATATGCTTTGGTTGGACGAGGAGTTCAGTATGATTTATCTATGAGCTTAAAGAATGATTTTTATACACTTCAGATGTATTACCCTAAAGAGATTGGACCGGGCGTTGTTAACCCAACACGGATGTATAACCTACTCAACATTATACCAGGAGGAATATTCGCTATTGAAAAATCGTATGACGATAATTACATTTTCGTACCAGTAGAATTCGCTCGGGATTTATTGGACTATGGCAATCGACTAACCGGATATGATATTTATTTACATCCTAATAGTAATCCGACAGCAATCAAAAATGATCTACAGTCTGTGCTAGGCAACCGGTTTCAAGTCAGATTAGGAGAAGAGTTACATACGGATCTATTTAAAGTTTTAAAAATTGAAAAACTATTTGTTTTCATCATCATGGTAGCCATCATTGGTATTGCCTCTATCAATATTTTCTTTTCACTCACAATGCTTGTTATTGAAAAGAAAAAGGATATTTCCGTGCTATTTGCCCAGGGAGCATCGACTAATTTGATTCGGAATATTTTTCTTTATGAAGGTTGCATTGTGGCCTTTACCGGAGCTGGAGTAGGACTGTTTTTAGGTATTGGAATAAGTTTAATTCAGCAACACTTTGGCCTAATAGGAATGGGAATGGACTCTGCCGTGTTAAATAGCTACCCGGTTGAGATCGTAATCAGTGATGTGATTTTCTCCGTAATAGCCATTATTATTATTACCATTCTTGCCTCTATCAAACCTGCAATAAAGGCGAGTAAATCTTTTTCGATTCAAACTTTACAATAAACTCATAACTCTTCTCAGTTTCTTACCTGTTAGGTACCGAATTTTTACTATTTTCGAAGTTTACCTGATTCTAAAAATCTGTGAAAGTATCTCCAGACGAGCCGTTTGAACTTATCTATTCCCTTTATGATCATGAATATCTAGGGTACCTTATTGAATCATTTGTTGTGCAACTGAATGATAAGGGTGAATTGACCTATTCACACCAAAATATTTCAGCTAAGAATGCTCAGGAGTTTAGCAAAGGTTTAGATGAGAATGATTATAAGATCATCAAGGTCATGGATCAAATCCAACAAGATCAGGTTGCCAATCATTTTCAAAAGAAACGGCAAAAACCCGAAGAGTTTTTTCTGAAGGTTTACGATGAACAAACAGGTGATAAAGTACTCCAAAATGAAATAGAGGGATATATAGAGCGGAGAAGATCCCAAATCCTTGCGCTGATTCATGGGAAACGACTTTTCGAAATGGGTAAAGACGGTGAACCTACCTGGAAGGAAATCGAGGTGGTAGATGAAAAAGCCACCGTACTATTCCATTTCCGCAAAAACGAAGACAACACGCATTACTTCCCAACAATCAAACTAAAAGGTGAAAAGGTAGATTTTCTCAATAACGGCAGCTATTTACTATGCAAAGAGCCTGCTTGGTTAGTTGCAAATGATCAACTTTTTACGTTTAAAAAACCAGTTAGTGGTGGGAAGTTCAAACCTTTTCTTAAGAAAAAATTCATTCTTATACCAAAGGATATCGAAGAGACCTATTACCAAAAGTTTGTAGGTCCGCTTATTTCCGAATTTGACGTCTATGCGAAAGGTTTCGATATAGTCACTCACAAACCAAAGCCAACACCCAAGCTTACGGTCAGCGAAGTACAAACTGCTCACAATACTTCTCTTTTCGACGATGATGGAAATAGCAATATTGCCGAAAATGATAAGCTTTTATTGGAGCTCTCTTTTGATTACGGAAGTCACAATTTCAATGCTGATAAACTTAGTCGGGTGAGTGTTTCGCTGGAAAAGCAGAATGATAATTATACTTTTCATAGAATAAGCAGAGATCATGAGGGCGAAAAGGGAATTATCGAACAATTAGCAACTAATGGCCTGCAACTTAGGAATTCAAGAGCCACACTCCCAAAAACAACCGCTTTTGATTGGATTGGTCAAAACAGTGACTTGCTTGAAGATTTTATTATCAAACAAAATCAAAAAGGAAAGAAATTTTTTGTGGGAGAGTCAGTCATAGACCTTGAGGTAAGTGAGGGCGTGGACTGGTTTGATTTAAAAGCAAAAATCCGTTTCGGTGAATTTGAAATTCCTTTTGAAGAAATACGAAAATGTATCCTTAATGGAAAGACGGAAATACAATTACCAAATGGTGAAATTGGAGTTATTCCTGAATCATGGATTACGAGGTATAAAGACCTATTTGCGTTCTCATCGGAGACTACCGGTGGAATTACTTTAGATAAAATTCATGTCTCTCTTGTACAAGAGCTAAAAGAGGGAGAGCTCGCAAAGGTCACGATGGATCGAAAGCTTGAGAAGCTGCTATCCTTTGATCAGATGGAAGATTATTCCGTTCCGGAAAATTTTACAGGCCATCTGCGTCCCTATCAGCTTGCCGGATATAATTGGCTTAGGTTTTTAGAAGATTACAGCTTTGGTGGGTGTCTTGCTGACGATATGGGGCTTGGGAAGACCATTCAAGCATTAGCCCTTCTTCAACATCAAAAAAATGAGAATCCTAATAGTCCCAGTCTATTGATAATGCCAACCTCCTTGCTATACAATTGGGAGATGGAATCAAAAAAGTTTACTCCAAAACTTAAGATTCTTAATTATACCGGAATCAATCGTGTAAAGGATACTAGCGCTTTTGCAAAATATGATTTGGTGATAACCAGTTATGGGACCACCCGAGTCGATGTAGAAATATTATCTGAATTTTATTTCAACTATATCATTTTGGATGAATCGCAAGCCATTAAAAACCCAGGTTCACTTATCTCCAAAAAAGTCAAAGAACTAAAGTCTCGCCGAAAGCTGATATTGACAGGAACACCCATTGAAAATAGTACACTTGACTTATGGTCACAAATGAGTTTTGTCAACCCGGGACTTCTTGGCAATGAATCGTATTTCAAAAAGAACTACCTGATCCCCATTGAAAAGAAGAATGATGCAGAGAAAACCAAAAAACTCAATTCATTAATTAAACCATTTCTGTTGAGAAGAGACAAAAGTCAGGTAGCAGATGACCTACCAGAAAAGGTAGTGAACATCAGATACTGCAATATGTCTGATGAGCAACGAGAATATTATGAGAAGGAAAAAAATGCCTTCAGAAGTAAAATACTGGATGTGATCGAATCCGATGGGATCAACAAATCTCACATGGTGCTTTTGCAAGGGCTTACGCAACTGCGCCAAATTGCTAACCACCCGAAAATGGTTGAACCGGAGTATGGTGATGGGTCTGGTAAATTGGAAGAGGTCACTTATATGATCGAAAATTCCATTTCAAAAGGGCATAAAGTTTTGATTTTTAGTCAGTTCGTAAAACACCTAAAGATCGTTTCGGATTATTTAGAAACTCAAAAATTACCCTTCGCATACCTTGACGGATCTACTAAAGACAGACAAAATCAAGTCGAACGATTCCAAAATGATCCGGCGGTATCCATCTTTTTGATTTCGTTAAAGGCAGGGGGTACTGGTTTAAACCTAACCAAGGCAGATTATGTGTTCTTGTTGGACCCATGGTGGAATCCGGCTGTAGAAGCACAGGCAATAGATCGGGCCCATCGAATTGGACAAACTAAAAAAGTTTTTGCGTATAAATTTGTCAGTAAGGATACCATCGAAGAAAAAATTATCAAGCTACAGGAGCATAAACAAAAATTAGCTTCCGATTTGATCACCGTTGAAGAAAGTTTCATAAAAAGCCTCTCACAAAGCGACATTAAGGACCTCTTTGATTAATTTTTATCATTCAAATAAGGGTTGGATTTTATCCGTGTTGTTAGATGAGTGTAATTCACTACATAAGAGACTTTCCTATGAGAAATCCGATAATAAGTCTGATTACTTTCATCTTAGTAATTAACACGTGCCTTTGTTCGAGTGCATCTGGTCAGAAAGAGTTTGGCTTCAAATTACCTGGAAAAGCTAAGAAGATTGAAATCCCTTTTGAACAGCACAACAATCTGATCATCATACCTGTAACGATCAATAGGTTTCTTACCTTAAAGTTCATTCTCGATACTGGAGTAGAAAGCGCAATCCTTACAGAAAAACTCTATGCTGATATTCTCGATGTGAATTATATCAGAGAAATTGTAATAGATGGTCCGGGCCTTGTCGACTCAGTTGAGGCACTTATTGCAAACCAGGTTACATTCGGTCTACCCGGGGGAATCATTGGTCAAAATATGAATATGCTAGTCCTAAAAGAGGATTATTTGCAGCTTTCAGAGAATATTGGAGATGATGTACATGGCATTATTGGGTACGATATTTTCTCTCGCTTTGTGGTTGCTATTGATTATGATAACAGTATACTCACCCTTCATGATCCCGATAGGTACAAGAAAAGCAGACGATCCGTCGAAGTGCCTATAGCCATCAAGGGTACAAAACCATTCATAAATGCCACGATTAAACAGGATGATCAGGAAGCTACTTTAGATATCATGATCGATACGGGAGCTAGTCATGCGGCACTTATTGACTATAACTATCTGGATGGTGTTAGTTTACCAGAAAAAACAATTGAAACAAGATTGGGAAGAGGTATTGCAGGGGAAATACCCGGATATGTTGGTCGAATGGACTCAGTAAAAATTAAGAGTTTCGATTTTAGCAAGATGCTGGTTTCTGCACCCTTTGACGGGGCGTATAACAAGGTGATTAAAAGGGGTGCCAGAGTTGGAACCTTTGGAGGAGAATTGCTAAACAGATTTAACGTCACATTCGATTATCCTCACGGTAAAATATATCTTTCGAAAGGTGATAATTATTATGAAGCTTTCGAATATGACATGAGCGGAATGGCACTTAATGCTACTGGTGAAAATCTTGACACAATTAAAGTGGTGAATGTGGATAAAGGAAGCCCAGCCTATAATGCAGACATAAGAAAGGGCGATATCATCCACTCAATAAATGGGAAGAGCTTAAGATATCATACATTATCAGATATCTATAATCTTCTTCAATCTAGAGATGGCAGAAGAATAAAATGCAAGATTTATCGAGACGGTGAAAAAATGAAATTTCGTTTCCGACTTAGACGAGTTATATAAAAAAAGGATAATGCATTTCCTTGCATTACCCTTTTTTGTGTATTCACTTAAGCTATCATTTTACAATTACTCTGAAGCTTACAACATTATCTCTTGGACTCTCACGGTCATAGAATCTTAAAATGTAGATTCCGGCTTCAAAATCAGTTACATCAATCCTTAATTCTCCGTCAAATCCATTTCGTAAATCTGTAGACCACTTTCTATTGCCAGACAGGTCCATTAGTTCCGCTGTAACGTCTCTTGATTTTAGATGCCTATATCCAATGTT
Organism: Ekhidna sp.; assembly: GCF_965227465.1. GTDB lineage: Bacteria > Bacteroidota > Bacteroidia > Cytophagales > Cyclobacteriaceae > Ekhidna. The sequence goes on from NZ_OZ245746.1 coordinate 3,591,214, forward strand.
AAGGTATTCGCTGGAAGGGTTTGGATAAATCCGTAGATCCTTAAAGTATTCCAAAATAACACCCAATACTGCTTCAATCTCCACCTGAATTCCATCTTCTGTAGCGAATGCCTGAAGTTTAAAGTCCGTATCACTAACACCTTCTTCTCCAACCTCGAACTCAACAAATGAGGACTCATCCAATGGAATTCCGGGGTATTCTACAAAGAATCTGTACGTGCCTTGAGGTAAGAATCCAAACTGGAATTCTCCATTATCATCTGTCTCTCCATAAGCAATCAGTTCAAAATCATCGTCATCTTGACCAATACGTCCACCGGATCGTTTTCTTCTCAATCCACATTTTCGCTTAGCAGCTCTCCTCCTGGCGTCTATTCTACCTCCTTCTTCTTCAAAATCCTCTTCAATCAAGACATCAAGACTACCATTTCCATCCGCCGCAGTAAGCTCACGAGGTACTTCGGTCATTATCATACTAATTACATCATCACTTCTGAAGAACAATGTATCAGCCTCTGTCCATTCAAATACGTTTCCAAAATAAGTAGGTATGTATAATTCCAGATCAGATTCTACAAAAGTGATATAATCTCCAAGTACGACATCAGGGAATGTAAACGTAGATGAAGTTTGATTCTCTAATGTTTCAAGAACTCTGAAACCAGTGGCTATACGTGTTGTTTCAAGCATGTATGCATTGAATGGTGCACTTAATGGATTTCCATCTATGTCCGCTACTGATACCTCCATATCCGCTATAGCCCAAACGGTCTGAGAATCCACATCGATTACTAATCCAGGAACAAGTGAGCTTGTCACTTCCGTTCTGAATACTCCCATATTATCATAATCAATATCCAGGATCACTCCTTCAGCGTCAGTAATCGCAAAATCTGTATTTGAAGAGATTGCTGCTTCATTTCTAAACCAGCTATACGTATTGGCACTTCCACCAATACCTGTCCCATTCACACCAATTGATAGCAAGTAATCGCTTGTGTATCTCACCTCAATTGGGCTACCATCGGTCGTTTCATTATACTGTACACTTGCCTGATTAGCGTAATCCAGCGTAGTGATACCCACTACAGGCTCGAGATCATCAAATTGCAAGCTGTTGTCATTTACGAAAAGCGTGGAAATCGACGTAGAAGAAAAATCCATCAGGCCGGTAATTTGGTTGTCAGAAACATCCATACCCGTAAGATTGCTTAGCCCACCATTTGTGAAAGCATCACCAACGAAAGGATTCGGCATATCTCCGATAGATTGAGTGCCACTTATATTTACAATTTCTACACGTGTCCTATCGGACCCAAGTGTTACTCCATCCCAGTTTCTTAATCTCTCCGTTCCCCAATTAAGCCCCTGAGGTTGGATTGCATCATGGATTTGTGCCAATGCAAGTGAATCTGCCAATGTTGCCAGACCAACTGTTGTTTTAGCAACTCGGGTATTCGAATTAGCTGATACCTGACTCGCTGTGTTTACCAATCTCACTCGATAGTAATAATTAGTAGAGAAATCAAGCCCAGTAACGATCGCAAATCGACTAGTATTTGGTACTGAAAGACTTTCAAAACCAGGTAAGAAGGTAGAGAAGTCACTCACAGTCGACACGTCCAGCTCATATGATTGAACGTCCAATCCTTCACTCCAATTTGCCCTAAAGCTTGTAGGAGTTATTTGTGTCGCCACCAGAGCAAATATGTCCTGACTGATCACTAGTTCATCTGAAGTTTGATCAGCACCTACGTTCCCTGCTAAGTCCGTGGCGCTCACTTGCACATCATAAGTGCCATCTGCCAGATCTGTTAAAATTCCAGCTGCAAGTGACCATGTTCCGTCTCCTACATTTGTCGCCGGATTTGTTTCTCCATTCACAGTTACTTCTACGGTGGCACTAAGGTCATCTATGATTCCAGTTATTTGAGGACTCGTTATCGATGTACCATAGATATCTACCTCTACTACCGGGGCTGTTTGATCTATTGTTACAGTTCCTGATGAGGAAATGGTTTGATTTCCAAGAGCATCAGAAGCATCTAAATATATATTGTAGAGACCATCACCAGCATAATTTAGATCAGAACTTAAATCATACGTCCAGGTAGCGTCTCCATTAACTGTTACTCCCGTTAACGTTGTTCCTCCATCCAATGATAGTTGAACTACATCCGACGCATCGCTTGTGGTACCAGAAAGGTTAATGTCATTGGTTGTTTGACCGTCCTGATCAAATGCAATTACTGGTCCGGTTAGATCAATTGTTACAGTTTCTGCTGAGCTTATCGTTTGATTGCCCAGCGTATCAGAAACATCCAAATATATATTGTAAAGACCATCACCAGCATAATTTGGATCAGAACTTAGCTCATACGACCAAGTACCATCACCATTGTTAGTAGCTCCTGTTAACGTTGTTCCTCCATCTACTGAGAACTGTATTGCATCCGTTGGGTCGCTAATTGTTCCAGTAAGATTTGTGTCATTGATTGTCAATCCATCCTGATCAAGAGTGATGGAAGGACCAGTACCGTCGTAATCAATGGAGAATTGAGTCGCAACTAGATTTTCGTTTCCAGCTAAATCCTGAGCAACCGAATCTGCAATATCAACGGTTACGGCTCCATCTGCAGTAGGTACAATATCAAATGTGAAACTCTGCCCATCGACATCCACAAAGTTTTGTGCCGTTCCATTACCTATCACCAGGTCAGTACTGTCAAACCCTACTACTACTTCACCAAAATCTACTGCAATTGGAATTGGGTTGGCATTGGTAGGACTGCTCTCTGAACTACTTATTAGTGGAGTTGGAGAGGTACTATCACTACTTTGGACAGTGAAAGTATCACCATCAACAAAGCCCCCATCAACTTTATTCTTCGGATCACTAATTCCCACACTTTCTGTAGGATCACCGTTCCATAGAACTACGTTGAATGAATTTCCTACAGTAGCTCCAGGATCTATATCTACTGCGATATAGAAATAATGAATATCACTATCCAGAATATCGCCGCTCATGGCAAATCCGACACTATCCGGAGCTGCATCGCCTATATTCGTTGATCCGACTAATGAAGCTCCTCCTATACCGGTATCAGAATTTATACTTTCATAAAGTTTCCATCCACTTGCACTAAAGTCAGCAGTCGTAGCATCTCCTCCAACCGCAACGATCATGCCCTCCTTTGTGACATCACCACCCGTTGCTGCAATCGTGAATTGATAAACAAGGTTATCAACCGAGCCCTGAGTTAAGGATGCGCCTGCAACTGGAATAGTAGTGAAAGTGGCATCCGGAATTGTTACATTTTGAATAGTGATGTTATCACCTGCGGATAAACCCCCATCCAATTTATCGCTATCACCAAACCCAAACTGATCAATATCAGGAATACTTACGCTGAAGCTTCCTGGATTTGCAGATGGACTAATGTCCGCAGTTACATAATAGTAAATTGGAGTTCCTATTGTATGGAAGTTGGAAAAGAGCTGGCCAATTGAACCATTTGGAACAGGTGCTCCCGGGCTCCATGAGCTACTATCAATCAAAGTAGCACTACCGAAATCATCGAGACCTACGTTCTCATAAAACTTGAAACCATCCAACTCGAAATCGGTTGAGTCAGCACCTAAAATGGTTAGGTAAAGCCCTTCTGCAGCAGCTGCCGAATTAGCAACATCAACCTGAACCTTATAAATCAATATATCCTGATCCCCGATGTTCACTGTAGTATCACCTTCAAGTAAGGTAGTTACAGTAACCTCAGGCCTTATCGCAGACACATCTGCGAAGAAGTCATCTATCAAACCATTTTCACTTCCGGCAGCATCGTAAACGATTCTAATTGGACCCGTGTAAGCACTACCAAAATTGTAATTGAATTCTTTGTAAGTGGTTGTGTTGTTTGAACTATCGCTAGCAATCTCCTGATCGAAAGTAATTCCACCATCACTGGAGGTAAATACGTCAAAGACAAATCCACTACCTCCCGCATTATCAGCCCTATAGTAGAAGGTAAACTGATTTACTCCATCTAGGGTTGGTGTAGTTAGGTAATTTCCAGCTCCAGCCAACATCAATGCAGCATCGCCAACACCACCATTCGCTTTGGTTGAATCTTCAGCAGATTTAACTCCTAGACCTTCCCATAAGCCTGAGCCAAGGTCAAGAGCCCGATCAGTGGTTGTTGGTAAGTCTGAGTCAAAGTCTTCGCCTAGAGGAACTCCACCTGTTGGTGAATTTAAAGTAGGACCTTCCACCCAATCGCTGTTTTCATCCATTGAAAATAGTGTACCAACATTTCCATTTCCGGTTAAATCTGTGACAGTAGTATTTCCTGGTCCATCCGTGAATGGATAATATGCAACTAAACCTGCTTCGTCTCCATTCAATTCACTATCAAAGTGATCAGCTATCTCAGTGTCAGATCGTTGATAATCCCAGAATCTGACTTCATCTAAAACTCCGGTATAACCACCCACAAATGGATCCTGGCCAAATCGAACATCACCCATAGTTTCATCGATAGGTAGCAAAACATTTACGTCGAGTACTGGCGAGCCATCCACATAAATCTTGCCATTTGCTCCATTTTGTGAAACTGCAACATGGTGCCACTGATCATCATCAATTCCAGCGGCAATAGAAAGCGAAGTTCCACCATTTTGGAAACCGCCTGAGCTATAGTATTGAAGGTAAAGTGTTCCACCAATTTTAAAGAATGAATATCCGGTATTACCCGAAACCTGAGTGACAATGTTTTGCTGCCCGGTCGTAGGGGTCTTAATCCATGCCTCAATGGTCCAATCTGTATCAATATCAAATTGTGGTGCGTCCGAAACAGCAACATACTGTGCGGACCCGTCAAATTCTAGTGCATAATTGGAAACTCCTGATGTAGTTATTTCTACTAAAGTTGGTATTATTTGACGATTGCTATTTAAATCTTCAAGAACAAAATAAACATCATAATCAGTACTATCAGACAATGAGCCACCAATTCGTGTAACTGCAGATTCACTTAGTGCTGACGCAAATGTGATTGCACCTGTTCCACTGACAACATCGCTAGAAGAAGGCGTAGGTGTGCCGTCAGCGTATACTGCGACTGCTAATAATCCTGATTCATTAGCAGCGCTATTAATTTGAAAATCATTGGTGGTAATGTCATCAATGAATGGAAATCCTCCAGAGAATAAAGGAGGGAACACATCATTATCAAATGCTGTCGAACTTACATAATTTGCGTCTCCAGCTAATGTCCCATCGTTTCCATTTGCAGCATCAACAGCCGCACCAGATGCTTGATCGAACTCAAAAGACAATATTAAATTAGCATCGGAAGTGATTGAGGAGTCAGCACTATTGTAAATTTCATCAGGAGTTCGTTCAATATCCCATATCCTTACCTGATCGATAAGACCATTGAAAAATTGTTCTACCCCATTTCTACTTCCAATACTGAAATTGGCAGTGCTTATGGTTGACGATACCAGATTGTCTTGGACAATTTGGTTTGGATATTTTTCACCATCTATGAATAAACTTATTCCTGCCGCGGTTCCTGTACCGTCATGTGTTACAGCAATATGATGCCATTGTCCGTCATTTATATTACTTCCTTGTGCATTTACGGCAAGTTGATTTGTTCCAGAGGTATTGTTAAAAGACATTCTAAGCAGACTATCATTTAAGAACATTCTGTATCCTGTTCCTCCACCAATTTCTTCTTGCATACCAACGACTGTTTGAAGTCCTGTACCTAAGGTCTGAATCCATGCTTCAATAGTGAATGGATCAAGTCTATCAAAATTTACTGCCGCAATGTTGCCAGAATTAGTGAAATCGCCTGTCCCGTCTAGAGCTAATGCATTCTGAAGAGGAGCTCCGGCTAACGCGCCAGATGCAGCCCAGTCCGTATTCTCATCCATGTTGGTAAGTGTTCCATCATTGTTGGAGAACACATCTTCTAAAATCGTAGACCCATTGCCATCGTCAAACCTGTAGTAAGCAACTAATTCTGTATAATTAGGATGAAATAAAACACTATTTATGTTTGCATAGGTATTTAAAGTAGCTGCTGATAAAGTATCTCTCCAAATTCGCACTTCATCAATTTCATTAGCACTGAAATAGTCAAGACCAGGATCAACCTGAGCTCCTATATGAAGGTTCTTTGTTGTCGTTTCATCTAAATCAATTGTTGCATTTCCAAATGTGTTATCGATTGTTTGAAGTACTCCATCAATATACAGTTTTGGATCTGTATCACCCTCCCGTGCTACCGCGGCATAATGATGCCAATCAAAGTCTGTAACCCCATTAGTTCCTCTTCCTCCTCCATTCCATGTAAAAAAGAACATATTACCATTGGCATTATTATTCAAACCAATTCCGTAGTTAGTTTGTCCGTTGGTCCAATCTCCACCCTTTTCAAGGATCACATCAACGTCATCAAGTCTAGTTCGTCTTACCCAAGCCTCTATGGTAATTGAGGTTGCTATGCTGAGATCCGAATCATGAGTTACATCAACGTAACCGTCCACACCATCAAAACTTAATGCATCTCCAGCATCTGTCGATCCAAGCATTGGGTAAGAGCTTGGTGGATTTAAAACAGCTGTTGTTACTTCTCCAGCTGGAACATTAAAAGCATAGACAGAATCAACCAGATCGCTTGTATTTAATAACCCAGACAAACGTTCCCAACCGCCTACGGCTGCAGTGTCTAAAGCATCTTTTCTATAAACTATCCGTCTGTTCGTGTCATTGCCAGTATTGTAATCCATGTGAATGTCAACTTTCTGACCTGAAGGTGCGAATACCCCATAATACTTGGGCTGGTCCAGATTATTAAAACCTGCCGCCTGTATCTGATTCGGTGGACCACCTACCAGATATCCATGAATCCCTCCGGTAGCGTCATCATAATAAATATTAATATCCTCACCAAACTGCGCCGTGTTCAGTACGCCCGGAGTTCCATCATATGAATAAATGACACCCTGAGCCTGTGGTGCACCGGAAATTATCGGTGTTGCTCCCGTGATGGTTCCATTATTGTCTCCAGCAATATTGATTGCCGTTGAAGCATTGTTTTCATCAAACCTCCAATATGCTTGCAAGTGATTCAGACTATCAAAGTCCGCATCAATTTTTTGGATCATGTGATCTCGAATATTGGTCTGGGAAAGTGATACGTCCCAAATTCTCACCTCATCGATATCACCAACAAAATTTCTTGTGGTAAACTCATTTTGATCCCAACTACCAATAAACAAATTTCTAGTGCTAGTGGCTGGCTGAGCTTCCGGATTTGTGAATACCTGAACCCCATTTACAAATACTGATGCATTTACGCCATCGTATGTTAATGCTACATGTGTCCATTCTCCAGATGGAATTGTGCCACAGTTTGCTTGCAAACCGCCACCAATCTCATAGCGAAGAGTTGAGCCATCTAGCCATAAGACCATTTCGTTATTAAACTTTGACACTATTCCCTGTGGTGTCGCCGATCCATCCGGATTAATCCAAGCCTCTACTGTAAAGTTTCCGGAGAAATCAATGGAGGGACTATGTGGAACAGTGATATAATCTGCTGTCCCGTCAAAGCTCATAGCAAAGCCTGCATCTACCGGAGTTGGATATGGGTTTTGATCGATTGCGGTAACAAATTGGCCACTACCCGACTGTCCGTAAGCATAAATTTGATCGTCTTCAAGCCTTATACCCAATACACCGCTAATGCTTGTCCACGTAGTATCAGCTCCATCTGCACGGTATAGCATCCTACGGTCAGCAGTCAATGAGCCAATACTATCGACGACATCATAGGTTTGACCTGGAGCGAAAACACCATAGTATGCCGTATCTGCTATGTTATCAAAACCGGAAACAACATTATTTGCCGGCGTTCCACTAACCCGATAGATATGAAGTGGTAGGTTTGCTACACCCAGGTTTTCCACTCTAAATACATCTAAATTTCTTCCTGATCCTGCGGTATACGAATATTCAAACGTACTGTAATCACCCAGGTGAGCACCTGATAGTCCATAAGTAGCACCTCCACTAATGACCCCATTGTGCACCCCCTGATAATCCAACAAGTTGCCTGTATCTCCACTGTCATCCATTCGGTAATAGCCGACAAGCCCGGAAGGGTTACCAGTGATTTTCTGAGTCAGGCCTCCTCTAATTTCTCCTTCATTTTTAGCGAAATCCCATATTCTGATTTCATCCAGTTCGGCGTTAAGAAAATCGCTTGCCGAAACCCCTCCAAGTGAATGATATCCACCAATTCTGATGTCGGTTGCGTCTCCTATATAATCAGGGGCATCTGCTGTTGTTCTACCAATTTCCTCTCCGTTTACATATAAGATCATATCAGTGCCGTCATAGACACCAGCCACATGATACCACTCTCCAAGGTTTAGTGTGTAATTAACTATTAGCGGTTGAACTGTATTTGATCCATTCACATGGCCTAAGAAAACCTGATAGTTGGCTCCATCATACGTGTAGCCCATGGTATACCCATTGCCATCCAATGAACCATCAAGTGTTCCTTTATTGACAAATGCATCGGTATGTCCATTTCCAGGATTAGAGATAATAGTTACCCAGGTTTCCAGGGTATACGTTGGATTTTCAAAAGAAGGATCGTTAGTAATGACAACTAAATCATCCGTTCCATCAAATGAAAGTGCTTCGCCTGCTCCTTCTGCTACCGGGTAATTAAAGGTATAGCTTGCAGCAGCACTGAATTCGGATGTACCATCAGTAGCATTAGTGGCTGTAGCTACCACCTGATCCCCGTTGGTTAATCCTAAGGAACCAATACTCCAGGTTCCCCCGGAAACGATAGCTGAACCTAAATAAACGTTTCCTTGCCCATTCGAATCATCGTAATACAAATCAATTTCATCTCCATTTGTACCTGTCCCTGTCACCGTACTTCCGACAACTATAGGATCAATGCCCGGTGGCAAAATTCCGTTATGTGCTCCACTTCCCAAGGTTATTCCAGCAGCATTATTAAAAATCGAGTTTCGCTGAATTTGGTTTCCATTATTGCCAGAACCTTCTATCAAAATAGCGTTACCGGTATTTTCTGCAATTGTGTTACCATCTCCAGTGTTTGTGTTAGATCCAATGATGTTATTGTCGGAATTCAAATTATTGATCATATGAATTCCATTCGTATTTGGGAATGGTGTAGTGCCATCTGAAGACACGCCTAAGAAGTTTCTTCTTATTGTATGTCCACTTGCATTGTTTAACCTAATACCAGATGTGTGAGCAGCAATGACATTATCTTCAATAGTAGATCCATCAGCGCCATTTAGGTTAATTCCATTTGCTCCTCCTGCAGCTGCAGTAGATTCGTCCGGAGTGAGTCCAATGATATTGTTTCTTATGATTACTGAGTCTGCACTAGAAAGGGTTATCTCTGAAGTAGCACTATTGGAGATGACATTGCCTTCGCCTGATCCTGGCCCGCCAATTAGAACATTATCTGCGTTGGTTCCTAGACTTATCCCATTTGTTGTACTTCCTATTGTAGTTCCATTCGGCATTAATCCAATGAAGTTTCCTTGAATGGAACCTCCGCCGGTATAGCTAATGATGTTAATTCCTGAGGTTCCACAATTGGTGATGATATTACCATAAAATGGGCCACCGATTTGATAGCCATTTGCTGCTGTCCCTGTGGTGTTAAAACGAATACCACTTACAGTGAAATCTCTAATGTGAAGCCCATAAACCTCGAAGAAATTATTTGAAGCATTCAGTCCGATACTTGCAGATCCTCCACCGGATATTTGTGGAATATCTCCCGTAGCAATATTCCAGCCCAGCTGAGTAGTAGCATCAATAATGGTCCCTGCTGCGGTTATAGTAGGTAAATCAGATGCCAAATTAATTTCCCATGGTGCACCACCAGGTATATTAAAATAAATACTGGCTCCCGGGTATGTATTGGCTGAGTCTATTGCTGCTCTTAAAGAACCGGTTCCTGTGTCATTTGTGTTGGTTACCATCACAAAATTTGCAAAGAATGGAGATGAAAAAGTTGAGAAACCGTTCACATCTTCAACTAATGCCACATAATGAGAATTGGGAGCGAAACCTCCACTAATAACTGCCTCACCACTTGCGACAACACCAGAGCCTGCAAAGGCTATTCCTTGATCATTACTACATCCATCATCCGCGTAGTAAATGTATACGCTGCTACCGTCTGCAGCGCCGGTTGTTACAAAAGCAGTATTAAAGTTGACATCATCAATAGTAGCTCCAGGAGTCAGCGGGCCTGAGCCATAGCCAATTCCTCCACTTGCATTACAACTGAATATATTGGTCCCTAGCGCAGTATTTGAAGAAGTATTCCCATCAAACAGAATTCCGTGACCCGTATTCTCTGATATAATGTTTTGACTATTTGTTCCGACATTAACATTGACTGCTGCCGGATTTATCCTTATTCCAGATCCAGCATTACCTAAGGCGGTAGATCCATCTGACTGAAGACCGATGTAGTTTCCGTCAATATCGAACGTATTTCCAGCCTGAATGATGATACCATGATCTCCGTTTCCGGATATGATATTCAAGTCGCTAGGAGAAGGTCCTCCAATCTCAACTGCTGCTATTGTTCCAAGAATATTGATGCCGCCCAGTGTATTTGGTATCGCACCGTCTGCTGCATCGTTTGTGCCAATTTTATTTCCGGTAATTTTTACGTTTGTGAGACCTGAGCCTCCTCCTGAGCCAAAAAGATTTAGCCCATATCTATTGGAAGGTGCTGCGGAAATTAAGTTTCCGTCACCGGTAAAGAAATCGCCACCTATAATTAAATCGGTTATTTCACCCGTGGTGGAAATACCGTGATCTCCCATGGCAGATGCAGTACTACCATCAAGCGTACCGATTCTATTGCCCTGGATAACGGCACTGTCTCCATCAACAATGTAGATTGCATTTCCCCCTGATGAATGGAAAATGTTCCCTTTAGTTGCGCTACCAATAAATGCATTGTCTGCTGCATCTGATGCCAGATAAATGTTGCCATTGGTTGCATTACCGCTGAATCCTGTGAAAATCAATCCATACACTTCTGCATTTGCTGCAGCGATATTAATACCGTTCGCATTTCCTCCAATACCAGATCCATTGATTTGAACCATCGCATTCGGATCTCCGAATACCCACCCTGGTTGAGTAAAACCATCAATGATGATATTATTTGCAGTGATTTGAGGAAGAGCTGTAGAAAGGTTAATCACCCATGGGCCGCCTCCTGCAATATCAAATGTAATTGTAGTTCCAGGATTCGCATTCGCAAAATTGATTGCTTCACGCAAAGATCCGGTTCCGGTATCATTAACATTAGAAACAACACTAGCGGGTACCATTGCTGGAGCCGAAAACTCAGAGGTACTTAATGTTGCATTTACAGTTGTTGTATCATCAACAACTAGCGATACATAGCTTTTCGTTGGATCGAAGGAACCGGAAACCGACCATACTCCGCCTGAAACAGCATCAATGGCCTCTGTGACAAGAACAAGGCCTTGATCGGATGCGCATGAATCAGCTTCATAAATAAAGATATTCGAATTGTCTTCCGCAGTTGTTGATCCCGAAATTGAAGATGGAGAAACTAAATCTATGATAGGTGCATCAATGTCTGGAACGGATGTAAAACTAATCCCTCCTTTTTCATTACAGTCAAACTCATTCGCATGAACATCAACACCGTTCATATTAGTCCCTAGCTTTTCTATTCCATAATCTCCATTGTGACCTATTAGGTTTGCTTCGTTTGCGCCAGTCCCTCCAATGACGGAGTTGGATAGTCCACTGATATAGATACCAGAATTGATGTTTTTCTGAGGTGTCACTTCATCCCCTTCAAGGCCAATCACATTGTCCTGAATGGTGAAACCTCTCGTATCAGCATTGATGTAAATTCCTATACCTACTGCACCCGTATTTTCGTCTGCAAACACCCCATTTCCTGAAATGAGGTTTCCTGTAATTGAATTCCCTGAGCTTGCTCCATCGACAAGATTTAAGACAATTCCATTTGCCAGGTTTCCAAACGTGTTATCGCTTGAGACAGTAACTCCATCACCTAAGAGCACCATGTCCCCTTGACCGTTAACATCCAACCCAATAACATTGGTGTTAATATCCAGATTGGTTTGGTCTCCATTTATCGCGATTCCATTACTTCCATTTGCTGAAATCGTGTTGCCTGAAATGGTAATGTTTGTTCCGTTAGTTATTCTTATTCCATCATTCGTATTTCCAAGCGTATCCAGTCCATCGGGTGTTAATCCGATAATGTTATTAGAAACCGTAAGTGAGACGCTTCCATTACCCAGATAAAGGCCATCCGTCCCATTGTCAGAAATGGTATTTCCATCAACGAGTACATTGCTCGCTGAATTAGCAAAAAGGATTCCGTACCCACCATTTCCAAGTGGGGTTATACCATCAGCACCAACTCCAATGTAATTGTTTAAGATGCTCCCTGATGAACCATTTCCAACATTGATACCGTCAGCATTGGTGTCCGTATTATTTCCAGAAATTATATTCCTTTCACCCGGACCAACACCTCCGACTACAAATGTGACTGCTCCTCCAACATCGACACCCCCTGCTTCGTTGTTCATGGGATTATTACCAGATGCATCTGTTCCTATATAGTTACCTTTTATTGAAAGGTTGGTTCCAGTAATGTTTGTTGTAATGCCATATTTACCATTTCCTGCTCCTGCAATAACATTTCCTTCTCCACTCAAGAAATTTCCACCTATGATTAGATCGTCTACCGTCCCTGTAGCAGATATGCCATGATGATTGTTACCAGAAGCTGTTGATCCATCTAATGTTCCAATCCAATTTCCTCTAATGACTGTCGAATCTGCGTTAGTAATGTAAATGCCAGATGTTCCTCCTCCATGGATAATATTACCCATTGTCGGAGCTCCAATGAATGCATTATCAGCTCCATCTCCTGTTAATTCAATGGCTGCATGTGATTCCAGCCCGCTAAATCCGGTAATGATTAAACCATAAATTTCTACATCCGGAGCTTCGTTAATATTCAAGCCGCTGGAATTGGATCCAATTCCAGATCCATCAATGGAAACCATGTTATTCACATCTCCAAAAGTCCATCCTGGTTGAGAAGTTCCATCTATGATAGTTCCGGCCGCTGTAATATCCGGAAGCGTGGTTGTTACACCAATCGTGTAAGGTCCGCCTCCTGGAATGTTGAAGGTAATCGTTGTTGGTGAGTTTGCATTTGCATAATTGATTGCTTCGCGAAGTGAGCCAGGTCCTGAATCATTGGTATTGGAAACAACTCCATCCTGAACTACAGTTGAAGGTATTGAGGTAGCACCACCAATCGATCCATCATTAATATTCGCCGATGCATCAACCGTATTTGTTGCACCCACTCCCTCATCAAATGAGTAATACGCCACTAGATTCGGTTGCGGTATTGATAGGTCTACCAGACTATATCGGTCTGAGAAATCAGATTTTACTGCACTCCAAATTTTAAGTTCATCTAAATCACCATTTAAATAATTACAATCACAGACTGAGCCCTGGCGTGCCATATACATGGATTGGGAATCTCCATTATCTGATGGACTAAAACCATAATTGTGCGTGCCATCCGCTACTCCATTTAAATAGAAAGAAGCTGTAGTCCCTGTAAAGGATACTGCCACATGTACCCATTCGTTCAGTGGAACGTTGGTGGTACTTAATCCCCATTCTGATGTTGACACACCATCCACAAGTTGTAAGGCAATTTTATCTCCTTGTATCTGAAAAATCCAGACATCATCGGTTGCTATTCCATTGCCGTCTCCTTTGCTCGCGATGGTTTGAATACCGGAGGCATTTAAATACACCCAGGACTCAATGGCAAAGTCACCACTCACTAAGTTCAATTGAGGATCATGCTGCACCACAACTGAATCATCGGTTCCATCAAAGCTAAGTGCATGCCCGGCAAATGCCTCTGTCGTTGCAAATTCAATAGAGGACTGGCTGGAAGCATCTTCAAATCCATTAAGTGGTGTTACTCTATAATAATAAGGCTGATCCGTGCCAGCGTTGAATACATGGGATGTTGCATTCGCTGCAATGGCCGAGGTGATGGTGATCACGTTGGTCGCGAAGGCATAATCATCCGCCCTTTCAACTTGATAATTTGTCTCATTAGTCGCATTGTCTGACCATTCAAGCGTAATATCGGTTGCGGAGCTAGCATAGGCAATGAGGTTTGTCGGTGCTGCTGGGGTGACCAATTGATCTCCTGATATCGTCCATGAACTTGGAGCAGTTGTTAAGGTATCTCTACCAGGAGCTCCAGCTGAGGAGTACCCCAAGCCCGTTACTCCCAGTGTCACACCTACCTGCAAGCTTGCAGACTGGGAAGCCCAGCCATTTAAGATTGCATCGTAATTTGCCACTGACGTAGCGGTATTGCTCAGCATGTTTGTCATATTGGAAATGGTAGTCACATCCCAAAGACTCAGGTCCTGATCAAAACTCGATGCATTGAAGAACATAAAGCTGGTGTTGCCCACTCCATTAAGATCCCATCCGCTCAAGTCCCTGTTAAAAGATGATGAACCTTGGAACATACCTAACATATTCGAGGCACTGGTAGTCACCCAACCGCTGATATCGGAATTGAATGATGGTAAGTCCCTAAACAATTCGGTCATGGTCACCACGTTGCTGACGTCCCATGAGGATACATCTCCTGCAAAAGCTGTTGCCCCACTGAACATTAAGCCCATATCGTTGATGCCTGAAACATCCCAACTAGTTAGGTCCGTAGCATTGAAAGAACTGGCATTTCTAAACATGCTGCCCAGACCTGATACTCCTGTTAGATCCGGAGCATCCGTTGCATTATACGTTAAGTTCGTGCAGCCATAAAAAGCACTCTGAAAGAATGTCCATGAGATATTTCCCCATTGCTCGATCGATTGAATTTTGTCCTTGTCTCCTGTGTTATTGAAATAGATTCGAGGGAAAGCACCCCGAATAATCACCTCATAGGTAGAACCATTTTCCATTCCAGTGATGGTGTAGTCACCAGTTCTTCCATCAATAAATCCTTCATTTATGCCCGCGTTTGTAATGTTGTTCCACTCGACAGAATAGTTATACCCTCCTCCTGTTGTTGGAATGGTAATTTGACCATCAGAGGTTATCCATCTGGTGACGAAACCGGCTTCTGTTGTTACATTAAAAAACGTATTTGTGTTCTGCACATTTGGCGAGCCTTCATCATCCTGAGCTACGATGTACAAATCATAAAAAGTGTTTGGTATAAGTCCTGTTGGACTCAATACAAAATCAGTCGCTGGTGTTGTAACCGCAATGTTACCTGCTGCAACTTGACCTGTGCCCCCGAAACCTGTTCCGCCTCTTACATCATCTACAGATGGAGGTGTAGCTCCATCCGGAACTACTACATAGAAGTAGGTTCCAGGTTCGTTTAGCTGGACAGTGATATCAAAACCTGTTGTTCCAAGGTTATCAATGAGTGGATAACCCGTAAGAAATAGTGGATCAAAAATATCGTTACTGAAAGCGGTTGAGGTTATCCAGTTGGATGCAGCGAAATTTAAAGCAAACGGTCCATTTAGTGTTCCATCGTTCCCATTTACTGTTAGATCAGGTAGTGTAGTATAGCTCCCATTATCTCCATTTGCCACTCCCTGATTGAAATCATAGGATGCTATCAGTCCTGGACCTGCAGTTAGTGTATTATAAGCATCCGCATTGATTTGCTCCTGTGTGCGTACGTTATCCCAAACCCGAACCTCGTCAATCGATCCATCAAAAAAGTCACCATCCACTGTTGCAACATAAGAGGATCCAATTCTGTTGAAGGACATATTGGTATGATAGGTTGTGGTGAAGCCCTGACCATCTAGCTGTCCATCTATATAGATTTGAACCTCGTTCGTCCCTTGATTATGAGTAACGGCAATGTGGTGCCAGTTACCGTCATTTACCGTTTGAACAGATTTTATGGTATCAAAATCCGTCGAGGTTCCAGTCCAGTGCAAATACCAAACTTCACCACCATTGATCCCAAATGAACCTCTAATATTGTTATTTACATCTCCAATTACCGATAATGCCGCATTTCCTGCATATCCGGAAGCAGCATCTCCCGATACTGTATTCACCCAGGCCTCAAATGTCAATCCAGTTGGCAGACTGTTTCTTGGCAACACAACACGGTCATCAGTCCCATCAAAATTCAGTGCATTGTTTTGTAGTGGAGCGCCATTCACATAACCAATTGATCCTGCACCAATAGAGCCATCCTGACTACCGTTGTTTAATGCATCGTCTAAAAGATTTCCTTCAAATTGGACATAAACCTCCAGGTTGGTCTCACCTCCGTGAAGCTTGGCATCAAAGTCAGTATTTATTGCCGTCCCTGGCCTTGCTACGTTCCATATTCTAACTTCATCTAAATAAACATCATCTCCCTCAAAACCATCAGCTCTTCTTCCAATTCTAATAGGTCCAATATTTAGAAAGCCCGCTGGCTCTGCCATGGTGGCCACAGGAGTGGACGACCCATCTATATATAGCTTACCTTCCGAGCCCGTTGAGGCTGGATCATATACTGCCGCAACGTGGTGCCAGACTCCAGCTGATATAACACCGGGTGCTGTAGTAGTATCATTGGATAAAGTACCATTTCCCAGCCAGAATGAGACGCTTCCATTCGGATTTACATAAAGATCTAATGGAGCCGCAACATTGGATGAGGTCTGGTTTAGAAGGGAAGTGCCAGCTGATAACGAAGGCAAGTAGATCCACTGCTCAACGGTATAACCACTAACCGTATTAAGATTATAGGTGACATTCACTTCATTACCCGCTCCTGACAAGTCGAGGGCTTGATTCTGGGCAAAAAGCGAAAAACTAGATAATAATATAAAAGTGAGAAAAAGTGACTTTCTAAAACAGGTGGTAGTATGCATGACTAAAGCGATTAAATCTTAGAGGTCAAAGTAATTAGATAATTCAATGGTTTGAAATACCCTAAAAACGGTATTTCAATACGAACAAACTACTAAAATACATTGATATGCTTCATTAATATTTTTTACCATTTATTATTTCGATCAACATTCCTGATCGTGCTACGAACTGTTAATTTTTGAGCAATGGGATATGCTATCTTTAGTCTTTATTTCGCTATACGATTTTTCAATTGTCTCAGCACTTATTTTATTTGTTGTAAACACACTACCATGAAACTGCTACAACTTCTTCTTTTACTACTCATTTCGGCTCCTGTTTTCTCTCAATACACTTTTGAGAGCAAAAAAGCGGAGAAGCTTTATTACAAGCTGGATGATGCTTATCTGGATTATGATTACGAAACCATACTGGATAATGAGGAAGCTGCCAAGGAGGCATTCCTGATTAAAGAAGATTCAGTTGCAGCAAACGTCTATAGCTACCTGGCTGAAGCCTATGACTATGAGATGGGTGACTATCAAAAAGCGCTTGACTTTTATCAATTAGAGCTTCAACTCAGAGAAAAAATCGATCCGACTGGAGATAGAAAAGATCTTTTATATAATATGGCAACCCTTCAAACAGAGCTAGGGTATTATTCAGAAGCAGAGCAGTTTTTAACTACGATTCGTAAATCTGATGAAAACCAGTTTGGCAAGAAAAGTGAAGAATATTTTGATTCTTCGAGAGCTCTCATCGAATTGTATCTCCAAACTGAGCAAGTAGAAAAAGGTCTTGATGTAGCCGAAGAAATAAAAAAAGAAGTTGATAAGAATAGTATTGAAGAGGGTGTCTCTTATAAATGGATCGGAGACGCTTATGCGATTGAAGGTTCGTTTAAAAAGGCTGAAAGAAATATACTCAGGGGCATTAGTACCTTTGAAGAGAATGGGCTTGAATCAACATTTGAGTATGTATCTACACTAAACAGTCTGGGTGTACTCTACATGGATAAGGGAAAACTACCGGAGGCCGAGGAAATTTTCCAGCAAGCACTAAGCATCGTAAATAGGATGCAAGGGGAGAATGATGATGCGGTATCTGGATTGGAAAACAATCTTGCAATTGTCTATTTCAACTTAGGCAACTATGAAAGAGCATCTAAGCTACAAAGAAAAATTCTTTCTCAAGACAAAGAGTACTTCGGTGAGGATTCATTCACTTATGGTCTTGACCTTCTCAATTTGGGGCTTACCTTGCTTTATGATGGTCAATATACCGAGTCAGAAAAACTTCACATGGAAGCACTGGATGTCTTTGAAGCCAGTGCTGGAATTGAAAGTATAGATTACGGCAGGGTACAAAATAATCTGGCGTTACTCAACTCGAAGCGAGGCAACATTGATGATGCAATTGAGTACGGAAAAAAAGCCATAAAGACGTATGAATCTTCGCTGGGCAAGGATCATCCGGAGACGGCATTTCCATACTTTAACCTGGCAAACGCTCACCTTGGATATGAGGAAGTAGATAAAGCAATTCCATTAGCAAAAAGGGCTTATGACATTCGTAAAAAATCGCTTGGTGATAGGCATCCTTACTATGCTCGAAGCACAAACCAATTAGCCATTCTCAATTGGAAGCAAGGAAATACAAATGAAGCGTTAGGCTACTATAAAGAAACATTTAATAACTATTTTAATCAGATCAACACATTCTTCCCGGTGCTCACGGAGGAAGAAAAAGCTACTTTTTATTATACCAACCTGAGACCTGCTTTTGAGCAGTATGTTTCCTTTATAGAAGAGACGTCCAGTGAAGAGAAAGAACTACTAGGTGAAATCTATGACTATCAGCTTTCTTTAAAGGGCCTGATCATGTATGCCACCTCAAAAGTTAGAGAGAGTATTCTTTCAAGTGGTGATGATATCCTTATTGAAAAGTTTGAAACATGGATAAGTCAAAAGGAACAATTGGCAAAGCTCTTTAGCGCTACTGACATGGACATTCAGGTAAGAAATCTAAAAATTGATTCTCTTACTTCATCATCAGACAAACTTGAAGAAGAACTAAGCAAAGTGTCGCAGGCATTCGGTGAAAACTTTGCCAATAAGTCTATTTCATGGAAGGACATAAAGAATGTCCTGAAGCCCGGAGAAGCAGCTGTTGAAATGGTGCGATACCGTAATTTTTCAACAGATTCTGCCGGTGTATTTACAGACGAAGTTCACTATGCAGCAATGATCGTTAGGCATGACACTGAAGATTATCCTGAAATGGTCATCTTACGAAATGGCGCCCAAATGGAGAATAAGTTTCTAGCCAATTATAGAAACGCTATTAAATACAAGATTTCGGAAAACTACAGCTACCGACTGTTTTGGGAACCAATTGCCCGTCGGCTTGAGGGGATCAATAAAATTTATTTCGCCCCTGACGGAGTATACAATCAAATCAGCATATACACCCTCCAAAACCCCGGAACGAAGGATTATCTTTTGAATGAAATTGATCTTGCATTAGTTACTAATACCAAAGATTTATTAGAAGAAAGTCAGCCGTTTGAAGATGGTGGTAGAAGTGTGTTTTTTGGCTATCCGCAGTACTCAATGGGTGCCAATTTATCTGATGACAAAAGCGCAGAAGATCGTGGCGTAAGAGGAGTTAGAGGTGCAAGAGGATCTCGTGGCAAGACCAGTAAAGAAGAACTATCCAGAGGGATCCCTAGAGGCGTGCGTGGAAACTTAGTTAGATACATGCAGTCGTTTAATGGTTTAGGAATGCTCCCCGGTACGAAAAAGGAAGTAGAACTCATTGATAGCTTATATGCAGCCAACAACAGAAATAGAGACACCTATTTTCTAAATGATGCACTTGAGGGGACTGTAAAGGGTGTTGATAATCCGAATATCCTACACATTGCTACTCACGGATTTTTCCTGGAGCAGGATCCTGATGCACAATCAGATGATGCATATGTTCAAAATCCATTACTGAGATCAGGTCTTATTTTAGCAGGTGCCAACAACTTTATCCAGACAGGAACGGTTGATGAGTCTGACGGAAATGATGGAATTCTCACTGCCTTTGAAGCCATGAACATGAACCTGGACAAAACTGATGTGGTAGTGCTCTCTGCCTGTGAAACAGGATTAGGAGAAATTAAAAATGGAGAAGGCGTCTACGGCCTCCAAAGAGCTTTTCAAATTGCCGGTGCTGATGCGATAATTATGTCTATGTGGACTGTTGATGATGATGCTACCCAAGAGCTAATGACTACATTTTATCAAGAATGGCTTTCTCATGGAGATAAGCAATTGGCATTTAATACAGCACAGAAAAAATTGAGAGAAAAATATAAAAAGCCCTATTACTGGGGTGCTTTTGTAATGATTGGCGAATAAGAAAATCAGTAAGACTAAAAAAAGGGAAGGCTTACCGCTTTCCCTTTTTCTTTTCCCATTTTTGAAGATCAAGAATAAGGATTCCTCTTCCCTTTCCTGCCGGATCTTCCGCATGCGCATACTGAAACGCCATATACCGACCATCATCACTTACCACTCCGTTTGATGCTTTATACTCAGGATTATCATTAAAAAAAGTAATTCGCTCCACATCTCCGGTCTCATCCAGTTTCATTTTATAAAGATCTAACGTCAAAAATTCTTTCATCCCTTTATAATTCACCCTGTGACGATTGCTTTCAATAAGCATGCTCAGCCCGTCCGGAAATATTCCTTCCGCTTCATCATAGGTGCCTTTACTTTTGGAAAAGTTTACAAACTTTTTCTCCTCCGTGTTGTAACTAAACACCTCTGCCTGAAAACCAAATTGACCTCCAAAAGCATAGAAGAATAACTCCTTTTCATTCTTCGGATTGAAGTTTTGAGTCTCTAAATCCCAGCCCTTGGCTGGAGAGGGGAGGTCTCCGGAAGTAAAAAGGGGCTTCCAGTTTTTAAGTTTAGGCTTGCCATTTTCATAGTCAATTTCCCCCTGATATATTGTTGTCCCGAGTGCCCAGGCGATATTCATTTTAGATCTTGAAACAGCAGGACCTTCCTTGCAGTGCACACCTAAAGCAAAAGGGGCAGATTTTAAGTCTTTTTTTAGCACCCAGAGCTCTGTGTTTCTGGCGTCCCTGCTCTTCCAGGGGTCCTCTGAATTGAAATTTTTAGCCCCTGAAAGAAGGATGTCTCCATTAGCCAAATAAAGGGCCCTAACAAATCCCTCATGAAAAAAATGATGGGTCATGGGAATGATTTTTCCAGTTGCCACCTCTACTTCAAATACGTCCCCAAAAGTTTTTTCAATGAATAGGATTCGTTCTCCGTCGTGCGACCAATCCGCCCGCTGACCAAACTGAGTCAGCTGTGAAATGTAATCAGGTAGATCCTCCATTGGAGACCTGTCGCTTTGAGCAGAAAGATTTCCGAAACAGAAAAGAAGAAGGAGAGCAAACAATTTTTTCATGATATGGGTGATTTGATTCTTCAAATCTAACCACTCTCCCTCTTCTAAAAGGAATTCAAAAATCAGTTGTTGTTTAACGGAGCTATTTGTGCACCCTCCGGCATTACGAATAGTCCTGCATTTGGTGACTCAGTTGAAATTTCAATATTCTTGAAGACCGCTGCGTCTCCTCTAGGTTCGCCAACAGTTTCTCCATCGTATTCATACCATTGCAGCGTAGTTGGAAGCACCAAGCCTTCAAACTTATCCCATTGATTATACTTGATCAGCTTGTAGTTTTCACTCGGCTCTCCACTTCGGTAGGTCACCGTATACATTAGCCATTCCATTTGATTCGTTTCTGAATCCATCCAAATGATGTAGTTGTCATCCGGAGCATCACCAACCCCATCACCGTAGGATACTTTGATCCCATTATATGTTTTGCCTTGTAATTCTCGAGGTTCAACATCTTCGTAAAATGCTCCCGGATCTCCAACAACGAAAGGCATAGCATAAAAATAGAAATATAAGTTGTGGTAGAATCTGGATCTGCTGGCATCAACCGTGTCAGGAGTTACCCAGACGTTTTCACCATCAAAGCCAATGGTCTGCTTGGGTGACTCCAAACGGATTTTTCTGTTTTGAAGATTAGTGATCGTTGACTCCTCTCCTTTCATATAAGAAAGTGATTTCATTTTTGACCATTGCTCATAGCCACCATGCGCATCCAACACGCTAGTAAGCGATTCTGAGTGATGATCAGGAGCTTTGTAAGTAGCCTCTGATTTTTGTTGTTCCTGGTCTTGTTTCCCTGATTGACAAGCGACTATAAATACAGATAAAACTAAATAAGTGAGATTCTTCATAAAAAATATTTTTTTCAAATGTAGCGTATAAAAAAGGCTGTCAAGACCTATAAAACTTGTTTTACATGAATAAGTAAGCTGGACTACATTCAATAATTAATACTAAAATGAAACATTAAAACTACAATTAAGGTATAAGGTATTTATTATTACTACATTTAAGGTAAAAATGTAAAATCATGGGAAAACATCAATTGGGAGAATTTGAAGAAGTGGTCATGTTAACGGTAGCCATTCTCACCGATGAAGCGTACGGGTTCGCCATCATCGAAGAGATGGAGCAGCGCCTCAACAGAAAGGTGAGCATTGGTGCATTGCAAACGGTCCTACGAAGATTGGAAAAGAAAGGCTATCTGTCTTCGGAAATGGGAGAAGCGACTGCCGTTCGTGGTGGTAAGCGAAAGCGTTTCTTTCATCTCACATCGGCAGGGAAGAACATTCTGCAAGAAACCAAAGAACAGCGACTAGGGCTTTGGAATGCGGTTCCTGAGTTTGTAGTGAAATTCAGTCATTAATGACAAACAGGGATAATACTCCTCCACCTAAATGGTCACTTCGCTTTTTTCAATGGTTCTGCAAGCCGGACTATGTGGAAGACATAGAAGGTGATCTTTTGGAGCGTTTTGAAAAAAGGACTAATGAAAATAAAGCTGCAAAATGGCTATTCACTCTGGACGTACTAAAACTCTTTCGTCCAGGAATAATCAGACCAGTCAAAAGCGGTCAAAAACTAAATAACTACGACATGATTTCTAACTACTACAAAGTGAGTATTCGAAACATACTCCGCAACAAGACATTCTCTTTCCTCAACATCTCCGGACTAAGTGTTGGGATTGCCAGTTGTCTCCTGATTCTGATATACGTGAATAATGAGCTATCATATGACACGTACAACAGTAAGTATGAGAATATCTATCGGGTGATTCATAATTTTGGCTCTGATGATGAAAAACCTGAAGATTGGGATTCATTACCAACGAGTGAATATCAGGTATGGGGAAATGCCCCGATAGCATCTGCCATGCAGCAATTTTTCCCTGAAGTAGACAAGGTTTTTCGTTTTACGAGTGATGCGCCTTGGCTCTTTTCCTACAATGGAGTCACCTATTCAGAGTCAGATGTTCTCTTTGCTGACTCTACCGCATTTGACATATTTGACTGGAAAGTACTAGCGGGAAATCCTAAAACTGCACTGGAAAGACCAAATACGATGGTCTTAACTAAGCGACTTGCCGAGAAATACTTTGGAAACGAAAACCCCATTGGTAAGTCCATTATCATGGACAATCAAGATCCTTATGAAATAACAAGTGTAATCGAAGTACCAACCAACTCCCATTTCTCCTTCAATGCTCTCATCTCCATGAGCACCTTTAGAAATTCACGTCCACAAATTTTCGATTCATGGGGTTATGTGGATTTTTACACCTACTTCACCCTTAAGCCAGGCGCCAGTATTGAGCAATTGCGAGAAAAGACAGAAGACTTTCTTGACAAGAATTTTACAAGCGACTTTTTCTATCATATTAAATATGAACCTCTTTCAGATGCATATCTTCACTCAGATGCGGGGCGTCAGCCTGGGCCAGTGGGTAGTATGGGAAATATCTACATTTTCACATCGGTAGCCATTTTCATCTTATTAATTGCCTGTATCAACTTCATGAATCTCTCAACTGCTCGATCAGTAGAGCGTGCCAAAGAAGTGGCCATTCGTAAGACCATTGGTTCACACCGGGGTGCATTGATTTACCAATTCTTGGTAGAGGCCATCCTGGTGACATTTATTGCCTCCATGATGGCTGCCATTTTAGTGTTTTTTGGTCATTCTCTTCTTGAACAGATTTCAGGTAAAACTTTACCAATTAAATGGTTGTTCAGCGCTCAAAATGCATTCATCGCTCTAGGTGCCATACTGTTCATCGGAATTGTAGCTGGTAGCTATCCGGCTTTTGTGCTTTCCACCTTCAAACCAATTACGGTGCTGAAAGGTGCATTCAAGTCCTCATCCAAGGGTATCTGGCTTAGAAAATCATTGGTGGTTCTGCAGTTTTCTTTGTCCATCATTTTATTGGCAGGTGCCACTGTGGTTTCCTCACAATTGGACTTCCTCCAAAGACAGGATTTAGGTTTTAACTCTGAACAAGTGCTCGTTATTGATTTTGGCTATGATGGTGAAGTACAGCGAAAGCGGGAGTACCTAAAACAACAATTTTTAAATCATAAAGATGTGGAAATGGTCTCCATTTCCAGGGCTACTCCGGGTGACTTCTTCCCTAATGCAGGAACGGGAGTTGCTGATCCCGAAACAGGTGAAATCACCTATAAAGGTCCAGCTATCTATGAAGTAGATGAAGATTTTATCCCTACCTATCAGATGACCATGGTCGCAGGAAGAAACTTTTCCGGTGACTTTCCATTGGACTCTGCCAATGCCCTGATTTTAAATGAATCAGCTGCCAAACTTTATGGGTATCCGAACACACAAGACATCATTGGTCAGTCTTTTGAACAGTGGGGAAGAGAAGGTAAGGTGATTGGTGTGGTGGAAGACTTCAACTATGTCTCTTTACATGAAGAAGTGGAACCACTCTCCATTCGATTCGGAACACAGTTTAATGTCTCGGTTGTCTCCCTCAAACTAAACAGCCAGGATTATTCCAAAACCTTATCAGAGCTTGAGTCTATTTGGACAGAAATAGTTCCACACCGGCCATTTGATACTCGATTTGCCAATCAAAATTTTGATGCACAATATGAAGCGGACGAGCGATTTGGGATGATCTTCTCCGTGTTCTCTACGCTGGCCATATTTGTCGCGTGTCTTGGTCTATTTGGGCTGACAATCTACAGCACCGCTCAACGCAACAAGGAAATCGGCGTACGCAAAGTACTAGGTGCTTCCACCGGTCGCATAATAGCCCTGCTATCGAAAGACTTTATCAGGTTATATATCATAGCACTGACCATTGCCATTCCTTTTTCATGGTACCTGATGAATAATTGGTTGGATGGGTTTGCTTATCGCATACCACTAGGCTATGAAGTGTTTGCTATCTCAGCAGTCATTACGCTCATCGTGGCATTTGTTACCATGAGCTTTAAGACGGTCAGTGCAGCTCTAGCCAATCCGGTAGAATCATTGAGGGATGAATAAGCAACCACCAAAATATCCCCTTCGCTTCTTTCACTGGTTCTGTCATCCGGACTATGTAGAAGACATAGAGGGAGACCTCCTGGAGCGGTTTGAAAAACGACCATCCGGATGGCTTTTTACATGGGAGGTTCTGAAGCTCTTGCGCCCTGGAATTATTAAACCCGCCAGTAGCGGGCAAAAACTCAACTATTACGGCATGTTTAAACACAATCTACTTATTTCAATTAGAGGGTTTAAAAAACACAAAGCTTCATTTTTAATAAACCTCACGGGTCTGGCCACAGGCTTGGCCTCTGCATTTCTGATCTTTCTCTGGATCAATAATGAAAAAGCTGTTGACCATTTTAATTCCAACGATGAAAGGCTCTACAGGGTAATGAGTCATTTCCAACTTCCTAACAACAAGGTGACATGGGAATATACTTCCGGAAGAATGGCAAACTCCCTAAAAGAGGCTCATTCTGAAGTGGTGAAAAGCACACGAGTGAATAACAAGTTTTTCATCCCTAAGGGCGTGATAACAAATGGTAGCCAACACCTGGAGGTGACCGGACAGTTTGCAGATCCAACCATCTTTTCGATTATGTCTTATGATCTCATTAGTGGGGATCCCAAAACTGCCTTGATTGATAAAAATGCTGTTATAATCTCTATACCTCTTGCAGAAAAGCTTTTTGGTGATCCAAAAGCAGCCATGGGACAAAATTTTAATTGGAATTGTGAATTCTTTGATAAGCCCTTCGTTGTGACCGGCGTTTTCAATCCTCCCCCAAAAAATGCTACACGACAGTTTGAGCTAATGGTCAGCTATGAAAATTTAATTGATGCGGACCCTTGGGCCGATCATTGGAATGGTGGGTATGCGGAAACATACATAGAACTAGCTGAATGGGTAGACCCATACTCATTTAGTAAAAAGATCGCTGATCATTATAACGATAAGGTACACAATAAGAAGTTTACCATTTTCCTTCAGAAGTACTCTGATCGATACCTGTTTGGTCAGTTTGAGGATGGTGAGCTGGTAGGCGGGCGTATTGCAAATGTGAGGCTGTTCAGCTATATCGCTTTATTAATTATTCTGATTGCAGCGATAAACTTTATTAATCTATCTACTGCGCAGGCATCTATGAAGCTGAAGCAAATAGGGGTGAAAAAAGCGATGGGCGGAAACAAAAAACAGCTGGTTTTTCAGTTTTTAACAGAATCTACCCTCATGTCCCTTTTTTCAATGATAGGTGCTGTTGTTCTAGTATATTCGTTGCTCCCTTATTTTAACCAGCTGATAGATCAGTCGCTCACTTTTGCACTTCTTGATATCATCCCTACCATATTAATTGCAGCTATCAGCCTGGGTCTAATCGCAGGATTGTATCCGGCATTTTACCTTTCTTCGTTTAGACCAATCTCCATCATGAAGGGGAAACTTCCTTCCATGTCTGGAGAAAAATGGATGAGACAGGGACTCGTAATTACCCAGTTCAGTCTCTCAGTCATATTCATTATAGGAATGTTGGTTGTCAATGGGCAACTAAGCTTTATCCAGAATAAACCATTGGGTTATAATCGTGCTAATCTGCTAACCTTCGAAGGAAAAGGATCGGATAGAGTAGACCCCAACATCCTTATTTCAGAAATTGAGAAAATTCCGGGAGTAAAGAACGCTACCAGTATGGCTGGTCCATTTTTATGGGGAAATGACAATGGAAGTGGGTTCCATTGGAACGGCGATCAAGCGAACCGAAATCACTTATTTAAGTCACCAAAAATTGGTTACAACACCCTTGAAACCTTGGAGCTAAAGCTAGTAGCTGGGAGGTCCTACAATCGTGCCTTCAATGATGACAGAACCAAAGTAATCATTAATGAATCTGCCCTTCAAATGATGGGACTGGAAGAACCGATTGGTTTCAAATTGAAATACGGCGATGATGAATACCGGGAGATCATAGGTGTTGTTGAAGATTTTCAATACGGCTCACTGCATCAGCCGATTGAGCCACTTATTTTTCGATTCAGGGACTGGGGCCAAAACTACATGGTCCGTATTGATGCCGGATCAGAAATGAGAGTAATTGAGGAGATCGAAAAATTGTATAAAGAAGTCCATCCGAATTTTTCATTCGAATCGCAATTTCTGGAGGATGAATATGAGGCACTTTATGCCTCAGAGCAACGCATCGGTAGTTTGTCCGGATATTTTGCGGTCTTCGCTATTATTATTTCCTCACTAGGCTTATTGGGATTGGTCACCTTCACTACCGAGAGACGAATAAAAGAGATTGGAATCAGAAAAGTGCTTGGCTGTTCGGTTACCAGAATCGTGATGCTTTTGTCTACGGACTTTACAAAATTGGTTTTATTAGCAATCCTGATCGCCATACCACTCAGCTACTTAGGTGCACAAGAATGGCTTCAAAATTTTGCGTATCACATCGATTTGGAGTGGTGGTATTTCGCTATCGGGGCTTTGCTCGCTCTCGCGATCGCATGGCTGATCATAAGCACGAAAACAATCAAAGCAGCAACTGTCAATCCGGTTGAATCTCTAAAAGATGAATAAGCGTCCACCAAAATATCCACTCCGCTTCTTCCGCTGGTTCTGCCATCCGGACTATGTAGAGGACATAGAAGGTGATCTGTTGGAACGCTTTGAAAAACGGACTAATGGAAATAAAGCGGCTAAATGGCTGTTCACACAGGATGTCATGAGGCTGTTTCGGCCTGGTATCATCAAAAATTTTGAAGAAACTCAGCAACTCAATCAGTATGGCATGGTCAAAAATTATTTTAAAACAACCATTAGAAATCTCAGACGGCAACCACTTTATGCAGCAGTAAATATTGGTGGTCTTTCTGCTAGTATAACTTGTTTGATACTTATCATTTCCTACATCAAGCATGAATATTCCTACGATCAATTTCTTCCAAATGCAGACAGGATTTATCGGGTATATAATCATCAACCGGGAAATTATTTGGTAGATGGAGACACTTATGCTGTGACTCCTCTGCAGCTAGCATCCACAATGTCTTCAGAATTCTCAGAAGTTGATGCCGCTACGGCTTTTACCAATTTCAACGGGCTGCTTGGAAAAAGTGAAGAGTCCCTTTATTGGCAAAAGGGTGTTTTCTCAGATCGAAGTTTCTTGGATGTATTCAGATACACTTTTCTCGACGGTGATGTTGAAACAGCCCTTGATGATCCATCCAGCATTGTGATTACCCGATCATTAGCCAAAAAACTTTTCAATGAAATAAATCCAGTTGGTCAACAGCTTATGCAGGGAGATCAGTTATGCCAGGTAACTGGCGTCATAAACGATCCTCCGATCACATCCTCCATTCAATTTGATTTTGTTGTCAATGTTGAAGGTAGGGATTGGTATAAGGAACGAATGCAGCGTGAAAGGTGGCGCAGCAATGGCTATTATACTTTCTTCAGTATTGGAAAAGGTATTGATGTAACGCAGCTTGAAAATAAAATGCCAGGCCTTCTTGAGAAGTACTGGATTGACACAGAAAAATATCCTCAGAATTACCGATTTGAATCGCTCGCAAATATTCACCTTCAAACAGATCTGAATTTTGACGTTGGACTGAAAGGAGATAAAGCACAATTAAGACTTTTCTCCATTATTGCAGGCATCATTTTGCTGCTTGCCGCAGTAAATTATACCAACCTTGCCATTGCGCGATCTATCAGCAGATTCAAAGAAGTGGGTTTGAGAAAAACCATTGGTGCCAGCAGGTCACAGCTCATTTTTCAGTTTCTACTTGAGTCTGTTACACTAACATTTCTCGCACTTTTAGTCGCCTGCTTTCTAGCATGGGGTATAGCCCCTGTTTTCAGTCAGTTGCTTGATCGGCAACTGTATTTTGATACCGATCTTTTCCTTTCAATTCTGCCTGCTTTAATAGGGCTCATGCTTGTGTTAGGGATTCTTTCCGGATACTATCCGGCCCTTATTATCTCTAAACAAAAACCAGTAAAAGCATTAAAAGGAAAATCTAAAGCTCAGGGAGGAATCACTCAGAAGGTGCTAATCGTAGGTCAATATGCTATTTCAATAGCCATGATTATTTGTGCCATGGAGGCGAATCAACAATTTCAATTTATGAAATCGAAAGACCTTGGATTTCAGAAGGAGAACATTATCACTTTAAGAGTTCGAAGCAACGAAGTAAAAAATCACTACGAATCCTTAAGAAATCGATGGTTAAGTAACCCTGGGATACTGAGTGTGGCCGGATCACAAAACCTTCCGATAGACATCATTCAATCAACGATAGTCAACGACGATATTGGAGGAGATCCGGGTGATGACCTTCCCGTTTATGAAATGAGTATCGATTATGATTTTATTGATCTGTATGAAATGGAAATACTGACCGGCAGGAATTTTTCACGTGATTTTAAAGACTCTCTCAATGTCTGTATAATCAATGAGACAGCTGCCAGAGCAGCAGGGTGGACACCTGAAGAGGCTATTGGGAAGCGTTTTACAGAAGACTGGAATATCCCATATCGTGAGGTCATAGGAGTTGTGAAGGATTTTAACATTCATTCCGCACACTTTGAAATTGAACCCCTGATGATCGTGAGAACAAATCCTGACAATTATCGCTTTTTATCTTTCGAAACAGATGCAAATAACCTAGCTGAGACGATTGCCTTTCTGGATGAGACTACACGAGAGTTTTCAACCTATCCCTTCGAGGCTCAGTTTCTATCAGATACATACAATGAACTATATAAAGATGAACTAAGGCAAAGTCAAATTTTCAGTTTCTTTACTGTATTGGGTATTATCATTGCGTCGCTCGGACTCTTTGGTCTAACTACCTACTCCATTCACCTCCGGATCAAAGAGATAGGCGTGAGAAAAGTCTTGGGAGCATCAGTGGAAAGTATTGTTTCCCTTGTCTCCGTGAATTTCATAAAGCTTATCGGGTTAGGTTTTCTTATTGCATCTCCTTTTGCCTGGATTGTCATTGATCGTTGGTTAGAAAACTACACGTATCATGATGCAATTCATTGGTGGGTTTTTGCAATCTCTGGCATTCTCACCGTTTTGCTGGCTTGTATCACCATGGGCTTCCAAATCCTAAAAGCCGCACATCAAAACCCCGCTGAGATATTGAAGGATGAATAATCAACCTTGACAGACTCAAAAGCCATTTTTTAAATCCGACTTGGGGGAAGTCGAATTTTAATTTGAGTTTAAACCAACACTACAATTAGGAATTAACTCAATAATGTTCTAGAATTGCAACACTGCAATTAGGAAACAACTATGGGAAAATATCAATTAGGTGAATTTGAAGAGATCGTTTTATTGACGGTTGGAGTGTTGTTTGGAGATGCATACGGCGTTTCCATCAAACTATCAATTGAAGAAAAATTAAAGCGATCCGTCAGTGTTGGCGCGCTTCAATCTGCATTAAAGAGACTAGAGCAAAAAGGCTATATTTCTTCCAAAGAGGGAGAGTCTACTGGCGAGCGAGGTGGTAGGCCAAAACGCTATTTTCAATTGACTTCATCTGGAAAGGGTGCCATTGAGCATGCCAGAGAAGTTCGCAATCAGCTTTATAACGAAATTCCCAAGGTAGCGCTAGATCTTAAATTCACTCAATCGTGAGCGTTCAATACCCTCCCAAATTACTTATGCGTTTTTTCCGATGGTTTTGTGACCCGGAACTGGTGAGCTTCGTGGAAGGCGACCTAATCGAACTCTATCAATACAACACAAGGACTAAAAATAGATGGAAGGCCAACTGGATATTTTTTGGGGAGGTATTAAAGCTTCTACGGCCATCCCTTATCAAAAATTTCGAAGGAACTACAAAACTCAATAACTACGGAATGTTTAAGAACAATTTCAAAATCGCCTGTCGTAATGCGCTGAGACAAAAGCAATTTACTGTTCTCAATCTACTAGGGCTCACCATAGGTATAAGTACCAGCCTCCTCATTGGTCTTTATATTCATGATGAACTATCATACGATGCTTTTCATGAAAAAGGAGATCGAATCTATCGTGTAAATCAACCTTTTATTTGGGGCGACTGGGCTAGTACCATGTCCACTACAGGGCCCAATGTCGCAACAGCCTTAAGGGAAGATGCTTCAGAATTTGAAGAGGTAACTCGTCTAATGTCTCTTGGATCAATGACCGTTACCACATCTGCCAATGGAAATCAGGATAATGCCTTTAAGGAAAACAGGCTATATGCTGCAGAAGAAAATTTCTTTAAAGTTTTCACCTTCCCTTTGATGATTGGAGATTCCAAAACCGCACTACAAGACCCTCTAGCCATCTTGCTGACAAAGAAAACAATGAAGAGATATTTTGGTCTGCACGTAACTCCTTCAGACGCCATGGGACGTACCGTGGAGATCAAACAATACGATGGCTCGTGGAAATCCTTTGTCGTCAAAGGTATTCTTCAAGATGTTCCTTCTCGTTCACACATTCAATTTGATGCGCTAGTCTCCATAAAAAGTGAGTCCGAAATGATGCAGGCGCATGGCTGGAAGTGGATATGGACAGCCTTCTCTACCTACGGGTTGGTCAACGAAGGAGTGAACATCGCTTCATTGGAACATGATTTACAAGCGATACCTCCAAAATGGGCTCCCCCAACTACTGAACGTATTTTCAATCAAAGCTACGAGGAGTTTACTGCTGGCAATCCATGGAAACTGGATCTACAACCTCTAGGAGATATCTACATTTCAGGAACTCCGACAACCAATGCTTTCGGACCTATGGGCAACCCACTCTTCGTTCAACTATTCGGAGCTATCGGTCTACTGGTACTCATTCTGTCCGCAATCAATTTCATGAACTTGTCAACAGCTCGAGCAACAAACCGATCGAAAGAAGTAGGCATGAGGAAAGTAATGGGATCGAGGCGATCATCAATCATTCGACAGTTCATTTTGGAGTCCATACTATTTGTAAGTGCAGGGACCATGCTAGCGTTCATTCTGGTCAAAATGGCAATAGAACCATTCAATCATTTAGCGGACAAGCAAATTGAATTGCTGCCGTACGTAAGCAATCCAATATTATATGCAACAACAATCGCCTTCATACTAATCATGGGCTTACTGGCAGGAAGCTATCCCGCATTCTACTTATCAGCTTTTATGCCTATTGAGTCAATCAAAGGGAAAATGAAGGCCGGATTTAAGGGAAAAGGTTTTAGAAACGGGCTGGTTGTATTTCAGTTTACGATCTCAATCACTCTCATAATTTGTACATTTTTTGTTCAAAAACAGCTTTCATACACATCAAACGTAGATGTTGGATTTGCTAAAGAGCATATTTTGCAGCTACACAATGTGCAAGAATTGGGATTTGATACCGAAAAAGTAAAGAATAGACTCGCCTCAAATCCACAATTCACTGCGGTGGGAAAATCCTTTGGAATACCCCCTTATGTGTCAACCGGAGATCGATACCGAGCGGATGATCCGGAAAGTCCGGTCGTTCAACTGAGTAACCTTAGAGTGGATGAAGACTACCTCGACGTTCTCGGTTTAGAATTTTTGCGAGGAAGGAATTTTGAGGCTGATCGCGAAAATGACAAGTACAAAGTCATCCTGAATGAAGAGGCCGTTAATAAGCTAGGTTGGACGATTGAAGAGGCTGTTGGCAAATCTGTAGCTCTGGCATCTGGTGGCGAAGAAGCACATGAGGTAGTTGGAGTGGTCAAAAACTTCAATTTTCAAAGTGTCAAATCAGAAATTGATCCTTTGATACTCATCCATCATCAAAATGATCATGTTTGGGAATATGGAGCGGGACTGTCCTTTTATTCAATGCGATTAAACCCGGATGCCATTCCTACCAAAGAAGATCTGAATAAGCTATTGATTTTATTGGAAGAAGAAATGAAGCAAATCGATCCTTCTATCCCATTTGAATACAGCTTTTTGGATCAGGAATTTGATGCCACCTTTCGCTCTGAACAAAAAATGGCTACCATACTTAATCTATTTACCGTCATGGCCATGATCATTGCATGCCTTGGACTCTTTGGTCTAGCTGCTTTTTCAGCAGAACAACACACCAAAGAGCTTGGAATACGAAAAGTATTGGGTGCAAGCGTTGCAGAACTTGCCGCTTCTTTCTCAAAAGAATTCACAAGACTGGTGGTTTTAGCTATTTTATTGGCTTGTCCTATTGCCTGGTATTTTGTAAGGCAATGGTTGCAAGGCTTTGCCTATAGCACACCTATTGAAATTTGGGTATTTGTGTCAGCAATTGCTGCTGCATTATTTATAGCTATTTCAACCATCAGTTTTCAGGCTATGAGGTCAGCAAATAGAAATCCGGTTGAAACGCTGAAGGATGAGTAGATCCATATCCAATATTACAAATCATATTGGAAAATAATTTTACTACAATTAGGAATTTATAACTAAAATTTCCTTTATTCGTAAACTCTACAAATAGGAATTAATTATAAGCGTGCCACCTGCCTATCGGCAGACAGGCTTAATCCAATTATTGAGAACACGAATCGAACTAATCAAAAGGGGCAGTAAATCGCTCATTATTCAACTTTTAGACAAATGAAAAAATTTCAACTAGGTGAATTCGAAGAGATCGTAATGCTCACGGTCGCCATTCTTTATGATGATGCATATGGCGTTTCTATCAAAAAAGAAATAGAAAACCGATTGAACCGCGGCGTAAGTGTCGGGGCTTTACAGTCTGCCTTAAAAAGGCTAGAGGATAAAGATTATTTGGAATCGCATGACAAAAATGCCACACAAGAGCGGGCCGGGAGACCTAAGCGTTATTACAAAATAACAGCACTTGGTAAAGAAGCCATGGAGTACACCAAAGAGACCAGAAACTCACTTTGGGATGCCATACCATCCATTTCTTTAGATGTGAAATTTGCAAAACTCTTCAATGCATAATCCCCCAAAACTCTTTCTTCGTTTCTTTCGATGGTTTTGCCATCCTGATTTGGTCAGACCTATCGAAGGAGACCTGATGGAACTATACGAGGAGCGAATACAAAAGCTGGGGAAAAAACAAGCAGATTGGAAATTTATAAAGGATGTAATTCTGCTATTTCGAAAGGACATAATTAAGCCCACTGAGGGCACTCAAAAACTCAACTACTACGGCATGTTAAAACATAATTTTAAAATAGGGTATCGCACCTTGACTAGGAATAAGGCGCACTCCATAATCAATATTGGAGGATTGGCCATAGGTATGACAGTTGCGATTCTAATTAGCATTTGGATTTTTGATGAGCTTTCTTTCAATAAGAACCATGACAATTACGATTCCATAGCAAAGCTCTATTGCATAGAGTCCGGTTCCAAAGTAGAGGTGAGTCAAGTTCACCCTACAGGTTTGGGTACCTTACTTGAGAATGAATATGGCGATTATTTTGAGTCAATTGCATTGGTGCGGCAGAGAATTGAGAATCGAGTTATTGCTGTTGATGACAAGATATTCACTCAGGGTGGTTATTTCGTACAGCAAGCGTTTCCGGAAATGTTTTCTCTAAAAATGGTTCATGGAAGAGTACAGGACTTGGACGGGTTAAGTAGTATTTTTCTTTCACGGTCACTTTCTGAAAAATTGTTCGGGAAAGAAAATCCTTTCGGGAAGGAAGTGATAATGGATGCAAGGTGGCGGCTCACCGTCAAAGGTGTTTATGAAGACCTTCCCAGAAATTCTGAATTTGCTGACGCTACCTATTTTGCTCCACTGAATAGGTATCTGGAGGGATGGTCCTCGTTGAATGTTTGGGACAACTACAACATGCGCATTTATGTGCAAATGAAAGATGGAGTAGATGAGCGCATGGTTTCATCATTAATTGAAAAGGCAATGCTACCCCACGTTGATGAAAATACAGCGCGTCTTGAACCCACACTTTTCCTTATGCCAATGAAAGAGTGGCATTTGTACGCTCAGTTTGACAAGGGAGAACTTGTCTCAAGCAAACAACTAAAGTTCGTTTGGTTTTTTGGAATCATTGGAGTGTTCATCCTTGGTATTGCTTGTATCAATTTCGTGAACCTAAGCACGGCCAGCTCTGAGCAAAGGGCAAAAGAAATTGGTATTCGAAAAACTATGGGCTCCCACAGAAAACAATTAATTGCCCAATTTTTGACTGAATCAATGCTTTTAGTCACAATTGCTGTTACTCTCTCGCTACTACTTGTTTCATCGCTTCTTCCATACTTTAATGACATAGCGGCCAAAGAAATGACGATCATGTGGGATGATTATCGGTTTTGGTTAAGTATTCTGGCATTCATTTTTTTCACCGGTCTGTTAGCAGGAGGATATCCAGCATTGTTTCTTTCCTCATTTAATCCGGTGAACTCTTTAAAAGGAAAATCGAACGCTTCCACTCTCCTGACAGAGCTTCCAAGAAAAGTGCTGGTAGTCTTTCAGTTTACCATCTCTATTTCCTTGATTATAGGAACCACCATTGTTTACAAGCAAATATTGCTTGCCAAAAGCTTACCAGTAGGTTATAATCAGGCTAAGTTGGTCTCTTTAATCCCCAGGTCTCCTGAATATTATCAAAAGTACGATGTGCTTAAAGACGAATTGAAAAATACGGGGCTGGTTGAGAATACCGGAAGTGCCAACTATTCGGTTCTGAGTACTCTAGGTTGGAACACAGGGTTTGACTGGGACGGTAAGAACACTGACTCAAATCCAGCATTCAATACCATTAGAATCTCTCATGATTATGGAAAGACCATTGGATTAGAGTTTGTGCAGGGCAGAGATTTTAACGCTGAATTTGCCAATGAAAGTGCAAATGTGATTATCAATGAGTCTGCTCTTAGAATAATGGGTTTCCAAGACCCCATTGGTAAATCAATACAATTCAGAGAAGATTGGTTTGGGCATCCTAGTTTCCAGATCATTGGTGTAGTAAAAGATATGATAAAAGGTTCGCCATATGAGCCAACGTTTCCATCAATCATGTTCCTCTCTGACGGTGGGATGCAAAATTTTTATCTTAGGATAAAAGAAAATGTCTCTGCCAAAGAGGCGCTTCCGGTTTTAGCGGAAGTATTTGAGAAGGTTGTTCCATCGGCTCCATTTGATTATCAATTTGTTGATGATGAATACAATCGATTATTCCAGGCGGAAGAGTCAATAGGTAGATTAGCAGCTATATTGGCCATGCTGGCAATATTGATTAGTTGCCTTGGCCTTTTCGGTCTTTCATCTTTCGTAGTAGAAAAAAGATCCAAGGAGGTTGGCATTCGAAAAGTACTTGGAGCATCGGTTTTCACACTTTGGAAAATGCTCTCAAAGGATTTTCTATTGCTTGTGGTCACTGCCAGCAGCATAGCTATTCCGTTATCCTACTATTTCTTAAACAACTGGTTACAGGGATACACATTCAGAACAGAGATCAGTTGGTGGGTTTTGGGCGCAGCATGTGCAATCGCCATTTTCATAACGCTTTTGACAATCAGCCAGCAGGCATTTAAGACCGCATTTAAAAATCCAGTAGAAACATTGAAAGATGAATAAAACACCTCCTAAATATCCCCTTCGCTTCTTTCGGTGGTATTGCCATCCAGATTTGGTCAGACCTATCGAAGGAGACCTGATGGAACTATACGAGGAGCGAATACAAGAACTGGGTAAAAAACAAGCAGATAGAAAATTTATAAAGGACGTAATTCTGCTATTTCGAAAGGACATAATTAAGCCTTCTAAGGGCACTCAAAAACTCAACTATTACGGCATGTTAAAAAATCACTTTAAAATCTCACTTAGAAACCTTTTAAAGCAAAAAGGCTTTACAGCAATAAATGTGTTTGGCTTGACAGTAAGCATGGCAATAGCAATGCTTATCATACTATTCATTTTTGATCAGGACACTCAAGATGAACACAACCCAAATGCGGTCAACACCTACCGTACCATCACAGTAATTCACGATGTTGCTAAAGATATAAATCATTCTTACGGAACTTCTCCTTATGAAGTTAACCAGCTTGTTTCACTTAATGTAGAGTCAGTTAAAGCATCAACACAAATTATCAAAAAAACAGGGCTTTTGACAATCGATCAAGATGAATTTCAATTTAACGGATTATACGCATCTCGCAATTTTCTAAACTTCTTTCATTTCGATTTGGTGAAAGGAAATAAGGTTAGTGCATTAGACAATGACACCAATGTGATTATCTCGAAAGAAATGGCAAACAAAATATTTGGTGAAAGCACTGCGATTGGAAAAACGATTACCATTCAAGATTTAGGTGATTTCATTGTGTCGGGAGTGATCGATAGGACTGAGTATAAAACTCATCTTTCTTATGATATAGTCATACCAATCAGCACATTTTCAAATAAGGAGGAAAACAAAAGGTTACTTACAGACTGGGAAGAAGGTTCAAAGGTGTTTTACAACTATTTCAGGTTAAAAGAGGAAACTTCTGATCAAATTCTTGAAAACTACTTTGCCAGTTTGGATATTAAAATACCTGAAGAGAAAAAAGGCCTATATCATTTTGAAACGCAAAGACTCGATCAAATAAACCTGGGTTCGTTGATCCGAAATGAAATTGGAATTACAACGCCTAGTTTTGTTGCCTATTTTTTTGGTATTCTCGGTCTGGTTTTGATCCTCTCCGCCAGTTTTAATTACATGAATATGGCTATTGCTAGAGGCTTAAAACGAGCAAGAGAAGTTGGTGTAAGAAAAGTGCTTGGTGCTGGCAGAAGACAAGTTATTACTCAGTTTTTAATGGAAGCCCAAATTGTCATTTTCATATCACTTATCTGTGCCTTCTTATTACTTCAGGTTTTGGTTCCAATCTTTAATGACCTGAAGATTTTGCGTGATATTGATGGAGCTATTACCATGAATTTCAATAGCAACTTCAAAATCTATATTTCATTCATTTTTTTTGCAATTACCGTAGGTTTTGTGTCTGGTGTGTATCCGGCACTATACCTTTCTTCTTTCAAATCTATTTCAGTTTTGAAAGGATCTACCGGCTCAAGAAAATCTCCCTCATTCGTATTCAGAAAGGTTCTGGTATTTTTTCAGTATTCCTTTTCGGTAATATTTATTATAACCACCATCATACTGTATCAGCAGGCTAGGGTTTTTATCACCACTGATTA
Source organism: Ekhidna sp. (assembly GCF_965227465.1). Taxonomy (GTDB): domain Bacteria; phylum Bacteroidota; class Bacteroidia; order Cytophagales; family Cyclobacteriaceae; genus Ekhidna. The sequence goes on from NZ_OZ245746.1 coordinate 3,629,905, forward strand.
CGGTTTTGATCATACCAATATTATAAACGTACCCAAAACAAATAATATTCCTTACGAAACATTTCGTATCGAATTGTTGAAGAACCCACAAGTAGCTGGCGTTTCTGCGGTCTCAAACCTTCCAGTTATCTCTTCCTTTGAAGATGTAGAAATAACTAATCGCTATTCCACAGATAGAAATATTAAGTCTTCTATTTTTTCCATAGATGCGTACGCACTCGATAACTTAGGTATTGAAATAATTGCAGGAAAGAATTTTTCTACTCGTCCACAAAATGAGAGCAGCAATGTTATTATTAATGAAAAAGCCATGCGCGCTCTGGGACATGAGAATGCACTTGGTGCATTAAACACAATTGTTGAAATACATTCTGTCGATAAAGACACACGTAAAATAACCTCTGAAAAAAAGAGAGTGATTGGAGTGGTGAAAGACTTCAGTTATCAATTTATCTTCGTCGAAAGTGGGGCCCTAATTATGCAGTACGAGCCAGAATCACTTTCTACTGTCAATATAAAGATTGCAGGAATTTCTCCGAAGCAGGGTGCAGAAATAATTGAATCCGTTTGGAACAAATTTGACAATAATCGCAGAATGGATTATGAAACATATTCGTACGAAATGGAAGATATAAATTCAGAATTCTCTGAGCTTGTAAATATCATTGGTATTGTTGGTTTCATTGCAATTCTAGTTGCATGCCTCGGTCAATTTAGTATGGTTATTCACCATGTAGAGCTTAAGACAAAAGAAATTGGGATTAGAAAAGTATTGGGTTGTAAACTGGCTAGCCTAATGTTCGGCCTATCCAAAGGATTCATATGGGTTATTGTCATTGCCATCGCACTATCCACACCATTGGCTGTGCTTATCAATATAGCCTGGACAAGTAAAGTATACAATGCCCCAGAAATTTCATTTTACACTATATCTATGGGTTTAGGGATTATCTTGATATTGGCATTGGGAACGATCTATATTTTTGTTTTCAAAGCAGTGCAAGCAAATCCGGTGGAGTCCCTTAAATACGAGTGAAAAAGCCAAACATAGATTTCAGCCTCACTAAGCAATAGAGAGGCTTTTTAATTCTTTACACTTAGAGATGAGTAATTAACGCTTATTTAATTCAAATTGATAATCTGTCTCTAGGTCTTCATACAAGGAGGTAAGAACTCTTAAAATCCGGTCAAGTCTTTTAAAGATGGTAGCACATGTTCATTTTTAAAAAACAAGCTTTATGCAAATGGAAGTAATGTAAACTTTTAGCTGAACTGTTTGTTTCATGGATGTTATCTTTAACTAAGATGAATCATCGACAAGCCAATACATACTCACTTGTATTAATTGGCATACTGTGCCTATTTACTGTACAAAGCTTTTGCCAGGAGTATAATACCAACATCTCCAATATTTCTGTAAAAAACGGTTTATCCCAAAACACCATTCAAGACATCCTACAAGACGATGACGGATTCCTATGGATTGGGACACAAGACGGGCTAAATAAATATGACGGGTACACATTCAAAGTCTACAAGTCCGATCCACAAAACTCAAATTCAATTCCAAATAACTTCATAAAGTGTATTGCAAAGGATAAGCAAGGCAATCTATGGATCGGTACACAAACTGGTCTTTCGAAATATGTATATAAAACAGACAGATTTCAAAATGTACCAACAACTATATTCAAAGAGATAAATAACATCTTTATAGACGATGAGAAGATCATAATTGGTACAGAAAAAGGTTTATTAAAAGCGTCTAGCCTTACTAATGCTGAGTTTAAACTAATTGAATCCACAATTAGCGAAAATCCTATTAAATCCCTTTCACTAGATAAAAATGGTAAAATATGGATAGGCAAGGATACTGGCCTCTACATGCTCTCGCCCGGATCGAACAAGCTGTACAATTTTGAATTTCTCAACAGTACACCTGTAAGATCTCTAATTCTTATAAACCAAAAAATATGGATAGGATCTGATAAAGGGCTTTTTTCATTTGATCCCGATTCTGTAAATGTCAACTCCGACAAAACTGCCTCAATCTCTGGGCTAACTAAATATCGAATGCCAAACATGGATTATCATGCCATAAGTGTATTCAAAGATCATAGAAATAGCATCTGGGTTGGGACAGAAACGAAAGGAATTTTTGAGGTTGACGAGAAGAGATCAGCACTTGTTGAGTCTAATTTCAAATCCGAGCTATTCAAGTATTCATCTGTAAATAAAATCTATGAAGATTATACTCATTGTTTGTGGGTTGGAACAGTAGAAGCCGGGCTATACCGAATAAATATTTCCAATAAGAATTTCAGACTGATTAGAACTGAAACAAGTGATGCCAATGGACTGACTAGCAATATCGTGAGAGGGCTTTTAAAAATAGACCATAGGTTGTGGATCGGAACATCGAGAGGTCTTAATTTATTCAATAGGAAAACAGCTAAGAATCAAAAGTTTGTTTACAACGAAAATGATTCCGAGTCTATAAGTAGCAACGATGTGAAGATCATGGACTACTCCACAGATGGAGCGGTTTGGGTAGGTACAAATGTTGGCCTTAATCGTCTAGATCCTAAAACCGGAACCTTTGAAAGGTATTTTGCCGAGGATGACAATCCTATCATATCTAATAACAAAATAAGAGCTGTGAAATCAATGAAAAACAGCTCAATCTGGATAGGCACGTTAGGCGGAGGTATATCGGTCATAAATAGTGCGAACAGAAAGCATATCCGAAGTTACAATACCAAAAATGGAGGTATCGGTGATGATAACGTCATGAACATCTTCGAAACAAAATCGAAAGAAATATATGCTGCTACCTATGGTGACGGTTTGTATCAACTTAATAAAAGAGTTGATGTTTTCGAAAAGGTACTTCCCGATTCCAATCTTCCTCATTTACTAACAAGCATCCACCAAAGCGATGATGATATACTCTGGATCGGCACATATGGAGATGGTTTTTATCAATTCGACCCCAAAACCAATCAATATCAACAATTTACGACTGAAAATGGCCTTAGTAATGATGTCGTCTATGCGGCAGTTCCGGATGGAAATGATGTATGGATTAGTACAAACTATGGATTAAATAAATATGATAGAAATGTCAATACCTTTCTAAGCTTCAATGAGAATGATGGAATCCAAAGTAATGAATTCAATACAAATTCTTTTTTCCAGTGCTATACGGGCGAGCTCTTTTTTGGTGGGGTAAACGGACTCACATATTTTTTCCCTGACAGCATCAAATACAATTCAAAGAAACCCCGGCTTGCCTTTACGGATCTGAAAATTTTTAATGAAACGGTGCGTCCTGGTCAGATTCTTATAGATGGAAAGCCTCCATTGATGGAAAGAGTATCTGATTCCTCACAGGTAACTCTTGCACATTTTCACAATTCTTTTTCCATTGAATTTGCGTCACTGGATTATAGTAATCCAGAAGATTCAAAATATGCCTATCAGCTTGTAGGCTTTGATGAAGATTGGATTTTTACTGATGCGGATAAGCGAAATGTTACATACACTAATCTGAACCCCGGTGAATACACTTTTATGATGAAAGCCTCCAATGGCGATGGAAAATGGAATGAACAAGCGTCCTCTCTCTTTATAACCATAGAGCCTAGTATTTGGCAAACTTTGTGGTTTAGAATATTTGGCTTGCTTGTAGGGTCTTCCATTGTAGCTCTTCTGGTGTACAGAAGGATTAATAAGGTGGAGCGACGCAAGAAATACCTTGAAACAAAAATAAAAGAACACACTAAGGAGATTTCAGAACAGAATAAGCTCCTTACCCAATCTGAACAATATCTCATCAATGAAAACAAAAAAAAGGATCAGGTTTTTTATATTCTTTCCCACAATGTGAGATCTCCGCTAACTACACTTGTTGCACTTCTTAAAAATTCCGACGAACTACCTAAATCAGATTTTGAAAGGTTTATTAGTGATTCTAGTCAACGGGTGACAGAATCTCTGCTTTCACTAGACAATGCATTTTACTGGTCTCTCATTCAGTTTGATAAACTAATGATCTATGAAGAAACGTTCGACGTATCTTCTTTAATTGATGAAAACATTAAAAAATTTAATAAAACATTCAAGCTGCATGATGTGTCAATTTTGTTTACCCCCAGTAATCATCAAGTGGCTACCGATCGACGAATGCTGTCGCTAATCATTCAAAATCAATTATTTAATTCTATCAAATTCAGCAAACCTGATAGCCAAATAAAAGTAGCGTTAGTTCGCGATCAAACGGCACTTCAAATGACCATTACATACCATGGTGAGGTACTGGATAAAAAAGACATAAATGAGCTCTTTAATAATGTGACTGAAATACATGAAATAAAGTCACAAAATGAAAAGGGCGTGGCTCTTGGCTTAATCGTAAGCTACAAGCTTGCCAAGCATCTGAAATTTAACCTTGGCCTTGAGAAGCGTCTGGAGAATAGTACACTCACACTCGAAATGCCACTTTAATAATGATGAAGGCTAACTAAAAAGGTTAAGATTTTATTTGTTTTACAACTTAAATAGAAATCATCCGTATATTTGTTTTACAAATTCAATAATAATGGGTAGAACAAATTTTTTAGGTGAGTTTGAAGAACTTATTCTGACCATGGTTTTAATCCTGGAGGACGAGGCATACGGCAACACGGTTGTTAAGGCCATCAAGGAACATCAGGGCCGTGAAGTGAATCTAAGTTCCGTTCATATAACTCTATATAGGCTAGAAGAAAAAGGATTTCTAGAATCCTACATGGGAGGCGCCACCAACGTTAGAGGTGGTAGAAAAAAGCGATTTTTTAAGATCACTAACACCGGCAAAGCACTCCTTCAGGAAATGAAAGATGCGAGGACTAACCTGTGGAAATTGGCTCCACAGCTCAATTTTTCAGCATGAAGGCTCCCCAAACACCAAAATTATTCACTCGGTTTTTCAAGTGGTATTGCAATCCCCGATTGCAGGAGTCCATCCTGGGAGATCTGGAAGAGCAATTCGATGAAGACATTCAAATATACGGACTAAAAAAAGCAAGGAGGAGATTCGCCTGGACGGTGATTCGATTCTTTAGAAAGGACATTATTAAGCCCGCCAGTGGTGCTCAAAAATTCAACTATTACGGCATGTTTAAACATAATCTACTTATCTCTCTTCGTGGATTCAAAAGACACAAGACGGTCTTTGGAATCAATCTCATTGGCCTTGTCGCCAGTTTGACCTGTGTGCTATTTAGTGTTCTTTGGGTCACTGATGAGGTGAATAAAGATCGGTTTCATGCTGATTCTGACAAATTATTTCAGGTGTATTCCAAATTCAACAACGTTAATGGGATTAGTATCTCCAGAGGTGTAAGTGGACTATTAGAACCAGAGATTGAGGCCCAGATTCCACAAGCAAACGAATCGGCCGTTTCTACAGATGTGCATGAATATACCCTAAGCGTTGATGAAAAAGGATTCAAAGTACAAGGCCGTTTTGCAGATGCTGATTACTTAAAATTATTGGACTTTCCCCTTTGGAAGGGGAATATTCAGGCACTATCAGACCCTACGAATATTCTTATCACAAAATCTCTGGCCACTAAGATGTTTGGAAAAGAAGATGTAGTCGGAGAAACCTTAAACTGGCATTTCTGGAGCACTGAAAAAACATTTCAGATTGCGGGAATATTAGAGGATGTTACACCTGCCACTTCAGAGCGATTCGAATTTATCCTTCCGTGGACCTTTTATCATGACGAACTCATCAACTATAAGGGCTGGGGTAATTTCTACGGCAGAGTATTAGTGAAGCTGGATGACCTGCATCAAAAAAGTTTAGTGGAAGAAAAATTGAATGCAATTTTTCAGGCCAACCAGGCGAATGAAAGTGTAGAGCTATTTCTTACGGGTTATGCAGACCGCTATCTACACGGAAAATACGAAAATGGTGAGCAAGCCGGAGGTAGAATCGAGTATGTAAACATGACCATCATGGTTGCTGCCTTCATTTTGCTTATTGCCTGTATCAATTTCATCAACTTATCTACAGCATTTGCTTCACTCAAAACAAAAGAAATAGGAGTAAAGAAATCTTTTGGCGCAACGAAAGGGAAGCTGGCTTTCCAGTTCTTTTTCGAGTCACTATTGCTTTCAACTCTTGCAACTGTAACTGCTATAGGGTTGGTTTTTGCCCTGCTCGAACCCTTTAATCAACTAACCGGAAAACAGCTCGATCTTGATATTTCGATGATTGGTTACTTTCTCCTATTTATCCCACTAATCGGAATTATTGCAGGTCTATACCCCGCCATTCATCTATCACGGTTAGAGGTTATTTCGGCTCTTAAAGCAAAGTTTTCTGGCAACCAACGAACCTGGGGCAGACAGGCACTTGTCTTGGTTCAATTTTCACTTTCCATCATACTCATTGTTGGAACTTTGATTGTAAGCAGGCAAATGGATTTTGCACTCAACAAAAATCTGGGATATGATAGAGACAACCTGCTTTACTTTTTAAGAGAAGGACAGCTTTTTGAAAATGGTAAAGCGTTCATTTCAGAACTTGAAAATACCACGGGAGTTTTACAGGTTTCTCAAACAGGTTTTTCTGTCAGTCCTGATATGCAAAACCGAACCGGCGGGTTGGACTGGGTTGGTAAAGGGGAAGGTCAGCAGGTTAATGTTTGGGAAAATAATGGGGATGCCAATTCTGTCGACATCTTAGGATTGGAATTAGTAGCCGGAAGAACCTTTCGGGAAGAGCTTAACAACGAAAAAGAAAGTGTCATTTTCAACGAAACTGCTATTCGAATGATAGGGCTTGAAGATCCCATTGGTAAAAAGGTGGAGCACTACACTGGCAAAAAAGAAATCATAGGAATTGTAAAGGATTTTACAACCGAATCTCTGCACAACCCCGTGGAGCCCGCTATGTTCTTCTACCGTCCCGAACGAGCACATTATGTCATGGTGAAAATCGAAAGTGGCAAAGAGCTTGAAACCATAGAACAACTAGAATCACTTTATGAAAAATTCAATCCCGGTTATCCATTTGAGCCAAAATTTATTGATCAGGATTATCAAGCCATGTATGATTCTGAAATGAGAGTTGCCAACCTATCCAGCATATTTTCTGGTTTAGCGATTATTATTTCCTGTATGGGTTTATTCGGCCTAACCATTTTCCAGGTTCAGCGAAAAGTCAAGGAAATAGGTATCAAGAAAGTACTTGGTTGTGAAAGCTGGAAGCTGGCCGTTTCAATGACTTATGATTTCACAAAAGCAGTAATCCTGTCGATAATAATCGCACTTCCTATTAGCTATTATTTTGGCTTGAGGTGGTTGGAAAGCTATGCCGAAAGTGTATCACTTTCCGTGTGGTCATTTGCTATAGCAGCTTTCACCGCCATCCTAATTGCGTGGATTACGGTTGGGTCACAGACCATAAAAGCAGCGAGTCAAAATCCAGTAAAGTCTCTAAAGGATGAGTAGACAATGCCTACTAGTTGGATAGCGCCGCTTTAAATTCATCATAGTCAGAGACCGCATCTGCTCCCATCGTAGTATCGCAACCTTCGTCAGCTGCCTTCGCATTGATGTCTGCTACACGATTATCTGGGCTGGGGTGAGTGCTCAAAAACTCCGGCTGAGTTTGTGCGTCGCTATCCAAAAGCTTTTGAAAAAAGCCAGCTGCTCCGTTGCAAGCATAATCATTTACATCCGCCAGATAAAGTACAGAGAAATCGTCTGCTTCAGCTTCCGCATCTCTACTAAATTTTAAGCTTCCGAGTGATGACGCTATTTGTGTAAGAAGCCCTGGGTCTCCTCCGGTAATTATACTAAGAAGAACACTTACACCATATTGTCTTTGAAGCTGCTTTGAACTGTGACGTTGATCTGCATGAGCAATTTCGTGCCCCATGACCCCTGCAAGATGATCTTCCGTGTCCAGGAAGAAAATCAAACCCGTATACACATAGATCTGACCACCGGGAGTAGCAAATGCATTTAACGTTTCAGGATCATCGATGATGTTGACCTTCCATGGAAACTCTGTACGATAGGTGACACTGCTTGAAGCTAAAATGGAATTCATCATACCCTCCAGGTACGTGTATGCCTCTATGTTTGAAGATCGATCTAAAATCGGAAATTGCTCTGGCATACTTTCAATTTCAGCAGCTACCTGTTGTCCCAGTGAAATGTCGTTGTTGATACTGAATAAAACGATATCTCCATTTTTGTCACATGAGACAGTAACAACCATGCAGGTAATCAGAAAAGAAAGAATAAAGGCGTTGAATTTTTTCATTTTAATGCTTTATCGTAACGGATAATGTTTTGGGAATAATCTGCAATTTATAAAGAGAATGACTGAATGCTGATTATGCGGACTCTAGTTTGATAACCCATTCAACTCTTTCTTGTTCAATTAGACTTATTGCCAGAGTTATTAAAGCTGCTCTAGTTCAAACCGATAATCGGCCTGTAGGTCTTCATGTAGACTTGATAATGCCTTTTCAATTCGTTTAATTTCTCGGTGATACAGGTTGTTGATTGTGTTGTGTCTGCTTATTGCAATACCTGAAGCCTTGATTTGCTGACAAAAATATAAGCGGACCTCTACCTCGGTTTGCTTTTGACCGGAATATCTTAGCGATTTATTCAGGGATCGTACAATTTTTTGGAGCCCCTTCTTAACATAATAGAGGTGATTCGTATTGATCTCATCCATCAGGTCATCTATATCCTCCTTCAACAACTTGATGTAGCTCTGTTCATCGCCCGCTTCAAAGAGCAAGTATGTGAGAAGTTCTTTATTGTCCTTTTTAAATCTTCCCAGCCTTAAGCATATAGCCAGTACCTCTTCAGGATTCCTGTGCTTAAGCTCTCTTTTTATCTCTGCCAGTGATGCCGCTTTCATCTTGTATTCTCTTAGAAAGTGTTGAAGTTAGCAATAAACTTAATTCGTCATCACATGATCTCGGCTACTAAGCTTTCCTCCTAAACTCAGGCTGCCTGAAGCGCTATAATTTGCTTCTGTATCTCCTGCGCCTCAACTTGCTTTTTCTTGCTCTCCTCCGGATTTGATTTAGAAAGCACATAAGCTTCTTTCATTAATTTATCGTATTTCTTTTGAAGTGATGTAGCACTGTTTCTTTTGAATAGATTCAACATAATTGGCTTTGTGAATTATTGATTTTTTTGTACAAAGCGAAGATTAGGATATGCCTGACCTCAAACAATGGCCATTCCACGAAATGGGGTAATAATTCGATGGAAAACGCCATGAAACAGCGTTGCTAACCATTTGCTAACCCTTCACAGAAAGCGATTATGTCTTTTCGAATGTTTTCTTATAAATCGGCTTGCGATATAGGAATTGACCGTACAACAAAGGGTACATCACTAGATCACTTAAAATAGTGCCCGTGCTAAAGGTTATGTCGTCAATGATGGTGGACCCGGATTCTTCATGCTCCACCCCATGATGATGCTTCCATTTTTTCAGAAAAAAAGGAAGCTTTACTCCTACATCGATGAAATGCCAGCTTACTTCTGTTTCAGTCTCTTCGACTATCTCGCTCTTCCATACTTGCTTAAACAATAGAAAGTTCAATTCAAGGATTACCTCATCTCCTGCACTACAACCATCAAATTGTTTCAGCTTTACCGGGGGAAACGGGGGATTTAAAGAAAGAAACAAATCCTCGGTAAACCCCTTCTTTATTTCTTTCAATGATGCACCAACCTTTGTTCTAATCTGAATTCTCATTCATTAATGAACTCATTCTGATCCATTAAGTTTGGTTTCCCATTCTTCCTGAACTACCACGTATTTCACCCAGATAAAAACAATGAGCGGAATGAGAATCATGGAAATAAGAAAGTTTATTAAGGAAACCACATCTCCTACCATTTCTCCACCACGATGAATCAGCAATTGATCTCCCAAAGGACCTTTTGAGAAGATAGAATTCAAAGTAAAGTTCCAACCCAGGTGAAGCCCAAATGCGAGGTAAATGGATTTGGTTTTATAAAAACTCAGGGCCCATGCATAACCCATCAGTCCTGTTCCAATAAAGATCAAAATCATAGGCACTAGATTGCCAAAGACACCAAACGAAAACCAATGATAAATACCAAATGCTGAGGCAGAAATCAGCATTGCCTTTTTAGGACTTAAGAATCTGACAAGTAAATAAAGAAGTGCTCCTCGATAAATCAGCTCCTCGGTTAAGACTGATTTTACATTCCACCATAAACCCTCAACGATTTGCAGTGCTGAAAACCCTGGATTCAATGTCCAACCTGCTGTTCCCAAAACAACCTCTATCCCTTGTGCAAGACAGCAAAGTGTTGCTGTAATGATGAATCCAATAAAAAACTGATTTAGTCTTTTGGCTTTGGGAAAGATCCCGATAACCTCCAAATGCTTTCCTTCGATCAGGTAAACCAGAACCCAGCTAATAACCAGGGCAATCAATATCCCTATCATAGCTGCCCCTCTTTGATTAGCTGATCTGCCTTCGATAACAATACAATCTCTACAATAAGTAAGGGGGCAAGCAACACCAATCCGACAAAAGAGAAAATCAATGTGATGTAAGAAATTCCAAAGGCTACTTCCAAACGACCCGCAATCTTAGCAATACGACCCATTCCATCTTGTAACTCCAATAACCCGAGTCCAAAAATGATTGAAATAACTCCCAATGGAACTACAGCAAATGCACTGTTTAAGTATTCAATTTTGGATGAAAGTAAAACGATGATATCAAAACAATAGATAACCGTAATGACACCAATAGATAAATAGGATGCTATTTTAAGAAGTCGGTTTTCAAATAATGTGCTAAGTGATAGAAACCCTCGGGTAAAAAGAAAAAATGAAATAATGATGACCAGCTTGATTGCAACAAGAGTAGTTATTAGATATGTAGAAACCTCCTCCATAAGAATTGACTCCACTGCAATTTCGATGATGCTGAAAAGAAAGAAAACAATACCTCCGATCCATGCAGGAGTAATTGCGTTTTTCAATTGCTGTTCCGTAGAATTAATGAGTAGCATTTGTTTTAATGTTTTAATTGAAAATTGATTTTCAACAATCACATCCGATGAAGAATACCAATCCGCCTGATTCTCCCCCAAGGCCTCCAACAAGATTTTTACAGTAGAAGCTCTAGGAGTCACCGCTCCTGCTTCTATTCGTTGAATGGTGCGAACACTCACATGACATTTTTCTCTTAGCTCATGCTGCGTTATTCCTTGTTGAGTTCTCAGTTCCAGAAGTTTGCTTCCCAGCGTTGGTTGTTCGATCATGTTTTTATCATTGTTTGCCACAATGCTACCTGAGTCACAAATGTGGTTCAAATAATTGAGGTGACGTTAGTGCGTCATTTACTAAATGCGTTACTTGAATGAATGGAAGTCAAGTTTTTATAGAATTCGTGCTTAACTTGAAATCCTATATTTCCTTGATTATGATTCGGTTCGCTAAATCTGAAGATGCTCAATCCATTGTTGCTATTTACAACCATTACATCCTCCACTCACATGCAACATTTGAATTGACAGAGATTGATACTGATGAAATGATAAGCAGAATTCACAAAGTTCAAAAGGAATTCAATCTGCCCTGGCTCGTAATGGAAATAGATAAAGAAATTGTAGGCTATGCTTACGCAACGCAGTGGAAGGCAAGAGTAGCTTATTCAAAAACTGTAGAGACCTCTATTTATCTACATAAAGATCAAGGAGGAAAAGGGTATGGAAAACCCTTGTATAACGAACTCATGAGCCAATTGAAACTACTTGGCTATCATGCCATCATTGGGGGAATGTCATTGCCCAATGAAGCCAGTCAGGCACTTCATGAAAAAATTGGATTTATAAAAATCGCGGAGTTCAAAGAGGTCGGCTTTAAGTTTAACCAATGGATAGATGTGGGCTATTGGGAGCTGATTCTTTAGTTGGATAAGTTTTTGACAAACTCCGGGGTTTGTGCTTCGCCTTCAAAGAATTCACCTTTTAATCCCTGGCTGATCCCCCACCATTGGATCCATGAAATACCCCAATCACTGTACTTAGTGATTTCCCGTTCATATGCCGGATCTTTTAAGACCTCAGATTGAGAGATGAACATGTAGCCATGATTTTCAAATATCGTCAGAAGTGCATCAAGGTATACTGAATTGAGATAGTTTGCATGGATAAGTAGCGTATGGTCCATGTTTCGATCTAATAGGTCCATAGATGCTTTTTCGAAGTATAACAGTTGGTTTTCCATATACTCCAAATAAGCTTCTCCGACTCTTTTCATCATCTCTATATCCTTATTTTTATAGGCTACTGCATATGCCTTTGCGAAAAGGTATTCCTCATTATCAATGGTAACCGGTGCAGGCGTGTATCCATTGTCAGCAAGAAATTGATTGAGCGAATCTGCCTGACTTTTTCGTTCGCCAATCCTGAGATATGGGTGACGAAAATATTCCACTTTACTCTCGTACTTTAATGCTAACTCCTTGATAATTTTCTCCCCTTTTATCACATCTTCGGTATACTCTTCAAACGCAACCCTATTAAAGTTTTTATGAGAATAGGTATGGTTCCCCAACTCGTATCCTTCCTCCAACCAGCGCTCTAGTAGCTTAACCCTACGCTCATCCGGTTGCCCATTTGGACGAACTTTATTTTCATTGACATAACCAATCGCCGGAACTTCATGCTTCTTAAAGGCAGCTAACAGTCCTTCTGTGATTGCCTCTTCATGTCCTTCGGTTTTTATTCCATATTTGACTAGTGGGAGGTCATCAACAGTTACACACATTCTTTTTTGTTGAGCAAAAACGATTTGTGATACCGCTAAAGCAAGAAAAATTACAGTCATTCTCATGATTGCAATTATAACTATAAAAATAGTTTTATTACTATAATTATAGTTGTAATTTATCTTTTAGCAACAATCTCTCTTTGGATTTCCAATGCCTGCTTTTGCTTTTCCATACTCTGTTCCGGATTGGCTTTTGACAGAATATATGCTTCATGCATCAATTTATCATACTGTCTTTGAAGGGATGAAATGTTTGGCTTTCTAAAAAATCTAATCATTTGAATCTAGTAATTAATGGTTAACATCAATCTTAGACGGTGTGATCTCCAAAAACCCTCCACTCTGTAATGAAGTGATTTAGTATGGATAGATTTTAACTAATCATTCCCCTACTTTTGCACCCTAATTTCAAATTATGGACGAGGCAAAAAAATCTTTGAATTTCATCGAGCAAATGATCGAAAAAGATCTGCAAGAAGGTAAGCATGACGCAATTGTCACCCGCTTTCCTCCGGAACCTAATGGCTACTTGCACATCGGCCATGCCAAGTCCATTTGCCTAAACTTTGGGCTCGCAGAAAAGTATGGTGGCAAAATGAAATAAAAGGTACTCCAACAAAAAATGGAAAGCATAGTCCATTTAGGAACCGATCAGTTGAAGAAAATCTGGATCTTTTTGCTCGTATGCGTGCTGGAGAATTCAAAAATGGAGAGCGGGTGCTTCGTGCAAAGATCAATATGAGTTCTCCTAACATGCACATGCGAGACCCGATTCTGTATCGAATCAAACAACTTCCGCATCACCGAACCGGCTATCAATGGTGCATCTATCCCACCTATGATTTCGCGCACGGTCAATCTGATTCCATTGAGAAAGTAACTCACTCATTGTGTACGCTGGAATTTGAAGTACACAGGCCCTTATATGAGTGGCTGATCAATGAACTAGAAATATACCCTTCAAAGCAAACCGAATTTGCCCGATTAAATCTCAGTTATACCATCGTCAGTAAGCGAAACCTGCGAGAGCTTGTAGAACTTGGTCATGTAAATGGATGGGACGATCCAAGGATGCCCACCATCTCAGGAATCCGAAGACGTGGTTTTACTCCTGCTTCCATACGCAAGTTTGCCGATACCATTGGTGTTGCTAGAAGAAACGGGATCACGGACATTGCGGTACTGGAACATGCAGTTCGCGAAGACCTGAATGCAACGACCAATCGAGTCTTTGGTATAATGAATCCGCTGAAGGTCATCATTACTAATTGGCCCGAGGATAAGACCGAAATGATGACAGCAGTCAACAATCCTGGTGATGAATCTGCGGGTACCCGTGAGATGCCGTTCACCCGTGAGATTTATGTCGATCAGTCTGATTTCATGGAGGATCCTCCAAGCCCAAAAAAGTGGTATCGCCTGGGCCCTGATCGTGAGGTTCGTTTAAAGTTTGCTTACATCATTAAGTGCACAGGATACAAAAAAGCAGAGGATGGTACCGTTGAGGAATTGTATGCTGAGTACGACCCGGAAACACGAAGTGGTCAGGATACCAGTGGAAAGAAAGTAAAAGGAACTCTTGGTTGGGTCTCCGTTCCTCATGCTGTAAAAGCAGAAATAAGAGAATACGACCGACTTTTTAGAACAGAAAATCTGAATGCAATCGACGATGACTTTAAAAATCACCTGAACCCGGAATCGCTAAACATCAATACTGATGCGGTACTTGAACCCTCATTGAAAAACGCGAAAGTGGGTGACCAAATGCAGTTTGAGCGCATTGGTTATTTCCGAGTAGATGAGGATTCTACGGATGAAAATCTGGTTTTCAACCGAACAATCACACTTAGAGACAACTGGGCCAAAAAGTAGTGTTTATGAAAGTATCCGATCTATATATCTATCCGATTAAATCACTACAAGGCATTTCGCTTTCGGAGGTAGAGGTTTTGGAAAGGGGTTTTAGGTATGACCGGCGCTGGATGCTGGTTAATAAAGATCATGGTCATGTGACCCAGCGGACACACCCACAGCTTTCTCAGGTGGGAATCCGGTTGCAGGATCAAAACATCATTGTCTCGCATTTGGACCTGCCTGATTTGGTGTTTCCACTAGTCTTAGAAAGCGAAACCAACATTCAGGTAACAGTATGGGGTGATGAGGTTCAAGCTATTGAAGCGGCACCTCATATCAATGAGTGGTTTTCTAAGATTGCAGGGGAAGACTGCAAGCTCGTCTTTATGCCGGAGAACGCTACCAGACCAGTAGATCCTGACCGTGCATTTAATAATGAAAATGTGAGTTTTGCTGATGGCTATCCATATCTGATCATTGGCCAGGCCTCCCTGGATGACCTCAATTCAAGGATGGAAGTGAAGCTGCCTATGAATCGGTTCAGACCCAACATTGTCGTTGAAGGAAGTGAAGCCTATGAAGAGGACCATTGGAATGATATTCAAATCGGAGCATTGAAATTCCATGTAACACATCCGTGTAAGAGATGCGTATTCACTACGGTTGATCAGGAAACCGGTAAGAAAGGGGCTGAGCCCTTAAAAACACTTGCGACTTATCGAAGAGAAGGCAATGATGTCATTTTCGGTGTGAACACACTTTCTTTAGAAAATGGACAGATAAATGTCGGGGATGAAGTTGTGGTCGTCAAAAACTAATCTCTCATACTCCAAACCTCATACAGTGGTTCACCTTTGCTACTCTTACCAGAGTGGTGCCACTTGCCGTCTTTGAGTTCATAGTTGAATTCCAGACTAGCACCTACACGGCTGTCGTCTCTGGAGAAAAATTCAATATTCTCCGTGTATTTGCCATCAATGGTGGTGTAAGTTCCACCTCCTGTTCCCATGAATTGTTTGGTCTCTGTGTTATAGGCAATCCAGTGGAATCGAGTGCCAGACAATATCTTCATCGTTTTTCTTGGGCGGTCCGTATCCCGTTGCTGGACCTCTCCATTACGCTTCCTTCCGGACATCAGCCATGCGCCATTGAGATCTCCAGGTGTTCCATCATCTACCCTGGTTGCCCAGGCGTCCATGCCCACTCTTCGCATTTTGTCGGATCCATCCCACTCAATCTCGAAGGAGGCCGTTTCTCCTACTTTATCAGGTTCAGCTGTATTAAACTCAGCCACTTCAGTCATGTTATTTCCATCCAGCTTCCAGGTTCCACCATTGGTTTTTACAAATGCTCCTGTCTCAGCATCAAACCATGCAGCCGCCTGATAACTTTCTGAAAACGTAACGACTCCCTTTATTTTTTTTCCTTCTTCGTCTGTTTCCAACCACTCCCAGGCACCCACCAAACTTTGTGAAAAGCAAATCTGACTGACTAAAAACAACAAGGATAGAAGTAATGTCTTTTTCATATTCTTTGATCTAATGTTCCTCCTCTAAGCTACTGAATTAAAGATGCAGATCGAAATCCAAAATGGGCTTGAGTAAGGGAATAAGACTGGCAAGACTGTTTTATGCACATAACCTACTACAAAATGAAAAAGCTCTCTTCTCAATTATTCATTCTATTTCTTGCTCTATTAACAGCTCCTACATCAGGCTGTGAATCAGATGATTCCAGAGAAACACCCACGTTAACACAGTTGAACATTTCCTCGACAAATGGAAATAGGTTGGATATCGTAAGTGACGAAACCACAGTACTCACGGTGGTTGGGCAGGATCAATCAGGCAACAGTATTGGTATCAACTCTTCCATAGAATGGAGCGTAAACAACTCAAATGTCAGTATTGATGCAGATGGTAAAGTATCAGCACTGGCAGTGGGTGCTTCAGTGATTACCGCAGCTGCAGAAGGGCTGGAAACTACTTTCGATATTTCTGTGTGGGACAGCTCAGCCCCTCGTACGGATATTTACGTTAGTGATGCTGGGAACTTTGACAGTCCGCCCTGGCAAATACTTATCTATGATGAGAATGGTGCAAACCCTCGGGTATTTACGAATGACCGAGTCGCCTGGCCTCAGGACATTCTCATTCTGGAGGATCAGGAGGTGGTTTTAGTTTCCAATTTAAATACAGGAACAATTACAAAATATGATGTAAATAGTGGTGACTTCATCTCTAACTTTGCATCAGGAATCGGAGGCCCTACCCGAATGAAAATCGGGCCTGACAACTTACTCTATGTGCTTCAGTGGAGTGGTAACGGGCTGGTTAAAAGGTATGAACTCAACGGAACCTTCGTTGACGATTTTACCTCCGTTGGCATTACCCAAAGCATTGGGCTTGACTGGGACACTGAAGGGAACCTTTACGTTTCTTCATTTGATGGAGCTACTGTGAGAAAATTTGACTCATCCGGGAGTGACATGGGTTTATTTATATCTTCTGGTTTGACCGGGCCCACCAACATCTGGTTTGCCGCGGATGATCTGATTGTTAATGATTGGTCTGGCGGTGCTATTCGAAGGTATGACAACAGTGGCAACTTTCAGGGTAACATCGTTTCCGGTCTAAGTCAGGTGGAAGGAATCGCCATCTTTGATAATGGGAACTTTATTATCGGGAATGGTGGGACTGCTTCCGTCAAAATGTATAATTCAGGAGGGAATTATATCAAAGACCTTGTTCCAAGCGGTCGAGGTGGCTTGATCAAGCCAAATGCGATAACATTGAGAAAAGTGAATCAATAAACGGAAATTAATCTACGTAATACGCACCAAACAGTATCATCATCTCATCTGAGCTTCTCAGTCCAAATTTGAGATCTCTGTTTTCCCAATTATCATAGGTAGCTTCAAGTCTTAACGCCTCCCCTGGTTCCAATACATGTGGCGGGTCGAACTCCAAGATAGGAGGGTGCTCCCAATCATAGGAAATATAGATTAGTTCCCCGTCTTTTGGCCCTCCTACATGATATACTTTAAATTCAGTCATGTGCTCATGTGCATGAGAGAAAAGCTGGAAAATATTTATTCGTTCATTGAAAAAATAATCTTTGGTAATGGTTGTTACTTTTCCCGCTGGAAGCGTAAAATTTTGATTATTGAGGTTGAGAATTTCTGCCACATGCTCCACTTCTGAAAATGGAATGGTGTGTAAATTCCCATATACTTCACCAATCATTACATTATCAGTTCTGTTTGCATAATGCGCATTTAAGTCTAGTCCTTTTCCAGCATTAAACTTTAGTGCCACACCTTCAGGATAATGATAGTTCATTCTAGGCCACTGGGTACCCGCAATGAATTCATGATATAAAAGAGGGATAAGATTTTTTGTAATTGGCTGCTGGTTTTCATCGTATAAATCTCGGATCTCCAAAGGTTCAGGAATGGCAACCGAAGGAGTCTCATCTTCAAAAGCATAAAAAATAAAATGATGACTGCCCTGTCTCATTGTTATTTCGATTTGATTGATGTAGATATCTTCATCAGAGACTGGAGGTTCGTAATAGAAAAACTCGCGATCTGTTTGCGGATCAATTTCAAAAGGGCCCAAGTGGAATTGAAATCCACTTTCGGGTTTGGCAAGTGGTTCAAAAGGCAGAGCTTCAAATCTTGTCTCATCATTTAGTATTGCTACATCAGCGACCTGACCTGTTTTAGGCGCTCCATTTATGATCCATTCTATAATAAACTCTAACTCTCCATTGGTTAAAAAATCAGCACCCAAAGGCATAATCGCTCCGTAAAGCGGATGATCCGAGTAAAAATGTTCCTGGTCATTGGCGTTGAGCTTTTCCCACAAATAACTTTTAAATAAACTGGGAAGTCCCTCATTACCTACCAATTCTAATCCATCTTCCAACGCTGCTTTGTTATTGGGAGCCCTACCCACCAGCTGATCGTAGGATTCTCCGGTCGTAAGAACAAGGTCCGATTGCCTGGCGAACGATGACCCTGCAGCATGGCAACTAATACATTGAGTATCCCAAATCTGTGTCTGAATTACCTCATAAGTCTGCATTTCAGAAATAGGAGTAGGCCCCTTTTCATTGGCACAACTTGCCAATAAAAGCAGGGACGAAAAGGCTGAAACTAGTTTGAAAAACTTCATAATAATACTTTTTAACGTTTACCCGGCTGATACGTTTCTTCTGCTCTGGCATCAACATCTTCTCTATAAAATGCGGCATCCTTAAACTGGCCATCAGCATACATTTGTGCCTGATCATTAAAGTGTGGTGAGTTAGGATCGCTACTCTGTCCTCCTGCAAGTATGGTTTTAGCCCGAACCTTTTCACCAAACTCAACTGCAGCAACAAAGCTATTGCCTCTTGTGCCATAGATTTTATTTACATCGTGGCTGCCTCTCATTCCAAAGGCTGCCAAATGACCCCACATTGCTGTCGTAAAACCTACTGGAATACTTGGTGCAAAGTCATCAAAAGACGCATCAATTGCACCAGATATCCGCTGAAAGCGATTGATCTCACCCCAAGGAATAATTGAAGTGCTGTATCGTTCGTTCATTTCATCAATGGCTAATTGAAATATCTTAATTCTTTCTCCCATTGGCATATCCGTTCCAAAATATTCGAAACGTTCTATCCCCTTCAAATTGGCAGGAATTTCGCCGTGACGATAGAGCATCATACCATAAAAATGGGCTAAACTCATGGCTTTCGATTCAATGCTTGTTTTAAAATCCCAATTTCTTAGTAAATCAATTTCCTCATTTAAGGACTCATCGCCAAGCGCATCATAAGCCTCCACTAAACCCGGTATCACTTTTTCAAAGGCTGGTAAATAAGGATTATAACCAAGGCTGATTAAGCCATCCAGATCGATGCTATTTACCCCGGATAACAGTCTTATTGCATTTACTCCCCTGAAATTTTCGGGCGCATTGTACATGTACTGTGGGTAATTTTCCTTTTTGGGGCTGTTTTCAGCAGCAGAAGTGAAAGGCGTGGAATTACAATTCTGTATCCATCCATTCGATGGATTAAAAACAGTGATTGCCTCTGCTACCGGATGTAACCCTTGCCAGTCAGTGGCCGGATCACTACCATCGACGGGTTGCGTATAATCAAATTGCTCATCTCTAATGGGAATAAAGTTTCCATGATAGTAGGCAATGTTTCCCTCGGAATCAGCAAAGACGGTGTTGTTGGAAGAGTTCGTTCTGATATCCATCATTTCGTTAAACTCCTCCAGGTTTTTCTTTTTCGAACGGATATATGATTGCTCTAAAGCTTTTACCGGTTCCCACATCATTGAAGTGGCTACCCACTGATCATCAATTTTATGGGTGATAGGTCCGTGATGTGTCCGGTAGATTGGAAAGGTTTCTTCTTTCATCCCATCTTCATTCTTATATTTCAAGGTAACCTCTTTCACTTCTACCGCTCGCTCTTCTTCCCCGTATTGATAATACAATCCATCTTCTTTTTCGATGATGGTTTCCTTAAACTCATCTATAACATCAGTGTATGTGGAAGTATGCATCCAACCGGTATTTTCATTGAACCCCTGGTAAACAAAAAATTGTCCCCAGGTAACAGCCCCATAAGCATTGAGGCCCTCTTCACTCACTGTATGAACTTCCCCTCTGAAATAAAATGAAGTATGAGGATTAATAAGCAGCATTGCTTTTCCTGACTCGGTGAGATCGCCTGAAATTGCAAAGCCATTAGATCCTTGTGGTTCTTCGAGGAGGAGTTCATTTTCCAAAAATCCTCCCACCTGACCCCCTCCAAAGGGGGAGTTGTTTGCCTCCTTGCCATTGAGATGAGTGGCCTTATATCCCTCTTTAGGAGAGGGGTAGGGAGAGGACCTCTTCAAAGTGCTTATCTCATTGGCATTCAATGCTTCATAAAACGCCTTGATCTTCCGAGTTGACACACGCTCGATATCTCCCCCGATCGATCCTTCGGTAAAATACATGGTCATCCAGGGTTCATACTTTTTGATCACGTAAGGTTTGACCTCAGGGTGTGTGTGCAGGTAATAGTTAATACCGTCTGCCCATGCTACACATAATTTTTTGAGCCAATCCGGAGCAGACTCGTAATATTCCTTCGCCTCTTCTTCTGTCATGAAAAGTCGAGCCCGGAGGTCACTGTACAGCACATTCTCTCCTTCTACTTCTGCCAACCGACCAATGGCCCAGGTAAAGTTTCGTTCCACTCTTCTGAAGTCGTCTTCACATTGTGCATACAGCAACCCGAAAACTGCATCTGCGTCGGTTTTACCATACACATGGGGGACCCCAAAATCATCTCGGATGATGGTGATATTTTCGGCTTGTGATTCCCATTTTTCAACTTCCGGGTTTGAAGTTTCAGGGGTGCAGGCAATAAATAAAATGAAAAGGAGGGTGAGAATTCTGTACATAGGTTAAATGGGTTGAATTTGATGTTTATCAAATATATTAACAAATACGACCAATATATTTTTGGTCATCCTGAACTTGTTTCAGGATCTATGTACTTTTCGGAAAAGATTCTGAAATAAATTCAGAATAACCCTACTCATTATGACAATTGAAACAATAAACCTGTGGATCATGGCAATTCTATACATCATTGCTGGAATCAATCACTTTGTGATGCCCCAGTTTTATGAGAAGATCATTCCTCCATTCCTGGGAAATAAAAAACTGATCAACTGGTTGAGCGGAATTGCCGAAGTTATTTTAGGTTTCTTGTTACTAATTCCCTCATACACCTCAATGGCTGCATGGGGAGTCATTGCCCTCCTCATTGCCGTGTACCCTGCAAACATTTACCACTTCATGAAAGGATTTAAGAAAAAGAGAATGGTATGGGTACTGGCATTAAGGCTACCATTGCAATTTCTGTTGATCTGGTGGGCATATTCTTTCACCTAAAAGCAACCTATTGGTATTTTTTGAATCTCTTATATAGTATGAGCACCTACAAGTGTTCATGAAGTCATGCGAAATCGTACAAACTGACAAGACTATAGAACTCGTAATACCCTGTTAATCAGTCGGTTTAGTTGATTTAGCATGTTCTTAGTGCCTATTAAATCAACTAACTCAAAGGACTATGCTCAAGAACTTCTTCAAAATCACGTTTCGGAATTTCCGAAAAAATAAGTCTTATGTTTTCATCAATTTGATTGGGCTGGGGCTATCATTAGCATGTTGCATTGTCGGCTATCTCAACTGGAAGTTTGCAGCAGATTACGATAAAAACCATGTTAATCATGAGCGGATATTCAAAGTTCATATCAACAAGTCGGTACAAGATCATAATGTTCCCTACGGTATCACACCACTCCCTTTGGGTGAACAATTAAAAGGTAAAATTGCAGGAATTACTCATTACTCCCGATATGTAGACAATGGATTGGTTTTAAAAAGAGATTTAAAAGTTTTCAATCAGGGAATAGGGTTTGCCGAAGACGACTTCTTTGATATGTTCACTTTCCCATTTAAATATGGAAATAAGGAGGCACTCCTTGATCAGAGCCAGATTATTTTAAGCGAGAACACTGCTAAGGTATATTTTGGAGATACAGATCCAACCGGCGAGCTAATAACGATTATAAAGGAGGATGGAACACCTCTTTCCATGACGGTCGGTGGTGTTTTGGAAGAGATTCCAATGAATTCTTCCATTCATTTTAATGCCATTACCCATTGGGATAATTACCTGAAAATACGAGAGCTTGAGCAGAATGATTGGACCCGTTTTGTATCTGCAACATTTGTGATGACAGAAGGCAAAAACTATCCTGCTAACCTATTAGAAAACATTAACGAAAATTACATAGCTATACAGAATGAAGCCAGAGACGATTTTCAGATCAGCAGCTACTATTTAGAGCAGTTGACTAACCTGGGGCAAAACTCAATGGAAATCCGATCTAATTGGTTAAGTGAGCCACCACCTACCCCCGCAGTAATCACTCCTCTTATAATGGCCGGATTGATGCTACTCATCGCCTGTTTCAATTTTACGAATACTTCGATAGCCATATCCAGCAAGCGTCTGAAGGAAATCGGTATCCGAAAAGTGATGGGCAGTGATCGAAAACAATTGATTTTCCAGTTTATGGGTGAAAACCTCATGCTATCATTTGGTGCCTTATTGGTCGCACTCGGAATCGCATACTTTCTGGTACCAGCTTATAGCGCCATGTGGGATTTCATCAACCTGGAACTAGATTTCATGGCCAATCCGGAAATATTTTATTTTTTAGTTGGACTTTTACTCTTTACATCAATTGTAGCGGGCGCTTATCCGTCGCTTTACATTAGCAGCTATCAGCCGGTTAAGATTCTGAGAGGAAACCTGTCTTTAGGTGGGACAAACTGGTTCTCAAAAACACTTTTAGGACTGCAATATCTGTTTACCATTATTGCTTTGATATTCTCACTGGCTTTTGGTAACAATGCCAAATACCAATCTGAAATGGACGTAGGATTCAGAAAAGAAAACATCCTTGCTGTCAGAGTAGAAAATCAATCTGAATATGAAAGGTATTTCAATCTGGTTAGTCAGATGCCGGAGCTTGATATGGTCAGTGGCACTACCCATCATATTGGTTGGTGGACCTATAGCAGAACACTCAGAGCTGGAGAAAATGAGGCGGAAGCCAGCATGATGAATTTTTCGGTTGATTACAAAGACATTATGGATCTAAACATCTTGAAGGGTAGGTATTTTGACCGGGAATTAAAAGAGTTTGACCGGGAGAATTCCATTTTGGTCAACGAGTCAATGGTGAAGGAAATGGGGTGGGATGAGCCCGTTGGTCAAGTGGTTCAAATAGACGACAGTACCCGGTTGTCTGTAGTCGGAGTAGTGATGGACTTCTACATGTATGGGTTCTTCGATCCGGTAGAGCCGGCAGCTTTTCGACTCTCAAATGACGATGAGATGAATTTTGTTGTGATGAAAAGTAACATGCGGTCAACCGAGCTACGTGAATTAATGGAAGAAAAGTGGTATGAAGTCGCTCCTAATACGCCATTCAACTCGCAGTTTCAGGATGAGTCACTAGCCGGAACAGATTATGTTAATAAAAACATCGAAACAATGTTCCGATTTCTTGGCCTGCTGGCATTGGTTCTTTCTTCCATTGGGTTATATACCTTGGTTTCACTCAATGTAATTAAGCGAATCAAAGAAATAGGCGTCCGAAAAGTGTTGGGGGCATCTGTACAACAAATTGTGGTGATGATGAATCATCAGTTTTTCTGGCTCCTATTAATATTCTCTACTATTGGTGCTTTAGGGTCTTACTTTCTCATCGACATGCTAATGGCATCTATATTCTCGGTATATCAGGCAGCAAGCTACTTTGCTGTTTTAGTTCCATTATTTGGCCTATTGATGGTTGCGGTTACAATTGCTTCGGTTCGCATTGCAAATTCGGCTGTAAGAAATCCGGTTGAATCACTTCGAGACGAGTAGAAAAAAGAGATAACATCGAATCATAGGGCAGAATCATCGATTACTGCCCTTTTATTTTCATTGTGTCCGATTAAGGGGTTCATTTTCGAACAGCTTATAATACTAATAAAGTCATAACTTTCTGATTTACAATAGTATACATCCAGTGGCACATTTGTTGGTGTTTTCACGCCAAAGCAAAAAACCTAACCATGTTTCGTAATTTCTTCAAGATCACCTTCCGCAATTTTCAAAAAAACAAAAGCTACGTGCTAATCAATCTAATTGGATTAGGACTCTCCTTGGCATGCTGCATAGTTGGCTATCTAAATTGGAAGTATGATGCAACTTTTGATCATAATCACCTTAATCATGATAAAATCTATAAGATACATTCATACAAATCGGTTCAGGGAGAGCAGATAAAATATGGGATTACACCCATTGGACTTGGGGAACAGATTAAAGAAAAAATTCCAGGTATTACCCGATACTCCCGATATGAATCCATGCACTTGGTCTTTAAGAAGGAAGATAAAGTTTTGAAGCAGCATATTGGATATGCCGAAGATGACTATTTTGAAATGTTTACATTCCCTTTTAAATACGGGAGCAAAGAAGCTTTCAAAGACAAAAGCAATGTGATTCTAACTGAAAAAATAGCGGAGATATATTTTGGGGAGGGAGACCCAACAGGCAAAATGATCACATTAATAGACTTAGGGGACAAAGAAGTTTCGATGCGGGTCGGAGGAGTATTGAAAGATATACCTCGAAATTCTTCCATGACTTTTGGCGCAATCACACATTACGATAACTACTTAAAGCTACGTGATTTTAAGAAAGATTCGTGGGAGTATTTCAATGCAGCCACCTTTGTGATGACAGAAGGGCAATTTCCCCAGAATCTGCTAGACTATGTTAATCAGAACTGTATCGAGGTTCAAAACAAAGCACGTGACAATTTTCAATTGGCAGGCTATTATCTTGAGCCCCTAACAAGTCTGGCTAGAAATTCTGATAAGATCCGTTCAAACTGGTTGAATGAGGCACCGCCATCTTCGGCAATTATTGGTCCGGGTATCATGGCTATTATGATCTTACTCATAGCTTGCTTCAACTTTACCAATACGTCTCTTGCCATTTCCAGCAAACGCTTGAAAGAAATTGGAATAAGAAAGGTCATGGGCAGCCAAAGAAGACAACTGATCTTTCAGTTCATGGGTGAAAACATAATCCTCTGTTTTGCGGCACTTTTGGTAGGACTAGCTATTGCCGATATACTTGTTCCAGCATATAGCTCACTATGGCGATTCATTGATATAGAATTGAGCCTCGCTTCTGACCCGGAGATTTATCTTTTTCTAGCCGGATTGTTATTGGCAACTGCGTTGATAGCAGGAGCTTATCCTTCTCTGCACATCAGCAAGTATCAGCCAGTAAAAATTCTTCGTGGGAATTTACGCATCGGCAGTAGCAGTCGGCTTTCAAGAGGACTATTGGGGATGCAATACCTTCTGACCACCATGTCACTTGTTTCAGCTTATGCATTTTATAATAATGCTGAGTTCCAGTCCAATTATGATTTAGGATTCAGTAAAGAGCCTCTGCTTTCTATTGGGTTCGACAGTCATACAGAATATAAAAATTTCAGGCCTGTGGTTGAGCAGGTTTCTGGAATAGAGCAATTGGCGGCTACCTACAATCGAATCGGGGATTGGAGCTATACAAGAACACTTAAGTCCGGGCAGACCGAGCTCGAAACAGAAATGATGGATTTCTCAACCGAATATTTTGATCTCATGAATTTAGAGATGATCGAGGGGAGATTCTTTGATGACAACATGCGTGAGCATGATCGCATAAACTCAATCGTTGTGAACGAGCAATTGGTTAAAGAATTTGGATGGGCAGATCCTGTTGGGCAAGTAGTACAGATTGATGATACAACACGCCTGAGTGTCATTGGAGTTGTGAATGATTTTTATGACGAAGGGTTTTTCAATGATATTGAACCGACAGGTATCCGAATGGCTGATCCAAACCAGATGTACTATTTAATGGTAAAGAGTAGTAAGAACCCAATAGAGCTTTACGATCAATTGCAGGCTGAGTGGTTTAAAGTGGCTCCAAACAAACCATTTAATGCGGAATATGACAGTGAGGTAGAGTCAGCAAATGAAGTGAACACCAATATTATGCTCATTTTTGAGTTCATGGCATTTATTTCTTTAGTGCTTTCATTGATCGGGTTATATACATTGGTTTCACTGAATATCATAAAACGAATCAAAGAGATAGGGGTAAGAAAAGTATTAGGGGCATCCATTCGCAATATTATCATAATGATTAATCACCAGTTTTTCTGGCTGCTGATGATAGCTTCTGCAATGGGTGCTCTTGGGGCATACTTTTCGCTAGATTTACTCATGGGTTCAATCTTTGATATTTATCAGCCCGGAACACCAATAACTTACTTCTTGCCATTCTTCATTCTGGTTTTAATTGCTGTGATTTTTGCTTCTGCAAGAATATTTGCAACTGCTATTAAAAATCCAGTAGACTCGCTGAGATACGAATAGTTGAACTAAGGAAATCGAATCAGAGGGCAGAATCATCGATTACTGCCCTTTTTTAGTTCTGCTAAAAAGTAATCTGCCTATTTTTAAAGAACTATAATCAACTACCACATGAAACTAACACTAACCTGCCTGGCCTCCTTGCTATTGGTATTTTCATTATCGGCACAAATCACAGTCCGTGGAATAGTGACAGACCAAAACAATCAAGGCATTGCCGGTGCTACAATTAAAGTTGATGGAGCGGTAACAACTGTTTACACCAACGAAAATGGAGAATTTACAATTGACCTTGACTATCAATTTGAAACATTGATCATAAGTGCTGAAGGATATCAGGTTCAAAGCGTTTATGTAAATGGACGCACGAATATTGATGTGAAAATGAAATCACTTGGAATCAATACCATTAATATGGGAATAGGTTCTCAAAGCAGGGATGAATTGACAAGCAGTGTCTCCAGCATCAATACGGCAGATGTTAGTCCAGCTCCCCTTATTAATCTTGAGCAAGCTAATCAGGGAGTCACAGCGGGCCTGTTTGTTCAAAACTCAAGTGGTAAGTTGGGTCAGGGAACTACCGTAAGAATACGCGGAGGATCATCATTGACGGCTTCTAATCAGCCACTTTATGTGGTAGATGGTGTTCCTCTTGTTTCCGGAAACCAATCCAATATTAACCCAAGCAATATTGAATCCATAGAAATATTGAAAGACGCAGCAGCTACTGCTATATATGGAACGAGAGCAGCCAATGGTGTAATAATCATCACAACGAAAAGTGGAAATACTGGCGGATTAAAAGTGAACGTTGATTACCAATTTGGTTTAAGCCAAACTCCAAAAACGCTAGATTTAATGTCTCCATCTCAATTCAATCAAATGTTTATTGAGAGTACACTTAGAAATCCAATTCTTGGTTTGTCTCAATTCATTACAAAAGAAAACCTGGAAATGTGGGAAGAATCATTCCAAGGGGTAACTGACCCAAGCGAATTGGTCATCAATTTTCCCAACAACAGTTCGATAACCTTGCCAGCAGCGTACCTTGGTCTAAACGGTGGTCAGAATACAGATTGGCAAGATGAGGTTTTCAGATCAGCTCCATCTCATAGGGCAAACGTAGATTTTCAAGGTGGCACAGAGGCGTTAGGCTACTTCGCCTCTCTAGGGTTTACTACTCAAGAAGGAATATTAGTTGGAAACAAGTTTGATCGGCTGAATGGAACACTTACGCTGAACAGTAAAATCAGTTCGAAGCTTTCAGCAAATATGAATTTGAACTACATCTATACAGATGATGATCGTTTGAATGAAGATCAGGATTTGGGTAACCCAATGCAAGCGATAGCACTTCCACCATCTGATACGTATGATCCATCAAATAATTACCGGCTCAATACATTCAGTTTGCTTTATAATCCATTAACAGAGATCAACTTTGCAGATTATGATGCCACCAATAATTCAATTATTGGAAGCCTGGGATTGAAATATCAACTGACTAGTAATTTGAGTTTTGATGTAAATGGAGGGATTGATTACAGTGATGTGAGGGTAGAAAGAAGACAAGGTCCACAGACGCTTGATGGGGAGGGTACAGGACTTTCACAACTTGAGACCTCTGATATTAAGAACCATGTTTTCAATGGCTGGTTCACCTATGACAAGGATGATTTATCAGTCGTTTTAGGAGGTTCATATCAAGATTCCAAAGCAGATTTTAGATATATCAGAGGACTTGTTAACAGCGTTTCCACCTTGGAATCTCAAGCAGGAACAACGATTCCAGAAAATCCAATTCCAGGTGCTGCCAATTCGTTTTTATCTGCCTATACAAGGGTTGGCTATTCAATAGATAACAAATATTCATTTGAAGTAAGTGGAAGGGTAGATGGAAGCTCAAAGTTTAGCGAAGAAAATAGATTTGGTTACTTTCCTGCGGTTTCAGCAGGATGGAATATCCACAACGAAGACTTCTTCAACTCCAATTCATTTAGCTCTTTGAAATTGAGAACTAGTTATGGACTTGTGGGAAATACCCCTACTGATGATTTCTTATACCGTTTGAATTACATCATTTCTCAATACGATGATGAAGATGGCATTGAGATCATCAACCTGGAAAATCCGGGCTTGAAATGGGAAACCACCTCTCAATTTAACGTTGGCTTAGATTTTGCTTTTGCTAATAATAGAATTTCTGGTTCCGTAGATTATTACATTAAAAAAACAGAAGACCTCTTATTCCCAGTACCGGTTTCTCAAACCTCAGGACAAAGCTCAATCATTGACAATGTTGGCTCAATGGAAAACAAAGGGTTTGAATTTTTGATTAGCTCAACCAACATTGATCAAGATGGATTGGTATGGACAACAGACTTTAATATATCTACCAATACCAATACCATTACAGACCTTGCTGGCGAGCAGGCAATTGTTGGAACCAATGCGTTTTTAAAGGGACATTCTGCTGGAGTATTTTATCTGGTAGAATACCTTGGAGTTGACCCCAGCACAGGTCGTGCGCTGTACGATGACGGAACCACAGAGGGAACCACAGAATGGTCACTTGATCTGAGAAAACCAGTAGGAGACCCCAACCCTCAACTATTTGGAGGGATTACAAACTCCCTGACATATAAAAATTGGGAGGCATCTGCCCTTTTCCAATTTGTCAGTGGTGTAGACATCTACAATGCGACCGGTGAGTTCCTTTCTAACAGTGGAATTTTATTAATCAACCAAACAGAAGACCAAGTTGACAGATGGTACCAGCCGGGAGATGAGGTATCCAACCCGGTTTTAAATCCTGATCAGATCGACCCAAACCCATCCACAAGATGGCTTCAAGATGGAAGTTATATCCGGCTGAAAAACATTACTATCACTTACAATTTTGACCAAACAGTGCTGAGTAATATGGGATTAGATAACCTAAGCATTTACGTCGGAGCTACGAACCTATTCACCATCACAGGATATACCGGGTACGACCCGGATGTGAGCTACTTTGATCCACTTGATGGAATCATCGGACAAAACATTAGTAGAGGCATAGACAATTTCACAGCACCTCAACCGAGAATTTTTTTAACTGGTATTAAAATTGGATTTTAATCATGCGATACATAAAACTAAATCCTACGAAAATGAAAAATGTCCTATTGTCGACCTTGGTTTTGGCACTGGTAAGTATCTCATGTGATGACTTATTAGACATTGAAGCATCGAACTCTCTGAGCGGAGATCAATTGGTAGACGAGGAATCTATTCAGCTGGCACTTAATGGAGCCTATTTTAACCTGATGGGAATATCGGATGGTGGTGATGGTGGTGAATTGTTAGGAGGTGATTTTCAGGTTATGGCAGAACTGATGGTCAGGAATGATCAGTTTGGCTTTGATCCACAGAGCAGCGAGGTAATCCCTCAGGAAATATTCTGGGATGAATCTGCAGCACCCTCCTATGAGAACTTTGTGAATAAAAGTATTATCCCAACTAATTTAAGAGTTGAATCCAACTGGAGGAGAGCATACGAAACCATAAATCTGGTTAATAATATTTTAGCCAATATTGACAATGTAGAAAATGCCAGTGCCAGAAGCAGAATACAAGGAGAAGCGACTGCAATGAGAGGCATATTGTATTTTGAAATGGCTAGATTATGGGGTCCCCAGTATACGACTTCTTCGGCTTCAACTTTAGTGCTGCCAATTCTGACAGAACCTATTATTTCGGTTGATGAAATTGGATTACCAGCAAAGTCAAGTCTGGGTGATATCTATGATAGAGCGGAGCAAGACTTAACTAATGCATCTACTGATTTGCAATCGCTGGGAACGAATGGGACAAGGATATCCTACTATGCCTGCCAGGCCTACTTAGCTAGATTAAATATGCAAAAAAACCAATATGGTGTAGCACAAACTCATTTGGAAAATATTTTGGATGGAACGTTTTCTCTAGCAAATGAACCAATGGATGCATTCAACAATGCGGCCAATAGCACAGAAGATATCCTGGCTATTCAACAAACGCCTGGTAATAACACCGGGACACCAGGCTCAGGATCAGGGCTTGCAACACTATATTCATCTCTTACCGGAGAAGGACTATCGGCTTTTAGAATCAGTCAGGACGCAATATCCTCTGATGTGCTCTACAACAATCCAAGATTTAGTGAAGCTGATCTACGTGCAACTGTAGATCTTAACACTACAACTTCGACAACTGATGTAAGTACCGCTTATTACAGAGATCCAATCAACACCGCTATTGTTAGCTCTGCAAAGTTTTTAAGAAATACGGATGTGGTTCCAGTAATAAGATTAGCTGAGGTCTACCTCAATAGAGCTGAGTGTATCTATGAACAAAACACCGGGATAATCGATGCAACTGCGTTAAACGATCTAAATATGATCAGGCAAAGAGCTGGCATTGGTGCGCTTACAGTAGCAGACTTAAGTGGTAACCCTGATCAGTTTTATGATAGCTTGATTCAGGAAAGAAATCGAGAACTAATCTATGAGGGACATGTCCTTCATGATATAAGAAGACAATTTGTCAATGGCTATTCCACGGGCATTTTAGTAGGCGGAAGAGCGAATCCTGTAATAAATCCGCTGGACCCAGACTTGATATTACCAATTCCTCAGTCCGAGTGTGACGCAAGTCCCGGATTGTGCAACTAGAAAATAGAAAGGCCTCAAATGAGGCCTTTTTTTATATCTGCTTTTTCTTCCAATACCGAACCAATCCGGCAACACTCATCCAGGATGGGTTTGCCGCTTCGTATTGTTTGACACCATTTTCTGAAACACCCCGATCTCTCAATTGCTGAGCGGTATAAGACATAAACTCGGGAGTTATTTCCTCATTGCTCATACCTGCTTCCCACTTATCCTTGATCCATAAACTCCAATCTTTCAGAATTTCTTTCAACTCTTTCATATGGATATTGGGATTTATTTCCTCCCCGAAATGAGTCAGTGCAAGTTTATTCGGGTTCTTGGAAAGGACTAAATCAATGGAATGCAACCAATCTTCCAGATTGATATCCGGTGGTGGACATGGAGGTACTACCGGCCCTCCATCGATCTTCACCCCTGCTACATCTCCGGTAAATATGGTGTCTTTCCAGTGCCACGCAATGTGATGCTTCGCATGCCCCGGAGTATGCAAAGCTCTAAAGCTCTCTCCGCCAATTTCAAGTACTTCCTCATGCGCTACTGTTCTTAATTTCTTCCTCGGGATACCCTCCATCTTTCCCCACAAGGTATCCATTTGATCCCCATAGATCATGGTAGCTGAGGCAACCAGTTTTGTAGGGTCGTGCATATGATCTGCACCAAATGGGTGCAAATAAACAGTAGCTCCCTGTTCAGCAAACGCCCAAGCTGCACCTGCATGATCAAAATGGATGTGAGATAACAGCACATGCTTTACATCACTGACCTTATATCCATGATCAGCAAGTCCTTTTTCCATGCTTGGAAACGTACTGTAAGGCCCTGATTCCACAATCACGGGTCCGTCTTCTGTTTCGATCAAGAAAGCAGCGATTGCATGATTTAAATTTTGAAAATGTAGATCGAGGGTGTGATACATAATTTTTAATTTGAAGAAATCAAATCAAGAAACTTGTCATATTGAATGAATGAAATATCTCCCCTTAATTCTAGAAGGACTTCAAAACATTTCATCAAAACCACTTTATTATAAATATTTCTCCTAAAGTCGAAAAGACAAGTATTTTGATTTGATTTAACGTTTAGAAGTAAAGTTACTAAAATGAAAGAGTCAAAATATTTTCAAGATCATATGCCTGAAAATGTTTGCTTTGGGTGCGGACATAATCATGAGGGATTACAAATAAAAAGTTACTGGGAAGGGAATGAATCTGTTTGCAAGTGGTCTTCACAGGAAAAATATCATGGGTGGAGCAACCTCATGAACGGAGGTATTATGGCTACTTTGATTGATTGTCATTGTATGGGGACAGCAATGGCAGATGCCTATCAACGAGAGGGAAGATCACTGGATACAGATCCTGAGTATCGATATGCTACAGGCACCCTTACAGTAAAATATCTAAAACCTACACCAAATACAGAAATTGAGCTTCGTGCAAGCGTGATTGAAGTAAAAGGAAGGAAAACAGTGCTTAAATGTGACTTTTATTCAGCTAATGGTGAAAAAACCGCAGAAGCTGATGTGGTTGCTATTCGTGTTTTTGATGGTAGTGAGAATAAAGAAACCGTTTTTAAGAGTTAACCAAAACGTAACTTAATCTCGGTTGTTGAAGGCTCTTCCGTTCCGATTGCCTGAATAAAAGTAATAATGGTATTTTCAATGATTGCAGTATTTGATAGTTCCTCTTCTCCTTCTGCTACCGTTAAGTCGCCATAGCCAAGATTTATAAATCGACCATTCACCTCAATTGATACTACGATTCTTCCCTGCCAAACACATACGGAGTTCTCCGGGCAAAGGGAATTTTCATTTATCTCAGAGAAGGTTACAACCCATGATTTATCCTTGATTGTTTTAACTATTGATTCGTTGAAACTTAGCGTGATCTCATTTTCATTGGTGGCGACTCCTTCATTTTTACATGCTGTAAAAGCCAGGCAAACGACCAAGACTCTCAAGATATTCATGGCATTAAAATTTGAATAAATGCATCAAATCTCATGCCACATCAAATACTAAAGCGCCTCCATTTTTTCGAATTGCTCCAACTCTTCCAGTGACATGTCTTCTATTTGCATGTTTTCAAACTTGGATAAGTCAAAATCCGACTGAGTAGTATAAATCGTATCAAGAATTAGCTTGTATTTTTCCAAAATAACTCGGCGCTTGAGTTTCATAGTTGGTGTCAACTCACCAGTCTCCGGCGACCAGGTTTTATTGATCAGTCGAAATTCTTTGATCTTTGCCCAGTTACCGAGTGCTTCATTTACTCTATCCAGTTCCGACTGAAATAGCTTCCTCACCTTCGGATCTTTACGCATATCCTCAAAGTCCATCAAAGAGTATGTTCCGCTTAATTGGGTCAGTACTTCATCCATGTTTGGTACAATGAGTACGGCTGGAAACTTCTCTCCTTCGCCAACAACCATTGATTGCTCGATGATGATCGCTTCATTTAGTTTATTCTCCACTTGCTGAGGAGCAATGTACAATCCTCCTGAAGTCTTGAAAAGTTCTTTTTTCCTATCTGTAATGTGAAGAAAGCCATCTACAAGTTTTCCAACATCTCCGGTCTTAAACCAGCCATCCTCTGAAAGCACCTCACGGGTCAACTCATCATTCTTGTAATAGCCTTTCATGACGCTTGGCCCTTTAACTATTATTTCATTTTCCTCGCCAAGCTTTACTTCCAGATTATCATACACTTTCCCAACAGATCCAATCTTAATGGCGTCCATTCTGTTTGCAGAAATTACAGGCGAAGTTTCAGTTAGTCCATATCCCTCTAGGACGTGAATACCAGCAGCCCAGAAAACGCGTGCCAGTCGTGGTTGTAATGCTGAAGCACCACATTGAATCTGTTTGATATTGCCCCCTAGTGCTTCTCTCCATTTACTAAAAACGAGCTTATTAGCAACAGATAATTGTCGGTTGTAAAGAGCTCCCTGGTTTTTGTTTGGATCGAATTTCAATCCAAGTGTAATAGCCCGATTAAAGATTCCGCGCTTTACTGTCGACAGTGCACTTCCCTTCTTCAATATCTTATCATAGACTTTCTCCAACAGTCTTGGAACAGTATTGAACGTGTGAGGTTTTACTTCCCTTAGGTTGTCTGCTATCGTCTCCAGGTTTTCAGCAAAGTAGACAGCTGTTCCCGTATAGATATAGATATAAATCCCGGTTTTTTCGTAGATGTGATTTAGTGGCAAGAAACTCAGGGCCCGGTCCTTTCCTTTATCTAACGTACTCACTTTGGAAGATTCAATCACATTACATACTATGTTGGTATGTGTGAGCATCACTCCCTTTGGCGCACCTGAGGTACCTGAGGTATAAATGATGGTACAGACATCATCAGCCTTTACTGTCTTCATTCGTACCTCTAGCTCTTCTTTGTTTTTCCCCTTTCCTTCTCGCATCACATCCAACCAACTCTTGACACCCCCAATCTTATTGAAAGCATAGATGCCATCAATCGAGAGGGTTTTAGCTGCTGCCGCAACACTTTTAAGGGTTGTTCCATTCGAAACGAAGATCATCTTTACCTCGGCTTCCTTTAGGATTGTCTCATATTCAGCTGTACTCAGTGTCGGATACAAAGGCACCAAAACGGCACCCACATGTTGGCAAGCCATATCTACGAAACACCACTCAGGCCTTCCTTCAGATACAATTGATATCTTATCTCCTGGCTTAATCCCCAATTCAATAAGCCCTTGTGCTAACTGATTGACAATCTTTAAAGAGTCGCTGGTGCTGTACTTTTTCCAAAAACCGAGCACTTTGTGAGCAAAGGCATCTGAAATTGGGTTTTCTTGTAGTTGGCGATACAGTAGATCAAAGAGTCTCATGTGGTCATTTTTATTAAAGCTTGCAAAAGTGTGCCAGAGTGTCAATAAATTGTGTCCGTATTTTCCCCTATTTTCCATTAACTGAAACTGAAGAAATGCATCCGGAATTATTCTCAATAGGCGATTTCACCATCCACACTTACGGCTTCATGATCATGCTAGGGGCCACTCTTGGCTTTTTCTACATGTCTTACACGGTAAAAAAAGACCTGGGAATCGAGCGAGACAAAATTCAGAATCTTGCTATCCTGGTCATCTTTTCGGCTTTTATAGGAGGTAAGCTTTTTTTCTATTTAGAAGACCCGGGGTACTATTTCAGTTCGTGGGCAAACATGAAACGTAATTTTAGGACCGGCTTTGTCTTTTATGGCTCACTACTTTTTGCTATTCCGATTATTGTGTGGTACTTCCGGAGTGAAAAATGGCCTTTATGGCCACTTATGGATAGGCTGGCTATAACTGCATGTATTATTCATGGACTTGGAAGAATTGGGTGCTTCTTTGCGGGTTGCTGTCACGGGATTCCTACTGATTTGCCATGGGGGGTGACATTTACAGATCCCGTATCACAAGCAGAGCCCTTACATACGCCATTGCACCCCACGCAGCTTTACTCAGCAGTATTGATTTTTTCGATCCTACTTATCCTGTTTATGTTCAAAAGACATAAACGGTTTGAGGGCCAGCTTTTCTTTATCTATATCATCCTGTATGCTTTTGGTAGAGGAATTATTGAAATAGTGAGAGGGGATGAGGAACGAGGGTACATTGTTGATGGCGTGCTGTCTCATTCGCAGTTTATCAGCCTGGGAGTAATTGCTGTTACTATCTGGATGTATCTGAGATTTAAGAAGAAGGCGAGCTTTAAAAAATAGCTCCTCAGTCCTCCTTCATTTCAATGGTCAGCTTTGAATATCGGTCATTATTGTTAATGGTGTTGATGATGTACGTAAATTTTCCTTCTTCAATCACCTCCTCTCCCACATAATCAAACGGTTGTATTGTAAACGTTTGACCGTTGATTTTTAGCTCGACAAAAGCATATCTATAGGCATATTCGAAACTCTTATAGCTTGAATATTGAAAAGCATTTAAGGAACCAAAATGCTTCTCCACACCATCTGCATTCACCACAATATCGCTGTAGATGACTGCACTCCCATTTTGAATCCTGATCAACAAATCGCCTGTTTCGTCAGGCTCTACTTCGTTGCTACATCCGGCAAGTAAGACTAAAATAAATAACAGGCTAAACAAGCTTTTCATATCCAATTACCAACAAAAATTGTACCTGATTCTTTACTGCTTTAGCACTCTAAGTGTCAAATTTTTAGGTATAATTTCAATCTCATAGGGTGGCTGGCCCATTCGTTCACCATCAATATGTGCAAACAGATTTTTATTTGCCTTGATAGTGACCTTCTTTGCCTGATGGAAATTTACCTCTCTCAATGAACCGTGTGTCCCGCTTGAGAGCTTATTGATATTGAGGAACCTTCGTAATCCCGATACTTTTCCAATCTCGCAAACCTCAAGTAACCCGTCATCTACCTTTGCATCGGGCATTAGTTTAAAGCCTCCTCCAAAAGTTGTCCCATTTCCTATTGTAAGGAGGATTAACTCTTTGTTGAAGCTGACTCCATCAATCTCAAATTCGAACGAACGTTCTCGATAACCTCCCAAAATTCGAAGCACATGGTAATAGTAGGCCACATGTCCTGTTAGCAAGGGTACCCGTTTGGATGCCATGTCCTCCACAATCTGTCCGTCAAACCCAATACCAACGCCATTTACAAACTTGCGATTATTACACCGACCTAAATCAATTCGAATAATTGTACCACTGATTGCTGTTTGTATTTGCTGTTCCAGTGATTTTCCAATCTCCACATTTTTAATGAAATCATCTCCTGTTCCGGCTGGAATAACTGACACTGGGATGTCATGCGTTAATCCGTTAATCGATTCATTTATAGTCCCATCTCCACCAATTATGATGAGGTCGGTAAACGTATCATCCAAAAATTCGGAGACTGTTTTGGTTGCACTTTTACTCTCATTGGTATCAAATACCTGATATTCAAGGTCTTCCTGAGATAATTTTTCCGTGAGAGTTTTGCATATTTTTAGCGCTTTTCCTCCTGCGAATGGATTCCAGATGACGAAAATTTTGCGTTCCATTAAAATGGAAGTTTTGTTAAGTCTACATTTCCGCCCGTCAGGATAATTCCTACCCGCTTGTCCGAAAAGACTTTCGGGTTTTTAAGAATAGCAGCAAATGGAACAGCGCAGGAAGGCTCTATGACAATTTTCATTCGCTCCCAAATCAATTTCATAGCTTGGATAATTTCTTCTTCAGAAACAGTAAATACTTCTTTGACATGTTCTTTGAGAATATCAAAGTTCTTTTGTCCAATGGTGGTTTTTAATCCATCTGCGATGGTTTCCGAGGTTTTGTTTGGGATAATTTTTCCTGCCTTTAACGATTGATAAGCATCATCAACCAGTTCCGGTTCCCCAAGATAAACCTCCATGTTTGGATCGAGAAAATGAGCAACTAATGAAGTCCCTGCAGCAAGCCCTCCTCCACCAACCGGTGTGATAATGGCATCCAGATCATCTAATTCTTCGATTAGTTCTTTGGCTGCAGTAGCCTGACCAGCAATGATGTTGTAGTCATTGAATGGATGAATTAAAGTCGCTCCTGTTTTCGCCACCACTTCTTCACAGGTTTTTGTTCTGGAAGCATCATTTGGTTCGCAAAAGATGACTTCAGCATCATATCCTTTAACAGCGTTTATTTTCACAGTGGAAGCGTTTTTTGGCATCACAATATAGGCCTTTGCTCCGGCGAGTTTTGCAGCCATGGCAACCGCCTGTCCATGATTTCCTGAAGAATGGCATGCAAATCCATTGGTTCGGTCTTCTGGTCGATAGCTGAATATGGCATTTGCTGCGCCACGCATTTTAAAGGCGCCTACTTTCTGAAAATTCTCACATTTAAAAAACATCTGGCATCCGGAAAAAACATCCAAATTGGCTGATGTCATCACCGGCGTATTATAGATATATTTTGAGATACGCTGATGAGCACGCTTGATGTCTGAGAATGAGGGGATGTTTGTTAGCATTTGAGTTCAAAATATTTAGGAGACATGGCTAAATTAAGCGAATCAAAATCTGATCGAAAATCGATTTCCCCCTTGAGGGGGCGAAGAAGGAAGAGTACAACTAATGCGCCTGCAACCAGTTTTCCCCTACTCCCATGCCAATTTCCATCGGCACTTCAAGTGGGTGTGCCTCTTTCATA
Source organism: Ekhidna sp. (assembly GCF_965227465.1). GTDB lineage: Bacteria > Bacteroidota > Bacteroidia > Cytophagales > Cyclobacteriaceae > Ekhidna. The sequence continues at coordinate 3,668,539 of NZ_OZ245746.1, forward strand.
AATTCTTCTACTTTTTTCATCAAAAGCTCCTGTTCATCTTTATGCATATCGAAGACCAATTCATCATGTACCTGCATGATCATTTTAGACTCCAGCTTTTCTTTCTGCATCCATCGGTGGATATCAATCATAGCAATCTTGATAATGTCCGCTGCACTTCCCTGAATAGGAGCATTGATTGCATTTCGCTCGTCAAAGCCTCGCATGGTGAAGTTTCGCGAATTGATATTTCTTAAGAAACGCCTGCGACCCAGTATCGTTTCCACATACTCATCCTTTTTCGCCTTTTCAATGGTTTCATCCATGTAGCTTTTCACATTAGGAAACTCTTTGAAATACGAATCAATGATCTCCTGAGCTTCTCCCCGAGAAATATTCAGGTTTTGCGAAAGTCCGTATGCGGAAATTCCATAAATAATGCCAAAGTTGACCTCCTTGGCCTTTCGTCGCATGTTTGGCTCTACATTATCAATATCTACCCCAAATACTTTTGCAGCTGTAGTAGCATGAATATCTCTGCCATCCTTAAATGCCTGCATCATGCTTTCGTCTTTTGAGAATGCAGCCATAATGCGAAGCTCTATCTGTGAATAGTCAGCTGCCATGATTAAGTGCTCATCATCTTTTGGTACAAACGCTTTTCTGATCTCGCGTCCCTTCTCTGTTCGTATTGGAATGTTTTGAAGATTGGGATTATTCGAACTCAATCTGCCTGTAGCTGCCACTGTCTGTCTGTAATCGGTATGGATGCGATTGTCTGTTTTACTAATCAGTTTCGGTAGTGCGTCCACATACGTGGACTTTAGTTTTTGATACTCGCGGAATTCTAAAATCTGTGCAGCGATCGTATGTTCATCTGCGAGCTTAGATAAGATATCTTCACCTGTTGCGTATTGACCTGTTTTCGTTTTTTTCGGCTTTTCTACCAACTTAAGCTTCTCAAAAAGGATCTCGCCAAGTTGCTTTGGAGATCCAATGTTGAACTCAACTCCAGCCGTATCAAAAATAGCTTTTTGCACCCTTCGTGTCTCTTCGTCCAGCTCTTTGGACATTTTTTCAAGTGTGGAAGTATCTACTTTTACTCCTTGATATTCCATGTCTGCCAGTACAAATGAAAGCGGTTCCTCTACATCGTGGAGCAGCTTTTCCAACTTCCTCTCGGCAATGTCCTTCTCCAGCATTTCTTTCAACTGTAGTGTAATATCTGCATCCTCACATGCATAGTCCTTGACCTTATCCACCTCGACCTGATCAATGGTTTTTTGATTCTTCCCTTTTGGCCCAACTATACTTTCGTAAGAGATGGTTTTATAGTTCAGAAACTTGTCGGCTAACCAGTCCATACTATTATTGGATTCCGGATCCAGCAAAAAATGAGCGAGCATGGTGTCAAAGATTTCCCCCTTGACTCCTACGCCGTAGTTACGCATGACCTGAATATCATATTTGAGGTTCTGCCCGATTTTCCGGATGCCTTCATCTTCTAAAACCCCCTTAAAAGCATCTGCTACTTCCTGAGCGTTTTCAAAGCATGGCACGTACCATGCTTCTCCTTTTTCGATTGCGAATGCAATCCCTACCAATTTTGCTTCTCGTGTTTCGAGACTGGTGGTTTCCGTATCGAAACAGAAAGATTTTTGTGATTTAAGGTTATTTACCAACGTTTCGATTGCATCAGTTCCCTGAACCAGGTGATATTTATGCTGTGATGTATCAATGGACTCTTTGTCATCCACCGGATCAGGCGATGCACCACCACCATCAAATAATCCCAGCTGTTGAGTGTCTCCTTTTTTTATTTCATTTTCTTCCTGGAACACCCGACGGGCTATGGTCTTAAATTCCAGTTCATCAAAAATAGGTTTCAGGATATCTGCGTTCGGGTCACCGTATTTTAGGTCTTCTTTGCTAAACTCAATCGGAGAGTCGATTTTGATTGTGGCTAACTCCTTAGACATGATGCCCTGTTGTCCATGTTCCTGAACCCGTTTTTGCAGCGCTCCTTTGAGTTCATCTACATGTGCGATAATTCCTTCTACAGACCCGTATTCTTTCAACAGTTTGGAAGCCGTTTTGTCCCCAATACCCGGGATACCCGGGATGTTATCTACCGCATCTCCTTTTAGTCCAAGCACATCTCTGACTTGATCCACTTTGTCAATGTCAAACTTTTCCAGCACTTCAGGGATACCCATGATATCTACTCCATTCCCCATTCTTCTGGGCTTGAACAAACAGATATTTTCATCTACCAATTGAGCAAAATCTTTATCTGGGGTCATCATGTAAACCTTGTAGCCTTCTTTGCTGGCTTTCTTTGCAATGGTTCCAATCAGATCATCTGCCTCATAGCCATCTTTCATGAGTATAGGGATATTGAACCCTTCTACAATTTTTAGACAATAGGGAATTGCTACCTTTATTTCTTCGGGCTGTTCTTGTCGAGTAGCCTTATACTCTTTATAATCCTCATGCCTGAAAGTGGGTGCATGTGTGTCAAATGCTACTCCGATATGTGAGGGTTTTTCTTTGGTAATGATTTCCAAAAGAGCGTTGGTAAACCCAAGTATTGCTCCTGTATTTATACCATTAGTAGTGAGTCTCGGGTTTTGACTCATGGCAAAATGGGCACGATATATCAATGCAAACGCATCGAGTAGGAAGAGTTTCTTTTCAGACATGAGGTAAATTTAGTGATTGGTTGAATAGCTAATTAATATTTCACTATTCACTTCTAAATTATTTCATGGCCACTCAGCCTTGACTCATACTACATCCTCTTTTTACTCGTACCTCAACGCTTTCACCGGGTTGGTTTTTGCTATAGAAAACGTTTTGTTTCCAACAGCAATTAAAGCAATTATCACAACCATGACTGCCGCAATTAGGAATACTGAAACACCAATTGTGATGCGGCTAGTAAAATTATCCAGCCAACCATCCATAAGGAAATACACAATGGGCCATGAGATCATGTTTGCAATTCCCACAAGGATTAAAAACTCTTTGGAGAGGATAATTACAATTTGAGAAATATCAGCTCCTAGGACTTTGCGAATTCCGATCTCTTTCGTTCGCTGAAGAGCGGTAAAAGACGTCAATCCAAATAAACCAAGGCATGCTACGATAATGGCAAAGAAGGCAAAGAGTGTAAAGGCCCGGCTGAAGTTCTGTTCGTTGGCATATTGCTTATTGTAAAACTCATCCAGAAAGAACGTATCGAATGGATTGCCTGGAAAGAATTGATCAAATATTGCCTTACTTTCCTCATAAGCAGATTGAAAATCATCCGTATTGAGCTTTACTGAGATGTAAGAAGCAGAATTCTCCGTTAATGGAAACACCAGCGGATTGATGCTGTTTTTGACAGATTGCTGGCGATAGTTATCAACCACCCCAATAATGGTTCGCTTGTCACTTCCACCAATCAGAACTCTTTGACCAATAGCTTCATCTGGAGTTTGAATACCTAAATATTCCATGGTTGCCTTGTTGATTATCACATTGGAAGTGTCCGTAGAGAATGATTTGTCATAGTTCCTCCCTGCCAAAAATTCAATGTCATAAGTAGGAAAATAGTCCTGATCAACGCCTACGAGATAGACTGTAAAATTTTTGTCACGTGTGTCTTCTTGCTTCCTCATTCCTCTTGTCCAGAAAATTTCATCGCCTGGAACGTTGGAGCTATTCGTAACGGCCTCAATATTTGGATTGCTTATGATTTCATTTTCAAATGCGTCTAGTGCATTTCCGAAAAGTGAATCTACCGCAAAAACCTCCGGTCCACGCATGACCATGGTATCTGACATATCGAATCCTACATCCAGTTTTTTCATGTGACTCAGCTGCTGATAGACGATAATGGTTCCTGCAATTAATGTAACAGACGCGGCAAACTGGAATACAACCAAGGCTCTCCGAAGTAGAATCCCTGACTTGTTTGTCGTCATCTTTCCTTTTAGGACCTGAATAGGACGGAAAGAAGAAAGAATAAAAGCCGGATACAATCCGGACAAGAAGGACCCAAGCACATAAACACCAAGCACGGCCAGCCAAAAATTGGGTTCTAAAAAGAACGCTCTACTTAGATCAGCATCGATCAGCTGATTAAAAAATGGGGTTGTGATGACCACAACTATAACTGCGAGTGATAATGCGAGAAAGTTCAGCACAAAAGATTCAGTCAAAAACTGATTCACAAGCTGTCTTTTATAGGCCCCCATGGATTTTCGTACGCCGACTTCTTTAGCTCTTTCTAAAGATTTGGCGGTTGAAAGATTGATGTAATTGATCCAGGCGATGATCAGAATGAATACCGCTATAATGGCAAGAAAGAATACCGTATCTCCATCTCCCTGCTCTATAGGTTCGGATTCCTGCAACAAGTTTGAATACAGGTGAATATCAGTGATCGGTTGCAGCGGGAAATCTGACCTGAAGTTGTACTTTTCAAAATCCTCTCCTCTTTCTGCATATAACACCTGCTCAAATTTTTCATCAAATGCTTTAGGGTCAGCACCATCCTCCAGCAAAACATAGGTGTTGAAATCGTACCAGCCCCAGGCCGTCTCAGAAGATGCTGTTCCATCATCATTTCGCGTTTGGTTGTTTAGAGTTTCGTAGGATATGAGAAAATTGTATTTGAGATGTGAGTTTTCCGGAACATCAGCTGTTACTCCCGTAATTTCTAGAGTTTTTTCAATCCAGGTATATAGATTTAATGTTTCGCCAACTACGTCTGTTCGCCCAAAGTATTTATTGGCAATGCTTTCAGTAATAACGACCGTATTTGGTTCACTTAGTGCCGTCTCCAAATCACCATGGATTAATGGATAATCAAAGATTTTCAAAAAAGCGGGATCGGCAATTTGTATACGGTTTTCACGAAACTGAATGTTGTCTCGTTCAATAACACCGGACATGGGATATGCCCTGGCGAAATCCACCACCTCAGGCATGTTTTCTTTCATGAATGGCCCAACCCGCGGAACCGCTGCTGCACAGTTAATTTGAAGGTCTTCTCCACGGTAGACCATGTACTTGACCCGATAGAGGTTTTCGTGATTTGAGTGGAATCTATCGTAGCTGTATTCATAGCTCACATACTGTGAAATGAATAAGCACGCCGCAATGCCCAGAGCTAAACCGAAAATATTAAGCGCCGAATAAACCCTGTTTTTTGCCAGAGTTCGGAAGGTAGTTTTGATGTAATTCTTTAACATGGGTATTGAGTTATTTTGATTGACCTTTCTCCTTTTTAAATCATAATTGCGAATGGATAAAAACGCATCTTTGAAATAGTGCATTCGAGCTTTGAATAACCCTTTACTTTCTACACGATCCTGAAACATTTCCTGCAAGTCCCCCAGGATATCATCGAGTAACTCATCTTCGTAAATGAAGCGGATGAGTTTCACAGCTGCTTTTGGCGGGGTAATATCGTGATGCGCTTCCGACAAATTAGATGCTAATGATTGCTAGCTGTGGAATCGTTTTGTAGAAATTTTCCTTTAACTCTTTGGCTTCTTTCAAGACCGCAAACCCCGAATTCGTCACCTGAAAGTATCGCTTTTTCTTTCCTCCCCGCTTTTGTGTCGCTCCACCAAATTCAGAGATGAGAAAGCCTTTGTCTTCCAGTCTGTATAGTGAGGAGTGTATAGCACTAATATTGGCTTTTCTATTGGCGCGTTTTTCCAATTCTTCCTTTACTGAAACAGCATACGCTTCAGTTTCAAGAGACGCGACCGTTAGTAAAATGAGTTCTTCGAATTCGCCGAGATTATTTCCTTTCATACTTAAAAATGAGATTATTCCTCATAAATGTAAATATTACATTCAGTATAATACTCATGTTTGTAAATAAAAGTTGCATCAGCCTGCTGTTTTGATTCGGTTGGTTTTGCTTATTTTAGAAATACAACTTATGGTATATGAAAAAGCTTTTATCAACACTCAAGGAAAAATGGGCAGAGTATCTTCTTGAAATACTGGTAATTACTTTTGGTATACTAGGAGCTTTCCTTCTGAACAATTGGAACGAAAACAGAATCGCTTCCAACACTCGAAAGCTGACAATTAATCGGTTGATCGAGGACGTCAAAAGTGATATCAAAAGGTTTGAATATCTGGATTATCGACTCGGAGATCGGGTAGTAAAATGTGACTCTGTGCTTGAATTATTTAACAATTTAAATACCGAAGAAGATCGACTTTCCATGATCTCGGTGCACTTAATTAACTTCTTTTTGGTTGAGTCCAACCTCACTACCTATGAGGAGATGTTAAATACGGGCAGACTTTATTCCATGGATGATAAACAGCTCAGAACACGAATAATCAATTACTATCGAGATGTAAGTAAGTGGAGCACATATATCGAAAGAGACAATCAACAACTTCGAACAATGATGGTGAGTCCAATATATAATGACTATTGGGTTATCTCCAACACACTACGTGGCGATCAGCCTATTTCAGTTGAAAGATATCCGTGGTTGAAAGATAAAAATTCGAATACGATTCGAGACATCCAGGCACTAATTCTAGCCACTCGAAATCTTTACCATTCGCATAAGGGTACTATTGGTTTTTTAAAGGAAGAAGCAGAAACGCTTTTGGAAAATTTAGACAATTAATCACCCCCATTGTTTTTTTCTTCATAAATCAGTCGCTCTTCTCTGTCGAACCACGACTTGTACATTTCTTGATGAATGGACTCTACCCTTGGTCTTCTTACCTTGAGTGAGGGTGTCATCAATCCATTGTCTACTGTCCACTGTTCCTTCATGATTACTGCCTTGGCCAGTTTCTCATGACTGGCCAAAGTAGGATTTACCTCATCCAATGTTTGCAATAAGGAATCTTCAAATGCTTGTTTTTCCTTTGCTTCGCCTGTTTCTGAAGGAACAATCAGTGCGATCGGCTGAGCAATACCCATGCCCACCACACATACTTGCTCAATATCTGTATTTTTCGAAAGCTTTAGCTCTATTTGCGATGGCGTGACATACTTCCCCTTATCTGTCTTAAATTGATCTTTAATCCTTCCGGTAATAGAAAGGTAGCCATCGTGATCATACTCGCCAATATCCCCGGTTTTAATAAATCCATCTTCGGTAAAAACTTCATCTGTTTTTGCTTGCTCTTTGTAGTACCCAACCATGAGCGCATCACTTTTTACCTGTATTTCGCCTTCTGGTGAAAGCCTGGCAGTAGCGCCAGGCATTGGTCTTCCTACTGAACCAAATCTATTCGAACCGATGATGTTAAAATGGGAGAGAATGCAATCCTCTGTCATTCCATAGCCCTGCAAAATATTTATTCCGAGTTTGTCATACCACTCTAAGAGACTCACAGCTATTGGCGCAGCTCCTGTATAGCATAGCTTTGCATTATTCAATCCTAATTTTTGTTGGATCTTCTTTTTCACTATAGCTCCTAAGATTGGCAGTGAGGTAAGTGTATCAAGTTTCTTTTGCGTAAACTTCTCTAGAATTTTTTCTTGAAATTTTTGCCAGATTCTTGGTACCGCAATAAAAAATATGGGTTTTACGCTTGCTAAATCCTCAGCAAAAGTCTCCAATGACTCAGGGAAACTCACCCGACCTCCGCAATAGAAAGAGACGATTTCAATACCTATTCGCTCTGCAATATGTGATAAAGGCAGATAGGAAAAATAGGTGCAATTTTCAGGAATCTTCAAGGTAGGTATGGTGGTATTTCCCATGAGATTGAATGAACTCACTTTATGCATTACACCTTTGGGGTTTCCTGTGGTCCCGGAAGTGTACATAATAGTAATTAAGTCATCCGGATTCAGGCCTGGTGGATCAAAACTGCTATGATCGTCTTTGATCAGTGTTTCCCACGAGTGCTGTTCTTCCACACCGTATAGTTCAACTCCGATTCGTTGAATATCCTCAGGAATACCTGTTTTTTGCCTTGAGTAATCGTCTAATTTGCCAACAATAACCGCTTTGGACTCACTATGTACCAGGATCTCATTGATGGAATCCTTGTCAAGCGTAGGATAGAGGGGAACAGAAACGAATCCGCCAAGCATAATAGCAAGATCCGCCATAAACCAATGTGCGCAATTTTTGGATAGCAAGGCTACATGATCTCCCCTTTTTAATCCCATGCTGTGAAGAGATGCCGCCATAGCAATCGCTTGATTGTAAGCATCCTGACGGGAATACTCAATAAACTTTCGGTTGATGGGTTGTCTTAGAAATATGAAGTTGGGATCTTTATTTAACCAATACTGAAAGGCATCTAGGGGTGTTTGGAAAGTGTTCATGAAAATAGGTTAATGGTGAACCTACTAAAGATACAATTTTTAACTGATTCTTGAGTCAATGCTTTACTTACTCACTCCCCGCACCATCTCCTTCTTACCCATTGCACCCTGGAGCTTCCACCTGAAAGCCTAACTCTTTCATATAGAATGATTGAATCCCGATGAAAAGCTGCTATTCTCTTTTTAATTAAATTTTTTGTTTATATTTACAAACCGAACGGTCGGTTTATGAATAAAAGACAACAGGTAATTAACGCTGCAACTACTTTGTTCAGTGAAAAAGGATTTGAAAAGACCTCCATGAATGACATTTGTCTTTTGGCAAATGTCTCCAAAGGGTTAGTGTACCATCACTTCGCCTCGAAAAACGAAATATTGGTGGAGATTTTTCAGATGACTACTCAACGGATGAAAAACATGAGCTCCTCAAATCTCAACATTACTCCTTCAGAACGACTAGTCACTTTAATTGACACAATTTTTACTCAATTGGAAAAAGACAAGTCTACTTTTAAGTTCAACCTGAACATCATGTTTCAACCATCCACGAGGGAGCTACTTAGTTCCCAATTAAAGGAGCGATCGGATGCCCTGTTTGGATCGATCAAAGAAGTCTTTGATCAAGTCGACGGTGAAAACAGCACCACATTGAGCTTTATGTTCATCGCTGAATTGGATGGTGTAGCAATTGATTATTTATCAGTCTTTGAAGACTACCCGCTCGAAGCAATCAAACAAAAATTAATATCAAAATATCAGAGTATTTAAAAATGATTAGAAAATATAAAGAACCCGAAATCCCAACATTAATGACTATTTGGGAAGAGGCAACTTCACTTGCCCATCCATTTCTAAGTGATGAATTCAGTGCCATGATAAAGCTGATGATGACTGAAAAATACCTCCCTGATTCGGACACCTGGGTTTATGAGGAATCTGATAAAATCAGAGGCTTCATTTCTATGATGGGCAATGAAATTGGTGGCCTATTTGTAGATCCAACCTACCAATCTAAAGGGGTCGGCACTTCCTTGGTCAATTACATGGAGCAGTTTCATAAAAGCCTGGAGGTGGAGGTTTTTCAGGAAAATAAGATAGGTAGACCTTTTTATGAAAAATCTGGTTTTACAATCATCAATGAATATTACATGGAAGAAGCTAATCAGACCGTGTTAAGGATGAAGAGGGCTTAGCCAAGACATGTCTATTGTTCTAATTAGACTTCAAACCTCGCACCATCTCCTTCTTCCCCATCGCTCCCTGAAGCGTTTCTACTTCAAACCCTGCTACCAAAAGATTACGCTTGAATTGCCCTTGAGCACAGTAGGTGGTGAGCACTCCTCCTTTTTCAAGCAGCGAGAAACATTTCTTAAGGTTCTCCAATGACCAGACATCCGGCTGTTTGCTGGGTGCAAATGCATCAAAATAGATAATGTCGTAGGGATTTGAAGCGCTAAAGTCTTCCAGTTTAGTAGCACTTTTTACTAGCGTGAAATTAGGAGATAGATTTACCTCTTCTTCCCATTTAGCGTCATGAATACTTAAAAGCAATTCTCGTTCCGCATCTGATTGATAAAAATTCAGGTTTTCATAAATATCCTTCCCGATTGGAATAGGTTCCAATGAAGTGAAATGGACTTTGAACTCTTTAGCATCTGCAAATTGTGCAGTCAAAAAAGCATTTAATCCGGTACCAAGCCCAACTTCCAAAATTCTGACTTCCTGTGATTCATTATGAGATAACCAATGCTCCAGTCCTTCTTTGATAAAGACATGGAGGGACTCACCCTTCGCTCCTCTTGTGGAGTGGTAGGTCTCATTTAGTTCATCATCAAACAAACTATGCGAACCGTCTTCCGTAGTGATTATCTTGATCATGTCCTATCTTAATAATTAAAATTGATGCAATGGAAATATATGATGGTCAGTCCTTTGTCAAATACCTGGACAAAGTAAAAGCAAGAACCTCAAGATTGTTTGACTTTATACCTGAAGATAAGATAGAGTGGACTTATCAGAATGGAAAATTCACCATTGGGGATCAGATAAGGCACCTTGCAGCAATTGAACGCTTCATGTATGTAGAGAATGTCCAACTAAAGCCTTCAAAATATCAGGGATGTGGAATTGATTTAGCTGATGGAAAGGAAGCAGCTGTTCAATTCTACATTCAAATGCAAAAGGAATCGAGAACCGTATTTGAACGCTTGAGGCATGAAGACATGCTCAAGAAGTGCAAAACCCCTGGTGGTGTTGAGATTACTGTTTGGAAATGGTTGCGAGCTTTGATTGAGCACGAGGTTCATCATCGAGGACAGCTTTATATGTACCTGGCCATATTAGGAATAAAAACTCCCCCACTTTATGGGCTTACATCCGAGGAGGTCATTTCAAGGTCAGTGTGAGTGTCAGATTAATACCTCTTATAAGCCTTGATACGTTGGTGTACCTTTCCCATCGGGTTCTTTATAAATCAATACGGTAGCATGGGCCGCAACACCGTCTTCTTTTCCCACAAACCCGAGCTTTTCTGTGGTTGTAGCTTTAATAGAGATGTCCTCTTCCTCGATTCCCATTACCTCAGAAAGTACTTGCTTCATTTCAGGGATGTGAGGATTCAGTTTGGGCATCTCAAGGCAAACGGTAGAATCGATGTTTCCTACTTTATAATCTTTTTCACCGATGATTTTGATGACATCCTTCAGTAAAATTTTGCTATCGATCCCTTTGTATTTGGGGTCTTTATCTGAAAAATGAAAGCCAATGTCTCGCATATTAGCAGCGCCTAATAGTGCATCACAAATGACATGAATTAGGACATCCGCATCGGAGTGTCCATAGGCTCCATGGGTATGGGGTATCTTGATTCCTCCAATCCAGAAATCCACGCCTTCAGCCAGGGCGTGTACATCGTATCCGTAACCGACGCGTATGTTGGGTTTGCTCATCCAACAAAAGTAGATACATTCTGAATAACACCCCTATAATCCCCTCAAGGGGATATTCCCCCTTTGAAGGCGGTCCGACGTTTCGGGGGGGTGCTGAATGTGTGAAGGCAGGGGGGTGTTTTACTATTTCTTACGAGCTCTAACCTTTCTCACCACCCAAACGACTCCTATTGCCAGTAAGCCAAAGGGCCAAAGAGCTAATGTGTAAACCAGGAAGGTGAGGAATCCTTGCCACCCGGCGGTAATGGAGTTAACCAAACGAGTGCCAAAGCCAGGTCGCTGCTCCTGATCCAATTCATACGGGATCAATTCGTAGAATGAAACATCTATAGTGCTAAAATTGATGCGGTGACTCAGTAATTTAAACTGCCCCTGAAGTGATTCTATTTCACCGCGAACCTGATTGAGATTTCTTTCCACTTCCAGTATATCCCGAACATTATTAGCTTTCTGGAGGATTTCCTGATAGCGTTCTTCCAATTTCTTCTTGTTTGCAATCCGGGATTGCAAATCATCATACCGATCGGTCACATCGTCAGTGTTTACCCATCGGTTATCCAGCTTTCTGTCTTTGGTAAGATCATTGATCAACGGATCAAAATTTTGAGGGGGCACTTTGATGCTCACATTGTAGTTGATCCGATCGTATCCTTTGTTTTCGTTTTCCGAGGAGATATAAGCATCGTACTGATCGAGCAGCTTGTTGATACGCTGGTACTCCTTTTTAGTGCTTTCCACACTGTAGGAGAGACCACCAGTTTTGATGACTTTCTTTTCTATTTCAGAATCTTGCTGTGACTGATTAGATACTTTTCGCAAACTAGAAGTACTTGCATCGGATTCTGACATCTCCATAATTGGAGCTGCTTCCATATCTGCTATCGTAGAACTGGATCCCCCATTGCCACCACATGCAGCCATAAGGAATATCATGAGAATAGTGAGAGTCTTCATAGGATTAAATTTAGCTCATCTAATCAACAAGAATCTTACCAGTATTTCTTAATTACATGCAAAAGCTGGGGGTGCACCGCCCCACCGGCAACAATCTCTCGGCCGAAAATGTAGTCATCTCCACCTTTGAAGTCAGTGACTTTACCGCCAGCCTCCTGCACAAGAATAACTCCTCCGGCGATATCGTATGAGTTAAGGTTGTACTCGAAATACCCACCATACCTTCCACATGCAACGTACGCCATGTCAGCTGCTGCACTTCCCATTCGTCGGAGACCCTGAGTAGATTCCATCAACTGATGAAGAATTTTTAAGTACTCATCCAATCGTTCAAATTCGTAATATGGAAATCCGGTAGCCAGAACGGTATCGGAAAATGATTTGGCTTGAGATACCCGAATCGGCTGCTTATTCAGGTAGGCACCACCATTTTTCCATGCATAGAAGCATTCATCATTTGCAACCTCGTAAACTACCCCTGAGACAATCTTACCTTCGTGCATTAAGCCAATACTCACGCAATAATTGGGGATTCCATGCACAAAGTTCGTTGTACCATCAAGTGGATCAATGATCCAGGTAAACTCTTTTTGTCCCTGTTTGGTGGTTTCTTCTTCTGTAATAAACCCTGCTTCGGGCAGTACCTTTTCCAGTCCTGAAATAATCTGTTTTTCAGACTCTTTATCCACGTAAGAGACCAGGTCACTATCCCCTTTAAATTCCACCTCATCATAGGAAAATCGTTTCCGTTCCTGCCGAATAAACGCACCGGTTTCCAACGCAATTTGGGCTACTTTCTCGGTAATTTTTTCAAGGTTCATTTTGCTCCTTCCAGTACAATTACGAACTCTCCTTTGATGCTCTTTGTACTAAAATAGGTAAGTACATCACTGATGCTGCCGGTAACTGTCTCTTCAAACTTCTTTGTTAACTCTCTGGAAACTGAAACGTTTCGATCCCCCAAAATTTCTTTGAATTGTTGGAGTGTCTTTAACAGCCGATGCGGAGATTCATAGTAGACGGCAGTCCTGCTTTCCTCCTTCATTGTCTCTATTCGTGTCTGTCTCCCTTTTTTATGAGGTAGGAATCCTTCAAAAACGAATCGCTCACATGAAAACCCTGACTTTATCAATGCCGGGACAAACGCTGTAGCTCCGGGCAATGAATCAACAAGGATCTCATTTGCGAGTGCTTCCCGAACCAACAAAAACCCCGGATCCGAAATCCCGGGTGTTCCTGCATCCGATATCTGAGCAATCGACTTGCCTTCTTTCAGCTTTGCGATAGCTTCCTCCACTTTCTTATGTTCATTGTGAGCGTGGAAACTTTGCGCTGGTGTGCCTATCTGATAATGCTTGAGTAGGAATCCGGACGTTCGCGTATCCTCAGCCAGAATGAGGTCCACATTTTTAAGTACTTCCACTGCCCGATAGGTCATATCTGCCAGGTTCCCAATTGGAGTAGGGACAAGGTACAGCTTTCCGGGTTCGATGGTCATAGGGCTAAGTTAGATTTTTAACCACAAAGGACATAAAGAGACGCTATCAAAGAGACCTTATAGTAAGATCTAAGCCTTCCTTTGTCATTTCGAACCGACATAGGAGGGAGAAATCTTTGCATTCAGGTTTAAGGATTTCTCGTCGTTGCACTTCCCTCGAAATGACATTAAATTTAATTGTTTAAGAAACCAACCCATCAATCGCTTCTGCCAGTTTATGATCTTTCTCGGTCACTATATCTCCGGCATCATGGGTATTGAGTTCGAAACTCACCCTATTGTAAACATTGCTCCAATTGGGATGATGATTTTGCTTTTCAGCGATGATCGCTACCCGACTCATAAAGCCAAATGCTTCTACAAAATCTTTAAACTCGAACGTCTTTTTCAGTATGTTATTTTCTTCTTTCCAGCTCATAACTTTTGAATTTATAGTGCAATTATTCCCTCGATCTTGTTCGCCTCCTTGTAGACTTCCACTACGTCCTGGCTACTCTCCATTTTCCTGGTCAAAGTCACACTCACATACTTATTTCCGGAGCTCGGCTTGAGCTTTATGTCTGCATCAGGCACAAGGGATTCTACTTTTGATTGATGCTCAGGTTTCACAATGAATTTGAACGTATAATTTTCGGGGAATTGATGCGTCCCCTCCAACTTCTCTAAAAATGATTTCTCATCCCAGCTCATAGCTACAATTTAATTAAAGTGTACAGTCATATAAAAAAAAAGCCATCCTGATCGTTCAGAATGGCTCTTAATTTTTAAAATCTTTTGTTTAGAAAAACTTGTATCTCATATCCTCGATCTCAGCAAATTCTTTAATTGCCTGATCAATTTTTCTCGGTACAAATAATCTAAAGTACGAAAGCGGGAAGTCAGCCACCATTGCATTTTGACCTAATCGCTGACGTGACACTTGCAACGCATATGACGAATAATCAGCCACATCAGCCGGAATATCTTTTGTGAGAAGCTTCACAACAATGACACCATCCTGAAGGCCAAATGCGTTAGTCATTTCTTCTTCTTCTAGAGCAAATGCTAAGCCGATGGCTTCCGGTGCATAACCAACACCCGTAATACTATTTGAAAACAGCTGAAAGTCTGCAGATCCGGTTTTCGCACCATCACCGTAGGCAATCGCCATGGATTCTACATCAGAAGCGTCGAGTCCACCAAGTGCATTCATGATAGTCTCAGCTTTCTTTTCGTTTCTTACTTTTCGCTCAACCTGATTTTTCACTTCATCAAGATTTGCTACTCCTTCTTCCTGCTCTGCAGTCATGGCAGCAACTACATATAGGTCTCCGATTTCTTTCACTTCAGAAACCGCACCAGTCGACGCATCATTGTACAACCAGAGCACCAGACTTCTTGCCTCAACCATTGAACCAACTCGCTGTGCATTTTTCCCAATTCGGTTAGCTTGTCTAACATTCAGGCTCTGCTCTTCTGCAAGCCTTCTGAATTCTTCCACGTTTCCGGCTGATGCTGCAAAAAGATCTGCCTGACGGTATACTTCATTGATTGTCTCGTCAGATGTGAAGAATTCTTTCTTCATTTTAGCCACTCGGTAAAGCACGCTATCAGCGGTGATTTCGTCTTTTCTTGACAGCTTGTAGAATTCGTAAGATCCGTTTACAATTTCAGGTTCAGATACAAATCCAACCTCCTGACCTTGCAAAGAAGCAGGTAGATTATCTTCATAATAGGTAATGAATGGGTATGGATCATCAGAATTAATGCTAACGAAGCTGGAATCGTTTGATGCCTGAGCAAGCGATTGCTTAAACGCTACTACCTCATCAGCAACTACTGCAGAGTCAACACTCGATGGAACTATGTTAAAGACCACATATTCCATATTTCGAGTTTCGTCACGCTGAAATTCAGACTCATGGCTATCTAAATAGGCTTGTAGCTCGCTATCGGTAACCGTGATCGAAGAATCGCTTATGCTAAGAAATGGTACATACATGTAATCAACAGAAGCACTTGCATTCTGACTTACGTACTCATCTTTCGCCTCGTATTTCGTTACGTAGTTTGTTTTGGTGAATAGGTTCGCATATTTCTCCAGCTTTCTGCTAGGTACGAGCGACTGCTCGAATGCGATCCACGAATTTCGTTGTTGTGGTTGTGCCTGCTGAAGGCTTCCAAGAAATGCGGTCACATTTTCTTTTTGGAAAATGCCGGTTTGAGGATCTGCAAAAAACTGTTGTATTTGAGGGCTGATATTACTCCCCTGAACCATGTCAACAAGTTCTGAATTGGTAACTACGATTCCCAATTCATCAAACTGCTGCTCGTAAGCATATTGAAGGATCAATCCGTTCCAGGCTTGATTTCTGATCTGGTCAGTTTCTTGCTGTAAAGGATTTCTTCCAGTATTAATTGCAAAGTTGTAAGACAACTCATCTACTTTATTTTGAAACTGGGCGTTGGAAATACTTTGTCCTGCTATCTCTCCTATGTCCGGGTTATCGCCTCCTCCCAAAATAGATGAGTTTCCAATTAAATCCGTGCCAATGAATGCTACCATGGTGACCATGATTGCTCCCACCACGATCTTACCCATCTTGTTTCTCAAAATTCCTATTAGTGCCATATTCTTCTAAATGCTCTTTAAATAAGGTCGGCAAAAATAAGGAAATAATTTGCTATTGGCTATTCGCAAGAAATATTCAGCAAATCCACTTAATGTCTTGATTATCATATAACTTAATCAACCATTGGAATCTACGACTGCAGATGGTGATAATTGGGCATTTCTGTTCCAAAAGTAGGCCAGACTGAGCCCTGAAAGAATGTGCCAGATTCCCCACCATGCTGCGACGATGGCCATCCCTCCGAGTCCTTGAAAAAAACTAAATATTAAAATCAGACCCAGACCAGAGTTCTGAATGCCGGTTTCAACCGCGATTGACCTTCTGTCCTGCTGATCTAAACCAAAAAGTTTAGCTATTTGATACCCTGCAGTAAGCGCGGTTGCATTGTGAAGCAATACCAGAAAAATAACCAGATGGATGTATTGTAGAAATAAATCAAAATTGGCACTAAAAGCCATGATAACTATGGCTGCAAAGATGGCAATCGATCCATAATGCATGAATGGATGCAACTTATCAGCTAAAGCAGGTTTCCATTTCCGCAAAAGCATACCGGCAACTATTGGAATAAGTAATAGTGTGGTTATGGTTTTCAACAATTGCCAGAAATCCAAGCTCACTTCAGTTAAGATCTCTGCAGTAGGTGCATACACCCCTGCCCAAAAAGTCAGGTTGATAGGTGTCATAAAAATGGCGAGCGTGCTGGATACGGCAGTAAGGCTCACGGATAAGGCTGTATTGCCTCGTGCCATGGCTGTCATAAAGTTTGAAATATTGCCTCCGGGACAAGCCGCCACCAGCATCATACCCAGAGCAAAACTGGGACGAGGCTCAATAACAAGAATAAGAAGATATGTTAATGCCGGAAGTATTAGGAATTGTGAAAGAATACCTGCAATAGCAGATTTTGGATTTTTAATGACTCGAATGAAATCTTCAACGCGAAGATTAATGGCCACTCCAAACATGATGAACCCAAGGCTAAGGTTTAGGTAGAAGAGGTTCGCTTCACTAAAATTGAGCCGGACTTGATCAATTGCTTCCATGCACAAGCAAGATAGAAATAAACAAGCCTGGTCACAACGCATGGCCAGGCTTGTTCTTATTTTATGAATCCGGCACTAAAAGATTCGGAAAAAGAAGTCTGTTACCTCTATATTAATCTCTATGCTGGTAACGACTGTGCTGTATGTCCCATAAAGCATCGATTTCTCAACAGAGATTTTATGTGGAAACATGATTCCTTCTACTTTCTTATAGTTTTCATAGGTAATTGTTCCCTTAAAAGGTGATTTTTCCTTAATGAGTAATCCGCTTTGTGCGTCATAATACTTTGTAACTCGATCACCGGATGGTGTCAGTATTTGTACTTTGTAACAGGCTTTTCCATTCACTTCTTCTACATCCTTGAGCTTAGTCTTAAATTTCCATCCCGGATCGCCGTAGAATACTTCCTCATGTATTCTGCTAGCATACCTCATCTTAGTAATTGTAGTAAGATCCAGTGGACGAGGACCATCTTGCGTAACCATAGAAGCCTTTTCACCATTAATTATGGTTCTAAAGACCATCTTTTCTCCATTGATCAATGAATTGGTAGCCTTATTGGGGCCCTTTCTAATCAAATTGAATTCGCCACTTGAAGAAGAACATTTCATCACCAAAGTATTAATGGCTCTAACTTTGTCACTCCCTCCAATGGCTTTGATGTAATTGGCAATAACTTCTTCAGGAGTGGTATCATCAACAGAAAGGGTTGAAAGATCCACCGTTTCAATAACTTCTCCTTCTTTGTCATAATTGACTATTTCACCAAATTCCGTCAAGCCATCAGCAATCTCTTCTCCTTTACCAACAATTACAATATTTGCCTGCTCAGGCTTAATATATTTCTGTGCTGAAGCCTGGATATCATCGACCGTGATATCTTTCAGTCGTTGAAGATAGGTTTGATAATAGTCATCCGGCAGATCATATCTGGCTGTGTTTATTGCAAAGTTGGCAATGGTCTGCGGGCTTTCGAGCGATCGGGCAAAACTTCCTGCTACTTTATTGATGGTAAAATCAAGTTCTTCCTGCGGTACAGGTTCATCTCTAATTTTTTCCATCTCATTAAAGAATTCAGTAAGCGCTTCTGTGGTCACTTCGTTTCTTACACTTGCTGACGCGCTGAAAGATCCTACATACTCATCGCTACTCAACCTGGAGTATGCACCGTAAGTATAGCCTTTATCTTCCCTCAAGTTATTAAAGAGTCTGGCGTTTCCTCCTCCTAGAATTGAGTTCATAACGCTTGCAGTTAATGCTTCATCTGTACCTGGTTTTAGGTCATTTATCGGATAGGTGATATCAATAACTGATTGTTCAGATTGCTCTCTATCTACAAGTAAAATCTTATTTTCAGACGGTACTACTCCACCATCAACGTCCGTATTGCTATTCAACTCACCTTTTTCCCAGTCTGCAAAGTATTTGTTCGCCGCTTCCTTGGCTTCATCCAATGAAATATTTCCTACCATTACCAGATAGCCAGCGTTTGGCTTATAGTATTTTTGGTAATGTTCTACACATTTTTCTTTGTCAATATTACTAATAGTAGTAGCTGTCGTCTGCTCCCCGTAAGGATGCTCCCGCGTGTAATTTGCACTTCTAACTACCTTATTTGAAATCACATTAGGATCATCCGAGTTGGCTAATAGATTAGACATTCTCCTCTTTTTTATTTTATCCAGCTTATCGGTCGGAAAGCTTGGGTTCAATAAAACATCCGACATAATTTCTAGTAGGTTATCCTGATACTTCTTCAAAGAACTTCCAAAAATTCCGCCATCATAGCTTTGTAAGTTTGCTCCAATGAAGTCAATTTCATCTTCTATGTCTGTTGCGCTTCTGCTTTTCGTGCCATTTTCCAATAGTTCTCCGGTTATGGCTCCAACTCCTGCTAAATCACCCTCCATTAGGGGCCCGTTCTTGAGTAGGGAAAGCTGAAAGGAAACTCTTACGGCATCCTTATCTTCTACGACGAAGACTTCCAGGCCATTGGGTAAGGTGAAAGAATCATAGGATCCTATTTCTATTTTTTTAGCCGGGGCTGGATCGGGGGCTTTGCTCCGATCAAAGACTTTAATTGTTTGTTCCGGATTTTGCGCAAAAGAGGTCGCAGCAAATCCTATAAGTACGATTATGCTTAAAATATTTTTCATAATGTTTGATTTTTTTGGTGAAATGAGACCATTGCGTTTTTAGTATCCCGGTACATAGTACAATCGCACTCTATTGTCCGGCACAAAATATTTGTTTGCAACACGCATAAGGTCTTCTCGAGTCACACTCATGTACCTATCTATCTCTGTATTGATGAGGTTTGCATCACCATAGTAGGTATGGTAATTGGCCAAAGCCTCCGCAATCCCCGCTACCGTGCTGAATGAACTCAGCTTCTGATTTTCAATCTGATTTCTTAATTTTTGAAATTCCTTTTCCGAAATCAATTGCTTTCTCACCTTCTCATATTCGGCATCTACAGCATCATTCAGATCATCTACATCTACCCCTCTTGACGCAATACAAAACGTAATCGATAGACCAGGGTCTTCAAAGGATAGTGGAATTACCTGAGCTTGCACAGATTTTTCCTGCTCCTCAACAACAGATCTATAAATACGTGAGCTCTTTCCATTAGACAACAAGTTGGTAAGCATCTCTACAGCATAATAGTCTTCTGATCCCTGTTCAGGAATTCTGAAAGCATGGACAACAGCTGGTAAAAAGATTTTATCATTTACTGTGGCCTTTACTTCTTTATTCAATGAGGCTTCCTCAATAGTTGGCCTTGGAATATCTCCTCCTCGTGGTATTTCACCAAAATACTGCTGAATCAGCTTTTTCGTATTCTCTATGTCAATATCACCAGCAATCGAAAGCGTTGCATTATTCGGTACATAGAATGTTTTATAAAATTCGGCGAACTCTTCCTTCTTAGCAGAATTTAAGTGCGAAAGTGATCCAATTGTGGTCCATTGATATGGATGATCTTTATAGGCTCTTTTTAATACTTCTTCTAAAATGCTTCCATAAGGAGTGTTATCTACTCTTTGCCTTCTTTCTTCCTTGACTACTTCTCTTTGTGTTTCGATTCCTTCATCATCGATCTTGGCATGCAAAAGTCTTTCCGACTCTAACCAAAGGCCCATTTCAAGTTGATTGGATGGTAGTAGCTCGTAGTAAAACGTGCGATCCGCTGATGTATTTGCGTTATACGTTCCTCCTGCATTTTGAACATACTTGGCAAATTCTCCACGCTCTATGTTTTCGCTCCCTTCAAATAAAAGGTGTTCAAAAAAGTGTGCAAAGCCCGTGCGTTTTGGATCTTCGTTTTTCGAACCCACATGATATAGCATGGTCACTGCCACAACTGGGGTTTTGTTTTTCTGGTGTAGAATCACATGGAGTCCATTGTCCAGATCATATTCTACAAATTCAATGCTCTTTTGCTGGGCACACAGCTGGTATGCCAACAAAAAGATTGTTGTGATTAGGGTAATTCTCTTCATACTTGGTTTGTAATAATCCTCAAATTAAAGGAAAACCAAGCAGTTAGGTCATATAGGGCTTTGAAAAAAAAGAATTCCCCACCAGGAAGGTGGGGACGTTAGAATTACTTCTTTCTTATAATAATATCACCATGCATATTCTTAAACGTATACTCAGGGCCTCCTCCATTAATGGCTCCAAAGACCCAGGAGTTAATGGATACTTTGTACTTACCATCGTCAGACTTAACCTCTGGTTTGGACCGGTCTACAGTCATGTCATAGTCAGTAAATATTTCTCCACGATCAGATCTCATTTTAGCAGTGGCTTTTATGCCTGGAGGAAACGTTACATCCACATTTCCATGGAGTGTAACAAATGACATTGGCTCATTAGGTGTCACTTTTAGGAAATTGACAATGATGTCTCCATGAACCGTATTCGATACGATAGATCCACTCATGTTTTTTAACATCAGGGGGCCATGTACAGCTGAAATCTCATGGGTTCCACTTACTCCGGTCACATCTACCTGGCCATGTACTGTGGAAATCTCCAGATCAAAATTTGCAGGTACTTTGATGGTCAAATTGATAGGCTTTTTCCATGAGTTGGTTTCTACTTTCACCCGGTTATTGTTTTCAGAAGCACTTAGCTCAATTGGGCTTGAAGCGATCCTTTTCATTCCGGATGGAACAGATCTATCATCTCTGTCATCATCATCACAGCTTGCGCAATCATCATCTTTTGATTTAGTACTCGCTTCGGCCTCAATGATTACTTCCTTGCCATCATAGGCCTCAACCATGATGTCACCTCTGACAAGGCCCACTTCCAGTTTCCCTTTGTTGCCAGGAGAACTGAGTGGAATTGCAATACGTTCGTTGAAATCCTGCGCCCAAACACTTGCTGAGGCTACAAGAAATAATATAATTAATAGCTTTTTCATTGTTTCTATATTTAGTTGCACACTTATGTGCGGTTATTCAGTTTTTTTTAAATACACATTTCCATTGATGCTCCGGAACCTATTTCAACTCCGGTTTTTGTCCCTATCTTAAATTTTCCATTGCTTTCACTTTTTTCGACTTTAGGGCTCATGCGCTGGTAGTCAAAAGAGGTATATAAGTCTCCATGCATGGAGTTGAAATAAACTTTAGCACTAAAGTTTTCAGGTAGTTCAAAATTGAAATCGCCGTTTACAGTATGAAAATCAACAGGATTTTTTGGACTTTCTAAAAAATTTATGGTTACATCTCCATTTACTGTTGATGCCTGAAGTACCTGACGAGCGTTTTTGATCTCAACCTCGCCATTGACATTGCACGTTTTGACCGGTCCATCAATGTCTTTCACAAAAACATCTCCATTGTTGATTGTTTTTGCCTCGAGACTGACAGCTTTGGGTACTTTGAGTTTGTACTGATATTTGAAAGCATATTTTGGGTAGTCGTGCATATCATAACCCGTGTGATTTCCCCACCGGTATTTTTTAATGAATGGCGCTTTGGTATAAAACACCAGAGAATCATGTGCGAACAATTCGCCGAGTTCGAGTTCACTTTTAGCTTCCGCCAATAATTCATCCGTACCCGCAGACATTTCGATGACTAAGCTGAGATATACTTTGTTGTCACCTGATGCCTCTATCTCTACATCACCATTAATGTTGTTGACAATTACAGCCATTTGGCTTGGATTCTCTATGGTGTATTCTTTATTGATCTCTACCTTGCCCTCCTTGAGGTCGGGATTGATCAGCATTATGAGTATAAATAATAAGTTCATTAGTCCGTTGTTTGAGTTTATGTGTTTTTGAGTGTTTGAATGCTTTCCTGAAGCTTTTCCTTCACTATTTCATCCTTGGTAGTCTCTTTCAAATCCTCCATTGCTTCTACCGATGAATCCTCCTGTATCGCAACCAATACATCCGCTATGGCAACCAAAATCAAAGGAGACTCCTGTATTTTGAGGGCATCCACGAGTGCATGCCTAACCTCTGGTAGATCTGCGTATCTAACCAGAGACTCCAGAGATGCTAATCGCACGTTTAGATTATCATCGTGATTTAGGGTTGAAATCAAGGCACTAATCACTTTTTCGTCCGCCTTCGGAAGTTCAGCTGCCATATTCACCGCCCGAATTCGTTCCTGCGCTTTTGGCTGTTCAATGAGTGTCAGCATCATCATTTCCTTCATGCTCTGGATTTCATTGCTTAGTTGAGCTATGTCTTCTTTCTGATTTTGTGATGGTAGCATCCACCATCCAATAAAAAGTCCCATTACTAAAGACGCTAATCCTACCTGCCAGCTCCTGGTCATTCGCTCTACAATCCAATCAAGGACATTCGGTCGAACCTCATTCTGCTTCTCTGTGTAAGCGGCCATCATTCCTTCAAACCTTGCATCCATCGATGCTGAAGGTTCCGGCCGTTCTATTTCCTCGAACAAATCCCAGGTTTGTTGAAGATCCGATAGCTCTGAAGCCATCTCAGGGTTTGCTTCAAGGAACTGCATCAAAGCTTTTTCCTCATTCTCGCTGATGTTTCCGGCTACTTTATCCTGCCACAACTCCTCCGCTTTTTTCTTATTTATCTTCATTTCTATCTCTTTTTTGAGATTTAAAATTTACTTCTTCAAACATCCCCTTGCCTCCTCAAGTCCTTCGCACCTCCGAATCGTCGGACCGCCTTCAAAGGGGAAATTCACACATCCATTTTTATATAGGATTCCCGTAATTCTTTTAATATTCGATGCACACGAACTTTGATTGCACTTTCAGTCACTCCAAGCATCTCCGCCACCTTGGCGTATTTCACCTTTTGAAACCGCACCAGTTCAATGAGTTCTCTCTTTTCATCTGAAAGGCTGGCCAAAGCTTTCTTCAGGTAATTCAATTCATCTGATCGTTCCATTTCAACTTCCTGATTTTTGTTTTCACTCAATCGTTCTTCATAAGGATTCATGTCTTCATGAAAGGCATATCGCTTATTTTTTCTGTAGTGATCGTGATGAACATTTCGTGCCATCTGAAAGGCCCACACTTCAAAATCACCACTTTCTTTATAGGTGTGCTTATACTTCAAAATCCGCATAAACACGTTTTGAACCAGATCTTCACTGGTAGCCCCATCATTGGTCATTCCGTAGAAGAAACCAAAAAATCTTCGACTATATCGCTTATAAAGCAGGTTGAGTTTTTCTACCTCGCCCTCTTTTACTTTCAACATCAAACTGTGGTCTTCCAGTAGGTTCATTCGGTGCATTCTATCGGGGAAACTGAGGTAATTTCGGAAGGTTACATTTGGATCGGAAATTTTCTTTAGAATCGTCATTCCGGTTTTCGAGGCATGAGAAATACCGGAATCTTTTGATAAAGATTCCTGAACTCCGTTCTACTACGTCAGGAATGACGCTAGAAATTAGAAAATCTCAGCTAGGTTTGAACCATGAACTTCACTGCTTTAAAAAAGGGGTTAGATGGGGACCTCCATACCGGAGAAGCCATTCGACGCATCTATGCTACCGATGCATCTGCTTATCGTGAAGTTCCGGTAGCCGTGGCTCTTCCAAAAAATGATGATGACCTGAAAAAGTTGATTCACTTCGCAAGAGAAAATCAAACCTCACTTATACCCCGTACTGCAGGCACCTCCCTTGCCGGGCAGGTAGTAGGAGGAGGTATTGTAGTAGATGTGTCTAAACATTTCACTAAAATTCTGGAAGTCAGTCTTGAGGAAGAATACGTTTGGGTACAGCCGGGAATTGTACGCGATGAACTAAACCGGGAGCTATCAAAGCATGGCTACTTCTTTGCTCCGGAAACCTCCACTGCCAATCGGGCCATGATTGGAGGAATGATTGGGAATAATAGCTGTGGTTCTAACTCAGTCGTCTATGGAAGTACCCGAGAACACCTGCTGGAAGTGAAGGCTTTGTTATCTGATGGATCGCATGCTCATTTTAAAGAAACTGATAATCTAAGTGGTTCCTCTGAACATGAAACTCAGGTTTATAAAAACATATCTGAAATTCTCCATGATAAAGAACATGTTGAGCGGATCAAAAAAGAATTTCCCAAACCTAACATTCCCAGAAGAAACACAGGCTATGCCCTAGACATGTTAGCGCGCATGCAACCATTTAATCCCGACGGAAAACCTTTCAATTTCTGTTCGCTGATTGCTGGGTCTGAAGGCACCCTTGCGTTTGTTACAGCTGCCAAGCTGAAGATCACCAAAATACCTGAAGGACATAAAAGGCTTGTTTGTGTCCATACTAAAACCATTGATGATGCGCTAAAAGCAAATCTGATCGCTTTAAATTATCAGCCTTACGCCTGTGAGCTAATGGATCATTACATTTTGGAAGCTACAGCCCGGAATAAAGAACAGGCTGCAAATAGATTCTTTGTTGAAGGTGAGCCAAAAGCCATTTTGGTAATTGAGTTGATTGGCGATACGGAAAAGGAGGTCGACATCCGGATACTTAATTTTCTCACAGAGCTGGGCAAGCAGCGGCTGGGATATGCTTTTCCAATTATTAAAGGAGACAATATCTCAAAAGTCTGGTCTTTGCGAAAGGCTGGTCTTGGCCTCTTGTCCAATATCCCGGGCGATACTAAGCCTGCTCCGGTTATTGAAGATACGGCGGTAGATGTAAAGGATCTTCCAAATTACATAGGAGATTTCAACAAAATCTTGCACACGCATGGGTTGTATAGTGTTCATTATGCACATGCCGGTTCCGGCGAATTGCACCTTCGCCCGTACCTGAACCTTAAAACCGAAGAAGGTATCAAGCTTTTCCGGACCGTCGCAGAGGAAATCGCTGATTTGGTTAAGAAATACAACGGCTCGCTTTCCGGGGAGCATGGTGATGGTCGTTTACGAGGCGAGTTTATTCCTCGAATGATTGGAGATGAAAATTATCAGCTTCTTAAGAAGGTAAAAAAAGCATGGGACCCGGATAATATCTTCAATCCGGGTAAAATAGTAGATACCGCTCCCATGGACACTTCATTAAGATACGAGAAGAATCAGGACACGCCTGATTTTGGAACTTTGTTGGACTTCTCAAAGGATGAAGGCATTGTACGTTCGGCAGAACTTTGTAACGGGTCTGGGGATTGCCGAAAGTCAGAACTTACTGGAGGAACGATGTGTCCGAGCTATCAAGGCACACGAGATGAAAAGGACACTACACGAGCACGAGCCAACATTCTTCGCGAGATGCTCACTCAATCCAAGAAAACTAACCCATTCACACAACCTGAAATCCAAGAGGTGATGGATCTTTGTTTATCATGCAAAGGCTGTAAGCGAGAGTGCCCATCCAATGTAGACATGGGCAAACTCAAAGCGGAGTGGCAATATCAATCGATGAAGGAAAAGGGTGTATCGTTTCGAACGAAGATGATTGCAAACTATGCGAAAAGCATGGAACGCTTTGAGATAGCACCCTGGGCGTATAACCTGACACGTAATCTTTCAAAACCAGTGTTGGGATTTGCATCCAAGCGATCAATCCCTAAGATGGCCAATCAAACCCTCCGCTCCTGGTTTGATACCAAATTTCATTCGCTTCACAGGGAATCAAAAAAGACGGTTTACTTCTTTTTTGATGAATTCACCAATTACCTGGATGTAGAAATTGGCAAAAAGGCAATCATGCTCCTGGACCGGATGGGGTATGAAGTGAGAGCGGCTAATCATGCCATCAGCGGACGAGCTTATTTATCGAAAGGAATGTTAGAGGAGGCGAAAGCACTGGCTCAGGAAAACGTGAATCTATTCCACAGTTTGTTGAAAAAAGATATCTGCCTGGTGGGAATAGAACCCTCCGCTATCCTGACATTTCGGGATGAATATCCGGACTTGCTGAGAGGCAAGGAAAAAGAAAAGGCAGAGAAGGTGGCTGACAAAACTTTCACCATTGAAGAGTTTTTAGCCAAAGAACTTGATGCTGGTAATCTGAAATCTGAAGACTTTCCACGCAAGAAACAAAAGGTGCTGGTGCATGGCCATTGCCACCAAAAAGCGCTTTCATCCATGACACCTACCATGAAAATTTTAAAGGCTTCCGAAGGTTTTGATGTGCAAATGATTCCAAGTGGATGCTGTGGCATGGCCGGTTCATTTGGCTATGAAAAAGAACATTTTGATGTCTCAATGAAAATTGGTGAACTGGTACTTTTTCCTAGAGTTCGAAAGGCAGATGAAGACACCATCATTCTGGCATCAGGTACATCCTGTCGTCACCAGATTTGGGATGGTACCGGGAAGGTTGCGAGGCACATTGTGGAGGTTTTGTAGGTGATATGCTTGCTCTTAATGTGAGCACTTATTTCGAGAAACAGTAAATTGCTTGATTTGAACCATAGGGCCAAAATGAAAAAGCTACTTCTTCTAATAATTGTATCCTTGATCGCCGGTTCATGTAGATACAAACCCTTTGTTAAGTATTATTTCCCCAATAAGAAAGAAGGTTTTCCAAGATTTTCGAAGCTTGACTACCTCCAAGGCGAGACCAATAACTTAAGGGCCTACGATATTACCACTTATGATTGGTATGTCAAAGTAGACCCAGAAAAGGAGCGAATTGCAGGACTTATGACAATTGAGTTTGAGATGGAAATGCAACAGGATTCCATCCTGATAGATTTGCACAGTAAACTGAAAGTAGACAACATTGAAAGCTCCTTTCCAATAAAAAACTGGAAGCACAGAAAAGACTTGCTCTACATCGTCTACTCAGAACCGGTCGAAAAAGGAGTCACCGGTTCCATTAATATAGCCTACCATGGCAAGCCTGCAAACATATCAAATGAGGGGCCTATTCAATGGCGCACCGACAGCAATGGCAATCCTTGGATATCTACACAAACTGAGGGAATCGGAGCACATTATATGATGCCGTGTAAAGAACTATTATATGACGAACCGGAGCAGTGCTTCATACGCGTGGAAGTTCCAGGCTCACTGGTTGTAGCGGCAAATGGCACACTCGATAGTGTTACCACCAAAGGAGAAAATCGGGTTTATCATCATTCGGTGCTTAACCCCATCAACATTTATAACATTTCGTTCAACATTGGCGATTATGAAAAAATAACATTCCCTTATACAGACATCAATGGTGAGGAACAGGAAATTCAGGTCTTTGCCCTTAGTCATCAAATAGATACGGCACGGTCTTTCTACTCGCAAGCCCCTCTGCATGTAAAAGAACTTGAAAAGTTATACGGCTCCTTCCCTTGGTGGAGAGACGGTTGTAAAATCGTGCAAACCACGCTCGGGGGATCAGCAATGGAGCATCAGTCAGCAATCTCCATGGGCTCCTATTTTTACAATGATTATGCACCACCCAAATATTCATTAAAAGTTAATACGACATTGATTCATGAACTAGCCCATGAATGGTGGGGCAACCTACTCACTGGAAATGACTACTGCGATATGTGGTTACATGAGGGTTTGGCTACATATGCAGAGGCTTTGGTCATAGAGCAGCTATACCAACCCAACTATTATGGACATTACATGTGGCTGCTTTCCTTAAATGTGGCAAATGAACGTCCAATTTTAAAACCATGTGGCGTTCGGTACAATAGCTGGGTAAGTCCTAAAGATGGGGATATTTACTATAAAGGGGCACTTTTGCTTCATACTTTGAGAATGCAAATAGGTGATGATGAAGCTTTTTTCTCGATTTTAAAAGGTGCGTTAACCACATTCGCGAAACAAAACATCACAACAGGTACCTTCATTAACTATTTCAATGAAATGTCAAAAAAAGACTATAGTCCATTGTTTGAGGTTTATTTAGAGGAAAAATCTCCTCCGGTTCTTTTGTACTCATATGATTCAACTCAATCGACTCTAAGTTTTAAATGGAAAACCGGATTTCCGGATAATTTTCCTTTCAAAGTTGTGGCGACTCTAAGTAATGACAAAATAGCTTTGACCCCTACAAATTCACTGCAACAAATCGAAATGAAAAGTATGCCAATATTCAAAATTGGAGATTTTGGATATGTCCTCACCGAGGAACTTGAGTGATGCATAATCCACTCATGTAAAAATCATAGTTGGCAGCCTCAAATAATGGTTAAATTCATATTATGACGATTGCCATTTCAAATCAGAAAATCAAGGTTAGCGATAATGCGGTCAGAAGGAGTTTGATGGTGCTCTTAGCGTTCATCATGACACATCTCATTACTTATCAGAAGCTCCCATTCTCGCCCGACTACCGATTTCCTATTATTCCATTCTCTATATTCCTGATTTATGGATTGTTTATCTGCGAGACCAATACCTGGAACTATAGGAGGCTTTCAAAAAAAGTCAAACTTGGCTATGATCTCAATTCTGTGCTACTGATCATCAGAACAAACCTGCTTTATTGCACATTTATATTCACGATTCTTAGTCTGTTGCAAATGCTGATCTTTCAATACGTGATGAACCCATTCCGATTTGTTGGATTGCTTGGTGTTTGTATGATGATATCATTAATCGAAACGGGTGTATTTGTTTTACGAGGCTATGCAAGAGGCAATGGCACGCTCACCTTTAATAAGCTTGCCTCTTCAGCAAAAAGTCTCTCAATTGTTCGTAATGGAGAATTACGAACGATAGCTGAGGAGGAAATCTCATGTTTTGTTCATCAAAACGGATGTGTATTCCTGATTGATAAAGAAGGCAATAAACTCATCACCCAATATGAATCACTCAGTGAAGTGGAAGAAAAACTGTCTCACTTATTTTTTCGAGCCAATCGGCAAACCATTATTTCAAGATCGGCGATACAATCCTTACAGAAGGATGTAAACAATAAACTCAGGGTGCAATTGACCCACATTCAGGATTGCATTACTGTCAGTCGCTACAAAAGCCGCGAGTTAAAAACCTGGTTTAATGCTGACCATTCAGCCTGAAAACTCTGACCATTCAACTTTCTTGATACAGTTTTCATAGTCTCACCAATCAGCTTGTCGTTAGGATTGGCTAAAAATCAAATACTATGAAAAAATTATTAAGCACAACCATACTGATGGCCATTTGGGTAATAGGGTCGTCCTTTACATTAAAGGAGGGTGATCTGACAAAGGAAGACCGCAAGTACATTAACGACTACTTAAAGCAATCACAGAAAGAGCTTTTCACCAGAATTAAAAACCTGAGTCAAGAACAATGGACCTTCAAAGCAACGGAAACGTCCTGGTCGCCAGCAGAAATCTGTGAACACATCTTTAAAGCGGAGAGTAGCCTCATCAGCAGAGCTGATGCAATGGACACCACCATCTGGAGCCCTAGAGGAGAAGATTATGTACAGGAGAAGGTTCAATACGTTATAGACTTTCTTCAAAACCGTGAGCGTAAATTCAATGCCCCGGAACGACTGCAGCCGGAAAGCCAATTCAGCACACCTAAAGCGTTCATTAGTGAATTCAAACAGAAGCGTGGGGAATCCATTACTTATGTCAATGAGGTGGAAAAGCCCCTAAAAGGATATTATAAGGATTTTGGTCCACTGGGAGAAATCAGTGGATATCACTGGCTAATATTTATCAGTGCGCATACGCAAAGACACATAAAGCAGCTGGATGAAGTGCTTGAAAATCCAGACTTTCCAATTTGAGTTTATAGTAGAGTAGTTCATACGTTATGACGAGATCACGAAGCAGTTCATGAAAAAAGATCGCTTCACCTGCCTTTGGGCAGGTTCGTTGTGACGGTAAAATCACTTGCTAAATTTCGATCTCTCCTTTCATGTAGGTCACAGCATTCCCTGCAATAAGTACCCTTTCGCCAAGATCAGTACAGTGCAGATATCCTTTACGTTCTGATAGCTGATATGCAATCATTTCCTTTTTACCTAGTTTTTCTGACCAGTATGGAATGAGTGAACAATGCGAGGAACCAGTTACAGGATCTTCGAATAATGCTCCTCCCGGAAAGAAGAATCGTGAAACAAAGTCTACTCCATCGCCCTTCGCCGTGCAAATGACTCCACCTTTCTCAAAGTGCTCAGGACTCAACAACGTTTCATTTACTTTAAGCGCGCGCACATCTGCCTCACTATCATACACGAGTACCCAATCTCTGGATTTAAGCACCTCTTTGGGTGTCAAAGAAAACGCCTCCATCAATCCCTCTTTCATTTCCGCCTTCTCTGGATTTCTTGATGGAAAATCCAATTGAAGTAGGTGATCTTTTCTTTTCACGATCAAAGGTCCACTCATGGTCTCAAAATCAATTTGATCTTTTGTATACCCCAGGTGATTATATATCACATGAGCGGAAGCAAGCGTTGCATGTCCACAGAGGTCAATTTCAAATTCCGGTGTAAACCATCTCAGCTCAAAAAAATCTCCCTGATTCTGAAAAAAGGCAGTTTCCGAAAGGTTGTTTTCAATAGCGATTTTTTGTAGGACATCATCCATCGGCCACTCATCTCCAATTGGAACTATGGCTGCCGGGTTCCCGGCAAATAGATGATCAGTAAACGCGTCGACTTGATAGATTGGTAGCTTCATGTACTAAATATACAAAAGATAAAGAGGCTTTTTCGTACTAAAACGGACGATTTTGCACGTGATATTGTTCACATTCGATCAGATAACCACCCTGTTAGCCTAAACGTAAAACCCTGTATGAAACTACTACTTTGGTTTATCCTGTTGGTGATTTGCTGGCCATTAGCACTGGCAATCCTTTTATTCTATCCGATTATTTGGTTGGTGTTACTTCCATTCCGAATTCTCGGTTTTGCAGTTGAGGGAGTGTTCGCATTTATAAGGGCGCTGTTTATGCTGCCGGCGAGGGTGTTGAGTTAATCAGCCTCTCATTATCGAAATGGAGAGTGATATCAGAGAAATGATGAGTGAAATAATTGCAATAGTGGTAGCTATTTTGAACTTTCTATTTTCCTTTTTTAGATCCGCCAAAACAGAGGCCATGAGCGGAAACTGAACACAATGCCTTTCATTTCCAAGTCCCAATAGAAAAAAATCCACTCTCACTCCATTATCTTGCTTATACCCATACTTCTGATTAAGATGGTAATACAGTCTTCCGAATACAATGTCTTCATCAACCCCAAGCTTATTTGCAATCTTCTCTACATCGATAGGAACATGAATTTTATTTCTTCTACTTTCTTCTTTGTAGCTCCTAAATTCATCGTAATAAGATGAATAAATCTCAGAAAGAATCTGTAAATCGGTAGGAACTTTCATAGTTAAATATACCCAATTCCCGTTTTTTGGAATAGATCCTTCGCTGTGGCTCAGGATGACACTTCGATTTAAATTCAGTGCTAATGATTAATAAATCGCTATTATCTGGGTTCCGTGCTGTCATGCTGACGCAGGAAGCATCTCAATCAACCTCATCATTTAAGAATCTCCAATCGGGATTTATTGAATTGATCAAATCTTCTTTCTTAAAGCGCTTCCACCCTTTAATCTCTTTCTCTCTCTCAATGGCATGATTTACATATTGATGCCTTTCCCAATAAACCAGGAAATGGCAATTGTATTTACCCGCGAAAGTTTTCTTTTTATTCATTGCATCTTCAAGATGTTGTCCAAGTCTTGCTCTTAAATCATTAGTCATTCCCGTATATAGGACTTTCTTCGATTTGTTGGTAGTTATGTAAACGAAATAGTTGTGGTTCTTCACTAACTAAAGATAAAGAGATCCTTCGCTGTAGCTCAAGATGACATTTCAATTCTGTCATGCTGAGGAACGAAGCATCTCTCACAAAACCGGTGACTTCCAGCTGACAAACGGCATTGCCTACACAATCCTTCTTTAAAAAAGATCGTAATAGCTGATATGAAAACATTCGCATCCACATTTCTATTTCTTGCCAGTATCATTGCATTCGCACAGAAAAGTCCCATCTACTCCACAAAAGATGGAGCGATAAAGGGATACGACCCTGTAGCCTATTTCGTGAAGGGTGAACCTGTTAAGGGAATAGCAGCATATACTTTGAAATGGAAGGAAGCCGACTGGTATTTCAGTTCACAAGAAAACCTAGAAACCTTTAAAGCGAACCCGGAAAAGTATGCGCCTCAGTTTGGTGGATTCTGTGCCTTCGGTGTTTCAAAAGGTAGCCTTTACAAGATAGAACCTGACGCATGGAAAATAGTAGGAGGCAAACTCTACCTCAACTACAGCAAGGGCATCCAAAAGAAGTGGGAAGCAGACCAGACAAATTTTATCAAGCAAGCGGAGATAAACTGGCCAAAAGTTATTGATAATTGATTCAGTTTTTTCTTGCAAAGGATGTCACGATTCCAAATTTAAACCCGGTAACACTCGTGTCATCTACCCGATAAAAAGGAACCGAGATAGCGGTAAATATCCGCAGGTTGACGGTAGAGTTTCGATTGATCATCACACCGCCTCCGGCAAAAGCTCCAATGCCTGCTTCTGTTGTAGAGTAGTCTGCATCATACACTCGGTCTTTCAGCGTGGTATAACCATACTCCATCCCTCCATTTACATAAAGCGTGGTACGTTTTCGGGTCAACGGATAAGTGACTCCCAGGCTTATGTTTCCGGTTTGTAGTTTTCGTTTGCCGGAATGATGACTAATGGATAAGGTAGATGAAGGAAACAACTCAAAATCAAAATTGAACAACACCGTAGATGCATCATAGGTATATGCAAGACCAAATCCTGAAATCGTGCTTTCATTCGGAATGACTTTGCCTCCTAACATCACCCCAACAAAGTGATTCACTTTTATTTGGGCCAGCTCAACTCCCATCTGATCATACTCCGTCACCTCATCGATCTCAATATCGGTTTTCGCTGTTCTGCTGGTAAAAAAAGACCGACCCAACCGTGAAAGCAATGGATCAAGATCCTGCTCAGCAGCACCTTTTGCCATGTCATGCCATACCTGCTCGCGAGTGGCCGTTTCATAAACTCCTAATGAGATGATATAAACCCCTTGTAGGTAATGGATTTCACCCGTCATGAAATAACGTGCATCTAATTCTGTTGCTTTGGCTATCGAATTAGAAAGTAACTCTCGTCCAAGGTAGACATTTGCCCCAATGCGTTCATCCAACAAAATGGTATAGTCATGATTGTCTTCAATGTAGGATTTGATCAGTTTAGAGGTAGAGTACTGCAGCCCATTGGAAGGCTCCATATTGATTAATTCAAAGCCGGGAAAGTAAACCACTTTTTGAGCAACTCCTAGCTGAAAAATTAAGATGGTTATGAGCGAAAGAAGAATTTTCATGCGGGGCAGTATTTATTGGTTGGTGCTAAGTACTGACCAGATATGTGACCCCCTAAGGGATCTAACTAAATGTGAAAATAAAGTCTTGTGGCTTGGGGGAGGTAATGTTTTCGACTGCCTAAGTCACTTTTTCTAAAATTAGTCTTTTGCGACCTCCAGCATGGTTTTAGTGATTTGGGATTTCATTTGATCGAATGTTGCATACCCGTGAGCTACCATGAATAGTTGATCCTGATGAAGCAGAACAATGGTTGGATAGCCCTGAACACCCCACTGGCGATTCAGTGCAAATTCATTTCTGGTTTCATAGCGAACTTCTTCATCTTGAAATCGAGTTGTGAATTTTTGGTAATCAATTTCAAATTTTTCGCAGATGCTTTGATAGAATTCTATTTTACCCGGATCCTCGGAATCTACATAGAACTTTCGCTGAACCTCTTCAAAGAATTCCATTTCGCTATCCCCAACCAATGGTCGGGCAGCCACTACCCCCCTACAAGCAGGCTCTGTATCGTAATTGAAATCTTCCAGCTCCATCAATTTATATCCAAACGGTTGACCACTCATCTCATTGACATGCCCCCAGTGTTCTTTAAGAAAATCTTTCATTTTATCATCCCAGGCATCTCCTCCTCCGGGGCGTAACCCGCCTACTACTACTCGATAGCCTACTTCCTTGTCTCGATAATAATCTCGAAGCTTGATGAGGTCGGGTGAAATGCCCCAGCACCATGAACACATAGGATCTCCAACATAAATGATTTCTGTTTTCTCAGTCAGCTTTTTCTGACCAATCGACTGAAGGTCTTCAAAGCTTGATGGCGTGCAAATGCCCGTTTCAGGATCGCAATACGGATTCATATTCTGCGTGTTTGAGTAGCAAACAATTTCCGAATAGTTAAGGTTCTGACTTATTTTATCTCCATTTATGAAACATATCGTTTATTATTACGTCTCCATTTAAGTAACTAATAAAAATCAACCCCATGAAAGGAACACATCTGGGAGAATTTCAAGAGATCGTCATGCTGAGTATCCTCATACTAATGACCAGATATCTGAATTTATATTTGCCTGCTTTATAATGCTACTTCTGATTTCAGCTCAGTCCAGCATTACCTTAATTGAGTAGATATCAGCAGGGATTCCGTCTGATCCGAATTTTGCGCGAGTGAAATACAGTCTTCCTCCAGGTCCCGGTTTGGCACTGTATTCATATAATTCAGTGCTGAGTTCTTTTCCCAGACAGACGGGTGCTTGCCAGTCTCCATCCTCAAAGTAGCTGATATAAACATCACCTGCACCAATGCCTCCTTCACGATCTGTAGGCGTAAATATCAAAAAGCGCTCATCCGGATCAATGTAACAGTGTGAATCTGGCCCATCGGTGTTTATGTTGTCATTGAGCTTGTACGGTTCTTGAAAGACCCCATTCTCCCACTTACTCACATATATGTCCGTCTCAACTCCCCGTTTGTACCTGACAAAATACAGATTACCACTTTTGGCTACATAGGGATGTCCTTCGTTGAACTCGTCCGAGTTAATCACATCCGGCATTCGTTTGGCTTCACTCCATGACCCGTCCTCCGCTTTTGATGAATACCAGATATCGCTATCATAGTCAAACCCTCTATCACCAGGCCTATTCGACCCAAAGTAGATCCTGTTTCCATCTGGAGAGAAAGAAGATCCCCTATCAAAGAAATCACCGGAGAAAGGAGCCAAAACAGGTTCTGACCAATTTCCATCTACCTTGTATGAAAAGTAGATTCTCCGATCAAAATGAGGCAAATCAGATCCGGAACGAGTGAATGTCAAAAGATTACCGTCCGGAGAAAAGGAAAGGTATTCATCCCAGGTAGTTTCTAAAGAAACGATCCCAGGAAGGTAAACCTCTGCTTTTCCAACTACTTCCTGACTTAGCCCCTGAAACATAAATGTCACAAGGACGAAGAATAGCTTGGATCGTGCATCAGCTTTATTAAAGTTCATCTTTATCAGTTTTTAAATTCTCCAAGTTCATTTAATCTTTCTGAGCCAGGGCCTTCTCCTTTGATAACCGAAAGACCTTTCAGATCGTCGAAAAAATAATAGTCAAAAAAGCTTTTTGTCAAAGTTATTGTACCTAATACAACGTCTTTTCCTTCTTCGGAACTCCTTCTTCTTACAACTCGCGAATCATCAACTCCTATCACATGAGCAAAAAGGCCAAAATTTTGAAAATCAAAATGAGACGCACGATGAAAGCCAACGTCATAAACGGGTGTTTCTAGTGATTCGACTATAGTGAGGTCTTTGTCATGAGCTTTCGTATATAAGTTTAATAGTGGTACCTGCATCGTATTGGCATTGATATCAAGCGAATCAAGGAAATTTTGAGATCTCGGGTTATTTATCGTGCCATCCAGGGAGGCTACTGCTTTAACATCTGAATTTCTGCACGCCAGCAATGCTGCAACAGCTCCTCCAAAACTGTGGCCAATGGCTCCTATCCGCTCTTTGTCAATATAGTCCTTCTTTCTGTAAGTGTTTAATGCAAATAATGCATCCAAATACAAGCCTTCAAGTCCTTTGCTATTGTAGTTCACATATTTATTTTCAAGGCTGTTTCCCAGGCATGGAATCACAACCACGATGTAACCATGACTAGCGAGGTACTCCCAAAGCACTGAATTTTCCATTTGATGATCGTCTAATCCCAGATTATAAATCAGCATAGGGAACGTACCTTCATTTACAGGGATTTCAGAATATGCCATGGTCTCCATTCTAAATAATACTCTCATGAGTGAGTCGGAGCGAGGGCCGAACTGTCCCTGAAGATTTATGTCTCTCAACCCTAGCACTGCATTGTAATTCGCAAACTGTGGATTAGAAGGATATAGACGTATTTGATCTTCGAAACTCATTTGTAAGCTCGAGTTTTGCTTCGTTCCCGGATAATACACTTTGACCCTGATGGGTCTTCCTTTCAATGCATGCGGTAAAGAATCTGATGATGGGAACATTCGGGTTGTGTCAACCAAAAATTCTGCTTTGAACCCAACATCGTATTTACCAGGTATTAAATTCAACCAAAGAGGTGAGGTTGATTTTTGAGCACTTGATATGTGTGCAAATAGCATCCCCAGGATGCAAGTGAGTTTTATTAATTCTTTCATTAGTCTTACCAGCCATTATTTAATCAGGCTTCATTTAGTCCTAGGTAAAACTATCGCCGGGATACACGGATTTAGACTCTCAAAAGCACACACAAGTCTCATTTTTAATTTTTGAGACAAATCAGGACTTATTGATATTGCTTCTATGATACTGATTAGGTGTGACACCTTCCAGCTGTTTAAAGACCCTGAAAAATGAAGCTTTGGAATTGAATCCTGCTTCCCGGGCTAAACTAAAAAGATCGTACTTCTGATTCTCAGCTTGAGAGACCATCCGTTTGAATGCATTCACACGAAGTGTATTGATCATTTCATTAAAATTGGAATACCCATTCTCTGAAAGAAAGGCTTTTAGTGTGGCTCTCGGAATGTTACTATCCTTCAGAAACATTTCCACATTCAAATTGGGATTGGTGTAAAAATCGGATGCCTTTAAAAGGCGATGAAGCTCTAAGAATTCTACATCATTATCCATTCGTTTTTCCTCAATAGCTGCTGAAATAAACAAGCGCTTCATCCACGAAACTTCGGTCAAAGAGTAAAAAATGAAGAACATGCAGGGAATCATGAATAGATACCTGAACGAGAACAAATAGGCAGGAAAAACATAGTTATAGTTTAAATCTGTAAGTGTCGGGAGCTGATAATGATAATTAAATGAAAGCGGAAGAAGAAATAATGTGCTGGCTATTAAATAAAGATACATTGAATAGTAAAAGCGTTTAAATCGACCGACCAAATGCGATTTTAATTGCCTGTTCAAATCATATTTTATAATCTTTTTACATTTCCAGTGATAAAAAATCATGATCGCAATGAGGATCAATTCATGGTAAATAACCTCACTAAAGGAATCGGATGGCCAGCCAAGGATTGCTATTCTGATCGGTCGAATTATAAGATATGCGACTATTGGAACGAATAAGTGAATCAATAATTCCTTGTTCCTTTCCTTAGTTAATGAACGCAGGTAGACATAAAGGATTGGTGGAAATAAGAACAAATGAGGCCCGCCAAAGATCATGGAGAACATGGTTCCTTGTATCGGTTCCCAATAGGCAATCTTCACAATTGAGATGGCAAACAAAAAACAAATGATCCCAAGTATGCGATTTTGTAGCTTCTTTTGGTAAAAGTTGATCAAGGACACGAAGCATATCTGAACCAGTATGCAGAGGTAGATTCCCGTATATAATTGTCCCGGATTCATATTCAGGTGTTTAAAATAAATTCTCTTTTGTTAACAATCTGCGATACAAATAACATTAAACCATTCTAAGCCTAACAAAACAAATCCTTTACAAGGATATGGTTAGCTACTTTAATCTTACAATTAAATTTTTTCTCCATTTAAGTAACATATATGTTATTATTACGTCTCCATTTAAGTAACTAATAAAAATCAACCCCATGAAAGGAACACATCTGGGAGAATTTCAAGAGATCGTAATGCTGAGTATCCTCATACTCGAAAAGAACGCTTACGGTGTGACAATCCAAGAAGAAATAGATCGACGAATGGGTCGATCAATAAGTAGAGGAGCTTTACATACCGCACTGACCCGGCTGGAAGAAAAAGGATTTATTACTTCCGGATATGGAGAGCCTACCTCTGAGCGAGGTGGTAGACGCAAACGATTTTACGAAGTAACCAAAAAGGGACTAGCCACATTACAGGAGGCTAAACAGTTACGAGAAGGTATGTGGGGCCTCATTCCAAAACTCACCTAATCAATCAAAAGGACTGCAACCCAAATAGTATGAAACATCCGGAGATACCATCATTCGCCTATCGACTCTTCAAGTGGTTTTGCAAAGACCCTCTTTTTGAAGAGCTGGAAGGGGATCTTGAAGAGACTTTTCTTAGAAATAAGGAAAAGTATGGATTAAACAAAGCTCGCAGGATTTACACTCGGGAAGTCCTAAAAATGATTCGTCCTTCTGTGATGAGTAAACCAACCTCCGGACCGGGATATCAGACAGCTTTGCTAGGAAGTTACGTCACCATTTCATTGAGAAATCTGAAGCGCAACAAGCTGTTTTCTTTTATCAATATTTTCAGCCTTTCAGTGGCCATGTCTGCCGGGCTCCTGGTTATTGGTATGATCACGGATTTGCTCAAGTTTGATGAGTTTCACGAGCACAAGCATGAGATCTATCGGGTTATTTCATCTCCCGTTTACCAATCAAGAAAGCTGGATGTTCAAGCTTCGTCTCCTCGGTATTTAGGTCAGGAAATGATGCAACACATTTCCGGAATACAAGTAACAAACCTTGGCAGGAGAATGCAGGGAACTGCTACCGCCAATGAAAAGAATCTATTCATAAAGGGCATTTATGCCGATGAGCACTTCTTCGATTTTCTGACTTTTGAGCTAATCCAGGGCAATAAAAACACGGCCTTAAGAGAGCCCTTTTCGGTTCTGCTTTCAGAGAGCTTTGTTGAAAAAACATTCAAAGACGTAGATCCTGTGGGAGAAACAATTGAAATTGAAGGGGTGGGGACTTTAATGGTGACTGGTATTGTTGCAGATCCTCCCCAATTTTCTCACCTTCAATTTGAGGCGATTGTATCAATTAGCACCACACCTCTGCTGGCAAATCAGGGTCTTTTGGCTAAGAGTCATGATCAGTGGGAAAATCTCGACCGCTATTACAATTACATCTACATCCCTGACAATGCGCAAAAAACCAGTGTAGAGTCCTGGCTGAAATCAACCGCTCCTACCTTCTTTTACGACCAGAATAACTTCACAGCTTCTTTCGAGCTTCAACCTATTAATGAAATTGTGCCAGGACCAGATATCAGCGACTCGATTGGTCCTAAAATGATCTATTTGCCGATCATTATCTTATCTGTCATAGCAGCAGCTATTCTATTATCAGCCATCTTCAATTATACCAATTTGTCCATGGCTCGCTCGCTTCGCAGAGCTAGAGAAGTGGGCGTGAGAAAACTTAATGGAGCCAGTCGATCATCCATTTTTGGTCAATTCACAGTTGAAGCGATCATCCTTTCGCTCTTTTCATTAGGACTAGGCATTGTATTTTTTCGCTTTTTACGTGCTGGTTTTATTGGATTGCTGCCAAGGGCTGAAGAAATGGTGAGACTGGAGCTGTCAGCAGAGCTGATCGGTTTATTTGTAGTATTCGCAATCATCACGGGATTAATTGCCGGACTGAGTCCTTCATTTTTCTTTTCCAGACTTAGCTCGCTCAACGCCTTACGCTCTGGAAAGATGTTGAAAACATTGTCAGGAATCAATTTCCGAAAGGGCTTAATTGTAGCTCAATTCACTTTGAGCATCATCTTCGTCATGGCGGTGGTCATTACCAACAAGCAATACACTTACTCGCTGAATAAGGACATGGGGTTTGATAAGTCAAATATCCTGAATGTAAGTCTTCAGGGAAACGACCCTGAAATTATGCGCTCGGAGCTTTTAAAACTTCCTGAAGTATCAGAAGTATCATTCTCCTCATACATCACCGGTGTTGGGACATGGAATAACCTCCAACTGGTAGATGAGAGAAATCAAGATACTGTGTGGGTCAATGATCTGTTTGTCGATCATAGTTACTTAAACAATATGAGCATTGAATTAATATCAGGACGCAATTTCGAAGCTGGCGAGAACAAGCTTCGCGAGTCCACTATGCTTGTCAATGAGACTTTCGTCAAAAACTTTGGGCTTGGCTCTCCCGCTGAGGCATTAGGAACAGTATTTAATGTAGCGGGTGAATCCGTTGAAATTGTCGGTGTGATTCAAGATATCATTTATGCCAACCTGGAAGAGCACATCAACAGTTTTGTCCTTAGAAATGGTGATCAGTACCGATACGCCAACCTCAAAATTTCCAGTACAGATATGATTGGCACGCTTGACAAAGTGGAAGGAGTTTGGGACTCTGTAGATAAGAAACATCGACTTGAAGCCCAATTCATGGATCAGCAAATTGAGGAGTAC
The DNA here is from genome assembly GCF_965227465.1 of Ekhidna sp. Classification (GTDB taxonomy): domain Bacteria; phylum Bacteroidota; class Bacteroidia; order Cytophagales; family Cyclobacteriaceae; genus Ekhidna. The sequence continues at coordinate 3,709,786 of NZ_OZ245746.1, forward strand.
TTTAAGTTCCTGGTTGACTTCATGAAGATTTTTGGCTTTGTCGGGTTCCTCGCTATCTCCATTAGTTCGCTCGGATTATTTGGTATGGCGCTCTATTCTACTCAAACTCGGATGAAAGAAATTGGCATTCGTAAAACCTTTGGAGCATCTGAACGCATGCTCATTTTCTTATTGTCAAAAGGGTTTTTCAAAATGGTGGCCCTGGCTGTGCTTATTGGCTCGCCAATCTGCTATTTTTTGTTTGACAAGCTGATTCTTGAACAGCAAGTTTATCGCACTGATATCACGATTGTGGAAGTTGGCGGCAGTATTCTCTTTCTAATGTCACTTTGTTTCCTGACAATCATAACCCAAACGTGGAATGCCGCCAGAACCAATCCTGCCAATGTTCTTCGTGATGAATAATTGATCTTTTTTGATCTGGATTTTCGGTATCAATCGGTAGATTGATAAAAACTCATTGAACCTTTTGCGATTTACTTCGACTAAGGGTTAGCAAATGAAAACTTCGGATCACATAATTGAAGAGTGGCTGGTGATTAATTGCCAGTCGGGAGATCGCAAAGCATTTGAGCTGTTAGTCAAACGTTGGAACCCAAAAATGCTTGGTAGAGTCTACTACACTACAAAAGATGCATCTGCTACTCCAGACATTGTTCAGGATGCGTGGATCACCATTATCAAAAAGATTAAAACCCTTCGGGATCCGAGAGCTTTTCAAGGCTGGTCTTTGCGAATTGCTACACGTATGGCCGTTGACTGGATTCGATCTAATCAGGTAAATCGTAAAAGAGAAGATATTCGAAAGACCGCACAAGCTGAATTTGCTGAACATAGTCAACGTCCGGATGAGGGAACACTTGATGCACTAAAAAGGGCAATCGACAAGTTGCCAGAAGAGCAAAAGATGGTGATACAATTATTCTATCAGGAGAACTTATCAATTCTCACTATTAGTGGGTTGCTAAAGTTACCGGTTGGAACGATAAAATCACGCCTCTTCCGAGGACGAGAATATTTAAAAGGAATGTTAGAAAATAAATTATACCAGGATGAAAAAGAATGATGAAATAGATCAGATGATCAAAGAAGCATTGTCTGAAGATGAAAAAGAGTTGTTCAACTCCTACGATGAGCAAGGTATGTTGGAAATGTTTGGAGTTTTATTTCACGGCAAAATGAGATGGCTCAATGGCTTGACCTTTGTTATTCAACTCATAATGCTCGGCTTTGCTGTATACTTTGGGTATCGATTTTTTGGAACAACCGAAACTATAGAAATGCTGCAATTTGGGGCAGGCTTCTTTACCATGATGATGGGGGTTTCTATGATCAAGATCTTCCATTTCATGGAAATGAACAAGAATGCAACCATTCGTGAAATAAAACGAATGGAATTGCAGCTTTCGATTCTGGCCAATAAGCAGACTGCTAAATAGGCGGTAACTCCGGATATGGGATAATCGCCTCTATCAACAAAATCACGCCGCTCTTTGTGAGAAGGGTGAGTGTGATTAAAATACTGCTGATAATTAACGAAACTCCCACATTGTTTTTTCTGATTTCCTCAAACTCATCAATAGGTGTGAGCTTGCTGTAAAGGAAGGTACTGATCAGTCCGATCAGCACTGTTGCCGAATAAGCAATCGTAATGTAAACGGCACCAGTAGCAATGTATTCGAATGCCAGTCTGAAGCTATCCTCCTGTTGGTTTAACAGTCGGAATGATGAAATCAGCGGCTGCACGATCCCACTTATCATAATCCCTACTGAAATAATAATTGCAGAAACGAAGATGCTAAAGGAGAGATTGTAGTCTTGAATCTTGTAGTATTTCCTTCCAACCCATTGGACAAGTTTGTAGGTCAATGCAAGGATGAATATCCCGATAGTGATTGCCGAGATGATTTCGATTATGGCTAAAAGTGCGATATTAGAGTTCATTGACAAGCGCTATTTTCCAGTAATTGATATTATTCGAATTTGGAGGGAGAATCCCTATTGGCCACCCTTTCCCGGTAGTTTCCCAAAAGTAATAGTTCTTTCCTCTATACTTTAGGTGATCGCCTGCTGCTGGGATGTTCAAAGCAATCATGGCATGTGCATATTCATTGCTAATCACAATCATGGGATCATATCCCATTTTTTCTAACAGGGTGTATATCAAAACGGCTCGAGTATCACAATCACCAAAAAGGGAATGAACAAATTCATAAGGTGATAGCAACCCCAGTGCAACATTGCCAATGCAGGGTTTCCCCTTATTGTCAACTGTCGAACACTCCTCAACTCTTACATAACTGTAGGGAATGTCCTGAACGAAAGTCACTACCAGTTCAGCTAGTTGGCTACTGCTGAGGTTTTTTTCTTTGGAGATAGAAACCAAAGAATCGGCAAGAAAATCAAGATTTTCTCTGCTTTCAGCAACAAGCCTACGATACACCTTCCCCCAAAAATTTTCATAATCCTCTATGTCATAAATAATCTCATTTCTAGCTCGACCGGCTCGTAGGCTTTCATTCTCCTCTGAGTAGTATGAGGTGCAAAAGGCCTTTGCAAATTTCGTTTCCCATTCTCTTTGATGCATACGATCATTATTTGCATTGATCACGGTGAAAACATCCTCACAAACCGGCTGATCCGATTTTGATTCATTTAGCAGGTCGATGACTCCAGATAAAAGGATGAATACCAGAATCATATAAAATATGAATCGGAAAAAAGATTTCATAGAACATAAATATCCGCAAATACTGAGACTTAAAAGGTACTTGACTTCAAAATGTCTTGGTTATTTACTTAATTTATAAAAATGATCTACTACATAATCTATACCAGCACTCCAAGCTCTCCTGTAGATCTTGAAACCGTAAATGCGATTACCAAAGAAGCTATCAAATGGAATAAAGCTCATGATGTTACCGGCATGCTTTTAAGCCTCGATGATAAGTATTTTCAATTTTTAGAAGGAGAAGAAGAGGAAGTAAAAAAGCTTTTTAATATGATTAAGAAAGATTCTCGTCATAAGGATGTTACTCTTCGAATCCAGGGGTTTTCCAATGAGCGTGTCTTTACAGAATGGTCGATGGGGTCATGGATGCTTACCAATGAGGAGCTCACAAAGCTTTCTGCTTTAGCTGATCTCAAAGAGTTCTTGCAAGATCCGGTAAATAACAACTTACAATCAAAACGCTTTATATCAATGATGAGTAATCTTTTGAACACCTGGATTGCTCACGAACCCGAACGATCTAAAAAGTTCAAAAATTAACCTTCCGGATATTTTGACATGGATTTTATATAACTTGAATAAAGACCAATCTCTCTACCATGGTTTTTTATCTCATTTATACGAGTAAGCCAAGAGTACCAATGACTCCTGAGGTGGTAGAAGACATCACAAAAGCTTCTATTCGAAACAATCTCAGAGATGACATTACAGGAATGCTACTGGCCATTGAAGGGCATTATCTCCAGTTTTTAGAGGGCAATGAAAAAAAAGTACTTGCACTTCTGGAAATAATTAAATCAGATGTCCGCCATAAGGACCTCATTGTTTGGGTAATGGGATTTCAAGAGAAAAGAATCTTCACTGAGTGGTCCATGGGATCATGGATGCTGTCAAATGACGAGCTTACAAAACTCTCAGCATTAGATGACATTTCAGGTTTTATCAAAAACCCGCAAAATGCGGACATGCAGTCCATCAAGTTTCTTTCCATGATGAACAGCCTGCTAAAAACCTGGATTGCACATGAGCCTGAAAGGTCTAAAAAATTACGTGAGGGCATGTCCAATTGATCCTGCTGTGTTCGTCATCAAGTAAATATTGTATGAAAAAGCTACTACTTATAGGTACACTTACAATCTCATCCATATTTGTTTTTGCCCAAAAGTCAGAAGTTCCTTACGCATGGCTGGCTGGGAGTTGGACTGGAGACGGTTTCGGTGGCGTTTCAGAAGAACTGTGGTCAGAACCGGCTGTAGATGGTACAATGATGGGTACTTACAGGCACTATAAGGGCGATGGCAGCCTCAATTTCTACGAGTTTATGATCATGGATTCTACCGGCCTCAGACTCAAACATTTTAATCCCGATTTGGTCGGATGGGAAACGAAAGAAGACTTTGTCCATTTCAAAGCCATTGAGTTTACCAAAGACAAGATTATTTTGAAAGGGTTGGTTTTCGAGCGAAAATCTGACACTGAAATGGAAATCCTACTAGATCTAAAAGATGGAGATAAGAAGTGGACGGAAGTGTTTAAGATGACCCGACAGTAGACTTGCGAAGCGCCAGCAGCCCAAGCGCGGGACCTAATGCCAATGGTAGCAGGATAATTCGTTCATCAAATGTTATTGCGAAATAGCTAACGAGTTGGATACTTACTATCGTAATTGCAAAACCAATACAGTTAACAATGGTCATTGCAGTTCCTTTCAGTTCGGGGGTAGCCCTAATTGCCACTAATGAGCTGAAAAGTGGTGAGTCTGCAATGACAACCATTCCCCAAAAGACCATAAAAGCTAGAAAATATGGCCTGTCAATTTCAAAAGCAAAAGGAGAAAGCAAACAACAAAGACCCGATAGAAAGAGGAAGGTTCTTGCGGTTTTTTGAGTTCCAAATTTCTCCGAAATATAACCGCCAATAAAACAAGCCAGCGCCCCGACTGCAATGATCAGAAATGACTGCAGCGAAATTACTTCACCACTATAGAAGCGTGGGTGACCATTATTTTTAATCACTAGTGGAACAAATGCCCAAAAGGCGTACAACTCCCACATATGTCCAAAGTAGCCAAAAGCTGCTGCTCGAAAAGGCCTATTTTGGAATGCCTGCTTCATTTGACCAAACTTAGGTTTTTGTCCTTTTTTGCGATAAGGACCTTCACCAACAAAGAGCTTAATAAGGAGACCACCACCAATTGCTAAACAGGAAGTCGATACTATCACCACCTTCCAGTCAAAGGAGGTATCATAACTCGCTATCAGGTGTGGTAGAGCTGTCCCCAAAACCAATGCACCCACCAAAAAACTGAGTGCTTTACCCAGCCCCTTTTCGTAATAATCTGCTGCAATCTTCATTCCTACCGGATAAATCCCGGCCAGTAAAAATCCTGTGAAAAAACGAAAAGTAAGAATCTGATAGAATGACACATCCAATACCATTAAGGAATTGAATCCAGCCCCGAAAAATGCACTGATAAAAAAAACATTCGAGGGATTAAATCGATCTGCGATGGTAAGGATAGCATACCCAAGTGTGCCCACTATGAAGCCGAACTGGACGGCTGATGTTATGTAACCGGTATCGGCTAAGCCAAGGCTTAGCTTAATGGCCAATTCGGGCATGATGGCATTCCCTGCAAACCACAGTGAGGTGCAAAAAAACTGAGCGATTACGATTATTGGTAGGATGTGTCTTGGTGTATTTTTCATGCAAAAAACCAATAATCATCAGCCGGTTGCTTTCCCCAGTTTTTAAGCTGGTGACTAATTGACTGCTTATCGTCAGGGGATGCTACCACAATTAAAATCTGAGGATTCTCGATGGAAGGAATATCTGCAAAATGCTGCATTTTTATCCCATATACGTCCTTCCCAATTTTGCGCTCATTGTCACAAACCCAATGAAACGTTGCTTCTTCCTCAAGTAATAGTTTGGCCAAATCCTTTCCATTTCGTCCTGCGCCCCACACAACGAGTGGTCGGTCCCGATCTCTGTCAATCTGATAAAAATACCTCACCTTCATTTCGAAGTAGCGGTTGTCTTTATACTCTTCCCAGGTTCTGGATATGCGATTTGAACGATCGCGCCAGTAGTGCAATACCTTATCAATGCCGTGAACTTTGAGACCTTTTTTGTAAAAGCGGAAGCATAAATCGTAATCCTCCGGATAGATTTCCGGATTAAATCCATCCACCTGATCAAAGTCCTCTTTATGAATAATCCAACAATGTGACGGGATCACACACTCCTGATAGATTTCCTGATAGTGCGTCCCATTTTTAGCGACTTCATTAAGCCACTCTTCATACCTCCGAAAACCATCTCCCACCTCTCCTTTATCAACAAAATGTTCTGTCCCACCTGCTATGATGTGTCCTTTTCCATATTTGGACCATTCTTTCACTAAAACCTCGAGTTTATCATCGGGCATGTAGTCATCAGAATCCATCCGATTTATCAATTCCCCTTTTGCAATGGCATAACCCTCTTTTAGAGCTGGAATCAACTTATGCCTCTTGCTGTGTACTACTTTTATTCGCTCGTCTTTATCAGCGTACCATTTTAGTATTTCAGGTGTTCTATCTGAGGAATGATCATTTATCGCTATTAGCTCCCAGTTTGTGTACGTCTGTCGTAAGATCGAATCAATGCACTTTGGCAGGTATGGAGCAGTGTCTTTAGCTGCCATGATAATAGATACAAGAGGCTGGTCCATCTAGGTTTTTAGGTTTTTGCCCCAGTATTTCTTGGCATAGCTGGAGACCGAAAGTCCTAAATTAAATCGAATAAGCATATTGAGGTCAAACCATGCCACATTAAAAAACCCGTAAGTCTTAAATCTACGAGCAGAAGTCTTGAGAGCTGGTCTTATAATTGTCAACTTACCTCTTTTACGAAGCGCCTTACACAAGTAAGCTGTTTCCATTAAGGGTTCTTCAGGCACTCCTCCTATTTCATCCAATACCTCTTTCTTAACAAAGACTGCCTGATCACCATAAAAAATCTTACCGAACCGATATCGAATCCTATTTAAAATTGTGACTAAGGAAAGCTTCCAATCAGGTCGTTCGAAAGCAAATTCAAATGCGCCTCCCACCACATTGTTTTGTCTCATTTTACTTTCAATCAAGTCATCAAAATGATTGGGAAGTAATGTATCTGCGTCTAAAAATATGATGAGTTCTCCGTGTGATTTCGAAACTCCATAATTTAGGCTTTCAAATTTTTTAAGCGCAAATTCCGGTTTAGAAAAAATTGTTACGTCCAGATCTTTAATACTTTCTAACGTGTCATCCCTGCTTCCTGCATCCACAATAATCAACTCCAATTCATCCCTATTGAATGATTTGTTAATCGTATGAAGGGTGGTTTTTCGTAAATACTCTTCCTCGTTGAGCGTAGGAATTATAATGGAAATCACGCCTGGCTGATCTCAAATAAATGGCCGTCGGGATCTCTGAAAAATGCCCGAATTTCAGCTCCCCAATCTTTAGGAGGAGTTAGAAATTTCGCACCTCGTTCCTTTAATGTTTCATAGCATCCCATACAGTCTTTCACCCGAATGGTAAAGGAGTGACTGACAACATTTGGCTTGGTTGGCGCCTCGAATTGCATGTCCGGTTTATCTTCGGTGGGTCCGCCGGATGTAACCAGTAAAATCCAGTTGCCCAGAAATTGAAGAACACAGGAATCTCCCCCATATTCCCGATAGATTTCTGCCCCCAGAACATGTTGATAAAAGTCTTTTGATTTGCTCATGTCAGACACTACCAAAATTGTGGTAAGTGCCATGTCTTCTGTTGGGAACTGTGACTTTGCCATAATTATAAATTTCCTAAGTGTGTATGTTTAAAGCTATCACTAAGCTTCAATCCATACCCAAAAATACGATCCATGCTCGCATGACCAAAAAGGATAATGCCTGCCAGCTGTAGTTCCGGTATTGACCACCAAAAGCCTAAAAATCCTATGATAATTGCAATCCCTTTGTGGTGAAAAAGGTTATAAGTTGTCGCACCCAATTTGGTATTTACTGCATAACCAAGCATACCTATGTCAGGAGCAAGAATCCATATTAAATATACCCACCACGCATAGTCCAGAAATGAGAATAAATAGATGGAGAGTAGGAACATAGCAAGCTCCTCAAGTTTAAGCAGGTTTTTCATAGCAAAATTGTCAAGAAATTGATTTTAAGCCATCTAGTAGTACATCCAGTTCACTTTTTAGATTATAAAGACTGGGAGTCACCCGTACCACTTCCTGATCCGGAAGGTATCGAATAACCGTAAACACTTTTGTTTTCTTGTATAGATCAGAAATTACCTTTTTGGTCTCCATTCCTTCTATCTTAAAACTGGCGATGGCACAACTTCTGGATGGATCTGAAGGAGTAGTGATAATCACTTTCGGAATATCTTTTACCTGGTTGGTCCAATAGTTCTGCAAATACCTCAATCGCTTTTCCTTTACCGGGATAGTAATTGTTTCATTAAACTCCTGAGCTTTCGGTATCGTCAGCAAGGTGGGCACTGATAAGGTCCCAAAGTGCCCTAGTTTTTTAATGTCAGTTTTGTCAATACCACTGTCGCCAAAGAGTGGATTTAAATCTTTCACCCTTGACTTATTGACATACAATAAGCCTGCACCCAGCGGATTCCCGAACCACTTATGAAGATTTACTCCAACAAAATCTGCTCCCAAGTCTTTTAGTCCAAACTCAATTTGAGCAAAGCTGTGCGCTGCATCTACAATAATATCAATCCCTTTAGGTTTGAAACGGTCTGAAATCTTTCGTACCGGTATGATTTGTCCGGTAAGGTGTATCATGTGCGTAACAAGAATTACTCTCGTTTTTGGAGTCACTGCATTCTCGTAACGAGTTAAAATTTCTTCGTCGCTCTTTGGTATCAATGGCAGTTCAATTCGCTTGATGATGATTCCTTTCTCCTTTTCCAGCATCTCGAAAGTTTCGATCATACTGAAGTAGTCCTGACCGGAAAGTATTACCTCATCGCCAGCTTTCCAATCCAGGCCTTGAATGGCAATGTTGAGCGCCTCGGTTGCATTTCTCGTGATTAACGCCTCCTCCGGATCGATTCCGGCAAAGCGGGAGAGACTTTTAGCAATAGTTTTGAATTCGTCCCCGTATTTTGTTCGAAGGTATCGGGAGCTATTGACATTAACTCGTTCAATATTTTTGATATAAGCTTCTTGAACAGGGGTTGGCTGCACACCAAAGTATCCATTCTCCAGATTGATAAAATCCTTAGGTACGTCATAAAAATCCTTTCTGAATTTCTTCCAAAATTTCTCGTCTTGGGTATTTTCGGCATTGAAATAGCCTGAATAATCGCTGAACGATGGTTTACTTGCCTGAACGTTGACAAATGGAAGGCTAGCTATTCCAACACCCAGCCCTTTTAAGACTTTTCGACGGTCCATATCTTTTGTTTTGGTGAAATCATCACCATTAAAGATAAGCTACTTACCAAACATCTCTTCAAGCGTTTTCAAGCGGTATTCGAAGATTTGTTTTAACTGCCTCTTCACAAAAAGAAGCTGGGCAATGTGTCCCAGAAAGCCAAAAGGTATTTTATAGGAGACTTTATCGGTCATCATTATGCCCTCATTATTCTCCTCAAAGTGGTGTTCGTGGTGCCACATACTGTAGGGACCAAATCGCTGTTCATCAACAAAAAACTTGTTTTCTTCTACATGAGTTATTTCTGTAACCCAATTGGTTTTTACCCAGGCTAGAGGTGAAACCTTATAAGTGATTATCTGTCCTGAAAACATTTTTTTAGGAACATCTGAAGTAATCTTGAACCCCATGTGTGCTGGTGTGATTTTAGCCAGATTCCTGGGTGATGAGAAAAATTCCCATGCGTCAGACAACCCTATAGGTAATTGTTGCATTACTGTTAATGTATAAATACCGGAATGCCTTTTGATCTCTATCATGCTCACATAACCCCCATTTTTCCAAAATGTTAAATAATCCTAAATCAATTAATGACGTTAAATAAAGATTGATATTTGAATCTTGAAAATAGTTCTTACCATACTATTTGCTTGCTTTTGCTGCTTTGCTTCTGCTCAGCGAAACTACTTCTATGGAGTAGTAAAAGATAGTGCTACCCATGAGGTCATGATCGGGGTACATATTCAAAACACGGATGCCGGTAGTTTAACATCCACGAATGAAAGAGGTGCATTCAAGATGCCTGCTATGGTTGGAGATACGCTTGTGTTATCCAGCGTAGCGCATAAGACACTTTATTGGATAGCAGATTCTACCTGGTTTAATGAAGAAGAAGTAGTATTTTTTCTACCAGTAAACACCATCTACCTTGATGAAGTAGTGGTGGGGGAATTTCCGGAATACGAGCGCTTTAAAGACCTGGTAATAAAAGAGCAACCCATGGATACCACCTTTCAAATATTTGGAGTCCCACAAGTAGCTATGGATCCGTATCCGCAACTTGAAAAAAGTCAATACCTCAATCCCGTTTTTGTCTTCTTTCACCCTGTTTCCGCCATTCATCATTCCATTAGTAAAAAAGAAAAAGAGAAACGTCAGATGCAGCAGATCCGGAAAAACAAGCACATCACTACCAAAGCTTATTTAAAATTCACCAGGGAATGGGTTGCTGAAAATACCCACCTTGAAGGGGACAAACTCACCAGTTTCATTGCCTACTGTGATTTTTCTGTTGAATATCTTGCCAGTGCTACGTTGTTTGACATTCAGCAACGAATGCTGGATTTACTCCCTCAATTTCTGGATGAATATGAAGAGGGCTAGTCAGTTTCTTTTTTTAAATATGCTTGCACACGATCTGCCACATTTTCGCGAATATTCATATAAAACAAATTGTAGTCCACGACATGGTATCGGTTCCAGTTTATTAGGAAATTCCCAAAAAATTTAGGCTTATTAATCCATAACATTCCGTCCATATTTTGGGCATCCGAAAGTCCCGGCCGGATTTTATTAAAGTTTTTTAATATCCCTCCTCTATTACTTCCCCATGAGACATATGTAGTATCCGTTTTCCAACTTAGTGGATTTACATTTAGCGCATAGACATACAAATAATCGTGACCTGGAGGGTAATAGTCCCGCGCATAGGTATTCCAGGTCAGCCAACATCCTATTTTATTCGGCTCATCGCATATCGGAATATTAGAAAATGTTCCTTTATCAAGCGGCATTCCAACGATATAAGCAGCCACCAGCTTATTCATCAAAGGTTTACTCTCAAAGAAGTCCCTGAGCAGGTTCACCGCATGATTTGTGCCTTGGCTATGAGACGCAATTATGATCGGTCGATCGTTATTCCAATTTTCTAAATAGTATTCAAATGCCTTTTTTACATCCTTATAAGCATATTCAAGTGCATCCACTTTTAGAGCTAGGTTATCTATATAATATACGCCAATGTGTGCTTGACGGTAAAGAGGAGCATATATTTTAGCTGTCCCGTTGAAAACACTGGCCTGATATTTAATTGTTGATGTTGCAATTTCCTTATTCAGTTTTTCATCGTTGACATCCGCAAACCATGGGTGTTTTTTTTCTTGTTTCTTGGAATAAATGGTTGGGTAAATAAAAAATACGTCAACTTCTGCGGTTTCCTGATATTCGGCAATCTCTCCTTTTCCTGGAACCAAATCAGCCTGATCATTCAGGTCAGGATGGGCAATCCAATATTTCATTTGATTATAGTCCGGAGCTGGAGGTACTAACTCTAGATCATCTCTGTCATACTTGGTTTTAAATTTCTTTTTCGTTTGGCTAAACACTGGAAACAGAAGAATGATAAACAGAAGTATTAGTAAATTTTTACTATAGGTTGAGCTTATAGCCATATAAAATTTATAAATTATGATAATACTAGATTTACTTAGTTAAAGTATTAAACCCTTACCAATATGACTAACCATACATCAAATAATAATGGTGACTCCAGCCAATGTCCTTTTTTAAGTGGTACACAAAAAATTGCCGCAGGTAGCGGTATTAAAAACAGAGACTGGTGGCCAAACGAATTAAAACTTAATATTCTAAGACAGCATGCTTCAAAATCAGATCCAATGGGTGAAGATTTTAATTACGCTGAGGCATTTAGTAGTGTAAATTTTTCAGAATTGAAACAAGACGTTCTCGACTTAATGACGGACTCACAAGAATGGTGGCCTGCAGATTATGGTCATTATGGAGGGTTAATGATCAGGATGGCATGGCACAGCGCGGGGACTTACCGTGTCGGCGATGGGCGTGGTGGTGCTGGAACAGGAAATCAGCGGTTTGCCCCTATCAACAGCTGGCCAGACAATGGAAATCTGGATAAAGCAAGGTTATTACTGTGGCCCATAAAAAAGAAATATGGAAATAAGGTCTCATGGGCAGACCTTATGATCCTGGCAGGAAACTGCGCATTAGAGTCAATGGGTTTCCCAACATTTGGTTTTGCTGGAGGACGTGAAGATATCTGGGAACCGGAACAGGATGTGTACTGGGGAAGTGAAACAGAGTGGGGTGCGAATGATGATAGATATGCAACCGGTGATTTAGAGGATCCTTTAGCAGCAGTAATGATGGGCTGGATTTATGTAAATCCAGAGGGCCCCAATGGTAATCCTGATCCGATGGGTTCTGCGAAAGATGTAAGAGAGACTTTTGGTCGCATGGCCATGAATGATGAAGAAACGGTGGCGCTAGTTGCCGGCGGTCATACATTTGGCAAAGCTCATGGAGCTGCAGACCCTGGCCAATATGTAGGAGCAGAGCCGCATGGTGCTCCTATTGAACAAATGAGTACCGGTTGGAAAAACACCTACAAAAGTGGTGTTTTAGAAAACACAATTACAAGTGGTATTGAAGGTGCCTGGACACCAAACCCAACTAAGTGGGATACAGATTACTTTGATGTGTTGCTAAACTACGATTGGGAACTAACCAAAAGTCCTGCAGGAGCACATCAGTGGACACCTACAGCGGAATCAAAAGCTAGGATGGCCCCAATGCCAAATGACTCGAATGGAACACAGGCATTGATGATGACCACAGCAGATATTGCTTTAAAAACGGATCCAGAATATCTTAAAATATCTAAACGTTTTCATGAAGATCATAAAGCATTTGAGGATGCATTTGCTCGGGCCTGGTATAAGCTAACTCACAGAGATATGGGCCCAATAGATCGCTATTTGGGGCCTGAAGTGCCAAGTGAGCAATTAATCTGGCAGGACCCGATTCCAAAAGTTAACTATAGCTTAAGTGATAGCGATATAGCATCTCTAAAGAAAATGATTTTAGCATCAGGTCTCTCGGTATCAGAAATGGTTAAAACCGCCTGGGCCTCTGCTTCTACCTACAGAGATTCTGACAAAAGAGGTGGAGCAAATGGTGCTCGTATCCGGTTAGAACCTCAAAGAAGTTGGAAAGTAAATAATCCGGAAGAATTAAATAACGTGCTTAATGTACTTGAAGGAATTCAGAAGGAGTTTAGTGGTGACATCTCCATGGCTGACTTGATTGTTTTAGCCGGAAATGCTGGTGTAGAGGAAGCAGCAAGAAATGCAGGTCACGATGTGTCCGTACCATTCAGTCCAGGAAGAGGAGATGCTACTCAGGAGCAAACTGATTTTGAGCAGTTCAATTACTTAAAGCCTGTCGGTGATGGTTTCAGAAACTATCAAAATGCCAATCTGGATATTGATGCTGAAGATTTACTCATAGATAAAGCCAATCTGTTATCTCTTTCTATTCCGGAAATGTCGGTTTTAGTTGGGGGCATGCGGGTAATGGGCGCAAACTTCGACGGTTCTAAACATGGTGTCTTTACAGACAATGTAGGTCATTTGACGAATGACTTCTTTAAGAATTTGGTTGATATGACGTATACATGGAGTGCAACTTCGGATGATAATAAAGTTTTTGAAGGCAAAGACAGAAGAACAGGTGCGGTTGCCTTTACCGGAACCAGAGCGGACTTAATTTTTGGCTCTAACACGGAGTTAAGGGCAGTAGCAGAGGTTTATGCTGCCGATGATGCCAGCGAGAAGTTTGTTAATGACTTTGTAGCAGCCTGGAACAAGGTTATGAATCTTGACAGGTTTGATTTACGCTAAAATTAATTGAGCATCTACACCGACAATGTGGACGCTCATTTTTTAAACATCGCACAGATGGAACATGTAAATTTTATACGAACAGGGCAGCTAGCTCCTTTACAACACTTAGTAGCTAAAAATCTGAATCTAGTTAACCTACCTGATGAAAGAGGTTTTACCCCGCTTGTGCTAGCCACGTATATAGGCCAAAAGGAGATCGCCGAATTGCTAATTGATCATGGTGCAAACGTCAATGCTCAGGACTCTGTCGGAAATACTGCGCTAATGGGTGTTAGTTTCAAAGGGTCTAAGGAGCTTGTTGAAATGCTCCTGGCAAGGGGGGCAGATATCGAATTAGCAAATAAGCAAGGGGATACGGCACTGTCATTTGCTAAGAACCACGGACATGAAGAGATCGTTGAACTTTTAGAAAATCACAGTATGTCTAAACGCGTTTAACAAACTAATGCTTCACTACATTCACGTACAAGGAAGAGAAGCACCTCAATTTTTTTTCAGAGATAAAAGTGCTCAAAATTTTAAGTCGGTGATACAGTCACTTACTGACGGATCCTCATTGGTTATCTCATCGCTTTACCGTACAGATGTATTCTACACAGCGAATGAAGATCATTCGGCAGACATTCTAAAATTATGGTCGCTGCAGGAAAAATCCTTTGAGCCATCACGCCTCACTTTGATGAGTGGTAGAGATGATGCACTGGAACTATTCTTTACCTCATTGGTATCGTTGAGTGCTGCAAGTAAGTGGTATGAATCCTACCTGGAAGAATTCAGACATGCTTGCTCAATGGATCAAAATAACCCCATATTAAAAGATTTAAAGCTTTGCGAACAATACCTGCAATCATCCAAGCAAACCATTGCTCGACCAGTGAGTGGTTCCAGTCAAGCCGGACTACTTCCAAGCAATGAAGTGTTTGAAGACTTGGTCAAACACATCAATGATTTTCTAAACTGATTTAAGGCACGATTCATGCTTTTATTTCAATCTATTGATTGAAAACCTAAAAAATGCTTGAATTATGGAACTTAAGAAGAATAAAAAGTATGAGTTAGAGTCCAAAAGACCTCTATTCTTTGGAATAGGAATGATCATTTCATTGTCGTTGACTATTCTAGCGTTTGAGTGGAAGTCGCCGATTGATCCGGTTGTTTATGAAAAACCCGTTGAAGAGGAGCCCTGGTTTGTAATGGAAGAACCAAAAATTACAAAACAGGAAATTCCGGAATTACCCAAGCCAAAAGTTAAAAAACAGGTCGTTTCCGCAGCGGCAATAATAAAAGAGGTTGAGAAATTGACACAGGTCATTAGTGAGGAACCAATAAAAAGCATTGATGATGATATTGATGACATCATTTTTGATCAACCAATGAAAGTAGACATCCCAGATGATCCTTTTATTGTAGTTGAAGATATGCCGGAGTTTCCAGGAGGAGAAAATGCGTTACTTTCATTTATTGCTAAAAACATCAAATACCCAAAGCGAGCCGCGAGAATGGGTATTGAAGGGAGGGTAACAGCCACCTTCATCATTGACAGAGATGGCGCTATTACCGATATAAAAATAATACGAGGAATAGGTGCCGGCTGTGATGAAGAAGCAATTAGGGTTTTGAAACTACTGCCAAAATTTTCACCCGGAAAGCAACGTGGTGTACCTGTCAAGGTTCAAATGCAACTGCCTGTAAATTTTAAGCTTAATTGAGATTTTTAGCAGATTCAATTTTATCGGAACAGTGTAATGGTGTTTCCTGTTTAACTTTATCCCAAACTTAAAACCTGATATACGATGAAATTCAAACTGATTTATGGATTAATGCTGGGAGCGTTTTTGTTCGCTTGTACCAGTTCAGAAAAGGAGTCAGAGTCTTCTGAGGAAATGGAAGAAGTAGTTGAAGTCCCGGAAGGAGAGGTGACTTATTCTGCGGATACCACTTCGCTAAAAGGGTATTTTGCAGTTGGAGAAGGTGATAGTAAAAAACCTGGTGTTCTTGTTATACATGAGTGGTGGGGCCATAATGAACATTCCAGAGAGCGCGCTGATATGCTTGCCGAACTTGGATATGTTGCTTTTGCGCTGGATATGTACGGTGATGGGAAGAATACCAATCACCCAGATGATGCCGGGAAATTCATGACGGCAGTAGTTAGCGATATGGATATAGCGAAAGCACGTTTTGAAAGTGCTCTGGAGCAGCTTAAAATGCATCCAAACGTGGACCCAGAACAAATTGCAGTAGTTGGATATTGTTTTGGTGGAACTATGGCTTTGAGCATGGCTAATGCTGGGTATGATTTAGATGCTGTTGCGGCATTTCATGCTGGTTTAGGACTTCCAATAATGCCCGATTCTGCTGGTGTGGTAAAAGCGAAAATCTTAGTGGCAAATGGTGCTGATGATCCAATGATCAGCGAGCAACAAGTTGTTGATTTTAAAATGGTAATGGATGCCTCTGAAGTGGACTATAAGTATGTAGCATATGAAGGAGTAGTCCATGCGTTTACAAATAAACGTGCTGATGAAATCGCCAGTCAGCATGAAATGTTGAGCGGTGCACTTGCATATAATGCTAAAGCGGATAGTGCAAGTTGGGAAGAGATGAAGATACTTTTAAGTGAAGTTTTTTCTAAATAGATAGAAGAAAAATGAATAATCAAAGCCCCTTAATTGGGGATTTTTTTATTTCCACACATGAATATTGCCTGATTGGTCAACAAGGATCTTTTTGTATTCCACAGGTACAACAACTTCAAAATCCTCATTGATTACACCTAGCTTCCACGATTTCTTACTTTTGATCAACGCATACTTCCCTACAAAATCGCTAACCCAAAACTTTTTGACCGGACCTAGCGTGCCAATGTGAATTCCTCTTGAACTAAAGTGATCGCTTAGTTCATGGAAACTGCCACTCAAGTCAGACATAGCAACCGGGACAACTATATTGCCTCCTTTATCTATAAATCCAAATTTTCCATCCTTTTCTACCAAGGACCATTTTGAGTTTTCTCGATCAAAATAGCTAATCCGATCATATTTTGTTGGGACTATTTCCTTTCCGGACTTATCTATGAAACCGTACCTACCAGCCTTTCTGACCATTGCTAAATGTGACGCTCCTTTGCTACCAAAATCATAAATACGTTCGTACGTTGGTTTGATGACTTCTTTACCAGAACGATCAATTACGCCATAAAGCCCATTCAGCTCAACTCTTGCCCATTGATTGGCAATGGTACCAAAGGAAGAGACTGAGGTGTACTTTGGTGGGACTACTTCTTTTCCACTACGATCAATGAAACCTACCAGTCCATTCTTATACACTTTTGACCAATCATGACTGACAGCCCCAAAATTGCCGATTCGCTGATAAATCGTA
Organism: Ekhidna sp.; assembly: GCF_965227465.1. Taxonomy (GTDB): domain Bacteria; phylum Bacteroidota; class Bacteroidia; order Cytophagales; family Cyclobacteriaceae; genus Ekhidna. Next base: position 3,727,043 of record NZ_OZ245746.1, read on the forward strand.
GGTACCACTTCCTTCCCGCTCCTGTCAATAAAGCCATAGAGACCATCTCTTTGTACTTTGGACCAGGATACGCCATACGATCCAAAAGATTGGATACTGCTATACATTGGTTTTACAACCTCCGACCCTGATCGGTCTATAAAACCATAGAGACCATTTTTTAACACCATGGCCCAATTCACATTCTTGTCACCAAAGGAATAAATTCGTTCGTAGACAGGCTTGACAACAATAACTCCAGAGCGATCAATGAAACCATATAAGCCATCCTTTTGAATTTTAGCCCAATTGGAACTTGTTTCACCAAAAGAATAAATTTTTTCGTACTGAGTTGGAAGTACTTCCTTTCCTTGTCTGTCAATCAGTCCATACCAATTTTCTTTTCGTACAAGAGCAAAGCTAGTGTGACCCAGATCACCATAACTCCCTGTGTAATCGTATGCAGTATCTTGCTGCGTATATGCCGGTAAGGTGAGAAATATAATTATTGAAAGCGTAGAAATAAGTCTCATTTCGAATGTCTTTCAAATATAGACATCCTAAAATGAAGATAGCTTCTGTATTTCAATCATGAATTATGCACAAGTGGCTATGAATAATGCAATTGAAAGAAATGCGACGGTAGCCTTGAATATGTATTGGTACTTGCGCATATCAGTAGATTTACTTTTTAATCCTACTATGTATACGTTTTACGAGCATGTTGTAATCGAATATTCGATCAACTGCCACAACCCACGCACTCAATCTCAGAGTTTATCGGTCGAGTTCCATTAATCTTCATTTTCAGGTTGTGAATCTTGTCTTTAATCTCCATGTCTGAAAACATATCGCCGGTTAGCTGTGATTCTAATGTTGTGATTTGAGATTGGATTTCTTCTGCAGTCATGACGTATTTGTTACGGGTAATTGTGAATTAAATGTAGTAGAATTTCGTGAAAAAAGTTTCTTCAGCGTCTGAAATTTTACCGCTTATGTAAAGCTTGTCGGGTGTTATAACGTGAGAACGTTTCATCAATAAACCAAAAAACTACGCTCATGAACAGACTAACCTTTTTTCTAGGATGCTTACTCGTTACCACAGTGGCAATAAGTCAGACCTCCATTAAATCCCTTGTTGCTGATTATGAAAGAGCTAAAGCAATGTCTCTTGAATACATTGAAGCAATGCCAGAAGATCAGTTTTCTAATCGACCTACCGAGGGTGTTCGAACATTCGCCGAGCAATTTTTACATGCGTCTCAAGGAACCATCGGACTGGTAAGCAATGGAACAGGGGCAGACCGAATATACGCTACTGCCAACCTGGAAAAAGATCCTGAACTTCAAACAAAAGCAGAGGTGAAAAGAATTGTGACTGAAAGTTTTGATTTCGCTATTGAATCAATCAAAAAAATGGATGCCGGCACATTTGGTGAAATTGTTGAAAGAGGTCCGTTTAAAATCACCCGGCTGGCATGGATACAAAAAGCGCACGAACATATTTCTCATCACAGGGGCCAGACTGCTGTCTATTTACGGATGAGCGGAATTACCCCTCCTCAGTACAAACTTTTTTAAGGTCAAATTAGAGCGGGGTGGAATTTCCTGCCCTACTCTTCTTCATCCCTGATGTCAACTTCCTGGTTTATGTCATCCAGTGACTTGAATTCCTGGTTATACGCATTGTGAAAAGCGATCATTGTACCAATGATCGCCACCCACAAAACTCGCTTAACTATCCTCCAGAATTTACTCAATTTCGACCTTATCCAGATTTAGAAACTCAACTTCTTGACGATCAGATAGCGTCACTCCAATAACAGAGTCTTTCACAATATTTCCTGCCAGAATTTCCTTTGAAAGTTCATTCAATATCTCACGTTGAAGTACTCGTTTAAGCGGTCTCGCTCCAAATTGTGGATCAAAACCAATCTTTCCTAAGTGTTCCAGTACTTTGTCATCAGCCTCTATCTTAATTCCATTTTCTTCCATTCGTTTTTGGATAATCCTGAATTGAATTCCAACAATTTTCTGAAGATCCTCTTTACTGAGCGGCCTAAACATAATCGTCTCATCCACCCGGTTCAAAAACTCCGGTCTGACAGATTTTTTCAAAAGTTCGAATACTTGATTTTTAGTTTCCTCAATTACAGGTTCAGGATTTGCATCGTCCAACTTCTCAAAATTTTCCTGAATCAGCCCCGAACCAATATTAGTCGTCATGATAATAATCGTATTCTTAAAATTGGCAATACGGCCTTTATTATCTGTTAAACGACCATCATCCAACACCTGCAACAATATATTGAATACATCCGGATGTGCTTTCTCTATCTCATCCAGTAAAATGACGCTGTAAGGCTTTCTTCTAACAGCCTCCGTCAGCTGGCCACCTTCGTCATAACCTACATATCCCGGAGGCGCTCCAATCAGTCTACTAACGGCATGTCTTTCCTGATATTCGGACATATCGATACGTACCATCGAGTTTTCGTCATTGAACAGGTACTCCGCCAATGCTTTCGCAAGCTCTGTTTTTCCTACACCGGTAGTTCCTAGGAAAATAAAGGACCCGATTGGTCGCTTGGGGTCATGTAACCCTGCTCTACTTCTCCTTACAGCATCAGATACGGCTTGTATTGCCTCTGACTGTCCAGCTACACGCCTGCCTATTTCCTCTTCCAGATGTATCAGCTTTTCTCTGTCGCTTTGTAACATTTTGGATACCGGTATTCCGGTCCACTTTGCTACTACTTCTGCGATATCTTCCGCATCGACTTCCTCTTTTAGCAGGCTTTTTTCACCTTGCATTTCTGCTAGCTGTTTTTGAAAGTCCGCTAGTTTTTGTTCCGCTTCTACAATTTTTCCATATCGAATCTCTGCGACTCTATCATATTCACCCGCACGCTCTGCTTGCTCTGCTTCGTGCTTATACTTCTCGATGTTCTCCTTCTGTTCACGCAATCCCTGAATGACGGATTTTTCATTGTCCCATTTTGCTTTCAGTTCATTCCGTTCGGATTCCAGATTTGCAATCTCCTTGTTGAGCTGCTTTTCTTTGTCCTTATTTTTCTCCCTGCGGATGGCCTCCCGCTCTATCTCCAATTGCATGATCCTCCGATTCAACTCATCCAAATCCTCCGGTAGTGAGTCAATCTCGATTCTTAACTTGGAAGCAGCTTCATCCATCAAGTCAATCGCTTTATCCGGCAAAAACCGATCAGCGATGTATCTGCTTGAAAGTTCAACCGCCGCAATAACAGCATCGTCTTTCACACGAACCCCATGGTGTATTTCATATTTGTCTTTGATTCCTCTAAGAATAGAGATCGCATCCTGAATTCCGGGCTCGTCTACAGTAATAGACTGAAACCTTCGTTCAAGCGCTTTATCCTTTTCGATGTATTTCTGATACTCTTGAAGCGTTGTGGCTCCAATTGCATGAAGTTCTCCCCGTGCAAGAGCTGGTTTCAGCAAGTTGGCTGCATCCATAGCTCCTTCTCCTCCTCCACCGGCACCTATCAAAGTGTGAATTTCATCAATGAAAAGTATGATTTCCCCATCACTGTCAGTCACCTCTTTAATAACGGCCTTTAATCGCTCTTCAAACTCTCCCTTATACTTAGCACCCGCAACGAGCAACCCCATATCCAGGGAGATTATCATTTTAGACTTCAGATTTTCCGGTACGTCTCCATCAACAATCCGCTGTGCCATGCCTTCAACGATAGCGGTCTTTCCAACACCCGGCTCACCCAAGAGGATTGGGTTGTTTTTCGTCCTTCTGGCAAGAATTTGCAACACTCTCCTAATTTCCTCATCCCGACCAATTACCGGGTCAATTTTACCCTTTTTGGCAAGCTCATTCAGGTTTTTCGAATATCGTTCAAGCGATCGGTATTTCGACTCTGCATTCTGATCAGTCACCCTCTCACCTCCTCGCAATTCTTTTATGGCTGCTATCAACTGCTTTTCTTGGAATCCTGCATCTTTTAATACTTGTGCTGCTTTGTCTGAACCAGATAGGATTCCCAGAATAATATGCTCAACAGCCACATACTCATCGCCAAAATCCTTAAGATACTTTTCGGCTTTTTGCAAGGCCTTAGCTGCATCATTGGATAAATAAGGTTGACCTCCAGAAACCTGTGGATAGTTGTTAACTATTTCATCAAGAGGAACCTGAACCATTTGCTTTGTAGCTCCAAGTTTCTTCAATAAAAATGAAATCAGGTTCTCATCTGATAGTAAAATTGCCTTCAGCAAGTGTCCAGTCTCTATAACTTGGTTACCACCACCGGAAGCTATTTCTGTTGCCTTTTGAAGAGCCTCTTGTGCTTTTATTGTATAGTTATTAAAATTCATTTGATTCTTTCTTTCTTGTACGATAGCAAGATGACAAATGCTATTCCAAAGATTTTATTGGACTATTTCAAGACATCTTGGCAGATTTTTTATTTGTAATTCAAAGAAAACCGACAACTCGTCAGTCAGAAAGATCGAAAAGCGAATTTTCAAAATCTAAATTTTTCTTTTGTGAAAATGGACTAAAAAGGGGTTATAGTTTGTTTATGAGCGATATACTTCTAATTTTAAGGGATAATTAAAACCTGACCAAAAATGAAAAAAGTACTATTACTATTAGCGATGGTTGCATTCCTAGGAGCTTGCACGTCATCGTCTTCCTCATCAGAATCTGAAGCAGAAGATGCTGTAGAAGAAGCTGGTGAAGCGGCAGAAGAGGCAATGGATGACATGGAAGATGCTGCTGACAGTGCCATGGATTCTCTTGATATGGCTGTTGATTCACTTGCTGCTGAGGCAGAAGAAGCTGCAGATGAAATGGCAGAAGAAGCTGATCAATAATTCGAGAAGAAACAAAAAATTAAAGGGAGCAATTGCTCCCTTTTTTTATGCCTATTTGAAATCTGACATCTTTTTATCTCTTTGAAAAATCCATATCATTAATATGACTCCTGCCAGGGTGAGGGGAATACTTAGAATTTGACCCATGTTTAGGATGAGGTCTTCTTCAAAGTCCTCCTGATTCATTTTGAAAAATTCATCAACAAAACGAAGCGACCAAAGGACAATCATGAATAATGCGAAGTTGAATCCTTGTGGCAGTACATCCCTTCTCTTGGACCACAGCCAATAGAGAACGATCATTAATACCACACAATACAAGGCTTCATATAGCTGCGCCGCATGACGCACCTTTCCTAAGGCCGAAATTTCTAAAATCTCCTTTCCTTCTTTTTGGTAGTTCTTATAAACCAAGGGTCCTTCACCAAAATCAACGTGTTCTACAACCTCTCCATACCTATCCAGTGTACTTTTTAATTGATTTTCGACGAAGAGCTTGTCCTTCATTTCAAACTTAAAGCCTCTTCGATATTCGATATATGCGGTGATTGGAACAATCCCTGACTGATTACTTTCTAATTCTCCACCTCTCTCAAACCAAACATCATCTACATCAGTCGAATAGTTTAGCACATCCATTGTCGCTCTTGCGTAAACAATTCCAGTGTCTGAATTGGTAAGGGTCCCCTCCATCTCAGAATTAAAAAGATTACCAGTACGAATCATAGCTCCGGTTAAGGCAACAACTATGACCAGACGATCCAGGATCCATAAGTATCGGTAGTTATATTTCTTGCAGAAAAGGTAGATCGCTACTAAAATGCCTAAGGCTCCACCGTGACTGGCTAAGCCTCCTTCCCAAATCATCAAAATCTTAACGGGGTTTGATAAATAATATTCAGGATTATAAAAGAGACAATGCCCTAATCGTGCCCCGATAATTGTTGCGAGTACCATGTAGCCTGTGATCCGCTCTACGTCCTTTTCCGGCCTGCCTTCTGCTTGAAAAATTTTGAAGAAAACTTGCTGAGACAATAAAAAACCAAGGGCGAAAAGCACTCCATACCACCTTGGGGCATAGTCCGTAAACGGAATCGTAAAGATGGACGGATCAATCGTCCATATGACATAACTCAAAATATTCATTCAATCATCTGTTAAGAGACTTTCAAAGATGTTTCAATCTGATGAAAGGGTTAAACTTTTCGCCAGAAATATGGTGTAAATAGAATAAGAACAGTAAAGAGCTCGAGTCTTCCGAGGAGCATCATAAAAGACAAAATCCATTTGACCCCCATCGGAAGATGGGCAAAATTATCAACGGGTCCAACGTCTCCTATTCCCGGGCCAATGTTACCCAAGGTAGTTGCCACTGCCCCTAAAGACGTATTAAAATCTATGCCAAACGAAGAAACTGAAATAGCGCCAAAGCACACGATTAGGATGTAAATCATAATGAATGCCAGGACATTGAATGTAATGTCCCGACTTACGGACTTCCCATTGAATCTTACCGGTATAATGGCTGATGGATGTAATATCCGCTTTAGTTCTAGTAAACTGTTCTTTATAAGCAGGATGTGTCTTACGAGTTTTACTCCGCCCGCCGTGGACCCTGCTGATCCTCCAGCAAACATGAGCAAGAAGAAAAGGACGGTGAGAAAGGAAGTCCAGACTGTATAGTCATGTGTTACATATCCGGTTGTTGTTACCAGAGAAACTACCTGAAAGAGCGCATCACGAAGTGATTTTTCAAGGGTATCATGACCCAGATTGAAAATGATCAGACCGACTATCAATGAAACGAACAGACAAAAGATAAAGTAAAACCTAAACTCCTCGTTCTTTAGGACTTTTTTGAAATTTCCATGCAGACCAAAATAGGTCATAGTGAAATTTGTTCCCGCCAGAAACATAAAACCAATAATTACATATTGGATAAATGGATCGCTGTAGTAAGCAATACTTGCATTTTTGGTTGAAAAACCTCCTGTGGCCATTGTTGTCAGGCTATGATTTATCGCATCATAGAATGTCATTCCTCCAACCCATAGTAATACCAGCTCCGTCAAAGTAAGGCCACAATAAATAATCCATAGGCGTTTGGCCGTTTCTTTTATCCTTGGCTGAAGTTTATCCGGTGAAATCCCGGGGGCCTCAGCGACAAATAGTTGCATCCCTCCAATTCCTAAAAGAGGAAGAATGGCCACTGTAAGTACGATGATCCCCATTCCCCCAATCCACTGAGTCAGGCTTCTCCAAAACAAAATTCCTTTTGCTACAGATTCAATGTCTGTCAGTACTGTTGCTCCTGTTGTTGAAAACCCGGAAAGGGTTTCAAAAAATGCATTTGTAATGTCTGGAATAGCGCCACTAAACATATAAGGGAGTGATCCGAAAAACGACATTGATAGCCATCCCATCGTAACAATAAGGTACCCATCTTTCTTCCTTAGGTCATTACTTTTCAGGTTTCGTGTTAGGAAGAAAAGTAGAGCACCCACTCCTATGGTAACTCCCGCCGAGGAAATTAGTGCGATGTGATCTTGTCCTCCATAGTAAAAGCTAAAAGGCAAGCATGTAAGCATGAATGCTCCGTTGATGAGGAGTAGTATTCCGATTACTTTGAAAATTACCTTATAGTTGAACTGCATCTATTACTTGAAGAAGCTTTCCACTTTTTTTATACATTCAGGTTTAGATAGAACTACAACCCGATCTTTTGGCTGGAATTCGAAATTTCCTCTAACCGCAATACCTTTTCCTTCCCGAATGACTCCTCCAACAATCGCTGTACGAGGGAAATCCAGATCCTTAAGTGGCTTTTCCATGATCCTACATCTTTCGCCAATTTCAAACTCAAGGATTTCAGCATCCACCCCATGAATACCAGCAATGTTCAAGACCTCCCCTTTTCTTATGTATCGGAAGATAAAGCTAGCCGCAATAAGCTTCTTATTGATTAAGGTATCTATTCCTATGCTTTGAGACAGATGAATGTAATCTACATTTTCAACAAGCGCGATCGTTTTTCTCACGCCTTGATTTTTGGCAAGAAGGGATGCCATAATATTGGTTTCAGAGTTCTCTGTTAACGCCACAAAAGCGTCCATTCTGTCAATGCTCTCCTCTTTTAAAAGATTGATATCTCTTCCATCACCATTGATAATCATCGTATCCGGAAGCTCGTCCACCAAGTGAAGACATTTCTCTTTATCTGCTTCTATGATTTTGATATTATACTTTTTGCTGAGCAGTTTAGCTGTGTTTATTCCCACTTTGCTCGCTCCAAGTATCATTACATTTTTAATTTCAAAGCTTTCTTTTCCTGCAAGTGCTGTAACCCTGTCTATACCGTCTGGCTGGGCAATAAAATACGCATGATCACCATGTTGAAACTTATTTTCCCCATAAGGAATAATGGTCTTGTTATCCCGTAGAATTGCAACGGTAGTAAAATTATGATCAGGATTTAAATACGCAGTTTCTGTTAGCGTTTTCCCATAAAGTTGCGAGCCTTCATCAACAGTTACTCCGACTAGTGACAGCCTTCCTTTTTCAAATTCGAAAGTATCCGTCAATGCAGATTGCTTTAAAAGCCGTTTAATCTCTCTGGCTGCTAGCGATGCAGGGGAAATAATTTCATCAATTCCTACATTACTCAAGTTTAATTCGTCCCTTGAGTGAAGTAGTTCTACATTGGATATACGAGCAATGGTTCTTTTCGCCCCAAGGCTTTTCCCCAAAAGACACGTAGTGATATTCGTTTCTTGAATGGACGTTACCGCTATCAAAAGATCCGCTTTGCCAATATTGGCCTCCTTCAATACTCGTGGAGATGTGGAACTCCCCTTGACCGTACTCACGTCCAGGTGCTGTGAAACATATTCCAACACACTGGGATTTGAATCAATGATTACAATATCCTGCTCCTCTGCTGTTAAAAGCTTTGCGAGATGGAAGCCCATCTCTCCTGCCCCTGCTATTACAATTCTCATTCGTTATAAAATGATAATGGCTGCAAAGATATTGCATCTAAGTGCCAGTATTCCAAATCATTATGACTTATATATTTCCGTAAAATACTTCTTGGTGGCTGCCATCACTTTTGGTGCTAGTATAATGGTAGAAATCATGGTTGGAACAGCCATTAGTCCGTAAGCTACAAAAACCAGATTAACAACATCGGTTAATGAAGCAACTGAGCCAACGAGTACCAATGCGATATACCAATAATAAAAATACTTTCCATACTTGGCTCCAATTAGGAATGACAAACACTTTTGTCCGTAATAGGCCAATCCAAAAATGGTGGTGATCGCAAAAACCATTACACAAACCATTAATACATAAGGACCGAAGTTTGGTAACCCTAACTCAAATGCTTTTGCGGTCATGACGATACCATCAGCTTCTCCACTGTTCCATACTCCGGTAATCAAAATACATAAGCCAGTCATCGTACAAACAATAATCGTATCAATGGCGGGCCCAAGCATAGCAACCAGCCCTTCTCTGACAGGCTCCTTTGTTTTTGCAGCACCGTGCATAAGTGGCGCCATCCCTATTCCTGCCTCATTCGAAAAGGCCGCTCTCTTGGCTCCTTCTACAATCACAGCTCCTACAGCTCCACCAAGTACCGCTTTAGCGGTAAAGGCATCCTCGATTATGAAAACTAATGATGGAATGACCTCTCCAAGATTTGTTATCATAATTGTCAAAACACTAATCACAAATAACACAACCATAAACGGAACGAGTTTCGATGCAACGTTCCCAATACGCTTAATCCCCCCTAGAATCACTATCGCTACCAGCACTGCGATAACAATACCGATTGTAAGGTTGACTGAAAAAGAGTCTTGAACTCCTGCTGGTAACAGAACCACATTCTTAAAAACCGCAACCATCTGATTGGTTTGAAAAACCGGAGTAGCTCCAAAAAATCCGGCAACACAAAAGAAACCAGCCAAAGGCATCCATTTCTTGCCCATAGCCTCCCGTATCACATACATGGGTCCACCCTGTAGCTCTCCAATAGAATCTTTCCCTCTAAACTGTACAGCAAGCGTGCAGGTAAAAAATTTAGTAGCCATGCCAATAAAGGCACTGACCCACATCCAAAACATTGCTCCTGGTCCCCCTGCAGCAATAGCAAGTGCTACACCACTAATGTTTCCCATTCCAATGGTTGCCGCGAGTGCTCCCGATAATGCCTCAAAATGACTTATCTCTCCCGGATCATCCGGATTGTCGTACTTTCCCCTTAAAATATTTACCGCATGAACAAGGTATCTGAATGGCAAAAACCTGGAATAGACGAGCAGAAAAAATCCTCCTCCCAGTAATAGAATTAATAATGGAGGCCCCCAAATAAAGTTGACTGCATCAGATAAAAAAGTACTAATTGAATTCATGAACTGGTTTCGCTTTATAATGATTCACTCTTCTAATGTGATCAAAATATGATTCATAAAGCCCGTGAAGGTAATATGTATCTTTGAGTCGAATCCATTTCTTTGAGATCAAATGAACAAAAAAGCCTTTTTGCCTCTTACTAACTATCATAATTGTACTTCATGAAACTAAATTTTAGAACAATGGGTCAGGGAGAGCCCCTCATCGTAATGCACGGTGTGTTTGGGTCATCTGATAACTGGCAGACTTTGGGAAAAGTTTTTTCAGAGACCTACAAAGTTTACTTAGTTGATCTGCGAAACCATGGCAACTCACCACATAGTGATGACTTTAATTATGAGGTAATGGTAGAAGATGTAATAGAACTGATGGATGATGAAAGCTTGACCAAAGCTCATATTTTGGGTCATTCAATGGGTGGCAAGGTAGCTATGCATCTGGCGACAAAATACGCTGAGAGAGTTAACAAGCTCATCATTGTGGATATCGCTCCAAAATATTATGCGCCCCATCATCAGCAAATATTTGATGGGTTTCATTCGGTAGATATTGCAAATCTGGAAAACAGAAAAGATGCCGATGAGCAAATGGCCAGGGTAATATCCAATTTTGGCGTTAGACAGTTTATTCTAAAGAATCTGGACCGTAAAAAAGACGGAAGCTTTCAGTGGAAGCTAAATGTAAATGCCATTGAGCATGCTATTGAGAACGTGGGTGAGGGCATTGAGGGTGATGTTAACTTTGATGGAACTTCTTTATTTATTGCAGGAGGAAAGTCGGACTACATTACCTCCGATGATCACGAATTGATCCGAAAACACTTTCCAAATGCCACAATCGTCACGATAAAAGATGCGGGACATTGGGTTCACGCCGAAAAACCAAATGAATTAGGAGAAACCGTAATTGAATTTTTAAGGGCATGAATCAAGGTAAACTGTTCCTAATACCGACCTATCTCTCTTCTGATAATGATGCTTCTTTCATATCTCCAATGGTAACTGAGGTGCTTAAAAACACTAAATACTATTTTGTTGAAAACGTAAGAACGGCAAGAAGATTTATTAGCAGCCTAAGGGCAGGCATCACCATCGAAGATTTGGATTTTCAAGTTTTGGACAAAAAATCTAATTGGGATCAGATGTATCCGCTATTTGAGCCTATCCGAAAAGGTAATGATATGGCTGTCATCTCAGAAGCAGGTGTCCCATGCCTTGCCGACCCTGGAAACCTTGCCGTAAGTTTTGCACATCAAACGCACATTCAGGTTGTTCCAATGCCTGGAACCTCCTCCATCCAAATGGCTCTGATTGCATCTGGATTTAATGGTCAGAAATTTACTTTCCATGGTTATCTACCCATCGATAAATCTCCTCGGCAACAGAAAATCAGGGAGCTGGAAAAATTAAGCCAGAGCGGATATACCCAGCTATTTATGGAGACCCCTTACCGAAATCAGCAATTAATCAAGGATATTTTGAAAATATGCAGACCAGACACGCTCTTAAGTATCTCCGCAGATATCTCCGGGGCAAACGAAAAAATCCTAACGCAACCCATTTCTAAATGGCAGAAGACTGACATTCAAATACATAAAATTCCGGCTATTTTTAGTTTTGGTCAATTCCCTTAAAGGAGTTCAGCGAATCTTCTAAATTTGCCGCCAATTCAAAACGATATATACATGCCATACTTATTTACTTCAGAATCCGTAAGTGAAGGACACCCAGATAAAATTGCCGATCAAATTTCTGATGCTCTTGTAGATCATTTTCTGGCATTTGATCCTGATAGCAAGGTGGCATGTGAGACCATGGTTACAACTGGGCTTGTAGCGTTGGCTGGAGAAGTAAAGACCAAGGCATATATCGATGTACAAAACATAGCTCGTGAGGTCATCAATAAAATTGGATATACTAAAGGAGCTTATATGTTTGATGGTAACTCTTGTGGAGTGATATCAGCCATCCATGAACAATCCCCGGATATCAACCAGGGAGTAGAGCGTGCTTCTGAAGATGAACAAGGAGCAGGGGACCAGGGGATGATGTTTGGCTATGCAACAAAGGAGACTGATAACTATATGCCTCTGGCATTAAACCTGTCGCATCGAATTTTGATGGAGCTTTCGGACATCAGAAAAGAGGGGAAGGAAATGACTTACCTAAGACCGGATGCTAAGTCTCAGGTAACCATTGAATATGATGATAATAATCAGCCAATTCGGATTGATGCAATTGTTGTTTCTACTCAACACGATGAGTTTGACAATGAAGACAACATGCTCAAGAAAATTAAGGAGGATGTAATCAGCATCCTTATTCCAAGAGTAAAAGCCAAACTAAAAGAACAAAACCAAGCACTATTTAACGACAAAATCAATTATCACATTAATCCAACCGGAAAGTTTGTCATTGGAGGTCCTCATGGGGACGCAGGGCTAACAGGAAGAAAAATTATTGTGGATACTTATGGAGGTAAAGGGGCTCACGGTGGTGGTGCTTTTTCAGGCAAGGATCCATCAAAAGTAGACAGATCTGCAGCTTATGCTACTCGCCATATTGCCAAAAACCTTGTAGCCGCTGGTGTCGCAGACGAGATTCTTGTTCAGGTATCATATGCCATTGGTGTTGCTGAGCCTATGGGCATTTATGTAAATACTTACGGAACCGCTAATGTGGAAATGAATGATGGTGAGATCGCTAAAATTGTAGAGAAAATCTTCGACATGCGGCCTGCTTATATTATCAAGAGATTAAAACTTAAAGAACCGATCTATTCTGAGTCCGCAGCATATGGGCATATGGGCCGAACACCAGAGGTAAAGCAAGTAACTTTCTTTGGAAATGGCGGGGAAGAAGTGAAAAAGGTGGTGGAAACATTTACCTGGGAAAAGCTCGATTACGTAGATCAGATTAAAGAAGCATTCAGCCTGTAAGCGATGAATGAGCTGCTTAACAACTGGCATGAGGTCGTCAAAAACGGCGATGCTAAGTTGCTTAAGTCCATTCTGAACAAAAAGGCCGTTTTCTACTCTCCCATCCTCTTCAAACCACAAAAAGGTCGTAAAGTCGTGATGGCTTATTTGCTTTCTGCCGCTAAAATGTTCAACGATGCAGGCTTTCATTATGTGAAAGAAGTGGTGAATCAAAAAGAGGCTGTACTTGAATTTAATGCTGAGATTGATGGAATCCACATCGATGGGGTTGATATAATTACCTGGAATGAGCAGGGATTAATCACAGAATTCAAAGTAATGATCAGACCTTTAAAGGCCATTGAAAAAGTGGGAGAAAAAATGAAATCTCATCTTGAAGATATGACCCTCTGGGATAAGCTTAAACTAAAAATGACATGAGAATCAAAAATCTTCCCTATCTACTTGTTTTGGTTGTGGCCTGCCAGGCTCCTCAGCAAAAAGAAACGATTCAAATTGAGCCTGTTGCAATAGGGGAGAGCTTCAATGCGGGGTTTTTGATGATTGACGGTGTGTATAATTCTGAACTCATGGCACCTTATGATATTTTCCAGCATACCATCTTCCACACAGATGGCGGCATCAATGTATTTACGGTAAATGAGACGATGGATACGGTCACTACATTTGAGGGCCTCAAACTAATTCCTCACTATTCATTTGATAGTCCGGATCTTCCTGAGATTGATATTTTGGTTGTGCCCAGCGCCGAACATAATATGGATTCAGACCTGGAAAATGAAAATCTTATTCGCTGGGTTGCGGATATCGGATCAAAAGCTGATTATGTAATGTCACTTTGTGATGGCGCATTTGTATTAGCAAAAGCCGGATTGGTAGATGGAAAAGAGTCCACCACCTTCCCAACAGATATTCAAAAATATCGAGAGACATTTCAGAGTCTTACCGTACACGAAGGGGTGACTTTTGTACATGATGATAATCTGCTGACCTCTGCGGGAGGAGCAAAGTCCTATGATGTTTCACTTTACTTGGTGCATCACCTATATGGGGATCAGGTTGCCAAAGGAGTTGGTAGAGGATTAGTTATCGACTGGGATGTAAATGATTATTCTTTCGTCAAAGTAGACTAGCTCATTTTTACAACAATTCAACCAAGGTTCTCAATCATGGGTCTGTAATCTAAAGAACCATTTATGAAGACCTTATTTTCCCTAATCATACTCCTCACCTTCGTTGGTTGTGATCAAGATCTTTGTAGAGGAATTGCCTCATGTGCCGCTCCTCCTGAGGGAGAATTTCAGAGAGATCAATACAACATTGCTATTCTGCCTGCAATTGTACGTGAAGGCACAAACAGAGCCTCACAAGAAGAGCTGAGGCTTGATTTAGTTATCGTTCATGCCAGCTCAGACATTTTTGTAGATGAGTTTTACACCTGGATATCTATCCAAGAGCCGGAAAGTGTCACTTCATTCACGCTTTATGGTGAGGAAGAAACCATTGTTGTAAATGGTGAGCTTCCTGATTTAACTGGAGACTTGAAAGGATTCATAGTGAAGTTTATAAAGAATAATGACTCAGTTTCAGTTTCAGGAAATCAAGCTTCAGAGGATACTATTAATCGAGTTTGCAATGATGTGATTGACTGTTAGCTACCAGTCAATCACTGTCTTATCTCTAAGAAATTTTCCATTAGGTATTTCTTCTGCTGTCGCCAGCCATACTGCGGTCTCAGCTCCCTTTTCCACGGGTCTTGAAGCTCCTGAACCGCCCATATCCGTGCGCACCCAGCCCGGACACATGGCATTAACGTTAATCAGACTTCCAGCATGTGAGTGAACCATGAGTGTTAAAGCATTTAAGGCCGTTTTAGAAATTCGATAGGCGGGATGGTCATTGGACAGGTCTTGAATTGCCCCCATTCCACTCGATATATTAATCACTCTTCCGTTAGCCGACTTTTCAAGTAAAGGCAGTAGTCCCTGGATCAACCTCCACGGGCCGTATAGATTAGTTTCGCTGGTTTTATGAACTACATCAAAATCAATATTCATCACATCCATGCCTGAATCAATTAAGATTCCGGCATTATTAATCAACACATCAAGACCTCCAACTTCATCTTTGAACTTGTGAATAAATTCATTTATATGTTCGCCATTTGAAACATCCAACTGTCTAAATTTAGCTCCAACCTCTAACGCTGCATCTTCACCTTTTTGAATATTTCTGCCAGTTAAAAAAACATCATGCCCCATGGACACCAGTTGCTTACAGATCTCTTTTCCAATTCCCCGATTACCTCCGGTTACAATTATTCTTTTTCTCATAATTTGATCTTCTTTAAATACATTTCTTAAGATTGAATCAAGGTGCTATTTTCTTCCTGATAGATTAGTGCTTTTATTTGTCAAAAATTTGCATCATGCACATCATTGAAGTCAAGGATAAAAAAACAGCAAGGGGATTTTTACAGTTCCCAATCAGACTTTACAAGAATGAGTCCGCCTGGATTCGTCCCTTGGATAAGGACATTGAAGGTGTGTTCAATCCAGATGTAAACAAATATTTTAGGCATGGTGAATGCACCAGATGGATACTCAAAAATGATACTGGTGAGGTTATTGGAAGAATTGCTGCATTTATTAACAAAAAAACAGTCAATAAAGACAATGATCAACCCACAGGTGGAGTAGGGTTTTTTGAGTGTATCAACGATCAGGCAGCAGCTGATCTCCTATTCAATACCGGTAAAAACTGGTTGGAGAATAAAGAAGTTGAGGCGATGGACGGACCGATTAATTTTGGTGATCGAGACAATTGGTGGGGCTTACTCGTCGATGGGTTTGATCGCCCCCCAAATTACCAGTGCAATTATAATTTTCCCTACTATCAAGAGCTATTTGAGAACTATGGATTCGAATTGTATTTCAAACAATTCACATTCGGAAGAGAGGTAATGGATCCGCTCAGTGATCGACTTTATGAAAAAGCAGAGGTCGCTCAAAAAAATGAAAATTATACATTTAAGCATATTGAGAAAAAGCATCTGAAAAAATATGCAGAGGATTTTAGGACCGTCTACAATGATGCCTGGGCGCGACATCCCGGAGTAGCGGAGATGTCTTCCGTTCAAGCCAATGCGATTATCAAAAAAATGAAGCCAATAATGGATGAAAAGATTATGTGGTTTGGCTACCACAAAGATCAGCCGGTTGGTTTCTACATAAATATTCCAGAATTAAATCAGGTTTTTAAGCATGTCAATGGAAAATTAGACTTGATTGGTAAGCTCAAGTTTCTTTATCACAAACTGATGAAGACGAACAAGAAAATGATCGGATTAGTATTTGGTATTTCACCGGAACATCAAGGCAAAGGGGTGGATGGTGCAATTATTTTGGCGATCAGAGATGTGGTGCAGGAAACCTATACGAGATATGAGCAACTGGAGATGAATTGGATTGGTGATTTCAATCCTAAAATGATCAAAGTAGTGGAGCAAGTTGGTGGAGATGTGGTCAAGACCCATCATACCTATCGCTACCTATTTGATCGAACGAAAGAGTTCAAAAGAATGCCAATTAAGAGTTAGATCGCTTCTTTCTTTTTTCTTTATAGTAAGCTTTATCAGCCACATAGATCGTTTTCTCAATTTCACAAAAGATCTTACCTTCTTTGCTTTTGAGATAAACCATTTTAACAAGGGCCAACTCTTTCTCCTCTTTAATGTCTGTTTTTAGTTGGGTAATCTCCTCCTCAGTAAACTCAAAAACAGCGAAGGCATCTGAGTTCGCGGGACGTTTAAATTTCACCGAAGATGACTTGTCCCAAACCACATAGTCTCTCCCTAGCAGCTGAATTAACTGTACCATGTAAATTGGATCCGTAGCTGAAAAAAGACTTCCACCAAATATCGTTCCTACATAATTCTTGTTTTTATATGAAAGCGGAATTTTAATTTCAATTCTACTTAGATCTTTAGTGACAGATATAATCTTACCTGTTGACCTTCGATACATCGGAGATATATTAAAGAACACCTTGAAAAGTGTGTGGTGATGATTCTTGAAATATTTGTTAGAAACACGAGACAAAAACTGATACATAAAGCCAAGATATAGTCAGGTTAACAATTCATCATGAAAAATCGACGGTTCAGTTCATCAATTTTTTGAATTGCACTTATTATGACTTGAATTGCTTAAAAAAGAAAGATGGAAAAGTTTCTTATTATATCTCACGTTCTCTGTGGAGGAACGGTTCTAACCCTTGGCTTAATTCAGATGTTTAATCGTAAAGGAGGCAAAAACCACATTCTTTTGGGAAAGATTTATGTGGCCGCCATGTGGTGGATTTGCCTAAGCGCCTGGAGCATCATCTTTTTTTATCGGTTTAGCGCGTTTCTAATGGTGATCGCTGTGCTGACCTTTCATTCCTCTTTTGTTGGTATCAGAGTTCTTAGAAGAAAAAAAGTTGGCTCAGAAAAATGGTACGACTGGGCTGTCTCTATCGTTACCAGTCTTTTTGGTATAGGAATTATCATTTATGGTATCCATCTTTTTCTAAATACTCCCAACACCATTTTAGCCTTCCTGTGCGGCCTATTTGGGTTTTTCACACTACTCAATGGATTTCAAGATTTACGGTTTTTCATTCAAAAACCAGAGCTTGAAAAGCACTGGTGGCTCAGGCAACACATTGGGGCTATGGGTGGGAGTTACATTGCCGCAATTACCGCTTTTGCAGTTCAAAACCCAAATTTGTTCATGCCTGGTAGCAGCTATCAATGGTTATTGTGGGTACTCCCTGGAGTTATTGGCACTCCGCTTATTTCTCTTGCAGGCAAAAAATGGGATAAGAAAGTTCAGACCAAGCCTATCATTTAAGATTCAGTAAATAAAAGACATAGCCAAAGCAACTTATAGAGTAGAATTGCATCAATTTAAAAGGGTAGTTAATTACTTCTAAAATAAAGCTTACAAACACCCGTTTCTGATGGTATAAACTTATCACCTGCATGAAAAGATCACTAATCACCCTGCTGGCTATTTGCCTCGGGTTAAACCTACTTATTGCTCAAGGCAAACTTGTTAAGGGCACTGTCTATTATGAAGAGACAAAAGAGCCGGTCCCTTTTGCTTATGTTAAACTAAAAGGTGTTGCGTATGGGACTGTTACTGAATATGATGGAACATTTTCACTTAGAATTCCATCAAAGTATGCGGAAGGTATCCTTGAGTTTTCCTATGTAGGCCTTAAAACTTTTGAGCTTCCGCTCTATAACTATTCGGGTCTTTCCAAAATATATCTCGAAACGGATGTAACCGAGTTATTTACTGTGGTGATAAGTACTAAAAGAGACCTCAACCCCAAAAGTATTCTTCGGAAGGCCATTAAAGCAATTCCAGAAAATTATGTGGATGAGCCCTTTAACCTGAAAGGCTATTACCGTGAGTATGTTAAAGAAAATGATAAGCCCGTAAAGTATGCAGATGCGTCATTCGTATTAGATCTGAAACCTTATTCTGACAAGGAGGCAAAAAAGAAGAAGTTTGAACAACCGGCAAATCTATCCGGACTTACCACCATCGGGAGTTTCACCTCCCGCTCCTCTTCTCTTCACAGGTGGCATTTTCACCAAAGTGTCTTAAAAGGAGAAAAAGCAGAAATCATTGAGTCTAAATCCAGTGATGACCTAAATACAACCCGGCTATACGCAAATATCCAGGGGGGTCCATTGAGTGCCCTGACTAAGGATCGAATAAAGTATCTGAAAAACTTCATGACTAAGTTTTCCAAATACACTTACACGATGCTGGAAGTTGAAAAGCAAGGTGAGGGGTACTATTTAATCAATTTTCAGCCTGCCATAGGTGCTGAAAAAATGGGCGCAAAAAAACGTCCATTTAACAACGAATATAAGCTTGGTGGCAGTCTCTTGATTAAAAAGGAGGATTTAGCAATTACTGAAATTAAATACTCTGTTCCTCCGGAATATAAACAGTACATCTGCGGCTATAGAGGTTGGTCCATTCGGCATTTTGACTTTTCCGTAACCAGCAAATACATGAAAAAGAATGGAAAATATGTGCTGGATTATTTGCTTCATTCAGACGAGTTTATTGTAGAAGATACCGCTACCGACAGAAGAATCCCATATGCTGCCATTTCTGAGTTTTATACCTACGACACGAAAGTAGGTGAAGAGAAAAAAGCTGTGCCTCCAAGTGAAAATTTTGCTAACTCGGATTACAATTTTCTCTTTGATTATCCTGAAGGATACAATACACCATTCTGGGCCAAGCATGAAACAGAGCATGCAGAATCTAAGGTGCCTGAAGAAATTCTGGTGGCCATGAGTGAAGAGACTCCACTCATCAAGCAGTTTGCATATAAACTAGTCAGAGATACAACGCTGAAACCTCCGGTAGCAAAAAAAGAGCCGGAAACTATTGATATCCACGGCCAGAAATTGGTAGATAACTATGCCTGGATGAAAGACACGAAGAATCCCATGGGCAATGAGGAAGTAATGAGCTACCTGGCTAAAGAAAATGGCTATACCAATAATTACCTAAAACCTCTGAAGCCTTTACAACGAGAAATTTTTAAAGAACTAAAATCTTACATAGATGAAGACTATGAATCTCTTCCTTCTAAAGAAGGTGGCTATGAATATTTCTTGAAATATGCCCCAGAGCAAGAGTATCCTAATTATTACCGTAAAAAGGTTGGGGAAGAATCAAAGGAACTACTCTTTGACCTAAACCAAATGGCTGAAGACCATGGCTATTTTAATTTCGGTGGATTAAGTGTAAACCCCTCGGGAAAAATAGCTGCTTACTCCATCAATACCACTGGAAATGATAAGTGGGATGTCCATTTCAAGAACCTTGATGATAATCAAACACTCCCTAGGAAAATTGAATACACCTCTGGTCTGGTGTGGCTAACCGACTCTACAATTTTATATACGAAAGTGGAGCAGCCCACATTTCGATCTTCCAAAATCTATCGGTTTAACATCTTCTCTGGCGTGGAAACAATGATATATGAAGAGCGTGACAAGGCTTTCTCTGTTGGTGTTTCTAAATCTCGCAGCAAACAATTCGCTTTTATCAATATCTATGGAAAAGATGAGAATGAGGTTCGGTTCCTTCACTTAACGAATCCATATGGGAAATTCCGAATCATCTCTCCACGAAAGGCCGAGCATAGATACAGTGTGGCCCATTTTGAAGATAAATTTTATGTTGTCACAAATGATCAAGCCGAGAATAATCGAATCATGACAGTGGACACGTCAAAATTCGAAAAGAAATATTGGGAAGAAGTGGTTCCCACCAGCAAAGAGGTTCAAATTCTCTCCATCCTGCCTTTCAAAAAGTGGATGGTTTATCATGAACGTCATGGTTTGGACTATAAAATAAAAGTAGTGAATCGATTGGATGGAAAATCGCACTATATCAAGCAAATGAAAAATCAGGCGGTCTACCTTGGAGAGAATAACGAATTTGACACAGACACCCTGCAGATTAGCAAAGCCAGTTATAATCGCCCACTTACCATCCTGGATTATGACATGGAAGAAAAGAAATTTAAACGACTGAAATCAGTGGGTAAATTTTCACCTGCGTGGTTTTCTACGGTTGAAGTCGTTTACGCAGAAGCTAAAGATGGAACCGAGATTCCTATTACCTTAATCTACAACAAGCGGTTAGTTAAAAATCTAAGAAAAGCTGGAAAGAACCCGACATTGTTTATCACAGGGTATGGTTCATATGGGTCCGGAAACTCTCCCGGTTACATGCCAAACATTGCGCCGCTGTTACAAAAAGGGTTTGTCTATGCAATCGCTCATGTAAGGGGTGGTGGTGAGCTTGGAGATAATTGGTACAAAGAGGGAAAGATGCTCAAAAAGAAAAACACATTTACGGATTTCATTTCTTGTACGGAGCATTTAATAGCAGAAGGGTTCGGTGAAAAAGGTAAAGTAATTGCCGAAGGGGGTAGTGCCGGTGGACTTTTGATGGGAGCTATCACAAACAGCAGACCGGACCTATTCAAGCTCGTGATTCTAGATGTGCCTTTTGTAGATGTAGTGAATACCATGCTTGACGAAAAGTTGCCTCTTACAAGACAAGAGTACTCTGAGTGGGGGAACCCTAATGAAAAAAAGTACTTTAAATACATTAAGTCTTACTCCCCTTACGACAATGTGGAGGAGCAGGCATATCCAAATATGCTATTTCTTACTGCAATCAACGATTCACGGGTGGGGTATTGGGAGCCGGCTAAAATGGTGGCAAAACTTCGGTCGATGAAAACAGATGAGAATAAGATCTTCTTAAGGACTGATTTTTCAGCCGGACATGGGGGAGCTTCTGGCAGATATGCAAGCCTGGCAGAGACTACCCTGAAATATGCACTAATTCTAGACCTCCTTAAGAATGACAATTGACCTAACTAGTCGACCGCTAAAATCTACATTAATTATAGAGGTAGTAAATAAAAAAAGCAGCTGCACTAAGCAACTGCTTTTAATTTTTGGGTGGAAGATGGGGCTCGAACCCACGACCCTCGGTACCACAAACCGATGCTCTAACCAACTGAGCTACAACCACCGTGTATTTTCAGGTATTCCTGAAAAGGACTGCAAAGGTAATACCACTAATGAAATCTACAAACGATTATTTTCTATCAAATGAAAGTCGCTGACCAAGCTTACTTTCATCCAGTTTGCCTTCGCTGTAAGCAAGGTGACCGGAAATAAACGTCTTTTCAATTGACGACTTAAATTGATGTCCGTCGAAAGGGGACCATCCGCATTTTGCTCGAATATTCTCTTTCGCCACTGTCCAGGGACTGTCGAGATTTACCAGAGCTAAATCTGCTTTGTACCCTTCTCTGATGTACCCTCGATCCTTTACCTCAAAGCATTCAGCGACGGCATGACTCATTTTTTCTGCAATTCGTTCCAGCGATATTTTTCCCTCATGATAAAAGTCCAGCATGGCCACCAGCGTGTGCTGAATTAACGGCCCGCCAGATGGTGCTTTTAAATACGAGTTTTGCTTCTCTTCAAGCGTGTGTGGAGCATGGTCTGTGGCTATCACATCAATGCGATTATCCAGCAAGGCCTTCCATATTTCATCTCGATCAGTTGCCGTTTTCACCGCTGGATTCCATTTAATGAATGCTCCTTTTTCATCATAATCCTGATCTGAGAACCAAAGGTGATGAATACATGCTTCCGAAGTAATCCGCTTTTGACCTAAAGGTTCTTCATTGGAAAATAGATGTGTTTCCTTGCCTGTAGAAATGTGAAGTATGTGAAGTCGAGTATTATTCTTCTTTGCAAGCTCGATGGCTTTAGAAGAAGAGAGATAACAGGCTTCTTCACTTCTAATGATCGGATGATATTTAAACGGAATCTCTTCGCCATACTTTTTGACAAATTCTTCGGTGTTTGCTCGGATGGTAGCCTCATCCTCACAATGTGTGGCAATCAAAATTGGCGCATTCCTGAAAATATTTTCTAGGGTTTTCTGATCATCAACCAGCATATTTCCAGTTGAGGATCCCATGAATATTTTTATTCCACACACAGAGTTTGGATCTGTTTTTAACACCTCATCCAGGTTGGTATTGGTGCTACCCATGTAAAACGAGTAATTGGCTAACGAATTCCTTGCGCCTATTTCGTATTTGGCTTCAAGTAGTTCCTGTGTGACTGTTTGTGGATTCACATTTGGCATTTCCATAAAAGAAGTGACCCCTCCAGCTACCGCCGCTCTTGACTCAGTAAAAATGTTTCCCTTATGAGTCAATCCGGGCTCTCGAAAATGTACCTGATCGTCAATCACTCCGGGGAAAAGATGAAGTCCGTTTCCATCTATCTCCACGCATCTTTCGGGGCACTCCAACCCCTGTCCTATTTTTTCAATCACATCATTTTTAATGAGTACATCTCCTACCCTGATTTCTCCTTCATTAACAATACTCACTTCTTTAATTAAATACATATATAAATATTTATGTTTTTTTTATGATTATTCTGGAAACTCGACTCCTTTTGGATTTAAAATAAAACCGAAGTTAGTTCATATCTCATTTATACCCTGAACTAGTTGAAATCAAAAAAGGCCCTCCGAAGGCCTCAAAACAATGATTATTTAAAATAAAAAAATACACAAAACGGCCTTCACAATTTTTTTGAACTAAATTTTTATGGAAACCACATTTAATAATTATACTTGTAGTAGAAAGATGGATTTTTTAGTCTTTCTTTCCATAGCTGGTTGAAAAGATCTTGTGGGGCGAATGCCCCACAATGATCAATTTCCTTCCCAACCCTTCCAGGTTTTACTAATCCACTTTTATTCGTTCCGCTCTATTTGCAACTTCCCATGCAGTATGGAAAACAAGTCTTGCTCGCTTCTCCATGGTATCAAACGCAATCTTCTCGATGGTATCCGTTGGCTGATGATAGTCAGGATGTGTTCCATTGAAATAGAAAATGATTGGAATGTTGTTCTTGGCGAAATTGTAATGATCTGATCGGTAATAGAATCGATTAGGATCATTTTCATCGTTATAGGTATAATCCAGGGCCAGGTTCGTGTAAGTCTTATTTACGTTCTCGGATAGCTCATGCAACTCTTTTGAGAGTTTGTCCGAACCAATGACGTATACATAATCAGGATTCTCCGCGTGGGCATCATCAATCCTTCCTACCATATCAATATTCAAGTTGGCTACCGTATTTTCTAGAGGGAAAACCGGATCAGTGTCTGTATAGTAAAGTGAGCCTAACAGTCCTTTTTCCTCGCCCGTTACTGTCATGAAAAGCACACTTCTCTTAGGTCCTTTTTTCTTTTTCACTGCTTCAGAGAATGCCTCCGCTATTTCCAAAACGGTTACTGTTCCTGAGCCATCATCATCTGCCCCATTATGAATCTCTCCTCCAATGATTCCTACGTGATCATAGTGTGCAGTTACTATTAGCAATTCATCCGGCATTTCACTGCCTTTCAGGTAGCCAAGCACATTTTCTGTTTCTACCGGCTTATCCAGGTAATCCGCATTGAAAATGATTTGTGCAGATTCGTTTCCTTTAATTTCAGCAAATGGCTTTCCAAACATCCATTCAATCATTGCCTGATCACCAATGACCAGTTTGGTTGCTTCATTATCCCTGGCTTTTGCTCTCAAAGAAGGTCTTTGAAGATAGGGGCTGTATCTGGTAATAAATGATTCAAACTCGGTATCGTCCTCGAGCATAATAATCACTCCTTTAGCGCCTGCTGCAGTGGCTTGCTCAGCCTTTTCTTGCAGACCTCCCAGTTTCTCAGCAGAAAAAAGAACATAATTACCATCATAACCGTCCTCTTTATCTTCATCTGCCAATACAATAGTTATGTACTCTTCTCCACTTGTCTCGGCACTCGAATAGTAGACAAAGTCTTCAAAGCCCATTTTCTTTTCGTCCCCTTTTCGAAAGTAGACTGAACCAATTGAGGACTCTGTCAAATTAAATTTTTGAAAGTATGAACCCTCAACAGGAGCTTCAAACCCTAAAGACTTAAAGTGATTGGCGATATATTCGGCAGCCATTTTTTGCCCCTTAGTTCCCGTTTCTCTTCCTTCGTATTCGTCAGAAGCTAAAATCGAAAGGTGTTCTTTCAAATCTTCAGAAGTGATTGTTTTTGCAAACTTGAGGGCTGTTTTATCCTGTGCTAACAGTCCGAAGGCCACAATCAGACCCAATGCATATGTTATCTTTCTCATCGTAATATGATATAGCGTATTAAATGTGCCCCTAAAACTAAAGAATTTTGATTCGGGCAAACCAAACAATTACACTAATGGTTAGGGTAAAATACTTTTTGTCCTGATAGTCCTGTCGTAAATTTGCGGCCTCTAAATAGTACCCCTAATGAAATTAAATCTGAACGATCGCGTAGAGTTTGAAAGAAGACACAATGGTCCTTCTGATGAAGAAGTTTCCCATATGCTTCAAACCATTGGTTTGAAGAGTGTAGACGAACTTATTTCGGAAGCCATTCCAGCTCCGATCCTTAAGAAAAAGCCTTTAGATCTACCCCCTTCACTAAATGAATTTGAATATCTCAACCGAATGCAAAAGGTCGCAGATAAAAACAAAGTCTTTAAGTCTTTCATAGGCCAGGGGTATTATAACTGTGTGGTGCCAACGGTTATCCAGCGCAACATCATGGAAAATCCGGGTTGGTATACGGCCTATACGCCTTATCAGGCTGAGATCGCTCAAGGCAGGCTGGAGGCCTTAATTAATTTTCAAACCATGGTCATTGACCTGACAGGGATGGAAATAGCCAACGCATCGTTGCTGGATGAGGCAACTGCCGCCGCAGAAGCCATGTCAATGCTTTATGGCTTACGTAAAGGTGAGAAAAAATCATCCAATAAATTTCTGGTTGACGAAGAAGTTTTCCCGCAAACATTAGAAGTATTGAAAACGCGAGCCTTGCCTTTCGGCATTGAATTGGAGATCGTGGATCTTGCTAATACGGATGTCTCCTCACCTGAGATCTTTGGTATGTTTTTCCAATATCCAAACAACTCGGGAGCGGTTAAAGACTGGTCAGCTATCGTTGCTGCTGCTCAGGAAAACAATGTATTTACTGCATGTGCTTCTGACCTTTTAGCACTTACACTATTAACTGCACCTGGTGAATGGGGAACCGATGTGGTGGTTGGTACTAGCCAGCGATTTGGTGTTCCAATGGGCTATGGTGGTCCACACGCGGCTTTCTTTGCGACTCGAGAAGCCTATAAAAGATCAATCCCCGGAAGAATCATCGGGGCATCAAAAGATGCACACGGAAATAATGCGTATCGCATGGCGCTACAAACAAGGGAGCAGCACATTAAAAGAGAACGTGCGACTTCAAATATCTGTACAGCGCAAGTACTGCTTGCAGTAATGGCCGGTATGTATGCCGTCTATCATGGAGCAAAAGGTCTCAAAGAAATCGGTGCTCGTACACATGGGTTGGCTAAGGAAACAGCGAACGCTATTGCTCAATTTGGGTTTGAAAATCAGAATACCTATTTCTTCGATACCTTAAGGATTCAACTGGATGCAGATCAAACACTGCACTTAAGGAAACTGAGTCATAAGAGCGAAATCAACTTCAGGTTTTTTGATGATGGTGTTGGTATTTCTTTTGATGAATCTCACACCGTAGCAGATGCCAATGAAGTTGTGAAACTATTTGCGCGACTGGGAAATGCCTTTGAAACACCTATTGTAGAGGATTTTAAGGTAGACTACCCTTCCACCCTTTTGAGAAAAACTTCGTACCTGGAGCATCCCATATTTAATCAGTATCACTCTGAGCACGAACTCCTGCGCTACATGAAGCGGCTGGAAAACAAAGATCTCTCTCTCGTCCACTCGATGATTTCTTTGGGGTCGTGTACCATGAAGTTAAATGCGACTTCAGAAATGATCCCTGTAACATGGCCGGAATTTGCCAATATTCATCCATTTGCTCCAAAGGATCAGGCAGAAGGTTATGGAATTATGATTAATGAACTACATGACTGGTTGACCGAAATCACCGGATTTCATGCTGTCTCTTTCCAGCCGAATTCCGGAGCTCAAGGTGAGTACGCCGGGCTGATGGTTATCAAATCTTACCTGGAAGGTACTGGTCAGCCAAACAGAAACGTGGCGTTGATTCCATCATCCGCTCACGGAACTAATCCTGCGAGTGCGGTCATGGCAGGAATGCGAGTAGTCATTGTAAAGTGTGATGACAATGGTAACATTGATGTGGATGATTTGAGAGAAAAAGCTGAAGCCCATAGCAATGAGCTCGCAGCATTAATGGTCACTTACCCATCAACACATGGAGTATTCGAAGAGGCAATCATTGAAATCTGTAACATCATACATGAAAATGGGGGTCAGGTCTACATGGATGGGGCCAATATGAATGCACAAGTCGGTCTTACCTCTCCCGGTATCATTGGTGCGGATGTATGTCACCTGAACCTTCACAAGACATTTTGCATCCCTCACGGGGGTGGCGGTCCGGGTATGGGTCCAATAGGTGTGGCGGAGCATTTAACTCCATACTTGCCTGGTCATGTGACGGAGCACAGCAGCAACCCGGCAATCTCAGCTGCCGCATACGGGAGTGCAAGTATTTTACCTATCTCTCATGCATACATTGCCATGATGGGGCCTCATGGTCTGGCTAACGCAACCAAAATGGCGATACTAAATGCTAATTACATTGCAGCCAGATTGAAAGACCATTACCCAGTTCTTTATGCAAATGATAAGGGCAGAAATGCACATGAACTAATTATTGACTGTCGAGACTTCAAGAAGTCGGGTGTAGAAGTGGAAGATATCGCAAAGCGATTGATTGATTATGGCTTCCATGCACCAACTGTTTCTTTCCCGGTTCCAGGAACCATGATGATTGAGCCTACCGAAAGTGAGGTACAAGGAGAGCTGGATCGTTTCTGCGATGCAATGATTGCGATCCGGGCTGAAGTTCAGGAGGTTATTGATGGCAAGGCTGATGCAAAAGACAATCCATTGAAAAATGCGCCGCACTCATACAAGGTCCTGGTTGCGGATGAGTGGAAGTACCCATACTCGCGCGAAAAGGCCGCTTTCCCTGCCGACTATGTACGGGAGAATAAGTTTTGGCCAGCGGTGAGCAGAGTAGATAGTGCATATGGAGATCGTAACCTGATGTGTAGTTGTTTGCCGGTAGGTGAATATGAGGAAACAGTAGAAGTAGAGGAAACAGTAGGTGCTTGAGAAACTCAATAGCAATAGCGACACACTTGAACTGACGTTTTTGAGGGAGGGAGAGCTTGAATAGTTGTGCTTGACAAGAGATTTCAACTTTAATTGATCGATTTTAGATTCTCTACTTCAAATGTTTTTCTTTTCAATTGTATATTGCGGATTTAAGTTAACGGATAGGTAATGAAAGCTCTACTAGTAACGCTTTTTTGTTGTGTCTCTTTTGCTCTAATTGGACAGGAAGTATATACACTGAAAATTATTGAATCTCCTTCGGGTCGTACGGTTGAAAATGCCAGCGTAAATGTCTTGGGATCGGATTCGATTAATATATCAAATGCCAAAGGTTTTGTTCAAGTCTCGGCTAACCTCGGAGACTCAATTAAAATTTCGCACCCTGATCTTAAAACGGCTTTTGTTACTGCTCAAAATCTGAAAGTCTTTCAAATTAAGGTCGACAGAAAAATAAACCTCTTGGAATATAAGCATGGAATAGAGCTATTCTATACTCAACTAAAAGGGCTTATTAGATACCCTGTAGATGCCATTAGAAATGGTCAAAGTGGTTTGATCATGGTATACTTTTCGATTGACCAAAACGGTAATATGATTGTAGATGAAGAGGTCAAAAACAAAAAAACCAAACTACTGGAGAAAGAGGCTTTCAAAGCTTTATCAAAAATCGGCGGAACCTGGTCTGTTGATTATAAAAACACGGTATTTAGTTTGCCAATAGAGTTTAATCTTCGTCATAAAAAAACACCACGATATGATGATATCTTTTTACCAAAAGGATATTTGATGGATCAAATAGATGTTACCGGCTATAAGATGACCACAATTAGAACCATTAAAACAAATTGAAAAGATGGTGATAAGCTTCAACTATTCCACTACCAGCGTATCCCTCAAAAACACCGGAGTTCCATCTACAGTGATCCCCTGAATGATGACGTCAAATTTTCCTTTTTGATCTGACGTATAAAAAACAGCAGTGGACGTGCTGTCTCCCTCTAAGATCAGTGTAGGGTTCCAATAAAGTGTTGTTCTGAAATCTGGTTTTGCATGAATGTCTAGAGGGACTTCATAATTAGGAGAAAAGAATTCCCGCACCTGAGTATATCCCGGATGACTATGATTCAAGATACCCATGTTCTTTGGCTCCTTATCGGTTACTCCTAATCCTGTCTTGCTATAAATAGCTACTACTCCGTTGGCTCCTTGTGATCCATAAATTGCTGCATCGGCACGATCTAAAATATCTACATGAGAAACGGAGGTGGGTGGAATCGAATTGACAACTTCTGCAGAAATATTGATGCCATCCAATAGGTATAAAGGATCTGTGCTGCTATTGATACTTCCCGGTCCTCCGATCTGAATACTTTGGTTGGGGAAGCTTCCAAATACCCTGACACCTGGCAAGCGTCTGAATAGGTCAAAAATACTAATCATAGCAACTCCACGCATTATTGAGTCTGCGACGATTCGCCCAGTCGGTTCACCATATATTTTGAATGGACTCTCGAAAGGATCGTTCACAATCACTTTCGTGCCTGTTACCTCCACAGCATCTAGCATAATGGCATCTTTATCAAAGTTGAAAGCTCGCTCGATTTTTTCCATCTTCTCCTTTTCTACCAGATAGGTTTCTTTCTTTTCAGGTTTTAGAGATGGAAATGGAGTGAAAAATGAATTGTTAATCGTCGGTTTTGCTTGCTGATCTAATTCAATAAAGACATCATTTCGAAATTTCCCATCTTTCTTAAGTTTTCGTTTGGCCTGAAATAATAAATCTGTAGAATCATAAAAGTCATTTCCGGAGAAGAAAAATCGACCTTGCTCATCAGTCTCTCCCTGCACAAAACCCAATTGATTGTCTAAAATCGACAGGGAAACTTGTGACTCTCGTGGTAAGTCACGTTTGAAATAGTCCATCACCTGGCCAGAGAAGATAATCCCATCTTCGGCCCAAAAATTTGGCGTGCCTTTCTCGTCATAGGTTAGCACCTCTTCCCAATTAAATCTTCTCCATCCCTGAGTCATCAAGAGTAAATCCATTGATCGGAATGACGCTTTGTTCTTCTGCAGGTAATAGCCAGGATCTACAACCGTACCAACCAGATCTGAAGTAAACATCAGGTAATTGACTATGTTTTCGTTGAATTCAGGGTATTGAACCAGATCCTGAGGGGTAATTGAGACAGAAAGGTTGCTTGCAATATTACCAATTAGTGAATCGCGAACACCAATTTCCAGTGATACCGCTGCTCTGTTGCCATAGGAATCGTTTTTGCCTAGTGAGACTTCTTTTGTTCGCGGATAGTTTGCATAAAGTAGCCGTTCCGCCTGTGGTATTCCGTCTGGGTCAAAAAAAGTAATGTGACAAATGCCTGAAGGAAAGTCGTTTCGATCTAATCGCACGGCAAAGGCTTCATCATCCCCTTCATTTAACACTGAGTAAAAGACTTCCCCGGAATGATGAGCTACCAGGCCGCTCCCGGCCAGTGATTTATTCTTTGCTGTAACTGTAATGGTTATTTTTTCAGATTGGTAGTTATTGAGAACCCGAATGGCATATCCTGATTCCTTGACTTCAGGTAGCTCTATAGCATATGACTGCTGATTAAATATTGTTTCAGAGGTCAATTGTTCCTTTTTATTAGGCGTCACGATCAATGCTCCAAAACCTCTTTCATCCGTTTCAAACGTAGTAATATCAGCTCCTTCACTGTTCTTCACAGTTCCATTCACAACTATTCCATTTCCAAATTGGTCGGTCGCTTTCACAGCAACGATTGAGGCAACACCATCAATCAAATCACCGCCTTCAGGAAAAAAGGCAACTCTTGGCTCAATTGAAGGATTGGAGCTTTCTTCCTCGACCTGTGTTTTCAACACTTTGAATGAGTTTCTATAAAAGAATGCTTCATCGGAATTTCGCATCCAATTGGAATAAGCCCTCACATGATAGGTACCAGGAGAAAGCGAGTCGGGAAGAAGGAACTCACCTGCAGCACCCCCTTTTTCTACTCTCAAAGTCTTTTGATTGATTGGCTTTAGCGCACTGTTTAATAATTCTACATAAATGACTTTACTAATCGTAATTGGTTCATTAGCGTACGCATCAACCAAATAGCTCTTAAACCAAATGGTTTCGCCGGTACTGTAATTCGGCTTATCAAAATGGATGAATATTTTTTCCTGTGGGTTCTTAAGGGAATAGGCGGTGAGCTTATCGACAACCTTTTTTATATCAAACTGAACCGTGATAAAAGACAATCCAACGATTGCCAATAACAAATACCTCTTCATTAAAATTGTTTATTGGTTACTAACTGCAAAATTCTTGCCTTGTTTCAATTGCACAGTCTTATTTCAAAAGATCCTTCTACTTTGTTGTCATCATCAAGAACCGCCTGGAGATATCCGATTACCACCTGGCTTTCTATAGCATATACCTCCATGAATCCACTTGTGGCGATTAATTTTTGTGAGGGAGAGATCTCGAAAGTGACCTGTACCTGATTATCATCTACCGCCTGAGGTGTCACAAAATAACTTCTGACTGCTGGTTTGAAATTGGCTCTTACATGAGAAAGTGAAGGGTTGGGCAGTGTGCAGGGGTCATTAACAGCCTCTTTTGATGAGAGAAACCTCACACGATATTCGAAATCCGTTGTTTCTATATACCCATTACCGGATTTATAGCTCCAGTCTGTTCCATTGATCTTTCCTTCCAGTTTCTGACTTGGTAGTTGGATTTCATCCGAACCGCAACCAGAGAGTAAGGTTATGGCCATAATTACCACCACAGAAAAACATTTCTTAGTTTTATGCTTTACAGTCATTATTGCTATGAAAAAAGTTTTACTCACCCTCCTGATACTCATCCTGATTATTGCTGCATTTGTGTTCTATACCTTTTCTTCTACGGGATACTTCCGCGAAGTTAATAACACAGAAAGCTATTCGGTTATTGCAGAGATCCCAATGAAAGGGGCAGAAGACTTTACCATAAGCTATGAAGATGGCTTCATGATCATCTCACAGGACGATCGGGCAGGAAGACGTGATGGATCTGCTACTCAGGGAAATTTGTATTACCTGGACCTGGATTCCGGAGATTTAAAACCAAAGAAGCTTACCGCTGACTATAAGTTGCCATTTTACCCTCATGGGATCAGTCTTCTCAAGTTGGATAGTAGCCACTATCAGGTTCTGGTGGTAAATCATGCGAGGGGGCAAACCATTGAAAAATTTGAGCTCTTTGGCGACAGTCTGGTTTATATGGCCACCTACCGAGATGAAAGTATGATCAGCCCAAACGATGTTATCGCGCTGGATGAAGAGTCCTTTTATTTTACGAACGATCACGGATATACCAGCTATTGGGGCAAGCTGGCTGAGGACTATCTTGGATTGGGTGTTTCCAATGTGGTTTTTTACGATGGCAAATACAAAGAAGTGGCCGGGGGTATCAAGTATGCCAATGGCATCAATATTTCCAAAGACAGAGATCAGCTATTGGTAGCTTCTCCTCGGAGTTTCACACTAAAATATTACAACATCGAAGATACTGGGGATCTATCCTTTGATCGTAACCTGGATGTAGGGACCGGCATTGATAACATTGAGCTAGATGAAGAAGGAAACTTATGGATTGGATCACATCCCAATTTACTTGCTTTTGCAGCATATGCAGGAGGCAAGAAAGAGGTAGCTCCTTCTGAAGTCATAAAGATTACCAACAGTGACCAGGTAGAATCTCTTTATGAAAATGATGGTTCGTTTGTTTCTGCAAGTAGTGTAGCTGCTCTCTATAAGGATTTGCTCTTTGTAGGGACAGTCATGGACGATCGGTTAATCGTATTAAAGAAGAAATAAGAGACTGTCTCAAGGTCCGTCTTCCTGAATTTGTTAAGGATCTCTTTCTTAAATGACAGTAAGCACAAATTATAAGGAGATTCTTCTTTCGTTAGAATGAATAATTACTAATAAGCCCTTTGAGACAGCCTCAACCCCTGCATTGATTCTGCTAGCCTTTTCTCAGGAAAATATCTCCACTGATGGTCTCGAAGGTAGACTCAGCACCTCCCTCGCTCACTCTCCCACGGATATCCTGGCCCACGATTTGTTTGAGCCCGTCTTTTCCATATGGATATTTGATTTCTATATCCGAGTAAATTTCACCGGAAATGGTTTTTGCTTTGAAGTCCATCCCCTTTTTTTCTGGAACGGTTACATCAATAGCCCCAGAGATTGTCTTGAGCTCCATCTCCGCCCCGTAGAATTCAAAAGCATAGTCCCCGGATATCGTGTTTGATCTTACATTCAAGTTTGCTGGTAAATAAACGGTATAATCGATATTCGATTGATAGCTACAGTTATTCCATTTTCCGTTTTCTTGTTTGCTAAGTTTTTTCCACATGTCCTCATCCATTTCTATGTAAATAGTGGCGTTTGATTTATTGGAACTCAGGGTAAAAATGTCATTGTCCTCACCGTTGTTAATTTCTACCATCACCTCAACCAAAACCTCGTTTTTCTCCCAGGTCTTGAATACGATTTCGTCTGCAAAGGCAAACTCCAAATCCAACCTCTCCTGACCGGTGACACTCACGGATTCTGTAACTTTTTTTGGTTGTGCTGACAACCCAAAGGATGCCAGACACAACAATGTGATAAATGCTTTCATGACTACTCAGCTTTTCGTACGTAAATATCTCCACTTACGGTCCTCAGTGTCACCTCTACCCCACCGCCGTTAAGCTTGCCGGTGGCATTTTGACCTCCTACGCGGTTTAGTTTCGCATCTTCACCAAAGTCAAAATCAAATCCAGTGTAAACACCTCCTGAGACTGTTGACATTTTGAATGTTCCCTTGACTGACCCGGGAAAAGTCACATCAATATCTCCACTGGTAGAGCTCAATGATGAAGGAGACATGCTTGATAAAGAGGTGAATGTCACTTCTAAATCAGAACTCAATGTATGAGCTACAATGGGACCTGTTACGTCTATAAATTTCAAATCTCCAACCTGGCTCTTCGCCTCTACTTCTCCTGCCATGCCTTTGATGACCACATCTCCTGCTTGCCAGCTATTGTAGTTGATTTTAACCTTTAGGTTTTTCGGCAAATACAGGGTGTAATCTGCATCGTCAGCTTTTCGATGTGCTCCGGAAAGAGATATTTTATTTCCATCCTGAGAGATACTAAGCCCAATACCTGTATTTTCCGGGCCAGTTGCTGAGAGTGGTTTTAGTCCTTTGGCTTTTTCTGGAAGACCCTTGTAGTTTTTGCTTTCAATTTTGATCTCAGAACCTGAGGTCCCTTCAATCTTGATGTCCGCAAAAAGGTTTTCAATTTCTAACCATGTTTCTGCTGCATTCCCTTTTACCTGATAGGTAAAGTTCTTTTCCTGTGCCATTACATTGACGCTCGTCAATAGTATTAGTCCTGCTATAATCGTTTTCATTTCTATTTTTATTTGAATTTTTATTAAAAATTAATTGTACCGGTATCTTATGTTAAAACCTGTATGGCTACTTCCGCTTGTTGTTTCACCTCAGGGGATATCTCTTCGTTTTCAATTATTTCCTTGAGCGGCGCAATAGCACTCCGTTCCTCAGCCTGCACCAGAATGGTAATTAGTGAGATTTGAATAAGTGGATCTGACTGTGTTTCCAGTGATTTTACCAGCTCTGCTCTGACATCTTCTACTGCAATGAATTTCTCCAATGCTTGTAATGCCGCATATCGAACACTTGGACTTTCGTCAGAATTAAGGGTAGTGATCAATGCAGAAACCAATTCTTTATTCACTGATGTTTTCTGCTCTATTTGATTTACAGCCATGATTCGCTCACTTGCTGAGTGCTTCTGTAACGTGTTCGTCAGTGTTACTTCCTTAAGCGATTGAATTTCATTTCGAAGATCTACCAGGTCTCCGGAAGAATCACTTCCTGAAAACTTCCCTGCTCCAAAGCCAATGATTAACAATGCAACCGCTGCTGCTACCTGCATCCAAGGCACTTGTCCATTGCTACTTTTTACTTTCTCTTTGGCCATAGCAGCCTGAAAGTTTGCCTGAACATGAAAAGGAACCTCCACCTCACCTGCATTCTCCATCAAATTCATTAGCTCTTTTAATTCAGCGTATCGCTGTTGCAAAGCAGAATCGTTTTGGATCTTCTTTTCCAATGCCTCGTTTGGTTCTCCCTCAATGAGGCTGATTATTTGTTCGTCTGTGATTTCCATATCTATCACTTTTAATTATTCGTCTTCCGATAACTCGAAATACACTTCTTTTAATTCCTTTATTGTGCGATGCACCTGAACCTTGATGTTGCTCACCGTGGTGTCTCGCATCTTTGCTATCTGCTCGTATTTCAATCCCTGAAACTTGCTGAGCACCAATAACTCACGCTTTTCATCAGGCAGCTTTTTCATTGCCCGGTGCAGCTTCATTTCCTGCTCGATTAGCTGTTCGTCCCTGTCCTCCAACCTCTCCGGCATCACCTCTACAGGGTTGAATTGATCTTTATGGATTTTCATCTTTCTGAAATGATCCTTGATCATATTCCTGGCTATTTGAAAAATCCAGAATTGAACGGAGTGCCCTTCTTTATAGGAGTTTCTGTACTTCATTACTCTGATAAAGAGCTCCTGAGTCAGGTCATCACTATCTGCCTTTTCCATTGTTGATTTAAGGAAGTAGTTATATATCCGCTTACTAAAGCGACTAAATAACTCATTCAAGTAATCCAACTGTCCGGACTTAACCAGCGACATCAGCTGTTCGTCTGTCATTTCAAATTTCTATCAGGTTTCACCTAAGTTTTTCAGGTGGCGATTTCTAAATCAGATAAGTTACAAGAAAAGGAAGCGAAGGTTACAGATTGAAATAATTTTTGTGAAGCCCAATCTTATCCAGCAGTAAGCTAAATCGCTCTTTCTCTCTGAGCGGTTTCCATATAGGGCTAATGTGTATAAGCAAAACAGCCCCTATTCGCTGATCTACTACTTTTTCGAGGTAGTCCAATGCTTTTTCATGATCTCCGAGTCCAGTATAAAGTGTAGCAAAGTTTAAATCGTTAACCTCACCTGGTTGCTCTTTAGCATCCTCCATTAGTTGCTGTAGATAAGACTCTGCAATCTCTTTTTCCCCTCTGAGGGCATGTGCATACCCAAGTTGGACAAAGGGTTTCATCGAGTGAGCAATCTCTCCATCAAGAAATGATTCAAAAATTTCTATTGCTACATCAAATTGTCCATCCATCAAATAGGCCCATGCCTTGAAATCAAGTGCAGACTTAAATTCGGGATCTTGTTCCAGTAGCCAATCATAAACTTCAATGGCCATTTTGTAATCACCTCTCAAGTAATAAACATCAGCTAAGGTTCTATTGGTTAGCAGTGATAAGGGGTCTACCTCTCTGGCTTTTTGGATGGCCTCCAGACTCTTATCTAAATCACTGGTTATTAAATAATAAAAGGACTTGGCCTGGTTTGCTTCAGGTGATTTCGGGTTTATTTCAAGCGCCTTTTCCAGGCATTCCCTTCCTTTTTCAAAATCCCAATTATTGAAGAACTCGACAAAGCCAAGCGCGATGTACCCATTTTCTATATCAGGATCTAATGATATGGTTTTCCTGGCTGCCTCCTCTGTTAGCTGATAACCAGTCGGAGGGTCAATAAATCCCGTAAATGACATTAACGAATATGCTAGCGCCAGACCTGCATATGCCTGAGCATAGGTCGGTTCCAATTCAATCGCCTTCTTAAATGAATCAACAGCTTTTTCTGCGTTTGCAGGTGTCCACTTATTATAAAAAAACAATCCCTGGAGGTAGGCATTGTATGCTTCAATATTGATGGCTTTTGTTTTGTCGTGATCTTCCAGTCCCTTTTTGGACAACCGTTCCTTTAGCTGCTGAGCGATTTTTAAGGAAATTTCATCTTGTACTTCAAAAATATCCTCAAGTGTACGATCATAGGTTTCTGTCCAGAGTTGGTACCCATCAAACGTGCTGCTAAGCTGCGCAACAATCCGGACCTTGTTTCCGGACTTACGAACACTGCCATCAAGTATAGATTGGACTTCCAGTTGCTTGCCTATGGTTCTGGCGTCTACATTTTTTCCTTTAAATGAAAATGAAGAAGTTCTGGAAATAACACGCAGACCTTCAACTTTAGCCAGTGCGGTGATTATTTCTTCGCTTATTCCATCACTGAAATACTCGTTTTCAGGATCTGAGCTTCTATTGACAAAAGGTAAAACGGCTATGCTTTTAATTCTTTCTTTGACTTTACCTTTCAAGTCTGTTCGTTGAGGAACGACCAAGCCTTCATTTGTCAGTGCATAAACCTCAACAGGCTTTTTCACATTTTTCAATTCAAACTCACCCATCAACACAGGCTGAAAAGTCTGGTGGTTTTTAATGTCGTCAAATACCTTATCAGAGATCATCACCGATCCCGGAACCGAAAAAGACTCAATCCTGGACGCGATATTTACACCATCTCCGTAGACTCCCTCTTTCTCCACCACCACATCACCAGTGTGGATCCCAACCCTAAGTGGTATTTTATTTTGAATGGAAGATCGTTGAATGGAAAGGGCTGAATTAGCTGCTGAGATGGTGCTATTAAAAATCGAGAGAGCTCCATCCCCATAATATTGCAGTATTTCACCATCGTGATTTTTGATTTCACTTTCTAAAATTTGGCGATGCAGATCTCTTATCCCCTTGGCGTTGAATTCGTCTTCTTGCATCATGGCTGTATAGCCTGCAAGGTCGGTAAACATGATTGCACTTAATTGTCTTCTCACAATGTCAAACTTTCTTTCCTTCTACCATGAAATACGCGATCGCTGCAGATAAGAATGCAAGTGATGCACTGATCCAGCAAACCATTTTATAAATCTCTAAAAAGCCCCAATCAAAAATTGAGTTTATCTTTTTGCTCCATTCATCATTATAGTTTTCGGGAGCACTTGCTTCACCAAGCTTTGAAGCTTCACCCATTACTTCTGCTTTCATTAGGTCAGATGCTGAGACTGCTTCCAAAGCTTCTATTACGTAATTCCCAAAGATTAGTACAGCTATTGCCCCTAAAATCGCATTCATAAACGTTCCTGAGATTCGGGTCACGCTATTATTAATTCCAGATGCAATTCCGCTCTTGCTATCGTCAACACACGCCATCACGGCTGTCGTAAGGGGTACTACCGTTATGGCTATTCCCACGGCAAAAGTCAGAAACGGAGGAAAATAGGTGGTCCAGTATTCAGAGGGGCCATCCGTCATTCCAATAAATGAAAACCAGGCCATCCCAATTCCGGTGATAGTAGGTCCAATGATCAAAAACCTTCTTGCTCCATATTTTCCTGTGAGCTCTCCCATTTTTCTTGCGGCAACCAGCATAATAAGTGAAAACGGAAGGAAGGTCAACCCTGCCTGTAGCTGTGAGTAGCCTTGAATTTGAATGATGTTAAGCGAAAGAAATAACATGACTGCTCCCATGCCTGCATAAAGAAAAAAGCTTAGCAGATTAACTCCTGAAAAGGTTTTATCTCTAAACATATCCAGGGGTACCATTGGCTCTTTTACTTTTTTCTCGATGATGACGAATACGAGCAGAAAAATTGTACCTAGTATCAGACTTAAAATAACTCCCGGGTGGGAGTATCCCCATTCTGGCATTTCCAAAAATCCGAATGTCAGGGCAGCAAGACTTAATACAAGGGCTGTGGCTCCTGTCCAGTCTACTGAGGAAGCTCCTGGCTCTCGGCTTTCCGGGACTTTTAAATGCAAGGCCACCATGGATAATATCCCAAGCGGCACATTTATAAAAAATATAAACCTCCAAAGACCCGCATCTGCCAATGCCCCGCCCAGCACGGGTCCGCATATCGTGACAATAGTTGTAGCGGCAGACCAGGTGCCGATGGCTTTTCCTTTTTCTTCTCTACTGAAGACAGCAGAGATTATGGAAAGACTTCCGGGGATCATAAAAGCTCCTCCTATCCCTTGAATGGTTCTGAAAGCTATCAACTGAGTAATGTCCTGAGAAAAACCACACAGCGCTGACCCTATGGTAAAAACTAAAATTCCAAACTTGAATACTTTGACCCTGCCTAATTTATCCCCTAGGCTTCCACCAACTATTATTAATGCGGCGAGCATTAAGAGATAGCTATTTAAAACCCAGAAAAGATCAACCCCATTTGCTGCCAGGTCCTTTTGAAGTGACGGTAAGATCACGTTTAAGACAGAGCCATCAATGAAGGCCATGCTCGTGGCAAGAATGGTAGAAAACATCGTCCACCTTCCTGTAGGGCAATTGAGGGGGTATTGATGCTGTGCTTGAGCAGACATCTTCTCAAGATAATATTTTAATTATAGATAAAATATGAGGGCCCCAACACCACTAAAGATGATCATGACCGAAATGATGTACATGATATTGAGCAGTATTAATTTGAACGTGGTGGTCAACCATCTTTGCTCATATACTTTTTTCAACGCAATTAATAAGTAGAGCTCGAGAAGAAAAACCGTGATGATTAGTGACCACTGACTTAAAAATACACTTGTTGGAAATATGTAATCAATTAAAACGACCATAATAGTCAGCAAGACGAAAATGAACGCGTGTAAGTGTACTGAAAAAATGAAATGTGTGAGGTAAAACCGTCCCGGTTTCCTAAAAAGCATATACAAGAAGAGTGCAAATAGCGGCAGAAGCAAGAAAAACAATCGCGGAAACCACACATTGAAATAGGAGTCCAGAAACTCAGCCTCCTCGGTTCGTTCAATTTGCCCAGTTTGTTCAACTGGTCCCAGAATCAAAAAGAAGATGATGCTTATAAAGATAAACATCCGTAGCGGGGGAATATACCGAACTCTTCTACCTGCTATAAATTCCTTTGTTAAAAACCCAGGATTAAAAAGGAGGGGTCTAAAACTCCGAATAATCAACGAATCGAACGTGAAATAGTCCCCAAGAAAATCGAGAATGAATTGCTTGAAGTGAACTACTTTCTCTTTATGCTCCTGCCCGCAGTTCGGGCAAAATCTAAACCCTTCGTCAAGTTTTGTCTCACAGTTTTTGCAAATCCTTTTCAATATTCCTCGTTTACACTAATATTGATGAACATCGAAAATAATTCGTTGCATTGAGTAATAGGGTATTAATCTTCAGTCTTTTTCTAACCGCTTTGGCAATTGGCGCTTCTGCACAACGAATCGTAGTTGATACCGCATCTACAAATAAGTACTTGCTCAAACCTGAAGAAAAGAAGGAAAAGACCGAACCCGTGCAACAAGAGCCTTCATTTGGAGATCGGGCTGTCTCTATCGGCATGGGAATTTTGAATAGGCTAAAGGCAAGACTCAACCTTGATGAAGCTGCTGAGAGCATCAAAGAAAAGAAAGAGAAAATCCTTGGAAAAGAAGAGGAAGAAAAGAAGGGAGGTGGTTAAGCCGCCCCGTTTAGGTGTCGTTCAATCTCTGCCTGATCGAATGGTTTTGTAAAAAATTTTTCAATTTTATTCTCTTTAAGCGCCTCATCTATTTCATCGTTATAAGCGTAACCA
The DNA here is from genome assembly GCF_965227465.1 of Ekhidna sp. Taxonomy (GTDB): domain Bacteria; phylum Bacteroidota; class Bacteroidia; order Cytophagales; family Cyclobacteriaceae; genus Ekhidna. The sequence continues at coordinate 3,767,674 of NZ_OZ245746.1, forward strand.
CTCAGAATATAATATGGAATATCGTTTACTGTTTCTTGGGCTTTTTCAATGAACTGAACACCATTCATTTTTGGCATGTGCATGTCGCTAATAACCGCTCTGATACGTTTTCTATGCTCTGCTAATTTTTTAAGTCCTTCCTCTGGAGAATTTGCTAAAAGTACTTCTCTTTCGCCCTCAAAGGAAATTCTGAATAAAAGGAGATTAGCCTCCTCATCGTCAATGTATAATATTGCCGGTTTCTCACTCATGTCATAAAGGTAACTTAATTATGAACTTTGTCCCATGACCGGGAATCGATTGAACATCTATGCTGCCTCCATGCTCTTCGATAATTGAAAAAGTGATAAAAAGGCCAAGCCCAGTTCCTTCTCCCGGCGCTTTTGTTGTAAAGAACGGATCACTAATTTTCAGTAAGTTTTCCTCAGGAATGCCCTCGCCATCATCTTCTATCCAAACTTCCATGAAACCATCCTTCTTCCGTGTAGTTATTTCTATCGTTCCCTCTTCGTTAATCGCCTGCTCTGCATTAGCAATAATATTCATCATTGCCTGGTGTAACCTACCCTCATTACCTTTTAAATCTGACCCCTGACTTGTAAAGTTGGTAATTACTCGTATTCTATTTCTGATTTTATTATGTAGAATGAGTAAACAGTTTTCAATGATCTCACGAATATTGCATCTCTCATCTGTACTCGGCCCTTTTCGACTGAAATGACTTAGACTTTTAACGATGTTTGTCGCTCGTTCAACTCCCTCATTTACAATTCTGAAATATGATTTCAGTTCTTCGTCTTCTGAATCCTCAAGTTTTTTTGCTAATGCCGCTATGCCATTTTTAATGAAGTTTAGCGGATTATTTATTTCATGTCCCACTCCTGCTGCTAACACACCAAGTGATGCCATTTTCTCTGAGGTAATCAGTAATTTTTGTGTTTTCTGCAATTCCTCATTATTTCTTACCAGCTCCTTATTTTTTCTATCATTTTTCCTCAAGAGTATAATCATCACGATGAGAAGAGGTACCGTGATGATGATAATGAAGGTAAAAAGTTGATTGGTGATCGTTTGGTTTTTGATTCTTACTTGCTGCTCGGATAACTTAAAACGGTCTTGTTCTTCCTTGATTTTTAATGGGATCAAACTCAGGTTTCTGGAAACAATATCCTGAAAAAGTGAATCACGAAGCTCAATGTATTTTTTGAGATACTCATTTTCATTGATTAAATCACCTAGTTTGCCGTAGATGCTCGCATACAACCTTAAATTATCAAGTTGCTGTTGGCGAACTTGAATTTGCTTTGCCCAACTATCACATTTTTGTAAATTTTCTAGTGCTCCATCCATGTCCCCCTCATTAAGAGAGTTTTGGGCAAGTAAAAAATATACCTCTGCAAGTCCCTTTTTGTCATCGATTGATTCGCTTGCCCATCTGGCTTTTTCGAGGTAATAGCCAATAGAATCTTTTTCTCCTTGAAGCATCAATACTTCTCCAATACCCCTTGCCGCTACAGCCCCCCAGTTTATGTTTTCTATTTCTTCACCCAGCTTTATTCCTTTTCGAAAATATTTCAGTGCCTCGTCCAGGTCTCCTTGACGTAAATAGGTAATACCAATATTATTTATAGAATAAAGTTTATGATCAATGTCACTTATTTCGACGGCAACATCATACGCCTCCTCAAAATATCTTCTTGCTTCTTCATAATCTTGAATTCGCTCGTATACCAGTCCGATGTTATTGAGGGTGGTTGAAAGCCCATACGTTTCTCCAATTAATTCTTTTATTCTTTTTGCCTTCAAAAGGTATTCAAGAGCAGACTGGTAACTCCCTAAGTTGTAGTAGAGCAATCCTATATTATTGTAACCATTATTAATTAGAGCCGAATCCTCAAGGTTAAGTGCGATACCAAGGGCTTTCTGATTGAATTCCAACGATTTGTCATAGTCTCCTTTGTAATAGTGAACTCCTGCTATAAGTCTTAATGATTTTGATGTCAATGTAGAATCTGAAATTGATCTGGAAATTTCCAGTGCTTCTACCCCATACCCCATTGCTTGAGATGGATAATTCAGCCAAACATCAATGATGATTTGATGAAGGACCTCCACTCTTTCTTTACCCTCTTTGCCTTCAAGTGAATTCAGAAGGCTATCGCTCTGACTAAAAGAAAGGTAGACTATGAGCAATAATGTGGCTATGTTGAATAGTAATCTCAACTTAATTTTTTCAAGTGAAGAAAAAGATAACAATAATTACTAACAGTGCTTTGTCTTTTTAGATAGGCTGTTACTCTTTCTCGATACGTTCAAAAGCTCCGATATCCGGCAAGGCATCTCGATTCTTACCAGTAAGGTCTATTGAAACTCCAATATCAGACCCTTTGTTTTGGGCAAAGGCCAATGTATCTAGTTGATAATCATTGAGAAACGCATTTTGGAAGCCCGGAAAGTTGAATTCTCTTGAAGTAAAATTATTTAGGATTTCCGAATTAGACTTGATAATATTCGATTGTAAAATCGCGATAATTTGTGCTCCCCCTCCATTATTAATAAGAAGTTCTTCATCTGCTGTTCCCCAAATAACTGAGTTAATAATGTTGACATTTAAATCTCCTGTCAATAATTCAGTCTCACTAATGACAATATTGTCTGAGAACTGAACGGTTGGTTCATCCTGAATAAAAAGAGCTGGTTCATTGGAAAACGTACAATGCAAATATGTGTAGTTGCCACCTGCAAAACCACCAACTAAATAATTGCCACAGTTAAAAACAAGGGTGTTTGTTGCGTGAACGTCAGATGTGAAAGCCAAAATTCCAGCTGTACTCATGTTGTAGATTGTGGAATTGGATATCATCAGATCCGGGATATCATCATCGTCAGGTGTTCCTACTCTCAGGCCAATTTGACCGTTAAAAATATCTGCAAAAACTACTTCATTATCCACGCTCCCTTCCAGAAAATAGATCCCGTTCCACTGTCCTGGTACCCGATCATAAATCCCATCAAATCTTGCGTTACGAAAAACAACATGTTCGGCAGAGTCCCCAATTGCTTTCAATGTTCCTTGTACAAACATGATCGCATCATTTTCAAAATAGATTTTAGTTCCTTTCTCAATATTTAATCTGCAGTTTGGTCCTACAACAACTGTATCTGATACTATATAAGGCCGATCATTGGTCCAGGTTTCGTCACAAATAACCTCATTATTAATCATGTTTCCGTCCTGCCCGTAGGAAACAAGTTTCACATGTATTTCATTGGTATTCCACCTGAAAATGATTGAGTCCTTAACCAAGTAAGGTAAATCACGGTTTCGTGATTGAACATTTACTTCCACCAAAATCAATATGCTATCGCCACCAAATATGCGCTCTCCACTTGACGCATTTGTTTCTTTTCCATTGATAATCAAAGAGTAATCCGAGCTACTCTTGCCTAAAGATATTTCGGAGATCTCAATTGCCGCCTCATTCGGGTTATAGACAGTTAACCTTCTTGTGCTGCTTCTTTTTTCAGAAAGTAACGTATCAAAAGACACAGAATCATTGCTAAATATCAGTGATAGGTTTGGGTCAAAGGATACGGATTCTTCCTTTGTTGAACATCCAATCCAAACAAGGATGACTAAAATCAAAAGGAGTTTTTCACGCATATGCAGCTTTGCTAATCAACGAATTACTCCGCTGTTTCTTTCATAATCTCTGCGTTTTCGGCAATCCGCAATTGCTCGATAAACTCTTCAATGTCACCATTCATAACATTTGGAAGATTAAAAACAGAGAGCCCTATCCGGTGATCTGTTACTCTACCTTGTGGATAATTATAGGTACGGATTTTATCTGACCGATCTCCAGATCCCACCATACTTTTTCGTTGGCTACTTATCTCGGCATTGTGCTTTTGCAACTCTATTTCGTAAAGCCGAGAACGAAGAACTTTTAATGCTTTATCATAATTTGCATGCTGCGATCTTCCATCCTGACATTCAACCACCAAACCGGAAGGAGCATGCGTTAACCTTACCGCAGATTCTGTCTTGTTAATATGCTGACCTCCCGCTCCTGAAGCTCTAAAGGTATCCTTACGGATATCGCCCATATTTAATTCCACATCCACTTCTTCTGCCTCCGGCAAAACTGCCACTGTGGCCGCCGATGTATGCACTCTTCCTTGAGACTCTGTTGCGGGCACCCGTTGAACACGGTGTACTCCTGATTCAAATTTTAGTTTCGCATATACGTCCTCGCCTTCTACCGATGCAACTATCTCTTTGTATCCTCCTGCACTGCCATCGCTAAAGTTTAAAACTGAAAAGCTCCATTTCTGATCTTCTGCATAAGATTTATACATCCTAAATAAGTCACCTGCAAAGATGGATGCTTCATCACCTCCTGTACCTGCTCTGATTTCGAGGATGACATTTTTACTGTCGTTGGGATCTTTGGGAATAAGCATTATTTTGAGCTCTTCCTCTAGTTTCTCTACCTGCGGTTCCAGCTCATCTATCTCTGCCTTGGCCATCTCCCTAAACTCTGGATCTTTCTCTGTTCCAAGAACCTCTTTGGCATTATCAATATTGCTTTTTGCCTCGGTGAATTCCTTGTACTTGACCACAATCTTCTCCAGGTCTTTGTACTCTTTGTTCAGCTTCCCGTACTTCTCCATATCCGTTACAATGTCCGGCTGAACAATGAGCTGGCCCACCTCCTCAAAACGATGCTTTATTTCTTCGAGTTTATCAATCATCCCACATACTTTAGAAAAGTAAAGTTAAGCTGATTCACAGATTCACTCAAGGCTATTTTTTTATGACTTTAAAGGAGTGCCGTTTGTTGGTGTCTGAAGTTGCTTCTATGAAATAGATTCCGGCTTTAAGTCCTGTTAAGTCCATGGATCTTCCTTTAAGAATCCGCCCTTGGATTTCTTTACCATCCAAAGTGAATAAACTAGCCCGCTTCACATCGAAGTTAAATGTAATCTGATCTGCGGTTGGGTTAGGATATACTGCAAACTCGCTCGTTATACCATGAGATCTAAGTGGTTCTTCAATCAGAGAACCCTGATCAAATTTTCCTAAGAAGGCTCCTCGGCCATGAGTCGCAACTGCTACTACGCTATCTGATGCACGTGCCTTAATCATGTCGACGCGAACATTTGGAAATCCTTGATTGTAGGATTTCCATTCTTCTGATTCGTCTAAGATGTTTTCCAGTCCCCACACACCTGTCTCGGTTGCCAACAGGATTTTTTGATCATCCAGGGGATTAAATATTCCATACCTGACAGGTACATCGGGAAGGTTTCTTTCCAAGTTTTGCCAATCATTTCCTTTGTTCTTTGTATACCAAACAGATTCTATTCCATAATTCGAAAACGTAACCAGAATGTCACCATTCGTATCACCTACATCTACGGAAGAGATGTATCCAACCGGTAATCTGTCATTGTCAATTTTAGTGGCTTTAGGATTGTTGGGTAGGCCCTCCACCACATATACATCCCCTAGTTGATTCCCTAAAACTATGGTTGCATCTAGCCCATCATTGTGAGGCGACACTTTTATTGCTGAAAACGCAGCAGAGCTATTTGTCCCGAGCTTGATTTCCTTGTACTCTGGTAAACCCAGCATGTTTTTCCCCAGGTATTTGTTTACGTTGATAATCGACAGGGTGTCGAGATACCTTCCCTGAAGCTCCGGGATCAACACTTCAAACCCCCCGTCTACCGCCATGTTGGTGTAGAGTAGGTTTGATCGGTCATCATAATCTGCAGGATTTATAAAAGATCCTGTGCTAGTCCCAAACCCTGTCCCTGATCCATTTACAAAAAAGTTGTAGTTATTTACCTGCGATGAGGTGATTCTCAAATCAGGGTCGTCTCTGTCAAAAAAACAATAGGCTCCATCTCCTCCTCCAATCATGCTTTCATAGGTTATTTCTCCTGTTTCACTGGTATGGGTACTATTATCCTGAGACCCTACTAATATTTCATTGTTTCCTTTTTCCGGGTGGAGTGCAATCGTGTAGTACTGGGTAGTCGCCAATGAATTATTGATGGGTCCGAATGTTGGATACTCGCTTAGTCTTTCTCCGTTCAATGCCCCAAAGCTTTTTGAAAAATCTGTGGTATAAAACACCCCTCCATCTGTGGAGGATACCACCTCGTCGGAAGAACCTGAAACAAACTCAAGGGTATGAATGTCTGCGTGGATAAAGTGATTTTTAACACTATCAATGTCTTCCAATCCGTAATAAGGGATCAGATAGTCTGAAAAGTAGTACATGGATGACCAGTCACTCACTGTTGCCCAGCTAAGACTGCCTGTTGAATTAACATCGGAGAGTGCATGTGCGTTTAGCCCTCCTACGATAAGTCTGGAGTTGTTATTTGGGTCTACCTCAAGCGCAAGTGCATGCCATGGAATAGAGGCCCATGAATTTGATGGTCCTTCCAGATCCATCCATGACCCATTATCGAGATACATTAACCTGGTAAAAAATCCGTGATCCCTAATTTGATTAAAATTATTGAGCCATCCGCCTGTCGCAGCAGCATAGACCATTCCCCCTTCAGAAACCAAGCGAACCCTCCCTGGTAAAAGCTCGAGTCCATAATCCGTTCTGGCTTCATCTACTATGTTGGTTGCATATCGGTCTTCGGTATTCCAATTAATGCCATCCGTTGAATTAAGAATAATTCCACCCCCCATTAATTCGAGGTTTCGCATGGTTCCCACAAATAGTTCATTGGATTCTGTCAGTTCAATATCAGAAACTGCATAGGGTACCGAAGACCCGTCAATATTCGGTAAAACCTGTGTCCAACTATTTCCGCCATCATCTGACCGATACAACCCGTCAGAAGGGGATGATCCAAATACATTTCCCTGATATAGCCCTGAAGCTACTCCAGCATATATAACACTGGTCCCATCCTCATTTCTAACCACAATATCATTGACATAATCAAAGTCTGTAGTAGAAGAAAGCAATGACCAGGTATTTCCTCCGTCAGCAGTTTTATAGATACCAACACCGGCTGAGGATGATTCCCTATAAATATTTACAGAGGTAAATGACTCTCCGCTACCCACATAGAAAGTGTCTGTGTTTAATGGATCATACGTTATGCATGCGATTGACATATTTTCCCAATCGTCAGATACCGGGACCCAGGTTGCATTATTTCTAAAATCAGGAGAATACCACAATCCTCCTGTTACTGCCCCAGCCCATAATTTATTCTCGTCATTAGGATCAATCATTAGGGATCTGGTTCGACCAGCAACTTCAGTATTTACTTGCTCCCATCCAAAGTCTCTTTCTGAGGTAGTTCTTCCTCTCCTTTCAGAAAAAGCCTGCGTCACGTTTTGCCTGGATATTTCGCCCGTCTTAGGGTTCATTGTCATAATAATATCCCTGTAAGCTGCTTTTTCAGGACCATCCAGTTTTGACACTTTAAGGTTCGAAATGTTTTCTAGGTAAACCGTTTCAGGGCTTTGCGAATGGAAGATTCCAACCAATAAGGCGATTGCCACTGCTGATCCAAGGAGTAAGCTGATTTTCTTCATAGTTAAAATAGTGAGTAATTAAATTACCTGCTTTTAAGTTGTTCATAGCGAAAACAATCAACTGTGTGATCATTTACCAACCCGATTGCCTGCATGTGTGCATACATAGTGGTGGAGCCTACAAACTTGAATCCTCTCTTTTTGAGGTCTTTTGAAAGCGCATCCGATTCATCCGTAGTAACTGGCACTTCGTTCATATTTTTCCAGCTATTAACAATTGGAGTGCCTCCCACAAATTGCCATATATATTTATCAAATGTCCCAAATTCCTTTTGTACTTCAATAAATCTTTGCGCATTATTGATGGTCGCCTCTATTTTCATTCGGTTTCGTATGATAGAGGAGTCCTGCAACAATTCCTCGACCATTCTTTGACCATATGTTGACACTGTTAAAACATCAAAGTTGGCAAATGCCTTACGATATCCTTCACGCTTTTTCAATATGGTTGCCCAGCTAAGCCCTGCCTGCGCACTCTCCAAGACCAGAAACTCAAAATGTTTTTGATCGTCATGTACAGGTACTCCCCACTCCTCATCATGATATTTGACATAATCTTCAAAAGAGTTAGCACACCAGGCACATCTTGTTTTCATACTTCTATAGTTATACTAAATTGGGTCAATATTGAGTTGATGTTTATAAAATTAGCACTTTAGAATTCAATTTTTATGAAGGGAGTCCTCTCTAGTATTTTTTATTTCCTAACGCTTTTTCTCTTTGCGCAATCACCCCTTTATGACTTTGTCTCTTTCAACAAGACAATCAAAATTCCGGCTTCCCTAAATAGTGAACGATCTGCTGTGATTTTTTCTATCCCGAATAAAAGTGGCGAGTTTGTTACGGTTGGTGATTATGAAAAAATGATCGTCCAGGTTCACAAAGCTTTTATAACCATGGGCATTGATGCCGTCTTTTACTTGCAGGATATCAACATGGTGGCGAGCAATGCTGCTCTGGATTCTTATGTAGATCTTTTTAACAAACGAGAAATCAAAAACATCATCTTCATAACAAAATCCAACAATGCGTTTGAACTAATAATGGCGCCATATAGTGGTACAACTAAGATGATCGTTGGAAATTCAGATGTGTTTTATCTCAAAGCAAATGATCTCTATTCTTTGCTATTAAATGTAGGTAAAGAGGTTAAGAGAGCAGACCAGCAGGTTCAAAATTTCCTTATTCCGGAAAAACCAAACTACCTTCAGGGGATTTCAATTGTTGAAAAAACGTTACTGAAAAATTATCCGGGAATTTTAAGAAGAAGCAAACTGGCTGTGGAAAGGTTTTCACCAATTGATACCACAACTATTTTGAGCAAAGAAGTGATGGAAAGAACGAGAAAATATAATGAGCGGGTAAGGGCTAAAAATCAGGAACTCGAGTCGATTATGAAATCATATCCTTATGAGTATGAATTAATCAATGCAATGTCGGACGATGATTTAAGAAGAAACCGCTATCAATTTTTACTTCGCTCCGTATGTGCAACCGCCAGAAATGTACGACAAATGCTGGATTATGAAGTAACTCCCTCACAAAGTGGCTTTGTTTCTATTATACCCGTTATGCCTGATCAGACTCGTGTAAAGACAATTCCTCAAGATGCGATAGTGTGTAAGTTTTTTATTCGGCAAAACATTTCAAAAAACGTACATGTAGGCGAGTGGGATGCTGATGTTACCTGGCAAGATGCACTTCGAAATATGATTGGTAATTTGACACAAGAACTCAATGTAAAAAATTGAATCGCCTTAATTTTTTCCAAAATCGACCCAAAGCACAAAAAATTGATGTTCGTGCATACCTGGAGCGAATTCATCTCGATCAGGAAGGTCCTTCTTTGAAATACCTAAAAAAACTTCAAAAAGCTCACCTTCAAAAAATCCCTTTTGAAAACCTGGACATCCATTACAATACTAAAATCATTCTGGACTACCAGAAAGTCTTTGATAAAGTAGTTATTAACAAAAGAGGTGGCTTTTGCTATGAACTGAATGGATTATTTTATCATTTGCTTTACCATTTAGGTTTTGAATGTTTTCTAATTTCCAGCAAAGTATGGAATAAGGAAAAAGGTGAGTTTGGAAAGCCCTTTGACCACATGGCCATTGTTGTAGTTATAGACGAAGAAAAATGGTTGGTAGATGTTGGGTTTGGTGAAGGCTTAATCTCACCTCTAAAAATAGTAGTTGGCAATCCACAAATGGATTACACCAAATACTGGAAAATCGAAACTGACCCTGATGAAAATTTAATTCTAAAGGAATCAGCAGATAGCGTTCACTACTGGTCTAAGTTCCTATTTACCTTGGAGGAAAGACAGCTTATTCAGTTTATAGAAATGTGTGATTTTCATCAAAGCTCGCCAGACTCTCCCTTTACCCAAAAAAAGCTCATCACCAAGCTTACGGATTCTGGAAGGGTCACTTTAACGGACAGAGCTTTGAAGGTTAATGAAATGGGAATTACAGAAGAAACCCCAATTCTACATGAAGATGATTTCCTGTCAAAACTCGAACATCATTTTGATATTTCATATACGCAGCTAACACCTGTAGGAAAATAAAAAAATCCGCCGAAGCGGATTCTGTTAATTCCTGTACTTTTTAACTTCTCTTTTCAATGAGGCGACATCTGATGCGATGGCCGGGTCACTGTATATTCTTGCAGATAATTGCGAAATCACGTTTCTTTTGAATCCCAGCTTTTCAGCGAGTTCCTCACAAAATTTGATTTCTGATAAATATACCTGGCTGTCAATTTTCATTAATTGGACGAGGTGAAATAAGTATTCGAACTTATCATCCTCAGACATGGTGCTAATTGGTGGTAAAGGTTCAGGGTTTTCCACCATATTATTAATTTCTTCTGCACTCACTCCATTGGCCTTGCCAATCATATAGATAAGATCTCTTTCCTCTCCCGCAAAATCTCCATCGATATTTGCTAACTGAACCAGCACGCTTAGTTTCGCCTTAATGCTCATAATTCTTCTTTAGGTTACTATTTTAAATATTTATTGGCCTCCTTCATAATAGCCTCTCTATTTCCGGTGATTGAAGGATCTCCATAAATTCTTGACGACATTTTCTTCACGACCTTCTTATCATAGCCTAATTTTTCTGCCACCTCCTCACAGTATCTAATCTCTGTAAGAAATACTTCTCCGTCGATTTTCATTAGTTGAATGACATCATACAAATAATCGAACCGCTCTTCAGAAAGTAGTCCCTGAAAATTTACGTCGGTATTGTCTTTTGAACTAAGCACCTCATCAACCAATTCATCGATCTCTGTTTCAGGAACTCGATTAGCTTTTCCAATCGTATAAACATACGATTTTTCCGGTTGACCAAAATCACGGTCTATTATAGAAAGCTGAATTAGTGCTTTAAGATGATTTTTTATGTTACTATCCATTTGGCTGTTTATCGTATTTCGTTCTTCTAATTTAGGAATTAATCCCTAAATAGAAACTCATTAATGCAAATAGCTTCCAGCATTTATGTCGAAGGTTGCTCCAGTTGCATGATCAGCCATTCCACTGGCAATGAACGTAACCAACGGGGCAATGTCTTTTGGCTCTGTTAATCTCTCCAAAGCCAAATCCCCTTTTGCGTGATCTTCTCCGTATTGTTGCATAAACTCCTGTGACATATCCGTTCTGACAAACCCTGGAGCAATGACAAATGCTTTAACCCCCTCTTTTCCATATGACCTGGCGATTGACCTGGTAAGAGAAACTAATCCTGCTTTTGACGCTGCATAAGAAATATACTCTGCCTCTTCACCACGAAATGCGGCCCTTGAGGCAATATTAATGATTCTTCCAGCCGCCTTTCTACTGATAAAATGCTGAACTGCCTTCTTGCAAATAATAGCTGCTGAATTCAGATTTACCATCATCGTCTCATTCCATGCCTTCATCCACTCATCATCTTTTGCATCTAATGCTGCTGGTTTTGCAAGGCCTGCGTTATTGATAACAATTTCCACACTGCCCATTTCTAAACTCACCCGCTCAAACAGTTTAGCTGCATCATCTGGTTTTGAAAAATCTGCTTGAAATGCTTTTGATTCATTTCCCAGAATATGAGCCAGGTTTTCTGCCTCCCTTACATTCTTATTGTAGTGTACAGCAATTGTCGCTCCCGCCTCTGCCAATTTTGTTGCTAAAGCCTTTCCAATTCCTCGGCTTGCCCCTGTTACCAAAATGTTTAGTCCAGATAGATTAATGTACATACAATCAATTTTAGCGTGAAAAATTAGATAAAACCACTTTCAAGTTGGTTGAATCTTAGAAATAAAAGATCATCGATGTAGTTTTCCTAAATGAAAACTTTGTTAATTTAGGCCATTCCAGTAAAGTAGTCACCGCTAAATACACTCGAACGTAACTAATTATTCATGGGCATAATAATCCCCCTACTACTAATCACCTTTTGTTGTGTCGTAATCTGGAGAGCAGGTGATGGTTTCATGACCGCCTCAGAATATATCGGACGAAACCTTTCCGAAGGTGTTCGTGGAGCAACAATTAACGCTATCGCGAGCTCAATGCCAGAGGTATTTACCTCATTATTTTTCCTTTTTGTTCTTACGGATGCCGAAGGCTTTTCCGGTGGAATTGGAACCACTGCTGGAAGTGCAATCTTTAATGGAATGGTCATTCCTGCTGTTGCTGTATTGGCTGTTATTGGAATGAAAATGACCAAAAAGGTTCACGTTTCACGAAAAGTTCTCTTAAGAGATGGAATTGCCTTGATCATAGCAGAACTAATCTTCTTAATCCTTATCAGCGGATCCGTTCTGCACTGGTATCACGGCATGTTGCTTATGCTAGTGTATGTGGTATACATTGTATACATGTTCGCCACCATGAAAAAATCTGAAAGGGAAGAGTTGTTAGAAGATGGACAGTTAGATGAGGCGGTTTTTGAACATGATGAAGAGCCTCAGGGTCCATTTTTGAAAGGGCTGGTAACATTTGACTTAGAGCGGGTTTTTATCGGTAATAACGCCATTAGCAATTTGAGAGCATGGTCTCTTTTGCTTTTCTCTACCTTGGCAATTGCCAGTGTATGCTATTTCCTGGTTTTAGCCTGTGAATGGATTGGTGCTGATACGTATAGTGTTGCAGGTCTTGGAGAGTTTAATGGGCTTAATATACCAGTCATGTTCGTTGCGCTGATTTTAGCATCTGCAGCATCTAGTTTTCCGGACACCATTATTTCAATAAAAGACGCCAAGAGAGGTCAGTATGATGATGCAATATCCAATGCACTTGGAAGCAACATTTTTGACATTTGTTTCGCTTTAGGTTTCCCTCTTTTCATATTTACGATAATCAATGGGCCTATCCATATGCCGCCGGAGATTGTTGATCTAAGTAGTGAGCTTCGTTTCTTACTCTGGTTGCTGACAGTTCTTGCTGTAGTGATTTTCACCAGTGGAAACTATTTTGGTAAGAGAAAATCATACCTCCTGTTGAGCATTTACGTATTGTTTGTTACTTACATTGTGGGAAGGGGTTCGGGCAATGAATTCGCACAATCTATTGCAGATTGGTTAGTTTCAGTGGTGAAATTCTTCAAAATTGGCTAATTAGACTTCTAGAAAAACTCCTTCTTTATCAATAATCACACGATACGTTCTTAATGCCTTGCAACGTTGCTCGGCTTCCTCTCCTGTCCTCATACTAAATCGGTAGGTATGTAAGGGACAGACGATTTCGTTTAGGTAATTGGTTTTCCCCTTATGTAGATTCTCGCCCATGTGGGGACAAGCATTTTGAAACGCAAAAAAGTTTGATCCATGTCTGACAATACAAATCTCTTTTGATTGAGTTCTAATTAACCGAGGATGATTGTCCTCCAAAATCTCTTTTGCCTTATCTTCAGACTCGAAAAGCTTTACTCTCATTTTCAGTAATAATAACAATGAAATCTCAGCGACAAAAATTCTTCCTTCAAAGAAAGAATGCTTACTTCAATTGTGCCTACATGTCCCCATTACTCAAAAAAGTGGAGAAATCAGGAATAGCCGGGATCAAAAAAAAGCGAAACCCTTCAAAAATTTCCGGAGAAGATTTCTTTCATGAAACTGATACCCTCAGGCAGAATTATTCAAAGCTAATTGATAACCCCGAGGCTAAGAGAATAGTAGTTATTCCTTCCGCTTCCTATGGGTTAGCCAATGTCGTCAACAACCTCCCCTTTCAGGAGGGAAAAATAGTTTTAGCAGAAGAACAGTTTCCAAGTAATGTATACCCCTGGCTAAAATTAAAGGAAAAGGGATTTGATATACATTTAATTGAACCTACCGACAGTGAAAAGAGAGGGGAGAGCTGGAATGAAAAGATTTTAACGAGCATCGATTCTCATACTCGGGTTGTTGCCATTGGACATGTTCATTGGTCGGACGGGACATTATTCCATCTCGAGAAAATACGAAAAAGATTAGATGAGGTGGGTGGGTTACTTGTTATTGACGGAACTCAGTCAGTTGGGGCATTACCATTCAGTGTAAAACATTTAAGGCCAGATGCACTTATTTGTGCTGGATACAAATGGCTCCTGGGACCATATTCCATAGGACTTGCTTACTATGGGCCAGCATTTGATAGCGGCGTTCCTTTAGAGGAAAACTGGATAAACAGGTTAAAAAGTGATGATTTTGCGAATCTGGTAAACTATCAATCTGAGTACAGGGAGCAGGCTTTAAGGTATGAGGTTGGTGAACACAGTAATTTCATCCTGGTGCCAATGCTCAATAAAGCTATCAACCAATTAATCCGTTGGAGTCCAGAAAATATTCAAGGGTATACAGAAAACCTTATGTCTCCGGCTATTACAGAAATGCAGGGGCTCGGATACAGGATAGAAGAGCGGAAGTGGCGATCTAATCACCTTTTCGGAGTACGCTTACCTGATACTATTGACAAGGAAAGACTTCATCAAAGTCTTTTAAGAAATCGTGTAAGTATCAGCTTTAGAGGAGATGCGATCCGAATTGCCCCAAATGTTTACAATGACGAAATCGATGTGAGAAAATTGCTCAAAGCAATGAAAGAGCCTATCTTCGCATGATCATTCATAATGCTAAATAAGAACCGATGAACTTAACGAATCCAGCAGTAACAGAAGGCGTAAATATCTTTGTGAATATCGTGATCTTCCTTGTCGCATTCGCCCATGCTCTTGCATTTGTAAATGCGCGAAAGGAAAGTAAGAAAAAGAATTAATTCCCGCCCTTACTCTACGTGATCTCTTTCGTGTTTACTTACCGCCTTATTCGGTAGTATAAAAGGGCATAGAATTGCCAATACAAACAGTCCGATAATTATTCCTAGCATTGCCATTTCTTCATCGTTTTTTATGTGGATGGCAAATATAATTGCTTATTCAGCTTTTGATCTCATTTTGACCATAGAATTCATTTTTCGACGAAATGACTACCCACTTTTGGGTATTTTGAGCCTCAATTAATCTCCTCTCCTTTGATTAAAAAGAGGATAGTTCTACCATTGTCTATTAAAACCAACTAAACCTTACAGAAATGGCTAGACGAATCGTAAAAAAGATTGGCAAAAAAATGAAGAAATCTATGGCCAAGAAATGGGTCAAAGATTATCAGAAAGCCAATCCAAAAGCTGAGTTAAACGGATATCTATATGGTAAAGATATTCTAGAAACTTTATGTAATTATCCAGGCTCTGAGGGTATCTGGATATTCAAAGGATTGAATGATGAGAAAAAAGAATGTCTCGTATTATTCCCGGCAGATGCTGATGGAAACATACTGGACAGAAAGATGAAATCGCTTGGGGCTGCAGTTAGTGAACTAAGGGATGGAGATGATGATGATCCTGCAAATAATGGAGATCCTTGTCCTCCAAAATGCCCCGGAGGGTTTGGTTAATTAAAAATATACGTGGAAGATTTTTGGAATTGGCTTATTGAATTGAATAGGTTCTCCGGATTAGCGGGCTGTATCTATTTTGTGATTTTTATGAAGTCCTGGAGAAGGTTCTCCGGGGTTTTATTTTATATCCTGTTTGCCTCATTTCTAGCGGATAACTTAAATTATTTTTTCATTAGAATAGTATATCCGAATGCCCTCTACATTGGCAATTCATGGGTTATCTTGAATTATTTTTTATCAATTTTTCTCTTTTCCAAAATATTAGCTGACCGTAATCTATTGCTGAAAATCTATGCTGGGCTATTTACAGTGGGTACTGCTCTATCCTTAACATTAGCTTATGATTATGCCGAATCAAACACATTTATTAATGTTTACAGCAACATAACACTTATATCATTGTCTCTGCTCGGATATTTTGAGTTACTAAAAAACCCTAAAGTCAAACTATCCAAACAACCAATTTTTTGGATCGTGACTTCATTTTTTATTTACAATAGTGTTTTGATTCTTGTTAGTGTTTTTAACAATTACCTGATTTTCGATTTGAAAATTTCTTCAGATGCGTATGCAATGGTGTCAATCATTAACCTAAGTGCCAATATTTTAAAGAACTTACTCCTTTTTTATTCGCTTGTATTAATCGACAAAGGTTTTTCTCCCAACCTAAACCCTGCAGAAAAAACATGATTGATATAATTGTAAATATTGTGGTGTATGGTACATCTGTCATTTTTATTGGAGTCATCGGGTTTCTATATTCTTTCTCTAAAGCCTATGGTGCAAGAAAATAACAACCTTAATCGCAATCAGAAATTCTTAAGGTAATTTAAATTGAGTAGCGCTCTATAATAGAAACGAGCTAAAATAATTCCGGTGGAAGGAAAAGTAATCTTACTCATCATAATCGGAACCATTGGCGTCATGTTGATGGCCTTTTCTGTGGTGTTCTTCGTCTTACTTTATAGAAGAAAAGTGCTTGAAAACCAACTTAAGATTCAGGAAATTAAAAATAAGCATCAGCAAGAAATGCTTAATGCTACCCTTAGTTCACAGGAAACAGAAAGAAGTCGCCTTGGAACCGAGCTTCACGATAGTATAGGGGCAATGTTATCTTCAATCAAGCTTAATTTACAAGTAGCTAAAAGGAAAGATAAAGTTGAATTGCTTGACCCAATCATGGGCCATCTCGATGAAACGATTGTTCATGTCCGAAATATCTCGCATCAGATGATGCCTCTCATTCTTAAAAAGTATGGGTTAAAGCGTGCTGTAGAGGATTTGTTTTTGAAAATCCCTGCCGAAGATATTGAAGCCAAATTAATCGATTGGGAAGACCCTAAACTTGATGAGGACGATTCGCTAATACTATACCGGATCATTCAGGAGCTAACAAATAATACCCTTAAGCATTCAAAAGCGAGCGAAATCACCCTTTCGTGTCAGCAACAAAAAAATAAAATTACCATTCAATATGGTGATAATGGACAGGGTTTTCCAGCGAATGTATTGAAAAAAAGTGATGGTATGGGGCTATTGAATGTGAAAACTCGAGCTCAAGCCATAGGTGCTCAAACAAAATTTTTCAACTCAAATGCAGGTGGAGCGCATGTAGATTTGGTTATACCCACATCTATTGATTAATTTGAAGCTCAACCGAGTGAGATGAATCAACCAGACAAACTGAAAATTTTGGTCACAGATGACCATACACTATTTCGTCGTGGAACTATGATGCTATTAGAGTCCTTTGATGAAGTGGGTGAGGTAGATGATGCCGAAAATGGTAAAGAGGCGTTGGAAAAATTGATTGGGAGTGATTTTCAATTAGTCTTGCTTGATTTAGAAATGCCCGTCATGGACGGATGGGAAACAGCAAAAAAAATTGTTGCAAAACATCCAGAGGTCAAAATCATTATGATTTCGATGCATGACTCTTTACAGATCATTTCAGATTTAATTGAAATCGGCGTTCATAGTTACCTGCTAAAAAATGCCGACCCTGAAGAAGTTCATAAAGCAATTGTTTCTGTAGTCAACAACGACTTTTACTATAATCAGCTGGTTTCGAAAGCGCTTCATAAGAAAGTCCAAAAGGGTGGTTTAGAAAAAGGACTAGCCAGAAGAGGAGACATAAGCCCGCGCGAGATTGAAGTTTTACAGCTGATTTGTCAAGAGCTTACCATGAAGGAGATTGGCGAAAAATTATTCCTTAGTGAACAAACCATTCATACGCATAGAAAAAACCTGATGCGCAAAACCCAGGCAAAGAACGCTGTTGGGCTTGTAAAATTTGCCTTTCAAAACGGTATTGCCGCATTTTAGCCACTACCCATTTTAGGGTATTCTATTCACCTTTTTAGGGTATATCTTCTAACCCAGTTAGGTTTTAATTAGTTGGTATTCAGGTGTTTATGCTGATATTAAAATATACCCCTGAAATATCTACCATTTACAGAACTCCACTTTGCATAATTTCATATTGTCATTTATAACAAACAATAGATGATAAGCTCTTAGGTTGATGGTTAATCTATGAAAATACCGGGAGTCCAAGGTTTTCGCTTAATCCTTTGGTTTGCCAACTATCTCACTCACATAGTGGACTCCCAGGTGTTTTCAATTAAGAACTTTTTAGTAAAATCCTCACCACTAATCCCAAAGACAAAAGGCCCTGAACAGGGCCTTTTTCTATTTACTTTTTATAAAGCTCTTGACCAGAGTCGTAGTATTTATCTCCCTCCACCCAAAATGGTGCTTTGCGGGAATTCGCTATAAGCCTGCACGCATACACATAGCTTTTGAAAAACTTTTCTAAATATTCATAATCCAGTGTATTCGGATTATCACCTGCCTGATGATAGTATTTCGTTATCTCACTATCAAAGGCTGTAAAGCCCATACTAAATGTAGGTGCCGGTATTCCTTTTGCAGCAAAGCGCACATTGTCTGATCGATCAAAAAGGCCTTGCTCCTCGGCCGGGTCTTCTATCGCATCGAGACCAAAAGCTTTACAGGCTTCAATTATCATTTCTTTAGCTGTTGTTCGTGTCAGCCCGATTATGGTCGCTTTCGAAGTGTCGTTATAACCGCCATTGTCTGAGTTGAAACAATAAACAATTTTGTTTAACTCGACTGGTGAATTGTCAACAAAGGCTTTACTTCCTAAAAGCCCTTTTTCCTCACCAGTAAATAACACAAAAAGACCAGATCTTTTTGGTGGATTCTTTGCCAGGTTTTGAGCGGCTGTTAAAACAGTAACTGTACCTACCGCATTATCGCGGGAGCCATTGAATATACTATCCCCGTTAGCGTCCGCTTGGCCAATACCCACATGATCATAATGAGCAGAGTATACCACGAACTCTTCTTTCAGCTTTTGATCTGTCCCTTCGACATATCCAACTATGTTTTGCGAATTAAACTTTTCCGTTTTGGAACCCTCAATCATAATCGAGGCTGACTCATTTGATTCAAGAAATGAAACATCATCGGCTGACCTGTTTAACCAGGTATGTATCATCGTCCCGTCGCTATCTCCTTCATCAAGCACTGTTTGCTCACGACTTAGATATCGGACAAGAAAATTCCAGGGCAGCTGAGAAGAATTGTACAGCTCTATAAGCCCTTCGCCTCCAAGCTCTTTCACTTTTTTTCTTTTCTCAGCTGAAAGAGAAAACCATTCCTGTGGACTTTCGCTTTCTCCATCTCCACATATGGCAACTACTATTTTACCTTCAACATTTTCTTTTAATAGATCAGATGGGTTGCCATATTCTGCATAAAAAAACTGTTGATCATTTAGTGATCCGCCACCATCTAACACAACAAAGTCGTCGTTAAGTAACAATTCGGTTTCACCAATTTTTATGATCCCATTCGAAGGGGGGATTACTTTTTTCATTGGCACAGGTTGAAAATAGCTATCCATGCCAGGAGCCATTTTTACTCCGTATTCAACGAACCGACTTTCCAAGTATTTCGCGGCTACTTTCAGTCCTTTCGAAGGTGTGTCCCTTCCTTCTAGTTCATCAGAAGCTAAAAAACCAATGTGGCTTTTGATTATATTTTGATTGACGGATTGTTCAGCCAGTTCCTTATCAGTTTGTGAAAAGGAAATAAGCGATGTGAAAAGTAAGGTGAGTAGTAGTGTCTGCTTCATTGTTCTCGAAATTTCGCGACAAGATAGACATCTTAAAATAAAAAAAGGTCATCCGAACTCAGATGACCTTCGCTAAATAATATTATCAAGTTCTAGTTAAGAAACTCGTAAATACCTGCTACTCCCTGACCTCCCCCTACACAGGCGGTCACCATTCCGTATTTACTTTTTCTCCTCCTCATTTCATTGAATAGTGAAATCGAAAGCTTAGCACCTGTGCATCCCAGCGGATGACCCAGAGCTATAGCTCCTCCGTTTACATTCAGTTTGCTTGTATCAAGGTCTAATCCTCTGATTACCCCCAGCGATTGAGCGGCAAACGCTTCGTTTAGTTCAATCAAATCCAGATCGTTTTGTTTTAGCCCAGCCTGCTTCAGTGCTTTTGGCACTGCTTCCACCGGTCCAATACCCATGATTCGAGGATCTACACCGGCTGCTGTATAGCTAATCATCTGAGCAATAGGTTCAAGGTTATATTCTTTCACCATCTTTTCGCTCATAACCATCACAAATGCTGCGCCATCAGAAGTTGGAGATGAGTTACCGGCTGTTACCTGTCCTCCTTGCTTAAATGCAGGACGCAACTTGCCTAAGGTTTCCATATTGGTTTCTTCCCTAACACATTCATCCGTATCAACCACAAATTCCTTCTTGTGTCGTTTGCCGTCTTCACCCACATACGTTTCTTCTACGGTTACAGGCACAATTTCATCTTTGAACTTCCCATCCTTAATGGCTTTTGCTGCTTTCTGATGAGATTCCATTGCAAATTTATTTGAGTCTTCAGTGGAAATGCTGAAGTCATTTGCAACCTCCTCTGCGGTTAAGCCCATATTCAGGTAATACTCTGGATGTTTTTCGGCAATCTTCCAGTTGAGTGCTGCTTTATATCCCATCATTGGAACCAAAGACATTGACTCTGTACCTCCGGCAATTATGCAGTCGGCTGTTCCTGAGTGCACTCTTGCACATGCCAGGTGAATTGCTTCCAGACCGGACCCACAGTATCTGTTGATAATCATACCCGGTACCGAAATCGGGAGTGAGAGAAGAGAAATATATCTTCCCATCTGCAATCCTTGTTCTGCCTCGGGTATGGCATTTCCTACTATTAGATCGTCCACACGTGTGGCATCAAAATCCTTGATTGAGCCAACCAGATGCTTAATCACATCTGCTGCTAAATCGTCGGGGCGATAAAAACGGAAACCTCCTTTTTTGGCTCTTCCTACCGCTGATCTATATCCTGCTACTATATATGCATTCATAATTTTAGATGTTTAGATTTTAGATTAGAGACATTAGACTAGGAAAATTTATTAATCAAAGTCCTTGTCATCTTCTGAATTTCATTTAATTCAATGGTTATTGTTTTCAACTCAGTATCAGAAATAAATCCTATTTCCTTGCTGATTATTAATTGTGTTTCTAGCTCAAATTGGGAACCAAGAGAAATTGAGAGAAAGTTTGAAAAATCTTTATCAGTTTTTCTTCCTGATCCCTCTGCAATATTTGACGGAACAGAAACCGCACACCTCCTTAATTGTGAAATAATTCCAAACTTCTCATCGTCAGGAAACTTAGCAGTCATTCGATAAATCTCTTTTACCAGTTCAATCGCTCGCTTCCACACTTGAAATTCCTTGAAGTTGTGCATTTCTAGAGTCTTTTATCTAATGTCTAGTTTCTCAATGGCTTTCCTTTAAACAAAATGCTCTGGATACGTTCCAACGTTTTAGGTTCGCCACATAAACTCAGAAAAGCCTCTCTTTCAAGATCCAGAAGGTATTGCTCTGACACCATCGTTGGTGCTGACAAATCACCTCCTGCCATGATCCAAGCCAGTTTTTGACCAATTTTCTGGTCATGCTCGGAAATATAGCTTCCGTATTTCATCCCGCTGATTCCTGCATGAAACATCGCCAATGCGGATTTACCCTGAACTTTGATGTTCGTCCTTTCGACAGGCTGGGTATATCCGGCATCTGCCAGAGCAAGCACTTTTTCCTTAGCATCCGTCAAAAGTCGTGTTCGATTCAGCGTAATTTCATCTCCACCTCTCAGAATATGCATTTTTTGTGCTTCCGCTGCTGAGGTCGCCACCTTCGCAGTAGCTATGTTCATGAAGTATTCCTGGAGAGTATTCAATTCCGGATCTCCAGGTGTAAAATCATCTGAAGCCCGTAGTGTCATCTCCTTCGTTCCTCCACCACCGGGAATCAAACCAACTCCAACTTCCACAAGACCAACATATGATTCAGCATGTGCCTGGATGGCATCACAGTGTAAAGATAACTCGCAACCACCACCAAGGACTAAACCTGATGTTGCTGCCACAACGGGTACGCTTGAAAAGCGCGCCTTTGTCATGGTGTTTTGGAAAGTACGAACCATGAGGTCGATTTCATCAAACTCCTGATCCACGGCATACATGAAAAGCATTGCAAGATTTGCTCCTGCCGAGAAGTTTTGTCCTTCATTTCCAATTACCACACCGCGATAATCTTTTTCCGCCATTGTAATAGCTGTATTAATACCTTCAATGACATCAGCATCTACAGAGTTCATTTTGGTGTGAAACTCTAGATTTAAAACACCATCACCAATATCATAGATCGTAGCACCTGGTTTTTCCCAAACCACATTGTTTTCTTTGAACGCATCTAAGAAAATCAACCCTTCCGTTCCAGGAATTACTTTATAGGATTTTGATGGAATGTCATAGTAGTGCTTTTTACCATTTTCAAATTTGTAAAAAGAGGTATTTCCAGCATCTAGCATTTCGTGAACCCAGGCGGCAGGCTCAAATCCTGCTTCTTTCATTTTTTTGGTCGTTTCTTCAGCGCCCAAGACATCCCATGATTCGAATGGGCCAATTTCCCAGGCAAAACCAGCAGCTACCGCCTGGTCAATTCTGTAAAGCTCATCCGCGATTTCCGGAATTCTATTTGAGCAATACGTGAAAAGATCATAAAACGTCTTTCGGTAAAACTCACCGGCTTTGCTTTCGTCTTCAAGAAGTATGGGAAGTCTTGCTCGTACATCTTCAATGTTTTTGGTTTTATCCATCACATCGAATTTTGCTTTAGACTTTGGTTCGTATTCGAAGGTTTGAAGGTTTAATTCAAGGATCTCTGATTTACCGTCTTTCTTTACTTTCTTGTAAAAGCCCTGACCTGTTTTATCTCCTAGCCATTTCTCATCCGAAAGTTTTTGAACAACTCGCGGAAGTTTGAATTTATCTCTTGATTCGTCTTTTTCAAGTGCCGCATAAAGGTTGTTTGAAACATTGACGAGGGTATCTAGGCCAACTACATCTGACGTACGGAAAGTAGCTGACTTTGCGTGTCCTATAACAGGCCCAGTTAATTTATCTACTTCATTGACGGTTAAGCCCAATTGATCCGTGACATGAATCGTAGACATCATGCCGTAAACACCAATCCTATTTGCAATAAATGCCGGGGTATCCTTACAAAGTACAGTTTCCTTTCCAAGGTAAAGATCTCCGTAGCTCATGAAAAAGTCTACAATCGCCGGATCGGTTTTTTTCGTAGGAATGATCTCCAATAACCGAAGGTAGCGTGGTGGGTTGAAAAAGTGTGTCCCGCAAAAATGCTTTTGGAAGTCTTCACTTCTACCATCCAGCATCAGGTGAATTGGAATTCCTGATGTATTTGAAGTAATTAGTGTTCCTGCTTTTCTTTCTTTTTCTACTTTGTCAAATAGCGATTTCTTGATGTCCAGGTTTTCAACTACCACTTCGATGATCCAATCAACCTCTTTGATTTTGCTAAGGTCATCATCAAAGTTCCCTGTCTCGATTAATCGTGCTTTAGATTTATCATAAAGTGGTGACGGGTTTGACTTAATAGCCGTTTGTAAAGCGTCATTCACCAGCTTATTTCTGGCAGCAGGATTGTCTTTCTGTTTTTCATCGAGATCTCTTGGAACAATATCAAGAAGAAGTACCTCCAGCCCAATATTGGCAAAGTGGCAGGCAATCCTTGATCCCATAATTCCAGACCCCAAAACAGCTGCTTTCTTAATGGTTCGTTTCATGTGTATAGTTTGTTTTTCAGGCTACATGAACTCATGTAGTCTATCTAGTTGATTAATTATTGATTATGCAGCAGACCACTGCTGGCAAATTCATTTGATATATCTTCTGCTATCTTATCAAACAAAGAAGGGTCGTCAATGATTGCACCGATCTGTTTTGCAGCAGAAAAAAAATTGTTAAGTGTTTCTGCTGGAATCAAAGTGCGCACTTTTGAATTGAATTCCCGAACCGCACGACGAGATAGTTCTCTCTTTTCTTTTCCTACATCTGATAGGAATATCCGAACAGACCTTCCATCCGTAGGATCTTTTTCCCGATATACCCAACCTTTCTCTTCCATGGCTTTTAGCATACGAGTCAGGCTTCTTGATTCCATCCCCAAAAGAGGAGCAATTTTCGTAGCAGGCGTTCCTTTCTCTACATCAATGTTTAAGAGGACAAATCCTGTAGAAGCAGTGATGTCATACTTCGCTCCGTATTGATTATACATTCTGGAAATGCTATGCCACAAGCCCTTAATGTTATAATCGACCGTTTCTTCTCTTTTCATAGTAGTGGTGTATAACTTCAAATATAGCAAAATTTGTTATGCATGCATACTATTTTTTACTTCGAATGCTTTTAATCCTAGATTTGAGGTCATGAACGAAAATCATATTCCTAAAGAATTTTACTCTTTTGAAACAGACGCCCCTTTCGAACGATGCATCGAATGTGAAAAATATCTTCTTGATAATGAGACGGAATACATCATTGAGAAGGCTGTGAAAAACTATGAAGGATATTCAGCAAAGGATGTAGTTTTTGATTACGCCATTTGTATGGATTGTGCGGATGTCATGAGAAAAGAGATCTCAAAAGAATCATGGCAAAGCATGATGAACTATTTTCAGGAAAATATGGATGTCATGACAAGATTGGAAATGCAGGAACGATCTCCTGAAGAAAACCTTAGGTCATGCATGATTAAAAAGACCGGCATTGATGACTGCCGGGAATATCAAATATATGCACACTGCAAGGGTGCAAAATTAAACCTCGAAAATCCTCCTTATATGATTTCTGGTGAAGTCATGGAGGAACTTCTCCCATTGCTCTCTAATAAAACCATCGATGATATGAATGGCTTCATGAACAAACACTTTACTCCGGATCCGTCTTTGATGGAGCCTACCCCTCCGAGATTAATTTTGCTTTAAGCTTCGAGTGCCTGTTTAATATCCCAAACAAGATCTTCTGCATTTTCAACACCTACCGATAGTCGAACCAGGCTATCTGAAATTCCATACTTCTTTCGATCTTCCGGATCTACACCTGCGTGGGTCATTGAGGCGGGATGTTGTGCCAAAGACTCAGTACTTCCTAAACTTACTGCTAGTTTGATCAGTTTCAAATTGTTTAGAAATTTGAACGACTCTTTTTCACCTCCTTCGAGAATGATGGATAGCATTGCTCCAGCAGACTTGTACTGCTTTTCAAAAATTTCATGTTGACGAGTGCCCGGTTTTATTGCTCCCAAATAGTGAATGGTTTTAACTTTTGGATGGTCCTTGATTGCCTCGTAAACATGTGCTGCGTTTCGGGCTTGTTGCTCCATTCTCACTTTTAATGTTTCTAAACTTCTCAACAGCAACCATCCCGTCCAAGGTCCGGCCATATTTCCAAGAAACGTTCGCATCCCTTTTACTTCAGTAATTAGCTCTTTGCTTCCAAGACATGCTCCGGCTATCACATCACTGTGCCCGCCAATATATTTTGTGGCAGAATAGAGAACCAGGTCAGCTCCTTGTTTCAAAGGATGCTGCCAAAGTGGACCCATGTAAGTGTTGTCAACAGCAACTAACGGCTTTTCTTCTCCAGCAAATCTATCTGCCACTGCTCGGCACATTTCCAGATCAATCAGATCATTAGTTGGATTAGCGGGTGTCTCCACATAAATCATTTTAAGACGACTCGAGTGACCACTTGCTTCAATCATTTCTTCAATTTCCTCTTTGGATTGATCAGGATCGAAACCTAAAATGTTGATCCCAAATTTGGGAAGCATATGTTTTACAAAGTGGTCCGTGCCTCCATAAATGGGATTGCTATGCACAAGCAGATCCCCAGGAGCAAGAAATTGCAAAAGGGCCGTGGTGATTGCCCCCATTCCACTTTCAAATACAGCTGCTTCTTCTGCTTGATCCCAGAGGGTTAATCGATTTTCAAGAATTTCAAGATCAGGATTATTCAATCGACTATAGATCAAACCCAATTCCTCTCCTTCATCTTTTTCTCTGAGGCCATATGCCTGCTCAAAAAAAGCTTTGCCATGTTCTGCACTTCTAAATACGAAAGTGGATGTCTGAAAAATCGGCGGTTTTATTGCTCCTTCTGACAGTTCCGGTTTAAAACCATATGACATCATCAAACTTTCGGGGCTCATCTTTTTCATATCATGTAAAATTCTTGAAGCAGTAAGGTGGTTGATTTGTCCATTTTTTAAAACTGAAATAGAAAAATCAATTAGTATTAGTTAAAATAATAGTTTTTTTTTCTAAATTTTTTCAGAATTTAGCTGAAAATAGCAATTGAGAATGGATGGAATCGATAGAAAATTAATCTCTCTTCTTCAAGGGAACGGAAAACTGACAATGAAAGAATTAAGTGCAGAATTGGGCTTGAGCATTACCCCAATCTATGAACGCTTGCGTCGGCTGGAAAATAAAGGATTGATTACCGGTTATCATGCTTCCGTTAATCCAAAGAAAGCTGGCTTTGGGTTTGAGGTATTTTCATCTGTAACTCTGGAATCTCACAAAGCAGATTTTTTAAGAGAATTTGAAGTGGAAATTGCTAAATTTTCTGAGGTAATGGAGTGTTACCACCTTGCTGGTTCTTTTGATTTTTTGCTAAAAATCCTGGTAAAGGATATGGATGAATATGCAGCCTTTGTAAACAGAAAGCTCGCTAAGCTTAACAACATTCGCCTCGTTCAAAGTATGATGGTCTTAAAAAAAATAAAGCAGACAACAGTTCTTCCTTTAGTTGATGAAGTCTCCTCTTAGCTGACGGAATCTTTTTCTTGCCTCTGCCGCATACATACTGCCGGGATAATCAATTAAAAATTGTTGATATAGGCTTTTTGCCTGTTCGATATCTTTTAGGTGACGTTCAAAAATTTCCGCTTTTTTAAATGCTGCATCATCTGCCAAAATATCATAAGAGTAGCTCATTAAAATTTTTTCCAGGTAATCAATGGCTTTTTCGGAATTACCGGATTCCAATTCCAATTTTGATTTTAGCCAATATACCTCATCTGTGACTGAATGATGATTGTAGTCCTCGAGCATTTGAGATAATCGATCGTTAGCTTCGGATTTTTTATTCTGAAAAATCAACAACTCGATATTCGCAAACTCTTGCATCACAGCATCTGTTGTGTCCAAAGCTGTGTTATCGGTAATTAACATCCCTAATGAAATTGCATCATTTGAAATTTCTCTTGTCGTATTTTTTTTCAGAATATCCAGGTGTCCTTTAGCTAATGAAAAATTTCCGGTGAAATAATGAAGTCGAGCATTTCTTAGTTTGGCGTCATATCCAAGTTGATGACTCTTATATGCTTTCTCTACCTGAGAATAAAGAAGTGTGGCTTCCCACGGCTCTCCTTTCAATATATAGATATCTCCGAGATCTAGTTTGCTTTGAGATATCAACTGCATTCCTGCCCTCGGGTTTTGAACTAGCTGATTTAAAAGCTGTGCAGAAAGATCAATTTCATCTAAATAAAACGCGTGAAGAAGTGCTTTGCTTCTAAGTGCATCAAATGATGTTTGTGATGGGTATAGTTCTTTATGAAGCATATCATATTGAACTGCCAATTCCCTGATCTCTTCTTCATTTATGGGAAACGTGTTTTTTATCTTTTGTTCTTTGGACTCCATCCATAATTTTCTTGCGAATTGGTAGTTTCGTGAATTCACATATTCTTTCGCCACATATTCGAAAATTTCTTCCGCATCTTCATAGGCATCATTTTCAAGCGCGATTCTACCTATATCCATGGATCGATCTCCTGGTCGCTGATTTCGTTTATCTATTGCCTTGGCCTGAACAAATGCACCATAGAAATTTTTTCGCTGAAGTTCAACCCACAGCAGTAGCTCCGCAAATTTTGTGTCCTGAGGATCCTCCTGCATCTTTCGAATAAGCGTGTTTTCCAGCTCGTCCAGGTCTTCTTCTTGTTGAATAAAATTTTGCAAGAGATTCTTAATGTAACTCAGTCTATTCGGGCTATCTGAAGCATAGTTTAAATACTCCTCTATCATCGAGGATTTATCATTAACCATCCGATAAATAGAGGCAAGTTCAAGTGCATGAACTGAGGGGTTATTTCGAATCTCTCTGGAATCTTCGAAAAATTTTATGGATTCATAGTAGAGTTGCTCATTTGCTAAATATTGAGCTAGTATTCCTAATTGAAATGGATTTGACTTAGACTCCCTTCTAAGTTGATTAATGTAATCATCCAATTTTTTTTCATTACCTGACTCACTGTAAACAGAAGCCAGACTTGATTGAAATTGTAGATTGGAAGGAAAATATTTTATGGCTTTTTGTAAAAATTTCTCCGCATCTTCAAATTGAGCAGTTGATTTTAGTAACGAAAGGTAATTATTAGAAATTGGCTGAATATTGTAAGGATTCTCAGCTAATTCAGCATATAGTTGTTTTGCTTTTTCCAGTTCGCCTTGCTGATAATATTCGTTCGCAATCTGAATTTGATCCTGGCTTTGTGCAAAAAGGACATTCAGTGGAAAAATTATAAGTATTAAAATCCTTTGGACCATCGGTTTATCAATTCACATATATACATACTTATATTATATATATAAAGTTTAAATAAATACTATTCTTATTATTAGTGCTGTGGATACGTGGATAAGATTAGTTGCATTTGTTTGTTTTTCTTGATTGTTCATAAGCCTCTTCATTTTAAATTTAGTTTAACATACAATCCACAAGTATAATCCTGAATTAAAGGAAGTTATGTTTTTGTGTTGATAACATGAGTTGCTTTAATGTTTAAATCTTAATCATTAATGATGCTAGATAAGTTGTAGATAAGATTCAAGTAAATCAAAGTTGTTACTGTATGATTAGATCTCGGCAATCATATCTATGTATATCTACTAGGTTGTCCACTAATAGATTGAGAGTTGTCAACATCGTTAGAAGGATATCCCCATCTCCACTATCCAATTTTCTCGTATTGATATTTCTTCTGGATGTATGTAAACGGTCTCAGGTTCTTCATTCTTGAGAAGATTTCCGTATGACCAGTTGCCATCATTGTTGTCATCTATAAGGACGCGAATGGTGTAATTACCTGGTATAATTGAATCAAATGTTTCGGTTTTCTGATTAGAGATGCTGTATTTAACTTGACCTTTATCATTAAGGATCTGAAGGAAATAGTTGTTTTGAGTTGTAGATATAGCAAGTTTAAGAACACCTGAGGATGGTTTAGGTTTTTTGTTGATCGTGATAGTAGTGAGACTTGATGAATCTCTTTCTACAGATGTGAACATTCCCTCTGGTATTTCAATCTGAAGTTTTCTTGAATTGTTCTGTGAGGATATAGTGTTTGAGTTGACTGATGTGTCGCGTTCAGCTGAATCTTTTTGCAATAATTTTTCAAAGTGGTTGTAGACTGAGTCATGTTTTACTTTTAGTTTGAGCTCAAGTTCCGTGTGATTGGTATTCCAACTAAATTCTGCAGATAATGGATAGGTAAATATGCTGTCAGATTTGATACTCAAGTTTGTACTGTCATATGAAATGACTGGTTTATTAAAGCTAAGGTTAAGTGTCTTATCCTTGTAGATATCCAAATTTGTAGGTTTAATTGTCACTGAGAATTTGGCTTTTTTCCTGCTTGATTCTAGGAAGACAATTTTGATATTTTCTTCAATTTTATTTTGAAGACTATCATAGGCAATTAGGGTAGTTTGTAAGCTATCATTATATGCTATGCTACTGTGCTTGTAAATTCTAATAATGTCTTTTTTGTCACCTACGATGTGATGATTTAAATAGTCCGGTTTGATTGAATACGCATCAGGACTCTTGTTGAATTTAATTTCTACGTATGGCCCAATGGATCTGTAATTCATCATCTCAATTGGTTTAACATTTTGGAGTATGCACCGTATTGGCTTTAAACTTAATGAAGAGTCTAAATTGATGGTGTCTTGTAAAAATCCGTGGGATTCACTTTCAGGATCTAAGAGATAATTAGCGTTTTCGTCCTTGAAAGATATTATTTTGTACTTACCTCTTTTTATATAATTAATTGCGTATCTGCCTGAATCATTGGTCGTAGTGAAGTACATTGGATTGGTAGCAAAGTAGTCTAGTGAATCTGATAGTGGATAAAGTCCTACAACATACTTCTTTGCTGGTTCATCGGTTAATAGTTCTCTCACAAAGCCTGTTATAGCAAGACTATCAATGTAAGGTCCTGTGCTAAATGCAATAGATAAATTAGTTGCTGGATTATTTTCAGTGATATCTGTTACCCCATCAGCAAAATTGAAGTTATATGTTGTTGAGTCAGCTAACTTGGTATCTAGTTTGATTACTAATTTATTTCTTTTAGCTACTGAGTTATATTGTATATCGGTCTTTGGAGTAATAATCAATTGCTGTTTTAATTTATCGTCATTAATAAATTCAGAAAATTCTAATATGAGTTCTTCGTTATCATAATTTGTTGTACCAGTCTGAGGTATGGAATATGTAAGTGTAGGGGGTATAGTGTCTTTTGGACCACCTGTAGGTCTGCCTATATTGGCGCAGCTTTGAACTGTTAAGTCAACAATTAGGAATGATAAAATTAAGTAGAAGAAGTTCTTCATTTTTGTAGTACGTAGATGCGGCTTGAATATTGATTTGTTTTTTTTGCTGACTTGTTAGAGAGATATCCTGTTTTGATTGCTTTTATTATCCCACCGTTTTTTCTATACTTTTCACTTAGTAGCGATACATAGTAAGAGTCGAATTTCATTGGATGAATTTTAACAATTTTGAATTTAAACTGCCTGGCAAGTTCTTTTACTGCTTCCTCATCAAAATGATATAGATGTCTTGGAACGTCATATGCAGCCCAAAACTCTTTGTAATAAGCAGCATCATATGAACGGTGATTTGGCAGAGCGATTATAAGATGACCTCCATCAACGAGTATCTTTCTTAGTTGTTTTACAGTCTCGGAGAGATCTGATACGTGTTCCAGAACGTGCCATGCGGTTACAACATCAACTTTATCTATG
The DNA here is from genome assembly GCF_965227465.1 of Ekhidna sp. GTDB lineage: Bacteria > Bacteroidota > Bacteroidia > Cytophagales > Cyclobacteriaceae > Ekhidna. Next base: position 3,798,726 of record NZ_OZ245746.1, read on the forward strand.
GTGTTGATTGATTCTATAATCTGATTTCCATTTTTCTCTGACGCTATTTTTTTTGCTTTTAAGTCGGGTTCATATCCAAAAGGTTGCCAATTATTTTTGGTAGCTGTTTGAAGAAAGTCTCCGGTACCACAGCCATAGTCAAGTAGTGTACCATTTTTTTTATACTTCTGAACAAGCTTTATTTTTTGTTTTAGTGTGAATTTGCGTACAAGCCTGTAAATGAAATTGATGGGTGAATTTGCGCGATCAGTGTGGGAAATATAGTTTTCACTACTGTAATATTTGGCGAGATTCTTTTTCTCCGGACGGGGGTTTGTGAATATCAGGTTGCACTTATCACATTTAACTAATGCAAAACTTTCACCTGTTACAGAGTGATCGTCACAGATAAGATGATTGATGAAATGTGTGTGTTTACAGACGGGGCACTGCTCCAGCTTTTCGTACATTATCTACCTAAATAAACCATTAAAACCGATACATCTGACGGTGAAACGCCACTTATTCTTGAAGCCTGACCAAGAGTTTCCGGCTTAATTTTTAGCAGTTTCTCTTTCGCCTCTGCGGAGAGAGATGGTAATTGGTTGTAGTCAAACGATTTTTTAATCTTGAGATTTTCAAGATTGTTCATCTTTTCAGAGTTTTGTTGTTCCCTATCAATGTACGTTTGATACTTAATTTGAATTTCTGTTTGTTCGATTACTTCAGCGGAGAACGAATTAAGAACCTTTTCAATTTCACCTGAAAATATCTTAAAATCATACATTGTTATTTCTGGCCTTTTCAATATTGTGGCTAATGAAGATCGATCTTTAATTGGCGCAGACGATAATGCTTCTAAGTGTTCTAGAGCATCAGCTGGTTTGAACTGAATCTCGTGAAGTATACGGATCAGTTTTTCAGTTTGTTCTCTTTTTTTCTGGACTTGATTGAGTCTTTCGTTGGAGGCAAGCCCCATTTTGTTGCTTAACTCTGTCAGTCTCAAGTCGGCATTATCTTGTCGTAGAAGCAGTCTGAATTCTGCTCTTGAGGTAAACATTCTGTATGGCTCGTCTGTACCTTTATTGATGAGATCATCAATAAGCACTCCGATGTATGCCTCATTTCTTTTTAAAATGAATGCCTCATTTTCATGTATTTTTTGATGAGCATTAATACCCGCCATCATTCCCTGGCAGGCTGCTTCTTCATACCCGGTTGTCCCATTTATTTGCCCTGCAAAATATAGCCCCTCAATAAGGTTGGTTTCCAATGTATTGGAGAGTTGAGTTGGAGGAAAGAAATCATATTCAATTGCATAGCCTGGACGAAACATTTTGACGTTCTCAAAGCCAGGCACCTTTTGCAATGCTTTGTATTGCACATCTTCAGGAAGTGATGTAGAAAAGCCATTTACGTAGATCTCAACTGTATCCCATCCTTCAGGCTCGACAAATATTTGATGTCTGTTTCTTTCAGCAAAACGATTGATTTTATCTTCTATTGATGGACAGTACCTTGGTCCTAGTCCCTGTATTCTTCCAGTAAACATTGGCGATTTTTCAAATCCTGTCTGTAGTATTTCATGAACTTCGGGATTTGTGTAAGTAATGTGACAGCTTCGTTGTTTGGTAAGTGGTCTGGAGGATTCAAGGTATGAAAACTTGCCAGGCATTTCATCACCTTCTTGTTCTTCCATTTTGGTATAATCAAGAGATCTACCATCCACTCTAGGTGGAGTACCTGTTTTCATTCTGCCTGATTCAAAACCAAGTTCAACAAGTTGTTCAGTTATTCCTGTAGCTGCGCGTTCCCCTGACCTACCTCCTCCAAATTGTTTTTCACCAATGTGTATGAGTCCATTAAGAAATGTTCCATTCGTTAATACAACCGCTTTGGCTTTGATCTCTAATCCTATCCCCGTTTTAACACCAATTATGCGATTGTCTTTTACGATGAGACCACTTACCATTTCTTGCCAGAAGTCTAGGTTTTTAATTCCCTCTAGAGACAACCTCCATTCTTCAGCAAATCGCATTCTATCGGATTGTGCACGTGGGCTCCACATTGCCGGTCCTTTGGATCGATTCAGCATTCTAAACTGAATCATTGATTTATCAGTGACTATACCGGAATACCCCCCAAGAGCGTCTATTTCTCTAACAATCTGACCTTTAGCGATTCCACCCATTGCCGGATTGCATGACATATGAGCAATGGTGTTCATGTTCATTGTGACTAATAAGACTTTCGAACCCATGTTTGCAGCGGCGGCCGCAGCTTCGCATCCTGCGTGACCCGCACCAACCACTATAATATCATATTCTTGTAGCATAGCTTTTTATGTTTCACGTGGAACCTGCAACCAGATTCCACACCCATGTTTCACGTGGAACTTAATTTTTGAGCAAAGATAAACAGGCATCTTCTTTTTCTCTCATAAGCTTTTGTTCGGCGGGAGTTTTATCACTAAATCCTAGTAAGTGGAGTATCCCGTGAATCATGACTCGGTGTAGTTCAAGTTCGAAAGAAGCGCTTTGTGTTTGAGCGTTTTCTTTCACCCTATCGACGCTAATGAATATGTCTGATTCAATTATTCCTTCCTCTTCTGAATTGTCAAATGTGATTATATCTGTGTAATAATCATGATTAAGGTGATCTTTATTAATATCGAGCAGGTAATCATCTGAACAAAATATGTAGGAGAGTTCACCTAGCTTCTGGTTATTCGATTGGATGATTGAGCTTATCCAAGAGGTGGTTTTAGGTTGATCTTGAAGACAGAAGTCAATGTCTTCAGTAAAATATTCTATTGCCATTAAGAGAGATAGAAACTGAGTTCGGCAACTCTTCCTTCTTTTTTGAATGACACTTCATCACATAGATTCTTCATAAGGAAGATACCTCTGCCCCCGGGTTTACTGAGATTTTCAGGTAATGTAGGATCGGGAAGGTCTTGATAATCAAATCCCGGCCCCTCGTCTTCTATGATAAACTTTATTAACGACTCCTCAAGTGCGAGCTGAAGATGTACGTTTTTCTTAATGTTGGATTGATTTCCGTGGATGATGGCATTGTTGACTGATTCGGTCACGGCGATCATGATGTTTCCGTATATGTCATCATTAAGCTTATATTGATCTTTAGCGTTATCGATAAAGCTTTCAACTATCCTTATATTCTCAGGAAGTGATGGTATCTGTATTTGAATGTTATCAATCATTCTTTTTATCTGAACTTAAGCGTCTAAAATAGTCGTTTACTTCTTTTTTATAAAATGGATTTAATTCTATTGGAATAGTTTTTAATAACTCAATCTCTTTTTTCTTCAGTTCCAGGTATTTTTCAAAGCCAGGAGGTATTTCACGACTAATGACAGAAGGCTTTTGTGATTCTCTTTCTTCATCCATTTCTTGATTGCGCTGTGCTTTTTCAGCTTCGAGCATTCTAGTCATGATTTGTTTCTGACGGTTGATTAACTGACGAGTCAGTCTTTTGTTTACCAAATCTACCTCGTTTTGCTCCATCATATCGATTGCGCGTTTCATGTCATCGCCACCAAGGCCCCCTCCAGGCTTTCCATCTTGCGCCTCTTTCATCATCTCCATCTGTCTTCGAATCATTTCTTGCTCTGAGGCTAATCTAGCCAACTCCTCAGAAAGCTCTCTTCCTGATTTACCTGAGCCTTTGAGTTCATTCATCTTTTCACCTAGTTGGTTTTGGAGTTCTTGGAGATCAGGCAACCCTTGAGGTTTCTTTTTTTGGCCAGAACTTGAATTCCCCATAGCTTCAGACATAGACATCTGCATTTGCTGCATCGTATCATCCAATAGAAGAGCTAGATTATTGATTGATGTCATGGCAAACTGCTGACTTGACAAAGCCCTGTTTCTATTTCTATCTTTTAGAAAATCTATGGATTCATCAATGTTGTCGTTTATGGAACCAACTTCACGAGTAATAAAAGAGGATATTTGAACAACTTTTTCAGCTAAGGATAAAAGACTGTCTTGTATAACCTTAGCGTCATCCTTGAGCTTCAGTTGGTTTTGTGATAACTCCAGAAAACGAGGATCAGACTGGCTAACTTCTCTCATTTCTAACATAATTTCTTCCTGATTGAAAGAAAGCTTAACCAGGTTGTCCAAAATATCCCTAAGCTGATCCAAGTTGGCCTGCATCATTTCCATCTGCATTCCCCCCTGCATATTCATGAGCTTTTGACTCAGCCCTTTCATTTTCTGTGCGGCGTTCTTCTGTTTTTGTTGTGTACCCTTTTGGTTTTGCTGTTTTTGTTGATTTTCTTGGTTCTGACCCTCTTGTTTATCGTTCTCCTGATCTTCAGGTTCATTTCCTTCGCTTTGTTCTCCTTGTTGATCTTGTTCCTGACTTTCTTTTTCCATTTGTTCCATAATCTCTCTTAGCGCTTTCGCTATCTGTCGCTCTTCCAGCTCAAAGTCTTCCATTGCTTCAGGTTTTTTTAAATCCTGATTTAACTCTTGAACCTCATCCATTTTCTTCCTGAATTCTTCGAACTCTTCATTGATCTCCTCTTGTGCATTCTTGTCTAATGGGTTTTCGGCGGCATTTTCCTGTTTTGAGCCTAATGTGTCTAGCTTTTGCAAGTTTTGTTCTAAGACACTTTCCATTTTAAGTCTTTTGAATAATTCGAGGGCTCTTTCAAGATCTCTTTCAAGGTTCTGCTCGCTCTTCTTAAGGTCACTTAGTTCTTGGCTTACGTCATCAGAAGACGCATTTTCTTTCATTAGCTCTTTCAGCTTTTCATAGAGTTTTCTGGTCTCTTCGTCCATGAGCTCATTTAAAAGCTCCTGCATTTTTTGATTTTTATCTTGAAGTTGACTGCTTTGTTTTTGGAACCTATTACTTGACTTTAATAAGTCTTCATGTTGTTTTTTAAGCTTCTCGATTTCTTTTGAGAGTTTTTCTCTATCCTCAATGATATCATTAATTAGCTTTTTTTCCTGCCAATCAATCTTTTGCTCTGATTTTAGTCTCTCCTCAATGTCTTCAAGTCGTTTAGCTATATCTTCTGCCCGTTTTTCAGTATCGTCCAATTGGTCTTCTACTCCACTCTGTTTTTCTGCAATCAAAGCATCAATTTCCTCGTCTGATGGAATGCTTAGAATAAATGTTTTAGATCTAGATTCCTTGGAACCGTTGATTCCATCATTATCAGTAACCGAAACAAACACTTCAAGAGACGTACCTGATTCTATTTTGAGTAGGTCAAGATTCCAGTTAGCAAAAAAGCTTTGGCTTAGCGCAGAGGAGCTCAGCTCTAATGGTATTTTTTTATAGGTGTCCTGATTTTGCTCTCTATAATTAAGGTATAATCCGTTAAATCCATAATCATCCGATATTGACCCGGCTATTGTTAGGAACTGATAACCAATTGAATCAGGGAAAAACTCTGCTAGAATCTCTGGGTATTGATCCTTTATAACTTCAATAGGATATGAAAGCTCCGACTTGTTCTTACTGAATTCATTAAATAAGGTAATTTCATAACTACCCTCTCTTTGTATCCGCTTTTCTGTTGAATAGCTATCCTCTGCTGTGCGTGGCAGAGATTGTTTTTCATTATTTATGATAATATGTGCGCTATCTGTGCTCACAGTATTAATTTCCCACAAAACGGAAGATCCTTCCAAAACGGTTAGACTTCCTGAATTTTCAATTGTTCTTCTTTCACCTCCAGTATATGCAGGTTCTTGAATGCGAATAAGCATTGAAACCAGATCCGGGCGATCATTGACGTTGATTTTGAATCTGTTAGATCTATATCCGGCAGCCTCAAATACGACCGATTTGTTTGCTTGGATTTTCGAAAAAGTATACTGAAAAGTCTGATTTGAAATAGATAGGTCTGTGACTTTATCATCAACTATTACTTTGGTAAGCTCTGGGATTTGTTCACCTTCAAGCTTTACTTTTAATGTAAAATCTTCACCTCTAAAAGCCTTAAGAGATTCATTTACAATTATATATCTGAATGGTGCTTCTGGTTCAAATTCTTTCTTAAAGTTGACTATGCGCTCGGAGCTTTCTGAGATCAGCTTTGGGTTGATGAATGAAACGAGCGAAAAAAGACCTAAGACAAGGAAGAAGCCAAAAGCATACTTTTTGGCTGGTCTAAAATCTACCGCATTTATAAACTTGATTTGACTGAATTCGGCTGACTTCTTGTCAATTGCAGCGCTCAATAACTCGTTTTTATCAAGCTTTCCGAGTTGAAGCGTATTTATAAGCTTGTCTTCAATCTCAGTAAAATGTTTCGAGACTTCTTTAGCTGCATCACTATCAGATAGTCCCTTTTTTAACTGAAGTAAGTTCAGAGATGGCTTGACAATTAATAGGTAGAATGATGTCAATAATAGGCCAATGAACCCAAAAAATAGTATTGCCCTTCCTGTTACACTGAGCCAAAATTGATTTTCCAGGCTGCTTATACCAAGAAAAATAATCGGGTTAATGATGAGAAAGCTCAAAACACCCAAAACAATCTGCCTCAGATAGTACCTCTTTTTAAAAGACGCTAATTTATTTTTTATTTCTTCTAAACCACTCATTGTTGGAGTGTAAACGGACAATTAGAATCAAAGGTGCATGTTACCAACCAATTTCTTTCCTGAAATATTCTAAAATCTGAATTTTTAACAGTTTTTCTTGCTCGAGGAGATCAAATCGAGGTAATTTTTTTACTAATTTCCAATGCGGCCAACCATCAGCATCATGTCCTTCCAATTGGTAGTACCCAGCTAAGGACAAAACCCTACATATAGCAATATGCATAATATCCTGTTTCTCTTCTTTCGAAAAATTTCTTGCACCAAGCCCTAGCTCTTGTACTCCTATTAAGAAAAGAACGGAATTAAGGTCGGCAGGTCTCTTACCAGTGACCTCTTTTAGTTGATAAAGAAGCTCTACCCATTCTTTTTGTAGTTCCAGGTCTTTTTTAAAAACCATTACTTATGATTATTTTTTCGAAATGTTTCGAGATTTTATTTCGCTTATTTTTCCTCAAAACTGCATTAATTGTCAGCAATCCCTTAATTCAGAGGAGAAATTTTTATGTATCTCGTGCAAAATAGACCTTCCTTTCACTAATGACTTTCAAAATAAAGAAAATGACTTGTTTAAGAAATTTTCATTTGAATCAAAGATAAAATCTGCAGGTGCTTATATGTACTTTTATCATGGAGGTGTCGCCCAAAAATTATTGTATCATTTGAAATATCATGGAAAAAAGGAGATAGGCTTTATACTCGGCAAGTGGCTGGCACTAAGATTAAGTCAAAATCGCTATGATCTAGTCATTCCAGTTCCATTACATAAATCTAAGCTGAGAAAACGCACCTTTAATCAAAGTGCAGAAATTGCCTTAGGAGTCGCTGAGCATGTTAATGCAGAAATTAATACGGAACTGATTGAACGGATTATATCAACCAAAAGCCAAACTCGCAAATCTAAAGTTGAACGCTGGGCCAATATGCAGAATGTCTATTCAAAAATAGGCGTTGACTTGTCCGGTAAAAGTATCTTGGTGGTAGATGATGTTATTACAACAGGAGCTACAGTAGGAATGCTCTGTGAAAGACTTGTTGAAGCAAATGTTGAGTCAATTCACATAGCAGCTGTGGCAAGAGGAAAATAAAAAAAGGCTGCCCGATTGAGCAGCCTCTGTTGAAAATCTGTGAGATAGTTTTTTAGAAATTAGATCCAGCGCGAATCATAGCACATCTAAATCCAATAGTTGATGTGGCAGAGTCTTCAAAAAGAAACCTACGAGTTCCGGGTGAAAGCCAATAAGCGACATCTGCCCAAGAGCCTCCTTTATAAACCCTTACTCTTCTTTTTGGTGGATTATCCGCATTAAATGATTTCTGTAGACCGGAAGTCTTAACCCATTCCTCTTCGGTGTAATCACCTTCATTTCCTATAAATGTGTAACCACCATCATAGTCATCTTCAGAATCTAGTGTAGCGTCTCTTCGAGCTGGGTTTAAGTCGTCCATGTCTTGGAAAGAAAGAGGTCTGTATACATCTTGAACCCACTCGTTAACATTTCCAGCCATGTTATAAAGACCAAAATCATTTGGAGGATAGTCGTAGATGTAAGTTGTAATCATTGCGCCATCATTCAACTTTCCAGCGATACCAGCGTAATCACCATTTCCTCTTTTGAAATTGGCCAAAAAGTAACCCATGCTTTTTCCGTAAGGGTTTCTTAATGCGTGACCATCCCAAGGGTAAAGTCTTTTATGTGTTTGATTTTCATCTAGCCATTGTGTTCCGATAAGAGCCTGAGCTGCATATTCCCACTCAGCCTCTGTCGGCAACCTATAACCAGGAAGCACGACTCCAGAACTAAGGCCTGGAACAGATCCAGCGGAAGCGGATAAATCACCACCTTCTGCACCTGCAAATGCATCGTCCCCGGATGCGACGGGATCAAGATACCCTGCGTCTTCCGCAAGTTTGAGATTTACAACGGTAGTTCTCCACTTGCAATAGTTTACAGCTTGTCTCCAGTTTACACCCACAACAGGGAAATATCTAAAACCAGGATATCTGTAGTAGCTATTTACGTATGGATCGTTGTAAGCAAGATCTTTTGCCCAAACGGTAGTATCTGGAAGGTTATTCCTCCAGTAGTATTCGTCTGAGTCTTGTTTGATATAAAACTCATACTCTAACCAGTGAATGTTAGCAACTTCAGTCTCATCCATATAGAACGAGGCAACAGTTACTGCTCTTTCAAGGTTATCATGAGCATAAAGCACATCTTCTTCAAATGAACCTAGTACGGTTCGACCTCCTTCAATGAAGATTAGGTTAGGTCCGTCTGGCTGTCCTTGGAAGTCATTTACTTGAAATCCACCATCCTCGTTAAACTCCAGACCTGTGGCAGAACTGGCAAAACCTGGATTTTCAGCGGAAGGAGCACCTCCACCTCCACCAATTAGGTTACAAGCACTAAAAAAAGTTGCAGCAAGGGCTGTGTAACCAAAGCTCTTAGCTACTCTCACATAATTTTTCATAACACCGTTTGAATTTGTCTTGAAACGTTTCAACGTACTAATAAACACAAATATTTCAAAAAACCCATCGTAAGTTCGTGGATTTTAGATTAAACCTATTGATCTAATGCTAATCTTAGCACTTTTATTGCCTTTGAGGTCAGATATTATCATGCAAGCGTAAGTGGAGTGTGCATCTGGTCGATTACCATTCTTGCATTTTCGATTGATCCTACATTTTCTACACTAATCAACAATTTGTTTTTGACCTCCTTCATTTTACTATCGTGCGGATTAGATTTTATGAAATTAAGCACATTGCCAAAACGAGCAGATTGAAAATATTCCTGTGGTTTCTTATCAGAAATGTAACACCTCATTTTATTGTTTTTGATAGTGACTTTTTCAAAACCAATTTGAATCGCTTTCCACCTAAGCCGGACGGTTTCCGTAAGGTTCTTTACCCCATTCGGCATTGGACCAAAGCGATCGATTATCATTTTGATGAAATCTGAAAGTTCCTCTTCTGATTTCAAGTCATCTAATTGGGTATAAAGACCTAGTCGCTCTGAAATGTTACTCACATAGTCTTCCGGTATTAGCGCTTCAAAATCAGTTTCGATATTGCAATCTTCAACCATTTTGTCAATGGCATCTTTATTTTTTAATAAATCACTTTCAAACAGCTCCTTATATTCTCCCTCTTTCAACTCTTGAACCGCCTCATCCAGAATTTTGTGATACATATCAAAGCCTATATCATTAATAAACCCACTTTGCTCTGCTCCCAAAAGGTTACCCGCCCCCCGAATATCGAGATCCCGCATGGCAACTTTGAACCCATCGCCTAAATCAGAAAATTCTTCTAACGTATTTAATCGCTTTCGTGCATCGCTGGTAAGTGCAGATGCCGGAGGGGTAAGCATAAAACAATAGGCCTTTGTGTTTGATCGACCCACACGCCCACGCATTTGATGTAAGTCAGAAAGCCCAAACATGTGAGCGTTGTTGATGATGATGGTATTTGCATTGGGGATATCGAGTCCACTTTCAATGATGTTGGTAGAAACTAGCACATCGTATTCTCCTTCAATGAACTTCAGCATCACTTTCTCTAGCTGTGGACCCTCCATCTGACCATGCGCAATTCCAATTCTTGAGTCTGGAACAAGTTTGAATATCATATTGCCTACCTGCTCAATATCGCTTACTCGGTTATGGACCATAAAAACCTGCCCACCTCTTCTGACTTCATGACTTACCGCATCTCTTATTACTTCTTCGTTAAATTCATGAAGCTCAGTGGTAACAGGCCGCCTGTTTGGTGGAGGTGTTGAGATAATAGATAAGTCCCTTGCTCCCATCAATGAGAAATGCAGCGTTCGTGGAATGGGAGTTGCTGTAAGTGTTAACGCATCCACATTGACGCGCATATCTTTTAATCGTTCTTTGACTTTTACCCCGAACTTTTGTTCTTCATCAATGATCATCAATCCGAGATCCTTAAACTCAATGTCTTTATTGACAATCCTATGAGTTCCTATTAGGATGTCTATTTTTCCTTCTTTTACTCTCTTCTTGATATCAGTGATTTGCTTGGATGTTTTGAATCGATTGATATAATCAATGGAAACAGGCATATTTTCCAATCGTGACTCAAAGGTCCGGTGATGTTGCATTGCCAAAATTGTTGTAGGCACCAAAACGGCAACTTGTTTTCCGGAGTTTACAGCTTTGAACGCAGCTCGAATTGCAATTTCAGTTTTTCCAAAACCGACATCACCACAAACGAGCCGATCCATTGGGTGTTCTTGTTCCATGTCAGCCTTAACATCGGATGTTGCCATTGATTGATCAGGCGTATCCTGGTACATAAATGACGATTCCAATTCTGCCTGTAAATAATCATCCGGAGGAAAAGCGTAACCCCGAGCTGCTTTCCTTTTTGCATAAAGCTCGATTAAGTCTTTGGCTATGTCTTTAACTTTTCTCTTAACCTTCTTTTTTTTGTTTTCCCAGTCCGGTGAGCCAAGTTTATTTATAGACGGAGGTTCACCCTCTTTCCCAGAATACTTCGATATTTTATGAAGGGAGTGAAGACTAACATAAAGTAGGTCGTCATCTCGATATACCAACCTTACTGCTTCTTGTTTATTTCTGCCAACATCTACCGTATCAAGCCCAGCAAACCGACCAACACCATAATCGATGTGAGTAACAAAATCACCAGGCTGTAATGTTTTTAACTCCTTTAAAGTAAGTGCTTTACTCTTGGTAAACTTCTCTTTTCCCTGATACCTATGGAAACGATCAAAAATTTGATGATCAGTATAAATTGCAATTTCTTCGTGATCATCAATAAATCCTTCTCTTAAGGATGCATTTACTCCTTCAAAGTTCAACTCATGATCAACCTCTTCAAAAATGGTTTCAAGCCGTTCAATCTGTTTAAAAGATTCAGCCGCAATAAGTTTCTGATACTGGTTTTGTTGAAGCTCTCTTAAATTATCAGCTAGTAAGGTAAAATTCTTATGAAAAGATGGTTGAGGACGGGTGGCAAGGGTAAGCTCTTCATCAGGTGCCAGATAAAACCGTTTACCAAATTCAATTTTTGTGAATTTTTCGATTGAATCCGTATACGATTTCTGTGTTTCAAATAATTGTTCCGGAGAGGTAATCAGTTTTGCGTTACCACTCATTTCTTTTATAATCTGAAACTGTTCTTCAACTTTATGAAATGACTTATCAATAATGTCTAGTGATTGTTGATAGTCTTTTAACCAAATGGTTGTCTCCTCAGGAATGTATGTGAGGAAGGACTGACGCTCTTCACTTACTAGTTTAGTTTGCACATTTGGAATCAAAGAGATATGGTCAGGCTCATTTGTAGAAAGCTGGCTTTCCGGGTCAAACTCACGAATCGTTTCTACTTCATCACCAAAAAGCTCAAGTCGATATGGTTTTTCGTGCGCATATGAAAACACATCAATAATTCCACCTCTGACAGAAAACTGCCCTGGTTCGTATACGAAATCAGTCTTTTCAAAATCATAAGTAACTAGTAGGTCGGATAGAAACTCTACATCTAACTCTTCTCCCGGCCTGGCGGTAAAGGTGTTGGATACAAGCGAGCGTTTGTTTATTACTTTTTCTGATAATGCCTCCGGATAGGTGACTATGACTAAATCCTTTCTATCATTCAGATCATTAAGTACTTCTGCCCTTTGCAGAATATTTGCGTTTTCAATTTCTTCATAATGATATGGCTTCTTATAGGAGGATGGGAACGAAACAAATTCATTTGCTAAGAAATTTGCAAGATCATTTTGGAAATAACTAGCTTCCTCATAATCGTGTAGCACGATCAAATGAACACCTCCGGTTTCTTTGAATGTGGCAGCAACAAGCAAAGCATCATAGCTTCCTGAAATCCCTTTTAAGCGAAGATTTTTTTTTCTCTCAATTGTCTCAGCGACAGCCTTGACGTTGGTACTTTGTTGATATTTAGCTAATAAATCCTGCGTGTTCAAACCCTCATTCAATTTTAGATGGCAAAAGTAATCTTTATACTACTTGCCTCCTGCCAAAAGGTTTTGTGAAATCATTGGTAAAGAGTCGTTGGTAGAGAATAATAGATGGTTTGTCTAATAAATGAACTATTTCAAGAATAGATTGCAACATTTTGAGTCTTTGCCGTGTATATAAGTCAAAGAATTTCATAATAAAATAAACTTCGAACGTTTATTTAAAAACTTTCTTTTAGGTTAGGTTGGTGATTAGGCGTGTACCGTTTTTACGGTCACGCCTTCTCTTTTTTAAAAGATTCTATCTCATCGCATTGAAAATGACTCCTTTTTCAATCTAACTTTAGCACATGAAAAAAATAGTTGTATCCATTCTTGCCATTATTTTAACTTTTTCTTCATTCGGTTGGGGAGCAACTGGTCATCGCATCGTTGGGTTAATTGCTGAGCGACATTTAACGAAAAAGGCCAGAAAAAACATTGAGCAGGTTTTAGGTTATGAAACACTTGCCGAGGTTAGCAATTATATGGACTTCATTAAATCTGATGCTACTTACCGATATATGTCTCCCTGGCATTATGCTACTATTCCAGATGGAAACACTTATGCAGCGGTAGGCACCCCGGAAGAAGGTGATGTGATCGTCACTTTACAAAGGTTAATGTCTGAGCTGGAATCAAAAACCTTTACTGATAGAGACGAGGCGTTTGCTTTAAAATGTTTAGTTCATCTTATTGGGGACATTCATCAACCACTTCATGTTGGCAATGGAGAAGATAGAGGTGGGAATGACATTAAATTAGACTATTTCTGGAAGAGCTCGAACCTACATAGAGTTTGGGATAGCGAAATGATTGATGGCCAGAAATATAGTTATACAGAATACGCGGACTGGATTGACCACCCAACAGGCGAGCAACTTACAAACTGGTCGTCTTTAAATGTGCTGGACTGGGCAAATGAGTCGAAAGAGGTCAGAGCTCAATGCTATGAAACAATGCCGGAGGATAAGAAGCTGAGTTATAGATACGACTATGAAAACATTGATCTGCTTAATCAACGACTGCTTCAAGCCGGAATCCGTTTAGCCAATGTTTTGAATGAGATTTACGGCTAGAGAATTGTGAGGCGCAGTTTACTCGCTGCTTGTTCTAAATCTACGAGTGCTTCAATAGCCAAAACAGTATCCATGGGAACTTTTAAAATTTGGGCTGCATGATGAACTTGCTCGCGCTCATCTTGTGCAAATTCGCCATCAGCACTAGACATTCTAATTGCATCATAGATCAATAGTTTGTTGAAGTTTGCAAAAGATCTAGAGTTGAAACTATGAAAGATTTCTTCAAGCTCTCCTTCTTCAAAGTCATATTCCTCCCAATCTGCAATGATATCTTCATCCACACCCACTGACTGAGCGCACTCAATAGTAAGCCATTCCAATTCCGGGTCGGACACTTCACCATCTGAGCCAGCTATTGTAAGTAAAGCATAACCGTATTCCCTCCAGTTGTCTTGAGGAACCATAGTGATACCGTAAAATGAAGTGGGAATTTTATTAATATCTGAACTCATAAGTATTTCTAATTTTAGTATCCAAATTAATTTGTTTTAAGCTGAATTGGAACTACTTACTAATCGGAATTTACATTTGTGTAAAATAAGATACAGTGTTTACAACTCTAGACAAAAATCAAATAACCCAAAAAGGCTATGACCTTAAAAGTATTGAGGCGCAACTTGAACGTTTTAAGAATGGGTTCACGCCGTTGCAAATAGCTGATCCTGCCATAATTGATTTCGGAATACTCAAACTTGATGAGTCAGAAAAAGATTCATTTATAACAAAATATGATAAAGCAGATTTAGAGGCGGTGAAGTTTGTGCCAGCTTCCGGTGCTGCAACAAGAATGTTTAAACCGATTTACTCTTTCATTGAAAAATTTGATCAATCCAGCGCGTCTTTTGAAACCATCACGAGGGAGGATAAGAAAATTGGTAGGTTTTTTAGTGATATAGATGAATTTGCTTTTTATGATGACCTTGAGGATTTAGTAAAGAATAAAACAGGTCAAAATATTGATCAAATCAAGCGGGAATATATGCATGATACCATTGCGAAATTATTGGTAAGTGAAGAAGGATTGAACTACGGAAATCTCCCGAAAGGCCTTCTTAAATTCCATAAGTATGAAAAAGAAACTCGGACAGCCGCGCAGGAACATGTGTATGAGGGAATTGCATATGTTTTAAAAAACGGCAAGGTTGATCTTCACTTCACTGTTTCGCCTGAGCATCTAAACGCATTCAAGGCTCACATACAAGCTACCACTACCAGGCTGGAAAACAGCAAGATCATCTCTACTTTTAGTATTCAAAAGCCTGAGACCGATACAATTGCTGTAACTGAAGGTTTTGAGCCGTTTAGGGATCAGAGTGGAAAAATTTTATTCAGACCAGCCGGTCATGGAGCAATCCTGGAAAATCTAAATGATATTTCTGCCGATTTGATTTTTGTTAAAAACATTGACAATGTGGTTCCTGATTATAGGAAAAATGAAACAATTAGGTTTAAAAAGGCTTTGGCTGGGCTCCTGTTGAGTTATCAGGAAAAATCTTTTGAGCTTTTAAGACAAAGGGACTCGGGGGAGGACATCACCAAAGAGGGACGAGATTTGCTTGAAGAAATGGGGATTAAAGGATTTTCAGATTCAGATATTCCTGATCTTCTTAACCGACCAATACGCGTATGCGGTATGGTTAAAAATGAGGGAGAACCCGGAGGAGGCCCATTTTGGGTCAAGAATGGTCCGTTGGTATCTTTACAAATCGTTGAGTCTGCTCAGGTAGATATCAATGACAAAGCTCAAAGGAAAATCTTTAAAAAGGGAACTCATTTTAACCCGGTTGATCTTGTCTGTGGAGTCAGAAATTACAAAGGGGGAAAATTTGAGCTCCTTGATTATAGAGATGAGGAGGCAGGCTTTATTTCAGAAAAATCCTTTAATGGAAGGAAACTGCTTGCCATGGAGCTTCCTGGATTATGGAATGGAAGTATGTCCAATTGGAATACCATTTTTGTTGAAGTTCCATTAATAACTTTCAACCCGGTTAAGACAGTAACGGATTTACTAAAGCCAACACATCGTTAAAACATCTTCTTTAATTCCGAATCTATTTCATTATAGTCGAAGGGTTTTTTGAACATGTGTTGGATTTTTTTTGAAGAGATGGCTCCCTCAATTTGTTCGTTTAATTCATAACCGGTCAATAAAAAACAGGGAACATCAACCAGTTCTGGTTTGATTTTATCAATGAGCTGAAGCCCATCCATTCCAGGCATTCGCAAGTCACTGATGATGGCATCCAAAACATTCTTATTTTCCTCGATTTTTACTAATGCATCTTCTGCAGACTCGGCAGTCAAAACATCGTATTCAGTCTCAAACCTTTTTTTGAGTACAAAAAGGTTGATTACCTCATCATCGATAAAAAGAATGGTTTTTCTCACGTTTGATTAAATGAAATTACAAATTTAGATCCCTTCCCTTTTTTTGAAGAAACCATGATCGAACCAGAATGGTCCTCAATTATTTTGTAGGTAATAGACAGACCAAGTCCTGTTCCTTTACCCACAGGCTTAGTTGTAAAGAATGGATCGCTTATTTTCTTTAAATTCTCTTTACTAATACCTTCTCCATCATCTTCAACTTCAACGGTTATCATTTTTCCAGACTTTATTGTCCTGACAGTGATATTCCCATTTTTTTCAATGGCTTGTTCTGCATTTGCAATGATATTTAAAAATGCCTGATGGAGCTTGCCTTCATTTCCTGTAATCACTAGAGCATCCTTCGCAAAATCTTTTACCACATTCCCTTTATACTTAAGTTTGGGTTGAAGCATGATCAAACTGTTTTCAATAATTTCATGTATGTCACACTTCTCAGTCATTGATTCAGTGTTTCGACTAAAGTGATTTAGGCTATTTACGATAATAGTCGCTCGGTTTAGACCTTCTTTTATGACATTAATGCTTTGAGAAGTCTCGAATTTTAATTTCTCGTCTTCTTTAATTCCCGCCTCCAAAATTTCTACACCGCCTTTTATAAAATTTAGCGGGTTGTTGATTTCATGAGCAACCCCTGCGGACAGAACACCTAATGAGGCCATTTTTTCAGACTGGATCAGCTTATGAGTAGTGTCTTGCAATTTTTTCATAGAATCGCCAATTTGCTGATTCTTGATAACTAGTGCGTTTCTGAATAAGAATGTATAAATCGATACAATAGCAAAGACGAAAACCGAGCAAAATACGCCATGCAAACTCATGAGACTATCGGGAACCAGGTTCACGGTGTAGCCATTAACTGATAACGGATACATGATTAGCATGCAGATGGCAGACATAATCATAAAAATATATCGATCACTGATGGGCCGATAAAAAAACGCCAGAAGCGGAGGAATCAAAAATTCGACTAGTGCTGAAGAAGTAATACCCCCTGTGTAATAAACTTGATTGAAGAATGCAACTAGTGCGGTCAGGATTGAAAGTCTAAAAAGAGTTACAAGGCCAACTGAGAAAAAAGAAAGAACTCCATAAATCGCAAATAATATAAAAGCTCCAAATGTAGGAATATAGATCTCAGGAGCATTCGCAACATAATAGAATGCACTAAACACAAGCGTAGAAACATAAGCGGAGATCATTAGAAAGAGATAAAACCCTTGCTCACGCTTTAAATATTTTAAATTTTTCAATGGCGAGGTGGCGTAATTACGATTTCGAAATTAAGAACGAAAGTTTACAACCCTGTTTATTTATCGATGAAACGGCCAATACTATTGATTACACTGCTTTCGCTTCCTTCACGGTATCCTCAAGCAGGCTATACACTTCGTTGACTTCCGAAGTAGGTTCCGATTGGTCAGATTTTAGTTGAAAGAGGGTGATCTCTTCTTTAGTAATCAATTGTATACGGATCGACACTAAATATTCTTCGATTGAATTCCTTGCAGCAGTGGTGTACTCATCAATAAAAGTTGACTGAAGTGTAATAGCCGAGATCATTGTTAAAGGCTTATCTTCCTGATAATAGGTTCCTACTATAGCAGTAAATGTCTTGTTATTAAGATCTATTGTCAGGCTGGATTTTTTAGAGAAGAACAATCGCTTAATGATGATAAATCCAATCACAAGACCAATGAGTGAAACTCCATATATTATTCCTGCAGAGAAAACAGGAATAGCCAAAAAAACGGTTACAAACAGGAGAACAACGACTCCCATGTATCCCACCCTGTATTTGATGGTGATTTTGCCATCTTTCGACTTGAAAGAATAGCCATTTTCTCCGAGAAGGTCAATTGCCCCTCGGCTTAGATTAGGTGATTCCATGATAAATTAGCTTTGAAAGCCCGAGGACTTTGCTATAATCGTAATCTAATATTAATCGAAAAATCCTAGTATTCCTCTCTTTTTCGATTAATAATGGCTACTCTGGTTTGAATATGGGAGCTATTGCTGGCTCTTACCACCCTGAATAATTCCTTCTAAAAAGGTATAAACTTCGTTCATTTCTTTGGATGGCTTTGCATGATCGGAAATGAGTTTAAAAAGAGACACTAGCTGTTTGTTTTCCAGCTCGAACCCAATTGTTATTTGATGTTCTTCACTGGTACTTTTAAAAGCACTGGAATACTCATCTACAAACTTGGAGTGATTATAAACTCCTGAAACCTGATCGAAACTGTAGGACTGTGTTCGATCATCTATCTCGACCGTCTTTTTGTTTGAGTCGATTACCAGCTTCAACCTACCAGGGATTCTTTTAACCAATGGGCGAAAAATTAGAAAAGCGATAACCATAGCGATTAGCCCTGCCCACCATTGAAGGGCGAAAATAAGGACGATAAATACCAAGCTAACGATCATGACAATGATAAGACCGACTCTATCAGTACCAGCTTTTCTAAAGAGGATTTGAACATCTTTCTGTTTGAAGGAGTACCCGTTGTACTCCAGCATGTCAAGGGCTTTTTTGCTGAGACTCATACGCTATTTCTATCCAAACACTTAATACCAAGTTGTTGCATCTGTTTAGCAAGCTTTTCATAAACTGCTTGTTTTGAACCTGACCGAAACAAGTAATATTGTTTCCCTTCGGAAGTTAACAAATAAACATAAACCACATTATAGGTCGCAGAAACAGACTGCACAGCGGAGTTTTGCCATACGTCTTTCATTCTGCTAGAACTAAGCCAAAAACAAGTAAGTAATTCATACTTCTTTTTAAAGCCAATCCTAATAAAAAAGATGCTTAAGTACTTCTTAGTGGTTTTTCTTTTTGAGTCAATAACGGTTCCAAATCGTGAGGTGACTAAGAATCAAAAACCAAATGGAGTAAATAGAATATTCACCTCCATAACTCAGGTAACTAAAGAGAAGGAGTATAAAACCAAGAGAAATAAATTGAAGGGAAAAAAACTCCCCTCTAATTACATACTTAGCTTTCTTATTTCTCATTCACTAGTTCCAAATCAATGGTCCTTCTATCAATGTCTGTTTTTGCAACCAACACTTTTAGCTTGTCACCGAGTGTAATGATTCTCTTGTTATTTCGTCCAATGACCCTCATTTGCTTTTCGTCAAATTCGTAAAAGTCATCGTCCAAATCAGCCATGCGAATCATCCCCTCACATTTCGTTTTAATGATCTCCACAAAAATGCCCCATTCAGTAACACCTGAAACAATCCCTTCAAACTCCTGACCCAGCATTGTTTCCATGAATTCTACCTGCTTGTACTTGATTGAAGCTCTTTCGGCATCAGCTGCGCGTTTTTCTCGTTCCGAAGAATGCATACATAATGGTTCGTGTTCTTCATTCCCCACATTTTTGCCACCCTGCAAATAATGCTCGAGCAGCCTATGCACCATCACATCGGGATACCTCCTGATCGGAGAGGTAAAATGCGTGTAATGATCGAACGCCAAACCGAAATGACCTCTTGGATCTGTAGTGTATTTAGCTTTTGCCATGGATCGGATGGCCAAAGATTCCAGCACGTTTTGTTCGGGCTTACCATTGATGTCATCCATTAATTTGTTCAAACCACCCGATAGGTTTTTACCTAAATCTATTTTGTGGCCAAACCTTGCAGCAAATGAGGCGAAAGTGTTCAGTTTTTCGGGATCCGGGTCATCATGAACCCGATACACAAATGTCTTGCTTCCCTCTTCTTTTCCTTTTTCCTTCCATTTAAAAATGTGAGTAGCCACTTCCTTATTTGCAAGTAGCATAAACTCTTCAATCATTTTATGTGCGTCTTTTCGCTCTTTTGGGATCACTTCAAGCGGCTTGCCATCATCCGCCAGGCGGAACTTTACCTCCACGGTTTCAAAATTGACAGCTCCATGTTGGAATCGCTTTTTTCTTAATTGTTTCGCAATGTTGTTAAGCGTGACAATCTCCTTGGTGAAATCACTATCTAACCCTTCTATTCTTTCTTGAGCCTCCTCATAGGTGAATCGTCGATCGGAGTTAATTACCGTTCTCCCAAACCATTTTTTAGAAATAGCACCCTTGCTATCCATTTCAAAGACAGCAGAAAAAGTCAACTTTTCTTCTTTAGGACGTAATGAGCACAAGCCATTGGATAGTCTTTCAGGAAGCATCGGTATGGTTCTGTCTACCAGATATACAGATGTGGCCCGATCTATCGCCTCTTTATCCAGCTCACTTCCTTCATCGACATAATGTGATACATCAGCAATGTGAATTCCTATTTCATAATTTCCTTTTTCTAGTTCTTTTATGGATAGTGCATCGTCAAAGTCTTTGGCATCATGAGGATCAATGGTAAAGGTGGTGATGTCTCGAAAATCACGACGCATTTTTATCTCCTCATCCGTAATAAGGTCAGAGATTTCATCCGCAGCTTTTTCTATTTTCTTTGGAAACCTGAATGGCAAGCCAAACTCTGCCATTATGGAATGAATTTCGGCCTCATTTTCACCCGCTTGCCCGAGTACTTCAGTCACAGTGCCTAGGGGACTTCTGTTTTTAGCATCGTGCCATTTATCTATTTTGACCATCACCTTATCATTGGGCGCGGCTTTCCCGATTTTCTCAGGATATACCATAATGTCAAAATGGATATTGCGGCTATCAGGTATGACGAAAGAAAACTTCTCTGAAATTTCAATTCTACCTACAAACTCATCGCGGCTTCTTTTCAAAATGTTGACAACCTTGCCTTCAGGTCGATAACCTTTGCCAGAGGGCTTGGTCATTACTACGCTTACCAAATCACCATGTATGGCAAAATTCAGATCTGAGGTTTTTACCCAAATATCTTCATCTGGTTCGGGAGTGACCACATAGGCAAAGTTTGGATTGACATGGTCAATTGTTCCCTGAATGTATTCACTTTCTACATTGCTGACGAAACGCCCGTCACTTAATCGACGGATTTTATCTTTACTCTCCAGGCTGAAAAGCTGTGTTTTTAAATAGTCTTTTGATTTTTTGTCTCTAAGCTGCAGCTTTCTGATCAGGTCTCTGTATCCATACGATTTTCCATCGTTTAAAGAGAAGACCTCATGAAGCTTGCTTTTTATTTGTTTGACGTGGTTTGGTTGTTGTTTGGATCTTGATCCTAATTTAGTTTTTCGTTTTTTACTCATGTTAATTTTTTTGACCGTGCGGTCATTTTACGATGTTTATCTGACCTGGATCGATCAGAGGTAGGTTATTGAGGCGGAGGTAGAGTTGTGCCGTTGCTATTACATCTTTCTGGCAATATTCCTCAATCTTTTTTAACCCATCTTTTTCTTCATAATATGTTTTTGTCACCATTGAGCCATCCAGATCTGTTTTACTGGAGGGAATCCCAAAGATGTTGGTTAGTAAATCAAGAGAGGTGAAACTTTTCCAGTCTCCGAACTTCCATAGCTCCATCGTGTCGATGTGGTTTACTTCCCATGGTTTTTTCCCGGTCATGTTTAACGACCAGGGGATTTTAATGTCGTTGATCAGCATCCTGCGGCACAGGTATGGAAAGTCAAATTCTTTTCCATTGTGTGCACAAAGCTTTAGGTTGTCCTGATCAAATTTTGATTCTATAAAATTTTTAAATGTTATCAATAGTTCTTTCTCATTATCTGAGGCAATGGTTTTTACCCGCATGGCAGGTTTCCCCTTTTCTTCATAGTAAAACCCCATTCCGATAACAATGATTTTACCAAACTCAGCATAAATAGCTGCACGATCACTATACAGTTCTTCAGGAGTTTTTTCTTCCGGATTTCTGACAAATCCAGCTTTTCTTTCCCAGTGTTTCTGCAAAGCAGGGGAGAGTTGCTCTACATTTTCATTGCCTGAGACAGTTTCAATATCAATGATCAGGAAATCTTGAAAGTGATTACGCAAACTTCGTTTGTTTTATACTTAGCCAATCTTTTTACCAAAAAACTCGAGAAGTGATGGTTTCGTCGTTTTTAAAGTAATCCAAGCATTAGTCATGCAAGATACCTTTCATTTCCAATTCTTCAATGAAGACGAGGTTTTCTTCAATAAGAGAATCGGGGACAAAGATAAACTTTTTATCATACACCTGCCCATCAATGAAATAGCTGACCCAATATTCATTGTTTAAATGAAAAACGGACTCATCGATTGGCTCTATTAGTGCATATTCACCCGCATCCACGTATGGAATCATGTGACGCAAAGTGGAGGTTTTCTGTGTTTCCGTTTTTGTCTCACCATATCCACGTGAAGTGACCATTACATTTTCTAGTCTATTTTTATCTCTGTTTATTAAAAACACCTTCCATCCTTCTTCCGAGCAAGCAACCACAACGTGTACATTTCTAACAGGTGAAAAGTCAATATCTTTTCTCATAGCACAAATTTGGTATCATTTCGGCATAAAATATGCCAACCACTTTCCTTATTCTTCGGGCTTGGTTTAGTTTGCCGCATTAATCTCATGAGTAACCAAGAAAATAATCGCGTGCTTCCTTTTTTATGGCTGTGGAATGTAACCAACAAAGAGAAAGGTAGCTTTACGGAGCTAATCAAAAGTAGACGATTCACCATCATATATTTGGTGATTATCTGGTCAATCGTAGGGGTTCTCGGTTTTGCAACTACCCGAGAGTGGGAATGTAGTACTACCTGGGAAATGGCTCTATATTGTGAATATGCTTTTTGGGTAAAAAATCTAACAGAAGCGCCTCTTGTCTTTTTTAGAAACCTGCTTATAACCCCATTTCTTCATAATGGGCTTGATCATATTTTGTTTGTTTCAGTTGTAGGGTTTTTGATTATCGTCCAATCATATGAGGCCATATTTGGCTGGAAGAAAACTGCCTTGATATTTCTATCAGCATATGTCACAGTGGCTCCATTTTTTGGGATGTTTTACAATGTAGGCATTGAAATATTTCCAGAAAGTGAGTTCATGCAATTCGCTTTCGCTCGAAACTGGATGGGAGGGTCTATTGGAATGTTTCAAGTGTATGGAGCATTAGCGATAAAAAGCAAAAAGCCATTCATCATGATAAGTATCCCTTTTTTCTTTGAGGCCTTTAACTTGTTAATTTTTGGAATTGACCTGCATATATCTCTGATGCATATAATGAGCACGTTATTGGGATACAGTATTGCCAGAATGCTGATAAAGAATAGAATCCCCAATGCACGAAACAGAAATTAAAAAGGGCAAAGTTTTTCCTTTTGTCTTGCCCTGGAAGTCCGCTGAAGGTCAAAGTTTAGGTGCTATCGGTACTATTAAGTCTCGAATTTTTTCTATTTCCTACTTATTGATCATTTGGTCAATCGTAGGAGTATTAGGTTTTGCTTCAACGCGTAATTGTGAAGGTACTTGGCAGCTGGCATTTCAATGTGAGTATGCTTTTTGGGCTAAGCACTTGACTAGTTCACCGCTTATTTACTTTAGAAATTCGCTTACTACACTGTTTTTTCATAATGGATTAGACCATTTACTTTTTGTTTCAGTTTTAGGAATTCTGGTAATCATACAATCACATGAAGCACATTATGGACATAAAGCAACCCTATTGATTTTCATGTCTGCATATGCCTTAGTAGCTCCCGTTCTTGGATCATTTTATGTGATTGGCCTTAACCTTTATCCGGATAGTTGGTTCTTTCAGTTTGCTTTCGAGAGAAACTGGATGGGAGGATCACTTGGGATGTTTCAAGTATATGGAGCTTTAGCTAATAGAAGTAGGAAACCACACGTAATGCTCGGTTTACCAATTGTGTTTGAAACATTTAATTTAACGGTGCTCGAAATTGACCCCCATATTTCAATTATGCATTTAACAAGCACTTTTAGTGGCTATCTTCTTTCTAAATATTTAGTGAGATAATCACTCGACTAAATCCATTTCAAAAACAGCAGCAAGGTGATTTTTAAGCTTCTCCTCTACTTCTCTGATGTTAAGTTCATAGCCCAGCTCTTTTTGTAAGGAGGTAACCGCCTTATCCTGAATTCCACAGGGAATGATGTAGTTAAAATATTCGAGGTTGGTATTCACATTGAAAGCAAACCCATGCATGGTAACCCATCGGCTACTTTTCACACCTAGTGCACAAATTTTTCGTGCTTTTGCATTATTATCTCCATCTAGCCATACACCCGTTAACCCTTCAACCCTTCCTGATTTGATTCCATAATCGTTTAATGTTAGGATTACGGCTTCTTCAAGGAACCTGAGGTATTTATGAATATCAGTAAAGAAGTGATCCAAATCCAGAATAGGATACCCGACAATTTGACCGGGACCATGATAAGTAATATCTCCTCCTCTGTTGATTTTGTAGAAAGTAGCTTTTTTTTCTTTTAGGAAAGCGTCATTGGCTAGCAAATGATTTTCATCGCCGCTTTTCCCCAGGGTATAAACGTGAGGATGTTCACAGAAAATCAGGTAGTTTTTGGTCCCAATCTGGGAATCTTCAGAAAGCTTCCGGTTCTGAATCTTTAGATCAACAGTTTCTTTAAAAAGCTTCTCCTGATAGTCCCAAGTTTCTTTGTAATCCTTAAGGCCTAAATGAATGAAATGGGTTTTCTTGCTCAACTCTTATAATTCAATATAGGTCTCCAACAATTCCAACTCGCCATCTGGTTCAATTTCATATTCTTTCAAGATAGCGGGAATGAGTATGACCTCCCCGAACTTGATGCTTTCACCTGCTATTTTCCCTGTCCCACCAACACCTATATAAATTTTAAAACAATCTAACTCTGTTCTTGAAATGTGCTTTTTCTGATTGATGAAAAGTTTGTTTGTTGAAAAATATGGTGTTGCAACTATGCTGTTTGCCTGATTTGGCGAGGTTTCATATACACTTTTTAATTGTTCTGGTTTAGAAAAATCAATAGCATCTAAGGCTTGCTCAACGTGAAGTTCCCTGGTGTTTCCATGTTTATCCACACGATCAAAGTCGTATATACGGTAGGTAATGTCAGACGTTTGTTGGATTTCAGCAATCATGAGTCCTTTACCGATAGTATGAACTCTACCAGCAGGTAAGTAATAAACATCACCGCCATTGACAACCTCCTCTTGTAATAGCTTCATGATATTGCCAGAGTTGAAGTATTCCTCATATTCATCTCTGTTGGTATCTCTAACAAAACCGTTAATAAGGCTAGCTCCTTCGTCGGCCTGAAGTATATACCACATCTCACTTTTTCCGGGACAATTATGCCTTTTCTGTGCCAGCTCATCATTTGGATGAACTTGAACTGAAAGGTCTTGATTGGCATCAATAAATTTAATCAGCAGGGGGAACTCATTTCCAAAATGATCGAAAACAGACTTACCTACCAGGTTAGATTGATGCTTTTGGACAAGCTCAGATAACAACTCCCCCTTCAAGGCCCCATTTATCACCTGAGAAACATTCCCAGGAACACCAGAGAGCTCCCATGTTTCACCACAATTATCCAGATCGCCAAAATCTTTTCCTAGAATGGTTTTAATTTTCTGTCCGCCCCAAAGCTTTTCTTTGAAGATGGGTTTAAACTTGAGTGGGTATAACTTATCCAAAATTTTAATTTCTCAATATGGATCGCAAAACTAAGGGTATTCAAGGGGAAGCAATAGCAAAAAACCATTATGAAATTGATGGTTGCGAAATTCTTGAGTGGAATTATCGATATAAGCGATCTGAAATAGACCTGATTGTGTTGAAAGAAGACAGACTATTGATTTTTGTGGAGGTTAAAAATCGGACCAGAATAGACTTTGGAGAGGCGGAAACATTTGTTTCAGAAGCGCAACAAGAGAGAATTAAAGAGGCAGCCGAAGACTACATCTATGGTATTAATTGGCAGAAAGATATCCGGTTTGATATTGCTTGTGTTGATTCAAACGGGGAAGTTGAAGTTTTTGAAGATGCGTTCTAACTAGTTTTGTGAAGTGAAGAATAAAATCAACCTTGCCATACTTGCCTCCGGAAGTGGGAGCAATGCTGAAAACATTGTTCAATATTTCGAACAGCATGAAATCATTCAGGTCAAAGAAATCCTTTCCAATAAAAAGGATGCGTACGTTCACGAACGAGCAAAAAAACTAAATATCCCTTCTTATACTTTTTCGAAAGAGGAGTTTCAAGACACCTCATTCATCAAGCGACTAGCAGATATTGACTACATCGTATTAGCAGGCTTTTTGTGGTTAATTCCTAAATACCTGGTGAGTGCATTTCAGAACAGAATTATAAACATTCATCCGGCGCTACTCCCAAAGTATGGCGGAAAAGGGATGTATGGAGACCGAGTGCATAAAGCAGTTATTGATGGGAAAGAAAAAACAACAGGAATAACTATTCATCTGGTTAACGAAAAGTATGATGAAGGGGAGCATCTCTTTCAGGCAGAGTGCCCGATAACGGATCAAGACACTCCACAAACGCTTGCCCAAAAAATTCACAACTTAGAACACAAGGATTTCCCACAGGTAATAGAAAAGTATATTCGCTCTAGAGCTAAATAAAAAACCATCGCCGATGGTACCTTTGCACACCTTGAAATAAACCAACCCAACAAATGTCCACAAAGAAGATTCAGTCCGCGCTAATTTCTGTTTTTCATAAGGATGGCCTGGAGCCCATTGTGCATAGGCTCAATGAACAGGGAGTTAAGATTTATAGTACAGGGGGAACAGAAAAGTTCATCAAAGAACTGGGAATTGATGTGATCCCAGTGGAGAGCCTGACGGACTATCCATCAATATTTGGGGGGCGGGTAAAAACACTTCATCCTAAGATTTTTGGTGGAATTCTACACCGAAGGGATAATGAATCTGACCTGGCAGAAGCAAAGAAATTTGAAATCCCTCCAATGGATCTTGTGATCGTGGACCTTTATCCTTTTGAGGAAACGGTAGCGAGCGGAGCTGGAGAGGATGATATCATAGAGAAAATCGACATTGGTGGAATTGCGCTAATCCGAGCTGGAGCTAAAAACTACAAAGATGTGGTTATGGTGAGTTCCAGAGCATACTATAAGGACCTTCAGGATATTCTTGACAACCAAAACGGCGAAACCACCGAGGATGAGCGAAAGCTATTTGCAGCGAAAGCGTTTGCAACATCCAGTCATTATGACACTGCTATTTTCAATTGGATGAATAGGGAAAAGCAGGTGCCTGCCTTCCGAGTTTCTTCAGCACCCGGGCGAACACTCAGATATGGAGAGAACCCACACCAAAAAGGATACTTCTATGGAGATTTTGAGGAGTATTTCGAGCAAATCCATGGAAAAGAAATTTCCTACAATAACCTGGTAGACATTGAAGCAGCAGTTCAGCTGATGGCTGAGTTTACCGATAACACAGCTTTCGGAATTTTGAAGCACAATAATGCATGTGGAATCGCAACTGGCCAGACCGTGAAGGATGCTTATGAACGAGCATTTGCTGCAGATACGGTATCCGCGTTTGGTGGTGTTTTGGTCACAAACCAGGAAGTGGATAGAGAAGCTGCAGAGGAGATGAATAGCCTTTTCTTTGAAATATTGATTGCGCCAACATTTGCAGTTGATGCGCTTGAGATTTTGGAGAAAAAGAAAAACCGCATACTGCTCATTCAGAAAAAGCCGTGGCATCAATCTACTCAGTACAAAAGTCTGTTAAATGGCACCATCGTTCAGGATTATGATTTAAAATCTGAACATAAGGAAGATCTTGAGGTAAAAACGCAAAAAGCTCCAACCGCGGAGGAGGTGGAGGATTTGCTATTTGCAGCGAAGGTGTGCAAACAGTCTAAATCCAATACAATCGTGTTGGCTAAAGATGGTCAGCTACTTGCCAGTGGCGTGGGTCAAACGTCCAGAGTAGATGCATTAAATCAGGCCATTGAAAAAGCAGGGAATTTTGGATTTGATTTAAACGGAGCAGTGATGGCTTCTGATGCTTTTTTCCCATTTCCGGACTGTGTAGAAATTGCACACAAAGCGGGGATTACTGCGGTGATTCAACCAGGAGGATCTATTAAAGATCAGGATTCTGTGGACTATTGCAATGCAAATGGCCTAGCCATGGTCATGACTGGAACCCGGCACTTTAAGCATTGATTGCTACAATTTCTATTATGCGTATTTGCAAAATGCTATTACTTTTACAAAAAAGAGCGGTAGTGCACTTACCGCTCCTAAAATCAACAAACACTAAACGAAGGTTCTAAGTCTTACGAATGATTTAGAGCCTTTTGTTTTTTCAAAAATTGACTAATACGAAAAGCCAATCTTAGTCGTGTTTCACAAATTTCATAAAACTGAATTAAGAAAAGTAGAGTTTCATCCACGACTTACCCCCCACTTATCCACAACAAACTATCCACACTTGGCAGAATTTTTGATCCTCTCCTTAACAGAAATCGCCTTTTGAATAGGAAAATTGGCGGTTATTAACAAAAATAACGTCGTATTAACATAGTGGTTATAGTCAGTTTTCATCATCTATTTGAGAGGTCTTTTTTCTCACAAATGAATTAAGGTAATAGAAGGCTAACTTCAACAGCTTATGATTTACATCGATTAATACAACTCCTCAAAACTCTTTCCATTATTAATCCCAATGATTAAGGCTTCCAGCTTTTCAGTAGTATACCATTTATGTACCTCATATTTGGCTGTCCGGTAGTTCATCATTATTTCATCTCTTGTGCCAGTCCCAAATGAGGCATAATCTTTCATGGATTTAACATTCGGTAAGTGTCGGTAATTATTTGATAATGCTTTCAATGTATCCCATGAGTAGTACGATCGATGATCAACTTGCATCGCCAGGCCTTCATCAAACCATACGGGGATTTTTAAACTTCGATTGATTAGACCAATTCGTTCAAACAATTCTGTATGGGATAACTCATGGCTAATGATGTCCAGGTCCATACCATCGCTGCTAATTACGACGTAAGATCCAATATGCATAACGGCTGCTGCCGGAGTAAGAAAAGGAGCCCCAAATCTGAGATAATCTTCATCCGTATCACAATAGATAAATTTTGGAGAGGCTAATTTCTTGTCCCAAAAAGCGGCCACTCGTTTTTCTGCTTCATCAATTAGTGATTTAAGCTCTGCCCTTTCATTAGCGTTAACATGTGAACGGAAATAAATATCGTCTTCTTTTTCGAAAGCGTATAAATCAATGAACAAGCAACGCGTAGCTTGAGGAAGTACGAGTGCATGACCAATTGATGTAATTCCTAGAATGATGACAAAAGTGATAAGAACCTTCTTCATAAGGGCAAATATTTAGGAGGTCAACTTCATCAACAACTCAACCAACTCATCTTTTTTCATCCCTTCAAAGTGCTTTTTGCGTTCAGAATCACTCATAGATTGTAATTTTTTTACAAAATCCTTTCCTAAAACCTCTTCTGCATGATTTTCAGGAGCTCCAAAAATCTCGATTTCGTCAATTGCTGTGTTCAGGACTTCTCTCCCTTTGAGTTTAGCTGTTTCCACCGGCTTGTAGTTCGAGTTCGAATCTCGCAATGCCCAACTGCTATAATCTATTTTGAGATTTTCGATCTGCTTTGATCTAGGATCATTTTCTCCAAATATGCGCTCAAGAACGGTTATGGCACTGGTCTTCCAGGCCTCAAGGTCAAAGCTGTCTTCGCCTAATTTGGCAATTTGCTTTTTTAGAAGTTTGATGTATTGAGATTTCATTAGCTTCAAGATAATGACATTTCTAATCTGATCATATCCTTTGCCTGCTTTCCATTTTCAAAAATGGGTTCAGGATAGTTATCAATAAAGAAAAGAGGAATTCTCCCAGATGCTCAGAAACCCAGTTTTATAGGACCTGCAATTGTAAGAAGCTCATAGGTGATTGGTTCACTTTTTAATTGTGATATCTGAACCTTCATTGTAAAAATTTTACAATTTATTGATTTCAAGTTTTGCGCTCAATTGCCATTCGAACCATGCAAATGGTCAATATTAATGTGATAGGAGTAAAAATGATGGTTTCCAGAGAATTTGAAGCGAACAAATTGCCTATGGTGTTTAGCAAGAAAATAACTGCGAACAGCCAAATGAATAGATTGATTATTTTGATGGATAAAAATGGTTTAACCGCTCCTTTCTTCATAAACACAAACAATAAGATGATGCTATTGATTACCAGAGAGATAATTTCAAACTGGATCATTTTAGCTTGAGAAGCTAAGCGCCCTCCCCAGACCAGGTCGTACGGAATAACACCAATAAGAATACAAATGTGAAAGATCATTGTCAAAATTAGGGTGAGGGCTATTGTATTGTATGCTAGCTGGAATGATAGTTTCAGTAAAGTTTTCATGATTCAACTAATCCTCCCCCAATTAACAGCATTCTTGCTAAACGAATCGATATGTGACTTGATCATTCGATGCTCCGGTTGCTTCAGATTCGGGTCTGACCGGAGAAGGTCCTGGGCAGCAACTCTTGCTGTTTTTAGTATTTCTCCATCTTTAACTAAATCCGAGACCAACAAGTCTAGTGCACCACTCTGTCGAGTGCCCATCAGGTCTCCCGGGCCTCTGAGCTCCAGATCTACTTCTGCAATTTTGAAGCCATCTGTTGTATCCACCATGGTTCTTAATCTTTTCCTTCCCTCCGTGCTCAATTTTACTCCCGACATGAGAACGCAGTAAGATTGGTCTGCACCTCTTCCGACCCTGCCCCGCAACTGATGCAGTTGGGAAAGCCCAAATCGCTCGGCATTTTCAATCACCATGATGGTTGCATTTGGTACGTTTACTCCTACTTCGATGACGGTAGTTGCAACCATAATCTGAGTTTCACCTTTTACAAAGCGCTGCATTTCCCATTCCTTGTCTTCAGACTTCATTCGCCCGTGTACAATCGAGATTTGATAATTCGGAAAGCGGCGGGTGATTCCTTCATAGCCATCCATCAGATCTTTGTAGTCTAAGGTGGCAGACTCTTCTATGAGCGGATACACGATATAAGCTTGTCTACCCTTTTCGATTTCTTTCTCTACAAACCCAAACATCTCTAAGCGCTTAGTCTCAAAAAAGTGCTTGGTTTTGATGGGCTTTCTTCCAATCGGCAGCTCATCAATTACCGAAATATCTAAATCTCCATAGAGTGTCATTGCCAATGTTCTTGGAATAGGTGTTGCGGTCATTACCAGCACATGCGGATAGACCTCTTTGGTTTTGGTCCACAACTTAGCTCGTTGAGCCACTCCGAACCGATGCTGCTCATCAATGACGGCTACTCCCAGGTTTTTGAATTTTACCTTGTCTTCAAGCAGCGCATGGGTGCCAACCAGTATGGTTATTATTCCCGACATCAATCCTTCATGAATGAGTTTCCGCTCAGATTTAGGTGTAGATCCGGTAAGTCTGGCAATATGAATGCCCAAAGGTTTAGCTTGTTCCTGCAATCCTTTGAAATGCTGCTCAGCCAAAATCTCGGTTGGCGCCATGAAGGCACATTGAAATCCCGAACCGATCGCAATGAGCATCGCCAAGAAAGCAACCATGGTTTTCCCACTTCCTACATCACCCTGCACCAGCCGATTCATCTGTTGTCCGGAGCGAAAGTCTGCATAGATTTCTTTAACTACTCGCTTCTGTGCATTTGTGAGTTCAAAAGGCATGTGATTTTCGTAGAACTCATTGAGGAGGTCACTTTTGTTGATAATCGCACCCTTATATTTTTCTGTTCGCGCAATTTTCAGTTTTATCAACCTGAGCTGAACGAAGAATAGCTCCTCAAATTTCATTCGATTTTGAGCAACTGCGAGGTGCTGGGCTGTTCGCGGGAAATGCATGGAAACGACAGCCGTCTTTTTATCAATCAGATTGAATTGTTTGATCAGATTTTGAGGAAGTGTCTCAGGAATGTGATTGACGGCTTCTACCAGCAGCACTTTCATCACTTTAGAAAAGAACTTGCTTTCAAGTCCTTTCTTTTTCATTTTCTCTGTCGTGTGATAGACCGGTTGCAGGTAGCCACCTTTGGTGTTTTTTTCCGTTTGTATTTCTATCTCCGGGTGAGCGATATTGAATTTTCCGTTGAACAATGTCGCTTTACCGAAAGCTACATACTTTACTCCGATGGTAAGGCTTTTTTGTACCCATTGCACACCTTTAAACCAGACCATTTCAATGGTGCCGGTTTCATCTGCAAAGACACCAACAAGTCGGGCCTTTCTTCCAACACCAATAGTTTTAAATGATTTGAACTCCCCGATTAACTGGACATACGGCAAGTCTGGTTGTAGTTCTTTGACCTTGTAAAACTTACTTCGGTCTTCGTGTCTAAAAGGGTAATGCTGGAGGAGGTCGCCAAATGTAAATATTTGCAATTCTTTGCTGAGTGTTTCGGCTCGTTGAGGGCCAACACCCTTTAGGTACTCAATGGATCGGTCAAAGAATTGGTGCATGAGGCTAAGATAATCGGAAGCACAAAAAAAGGGAGCATGCAGCTCCCTTAGGTTCACCTTGTCATCTTCTCATAATAATAAGGCGTTGGTTAATCAACTTTGCAATATAATATTTTGTGTTGAAATAAAAGCAACAAAAAAAGGAGCTGTTATCAGCTCCTTCTCAACACCCTCTTGGTTAGTTAAAGTTTTTCTCAGTATAGGTAATCTAGTGCAGTTTTGTCGTCATTGTTAAATGGACGATCACCACCATCGGTACAAGCAAGCATCCAAGACTTCTTGCTAGCAGTAGCTCCTGTTGGAGTGCCAGGTATATGGTTAGCACCTACACCACCGTCACCTTCATTAGATGTGCCACCTCCACAAGAGATGCTTCTGTCAAAGTAATCAGTGTGACGGAAACCGATGCAATGGCCCATTTCATGAGCAATGATTGTTGCGATACCCGCTGTACTTAGCCCATAAGAAGACTCAAGTACTCCACTCATTTTGATTTCACCGTAAGGGTCACCGCTATTAGTAGGGAATCCGGCAGATCCTAACACACCTCTTCTCTCATCTCTTTTGCTCAGACGAGTCATCACGATATCTGCACCTGACGATGAAGTCACTCGCTGGAAAGAAATACTAAGGTTTTGAGCATTATATCTAGAGATAGCTAGATCTAAGCCAGCGATCATCGCCGGACTATAACCACTGCTTCCCTTTTTTCCTCTTCCTCCTCCTGAAGATGCAACAGGAGCATAAAGTGTAATTACTCTTCCTCCTCCAGCATTCACCAGGTTATCGGTGCTATACTGCTCAACAGAGGCAATTTTATTTCCCTGACCCATCTCCGCGATTGTACGGTCAGTAAGGTAGATATCACCTTCCACCAAATATCCATTTTCGAATTTGGTAGGAATCATATTCTCAACGTCAAAGCCTAGTGCAGCAATTTGTGCTATCACATCATCCGGCACAGACAGGTCATCTGCCAGAGTCTCTTGCTCTGAACAGGAAAAAAGGGTAATGCTAGCGATTAATGCTAGCGATAAAATATTATTAATTCTTCTCATAATTTATTGGTTTGGTAAAACCCGGGGTGTTTTAATCAATTCGCAATATATTGTGATTTTTGTTGTCAAAACAAACAATCATTTAAGTTCGATTAATAGTATTGATTAATTGAATAATTACTTTTATATCGGAATATTGTTTTGAATAAATAAAATTATTAAGAATAATATTTTATTCAGTGATGCGCCACTTCAGAGTGCTAAGCAAGTGAATCATGTCTTGCTTTAGGTAGCTGATAACGGGGGCCAGGGAGTCGTTCTTCGTCGCGGTACGGAAATAAAGTGCACCCCTCAGGAAGTGCTTGGTACTGTCAGGGTCTGTAATGTGAAACTGCGCCTGGGTTGGGACCTCTCCTTCTAGTTCAGTAAATGAAGCATACATTCCGCTGGGAAGTTCTAAGATACTCTCTTCGATGGCATACGCCTTTACGTTGTGTTGAGAAGTGAGTTTGTACGAATCACTCAAAAATTCACGCACGATTGAGTCTGTCACTTGCTTATATGTGATTTGAATTGTTGCACCCATTTCCGGATAGTGAAGGTTTACCCAGTATCTTTCGGTTATCCAGCTTGAATCACGGAGTAGCTTAGCATGATTTGAATACTCAAAGTAATAAGGAAGTGTGTCCGGGAGTGGCTGATAACCTGCCTGCGGCAGGTCGATGCGATTGTATCCTTTTGGTTTTGGCAGGTAATCCCTTCTACAGGAAAAACAAATAAAAATGAATAATACGAGTAGGTATCTCATGGTTTGCAAAGCTGATGCTAATCTTCAAACCCTGCAACGTTATTCTTATCAGATTTGATATAAACTCTTAGTCGTTTAATCCTCCTTTGATCTACTGCTACAACGGTAAAAACAAAGTGCAAGAATTTGATTTTTTCTCCGGCACTCGGAAGCTTGGAGTTGATTTCAAGAAGAAGTCCACCCAGAGATTCACTTTCACCTTTTACGGTATCAAATACTGAGATGTCCGAATTAGTGATTTTGCAAAAATCATTGAGTGAAGTTTTTCCCTCAAATATGAATGTCTGACTGTCAAGCTTGTTGTAAGCCACATCGCTTTCATCGTCAAACTCATCATTAATTTCTCCTACGATCTCTTCAATTACATCCTCCATTGTGATTAGGCCGGATGTGCCTCCGTACTCATCGATTACTACGGCGATGTGTACCTGTTTTTCTTGAAAGTCCTTAAACAGGTCATCGATTTTTTTACTTTCAGGGACAAAAAAAGCGGGTCTTAAAAGTTCCTGCCATTTGAATTGTTCTTCCTCCCCTATGTGTGGAAGCAGGTCTTTGATGTACAGAATCCCATCAATCTTGTCAACGGTCTCATTGAAAATAGGAATTCGAGAGTAACCGGTCTTGTTGACTTGATTCATCAGTTCATGAAAATGCGTCTCGCGATCAATAGCGGTAATATCCATCCTGGATTTCATGACTTGCTTCACGGAAAGCGTTCCAAAGTTTACGATTCCCTTGAGTATCCCTTTTTCCTCCTCACTTACCTGCTCTTTTTCAACTGAGATCTCAAGTGCCTGATTAATTTCTTCTACTGAAAGATTGTAGCCTTTTTTTTCCATTCGTCTCTCGATTAACCCAGTCACACTCATCAAAAACCAGGAGATGGGCTTGAAGAATTTGTAGGAAACCAACAATAAGCCTGAGGTTAGCTTAGCAAATGAAGTTCCATTATGATTGGCATAGACTTTTGGTATGATCTCACCAAAGAAGATGATTAAAACGGTAATGATTGAAGTGAGGATTACAATTGTAATCCCTTGTTTTCCGTCCTCTCCTACGATTTGCCAGGTAGCGTAGGTTGATATGGTCACAATGAAAATATTGACCAGGTTGTTAAGGATCAAAATTGTGGCTAGCAAACGCTTCGGATGATGCAAGAGCTGACTGATTCTTTTTTCTTTTAAATCCAGCGAAGAATTAAACTTCTTGATCTGATTGTGTGAAAAAGAAAAAAAAGCTACTTCGGAACCAGAGATCAAGCCGGAAAGTCCAAGCAACACAAGTACAACCAACCCATTGATCAGAAAAAATGAAATTGGCATTTCTGCCATCATGTTGAGTAAAACCGAGGGGAATGGATCGTCTAAAGAGGTTTCCAAGTACTATTTATTTAGTTTAAAAAGGCAGGTCGTCTGAAGCATCACCAGCTTCTGCTTCTTGTGATGGTGCTGATTCCTGCTGCTGTGCTGGTTGGCTTGAAGCGTAATCTCCTCCTTGCGAGGATCCACCTCCACCACCGAGCATAGTCATATTATCTCCGACTACTTCCGTAGTATATCTGGTTACACCGTCTTTCTCCCATGAGCGTGTGCGAAGCTTTCCTTCTACGTAAATCATGTCGCCTTTCTTCACATATTTCTCAGCCACTTCAGCCAAACCTCTCCATAGCACTACGTTATGCCATTCAGTTTGTTCTCTTCGCTCGCCTGTTTGACGATCCTTGTACGTCTCAGATGTAGCCATTGAAAAATTGGCAACTGTAGCACCATTTTCAAGGTGACGAACTTCAGGGTCTTTTCCGAGACGACCGACTAAGATTACTTTGTTTACTCCGGACATAATGAGAATACTATTTAATACCTATTCGTTGTAGGTAATTTACTATTAGTTTAGGTTTTGGCAAATTTAGCATTTCCTCAATGGAATACGGCTTTAAAGTCGTTTTTTCAGCAGCCCTTTTCGCATCATGTTCATCCAGGCAGATTAGATAAAAACGAGCGTGTATTTTCTGATGGCTTAAAATGTGTAAAACCTGCTCAGTTACTTCTTCCAAAAAGGGTTCTTCAAGATTCAGATCCAAAGATAGTTTTTGAAGGACTTCTTCCTCTCCTAAAGCTCCTTCAATCAAAAAGAAATCGAACAGTCCGCCCCAAACATCTTTTGTGTCTCGTTCATTTAGGTAAAATCGCTCATTTTGTTTGAAAACCACATAGTTAAAGTGACGGTCTCGAACTTTGGTCTTTCCTGTTTTGATTGGTAACGATTTTTGAATGCCCTTATCCCACGCATAACATTCGGGTTGAAACAGACACTCGTTGCATGAGGGTGATGGGCTGCAGGTGGTTGCACCAAATTCCATCATGGCCTGATTGAATGTTCCAGGCTGTTCTTCAGATATTTCAGCTTTCAGGGTATTCTCAAATACTTTTCGACTTCCGGCTTTTGATATGTCTTCTTTGATCCCAAAGTATCTTGAGGCAAAACGAAAAACATTTCCATCAACAACCGGAGCAGGTTCATCAAAACAAATGGATGCAATGGCAGCTGCGGTATAAGGACCAATCCCCTTGAGCTTAAGGATTTCGTTGTAAGTAGTAGGAAAAACACCGTTTAGCTCATTTGAAATATGCCTTGCCGTGGCATGAAGGTTTCTTGCACGCGAGTAATACCCCAAGCCCTGCCATAGTCTCAGCACTTTTTCTTCCTTGGCATTGGCTAAATCATGCACGGTAGGAAATGCGTCAACAAAACGCTCCCAATAAGGCAATCCCTGCTCAACCCGGGTCTGTTGTAGGATGATTTCGGACAACCATACGGGATATGGGTCTTTTGTTTTTCTCCAGGGAAGATTTCGCTTTCTCTCTGTATACCAATTAATTAGCCTTTTGGCAAATGTTTTCCCTTCGATGACTTAATAATTTAGAAATCCTTTTTTTATGTGAAGGTGCAAATTTAATTTTGGCCTCCCAATTTTAACACCCACCTATAAACCAGACAGTTGTGACAAAAGCTGATGTGATAAACGAAATATCCGATAAGACAGGAATAGATAAGGCAGATGTTCAAGCTTCAGTGGAGGCTTTCTTCACTGTAGTAAAGAATAACATGGCCAATGGAGAGAATGTTTATGTGAGAGGATTCGGAAGCTTCGTGAATAAAAGCGTGCGAAGAAAATCGCACGTAATATCTCAAAGAATACTGCGATCGTCATCGACGAACACTACATTCCTTCTTTCAAGCCTTCAAAAATCTTTGTGGAGAAAATTAAGAACTCCCCAAAAATCAAGTGAGAAGAACGCAATTAATTCTTTTATTAGGAGCTGCGGCATTCGCGGTAATACTCTTTCAATTGCCCAAGAGTGTGGTAGAGAACGAACAGCTGCAAGAGGTCACTGAAGTGGAGAATCACTCCATGGAAATACCTCAAGAAGTTGAAAATCAGATCAATGAGTTAAGAAGATTAGTAGAAGAGGAAGAAAATTTTGATAAAAAAGCTAACTTTGCGCACTCTTTGGCGAGACGCTACCTCGATTATGGGGCAGTTGACAGTGCGACAAGGTATGCGGAGCGGATTCAGAGTTGGAGTGAACAGCCTTCTGAATTAGCAGCAGACATTTATTTTACGGCTTATGAGCGGTCTCCTGGACCGGAACAAGCAAAGGAATACGCACAAAAAGCCAGAGGGCTTTTACAAGAATTGTTGGATAAAGATCCGACAAATTATTTTTTGAAAAACAGATTGGCAATGACAATGGTTGTTTCGGAGAATCCTATGGCAGGAATCTCTATGCTAAGAGAAATTCTCGCAGCGGATAAAAACAACAGACAAGCCATTCTTAACCTTGGACTTTTGGCTATCCAAAGCGGGCAGTTTGAAAGGGCCAGGGAACGTTTTGAAAATTTGGTATCATTGAATGCTGCAGATCATGAAGCGAAGCTTTATCTAGCGGTTTCAATGATGGAAATAAATCAACAATCGCAGGCTCGCCTGCTTTTGGAGGAAATCTTAGCCACGCAAGATTCCATTCCTGCCATCAAAATGATGGCGAATGATTATCTGAATGGCCTTTAAAACATTTTAGAAACTTTAAAAACAGAAATTATGCCTTGCGGTAAAAAAAGAAAGAGACATAAGATCTCTACTCATAAGAGAAAGAAGAGACTTAGAAAAAACAGACACAAGAAGAAGTAATAGGCACCCATTAAACAATCGCTATGAGTAATGAACTAATCATTAACTCAACTCGCGAGGGATGTCGTATTGCTTTACTAAAGGATAAGAGGCTTGTAGAGTTTCATCAAGATGGAGGAGGTCAATCCTTCAATGTTGGAGACATATATCTTGGGTCAGTAAAGAAAGTTGTTCAAGGTTTGAACGCTGCTTTTATTGATTTGGGTTATGAAAAAGATGCCTTTTTACACTATTTGGATTTAGGACCTCAGGTCCAATCACTGAACAAATTTACCAAGCTAACACTGGCAAAAAAGCTAAACGGCACACGGCTGTCTGGCTTTAAAACAGAGCCGGATATAAACAAGCTTGGAAAAATGAATCAGGTCCTCACCAAAGGACAGAAAATTTTGGTACAAGTAGTAAAGGAGCCTATTTCTACAAAAGGCCCACGACTTTCATGCGAGTTGTCATTAGCAGGTAGATACCTGGTAATGGTGCCGTTTTCAAATACGGTAAACGTATCAAAAAAAATAACAGACGCAAACGAACGAAAGCGTCTGCAGCGACTTATCAGCTCGATCAAGCCCGAAGGTTTCGGTGTGATTATACGCACGGTAGCCATGGGAAAAGATGTAAAAGAGCTTGATACTGATCTTCGCAATCTGGTTGACCGATGGGATCAGGGCATACAAGCTTTACCCAAAGCCAAAGTCAGAGATAAGATTATTGGCGAGATGAACCGCGCCAATTCCATTCTAAGAGACGTGCTAAACGAAAGCTTTGATAGTATCCTTGTTGATGATAAGGATCTTTATCAAGAAATAAAGACTTTCGTCAAGGGCATTGCTCCGGATAAGGAGAAAATTCTGAAGCAATACTCTGGAAAGGCTAAGATCTTTGAAGCGACGGGCGTTGAAAAGCAGATGAAAACCTCGTTTGGTCAATCTGTCAGCATGTTGAATGGTGGCTACCTGATCATTGACCACACGGAGGCACTACACGTGATAGACGTCAACAGTGGAAATAAATCAAATAAAGAGGACAATCAGGAGGATACAGCTCTGAAGGTAAACCTTGATGCTGCTGAGGAGATTGCTCGTCAGCTAAGACTGAGGGATATGGGAGGTATCATTGTCGTTGACTTCATTGATATGCGAAAAATAGAGAATAAGAAAAAACTCTACGCAAAGATGAAGGAGGCGATGAAGGATGATCGTTCCAAGCATACGATCCTTCCATTGTCAAAGTTTGGTTTGATGGAAATTACACGTCAACGTGTAAGACCAGAGCTTTCAATCACAACGAAAGAGGTTTGTCCTACATGCAGTGGTACCGGAAAGATATCAGCTTCCATACAGGTGGCGGATCAGGTAGAGAATACTGTCAAGTATTTCTTTGAGTCTCAAAACGAAAAGAAAATCACGGTAGCTCTTCATCCGTATTTGTATACTTATTTCACTGCGGGAGTCTTTTCAAGAAGAACTAAATGGTTTTTCAAGTATTTCCGTTGGGTTAATATGGTCGAGGATAGCTCTAAGGCTCTAACCGAGTTTGAAGTGCTAAACGCTCAGGGAGAACCTATTCAAATTTGACCTGCCTGGCAGGATAAAAATAGCTAAGAACGCCTTGTCACTTGAATAAGATATTCAGGTGTTTAGGCGTTCTTTTACTTTGCATAGCATCTAGCTAATGAATCGATTCGACCAAATCGTTGAGATTATGACCTAAATTGCCAACCTTTGGAAGGCACGGAGTAAATGAAACGGGTTCTTATTATATCAATTTTACTTGGCGCAGTGATCGTTACTGCTGAAGCTCAATTGCTTGAGGATAACGATAGCAGGCTAAAAACGAAAAAAGTTGAACGTAAAGGATTCCTGTTTTTTCGAAGTAAGAAGAAACCTGGTAAGAGTACGGGCATTCCCGCTTCTGGAGCCAGGACCTCACCCAGATACTCGAGTGCATCTTCTCCTTTTCGACTATCAAGATCATCCTCTCCACGTTATTCATCTGTAAGAGAAAAACAGAAAAGATATTCTGCCAGACCCAGGTACTCGGGAGGAAATCCTTTTAGAGGCAGAGATTATAAAGTGACACCCAGGTATTCATTTGGAAATCCATTTAGGGGCAGCAAGTATAAATTTTCACCACGATACTCCGGAGGTAACCCTTTCAGAGTCAAAGACTACAAAGTGACCCCCCGATATTCTCCGTCAAATCCGTTTAGAGGCAGAGATTATAAAATCAGCATAA
The DNA here is from genome assembly GCF_965227465.1 of Ekhidna sp. Taxonomy (GTDB): domain Bacteria; phylum Bacteroidota; class Bacteroidia; order Cytophagales; family Cyclobacteriaceae; genus Ekhidna. Next base: position 3,839,450 of record NZ_OZ245746.1, read on the forward strand.
GATATTCTCAGGGATCTCCATTTAAAGGAAGAGACTATAAGGTTACCTCTCGATATTCGCCATCTAATCCTTTCAGAGGAAAAGATTACAAAGTAAGTGTTCGCTATTCTCAAGGATCGCCCTTTAAAGCCAAAGACTATAAAATCACTCCGCGCTACACTCAGGGCATGCCATTTCGTGGCAGAGATTATAAAGTGACCCCTCGATATTCTCTTGGAAACCCTTTCAGAGGTCAGCGATATAAAGTAAGCCCTCGCTACTCTCAGGGAATGCCATTTACTTCGAGAGACTATAAGGTTTCGCCACGCTATTCGGCAGGTAATCCTTTTAGAGGAATCGACTATAAAGTTAGACCCAGGTATTCCAACTCGAAGCATCGATTTGTGGTAGACCAGCGCTGGAAAAAGTTAACCAGGTATTACAATGAGTCTTCCACATGGCAAGGGGATATGAAGGTTAAACATCGTAGAATAGGAGATCAGCACCCAAGCAGCAACTATCACGTGGCGATGAAATTCAATAGTCCAAAGGTTCGAAAGATGTTCAGAAAGTGGAATATTTTCTGGACGCGACTAAACGGGAACAAGCAGAACTCAAACGGGGTTAATGAAAAAGTAAAAGAACCCAAGTTTGATAAAAAAGAGCGGGTGATCTGGAATAATTGATCCCGTTTTAATAATTAAAAATTTATGTTTTCAAGTTTATTTTCAAAATCTGAAAAAGTAGATATCCCATGGAATCAACTTACAGATGTTAATGAGTTGATTCAGATTGATGAAATCTCGAAAGAGAAGCCGGTGTTGATCTTTAAGCATAGTACCAGATGTTCAATAAGCGCTATGTCACTTAGCAGATTTGAACGCTCATTTGAATCGGAAGCTGCTTTTACTCCCTATTTTGTTGACCTAATTGCGAATCGAGAGGTTTCAAATAAAATAGCCGAAAAATATGGGATTAGGCATGAGTCCCCTCAAACAATCCTGATAAAGGATGGCAAATCAGTTTTTCATTCATCTCACATGGGTATTAGCTATGACGAATTGAATAGTGAAGCAAAAAAAATTTAGGGACTTACGCATTATTTTTGTTATGCTATAGCCAAACATGAAGAAGTATTATATATCCATCTTGCTAGTTCTTCCTTTACTCGCCAGCGCTCAGCTCTTTGAGGGGGAGGACTTTGAATATACTTCAGAATGGATTTGGGGAATAAATAAAAATACAAACGGAGGGCTTATTGGTGGGCTGATGCTAAGACATAGCCGGAAAAAAGGAGATGATATTTATCAGACCTTTGGGCTGGAGCTCTCTAACGTCAAGCATCCTAGTGAGGCCAGATACGTCGGACTGAGTGGTGCCGGCTTTATTTACGGCAAATCAAACTACCTATATTCCATTCGAACAAGTTATGGTTTGGAAAAACTGATGTTTCGAAAAGCGAATCAACAGGGGGTACAGATTAGCATTGCAGGAGCAGGGGGGCCAACATTTGGTCTTGTGACACCATACTATGTACTGAGTAGTGATCAGCAATACTCCCAGTTTAATGTAGTAAACCATCCGTCTCCACAAAGCATTGCTGGGCCAGGTAAACTTTTCCAAGGTCTTGGTGAAGCAGATTTTGCTCCCGGTTTCCACGCAAAGGGATCAGTCTTCTTTGAGTTCGGAACTTATAGAAGTAATGTAGCCGGAGTTGAAGTAGGTGTTATGGCAGAGGCTTTTACAAAAGAAATTGAGCTTGTTCCAACTCAACCGAACAAATCTGTTTTTACTTCTGTTTTCTTCACATTGTTCTGGGGAACCCGAAAATAACGGGATTCTATCCATCCTGAATTAAATTTGCATTTCATTTGGAATATTCGCGTATGATTGATTTACCAGTAGTAGAAAAGCCGGAAAGAAAAAAGAAACCAAATTGGTTACGGGTCAAATTACCTGTAGGTGAAAACTACGCAAAAGTTAGAAAGCTGGTGGATCAGCACAAGCTTCACACCATCTGTGAAAGTGGAAATTGCCCAAATATGGGAGAGTGCTGGGGAGAAGGAACCGCCACTTTTATGATTTTAGGAAATGTATGCACTCGAAGCTGTACATTTTGTGCTGTTGCTACAGGAAGACCACCTGAATATGACGAGGAAGAACCAAAGCGCGTAGCAGAGGCGATTAAGTTGATGGGGGTAAAACATGCGGTACTTACATCAGTAAATCGAGATGAGTTGAAAGATCGCGGGGCTGAGATATGGTATCAAACGGTGATTGAAACAAAGAACGCCTCGCCGGAAACAACTATAGAAACGTTGATACCGGATGTAAAAGGCAACTGGGACGCATTGTATAGAATGATAGAAGGGGGTCAGGAGGTTGTTTCCCACAACATGGAGACCGTAGAGGGACTGTACAGAAGAGTTCGTCCTCAAGCTAAATACAACAGAAGCCTTGAGCAGATTAAGCTCACATATGAGGCAGGCAAGCGAACTAAATCAGGAATTATGTTGGGGCTTGGAGAAACCGATGAGGAGGTGTATAAAGCAATGGATGATTTAGTTGCTCATGGACTACATATTCTTACACTTGGCCAATACCTACAGCCGACCAAACGACATATAGAGGTGGCAGAATTTGTGCACCCGGATAAATTTGATCACTTCAGAGAAGAAGGGTTGAAAAGAGGACTTAAGTATGTCGAATCCGGACCACTAGTAAGATCCTCTTACCATGCAGAAAGACATGTCAATGTGCCGATTTAAAAACGACCGCTTCGAATAATCTTTCTAAGCCAATCGTAGTAAACAGCAATAAATAACAAGATCGTCATTAACCAAATGATGATGACGTTGAAAACCTTCGTGTCGATGTATTGACCTGCAAAATATTTTTCTGGATAGTAAAAGTTCGTTCTAAAGTCTAATGCATGGTCAGGATGTTCATTTTTTGCGTAAATGGGATAGATTTTCTGTACCAGTTCATCTCCAGAAGTTACCACCCTCCTTTTAGTTTGGATGTTTTTTACCATTTGTCCTATTCGCTCATTTTCATAAGTGTTTCGATTTTTCATAAAGCTATCTTCAAGCTCAGGAGTTTTAGTTTTCTCTGCAATGAGCGCATCCAGCTCGTCTTTTGCTTTCTTTCTCCTGGCGTTGTAAACCGAACGTATGGCAGATAAAAATTCAGCAGTCTGCTGGTACACATCCTTGGTTAGTCCGTTTTCTGTAAGTTGATCAACAACGGGAAGCTTGTCAGCTCCAAATATTTTTAATTGCTTTTTGATTTCATTTTGGAGCAATTGCATCTGACTTGCTCTTCCTATAAAGTTTTTATTCGCAAAGCAATAATCCAGGTGTTCTTGTAAGTACTTGGCATAGTACACAGACTTATACGTATTAATTGCAACAGCTCTATCGAGCGCATATGTTTCCTGATTGTGTGGGTTATCTCTAAACTGTGTAACCGCAAGGGCTTCATAAGCCCATCGTGAGGCCATAGTCTCTCCAATAAATGGCACTTTTTCTCTGTTCGCAAAAGATGAATTCAGCTTGTCAAAATCTACGACTACTCCACTGAGAATAAGTTGTGGGATGATTAATAGCGGGATAAGAATGTAAACGGTAATAACCGAATTAAATCCTGCTGAGATGTTTAGTCCCAAAATATTCGCGAAGCATGACACTGAGAAAAGTATAATCCAATACCAGATTGTCATTCCCTGAATTTCAAGGATAAGTGAACCAACAACCACAAACAATAAGGTCTGAACCGCAGATAGACAGAACAAGAGCAATGTTTTGGAGGAGAGGTAGCTCATTTTACTCAGGTGGAGAAAAGCCTCTCTTTTTAAAATTTTCCGATCTTTGATGATCTCTTCCGCACTTACGGTCAATCCCATAAACAGTGCTACGATGATGCTCATAAAGAAGAAAACAGGGATGTTCTCATTCTTGTAAAAAGTATATTCGGAACCTTGTGGTGCATACTTGGTGATCAACGCCAATAATAAGGCAAGCACAGGAGCCTCAAGTAGGTTGATCAATACGTATTGTCGGTTACTGATCTTAGCGAGAACATCTCGTTGAAGAAAGATAACTCCTTGCTTAAATCTGTTTGGGAGATCTAACGACTTCTCGGGTTTAGTATCAATCTCTTCTGCAGTTTCAATTTTGATGTTATTCTGAAACTGTTCGTGCCATTGTTCCGGTGTATATTTTCGTTTATTGGTAAACCTTCCATATTCATCCACAACCTTCATTTCGATGATATTGAAGATCTGCTCAGGGTTAACATTTCCACATTCAATACAAGCGCTTTGATCCTTATCGATCATTTCCACGATGTTCTTGAAGTAGGTAACCGCTTTTACCGGGTTGCCATAATAGATCTGGTGACCTCCGGTATCTAGAATTAATAAGCGATCAAACATCTTAAAGATTTCTGAAGAAGGCTGGTGTATCACAACAAACACCATTTTTCCACGCAAGGACAGCTCTTTTAGCAAATCCATGATGTTTTCCGAGTCTCTCGAAGACAAGCCGCTAGTGGGCTCATCTACAAAAAGAACTGATGGTTCCCGTAACAACTCCAAACCAATATTCAGCCTTTTTCGCTGGCCACCACTGATGGTTTTTTGAAGGGGGTTTCCAACTTTCAGGTCTTTTGCTTCGGTTAGTCCAAGTGAGTCAAGCGTTTTTGTTACGAGCTCATTTAAAACCGATTTTTCTGTATGGTCAAAACATAGTTTAGCAGCGTAGTAGAGATTCTGATAAACAGTCAGGTCTTCAATTAGTAAGTCATCCTGAGGTACGTTACCAATAATTCCTTCAACCTCTTTTGGGTTTTTATAAATATCAATTCCATTGATTCTAACTGATCCCTGGAAAGGCTTTGAAGTACCATTAAGGACATTAAATAGGGTGGACTTACCAGCACCACTACCTCCCATGATGGCGAAAAGTTTTCCTTTTGCTTCAGAGATATTAATATCAACGAGCCCTATATTTCCTTTGGGAAACTTGTATGAAATGTTTTCAGCAACGAATGAAACGTCTGTCTCAGTAATCTCATCCCTGAAAATACTGATCACATCGCTGTAATAAAGTCGCTCGGTTTTTTTCCCTTTAAGGGCACTACCGGTGGAAAACACTTTGATTTTGTTGGGAGACACCATCAACCCATTCAGGGTCAGGATATCGGCTCCATAAAACTTAAAAAAAACGGTTTCAATTTTAGGAATCTTGAAAAAGGCGATATGACCTTTTAAATTCTCCAGGTGAATATGACTCTTTCTATCGGGATCATCTGCTCCAGAAATGACCACTGAATAAATATCAGGGTAATTATTTGGGTCTCTGTTGATCACAAAGTGAGTGATTGCATCAACAGTTTCCGAATCAAATTTGAAATGCTTGCCGATCAAATTTAGGAGATGCCCCTCTCTCTCTGTTATTATTCCATCTGCAATAATTAACTCCATCAAACGAACCATAACAACCAGTTTTTGCTGTTGCGTTAATTCATTATTGATGTTTGAAGTGATGGCTTCTATCTGACTATGATCATCTTTTCCTGTATCAATCTCATTTACGTATTCGTCCAGAACCTTCAGATAATGACGTGTGTCATCACGACTTACATTTTCATATAAAAATTCACGTACGGATTCTTTTTCACTTTCATCAACTTCACCTTCCTCTTTTGCTACAATAACGAGGAGGCGAATGATCGCTTTGAGAAGTTCTTCACTCATGTGAGGGCCGGTTAGATTAGATGATGATAAAGTTAGGACATTCTATCTCTACCAATCAAAAAAAAAGTCGGCAGCATCAGCTGACGACTTTCAGTTTTTCTTGATTTAGCTTCTTATTCAACGATAGAAGTTCTGATTCTGGTTACTTCAGCAGCTAGATTGTCTAGTGTGCTCGGCTTCAAAACAAAACCTCCTGTATTTTCAGAAATCTGCTTCTCAACTTCGGCAAGCTCTCCGTCATAGATAGCTTTTACTTTTCCAAGTTCTGCTTTCATATTGTTAACTGCCTCCGACTCTGGCACATCATTCATGACTTGAAGAAGGTCATTAAGTGAAGTTTTTTGATCGATCACAATTTTTACAAGTGGCTCAAGAATCAACGTTCTGGATTCTTCAGGAAGATCATCTGGATACGTGTTAACAATGGTCGTTGAAATGTAAACACCCTCGATCCAACTTCCTGCCAGAAGAAGAGCCGCACTATTAAGTTCTTCAAGCTCGCTTAGGCGCTCACCTGACTTCTGCATTACATCATTGATGACGGAAGTTAAAGAGTCTTTGTTCTCCATATTTGACTCAAAGCGAGCGATCATTCCATAGTCAATAGCTTCTGCTACACCTACCGGCGCTGCTAGCTTCTGGCATTCACCCATGTAATCAAGTGCCAGCTCAGATTTTTCATATGAGGCGAGGTATCCAATATCTGTGGCGTAAACACCAAGGTTTAAGGCTGCTTTTGTTTCATCACTTTGATAAGACTCAATCTTGTCAAGCGAGTTAACAATTGTTGGATCAAATTCGGCCCCTGCATTCATCAAAAGATATGGAACCTCTGATGGAGGAGGAAGATCCTTTAAGACTTTTGATACATCTGCAGCTACCTGTTCTTTAGCTGCATCAAATTCAGAACTTGCGTCGGATGACTTTTCCTGACTACCACCACCTCCGCAAGAGGAGATTAGAACAGCGGCTGAAAGCGCAAAAGAGGCTAGTTTAAGTTGATTGAATTTCATTTTTTAATTGTTTTCGGTTGCCTAAGTTACTTATTGTTGAAAATTTCTATAATATTCTTTTTGATCTTCACACAAAGTTCGTCGAGTGGAAGATCATTTATATCACGACCAAATGGGTCTTCAATTTCTTCTGAGATCAATTCTACGCTCATCAAAAAGTAGAATGCAACTACGACAAGTATAACTGACCAGTACCCAAACTCTCCAATAAAGGTCATTGGTAAAGTGATACAGTAGATGAACAAAAATTTCTTGATGAACATGCTATATGAGTAAGGTATTGGCGTAGACTTAATTCGCTCACATGCACCTATGATGTCCGTAAAACCTTTAATTTCCTTATCCAGAATGAACAACTTATCCGCAGTAATTAATCCTCTCTTGTTCATATCCATAACCCGTTCCATCAGAATCTTATTGATTATGTTGGGTCTGTGATTGCTATTAATAATGCGATCCTTCACCTTTTCATCATAAAAATCCATTTCGCCGACGAGAATGCTATCTCTGAGATGGTGTTTCATAGCAAAAGTGATGTTAGGAATCATTTTCTTAAAGAAAAGCCGGTCCTCCGTAGCGTCCTCAGGTAAGAACGTTGCTATTTTAATAGATAGCTGGCGTGTGTCGTTCACCAACTGGCCCCACAACTTTCTGCCTTCCCACCATCGATCGTATGCGGTATTTGTTCTCAATACCAAGAATAAACCAAGAATTACCCCAAGGATAGAGTGAAATGCTTTGGTATCTACTATTACAATGTTTAGGACATCAATGAATATGAAGCACAAAACTGATGTGAGTACTCCCGCAAATAAAATCAACGGGAATAGCGCTCTTATGACATATCTACTATAGACGTCAAAGATTAAGGAAAACCACGATTTGGGATTGTATTGGATCATGGATTGGTGAAGATAGTAAAATCAGGTTTTTAATTGGTGCTTAGTTGTAAACACGGAGCTTATTTTTTAAAGAGCGATAGTAATCTTCATCACATAGCCCTGTTTCTGCTTTCAACTTCATAATTCGATTATAGGAGACATAAATTTGTTCACGTGTGACATAGCCCTCGAAGAGCAGGTCTTTAATAATCGCATGAATAGTAGTTGCCGAGACCCTTTCATAATCAAAAACATTGTTCGCAAACATGAGCATATCTACGCCTGCTTCCAGGGATAGTTTTATTGCTTCTCTTAATCCATACTCGTTGTTTATTGCTCCCATCTGCATGTCATCAGAAATAATCACCCCATCAAACTCAAGAAACTCTCTTAGCATGCCCGTTACAATTCGCCTGGAAAGAGTTGCCGGGTTTTTTTCACCATCCAGTGTTTTGTTTACGATGTGAGCAGTCATTACTGCCTTAACAACCCCACTATCGATCAGAGCCTTATAAGGATACAGCTCCTCCAATTGCCAGGTATTGGTAACGTCTGCAATTCCCAAGTGGGTATCATTTTTACTGCTACCATGACCGGGAAAGTGTTTCAAAACAGGAACAACACCTCTTTTATTGTGTTGTTTAATTACCTCCAAAGCCTGCTGAATAACCTCTTTATAATCTTTCGAATAACTTCTTTCCAGTTTTCCTATTACTGGATTCTTTGTGTTAATGTTCACATCGACTACCGGAGCATAGTTCATGTTGATGCCAAAGCTGCTTAGAATGCTTGCCGTTTGATTTGCATAGAAACTTGTTGAGTCTAAATTATTCATGTCCCCCAGATACTGAGCAGACACATTCTTGGGAAACCCATATCGTGTCTTCATACGAGTCACTTTTCCTCCCTCTTCGTCGATACTTACAAACAGAGGTATTGAAGCGTTCTTTTGAAGCATTTCCACCAAAAGTGCCAATTCAGGTTTTGGGCTTTCGAATAAAATGTTTTTCTCATAAAGCACTACACCACCTACCTTTCCATCTTTGATTTCTTTGAATATGGATTGTTCCGTGTCAACTAGATTGAAGTCACCAATACCAATCATAATCATTTGACCAATCATCACATCAATGGAATCTTTCGGAGGGTCGGTTTTAGCATAACCTGAAAGTGCGAGCACGGCTAGTAGCAGCGAGAATATTTTTTGCATTCTTAGAACTTGTTCATCTTATCAATTTTCTCACCTTGTGTAGTGAGGTAATATCCTTGTAAATCGGCGGTGAGACACGAATGTACTGGAAGTATACCAATCAAGTCACCAACTTTTACATGAGCGATAGCTTCTTCCGACATTTTTATTATTCCATGCTCTTGTGATACGCGTGAAACATTTCCAATAATCTTGGTATCCCATCCAAGGTCACTTAGTTTAACCGCCTTCCCGAAGCATTTTGACCCTTTCCCGTACTCGTCTTTTTCTATAATGTGATCTTTAGATAAGTGAACTCCACCACCATAAATGACCACCTCACCACGATCTTTGTGGATGGAAACTATAGGACATGCCAGGCAAACGGCAATTTCTTCGATAGAGCATGAACCAATATTTTGTTGCATCCAGTCATAAAAAACAAAATTTCCAGGACGCATTTCATCACAGAAAGATAGATCATCAATGATGCTACATGAAGGGGTATCGCCATACGAAATGATTCCACCAAATTTATCCTTGAGTTCGCTTAAGACTTTGACAGCACCATCAAAAATCCACTTGATGCTTTCTGTGTCTGTACAGCCATAGGTATGGCCTGCATGAGCAAGAAAGCCTTTAAACGCTAGTTGCTTACTCGATTGATTCACCAAACTTGCGATTAGTTTGGTGTTTCTCGGGTCTATGCCTGTTCTATGCGTACCTACATCAACTTTCAGGAAGTACCCGAGGGTACCTGCTATATTATTTTTCGCATGTGCAAGACTTTCCTCCGACTCAATCAGGATGTTTAAATCGATTTTTTTAGCAAGATCAGAGATTTCTGAGTGTTCTAAGTGATTATAGGGAAAAGCGATGGTGATATCGTCCCAGCCTTTCGAGGCAAAGTATTGGGCCATAGAGACCGAACTTACCGTGCAAGCACTGACTCCATAATCACTAAACCATTTACCTATTTCTTCAGAAAAATGGGATTTGAAATGAGGACGTAAAGCGGCATTTGAGTGCTTAGCCTTTTCGGACATCTTTTTGATATTCTTTAAAGCCTTTTCTTTATCGACCAGGAGTGTGGGAGTCTTGATTTCCATACTTAGCTGTTTCGGTTCGTACTTAAAAATAAGTATCTCTTGATCAAACTGCTAGCGATTACTCATGCAGTAGATACATACGATAATCAAATGCATTGAATGTTTGTAAAAGCTTTTGAATGAATTGGGGATCTTTTAGATAAAAATTCAGAAAGTTATCCTTACGTTCCTGTAAGCTTCCTCCCGGGAAAAGAGATTCTTTTACTGATTGTATTTGATTTCTTCGATCTGAATGGAGTCGCTTTTCTGCACGAACCAGCTTTTTCTCCGCTTTTTCGATTCGTTTGGAGAAAGAAGTAAAAAGGGCCTCTAAATGTTGTTTTAATGTAGGGTCGACGGCAATAGCTTTTTCCTTTTGCGAATTTTCAAGGTCTTTGAGCTTTTGCAATTCCGCATCAAAGGATAGGTCATGATCAGAATTTGTTTTCACCCATTTTTCAAAAGCGTTTTCAGAGCTAAGGAATAGGTCTCTTTCCTCTAAACCCGTTTTCTTCCACTTGGAGGAAGTTGTAGTTGGAATAATTAATGCAAAATTTCGTGGCATCAAGAGAGGAAATGGAGTCTCGAAATGGTCAAAAACGGACTTTAGCTGGAGCCAATAGACCGCCTCCGATGGGCCACCCACGTAGGCCAGGTTAGGAAGAATTGTTTCCTGATAAAGTGGCCGTAGAATAACATTTGGACTAAATCGCTCAGGATTAGATGCAATTAACTTTCGCATCTCATCATCACTACATTTGATGTCAGTATCTACGACCTGAAACCCATCCTCTGTTTTCTCAATTCTTTCGCGAACCCTTTTTGCTAAATAGAAGAAATTGATCGGTCGTGCATGCACCTGAGTTTTATAACCCAGGGTTTCCAGTGAGGCTGACGTTTTAGCAACGAGATCTTTTGATGAGTGCACAAATAAATCATCCTCAATAACTGGAGTAAAGATTTTCTTTAATGCCGGACTGTCTGCATCAATTACAACCAATCCCTCTTTTTCAAAAAGGTGATTGACATAAGCCCTTCCTGCTTTTGCCAGCGTCTCCTGATTGTAAGCTTCTTTGAAGAACTCCGCTCCTTTTGGAAGTTGATCAACTAGTTCCTTTACTCCGGCTGGATTGAAATGACCAACCGCACCTTTTTGATCAGTTTTCCAAACAAGTTTTTTTCCTTCAAAAAAGAAATGATTGATTTCGTCAAAATCATGATCCTCGCTTGCCATCCAATACACTGGGACAAAATCGTACTCAGGGTATGCTTGCTTTAATGCTTTGCAAGCATTAATCACTGTCACTATTTTATAAATAAAATAAAGCGGACCTGTGAAAATGTTTAGTTGATGCCCGGTGGTGATGGTAAACGTTTTGGAATCTGCGAGCGACTTGATGTTACCTGAAACTGCAGCATTGATTTCAAGGCCTTTGTATTGATTCTCTAGTTCTTCAACTAAAACAGATCGGTTTTCAACTTTAAAGTTGCGCTGCTCAATTACTTTTTTGAAATTCTGGATGGAGGGAAATTCTCCATAATATGGAGCTAACTCTTCCTTCTTGCTGATGTAGTCAATAAAGAACTGCGAAAAACAGTCAGTCTCATCTAAAGGTAAGGTTTCGGTGCGCACGCTTTAGTTAAGTCGATTATTTCTTAATTGTTTCGCCATACAGATCAAAGGCTGAGGCGTCAGTAATTTTTACCTGGGCAAAATCTCCAATCCGTAAATATGAATGGTTAGCCGGAATGATCACTTCATTATCAACTTCCGGAGAGTCATACTCGGTTCTACCAATGAATGTTCCACTCTCCATGCGATCAATTAGTACTTTGAATTCCTTACCGACTTTTTTCTCATTTATGCTCAAGGAAATTTCTTCCTGCAAATCCATTACGGCATTTGCCCGCTCTTGTTTGGTTTCGTCCGGTACATCATCCTCAAAATTGTATGAGTGGGTGTTTTCCTCATGTGAATAGGTGAATATCCCTAGTCGCTCAAACCTGTTTTTCTCAACAAAATCTAGCATCTCCTCAAAGTCTTCCTGCGTTTCACCCGGATGTCCGGCTATCAAAGTAGTTCTGATTGCTATGTCCGGTACTTTTGATCGCATTTTGTTCAACAAAGCTTCTGTCTTGTCTCTGGTTGTTCCTCTCCGCATCATCTTCAGCATATTGGTAGAGGCGTGTTGCAGAGGGATATCCAGGTAATTACAGATGTTTGACCGGTTGGCCATGATATCGAGCACATCTTCAGGGAAGCCGGTTGGGAATGCATAGTGCAATCGAATCCAGTCCAACCCCTCGACATCCGAAAGCCTGTCCATGAGCTCTGCAAGATTTCTTTTTTTGTAAAGATCCAACCCATAATAGGTAGAGTCCTGGGCTATGAGCAAAATTTCTTTGGTGCCTTGACGAACCAATGACTCTGCTTCTGCAACCACTTGCTCCATTGGTTTGGATACATGCTTTCCTCGCATTAAAGGGATGGCGCAGAAGCTGCATGGACGATCACACCCTTCTGCGATCTTGAGGTATGCATAGTGCTTGTTGGTCGTTATAATTCGCTCACCAAGCAGCTCTTTCTTATAATCGGCTTTGAATTTCTTAAGTAGAGCAGGCAGATCCCCTGTTCCAAACCAGGCGTCAACATCAGGAATTTCTTCCTTGAGCTCATCCTTGTATCGCTGCGAAAGACATCCTGACACGTAGACCTTTTCAACCAAGCCTTCTTGCTTGGCATCTACATATCGTAAGATGGTATCAATGGATTCTTGTTTGGCATTATCAATGAATCCACACGTATTTACCACCACCACATTAGCATCATCTTTAGTGGACTCATGCGTGGCATCAATATTGTTTCCCTTCAGCTGAGTCAACATGACTTCAGAATCCACCAGGTTTTTGGAGCACCCGAGTGTGACGATGTTGACTTTTGTTTTCTTTAACCCCTTCGTTTTCATGTCTTTAATAAACCCCGCGATCTTATTATGGTTCATCCGCCTGGCGTTTGCAAAGCTAATCGAAATCTTAGGGTTACATTCAATTAGAAACCTTTAAGGTTTAATTTTGCCAGCCTGTGAAAAAACTCGTGTTCATATTAGTGGGATTATCGGTCCTATCCTGTCGGGATATTGAAAACTGTGATACAGATGACAATCTGGACTTCATGATCGTTCGGTTCTATGATTTAGAAAGTGGATCTTCGAAAAAGATAGGTTTTGAAATCACCGCGGAGGACTCACCGTATACGTTTACTCCGTTTGAAGATTCTACAGGAGTTGGCCTTCCTTTAAACCCCGAAGACCAAACCCCGACGTTTTTCTTTGACTCAGATACCACTTCTTTTGAATTGGAGATGAGTTATGAGGAGGTGGAAGTGACCATTTTTGATCCAAAGTGTGACCCATCTTTTACTTTTTTAGGACTAGACACAGTTAGACAAACTTTTGATTCGACAGTGGTCGTTGGAAATGTGACCAATAGACAAATAAGCACCAATGTGGAGATCTACTTTTAGCCTTATTTTTTTGGTGGCCTGCCTCGCAGCAGTGGGACAACAGCAAACTCCTGTCAAAAAAAAGGAGAAGGTCGATTTCAGGCCGCATGAGTTGAAGGTTGGCTTCAATGCCATCAGGAGTGGAAGATCTCTTTCCGGAAGCGACTATACCTCTCACGAAATAGAAACGGCGATTGGCATACACTTATACAATGTGGTGTTTGATTACGGAGTGGAAGAACATCAAAGAGGAGAAACTTTTGATTATCGAAATACCGGAAACTATTTCAGGGCAGGAATAGATCGCAATTTCACCAAGGATAAAGCGAGTGGAAATGTACTTTCATTGGGCTTGAGATACGCTCGTGCCAATTTCGAAGATCAGATGATTTTTACTGCAGATCAGGGGTTCGGGGAGCGAACCTATTCCCTGACCAATGACGACCTATCAGCTCGATGGCTGGAAGTAGCATTTGGCCTAAGAGGAAAGGTAGTTTCGAATCTCTACATGGGCTTTACTATGCGATGGCAATTTTCCAGAAAGATCAATGGAGAAGGGGATCTTAAAACCTATGACATCCCTGGGTTTGGCAAGACCACTCGACAAAACTCTACTGCTTTCGACTATTATTTGATGTGGAGGTTGCCGTTTAGGGAGAAGTAAAAAGACATTGACTAGTGGCTCTAGAAATCGGGATTAAAAGTAAAGAAATTAGAAGATGAGCCAACATATAAAAGAGAGTCGAAGTAAAACGGCACAAACTTTAGGGAACTCTCTGGCTTTTCAAATTCAATCAACTCATTTGTTGTCGGGTTATATTTCTTTAAAAAATTCTCATTGAGAATAAAAACTCCATTACTGGTTTCTTTTATTCTCCATGGTGAATAGCCGTTAGAGGTTTCAGTAAAATGATCAGACCATGAATCATTTGAAGGATCATAAACTCTGAAAACATTTTTATCATCATAGGTTTGATAACCCACATAGAGATTATTATCACAGGTAAAAGAACTTAAGGTAAAAGTATAGATACCACTATTGTTAGCGATAGGAGGAGATAGTTCACTCCACGTATCCTGAGTGGAATTATATTTAAGTGTAATGAGTCTATGGCCATCACTTGTTACGATTCGTGTCAAATATGCCTCATTATCAAGTACGCTTATGCTGGCGTTGGAACCCTCAATTGGTAGGCTATTCAATTGATTCCAGACACCTGAAATCGGGTCATAGACCCAAAAGTCACTCCATTGCTTTCGGCAGAAAGCGTTTGGGTTGGATTCACATGGGTAAGTCGTAGACCCTAGTCCATAGTAAAGTTTATTATTAAGCTCGAAGTAAACACCTCCTCCTCTAGTTGTTCCTGGGCTTACACTTCCTGGAAAACTGGATAACCTTGTCCAGTTGTCTTTTTTAGAGTCGTATTGATAAAACTTTCTATCGGACAGAATAATATATCCGATACTACCAATTTGATAAGACGCAATCGTTTTGGAGAGGTCAAACAAGGAAAGACTTTCCCATGCAGTTTTATAATCGATTGTTAATAGGTCTGAAGAAATTTCTCCAACCACATTATTAAGAATAATAGGTGCTTTGATGAGCTCAGTGACAAGAAGATTTTCGATAACAGTTTCATGTAGAATTGCCTCAATTTTACTTTGCGTAGAGGAGGTTATATCCAGATTAATTTCATTGAAAGTAAGGCTGTTAGCATTAAGAACAGGATTAAAGTTACTTCCCTCAACTACAATTTTTTGATTTGAAACCTTGGTATAAGAAGGAGTAATTGAACTTATAACAGGGTCATTCATTGTGAATTCCTCTTTCGCTTCTACTTGGACGTCATTCACTTCAACTTTAATAAGAAAATCTTTATTATTAACCTCGTTCGGGATTGAAATTACAATGGCATTTTGTGTGCTTGAAAATACTTCTGCATTTATTCCGTCAACAATAACAGTATTCTCCGAAGGAGTAGTTGAAAAGTTATTTCCAACAATGGTTACTTGATCTCCCCAAGTTCCATTTTTTGGTGAAAATGAATCAATTTGAGGCCCCAGATAATAATATTCGGCTAGGTTTGTTTCAGTTCCACTTACCAAAACCTTTGCTGTAATCGGATTTTTTAATCCTTCTGGTAGTCTTGTTTCAATCGATTCATTCGAAAATGAGACAATCTCTGCCTTCTGATCATTGAAATAGACCTCAACGATTTCTTCTATGTACCCAAAGTGATTACCCTTGATTTCAATTTCATCACCATAAAATCCCTCATCTGGTGTTATTTGAGTAAGGATGGGATCAAGTGTAGTTAGTTCACTTGCGCTAGTCTGGCCAACTGAATTCGTAATGGAAATGGTGAAGTTTTTGTTTGTAACTGGTAGTACAACTTTAATTTTTGTTGAATCGGTTTCTAATACTACAATCTCCTCCTCCGCTATCTTAACAGAATTAAGCCCTTCATGGTATCCAAAATGATTGCCAAAAATCTCTACCGTATCTCCATAAACCACCTCCGTTTTGGATAATGAGGTGATTTCAGGTCCGATAAAGTTTAAGGTTTCTGTGGACTCTGATACATTTCCGGCAACCGATACAGAGAGTGTTGAATTTTCGGATTGAATTAATTCAGGCACTAAAACATGCAGTAAGGTGTCGGTTGCGCTTGCCACTTCTGCACTAACACCTCCAAACTTGACCTGATTATTATCTTTTGCAAAGCTGAAGTTTGCACCGAATATTGAAACCGTATCCCCATAAAAAATACTGAGAGGAGATACATTATCAATTTGAGGAGCATTACTTCCAAGACTAATAAATTCTTTTGCTTGACCATACACAATAAACTCATCCGTTTTGACAAAGGATCTTACATAATAGGTTTTATCCTCTTCTAGTGCGGATAAGACATCTAAAGAAAAGGCGGGCTCATTTATGTTTTTGTGGATGATTACTTTATCGGAATTATCTAGCGTAAAATCCTTCGAGAATCTTGACCAAACAAATCCATAGCTGGTGATTTCAAAGTCTCCTCGAAAGGAGAATTCAGCGTTAAACGTAGCTCCGTTTGCAGTAATATTCGAAACCTCCAGGGTGTTCAATTTGGGAAATTCGCGAGATGATACTTGATCATCCTCTCCACAAGAAATTATGGCAAGAATTAGCAGAGCGAGGAGAGTGACGTTTATTAATTTCCTCATTAGTAGAATACTTGAATGTAACTAATCAAGAGTCCAAAACTCATGCGGCTGTTTTGTGCTTGCAGGCGCGCTGTATTACTCACATTTCGACCCGAAAAATATCTTACAAAAAAATCAGTTTTCACCGATTTAAATTCTCGCGTAAGACCTAACCCATACCAGGTTGTCAAATTACTTTCTTTCACATCAAAAGGGTTTTCACGATCCTCTTCTGGTGTTACTACATTTCCTCTTACCGAAGTAGTCTGTACCAATGATTCAGCAGAAAGCGTATTATACGTAATTCCAACTTGAATGTATGGATGAAACCCTGAAATGTCCCATGGAGCGTACTTTGCTGAAAAGGGGAATAGCATTTCTTTCATTTCTATCCAGGTATCATAGTATTTGGTTTCCGTTGTTCTTTCAGACGTTTGAAAATTGTAACGTGAGCTATTGGTAAATTGAATCTCTTGTTGAAAGGATAAACCCCTTACCGTTTTAGGTAGCGACAAATTTATTGCTAAACCATAGAAGGGATCTGAAGATTCAAAATCTCCTTGAAGGTACTCATACTGATAACTTTCAGAGAACTGGAGCGAGGTTTTGGTAAACCCTGCAATCAAACCGTACTCCATTTGAACGTCCGGCTTCTTTGCATCAAATGAAGTAAAGTCAGCATTTTGGCATTGATTGAAACTAATGACCAGCTGCCTTAATGCTTTTTCTTTAAATTTTAAGTTCTTGTTTATTTCCGGAGTTGTCAGGCAAGATTCTAGCAATGGTCTGACCGACTCTAGGCCGTCTTTATTCAGATTGTATAATTGATCTGATTGATGGAGGTAAAATTTGTTTTCATATTGTGATAAGCTTAAACTGCCTTTGATAATGGTTTTTGCGAATACGGCATCAGAAGGAACTGCATTGTAGAGCACGCCACCCACATATCCGTATCCATTTAACTCGTCAGGAAAATATTCTGTTAACTGACCGTTTTTGGCTTTTAAAATACATGAAGTATGAGCCTCTTTCCCACCTCTGTAAGCAAGGTCTCCGAACACAATTTTAGCGTCCTTAGTTATAATGTAACCATCTGTGAATTCATCATTCTGGGAAAAACTAATATGCGTTATGAAGAAGGCTAATAATGCAGCCAGAATATTTTTCATCTAGCAAACTTAACACGCAACTATAAAAACCTTACATCATCAACTTCGCCCTTACCAATTTCCTTTTCAATCAGAGAGATGATTTGAGCCTTTGAATTTTGCATCTCACTTTTCAATGGTGCTGAGGAGAGCTTAACAAATAAAGTTTTTTGATTGAAGAACATTTTAGTGGTGCGTGAGGCGATGGTCTTGCCCATGATTCGTTCCCAATCTGCAATCACCTGCTTTTGCTTGTAGGTATGCTCTAGATTTTCCTCTTTGAGGAAACCCTTAAAGGCATTACGGAAACTTTTAATCGGATCTTCTTCCATGATGATTGTGGATCAAAGGTCTATAAACTTTATCGCTTTCTGACTCTTGAAAAGTTCTTTGCTTCGATCTTTTCGTGCATCTGAAATAAAAATCTGTTGAAATCGCTTATTATCTAAGAGAATTGACACAAGCAGGGCTATCCTGGAGTCATCCAACTTGTCAAAAATATCATCTAATAAAAGTAGCGGAGTTTTCCCTGTCCGTTCTTTTAGGAAATCATACAATGCCAGTTTTAATGCAATAATGAACGTTTTTTGCTGACCCTGAGAGCCAAACTTTTTGATAAGCTCCCCATCAAGAAGAAACTCAAAATCATCCTTATGACTGCCCAGCAACGTGCGTTGCATAATCTGATCTTTCGGGTGATTAGCTGTAAACTGCTGTGCAAAATCACCTCCTACATGAGATTTAAATTTTAAGTTCGGGACTTCATTACCCTCATGCAAGGCAGCATAATTTTTTTGTAGAAAAGGAAGAAACACTTCCTCCATTTCTTTTCTTTTACCGCTAATTGATTGGGCGAGAGGAATTAGCTGATCATCGTACGTTTCGAGGAGTTTTTTATTCAGACTTCTACCTTGCTCTACCTTCAGCAGGCTGTTTCGTTGCTTTAATACTTTGTTGTATTTCATCAACGATTTCAGGTATTCACTATCGAATTGTGATAACGCACCATCAAAAAACTTCCTTCGGTCTTCACTACCCTCTTTGATCATGGAGGTGTCATCAGGTAAAACAATTACCAGGGGAACCTGTCCTATCACATCACTCAAACGATCCGGCTCTTGTCCATTTATCTTAACCGTCTTAACCTTCCCTTTTTCAAACTGAATGGCAAGGGTCAATTCCTCATATTGACCAAAGAGGGTAAAAGCAGGTTGATTATGGGTAATGGCTAACCTGTCTTGTGACCCAACAGCACTTTTTGTAAAGGACAGATAGTAGATGGCATCCAATAAATTGGTCTTACCAACACCATTTTTTCCAAGGACGCAGTTCACCCTTTCACCGAATTCAAAAATTGAATCCGGGTGATTCTTAAAGGATGTAAGCCTCAGGCTTTTTAGGATCATGGTTTTTTGCTGTAATTTCGCTATCCGTTCAGCAAAGTAAAACAAACAATTGGGTCCTATGGCGGCTAAAAAGACTACAAAAAAATCTGGTGAGTTTTCTAAAGATCAATACATGGAGTGGTTTCGCTCTATGCAATTGATGAGAAGGTTTGAAGAAAAGGCAGGCCAACTTTATGGCCAACAGAAAATTCGTGGATTTTGTCATTTATACATTGGGCAAGAGGCGTGTGCTTCCGGGGCAGTTTCTGCACTGGAAAAGGATGATAAGTGGATCACTGCCTATAGAGATCACGGTCACCCACTTGCATTGGGTACAGATCCGGGAAGAATAATGGCAGAGTTGTTTGGAAAAGCAACAGGTGTTTCAAAAGGCAAAGGGGGCTCCATGCACATGTTCGATAAAGAAGTGAATTTTATGGGAGGTCATGGAATTGTTGGCGCACAAATTCCGATGGGAGCTGGGATTGGATTTGCTGAACAGTACAAAGGCACTAAAAGTCTATGCATCTGTTACATGGGTGATGGAGCAGTTCGCCAGGGAGCCTTGCATGAGGCATTCAATATGGCCATGACCATGAAGATGCCAGTGATTTTTGTGGTAGAGAATAATGGTTATGCAATGGGAACTTCTGTTCAAAGAACTTCGAACGTTACGGAGCTACATACCTTAGCAGAAGCTTATGACATGCCATCCGAGCCTGTAGACGCTATGAAAGTAGAAGATGTACATCATGCAGTGGCAAGAGCTGCGGATCGAGCAAGAAAAGGGGATGGACCTACATTCCTGGAATTCAGAACGTATCGTTTTAAAGGACACTCCATGTCCGATCCGGCAAAATATAGAACGAAAGAAGAGCTGGAGGAATACAAGAAACAAGATCCAATTGAGCAGGTAAAACAGACCATTTTAAAGAAAAAGTGGGCTACTGAAGATGAGCTGAAAGAGATTGATAATGAGATAAAAAAAGAGGTTGCCAAAGCAGTAGAATTTGCTGAAGAATCTCCTTGGCCGGAGGCATCAGAAGCCTACACAGATAATTATGTTGAAAATGATTACCCATTTGTCAACACATAATTAGCTGATAGCCTTACACATCTGAACAAAAAATATATCTTTGCGACCGCAATTTTCTGCCGAACTGGCGGAAAGTTTATTTGAGACCAAGAAGCACCACATGAAAGGAGTGCAATAAAGAATAGATTTTAAAAGAAAATGGCAAAAGGAAAAAAGCATGATGACGGCATAGAGATTCTTGAGGATCCAAATGCAATCGTTGAGAAAGCCAATGAGTTTTTTAGCAACAAGCGAAATAAAGCGATGGTATTTGGCATTGGAGGAGTCCTTGCCCTACTGATCGTAGGTTTCGCTGGGTATAATTACTACATCACGAATCAAAACCAAACTGCTCAGGAAGAGTTATTCCAGGCTCAATTCTATTTTGATGCGGACAGTCTGGGACTGGCATTGAATGGAGATGGTAACAGCTACGGCTTTCTTGAAATTATGGATGAGTTCCCGGGCACGAAAGCAGCAAACCTTGCTAACTTTTATGCAGGAGCTTCATATCTGAAATTGGGAGATTTTGATGGAGCAATCAGACATTTAAAAGAATTTAGCAGTGATGATTACCTTCTTCAAGGAAGGGCATACTCGCTAATTGGAGACTCCTACATGGAAATGGATGACTTTTCTAACGCAATCAGCTTTTATAATAAAGCGGTTGATTACAAGGAAAATGAATCGTTTACTCCGATCTATCTTAAGAAGTTAGCAATAGCTCAAGAGCAAAACGGTGATCTTACAGCTGCAGCAAGCACGTATTCAGTAATCATTAATGATTATCCGAATTCAGCGCAAATTCACGATGCGAAAAAGCAAAAAGCAAGACTGGAAGCTTTAGCGCAATAAAATATTAAATCATGCTGAATCGTTCCGCAATGGAATTGTCAGCATCTTTTTAAAAGGAAGTTTATCCTTCGACATGCTCAGGATGACTTCCTTTTTTAATTTTACACCATGTCATCAGCAGAAAAAAACCTCAGCGACGTTAAAATCAGTTCATCGATCGACGTTAGCAAATTCAAGTTTGGGATTGTAGTAGCGGAATGGAATGAGCAAGTGACCGAGTCACTTTACTCAGGTGCTTATCAAACCCTGATAGGTGCAGGAGCAACACGAGATAATATCGAGAGAATGAATGTGCCAGGAACCTTTGAGTTGAGCCTGGGAGGTCAGTGGATGGCCGAACGGAAAGATGTTGATGCAGTCATCTGCTTGGGTTGTGTGATACAAGGAGAAACCCGACACTTTGATTTCATCTGTGATGCGGTGGCAAATGGTATTACGAATGTATCATTGAAATACAACAAGCCTGTCATCTTCGGGGTGCTAACTCCTGATACAATGAAACAAGCATTGGATCGCGCGGGAGGAAAACACGGCAATAAAGGAGACGAAGCTGCAGCTACAGCGATTAAGATGTTGGGGGTTAAGCGTTAATCAACGCTAATTTCAACCCCAAACCGCACGGTATCCTTAAGCATCATTTTTTGGTAGCCATCGATTTGAAGTGAATTTAGTACACCTCCTTCAAAGCTCATTTCAATTTCACGATGATGGATGTAAACATCTTTGTCCTCGTGAAGGGTAATTTGAATGGAACTGTACCAATCATTTTTTCGTGAGAATTTTACTTTTTTCAAAGCTCCGGACTCCTTTTCTCCCAACGTCAAAACCTGGTAACCAGCTTCGTTTGATTTTATAAATGCACCTACATATTCCGGTTGATTTGGATTTAATTCCTGTAGAAAAGAAAGCTCATCCGCCCATTTAGCAGAATCCATATCAATGGTTTTGGTTTCGCTTTCCCCTTCTAACCAGACCGTCTTTCTTATTCCTTTATTCTCCAGAAAGTCTACCTGATCTACCATCAATTGCTTAAAATCAGGATATTCCGGAATCTGCACAGATTCAGGTTTCAACTTTTGGCAGCTGAAGAGCAAAGGGATGATTACGAAATAATATCTTTTTGATAAGAAATCTGACATATTGATTAAAATGAGATATCTAACTTATTTTTTTATACTTCTCCTTCTGCATTAGAGTCATCTAAGATTCCTCAGGTGCGAAATGATAGATTTTTTAAGCAAGCACATTGCCTGTCATTTCCTCCGGTGACTCAAGGCCTATAAATTTCAAAATAGTAGGGGCTAAATCACCAAGTTTTCCACTTTTTACTTCTCCCTTGAATTCTTTATCAACTAGTATGAAGGGGACAAGGTTCGTGGTGTGGGCAGTATTCGGTGTGCCGTCCGGATTAATCATCATATCAGAGTTGCCATGATCCGCAATAATTATGGAGAGGTAATCATTTGCAAGCGCTGTATTTACGACTGCTTCTGCGCATTTATCCACTGTTTCACATGCCTTTACTGCTGCCTCAAAGTCCCCTGTATGACCTACCATGTCCGGATTGGCAAAATTTAAACAGACAAAATCCGCAGATTTGTTTTGGAGCTCCGTAATGATTTTGTCGCGAATATCAAACGCACTCATCTCCGGTTGAAGATCATAAGTGGCCACTTTGGGGGACGGACATAGAATTCGCTTTTCACCTTCAAAAGGTTGCTCCCTGCCCCCTGAGAAAAAGAATGTGACGTGTGGATACTTCTCAGTTTCTGCTATGCGTATTTGCTTCTTATGATTTCTTTCCAAGACTTCACCAAGTGTCATGTTGAGGTTTTCTTTGCCATACATCACATGGACTCCCTTAAATGAATTATCGTAGTTGGTCATGGTGACATAATGAAGATTCATTTTTTTCATTCCCTGTTCCGGAAAGTCTTGCTGTGTGAGTGCCTGTGTAATTTGTCTTCCTCTGTCCGTTCGGAAGTTGAAGCAAAGCACCACATCACCATCCTTAATTTTTCCATCAGTACAGATGATAGGTTTTATGAATTCGTCAGTTACATCTTCCATATAGGATTCCTCCACTGCTCTTAGGGGATCCTGAACGACCTTGCCCTCTCCATGCACCATTGCATCATAGGCGAGTTTTACGCGTTCCCAACGGTTATCCCGATCCATGGCATAATACCTTCCGGTAATGGTTGCTAATGTTCCGGTTGTATCTGCCATATGGCGCTGTAGATCTCTCAAATAGTCTACTCCTCCTTTTGGATCGGTATCTCTTCCATCTGTAAATGCGTGAACAAAAACCTCATGAAAATCCTGATCAGACAAGGTGGTGAGAAGCCCCTTCAGGTGATCAATGTGTGAGTGAACGCCTCCATCAGAGACTAACCCAATTAAGTGGATAGGCTTCTCATTCTTTTTGGCATATTCCATAGCTGCTTTTAATGTCTGATTTTCTGCAATGGACCCATCCTTTACGGCATTACCAATTTTTACCAAGTCTTGATATACAACCCTTCCAGCACCAATATTCATGTGGCCAACCTCAGAATTTCCCATCTGTCCTTCAGGCAGACCTACAGCTAAGCCTGAAGCTTCAAGTGTATTGTGCGGGTAATCTTTGAACATTCGATCCATAAATGGCGTTTTAGCGGTATCAATAGCTGAAACTGATTTGTCTTTCGCAATTCCCCAGCCGTCAAGAATAAGGAGGATAACTTTCTTGTTCATACGGCAAATATAGAAGGGTCGTTTTTGAATGTAGATAGGTGATGAATAAATTGGGCATGGTTTTTACTACATTGTGTACAAAGATTTGAGAAGTAGATGAAAATGTTATTCTTTATGTTCTCCATGTTGCTTTTTCCTGTACAGGATGAGGTAATGAAGGATATTGGTACAGCAATGAAGGCTGGAAGTGCTAAAGAGCTGATTAAGTTCTGCAACAATACCGTTGAGATTAAAATCAACGGAGAAAGCTCAAATTATAGCAAAGCGCAAGCAGAAGTGATTTTGCGAGAATTTTTTGTAAAAAATGCTCCGACAAATTTTGTCTATATCCACCAGGGATCTTCAGAAGGTCTGAATTATACAATTGGAAGATATACGCACAATTCAGGAGCACATCGTGTAGTGATGATAATAAAGAAGATAGGCGACAAATACCTGATTGATACTTTGAATTTCAGTCAGGAGTAACTTATTTCGCCAATTCGCCTGTGTTTTTTAATCCGCCAATATGAATTTACCATACTTAACAACCAAAAACATTAATGCTTTTATCAAAGCAGCGCTGGCAGAAGATATTGGCGATGGTGATCATTCATCTTTAGGATCTATTCCGGCGGAGGCCAAGAGCAAAGCCCATCTAATCATTAAAGATGATGGAGTAATTGCCGGTCTCGAACTGGCTGAGAAAATCTTTAACTACGTTGATAAAGATTTAGTCCTGGACTTTCATAAAAAAGACGGAGATACGATTGAACATGGTGAGATAGCCTTTTCAGTAGAGGGAACTTCAAGATCGATTTTGTCTTCTGAGCGTTTGGCTTTGAATTGCCTTCAAAGAATGAGCGCAATCGCAACCTACACACATCACATGAACCAGCTAATCAAAGGCACCAAAGCTCGGCTTTTGGATACCAGAAAGACCACTCCACTTTTCAGGTTAGCTGAAAAATGGGCCGTAGTGATCGGAGGAGGAGTTAACCATCGTTTTGGCTTATACGATATGGTCATGCTCAAGGATAACCACATTGATTTTGCTGGAGGGGTGAAAAATGCCATCAATCAAACAGTACACTATCTAACCGAGAATAATCTCAAACTAAACATTGAGATTGAGGTGAGGAGCTTAAGAGAGTTAGAGGAGGTGCTGGATGTCGGACAAGTGCAGCGGGTAATGCTGGACAATATGCTACCTTCAGATATCAGACAAGCCATCAAAATGATTGGTGGACGATTTGAGACCGAAGCTTCTGGAGGAATTACGGAAAAAACAATCGCTGAAATCGCTGAAACCGGAGTAGATTATATTTCTGTAGGCGCACTTACACACTCTTACAAAAGCTTAGATATGAGTCTCAAAGCTATTTAAATTCTATATTCGCGGTGTAATCATTATCTGAAGTAGAAAAAGCGTTGATTGAGTCATGATAGTACGAACAAAAAAATACCAACTGCCAACCAAGAAATATATTGGGATCGCATTTAAATCTGCATTGAAGCAACAATGGTGGGTTTTTCTCATCTATTTGGCTATCTGCTCTGGTTATTTTATCGCACCAAGCCATTGGTGGATTACGGGTGCGTCCATCGCATTGTCACTCTACCTTTTATTTTGGTTGATTCAGTTTGCGGGGATTACCCAATTGGAGCAGGGAAAATTCATGTTTCAAAAGCTTTCTTATGAAATTTCCTCGCAGCAGATCTTAATCAAGATGAATGCGAAGCAGGGCATGCCGATGAAATGGGATCAAATAAAGCGTGCGAAAAAAGGTAAAGATGCATTTACGTTCTACGCCAGCAAGGCACAGCTTATCCATTTACCTTTCAAGGTTTTCAACAATGAGAATGAAATTCGTTTCATCGAGACTGTGCTAAAGCGTAAAGGCTACATAGTAGAAAAATAGGTTCTTATGCCTCGTGAAATAAGTGTTAAAGAGGCAAAGCAGAGAGCGGGACGTTTTTGTGCGTTACGAGAGCGTTCACCTAATGAATTGTTGGAAAAGTTGAAAAGCTGGGGGCTATCTCAGGAAGAATCACAGGAAATCGTAGACGACCTTATTCAACAAGGATTTCTGGATGAACAACGATTTGCCAATGCTTTCTGCAATGACAAATTCGAATTCAACTCGTGGGGAAAACAAAAAATTAAAGCACATATTTTTTCTCACAAACTATCTGAGCGGGTAGTTCAGCGTGCCCTCAATCGAATAGACCCGGATAAATATACCAAGCGTCTGTTTGAGCTTGCCAAAACAAAATGGTTGAAGCTTCAAAATGAGGAGCCCATAAAGCAAAAACAGAAAACCCTAGCGTATCTGGCAAATAAGGGTTTTGAGGTAGATTTGATTTGGAATGCCATAAACCAGCTGGAAGGAAAAGGTCATTAGCATTACTTTTTTCATTTTTTTTAAAATCCGAAACCGGGAAAATCCGTAAGTTTAATTTCAGAATATTATTTTATGCTTCATATATCAGCTAAGGACCTCCTTACCCAACTAGATCAAATCATAGAAGCTTGTCATGAAAGGGATTTTTCAAAACCTCTTCCCGAACTAAGCAATTCTACTTTTGGTCAGCATATCAGACACACGTTAGAATTTTTCATTTGTCTTTTCGAGGCAGAAAATGATGGGAAGGTTAACTATGACCAAAGAAAACACGACACGTTAATAGAAACTGATGGCAAGCTAGCTAGGAGCGTTATTTCATCGATTATTGAATTTCTCGACAAGAATGAGCAGGATTTTGAATTGACTTTTGAAGCTAACTATACAGATAAAGAGGGAGCAAATATTCAAATGAAAAGTAGCTTTTATCGTGAGTTGGCTTATAATATCGAGCATGTCATTCACCACATGGCGTTGCTTAAGGTAGCTGTTAAGCAATCACTCAACTACATCAGGTTGCCTGAGAATTTTGGAGTTGCCAGTTCAACCATTCGATATAGGGAAAGCACACAGGCTAATTAATCAAATTTTGAAAAAATTTCTGGTTAAAGTGAAAAACTGGGAATACTGGCCCTTTTCCATTCTGTATTTTCCCGTATTCTTTTATTACGGATGGTTAGCGATTAAGCATCGTTCTCTATTCTTTTTTACAGCGGCTAACCCGACAATTGATTTTGGCGGAATGTTTGGTGAAAAGAAGTCCGATATATTTGAATTGGTTCCATCTGAGTACATTCCTGAAACGACCTTAATTCAGCAAAATGATTTGGAACGAGCATCCCTTACAGCGGAGAAGATTGGCTTCCCTCTCATTGCTAAGCCAGATATCGGTGAAAGGGGTGTGTGGGTCAAGAAACTAGATGACCAGACTCAACTAAAAGAGTATGTCGCAAAGTGCCCAGTCAACTTCCTTCTTCAGGAAATGGTAGACTATCCGATTGAATTAGGGGTATTTTATATCAAGTATCCGGATAGAGAGGGGCTTATTACCTCCATTGTAAGGAAGAATTTTTTGAAAGTAACTGGAGATGGAAAAAGTACAATCACTGAGCTGGTTAAGAAGAAAGAACGTGCCTTGTTGACAGCAGATTTAAACAGTGAATATTTAAGGAATAATGGCGATCGAGTGCTAGAAATCGGAGAGGAAATTGTGGTAGAACCCATCGGCAATCATTGCAGAGGAACCATGTTTCTGAACGATAACGCTGAAATTGATGAGCGATTGAATAAAGCCTTTAATGCGTTAGCAGATCAAATTTCGGATTTTTATTTTGGACGGTTTGATTTGAGATGTGATTCATATGAAGATCTCCGCGAGCTAAGGAATTTTAAAATCCTGGAGCTGAATGGGGCGGGAGCTGAACCAGGCCATATTTATCAACCCGGATATTCTTTGATCACGGCATATAAAGACATCCTTTGGCATTTGAAGGTTTTGTCGGATATTAGCGCCCTAAATAGAAAAAAAGGGCATTCCTACTGGAGTTTTAAGCAGGGCTTCAAAAAATGGAAATCGCACCGTGAGTATAATCGCCTGCTTACCAACCCATGATTTTACAGACCCTTCTGGTTGCTTTTGTTGTAAGCTACATTGGCTCAATACCCCCCGGAACTATTAATGTTTCCGTAATGCAGCTGGCCATTTTAAATAAACGAAGAGCGGCAGTATTCTTTGCATTGGCAGCATCTTTGGTTGAGTTTCTTTATGCTGGAGTCACGGTTCAGTTTCATATATTCTTAAATAATAATGAGGTTATTGCAGACTATTTTAGAATCATAACTTCCATCGCACTTATAGGCTTGGGCTTTTCGAATATTTTTTCAAAATCAACTTCTTCATCTGTAAAGGTTGCCACCAAGGTAACTGGTAGACACGGATTTTTGAGAGGCCTCATTTTGGGATTTCTGAACCCAATGACCATCCCATTTTGGCTGGCAATCACCACCTATCTGGAGAACGACCAATGGATTCATGTTGAGGGATATGGTTTTTGGATGTACCTAATAGGCCTATCTACTGGAACATTTTGTCTGTTGCTTACGGTAAATGCATCCGGTAAACGCTTCACAAAGGTTGCTGACAATCCCTTTCTTGTTCATAAGGTGCCGGGCTTTATTTTGCTAGGACTAGGGGTGTACTTTTTATTGAAATTGGTGATGTGATATAAAAAAACCAGCTAAAAAATAGCTGGTTTGATAGAATGGTCACTGTGACTTAGTACACGGTGGCATTGAGGTAAAATGGTTTTTCTAGTTTAACTTTCTCTACTTGATTTTTTTTGTTTTGAGTCATGTATTCTTTGACTTCAAATACCAACGCACACTTTCCCTCAACTTCAGAAAGTTTAACACCAAAGTCAAATACATCTTTCCCTTCCATAGTCCATAGCCCCACCCCGTCAGAAACAAACGTTACTTTGACTTGAGACAAACGATAGGCTTTAAACTTACTGTCTTTTTCAGGAATCATTCTTAAATAAATCTTATCAGTAGTTTTAGAAATCCCTTTTTTTTCGTCTATCTCTCCAGTAGAGGTGAATAGTTTGATATCTGGCATATTGTCCCTAAAAGGACTGGGAATTGAAAATGAAGTCATAAATGTGACCAGCACCATAGTACACAGAACTATTCCGGCTCTAAGGAAGCTTGCTTTTGAGTGAGTTTTTCTTTTTTCCATCATATTAAATCGTTGTTTTAAACTTGTTTGATTGCTTAAATAATTTGCCGACATAAATGAGATGCCCGTTCGTTCCTCGAAGAGCAAATTTTGATAAGCCAGCTTGTCAAATCCTTTTATTCTGATCACATAATCATCTGCCAGAAACTCGTGACTTGCCTTGATATCCCTTTGAAGCAGCCATATAAATGGATTAAACCAAAAGAGGATTGTGAGTATCTCCAATAGCATAGCGTCAACTGAGTGAAGTTGGTCTCTATGATATTGCTCATGAAGAATGATCGGGTCAAGCGCTGATTTTTTAGCATCTCCTTTTTTTATAAAAAGGCAATTGAAAAATGAAAAGGGTGAGATTGAAGCTTCTGTTTCAACAAGAACAAAGCCCCACCTTTTGCTAACTTCTGAATTAGCATAAATTTGGAGGATACCAAAAATCCCTACCAGGAAGCGAATGGAAAAGACGCAAACACCGGCAGTATAAATTATTATCCATGGGCTTACTTTTTCTTCGGTGGCATAGCTCAATGTGGATTGAATAGCGCTAGCACTTTCTATGGCCCCTTGCATAACTAAGGGAAGATTCTGAGATGATCCAAGCTGAGGTGTTGGGAATACAAGAAAACATACACAGAATATCGCAATGAAAAGGCCCATAAAACGTTTCATTTGCTGATTGTTTTCCCGAATTATTAACAATCGGAAGAGTAGGTAAAACCCTGCTAGTGTAACACTCGATTGAAGTAGGTAACTTTCCATTATTCTGTTTTTTTCTTATCAATTTGATTCTGAAAGTGCTTAATTAAGTCTTCCATATCCTTGGTGCTTAACTCTTCGTTTGTCCCGAAGGCTGACACCATGCTTTTAAAAGAATCAGAGAAATATCTTTTCACGAATGACTTCATATACTTCTTTGAATAGTCTTCCTCTTTAATGAGTGGGTAATATTCATACGTGTTCGCTATCGCTCTCCTTCCTACAAATCCTTTTTTTTCAAGGATCTTAATGATAGTGGCTATAGTGGTATATGCTGGCTTAGGTTCATCATACTCTTTTACTACATCCCTGATCAAGCCCTTTTTAATTGACCAAAGAAATTTCATTGCTTTTTCTTCAGCTTTGGTTAGTACTTCCATTTCTTATATTTCTTTCGACGGAACAATTCTACTAAGAATTTAGTAAAACTACTAATTATTTAGTAGGTATTTTATTTTGTCTGAAAAACAGTATACCAACCGTCTATATATTTTAAGTTGATTGCTGGTGTTTTTTTGGCTAGTATTAGTTCCTCTGCGGAGGCAGAAGGCCTTTGACTGAAAGAAAATCACAAATACATGAAAAACTTTATTCTTATTTTGGTTGCTGTTCCATTATTTGGAATTAGCCAAAACAAAAAATCACTAGACCATGATGCATACAACATTTGGCGAAGTGTAGAGCGGCAGCTAATCAGCAATGATGGTTCTCATATTGCTTATACGCTTGAGCCTAATGGGTTTGGAAACGAATCATTGATGCTTCATCAATTCGATGGTGCTGTAGTTCTATCACACGACCGATCGTACAACCCATCTTTCGCTAACAACTCTCAATTCCTGATTTTTAAAGTTACCCCGGATTTTGATGAGTTAAGAGATATGAAGCGTAGGAAGGTCAAGGAAAAGGATCTACCTGGGGACACCTTAGCGATCTATTCATTAGCGAATAAAAGCATAGCCAAAATCCCTGGTCTTAAATCATTTAAAGTACCTAAAGAGTGGGATGATTATGTTGTTTATTTATACGAACCAGCCCCTGATACGACCAAGAAGAAAGAGAAAAAACGAAGTAAAAAGAATGGTTATGACCTGGTTATCAAAAACCTCAATGATCAATCGGAATATACGTTTTCATATGTGCTGGATTATGAAATTCCAGAGGAGGGCGCAGGGATTGCTTTGACTACCACAGGTAATGATAGCACCTTAAAAGAAGGGGTTTATACATTTGATTTTGAAGCTAAAAACTTCAAACCAGTTTTCCGGGCAAAGGGAGAATACACTCAGTTGGCATGGGATAAAAAGGGAACACAGCTCTCGTTCATCTCTGACACGGATACAACGAAAGCGCTGCAGCGAGACTATCATTTACACTATTACATGACTGAATGGGACAGCAGTAAGACCATCGCTAAAAACGAGAATCTGGATGAGCTAATGGTGAATAAAGATTTCAGCACTTATTTCTCCGAATCAGGAAAAAGAATGTTTTTTCAGGTGAAGGAATTTCCGGTTTTACAGGATACTGCTTTACTAGATGATGAGATTGTAAATGTAGAGGTTTGGAATTACCAGGATCAAAGACTTTTTACGCACCAGGAAAATCAAAAAGGAAGTGATTTGAAGTTTGGTTATTTAAGCTATTATGATCCTATAAGCGATAAGATTGTACAGCTCGGGGGAGAAGACTATTCCCGAGTTATTGTGAGTGATGAAGGAGATGGGAATACAGCACTGGCCTTAAGTAATTATAACTATAGAAAGCTGATCACTTGGGAGGGGTATTCGTTGAATGATTTGTTTGAAGTTGATTTGAATACCGGAAATAAGACAAAGATTGATGAGGCGGTTCGCGGCTTTGTTTCTCTTTCTCCTAAAGGCAAATATGCATATTGGTATAATAACAGTGATTCAGCGTGGTTTGCTTATTCTTTTGCAGAGGAGGTTACTGTTCAGCTGACAAATAACCTTCAAGTCCCCTTTTTCAATGAAATTCATGATATGCCTTCAGACCCATGGCCATATGGTGTAATGAGCTGGACAGAAAATGATGAGCGAATATTGATCTACGATCGCTATGATATCTGGGAGGTTGACCCGAGCCTAAAAACTCAACCAAAAAGGATAACCCCAAACGGACGAAGCGAAAAATTAACTTACCGATATGTTAAGCTAGATGACGATGAAAGATTTATAAAGAAAAACCAAAAACTCCTCTTATCAGGGTTTTACGAGGAGGATAAAAGTGAAGCACTCTTTGCATTTACTTATGGTAAAAACTCACCTGCCAAACTCATTTCCGGTGATTACCAATATGGCTCTTTTGATAAGGCACGTGATAATCGCAATCTGATTTTTACACAGGAAAACTTTCAAACTTTTCCGGATATTCAAGCCACCAACCTCTCATTCAAGTCAATCAATAAAATAAGCGATATCAATCCTCAGCAAAAAGAATATAAATGGGGAACTATTGAGTTAGTGAATTGGACCTCACTTGATGGGCAGAAAATGGAAGGAATGCTAGTTAAGCCGGAGGGGTTTGATCCTGGCAAGAAGTATCCGATGATTGTCAATTTCTACGAGAAGAGCTCCAATGGGCTGAATAGACACAGAGACCCCTATCCAGGCAGGTCTACGATTACGTATAGCTTCTATGCTTCTCGTGGGTATCTCATTTTCAACCCAAATGTTAATTACAAAACAGGGTATCCGGGTGAGGATGCTTACAATTGTGTTATCCCTGGGGTGACTTCTTTAATAGAAAAAGGCTTTGTGGATGAAGATAATATTGGTGTGCAGGGTCATAGTTGGGGAGGGTATCAAATTGCCCACCTTATCAACGAGACTAACATCTTCAAATGTGCAGAGTCAGGAGCTCCGGTTGTCAATATGATCAGTGCTTATGGAGGCATTAGGTGGGGGTCAGGCTTGAGTAGAATGTTTCAGTACGAGCGAACACAAAGTCGAATTGGAGGCTCACTATGGGAGTATCCACTTCGCTACATTGAGAACTCTCCGATATTCTTTGTAGACAAAGTCCAAACACCGGTTCTCATCTTACACAATGACGAAGATGGAGCAGTGCCGTGGTATCAGGGCATTGAATATTTTGGGGCGTTAAGGAGACTTGGAAAGCCTGCCTGGTTATTGAACTATAGAGGAGAGCCTCACTGGCCGGTCAAAGTTCAAAACAGAATTGATTTCAATATTAGGTTAGCTCAATTCTTCGATTATTATCTCAAAGGAGAACTCATGCCCAAATGGATGAGAGACGGTGTTCCTGCTGCCGAGCTAGGCATCAATCAGGGGTATGAGCTATTAGAAGATAAGTAGAGAAAGAAATAAGACCTGAGCGATTAGCTCAGGTCTTGATATATTAGTTTTTTACTTCACAGCCACCAAACATGGTGAATCCTTTAATGTGAACGGTGGCTGAAGGGTTTTCCGTAATGGTTTTCCGTGAATCACTAAACCCTCCAAAGATTGCTGTCGCATCCATATGGACTTTCCAATCATCCGGCAGCATTAATTCTACTCCTCCAAACATGCAGAAGATTTCAATTGCTGCACCATCCTGAGCTTTGGACCCTCTCAGATCAATTTCTGACCCACCGAAAATGCAAGTTATTTTTCCTCCCTGAAAATTCTGAGATACGTACTTTCGCTCTGTTCCGCCAAAAATGGCGACCTCATCAAAAAAATCTTCAGAGCTTTCCTCGACACTTCTAGGACCTGACTTTCTTCTTAAGATAAATGATAGGCCGATGATGATCAGAATGATAGGCCAGACGTCTCTTAGGTTAATTACATCATAATAGTGTAGATAGAAAATTGTTGCTAATCCAAAAAAGATTAGTGCGGATCGTCTATTTCCAGAGAGTAGGTTGATACCACCAAGGACAACAAAAACTGCTGGCCATGAGAAAAGATAATAGGGGACGTCTATATCGTAACCAAAATTATCAAGAAGAAATAGTGTTCCAATTATTACGAATATGAGCCCAATAACGGCTCGTTTACGGCTAGGTGCTGACATGGTGTTTTTAGTTTAGGTTTTAATAACGAGACTTAATTCTGCTATAGTTTATTAATAAGCTTAACGGGAATTTAATTGATTTTTCGGTCAATTAAACCAGCCGAAAAGGAGAGAGATCCCAAAAGTTGGGCCATCATAATCTCCCGGATCAAAGTATGGGGAATCTACACCGATGGTTTTTTGAAACCCCACTCCAGCATTGATTTTAAACCAGTAAGCAATGTTTGCCTCCCCAAAAAACTGAGGATTAAAGACAAATACATCGTCTACATTGACTTCTTGATTAGTTACAACTGACTGTGTGGTAATACCACCCCAACCTAACTTAGTTTCTATTCCAAAGTGTAGTAATTCGTCAGACTTGATGTTGTACCCAAGCCAAAATCCTCCGTGACCAAAGCTTGAAGTAAAGTCCTCACCGTTTAGTATCGTTTCTTTATTGCTGGTAAGGCCAAGCCCATAACCCCCAATAAAGAAGGTGTTATCAAAGAGCACAGCTCCACCACCTCCTGTTAGTGTTGAGAGCTGACCATCAACTGGCATAAACGAAAACAGCACAGCACCAAATCCGGAGATATCCTCCGGGTCATTTCCTATTAGCGTTTTTGGACGATTGCTTTGACTAGACGCAAGAAATGCAGTTGAGATAAATAAAATGAATAATGTCCTTTTCATTGCTTTTTTATTTGAGTGTGAATTTATGTTCTTAGAATATCTCAAGGACAGATAAAATGATGGAATGTTTCTTTCGTTGGATGAATTGTAGCATTTCATTAACCAGCCAAAATGGCTGTAAAGAAGTTAATGGCCAGACATGCTGACAGTATTGAGACTGAAACGGATTATGGAATGGCTTTTGCCTAGGGAATGACAGATAGAAGTAGAAATGAAAGTAGAAAGAGATATAAGTAGAAGAATAGCTGAAACTGCCAACATTGTAAATTCAATCAATGGAGGGACAGTTTTTCCAACCTTCAAAAAAACCACAGAGAAAGATCATTATCGGTTGGAGGTGAGTGCACCTACGATTAAACCAAATGATCTAAAGGTAGAAGTGAATGGAACTGACCTGATGGTCTACCAAAATGTACACGAAAGTGCGTTTACGCTTCCCAATATTTTGGGACTGATCACCATCTCGGCTGATGTTGAGCTGGAAAATATCTCTGCTGAATTCGAAGACGATCTCCTTGTTGTAATCATGCCCTTCAATGAATTTTCAGGAGGATTTCAAAAGGAGATCGATATCTACAAGCCATAAATTATTCGTCGTGTAAGGTGTCTGCAGGATTCAACCGCGCCGTTTTAAATGTATGAAAAGCTACTGTTGAGATTGCAATCATCACAATCGTAATGGCAGGAATCAAGAACACCCCCACACCAAGTGGAATTCTATTTTCGAATCCCGCTAACCAATTATCCATTAGCCACCAACTTAGCGGTGCAGCTATGATGATAGAGATACCAACAAGCTTGATAAAATCCCACGTTAACAACCTTAGTAATTGTCTTATAGAAGCCCCAAGCACTTTCCTTACACCTACTTCTTTTGAACGTAGACTTGTTATATAAGAGGCAAGGCCAAAGAGCCCCAAGCAAGCAACCAATATGGCCAATATTGCGAAAAGCCCGAATATTGATCCAAACTTGACCTCCGCCTGATATTGTTCATTATAGAAATCGTCCAGAAAGAAAAAATCAAACACCTTATTATCAAAAGCAGATTCCCAATGCGACTGCATATTCACTACCGCATCTTGCATGTTTGCGGTATTTATTTTGACGGAATAATAGCCTGATGTATTCGGAAAATAGCGAAAGATCATGGCATCATATGCTTGCTTTGGAGACTCCTGGCGATAGTTTTTCACCACACCTACTATATTGAAGGTATCTCCCCAGAAAAGAATCTTTTTATTTAGCGCCTCTTCAGCTTCTTTAAAGCCGATTTGTTCGATTGCAGCTTCATTAAACAGCACGTTTACTCCCTCAGACCCGAATGTTTCATCAAAGCCTCGACCTTCTACAATTTCCAAATCATAAAAATCCAGGAAGTTGGCATTAGCGCCGATTACACGGTATTGATTAGCTAGTGATTCATCCTGAGTTAAAAGTCTGATACCTCCGGCGTTCCAGTCAGGAGTTCTTCCCGGTACAGCAGAGGAGGATGTATAGCCAGTGATTGCAGGGTCGGTCTCCATACGATTCTTGAAAACTGCATCCTTAATTGCCATGACAGAATCGCTCCTAAATGAAGGAGTTTTTATCACCATTGTCTGATCTATACTTACACCCAGGTCTTGAGATTGGAGGTAATTCATCTGCTTATACACCACAAAGGTTCCTGTGATGAGCACGACAGATGCTAAAAATTGGAAAGTGACAAGCCCTTTACGAAGATTGTTTCCGCTTGAGCTGGATGCAAATTTGCCTTTAAGGACAGCTATGGGTTTAAAGTTTGATAGAACAAATGCCGGATAGAATCCGGATAAGATAAGACCTAAAACAAATACCCCACCCAGACCTAACCAAAACACAGGTGAATCCGGCCAGGTATAGGATACACTCTTCCCAACAAAAGCATTAAACGTTGGGAATACAAGCAACACTATAAGTGCAGCAGTCGCAAAAGAAACAATGTTTAGGAAGAATGACTCGAAGAGAAATTGCGTTATTAGTTGTCCTCTATGGCTTCCCATTACTTTTCTGATTCCTACCTCTTTTGCTCTGCTTAGTGCTCGTGCGGTTGTCAGGTTTACGTAATTGATCCAGGCAATAAATAAGACAAAAAGGCCTATGATCAACAAAAAGAAGGTGGTTTTCTCATCTCCAGTCGGTTTTATCTCAGCACGATAGTTAGAAGTAAGGTGAATTTTTGGAAGTGGTTGAAGGACAAGCTCAATTCTAAAATTTCGTTGATCTTCCTCACCAATAAGTTCTGTCAACCAGGGATCAAATTTTTCGGAAAGGATAGATGGGTCAGTATTCGGATGCAGTTTTACATAGTTTAAAAACCCGTCCCAATTCCAACCTGTTCTTGCTTGATCACTGGTGAAGTTTACAAATGATTCAAATGAGTAGAGAAGGTCAAACTTCATGTGAGATCGCTCGGGAAAATCAGGAAAAACACCGGTGACTTTAAAGTCTGTAGCATCATTCATTTTGATGATTTTACCCATTGGATCAGCCTTCCCAAAAATTTTTGTGGCTAAGGACTCGCTCAGCACCACTGTCATTGGCTCTTTTAAGGCAGTGCTATCCACACCTCTAAGTAGAGGAATAGAGAAAAACTCAAAGAAATTAGCACCCGCATAATAGGGGTGCGTTAGCTCAAAGTATTTTTGATCATAGGATATTTGAGCTCTGCTGGAGGTTAAATTGACAAATTCAACCACTTCCGGAAAATCACGATGTAGTAGATTCCCTGCTCCAGCCGCTCCAGCCGCCCATTGCGTAGAGAGTTCACCCTGGTTATATCTATTGGTTTGAACCCGGTAAATGTTCTCCTTATTTTCAATGAACGAATCATAAGTGAACTCATGATAGACATATTGGAGAATCATAAATCCGGCAGCCATTCCAATTGCTAGACCAAAGATGTTAATGGTAGCGTAGAACTTGTTTTTACTTAGATTTCGAATAGTAGCAATTAGGTAATTACGTATCATAGCTTCAAAGTTTGAGTGTTTTGATCTTCTTCTAAATCTGGGCCTTAAAAATCCAATCACCTGAAACAGGTGAATTGCTTTAGCCCTAAAGGCCCCTTTGTTTTCAATATTTTCATAAAAAGCTTCTTCCAAATCGCCGATGATTCCTTCAACAATTGAAGGCTTGCAAAATCGTTCAAGCCAGTTGCTCGTCGTTGAAAGTAGCTTTGATTTTTTATCCATTGCCTAAGGCTATTTCAGGAATTGCATCCCACATATTTTCACGCATTTCACGCATTTTCACGATTGCAGCCTGACCTGCAGAGGTTAGTCTAAATAACCTTTTCCTTCTACCACCTCTTTGAGGGGTAGCACCATCATACCTGGCATTTAAGTATCCTTTCTCTTCGAGTCTGCTCGTCACAGAGTGAACTGTGCTGATGGTAATGGATCTTTTACAGCGCTCCTTTATCTCTTTTTGAATCGCCAATCCATATGCATCGTCATATAATATGCCCACTGACAGCATGACCAGCTCCTCTAATTCTCCAAGATTTGTTCCTTTCATGTCTTTAACTTTTGCCAGCGGTCACCCTTATCATCTGTTTACAATGAGTTACTCTGGCGTTTATAATAGGTTACAATATTTGTTTCGATTTTGTCGATAACGAATATGAACGTAATATGTTTCGATTTTGTCGTATTCGTTTTAATCCTTAAGCATATTAATTTGCGGTATGACGATTCAAGAGGTTAATAACTTTTTTGGCGACATGGACCTTTTCCTGATGGATCTCATCCTGAAGGGGAAAATCCCTGAAGGATCCAAAGTCTTGGATGTTGGATGTGGTGAAGGAAGAAACGCCGTGTATTTTTTACAAAATAGTTTCGAATATCATGGATGGGATACGGATGCATCAAAGTTGAAGTTGATCTCATACCTGGCAAATTCCATGAAAATAGCAGGAGCACATTTTGTTGAATGTGACTTTCTCACAGTCAAACCAACCCATAAATTTGATTTAGTTATTTGTAGTCGATTGCTTCATTTTTCTCAATCGGAAAAACAATTTTTCGAGATGTGGGATAAACTCAAATCTTTTCTTAAAAAAGGAGGTATCCTTTACATAACCATGGATTCCCTTGTAGGCACCAACATTGGCAAACCTTTGGAGAATGGTCAATATGAATTTCCTGATACAAAGGTCAGATTTGCTCTTACAGATAAATTGTACAATGCAATAAAAAAAGGGTTCGATGAAGTCGAACCCTTAAGAACAGTAGTGCATCACCATGAGCGAGCACAAAGTTTTTTATGCCTCAAAAAACGCTAGACAACTCCCTGGGCCAGCATTGCATCAGCGACTTTTACGAAACCTGCAATGTTTGCTCCTTTTACATAATCGACATAGTCTTTACTTACCTGACCGTGATTCACACAGTTGTCATGAATGTCTTTCATGATGCCTCTAAGCTTTTCATCTACTTCTTCCCTTGTCCAGGAAAGTCTTAAGGAGTTTTGAGACATCTCCAGTCCTGATGTGGCTACACCTCCGGCATTTGATGCTTTGCCCGGACTGAACATCATTTTATTTTCCTTAAAAAGCTCAATTGCATCCGCTGTACAAGGCATATTAGCCCCTTCAAATACTCCAATGCATCCATTCTTCTGCAAGGTTTTGGCATCTTCTAATTGGAGTTCATTTTGTGTTGCACACGGGTATGCGATATCACATTTGATGTCCCAAGGAGTCTTCCCTTCATGATAATCAGCTTTGAACTTGTCTGCATATTCCTTAATACGTCCCCGCTTCACATTTTTCAGTTCTTTAATAAACTCAAGCTTTTCTTCATTAATCCCATCTTTATCGTAGATGGTTCCACCTGAATCTGACATTGAGAGAACCTTGGCACCATTTTGAAGTAATTTTTCAACCGTAAACTGAGCTACGTTTCCAGATCCTGATACGATTGCGGATTTACCGTCGAGCGAATCACCTTTAAATTTTAAAACCTCTTTACTGAAATAGACACATCCATACCCTGTTGCCTCCGGTCTAATAAGAGATCCACCGTATTGCAATCCTTTTCCCGTTAGCACACCGGTAAACTCTCCTTGTACTCTTTTGTATTGCCCAAAGAGGTATCCGATTTCCCTTCCGCCAACACCAATATCACCGGCAGGAACATCTGTAAACTGTCCAATGTATTTGCTCAGTTCAGTCATGAAGCTCTGACAGAACTTCATTACTTCGTTATCACTTTTTCCTTTTGGATCGAAATCTGAGCCGCCTTTCCCGCCACCCATAGGTAGTGTGGTCAAGCTATTTTTAAATGTTTGCTCGAACGCCAAAAACTTAAGAATACTTAGGTTTACCGAGGGATGGAACCTTAATCCACCTTTGTACGGACCTATCGCTCCGTTCATTTGAACACGATAGCCTCTATTGACCTGTACTTCCCCCTTATCGTTTAGCCATGGTACACGGAACATAAAAACACGCTCCGGCTCACACATAGTAGCTAAAATGTTGGATTCTTTGTATTTAGGTTTATCTGCAATGAAAGGGATAATGGTCTCTGCCACTTCCTCTACGGCTTGCAAGAATTCTGTTTCGTTGGGGTTTTTTTTCGCAATGCTGTCTACAAACTGCGAGATTTCTTTAGAGTGATCTGACATTGGTTAGTTTATTTGATGTATTGAATTTAGGTGTTTTTTACGTATTACCGTCCGGTAAATTCATGGAATATTACGAATATTTAATATATAGAATAGTCGAGTTTAATCGAAATACAATATTAGGATAAAACCTGACTAACAATTGCATCGTAAATTAGTTTGTATATAAACCACTTGTACCATGAATTATTTAAAGCTCGAAAGCGAAATTATTTCTTCCGTACAGCACTTAAATGGTCATCAAAAGAATGATGTATTACATTACATCAAAAACATTGAGCCGACCAACCATAACACAAGGTTGTATAGAAGAAAAGCAATGAAACAGATTAGAGAAGCACTGAATAGCTTCTAATCTTCGGAAAGAACGATAACCATATCGTTTTCTTCCAGTTCAAATTCATCAGATTTTTTAGGGTTGAGCACTACACCATATTGTTCATCCGCAAACTTTGCTTTCGCTATATTTCGGTAACCAATCGCTACTTCATTCTTTCGTGCTGCCGATTCAAGAATGGTATAAAAATTCATTGTAACCCCCGTTTGAACATACTCTCTGGCAGGCTTGATGTAAATCTCTGATCCATCTGCATCAAATAAATCTTCAAACACTCGCATCAAATCCTTGTTCTCAGAAACCTGACTCATCAATAAACTAATCAGCTTATCACTTACAATAAAGTCATCTGCGCTGGTAATATCCGCAAGTTGTCTGTTTCTGATATCAAGCATCTCGCTTACAATCTTATATTTACTTCCCTTAATTTCAGTGAAATTCCTTAGGTGGAGTAACGTGATTAAGGTCTGTGCATCGGCTTCCTGAATAGGGAAATAGTTTTGGTAGCACAGTAGAATTATATAATCATAGTTCTCAAGCCCCATGGATTCTAGCGTTTCTCTACCGGTAGTGTCTTTAACCTGAAAGCTTATATTGATGTTTTGAACACGACTTTTTAGTGCATTGACTGTTTTTTCGGCATCTGGAAATTTAGAGACAATTATTACTTCTGATCCGTTTGGAACATAATTATCAAGTTCCTGAATGATGTATCTGGCCCTGTTATTCCAGCCTACTATTAGTAATTTTTCTGGAGCTTGTGGTTCAGGTTCAGTGTATACAATTTTAGCTTCATGAGGGTCTACCTGCTGGTCAACATTCGGAATTAGCGTATCATCATCTTCAGTGATTCCTATCACTTTATCTCCTTCGTTGAACACAGTCTCCATTGGGGGATTAATCGCTACAGTGCCATCAGCAAACTGAATACCCATGATGGCTGAATCTTCGTATGCAAAAAGGACATCTCTAAACGTGCTCCCGGCTAAAGCAGGAGCAGATTCAAAATAAATTTCATCACCATCAAAGTCCATCAGGTCTTGATAAACAACACTCAAACCAGACTGGCGACTGGTTTGGACCATGATTTTGGAAATGATTTCATCTGAAAGAATAAGTTCTACTTCGTCCTTACCTACCATTTTAGCCACGTCGAAGTTCTTCTTATCCTCCATCTCAGCAGTGACATGGTATGGACGAACATCTGCCGGTCCTCGAAGTTTCTCCCTTTTCGGATCTGTCACAATTGCGACAATGGTCTTTATAATTTGACTATCCGAATTTTCATTTTCCTTATCCAGAATGATAATTGACTTAGTATCAAACGGATTAGCAATTTTAAGATCATGTACATCAATGGGATTACCTGTTCGACAAATCACTACCGTATTGCCAGTATTGCCAACTTTATCCTTTATCTCATCTTCCATCAGCACCTTATCCATGTCGGCAAGGATTACAATTACTCCACGTTTTTGATTTTCGTTTGCTTCGACAATTTCAGGGATAATGGTAAATATTTTAGAAGACCACCCCAGAATAAGCACATGATCTCTTTCTATCACGAATGAACGCCCTTTCCTTAGCACCTCTAGTTTGGTAAGAATACCATTCGATACCAATCCAATTAATGTGGAAATGATTACCAGACCTATTACAGTAGTTAGTAACATGAAAAGTCTGAAAGGCCAGTTTTCATCATGATTACCAAGAACACCAGGATCTAACGCATGAGTAAGATTTACCCAGAAAGATTCGAAAATATTGAAGTTTGATTCATGATCAGGGTGTAGCCCGAGCAGCAGTAGAGAGGCACCAAAGAGGACAATCACTACAATAGTAATTACTCCCAAACCTTTAATCATGGAAATAGTACCTTGAGAAACAAAACTGTCAAATCGGTATTTGAGTCTATCCTTAAAGGAAATATTCTTCATATCCTGTCTGTTTTTTTGCTACCTTTTTAATCGTTTAAATTAAATCTGCTTTTAGCGATGAATGGCCGAATAAACCAGCTTGTTTTCATTCAAAAAACAATATGCCTCCGACACTGATAGCAAAACTACTCCTAAAATAATGCAAATTTATGACTGGCGAGAATTTCGATGTAACACCAAGTGTCAAACTCCAGACACAAATAATTTGGCACTATCTTTAAAAAGCCCGTAAAATGGTACCTATGAAGAAGATAATTACGCTTATTCTGGCTGTTACTTTTATAACTTCCTGTAACCCAACGCTTACCACTTTTACCTTCATTTATAATGATGAGGGACCCAACGAAGAAATTGCACTGAAAATGGAAGAACTCCTGGAGGGAGAATTCTATAATGTTGATATCAAACTAATAAAAGGAGTTAGTACGGATGCTAATTTGGATAGCCTTGTTTCTGAAAGTGCAGATATAGCTTTAGTAGAAAACTATGTTAATTATCAACCGGGAATCAATTCCGCATTTTCAGTTTACTCGGAAGTTTTACACATATTTTACAAAGAGGGGTTAGATGGAACTTCTTTTGAATCACTGATCTACTCAGGGCTTATTTATATAGGAAGAGAGGAGTCACCTACCTATAATCTTATGATGGATCTTTTCGATTTTTACGGATTGGATCCCTCCAGAATATCTGTCACATTTGAGATGCCTGCTGCAGATATTGTAGTTGAATTAACCAATTTGTTCACGTTGGATAAACTAAAAGGCTATGAAGGATTTAATCTATTTTCATTTGATGATGTGACTAATTTAGGAGCTGCATCAATTGTTGAAGGTCTTGCTTTGAAATATCCCCGACTTTCTCCTTTCGTTATTCCACAGAATTCCTACTGGGGATTTACCACTAAGCCGATTGTCACATTATCGGTAGACTTAATTATGGTTGTGCGATCGGGACTATTGGAAGTCACCGTCAACGATTTTTCAAAAACCATGTTGAGAAACAGGCAGGTATTTACGTCTATAGATCCGCTATTATTTCATGGTTTAAAAGAAGATTTTAATCAAGGGATTCTCAACATTCCACTACATGAGGGAGCCCGAACCTTTCTTGATAGAGATGAACCCAGCTTTCTTGAAAGATATGCTGAATTGGGAGGAGTAATTTTATCGATTGTGATCGCTGTTTTTAGTGGCCTTGTTTCATTGACTAAATGGCAGGCTCAGAAAAAGAAAGATAAGATTGATGAATTCTATGAAGATCTGATGAACATCAAAAACACAATCCCTAAAATTAAACAAATTCAAGAGGGCATGACTCAGGTGAAAAGAGTTCAACGTGCGCAAAATAAGGCTTTCGAAATGCTAATTGCTGAAAAACTGGTGGCTAATGACAGCTTTAGAATTTATATGGAGTTATCCAAAGAAACGATAAATGAGCTACGTGGAAAAATGCGATTAATCAAGATGAAACAGACGAAGGCAACTAGCTAAAAATGAAAGTTTTATCAGTATTCTCTGATGCTTTAGTTTTTATGCAAAAACGAACCTAAATTCGTGCACAAATTCTGAGTGAGCATTCATGGGTCTTTTTGATTTTTTCCAGAGCGACATAGCTATCGATTTAGGTACTGCCAATACACTGATCATCAGTAAGGATAAAGTTGTGGTAGACGAACCTTCAATTATTGCAATTGATAAGAACACCAACAAGGTCTTGGCGATTGGCAGGAGTGCTATGCAAATGCATGAAAAAACGCACGAAAATATTAAGACTATCCGTCCCCTAAAGGATGGTGTGATTGCAGATTTCCATGCTGCAGAACACATGATTCGTGGGATGATCAAAATGATGGATAGAGGTAAGAAAAGTTTTCTGCCTGCATCGCACCGAATGATCATTTGCATTCCTTCTGGGATCACCGAGGTTGAAAAAAGAGCTGTTCGGGATT
This sequence comes from Ekhidna sp., assembly GCF_965227465.1. Lineage (GTDB taxonomy): Bacteria > Bacteroidota > Bacteroidia > Cytophagales > Cyclobacteriaceae > Ekhidna. The sequence goes on from NZ_OZ245746.1 coordinate 3,883,709, forward strand.
CGGCAGAACATGCCGGAGCTAAGGAGGTCTACATGATTCATGAGCCAATTGCCGCGGCTATTGGAATCGGGATTGACATTGATCAGCCGATAGGAAGTATGGTTGTGGATATTGGAGGAGGTACAACAGAGATTGCTGTAATTGCCCTGAGTGGCATTGTATGTGATCAATCTATTCGTGTAGCGGGAGATTCTTTTAATAAGGATATACTTGATTACATGAGAAGACAGCACAACCTCTTAATTGGAGAGCGAACAGCTGAGAAGGTTAAAATTGAGGTAGGGTCTGCTTTGACTGAGCTTGAAGAAGATGCTCCCGAAGATTACGAAATTAGAGGTAGGGATCTAATGACGGGAATTCCTAAGGTGATAAAAATTTCTTATTCTGAAATCGCCTTTGCGATAGACAAGTCTGTTTCCAAAATTGAAGAAGCGGTTCTTAAAGCTCTAGAAATATCTCCACCTGAACTATCAGCAGACATCTACGATAATGGAATTTATCTAACCGGAGGAGGCGCAATGCTACGAGGTTTAGATAAGCGCTTAGCTATGAAAACAAAACTTCCAATCCATATTGCTGAAGATCCCTTGAGAGCAGTTGTTCGTGGAACAGGCACAGCTCTTAAGAACATAAATCAATTCAAAGCGGTATTGATGACCTAGAACTGAATGCAAAGGCTTTTAGATTTCCTCTACCAACAACGAGAGATAGCCGTTTTTCTCGGCTTGGAAATCCTAAGTGTGTGGCTTCTGGTAAATTTTAATTACAGACACAACGCAGCTTTCCTCAACTCAAGTAATGAGGCTGCCGCATCCTTGACGCAAACGTCCGATAACATTAGCGATTATTTTCAACTAGCAGAAGCTAACCAACAGCTGATGCTTGAAAATGAAAAGCTTCAACAAGAGCTCAGTTCCCTAAGAACCGAAAAATACTCACAACTGGATACAGTGGAGCAGTATCAGGTTATAGGGGCCCGGGTGATAAATAACACATTTGATCGGAGTGCAAACTATATCACGATTTCAGCAGGCAAGCTGGATAGTATAGAGGTTGGAATGGGTGTGATTTCTCCTTTTGGAGTTGTGGGACAAGTTAAGTCAGTCACCAATAATTTTGCGACGATCTACTCATTGCTCCATCCAAAGCTTTTAGTTTCTTCCAAAGTCAAGAGAACTGACACAAAATGTACAGTACAATGGGATCAGCTGGTATATGACAGAGCTAGTTTGAAATATATTCCACGGCATATTAAGCTCAAAGAAGGAGACTCTATTGTTACTTCAGGTTTCAACTCTGTATTCCCAGAAAATGTCCTTGTGGGAATTGTTGACGAAATACACCTTGAAGAGCATATGACTTTTTTTGAAGCCAAGATTAAACTCGCTACAGATTTTACCAGCCTGTACCAGGTGTTCGTAATTAAGGATTTACTAAAACAAGAGAAAGACTCTTTACAAGTGCAATGACAAGAGTTAGCATCAAAGAACAAGTTTTGAATCTAATACTGCTGCTGGTTGTACAACTTCCGCTTGTTCACAGAATCACACTTTTTGATAAAGCATTTGGTTTTTTCTATGTTGGTTTTTTACTTCTGTTGCCTCGCACACTTGGTCGGTCATATCTTTTAATTATAGGTTTTTTTATTGGACTTCTGGTTGATGTTTTCACAGATACACCAGGTATCCACGCCTCAGCCTCAGTTTTTATTATGTTCATTAGAGGTTTTTGGTTGAATATCGTAAATGACGATTACCAAGAAGTGATAAATCTAAATGTGGGTAGCCTTAAAAAGTCCGGCTTTATCTACTATATTTTTCCTCTCATTTTTGTGCATCACTTTATTATCTTTTTTGTGGAAAATGGAGGGTTTCATTTATTTGTGTTGGTCTTGAGTAAAGTGTTTTTCAGCACTATCTTTAGTGGTGTGATCATACTAGTGATCAATTTTGCAATAACACCGAATAGGAGGAGAACATGAGAGGGAGAAGTTTTATCATCAGGGGACTGATCGTATTCACGGTTACCATATTTGCGGTCAGACTCTTTTATATTCAAATTTTAGAAGAAGATTATAAGGTAGCGGCAGAAAATAATGTTGTTCAAAAAATTGTTCAATATCCGTTTAGAGGATTAGTCTACGATAGTAACGATAGTCTAGTTATTTATAACTCTCCGGTTTACGATCTAATGATCGTGCCTAAAGAGGCGGAGATTACTGATACCGTTGCATTTTGCAATCTTCTTGAGATTGATAGAGAAGAGTTAAATGAAAAGCTTATAAAAGCGGAAAAGTATTCTTCAATTTTAGCTTCAAAATTAGTGGGGCAAATTTCGGATGAGCTCTTTGCCAAATTGCAGGATCAACTCATAAATTATCCTGGTTTCTACGTACTGCCTCGAACGATTAGGTCTTATAATACAAAATCACTCGCCAATGTCGTAGGCTATGTTGGTGAGGTTAGCGGAAGCTTTCTTAACAGAGATACTACAAAATACTATCGATCCGGTGATTATATTGGAATTGGTGGAATTGAGAAATCCTATGAAGATTATTTGCGAGGGAAGCGAGGTGCTTCATATAAGGTGGTCAATGTGCAAGGGGTTATTAAGGATGATTATAGAGACGGTGAATACGATACGCTACCTAAATCTGGTGAAAATATTCATCTTACTATCGATTTGGAACTGCAGCAGTACGCGGAGCGACTAATGGAGGGTAAGGTTGGGAGTGTAGTAGCAATTGAACCTTCTACAGGAAGGATTTTGGCATTGGTTTCGGCACCATCTTACGATCCTCACCTCTTAAGCGGGAAAAATTTTGGTAAGAACTTTTCGGAGCTGAATAAAGATGAGAATAAGCCTTTTCTGAATAGACCCCTTCAAGCGAGGTATCCTCCGGGTTCAATGTTTAAGACCATTCAAGGAATTGTCGCAATGCACGAAAAAGTGCTTTCGGCCGATGAAATAATAAAGGTAGATCACAGTAATATTGGGGACCTGGCCCCTCCGGGACGATATGCTTTGGTGAAAGCCATTACTAAGTCGTCAAACAACTATTTCTATCTAATAATGCGACGGATGGTACAGCAAGGGGCAGATGAAAGCGCTTTCATAGATTCCAGAATTGGATTTGAAAAGTGGCGGGAACATGTGAAGGAGTTTGGGCTGGGTCGAAAACTTGGGGTTGACTTACCGAATGAAATTAAAGGGAATGTACCGAGTATTGAATATTATGATCGGATATATGGGGCAAAACGCTGGAAATATTCCAACATCGCTTCGCTAAGTATTGGGCAAGGGGAGCTGTTGGTTACACCTCTTCAAATGGCTAATCTGGGTGCGATTATTGCAAACAAAGGGTATTTCATTACACCACATGTTGTAGACAAGATTGAAGGTTGGCCAAACCCAAATATCAAAAAGGAGATTCTTCCATTTGATCCCGAACTCTTTGATCCTATAATTCTTGGGATGGAGCAAGTAGTCAAAGGCGGATCAGGAATCAGAGGTTATTTAGACACCCTTAAGCTTGCAGGTAAAACAAGTACTGTTCAAAACCCTCACGGCGAGGATCATTCTGGTTTCATGGGTTTTGCGCCAATGGATAATCCGAAAATCTCGATTGCTGCGTATGTTGAAAATGCAGGGCAAGGAGGAAGAGCCGCAGTTTCAGTTGCAAGTTTGTTAGCGGAAAAGTATGTTTTAGGGTCGATATCAAGACCCTGGTTAGAAAATTATGTTTTAGAAGAAAGATACTTACCTAAAAATGCGCCAAGACTCACTATCGCAGAAAATTGATTGGACTTCTGTCCTGCTTTTCGCAGCGCTAGTGCTAGCGGGCTGGTTGAATATCTATGCAGCAGAATATGACCCTGAGATTAACCAAAGTCTGTTTGATATACAGACAAGCGCCGGTAGACAAATGCTTTGGATACTCACATCTGTAGCAATAGCATTTACAATCTTTTTCTTTGATTACAAGTTCTTCGACTCATTCGCCTATATCACGTATGGCATCTTTATGGCGATGTTGCTTTTTATTCTAATTGGAGGTAAGGAGGTAGCGGGATCAAAATCGTGGGTTGGAATAGGTGGCTTTGGTCTTCAACCTTCGGAGTTTGCAAAATTTGCTACTGCATTTGCGTTGGCCAAATACCTGGACCATTCTACAAGGAAACTAACGAACCTCAATACACTAGCAGTTTCTTTTGCAATAATTCTTCTGCCTATGGGACTTACCATTCTACAGGGTGATACGGGGACAGCACTTGTTTTTGCTGCATTGGTAGTACCAATGTTCAGGGAGGGGATGCCACCACTTCTTCTGATAGTGGCAGTTTCTATATTCGCGGTTTTCCTACTTACACTTTTGGTAAGCCAAACTGTAATATTAGCTGGTATAGCAATTGTGACATTGCTTTTCTTAGGTCTAAATGCCAGAAATCCTAAGCGCCTTCTTTACATTGTTGTATCGGCGATAGTGGTGACATTCGCAGTACGAAGTGTAGACTTCATCTTAACCGATGTATTACAACCGCACCAACAAAAGCGGATTCTTTCATTGGTAAACCCTAACATAGATCCACTTGGTGCAGGATGGAACGTAACTCAATCGAAAATAGCCATCGGTTCTGGTGGTTTTGCAGGCAAAGGATTTTTAGAAGGAACTCAAACAAAATTTGATTTTGTACCAGAACAAACAACGGATTTTATCTTTTGCACCATTGGTGAGGAGCATGGATGGGTTGGTAGTATTTTGGTGTTGGCCTTATTTTGTACCCTGCTAATTAGATTATCAATCTTGGCAGAAAGACAAAAGTCTACATTTTCACGAGTCTATGGCTATGGGGTCATCGGAATAATTTTCTTCCACTTTACGGTAAATATTGCTATGACAATAGGTCTATTTCCAGTAATTGGAATACCATTGCCCTTCTTTAGTTATGGCGGTTCTTCATTATGGGCTTTTACAATCTTGCTTTTCAGTTTTCTAAAACTGGATGCTCATCGAATGCAAGTGTTACAGCGATTGTAAGTTCAATGAGCTCTTCAAGTATACAATCTATATTTCATTGGCTTTCCCCTGTGCCTTTTCGATCAATTTATCAGCCTTTTGATTAGCTTCAGCTTCGATTTTATCTGCTTTTTCATCTGTCTCTGATCTCAGTTTCTTTGCAGCTTCCTGGGCTAGCTTCTTTTTGATTGGATTAGACCCGGCTTCATCAATTAACTTGTCCGCAGCGGCATATCCCTCTTCTCTCATTTTATCAGCTGTTGCTTTTCCATCTTCTCTTATTTTCCGAGCCTGAGCCTGGGCCTCCGTCATTATTTTTTGTCTTTGCTCCTCTTTCTTTTTTTCTAATTCGGCTTCCGCTTTTTCTTTTTTCTCATCCACTTTTGAATTGAGTGTCTTTTTGAAGTCGGTGGTAGCGGAGGTCTCGCTTCCTGAGGCATTACTTGTACCCAACAACTTTACAGCTGGATCATCTGTGGTTCCTCCTATCCCGATATTGAGGTTGATCTTATCAGCGATCAATTTTTTACCTCCTGTTAAAGAGCCAATGGCACTATTCAAAGCGCTCCCTATTTGTCCTGTAGGGATGTCTTTTAGGAGCATCGAGTAATCAAGGCTTCCATCAAGGGTGTTACTACCGCCAACAACTGCGTTTTGTCCGCCAACATTTAATTCAAATGGCTCAACGAATAATGTGCCATCTTTAATTTCCGTTTGAATCAGCACATCACTAATTGTTATTTTTTTTGCTGGTTGAGAACTAGCTCCACTTTTAAGTGCAGTAACTGCAGATAGTTTTTCTATAAACAGCCCTTTCTCCAAGCTTGCTTGTGCAATATTTACCAACCCATTTAGGTTCATTTCTTCCATCAATGGCATCATATCTTTTCCCAGGTTTCCAACAGCATTGAAATCTGCTGAGAACCTGCCAGTTACTTGTTCTGCGATTGGCACATAGTTTTTGATCGTTTCGAATGTTGAGAATGCGCTTGCTATTGACAGATCACTTACTTTAAATCCGAGATCGTATTTTGGTTTATCCAGATCTTTTGTCACATATGAGCCGGTCATCTCAAAACTTCCCTCAAGGAGATTAAAATTGTTTTTGTCGAGAATGATCGCGCCATCCTTAATGAGTACAACCCCTTTAAAATTGGTTATCGGCATATCAGAGTATGCGATTTTATCAATAGAGGAGGTTAGTGTAAAATCAATATTCTCAGGAATTTTAATCACTTCGAGTGCGGAAGTATCTTCTTGAACTTCTTCTTCCATACTTTCCTCTGGAAGTAGTTCATTTATATCAATGAGTTGAGAAGTAAAATCAAGCTTACCTCTCAGGACTTCATTTTCTGAGAGTGCAAATCCAAGGAAGTTGGAAATATTTCCTGTCAGACTAAAATCAGAATTTCCTGACTTTGCGGTAAACTCTGATAGGTTAATTTCAGATGGACTTGCTGTTAGATTGGCTCTGGAAATGCTGAAGCCTTGCGGAAGATCCTCACTTTCAAAAAGAAAATCATTAATTGTAATACTTCCAGATGTAGGTAGATTTGCATACTTGCCTGCCTCAACATCTGCCATTTGACCCGAACTCTTCAATTTAGCATTGATTTTTCCTACTAGAGTCATGCCCTCCATGGGAACTACTTTTGTGATTTTTTCCAGGTCTGCATTCCCCTTAAATCCAAAATCCCACTGGTAGTTTTCAAGATTTTTGAATTTCAAATAAGTAGAAACAGACTCCCCATCAACGAGCATAGAGAAGTTATCAATATTGAAACTTGTTTTCGTCAGGTCAGCAGACGGATAATTAAAGCTGGTGGCTATATTGATATCCTCAATAGGTATATTGAATTCAGCATAGCTAATTTTGCCATCGTTTACCGATAGACTGGCCGCTACAGCAGGCATGGATGTATCATTAAAAACACCTTTTACAGAGCCGTTGAATCCCAGCTGACCACCAGCAGTGACACCATCTAGATATTCCTGATAAACGCCGGGAATAAGGGACAAAAGACTAGTGAGGCTTATGTCCTTTCCTCCAAACGTAATGTCCATATTTATATCACCACCAGGCATGCTAACAAAACCATCCGCTTGCATGGCAAATTGATTAACCGCAATCCGATTATCCATGAATGTGAATTTCATTTGATTCATATCCATGTTCAGATTCACATCGAGCTCTAGTGTTTTATCTGAAATATATTCAACTCCATCAAAACCTAATGAGACGGCATCAACGGTAGTGCGTGTATTCATATCGAAAACATCTAGTGTGAAATCACCAGAGCCTTCGTGATTGAAACCAAAGAGTGTGGAATAAAACCCAATAGATTGATCTTTATAGGTTATATCACCGTTTTTAATGCTCCAATTTTCAATCCCTACATTAACACTACCTCCATCTGCACTTGACTCATCGGATGAGTCATCAATTGGCTCTTCCGTACTTTCTTTGGCTATATCATAGTTGGCGCTTCCGTCAGGCAATACCAATACCACTATTTTAGGCTTATCCAGAAGAATTTCTTCAACAATAATCTGATCACCGCTGATCGCAGACATTAAGTCTACAGTAACTGAAAAAGTACCAACGGAGGCTAGCGTGTCATTCTGAAACTCTTCAACGCCAACGATTCCAAAATCACCCATACTCACTGTGATATCAGGAAAGTTCCGGATCAATGAAAGTTCAAACTTGTCAATGTCGTAGAACACTCTTGCGTTCAGGCTTTCAGCCATGGAAGCATCCAAAGCTTTTTGAATATCATCTTTGAAAATGATGGGAAGAACGATAATTGCTGCAATTAGAATAACTACAAGACCACCAAGTATGATAAAAACCTTCTTCATGATAGATTAATTTTCTACCAAATTAAATAGAATAGTTACCAACTCGTAAGCAGTGAAGGATTTTTAATAGAAGACTATTTACTCAACGTAACGAAAATATCGTCCATGAGCTGAAGCCTGATTCGGTCCTGTGATTTTGATGCCACTTTATAGGTCATACCTGTGCCCGCTGAATTATTAAGAAGGAAAAGCGTGTCATTTGACACATACCAGGATTGCGTATGAGATAAGGTATCAATCGCAAAAATACAGCCTGGATATCCGTAGACTACTTTCGTCAGACTGTCGTCAGAAAATATGAATCTTCCTTGCATATAGAATTCCATGTCTTCAATCCCGGGATATGATTCAGGTGGAGTTTCCCATTCGGCTTTCCAAGTTCCTTTCCAATCAGAAGGACGTTTGGAATCTTCTTCGCCCGAGGGAGTACTACATGCAATGACGAATGCCAGAAGTATAAAGAGTAATTTTTTCACGTCTCAAAAATACTTAACCATGAAATCAATCATAAACTTTTTGATATTTGAATATGGCGGATAGACGGTTTTGGCCATGGTGAAACCAACTCGCTGTTTAACGATTGCTTTTTCATTTGAAAAGGCGATGAAACCAGCATGACCGTGGGCTTTACCAATTCCACTATTATTTACACCACCAATAGGAAGGTTCGGATGTGCAAATTGCAAAACAACATCATTAATTGTCATCATTCCAGCACTTGTTTCTTTTTTGACCTTTTTAATAATGGAATTTTTAGCAGAGAAAACATATAAGGAAAGAGGCTTAGGTTTTAGATTGATAAAGTTGATCACTTCATCAATATTCTGATAAGTGAGAAGTGGCAGTATGGGACCAAAAATCTCTTCTTCCATAATACGTGATTCTTTCGATACATTTGATAGAAGGGTTGGCGTAAATCGAAGATTGTCCCGATCAGATTTTCCTCCAAATTCGATATCTGCTCCCTTATCAATAGCGTCTGCCATCAGGTCGTTTATTCTGTTGTGGTGGTGTCGGCTGATAAGTGCACCATATGTTTCTTTGTTTCCATATAGCTTCTCAGATTGAATGACCAACTCTTCAACTAGCCTCTCTCTTACATCTTCGTGCACAAACAGATAGTCAGGGGCAATACAGACCTGGCCGGCATTTAACCACTTTCCCCAGGCGATCTTTTTTGCAGCATCTTTGATGTTGGCACTTTGGTCAACAATAGTGGGAGATTTTCCACCCAACTCCAACGTGACTGAGGTTAAATGTTTCGCGGCAGCTTCCATCACAATTTTTCCAACTTGCGGACTGCCAGTAAAGAAAATATGATCAAAAGGAAGGGTAAGCAGCTCTTTTGATTCGTCAACAGCGCCCAATACAACAGACACTTCTTCAGGCCTGAAAATTTCAGCACACATTTTTAATATTAGCTCAGAGGTGTTTTCTGAGAATTCAGATGGTTTTATAATCGCGGTATTACCAGCAGCAATTGCTGACACCAAAGGGCCCACGGCTAATTGAAATGGATAATTCCATGGAGCAATTATCAAACATGCACCCTTCGGTTCATAATGTGTATAAGCCTTAGTGCCAATATAGGTTATGCTGCTTGCCGCAGGCTTTGACATCATCCAGGACTTAAGGTTTTTGGATGCCTTTCTGATTTCGGATAATACCACAAAAACTTCTGTAACATCCGTTTCTTGCGCTGGCTTTTGCAAGTCTTTATATACAGCTTCATGGATTTCTCCGCGATGGTTAAGTATCCAACTCTCAAGCCTTTTCAGTTGCTTTTTTCTATCAGATACGGTCCCTTGTCTAAGGGTTAAAGCGTGTGTTTTTACTTGTTCAAATAGGTCACGAATATGCGATTTTGTAGCTGTATCCATAGGTTAAAAATAAAAAAAGTCAGCTCGAAAGCTGACTTCAAATTTCATAAAAAATGCTTGTCTATTGAATTTGAAATTCTACACGTCTGTTTTTCTGGCGATTTTCGGGGGTATCATTAGGAACTTTTGGTTGTGACTCACCCAAGGCTTTGTACGCAATTCGATCTCTTCTTATTCCATTCTTAATGAAATAATCCATCACAGACTTAGCACGTTTTCCAGACAAACTCATGTTATAATCCGGATCACCTACGCTATCTGTATGACCTGAGATAAGAATCTTTTCGATAGTCCCGTCTTGCAAATATTCCAATACTCTGTTAAGCTCAGGATAAGAGGCAGTTTTTAAATCCCACTTATTGAAATCAAAGAAGATATTCTTCAGCTCGATGGTCTCACCTTTCTGTATAGGGAAAATTCGGATCAACTTTTCTACGGTATCTGATTTTTTAAGCTCGATAAAATCTAACCGCTCTGTCTCTGAAATGTAGCCCTCTGCCTCTCCAACCAATCCATACTGCCAGCCACCTTGTACAGTGAATTTGAACGTACCCGTCGTATCTGTGGCAGCATGACCAATATCTAAGCCATCAGGCAGTCTTTCGATTAGGAGAGTAGCTCCATCTACCGGTTTTTCTGTTTTAGCATCTAATACGGTACCGGAAACAGTCACAATTACTTCTGAATCCATGAGGTGTTCTACAGACGATACCAATGGAGATACCTGATCTACAAACAGATCTTCTACTTTGAAACTAAATATATCAGTGTCTTCACCTTTTTCACCACGTGTAAAATATAGGTTTTGACCACTAGAAGGGATACTGAAATACTCATCATTGCCTTCCTTATTTATACCAGGCCCAAGGTTTTCTGGCTCAGACCACCTTTTCCACGTATCATCCAGTTTGAATGAGACATAAATGTCTGCTCCTCCATATCCAGTGTAACCATCTGAGGAAAAATACAATGTCTTACCATCATCAGCCATAAATGGTGACTCATCTTCACCAAGTGTGTTTATATCGTTACCCAAATTTCGTGGCTCTGACCATGTTCCATCATTTTTTTTGAAGGACACATATAAATCTCTAGATCCATAGGTGTCATCTCGTTCTGCAGACATGATCATGGCTTTTCCCCCTGGGGCTAAGAAGAAATCAGCATTTGGAGAGTAGTTATATTCATTTTCAATCTCAATAGGGACTGGCTCAGAGAACGTATCTCCCTCTCTTGTAGCTGTTGAAACTCCAGTATACATTCGACCTTTTTTGCCATATCTATTTCCTAAGATTAAAACTTCTTTTCCGCCAACCATACTGATAGAGCTGATGAAGTTTGGTCCCTTGGTATTTAGTGGGGGTCCCACATTTCTGGCCGGAAGCCATTCGCCAGTTTCCTCGTCTAACTCTGACACCCAAATATCCTCCGCGTCATTAACGCCACCCACATTGTCGGGATGAAACTGTCTGGAGAAATAAAGTTTTTTGCCATCCGGTGAGATGATAGGACTGTGCTCAACGTAATCACTATTTACGTTGGTGCTTAATTTTTCAGCATCTACCGCACTGTTTACCCCAGGCGCCAAGTTCAAAAGCACATTTATCGGAATGTTTGAAGCTGAGATTCCGATTGCATCGATTGCATTATATCCATCAGAGACACTACAATCTAAAACTACACGTACCGCATAAATCTTATATGATGTTTCTTCAAAGAACAGATTAAGCAATCTTGACTCAATTGGAAGATCTCTGGCAGTAAGTTCAAATAACGTATACTCATTGTATTCACTATCATAACCGTAAACAGCTTTTACAGCACCCGGATTTTCAGACTCTGCAATAGCTACTTGTTTTGCCTTTATTGGTGTTTGGAATGATACCATTATAAACTCTTCTTTGTTCGTACTCTTCGGCCTCCATGCATTTGGATTTTCACCTCCGTTTGGAAGAACATTTGGCCTATGCAGTGTTTGGATTGCAGAGAACTCATATGGCGAATACTCGGATGATACATCAACAACTTGTGTACCCCAAGCCACTGTTTCTTGTGATTTTGCTGTTTGGAAGACCAGCAAAGCGAGTATGATTAAGGATATTTTTTTCATAAGTCTTTTATTAACGACGGATAACTCTAACTTCAACACGTCTGTTTAGCGCTTTTGCTTCATCTGATCGATCTTGAGTTATTGGTTGAGTACCGCCAAAAGCTTTTGTGAAGATTCTGCTCTTTTTGACCTTTTGATCAATAAGATATTCTTGAACTGCTATTACTCGTGCCTCCGAGAGTCTCATGTTTGCGTCGGGATTACCAGCAAAATCGGTGTGACCTTCTAGTTGAATAACGATTGAAGGATTTGCATTCAGCCAGGTAGCCAACTCATTTAGCTCCATGAAAGAACTTGATGAAATTCGGTCACTTCCCCTAGCGAAGATGAGGTTTTCCAGTTTTCGTAATTCTACCACATCTTCAGCGATGTAGATATCATGTGTTTGGTTACCTAAAACTTTGACTTCTTGCTGGTAAGGTTTGTAACCGCCCTTCTTTACTGAGAAGTTGTAGGTCTTTCCCTTAATCAGTTGAATTTCATAACTACCATCTACTTGAGTAGGGGCCATGCCCATATCATCATAATACGGGAGCTTTTCATAAAGTATATTTCCCGCCACTGGCGTAGAATCTGAAGCCTTTAGCATCTTACCATAAACAAGCACTAAGGTATCATTAGTAACCTGGGCGTGTGTGGTGGTAAATAAAACGAGCGAAAAAAAGGCTAACGAATATATTTTTCGCATGTGAATTTTGGATGATTTAGGTCAAAATAACGTAAATAAATGCAAAAACTAAAGAATAGTTCTGTGGATTTGATTGAGAGCTACGGATTATCTTGTTCTTTTTTTGGAATTTTTGCAAGTAAAGATTCCTTAGATACCAACTCTATGCCATCTAATACCGACTTAATAGAATCTCCAACGACCCTAAATTCTTTTAGGTAAGCGGCATCAATACCACTCGACGAAGGGATATCTACTTTTAAAGCATCTACCTGACGCCCATTTTTCCAGAATCTGTAGCATAGGTGTGGACCATTAGCTAATCCTGTACTGCCTACATACCCTATTATTTGTCCCTGTTTCACGGTTACTCCTGGACGAATCCCCCGAGCAATTTTTGACATATGAAGGTATTGTGTGGTATAGTTGCTGTTATGTTTGATCTTCACATAATTACCATTTCCTCCATGATATTTTGCCTCAAGAACTAATCCGTCCCCAACCGTTTGAATTGGGGTCCCTGTTCTTGCAGCATAGTCTGTACCAAGATGAGCTTTATATCTTTTCTGGACTGGATGAAACCTTCTTAGTGAATACTTGGAGCTGATTCTATCATACTTCAATGGAGCTTTTAGTAGTGTCTTACGAAGACTATTCCCTTCCTCGTCAAAAAAATCGACTTTTTCGGCCGTCTGATACGGGATTGCATAATATGGCTTCCCCCAATGTTCAAAGTAGGCTGCTTTAATATCTCCAATTCCAACAATTTTCCCATCAACGGTCTGCTCATCGTAAATTACTTTGAACTTGTCTCCCTGAGCGATTCTAAAGAAATCTACCTGCCAGGCAAAAACATCTACAAGGGGATGTACTAGTAAAGGAGAAGCACCTTCATCCATTAGAGAAGCATAGAGTGAGGAGTTAATTTCTGCCGCAATGGCCCTTTCAGCGATTTTAACTGGCTTCTGCTCCAGTTTAGCAAAAATGGAATCTTTTAAATTATATACCACATACTCTGTGGGGGAGGGTTCAAAAATGAATTGACGTGCGGTTCTCAAAGTATCTCTATCAAGAATAATGGAGTAGTTAGAACCTGCTTTAAGCTTTCTAACGTCATAGACTTCTTTCGCATTTTTTGCCAGGGTATGAATGTCTTGAAATGAAATATTGAATGCCGATAAAATCTCGGAGAGATTTTGATTCCACCTCACCTTTCCTTTAACTACATCAAATGAATCAATGGGATATCCATAGTATAAGGTAGGTAGATGAAAGAAAGATGAGTCAACTTCAATGTCGACAACTACTTCTTTCGGCTCTGTAAATGGAGCTTTAAGGTATAGTGCGAAAATTAGGGCAACAGTAACCCCGGTTATTACGAGCCAAATTCTCGTTCTTCTCATTTAATTAGCTTGATGACGCTACAAAACTGCGTTTTTTCGATGGTTTTTCAATGCTTTATCAAGAAAATCAACAAATGCGGATACGCGCAGATCGTATGCCTTTGGTGCTATCAGAAGTTCCTCATCCTCGTTTAGAATCACGTAAAATGGTTGAGCGTTGTTGTTGAATTGGGTGATTTGAAAGTCAGCGTTTTGCTGTCCAATGGTTTTTTTGGTTTTTCCATCGTAGGAGGATTTGAACCACTCATTTTCTGAAAGCATTGTGCGGTCATCCACATATAATGCCACCAACACAAAGTCATTACTAAGTCTTTTCAGTACGGCAGGATCCGACCAGACACGTTGCTCCATTTCGCGACAGTTTACACATCCATGACCAGTGAAGTCTATAAAAATGGGTTTCCCTTGTTCTTTGGCACATGCCAATGCCTGATCATAATCAAAATAACCACTTAAGCCATGAGGCCAATGTAAAATGTCGGCATACTTTGGTTCTTCACAGGTATTTCCACCTGCATCTTGTTGCAACAAGTTGAAGTTATGCGTAGACATTGGGGGAAGAAACCCAGAAAGGGATTTCAAAGGAGCACCCCACAAACCAGGGATAAGGGAGATGACAAATGCAAAGGTGGCAACACCCAGTATTAACCGTGCGACTGAAATTTTATCAGAGTCAGAATCGCTTTTTAGTTTCAGTTTTCCGATGAGGTAAAGTCCAAGGAGCCCGAATATGGCAATCCAAAGTGCTATAAATACTTCACGGTCGAGGAGGCCCCAGTGATAGGCCAAATCTGCTACGCTTAAAAATTTGAGCGCTAGTGCCAACTCTAAAAATCCAAGGACCACTTTTACGGAGTTGAGCCAACCTCCTGATTCTGGCATTGATTTTAGCCATGCAGGAAATATGGCAAAGCCTGTAAAAGGAATGGCAAAGGCCAGCGAGAAACCAAACATAGCGGTGGTGCCTTCTAAAATACTACCTCCACTCAATGTGTTGATCAGGGCTGTACCCACAATCGGAAATGTGCAGGAAAAACTGACCAACACCAGTGTGATTGCCATAAAAAATATTCCAATCAAGCCACCACGATCTGCTTGACGATCTATTTTGGTGACCAGCCCGGAAGGAAGTGTAATTTCAAATAGCCCAAAGAAGGAGAGGGCAAAAAGGATAAAAACAGAAAAGATGATCAGGTTAAACAACCAA
This sequence comes from Ekhidna sp., assembly GCF_965227465.1. Taxonomy (GTDB): domain Bacteria; phylum Bacteroidota; class Bacteroidia; order Cytophagales; family Cyclobacteriaceae; genus Ekhidna. Next base: position 3,898,855 of record NZ_OZ245746.1, read on the forward strand.
TGCGTACTTAATTCATTCAGTGCGGTGAATCCCCATATGAAGGAAATCAAAAAACCGAGTAAACTGAAGAATATGATAATGGATGCACCATAGATCAGTGCCTTACCTATTCCTTCTTTTCTTGACTTGCTCTGCTTAAGGAAAATAGATACTGTAATTGGTATCATCGGATATACGCAGGGAGTAAGCAGTGCCACAAGCCCTGCTAAAAAAGCAGTAATCAAAATGGACCAAAGGCTTCCTCCTTGCTCCGGTTCAGTCTTTTTTTTTAAACCTCCGGACTTTTTGGATGCATTTGATAGTGAAAACTCATCGTCAAAAGGAATACACTTTCCATCTACATCCGAGCATACCTGATACGTATATATTCCGGCAACCTGAAAATCTGCTTTTAGAATTTTGACCTTTTGAATGAAAAGCCCCTCTTTTTTGAAGTACGTGTATTCTCCCTCCCAAATCGAATCATATTTCTTCCTGGCATCTATGGGCTGGATATTACCAATAAGTTCATAGCTATCATTTTCTTCAAACTCAAACTCAGTGACCATCGGGCCCAGATCAGGATCAAAATCAGAAGAGTAGAGGTACCAGTCTTTTTCAATTTTTGCCTTGAAACGTATTTCAATCTCATCACCTACTTCCGGAGAAGTTTCAGAAAGTTCAACCTCCCAGCTGATGGGTCTGAAAATCTGACCAAAACCTGAAAGAGTGGTCAGGATGAAAAGAGATAGAAATAGGACCTTCTTCATTGCTATGATTTTGACATATCTGTGAAAAACTGATAGAAATGAGAAATCGTTTCAATCCCTCGGTAATAATTGAAAAGCCCGTAGCTCTCATTGGGTGAATGGATTGCATCTTCATTAAGTCCGAATCCCATTAAAATGGAATCCAATCCAAGGACGTCCTGGAAGAGGGCAACAATAGGAATACTACCTCCTTCTCTTGTAGGGATTGGCTCTTTACCCCATGTTTTTTCCATCGCTTTGGAGGCTGCTTTATAGCCAACAGAGTCGGTTGGAATTACTGATGGCTCACCTCCATGATGTGGTGTTACGTCCACAGTTACATGAACCGGGGCAATACTTTGAAAATGATTAGAAAAAAGCTCCGTGATTTCTTTACTGTCCTGATTGGGAACCAGGCGCATGGAAATCTTGGCATAAGCCTTCGATGGGAGAACGGTTTTCGCTCCTTCACCGATGTAGCCTCCCCAGATTCCGTTTACATCAAGGGTTGGTCTGATACCTGTTCGCTCGATGGTTGTATATCCTTCCTCTCCTTTTACTGCCTTGATATCCAAATGTTTTTTGTATGCATCAAGATCAAAAGGTGCTTGATTCATTTTTTCCCGATATTCATCAGAGAGGGCTTCAACTTTATCATAAAATCCAGGGATGGTAATCTCTCCTTTCTCATTTTGCAGTGAGGCGATCATTTGGCAAAGGGTATTAATCGGGTTTCCTACTGCTCCGCCGTATGTTCCTGAATGCAGGTCTCTATTAGGTCCGGTTACTTCTACTTCCAGGTAGCTGAGTCCTCTCAACCCTACGGTTATGGACGGTGTATCGTTGCTAAGAATTGACGTATCAGAAATTAGAATTACATCAGCAGCCAATTTTTCCTTATTGCCTCTAACGAATATTTCAAGGTTTTCAGACCCTACTTCCTCTTCTCCCTCAATCATGAATTTGACATTGCAGGGAAGGCTATCGGTTTTGATTAAAGCTTCGTACGCTTTTACGTGCATGTACATTTGACCTTTGTCATCCGCAGATCCTCTGGCGTAAATTTTTTCGTTTTTTACTACCGGCTCAAATGGAGGAGAGTCCCAAAGCTCCAAAGGATCAGCAGGCTGCACGTCATAATGTCCGTAAACAAGAACAGTTGGAAGGTTGGGATCTTTGATGTGCTCAGCGTAGACTATAGGATATCCGGCAGTTTCACAGATTTCGACATGAGTGCCCAGGTCTTTGAAACGCTCTTTCAGGTATTCGGCAGCATTTCTTACATCGCCGGCAAATTTAGAGTCGGCACTTACCGAAGGGATTCGAAGTAGCTCAAGAAGCTCGTTGAGAAATTGCTCTTTATTTTCTTCAATGTAGGATATAGCACTCATGGGATGTTTTTTGTGGCAAACTTAATTCATGAAATGTAGCAATCCATATAATAATCGTTTCAATGCAGGGCATGATTCAAAAGGTATATCTTTAATAGGTGAGAGTTACTATCATTCTTATCTTAGCTTTTATTCTATTTTCCTGTGATACAGAGGAAGAAATTGGGACGTGTAGTTCATATGATGAGGAAGGCATCTTTGTAAAATGCATCGGGCGGAGAACTGAAAGTGAATGTGCGAAATTAGATGTGGACCAGCATAACGGTTATGATTGGAGGTTTAAAATGGCGGACATTTGTCCTCCACCATCCCCAGATCAATAGCTACTCAAAACCAAACCCATCGTCATCATCCTCTTCTATTGTATCAAAGTTTTCATCTTCGACGTTGATCTCATCAGGAGATACCAGGTTGTAAGGCTCTTTGATTCCGAAATAGGTTTCTCGGAAAGCATTGATAAAGCCAAGTGTTTCATTGGTATCACCTACCCCAATTATTAATTCACCAGGTTTGGAATTTTCGGCATTCGATTTTGATTTGATCAGTTCGTTGAATTCTGAATTCGAAGAGTAAAGTATAAGCTGGTTGAACGTATAACCAATGTAGTACCAGATGCCTGGAGCGGCCTGAATGAACAGGTTGACAACTTCAGCTCCCGATTCATCTTTCTTTATTTCAAGAAAACCGTCAAGCTTCGCATTGAGGTCATTTTCATAAATATTTGAAATGGCCAGCTTGGTAGTATTGTGCCAGGCCTTTTGTTCGGAATTCCATTTCATTTTTACCCCTGAAATGAAAAGTTGACGCTGTAGTTCTTTCGAAACTGAACCAAGCGCGGTGTAGTCTTTTAGGCTCGACTGTTCATATAGTTTTGCCGTTGCATCATTCGTCAGGTTTGCGAGTTTATAAAGCAACTCCAGAGAAATATCATTTGCTAACGGAGGACCGATTCGTTCAATAATTTCAATTAAGTCGGCGGCCATAATTTCAAAGGCCCCATCCGGAGCAGGAAAGTCCATCGCAAACATCGCGTCTGCGGTATATTCATTGCTTTCCTTGTTTCCGACTCCTAGTACAGAGGCCTCTACTTTTACTTGCTCATTAAGTGGACTGATGAAGTTTGCTTTGCCTTCAAAGACAATTGATTTGGAGCTATCCATATAAATCATGGTATGCCCCTGATAAGATAGCCCTGTAGTTTTATCTGGATTTTCGATTCGGTAGGTCTGGATAGAGTCAGTGAAAGTCAAAATGCCACTGGCGTTGAAAAAGTCGGTATCAGACCCTGCAGCTTTTGGTTCTACAAAAGTTGTATAGAGTTCATCACGGACATTTGTATGTATTCCGGCGTAGACCCTCTCTCCACCTTCTAATAGCGCATTATCAAAGGACAGCTGAACATCTCTTTCACCTTCGGTTCGTTTGAATTCAACCCAATGATTGTAATCAGGGTCGTTCAGCATCAGTTTTATATACCCATCAGCTTCAAGCGCCGGTTTAGAGGCATACATCGTAACTGATCCTTTATAAAAGAATCCCGGAGAAATTATCAGGTTTTGATTTTCTAAAACTTCGCCACCAGATACAGTCATCAAACGTGTTTCATAATTTCCTTTTCTATCCGGCTCGCCAACAGGTACTTCTTGGAGCTCAAAACTATCGAAGCGGATGTCAAAAGTATCTGTGCCAATAATTTGTTGGTAGAATGCATTCCCTTCAAACTTTAACCTGGAAATGACTCTGATATTTGCACGATCCAGATAGTGATAACCATTCAATGTATCAATGATGATTTGTGCATTGTTGAATTTTTGCAAGACAGAATTGGCAAGAATGGTCGTTTCATTTCCTTCCGGTATTATTTTGGAGTCAGCCACGATTATATACGGAATGCCTTGTACATTCAGTTCCTGGGTATTTATATCATAAATGGCTTTTTCACCACTAAAGGCAAGTGAGTCTAAGTCATCTAGTGTCGTGTAGAAGTAAGAGTCTTCAATGGGAATGTTATCTGGTTTTATCATCGTCACAATGGAGTCTTCCAAGTCCCATATTGCCTCCGTAATGGAAGTTTTCATCTGTGCATAAGGGAAAGAGATGGCAGCCACACCGACTTTCTCTGGTCGGATTGCGGCGGTATTGCTGGTGAGATCAAAATCTAGACGGATATCATCTCCAGCCATGGCAGGCTTTTCCGGATCATCCGTAAGAACCTGGAATTGTGCATGACGAGCTCCATATTCCAATTCTTTAAAGCTCAATTCATTTGATTCAGCCTTGGAACCACGAGTTAGCATGGTACCACCACCATACACACCATTTGTGGTGATATTGGCAAAGCCTTCAAGCTCAGCGGTTGAGTTATAGAATTTAAAAGGTTCTCCCACTGTTCGCAAATACATACTATCTTTTCTTGGAAGCCAGTACATATCGTATGCGCCCAAAACAGCCTCCGGATAGCTCGCTCCTTTATAATTTCCTGGAGAAATTACTCCGCCGGAACCATCTGTCGAAACGGAATCCGGATAGTAGATAAAATCATCTGAGTAAATGGTTGTGGTCAGAAAGTCAATTTGCCCATACCCTCTCATTCCTTTGTTACTTAAACTGATCTCTTCGTAAGTTTTCGCTTCGGTCCCATATAAGCTGTATCCCTCTGTTGGGATCTGATGAGTAAAACCTAAGGACCGATCCTCCTGGATATGCAGTGTTTCTGGAAAAGTTGGGAATATCCCTCCGGAATTAAACGTTCCTTCGAAGCTGATACTTTCACCATCTTTTCCTTCCAAGCTATCTACTTCAAACGGCGGAATGATAAACCTTACAGACTTATCATATGCACCATTCAATACTTCTTTTCCATCGAAATACACGATAGCCTCACTGTCCGAATTAAAGTAAGGATACCTTCTGTTTTCATCTTTTCCGGATTTATTGTTGCTACTGTTAATATATAAAGTTCCAGAGGTTTCGGTTAATTCATTTTTAAGAGCTACCAGCTCAACCCCACCATCTTCTCTTGTAGAGTCTTGCATAGGCACGGTCAACCGCAAGGAGTCTATTTGGGGCATGTTGACAATGAATTCCTCATAATCAAATTGATGGCCGACCCCTTTGTACTGGAAGTCACCCGCGTGCATCATTCCATCAAATTCAACATTTCGTCCTTTAAGGAGTGTAACTGTGCTATCCCCTGGTTCCGCATAGATTTTGAAATCAGTGGTCAAATAGAACCTTCTAACACCGCGAATCTTTAGTTGTCCGCTATCTAGTAACAGGTGGGCATTTGATCCATTTTGGATTTTAGATGGGATCATCAAATTATCAAAATCGACTTTCTTGGCAGAAGCATCATAGTACAAAAAAGCTTTTGGATACAGTTTCAATAGGCCGGTAGTTGCATTGTAATCAGCAAATCCGTACTGGGAAAGAATTTTTCCAGCTCCCTGCGCAAATCGTTCATCTATGTTATATTCCATGGCCAACTCACCCACATAAAACTCTTCAATGCCATACTTTCTGGAGTAAAAGACAGTGGCATTTATAGGATGAAAATCGAGGAATCTGGCGATCTTTTCATAACGAACCAAATCGAAGAAATCTTCTGACTCAAAAGAGGCGGGCAGTAAGTCTTTCCCATTCATTATTTCAAGAGCAATTGAATCCTTACTCATACTCCAGGTGATTAGGTCCACGTTCATAATTACATCGAAGTATGTCGATTTGAAAGGGGTAAGAGATGAGTTCCTCAAGACCAATAGTTCCCGTGTATTTATGTCATATTTTGCTCGCACTGATTTGTGAACGATCGAATCACTGCCATGTAAGAGCGTGAAAGACCCACTATTCATTGAAACCAAAGAATCCCCGAGAAAAAATTCTTTAGATTTTAGAAGCACAGTATTACCCTTACCGTCTTTGATTTGCAAAGTGCCAGCCTCACGGGAAATAGACTTACCGTACAATTGGTTTCCCCTCAGCTGAATGCCGCCAGTATAACTTAATTTGTCATCAGGAAGATTGACTGTCGCGTTAGCCTCATTGGAAGTGAAAATCGGATATTCATTCAATGCCCTCTTTGGTCGAGGAGTACTTTTGTATTCAAATACCCCCTCAATTTGACCTTCTCCTGTAAGATCTGAAAACTGTAGCGTCGCATTTGGAGTCCAAAAATCGGAGTGATCTTTCTTAAGGTGAAATTCTTTTAACTGCACAACAGCTCCCCGGAACTTAGTATTTAAAGCAGGCCATTCTAGTGATCCTTGCTCTGCCGTTAATGTTCGGTTTTTAAGTAGGAATGTGCCATTAACACTTTTAATTCTTAGCGAATCGAATGGAGTTACTAATACCAATCGTGTATTCTTAACCTCAATAACCGGTCCTTCAGCTTTCGGGTGAATGTATTGATACTGCTTAAGTTTCAGATAATCTGGTTCTGAAGCAGCATAACTAGGTCTAACTGCCACAGGGGCCTCTTCAACGGTTTCTTCAGTTTCACTTCCCCATGAATCGCCCCAACTGTCGTTGCTGCTTCCCCACGAGTCATCCGAATCACCCCAGCTGTCATCACCCCATGAATCGTCACTCCCCCAATCATCATCTGAACTTCCCCAGTCATCATTACTCCCCCAATCGTCATTGCTATCCCAGTTGTCATCACCCCAGCTATCGGTAGAGGTATTGTCTTCTATAATTACCGGCATTTCTTCTTCAGTGATCAATGTAGCCGTATCTGCTTCATTTATTTCTTCCTCTGGCTCCTCGAGCATAATGTATTCATCCAATAATCTGAATTCATACGACCCTTCAGGTGCCTGCACCACAAGATTTTTGTCCAGACTTAGGTAACGCCTCGCAAAATAAATGTTGAGCCCAAAAAGGAAATCTTTATATTCCGATTTACTCAAGGTATGAACAACCTGTTCGTTTATTTCTAATACTTTATCTAACTGGTCTCTTTGAAGGTTCTCCTGTGTGACAGAGTATGCGAGGTAGGTAAAGAAATGATAGTAGTAAGGATAAAATTGATACCCTTTTTTTTGCATAGTCAATGCAATCTTATGCGCCCTGTCTTGTTGATCGGAAGTAAACTTCCCATCCCAGGCATTTTGAAAATCGAATGCTATTTTATTAGCAGATTCGGTTCCAATTGATTTCAATCTCGCAATAGCTTGCTGACGAAATTCTGTTTTGTCTTCAGAATATCGTTGTGCATGCAAGGGTGTAGCACATACTACAATTGCAAAAAATGAATATATGAGCGTACGCATCAAACGATAAAGATATTTATAAGTCCTCACTGTAACGTCAATTAGACGACTCTTTTAGACGAAGAGTTTTCTTAAAGCGAGCATTGCCCATTTATCTCGGGTGGTTGATTTCATTTTTTCAAACCCGTGATGATTGGCTTTTGCCTCAAGGTCAGGAATATCGTCATCATAAAAACCACTGAGAATTAGTTCACCACCCTGCCTCAATCTGGAAGCATATTCCCCAATCTGATCTAGAAGCACATTCTTGTTGATATTAGCGATGATGATGTCATATTCGTTTTCAATAACCTCTGAGATTTGACCTTTAATTAACCTCACATCTGATACTTGATTCAACGAAAAATTCTCCTCACTATTTTCTATGCACCAATCATCTATATCCGTCGCAGTAATTTTCCCAGCACCTCTTTTCTTTGCCATTATAGCCAAAATGCCTGTGCCTGTACCTACATCAAGTACTTTTTTATCAGAATGATTGAGGTCCATTTGATAATCAAGCACCTGATATGTGGTAGCATGATGACCCGTACCAAATGACATTTTAGGCGTGACAATTATTTCATACTCAAATTGGGGTTGAGGCTCATGAAATGAAGCTCTCACAATGCATTTATTTCCAACTATGATAGGATCATAATTCTTTTCCCACTCTTCATTCCAATTTATTTTTTCCTGCTCTTTGATGTCATAGGATACATCTTTGTAGTTTGTGAAAATAGCTTTAATCTTCGCTTCTTCAAATTGTGACTGATCGCAGCTACCTTCGAAACCATCATCAAATTCCTGAAAGGAATCGAATCCTACTTCGAATAGCTCTGCAATCAAAACATCGGTTAGATCAGAAGAGCAGGATACTTTGATGGTAATGAATTCCATCAATCGAAAGCCTTAACGATATTGGTAAAGTCACGTGACTTAAGGCTGGCCCCACCAATCAGTCCGCCATCAACATCCGCTTGAGAAAAAATCTCCCTTGCATTTTCCGGCTTGACACTCCCTCCGTACAAAATTGAGATCTCATCAGCTACTTCCTGAGTGTATTTTAAAGCAATCTGATTACGGATAAACGCATGCATTTCTTGCGCCTGCTCTGCGGAGGCCGTTTTACCAGTTCCAATTGCCCAGACTGGCTCATAGGCAATGACAACTTTTTTAATTTCTTCTTCAGAAAGATCGAAAAGCGCTTCTTCTATCTGACTCCCAACGAGATTTTCATGATCTCCTGCTTCACGTACCTCCAGTTTTTCACCACAACAGAAAATTGGAGTCAGCCCATTGTCTAATGCAAACTTCACTTTAGTAGACAGAAGCTCATCAGATTCTTTAAAATACTCCCTACGCTCACTATGCCCCAGTATCACATGAGAGGCTCCACAAGAGACCAACATTGCAGCAGATACTTCGCCGGTAAAAGCACCGCTTGCTTCCTGATGGCAATTTTGTGCTCCGAGAAATATATTACTGCTAGAACCTATTAAGCTGTGAATTCCGGTAAGGTGAATAAATGGAGGTATCAAAATTATCTGAGTGATATTCTGAACCTCGTCTTGAACCATATGAATTACTTCTGAAGCAAGTTTTTTACCCTCCGGCAAGGAGCAATTCATCTTCCAGTTTCCAGCTACAATATTTTTTCTCATTCCTTTTTGTAAGTTTTAAGAGTGCAATGATACTAACGGTGAAGCATTATCACTCTAAAAGCCATTCTGAATGAATTTTTTCTATCTCAGACATCATTATCAATCAATTGTTAGGAGCCCGTCATTTGATGGTGAGGTGTTTGCTTTTTTTGTTTTAGCTATTTTATTTGGGAGCTCACTCTCCTTTACTTACGATCAGCTGGATTTCTATGCTGAATCTACAAGCCAGTTCTTCTCCCTGGGGGGCACTAACTATCATTTATTTTTAATGATTTACCTGTTTTTGGATTTAGGAATTAGGCTGGTTTTTCGCAGGCCACTTCCAAAACTGAAATACTACGTACTTTGGAGCAATGCCTCGAAGCAAATTGCCAGTCAATATTTAATCACATCCCTGTTTGGAATTATACCCTTTATTCTGTTGATCTCTACATTAACAATAGCTTCAAAAGCAAATGATTGGTTAGGCACTCAGGTGATGATTTCCGTATTTATTTGGTGGTTGGCCAATCACTTTATTGGGCTCATCTCTCAGTTTACTCATTCAAGGATAAAAGTCACTATTCTACTTTTTTTGTTGCTCACTATATTAATTAAGTGGTTTATTCCTTCGCTTCAAATCGCTCAGAAATTAATGAATCCCATATTTGCCGGAGGCTTGCTCTTCGCTGGAGCTATGATTGCCTATTTAATGGTTAAAAGTTCCATTGAAAGACGTGAGGTAAATGAGACAAATAGAAAGACGGGGATTTTGGAATCATTACCCGTCTTGAGTTTTAAAAACCCGGTTTTTCAATTGGAATGGGCTTTACTCGTTCGAAACAAGCGAACAAGAAGTAATCTGTTGCTTGGATTAATTAGTGTCTTATTCCTGCCTTTCCTCATTGATGGAGAGACAGATTGGATGATTGGGACTCTCATTTTTTTTATTACTACTGGTTTTTTTATCATCCAACATGGCGTGTATTCATTAGGCTGGGAGGGTAGTTATTTCGATTTTCTGATTACCAATATTTCACCGATTGTTTTTATCAAAACCAGATACTTGTTTTATGTTGGTACTTGTGTAATTGGTTTAATCCTGGCCTCCGTTCCAGCGATTATCAACGGCTTGAGCTGGTCAAGTTTATTAATGCTATTTCTCTACAATGTTGGGGTTACCATTCCTTTAGTTCTTTACCGGTCTACATTGAATAGCACCAAAATAGTTTTAACAGAAAACTCATTTATGAATTACAATGGCATGATGACAGGGCCAATTTTTGTAAGCAGCTTTCTGGTGACCTTGCTGCCGCTGTTTATTTACGGGTTAGGTCAGGCGATCATGGGACAAAATGCGATTTACTTGCTCGGTATAACAGGCTTAGTTGGACTGCTATTATTTAAGCCTTTAACCAATCTAATTGCAAAAAAATATCACTTAAGAAAGTATCACTTATCACAAAGCTTTAAAGCATGATCAAAATTCAAAACCTGAGAAAATCATTTAATGGAATTGCTGCGCTTAATATTGAGGCGCTTGAAATTCACCCTGGGGAATGTGTGGGGATAGTGGGAAACAATGGTGCCGGTAAAACTACTTTTTTTAAGTCGGTACTGGATCTGCTTAAGCCGGATACAGGATTTGTCTCCGTTGAGAACGTACATGTCAACATTTCTGCTGATTGGCAAAATCACCTCAACGCATTCATTGATGAATCCTTCTTGATTGAGTTTTTGAAACCTAAAGAGTACCTTTCTTTTATCTTAAAAATGAAAAATTCCCAATTTGGTGTGGAAGAACTTCTTTCAAACTATTCAGAGTTTTCTAATAAAGACATTGATGAAAACAAAAAGTATATTCGAGACCTGTCCACTGGTACGAAAGTGAGAATAGGTGTGCTTTCACTGCTGGCAGGTGATCCAAAATACATGATTATGGATGAGCCATTTGCTCATTTAGATCCCACCTCTCAAGCAAAACTCAGAAAGCTTATTCGGTCACAAAAAGATGCCGGTAGATGTGTAATTGTTTCCAGTCACAACCTTCAAAACATTGCAGAGTCTTGTGATCGAGTGATTCTGATTGAGGCAGGCAAAATCAAATACGATGTGGAGGTCAACGAGGAGAATATGTTGAAGCTAGGCGCCTATTTTGACAACTAAATAAATAATTATTGTGTTATTCATCGATATAAGCTTCACTCTCATCCATTTGTAACTTAGATATCGATGGTATTCAATACTTTCTTATCATCTTGGTGATTAAACCTATTTGATGCATGAAGGATGTTGTAAAATTCAGAGCCCTTGTTGGAATAGCACAGGCGGACGGGGAATTTGATAGTACTGAAAAGGAGTTTATTCGTCACTTAGCTGACTTAGAAGGAATGTCTATGACCGAGCTGAAGGAAATGCTCAAGAGTGCGGACAAAACAGGTGAATTGGTTAAGGACCTTAGTTTTGATGATAAAGTGGACATTCTCATTTATGCGGTAAAGCTTATGAAAATTGATGGCAAGGTGCTTCTCAGTGAAATTAAGTTTTGTGAGCGAGTGGCTAAATCTCTTGGGTTCGAAGAAAAGGCCATTGGCTTTTTATCGGGAATTATAGAAAGCAACCCTAACGATACACCAAATGTAGGAAGTATCAATCATCGCATGAGAAAGTATATCGTAGAGTAAACCTTTACAGTTTGTCTTTCAGATATTGCGCAGTGTAGTTGTCCTTCAGTTTTACCATATCTTCCGGAAGTCCAGCAAAGCAAACAGTACCCCCTTCTTCGCCACCCTCAGGACCTAGATCTATGATCCAGTCGGCATTTTTGATTACCTCAGTATTGTGTTCTATGATAACTACTGAATTGCCCCCATCTACTAAGGCATTTATGGCCTCTAATAGCTTCTTAATGTCATGAAAATGAAGTCCGGTGGTTGGCTCATCAAAAATGAATAAGATGTGGTCTGTGTTATTCACTTTGCTCCCTTTCGAAAGGAATGATGCCAGCTTCACACGCTGCGCTTCTCCTCCACTGAGCGAGTTTGACCCCTGCCCTAGCTTTACATATCCAAGTCCTACATCGAAAAGTGGTTGAAGTTTATTTGTAATTGCGTTGTTACCCTCAAAAAACTCAATCGCCTCTTGAACAGATAGATCTAGTACTTCTGAAATGTTTTTGTCATTGTATTTGACTTCAAGGATTTCCTTTTTAAAGCGCTTGCCCCCGCAGTTTTCACAGGTAAGGTGGAGATCAGCCATGAATTGCATTTCAATTTTTACTGTTCCCTCACCCTCGCAAACTTCGCATCGGCCCCCGTCTACATTAAATGAGAAATGGGCAGGCTTAAAATTATTCGTTTTTGAAAGAGGCTGATCAGAAAAAAGCTGTCGAATCGCATCATAGGCTTTTACATACGTTACAGGATTGGATCGTGAACTTTTTCCAATCGGGTTTTGATCAACAAACTCAACTTGTGTGATTTTTTTATAATTACCGGTGAGGTTTGTAAACTTTCCTGAGGCTTCACCAATGAGTCCGAGCTGCTTTCCAATTGCAGGATGGATGATTTTTCTAACCAAGGTTGATTTTCCTGATCCACTTACACCCGTGACAACAGTAAGAACTCCAAGCGGAACTTCTACATCTATATTTTTCAGGTTATTCTCTCTTGCACCCTCAATCATTACCGAACTTCTCCAGGGTCTTCTTCTTTCAGGAACCGGAATGGTTTCTTTGCCCTGTAAGTATTTAGAAGTGTAGGAGTTTGTCTCCCCATTCATGTCAGAAGTCTTCCCCTGAAATACGAGCTCCCCTCCAAATACACCTGCATCAGGGCCAATATCAATGATTTGATCAGCTGCTTCCATCACTTTCTCTTCATGCTCAACTACAATCACCGTGTTTCCTACGTCGCGCAGTGTTTTTAGGACTTCAATCAAACGGTCTGTGTCTCTCGGATGCAATCCAATACTTGGCTCATCGAGGATATACATCGATCCGACCAACGCACTGCCTAATGAAGTGGCAAGCTTTATTCGTTGGAACTCGCCTCCGGAAAGCGTACTGGTTAAGCGGTTGAGCGTGAGGTATCCAAGTCCTACCTGATCGAGATAAGAAAGGCGGTTCTTGATTTCTTCCAGGATTCGTTTTGCGACTTTTTCATCATGTTTGCCCAGCTTAATTGAATCGAAGAATGGTTTCAATTTTTTTACCGGCTTTAATACTAGGTCAGTAATAGAATGATCAACAATTTTCACATAGCTGGCATCCTTTCTCAGCTTAGTACCTCGGCAATCGGGACACGTAGTTTTACCTCGATAGCGAGAGAGCATCACTCGATATTGAATCTTGTGAAGCTTAGATTCTAGGTGCGAAAAGAAGGCATTCAGCCCTTCGAAATATTCGTTACCTGTCCAAAGGAGGTCGTATTCTTTTTGTGTTAATTCTGCGATTGGACGATGGATAGGGAAATCAAATCGTATTCCATCTCTTAATATAGGCTCTGCCCATTTTTTCATGGTTTCACCTTTCCACGGTGCGATCGCTCCCTCATAGACCGATAAGTTTCGATCCGGAATTACCAGATCCGGGTCAATACCCAAGACTCGTCCAAATCCTTCACATTTTCTGCATGCTCCATAAGGATTATTGAAGCTGAAAAAATTAACAGATGGCTCTTCAAAGACGATACTGTCTAGTTCAAATCGATCAGAAAATGATTTTTTTCCTTTACCAACGATGGTAATGTAACAATCACCCTCACCTTCAAAAAATGCCGTTTGTACAGAATCTGCAAGTCTAAATTGAGTGGCTTCATCATTTTGGACTACCGCTCTGTCGATCAGGATTTCAACATTCCCTTTCGGCTCTTTTTTGGTATCTAAAACATCCTGGATATAAGCCACTTCGTTTTCAATGAGCACTCGGTTATAGCCTTTGCTCATTAGTATTTGAAACTCTTTGGTTAACGTGCGTTTTTCTTTGAGCTTCAAAGGTGTTGTAATCATCAACTTAACCCCCTCATCATGTGAGAGGATATAATTGACCACATCAGTTACCGTATCTTTTTTTACTTCTTTTCCCGAGACTGGCGAAATGGTTCTCCCAATTCGGGCAAAAAGCAATTTGAGGTAGTCGTAAATCTCTGTTGTCGTTCCAACCGTAGATCTGGGATTTCGAGAAGATACTTTTTGCTCTATAGCAATTGCTGGAGCTACTCCTTTTATATAATCGACTTCCGGCTTTTCCATTCGACCCAGAAATTGACGAGCATATGAGCTTAAGCTTTCTACATACTTCCGTTGACCTTCCGCAAAAAGGGTGTCAAAAGCGAGTGAAGATTTACCAGAGCCGGACAGACCGGTTATAACCACTAGCTGGTCACGAGGTATTGCCACATCAAGGTTTTTGAGGTTATTCACCCGTGCACCTTTAATGATGATGTATTCTTTAGGATCTAATTTGTCGATTTTTCCAACCATTTTAGGGGTGTGCTTGTCTAAGAAACACTAACCAGGGAATTCGGTTTCAAAGAAGCGCAAAAATAAGGTGCTTACTTTTCCGAATTGTTTAATTTTTATATTCTTGCCACAAAATCAATTTCAAACACTAAACCCTACAATATGATATAGACCTCTACGTTAACAAACAGGTGAATTACATGAATAAGACAAGTTTGAACGATAGCGAATTGCTATCCCTCTACATTGGAGGAAACGAAGAGGCATTTGAGGAACTCCTCAATCGTCATAAGGACAGGGTGTTTACCACCATTTATTTAATCGTTAAAGACAGGTATACTGCCGAGGATCTCATGCAAGAGGTTTTTATCAAGGCAATACGTACCATCAAATCCGGCAGGTATAACGAGGAAGGAAAATTTCTTCCATGGATTCTAAGAATCGCTCATAACCTGTCCATAGACCACTTTAGAAAAGCGAAACGCTATCCGATGATCGTGATGGAGGATGGAAGCAGCGTGTTTAATACGCTTGATTTCTCAGAGTCGTCTATTGAAGAAGAACACATCAAACAAGATACCTATAACCTTCTAAAAGCATTTATCAAGGATTTACCTGACTCTCAGCGTGAGGTGCTAGTTATGCGGCACTACATGAAAATGAGTTTTCAGGAAATTGCGGATGCTACTGATGTCAGCATCAATACGGCGCTTGGAAGGATGAGGTATGCTTTGATAAACTTGAGAAAGAAATTTGAGCAAACCCAAAACGCGTATGACAAAAACCTTTACAGAAAATGATTTAGTAAGATTTCTTTACGACGAGCTAAATGAGGACGAGCGATTAGAGATTAGAGAATCGCTGAGTGCTGACATGGAACTCCGAACAAAATTGGATGAATTGCAAGAAGCAAAGTCTGCTTTGGAAGCTTTAACAGTTAAAGCTCCGAATGATGTTGTTTCTAGAATTCTTTATGCTTCTAAAAACCTTCAGTCTGCCTAATTTTAGGCAATGACGAAAAAGGAGCAATTCGAAGCGTTCGTTAAGTACTTTTCAGAGTCTTACCCACAACCGGAAACTGAACTACAGTATTCTAATCCGTTTGAGCTACTTGTTGCTGTTGTGCTGAGCGCACAATGCACTGATGCAAGGATCAATAAAGTTACACCTGCTTTGTTCAGGGATTTTCCAACTCCTGAACATATGTCGGCTAGTCACTTTGATGAATTGTTTCCTTATATCAGAAGTGTGTCTTATCCTAACAACAAGACCAAACACTTACTGGCATTAAGTAGGCGGTTAGTGGAGGAGTATAATTCAGAAATTCCTAATACTATCAAGGAGTTGACCTCACTACAGGGTGTAGGTCGGAAGACTGCTAATGTGATTGTGTCTGTTTTATACAATCAACCGGCAATGGCTGTTGATACGCATGTGTTTCGTGTTTCAAAGCGCTTAGGGCTTGTGACTCAAACGGCCAAAACCCCTCTGGAGGTAGAGAAGCAACTGGTGAGACATATTCCTGAAGAATATATCTCACGAGCTCATCACTGGTTAATTCTTCATGGGCGATATGTATGCTTAGCCAGGTCACCCAAGTGTGAAAAATGTGAGATCACGCACTTTTGTAAATACTTTGAGAAGTATTTCTAAAAGAAGATTACAAAGTTGAATTTCAATTCAAGAATCCCTTCATCAGTAAAGTCTTTATTCAAACTGGCATTGTACCTGATTGTCGGCTCGAAAGCAACATTATCACTAAAAAAAGCTGCATATCCGACTTGAAAGCCTAACCAGAGAGGGTCAGGAGTGTCAATTGTTCCTCCACCAAAGGTGTCCTGATCTTCGTTAGTGGCTCCTGTTAAATCAATTTGAATAGGTACGTTCCCGCCTGCATAATGCTTAAAACCAAGTTTATAAGTAAGGAAGTTGGTAAAATCAAGGTCCGTATATCCAAGTCCGAATTTAATCGCTGTATTATCTTGAAAGAAATATCCACCTTCTGCACCGATGGAGAAAATGGTGGTTCCGTCTGTTGAAAATAGGTTAAATCCTGTACTGGTACCATGTTTAATGGTATTTTCACCAAACGCAGATGTACCTACTTCGAACTGCCAAGTACCTACTTCTGTTTGAGAGTAGGCGGCTATTGAAATAAATGCTGTAATAATTAATAAATAGATTTTTCTCATTGTTATTAAATTCAGTTAAGTGTCGTGAAAATAAAGATTAACGATTGAAACCTAATATTCCTCGAAATAGAATTTGGAATTTATGACTTAGAGAGCATCTTTAAGGTTCAGTGAAAATTCTCTACGTACACCAATATTTTAAAACTCCTGAAGAGGGAGGATCCATACGATCGTACTACCTGGCCAAGGGGTTAGTAGAAGCTGGTCATGAGGTGACAATGATCACAGCGCATAATTCGCCATATGAGGTAAAAAAAATAGATGGGATTAAGGTGCATTATTTACCTGTTCCGTATGACAATAGTTTTACCTTTCTTAAACGAATATGGGCATTTTGGAAGTTTGTAAGACTTGCTAAAAAGGAAGCTATGGGGCTTTCTCGGCAAGACCTTGCTTATGTCATGACTACTCCATTGACGACCGGATTTATTGCTACCTATTTAAAAAAGCAGCTTAACCTATCTTACTATTTTGAGGTAGGAGATTTGTGGCCTGAGGCTCCAATCCAAATCGGGGCTATTAGAAACAAATGGGTTAAAAAATGGCTTTATGGCTTAGAGAAAAAATTCTATTTTGAGGCAGAGAAGGTAATTGCTTTATCACCGGCAATTCGCAATTACATTGAACGGGTGAGCCCAAACACGAAAGTCTACGTGATTCCCAACATGGCTGATTGTTCTTTTTTTGAGGCGGAGTATAGTGTAGGAGATTTTAGTGAAAAGAATCAATTTCAGATTACCTACTGCGGTGCGCTCGGTAAAGCAAACCATTTGGAATACTTCCTGGATGCAGCTCGTCAGTCCAGAGAAGCTCAACTGCCGGTACAGTTTAATATAATCGGCTATGGGTCCGAATTGAAACGGTTAAGGTCGTTGGCTAGGCGATTAAAAAATGTGACGTTCTATCCACATAGCAGTAAGCAATGTGTGAAAAACTTACTGGCAAAGAGCGATGCGGTTTATGTTTCCTTTAAAGACGTGAAAGTTTTAAGTACAGGAAGCCCGAACAAATTTTTTGACTCGCTGGCTGCAGGGAAATTGACGATTATCAATTTTGAAGGGTGGATAAGAAACGTAATTACTAAAAACAAATGTGGGTTTTATCATAATCCATACTCAACAACTGCCTTTGTGAGAAAACTCAAGGTATTCTTAGCATCTCCTGAACTGCTGGCCAAGTATCAACGTAATGGACGAAAGCTTGCAGAGCTTTATTATGATAAAGACAAGCAAATAACCAAGCTTCTAAAGATCTTGAATAACGAATACAAGTTTGAGGTGACTGACTCTGAGGTCTATATTTTGACTGCTTGATTGCCTCACTACAGCGCTAGATCTAGCTCATTTTTTATGTCATTTGGTAGAAGGAAAATCTTCTTTAACCTTTTGATATATTCTTCGAAAGGTTAGTTCGCTGAAGGCTTATATCCTGATTGATTGAAAATTTTGTTTGCATCTGATTCACTCATGATTTGCTGAACCGTAGCTCCTGATCGCTCAGCATACGCCTTTACAATTTCCCATCCCAACCATCTTCCTATCCTTCCTGGACATTTATCACCAATCTCATAGACATTTGGTCTTTCACCGAGAAATTTTTGTTTGATCGTATGATTGGTTTCGTAAAGCAGCTCATTTTCTACAAAGTTGGCCCAAATGATCGCGTCATTTTTAAAGATATCAACCCATTCTTCTTCCGAATATCCAATTAATATATGTTCTTCCGTACATGGAAGAATTTTACTAAGCAAGTAGTACGACTTTCCGTAATCAATCATTTCATTGAGCATCGCATCACCCCTGCTTGTGGAGATATACTGACTGGATATAAATTGTAAAATGCTGGCAGCCAAGTGTTCTGTTGTATATCGCTCCAGTATGTAGTTAGGGATTTGCTGAGGCTTGTAAGTAGCATTTGGTCCAATAAAAAAGTCCATTCCAATCATTATGTGTTCATTTGAAATGAATAAGTCATTGTATAGTCCGGTAACACATGTCTGCACGAATGGAGATGGGGCTTGGGGATAATAAGCTTTTAGTCGACCTAAACCAGACTCAAGCGTTTCGACTACTTCATCAAAGTTTTTGAATGCATCCAACGACTCCTGATAAAGCGTGTCAATCGATGGGTTTTGTATCAAACCGAACATTCTGTTAGCCAGGATCGAATCTGCTGGATATTGGTCCGAGTGAAGAAAAAACTGAGCAAAATCCGGATGGATTTTTAGAAAGTCTTCCACCTCAGCAACTGACTCGCTCTGGAAAAGCTGTTGTTCAAGCCTTTCGACCCTTAAAACGACTGTTTCAGGTTCTACAGATTCTCTGCATTGTTGGTTTGCGCATGAAGCTAAGAAAACAATACAAATCATTAGGAGTACTACACGCATACTATCTATTTTTGACCACAAATTTAGAAGTATCAACGACACATGAAGAAGTTTCTTTTCTTACTCTTAATAATAGTTTCCTTTAGTTCAATGGCTCAAGTGAAGTTAGGTCTGAAGTTGGCACCTGTAGTGTCGGCTAATAGAGCTAAAAACGATGCTCAAACCATTGAAAATGACGGATCACAAATGAAGTTTTCCATCGGTCTTATTGCCGATCAATCATTCTCTGATACTTATTATTTGAGTACAGGACTGGTTTACTTACCGAAGCGTGCAGCTTTTAGGTCAGCGGATAATACAATTGAAGAAGAGTACAAACTCCAGTATTTACAAATACCAGCTACTTTGAAACTCTTTACCAATGAAATAGCTCCAGACCTTAAGCCTTTTATTCAGATTGGTACCGGTTTGGAAATAAAGGTGTTTGATGAGCCGGAAGACCCATCTTATGTGACTGTGGAAAAGTTCAACCCGATTGATGTACCGGTGATACTAGGGGCAGGGGTTGAATACCGAGCAGGTATTAACACGACTATTTTTGGCGGCTTCTCTTATCAGCGAGGACTAATCAATGCAGTAAATGAGGCAGCTACAGGGTTCGAAGATTTACAAATTAGAAACACAGTTTTCTCTATTGATTTAGGAGTGAAGTTTTAAACCGGATGAAAAGGTATCAAAAGATCACTCTAGTCCTCCTGATTCTTTTTTTTATAGGAGTGGCAAATAGGTCTGAAAAAGACATTCACCAAATATCCGTAGAAGTTTCAGAGGCACTTTGGAATGATGAAGCCGGACCTGATCTGATAAAACTAGAAGAACTAGGGGTTCAAAACTTGTTGGTTATTGAGGATGGAATAAAAAGCCAGATTGAGCCTGGTAGGTTTGAAAAATACCTTGATAACAGATTTTCAACAGGATTTAAATCTCAGAACCATTCGCTAAAAACCGGACAGATCTTCAGTTTTTGGGGAAAGACGACTGGTGAGTTTAGCTATAATAATGATGAGAAAGGTGTAATGAAGATAAAAGCCTGGAGAATATTCAAAGAGTGGAATATTTCTTCAGTTGAAATAGAATTTTAAGTCTTCTGCTTCCAAGATTACTTATCTAAGTATTTGCAAATCAATAACCTAAGAATATTCGATATCCATCGAAATCATGGCGATTGATGAGGGTCTGTCATTTTTTATTTTTATCTTGATAAACTAACACATCCACTCACGCTTATGAAATCTCTACTTACGCTCTCCTGCGCTCTTGTACTAATTTTCAATTTGCAAGCACAAAACATTTGGATTGCTGACAATCGGCCAACAGCTCCAACAGGGGCACACATTTTTGCAAATGTGACTGATGCAATCGCTGCAGCCAGCCCTGGCGATATTATACATGTGATACCCAGCCAGTTTACCTATCCAAACTTTACAGTTACGAAAGATAGCCTGACTTTCTTTGGTATCGGGTACAATCCGAACAAAGAGCAGCCGAGTGTAACATCGGTTAATACAGTTACAATCGATTTAGGAACCTTCGGAACGAGGTTGTCTGGAATAAATATTACCAGTTTAAATATTGGTACAAGCGGAACTGGTTCTCTGGGGAACATTTTCATTGAAAATGCCCGGATTGATCAAATAGAAGGAAGTTTTTGTTGTGGCCAGACGACAGTGAGTAGTATAATAATAAGAAATTGTATCATAGGACTTAACCTTACAAGCACGACCCATGCTATCAATTTAAGAGATACGTATGTCAGTAGCACATCAGTAGTTATTACCAACAATATCATTATGGCATCATCGACCACATCTAGTGGGGGTTATGGATCTGTTAGCGTTACAGATGCCATCATAAAAAACAATTTATTCTTAGGAGATGGAGTGGCCGATGTATTTGCCTTTAATGATGTACAAACAAGCACTATCTCAAATAATATCTTCCTGGGATCACAACCCATAACAGATGCAACTGCGGGCGATGTTACAAACTGTACGTTTAACAACAACATTACTTTTGGAGCAAGTACCAATTCCCTGCCAACCGGTAATGGTAACACAGCTTCGGCCAATCAGGAAGGTGTTGATCCGGTTTTAGTTAATGTTCCAATTGTTGAGGATTGGGACTTTACTTATGACCCAAGCCCTGATACAGGATCGCCTGCAATAGGAGCAGGAAATGATGGTAATGACATTGGGGTGACCGGTGGAACTATTCCCTACAGCTCAACAGGATCACCACTTCCAGTGATACAAGTATTAAGGCTTCCTGAGATTATACAAGAAGGCACAGATACGAATGCCGACATTGAAGCTGAAGGTAATTAATAGGGCACTCTGATGAGATGGTCTAATTACCTTACGAAGCTACTTTTAGCAAGTGGGATGCTGATTGCATCACACATGATTTACGCCCAAGATACATTGGAGATATTCGACATGGAATATTTCTTTGATGTAGATCCGGGGTTTGGAAGCGCCACTGCAATAACAATTACACCTTCAGACTCCATTGTAACACTTACCGAGTTACTCTCTACTTCAGGTTTGACAACTGGATTCCACACATTGGGTGTTAGAGCGCGAAATGTTCCTTTCAGCCCTGAATATAATGTTCTAGATACCGGCTCTCAAATAATAGAACCTTATTTGTACATCGATCCAGCCTTGCGCTCCGCAGGGCAATGGGGAATGACAGAGACCCGATTGGTGTTTGTTGATCAGTCGGATGCAGGAACAATCGTAAATGTGGATCAGATCGAGTATTTCTTTGACGTAGATCCGGGAGTTGGAAGTGCTTCTCAGGTTACGGCTTTTACTGCTGGCAACAGCATAACAATTGCTGAATCACTCAATTCAGATACTTTATCGTTCGGGTTTCACCTACTAGGCATGCGAGCAAGAGCAGTTGGAGGGGCCTGGGGAACTACCGAAACGCGCTTGATTTTTGTAGATAAATCTGATGCTGGCGGCATCATAAATGTAGATCAAATTGAATATTTCTTTGACGCAGATCCTGGGGTTGGGAGCGCTTCGCAGGTTACTTCATTTACTGCAACAAACAGTGTGTCTATTGTAGAGTCACTAAATACAGACACGCTTTCGTTTGGATTCCATACACTGGGTATGAGGGCAAGGTCTGAAGGAGGGGCCTGGGGAACCACAGAAACGCGGTTGATTTTTGTTGATAAAACACAAGGGGTCGTAAATGTAGATCAAATTGAATACTTCTTTGATGCTGATCCTGGTGTGGGTGCTGCTACATTACTACCTTCATTCACAGCAGCTAATTCCGTTACGCTTATGGATTCATTGAATTCCAGTGGGCTATCAGTTGGATTTCACGTGCTCGGCATGCGTGCAAGGGCAGAAGGAGGTTCCTGGGGGACGACTGAAACACGATTGGTTTATGTGGACCAGAGTCAGTTGTTAAGCAATATTATCGAACTAGAGTATTTCTTTAGGAACGACCCGGGTGTTGGGAATGCAACTAATATAGTAGTGGGAACTCCGGGGCTTTCCATAATGGAAGAAATTGTCTTATCTACAGATACATTGGCACTTGGTTCTAATACCGTCAATGTAAGAGCCAAAAACCAAGATGGAAATTGGGGATTGACAGAATCAAGAGCTATTGAAATAGTGAATGTAGGTCCGCCGATATTGTCTAGTACTCAATCCTCACCCACCAACCTTGCAGCAATTGACTTAACGGTAACTTTTGAAGAGGCTGTTGGATCTTTTGATGAAACAGATATAGAAGTGTCTGCTGGAGGCGCTGTGCAGCCATTGTCATTTACCACAGTTAATGACTCTACATATACACTTACACTTGATTTGTCAATTGAGGGTACTATCACCGTAGATATAGCTGACAGTGCGGCCTTCGCCATTGATGACAGCTCTCCTACGCCACCAGCTGAAACTTTTGAGATTGTCTTTGACATAACTCCACCTGTAGTTACCGTAGATTCACTTACAACATCTGATCCAAGTCCTGCTTTAAGTGGGACGGTAGATAATGATTCCACAGCAATTGAAATCACGGTAAACGGAGAAACAGTTGTAGCATCTTCTGTATCTGGAGGTATATGGAATTTGAATGCTGGGGTACTCACACCATTAGCAAATGGTATTTATGATGTAATTGTTACAGCTACCGACTCTGCTGGTAATATTGGGGTAGACGTCTCTGTAAATGAATTAACGGTTAGTTATCCTGTTCCTTCAGCTCCAATAATATCAAGTATAGAAAGCCTCCCAACTAATTCGGCTTCAATAGGAATTGATATAGATTTTGGAGAAGCGGTATTTGCCTTTGATGAAACAGATATCTCCGTCTCAGCAGGGGGAGCTATTCAACCGCTTTCATTCACCACAATAGACGATTCCACATATAGTGCCATTATTGATCTTTCCGTAGAAGGAAATATAAATGTCAGTATCCCGGATAGCGCGGCGTTTACTATAGCTGATACATTGGCAACCCTGGCATCAACAAATTTTGTTATTCAATATGATGTTACTGATCCAATCGTAACGGTTGATGATCTATCAACACCCTTATCTAGCCCGCCATTAAGCGGAACGGTGAGTGAGGACACTACTGCAGTTTCAATTACAGTAGATGGATCTACCTATCCAGCAACCTCTGTTGTGGGAGGGATTTGGTTGCTGAGTGCGGGCGTGATAACGCCACCATTGCAGAATGGTATTTACGACATCATGGTAACAGCAGTGGATTCTGCAGGTAATGTGGGAATGGACGCAACGACAAATGAATTGATTGTAGGAGGAGGATCATTTGAGGCTTTTCCAGCAACAGGAGTCACTTCCACTTCATTTATTGCAAGTTGGAGCCCTGCAGCAGACTTGTTGAATTATGAGCTGGATGTATCTACAGCAAGTGATTTTTCTTCTTTTGTTTCTGGCTATGATAGCCTTGTTACGAATAGCAATATTGTGACTGTAAGTGACCTTGACTTTTCTACGAATTACTACTACAGAGTTCGTGTTCGAAACACGTCAAGTGTTCTAGAAGCCAATTCAAATGTTATTGCACTAAAGACAGGAGTAGACTCTGTTACAATTTCCGATTCTACTGCATTGGTACAGATGTATACTGCATTGGACGGGCCGAACTGGAGTACGCCTGTTAATTGGGAAACTGCCCGATTAAGAGATTGGGATGGTGTAACGCTTGATGGCACCAAAACACGCGTAGATCAGGTTGATATTAATGGACAAGGAGCGTCAGGTCAAATGCCTAATCCTTTTACCGGGGATGCAGTTGGGGGGCTAGGTGCCATGACTTTGATGAATTTGCATAACAATCAAATTCAAAGTCTAATGGATTTTAGTGGGACAGCTATTTCCGATCTAGACGTTTCAACAAATGAGTTAGAATTTGACGATTTGGAACCATTGGTTGGAATAGCCACGCTGACTTATGCACCTCAGGCAGACTTATTTTTTGATGAAGACACGGGTGGTGATCCAATAAAACATCCACATTTATCCGATACATCTTTAACAGTAACTACCGGAGGATCTACGAACACTTACACATTTTTCAGAAACGCTAATGCCATTGCGCAAGGGGCGGGTTTCAATATTGTGGATTCAACATTTACCATTGTCGCAATTGATTTCGATAACATGGGAGAGTTTAATGGTGAAGTAACAAACGCTCAACTCCCGGATTTAACATTGCAAGTACTTCCACAGACGGTATTAGCTATTGCTGATTTATCTATGACAATTACAGACGAAAGTGATGTATTACTTACAGACCCTGTATCAGGATACTTACTCGAAGCAGTGAGAAGGCAACAAGGGTTTGACACACTTGAATTGGTAGTAGATGCCGCAAGCACATTTACATTTCCAGATGTAGTGCTTGGTGATTATTTATGCGGTATTGACCCAAGCAATAAAGACTTATTTATCCCTACCTATTTTGGAGATGCATTTGAATGGACTTTTGCTGATACATTGCTATTCAGAGAAGCGGTAACCGTTCAGGTAATAATGACCTCAGTCCCAGGAGCTACAGAAGGGCCCGGTGTGTTGGATGTTCTTATAGAGGAAGATTTTCCTGAACCAGGAAGCAGAATAGATGCCAGAAGAAGAGCAGCCAAAAGAAAGTGCGGACTAAGAAGGAAACGATCAGGAGGAAGAACCGGGCAAGATGATGATGAGTTTGAATTAATAGCTTACGGAGAAACTGATGAAAATGGAGAATTTAAATTTGGCTTCCTTCCGGAAGGCACTTACCGTTTCTTTGTGGAGTATCCGGGAATTCCATTGGATGAATCATCTACCGTGGAATTTATAGTCGGCGAGGAAGGCATTAGTGATACGGAGTTTAAACTCGAGGCTTTCGTCGATGAGGATGGTATTGAAGTGACTATTGATCGTGTTCTGGGACTTATTTTGACATACTTCAAAGACCTGGAGGTTTATCCAAATCCAGCAAGTGAGTTAGTAAGAGTCAAGTACAGGCACTTAAAATCTTCAAGTGTTTCTGCACAATTAGTCGATCTTACCGGTAATACTTATTGGACGACCAAATTTGAAAACGGATTTGACGGAGAGAAAGAAATCGATATTTCCGATTTTTCCGAAGGCATTTACCTGCTTCACATTTTTGATGAAACAGATAGAAACGGAAGTGTTGTTACCTACAGAATAATTGTAAAACGGTAAATTCTAATAGGATAACAACTTTTTGACTTTCTCTTCTAATCTGGAATTTGCCAGAAAATTTCGCTCAAGGTCTGCCGCAAAAGGAACGGGTGTGTCCAGGCTGGCCTCCCTCATTACAGGGGCATCCAGTGATTCAAACCAATGTTCTGATATCCATGCGGATATTTCTGCACCTATTCCTCCAGTAAGGCAATCTTCGTGAAGGACAATGACTCTTCCGGTTTTTTGGACAGATTCACGGACCGCTTCTTTGTCCCATGGAAGCAGCGTTCTTAGATCAATTATTTCAATAGAAGCATTCAATGAATCAGCTAATTGATTGGCCCAGTGTACGCCCATGCCATAAGTGATTATAGATGCGTTAGTTCCTTCTTTGTTTACTACAGCCTTGCCTACCTCTGTCGTATAATAGGCATCCGGCACATGACCAGATAAAGATCGATAAAGCGCTTTATGCTCAAAATATAGATAGGGGTTTGGATCAGCTATCGCAGCTGCCAGCAGCCCTTTGGCATCATGTGGATTTGAAGGATAAACAATTTTCAATCCCGGAGTATGAAAAAACCAGGCTTCATTGGATTGCGAGTGGAAAGGTCCGGCTCCTACACCAGCGCCTGTTGGCATCCGCACCACTACATCTGCATTTTGCCCCCATCGATAGTGGATCTTAGCGAGGTTATTTACAATCTGGTTGAACCCCTCTGTCACAAAATCAGCAAACTGCATTTCGACTACTGCTTTCATTCCGGCTATACTTAAGCCAAGTGCTGTCCCTACGATCGCTGCTTCACACAATGGAGTATTACGAATGCGTTCTTTGCCGAATTGCTCCATGAACCCTTCGGTGATTTTAAAAACACCACCATAATCGGCGATATCTTGTCCCATCACAACCAGTTCATCATGCTTTTCAAGGGATTGCTTTAATCCATCGGATATTGCATCGACAAAACGTTTTTCGCTTTCCTTTCCTTTTGGAGCAACAATTTCTTGGTTGTAAGGAAAATAGACATTGGATAATTCAGCCTCAGTATTTGCTGCAATGGTTTCTTCGGCAAATGCTTCCTTTACTGCATCACCTATTTCTTTTTGTATGCCTTTTCGTATCTCTGAGATTTCGTCATTGGAGGCAACCTTTTCTTTTATCAAATAGCTTTCAAATGCTTTGACAGGATCTTTTTTTGCCCATTTTTCCATCAGCTCCTTTGGAACGTATTTGGTGCCAGAGGCTTCCTCATGCCCTCTCATTCGGAAGGTTTTTGCCTCAAAAATGATGGGTCTTGGATTTTTTCTTAAATCCTCTACTAATGGTTCCAGTTCATTAAGCACTTCTAAGATGGAGTTGCCCTCTACGCTATAGGCTTCCATGCCGTAAGCAGGACCTTTGACTACAAATGAGTCAAAATTGAATTGTTCCCGACTTGGAGTGGAGAGTCCATATCCATTGTTTTCAATAACAAAAACCACAGGTAATTTCCAGACAGAAGCCACATTAACTGCTTCATGAAAATCTCCTTCACTCGTACCTCCATCACCTGTAAATACCAGGCTGACCTTTTCTTCTTTTTTCAGAAGATGAGAAAGGGCGATTCCATCAGCAATACCAAGTTGTGGGCCGAGATGAGAGATCATTCCCACAATATTGTAGTCCTGGGTTCCGAAATGGAAGCTTCGGTCACGCCCCTTTGTGAAACCATTAAGCTTACCCTGGAACTGGGAGAAAAGTCTCTCAAAAGGGACACCTCGAGTGGTAAACACACCCAGGTTTCTATGCATAGGCAGGATGTACTCTTCCTTTTCTAGTGCCAGCGCTGCACCCACAGAGATCGCCTCCTGACCGATTCCGGAAAACCACTTGCTGATTTTACCCTGCCGGAGCAGGATCAACATTTTTTCTTCAATCAATCGTGGAGTTACTAGGGCTTCATGTATCGCAAGAAGTTCCTCGTCAGTTCGGTCTTTTCGGTCGAATTTCATTGTAGTGTAGAATCTAGATGCGAAATAAGTGCATCATGCCCAAACCTTCAGTCCTTCTGTGCAGTTTTTACAAATTTCTATTTCAGACCGGGAATGCAAAAGCGCATTCCTAAAGTTTTGATAAGAACTGGAGGACCATATTTTATTAAAACTTTCATCCGCAACATTGCCCATGCTATGAGAGGCATCCTTATCAAAACAACAAGGAATTACTTGCCCATCCCAGGTGATTACACATGATTGCCACATCTTCCAGCACTTATTGTCTAGTTGATTCTTTATGGAATATGTTCCATCTCCGTTCCGGCGATATCTCGAATATTTGTCGATGGTGGGAATAAGCTCACTTCCATTATGATAGTCGTAAATCTGGGCAGTTTTGAATGCAACTTTATCAACTCCATATTCTTTGGCTAGTCGTTTGATTTTTGGAATTTCATGCTCGTTAGGTTGTACTACCAAAAATTGCCATACGATTTTAGGAGATTTTGACTTCAGTTTTTTTCTCCACTTCAGAATGTTTTTAGTTCCTTCAAGTACTTTGGTGAGATCCCCTTCTTTTCTATAAGATTCATAAGTTTCCTGTGATGCACCGTCAATGGAAATGATTAACCTATTCAATCCGGACTCTACGGTTTTTCGAGCATTTTCTTCATCTAGAAAATGAGCGTTGGTAGAAGTGGTAGTGTAAACCTTGTATCCTGAGGCGATATTGACCATATCTAGAAACTGAGGGTTTAGGTAAGGCTCTCCCTGGAAATAAAAGGTGAGATAGAGGAGGTTATCGCTTACCTCTCGCATAATCTTCTCAAACAGACCAACATCAAGCTTTCCAGTTGGGCGGGTAAATGACCTCAAACCACTCGGGCATTCGGGACATCTGAGGTTGCAGGCGGTAGTAGGTTCAATCGCCATGCTAATTGGTAATCCGACAATAGTAGACTTACCTCTTTTTTTTGAGTAGTGATAGCTTCTCCAAACCCTCCAGGCGTTGGATATTCTTTTTGGCGTTAGTTTTGATGCCAGCGAGATGCTATCGTGCAGATTGATCAACATTAGATAAACAAAGTAAACACTAGAATCATGAGATTCGTATTTCTGAGCTTCCTTATTTCATTTTCAACGCTGGTAAGTGCCCAATTTAAATTATCAGAAGAGGCAGAGATAGCAATAATTACCGTAGGACCCTATCAAGGGGAGGTATGGTCTGCTTTCGGACACAGTGGCATTCGAATTACTGATCCCAAAAGCCGTATTGATTGGTTTTACAACTATGGCTTGTATGATTTTGAGCAGGAAAACTTCTTTTTGAATTTTGCACAAGGGCTATTAAAGTATAGGGTTGGAGTCACAAAGTATGACCGGGTATATCGATTTTATAAAAGTCAGAATCGATTTATCAAAGAGCAGTATCTGAACCTGACTTTGGAGGAAAAACAGGTATTTTTTGATTTTCTTCAAAATAATGTAAAACCTGAGAATGCGGAGTATCTCTACAATTATGTGTATGACAACTGTGCTACCAAAATAAGAGATATCCCAGAGGAGCTTTTTGTTGGCAGAATAAGGTTTGATTCAAGCTATAAAGAAGAGGGTAAGACCATCAGAGACCTGATGGATGATTATTTGGATTATCAACCCTGGGGAGACTTTGCCATTGATTTGGGTTTGGGGATGCAGATAGATGAGGAGGCTCCAGCCTATCAATACATGTTTCTACCGGACTATGTTCATAAGGCGTTTGCTGGAGCAACGATCGAAAGAGACGGTAGAACCTCTCCATTAGTGGAGCGAGAGGTAAAGAGCTTTACACCTGAAGAGGAGTTGTTCGATAATGGATTGCTTACCCCTTTCAACGTATTCGTAATGCTTTTTTTCATCGTTGGCCTTATCACTCATCGAAATCTAAAGTCTGGAAAACGAACAAAATGGGTAGATACACTTTTGTTTTCAATCGTTGGGTTTGCTGGCTGGTGGGTAGTCTTCTTATGGTTTGGGACTGAGCATCTTTCTAAGTATAACCTCAACATTCTTTGGGCGATACCTTTTCACTTCCCTTTGGCGTTTTTTATCGCAAAAGAGAAATATAGAAAATTCTTCAGGCGCTATTTTAAGATTACAGCCTATTGGTACTGTTTGCTGTTGATTATCTGGATGCTCTTACCTCAACCATTGCATCAATCCCTCGTTCCTTTGGTATTAACGATGGTTCTGAGAAGTTTTTATATAGGGTATGATTTGAGAGGAAATGCTACCAAGCTTACGGTTAAGAAGAAAAGTTAGTTCTCTACTTTCACTCCTTTCCAAAAGGCTACATGGCCTTTGATATTTTTGGCTAGCTCACTTGTTTCCGGATAGTACCAGGCCGCATCTTTATTCTCCTCCCCATTTACTTCTACTGAGTAATAACTAGCGGTTCCCTTCCATGGGCAAACAGAATGGGTGTCTGTTTGCTTGAAATATTCTTTTTTGATTGATGATTGAGGAAAGTAATGATTTCCTTCAACTACGACTGTATCTACACTTTCTGCGATTACTTCGCCATTCCAAATTGCTTTCATAATTATTCTTTGTACAATAATCGATTAAATCTCCGAATTGTTAGGTCCGTGATCCTTCAAATGAATACTGAATGTCGTTCCTATTCCCTTTTCTGACTTTACCTTGATTTTACCTCCTAAATGCGAGAGGGCGTCTTTTACTAAGTACAGGCCTAATCCAGTACCATTAGAGGATTTAGAAGCGCGGTAAAACATATCAAAGATTTTTGGAAGATGCCTTTCATCAATTCCAGGACCATTGTCTCGGATTACGATACTTATCCCATCTTCTACCTTGTTTAAATCGACGGCCACATAAGGATTCTCTTGATTGTAGTTATGATACTTGATTGAGTTGGAAAAAATATTTGTGAGAACAGTATGCAGTCGTGCAGTGTCTGTATGAATGATGGTTTTGCCAACCTTTTCAGTTAGTAGTTTAGGATGCGGTGCATTTGGATCTGTCAATGAATCATATTCGGTAATTATCTCTTTTAGAATATCTACCTCAGTAATTTGTAAGTCCATTTTTTGGCCTTTCCGAAGGGTTATAATATCCCTAATCACATTATCAGCTTGCTCCAATCGACTTTGAATTGCTTCCAGAAATTCTTCTTTTTTGTTTGCATCCTCTGTGAGCCTAATTGCAGACACAATTCCTGAGATAGTTGTAAGCGGAGCTCTCAAATCATGCGATGACCTGTAGAGGAACGTATCTAACTCATTATTTGCCTTTTTTAGGTTATGCTGTTCTATCTCAAGCACACTAATGATCATGCCTAAGCCCATGACTGCTTGCAGAAATATATCTAGTGCGCCCATGAAGTAGGGAACCTCCAGCGGGTAATTGACATTATTTACCTCAAGTAAAACTTCCAAGAAATAATTGAATTGGAGGAGACCATAGCCTAAGAATGAAAAAATTATAAACCGAACGCCTATTCCTGTTTGACTGATTCTCCAAAGCAAAAAAGCACAAACTATAAACGTAATTCCTCCAATAAGTGAGCGTATCCCAACGCGGTATAGGATACGATAAGTCCCCGCATCAGGATCCTGATAGTTTAGAAAAACAAGAAGTATGGATATTGGGATTATAACAGCTGAAATGTTTTTGATCAGCTTTCGATTCATTTTTTTGGTACGTGCAATTTCCAGCGTACCGGAATACAGCCATAGGATTTGAAGAAAGCTTGCTGAAACAGTTATTGCTGAAACAATTAATCTGAGTGGGTGCTCTAAGGGGAGGATAAAAGCATTTGCTAATGAAGCACATGAACCGAACATGTTAATGGTTAATGCCAACCAACTCCAACTCCAAAATAGGTAAAAGTCATTTCTGTATCGACGAAAAAACTTTCGCAAAATTAGCATGATCACCAAAGCAAGTATTGCCTGGGTCAGGTACTGAGTGAAGACTATTTTAACAGATTCCGGAAACATCTAAGGAAGTAAATCCAAAACTTGATAAGGAGAAAATTTAGACACAGGTAATCGTCGAATGCTCTTTAATTCAGGGTAAGAATGAGTTAAATAGTTTAAAAATCGGTAAACGTTCCTTCCGGGACCTCTGATAGTACTTCAATATTCGAGAGACTGTTTCTGCCCCTGTTCCCTGAAAGAAGGATTTCTCCATATTTGTTATAGTCTGTCCATGGTGTAATAAACCGTGGTTCAAGTGTTGTGGAATCCGGAAAGTATGCCCACTGGGTTACCAACTTAGAGTCAGTATCTATCCAAACTTCATAAACGTTTTGTGGAGTCACACCCACATCTTCAAAAGACAGACTAACCACATCGGCTCTTTGACCTGTTTGTGTGGTATCCTCTCTCAAATATTTCAGGGTTACGCCTGAATCTTTCAGTTTAAATGGCATGACTAACCAGTAGCTATCATTGACCCACATCTCATACCCCGCTTGTAGATAGTAGGTTAGCGAGTCGGTTACTTCTTCTCCCCCTTTCATGGCTTTCCCTTCTTTTGTATTGATGTTCATAATTATGGTTAAGTCATCTCCTGGAGATTCGATGCGAACATCTCCGGTCCACTTGTCCCAAGTATGGTCTCTACGACCAAAGAAGGTCCACTTGATGTATCGTGTCTGATCCCATGCTTCCCTTCCTCCCATGGCCAACATGGACTTATCAGCGAGTAGTGTGGCCAGCAAGTCAGAGCCTTCCTGGTTGAATCCCTCTGCCGGTGGATTGTTGTATTCAATGAATTCTGACTCAACAGCCGTCGAGTCCACAGCTTCACCAGAGCTGGAGCCAGTTGCACAAGAGCTGAGCAAAACAATCACGGTTAACGACAGTATTAAATTCTTCATAGCTTAGAGGTTTAATGATAAAGATATTAAAAAAAAAAGGAGACCGAAGTGGTCTCCCTTTAGTTTAGGTTGGTTGCGTATTTTAATTAATCTTTTCCTTCCTTAAACTGCTCGAATCGATCTCCATCATTGGTTCGAGGGAATACATTGTTATCCGTATACGCATCAGCAGTCATTTTATCCGGGTCAATGACAATTTTAGCAACTTGTTTATTCTTCATAAACACTTTCTTCACTTCTTGTTCATTGATTTTCCAGATTTCCGCAGGAATTTTTTCAAGCTCTACAGAGCCATCTGTGTACGTCCACTGAATGATAATAGGAGTAACCAGTCCACCCTGATTTTTCAAGGTAAGCTCATAGAAGTTTTTACCTTCTGCCGCCTGCTTTATTTTACCATTGTCAACCGATTGATTAAACTCCCTGTATTTCCTGTTTGATTCCGCAAACACAAATGCTTGTGGATCACTTCCAAAATCCTTGTTGCTGTTACTTCCGTCGATCCCCTGGCCGGCACCTTTGATGTTACGAGTTTCAAGCCCATTTTCTTCAGTTTGCATTTGGAACCACCTAACATTGCTAAGATCAACGTCTACATAATCTGTTCCATAGAACCAACCTCTCCAAAACCAATCCAAATCCACTGCTGACGCATCTTCCATTGTCCGGAAAAGATCAGCGGGTGTAGGGTGTTTGAATGCCCATCGTTCCGAATAGGTTTTAAATGCTTTATCAAAAAGCTCAGGACCCATTACTGTAGTTCTAAGCAGATTGAGTGCGGTTGCTGGTTTTGCATAAGCGTTTGCTCCAAACTGTCGAATCTGTTCGGAATTAGTCATAATTGGACGAACCAATCCATTTTCACCACTCATGTAGTCAATAATCTTATGCGCTGGACCTCTTCTGGAAGGGAACTCATATCCCAGCTGATCAGTCAGCTCCTGTTCGGTTAGGTATTGAACGAATGTATTTAACCCTTCATCCATCCAGGTCCACTGACGCTCATCAGAATTGATGATCATAGGGAAAAAGTTATGTCCTACTTCATGAATGATTACACCTATCATCCCGTGCTTTGTTCGATCAGAATACGAACCATCTTTATTTGGCCTGCCGTAATTGAAGCAAATCATTGGGTACTCCATTCCTATAGAGGCTGTGTGTACAGATATTGCTACCGGATAAGGATATTCTGTAGTGAATTTAGAGTATGTCTTCAGTGTTTGTGCTACAGCTGCAGTTGACCATTCTTCCCACAGCGGATTTCCCTCTTTGGGATAATAAGACATGGCCAATGGCTCGTTTCCATCACTAAGTTTCACAGCCATCGCATCCCAGATAAATTTTCTTGATGCGCAGAAACCGTAATCTCTTACATTTTCAGCTTTGAATTTCCAGGTCTTGGTATCAGAAGCTTTTGTTTTTTCGTTTTTCTTAGCTTCTTTCTCGGTCACAATGATCACCGGCTTGTCGTACGACTTTTTCGCTTGCTCAAACCGCTCCATTTGCTCTTCGGTCAATACTTCATTTGGATTTTGAAGCATACCCGTCGCACCTACGATAAAATCAGCTGGAACTGTCAGATCAACTTCATAATCTCCGAAAGTCAGTGCAAACTCGCCACTGCCTAAAAACTGCTTATTCTGCCAGCCTTCATTGTCGATGTACACCGCCATTCTTGGGAAAAACTGCGCAATTGTATACAGGTAATTGTCTTCATCCTCAAAGTATTCAAGTCCGGATCTTCCACCATCTGTCATGCGATTGTTGATGTTGTACATCCAATCTATGCTAAATGACATGTTTTGCCCTGACTTCAATGGCGTTTCAAGATCTATTCTCATCATCGTTTTATTGATGATATAGCTCATGTCTTTACCTGCACTTTTTACTGACTTGATTTTAAAACCTCCGTCATAGTCGCTATCTCCTGTAAGTCGAAATACTGCTAAAGCGCTGAGTGTATCTCTCATGCTACTACGCCCAATTAACGGAGAGTCTGAATCTCTTGCTCTCATATTTTGATCGAGCTGCACCCACAAGTACTCCAGATCATCGGGGGAGTTGTTGTAGTAGGTAATGTCTTCAGTACCTGTGATTGTTTGGTTGTTGTCGTCCAAGACAATCTTCATTTTATAATCTGCTTTTTGCTGCCAGTATTGGTGACCTGGTGCGCCTGAAGCAGTACGGTAAACATTTGGCGTTGGCAGCATGGTACCAAGCTGCTCAAACTTTTGTTCCCACTCTGTGTCCTTTTGTTTTCGATCCTGCGCCATTGTCACAGTACTGAATAAAAAAGCTACAATCAATAGAATGCTGTTCTTCATAGTATGATTTAATTAATAATTCTTAGTTCAAATAATTTGTATCCAACATGAGCATCAATGCTATGCCTCCAACGGCCGATGAGATGATCATTTTCCAGTCTTTTCTGCTCACACCCCCTAATCCAACGAAAATGAAACTAATCACCATGAAAAATCCAACGATTATTATTTGGCCTACCTCTAATCCTATATTAAAGGCAAATAGCTGAAGAATAATCGTTTTATCTGTTCCCAGGAGTGCTCTCAAATAATTGGAGAATCCCAATCCGTGGATGAGTCCAAAAAATCCGGCATATCCGTAATTCCTCCAGATTTTACCCTCTGCTATTCGGTCTTCTTTGGTGAAAAGATTAGAGATGGCTGTAATGAGGATAGTTACAGGAATTAAAAATTCGATCAGGTCGCCGTTGATCTTAATAATACGCATGGTAGCAAGTGCCAGGGTGATTGAATGACCAATCGTAAAAGCGGTGATTAAAATCAATACTTTTTTCCAATCTGTAGACTGATAAAGCGCACATAACACGACCACAAAAAGGATATGGTCATAGCCATTTACATCTAAAATGTGGTCAAATCCTAGCCCGTAATACAATCTAAACTCACTCATGGGGTAGCGAATATAAATCAAGCGGCTGATCTCATGATTTAACATTTAAATGATTTGATGAGCGGTATTGATTTGAGGCATACCATTTGCGTAGATTTGAAGCATGATTACAATGGCACTTATCGCTTTTCAAGCACTTGTACATCCATTTCACGTTAGCGTCTCTGACATAAAATACAAGGAGGACAAGAAGGTACTGCAGATCAGTATGCGAATATTTCTGGATGATTTGGAGCTGGCATTGCAGGCATATAGTGGAAATGAAAAGCTGGATATCACCAAAAAAGAAAACTGGGTTTTTGTCAATGAAAATCTTGAAAGATATGTGCTTGACAGGCTCAAACTATGGGACGAGAAAGGAAAGGAATTTGAGCTTAATTATGTAGGAGCTGAGATAGAAGAGGACGTGATGTGGTGCTACATCGAAATTGAAAAAGTGAAGAAACTAAAGCAAGTAAAGGTTTGGAACAGTATCCTTCATGAGGTTTGGAACGATCAGGAAAACCTGGTACACTTCCGCGCTTTTGATGATGTTCAAAGTGCGAGGCTATATAAGGGAGAGGATACTGAGGTTTTTGAATGGGGCAGTTAGTTATTGAAAAATGTAGTGCAAGAAAAAAAGATGGAAATAGATGCTTTCATCCTTCAATTCTATCAAAAACCACCACATTCCACCTGAATCCATCATGCTTCAATAGCTCAACTCGATGCACTGTGAATTCGTAATTCAATGCACGATTTTCAAACTCCTTCCGGGCTGCATAAAACATCTGCTTTTTCAAATCTCTGAACCCAATGGTCACATGTGGGTGAAAGGGCCGGT
This sequence comes from Ekhidna sp., assembly GCF_965227465.1. Classification (GTDB taxonomy): domain Bacteria; phylum Bacteroidota; class Bacteroidia; order Cytophagales; family Cyclobacteriaceae; genus Ekhidna. The sequence goes on from NZ_OZ245746.1 coordinate 3,935,212, forward strand.
CTTTGTAGTTCGCATTGTCGAGCTTTAGTTCTTTTCGGCATGCGTTTACAACCTCTTTTTGAAGTTGATTAAGTTTTTCATTTTCTGCTACATCCACGAACACCACTCGCGGCTCGAAAAAGTCAAAACCTTTAAGCTCTACCTGGAAAGGAGTTAGGTCCTCATTGAGTTTGTTCATCACATTTGCTAATTCATTGAACCTTTTCTCTTTCCACTTAAATGGCATATGAAGCGTGATGTGAGGCGGAGATTTGAGTGCATGAGAACTTCCATACTTTTCTGCTATTTCATGTTTCAATTGGGTGATCTCCTCCTGAATATCTCCGGGTGGAACGACGGCAATAAAATACAGAGACTCACTCATCGTTCAATACGGTTTCCATTTGCGACCAATATTCTTCAAATAACGCCAGATCATTGTGATGTCCACCTTCAATTTTTATCAGTTTAGCATTCATTACAGATTGACTTAGTCGCTCGCCAGATTTAAAAGGTACAATCTCATCTTCGGTACCATGAAAGATATAAATGGGGATAGTTGTTTTTTCAAGGTATTTGTGATTAGCAAATTGATAACTGAGCAACGAAGAGGTTGGATAGATTGGAATCAAATCCCTGGCAACATCTTGCAAGCTATGAAAGGGTGTTTCCAGGATCAGCATTTTAGGATTTTCTTTTCCTGCCAAATGGGAGGCGAAGGCAGATCCTAACGACCGACCGAAAAGGATGATGTTATCCTCTTCTTCTAGTGTTTTCGCAAAAGCATAAACCTCTTCCGCATCAGCTAATAGCTTTTTATCACTTCGGCTTCCGGTACTCTTACCATAGCCACGATAGTCGGGAATAAGAACGTTGAATCCCATTTCAACAAAAGGCGTTACAATTTCACCCCAGCGAGACAGGTTACCAGCATTACCATGAAAATAGACAATGAGCCCTTTCGCATTTTCTGTATTAAAATGTAGGGCGTTAATCATCGCTCCGTCCTTCATTTCCAGATTATATTCTGAAAAGTCTTCTTTAAAATTGTATTGAAAATCTTGGTCTAATGGTTCGGGCAAAAAGATAAACCGATCCTGCAAGAGGTACAGCAAAGCACCTCCTATCAGATAAACTGAGATAAGGATGAGTATGAAAATCTTAAGGCTGTTCACTGTTTAGGTTTTTTATTTCGCGTAAAGTTCAGACTTGATTTTTCGGGATCTATTGGCGTTAGTTCCGCTGAATTTAACGCTTCCTCCAGCATACGGTGATATTCTTCAAACGTGTGAAGGTTGTTGTGACCTGCACCTATAACTGAGTATAAACGTGTTATTTCCGGTTGAATATTAGCTAGAGATAAACTCGACTTATATGGGATAAGTTTGTCCTTTGTCCCATGAATGATTTTGATCGGGCAGTCTACATATTTTATCCATTTGTAGGTAGTCAGGGGAAATTTTAGAATCAAGGAAGCAGGCATAAAGGGAATGTATCTCTTTGCTACTTTTCGCATGCTGTAATATGGAGACTCCAGAACCAGCATGCGAGGGTCATTATTGCTTGCAAGTTTTGCTGCAAAACCTGAACCCATGGATCTGCCATAAATTATGACGTACTTTTCGTCTACTTTACTTTTTAGAATATCATAGACTTTTTGTAAATCTCCTTTTATTTCACGCTCAGATCGCCTGCCTGTACTTTTTCCGAACCCACGATAGTCGACCATTACCACATCAAATCCCAATCGATTGAAATCAATGGCAAATTTTCCCCAGCCTTTTATGGACCGGGAGTTCCCCTTCAAATACATCACCACGCCCTTCGGACGATCTACGCTAAAGTGAACACCATTGATTCTCACATCGTCCCCGATGTACAAGTTATGTTCCTGCACATTTTGCTCATCATATTTGAATTTAAAATCGGGAGGTAGTTTTTCAGGTTTGAATAAAAACTTTTCCTGTAAGAAATACGCCGCTACATTGACGATAACATAGATTGATACAATTACTAATATGATTGTTGTGATCAATGCTTTACTTTAATAGCTCATTTAGAAAATTCGAACAGCATATAAATATACAACAATGAGAACCTACGCCTCTATCCTGACATCTTTCTTAATTATCCTAATTGTGGGATGTCAGTCCACAAATACGCCTTCCTCAACGGGGAGTTCCATGCCATCTGATGGAATCGCAGGATTTACTTCAGAGATGCAAAAGCAAGAAGGCTTTTTCAACTTCTATTACGATGAAGAAGTTGGTCGAATGTTTCTAGAAGTGGATAAAATCGGTCAGGAGTTCCTATACGTAAATTCATTAGCTGCCGGCATTGGGTCCAATGACATTGGTCTCGACAGAGGACAGTTGGGTGCTGAGCGTGTGGTAAAATTTGAAAAGCATGGGAACAAGCTACTTCTCATTCAACCAAATTATGATTATCGTGCGGTGAGTGATAATCAAGATGAGGTCAAATCGGTAGCGGAAGCTTTTGCCAGCTCGGTGATTGGCGGCTTTGAAATCACCACAAAGAATGACAAAGCCTACCTCATTGACATAACCGATTTTCTACTGCAAGATTCACATGATGTAAGTGGGAGACTCAGGGGTTCGAACCAGGGAAATTTCTCCATTGACAAATCCAGGTCTGCTATTTACATGGATGCTACGTTCAACTTTCCTAAGAATACCGAATTTGAATCTATCCTTACATTTAAGGGAGATGCAAAAGGCTGGTGGTTACGCTCAGTGACACCAACACCGGATGCTGTTACTGTCCGAACGCATCATAGCTTTATTGAGCTTCCGGATGATAATTATACCCCACGAGTTTTTGACCCTCGAAGTGGCTTTTTCAATATCTCCTATCAGGATTATGCTACCCCAATTGAAGAGCCGTTGGTGAAGCGGTTTATTGTGAGACACAGATTAGAAAAGAAAGATCCAAATGCGGAGGTAAGTGAAGCGGTCGAACCAATTATTTACTACGTTGATCGTGGTGCACCAGAGCCTGTCCGTTCTGCTCTGATCGAAGGAGCAAGCTGGTGGAATCAGGCATTTGAAGCGGCAGGGTATAAAGATGCTTTCCAGGTAAAAGTGATGCCTGAAGGAGCCCATCCGCTTGACGTGCGATACAATGTAATTCAATGGGTACATCGTTCAACGCGTGGGTGGAGTTATGGTGGAGGCGTTACTGATCCTCGTACTGGTGAAATGATTAAAGGCCATGTTAGTTTGGGGTCGTTACGGGTAAGGCAAGATTTCCTAATAGCTACAGGGTTGCTTCAACCATATGTAAATGGAGATGAAACTCCCAATGCCATGACCGAAATGGCTCTTGCAAGATTGAGACAGCTTTCCGCTCATGAAGTAGGTCATACCATTGGTCTGGCTCACAATTTCGCAGCAAGTGTGAATAATCGAGCATCCGTTATGGACTATCCTCATCCGTATATCAAGCTGGACGATAATGGGAACATTGATCTCAGTGAGGCTTATGATGATAAAATTGGAGCGTGGGATAAAATCACCATTCAATATGGGTATAGTGATTTTCCAGAGGGAGAGAATCAGGTTAAGCTAAATGAAATGCTAGTTGAAGCTTTTGCCAAAGGAGCCAAGTACATTACGGATCAGGATGCAAGACCTACCAGTGGACTTCACCCAAATGCACACTTGTGGGATAATGGTTCAGCTCCTAATGTTGAATTGGATCGTATGATGAAAATAAGAAGGAAGGTATTAGATGATTTTTCTGCTAAAGCTATCAGAAACGGAATGCCCATGAGTACCATTGAAGAAGTCCTCGTTCCTATTTATTTATTACACAGATATCAAGTAGATGCTATATCAAAAGTGATTGGTGGGCTGGACTATGCGTATAATCTCCGTGGGGACTTCCAAGCTAGTAATATCATGCTGGAGCCATCTTGGCAAATGAATGCGTTGAATTCACTGCTAAATACAGTTGCGGTTGAAAATTTAAAGTTATCCGAGGAGATACTGGGAGAAATATCACCTCGAGCTTTTGGTTATCCCCGATCTCGAGAAACCTTCCAATCAAAGACAGGTCCTGCATTTGATTACCTCGCCGCTGTAGAAACAGCTGCAAGTGTTCCATTTAGCTTCCTTTTCAATGCTGATCGTTTCAACCGATTATTAACATACAAAGCTCGGAGTGAGGATCAACCCGGAGTTGATCAGGTGCTAGATAAGACTATAGATTTTGTTTGGAAGAATCCAGCGAACAAACGAGTTGACAGGACCATCCAACGAGTGGTTGAAATGGAAATGTTAGATCATTTGATGGGACTGGCTGTAAACGATCGCGCCTATGATGAGGTTAAAGCCAAAACGTTTGCAAAAATCAAAGAGATTAGATCATATGCCTCAGCTCGCACAGGAAGAAAAACAAATGAGGACGGAGTTTACTATCAATATGTCACATCACAAATTGATCGATTTATGGAAGAGCCCGATGAATTTAAAATCTCAGATCCAATTAAAGCACCGGATGGTTCACCAATAGGGAGTTGTGATTTTTAATTCAGAAAAAATGAATTTTTGTTGCATTTAAAAAAAATCTCGTTTCTATTTACTCACGTATGAACGCACAGATATCATTTTATTTTAGCTACTATTTCTTTTATCCAAAGAGGATAATGGGGTGGCTATAGTATATCTGGTGTAAAGAAATTTCACTAAGGCCTCCCCAAAAGGGAGGCCTTTTTTTGTGTCGGCAGGGCCGACAGCCATTAAAGAGATTGAACAAATGAACCGAATTGCAATACAAGGCTTAAAAGGTAGCTTTCATCACGAGGCTGCACTCCACCACTTCGGAGATCAAATCATACTGAATGAATGTGAGACATTCAGGGATGTGGTCAATCAAGTGCTTGAGAGCGAAGCGGACTTTGGTTTGATGGCCATTGAGAATTCGTTAGCTGGTTGCATCATTCCCAATTATGCATTGCTTCGTAAGGGTGGATTGACAATCTGTGGGGAAGTAATCCTTCAGGTCAAAATGAACCTGATGGTCTACAATGGAACCAACATTACAGATGTAGCAGAGATCGAATCTCATCAGATGGCGATTCGTCAGTGCTCCAACTTTCTAGACAATCATGAAAAGCTAAGAGTGGTCGAATCCTTTGATACCGCAGGAAGTGCTCGCCATATTAAAGAAAACAAGTTGAGTCAGGTGGCAGCCATTGCAAGTTCTCTGGCAGCCAAAACTTATGACCTAACCATTCTTCAGAGTGGTATTGAAAATAAGGAGAGCTTCACTCGATTTCTAGTCTTGACCAAAGCACCAAACCAGGCTGATGAAGAAACGGACAAAGCATCCATCTATTTGGAAACTAAGCATGAGCCGGGAGCTTTAGCCAAAGTGCTAACGGCAGTCAGCGATCTGGGGGTAAACCTTAGCAAACTACAATCGCATCCGGTTTCAGGTTGGGAGCGAACATATGGTTTCTTCATGGATTTAGAATTCTCGGATTCTGGCCAAGAGAGTAAGGTCTTTCAGGAACTAGCAAGCCTGTCTGAGGTGATCGAAAATTTAGGGGTTTACAAAAAGGGTAAAATTTATGAATAATTTAGTCTCAGCACGTCGAATACAGGGTATTGGTGAATACTATTTCTCCAGGAAGCTTCAACAAATTGATGCCATTCGGAAGCAAGGAATGGAGGTATTAAACCTGGGTATCGGAAGCCCGGATCTTCCACCGCACCCGTCTGTGATTGCAGAATTTAACAGCGCCATTCTTGAAAATGGCGCACACCAATACCAGAGCTATAAAGGGCTTCCGGAGCTCAGGTCAGCCATCGCAAACTGGTATCAACGATATTTTGACTGCCAACTTGATTCTGATAGAGAAGTTCTACCATTGATTGGTTCAAAGGAAGGGATTACGCATATCTGCATGTCCATGCTGGATGATGGTGATAGTGTTTTGATCCCTAACCCCGGATACCCTGCATACGAAACAGCATCCAAAATGGCTGGAGCTGACATTATCCACTATGACTTGAAGGAGGAAAATCAATATCAACCAGATTTTGAAGCCCTGGAAAAAATGGATCTTGCTTCGGTAAAAATCATGTGGGTGAATTATCCGCACATGCCTACTGGATCATCAGGCTCAACCGAACTGTTTGATAAATTGATTCACTTCATCCGGAAGCACAACATCGTTTTAATCAATGACAATCCCTATGCGTTCATTTTGACGGAGCGTCCAGTGAGCCTGCTGTCGGCCTGCTCTTCAGAAGATCATGTACTCGAGTTGAATAGCTTGTCTAAGTCACACAATATGGCCGGATGGCGTGTGGGGATGCTGGTAGGAAACCAGGAGCTCATTGAAACGGTTTTAACCTTCAAGAGTCAGGTAGACTCGGGGCAGTTTAAGCCAATGCTAAAAGCAGCGATAAAAGCACTGACCCTTGATGAAAGATGGTTTGATGCGTTAAATGAAGTTTATCACTCAAGAAAGCAAATGGTGCATAAAATTCTGGATGCTTTGAATTGCACGTATCATACTAACTCTTCGGGTATGTTTGTCTGGGGCAGAATTCCTGATACTGAAGAGGATGCAGAGCATTTTTCAGATATGTTATTGGAGCAGCATAAAATCTTTGTCCCACCTGGTTCCGTTTTCGGATCCAATGGAAAAAGATACATTCGCTTTTCACTTTGTAGTCCGGAAAGCGTTTGGAATGAAACACTAAATCGCCTAAACGAAACAAAATGAAGACATCACCGATAGCAATTTTTAAAGAAAAACGACCGGTTATCATATCCGGTCCATGCAGTGCGGAAACTGAAGAGCAGGTCCTTGAAACCTGCACTACCATTGCAAAATCCGGGAAGGTGGATATCCTGCGGGCAGGCATCTGGAAGCCCCGCACTCGTCCCAATAGTTTTGAAGGGGTGGGAGTTGAAGGTCTGCAGTGGCTGAAAAAAGCGAAAGAGGCAACAGGTTTACCAACTGCTGTAGAAGTAGCGAACTTCAATCATGTTTTTGAAGCGCTGAAACAAGGAGTGGATATCCTCTGGGTGGGAGCTCGAACGACCGTGAATCCTTTTTCTGTGCAGGAAATAGCAGACGCACTAAAGGGTACGGATGCCACAGTGATGATCAAAAATCCGGTTCATGCAGACATTGAGTTGTGGACAGGTGCATTGGAGCGCTTACATGGAGCGGGTATTACAAAACTGGGGTTGATTCATCGAGGCTTTGCCCAATATGGAAACAGCGTTTACCGAAACGATCCAAAATGGCAGCTTGCCATTGAGATGAAGCGAAGGTTCCCAGAGATACCAATGGTTTGTGATCCGAGCCACATCTGTGGAAAAAGGGATTTACTTCATGCCGTTTCGCAGCAGGCACTTGATATGGATTTTGACGGACTCATGCTGGAATCTCACATTGATCCGTCTAATGCACTGAGTGACAAAGATCAGCAGTTGACGCCAAAGGATTTGGAGACCATCATTGACAATTTGGTAGTGAGGCGGCCCAACATTTCGGATGAAGATCTTTCTCAGAAGTTGTCTATGCTCAGGAGTCAGATTGACCTTATCGATGATGATTTGATTAAACTCCTGGGAGAACGCATGAAAGTTGCTGAAGATATCGGTCTAGTGAAACGAGAAAAAGGGATTACGATTCTTCAAACCAATAGATGGGAAGAAATCATTGAAAAAGCCTCTGAAACCGGAAAGCTGCAAGGGCTATCGAAGAACTTTATGATTCGCTACCTCAATGCCATTCACCAGGAGTCCATCGAGCATCAAAATGAAGTAATGAATCGTACATCAATAGAAGAAGAATAAAACAACCATATGCATTTGTGGTTTTATCTTGCAGCCAATGAAAGAAATGCTCGCCAAAATTGATTCAGAACTCGCTAATCTTACACTTGGGAACCAACCGCAAAATTTGTATGACCCTATTAGGTACATACTTTCTCTCGGAGGAAAGCGGTTACGTCCAATGCTTGTTTTATTGGGCTATGGATTGAAAAAAGAAGACCCGGAGACTATTATACATCCGGCATTATCAGTGGAGATATTTCACAATTTTACACTGATGCATGATGACATTATGGATCTGGCTCCAATCCGTCGCGGGAAACCTACGGTTCATGAAAAATGGAACAATACAGTCGCCATACTTAGTGGTGACACAATGATGGTCAAAGCATACGACCAACTTCTAACCGGGTCTCATGGCTCATTGCCTTTAGCCATTAAAAAATTTAACAAGTGTGCGGTGGAGGTATGTGAGGGCCAGCAGCTTGATATGAATTTCGAAGCGTTTGAAACCGTTTCAGAGGAGCAATACATTGAAATGATTCGCCTGAAAACTGCGGTGCTTCTCGGTTTTAGCTTGGAATATGGTGGCTTATTAGCGGGGATGAGCGATCCTCAATTATCAAAACTCAATATGATTGGTGAAAAAGCCGGGATTGGCTTTCAGCTTATGGATGACTTACTAGATGTCTATGGGGATAAAGCCAAGTTTGGCAAGCAGGTAGGTGGTGATATTGTTTCTAACAAGAAGACCTACTTGCTTATCAAAGCTCTTGAGTTAGCCAATAAGTCTCAGAGAGAAGAATTGAATAAGTGGTTGTCTGCTAAGGATTTTGATACAGATGAAAAAGTCCAGGCTGTTAAAAAGATTTATGAAGAATTGAGCATTTTTGAGCTTACTCAAACAAAGATGAACAGCTATTATGATGAGGCTTTTACGCTGCTAGAGGAATTAGACTCCAGAGGAGAAGGTAAGAAACAGTTGGTTGATTTTTTTGAGCGATTGATGAAACGTGAAAGGTAGCCTCTGGAACCATCTAGTTGAGTAGCTGTTAAACTAAGTAAAGAAATTAGATATGATCGCAGTAGTATCCCCCGCTAAAAATCTTGATTTTAAGACCCCATATCAAGCAAAACCTACCCAACCAAGGCTGATGGAGTGTACACAGGAACTCATCCATGTACTTAGAAAAAAATCAACAGACGAGGTAAAGGACTTAATGAGTATCAGCAAGCAGCTTGCAGGCTTGAACGTACACAGGTATAAGGAATTTGACTTTGAGCATACAGAAGAAAATGCTAAACCGGCAGCCCTGGCATTTAATGGAGATGTATATCAGGGATTGAAGGCAGAGACTTTTGATGAGAAGAAAATGGATTTTGCTCAAAAGCATTTTCGCATTCTTTCTGGTCTGTATGGACTGCTGAGACCTTTGGACCTCATTCAACCCTATCGATTGGAGATGGGAACGAAGCTCGCTTTTGATGACCACAAGACACTCTATGAATATTGGGATCGAAAAATCTTGGATTTGTTGGTTGATGATCTGAAAGCTCAGGGAGATGATATCATTCTAAACCTTGCATCAAATGAATACTTCAAATCTGTTGATAAGAAGGACATGCCAGTTAGAGTGATTGATGTTGAATTCAAACATTTCAAAAATGACAAGTACAAGATCATCTCTTTTTATGCCAAGAAAGCACGTGGCATGATGTCTCGATTCATGATCGAAAACCAAATTACTGACCCTGGTGACCTGAGAGGCTTTGACTATGAAGGCTACTACTTTGATGAAAAAGAATCATCAGAAAACAAACTCGCTTTCAAACGAGAGAGCAAGAAATAAAAAAACCACCAAAAAAGGTGGTTCTAGTCGGGATGACTAGATTCGAACTAGCGACCTCCCGCACCCTAAGCGGGTACTCTAACCGGACTGAGCCACATCCCGAACGAAGACAAAATTAATTTCATTGCTGCATCCAACCAAACAGCTCCATTAGCCATGCGACACCTAAATGGATGAAAATACCACCCCAAATGTTTCGGCTATAATAGGAAATGATTCCGAGCACATATCCGCCAAAAATAGAGCTGATGGTTTCTCCAACCGGCTTTCCAAAATGTAAGAAAGCATACGTCACAACCATGGGTAAAACGGCATATCCGCCCAGTGTTCGTGTGAAAGCAAAAATGAGAAACCCTCTGAATATCAACTCCACAGAGATGAAATTACTGCCATAACAGAATTCGTAAATAGCTACCAGCCAGCCTTCCGAAAGATCAGGATGCGCCTTTAAATAAAGATTCGCTCCAGAACCCCGATATCGTGGATAGAAGTCTTGAATGTCTCCAATGAAAGAACCGATCCCGATAAAAACGGCAGCAATCCCAAGGAGGATCAAATAAGGCTTGGGATCAAACTTTTTCCAGCTAAGTCCATAGAAGTTTTTGATTTCATCTCTTTCCAGAAATGGATAAAGGATTAATAATGGTATAACAGCCAGGATGAGACTTGAAGCCCAGTGAACGCAGCGAATGACAAAATAGAACTCTAGTCTTGGGAGTTCTTTTATCCATTCATCAAATCCGTAGAAAGATCTATCCAACGCCAATAGTCCAAAACCAATGACGAATTTTACCCAATAGCTTTTGCTCGTGAGCCAGTCTTTCTTTTTTCCAAAGAGGAAAAGAATAAGGCAGACGATAAAAAATGGTAATCCATGAAATAGAAACATCCATAACCACTTTATGGGCTCGCCGCTATATGAGTCAATGACTCCATCCTCAAAATCGTATTTATAGTTTAGAATGATGCAAATGGTGCAAAATGCCAGGATGGTTAAGTATAGCTTCCAATCAAAATGGGCTTTTTGATAATCTTTTAAGTACTGAAGAACTTTCTTCATCGGTCGGTTTATGATCTTAGAAAACCTAAATTAGAAGAATCGATTAAAAGCTGACTATATCAATGTGTTTAATTGCTTTTGCATATAAGGCTCACCCCAAATTCAAATTCATCCTGACAGCTAATCGAGATGAGTTTTATGATCGTCCGACGGCTATTGCTCAGTGGTGGGAAGATCACTCTGAAATTCTCGGAGGCAGAGATTTGCAAGCTTTGGGAACCTGGATGGCCATTCATAAAAATGGCCGCTTTGCTGCTGTTACCAATTATCGAGACATCAAGAACATTAAGACAGATGTAAGATCGAGAGGGGACCTGCCAGTCAATTTCTTATTATCAGAAGATCTTCCATCAAAATATTCGAGTGCAATTGGCCGGGATGGAGATCAATACAATGGCTTTAACCTTCTCACGCTTGATGAGGAGCTGGCTCATGTGAGCAATTATAACCAAGGTGTGAATATGCTTGAACCGGGTATTTATGGCCTAAGCAACGCTTTGCTGGATACTCCTTGGCCAAAGGTTCAACAGGCAAAGAGTGATTTGAATGGGCTTATAAAGCAGGCTTTTAGGCTGGAAGACCTTATTTCTATTCTGCAAAACACAGATGTGGCCGCAGATGATGATTTGCCCGAGACTGGTTTAGACTATGTTCGGGAAAAGGCGCTATCTGCGATGTGTATAAGAACGCCCGGATATGGGACATGCTGTTCAACGGCGATTACCATTGATTACGAAGGACAGGTTTCGTTTATGGAAAAAAGTTATGCAGTTGGAGATCGGTCAGAGGGGACAGTATCTTTTGAATTTCAAATTGAAAGGTGATGCAGGATCATTACAGGAAACTGGAGCGAATGTATCTGTCTGCGAATATCAATCAGGACCTGTTTGATACGACCACCATAAAAATTGCTGATAGAAGCTCAGAAATCGGATTGACGATCGATCAAAAATATTTTCATGCATTGGGAGCCATTCATGGGTCAGTTTACTTTAAGCTATTAGACGATGCAGCTTTTTTTGCTGTCAATTCAATAGTTACTGATGTTTTTGTATTGACTAAATCATTTGAATTGGAGTTCAAGAGACCGGTAAACAAGGGTCAATTAAAATCTGTAGGTACCATTGTGGAGTCAAAGGCTGATTCATTTATTGCGGAAGCAAAACTCTACAATGAAGTTGGGAAAATAGTGGCGCATGGGTCCGGAACGTTTGTAAAAAGTAAGGTTGCATTAACACCTGAAATAGGATATCAATGAATAGATTCAAGAAATATTTTGGACCCAGCACTCTTGTAACTGCGGCATTTATTGGCCCGGGAACATTAACTGTATGCACCATCAGTGGCGCAAATTTTGGATACACACTCTTGTGGGTGCTTTTGTTTGCCACCATTGCTACGATTATTCTGCAGGAGATGACTGCCAGGTTGGGGTTAATTACTCAAAATGGGCTAGGAGAAGCCATCAGGTCACAGATTGCAAATCCTATAGCGAAAGCAAGTGCCATCATTTTGGTCTTCACCGCGATAATAGTTGGAAATGCGGCTTATGAGGCTGGCAACATTTCTGGTGCAGTATTAGGCATATCCGGAATTTTTGGCACTAAGATTCCATGGGCTTTATTTATCGGGGTTATTTCTTTTGGAATTTTATTCATCGGGAGAGTCAAAATAATTGAGCGAATTTTGATCGCGCTCGTCATTTTGATGAGTATTGTTTTTATTATCACTGCTATTTTGGTTAAACCTGATTTTTCTGCCATTTTGAGTGGTTTTTTCATCCCTTCACTGACAGACAAAAACCAATTAGCCATTCTTGGATTGATAGGAACCACAATAGTCCCGTACAACTTGTTTCTGCAGGCCTCATCAGTAAGTCAAAAGTGGAAAAAAGCGGAGGACTTGAAAGATTTGCAAAAAGAAAATGGTGTTGCCATTGGGCTGGGAGGATTGATATCTATGGCGATTGTCATTGCAAGTGCAGCTACCATTTTTGGTAAAGGAGTTTCTGGAATTAATGAAATGGCATTGCAGCTAGAACCATTACTCGGAAGCTGGGCGAAGTACTTTCTGGCTATTGGTTTATTTGCTGCCGGCATTAGCTCATCCATTACTGCACCACTGGCAGCTGCATATACAGCCCGTGGAATTTTTGGATGGGATTCAAATTTTAAGAGCTTAAGATTCAGGGCAGTATGGATATTTATTCTGATGACGGGCACCCTATTTTCCATGTTGGGATATAAGCCAATCGAAGTGATTCAGGTTGCTCAGGTAGCTAATGGGATTCTCCTTCCGATAATCGTTTTCTTCCTGATTTACCTCTGTAATAAAAGGTTATTACTAAATGATTACGTAAATAAAAACTGGCAAAATGCGCTGGCAGCAATAGTTATTTTAGTAAGCATAATCATTGGCTTTCGAAGTTTAAATAGTGTTTTTAACTTTCTCTAATGCACGTATCCATTGACCTTAATGCGGATTTAGGAGAACATCCCGGCACCACTCAGGATGAACAAATCATGCCGTTTATTTCCTCTTGCAATATTGCCTGTGGAGGCCATATTGGAGATGAATTTTCGGTCAGACAGACCATCCGATTAGCTAAACAACATGAGGTAGCAATAGGTGCACACCCGTCTTATCCGGATAGGGAAAATTTTGGACGGAAAATTATAAGCATTCAGCCTGGAGACCTGGCTGAAAGTATATCCGAACAAATCCTTTTGGTAAAAAGAATATGTGAGGAGGAAGGGGTTGTGCTACATCATGTAAAGCCTCATGGTGCCCTGTATAATCATGCAGCTGCTGATCGTTTTATATCTGAATTGATTTTGAATGTTCTGAAGGATGTTACGCCTGGCATTTTTTGGATGGGACTGGCAAGGTCAGTTTCTAAAGAAACAGCTGAAAAAAAAGGATATCCTTTTATTGCTGAAGGATTTGCAGATCGGAAATATGAATCAGACGGGTCCCTTCGGTCACGATCATTAGCCGGCGCTGTTTTAAGTCGCGATGAAGTAATTGATCAGGTGCAGGAATTAGTCCTTAATAAAAGAGTAAAAGTAGAAAATTGGATGAAACTGGAGATTCAGTCTATTTGCCTGCATGGCGATACCGTCGGAGCTGTAACTTTAGCAAAAGAAATTAACCAAACCCTTGTTAGAAAAGGAGTCGATATCACTGCAGTTTAATAGCATTTCCTGGGAAGCCTGCCTGCTGGGAGAACAGGTGGTTTTACTTTCCTGTGATGTTGGAATACCTATTGAAAAAATTCATCAAAGTGTTCAAATAATAGAAAATACACTGGAAGGTGACCTTCATGATATTGTTCCAACGTATCATTCAATCGCGGTTTTCTCCAATTTAGCGTTGAGCAATTTGATTTCCAGACTGGAAGGTAAAAACATGACGCTCTCTATCAATAAAAAGGCTCAAAAGACCCTTGAGATACCTATTTGCTATGAGTTTGGAACTGACCTGGATCGGGTTTCCAATGAAAATCAACTTACAAAAAATGATGTGATTGATTTCCACTTGCAAGGGACCTATAGGGCGCTATTTTTCGGATTTACTCCAGGATTCATTTATGCAGATGGGTTGAGTGAAAAACTATATTGCCCGAGGTTAGAAACTCCCAGAAACAGAGTTGCTAAAGGGTCAGTTGGAATTGCCGGAAATCAAACCGGAATTTATTCCTTAGCGAGTCCGGGCGGGTGGAATATCATTGGAAGAACCCCTGTAAAACTGCTAGATATTGAGCAACAACATTCAAACTTCATTAATCTTGGGGCGACCTATCGATTTTTTCAGATTAATAAATCAGCTTTCGATTCATGGGACGACTAAAGGTGATCAAATCAGGGCCACTTGCTACCATTCAGGATTTTGGGAGGTTTGGTCATCGACGGTATGGCATACCACAGAGTGGGGCGATGGATACTAGGATGATGAAATTAGCCAATGAAATGGTTGGCAATCCCGACCATTTTCCTGTTGTTGAATTTGCCCTGATGGGATTGAGACTCGAAGTACTTGAAAGCATGGCATTATCAGCGGTAGGAGCGTCGCTAAAATTAAACGGTTTGCCGGCGGACATGAGTGTGATAATTGCAAAGCAGGGAGATGTCGTTGAAATTTCTGCACCTGAACAGGTTTACGCTTATGTGGGAGTGGCGGGCAAAATCGAAGCTCAAGCCCATTTTGGAAGTGTTTCTACTTACCTGATGGCAGGGTTTGGTGGGATTAGTGGAAGATCTTTGAAATCAGGAGATGAATTAGTTTCTGAGGGAGCCTCACTTACCATTCGGAATGTAGAAAATAGTGAGAGAAAGATTGAAAGCCCTGTGATCATCCATGTTATCAAAGGACCAGAATGGGACATCTTGCAGGATGACATTCAAGAAAAAAGTTTTGAAGTACATCCCTCAAGTAATCGAATGGGGATCAGACTCAAAGGGAATAAGCTAAGCAGTAATTACAGGGAAATAGCAACTTCTGCCGTGATCACAGGCACCATTCAATTACCATCAGATGGTCAGCCCATTGTTTTAATGAATGACTGCCAGACAACCGGCGGTTATCCCCGAATTGGAAAAGTTGTGGATGAAGATTTGGGAAGGCTTGCGCAGGTAAGGGCTGGGGATAATATTCAATTCAAGCTTATTAGCAATTAATTTGGGCATATAGATACGCTAAAGGAGTTCATTTATCGCATCCGCCAACATTCCTGCGGCTTTTTCATTTTTTCTAAACCACATTTCCGGTTCTACCAGCTCCAACTCGGAGATTGCTGGGTTTCCATTATTATCATTGACGATATCGACACGTGCGTATAGCGGTTTACCTTCACAAGCTCTTACTGCAGCAACTGCCAGATCAATTTCTTTTTTTGTGGGCTGATAGTCTTGGACCGTCCCTCCAAAATCATCCTGAACTCGAAAATCTCCCAGTTTAGCCTTTTTCAATACTGCATGCGTGTATTCATCTCCGATCATCATAAGGGAGAGCTCCCCTCTTTTAATAACATCTTCCTGAAATGGCTGAAGCATCATGGACTCATCTTTTACCAGGTACGTGTAGCGATCTTCATAATCGCTCAATGATTCAAGATTTAGCTTAAAAGTATCTTTAGCAGCAGCAGAAATAGTAGGTTTTAACACTGTTTTTTCCCAACCTAATTCTGAGTGAAGTTCAAGAAGTGTTCGCTTGTCTCCGGGCTCAATGAAATAGGTTTCCACTACATTAATACCTTGTTCTTTAAGGTCTAAAAGGTAATGCTTGTCCAGGTTCCAGATAATGGTCTCATAGTCATTAATCAATTTCGTTTTCATGGAAACCTCCATCAACCAATCACTAAATGCGGTAAATTTTTCCGCATAATCCCAGGTAGTTCTAAAGAGAGCGATCTTCGTTTGCGTCCAATCAAACGTAGTGTCGGACCAGGCTACTTTTTTGGCTTTGAGGCCTAAGTTCTGAAGTGCCTCAACCACAAGCCAATCCTCTCTCATGACATTGTCAATGTATTCGCTACGTTCTTTTGGATTCACGTAGCGCTCATCGGTCAATATAATTACATCATACATGTGCTAACTGGTCTTTTAAAGTGGTTAATCCTTCTTCAAAGCTAACAGGTTCGTATCCCAAAACTCTCCTTGCTTTGTCCAGGATAAATCCGGTCTTTGCCGGTCGTTTGGCAGGTTGAGTAAAAATGGAACCATCTACCTCCTCGATATACGATTTATCCAGTTGGAAGAAATCCGCTGTGGCGACTGCCATATCATAAGGTGTTAGGAGTTCTTTTCCGGAAATATTGAATACACCCTCTGCTCTTTTTTCGGCAATTAAAGCGCACCCTTTAGCTAAATCTTCTGCAAGTGTTGGGGTTCTCCATTGATCATTGATCACTTTGATGTGCTTCTTTTCTTCCAAACTTTTCTTGACCCAAAGAATGATGTTCGATCGACTCATGTCATGAACGACACCATACACCAGCATCGTTCTTACAACAGCACTTGGCAGACCACTCGCCTGAAGTAGTTTTTCAGACTCAAGTTTGCTTACTGCATATTTGCTTAGTGGGTTAGGCGAGTCTTCTTCTGTGTACGGTCCATTTTCTCCGTCGAAGATAAAGTCGGTTGATAGGTGAATGAGAAAACTGTTTGTTGTTTTGCAGGCATCAACCAGATAGGAGACAGCATCGACATTTAGTTTCCAGCATGCTTCCGGGTTAAGCTCACACTCATCTACGTGAGTCATCGCTGCGGTATTGATCACAAAATCGGGCTGATGCTTTTTTATAATGTCCATTACCTCATCCGGGGAGGTAATATCCATTTGTTCATACGAGTGAGACCCACTACAATTTCTATCAGCTCCTTTCCCAGTAGCAATTACCTGAGTATTTGAGTCATTAGCATAAAGCTGAACTAGTTTTTGACCCAGCAGTCCATTCGCTCCAGTAATTAGAATTTTAGTCATTCCTCCTCGTATGCGTATCCGTACTTTTCGGTGATCTCTTTTTTCTTCATTTCTATGACTTCCATGGTAACATAGACCGGATCGACTGGAGTTGACATTTCACCAGAAGCAGGATTTCGTGTTGTTTTAATACCTGCAATCTTATCAATTACATCTAGTCCTTCAACCACTTTTCCAAAGACGGTGTACTCACCATCGAGGGGAGCATACCCTCCTTTTCCCTGGTAATCCTCTGGAAATTGGGAAGTGTCCACACTTAAATCAATACCATATTTCTCTTCGACTAAACCTTTATTGGCAAGTGCCAGATCGTTCATGCCTTTATTATCTCTATTTCGAGCCAATTTTTGAAACTGCTTTAACAGATCGCCATATGCGGTATCTTGAAGTAACTCACCCATCTTTTGATTTAGGAGTCTCACATTGGTAGACATGACTTCCCAAGGCATACCATCAACAATATAAAACTGGGTAGATGATGACATTTTCTCCGGATTCATATTGTCAGGCTGACGTGCGGCAGCTAAGGCTCCTTTGACATGATAGTACCCTTCAACTATTTCGGCCGGTACTCGATCTTCTTCCTTTTCCTGTACACCTTCCTTTTCTGCTACATTACCTCCTTGAATCATGAAGCCTTCTATTACACGGTGAAAGTTTGTGCTATCATATCTTCCGGACTTAGCAAGTTCGAGGAAGTTCTTTTTGTGTAGCGGAGTTTCATCATAAAGCAATACAGTCATATCACCGTATTCTGTCTTTATTTTGACCAGATAGTCTTTGTTCTTGTCCCCACACGCAGCAGCAGTGGCAATTATTAATAAGCTAATGAGTATTTTTTTCATTTTCCGTCAATTTTCGATTGTAAAAGTATGAAACGAGGGCCATACTTCAAGAGTAGGATTAAATGTTATAGGGCGGATTTAATACCCTCAAGGACTTTTTTACCACCGCTTTGAAGTATTTCTTCAGCTAAAGAAGTTCCTAATTCTTCTGGGTTTGCACCAAACATGGTCCGCTTAATTAATTCCTTTCCATCCAGGCTGGCAATGCCTCCTTTGAGTTGAATTTGACCATCTGACTCCATCTCCGCATGTCCAAAAACGGGGATACTACAACCTCCATCCATTCGCCGGAGAAAGGCTCTTTCAGTTAAAAGCATTTTTTCAGTCAGCGGATGGTTGGTAGCACTTTTAATTTTGGCAGCAACTTCTTTATCAAGTTTAGAGTGAACTTCAATGGCCACAGAGCCCTGTCCCACAGGAGGGATGAATCGATCTGTATCAAACCAGTATTTTACCAGATTATCATAATCCATTCGGCGAACACCGGCGTATGCCAGCACCAGTCCATCCATAATTCCGGTTTTCATTTTCGCTAATCGAGTCTGAAGGTTCCCTCTTACATCTACAGTTGTGATGTGAGGATAGTAATGTTTTAGCATGGCTATTCTTCGTGTACTCGAGGTTCCCAAGATCAGTTTCGGATCATTCAAATCTATTTCCTTATCAGAGACTATCACATCGTCAGGGGTCTCTCTTTCACAAAAGGCAAGCACGCTAAATCCATCGGGTAGTTTGGATTGAAGATCTTTTGCACTATGCACAGCAATATCTATCTGTCCCCGCCTAAGCATAGACTCAAGCTCCTCAGTAAAAACCCCTTTACTGCCTATTTTGGATAAGGCTACATTTTGAATTTTATCACCTTTGGTTTCTATAGGCATCAATTGAGGCTGAAAACCTGCGGCATCCAGCAAATCAGCCACGTAGTTTGCCTGCCACATGGCAAGTTTGCTTTTACGAGTTCCTATTTTAATGATCTTACGCTCCATTCAACTCTTTTTCTTCGATTCGTATGATAGATTTTTTTTGGATACATCAACGATGAATTTGTTTGTCAATATTTTCCTACCGATTAAAAGTGGGTTCTTCATTTCGCTTCTATCCGTTAGCGAAATAGAGGCCATATAATTTTTGTTGAAAACTCTCATACGGGTTTTGATGACATATCTTTTCTGAGCTTTCCCATTAGAACTTTTGACGATTTTTTGTGCCCAATCTTTGGTAGCATATTCCTTATAGCCAGTATCCGTATGGATCGTGAAATACAGCACTCCTGATTCCTCATGTACCTTTTTGCAGTGTAATGATGAGCGATATGCTCCGGTATCAATTTTTGCGTGGATGTTTTTCACTCCCAAATCTGGCAAGTCTATCACATCTAATCGACCGATTACTTGTTTTTCTTTTTTAGCCATTCAATACCCTAATGATATCCAGAGATAAATTTAAATGAGTTATGCGAGGGTTTGAATTTCTTTCCAGGTGAATAAATGCCTCATTTAGCAGTGTGTATACATTCTCAAGCTTGCTAATGCCCAACTTTTCCGCATACTTTTCAATAAATGCGGATTCAGCCTCACTTTGAGTCGGAGGCGTTTGACCGGATGCAGATACAATCGCATTTCGAATTAACGAAATCGAAAAATTTAGCGTTGTTTTCTGCGGAGCTTTTCCAGACTTTGAAAATTCCTCACTTCTATGGACCAGCGCAGATAAGTGTCGATTCCAGCACTCCAGCATCCATTTTTGAAAATCTTCATACTCATGGGACTCTCCTATTTCAGCTATTTGAAGTGCTTGTCCAAGTTTGCCTTCGGAGAGTTTAGCTGCATGATCGGCTTTAGTATTCTCTACACCCTTTTCTATTAAATAGCTTTTGATTTCTTCAAGATTATTTGGAGGCACATTTACAAATTGAGTCCTGGAAGTAATGGTCGCCAGCAAATTATCATAATTGTATGAGACAAGTAGGTATAAAGTCTTCTCTGGTGGCTCCTCGAGGATCTTTAGAATGGCATTTGCTGAACTTGGATTCATCAATTCGGGCATCCAAATCAAGAGAATTTTGTATCCACCTTCTACAGATCGCATACTTACATTTTTTAGCATCTGCCTGCTGTCTTCTCTGCTTATAAGTAGGTTTTTATTTTCTTGTCCGTATTTTTTTGTCCATCGTTCCAAATCTCCAAAAGGGGATTCAATCACAAACTCCCTAAAACGTGGAAGAGCCTCTGCCAGAACTTTGTCGTACTTACTTTCAGCCGCTGAAATTTTCGGAAAATGCAGGTGTATATCGGGATGAACTAATTTTTTTATGCGGACACAATTAGGACATGAACCACAAGAATCTTCATCCTTGTTTTCACACATCAGATAGCTAGCATAAGCCATCGCCATCGCCAGAACAGCGGTACCGGGTCTTCCAGCAAATAGCTGAGCATGAGCAACTTTCCCTCTCTTGTGAGCGGACACAAGCTGTTTCTTTAATTCTTCAAGTCCTGGTATATCTGAAAACTGCATGAATGGCTATTTCTCCCACACCCTGTTTTCGGATGTAATTTCAAAGATATGCGAAAGCATAGCTTTGTCAGCTTCCGTAAGTTCTTTGTTTCTACGGCTCATCACTAATTCTGCGGTCTCAAATGCTTTTCTCGACTGATAGGTAGTAAAGCCAGATGATCCACCCCAAGCGAAAGAGGGGATAATGGTTCTGGGGAATCCATCGCCAAAAATATTCGCGGAAACACCAACCGTAGTGCCGGTATTAAACATCGTATTGATTCCGCATTTGGAGTGATCCCCCATAATTAGTCCGCAGAATTGTAATCCTGTATCCTTGAATCTACCTGTGGCAAAATCCCACATTTTCACATTTGCATAATTATTCTTGAGGTTAGAATTATTTGTGTCAGCGCCCAGGTTACACCATTCTCCTATTACAGAGTTTCCCAAAAAACCTTCATGACCCTTGTTAGTATATCCAAGGATGACTGAATTAGATACTTCTCCTCCTACTTTAGCATATGGACCTATTGTTGTATCTCCCTTGATTTTGGCTCCCATGTTTACAACGGAGTATTCACACAAAGCAAATGGCCCTCTAATTAAAGACCCTTCCTGTACTTCAGCATCCTTCCCTATGTAAATGGGTCCGTTTTCTGCGTTAAGTATAGCAGCTTTGATCTTGGCGCCCTTTTCAACAAATATTTGCTCTCCATATGTTTTTGTATGAGGATCAGTTATCACTTCTGAAGAGTGGTTCTTTATCAGAAGATCATAATCCTGCTGGATCTCACTACCATTAAGCTGAAAAATATTCCATGGATAAGAAATCTGGCGAAGGTTTTCAATCTCCAATACTTTTCTATTTCCTACTTTAAAATGTTCATCAGCATCGAAATAGCCAGCTATGAGTTGATCCTGAAAAACCAGCGCCTCATCATCTTTTAAGGACTGAATAGAGCGAACCAAGTCTGATGTTGGTAGAATATTCCCAAGAATTGTGAGGGATTTACTAGATGGAGCTTTGAACAGATCTTGTAAATAGCTTTGAGACCGAAAGAAAACTCGTTCACATGATAACGCCTTAATCCATTTTTCATGCACTTTGAATATTCCTACACGGACATCTGCCACTGGGCGAGTGTAGCTTAGTGGTAGCATTTGCTTCCAGCTTTCTTCGGTATCTATGAAGGTGACTTGCATAAATCAAACTTAGCTTGTTTTCAGAAAAGGGCACAAAAAAAGTCTTCGAGACATCTCGAAGACTTTTGAAAATTCTTTACGTAAGAAATTACTTCTTCTTGTATTTTTTGTTGAATTTCTCTACTCGACCAGCAGTATCCAAGAAAATTTTCTTTCCTGTATAGAATGGGTGTGAAGCAGAACTAACTTCTACTTTGATTACTGGGTATTCATTCCCGTCCTCCCACTTGATGGTCTCCTTAGAAGTCATTGTTGATTTTGTAAGGAATTTGAATTCACTTGTTGTATCAAGAAAAACAACTTCTTTGTACTCAGGATGTATGTCTTTTTTCATCGCTATCTATCTCTTTTTCAAAAAGGATGGCAAAGATAGCGATTATTTTATCTTCTTCAAACCCATTCATTCAACTAAAATGGAATATGTTTGATTTATGAGAAAAACACTTTGCATTCTTAGTCTTCTCAGCACCAATATTTTATGGGCGCAATCTACCGATTTTACACTAGGACACGCGGCGTATCAAGTCGTTGAGATGCAGGATATTCGATCCACCCTAGGCTTTAATACGACAATTAAGCCTTTTTCCAGGAAATCGGTGTATCATTTAATAGACTCTGATGCAGGACTGTTTATGAAAAAGGAACTTAAGGAGTACACATCCGACTCTTCCAGGTCTAGCGTTCCTGTATTAGGAAGATTTTTTAGGTATCCGGCAGATCTCATTTTTTACGAAGATGAAAAACTCGATTTACATATTAATCCGGTGCTCCAATGGTCATATGGAAAAACAAATGATGCATTAGGATCAACCTTTGTAAATAGCAGAGGTATAGAGGTGAGAGGAAGAATAGATAAGAAAGTAGCTTTTTACACCATGCTAACGGAGAATCAGGCCAGATATCCCGAGTATGTCAATAATGTACGTGATAGCACCTTAGTGGTGCCATACGAGGGGTTTTGGAAGCAATACGCAACCACCGGTGTTGATTTTTTTAGAGCTCAGGGGTACGTTGATTTTGGCTTGACACCAAGTATTTCAGCTCAATTGGGATTTGGAAAGCATTTTGTTGGAAACGGTGTTCGATCGCTCATTCTTTCCGATTATTCGAACAATTATCCTTATCTCAGAATAAACACTACAACGAAGGTATTTGACTATACCAACATTTTTGCTGAACTGATATCAGGAGTTCAGGGAGGCACTTTTGGGCTACTCGGAGTAGGTTCTTTTGAAAAGAAATACATGGCGTTTCATCATCTAAATATGAAGATTAAACCAAATCTGCATATTGGTTTATTCGAATCGGTGATGTATGGTGATTCAACGGGGGGGTTAAAAGTTGAATATTTAAATCCTGTCATATTGTACCGTGCTGTAGAACAACAAAATGGAAGTGATGATAATGCATTAATTGGGTTGGATTTCAAATGGAATATTAGAAACCGTGTATCACTCTATGGACAGCTGGTTATTGATGAAATGATTATCAGTGAAGTCTTTGCTGGAGACGGCTGGTGGGGGAATAAGCAAGGCTTTCAACTTGGAGCCAAATATGTTGATCCTTTTGGTTTAGAAAACGTAATTGTCCAAGGGGAGATCAACAGAGTACGTCCCTATATGTATGCGCACGAAGATGGCTTCACTAATTATAGTCACTACAACTTAGCGCTCGCTCATCCTTTGGGTGCCAACTTTACAGAGTACATCGCCAGAGCGAATTATCGCTTAAGTGACCGCTGGAATTTTGAAGGCATGCTGCTACTTGCCAGCTATGGAAATGATATAGGAGATATCAACTTCGGAAGGGATATTTTAAAAAATTACATTGATCGGAGGCCTGATGGGAATGGTGGAAGTTTAGAATATGGAAACGATCACTTGCAAGGAAATAAAACTGACCTGATGATGGCATTTTTCCGCGCTAGCTATATGTGGAAGCACAATTTTTTTGTTGATGGAGAGATCACTTTACGAAGCGAGAAGGATACAAGTGAAAGAATTGATCAGTCTACAAATGTGTTGGGTTTATCGTTGCGTTGGAATATGCCATCCAGAAGATATTTGTTTTAATAGGGTACGTTGTTAGTTAGATGGTTCTATAACGAATCGCACACAAGAAAACATCTATATTAAAAAAGTTTAAAAGTTTCATAACTTTCCGCCTCACTCAAAAACTCTATGCAAAGGTTCAAACTCATTTTCCACATTATGTATGTTGTGATCGCCTTGGTCATCATGTATTTTTCATTGGACATTTTGCTTAATACTGAGCAGTATTTATCAAAAATCAAGTTGTCGTCCTATATTAAATTTCCCAGGTATGTAATGGGACTGTTTCTTTTCCTTTCCATTTTAATGGTTATTGAGTTTACCATGCAGCAGCTCAAAATCCGAAGCATTAAGGGGGGCATTGATGACCTGAAGGACGAGATTGTTGAATTGAAAGCTAAGCTCTACGATAAATCTCAGGAAGAGCCGGAATCAGAAATAGCTGTGGAGGAGGACGAAGAAGAAGAGGATGAAGGATAAATAAAATATCATACCACGGTCGATTCACTTAATTTAATATTTAGTAATTCATATATTAGACGAATTATAAAGATCAGAATCAGACCTAATGCTTGCAAAAACTTACGGAAGTGCTGTTTATGGTGTAGATGCCTATAAGATCACAGTGGAAGTGAATGTGGGTCAGGGCACCAAGTTTTTTATGGTGGGCCTTCCGGATTCAGCAGTAAAGGAAAGTGAGCAAAGGGTGGAGTCTGCGATCAAAAATTTTGGATATCGGATGCCAAGGCAAAAAGTGGTAGTCAACTTAGCACCTGCTGATATTCGAAAGGAAGGATCTGCCTATGACCTACCGATAGCATTGGGGATATTAAAAGCTTCAGAGCAAATAGCTGCCGATCAGCTTGAAGATTACGTCATTATGGGAGAGCTGGCACTGGATGGTGAGCTCAGACCGATAAAAGGCGCACTTCCGATCGCTATTGAAGCGAGAAAGAATGGATTTAACGGATTTATCTTGCCACAAGAAAATGCCTCGGAAGCAGCAATAGTGGATGGGTTGAATGTAATCGGTGTTTCCAATATTAAAGAAGCCATAAGTCACCTGGAAGGTGAGGAAGTCATTGAGCCTGTTGACTATGATACGCGCGATATTTTTTATAATGATCTTGACAACTACGCCTCCGATTTTGCAGATGTACAAGGTCAGGAAAATATCAAAAGAGCCATGGAAATTGCTGCAGCTGGTGGGCACAATGTGATCATGATAGGTCCACCCGGTGCAGGAAAAACCATGCTGGCAAAGCGCCTTCCGTCTATACTTCCGCCATTGACGCTTCATGAAGCACTGGAAACAACCAAGATTCACTCCGTAGCAGGAAAATTGGGAACAGATGCTAAACTCATTTCGAATAGACCGTTTCGTCAACCACACCATACAATTTCAGATGTCGCTCTGGTCGGTGGTGGAGGTATACCTCAACCAGGGGAAATTTCTTTGGCCAATAATGGCGTACTCTTTCTCGACGAGCTGCCTGAATTTAAACGAACAGTGCTTGAAGTCATGCGTCAACCACTGGAAGAGCGAAAGGTCACAATTTCACGAGCCAAAGTCTCGCTAGACTATCCGTCTAACTTTATGCTCATCGCAAGTATGAATCCGTGTCCTTGTGGCTACTACAATCACCCTGAGAAGGAATGCGTATGTGCTCCCGGAGTAGTGCAGCGCTATCTAAATAAAATAAGTGGACCACTACTTGACAGGATAGACCTGCATGTGGAGGTAACACCGGTCTCATTTGATCAAATGACTGAAAACAGAAAAACGGAATCAAGTTCAGAGATAAGAGATCGAGTGATCAAAGCGAGGGAAATTCAGGAAGCAAGATTCAAAGATCAGCCGGGTGTTTTTAATAACGCCATGATGAGTTCAAATATGGTAAAGGAAGTATGCCAAATTAATGAAGCAGGAAAAACACTATTGAAAACAGCGATGGAGCGATTGGGACTTTCCGCAAGAGCTTACGATCGAATTCTCAGGGTATCCAGAACCATTGCGGATTTAGCCGGGACAGATTCAATCGCGATAGAGCATTTGGCTGAAGCTATTCAATACAGAAGTTTGGACCGAGAAGGGTGGGCAGGGTAATATTACAGCATGTTTGAGCAGGTCATTCAGTCTATTACCTCTTATGCTAGCCTCTCGGATGAGGAAATCGAAAGCTTTACGAAGCGAATGCAATTACTCCAATTTGGCAAAGGAGAGCATTTGCTAGAAGCAGGTAATGTGTGTATGAGTTGGTCATTTGTGGCAAGTGGAAGCTTCAGGGAGTACCATTTCGATCAAGAACTAAATGAAGTTACTACTAACCTCTTCACCGAAAATACCTGGGCGCTCAATCACAGCAGCTTTACGGGCCAATTACCATCGAAATCTAAAATTGAAGCTTTTGAGGATAGTGAAGTTCTTCAACTCACGATACATGACTTGCATCACCTTATCGGCGAGTTCCCGGCTTTTTTTGCTTTGGGCAAGATTTTGGAAGTGGACTCTAAAAAACCGAAACCCTCGGCCAATCCAGAAGAAAAATACCTTTGGCTACTAAAGCATAATCCCACGATCATTCAAAAGTTTCCATTGAAATACATTGCCTCCTTTCTAGGTATCACACCAGAAACTCTCAGTAGAGTACGTAGCAAAATCCAGTGATCATTTCTTGATTTGGATCAAGTGCGAATTCAATCCTATCGCACTACGTTTACAAAAAAACAGAAAATGGGATCAAAAGAACTAAAAGGAGCCGGCCTTGCACTAATCATTGGATCATTACTTATGATTGTAACTATGGTGTTACATCCGGTTGGCGGAGATTTTAATCAGTTGCTCAGGATTGTGCCAATAGGTATGATCTCCCATTCAATTGCAATTCTCTCTGTTCCATTCGTTGCATATGGATTTTTCGGTTTGACAATTAAATTGAAATCCAGTTCTTTCATTTCTTATATAGGATTTTCTATCATGTTTTTTGGATTAGTGGCTGTTCTAATTGCGGCTGCAGTGAATGGGCTAATTCTGATGGATTTTGTTAAAAGCTATGAGGGGGCTTCTGAGGAAACGATTGCTTCTCTAAAACCAATTTTTGTCTTCATCCGAAGTTTTAATCATGCTTTTGATTACATTTTTGTGAGTGCTATTTGTCTTTCAATGTTCATGTGGTCTGCTGCAATCATCAAAACTAAGGCCATGCCGAGTTGGTTAGGATACTTTGGAATCCTGGTTTCTACTATAGGTGTAGTATTATTTGCTTCTGGAGTGGAACTACTTCACTTGGCTGGCTTTAGGATATTTATTTTTGCCAACGTCGCATGGATATTAGCCGTGGGATTTATACTAAGGAAGGGTGAGCAGCCTACTTCAGCTCAATTGTAATTTTTTTATTGCTTTTGATCAGAAAGCTAGCGCCATCAAAGTCTGGAGGTCCAAATGTCGTTGAAGGGTTGGTAGAAAATCCGTAAGGCTCCTTAGGAATTCCAAAAATATTGGTGTCCAGGTTTTTATTTCCATTTAAATCTTGAATGACGATCACCGCGTACTTTCCATATTTCAGTGATTGAAATGTATATGAATGCGTGTTACCAATGACCTCCAACCAAGTACATTCCAAAGCCTTGGAGCTATTCATAAATCCCATTCCTTCCTTGTACAAGCAAATTTCAAGCTGACCTCCAGCATCGTCAATTTTAGAGACCTCCACCTCTAGTGATAACTGAGCTTTTGCTGAAAAATGGATTACTATCGCTAGAAAAATAATTAATACTCTCATTTCACTCCGATCTTAGTTGCTGAGCAGGATTGATTTTACTTGTCTGATAAACCTTGTATCCGATTGCAAATACAACAATTGCCATTACTACGAGAAGAGCCTTAACAAAATGGCCAATAGATGAACTAACATGATAGGCGTAAATGATGTCAAATACTGTAGTAAGAATGAAATGACTGGCGGACAACCCGATTACTGCTGCAATTCCCAAAATCCAATACAAATCTTTACCAAGTAGATGAATAATGGTTTTGCGAGAAGCACCTAATACCTTTCTTACACCAAATTCCTTACTTCTTTTTTGAACTTTGAGTGACACCAAAGTATACAATCCAAGAATTGAGATCAATATTGAAATGATGGCCATGAACAGGTTTATTTTAACAAAAACAGAGTTAGTGCCTCTGGAATTCTGCATGACGTCTTCTTGAAGAAACCCTCTGTAGAGTTCTTGAGGAAAAGTCTCATACCATACCTGCTCCACTTTACTGTTGATTAAATCCTGGCTTCCAGCCATCCGCACCACCGCGTAGTTATAGTTTTCTTCAGGGGTATAGCGGATTATTGTTGGCGTGATTTTATTGTCCATCATGATGTTCCGAACATTGAAGTCATCAACTACACCTATGACCGTCAACTTTTTATCATCGACTTTAATGGTTTGATTTAGCATGTCTATTCCATATTGGCTCTCTAGCATGCGATTAATGATCACTTTATCTGAATTGTCGGCTAGTTTGGTATAAAATGATCCTTTGATTAGGCGTAATCCCATAACCTCAGCATAGTCAGTGCCTACCCTGAGCATGGTGGTCGATACGTCTCGACCATCGTGATCGACATATTGAGATTCAGTTGAAAATCCAATCAAATGGTAAGAGCCTGCCACCGCATGGACCTCCGACTCCTGATTTAATTGATCTGCTAGGATCTGGAATTGTTCCGGACGATCCAGCGGGATATTTACTACCTGCTCTATATCATAGCCACGATCAAGTGTGTTTTGAAAATAGGAGTTATCAACGTTTAGAAATAACCCGAAGATGTTGTAAAAACACAAAGCAAACTGGAAGGTAAGGAGCACCATCATGAGCCGGTTTTTACCGGAAAGCGTGACCTTGTCCCTGAAGATTTTCAATGATGAAAACTTGGAAACATATAGGGAAGGATAAGCAGCAGAAAGTAAGGTTACAATGATGATTAAGAGCACAGCAAACTGAAGAAGCGTGGAAAACGGCACTCGATCTAGCTGGATCAACTCACGCTGAAACATAGCATTGTAGGTTGGGATGAGTAAAGAAGATATCCCTATGGATAGAATAACCGCTAGTGAAATCATAAAGGTATTTTCAATCATGAATTGAGTGATCGTACTTTTTCGATTTCCACCCATTACTTTTCTCACGGCAATTTCCTTCAGCCTTTTTCCAGATAAGGCAATACTTGTATTGATGAAATTGAAACAAGCCAGTAGGAGAATTGAAATTGCTGTCCCTGTGATCCCGTAAACAGAAGAGATATGCAGGTGTTGGCGAAAATTGCCATGTAAAAGACTTCCTTCAATAGCAGGCCAGTCCAAAAGTGTATCTAGGCGATATTCATCAATTTGATAACGGGCGTTTGCCTCATTGCGGGCATGTTTCAATAATTCAAGCTCAGAATTGACCATGTTGATCTGATCTTGGCTAGCATAAACAAACGTTCCATCTACGCTGTATTGCCAGTCACTTTGATCAACTTGATAATGTGCAGGATAATTTTCGAATGAGGTGATCATTGCATGTGAGAAACTCACATTGTTTGGAGGCGTTTCAAATACATCTTTGATTAAAAAAGACTCTTCTTTCTGGTTTTGGAAAACAAGCTTTACCAACTTCCCTACCGGATACGGCTCATTGAATAATTTCATCGCGAGTTTAGCCGAAATGGCTACCTCATTGATGCCAGGAGGCTTGATGGAAGACCCGTTGAGACTTTTCATTGGGAGCCGGGAAAAGAACTCATTATCAGCAAAAGCCATACGGGAAGAAAACAGGTAGTTGTGCTCACGTACAGCTATGCTTTTTGCTGTGTATCTAAATGCTTCTATGGCCACACTTTGAAGCCTGGGAGCAAGTGTGATAGAACTGGTGCCTAACGTGGATTCGCCAGTTCTGAGGCCACTAATTTTATAAATGTTGTTTGCCTCAGCATACGATCCATTGAAGGTCGCATTGAACTGATAATTGAAATAGCTGATCGTACAAATGGAGATTGCTAGGGCCAATCCAAAGATGTTGGCGAAGACGTAAAATGGATTTAGTTTAATCGCTCTGATGGATGTTTTAAGGTAGTTTTTTGGTAGTCGCATAACATTAGAAGGTATGAGGTTGAGTGATCGTGTCACGGAAGGACGAATCATTTTAAGAACTTCCCTGGTATAGATAAGTCTGGCTTTTTTCACACCATGGAGTTCTACATTTTCAAAGAACGCTTCCTCCAAATCCCCTTGCAGCTCTTCAAAAAGGTCTTGGTTGCAAAACCATTGAAACAGGCGGTATGAAAAATTTGGTAAAGCCGTTTTCATTATATGCTGAATTTGGGTGCCAGGCTCCACATTTCTTCGCGCAATTCTTTGGCTTGCGTTAACGCAATTTTACCCGATTGTGTAAGCGAATAGAATCGCTTTCTTCTTCCTCCTCTTTCGGCTGTTGCACCGCCAACCCGAGATTCTAAATACCCCTTTTCCTCAAGCCGACTGAGTGCTGCATGCAATGCACCTCTGCTTAAGCTTCGTTTTAGCCTCTGGCTGATCTCTTTTTGAATTTTCAGTCCATAGGCCTGCTCATCCAGTATAAGGACGGAAAGCAAAACGATCTCTTGAAATTCTCCCAGGTTAGTGCCTTTCATATAGTATTTGTTATAACATCCGTACTGTTAAATATCCTTTTAATGAATGGATCAAACAGCACGTTTGTTTGTTTCTGTTTTGAAGACCAAACGTAAAGAATTTTTATTTGTTTCACAAATGAAGACATAATGTGAAGTCTGTGTCAATTATGAAATTCTTCTGGCATAAGGAATTACCAATCCTCATCAATAACTGGATTGGCATCAAAGCGGATGACATTATCTCCATAGATAGGATCGTAATAGTGACCACCTTCTGTATAGTCAGGATTCCAATTTTTGATGCTATTCTCATCCAGGCGATAGAGAAATGGTGAAATCAAAAGGCGTTCCTGGTGCCATCTACCTTCCTGACCTGCCGGAATATCCTCACCTTCACCATAAAGCATGAGTCCGCCATCATCGTATACTTCGTGCCCCGGATTGGTGCTTTTATATTCATGGCTTACGTTCATGACCTTATGCCCCAATTCATGAGCAATGGTTTTTCTGAACCGATCATTACGTTTCAAATTGGTGAGTGTAATCACACCGCGGTATGCCGGATCTATTGTTCCAACATACGAGTAAGTTGGAAAAGAGAGTCCACCTGTTCGCACCGATTTCATGGTCCAGTTTCTTCCTTCAGATACTTCTAAAAATGGATAAAAAACGTCCTGCAGGACGACAAGGTAGATGGTACGATCACCATGTTGTGCAGGTTCAATAATGGATTGGAAAGCTTCTTTTGCCAGCTCAGTGAGGACTGCAGGATGTCTGCGAGAGTGCTCGTACATATTTGCATATTCTGTTTGAGGTATTCCGGGAACCTCATTGGCCTGGATGGAAAAATACCGGGGATCTACTTTACCCGTTTTTACCCATAAGAGATTGAGCTGAACACCTGTTGGACGATAAATCTCTTTGGCAAACTCAAAGCTATGCATCACCCGTGAAAGCGTAACCTTATCAAATTTTGGGTCGAGGTTGGAAGGAAAATAGATCCCAATATCCATTGTCAGAGCTCCTGACTTGATGTCGGAATTGTAAGCCTGAATATCAATAGTGTCAACTTCCGCCCATTCGACTCGAACAATCTCACGTGTCAAATCAGATGAAGGTTGTGACTTTTCAGTGGTGCATGAGAAAATGAATATTGTTAAAACGAAACTGTACTTCCAGGCCATCTAATCAATGTTTTCTCATCAAGATAACCAGAAATCAATCTTTTCCACATTAGAAGTAAACCCAATATGTAAAATATATTTTACATATAGTAAAACATTTTTAACTTTATGTTCGTAATACTTTACATCAAGTAAAAAAATACTTACACCTACTACTACAATGGACTATCACGAAAGAAAAAGTATCGTAAACATGCTCAGCATGATCATAGTGCTGGGCATCTACTATTGGACTGTATTTGAGCGGTTCAATAGCCAGATGATGACTACAGATGAGCAGCTGCAGTTTTGGTCAAAAGCGATCTTAATTGCAATACCCGTTTCGATCATTACTAAGATTGTGGTAATGATTGTATTTGCCATTAGCAACTACCTCATAACACGAGAAAGAATGCCATCTTTTGAAGATGAACGTGACAAGTTGATCGAACTGAAGGCGACCAGAAACTCATACATCGTTTTTGGAATAGGATTCTTCATTTCGCTTGCAGTGCTTGCATTTGGTTATCCACCCAAGTACATGTTTATTTCAATAATATTAGGAGGAATAGCCTCTGAAATCTTCGACAATCTTTCCAAAGTATATTACCATAGCAAGGGAGTATAATGAGTAAACACGGGATTAGTAATCATATAAGAAAGCTTAGGTTCGAGCACGGTGAGATGACGCAACAGCAGCTAGCGGATCAAGTGAAAGTGACAAGGCAAACGATTGTAGCGATCGAAAAAGGGAAATACTCACCTTCTCTGGATCTAGCCTTCAAAATTGCAAAGGTTTTCGAGATTCGGTTGGAACAGGTTTTTTCTTACGAACCGGAAAATGATTAGCTCATGAAACTATTTATTTTAAAAACGAACATTCAATCCCAGCTACAGATAAATAAGTTGAGGCCGGTATTTCAGAAATATAATCATATCGCTAGATGGACAGTAGATCTGGATGATATTGATCGTGTGTTGAAAGTAGAAACCAACGTTGATTCAGAGCAATCAGAGCTTATCAATTTGGTGAGAAAGCAAGGAATATATTGTGAAGAATTATCAGAATAGCTATGATAACTAAATCTTACTTCCGAAAAGTCATTCTTCAGTATCGCATGCTGGCAGACGGCCTGATGTATGCTGAGCGAAATAAACAACTATGTCAGGCTACAATCGACTTTATCGAACGAAAAGAGGTAATGAAAATCCATACTTTCCTGGCTATCAAACAAAATAATGAGCCAGATATCTCACCTCTTTTTAATCAATTGTGGAAGGAAGGCAAACAAATCATTGTCTCTAAAACGGATTTTATGTTCAAACAAATGAGACACTATTTGCTGGATGAGCATACACCCCTAGAATTGAATAAAAAAGGAATCCCGGAACCAATAGATGCCGAAGAAGTTGCTATGGATAATGTTGATATCATCTTTGTCCCACTTCTTTTATCAGATAGACATGGCTATCGCATCGGATATGGCGGTGGTTACTACGATCGCTTGCTGGCGGAAGCAAAATCACTTAAAGTTGGGTTATCATTGAGTCCTCCCGTAGAAAAAATTATTCAGAAAGAAGATTGGGACATACCTTTAGACTACTTAATAACACCTTTTAAAACCTACCAATATGGCTAAAATTACACTCGGCGGAACAGAAACAAATACGATTGGAGATCTTCCAAATGTGGGCAGTGCAGCCCCGGACTTCACACTTGTTAGCAAGGATATGCAGGAAAAGACACTCGCAAGCTATCATGGGCAAAAGGTCATTCTCAATATATATCCAAGCATAGATACAGGCGTGTGTGCAATGTCAACCAAAAAATTTAATCAGGAAGCTTCCAAGCTTGAGAATACGAGAATAGTTTGTATCTCGAAGGACTTGCCATTTGCTTTAAAACGCTATTGTGACGCTGAAGGAATTGATAATCTGGATAGCTTGACCAACTTCAGGGATGGCGGCAGTTTCGGTAAAAATTACGGTGTTGAAATATTCGATGGGGCATTTAAGGGACTAAACGCTCGGGCCATCGTTGTTATTAATGAGCAGGGAGCGGTCCAATATACAGAGCTTGTTCCTGAAGTGGGTCAAGAGCCTAACTATGAGAAAGCATTAGCTGCCATTCAATAGTCAAAGGCAACCATTCGCCATGTTTTTTCATTATGAATTTGTGAAGTGCGAAACAATTTGAGCTTTCACGCGTCTTTCGGATGGTTATTCACTTTAATCGATCACTGTTTTGAAAAAACTTTTGCTGCTTTTAGCAGTCATTCCCATTCTTCTTACCGCCCAGGAAAAGTACACCATTAACGGGTACGTTAAGGATGCTGCAAACGGAGAAGCATTAATTGGCGCTACTGTCCTGGTCACGGAACTTGCCACAGGAAATATTACCAATGTTTATGGTTTTTATTCTATCACGCTACCACCTGGCGACTACACAGTTGAATATCGCTACATCGGATTTGTTACCCAGAATAAAGTGGTTTCGCTATCAGAAAACACCCGAATAGACGTAGAGCTTGTGGAAGAGCAAACCCAACTACAAGAGGTGGTTGTAACAGCCAGACCGGAAGATGAGAATGTAACGTCGACTGAAATGAGTGTAGCAGCATTAGACATCAAAACCATTAGTAAAATCCCGGTTTTCGCCGGAGAGATAGATATCATTAAAAGCTTGCAATTACTTCCGGGCGTGTCGACTGTGGGTGAAGGAGCCTCGGGATTCAACGTTAGAGGAGGAGGTGTTGGACAAAATCTCATTCTTTTGGATGAGGCTCCTGTTTATCAGAGTTCCCATCTTTTTGGATTTTTCTCTGTGTTTAATCCGGATGCAGTTAAAGATGTTAAGCTTTACAAAGGCGGCATTCCTTCCAGATATGGAGGCCGGTTGTCTTCCATTTTGGATGTACGGATGAAGGAAGGAAACAGCAAAGATTATGATGTCTCAGGAGGTATCGGTACCGTTTTCAGTAGATTAACAGTGGAGGGGCCAATTGCAAAAGATAAATCCTCTTTCATACTGGCAGGTAGACGATCATATGCAGATGTACCAATTCGATTATTTACCAATGCTCTTGAGGACGGTGCTGCACTCTATTTTTATGACCTGACAGCTAAGACCAACTACAACATCAATGACAAAAACAGAATATTTGCCTCCGGATATTTTGGAAGGGATGTATTTAAGTTCGATGCTGAGCAAGGATTTAATTGGGGAAATCAGACGGCATCCATTCGTTGGAATCATTTATTCAATGATCGCTTTTTCAGCAATTTCACTGCTTTCTACAGTAACTACGATTATGCCTTTGAATTCGGGAATACAGACGATGATCAATTTGACTGGAGTTCGAAAATTCAGACTGTAAATTTTAAACCTCAATTCACTTATTTCCTGGATCAAAAGAATGAAATCACTTTTGGAGGTGAGCTACTTTACTATTCATTTTTTCCGGCAAACGCGGTAGGCTTTAGTTCAGGTCAGCGAATAGACTTGAGTCTGGATAAACGTAACGCACTTGAAACCAGCTTATATGTAAGTAATAAGCAGAATTTGGGAGCTGAATGGTCTGTAGAGTATGGGGTCCGCTATTCGAATTTTAGCAACTTAGGCGCTGCGAACAAATACATTTTCGGTGATACTATCGCAGGTCAACGAAAACCCGTTATCGACACAATCAGTGTGTCAAGTGGTGAAGCTGTCGCTACCTATGGAAATCTGGAACCTCGCCTATCTGTACGCTACCAGCTCAATAGTACTACTTCAATCAAAGCCAGTTACAATCGGATGAATCAATATATTCACCTGGTTTCTAATACAGTTGCAGCAACCCCTATAGACGTATGGCAGCCGAGCACGAATAACATTCGCCCGCAACAGGGTGATCAGGTTGCATTGGGCTACTTCAAAAATTTCCAGAATAATAAGTTCGAGACCTCCGTTGAAACGTATTACAAGTGGACAAGAAACCAAATTGATTACATAGACGGAGCAGATCTATTTATCAATGATTTGTTAGAAGCTGATGTGCTGGCAGGGATCGGTCGGGCCTATGGGATTGAGTTCTATATTAAAAAGAATACAGGGAGTTTGACGGGCTGGATTAGCTACACTTTAAGTAGATCAGAATTAAAAATTGACGGTATCAACACTGGCTTAAATAGCGAGGACAGAACGGGGAGGTGGTATCCAACACGATTTGACCAAACCCATAATTTAAAGCTGGTGTCTAACTATCGTTTAAGTGAAAGAAAAAATCTAGCAGCGACATTCAGCTATATTTCTGGGACTCCTACTACTTATGCAATTGATCGTATCAATGTTGGTGGATATGTCATACCTATCAATGATGGAAGCAGAAACAATGTGAGGATACCGGATTATCACAGGTTGGATGTTTCCTATACGATCGATTACAATAAAATAACTAAGAAAGGTAAAAAGCGATCGAGCAGCCTGGTCTTTTCAGTATACAACCTCTATAATCGAAAGAATGCTTTCGCCATCAATTTTTTGCAAGACGAAGGCAGGGTTGATTATACCCAGATTAATAATTTAAATCAACCATCAGAACCTGTTCAAACCTCAGCATTTGAAACCGGCATATTAGCATTTGTCCTTCCTTCTGTCACGTATAATTTCAAATTCTAAGATGAAAAAATATCTCTTATATTCCCTTATTGCTGTATTTGGCATCACATCGTGTGAGACGGAGGTTGATCCAAGATTGGATGAGACGCTTAATATTTTGGTCATTGATGCATGGCTGACAGCCAATGATTCCATACAACACATCAATATCACCAGATCTCAACCTTATTTTGATGCTTCCTTACCACCAAAAGTGGGCGGAGCAATTGTGACTGTAACGGATTTGACAGATTTAACCGTTTATAACTTTGATGAGCGTCAAGAAAGATACACCTGGGAAAGCCCGGATGGAAGTAGCCTTGGAGTAGAGGGACACGAATATGAGCTTAGCGTTTTACTTGATGGCGAATTGTATACTTCCAGAACAAGCCTAAATCCCGTTCCTGCTATTGACAGCATTAGCTTTCGGTTAGAAGAAGGCAATTCCTTTTTTGATGACTTAATTTTCGCTGAATTTTTTGCCACCGATCTAGACGGTATCAATGATACCTATTGGATCAAAGCATGGAAAAATGGTCAGTTTTTAGGCGAAGTAGGAGAAATTAATATTGCCTACGATGCAGCATTTTCAGTTGATGAGAACAATGATGGCGTTCAATTTATTCAGCCAATAAGAGACGGCATTAGCCCTTTTGACGAATCAAGAGATGAAGAAATTCTTTCTCCATACAATTTGCCAGACACATTGCAACTTTCAGGGGATACGATCTTTTATACCGATGGGGCATTTTATGGCTTAATACAGAATGAAAAAATCGTGTTCGAAGTAGGAGATATCTACGTGAATAACAGGGTCTCAGAATATCTGGAATCACTGCCAGTGAATGATGATCGATTTGTATTCCTACCTAACAATGAAATTTATCTCAAAGGAGATTCAGTATATGTAGAAATACACTCCATATCCAATGAAGCCTATTTCTTCATGAACCAAATGATAGTTGAACTTGATAGAGAAGCAGGTTTTGGGGCACTTTTTGCTACTCCTTTAGGCAATGTACCAACCAATATCATTCCTCAAAACACGGACATCAGAGTAGCCGGTTTCTTCAATATTGCATCAGTTTCTTCAAGAGGAAACCGCCTGACAAGTGAAGATCAGATAAGGGTGCTTGACTGATAAGGGCATTAAACAACTAGTATTATCACTTAAAAAAACACAATTTCGAATTGAATAAATCCAGTTGATCAGCTGGTCTCGTAAGTAGCTTGAATTTAAAAATTTTAAAGTTTAAGCACTATGAGAAAATTAGTATTATCGCTAGGCCTTGTTATATCAGCCGCCTTAGTGATTATTTTGGTGGCTGCTGACCACATTGATGCACCTGCTGTCGGGACCCTATCTGACGGAAGCACCGTAGAGGACATAACAGATTACTACGCTTTTGAAAGTCCGGCTAATTCAAACAACTATGTATTTGTTTGCAATGTGGCCGGACTAAGTTCTGAGACGGAGTTTAGCGAGGATGTCATGTATGAATTTAACATTGACTCTGATGCAGACAATGTTGAAGACCAATTGATTCAGGTCTTCTTTAGAGATGGACAGGCAATAACCTATGGAGTGGTTGCGGCATCAGCTCAGACCGGACTTAACAGTGAAATTATAGCCGGGACAAACCGAGTAGCTACAGATGTTTCAGCGTCTGCCTCAGTTGGAGGGGTTCAGCTTTATGCTGGTTTGCGTGACGATCCATTCTTCATGGATTTCTTTCAGTTCGTGGATATTGTAAATGGAGTTGGAGCGTCTTTAAGCGATGACACAAACACAGGTGTTTATGATCCAAACAGAGATTCAGATGATGAAATGGAGGGTATTCAACCATATCCGGCTGCATTCAATACCGGATCTGAAGCAAATGACGCTTTTGCAGGGACAAATGTCCTTTCCATCGTAGTTGAGGTACCAAAAAGTGCCATCGGAGACACAGATGGGGCATTTACTTCATGGGTGGAGACAAAAGTGCGTCAGTAATTAATTCAAGAATCATAAATACGAATACAATGAAAAATATAGTTAAAATATTTACCCTATCAATAATTGGAGGATTACTTCTTGCCAGCTGTGGGGATGACGATGGACCATCAGAAGAATTGTCCGCCAATATTGCAGGAAATTTGAATGTAGATGTTGAGTCTACAGTAAATCTTGATGCAAGTGCATCGCTAGGAACAATCATAACTTACGATTGGACGGTTACAGATCCGGATGGGGCTGCTGTTACATTAGAAAATGAAAGCTCTTCTATGCCATCATTTGTGGCAACAAAGGCAGGCGTTTATGATGTTGATTTAGCTGTTACTTCAGCCTTATCAACCGCAACATTTGCTACAGAAGTAACGGTAACAAGCCCAACATATGCTACAAGCGATCAGATGGGTAGACCTGCGATCAATACGGTTTTCAATTTCTTTGGCTCGGCTGAAGTTAAGAATGGGTATAACATGACATTGCCTTCAGAGGGTAGTGCAAA
This sequence comes from Ekhidna sp., assembly GCF_965227465.1. GTDB lineage: Bacteria > Bacteroidota > Bacteroidia > Cytophagales > Cyclobacteriaceae > Ekhidna. The sequence continues at coordinate 3,973,953 of NZ_OZ245746.1, forward strand.
TGCTACCGCTTTTGCCGGAATATTAGATGCTCTTCAAACTTATATCGGACTAGATCCTGATCAGTTTGAAAACATTTTGGGCATTGGAAATGATGCACTTGCTGGTGTTTTGGCTGTGGATGTGTTGCAATCAAACAAGAATTCTGCAACAGCTTACGGTTCATTAAATGGTCGAGCGTTAGGAGATGACGTAGTGGATGTTACCTTAATTCTTGCATTTAGTGATCAATCCGCAGCAGGAGCAAATAATCAGGTGAAAGACGGACTGGTATCCGACAATGTTGATTCAAATGATAAGTCATTTAGCAACAGTTTTCCGTATCTAGCTGATCCACATTAATACAATCATAATAATTAAGGAAAGGGGATCCTTCCCCTTTCCTTTTTAATCTAAATCCCATTAGCTATGAATAAATTATTTATCTGTTTGACCATCCTGATTATTGGCTGTACACAACAACCAAAGAAAGATGTGGTGAGTATTCAAGCTGATTATCAACGATATCTTCAAAAAGAAAGTAAGGACACGACTCCTATACTTAAAAAGGTAGACCTCTGGAAAAAGAAAATTGATCAACAACCGAAAGGGTTTACGTTCTATGAAAAGCTTGGTTCAAGCTATAATGAGCTGTTTGAGGCAACTGGTAATGTTTATTATTTAAATCAGGCAGATAGCTGCTATAAAATCTCGAATAGACTTACCCAAGGCAGGTGGAAGATTCCAAGTCTTCTCGGCCTAAGTAGCCTTGCTATCAAAAAACATGATTTTGAATCTGCTGCTCAATTCGCCGTTCAGGCACGAGAGCTAACCAGCGAAAAATTTGGCCCGCTACTCATGCAGTTTGATGCAGAAATGGAACTGGGTAATTACCAAATGGCTGGCTCTATTCTAAAAGAAAATAAGCGGATGGATTCCTTCGACTATCTGGTACGATTATCCAAATACAAAGACTATGAAGGTGACCTGGATTCAGCCATCTATTACATGGAAGAAGCACATAGCCTGATAAAAAGACATCAAAAAGAGCGACTACTTTGGGCCAGCGCTAACCTTGGAGACATGTATGGTCATGCGGGAAGGGTAAAGGATTCATATGGCAAGTATCTGGAGGTCTTAGAATTGGATCCAACTTATGATTATGCACTGAAAGGAATCGCCTGGGTGGCATACTCACACGATGGTAAAGCAGCCGATGCAATTAACATTCTTGAAACTCTAAGAAAAAAATCAGCTATGCCAGATTATCACCTCTTGTTAGCTGATATCTGTACACAGGAAGGCTTTGAAGATGCAGCTATGAGATTAAAGACTGAATTTATTCGAGAAGCTACTAAGCCTAAGTATGGAGGTATGTACAATAAATACCTAATCGAGCTATACAACGATCGTGGACAGTTTGATAAAGCAATGGCGTTGGCTGAAGAAGAGTTAAACAACCGACCTACACCAGCAGCCTATGATTGGCTCGCCTGGACGATGTACAATCAGGGTATGACAGAAGAAGCAATCGAGATTTATGAAGATAATATAAAAGGAAAAACATTTGAGCCTGATGTAATCTATCACATGGGTGTGGTATACCATGCTTCAAATAGGGTTGAAGGAGAGGAATTTTTAAAAGAGTCACTTGAGGCTGGTTATGAACTGGGACCTTTGGTCACCGAGGAAATCAAAGGATTGTTAAAAAGTTAATTTTTTTCTGGGAACAGAAATCCAAACGATCACGGAGTTACGTAATTAAAAAAACAGTAATCCTACATAAATAGGTTATAGCTGGTTGGTGATAGATGCCCCGGTCATGGAGATGACTGGGGTTTTGTTTTGTATCCTAATAATATGTTAATGATTCCTAAAAAGGCATTTTTGTCTTGAAACCTTTCGTAATTTTCCTTTTATAAAAGGTTCATAATTGAAGAGACTAATCACCATATGTGCAATGGCCGCATTAATAGGCTGTGAGCACTCATCAACGAATCACCCCATTTTTAAATACTATCCTTCTGAAAATGTTTTTGAAGAGGGGTACGTAAGTAAATTCTACTATCACTACTACCCGGATAACCCGGATCGAAGTGCAGGGACTGAAATAGGGTATACCAAATACATTAAACTGGACGAAACACACTTCATGACGCAAAAATTCAATGCTGCTTTTGATTTGATGAGTGAACGGCTTTTTCTGGTTCAGGGAGATTCGGTAGTGCTTGAGGAGGGTTTTGGTATTCGAAATTTTACAGATACAACTCAGCTAAACCTTTTAAGCAAGACGATTTCTGTATGGGAAAGCGAAATGTCAGAACCGTATCGAATCCAGTACGAATTCCGTGATAAAAAATACATTTATTCGGAGTATCAAGTGGCTGTGAAGGACTCAATCATTCTTAATAAACCAGCAAGAATATTTTCTACTAAATGGGACACTCGTGAGGCAGGGTCTGATTCAACATTTAACGAAGGAACAACGAAATCTTACTACGTTCAAGGCACGGGGTTTTTTGGCTCAGAAAGCAAATGGGCTGAGCTCTCACGGCATACAGAATTAGTCGAGCAGATGTCGGTGGAAGAGTTTGAAAAAAGAGCGGCTCATGGCGAACACCGGGTCGCCTGGATTGACCCTGAAAATACAATGAGTGACGATTCTGATTTTCAGCTTTGTGATCATGAAAGAAAAATTACAGACTATTATTGGTCAAATCCGGATGCACGATATGCATATGGCAAGCGAGTGATGTTAGACACGATTTACGCTAATCTCGAAGAATCAAAGTTGTTTAATCAGAATGGTAGATTGGTCTTCCGCTTTGTGGTCAACTGTGAGGGTAAAGCAGGTCGCTTTATTGCCAGAGGATATGACCTGAGCTATCAGCCCATGGAATTTGAGAGAGAGACCGTTGATCACCTATTTTCAATTATGCAAAAATTAGAGAAATGGCAACCGGTAGTTTTTGGAGATGAATTACGAGATGCCTATTTCTATATCACATTTAATATTGTAGACGGTGAAATCACAGATATACTTCCTTAGCCTCATGGGCCTATGCCTATTTACTTCGTGCACTCAACAAGAATGGTATAAGAAAGAGTTCTCTGAAGAAACAATGAAAACGTACGCTTCGCAGTTGAGAAGCGGGGCTTTTTATTCAAATTATCAAGGTACAGTTGCGGAGCAAATGCATCAGAAAGAGGCCCTTTCAATGGATTCTACGAATGCAGCATTGTGGAGAGAGTTGGGAACTGCACGAGTAAAAAGAGGTATTCTGGATGAGATGGAATATTACTATGCAGAAGCCGTCAAAAGACATCCTGAAAAATGGGCCGGATTTAGAGGGTATTTGTACCTGTACTTTTATCGGAATTTTCCAAAAGCCATTGCAGACTTTAATTTGGGAGATGAGGTGAACGGACAAGTTGATTATTCGCAAGGGCAAAGCCATGATTACATGCGTGGAATCTGTTATTATGGACTCAAGGACTATCAGGCAGCCAATGAAGCCCTTTCCAAATACATTGATAAAGTCACTCAGGAGGAGGGAGAAGAGTGGGTAGATGTCTACGCCATTCTTTACAAAGGACTTACTTTGATGAAACTCGATCGCATTAATGACGCAATCACCGAATTTGATCGTGCACTGAAGTATTATCCTAATCTCTCAGATTGCTTTTATCACAAAGCGAGAATTTATGTGATCAGAGGGCAATTTGATTTAGCTCTAATGCAATTGGATCTGGCAGAGAAGCATTTCAAAAAGGGCTACTTTCATCAGCGGCCGTATGTAGAAGTCCTCGAGCAGATTTACCTTCAGGATATACAAGACTTAAGAAGTCAAATTTCCACCATTTAGGCAGCTAATCTGGATTTGGTATGTAAACCAAAAAGAAGTTTTCTATGCTCAATAACTTGTGTATCGTTGACTGCCTTCGTGTTGATTTTGGCGGATTCAGTAATGATTTGAAATTCAAAGTCGCACATCATGCTAAGATCCAGTGCAGCTTCAGCCATCGCGTCATCACGATTCGCATTCACCTTCCAGTATATTTTTCCAGACTTACCTAGCCTGTGGGCCTTGTTTATTGCCTTAATGATTGAAAGGATATATTTTATTGTGGTGGTATTCAACATTTCATAGTTGAAGCTCACGATCAAATTATCGCTGTTTTCCAAGTACATATTGATGTTTTTAACCAAGCGTTCATACATAGGAATGATTCTGTCCGCTACAGACCATCCTTTTACTTCTATGAATTTCAGTTTAGTGTCAAAACTTATTCGGAGTTCTTTTTTTGCTCTTGGCAAGGCAACCACTCTCTTTGGTATCCTGTTTTGATTTTGTAATTGTACGCTCATGACAGTAAGTTTCTGATTCATTTCAAATTCGTAATTCAAATTTTATTAAATCATTAAACCCTTGTAAGCGTATTTTTCGGATTACATGAATTTACGTGGATTACGTAGCTAACGTAATGAACCTATTTCATCGCCCAACTCAGGTTCATTTATAGATCATACATGACAGTCAATAAGCCGTAGCGTTGTTGAATGTTATAAGAATAGGTGCTAATCAGGTTGTCACTAAAACTATCCCTCCTGACTGCCCTTGTGTCTAGCAGATTCAACCCCTGAACTTTAAACTCCCATGGACTTTTCTTTTTTCGATAGCTCAAAGATGCATCCAATACCTCAAAAGAGGTTTCTTGATCCTGACTCTGATTGACATATTTGTTATAAGCGTATTCTGTTTCGAACCGAAATCCATTATGGGAAAAGGTAGTACCAATGTTTGGTCGATGATTAACAAACTGATTGGTGAGCGAACCGGATGAATACCGGTTTATTGATGCTGTATATCCTGTTCTTATGGAAAGTTTTTTAAATAATCTCGCAGACATATTCAGCCGATACTGATGCATGAAATTGTCATTTTGGATCAGCTGGCTTTCGATTTGATTATTCAGCACGGATTTGGACACGGTAACCATACCATTAACCCTAAAATGATCAAAACGCTTCTCCAGATTTAAGTATCCGCTGGCGGTGTAATTGGCATCCGTCGCATTAACCGACGTGAGGACATTTTCTACTCCACTTAGTTCCTGATTATTAATAAATCCATCTTTGATGTACTGATAATTCAGACCCCCACTGATATTGAAGAAGTTGTACATGTTAAAATTTCTGTAGCTCAGTCCCAGGTTATGAGAAAAGGCTGGATCGAGCGATAGGTTACCAAAGAGGAGGGTGTTGTAGCCATTCAATCTATACCCTTCACCATATGCACTCACGTCATTATACTCCAACGATTGATTGTAGGAGAAGTCAATGTCATGGGAGGTCCCGAACTCATATCGAGCATTGATTTGTGGAAACAGGTATTGCACCTGATTGGGAGATTCATAAACGCCTTTCACTGTATAGCTATTTAAACTCACACCCGGACTGAGGGTTAGTTTGTTCCATTTTTTACGATACCTGATCCTTGCATACCGGTTGGTAATATTAAGCTCCTGATCTAAATCTACCACCTCTTCCTGTTCATCAGCCAGATTTGAAATCAGCGTTTGTTTGGATCGGTTAATACCCACTGCAACATTGATGTGAGTGGTTTTATTTAGGATATAATAATAGTTAAATGCACCATCTATTCGTTTGGAAATGATGTCTTGATCCTGAGACAACTGAAGCGTATTGTTTGGCAGGAAATCACTGAATAGTGGAAGCTGACTAGCTAACAGCTGATTGGTGGTTGTCTGCTCCTCATTGTAGTTTACCTCAGCGGAAACAATATTTCGTTCGTTGAGCGCATTGAACATTCGCACCTGATGACTTTGACTGCTCGGCTCTCTTTGGTTGTTTTCCTGCAAGGAATTATCTCCTGATATTAACTGAGAGTTTCGTAGCAATTCCTGATCAATCGTACTCCTCTTGCCAAAAAAAGTATAGTCCAGCTGCAGGTTATAGTTAGGTGTATATTTTGCAGAAAACCTTCCTAGTCCAGACTTATTTTCAATGGATGATGTGGTAGCTAATTGCTCCTGGGTTAGATCCTCCAACTGAGGGTAGGTTCTAAGCGAATTGGACCCCATCGTTATATCATTATCAAAGCCAATAAGAAAGCCACTCAACTGAAACCTATCTGTAGGACGAGTAGTAAAATTGAGTGCACCTAACCGGTTGGTCAGGTGACTTGCCGAATTTCGATCTGAGATGGGGATTCCTGCATCACCTGCATTCATCCGAAAGGATGTGCCATTTCTGGAAGCCATGGAGGAAAGCCCGCCGGACATCCGAAAGTAATCGTTGAGCGTGAGTGCAAGCTCTCCAACATTATTGCCATCACCGATAAAATTGACACTGGTTTTTGGCGCATAATAGAAGGTGTTTGCATGACCAAAGTAACGGTTGTCCGGACCTCTTCCAGCTTCAATATCACCGAACACAATGCGTTTTTTGTCCGACTTCAACTCAATATTTAAGGCAAGTTGTTCGTCATTGTTTAGTCCTTGCATCGGTTGTATGTCATTGAAATTTTGAAGTACCTGCACCCGATCCACCACGTCCGCAGGGATGTTCTTTGTAGCGAGTTTGGTATCTCCTTCAAAAAACTCTTTGCCGTCCACAAGCACTTTATCCACTCGTTTACCCTGCACCTCTATGTCCCCATTGTCACGAATAGCAAATCCCGGGAGCTCTTCGAGTACATCTTCTAGTTTTCGTTCATCTCCCTTAGTAAATGCCTCAGCTTTATATGAGATGGTATCTCCTCTGACAAGTACCGGCATCTCGGCAACTACCGTTACTTCATCGAGCGCATTTATGGCTTCTTTCATGATGATAGTAAGGGGAGTTTCAGGAGATTTGTCCAATTTCATGTATTGGCTAAAGGGCACATAACCCACAAAAGTCACTTTTATCTCATAGACCGTATTCTCTTGCAAGCGGATTTGAAAGCCTCCTTTGACATCTGTCACGGCGAAGGACTTCATTTCCTGCGTTGCGGTATCAATCGCCATTACGTTTGCAAAAGCTATAGGTGCAAAAGTTGAGTCTCTAGTTTGTCCTTTTAGTAGGATATGATTTTGAGCCTGCATCCCGAAACTTACGAGACTCATTAAGCATAAAACAATTAGTCCTTTCATTTTGATGCTTATCCTCCGATTCTGATTACACGTGTTTCTCCGCCTTCTCCCGTGTCATACTTCTTCATCATTTCCTGCATCTTCTCATCTCGGATTTTATCAGCTTCATCCCGAGAGACTTTCTTGCCTTTGCTCGGAACTTCAATTTCTATAGGTGAAGATGGATTTAACTCTACTTTCGTGCATAAAAAAGTGAAATTTCCATCTTTCAATTCAAGAATGAGCCCAGGTAGCCCCCAGGTATTAGATGGCCCCTGCGATACCGGAATGTCTGGTGTGTACCATGCTGTCATCATTGTAGTGTCCATGACGGTTTCAGTTTTCTGTTCTGAGTCACTCAATGACATGGTCATTTGCTCTGTAATGTTTTGGTATTCGGCTTTAATAACAGTGTAGTCTCCAATCTTCTTGGTTTCATTGGTAATTTTCCAATTGAAGGTCGGTAGCTCATCTTCGATGAGAAATCTCTTGCCAAATATCTCCGTTTCCTCTAAAAATAGGTTTTTACTGGGGTTGAGGTAGCTTATAGCGTTTCCTGTTGAAAACCTGATTTGCATGCCACCACCACTGGGGGCTCCTGCTTCTGATTCCAACTCTGCTTCTTCTTTCCAAAGTGCTTCCTCTAAATTGAATTTAAGTGTGTATTCACGTTGAGATTGCTGCATGAGCTGTTTACGAACAGATTCTTGCATCTCAGGGCTCATATTTCTACCGGCCACATTCAACGACTCAATGTTCATGGAAGATTTGTAGGTGGCTATCCCTTCAAATTTCTGTTGGCTGTGGGCTTTGAAAGTAACTCCTGCCAGTAAGCCTGGTACCAGCAAAAGGATTAGCATTGTTTTTCTCATTTTGATTCTGTGTTTTTAGCAAACCAATGAGAATGTCTGCTAACAAATGGTTAAGCAGTGTTAACGTGTGTTAACGGATTGAAAGGAGCCAGAACCTGACACGTATATTTGTCTTGTGAGACAGCAATCCTATCGTAAAAGTTTGATTTTGATTGTAGTGACAGCTGCGGTGCTCACTGCTGCCCAAGTGTATTTTACCATTCAAAATTATGAGGTGAATAAGCAACGTTTTATTCTCGATGTGCAGCAGTCATTAGATGCCAGCATTGAAAATTATTTTGCTGGTAAGGCTAGAAACAGCATTTACATATTGGGAGAGCAATCGTTTGATACCCTCGTTAATGGCAGACAATCTTTTGCCTATGCCTCTACAGTTACCAATATTGATAGTCTGCTAAAGGTTGTAGACGATAGTCAATCCGGTGGTGGGACCACATTTACACATATCTGGTCAGGCTCTGAAAACCCAGATTCTACCAACCTGGATTCAACCTTTCGATTAAGAAACGAACGTTCAGTTAAAAAACTAAAAATCAGTGCAGATTTTGATTCTTCCCGAGCGCGTGAGCTTCAATTTCTAACTCAGAAAGTGATGGTCTCCATCAGTGAAGATCTAATTGATCTAGGGGCGCTCTATACAGAATTTCAAAAACAGCTTGAGGAGAAAAACCTGGATGTGAACTTCGCTCTGAGCCAGGAAAGCAGTTCAGGCAAAACCAAAATTGGAACGCTGGACGACACCAATTACCTATCGGCATCCGCCACCTCAGCCTTTCTTGATAGCTTTAATTCGATCTCCGTCGATTTTGAAAATGCCACATTAATTATATTGAAAAATGGGATCGGAGAGCTCGTCCTTTCGGTATTGCTCATTGGATTAGTGATTGGGACTTTGATTCACCTCTATCAGACGATCAATGCTCAGAAGCAGCTGGCAGCCATTAAAGATGACTTGATTAGTAATATCACACATGAATTTAAAACACCCATTGCCACTATTTTTTCAGCACTTGAGGGGGTAACTAACTTCAATGATACCAATGATCAGGAAAAAACCAGAAAATATTTAGCGCTTTCCAATGATCAACTACACAAGCTTAATGATATGGTAGAAAAGATGCTGGAAACAGCTACCATAGATCAAGGCCAGCTTACACTTAATAAGGAAGAAGTAGAAGTTGTGACTTGGACAGAAGCCATTGTTAAACGCTTTCAGCTTGTGGCTCAGGACAAGCAAATAGTTTTTGAAAGCAGCATGGAATCTGCAGCATACTCACTGGATCGATTTCATATCGAAAACACCCTTTCTAACCTAATTGATAATGCAATTAAATACGGTGGAGATAAGATCATTGTGCGGCTTTCACAGCTTGCTGACGCGACAGTATGGGATATAGAAGATAATGGTGGAAATATTCCGGTTTCTCAGCGAAGCAAAATCTTTGATAAGCTTTACCGAATTCCAACAGGCAATCAACACGACGTAAAAGGGTTTGGTATAGGGTTGTACTATGCACGTACAATTGTGGAGTTGCATGGAGGGCAGCTTACACTTAATGTTTCCAATGGTCGAACCATTTTTAGTGTTGCTTTATGAGTAGTGTTGCTAAAATATTATTGGCAGAGGATGAGGCGGCTTTAGGTATGATTATCCGCGAAAGTCTAGAATCTCGCGGATTTCAGGTGATTTTTTGTAAAGACGGTGAGGAGGCTAAATCTGCGTATGAAGCAAATAAGCCTGATATAATGGTTCTGGATGTAATGATGCCAAAATTGGATGGATTTTCCTTAGTAAAGTCCATAAGGAAAAGCGATCATTTCATCCCTATTATTTTCCTTACCGCCAAGTCACGCACCGAAGATGTTGTGGAAGGCTTTGGCTATGGTGCAAATGACTACCTAAAGAAACCGTTTAGCATGGAGGAGTTGATTGTCAGAATACATGCTTTGCTTAACCGGAAAGCAACTAAACCTGATGGGCAAAGTCAGGAAATTGGGGAGTATCTATTTGATTGTCAGAAGCAACTACTGATTCATTGCCCAAGTGATAATGAAGAGCGGCTGACACATCGTGAAGCTCACTTGCTTGATGCGCTCATTCAAAATGTAAATGAGCTCACGGATCGTCAGCAAATATTAAAATCACTCTGGGGAAATGATGATTTTTTCAATGCCCGTAGTATGGATGTTTTTATTAGTAAGCTGCGAAAGAAATTGGCACGTGATTCATCGATTCAAATTATCAATGTACGAGGGTATGGGTATAAGTTGGTAGTCTGAACTTTTAGACGTTCCCAACCACCTGCATGGTCTCCAGCGATGGATTTACGCTTCCGCCGCGTGGTTCTATGGTGACAGCAAAAGCGGCTGCATTTGGACCAATATTTTTCATCTGAACCAGATACGTTGAGTTATTAGGGTCAAATACCCCGGCATCCACAGGTTTGCCATCAATGATTGCCCACAATTGATATTGTTGATCCTGGGAAAGTTCTTTAAGATTTTGAATACTCAGATAAACATCGGCTGTTGCTTCATTCCAATAAACTGTTGCCAGTGAATTAGGAGAATTATCTGTACCATTCATCACAACTCTTTTGTAAGCCGTGTTATTCATGATGGTAACTGCATTTTGGATGTTATCTAATTGCTGATTTACCTGATTATAATTTTCAGCGAATTGCTGATTTTGAGCGATCATATCCGATAGCCTATCTTCTGCGCCCTGCCATTTCTTCCAATATGTAAAGGCCATAACCGCTGAACCCAAAGCCACGATAACAGATGCGGCTGCTGCATACTTTAAGAAGCCAAAGGATTCTTTCGTTTGCATGGCAATAACAGGTGTCTCTTTCTCAGTTTCTGATTTTTGAGTTTTAATCTGTGCAAGAAGTTTCTCCTTGGCCCCTTTCGGAGGAGACACTGCTGATGCAAAAGCAAGCGCTTCCATAGAAAGCTCAATCTTGTTGAGTTCCTCCATTATTTCGGGATGTTTTGCTGCAGTATTTTCCACCTCTGTGCGTTCAGCTGGGGAAAGCTGATCCATCACATAGGCTTCTAAAATGCCAGTCGATATGTATTCTTCTATGTTCACTCTAATTGCAATACTTTTCTCATATTCTTCAATCCCATTCTCAGGCGCGTTTTTACCGTGCCGAGAGGAATATCAAATTCATCCGAAATTTCTGATTGGGTATAACCTTTAAAATACACCATCTCCAGAATGAATTTTTCTTCATCCCGGAGGCTGGTAAGCGTTTCTTTTAAACCTATTGCATCTACTTGCATATGGTTTAATCGTTCACGCTCAATACCAGATACGTAAGTTTCTATGTTATCGGTTTTCCCAACCTTCTTCATTTCTTTTGATCGAAGCTTATCGATCGCCAGGTTTCGGCTAATGTTTACCATCCAGGTAAAAAAACGGCCTTTTGAAGAGTCGTATTGATCAATCTTATCCCAAAATTTCATGAATGAATCCTGAAGCACCTCTTCAGCTACATCTTCATCATTTACAATACGGGAGATTGAACCGTAGATCGCTGCTGAATAATTATCATAGAGATAACTAAATGCGTCTGCGTTTCTCGCTTTTATTCTAGCGACAAGTTGATCTTGGTCAATTTGTTGATTAGGCAGACTCATATTACAACCGCTAAAATTATGAATTAATTATGAAGGAATGAGGAAAGGAGGAGGATCTTTTTGAAGGGGGTGAGCTAATAAATTAGCAATCCGATAAATCCTATCTCTCCTTAGATGTCGTAGGTAAACTGATTATTAAAAATTCGATCAACATGAGATTGCTGACATCACTTGTGACTTTATTTATTACCATAAATGTGATTGGACAAGAATTAGTCCGTGGTAAAATTCTTGAAGCAGAGGAAATGCTGCCAATAGCATTTGCGACTATATCAAACCTCACTCAAAATGTTCATACGCATTCAGATGTGATGGGAAAATTTAGTTTGGCCGGAGTAAAAATTGGAGATTCCGTTTTTGTATCAATGGTTGGATATAAGCGGGTGCAATTTGTTGTATCATCAACTACAACCTGGGAAATACCAATGATATCTGTTCCAGTGGAGCTTTCGCAAGTGGTCATCACGCCGGAAATTAATACCCTTAATAAGATTAAGCAGGTGGATTTAAAATTAAATCCGGTTAACTCGTCCCAGGAGATCTTAAGAAAAGTACCTGGATTATTCATTGCTCAGCATGCAGGGGGTGGTAAAGCAGAACAAATATTCTTGAGAGGTTTTGATATTGATCATGGCACAGATATTCAAATTTCTGTAGACAACCTTCCGGTCAATATGGTTTCTCACGCACATGGACAGGGATATTCAGATCTTCATTTCCTCATACCCGAGACTGTGCAGGGAGTGGACTTTGGGAAAGGACCTTATTACACTGAGAAAGGAAATTTCTCAACTGCAGGATATGTCAATTTCAAAACGTATGATCGACTTGATGCAAGTACTATAAAGGTGGAAGGAGGCAGATTCAACACCCTGCGAACAGTAGGTCTTTTCAATCTACTTGATGAGAAATCAACAAGTGATGCGTATTTAGCTACGGAATATCTTACTTCAGATGGCCCTTTCGAATCTCCTCAAAATTTTAACAGACTCAATCTGTTTGGAAAGTTTAATGCCCAATTAGGGAGTGATATTATTTCGGTTCAGGCATCCACTTTTACTAGTAGATGGGATGCTTCAGGTCAAATCCCTCTTCGCGCAATTGAATCAGGCCAGATCAGCCGATATGGGGCGATCGACGATACAGAGGGTGGAGAAACATCAAGGCAAAATTTACTAGTAGATTATACAGCGTCATTACCTGATGGAAATTTTGTTCAGACAAGTGCATTCATTTCAAAATACGACTTTGAGCTGTATTCAAATTTTACTTTTTTTCTTGAAGATCCGATCAATGGAGATCAAATCAGGCAAAAAGAAGCAAGAACAATTTATGGGGTTCAATCTGTTTTTAATTATGGAATGCCATGGTTTGGATATCTGACCCTGGAAAATGGAGCAGGTTTTCGCTATGATGATATTAACGGGGTAGAGCTGTCGCACACACGTGACAGAAAGAAAACATTGGATTCGTTAGCACTTGCAGATGTAAATGAATTTAATGGTTTTGTTTTTTCCGGTGCGACCTGGGATATAGGTAACTGGATGGTAAATCTGGGTGTGCGACTCGACCATTTTAAATTTGAAGAGGAGGATCTTTTAAGTTCATCCTACGATCGAAAATCATTGAATAAAGCAGTTGTTTCCCCGAAGCTAAATGTGATTTACAGCCCTACTAATACGCTACAGTTCTATGCAAAATCTGGAAAAGGATTTCACAGCAATGACGCAAGGGTGGTATTGCGGGAAAAGAATCAGAATACACTCCCTTCTGCTTGGGGGTTTGATTTCGGGAGCATTTATCAACCAACTAAACGCTTCTTGATTGATGTAGCATATTGGTCATTATACCTTGAGCAGGAGTTTGTGTACGTCGGTGATGCCGGTATTGTTGAACCTAGTGGAAAAACGAAGCGTTCCGGGGTAGATCTGGGGATCAATTATCAGGTATCTGATCAGTTGTTTGTTTACTCAAATATTAATTATGCCAATCCCAGATTTAGAGGTATAGATGAACGTTCAGCACATATTCCGCTGGCCCCAACACTCACAAGTGTAGGAGGTTTGGCTTATCGAGGAAAAAACCTGAATGCCAGCATTAACTACAGGTATATCGAAGACCGCCCGGCAAATGAAAGCAATACCACTACGGCGGAAGGATACTTCCTTACAGATTTAAACCTCCGGTATGATAAAGCTAACTGGGCGTTTTCAGTAGCTGTAGAAAACCTATTTGATGTGGAATGGAGAGAAGCACAATTTGATACAGAGTCCAGACTGGCAGATGAAAACGAACCTGTGTCAGAGATTCATTTTACGCCGGGCACTCCTTTCTTTTTAAAAGCCGGACTGACGGTAAAGTTCTAGTACTTCGAGATTACCTAAATCTTCTGAACAACACCTTCAAAAATTCCTTTACTTCGTCAGACTGCATGTCCCATTCATTATGCTTGGCATAACCCTGAACTAAAAATTCAACGGACTCATCAAAAGTGTCGTATTGTTCCAGTTCTACTAATGCTTTTTCAAATTCATCCTTATCATTTCTGAAAAGGTCCTTGATAAACATGTATCGGTGATTGAGTGAAATGAGCTCTAAAATGCCGCTTTCTTTTTTATTGCTTTCCAGTGCATCGGCCACAGTTTCCTCGTCTTTTTCAAACTGTTTGTTAATGGTTTCTTCAGGAAAATCGTCCTCTTTATCTTCTTCTTCGAGGATAACCGGAGTTCGAACTTCTTTCTTTGGCTCTTCCTCTTCTTCGGTTATCTCTTCCTCTGACTTATCTTCCTCTTGATCCTTTTCTTTTTCCGTTTCTACTTCTTCTGACTTTTCTGTTTGTACCTCTTCTTTTTCTTCAACTATTACCTTCGCTACTTGTGAAGGTTCATCTGCAAAATCTTCCTCAAACATCGCATCATCATCAGAGTCAACTTCAACCCCCTCACTCTCAGGCTGAGAATCAGGGGCTGCATTTTTTGGTACAGGTCTTGACTCTACCAGGTCTTCCTCCCCTGGCTCAAAAAGGTCATCCTCATCAAAATCATCCATATCGGGATCATCGGAAAAGACCTTATCAATATTTATCTCCAATACTTGAGTAAGCAATTCACATTCCGCATTTACCGCCTCCGTAGTATCAAAATCATCAAATTCATCGGGTAACTCATCGACTACATCATCAATGGTGAGACCTTTCATGTCTGAAAGAAAATTCTGGATTTCCTTTTTGTGAATCTTTAGGTACTTAACTGTGCCCTCTACCGCTTTTTCCTTTATGGTTTCTACCCCACGACTATCAAGGTCAATTTCAACATATGCCTGTGGCATGGCGGCAAGGTATATAGTGTCCTTTACTGCATGGTTTAGCAGTGTTTCAAATTTTTCTTTGTTGATCTCTATATGCTGTGAGAGCACATTCATAAACTGGATCATGGCCTGACGAACTTCCTCATGCTTGTAATTGAAGAATGGGCTTTCGAGTTTTTTCGTTTCCTCTTGCCAGTACCTGAACAAGAGTTTGATAACGAAAAAATTCACTTGTTTGGAAGGAGTAACTTTTAAAATTTCCTTACCAGTTATAACCTCTTTGCTCCCTTTGAAAAATTCGGCAGTCACTTTGGATGCAAATTTCTCGCAATAGCTGTCTATAAAATCTTCGTTTAGTTTCTTTTGCATTCTTGAAATTTGAAAAGGATGCCAACTGTAGTAATCGCTAACCTCAAAAGTAAATCTATTCATTGTGAGGACAAAAGGGAAAGTTTGCTTGATATTTTGCTATCAAAGACTGACTGGATGCACGCCTGTGGAGCTAAGGGAAGATGCACCACTTGCAAAGCCAAAATTTTATCGGGCGGTGATAATTTATCCGACCCAACGAAACCGGAGCAGCAATATGCTAAATTGAATAAATTGCGTCCGGATGAACGCCTCACATGTCAAGCGATTGTCAATGGAGATGTGACCATAGAGGTGCCAAAGGAAACGCAGTTGCCACATTTGAATTATGCCGAATAAATGTTTGTAGAACCGCATATTGGTAAAGGAACTCTGAGAAGAGGAGGTTGGATAGAAGTAGTCTGTGGGTCAATGTTTTCCGGGAAAACCGAAGAACTTATCCGGAGATTAAACAGAGCAATGCTTGCCAATCAGCATGTGGAAATTTTTAAACCGGCAGTCGATAAACGATATGATAAAGTAAAAATCGTTTCTCATAAAGACTCCTCCATACCCTCAACACCCGTAAATTTTGCGAATGACATCTTGCTACGCGCAGGGAATTGTGAGGTAGTTGGTATTGATGAAGCACAGTTTTTTGATGACGAGGTAGTTAGCGTTGCGAATGAATTAGCGAATCAGGGCAAAAGAGTTATTGTGGCTGGATTGGATATGGATTTCAAAGGCATACCCTTCAAGCCGATGGATTCCCTTATGGCTATAGCAGAATACATAACCAAGGTGCATGCAGTCTGCATGAAATGTGGAAATGTGGCATCTTATTCCCACCGACGTACTAAATCGAAGCAAACCATAGTTTTAGGAGAAAAGGATATTTATGAAGCGCTCTGTAGATCATGCTTCTTTGAGGCGGTTGACCCTAAGTAGCCTTAGCTTATTGATTGGGTGTATTATATACGCTCAGGATATTGCTATTGGCACATGGCGCACCCATTTCAGCTATAAAAATGCGAAAGAGTTTGTGGTGACCAGTGACAAAATTTTTTGTGCTTCGACTAATGGGCTTTTTTCAAGAAGTTTGGCTAGTGGAGAAACCCGAAAGCTTTCGAAGATAGATGGGCTTTCAGATGTAGGAGTTTCCACGATGGCGTATAATGAATCCGAAAACGTTTTAGTATTGGGATATAGATCCGGATTTGTAGACTTCATCTATGAAAATGAAATTAGATCCGTTTCTGATCTTGCAAAGAGCAATCTGGATATTGAAAAAACGATAAATGATGTAGCATTTAACGCACAGAGCACATTTCTGGCTACAGATTTTGGAATTCTTACCTTAAACACTTCTACTGCCAAGGTTACAGAAAATTTTGTTCAAATAGGGACCGGAGGTAATGAGGTTCAGGTATTTCAGATTTACTCAAAAAATGATTCATTGTTCATCCGAACGAATGAAGGCATTCAATCGGGAAGTTTGAGTCAAAACCTCCTGGATTTTAATAATTGGAGCAGGTATCCAGGAAGTGCGGGCTACAAAAACTTAATGCTACTGAATGAAAAATTGTATGTCACTTCTGAAAGTGATCTGCTAACGCTTGCTGGTGCTTCATGGAATGATACGGGGATAGATCTTCCAGCTGGAGCGGACAACCTATTTGATGTGGCGAATGAATTATTTACAGCTGATGATAATGGAAATATCTTTCAGCTATCAGGAAATGCCTTCCAACCGATTCTATCCACTAATCTAACGGCAATTAATGATATTGAGGCTGTGAGTTCCGGGTATGTTTTTGCGGATGATTCAAATGGATTAGTTGATCAAGCTGGATTTAATTTATCTCCTGATGGACCAATTTCTGATGTTTTTTCAAACTTCAGAGTGATAAGAAATGAACTTTATGGCTTTCATGCTCCATCCCCTTTTTCTTATAGTGGCACAATTCAGCAGGAATCATTTTCGGTCTTTACTAGTGGGATTTGGGAGGAAAAATCGATTTCAGGATTTACTAATGTATCCGATGTAGCGATAGTGAACAATGGCCTTTTTTTCTCATCCATTGGTGACGGCCTATATAATGAGGAAGCGGATGAAGTTTTAATAGACATTCCGGGTAGCTCAGCGGATCTGGATACGGTAATTACTGCGCTAGCTGCAGATGACCGCCTATGGATATCGAGCTTTAGGAATGATGATCCAATTCACGTTTTGCAGGCGGATGGATCCTGGATTTC
This sequence comes from Ekhidna sp., assembly GCF_965227465.1. Classification (GTDB taxonomy): domain Bacteria; phylum Bacteroidota; class Bacteroidia; order Cytophagales; family Cyclobacteriaceae; genus Ekhidna. Next base: position 3,991,494 of record NZ_OZ245746.1, read on the forward strand.
TTATCCGTCAATTTTTGATAATGACTACTTGACAATTGATCTTTCTGAAACTGGAATTGGCTGGCTTGGATCTGCCTCTGGTGTAATTACCGTGATAAACCCCGAAGAGAGTGAAACGGATTTGATCAACACTGCAGATGGACTTCCGGCTTCTTTTATCGATATCGACATCAGTGTTGAGGATAATGCATGGGTGGCCACTTCCAATGGTCCTGCACTCTTCCCTGATGCCTCATTTATTTTCTTTAGTTCAGAAGCGGTACTCCCAACTTTCGATAATCGCGTATTATTTCAGGGCGAGCAGATCAATGCTGTAATGACAGATGGGGGCAATCGCATCTGGTTTGGAACGAACAGCGGTGTTTGGGTATATAATGAAAACACGTCAGAACAGGTAGCAGTTTTTAACGAAGGAAACAGCCCTCTCCCATCAAATCGGATAATTCAACTTGCCTATAATGCAACAAATGGCGAAGTATTTATTTACACGGATAGAGGGATGGTCTCTTATCGAAGTGCCTCTTCACTAGGGGGTGGCTTTCATCGGAATGTAAATATCTTTCCTAATCCGGTTAGACCGGAATATCAGGGCCTGGTGGGATTGACGGGGTTAGCCAAGGATGTTGAAGTAAAGGTGACCGATCTGAATGGAAATCTGGTTACAAAGCTGAACTCCAATGGAGGTACTGCTTCATGGAATCTCAGGGACAATGGTGGAGGTCAGGTCACTACCGGTATTTATTTGTTTTTTAGTTCGACTGCAAATGGTGAAGAAACATACGTCGGTAAAATTGCCGTGATTCGCTGATGATAGTAAAGTCAAAAGGGATCATTTTGGGATACATGAAATACGGAGATACCTCAATAATCACCCGTGTTTTTACCGAGGAAAATGGGTATGGGTCCTACATTGTCAATGCAATCAGAAGTCAGAAATCAAAAAAGAGTATTGGTTATTTTCAACCCTTTTCAATGCTTGATATGGTTTTGTACGTAAAAGAGACCCGGGATCTGCAACGAATTTCAGAATTTAAAAACCACCATCCTTTACATCACATTCACAGTGATCACACAAAAAGCTCAATCACCCTTTTTTTAGCGGAAGTATTTTCCAGATTGCTCCAATCAGAACAGTCACCAAATGTCCAACTGTTTAATTTTACGATGGAATCAATTAAAGTTTTTGATCAGCTAAAAGTAGGAGTCGCAAATTTCCATTTGCAATTTTTATTAAAAGTAGGTCCTTTTTTAGGGTATGCCATTGATGATATTGATACGTTGTTTAGTTCTGCTGACCGGACTGCCCCTTCATCAGAGGAATTTCAGAGAATTGGATCGCTGATGCAGGAGCCATATGGGACAGACATTCCAATGTCCAGAAATTCAAGAAATGAAATTCTGGATGCTATAATAAATTATTATCAACATCATGCGCATATTTCAAGACCTAAATCACTTGATGTTTTGAGAAGCATATTGAATTGAATTACACCTGTTTTATTTAAATTGAATTGTAGTACTAACTGACCTAGACATGGCTGAAATATTATATGATAAAGTCCCTTCACTTGATTTAGCGGATTTTTCTGCCGGAAGTGCGGATCAAAAGAAGGCGTTTGTGAGCACACTTGGAGAGGCATACACAAACATTGGATTTGTATCTATAAAGAATCATGGACTATCTGATGAGCTAACAAAAAACCTCTACGATGCTGTAGAGAAGTTTTTCAGACTCCCGGATGATGTAAAGAAAAAGTATGAGAAGACGGAGTTGGCTGGCCAGCGAGGTTACATCAGTAAAGGACGTGAAAAGGCAAAGGGGAGAAATACTGGAGATTTAAAAGAATTTTTTCATGTAGGTCAACCACCACAAAATCAGCGGTCTGATTATCCGGATAATATTTGGCCTGATGAAGTGCCTGAATTAGAAAAATACACCACAGAAGCTTATTTGACACTGCTAAAAGCAGGAATTCAAATGCTGAGAGCAATAGCCATATACCTGGAGTTGCCAGAGAATTACTTTGATGAGAAAGTAAGTGAGGGAAATAGCATTCTTCGTCCAATACACTACTTTCCCATCGAGGATCCCGACTCACTGCCTCCAGATGCAGTGCGAGCAGCGGAGCATGGAGATATCAACTTGATTACCTTGTTGATGGGCGCTAGTGCAGATGGACTGCAGGTGCTTAGGAGAGATGGCAAATGGATACCTATAACCGCTCTCCCAGATCAGATAGTTGTCAATGTAGGAGATATGCTGGAACGTCATTCCAATGGAAAGCTCAAGTCTACAATCCATCGTGTGGTGAATCCACCACGGGAATTGATGCATACGTCCCGATTTTCTATCCCATTTTTTATGCATCCGGTTTCCGAAATGGATCTCTCGTGTTTGGAAGGTTGCATTGATGAGGAGCACCCTAAAGCTTTTGATGATATAACTGCAGGAGAATTTTTGGATGAAAGGCTCAAGGAAATAGGTCTGAAGGCATAAAAATGTCTATCAGGCGAGTTAGAAATATTATTTTTTTAAAGGATGTCTCCGTTTTATCGATGACGGCATTTGGTGGACCTCAGGGACATTTTGGGATGTTTTTGGATTTGCTTGTCGATAAGCGAGCTTACTTGACTGAGGAGGATCTAATTGAGTTATATGCGCTGTGCCAGGTTTTGCCAGGACCTACGTCCACTCAAACGATAACGGCTTTAGGTTTTAGAATAGGCGGACCAACTTTAGCTTATTTGACACTTCTTGTTTGGATGCTTCCGGCATTTTGCATTATGACCTCCGTGGCAATTCTGGTGACCACCGCTCAGGACTTGAATTTCTCACTCGATTTTCTGCGATTTATTGAGCCAATTGCGGTTGGGATTGTGGCTTATTCCTCCTATCGGATTGCTATCAAAGTAGTCAACACAAAAGTAGGAGTCGGATTAATGATATTATCCGCTTTTGCATCCTTTGTGTTTAAATCTCCTTATGCGTTTCCGATACTTATACTATTCGGTGGCTTGGCGACTACCTGGAAGTACAAAAAGCAACCCATTGAAGAGAAAGAGAAAATCAGTATCAAGTGGGGTAATTTGATCCTTTGGATTTCCGTCTTAGTTGTAGCGGCTATATTGGGAGGGGTTACCCAATATCAACCAATTAAGCTTTTTGAGAACTTTTACAGAAATGGAAGTTTAATTTTTGGTGGGGGCCAGGTGCTGGTTCCTTTACTCTATACTGAGTTTGTCGAGTTTAAGCAATACTTAACCTCACAAGAGTTTGTTTCGGGTTATGGGTTTGTTCAGGCAATACCCGGACCTGTTTTTTCATTCAGTGCTTATGTGGGTGCGATGAGTGCCAGGGAATTTGGAATTGGAGGTCAGATTCTAGGTGCCAGTATGGCTGCAGCCGGAATTTTTCTACCGGGTACTTTCCTGATATTCTTTGTCATTAGATTTTGGGAGCAGCTGAAAAAATACCGTATTGTAAAGGCATCTTTAGAAGGGATAACTGCTGTGAGTGCAGGGATGGTTATAGCCGCAGCATTTTTGCTTTTCACCCCAATGGAGCAAAAACCCATCAATTTTATTTTACTTTTTGGCACAGTTGGAATGATGCATTTCACCAAAGTCCCAACTCCCCTGATCATCCTTGTAGGTTTGATTTTTGGAATTATTATTTCATAAAAAAACCCTACCAGGTATCTGGCAGGGTTTATCTCTTAATCCTCGTTTTCTTAATTTCCAGCTGGTGGATCAATTCCCAATTTCTTCAAAACTAGGTTAGTAACATTATCTTCTTCTCTTGCATATAGAAGGATACTTTGTCCACTGGCAGTCATGTTGAATACATGTGTGTATCCATTTTCCTTTGAAATCTGCTCAATTGCTACTCCAATTTTTTCGAAAGCAGGCTGGAGAAGCTGGTTTCTTTTCTGAAGCAATCTGTTTTGTGCGTCAGCTTCAAACTCCTGAATGGAAGTTTGCATACTAACTATTTCATTCTCAATATCAAGTCTCACATCCTGAGAATATGTCTCAGCGTTTTGTTGATAATCAGCAACTTTAGTTTGGTAATCCTTGTACTTAGCCTCAAGTCGTGTAGATAGTTGCTTTTCATAAGCTGCTAGCTCGCTCTCGATTTGCTTAGCTTCAGGCATTACACTCAATACATACTCTACATTTGTATAGCCTATTTTCAACTGCGCCATTACCCCAAATCCGATTACAGCAAGGGCAGTACTTAATAACATTCTAACTTTCATATCTAATTACTTTTCGTTTTTATGGTTTGGACTTTGTCCGTTGGTTCTATAATTCAATTATTATGCTCAATTGTTGTCAACACTTTGATTTTCTACTAAACCGAGATCTTCGAGCACGAAATCGGTATAATCATGGATGGGATCCGTGTAAATCATTACCAGATCTCCGGATTTATCAAAGACTATCTGAAGCCTATTGTTCTTTGCGATACGTTCAACCGATTCAAATACCTGATCTTGAACAGGTTTGACTAATTCCTTTTTCTTTAAAAAATACAGTCCATCGAATCCAAAAATCGATTGTTGATATTCCTTAACCTCATTCCATTTTCTTTCTATGTCGGCATTGCGTTCTTCCCACATTTCTTTCGTCAAAAGCACTTCTTCTGCTTTCAATTCTACCTCCATAGCTTCTACCTGCTGATAAAGATCCTGAATTTCTGTCTCCCATCCTTTGGCTAACTTTTCAATTTCAGCCTGTGCATCTTTATACTCAGGCATTTTTTCAAGGATATATTGAGTATCTACATATCCAAATTTTTGCGCAAATGTAACAGCAGTAAAAAACAGACCAAAAAGCAGTAGTAATATCTTTTTCATGGCTTTAATATTTAGCTAGCTCCATTAGCGTATTTGCTGACCAATGGAGAAGTGGAATTGAGGACCGGAATTTTCAAACGAGCCCGGAACCCGATCAAATCCATAACCCCAATCTATTCCCATTAATCCAAACGCTGGCATAAAGATTCTAAGGCCCACACCTGCGGATTTTTTTATGTTATATGGATTGAACTCCGCAAATCGATCCCAATTGTTACCGCCTTCAACGAATGTAAGCGCATAGATGGTCGCAGATTGTGCCAATGATATTGGATACCTGATCTCCATTACGTATTTATTAAATAATGTTCCACCCTCTATATTATTTGCTCTGTCGACTGGTGTAATGGAATTATTCGGATATCCCCTTAGACCAATCACATCAGTTCCAAGCAGGAAATTTTGTCCTGTCAGGCCATCTCCACCAAGTTGGAATCTTTCAAATGGTCCCACATCAGCCTTACTGGTATAAGAGCCAATGTATCCAAAGTGTGCACGAGCAGCTAACACTACTTTTCCACCCAAGGTTAGGTAATATTTACTATCAAAGTTCCATTTGTGATACTCCAACCATTTGTATTGTTGTTCAGGAGTTGCATTTTCATAGTCCAAATCTCTCCACAAAGAAAATGGAGGGGTAAACGAAGCACTTAAGGAAATACTTGATCCGTTTCTTGGATACATCGGTTGGCTCACAGAGTTCCTGCTAATCGTTGTATTAAATGTGAAGCTATTTGCGTCTCCAGTTGTAAATCCAAGTGCTCGACTTCTAAACTGGAATAAATCATAGCGCTGATACGATATACCTGTGCTCACAAGGAAGAAATCATCAGGCCACTTGACCCGCCTTCCTAAGGAGGCTGAGACCCCTGTCACCTTCAACCACCCGAATGTTTCGTTAGTTAACCTATTTATTGATCGCTGAATTGACTTGCTATAGCTTAAGCCAAATGAGTTGGGGTTTCTGCCTCCCAACCATGGTTCTACGAAGCTAAACGAGTAACTCTGGAAGTTTCTTCCATTTGCCTGGAACCTCAACGACAGGCTTTGACCATCTCCAACAGGCAGGCCTCTCCACTTATCTAATTTGGTAATGTTTTTCACGGAGAAGTTATTGAAGCTTACTCCAAACGTCCCAACAAATCCAAAAGCACCACCCCAGCCTCCTGAGAGTTCAATCTGATCATTAGATCTTTCGACTAGCTGCCATTCTATATCAACCGTTTCATTGACAGGATCAGGAATAGGAACCGGGTTTACTTGTTCCGGATCGAAGTAACCAAGTTGAGATAATTCTCTCTGCGTACGAATGAGCTCAGCACGACTAAACTTATCACCTGGTCTCGTTCTTAATTCTCTAAGGATAACGTGATCGTTGGTCTTATCATTTCCACTAATCACCACCTTGTCAATTGTAGCTTGCGCTCCTTCGTAAATCCGTAACTCTAAATCAATTGAGTCTTGGGCAACACCAATTTCTACTGGTGTAATGCTGAAAAACAAATATCCATCATCCATGTATAGCGAGCTGATATCTGCTCCATTTGGATTAAAGTTTAGTTTTTTGTTAACCAAATCAAGGTCATAAACATCTCCTTCTTCGATCCCTAAAATTCTCTGCAGTTGTTCATCTGTATAAATGTAATTTCCAGACCATGAAATGTCACGGAAGTAATATTTTGTTCCTTCGTCAACGGTCATGTTGATATTCATATATTTATTTGAAATATCGTAGATCGTATCTGAAATTATTTCCGCATCTCTGTAACCCTTGGAATTATAGAATCCTATAAGCAGATCTTTATCCGACTCGTAATCTTCCTTCACATATTTGGCAGACTTGAAGAAGTTCAGGTTAACGTGAGTAGCTAAGTACTCTCTAACTTCTTCTTTAGAAACTTTTTTGGATCCTTTAATGAAGTTGATCATGTTTGGAGGCCAAATCAACTTAGTTCCCACTCTGATTATCTCAGTAGGCAATGAAAATTTAGGAACCATCCCCGTACTCTTGAGTTTGGATCTAAGCTTTGCGGATGTAAACTCATCATTACCATCAAATTTGATATTTCTTATTTTAACTTTTTGCCCCTGATCGATTACGATCTTTAAGTATGCACTATTTCTAAGGATTGTATCGCTTTGTTGAAACACGTCTATTTCTGCGTTCAGGTACCCTTTGCTTTCCATATACTTTTGAACAGCAAGCTCTGTATTCTTAATTACTACATCTGTAAGGACTTTTCCACGTATCAACCCAATCTTATCCTCTATCTCTCCCTGTTTGGTTTTATTTACTCCTTCGATGACATATTTTGTAAGCCTTGGGCGTTCGGTAAGCTCAATTACTAACCAGATCTTGTCTCCTTCAACTTTAGAAGCATAAATGGAGACATTTCCTATGATCCCCTGATTCCATAGTTTTTTGATTGCTGTGGTAATTTCATCTCCAGGGACTTTAATCTTATCTCCAACACGCAAGCCGGAGAGAGAGATCAAAGCATTATTGTCGAGGTACTGGACTCCTCTTACTTCGATATCAGCTATTTCATACTCCTTTGGGCTGGAGTAATTTATGGAAACCCCACTATTAGTGCTACCTGTGTTTCTACCAAAAACGACCTGCGCTTTGATTTCAGAAAATGCCACAATGGCCAATGCAACTAGTAATATATTCTTCATCTGTAATTTCACGCTTTCACTTGATCACTCGTCTTTCCAAACCTTCGCTCTCTTTTTTGATAGGAAATAACTGCTTCGTATAAATCTTTCATTCTAAAATCAGGCCAAAGAACTTCTGTAAAGTAAAGCTCGGTATAGGCCATCTGCCACAACAAAAAATTACTTATTCTCATTTCTCCACTTGTTCTTATTAACAAGTCAGGATTTGGAATACCTACAGTAGAAAGATGCTCATCAATGTCAGAAGGTTCGATGTACGATTTCCCTTTTTTTATTAAGTTGTTCATCGCATTCGCCAAATCCCACTTACCACTGTAGTTTAGAGCTAAAACTAAAGTCATACCTGTATTGGTTCTGGTCAACTCTATCGCTTCGCCAAGTCTTCTTTGAGCATTAGCAGGCAAAGCAGTTATATCACCGATGCTGGTCAACCTAATATTGTTTTTTTGCAGAGTTGGTAATTCATCTTTAATCGTATTTACTAAAAGTGTCATTAAACCATCAACTTCATATTTTGGTCTATCCCAGTTTTCTGTTGAAAAAGCATATAAAGTGAGGTATTTCACTCCTAATTCAGCAGACCCCTCAGTAACACTTCTAACAGCTTCTATTGCATTTTGATGACCAAAAATCCGCTTCACCCCCTGTTTTTGCGCCCAACGACCATTCCCATCCATGATCACAGCGATGTGTTCAGGAATATTGTTATCAGATATTTGCTTTCTCAGTTGCTCCAACTCGATTTTCAAAAAGGCTACAAAAATGGACTTTTTTTTACTTAAAGGGAATGTAAATCAGTGATTTAACTTCTATTAACGAGAAAGAATTGATTGATTGGGTCTGTAGGGGAACGGACAAGGCACATTAAAGAGCGTAATGCTAAAAGTTAGCCCGGTAAAAAAGTACCAATCATCGTCTTTTGGATTACCATACTGATAATCTTTGATGACCTGATCTCCATCTGAGATGCCATCTAAATAATCAAAGAAAGTTTTTCGAGCACCCGCTTCGAATCCGATTGTATATTTTTTCTGAAAAAGGTATTTAAATCCAACCCCAACAGGTAAAACCGGCTGAATTTTCCCAACGCCCTCATTTTCCGGAGCATCGCTAAAATTGATAAATCCTATGCCTCCAAAAATGTATGGTGAGTAATTCACTCGTGAGTTTTCGGTTTTAAAGTCCAGAAAGTGGTACTCAAAAACGGATGAAGCCTCTATAACAGTAGAGCTAAAAGAATGACCTCTTTGAACTGCAAAAGCATCAATAGGCGTTTCAGATCCTTTTACCTTACCAACGGTAATTGCTAATTTGACGGTGAGAATTTCAGAAAAATTCATTCGGTAAAATCCTGTTCCGGCTAAGGAACTGGTGCTAAAACTAAAACCTCTAACCAGGTCTCCCGAATAATTCATTGATCCAACACCGCCTCCAAATTCGATGAATTGGGCGAAGGCTGTTACACTGAAACATAACAAAAGACCTGAAAATACTTTACGCAAGTTTTATCTGTATTTAGCTCTTCTACGAGTAGTCCCACCTAACACATAGCTTAATTTGAGTTGGGTCACAAAGAACATGTCGTTATCATCGGGATTACCTCTTCGGGACCCATCAAGTCCGGTTCCTACATTTCCCTCAATATAATAGGTATGACCTCCACCATGAGTATTAAGTATTCGCACACTTGATAGGTCTCTGGCCTCACCTTTTGAACTAAATGGCACGGTAGCTCTATCAGACATGATGCGTGCCAGGTCGTCATCGAATCTATCCAAATTCACATACTCGGTACTTACATCATCGATATAATCAGTGAAGAGATACCTAATTCCTAACTCAATACCTGCTGTAAGCTGAGTATTTGGTATTCGTACTTGAGCTCCAACCGCAACCGGGATGGAAAAATTAATTGATTTGTATGGCTCAACTATACCTAAGTTTTGCCCCTCGGTACCGAGCGGTCGTAATTTAACCCACTCACCTGCTTGCGGTGCTGCTACAGAGCCATCCTGAGCGCTTTGATAATCAGCATCCGGTACTTTGCCCTTCGGTTCATGATGAAAAACCGCACCTCCTAAAGATAAGTAGGCATTGAATGGTAGTCGTTGGCTAGGACCGCCGTAATTCGGGAAAAGGAATATTTGAACTGCTAACCTAAATTCTTTGATGTCGTTTCTGAAGCTCAGGTTTCGAGCGTACCTTGGAAATCCTTCTTCTGTGCCCGGATCAGAGGTGAAGTCATCACCAAATACTCTAACCCAGTTGATATCTGCAGTAATCGCTACTGAGTGATGAAACTTATATCCTGCAGACAGTCCAAATCCCGGGCGTGTAAAGGAAATATCTGTACTAGCGGCTTTGTTTACAGGTGCTAAATCACCAAAATAATTACCAGTATTTATCTGAGCACCTACAAATAAGAATGGCTCGAATCTTCCATATCCTCTTATTCCTCCCTTATAATGAGATACTTTTTTGTTGGTCTGTCTTCTCTTTTTATACTTGTTTTTCCTTTGCGCTTCTGCATTATCTGCTATGCCCAGCATGGCAATGGAAAGGAGTACAACAAATAGGCTTTTGAGTTTCATATTTCACTCTTTAAAACACAAAAATACGTGTTTGATTATTCTATACTTTACTTTTTTTCGATAAATCGCTAGTTGTCAACGCATAAAGCTATTAAAACAATTGACTTTTTCATCCAAAAAAGGAGGCAATTCGATGAAATGTATTTTAAAAAGATTAAAATTAATTCCGTTTATCAAATCCCCAGCCGAGCTTATTCCGAATGGTATCAGGGAAGTTGATTCCTTCTATTCGAATTAATTTAGCATGAAAAGGAGCCTTTTTAACAACAATTTCTACATCGTTCTCAATCGTTTCGGATCGAGAATCCAATGATATAAGAAAACTCCTATTCCTTGTTTGAATTTCAAATTTTAATTCTGATTCATCTGAAACTATCAACGGTCGTACGTTTAGATTATGAGGACTTACTGGTGTGATGATGAAATCTTTAGAATCTGGCATCATTAAAGGTCCACCACAGCTCAAAGAATATCCGGTTGAGCCAGTAGGAGTTGCAACCATAAGACCATCGGCCCAATAGGTATTCAGGTATTGGTTATTTATGTAACATTTGACCATAATCATTGCAGAGGAGTCCTTTCTCAGGATGGCACATTCATTAAGTGCATACGTTTTGCCCTTGAATAAATCTAAATTGGTTTCCAGAGAAATCAGTGATCTGCTTTCTATCTCAAACTCTCCTTTGAAAAGGAGATAAAGGGACTCCTTAATGTATTCTTTGGCTATAGAAGCAAGGAACCCTAACCTGCCCATATTGATTCCCAAGATTGGCACCTCGCTTTTCCCTACCCATAATAATGTTTCGAGGAAAGTGCCGTCACCACCTAAACTAAAAACAACATGAAAATCGGAGGAGATTACTTCAGCGATTTTAACCTCGCCAAGCAGCTTCGTATTACGCTCGTGAAATATCGATGTGAACCAAACTTCAACTCCTTCTTTCTTTAGACGGTCAATGATTTGTGTTAAGTATTTTTCAGAGCCTTTTTCTAGGGTAAGTCCATGAAGAGCAACTTTTTTTATTTCATTCATGGATCTAGAAATTTCATTAAAAGACCAAATCGATCTTTCTCATCAAATGAATTGTCTTCTGTGTTGAAGGATGATGTGACTTTGTAACCACTTTTTGAGAGCCCAGTGGCTATCTGATTGACATCTTGGTGATTGATTCTAAGTACTATTTCAATTAGTGACGGGTCATCGAGATCAGGTTTAACGTTTGCCCCCAATAAGGTAGACCCATTCATTTCGACAACTCTTGAGATCTCGGATAAAGAGTAATCGTTTAGGCTAGATTGAAGGGTAACGATAGCACCAGCTGAGTTTACAATAGCAGTCTTAGCAAACTCTCGGAGGATATCAGAGATTAGGACAACCCCTTGAAATTCAGTATTCTTAATTACTGCAACCATATCCATATGGTGATCATTTTGAACTTTTAATAGATCATAGTAGTGACTATTCCAGGAAACAACGCAAGATTGACCAACCAGCGGATAAGCTCCAACTTCAGTATGCAAAATGTTCTCGTCGTATAGCAATTCTTCAGAAACAAAACCCAACAGTTTATTATTGTCAACGACAGGAAGTTCCTTTACCCTAAACTCATCCATCCATTGTTTTGCCCGCGCAATATCGTCTGAAGGTTTAAGTGGGGGCACCATGTAGTTAATAAGCTGCTCTGCAATCATAACTTTAAATTAGCATTCATCAATTTAAGAAAGTCATAAGACTACTTTTTCCTTTTGGTAGGGTTTCCAATGAATCTATCAAATCCTTAATAAAGGGGATCAGTTGACCTAACCATTCAAAAACAGTAGGTCCTATATCTACAATATACGGAAAAATAATAGCATCCTGCGCATAGCGATCTTCCAAATCAAAGCCGACAGAATCAAAAACCCAAAATATGATACTAATGATAAATGCCCATTTAAATGCCCCAGCTATTGCACCCACCAAATTGTCTAGTGTTCCAAACAGGGTCATGTCAATAATATTTTTAAGGGCTTTTGCTCCTGCCTTAATTGCGAGGCTTAAAAGAATAAATAGCCCAATAAAAACAAGTACGGCTGAAACTTCGAAATAATCACTATTTCCAAACAGACCAGTTGCGACAGGAATAGTTAGTTCTAGTGCTAAGAATAGCCCTATGAAAAATGCTACAAACGAAAAAACTTCGACAATAAATCCCCTCGTGTAGCCTTTAACAGCTCCGAGTCCTAGTAAAATCAGCAGGATGATATCAAGAGTCTCCAACTAACTCAATAGTTTTTTAGCTAACGAAGAAATCATTTTTCCGTCTGCCTTTCCGGCCAATTTTTTTGTGGCAGCCCCCATTACTTTGCCCATATCTTGTGGGCCAGCAGCGCCCACCTGTTGAATGATTTGACTTACCTCGGCTTCAACTTCAGCTTCTGAAAGCTGCTTGGGTAAAAAACTTTCAATTACCTCAAGTTCAGATTTTTCGGTGGCTGCTAGATCGTCTCTACTCTGTTTTTCGAAGACTTCAATGGAATCTTTGCGTTGTTTTGCAGCTTTTGTGAGCAATTTTAGTTCCGTTTCTTCGGTAAGTTCACCTTCATTTCCTTTTTCGGTTTCAGCTAAGAGAATTTGAGATTTTATAGCTCTTAAAGCCCTCAAACGATCTTTATCTTTGGCAAGCATGGCCTGCTTTATTTCTGCTTCTATGGTAGATTTTAAACTCATGGCATCATTGTTTTAGTTTGAACAACTTTGCGAAGAAAAACATTCTTAAGCTATGACCCAACTAAGTGTCAATATCAACAAGTTTGCTACCCTGCGAAATGCCCGAGGAGGCAATAATCCTGATCTGGTAGTGGTTGCAAAAGATTGCGAGCGATTTGGAGCACAAGGGATCACTGTGCATCCAAGGCCTGATGAGCGGCACATCACCAAAAAAGATGTGTATGATTTGAAAGATGTTGTAACAACGGAATTCAATATTGAAGGGTATCCGGATGAAAGGTTCATTAAAATCATTGAGGAAGTGAGGCCAACGCAGGCCACACTTGTGCCTGATCCGCCAGAGGTTTTAACTTCCAATGCAGGTTGGGATACGGTCAATAATGAAGAAATGCTTTCCAAGATTATTGAAAAGATTAAAGGCTGGGGAGTACGTACTTCAATATTTATTGAACCAAATAATAAGATGATGGAAGGCGCCAAAAAATGTGGCACTGACAGGGTAGAGCTGTATACTGAAATGTATGCTTCGAAATATCATGGAGATAAAGATGATGCGGTTAAGGATTATAGGTCTTCAGCAAAATATGCATATGATTTAGGGTTAGGTATAAATGCAGGCCATGACTTGGATTTGAAGAACTTAAAACATTTTAAATCTCAGATCCATTTTCTTGAAGAGGTTTCCATTGGTCATGCGCTGGTATGTGATGCACTCTATTTTGGATTGGAGAACACGATTCAGATGTATTTGCGGGAGTTGAGTTAAATTTTTGCTAAACATTTTAGTAAAATGCTTATTTTTGATTAATGGAAATTGCTAGTTTGATTTTTTTGGCTGTGGGCTTGTTAATTGGTGTTCCTGTTGGCTGGTTACTGTTTAGGGTTAGAAGTAATTCGGACGTGCCGGAAAATGGGGAATTAAAGATTCAGCTTAAACTGGAAATTGAAAGATCAAAAAAACTGGCAGAAGAACTTCAGCAACTAAATGAAGAATTGCGAAGAGAGCGAGAGGAGGTCATTCACCTCAACAATCAGAATGCTACTTTGAAGGCGAATTATCAAAACCTCCAGGTAAGACTGGAAGAGCAGAAAGGTGAGCTCGGACAACTTCAGGAAAAATTCACTACTGAATTTAAAAATCTGGCGAATGAAATCTTCGAAGAGAAGAGCAAGAAGTTCACTGATCAAAATAAGACGAACCTAAATGAGCTATTGAATCCGCTCGGTCAAAAGCTCTCAGAGTTTGAAAAGAAAGTTGAACAAACCAATAAGGAAAGCCTTGAGAGAAGTACTGCTTTGAGGGAACAAATCATTGGTTTGAGGGAATTGAACGATCGGATGACCAAAGAGGCTGAGAACTTAACCAAAGCACTTAAAGGGGATGTGAAGATGCAAGGTAATTGGGGTGAGGTCATCTTGGAGAGAATACTGGAAAAATCTGGTCTTGAAAAAGACCGTGAATACATTGTTCAGGAAACGCTACACTCCGAGGCAGGAAGAAGATTGAGACCGGATGTTATCATCAAACTACCCGACAATAAGAACCTGGTTATCGATGCTAAAATGTCATTGGTAGCTTATGAAAAATATATGAATGCGGAAGATGAAACCGAGAGGGAGCAGCATTTAAAGGATCATATCTTGTCGGTAAAGGCTCATGTAAAGGGGCTGGCAGAAAAGAATTATCATCAGCTTTTTGATGGAGGATCATTGGATTACGTTTTGATGTTTGTGCCAATTGAATCGGCGTTTGCAATGGTTGTTCAGCACGGTGGCGAGTTATACAATGACGCTCATGAAAAGAGTATTATAATAGTAAGTCCGGCTACATTAATAGCGACCCTTCGCACGGTTTCGAGCATCTGGAAACATGAATATCAAAACCGAAATGCATTGGAAATTGCACGACAAGGTGGAGCTTTATATGATAAATTCAAGGCTTTTGTTGATGACCTGGTTGAAGTGGGCAAGTCCCTGGATAAATCAAAGCAACAATACGGGCAGGCCATGAATAAGCTGGTTGAGGGAAAAGATAACTTGATTCGGAAAACGGAGCGCCTGAAGGAGTTAGGCTCTAAAACTTCAAAGTCGATGGATGACAAACTTTTACATCGGGCGGGAGCCAAGGACGATGATGGTTCGTCTCAGCTGTTCTAATTGCACTAATTTTAAGCACTAATTTTTTAGGAATGGAATTGACTTCAGATAATAAGCTGAAAAACATCCTGGTGGTTGGAGACCGGGTACTAATCAAGCCGGTAAAAGAAGCTCAGAAAACGGATAGTGGAATATATCTTCCTCTAGGAGTTCAGGAGAAAGAGAAGGTGCAAAGTGGTTATATTGTTAAGGCTGGTCCAGGGTATCCGATCCCTCATGCAGTTGATGATGAGGATTGGAAGCCGGAAGATGAAAAAATCAAGTACATTCCACTACAAGCTAAGGAAGGAGATTTAGCCATCTTTTTGCAAAAAGGGGCTTTTGAGGTTCAATACAATAAGGAAAAGTATTTTATTGTGCCTCAGTCATCCATTTTGATGCTTGAGAGAGAAGAAGACCTCTTTAACTAAAATTCTATTTTCTTCCTTTTTTCTTAAATAATGTTCTGTTAATTCTTACTTTTAAAGAAGATTAACCGAATGAGAAGATGCGGCTTGTAATTAGCCTTCTAATTCTTTCTATATCTCTATTTCTACCAGCACAGGAAACCAGCGAATTACCTTTCCAGGTTTTGGTAGCCAAGAATGCTAATACCTATGGTATTGAGGTAAAACCCCTTCAAATGATTGATGATGTTACTTCCATTGAAATAAAGGAAGGTGGATTTCTGAGTTTAATACATAAGGGAGGAACTACTTACGAACACACAGAAAAGATTTTTACTTTTTATCTAAAGCCGGAACCGTTTCAAAACCGCGAAGATCGACCTAAACTGGGGTTATTGTATGGGGATAGTACGGCATATGATTACACGAAGACAATCACTGTGTTATCTCCTCCGTTTGACAGGTCGGGGTACATTGAATGGAATGAAAGTGAGCCCTTTGAAATTTTCTGGCATCTTCATGATGAACCAGTCGTCAACTACATTGTGTCAGTTAGTGATAACAACGGAAATAAAATCCAGGATTTTCGAACGCAGTTACATACGTATACCCTCAAACCAACTACCTATGGTTTGACTGACGGCATTTTTACCTTTAAACTTAGTAGCACTTTCGCAGGAGAAACTGTGGAATCAAAAACCTACAAGGTACAACTGAAGCCAGGGGAAACAAGTGAGAAAAAAGCAGCAGATTTAGTTCTGATGGCATTGGATCTCGAATTGAGTCCGGTTCTGGCATTGCCTGTGTGGCAAGAGGCTCTTGCAATGCCAAATGGAGATTTTTATAAACCACTCTTTGAAAAATTTCTTAATCGAAATAGGAAAATCCTCAATGCTGCCGGTGAAGATGTTCAGCAGCTTCTTTCGCAAAATAAGTAATATCATTCCCCTAATTGATTGGAATAAGCTGATGCTTCCAACTTTCAGAGATCTCGTTTAGGAGATATACTTTTATGACTTTTTGATCAGATTTTGAGGCGCTTAACTCCTCCAGTTCTGCTATTACGAATGGAGTTTTTAGACGATACATTGCTCCTGATGCCGGATCTATTATTAACATTCCGATTGCACCACCAAATAGTATATTTCCAAAATACCATGGATCCAACCTAAATTTGATAGGTTCTTTTTTTGACTGATATCCTTGTTTTTGGAATTGAACTTCATATTCAGCCCTTTTGAAAAAACTTTGGCCGGACTTTAGTAAGACAAGAGCCGGGGTAGTCCCATGATAAACCATATCGCCCTTTCGGTTTACTACAGTAATTTCCGTTTTATTAGGCTTACTAGTGATACTAATTGGATAGGTTGATTTACTCACAATACTTGCACAACCTCCAAACACGAAAGTTATTGTCAAGAATAAAAATCTCCTTATGCTCATTTTAATCAATGTATTCAGCAGCTTCTTTCGCAAAATAAGTAAGAATCATATCAGCTCCAGCACGCTTTATTGATAGTAGTGATTCCATCATTGCCCGATCGGCATCCAGCCATCCTTTTTCTCCGGCTGCTTTGATCATAGCATATTCGCCTGATACATTATAAGCTGCGATAGGAATATTGAAATTTGCTTTTAATCTTTGGATGATATCCAGATATGCGAGTGCAGGCTTTACCATCATGACGTCTGCTCCTTCATTGAAATCCAGCTCAGCTTCAAGGATGGCCTCATCACTATTTGCCGGATTCATTTGATACGTTTTCTTATCTCCAAACTTTGGAGCTGAATCAAGCGCATCCCTAAACGGACCGTAAAATGCACTGGCATATTTGGCCGTGTAACTCATGATCCCTGTATCAGTATGCCCTTGTTCATCAAGCACATTTCGTAAGTACCCTACTCTGAAATCCATCATATCAGATGGACCGATCATATCAATACCAGTATCAGCCTGGGCGAGCGCCATCTGACCTAAAATGTCAAGCGTCTCGTCATTTAAGATTTTACCATCTTCTACGATCCCATCATGGCCATCACTGCTATATGGATCCATAGCCACATCAGTAATGATGAGTGCCTCAGGGAACTCTTTTTTGATTTTAGTGAGCGTCTTCAGGTAAAAGAAATCAGGATCATAGCTTTTGGTGGCTGTCTTGTCTTTATACTTCTCTTCCACAACAGGAAATACATCGAACCCTTTGATGCCCATTTTGAGACATTCCTCGACCTCTTTCAGTATCAGATCTTCAGAAAGACGAAAAATACCGGGCATACTTTCTACTTCAGATTTCTTTTTGCTTCCATCCAAAAGGAACAGCGGGAAGATGAAATCATTTGTAGTTAGCGTAGTTTCCTGAGCTAAGTCTCTTAATGCCGCAGATGCTCTGTTTCTTCTTGGTCGCCTCATAGCTGCAAAGATATTCGCAAAATTTTGCCATCGGTACCACTGGCATACCCAACTTTTCCTTTCATGCTGATCGCCCAATAGTTAGCTGAGTCAAGGTTAATCCAGTTTTGACCCAGATCAACTGTGTAATCTATACCGTTAGGACCACAGACAATGGCAAAGGTTTCATTGTCAGTTTTGGTGATTGTGCTTCCATAAAAAGCACCTACTGTTTGTGGTTGATTGGACAGTTTCCAAGTTGCCCCTCCATCCATTGAAAAGGCACAATTATTTGTGTAATCATCAGAAATTAAAAGATCACCACCCGTAACAACCCCTATATCTCCAATGAAGGAAACTGAAGTATTTCCGGCAGCATCACCGGTTACCAAAGGAGAACTTATTTCCTTCCATGATTGGCCATAATCTTCTGTAATCAAAAATCTGCAGTTACCTCCTGCACCTGTGGCTATCCATGCTTTACCATTTTCACCGGTCGTCACACATGTACCACTGGCTGCAAAGCCTCCCTCTCCATTACCAGCAAGGGGCATATTGACTGTGTCAGCGCGATTCCAGCTTTTTCCTCCATCGCTGGTAAGCAGGATGTATGGGTAATCATCAATGGCATCTCCGTATGCAATGCCTCTTTGATTATCCCAAAAATCAATGCAATCAAGAAATCCTAAAGAATCTTGCATCACAAAATTTTCTTCCCATTGATTAGGCTCAGTGAACGTAAAAATTCTGGAAAGAGAACCAGGACCGGCACTCATCAAAACCGCCTTGCTCTCATTAAATCCATGCACATCTCTAAACTGTAAGCTATCCCCTGTAGGATGATTGAAAAGCTCCCAGCTTTCTCCTGCATCTCTGGTTCTCACAAATGTTGCATCATGACCACTAATCCACGTGGTATTTTCATCAACGATGCTTATGGCTTGAAGTAACGATTCGGTGGGGCTTTCGAGTGGTTCGATTGTTGGCTCAAGCTGTTTGGTTGAACAATGAGTCAATAATAAAATGGGGATCAGGACGAACAAATATTTCATACAAGTTGTGGTTCGTTTTGAATGGAATTTTGGATAGCAGAAATCCATTTTGCAAAAAGTTTTTGTTCCAGGGATTCTACAAATAGTGCATGTTGTTTCCAGTCCCCGAAGAATGTATCCATCTGCGAAATCATTTCTTCCAGGTGTCCTTGCTCTTCAACTACAATCATTCGGACGCTTATTTTGCTAACTGTTTCCCTTAATACTTCTTCATAGATTGGATAGAGTTCGTCAGCACGAACTTCAATCGCATAGGTCACTAAAAGATATGCTGCATACCTAAGTTCATTGCCTGAAAATCCAAACTCATTTTTCAGATACCTACTAATAAAAGTATCCAGTGCATGTAAGTACTGAGAGCTTTGAACTGGTGCCAATAGTTCGTGCACTTGATACGTTTGACATCCCTGAAACCCTGTCTTTTTAATTTGGCTTTTTAAGTAATAGGCATGACGCGCTTCTTCCGCTGCATGCTTCAATACTATTTCATCCACTAGCTGATCATGTTCACAAGCTGAGATTTTTCGCGCTCCAGTATTCTCCATCATGGAAAGGGAGTTGAGCCACTTAGCATGTAGTTCTGGTGATGATACAATTTGCTTGATGATTTGTCTTAAATCCATGTGCTTTTGAATTGAGATTCAAAGCTAGTATGCACGGGTGATAACTTGTGTTGAATTGCTCAGACTTTTAAAATGATTTTCAGGATTAAAAATCATCTGAAGAGCTAACGGTAGTCATTGTTTATGGATTTGATTCTATCCAATTTACTTGTTCAAATTTAAATAGCAAAGGTCATGTTTATCGGAAAAAAAATCACATTCACACACGGAGTTTTAGACATAGAATTAGAGAAAAGTTCCGTCCATTTTTTGATGAAAGTCATTTGATGGGACTCGATCCTTTCGATAATTCTAAGTTTTACCCACACTCAGAAGAAAAGAGGAAAAAAAGGAACTCAATAGACAAAATTCCTGAATAACTATACGGCCTTAATAGCCCATATTGACAAAATAGAAGCCGCTCCTCTTTTTATTAGCGGCAAAAAAAAGAGCGCCTCAAGATTGAGGCGCTCTATCTGTAGTAAAGAAGGAGAGATTAGGAGTTTGTTTAGAGTACAAGCTGACCGATCTGCAATAAATCTTTGATCTTGTTTTCCTGATTTACATAGGCAACCACATCATCTCTTTGAACTTCAGCTACGATAATGTTCCCAACTTCCTTATGGACATTGCTGTAAATGTTACGTTTGGCCATCGCCTCGCATTGTTTCACATTATCTACTGTAGGTGTGAGGTAATGGACTTTGTCCGAGTGGAATCGATTCAGCAAGAAGATATGGATCAGCGTCATTAATCTTTTTCTTCTGTATTTAGCAGCAAACGTGTTTTGATCCCTGATTGAAAGGATAGCCACCTTGTTACGATCAACTAATGTACTGAAGACGATATTGGCTATCATTTCTTTATTAGATGAAACGGAAAGTTCAAGTGTTGACGATCCCATGCTTTGGGGCTTTAATTTCACTTTTAGTTCCACATTAATTTCATTGATCGTTTTCCATTCGTGTAGCCATTTTTTAAGAGTCGAAAGGGGCAATTCGGTGTGCAGCAAATGCTGAAATTGCGTGGAACCTTTACCCATGGCTCTTGTCGTCGCAGTTCGCCCTGACGAAGCTGCAAGGGCTCCATCTAATCGGGTACCACCAACTAAGGTCTGAGGGGTTTTGTATGGAGAATCCAGCAGTCTAAGCTTGCGCTGAACTTTCGCCAGTGCGAGCATGCCTTCATTGTTCAATGAATCTGAAAATTCCTCAGCAGCCAATCCGTCAATTTGGTGACCTCCGTACGTGATGAAATTGAAGACAAAGCCCATTTTAGCAAGTTCTGATGGAAATGCCATCATCTCTTCTTCCGTCATACCAGTAGAATCCCAATTAAATGAAGGGGAAAGATTGTAAGCCAACATTTTATCCGGAAACTCAGCATGAATGGCGTCTGCAAACTTTTTCGCGTCTGCTAAGTCTGCGGTTTTTGTTTCCATCCATAAAATATCTGCAAAGGGTGCCACAGCCAGAGATTTCGCAATGGCGAATGGGATGCCACCTTTGATCTGAAAATATCCTTCCGGAGATCGCATCGCATCAGAGTTCCAGTAAAATGAAATCCCCAATTCTTTAAGATAGGCCTTAACATCAGCGATGGACATTTTTTCTATCTCGCATTCCCATCCAAGGGCAATGTCCAATTCAAGGCCATCGCTCATAGCAAGTACGATGGCTTGTTTTGCAGCATCACCAATGGTTTTTATTACAGCATCTTTTTCCCATTCTCCCACAACAAAGTCAATCAACTCATTAAGTGCTTTCTCAAAAGTGATGGCCTCATCTGTTTTAAGAATCTCTGAATACTCCTGAATTTTTTGTTCTATCCCAATGCCATTTAGCCATTTTCTTGCCTGTGAAGCAATGACTTGCTCACTATAAAGCATATGCCCATAGGTGTCAATGCCATATTCATTTAAAAGGACATGTAGCGTTATAAGTACCGATTTGTAGCTTGGGATGTTTGGATTCGTAACGCCTAGTACAAATGGCTGATCACGTTCATCACTGATAGATTCCATCAAAGTGGCCGCCTCAGCATCGGTTCGTGCCACGATTATTCCCTCTACACGCATAACATCCAATTGGAAACGGGCTGCATTTAATCGCTTGATTTGCTCATCGCATGGAACAAGCACTTTCCCTCCCTGGTGTCCACACTTTTTGGTGCCCGGTTTCTGGTCTTCAATATGATAGCCTGGCACACCTGCCTCCACAAATCTTCTAACCAGGTTTCGGACGTGTGCATCACCTCCGTGACCTGTGTCCGCATCCGCAATGATGTATGGCGAAAAGTCTATCATGGGCGTTTCCTTACGTTCGCCCTCAGTCATTTTACACCGATGAAATCGTTGATTTTTATCTGCTGCAAGTAGTGCCCTAACTATTGAGGCGGCTTCATTTGGCACCTGACTTAGCGGGTAGCTTGCGAGATCGGCACCCGGATCCTCATCTGCGGAACCTTTGGCGGAGGTAGCCCAGCCTCCAAGGTAAATTCCTTCGATTCCTGCACGCTTCATCATGACCGCCTGGCCAGGTGAATAAGGGCCAAAAGTGGTTATGGAAGACTTTTCTGAATATTTTTCCCTAAGCTTTTGGAAAAAATCTTTTGCAGCTGCTTTTGCTATTGAATAATCCTGAAAGATGGTTCCTTGCTGCTCTGCTACTTGTCTGGCAGTATAAAGTCTCTTTATTCCGTCAAATCTGGATTTTTTGAAAAAATTAGTTACTTCGGCAACAGTCTCCTGGAATACGGTTGATTCATTTTTCATACGTGAATTGGTTTAAGCGTCACCAAATCCAGATTAGCTGTGATTCGATGGCCAGTAGTTTTTAATTGTTGGAAATATGCGTCAACACGTTCCTCAGCAATCTTGAAGTCTGTGTTGTTTAAGTTCAAATTGAGCAGGTCTATATACCACGGAGCTTTGGTTGAGTCATGAACCAGCCGTGAGACAATCATCTTAGAAATAGGCAGGGTTGTCAATTTGGAGTCATTATGAACATCACGATTGTTCGCTTTCATCAGCTTTTCAAATTCTTCTTCAAGCAAGCGATCAAACAATGCTCTTGTAAAAGACTCACCTTTTATTAAGTTGACCTCTTTATCTGCTTCCGTCATTTTGGCTTTTTTATGCACCCACTCCCACAGGACGCTCACTCGAATTTCTCCTGTTGCCATATCTTCCATGAGGTAGAGTATGTTATCATCACCGAAGAAGTCTGCCGGCTTAAGTGCAGCTGCCTGATATCCTTGCAAAAAGGCATTACCGTACTGCAATGCAACACTTAACAGATTTCTTGCTCCTCGAATGGTTCTAGGTGCATCTGACAAGTTCATGAGTGCATTTTCATCTTTTTCTGTGTAGGTCAGCGGATCAAATGTTCTTCCCAACTGGTTTGCGGCACCTACTTTTTCCCAAACCGGGCGAATAATGTGCACCATTTTCCAATGTGCAACCCACTTTCCTGATGCTCCGGCGTACTGTTCTCGTTCAGCTCCGGCAACAGCTTTTTTCATGCTTTCTTCAACACCAATTTCTCCGCCGACAGGAATATTTGGTTCCATGCCTCCTTGCCATAAAGCAAAGTTTCCATTGTTATCAGGGGTGTTTACTGCGCGGCGAACCCGGTCTTCATAGGCAGCCATATAGCTGTAATCCATTGTGATGGATTCGATGTTTGGGTTGATGAAGTATGGTACTCCAGCCAATGCATCGGATACGCTATTTATGTAATCCCATCGGCCGGTATTGAATCCTACAAAGTGCTTGCCCAGGGCAGCTCGTATTTCCATGAGCTGCATGGCGGCCTCCAACTGCTCAACAAGCACATACGTTTTAATCGTGCCCTCATCAATCTCTAGATGAATTTCTAATGCAGTTATTAATTCGTTCCAAAAAGCTGCTTCATCTGCCGTTTGAATTTTGGGGAGATACAGCACAACAGATCGACCACTTGATAAAAGTTTTTTATAGTTGTTGACAACATAAAGCGTTAAGTCTGTGATAGAGGCAGAGAAAGAAGCTCCATCCTCCATGGTAATGTGTCGATCATCCAGGTGAAGTCCCCTCACCCGGTAAATGATGGTAGTAAAGTCAAGTTGTTGTTGTGAGTCAGCTACAATTTCTTTTCCGAAAAAGCCATTTGACCAATGGTTCATTTCCTGAGCAACATGTTTGGCAACTTCAAGAAAAACCGGATCTTGATAAATGGCTAGTTTGAGATTTCGAATATTATCCAAAGACATAGAGTCTATTTGCCCAAGCGCATCTTCTCCATCAAACATCCAGCCGTCTGCACCAGAAAGAAGAGCGTAGGCCACATTTCGAATGCTTGACTTTAAAGAAGCATTTGGTTTGGCAGCTGGTCCGGTACCCTGAATCCACTGGCATTGCAAGTCCTTAGGGATGGTTGCTCCTTCAAAGTTTCCTTCACGCGCATCTTTTACAGTGAGTGAACTGTTGCCAATGGTTTTTTCCTGCGGAAGAAAATGTGGCATTTCACCAGACTCGATCCGAACTTTTCTTCGATCCGATCGAAGTTTCATTAGCTCTTTCTGCTGTTCATTAAAGGCGGCCAGGTATTCAAGAGCAGTTAGCGCATCATCTGTGTAGATATCTCGATAATCAATTAGTCGATCCGGGTGAATATGTAATTGTGACATAGGTTGAATTTTTACCAAATATATTAAAATAATCTAAAAGCGGAAATTCCGCTAATATTATTTTTTACTCTTTTAATATCTAAATTCACCGCATGATTTCGGATAATGACGTTTTGAAGTTGATTATGGGGTTTAAGGTGAAGCACCTTCGATCCAGTGTGGGGGTATCGTATCAGGAGCTTTCTAATAGAACGGGGCTATCTGTTTCCTATCTTAATGACATTGAAAAAGGGAAGAAATATCCGAAACCGGATAAGATCCGAATGCTTGCAGAGGCTTTTGAGGTGAGCTATGATGAGTTGGTAAGTACGCAGGCAGATAAAAAGCTACGTCCAGTGGTGGAGTTATTAAACTCCGGGTTTTTTAAATATTTTCCTACAGAAGAGTTTGGCTTGAATCTGGAAAAGCTGATAGATATATTCAGCAATTCACCGGATAAGATCAGTGCTTTTATCAGCACCATTTTGAAAATGGTTAGGAGCTACCAGATTGAAAAGGAGCATTTTTACAGGGTAGCACTGCGATCGTATCAGGATATGCACGACAATTTTTTCCTCTCTTTGGAAAAAGCAGCTGAAGATTTTAGAACAACTACCAAACTAAAAGGAATTCCTTCTCTGACTTCTTTGAAGCAATTATTGAATGATAATTTCTCGATTGAAATAGATGATACCAAATTGGGCAATCATGAAAAGCTGAGACGTTTTCGTTCATACTATTCTGAATCGGCAAAGAAGCTATATGTTAATAGCCAGCTTAGCGAGGAACAACAAAAGTTTCTGATTGCGAAAGAACTGGGATTTCAGCATTTAGCCATTGGTGAACGACCACATGAAACAACGCTGAACAAGGAAGCATCTTTTGAAAAGCTCTTAAATAATTTCAGAGCTTCCTATTTTGCAGCTTCCTTACTGATGAGCTCAGGAGAACTTGTTAAAGACCTACAAAAATTGTCTGTAGCCACTAGTTGGAATCCCAAATTGATTGAAAGCATACTAAAAAAGTATCAGGTTACACCGGAGACACTATTACAGAGACTCACCAATATTTTACCGAAACACTTCGGTATCGACAATCTGTTTTTTATCCGACTGGATAATACAAAGGGTCTTGTCAATTATCGCATAACGAAGGAATTGCATCTTTCAGGCTTGCATAAACCGTATCAAAACCAATTGGAAGAACACCTGTGTCATCGATGGGTCTCAATCAGTAGCATCAAACAATTGAACAGTGTCAAATCCAATTATGTGATTGACGCGCAGGTTTCTGAATACTGGCAAACGGATAATGCCTACTTCTGTATTTCTATTGCAGAACCTGACCGGTTTGACAACCACAATGGAACCAGCGTTACACTAGGACTATCGATGAATGAATCGCTAAGGGGGGCTTTTAATTTTATGAAAGACCCTGATTTGCGTAGAAGAACGGTACATACCACCTGTGAGCAGTGTTCCATTCCCGATTGTGAACATCGGGTAGCACCACCTACGATCGTTAATAAAAGAAACCTTGAGGAAGAGCTGGAAGAGGAGTTGAAGAAACTTTAGGCACTTTTATATCACACGTAGAAGATGTTTTTTCCTTAATACTCTCAAAGAATCAAAATCCCAATAGGAAGGTTGAAAAGGGGAGTAATTAATTTATGATTAATTTCCGTTAAGATAGACTGAAAGGAGCATGCCTTTGGATTATAAACAATGGTTTTAAAATGTTCTCTTATTAACAAGATTTCCATATGACTGATGGCTACAATATATCAGATGACCAGATAGCATTATTAGAAAAACTTCCTGACCCGGTTCTTCTCATTAAAAGAAATGGGCAAATACGGTTTGCGAATCAGTCTGCATCTCGATTATTTGGGTGTTCAGGTCAGGATATGCTAGCTAGATCTGTTGATAAAATCTTGTCGGTAAAGTCTCGCAAGAACATTAAGCAAATCTTAGATGATTTTTGCGAAAAATCAGATGAGGATTTCGTTGAAAAAATTGACTTGACAGCACTGAAACCAGACGATTCTGAGTTTCCGGTAAATGTTAGCATAGTTTATCTCTCTTCATCAAAGGATCTTGTGCTTCTCAATATTAGAGATATTAGCACACAGACACGAGTTGAAAATGAACTCGTACGTAAAAACCATTTGCTCAATTTCGCTGAGGAGATTGTTTCTATTGGGCACTGGCAGTGGGACTTAATTACCAATGATGTGATATGGTCTGATAACCTTTTTAAGATTTTTGGTAGAGATGACAAAGGGGTCCTAAACTACGACACCTATTTTAGTTACGTTCATCCTGATGATGTAGCATTTGTATCGGAGCGAGTACAATCGATCATTGCTGACAAAAAGTTTTATCATTTCTATCATAAGATACTACGTGAGGATGGTGAGGTTAAACTAATACACCTCAAGGGGAAGGTCTTTAAGAATGAAGAAGGAGAGGTCATAGAAATGATTGGTACCTGTCAGGATGTGACGGAGCGAGAAAAAAATGAAAAACTGATAAGGAGAGTTTCAATTCTTGAAGCCAAGAGCAAAGAAATGGAACAGTTCGCTTACATAGCCTCTCATGATTTGCGGCACCCTTTGCTTACCATCATTAACTACATTAAAGCATTTGACGAAGACTTTGGAAATAAAGTACCCAAAGAGGCCATGAATTATTTGAATGCCATTTCTAATTCTGCTAACAGGATGAACAAACTCATTAAGGGTTTGTTGGGCTATGCTAGGTTGAGCAGCAAAAAAGAACGCGTAAAAGTTGACTGCAATAAACTGGTAAAAGCAGTGCTCAGAGATATTGACTCTACAATAAAAAGAACGGGTGCCAAAGTTCAGGTAGGAGAACTACCTGTCTTAAAAGGATATGAAATTGAACTACAGCAATTATTTCAAAATTTACTGGTTAATGCATTGAAATTTAAAAAACCAGATGTCAAACCGGAAATTGAAATCTCAGCCAAAACTTTAGCTCCCGATAGTTACTCTTTTGCAGTAAAAGACAATGGGATTGGAATCGCAAAGAAATATGATGAAAAAATATTTGTCATTTTTAAAAGACTACACGATGAATCTAAGTTTGAGGGCACGGGAATAGGGCTGGCAAATTGTAAAAAGATTGTGGAGATCCATCATGGTACCATATGGGTGGAATCAAAATTAGGCGAAGGTTCTGTGTTTCATTTCACTATTAATCCTGAATAAGTTTTACCTACATATCTTCATCAAACTCCAGAAAGATGTTTGTTCGAAGGATGAAGAATTACTAAACGTTAAATTGCTATTTTTATCATCAAATGATAACAAATTCATGGCTTTGGGGCCTTACATGATCAAAAAAATAATCCTGATAGATGATGATAAGGATTGTAATTTTCTACAGAAGAGGACAATTTTAAGATCCGGGCTGGTATCCGAAGTGGAGGTCGCACAAAGTGGTGAACAAGCTTTAGATCTGATTAGGAATTCGGAACGATTGCCTGAATTAATTTTTCTGGATATCAATATGCCGGGTATGGATGGCTGGGAATTTCTTGATGAGCTAATGAGTGAGAAAGGTGGGGCTGATTGTGGGCTGAATTTATATATTCTTAGCTCTTCATTAAATCCTGATGATCATAAGAAGGCAGAGTCATATTCTTTAGTAAAGGGCTTTATACCAAAGTATTTAACAGAAGAACGTTTACAAGAAGTGATTAATGAACTAACGGCTTTTTAGACGAGTCTAATTCGATTTTGGTTATAAAAGGGGTTTAATTCGCTGACATTTAATGTAGATCTTGAGAGATATAATTGTTTATCAAGAGAATGCGGTCTCTTAAGGCCTGCGATTGAATGTTACCAATTTGACTGTAAGTAATGGTTATAGCTGCAATGCCTTCTAGTTCTCGATTTTGAAGGATTTCTCTGGTGGAAGGAGCCTTTTTAGATGGACCTACCTTGTTTACAATACTGATGTTTTGATCCAATGCTTCAACTGGAGTGTAACCATCCTTCCAGATGATGTCTGCAATATCTCTTTGTATACCAATTTCTATCGTAAAAGGATTGATAAATTCTGACCTGATTTTTTGCCATTCGAGCTCAATTTCCTGAACCTGATACACATCAGAGGTCCAGTTGGAGAGTATTTTTCTTAGGGTGTCATTGCGAATCAATCGAATGTTTCCAGATGCAATCAAATCATTTTGGATCGGGTCAAATGTGGGATCCCTTATGACCATGCCTATATCAAAAATGAGTGAGTCTCTGTGAACTCCACTTGGATTATCAATGTATGATAGAATGCGATTAGCAGCTTCCAGCATTTGATTTCTCATGTACATTTTTTCCTCCAGCTGTTTCAGATTTTCTGCGTATTCGGCTTGTAGTTGCCTTAGAATGATTTGCTCTTGGGCTGTTTCATTATTCTTATGGTTCCAATTGTCAATGCTTATAGCAATCAATATCCCCACAACTACCAGAATGATCTCACCAACGGCATAAAATAGGTAGCTAGTAACTTTATTTTGAGATAATAGCTTTCGTCGGATTTTTCGAAGGAGGAAGAGCATTTGTTAATGTTGGTTTAATTCGTTTTCAATTTGAATGATTAGTTCATTGGATTTTTGCTTAAGTATATTTAGCAAGTTCAAAGCATCCGTATCAGCCCAATACCCGACCGCAGCATTGTTGATATATTGAAGTTTGTTTTTCCTCAGCTCATCTGCTAGTTGCCTTTTTGTTTTTGTTGGAAAAAGGTGGGCGGTGATGGGGACATATTTCATGCCGTAGGTTTCGTTAATAAAGGCCATATCCAAAGCCAGTGCCCAGTCAGAGTTGATGTTCATTCGTTTCTGAACCTCCAATACTTCGGCATAATGATGGATAATTTGATCTCGTAATGTGACATTCGATATCACTTTAAGATTACCTGTATTTGAAAGATCATCGAAGGTGGAGCGGGACGAGCTGAATAAAGGGACAATACTCCCATAGTTCATATATTCCTCAACGGCATAAAGAATTAAGGAATCGCTAGCTGATTTGGCATTTAGTGCAGCACAGAATGTATCGATGGACTGCATAGCTACGTTCAAATCGTCAATCAGCCTGGAGAAATTACCAATGTCCTGCTTGTTTTCAGCAATTAATCTTTTGAGGTAGCCTTCCTCCTCTGCCATTACTTTTCGCTGGTCGTTCAACCTGTCAATCTGCACGGCGATCAAGATCCCAATCACGACTAATAGGATCTCACCAATGGCATAAAATAGGTAGCTAGTAACTTTATTTTGAGCTAAGAGTTTTCGTCGGATTTTTCGGAGGAGGAATAGCATAGTCCAATTTATTTGAGCTGTGATTTAATAATATCAAGGATACTTATGATTCGATCTCTCATGATTTCTGATTGCACATTTGCTACCGAGTGGAATGCAGCACAATCGGCTATGTGGTCTTCAAAATCTGGATGATCTAGTATGTCCATTATTGATTCGATGGACTGATCCTTGGCAATGGCCACACGAAGTGATGCATTCTTATCTATCAGATGTAGATCAAACTGACCGGTTTCAAAATAGCTGTTGAGCAGAATTCTGAAAGAAGTTTCCTTGATCAAATAAGGAAAATAGCGCGTCTCTCTTATTTGTTTCCAGGCATCCTCCTCTTCTTTAACCTGAATGATTTCACTGGTCCATTGGCTAAGCATGGTCTTCAGGGTATCATTGGTCAAAAGCTGTAGTCGTCCGGCGCTTATCAGGTCGTTGACAATGGGATCAAACGTGGGGGCGGTGATCGTCTGTCCTAGAAAAAGCAAGGTGCTATCTGCATTGCGTTTTTCCGGATGATCCACATAATCCAGTAACCTCAAAACGCCTCTAATTGCATTACTTCTTATCTGCATCTTCTCCTCTAGCTGAGCAAGATTGCTTTCAAACTCTGATTGCAATTGAATGAGCAACACTTCCTCTGCCTTTCTGTCTTTCCTGTCGTTGTTCCAGTTATTGATGCTCACCGCAATCAGAATCCCAATTACGACCAGCACAATTTCTCCGATGGCATACAATAAGTAGGTAGTGACTTTATTTTTACTCATAAGTTTTCGGCGGATTTTTCGGAGGAGGAAGAGCATAGACGGTTAGTTTTGACATTTCAATTTAAGGGATCCCTCCATTGTGAAAATATCTTCACTTAGGTTTTCATACAACATCTTTACCCGGGCACCTGACCCAATAAAATAGATCGCATCACTTATCAGCTCATCGCGGTACGATTGATTTGCTCTCACCAGTTTGGCCAACTGATTTTTGTCAACCAAAGAAGAATCAATAGCATCATCCACAAATGAGATCAATGGCCAACCGATTTTGGAATAACTCTCTGTATCATAAAAAAGCCTGACGGCCTGATCAGAGTTGATATCCACCACGTCCACTATTCCTTCAATATTTGAATAATAGGCTAATAGTTTTTCCTTGATTTCCTCATCCAACAATCCAATATTTCCACTTGATTTAATGTCGTCAAAAGCAGATACACTTGGTTTGAACGTGAATGTCACAAGGGAAACAGAAGCGAGCATTTCGTTTGCGATTTCTAGCGGGTCCAATGCCTCTTTCTGCAGTAATCCCAATAGTTTATTACTGTGGTGAATACGTTCATTCGTTTCGTGAATAAGTCTTTCTAGCTGGTGTTGGTCCTGTCTCACATCTTCCAAAAGCTTACAGTAGTAGACATTTTTCTTATTCTGCAGTTTTCGGTTTTCATTGAGGTTATTCAGTTGTATTGCAATGAAAATCCCAATGACAACAAGAAAGATCTCTCCAATGGCATATAATAGGTATGAGGTTATCTTTTTTGAGTCCATAAGCTTGCGGCGGATTTTTCGGAGGAGGAAGAGCATGTTCCTATATGATGATTAGGCGATTGGTGGATTTATTCGATTGAAGATAGTAAATTCTAATTCACCCCTTTGAATTTCTATGGAAATACTATCCTCAATAAAGCTCCTTATTAACAAAAGGAATCAATGCTAAAATGACTGCTTGTTCGTAATAAGCGGTTCTTCCCAGCAATCCATTGGTGAGTGAGCCTACTGCCCCGCCTTTTTGTTTCGAGTTATGATCTTCAAAAACCTGATCGTTGGCATGCCCAAGTTCTACACCTTGAAGGACTAGCGCTCTGACTTTTGGGGGCAGGAAAAACGTGCTCGTTCTGGACTGACCCTTTTGGTTCTTTGCAAGAATGACCACCCATGCAAAAGCTTCCATGCCAGCATTGGTATCTTCAATTCCACCCTCAATGCCTACCCAGAAATTGGCATGAGGAAATTCGTTTTTGATATGCTGTGCACGGTTTTTGGCGCCTTGCATAGTTTCTACATTGGTCATGGGCTGATCAGCCACACCTGAATGAGCGGCGACTCCTTCCACACTGATTTCTTCATTCGGGAATACCTGATTAAACCCAATTTGGGTACAATCAATTTTTACAGGATTCTTAGAGGCAACAATGACTTTCATATTGTTCTAAGTGATTAAAAATAGATTTTGCGAAGTAGGAACAACATTACTTAAGGAGGTATTGATCAATTTGAAGAATTAGTGCTTTTGATGATTCACTGCTATACTCCATTTCATCCCTTGTAAGAGTGAAAAGTATCCTTTTGAAATTACTCAAACCTTGAAAGGAGGCAGCAAGATGACCATAATCTACATTGCTCCAAACTAATGAATCGATAAGAGGACCCTGATCATGCAGTGGCGTGGATCCAAAAGTGTAGGTGTTGACATAAGTGGCGAGTTTGCCTCTGTAATCATTAGTGATGCGTTCTACCAGGTTGATTTTGGAAAATTTCTGATTGTAAAAATTTTTTATTTGTGTTCTTAGTGTGTCTGGTAAGATTTCAATTAAACCAGAATTGATCAAGCTATTGTAGTTGTTTGTATTGTATCTCAAAGGCTCAGTCCAGTTGGGGTTAAACTCACTTCGCACAATTTTCAATAATGTATCTATTGTTGAAGAAGGCTTAGCCACTCGGTCTCTTAGCCGCTCATTTAAGAGGTATTGATGCTTAACTTCAGAGATTCGATTATGGATTAAAAGTGTGTCTTGTGCTAAGTCATCTCGAAAGGCAGTGATCGTTTCTTTTAATCTATTTCTGGCTTTTATTTCTTCATTTCTGTTATTGATGCTCACCGCAATCAAGATCCCAATAACCACTAATACGATCTCACCGATAGCATAGAGCAGGTAGGTAGTGACTTTATTCTTTTGCATAAGCTTTCGGCGGATTTTGCGGAGGAGGAAGAGCATGTTACGATTTGATGATTAGGCGATTGGTGGATTTAATCGATTGAAGATAGTAAATGAACCTGTCATTCCGAACGAAGTGAGGAATCTTTACATTCTTCCTCCTTTCTGTTTTTTAGTGGGTATTAAAATTGATGCTGTTCAAGCTGCTCCAGCATTTGGTTGATGGACGCTATGCCCTCCTGATACAGTTTTTTTTGAGTGTCAGACTGATATTGACGTGCGATGATTAATGTCTCGAGAGGCCGGTCTGCGAGTAAGGATTTGGTGTCAAGCGAAGGTATAGGCCTAGGGTCATCGCTGTATTGTTCGCTGGAAAAGCTGAAGGTATTGGACTGGCTCCATAGCGATGCGTATTTATCAAAAATCAATGGCTCATATTTATCACGTATGAAGTTGTTGGAAATATTCTCTCTGGCGATGATTTTCTCCGTGAGCGAGTAATACTCTCTGATTTTTTGCTGCAATTCATTTTCAAAAAGTGTGAGACCGCCGGAATTGTCAAGGGCATTGAACCCTGTTTCATTGGGAGCAAAATTGTACTCAAGAATGAGCGAGACGATGTAGTTGCTAGTGCTCGAATCAACCGGGTCAAGTGTTTTGAACTGACGAAACAACCGAATGCAGGAGTTAATGTTAGCCTCCATTTGGTCATTCAACTCTTTTAAATCAGCCAAATCAGCTTTCATGTCCTCAATCAAAACTTGCTTGTGTACTTCTGCAGTATTTTCAAGCTTCCTATTTTCATTCCAGTTATTTAGCATAAAAGCACCTAGAATACCGATGGTAATCACCAGAATTTCCAGCAGGTACTCAGGCCATTTTTGTGAGAGGGTTTGAAAAATTCGCTTCATTGATTTGAAATTTCTTGTTCAATCTTTTTGATAATCTTGTTTCCAAGCTCAATGATTGCTTTTCCATCCCTGACATTAAAAGCAAGGTTCGCTTTTCGATGTGCCAGCACATCAAGGAAGCGCCTGTCGGTAAAAAGTCCTTTATAATTACTCGGAAAGTAATCATCTGATAGATTTCCATGAATTTTACTGAAAGCCCAGTTTTTGTAGAGATTATTGGCCAGGACGTACTCAGAAAGAACTTCTGTCGTAAGTGACATTTGGTTTTCAATTCGGTCTTGCTCTTCCAGCATTTCGGCTACCAGCCATGGCCATTTTATCAAAGTTTCTTTGAGCTCACTATTCGAAAGATTAATGATTCCTCCGGAACTAAAGAGCATATCCAGACTACTAAATTCATTATTGAAACGATATGAAATATAGAGGTAACTCAATAGACTATCCAATTCGCTATCCCGATTCTCATACTCTTTATTTTCAATTCTCAGATAGAGGGTATCAATGACTTGCAGGATGTTTGACCTTACTTCCTGAATGGTTTTTATCTCCTCGATGCGTGT
Source organism: Ekhidna sp. (assembly GCF_965227465.1). Lineage (GTDB taxonomy): Bacteria > Bacteroidota > Bacteroidia > Cytophagales > Cyclobacteriaceae > Ekhidna. The sequence goes on from NZ_OZ245746.1 coordinate 4,025,297, forward strand.
TTCAAAGTCGCTTCTAAGATTGGTCAGTAGTTCTACTTCTTGTTTTCTTGTCTTTCTATTCTCGTTCCAGTTATTCAAGGAAAAGGCCCCCAAAATACCTATGGTAATCACTAGGATTTCAAGGAGGTATTCCGGCCATTTTTGAGAGAGGGTGGATAAGATGCGTTTCATAGGCGGTGCGTCATTCCGGTTTTCGAAGTGTAACGAAGAAATACCGGAATCTCTTTTCGGTTAGTGACCTAATTTAATTAGATTCCCTTGAACTCGGTTATCGCTACCATCAGAAATGACGTTCGTGATTTGCCATTCATGTAAGCAGGTCTGACACTTTCTCAGTTTTTCCCTACCTTTCTATTCCTATCAATCAGAATTATTCCTATGCTAAAAAAATCGATTTTTTACCCTGTTCTTTTATTCATTCTGACCCTGTCAGCTGTTAGCGTTCATGCTCAGAAAAAAGATGAAGAAAAGAAACCTCCTGTTTATGATGTAGCCTGGAACAGTTTTTCATTTCGTTCCATCGGACCGGCTTTTACCTCTGGACGAATAGCCGATTTTGCTGTCAACCCTGATAATCCAAGTGAATTTTATGTAGGCACAGCGGCAGGCGGAGTATGGAAAACCACCAACCGGGGACTCAGCTTTGACCCAATCTTTGACGACCAGGGCTCCTACTCCATTGGCGTGGTAGAAATGGACCCGAATAACCACAATGTTATCTGGGTTGGAACAGGTGAAAACAATAATCAGCGAAGTGTCTCCTATGGGGATGGCATCTACAAAAGTGTGGATGGAGGGAAAAGCTGGGAGCACAAGGGACTAAAGAATTCGGAGCACATTGGGATGATTGCCATTGATCCAACCAATTCAGATGTCGTGTATGTAGCAGCAACCGGACCGGTATGGAGTGCAGGTGGTGATCGTGGACTGTTTAAAACCACAGACGGTGGCGATAACTGGGACAAAATCCTTGAAATCAGCGAACATACCGGAATTCATGAGGTACATCTAGATCCAAGAAACTCCAACGTCATTTATGCAGTAGCTCACCAAAGAAGGCGTCATGTGTTCACCTACATCAGCGGTGGACCTGAGTCATCTGTTTATAAATCAACGGACGGAGGAAAGAATTTCAGAAAGATAACAAAAGGACTCCCTGGTGGGGATCTGGGCAGGATTGGGCTTGACATCTCTCCCGCCAATCCGGATGTGATCTACGCAGTGGTTGAGGCACAAGAAGATAAGGGCGGTTTTTACCGATCTACTGACCTGGGAGAATCGTGGGAAAGACGCAGTGACTATTCTTCAAGCGGAAATTACTATCAGGAAGTCATTGCTGATCCGGTGGATGTGGATCGTGTGTATGTGATGAATACGTTTGCCGGTGTTTCGGACGATGGGGGGAAAACCTTTAATAATGTGGGAGAGAAAAACAAGCACATTGATAATCATGCGTTATGGATAGATCCAAATAACAATAATTACCTACTCAACGGAAATGATGGTGGGGTGTATGAATCCTGGGATCAGGGAAAAACATGGCGCTTTTTTCCTAACCTGCCGGTGACACAGTTTTATAAGCTAGGCGTTAGTACAGATTACCCGTTTTACTATGTGTACGGTGGTACGCAAGACAACTTTACAATCGGAGGCCCTTCTCAAACAACGGAGACCACAGGCATAACCAACCGAAACTGGTTTGTGACGACCTTAGGTGATGGTTTTGAGCCACATGTGGATCCTGAAAATCCGGATATTATTTACAGTCAGTCGCAATACGGCAACCTGTCGCGCTTTGATAGAAAAACCGGAGAGACGCAGAACATTGTTCCACAGCCACCGGATGGAGATTATTCGTACAACTGGAACTGGGATGCTCCACTTCTAATCAGTAATCATGATAACAAAAGACTTTATTACGCTTCTGATCGGCTACATAGAAGCGATGACCGGGGGCAAAGTTGGAAAGAAGTAAGTGGCGACCTGACCAGACAAATGGACCGGAACCAGCTTAAGGTGATGGGCAAAATCTGGCCGATGGATGCTGTGGCTAAAAATGCATCTACTACGGAATTCGGGAATATTGTTGCTATTGCCGAATCGCCTTTGGATGAAGACTTGCTTTTTGCTGGAACGGACGATGGATTAGTACATATCTCATCAGATGGTGGTGAAAACTGGACACGATATAGCTCTTTTCCAGGCGTACCTAATATGACCTATGTGAACGAAATCATTGCTTCTGCGCACGATGAGAACACCGTTTATGTTGCTTTCAATAATCACAAACGGGGGGATTTTAAGCCGTATCTATTGAAAAGTACCAACCTTGGACAAAGCTGGACTTCAATAAATGCTAACCTTCCTGAAAGGGGTTCTACCTATGCAATCGCTGAGGATCCGGAGGCTCAAAATTTATTATTTGTTGGAACAGAGTTTGGATGCTTTGCCACATTAGATGGTGGTAAATACTGGAAGAAGCTTTCTAAAGGATTGCCAACCATCGCCGTTCGCGATATCAATATCCAAAAAAGAGAAAAGGATTTGGTACTTGGTACTTTTGGACGGGGCTTTTACATCATGGATGACTATTCAGCTCTGCGTGATTTGTCGAATGAGTTATTGGGAAAAGAAGCGCATATTTTCCCGGTTTCAGAAGCTTTACAGTATGAACCTTACAGTCCGATTGCAGCAAGTAAAACCATCTCATGGCTAGGACCAAAGGGGTTCCAGGGGGAAACCTACTACCTGGGAGAAAATCCTCCGTTCGGTGCAGCTTTTACTTATTATTTGAAAGAAAAGTATTCAACGCTCAAAGACAAACGGGAAAAAGAGGAAGGTGAGAAAAGAAAAGATGGAGAGAATGTTTTCTATCCTAGTTATAATCAGCTCAAGGCAGAGAAAGAGGAGGAAAAATCTTTTTTAATCTTTACGATAAGAGACGCGAATGGTGAATTTGTCAATGAAATAAGGACCGGTGCTTCAGAAGGGATTAACCGCGTACACTGGGATTTGAAATATCCTGCCATCGATCAGGTACAAACCAATCTAGCAGACCCATCAAAGAATCTCCCATCAGGGATTATGGTGCTACCGGGTACTTATTCGGTGGAATTGGCGAAAAGTATCGATGGTGAGGTGACGCAACTGGTGGAACCAGTCACGTTTGAAGTGAAAACCTTGGATAACCGCACCATACCACCTGCTGATCCTGCAGCTATGCTCGCTTTTCATCAGCAGCTCATGAAGCTCTCGAAATCAGCCAATGGGGCAAGAAGAGCTTACAACCAATTACAGGAGGCCTTGAACTATTACCAGGCTGCTGCACGAGTTGTGAACAGTTCTTCTCTGAACGAAAAGCTGGATATGCTGGAAGAAAAGCTCGAGGAGATTCAAATAACTATGTACGGGGATCCAATCAAGCGGCAATTAGAAATTGATCAGGCCCCTTCACTCAGTAACCGAGTGAACACAGCAATCTATACGGGGACCTCTAGTTTTGGTGATCCTACCGGTACTTCTAAGCAGGTGAAGCAGATTGCCGAAAAATACCTTGACCCGGTTATCGCAAGTTTGAAGCAGATTATGAGCGAAGATGTGCCGGCCATCAATGCAGAGTTGGATGCGAATCAGGCTCCATGGACACCAGGAAGAATTATTGAGATCAAAGATTAAATAATAAAGCAGCAGGCCCTCGGCTTGCTGCTCTATTTTTCGTTTGATTTCCAGGTCGTATTTCGACGGTCAAATGGATTAATGTAATGCAAACCCACTTAATACTAAGCAAGCTTCTGCTGCATAAGTATAATACCAATCCATAGCTTCGTCATTTGCATATTCAAGATCATAAACAGTTACAGCACTAGCCATGATAAAATTATCTTCAACCAATATCTTTCCAATCATACTACTGATTTCATCTTGATACTCGTCGAATCGTGTAAGATTGAAATCTTCCTGATAATAATTATAGTCTCTGGAAGTGTAATTCCCTGTTTTTCTTAAATACCAGGTCATATCTTCTTTGATGGTTTCAAAGAAATATACTTTGCTGTCTATGGCGCCTTCAAATGAGTCGTCATGATCAACAAGGATATCTAAGGTGACATTTTCTGAAGGGCTGTAGGCGGTAAGAAACCCATCGTCAGGGTCATAGTCAAAAGGCATTTCTCGCGGTATGGCAAAAGTTGCTCCTGAGTAGTAGTCTTCGTAAACATCTACCATGATCTCAAAAATATCTTGTCCTGATGCGTTTTTGCCATACTGACGATATTGATCAATAATTTCTTGATGATTGCTTAATGCAGTTTTATAGATATTCTTTAAGTAGTCTGAGAATATGTAATGTATCTCTTGATCATGGTTGCCATTACCGATTATCTTATTTTCCGCTCTAGCATTTTTTAGGAAAGGCGCTCTTGATCGACCTAGCGCAATAGATTCTTTTGAACTAAACAGGCTATTTACGTACTGGGCAGAAATTCCCCAATTCAATCGTTGAACCCCTTGCCTAAGACCCCCATCTGCGATTGCGATTAATCTTCCGTCGGCATCCAGTATTGGAGATCCGGAATCGCCATGCTTAATGGGATCACCAAGCCTTACAATAGTGGCCTGTGGTTGCGGGTATTGATTGGAGAGTAATAAATTATAAGGAGTAGTACCAGGGGCAATGATGGAGGTCAGTTTGAAAAAATTACTGGCCAGACCCATTGGTAAATCAATGATCTCCGGCGTTGCAGTATACCCATATATATAGTAGTTTAAATCTGATCTAGGGGTTTGTGAGGAGAGACCAACATATGGCAGGTTTAATGGGGATTTTAACTCTAGTAATGCCAGGTCAGACTCTTTGTGTACTTTGACGATTTCGGCACCAACGGCTTTTCCTAAGTATTTGGAATAGACACTGATATTTGGTAGTCCAGCGACAACATGAAGTGCGGTCACAACTTGGTCTTTACCTCCGACAACTACTCCAACTCCACGAGGAGTTCCGTCAACTTCAATCTGAATAACAGACGGATGAAAAGATGAGGGTTGTGCGATTAAAGAAGATTGAAGCGTAAAGCAAATCAAAGAAAGGAATAGCATTCTCATAGGTAGTGAGTTTTAGGTGGAACAGATAATTTTTTGAATGATAGCGAGTAATTCTGACTGGTCGCTTTGGTTGGTCCAGCTAAGAATTTCATTGGCCATAATGGAAAGCTCTATCATTTCTGAATTTCGCATGTTGTCCAATGATGTACTTGCGTCACTTGGGATAATTAATTGATCAAATTCTTTGCAAAAATTTTCGTAATTGACGTCTGGTTTGGCCAAATGACAAATCAAATCATTTACTGACTGCATGATGAGCTTTTGTGCTGTAGGCTTATCGTTATAATTGGATAAAATATTTGCATAAGCCTGAATTGTAGGATTCATTAATTGAAATCCATCCAGTGTGTTTTTTGTATCTCCATTATATTTTTCAAGACTCAATGAAATGCAATAGTTCTGCATTTCTTCTTTTGAGAACAAAAAACCACTTGCAGAACTCATCGTGTTGCTATCTACTTTTTCGAGGTTACCTGTCTCATCCGGCAAGAGTTTTAACCGGTCATATACGACATACTTTTTAGCTTCATTTTCGGTATACCCTGCTTCAATCCACTGATCAACCTGAGCCTTAATACTTATGCCGAGCACATTATGTGTTCGGAGGAGCACTCCACCAACTATAGCAAGGGCACAGGCAACACCGAAACTTCCGGTTCGGAGACTCATCGCTAAGAGGTCGTCAGTTGATGTTTCCCCCTTTTTAAACAGACTTCCCTGAAGCCCTAAAAATGCCCCTAGTAGTGCAGCTAATGTGCCTAGTATGGTTTTGACAACAGGCGAAACGGATAATCCGGCAATTATTCCAATTAATAAGCCAAGGCCAATGCCGGCAAACACTTGATTGCGTAGCAGTCTTTTATTTTGCATTTTGTGATAGGTTGGTTTTGAAAGATAATAGATTTTTTATCTAATACATCATAGGTAACTAAATGATAGGTTTCACTAGGGTGCAGGCGTTGAGCATTGATGCTGTGGCTGTCATACCTGAATCAAATGGAAAACGAGGATAATGGCAATTAACAAACTTTAGCTGTCATTCCTGCGCATGCAGGAATCTCATCTATTGTAATCCTGAACATCATCATATAGATCCTTCCATTCTGGATTCCTTTCATTTATTACATTCTCCTTGTATGCTCTCTTCCATTTCTTGATTTGCTTTTCTCGAGCAATCGCAGTTTCAATGTCCTCAAAAAATTCATAATAAATTAAATCTTCGCAGTTGTACTTATTCGCAAAAGAGGAACCCTCGCCTTGTTTGTGTTGATATATTCTTGACTGAAGATGACTGGTCACGCCAGTGTAAAGAACCGTTCGGTTCTTATTTGTGATGATGTAGATATATCCACCTTTTGACATTAGTGACCAAAATTATTGAGATTCCTGAACTCCGCTGGCGCTGCATCAGGAATGACGGGCTAGTTCAACGACTGACTAATCAACAACACACTAAATCGAAAGCCAATTCTTCCTCCTGTGCGAATAAGCAGGTGCTAGTGACAATAGATAATATGACGATGTAAAGTCGCATAAGCGTCAGGTTAGCTCCTGAATTTACCGGAAAACGGGGAGAAGGGCAATTGCTAAACTTTGAACGTCATTCCGGTTTCCGTAGAGTAGCGAAGGAATACCGGAATCTCATGAATCATATCTGTATTAATTTCATGAGATTCCTGAACTCCGCTGCGCTTCATCAGGAATGACGGGTAAGAAAGGAATGACGTCTCAGTTTAACAGCTGTGAGATTAGAGAAACCGAAAATATCGTCAACATAAACCACCCTATAAACCCTTGAATAATTGCCAGATATCTGGGCAATCCTTTAATCGGGATTTCTCCGAAACCAAGGGTCGTGAAGGTGTTGATAGAAAGCATCACCGCGTTAAGGACTTTGATGAAGAGGTCGTATAAAAATGCGAACAGAAACGCTCCGATCACTAAGGTCGATTTCATCCAGCGCTGAGAATTTGGTGTATTTTCCCAAGTGCCCTTCAAAACATCTACTTTGCCAAGGAACCCAGAGACCAAACGGGTTCCGGACACTGACCATTTATACAGTGGCAGAGCTACGGCATAAAAGAATCCTGGTGCTTTTTTCCCATGTTTCTCGAAGTACGCTTTGAATTCTTCAAAGGGCACAAGCTCTTCTTTTTTCTCTTCCAGATAGACCTCCTTCACACCATCTTCCTGCTTGGAGTACTTTAGAAAAAATCGCAATCGATTCATGATACGGAAGCGTCCGTGACTGTCCCAGTGATTTGGGAAAAACAGATAGATAAATGCAAAGGCCAGAATTACGTAAACAGAAAAAATTATCGCCTTTGCTGGCTTTGTACCATAATTAGAAAATGTTTTGAGAAATTGATTGACTTTCCAGGTAAAGAAAGAGTCGAATGAAAGTTCTTGTTTATATTCAAAAGCAAGCCTTTCTGTCTCCAAATCCTTCATCGCGACATATGCCGAATTCGCAAATTTGGTATCATGTATGCTTTTGTAATAATCATGAAAATTACCAAGCAGCTTCTTCTCTTCTTTGAATACCTCCTCATTCTCAATTCGAAAATATTGCAGGTAATTCTCATTTATGGAGTCGTGCTCATAAAACCGAAGTAGATCATTCCTTTCATTCGGTACATTAAGGGTTGGTCTATATTTTGAATTGAAGGGTTTTTGTGATATTAATCCACTTTCAAACTGATCCCAATCAATAATTAATTTATCCGAGTCAAGGTCAACGTCAATTAAAATAGGCTTTGGGAAGTTATTGCCAGTTACCTCATACATATATGTGCTCTCGGAGGGATTTATGTTGGCTAGAACTATTAATTCATCAAACTGATTATCAGTAATGGATAGCGTTAAGGTGTTCCTTATACCCAAGGGAAAGAGACTGTTTCCGAAGAAGGTATTGTTGATGATTTCAACTATTGTCTGGTTATTGAAAAATAGACTGCCTCCACCATATTTTTCGTTTGCCATATACACAGTGGAATTGTATAGTTTGAAGCCATTTTTTCTTTTGATTTCCTCGTTGTTTAAGGAAGCTAAATACTCCAAACTTGATTCAAATTCACTTGAAACAATATCGTAAGAGGGTGCTTCGCTGGGGAAAAGTGTGTTGATAACTGATTCTTCTGAGACTCGAAATGCAACATAATCCTTGAATAGACAATTGGCTATTAAGCCCTGATATGGATTGGTTACCATGACTAGTTGATGAAAAACTACTTTGTAAATAGCGGTATACTTTTTCCCAAAACTCTTATAATCCAATTTAGCAAAATGGACATTATCCAGAAATAGAGCTTTAGTTATATGGAGTGTGTCCGCTCTATGAAATCGGTATGAATATTCACCATTATCTCCGACTTCATAGTCGAAAGTATACACTGAATCATCTTCAGATTTATGCTTGATTATGGCATTCTTAAGTCTAAATACAGAGTCCTGTTCATCCTCAATCATTTGAAAAAACTCTGTGAAGCTGTACTCAGTGTATTTGATTTCTTCCTCTTGGGCATATATACAAGAAGCAGTAAATACCGTAATTAGCATGATAATCAGGCGCATGAGGGTTAGGTTAGCTCCTGAATTTACCGGAAAACGGGGAGAAGGGCAATTCATCACCCACCCCTTTCTCCCCTCCAGGGAGGGGATTAGATTCTCTTTCAATTTCAAGACTCGCCTCCTTGGAGGGGCTGGGGGTGGGTTCTAGTTAAGCAGTTGACTAATCAAACTCACACTAAATATGGTCAACATAAACCACCCGATAAACCCTTGAATAATCGCCAGATACCTAGGCAAGCCTTTGATCGGGATCTCTCCAAAACCGAGCGTGGTGAAGGTGTTGATGGAAAGCATCATGGCGTTTAGGACTTTGATGAACAGGTCGTAGAGCAGGGCGATGATGAAAGCGCCGAACACCAAAACGTACTTCAGCCATTTTTTGGATGTGGGTGTCTCATCCCAGGTTCCTTTTAATACATCCACTCTGCTTAAAAACCAGGATGAGATTTTGCTTCCAGAAACCGCCCATCTATATAGCGGAAAACCCGCAGTTATGAAAAATCGGGGAACCCGTTGACCCTTTTCATGAAGGAGTTTTTTGAAGTCTTCATAAACCAGTAGGTCGCCTTTCTTATCCTCCATATATACTTCATGCATGCCAGCTTTGCTGTCTACGTATTTCAGGAAAAAACCAAAACGATGAAGGATTCTATTTTTACCATGACTGTCCCAGCTATTGGGGAAGAACAGGTAGATCGCTGCGAAGAATGCGATGACATAGACTGCAAAAACAATGGCTTTTGACGGCTCTGTACCATAGTCTGAAAACAGCCTTAGAAACTGATTGACCTTCCATTTGAAGTACGTCCTGAAACTTTGGTCTTGCTGATATAAATAACCGAGTCGTTGGGTTTCCAAATCCTTCAGTTCGAGGAAGGCTGCATTGGCAAATTCTGTATCGTGCTGGCTCTTGTATAGTGCATGAAGCTTCCCAAGTAATTTGGTTTCCGCTTTGAATGCCTGAGTATTTTGATGTCGATAATCTTCCAGGTAGTTGGTCATTACAGAATCAATATTTCCAAGATGATCCAATTGTTCTCGACTTACAGCCCCTAAACTTCTCAGATAATCGCGGTATGGACTATGGCTAATTAGGCCAGCACTTAGCTGTGGCCATGCGATGCTATTCTCCTGTTTTATTTCTGAAAGACGTAACCGAACCGGATGGTTAATTGTATTTCCTTCCATGATTAAAGCCTGAAAAGGAAGGTCAGATCCAATTACTATGTCTAGCCGATTCTTGCCGAAATCATTGCCATCAAGTTCGAACATTGAACCTCCAGGTGCAAGAATGCGAACTTGACCATCTCCCTCAAAATCACAATTAGAAACCCAAAAATTTAAAAGTGATCCAACCCAGTAGGCGTTTTGCGAAAGAGATTGATCTATTGGATAAATAGTGGACTCCATTATGATAAATTGAGCTGGGATTATGTCATTTTGATTTCGATCATAGGAAGTTCTTAAGAGGTGCCCCTTATTAAATACACACTTAGTAAACGTAATTGAGAGATACCACACACGTCCCAAATACGAGTGATACACTTCCTCAAGTCCTTGATCGAATTCAACTTTAACCGCTTGATTAAAGGTGCAAGATTCAAAAAAGGCAAATGAATTCTTTAAGCGCACTTCTTTATTGAATACGATGTAGTAGAATGTTTCTGTATTATCAAAACTCCCGCTCACTCTATAAAAAAAGACGTTCTCAAAGTGTAATTCCTTATTAATCTGGATGGTGTCTTTTCTGATATAAACACTATCATGGACGTGAGCACTGGTTTTGGCATAGGCCTTATCCGTGAGGCTATCAAAAACGATCGCAGCGTTTTTCAAAGTGAAGATGCTGTCCTCTTCAGCTTCGATCATCTGGAAAAACTCAGAGTAGGAATATTCTTTGAACTCAATCTCCTCCGTTTGCGAAAGGCAATTATGAGCGAGAAAAAAAAGCAAGAGCAGACCGGAAAATCTCATTGGGGGATTCGGTTGGTTCCTGAATTTACCGGAAAACGGGGAGAAGGGCAATTAACAAACTTTAGACGTCATTCCGGTTTCCGTAGAGTAGCGAAGGAATACCGGAATCTCATGAATCATATCTGTATTAATTTCAAGAGATTCCTGAACTGCGCTGCGCTTCATCAGGAATGACGAGTAAGAAGTGAAGGACGCCCTAGTTTAAAAGCTGACTGATCAAACTCACACTAAATATCGTCAACATAAACCACCCGATAAACCCTTGAACAATCGCTAGATATCTGGGCAGTCCCTTGATTGGAATTTCGCCGAATCCAAGGGTGGTGAAGGTGTTGATCGAGAGCATGATGGCATTGAGGACTTTGATGAAGAGGTCGTAGAGCAAGGCGATAATGAATGCACCGATAACCAGTGCTGATTTAAAGACCCGACCTTTCTCCGGCACGTCACTCCACTTGCCATTAAGCACATCGATCTTGGAGAGAAACCACCCAGAGAGTCTGGAGCCCGAGACCGACCATTTATACAGCGGAAGTGCCGTGGCATAAAAGAATTTGGGAGCTGTCTTGCCTTCTCTCTCTAGCACTTCCCGAAACTCATGAAAGGGAAGTAGTTCTTTTTCCTTTTCCTCCTGATATACTTCACTGGCTCCTTCGTTTCGGTTCAGGTATTTCAAAAAGAAGCGATACCGATCCATAATGCGGGTACGGCCATGCGCATCCCAGGAATTTGGGAAGAAGAGGTAAATCAATGCGAAGAAGGCAATGACGTATACGGCAAAGACGATGGCCTTTGAAGGTCTCGTTCCATAGTCAGCAAACAGTTTTAGGAATTGATTGATTTTCCATTGGAAGAACGAATCGAAAGTAGGATTCTCCTGATAGATATAGGCGAGATTGGCCGTCTCCAGGTCTTTCATTTCTATGAAAACTCCATTGGCAAATTTGGCGGCATGTTGTTGACGATAATGGTTGTAAAGTTTCCCTAACAACTTCATCTCATCCCGATTCACTTTTGCATCTTTGATTCTCGCCGAATTGAAATAGTATTCAATGTTCTTGGTTGAGTAAAAATCATCATCATGAATAAAATCTTCCAATGAATCAATCTTGTAAACGGTGCGGTAATCATAAAACAAATTATATGCATCCCTATTTATAATTCCATTTCTGAACTGATCCCAATCGACGTTATCATCCTCCTTCAAGACGGGAAGGGTCATAAGAATAATATTGTCGAAGTTATTTTGGCTGATTTCAATTCTTTGGATAGGCCCCTCAGTTCCTATTTGCATCGAGACTTGTTGCTTTCCAAATTGATTTCTATCAATGTTGAGTTGATCTCCCTCCAATGCACGAATGATCAATGGTCCTTCTCCTAGAAACGTACAATCTGTAATCCAAAAGTTAAATTGTTTCCGGTACCAAAAGCTATTTCCTAAACCATCTTTAGCCGGATGAATAATACATGAAATTAATCCCCAATTCGTGTTAATATATTCGTTGGTTAGAGAAGAATAGTCCACTCCTCCGAAAAAAGTCGAATTCTTGATATCGTTCCACGACGCAAATCCTGATTGAATCCATTGGTCTTTGACAACTGGATATCTGTCATCGTATTTCACATTAAATAATTTATCGAAGACACAACGATCCACAGATAGCAGGTCGCAATTCTTTAGCCATACTTCTTCTAAGAATCGAATTTGATATAGTGTTGATCTGAGCCTTCCTTTCCCTTCACTGGGATTACTAAGTGAATCCGGGACGGAATTGCTAAAAAGTACATTTTCCAATCGAACCTCCTTCGTAACAGCGATGGTATCTTCTCTGTTAAAATTTTTTTCGGTTCCAAGTTGGGTTAAAAAGAAGAGCGAGTCTTTGGGGTCACCGTATTTTATGATCGCATTTTCAAGTCTAAAAACCGAGTCGGTCTCCTCTTCGATCATCTGGAAAAACTCTGTGTAGGAATATTCTTCGAACTCAATCTCCTCCTTCTGCGCCAGGCAATTGAGCGTGAGAAAAGAAAGCAAGAACAGACCGATAAATCTCATTGGGCAATCAGGTTGGCTCCTGAATTTACCGGAAAACGGGGAGAAGGGCAATTGAGCAAAGATTCTTTTGATCAATCCTTTACAAACAAATAGTCCATTTGATCATCTTGCAACACCCTATTTAAGGTGTTGTAAAAGTGCTTGTAAATAATGCCCTGATTGGGTGAGTTGGTAAGTCGGTTACTCCCGGAGCGAATTACGGACTTAAGCTCATCCAGGCTGATCCAATAGAAATCTTTCTTTTCTCTAAAAATGATAAATTTATCATCCAGTGGAATCATCGCCTGCCGAATTTCATCTCGTGATTTGTAAGGAAGATTGACCACATAGCTCCGATACACTCCATTCACAGCGGTGATATAAGCTTGCGGTCTAAATTTGAGATCGATTTCTGCTTTTCCATACACCATGCGGCATTCTTCAAAAAATTCTCTGACCGCAATCTCCTGTGGTGTTTCAAGCCGTGTCTCATTATTCAAACTCCCTACGATCTCCCTTCCGCCACCAAAATCAGTCCATCCCGGCTTGTCTTCGTCATAGCCTAATAATAAGTAAACCGTATCATCAATGACCGTATATGGTAGCACTCCTGCAGCAACCAACTTATCATCCTGGCCATTGGATTCGAGAGCTAATAGTCCAATTAAACAAATGATGATAGTTTTCATAAAATTTTCTTTGGGGTAATGTTAAATTTAGTCAGTTTTTAATTAGGAAATTCTGTGTGAAATTCCTGATTGATGTTTCTTCACCAAACGCCAACTATTTCGGCTCCATGATCAGAAATACAGCAGTGTCTGCTCCAATGTTCAACACTTCATGCCACTCAATCTTCTCGTTATAAAATGAGTAACCGGTAGGCACATTGACTTCTCTAATTCCTGTAGTATCCTTTATTCTGAATGCGCTTCCGGTAACCGTATATCCAAAATGGGCAGCATGGTAATGGCGTTGGTGTCCCACACCCGGAGGAAAGGTGCATTGAAGCACCCGAACTTGTTCATTGTCTTCCAGTACTTCACATACGGCTTCATTATTCCACCCGGCTTCCAATGGATCAGGAAGCTTTGATTCTTGATTATTTGTACAACCGAAAAGAAGTCCAAAAATCACTATCAGGGAGCCTGTTCTCATTCTTTGTACCTCCAGCTGGTAAGATCCGCACCTTTAGGAGCACTTTCCTCAATGCGTTTCAGAATTTTATCTACGTACATGGTATTGTATCTCAATCTAGATATATGATTGCCATTTTCCTGATCACCATTCCAGCAATGCTCTGCACGGTCACCATAATCTACCTCCCCGTCATAGTAGGGGTCTGTGGTGCCTTCCAGAAATTCCTCCATCAGGTAGACCGCATTATTCAGGTAATAATTATCCATATCGCCGCAATAGATGTTGATCTTGCCTTGCAACTTAGGACCCAACTCATCCCAGTCTCTTTCCAGGATATATCGCAGGTCGTAATTTTCCTTCCAGTATTCGGCCACTTCTTTATTGATCTTCCCGGTCTTCTTATCCCAGATGCGAACCGGATATCCGTCCTCTCCTTGAGGGGAATAAGTAGCCTCCCAAATATCAAATTGCTGTCCCGAACGAGATTTATCCCCAAGCGCAAGCTCTTTGTGATTGGAGTCTTCCATGTAGGAATTCACTGCACCCAGGTAATCCCGATGGGCAGGAATCGGAACTTGCTTATGTTCGCTTTCATAGTAGTATGCATTGTCATACTCATATAAATCGACCAGGCAGTATGCACGAAAATCAATGGGATCCGGGCACGCAGCAAAGCAGCCGTTGTATTCCTCAGGATACATGACCTGTACCGCCAGCGCTTCCCAACCTCCGGTTGATCCTCCATATAGGAAGCGAGCCCAGCCTTCTCCTATTCCCCTAAACTGCTCTTCGATATGTGGAATCAGTTCGTAGGTAATGGCATCTCCGTAAGGTCCCTGGCTGGCAGAATTTACCGCATAGGAATCATCGTAATAGGGAGTCGGATGCTGTATTTCTATGATGATGAATCGCGGAAAATTATCGCTGATCCATTGCAAGTATTGATTGTAGGCTTCTTGTTGCTGAATGATGTTATATCCCGAAACATTGAAACGAGCCGAGTAATCAGGTTCTAATGTGGGATCCGGAGGCGTGGTTCGGAACCCTCCAAAATCTGATGGATAATGACCATGAAAGATCATTAGTGGGTAATTTGCTTCCGGGTGTTCTTCAAATCCTTTTGGTAATAACACATGAGCACCCAAATACATGTCTCGCCCCCAAAACTCACTGAGGAGGTCACTTTTTATTTTGATGTGTTTGATCCATTCGGTATCGGCAGGTTCGTCGATGGGAGGAATGACCTGATCCATTACGATGGCAAAGTTTTGAGAGGTTCCTTCTTCTATCGTTACCTTGATGGGCGTGCTGTACAGATTTCCGGGTGAACGATTCCACTGCTGGCCTTCCCCGTTATCCATTGGCAGTTTTACCGTATGACCGGAGGAAAGGTTGAATGTCTCATAGGTGTGAAGTAAGGCCTGCACCCAGTATTCTCCGGGCTTCAAATCGTCGAGACTTTGAACCGGATATCCAAACTGTAATCCATCAAATGAGACAGATTGATCCGACGACATGCCTTCCACGTTTTGGCCATATACGATTTGGGTATTAGGTCCATCGTTGATTTGAAATCGAGGTTCAGCCGAATCGTCAGTAGAGAGAAGCAAGAGTAATCTCCCATCTTTTGCTGACTCATTGAGTTTCGTATCGATTGACACGTCAAAAGTGATGGATGGCTGGGATGGCTGACAAGCATAGCAGCAGATGGCCATTGCCAAAATGGTTAGGTATTTCATAGGTCAGGTTTTTAAAAGGATAAGTTACTGAGATTCAGAAAAACTGAAGCACCTAATGCCTTGAAAAGACAAAATAAACGCCCCGTGCAACCTTCTTAAGCTGTTGGCAATCTCCTATTACAAATGGCTATCACTTTTTGATCATAGAAAGCACCACGCCCATGGAAAAAAAATCTGTCCTCCGTTATTTAATCGAACTTGTAATTGTCATCGTTGGTGTCACCATTGCCTTCTGGTTAAATACAAGAGCAGAATCCATCAAGGAAAACCAGACACTCAAGAATTACTATACAGAGTTACTGTCTGATTTGAAACAGGATAGTGTATTGTTAGCTAATAGTATAAAATTGAATGAACGAAAGGTAAACTTAATGGTCCGGGCCATGGGCCTATATGGCCAAGTTCCTGTCAATAGGGATTCCATTTTTATCTACTCTCAGCAGGTAGGTAACTACTATTTCTTTGAACCAAATGACATCACGTATCAATCAATGATTAATAGTGGGGACTTTAAACTCATTAGCAATCTGGAATTGAAACGTCAGCTGGTTTCACTCTATCATCGATACGAAACCATTGAAGAATTTCAAGACAATCATTTACAAGCCTTGGATGACAACTATTTTCCACATTATGTTCAACTGGTCGATTACATCACTTATCAACCCATTAAACCATTAGAGAAGGATATCCTTATCAAAAATTATTTTGCGTATTCAGCCAATGATGTGAATGGACACGTCAATTTTTATCGGAGTGCCTTGCGAAAGGTCATCAAATTAGATTCGCTAATTAGTGAAGAACTTTGATAGTTGAAGTCTTGAGTGAGCAATGATATATTTACCAAATGCGTAAATTTTATCTAGCCATTATTTTCCTATCAGCATTATTTTTTTCCTGCGATCCGGAAGAAAATACAGAATTATCAGATTTTGAAGTTTTCTGTGAAATGGTCGCAAATGATGCCAAACCGATAGCATTAAGTGCACCACAAAGGAGTGATGCAATGGATGCAAACTGGGATGATTACCTAAAGATTGCTACCCAATATGAAGTAAAAATATATCGTGAGTCCAATTTTCCAGTTACTCCCCTATTCCCAGTTGGAGTTACCAAAGGGAAGGAAGTAGCGATCATTTATCGGGAACCTCGATTTGTACAATATGAGCAACTCAAAGCAGACCTTGAGAAAATTGATCCTATCGAAGCGGCAAGAAGATTCGGTCGATTGCTAGGCTATAGTCCTCAGGGAATCAACGAACTATTAATGAAGAATACAGACTTTCGAACATTGGATAGTTTCGGTGTGGAGCGGCAGGTCACTCATCTTTATTATGAAAATATAGATGAAGCGAAGAACTTCTATCAGGAAGTGTTGGGTTTACAATCTACAGATTCGAATCGGTTTATGATTAGTGAGGATGCTATTCTCCAACTCCATGCAATGGATCAGGACCATCCAAGAGGTCAGGCAAAGTCAACCGCTATTGCTTTTTTAACAGACCAGTTACCAGAATGGTATAGCTACATTCAGGAACAGGGCGTTCCTATCAAGTACACCTATAAGCCTCGCGAAGGAGGACCGCATGATGGATTTGTTGCCATTGATCCTGGGGGTTATTTATTGGAATTCGAACAATTCAAACAGCATCCGGAAAATGAACTCTTTATGGCATATCTGGAGAAAGCTCCGAGAATTCAAACCGATATTGAAAACCTAAATTTTTACGGTTCTATTACATGGACATACCACAATGATCTACTCGGGATGCAGCGATTTTATGAGGAGGTTTTAGGGTTTCAACTCGTCGCAGATCAGGGATGGACCAAGATTTATAGAACCTCGCCAACAGGATTCATCGGATTGGTGGATGAGCGTAGAGGCATGATGGACTTTGCCGATTCGAAGGCTGTGGAGATTGAATGGAGCGTTTCTGATTCGGCAATGAACGGATACTTTGCTAAAAGCATATATTGGTCTGAAGAAATGAATGGGTTGATCGGCCCTGAGAAATATCGATACCTGCTCCGGTAAATAGCAACTTATTTTCAAAAATCACAGTGTGAAACAGGCCTAATTGTTTAAGAAAATCACTTTAATGGCGCGAATAAGTGATGAAAAACTTCAATGTTAAGTTTCTGTTAAAAGACAAAACAATATTGCCTTCCCATGACTTTCACTCGCAATTAACATTAAGAATTATGAAAAACTTAAAATTATTTTTAGCGAGTGTTGCATTGGTAATGCTAATGACATTTAACACTCAGGCACAGGACAAAACTATTGTTGAACTGGCAGTGGGAACTGAATCTTTGTCAACTTTAGTAACTGCAGTGAAAGCAGCAGGATTGGTGGAAACATTAAATAGTGAAGGACCTTTTACTGTATTTGCTCCAACAAACGAAGCATTCAATAATTTGCCTGATGGCGTATTGGCTATGCTATTGAAGCCGGAGAATAAAGACAAGCTGACAGCAGTATTAACGTATCATGTTGTAGGTGCAAAAGTTATGTCAACAGACCTGAAAGATGGGATGAAAGCAGGTACCGTACAAGGAGATAAAATAAAGGTAGACCTTAAAAGTGGTGTGAAAATCAATGATGCTAACGTAGCGAAAGCAGACATTAAAGCTTCAAATGGAGTAGTTCACGTAATTGATAAAGTGATTCTTCCTCCATCGTTGAAACTATAAATTTTAGTTAACCATTAGTTGAATGAAAAGCCCTCCATTTTGGAGGGCTGTTTTTTTATTCTTTACCCCATCCTGCTGGACGCTTCCATCTTACTGGTGCTGCAGGCTCTGGTTTCATTTTGAATTCCTGCGTCTCTAATAACTTAAGTGCTTCTGAAACCGCACGCTCCAGCTGGGGATCCTTTCCATCCATTAGCGCTTTTGGCTCTTGAATCACCTCAATATCCGGAGCAACCCCTTCACCTTCTACCGCCCAGTTACCATCTACATCATAGAATCCTCCACGAGGAGCAACCATGCGTCCTCCATCAATAAAGCGCGGAGTATCCCAGGTACCGACAAGACCTCCCCAGGTAAGGGTGCCTACCAGAGGGCCCAGGTTTTTGGCCTTAAACATATAAGGAAGCAAATCTCCGCCAGATCCGGCTCGTTCATTGATGATCATCACCTTTGGTCCCCAGATACCGGCCATCGGAGTGGTCCATGGTCGATTGTCATTGGTCTTACTGTTAAAGTATCCAAATAACTCTCTTGCCATTACATCGATCATGTAATCAGCTGCTGAGCCACCTCCGTTGTTACGTTCGTCCAGGATGACTCCTTTTTTGTCCTGTTGAGAGAAATAGTAGCGGTTGAAATTGGTGAATCCACCACCTCCTGTATTAGGGATGTAAACGTAGGCCAGTTTTCCATTAGACATTTCGGAGACTTTTCTACGATTATTTTCGATCCAATCTGCAGTTCTGAGCTGGTATTCATTTTGAATAGGCTCCACAAAAACATCTTTTCCTCCTGCTGCCGCCTGAGCATTAACAGTCAATCTTGTGGTTCTTCCGGCAGTTTGTTCCAGTAATTGGTAAATGTTGTCATTAGCAGTTAGCCCCTGACCATTAATGGCTGTGATGTAATCGCCTTCTTTCACTCCCAACCCGGGGGTTCCTAGGGGACCTGAAAGATTGGGGTTCCAACTCTCACCGTCGTAAATTTTAGTCAGTCGGTAGTACCCATTTTCCAGGCTGAAATCACAGCCCAAAAGTCCTACGGGAACACGATCTATATCCGGCATATCGCCTCCCGAGACATAACTATGCCCTACGGCTACTTCCCCACTCAGGATATCGACCATGTAATTAAGATCTGTCCTGTGACGAACGTTTTTAACCCATGGCGCATACCATTCATACACTTGGTCCCATGGAGCTCCATGTACATTATCCACGTACAGAAAATCCCTCATGTATCGCCAGCCTTCTCTGAATATCTGGGTGTACTCAGCCTGAGGATCAATCTTAATTTTAGCGTTTGTGCTGATTTTGTCGTCACCGGACGCTTTGCCTGAAGTTCCGGAAATCGACCAACTCCCCCGACTTTGGTGTAAAACATATTCTCCTGTTGAAGAGCTTACTGCCTGATTGATACCAGAAGCAAACTCGGATGCTTCCATTTTTTCCATATCAAACTTATGCACCTTCAGCCCGGATTCGTTCGGTATTGCCTCTGCTACCAGCACGGAATTTTCCTTACTTGCTACCAGCCCTGCATAATTTCGATTAGGGATGTCAAGCGCGATGATGCGAGTGGCCAAACCATCTTTGTCGATGGATATTGCCATTGAAGACTCCTTTTCTTCATCCTTATCCTTTTTCTCTTCCTTTTCCTTTGATTTCTCCACTTCTTCTTCGTCACTCTTCACAATGGTCGGAGAAGGCGTGTCTTTAGATAAGATTAGGCAGTACAAACTTCTGGTGACCTGGGGGTCATACGAACTCATATCCAGCCAACCGGAGTTAAGCCCATAGTTCGTGCTTGCCAGGAAATACAAGTACTTGCCATTCTGATCCCAGATTGGCGTAATGGCATCCGCCATCCCGTCTGTCAATTGTATTTTTTCCTGGGTTTCTACATTGTAAGCAAAAACGGCCTTAAAGTGACTTTCCAGCTGCTTGGCGTAGGTAATCCAGCGGCTATCCGGGGACCATACCGGATTCATGGCACGATTGGGGTGTGCATAGCGATCGGTATCTACTTTCCTGACGTTTCCAGATGCTAAATCGATAGACCAGATGTTATAGTCGGTATCTGTGTAGGCAATGTATTTTCCGTCTGGGGACCAATCCGGCTGAAAGTAGAAAGTAGGATTTTGAAGGCTGTATGTCTTTTGGTTCCCGCCATACTGATCCGCAACCACTAGTTGATACTCTCCTGAGGCGTCTGAAAACCATGCTACTTTATCACCTTTGGGAGACCAGATTGGGGAGCGATCGGCAACACCCGGAGTATTGCTAATATTTCTCCAGCTTCCTTCCTCCTTTGGGAAGGTGAATATCTCTCCGCGATATTCGAAAATGGCTCGTTTTCCATTTGGAGAAACATTAGGATTGGTAAGGTTATTTCCGCTAACATCTGCCCACCTTGGACGGGCAAAGTTCATATCTCCAGCGACCTTAATTTCGAGCTGTGTAGAGTTACCGGAAGCTGGATCCAGTAAATGTAAGTAACCACCCATTTCATAAACAATGGCGTCCGCCGTTGCATCCATGGATTTGATGTCAAAATTTTTGAGAAACGTGACTTGCTTTTCCTGCTGGGTTGCAGGGTCGTAGGACCAGATGTTGCTGAGAAAATCACGCTCAGATAAGTAATAGACTTTGTTGCCATGCCACACAGGACTTAAATGGCGTTCATTGTCAGTTCTGGGTGTTCTCATCAATTCTTTGGATTCCATATCCACAATCCAGATCGGCTGAGCTTGACCACCACGATAGTTTCTCCATTCCGGATCCCAGTAGGTGATGGGTTCATAGGCTACATATTTTCCATTCGGAGATAATTCGCCACTCGCTATCCTAGGAATTTCGAATAACTCAGGTAAACCACCATCCATTCCAATCATGTACCATCGATTAAGGCGTGTAGGGTATGCCTGTCGGGTGGATCGAAAAATTACTTTTCCATCGGGACTCCATCCTTGTACAATGTCTGCCCCCGGATGATAACTCAATCGCTTTGGAGAGCCGCCAGTAGCAGGGATTACATAGACATCTGTGTTTCCATCGTATTGAGCGGAGAACGCAATCCAATTTTCATCGGGAGAGAAGTGAGGCATGGATTCATAACCTTCATTGGTCGTCATACGGATCGCATCTCCTCCAGCTCTGCTTACTTTCCAAAGATCGTTTGCATATACAAATACAATATCTGTTGATGAGATGGTTGGCTGACGTAGGAGCTGAGTGCCCTGGCCTGCAACTGCAAGTGAAACAACAATGCCAATGAGGGATAGAGTGAGGTTCTTTTTCATGTTTGAATTAGGTTACTAGATTGATCAATTTAACCAAAACCAGTTGCCTTACCAATCAGAGTTTGACAGGCGGCACTTGATATTTTAAGCTTCAAGACGATTATTGAGAGGTATTTGATGTTTCTATTATCTTAGGTTTTATAATTCGATTTGATGAAGAAGTGGTTGATTTTTTCCCTTATCATTCTAGGCTGGTCGTGTCAGAAAAAAGATGATGAACAGAAAGGTGAACTTGTTCAAAAAGCGTCAGCCGAAAGGATTCAGCGAATCAAACCGTCTGAATTAACCTTTCCACTTGATTTCCCCGTCATCGAGCTTTCCAAAGTTCTGAATGAGGCACTCCCTGATGTACTGGTCGATGACACATTACAATTAAAAAAAGAGGATGAGTTTATAAAACTAAAAGTTGAGCCCATAGGACAAATGTTATTGGCGTCTTATGGTAATAACCTGGATGCTTCCATTCCAATGCGGGTTACTGCCGAGATTGAAAAGAGATTATTGGGAATTATGACCCATCAGTCGATAGATTTTGAGGTGAGAGTTGATATGAATACGCAGCTATTCATTGAGGAAGATTGGAACCTGGGAAGCAGGTGCAAAATTCAGAAAATTCATTGGATTGAACCACCGGTGATTGAATTCCTGGGAATCAAAGTCAACCTGCAAAACAAGATTGATCAAAAAATTTTGGAGAAATCTGATGTCATTGAAAACAAGATCTGTCACGCACTTCAGAAATTGGTACCATTAAAAGAGCAGGTAGAAAAAATCTGGACCATAATTAGCTGTGCACATAGAATTGGTAAAAAGCCCATTGAAATTTTTCTAACAAGTAATCCGAGTTTCTTTTCAGCCCATTTCTCTAAGGATATAAAAGATACCTTACGAGTGATACTTCATACAAAATCCGAAATATTTATCACGCCATTGGAGGGTTTGGAATATGAACAAAAACCCATGCCAGCCAATATGATTGCTGAATCGGAAGAGGAAATGGGACTTGATATTATGGTAGATGTCTACATACCGTACGAGAAAATGGAAGCTGTTTTAAGGAGACGACTTGACAGTACCCTTTTCATTTACGAAGGGGCATCCATTTTACTTACAAACTTCCGAACGAATACGCTTGACAGAAAGCTCCATTTGAAATTTGATGTTGCCGGAGATATAGAAGCTACCATAGATGCGTATGCTTATCCGTTTTTGGACCGTGAAAAAAACCTGATCATTGATAGCATTGAGTATAACATTGAGAGTGAAAATAGCCTCGTATATCTGGCTGATTGGATAGCAAGTGATCGACTTACAGAATTTCTTCAGAGCAAATCAAAAATACCTTTGGCGCGAACGTTAGATTCCCTTGATTTCAAGATTGTAGAAGCGCTAAACAAATCCAATCTTGGGAGAAAAGTGGAACTAGCAATCACCTTTGATAAGCTAGAGTCAGATACATTGGTATTTACCACCGATGGACTTCAATGGTTCTTCAATGTAGATGGGAGGGCTCATGCCTATTTGACGGAGGAGTTACTGGAAAAATAAAAAAGCCGGAAGATTCCGGCTTTTTCTTGAGAGCATCGTTGACTAATTTCCTCCATCTGGTTGAATTAGAAAAGGAGTTTTTCCGTCGGTGATAATCACTCGAGTACCAGGAGATTTTGCCAGCTGCTTAAAAGCCTCTATGCTTTGCCACTGAATAATTTGAGGACTAATACCTTCCTGAAGGATTTTCTGTGCATCCCTTATCCCCTCTGCTTCCAACATCCTTCGCTGAGCTTCCAATTTCTCTCTTTGTAGCACAAACTCCATCCGTTGAGCTTCCTGTTCTGCTTCCAGTTTGTTTTCGACTGCCATATAGAGTCCTGGAGGCAATTGGATAGTTTTTAATAATACTGCCTCAATTTCGAAACCACGATTTGCGAGAAGCTCACTCATCCTTTTTCTTATTTCATTTTCGATTTCGGCTCGCTTTATGGTATGCATGTCTTTTGCAAAAAACTGCGAACATACATCCGCAGATGCAGACCGAAAGACGCTTTTTATTACCACTTCTTCGTAGTTAGTTCCAATGTTCTCGATGATGTTTGATGCCTCTTCTTTTCTGATATGATACAGAATAGAAATAATCGATTGAACATTGAGACCCTCCTTCGAAGGCAGATTGCTGAGGATCTCCACATTTACTGTGCGAATGGGAAGCTTAATAATGGTCGTGGTGAAAGGGTTAAAAACCTGTGCGCCCGCTTCAATAGTTTTAGGGCTAAGTCTTCCCATCTTTCTTTTGACTCCAACTTCTCCTTGCCTTACCACTGCACATGCGCTCATTAATAGCACAATTGTGGTACTTATTAATACATATTTTATTGTTTTCATTTGAATTGAGATTTAGATGTTAAAAACCTACTTATGGTTGTTGAGTGGTGGTATCTAAATGGTAGGTTTCAAATGACTGGTAAAATACATGTGGTCAATATTGAAATTATGTTGACTATCTGCATTTTTAAAAGTATTGGTAAAAGGGTAATGACTACACAATGATTGTGTCTGAGCAACTTCCGCCAGCTCTACTACCCGACTAAATTTCTTGGAGTGATATTGACTATGGAGTGCTTCCTCTGATCGTTCAGTTTTCTCCGTTTTCTCTGAGATTTCTTCTACGACGATAAAATTTCCTGCATAGGAAATGACACCTACGAATAATAACTGAACAAGCTTTTTGAGTAAGGATTTAATCAATGCGTTTAAGTTGGTATATAGCTCAAGAGCAAATACCAAACCAAAAATAGTTGGATGGTTACCAGGATTCAATTATCTAATTTTAGTTTAGCTATATGATCTACCTCAACAATGCCGGCACTACCTGGCCAAAACCTGAATCCGTAAATGATGCGATTAATCATTTCAATGAGCTTCCACCCGATCAATGGAGGAGTGTTTTTGGAGAGGGTATTCGAACCGTCACTTCCTTTTTAGGTATTCCAAATCCGGAGAGATTTCTCTTCACACAAAGCTGTACCCAGGCATTGGCCACTGCATTCAGTGATTTCCCTTGGGAGCATGGAGATCGCCTGATCATAAGCACAATGGAGCATCACGCCTTATCGAGATGGTACTACAAATTGCACCAAGAGCGAGGGGTCGAAGGAGTGATTATCCCACGAGCCACAGAGGGCCCGTTTGATTTAGATTTTTTTGAAGACGAGCTTAAAAAAGGCGCACGAATGGTCGCTATTTCAATGGCTAGTAATGTGACTGGAGAAATCCTTCCTTTTGAGGAGGTGATTCGCCTTTGCAAGTCGTATGGTGTGGTTTGTTTGCTGGATGGCGCGCAAACCTCGGGGATCATTCCCATAAATGTAGCTGAGCTTGATCCGGATATTTTTGTTTTTGCCGGACATAAAGGGCCATATGGCCCCCAGGGAATTGGCGGACTTTACATTGCGGAAAGCGTAAATATGACCTGTCCTAGCGCGGCTTGTGAGCTTGTGCCGGGAGAGAAAAAAGCATCAGTTTTTCCTACTTACTGCGATACGGGTTCAGCTCCCATGATGACCATCGCGGGGATAACAGCAGGAATTAAGTGGTTAGAAGAAAAAGGATGGGATGAGTTGCTGAGCCATCAAAATAAGTTGGCTAGTAAAATGAGAAAGGGCCTTTCTGATATTGAAGGAATTAAGATAGTAGGCAGTCAAAATTATCATCGATATACAGGTGCAGTATCTATTAAAAGTGCTTCTGTACCTCTTGAAGAAATCAAGGACAAACTGAAGAAGGAAAGCATCATCGGTAGTCTGGGGTTTCAGTGTGCCCCACTCGCACATGAAGCCATTGGCACAAGCGAAACCGGTACCCTTCGGTTTAGTGTGGGCCCAATGAACACGGAAGTGGAGGTGCAAACGCTACTTGATGGGATCCAAAGAATCATCCGATAACATCTCATTAATTTCGCGAATGATCTTGTCGACCTCTTCAGTAGATGCTTTAATTTCTTTAAGCAATTCCTTGTTTGATTCCGGATCATCCGATAACAACTCTGCCAAGCCAATCAGTCGGGCTACAGGTGCCCGTGTAAGATGTGAATTGCTATAGGAAAATTGCTTTATTTTTTGATTTTGTTCATAAACTTTTTTCGTTCTTTTTTTGACCTCATTTTCCAGGTTTTGATTAATGATTTCCAATTTTCTTCTGAATTTTCTCTGGTTACGAAGCAGTCTGTAAAAGATGAATAGCAAGAGTAGAACAGCTAACAGCAGGAGTCCTAAAAGGAGGTTGTTACGAGTAGTAAGTTTGTTCTTTTCTAAAAGAAATTCGATTTGGGTTTCAGCTTCCTGGAGTTTATTCTCTGCTTTTAAGTAATCGTAGTTGATGGCCGGCGAAGCGTTGGATTTAGCTATCAATATGTTTTGTACAAAATCTAATAATCCAAATAGCTTTTCTGAGTCATTAGGATCGTAGAATTGTTTAGCATTCTTGATAAATTCTCGAATCGTGAAAAGGCCATCTACCTGATGAATTAGCTTTTCTGCTTCATTAAAATGATACTTGGCATTCTCGAAATCGCCAATTGCGGAGTAGGAAGAACTCAATGTGATGTGTAGCCCACAAGCACTTTCTATCCGCCCATTTTCCTTGGAAAATTTTAGGTCTTGCAGGGCAAGGGGAATCATTTTTTTATGATCATTTTTTAGAAAATAAATGTAAGCTAAGTTCCCCGTTGAGTTATACATTACCCCATCTGCATTGAAATCCTTTGACTCTTCAATTAAATCCTTCAAGAAAGTTTCTGCTTGTGAAATATAGGTTGAATCGACATTAGAAACAGCCGTAAGAATGCTACCATAGAGACTTTCACTAAGTAGATTGATCTTTTTCTGTATAAGTGCATTTTCTATTAAACCTTCTTCAGAAGATTCGAAATATTTTTCATATGCCTCAATGGCAGCAAACCATTGATCAGAGACCGCAAGTATTCTAACCAAAAAATATTGAGTTAATAAACTCATGGCAGGATTCTTCTGCTTTTCAAAACCATCAACGGCTTTTAAAAACTGATTTTCCGCTTTTGTTTCATCCTCAAAAAGATAGAAGTAACCTTCTACCAAGTTTAGCATTGGATAGTATTTGACTTTCTTCCCAACAAGAATTGCCTCCTTTGCAGCGATTAGGTTTTCAGCAGATTCTGCCGGTGATGAATTTCTGTTGGTTACAGAAAGAATTAAATTTCGCTCAATCTCATTTTCAACAACGCGTGCTTTCTCCGGATTTTCGAAAAGTATGGCATCCACGATTTTTTCATCAAATCCATTACTTGATGCTTGAGCAATAAGACTATGAATTATGAGCTGGAAGAGAAAAAATATGTTTAGCCTACCAAGCACTTCATTTAGATTTAGAAATAAGATACTTAATAGCTGGCTAAGTACTTTTAACTTTTAATTAAATCAGATATTATCAATATAATTAGAAATAGCTACTATAAGAAAATGTAGATCATTTTCTTCAATCACAAAAGGAGGCATTATATAGATCAAATTTCTAAAAGGACGGATCCAAACTCCATTCTTAACGAAGAATTCTTGTGCTCTTGAAACATCTACCGGATCGTTCATCTCAACCACACCAATAGCACCAAGTACCCGCACATCCTTTACACACAATGCATTTCCAAGCGGGAGTAACTCTCTTTTCAATTGCTTCTCAATTGCTTTGATCTTACTCTGCCAGCCTGAATCTAACAGTAATTCCAGGCTTTTGTTTGCAATGGCACATGCCAGGGGATTTCCCATGAAGGTAGGCCCATGCATAAATACTCCTGCCTCCCCATTGCAAATTGTTTCTGCCACCTGATGAGTGGTCAGTGTTGCAGCAAGAGTCATATAACCACCCGTCAGCGCCTTACCCACACACATAATATCGGGGCTAATATCTGCATGCTCGCAAGCAAAGAATTTTCCTGTCCGACCAAATCCGGTAGCGATCTCATCGGCTATTAAGAGCATGTCATGCTCATCGCAGAGTTGACGAATCTTTTTTAAATAGTCTGGTGAATAGAACCACATACCCCCGGCTCCCTGAACAATGGGCTCGAGGATAAAAGCTGCACACTTGTCACTATTGAGTCGAAAGAATTGTTCGAGTTGTCCCAGTTCGTCTTCATCATATTTCTCGCTGAATCGCTTGCTGGGTTGATCCACAAAAAGATGCTTGGGTAAAAAATCAGAAAATAAGTGGTGCATGCCACCCTCCGGGTCACAGACAGACATGGCGCCTGTGGTATCTCCATGATATCCATTACGGATAGTCATGAATTTATTTTTATGCGAGTTGCCTTTTGCATGTTGATACTGAATGGCCATTTTCATGGCGACTTCAACGGATACAGAACCTGAATCTGCCAGGAACACTTTTTCCAATCCTGCAGGCGTAATCTCAACCAGCTTATGACAGAGTTTGATTGCTGGCTCATGTGTGATACCTCCAAACATGACATGTGCCATCTTGCTAAGCTGGTCCGTAGCAGCATCATTTAGCTCTGGCACATTATAGCCATGGATAGCAGTCCACCAGCTGGACATCCCGTCGATGAGTTCCTTGCCATCAGCAAGTTTAAGTCTTACGCCACTGGCAGAGACGACAGGATAGGTTGGAAGCGGGTTGGTTAGTGAGGTGTACGGATGCCAGATGTTTTCCTGATCAAAGGTGAGCAGGGATGTGTCAAAAGTTGATTCTTGAGGCATAGCTATCAATGATTGCAGGCGTTATTTCTTTTTCTCTATCGATTTCTAAGAGGCATTTAGCCACTGACCTTTGCATAATGACATCAAAGGTAGAAGGGTTTTTTTCACCGTTGAAGATGATCCCTATAAGTGGAATTTGACGTGATTTCAACGCAGCTAAAGACAATAGGGTGTGATTGATACTTCCTAAGTAATAATCAGCAATCAGAATGACGGGTAAGCCTGTAGAAGCGACCCAGTCAATATTTAAATAATCCTCTCTCATAGGTACCATTAAGCCACCGGCCAGTTCCACGATTAATGGGTTTTCGGTAGTTGGTATTTGAAGGTTGGATGCTTCTATTGTCAAATCATCAATGGTGGCAGCTGCATGCGGAGACATGGGCTGAGTCAGTCGGTAAGCTTCCGGGTGTATGATTGTTTCAGACGTCCATCTTTTCACTTTATGTGAGTCGGTGTTGTCGAGATCACCGGCTTGTACCGGCTTCCAGTAGTCGGCCTTTAGCGCTTTACACAGGATCGCTGATGCCACTGTTTTTCCAGTGTCTGTGCCTATGCCCGCTACGATGATTTTTTGTTTCATTTTTATTTTTTATTAAACACCCCTGCAGTCCCCTCAAGGGGACATTCGACCTTCTTAATAGGAAGAAATCCCCCTTTGAAGGGGTTAAGGGGATGTAAGAACTCCAAAAAGCAAATCTATTTCCTCTTTGGTATTGTAAGAGTGGAGGCAGAATCGTATACGTTCTGACCCTTCAGCAACACTCGGTTTTCTAATCGGAAGTGCATTAATTCCTGCTTTTTTCAGTTTTTCAGCCAATTCGACAACTTCCTTATTTCCCGGAACAATCAAAGATTGGATTTGAGTGTTAGATTCAAGCCATTGCCCACTAGAATCGTTTCTTTTTTGCACGAAATACTGGATTTTTTCTTTCAACTGATCACGTTCAGCACCACATTTTGGAAGATGCTTATACATGGCGGAAATGCTGGCAAAATGATGATAAGATGGAGCGGTTGAGAAAATCAACGATCGGGAAAAATTCACCTGATAGTCCTTAAGCCATGCAGGGCCAACTACCGCTGCTCCGTGGATACCCGGACCCTTTCCAAAGGTCATAATCCTCGCGAAAACCTGATCTTCCAATCCTTGGCTTTGAACTAACCCTTCACCATTTTCTCCATAGACCGCCAATGCATGCGCTTCATCTACAATGAGCAAAGCATCGTGTTTGCTACATATTTCAGCGATTTCTTTTAATGGACAGAGGTCTCCATCCATACTGTAAACAGACTCAACCAAAACGATCTTTTGTTGATTGGTTTTCTTTAACTTTTGCTCAATGTCGGTAAGGTCATTGTGCTTAAATCTAATTTTTTGAGCGTGACCTAACCGTGCACCATCTATTAAGCTAGCGTGGATTAGTTCATCACAGATGAGTGTAGTCTCCCTGGTTGCCAGGCTGGAGATTAAACCCAGGTTAGCCATGTATCCTGAGACATAAATCAATGCACTTTCGGCATGATGAAAACGTGCAATTTCACGCTCAACACTTTCTGCATATTCACTATTTCCGCTTAATAAGCGTGAGCCGGTTGCCCCATTAATTTTAGGCGTATTGCTACATTGGTTCTCAATTGCAAAACGCAAACTTTGAGATTGAGCTAATCCAAGGTAATCGTTGGAATAAAAATCAATCCCATCCGGTGGGAGTGGGAGCGTTCGCAACAGGTGTTGCTGTTTTCGTTCTTCGAGTGCTTTTTGGTAGATGTTCAAAATTGTTGTTTATTGACACCCCGGCTGTCCCTGTTCAAGGGGACATTTACATCTTATTAAAGTGTGAAGTCCCCCTTTGAAGGGGGTTAGGGGGATGTAATTATGCTAATTCTTCTTTCTTGTCGTACTTAAATGCTTCTCGTGGCTGCAAGCCTAAAAGGTCAAACATTTCTTTATCGTCGTTGAAGTCAGGGTTTGGTGTGGTGAGCAACTTATCACCGGCGAAAATGGAATTCGCTCCAGCCATGAAGCAAAGTGCTTGCTCGCTTAAACTCATGCCTTCTCTCCCGGCTGATAGTCTTACGACGGACGCAGGCATAACCAATCTTGCAGTTGCAATCATTCGAATCAACTCATGGGCAGCAACTCTTGGCTGCTCTGCCAAAGGTGTACCTTCGACAGGCACCAATGCATTTACCGGCACTGACTCAGGATGCTGATCCATGTTTGCCAGTGTGAGAAGCATTCCCATTCGATCTTCCGCTGATTCCCCCATACCGATAATACCTCCGGAACACACACTGATTTTTGCTTTACGCACATTGTCGATGGTCTTGAGACGATCGTCATATTCCCTGGTGGATATGATATCGTCATAATAAGCTTCAGAGGTATCAATGTTATGATTGTAGGCATATAACCCCGCATCGGCCAGCTTTTTTGCCTGGTCTTCGGAGACCATTCCTAATGTGCAGCAAACTTCCATATCCATGCTGTTTACCGTCTTGACCATATCCAGTACTTTATCAAAATCACGATTATCTCTAACCTCTCTCCAGGCTGCACCTAAACACATTCTGGAAGCCCCATTAGCTTTCGCTGATTCTGCCTGAGCACGTACCTCATCTACCTCCATCAGCTTATGTACTTTGATATCTGTGTGGTATCTGGCAGCTTGGGGGCAATATGCACAATCTTCCGGGCAACCCCCGGTTTTAATCGAGATAAGACTACTAACCTGGACTTCTTTTGGATCATGATATTTGCGGTGCATGATTGCTGCCTCAAAAACTAACTCCATGAGTGGTTTATGGTAGATTTCTGAGATTTCTTCCAGTGTCCAGTTGTGCCTTACTTCTGCCATTCGCGTTTCTTTTAGGGTTCACGCAATATTACTTAAATCGACTTGTAGTGAATAGCATAAATGATAGGATTTTATACACCTAAGGGCGAAATCTTATTTTTATATACCGTGAAACCCGTAGTAAAATCCCGTGCTTAGTGGTATTCTATTAGGTGGCTCTTGGTGCTTGCTTTGTAAACGTGTCTGAATGTGCTCAGGCATTATTTAAACTAAAATCAAGAATCATGAAAAAATCTACTCTGAAATTGATGCTTTTGATACTCACAATGAGTGCGATTGTATCATCAACTGATGCCCAGTTAGGCAAGTTGAAAGATCTGAAAAATAAAGTCGCCAGTAAAGTAGGAGGAGGCGATAGGGATGCATTCCCTTCTGTCTGGACCAGCAAGACTAGCAGTAAGGCGAATATCTACTCATGTACAAGCCCGAATGGGAATTATGCCCTTACCACTTCTAAGACAGATATGTCCTTAATAGATGGTGCGAGCGGTGATGAACTTTGGTATGCGAAGTTTAAAGAAGCTACTGGCGAAGTAATTACCAACAGTAATTACCAGTACGTACTCTGGGAGGCCAATACCCTACTATTATTTGACTCAAAGGCTGGAAAGAACGATAGGATTGCCGGAATAAACCTGGCTGATGGTAGCCTTATGTGGACATTAGATGGCTATCAAATCCCAAAGAAGACTATTGAAGATGCGATTGCCTATATCCCGGAAATGAAGGCATTTGCTTTCAGTTTGCCTGCAAAAACGGTGATGATTGATGTAAAAGAAGGAGAAGTAATTTGGGAAACCGAAGAGTTCAGAGGTGCAATCGGAAGACACATATACCTTGAAGAAGAAGGTCAGATCGTCATGATCAACTTCATGCGAGGAGCATTTGATGCGTTCGCAGCTGGGATCGAAAACATTAATGCAATAGCAAAATTGGATATCAGAACCGGAGACGTAATTTGGAAAACCTCCCATCAGGGGTTTGGTGGAAAGAAATACATTACAAAAGAGCGCCAAGGGGATCTTAAAATAGAAGGAGATCGAATTTTTGTTATCTACAATGGTATCCAGGTATTTGATTTTAACACTGGGGAAAATGTTTGGAGTGCTTATTATAACCAGGATATCAAGATCCTTAAAAAGCCTGCAGGTATGGCCTCAGGCCTTGAAGGTGGAGCCGGTAGAAAGTTGAGCGGTGCTACCTATGATGCGATTGCAGATCCGCTTATTACCGATGACGCTGTATATGTAGTGCTTCAGGAAAAAGATAAAAAGGTAAGGAGAAAGTACCTTCAGAAATTTGATCTGGCAACCGGTGAGTTATTATGGACTTCTGAGAAAATCAATGACGCAAAAGCTTTACCTAGACTGGCACTAGTAGATGGTGTTTTGGTGGCCCAGATTGGAGGTCTAGTAAATCAACAGTACAGTGCAATGTTAAAAGATCCCGTTTCAAAAGGAACTTACTGGGCGCATGTGAATGAGTGGGTTTGGGTAGGAAAGTTTGGACTAAGGGGATTCAATGCAGATAATGGTACTGAGAAATGGAATTCAGATAAATTCAAAGGAGCAATCACTAAAATGGCCACTGATGGAGCGAATGTTTTTGCTGCCAGCAATAAATATTTCTACTCAATAAAAGCGAAGAATGGGGTTGAAAACTACCAGGTTGATTTTAAAGCGACCAAGGTAGGGAAGCCTAAATTCTCTTATGACATAGGTGAAGCGGTAACTATTATGGGAACAAAAGGAGTTACAGCCTTTCAAAAAAGCAATGGAGAGACGTTGTACTCTTCGGAAAAGATCAAAAAGATTGAACGGACCTATGAAAGAGGTGGAAAGCTTTACGTTCAGAATGAAAAAGATGATTTGACATTATTGGATCTTCAGACTGGTGCTACACTAGGAACTGTAAAAATTCCTAAGCACAACTCTGAGAAAAAGACGCTTGCGCAAGCAGCAGTAGGCGGTCAGGGCAATGATGAGCAATACGCTCGTATCAGAGAATTGAGTGGTGGAGCTGACTTAACCGAAGATGGCAAGTACATATTCGTTTTTGATGGCACCAAAATCATAAAATATCAAGCAGAGTAGCTTTGATTCATGGGGGTCGTTTCGATATGCTGAAACGGCTCCTTTTTATTTATAAATACACCGCTTATGTTACGTCTATCTACTATTCTTTTTTTCACTGTATTCTTTTCCTTTTTATATGCTCAGACTCCTGAGCTCGTCATACAGACGGGTCACCAGCTGGCGATTAATGATATGGAATATTCCCCGGATGGTAAGATTGTCGCCTCATGCAGCGAGGATAATACCATCAAACTCTGGGAAATTGCAACAGGTAAAGAAATGCAAACTTTATACGGCCACTCAAAGGCGGTAAATGACATTGCTTTTTCGCCGGACTCCAAGACTTTAATATCTGTTGGTGATGATCGAAAAGTTATTGTTTGGGAGGTGGAGACAGGTAAAATGGTCAAGACTATCAAGGAACACAAAAACAGGGTTTTGAGTGTGGACTACTCCCCTAAAGGAGACTACTTCGCCACAGCAGGGAAAGATAAGGTGGTACTCTTACACAATGTTTCTTCCGGAAAAATCAAAGAACTCTACGAGTTTAAAAGTGAGGTAAATCGAATTAAATTCCTGAATAGCGGAGACTATCTATACACGGAGACCGACAAGCTCTTGAGTAGGAATGCCTTTTTCTCAATTCCTCAAGGTAAAATGGTGACATGGGTACCCGGAGGAGGTGGTACTTCTATCAGTTTCGATGCAGTAGATGAGAAATTTTTGGTTGGAAGGGTGAATTATGGGACACCTATGGTCTCGATAATTAAAGACTGGAACATGATCTCGGACTGGAAGAAAAGTAAAGAACCTCTATGGAAGAGTTTCTTCCCTTACAACTTTCAGGACACCACCGGAGATTATAAAATCTTTTCTTTCAAAAGTCAGGATAACTACGATATCAACAAAGTAGAATCAGAATCAGTGGGTGCAGTTTCAACCGAATCTAATTTGAGCGCCTTCTTTTCAAAAGATGGAACCGATGATATTATAGCTGCCAATAAATTCGGTGAAATTCTATTCTGGAAGTACGATGACATTAAATTTTATCCCCGGACGGCAAATCCATACGCAAAGCTCAATGAGAAAATGGATAACATGTATGCAACCCCGTACAAAGTCATTGAAGCTCATAAATCTCCAATTATCGATCTGATACCATCAAAGGATGGTAAGTACCTATTCTCTTCGGCAAAGAATGGTGAAATGAAACTGTGGGATTTTGGACTTGAACGGAATATTCAGACGTTCACAAACGGTAAAGTATACCCAATGTATGCGGTAGCTTTTGGGCAGGACAGTAAAACTGTTGTGATCTCTACAGGAATCAAAGACCGGTACATCATTGATCTGGCTACTATGGAAGTGTTGGATCATTTCGAAAACGAATACGCAATCGAGGGCTTTGCTTATTCAAAAGATAAAACCAAAGCGCTGGTAGCCTACTACAATAGCTCTTTTTTCCATCTCATGGATATGAGGGACAAATCGATCCTTCGAACATTCAAAGGGCATTTAGGGGAGATTACATCTTTAAAGTTCTCTGAAGACGAAACCCAGGCAATTTCAACAGCTACAGAGGGAAAACAAATCACGTGGGATTTGACGAGTGGAGAAATTGTGAACAATGAGCTTGCTGCTACAAAGCCGGGTGTAAGTGAAGCCAATGGAAGTAGTCTGAAAAAGGAAGAGACCCAGGCCATCCTCACCTCTTCAAGCGGAAAATACAATTTGACACACCAAAACAAAGTCACTTCATACGGGTACACTCCTGATGATAAATATGCATTTACCTCGAGCATGGATGGTGCACTTGCCCTTTGGGATCCCGTCAGCGGAGAAAATATTGCCAGAATCATGGTGACACGCGAAAATGAGGTAATCGCTCTGACCAATGACTTTTACTTCATGGCGTCAAAAGATGCGCTTAAATCGATCGCCTTTAAGTACAAAGGAAAGATGTACCCATTTGAGCAATTCGATTTTCAATTTAATCGTCCGGATATATTACTGGAAAGGATCGGCTATGCCAATAGTCGGCTTGTAAAAGCCTATAAGGTGGCATACAAAAAACGAAGGGTGCAATTAGGAATTCCTGAGGATGCAACACTCAATTTCAACACGCCTGACATCTCGTTAAATCTAGCTGAGCTTCCGCGCTCAACGAGTTCAAGGTCATTGACTTTTAAAGTCTCAGGGCAGGATGAAATAGAAGAATTAAGAGCAATCAATATTAAAATCAATGGAGTCCCTGTTTTGCCAATCTCAATTACAGGGAAAGAAGTTGAAAAACAGGTGGAAATTGATCTAAGTGAGGGTAATAATACTCTGGAGGTGAGTCTACTAAATGCTAAAGGAGTATCCTCACTTAGTCAATATTTTGAAGTTAAGTACATACCTGAAACTCCTGGAAAAAAAGACCTTTATCTCGTTACTGTTGGTGTTTCAAACTATGAAAATGAGGATTTTAATTTGACATATGCTTCTAAGGATGCAAAAGACTTGGCACAGCTGTTTTCAAGCCAGAATCAGTTTGAAAACGTCTATCATTTGAACTACCTCAATGAGGAGGCGACTCCCGAAAATGTGAAAACCACACGGGAGCGATTGGAGCAGTCAAAGATTGACGACCATGTCATTTTCTTCTTTGCAGGGCATGGGTTGTTAAGTCGCGAGCTGGATTATTTCCTTGCAATGCATCACATTGATTTTAATAATCCGGACGAGGGAGGCATGGCATATGAGGATGTAGAAAAATTGCTTTCCTATATCCCCTCACGTAATAAATTGATATTGATTGACGCCTGTCATTCTGGAGAGGTTGAGAAAGACAATGTGGTGTTAGAAGAAGGAACCGGAAATACTCCAAATGCACGACTTACTTCACGCGGATTTTCCAATGTGAGAGAGAAAACAGGCCTCAGTCGGATATTAGGTTATGGCAATCTGTTCAAGTTTATGCGCTCGCAATTTGCGGACCTGAGGGAAAATACAGGAACCATTGCAATCTCCAGTGCCGGAGGTGCTGAATACGCACTTGAAAGCGCTGATTGGAAAAATGGGGTATTTACCTATTACCTGAAGGAAGGGATGATTAACAATGGAGCAGATCTAAATGGAGATGGAAAAATCTATGCGAGTGAGATGCAGAAATACCTATCCGAAAAAGTATATGAAGCGACTGATGGGAAGCAGCAACCTACAACACGGGTGGCCAACCTCAATCATGATATACTAATTAAGGAATACTAACCGTCTGTAGTTGTTTGAAAAAGAGAGTCATCGTAATAGATGACTCTTTTTTTATCATCGCTAATGTTGATGACCTCTAACCCTTCTTAAATCAAATTATTGGCATAAGCGAATTTGATCAGCCCTACCAGGTTATTTGTTCCCGTTTTTCGAAAGATGTTCTTACGATGAGTTTCAACTGTCCGTTCACTGATAAATAGCTCTTCCGCCATTTGCCTGTTGGTATATTCCTTGGCGATTAGTTTGAGAATCTCCCGCTCACGATCGGTGAGTAGTTTCTGTTCTTCCACTCCATTAAGGCCTTTCATGAGCATGGTATTTACATCAGAACTTAGATACACCTTACCATTCTTCACTGCTCTGACCGCATTTACCAATTCATGGTGTGAGTCTTTTTTAAGGATGTAGCCATCTACTCCTTCTTTAAGGATCTCTTTAATTAAATGTGCTTCATCATGCTGGCTTAATACGATGATTCTAATGTCGGAATATTTCTGTTTCACTCTTCTAACAAGCGTCAAACCATCGTCATCCGGAAGATTATAATCGGTGATCAGAAGATCGACATTTTTCTGTGTTAGCTGATCTAAAGTTTCCTGCACAGATCCAGCGGAACCCACAACTTCCAAATCATCTTCGGTAGAAAGAATTTTAATAAGTCCGCCTAATAGGATGGCGTGATCATCGGTTAGAAATATTTTCATCTTAGCAGCTTTATCTCTGCCTAGGAAAGTTAGTAAATTCATCCGGCTTCCTCTTTAATCAACGCTTTAGATCATCAAAGAAGGATAAGGAAGCGAAAGGATACTATACCAGCTCCATGGTATTTTGTTCTACTTCTTCCTCAACTATGGACAATATGGGAGCATTAAGAATCAATGTATTTCCTTTTACTCCTTTGTATGTTTCCAATTCAAGCGACCCCTTAATCAGGTTTGCCCTAGTGTTTAGGTTTTTCCATCCATTGCCCTTACCGTCACGAAGGAGTTCACGATCGAATCCTGTTCCATTGTCCTCTATCAATAGAGTTATTTCTTCCTCATCTTTAGTGATTTGGAGGGTGACCTTAGTAGCATCTGAATATTTGAGAATATTATTGATCCATTCCTGAGAAATGCGATAAAGGGAAATTTCTTGTAGTTCCGAAAGGCGATTTTCCAGGCCAAAAACATTTAATTCAATATGAATCTTACCAGTACCGTTAATTCGATCTACAAACTCTCTTAGCCCACTTTCCAACCCATTTTTTATAAGCGTTTGAGGCATTAGGTCGAAGCAGATATTCTTTAGCTCCCCATACATGTCATCAATTACTTTTGATGATTCTTCAAAAACCTTTTGACGTTCATTGAGCTTTGCTCCATCCTTTAAGTTTTGAAGATTCATATTTAAAATAGAAATCATCTGACCAAAGCCATCATGAAGGTCTCTGGCATATCTTGAGCGTTCTTTTTCTTGTGAAGCGATCGCTGCTCTCAACTCAGCTTCTTTTGTAGCTATCTTAGCCTCCTGAAGAATGATTTGCTGCTTTTTCTTAGTCCGATTTCGCCACAATAAGCCAATGGTAATTAACAATATCAGGGCCATTGCAGCTGCTACTAAGAGAATTTGATTTCTTTGCAAAGCGGCAGCTTGTAATACGATGGTTTGTTCTTTCTTCTCCGTTTGATATTTGGTTTCAAGTTCAGCGACTTGTTGGCTTTTGCGTTCGTTAAATAAGCTGTCTTTAAGTTGAGTATGATCTTTGAAAAAGCTGAGCGCAGCTTTATAATCTCCGCGTTGCTCGCGAACAATTGAAATCATCGAAAGCACGTATTGTTCAAAATCAGTATAAGATGTTTTCTGCGCAATTTCTAGAGCTTCTTTAAAGTAGTTTTCTGCTTCTGAATAAAGACCTTCTTCTAAAAGCATTTCACCAATATTGTTCTTAACAATACCATAACCCACCTCATCTCCGATCATTAATTTGTATTTGGCTGCCAGATTAAAGTAATACTTGGCACTATCAATTTTATTCAACCTGGTGTAAACCATTCCCAGGTTATCATAATTGTAGCTAAGACCTATTGTGTCACTAATCGCAGATTTTACTTCAGTAGATTCCAGATAATAGTCGAGTGATTCGCTAAATTTTTCTTGCTGAAATAGTAAGACGCCAATATTATTAAGGCTATTGCCTATGCCAAGCGAATCATTTTTAGCGATCGCATATTCAAGCCCTTGATTGAAGTAGTTATTGGCGAGTTCAAAATTTCCCTGTTTTTTTTGAAGCGTTCCGATCAGGTTTAGTATTTCAGCAGGTTTTTCTTTTGAATCAAATTCACTGAACAAATCAAGCGACTCCTGATAATTAGTAAGTGCTTTTTCAAAATTTCCAAGACAATAATGTGTTAGGCCAAGTTGAAGTAACGCCTCAGCTTTCAAATTTGATTTTACGGCATTCAGAATATCGAGCGCTTGAAATGCATCTAATTTTTCATCACATGTCATTGATGAAGAAGTGATTTGCTGAAGTGATGCTTCTGACAGCTTTGACTGAGAAAAGGCATTTAAAGCAGTAAGTAGGATGATTAGGGTTAGGTATCTCATGCTACTAATTTGTTTAATTATGATGATTAAGCCGCGTTGTGGATACTATTTTTCGTTTAAATCAATCTAGCCATGGATGATTTAATTAATAGAAAAACAAAAAACCTGATTCGTAAAAGAATCAGGTTTTTTAAGTCGTAGTTATTTTGATGAGGGTCAGATAAAAAAGCGTTCTGCAAAATACACCAGCGTGAAGACTGTAGCAGGTCCAATTAAATACACAATAGATGAATTGTTGGTTTTACTAAGAAGTTGATGTAATAAAGGAATTGATAGGGATGCCATCAATAATATTATGCCTTTAGCCGGACTAACAGACATCAAAAATATTGCTGCCATGCTATTTATTAATACGGCGGTTAGAGCCGATAATTTCTCTTCTCCTTCTAAAAAGATTATGGAAAGCGCCCAACTTGACAGCCATATGATTGATAGGTAAAACTCAGGGAGTGAACTGAATGCCAAGGGAACTGCTACGGTCAAAAATAATACGATAGCAAGTTGAATTGCTCCTGTCCAGAGGCCTTTAATCGAGAATTGCAATGTCATAGTATGGGATTTAGTGGGGTTCAACACTATGAGTATACGTTAAACGGCAACCAAATGTTTGATTGATATCTAACGTATATAGTGCTCAAAACTCCATTATCGTCTTTTCAATAATGTCACAGCAATCGTGCAGTTGCTCCTCTATCATTACCAACGGAGGGGCAAATCTGATAATGTTACCGTGTGTTGGTTTGGCGAGTAAGCCATTCTCTTTAAGCTTCATGCAAATATCCCAGGCAGTTGAGCTATCCTCAGAGTCATTAATAACAATTGCATTAAGTAGACCTTTACCGCGAACTAGCGTCACCAAATCTGACTTTTCAATCAATTGATTCATTCGGTCTCTGAAAATATCCCCAAGCTTCCGTGCATTCTGAGTCAGTTTTTCATCTCGGATAACACTCAATGCAGCTATTCCGACTGCTCCAGCAACAGGATTACCACCAAAAGTAGATCCATGCTGACCAGGCTTTATCACCTCCATCACTTCATTGTCAGCTAATACCGCTGATACCGGATAAGCTCCTCCGGAAAGTGCTTTTCCCAGGATCAAGATGTCAGGTTGTGTATAAGTTGATTGCTTTTCGCAGTGACCTTCGCATGAACAATCTCCACAGACTCTTAGTAAAGCTCCTGTTCTGCCAATTCCTGTTTGAACTTCATCGGCGATAAATAAGACTCCATGCTTCTGGCATAATCCTTTCGCTTTCTTGATATAACCTTCATCCGGAACCATAACCCCGGCTTCACCCTGAATTGGTTCAACAAGGAATCCAGCTACATTTTCACCCTGAAGTGCTCTTTCTAATTCACTTAAGTCGTTATAAGGAATCCGATTAAAGCCTGGAGTATATGGTCCAAAATTTTTGTTGGCCACAGGATCGTTAGAGAAAGATACGATAGTGGTAGTTCGGCCATGGAAGTTGTTATCACAAACAATTATTTGAGCCTTGTTTTCATCAATCCCTTTCTTCTCATAGGCCCACTTTCTACATAGTTTAATTGCAGTCTCCACAGCCTCTGCTCCTGTATTCATCGGAAGCACCTTATCAAAGCCAAAGTATTCAGTAATGAATTTCTCATATGGACCTAAGGAATTATTATAAAAAGCCCTGGAAGTTAATGTTAAGGTCTCAGCTTGCTTGGTCATAGCACCCACGATCGCAGGATGGCAATGTCCTTGATTGACAGCAGAATATGCAGATAGAAAATCATAATACTGTCTTCCTTCTACATCCCATACATGCACTCCATCTCCTTTCGCCAAAACAACTGGTAAGGGATGATAGTTATGTGCACCATGCATGTCTTCCAACTTTATTAATTCCTCGCTCGTCAGTGTCTTACTTTCTATCATATTTTTGCAATTTTATTCTGAAGCACAAGATTAACAATTTAAGCGTTGAGCCACAATTGAAAACACATTTAGAACCAGAAGATTTCTACATCAATTCCCAGGGAAAAATGGTGCTTACAGAAAAATATTTGCTAAAAAGGGGGTACTGTTGTGGTAATGCGTGCAAACATTGCCCTTATGGACACGAAAATGTTATACAATAGTTTGCATATTGGGTTGAAATCCCGATATTTGCACTCCATTTTTGAAAACGGGATAGAAAGATGTCAAAAGTTTGCGATATAACAGGTAAGAGACCACAGGTAGGAAACAACGTTTCTCACGCTAATAATAAAACGAAAAGAAGGTTTAATCCGAATCTTCAGAAGAAACGTTTCTACATTCCTGAAGAGGATACGTGGATCACATTGAAGGTATCTACTTCAGCCTTGAGAACAATCAACAAAAACGGAATCACTTCTGTGCTTAAAAAAGCAAGAGCCAGTGGCATGGTGATCAAGTAAGTTGACAAGAAAGAAATTCAAACCCTGGCATTACGTCAGGGTTTTTTTATGCCTTTTATCCAGTATTTCCACCAGTGGTTGGATTGACATGGAACGAGACGCATGCTTACGTATTATATTTATCGTCCCAAACAAATACATGATAATGAAAAAGCTTCTCACCTTATTTCTGATCGGACTTTCAATTAGTGTATCTGCTCAAAATGAACCAGATGATTTTCTGACAAAAGAATTTCATACCGAAAGACGAGCGTTGGTTCGTGAAAAAATGCCTGATAACTCAGTTGCAGTATTTTTTGCAAACCCGGTAAGAAACAGAGCCAATGATGTAGATTATATTTATCATCAGGATCCTAATTTCTATTATCTGACTGGATATAAAGAACCTCATGCTGTTCTGATGATTTTCAAAGAGGAGCAGGAAGGACCTGATGGAAATTTTAATGAGATTATCTTCATCCAGCCGCGCAATGCCATGGCAGAGATGTGGACGGGCAGAAGAATGGGTATTACAGGTGTAAAGGAGAAGCTCGCCTTCAATCAGGTATTTAATAACACGGAGTTTGAAGCTTATAATATTGACTTTTCAGCTTTTGATAAAGTGCTTTTCTACGACTTCTTTAACGATGTACGTGATACCCGGGCGGAGGGAGACCTATATGATTTGATCACCTCATTTAAGCAAAAATCCGGTTATCCAACGGAGGGAGACCTTACCATCGAATCAGCGGCGAATAATTTAGATATGGAAACCCTGGACCAGATCATGAGAGATCTGAGAGGTATCAAAACGGAAGATGAGATCGAGTTACTTCGAAAAGCAGTGGATATTTCTTGTATAGCTCAGGCTGAAGTAATGAAAGCATTGAAACCGGGAATGAGTGAACGAGAAGTTCAGGGCATTCATGAATTCATTTTCAAAAAGTACCAGGCGGAATATGAAGGATACCCATCAATAGTTGGTGAAGGTAACAATGGGTGTATCCTGCACTACATAGAAAATTATAAGCCTGAAATAAGCAGTGATAAAATGATCTTGATGGATTTAGGAGCAGAGTATCATGGCTACACGGCAGACGTCACAAGAACAATACCTGTCGATGGTGAATTTTCGGAGGAAGAAAGGACGATTTATGATCTGGTATACAAAGCACAAGACGCAGCTATTAAAGCAGCTAAACCTGGAGTAAACATCGGAAGAGATTTGGATGCTGCCATTGCCAGAAAGATCATAAACGAAGGATTGGCTGAGCTGGGAATTATAGATAGCGCAGGGCAGAGACATCTTTATTACCCGCATGGTTTAGGACACCACATTGGTTTGGATGTACATGATAAGGGAAACTATGAATACCTAGAAGCGGGAATGGCAATTACCATTGAGCCGGGTATCTATATTCCGGAAGGAGCGAAATGTGATGAAAAGTGGTGGGGAATCGCCGTTCGAATTGAGGACTGTATTCTGATTACGGAAGATGGCTATGAGCTTTTATCAGACCTTGCACCGCGGAAAAGTGACGAAATAGAAAAATTGATGAAAGAACCCAGCCCACTGGATGCATTCGTGCTTCCTGAAATTGGGAAAGATTAATAATTGAATGTAGAGGAATTAAGGAAAAATAG
The DNA here is from genome assembly GCF_965227465.1 of Ekhidna sp. GTDB lineage: Bacteria > Bacteroidota > Bacteroidia > Cytophagales > Cyclobacteriaceae > Ekhidna. The sequence goes on from NZ_OZ245746.1 coordinate 4,068,396, forward strand.
CTGAACTAACGTTTTTAAAATCAACTAATTCTACTACATTTGCACTCCTTTTTGGAAAAGACAAAATAAAATGGCGAAGAAAGGAAATAGAGTCCAAGTAATTCTCGAGTGCACAGAGCACAAAAATAGTGGTCTTCCAGGCACAAGCCGGTACATCACTACGAAGAACAGAAAAAACACTCCTGATCGGATAGAGTTGAAGAAATACAACTCGATCATGAGAAAGTATACCGTACACAAAGAAATTAAGTAACCATGGCAAAGAAAGTAGTAGCAACTCTTAAGCAACCAGGTGGAGCGAAATACGCTAAAGTGATCAAAGCGATCAAAGGCGACAATGGATCTTACAGTTACCGAGAAGAAATGGTTCTTGAAGGTGATGTGAAAGACACATTGGCTAAGTAAGAAATTAAATCCTAGAAGATGGAAGGCCGCTCCGACGAACACGTCAGAGTGGCTTTTTTTATATTCATTACTTTATCTAATCCGATACAATTATGGGGATAAAAAGTTTTTTCTCAAAAGACAAGAAGGAGTCACTTGATAAAGGGCTCGAAAAGTCGAAACAAAACTTCTTTACCAAACTGAATAAAGCAGTTGTTGGAAAGTCAACCGTAGATGCAGATGTATTGGATGAACTTGAGGAGGTTTTGATTACTTCAGATGTTGGTGTTGAAACTACCGTGAAAATCATCGATCGAATTGAAGAGCGTGTAGCGAAAGATAAGTACCTCAATACTTCAGAGTTAAATAGAATTCTTCGTGAAGAAATCGCCGGTCTCCTTTCGGAAAACAATACCAAAGATCTTGTTGATTTTGATCTGCCACAGGTGGATGGCCCTTATGTTATTTTAGTTGTTGGAGTAAATGGTGTAGGTAAAACCACCACCATTGGGAAACTTGCAGCACAATTCAAGTCATTAGGTAAAAATGTAATTTTAGGAGCTGCTGATACGTTTCGTGCTGCTGCGGTTGATCAACTAATCATGTGGGGGGAACGGGTTGGAGTACCGGTAGTCTCGAAAGGAATGAATACAGACCCGGCTGCAGTTGCTTTTGAAGCTGCAAAGAGAGGCAAAGAAGAAAATGCGGATGTAGTCATCATCGATACAGCAGGAAGGCTTCATACGAAAGTTAATCTGATGAATGAGCTTTCTAAGATCAAGAACGTAGTTCAAAAGTTTATCCCGGAAGCTCCTCATGATGTCATGCTAGTACTTGATGGTAGTACCGGACAAAACGCTTTTATTCAGGCTAAAGAATTTACCAAAGCAACAGAAGTAACATCCTTGGCCGTGACCAAACTCGATGGAACAGCAAAAGGCGGTGTGGTCATTGGGATTTCAGACCAGTTTAAAATTCCGGTAAAGTATATCGGAGTTGGTGAGAAAGTAGAAGATCTACAGGTCTTCAATAAGACAGAATTTGTGGATTCATTCTTTAAAAATCAGTCTTAATTGTCTCGTTAATAGCTTTCCGCAAGAATTCTTTATTTAGCTGAATCTTCCTGATATATTTATCAATTTTGATTTGTTGAGATTTTTCAGGTTGATTGGAGTGTGCAGAAATCATGATAATTTTTGGCTTCCGGTCTAGTGTGTCCAAGGCCTCAAATCCATCCAGATAGGGCATTTCAAGGTCTAAGAGTAGCACATCCGGTTTATCCTTCACCACCTTCATGATCCCATCGACTGGATTTTGATAGGTACCAATTAAATCCATATCCTCATACTCCCAAAAATAAGCTTTGAGTGATTGAAGAAATAGCGGATCATCGTCAATGGCAATGCAGGTGATCATAAATTGATTTTCCCGCTAAAATACCTCACTTTTTTAAGCATTTTCCAGCAGCTTGGAGGAAACCTCTCTGGTAAAGTGTAATGAGGTTATTTGTGAAAAAAGCTTAATCAACTACCTGAGATCCCCCAACAATTTTCTTAGTCTTTACCGCAATCAATGATTCTGGTGTCATAACGAAAGCAAACTTTGCAAAATCACGGTTGACTTTAACCTCGGTACAAATTCCGTTTGTATAGGTGTAAATATTTAATCCGTCGGGAGATTCGAGTTCATACACATGCTCACCAATTGAGTTGAAAGTCATATATTGGCCAAATTGAGGTGAATATACCTTTTGTCGGTCTTTAGGTTCTTCGAAGTATACAGTAGCAACGGAGTAGTCAATCTGATCTTTCATTGTTGTCCGTATACCGTCTAAGTCCAAGGTGTATTTTTCACCATCAAACCATATTGTGGATTTTTTCTGTGTGGATCCGTTCAGTTGATTATGTGTGTACTCTTTGATCAACTTTCCATATTGATATTCGCTGGTCGATTCATAGTCGACAGTAAATGAGAAGAGAATTCTAAATGTCACCTTACTATTGATCTCATACTTAACCTCGTTTTGCGAAAGTTTTCGCTTCACAGTCATATCTCCCAGCTTCTTGCTACCCTTAATAACCTCATAATTTAAGGTTTGACCAAGAGCTGCTTGGCTGACAATTGTGAAGATTAATATGATCAGGTTTCTTTTCACTGAATAGAAATCATTAGCTTAAAGACACAAATAGTTTCAAATTGTTTCCGCTCAAGTTAGATTAAAAAACACCCAACTCATGCGTTTTAAAAAAGTAAGTTTCAAAAATACAAATGGACAGGAACTTTCCGGAAGATTGGATTTTCCTTTAATTGGCAAACCTAAAGCTTATGTACTCTTCGCACATTGCTTTACCTGCTCAAAGAATTTGAAATCCGTGGATCATATCAGTCATGCTTTTACCCAACAGGGTATGGCGATACTGCGATTTGATTTTACTGGATTAGGCCAAAGCAAGGGAGATTTTTCTGATACTAACTTTTCGTCCAACCTTTCAGATCTAGAAGATGCTTACACTTTTCTGGAAGAATATTATGAAGCCCCACAAATAATGGTTGGGCACTCTCTCGGCGGTGCTGCGGTGCTTCATGTTTCCGGAGCGTTAGCAAACGTGAGAGCAGTAGCCACTATAGGAGCTCCTTCTACACCTGAGCATGTTACTCACCTGCTGGATAATGGGAGAAAGGACCTGGAGGAGAAAGGAGAGGCAGATGTAAACATCGGAGGAAGGACGTTCAAAATGAAAAAGCAGTTTTTAGAAGATCTGGAAAGCAAAGAAAGAAACGGGGTAATCAAAAACTTAGGAAAGTCATTATTGATCATTCATTCACCACAGGACAACATAGTAGGAATTGAAAATGCTCAGGAGATTTACATGGAGGCCATGCACCCAAAAAGTTTTGTCTCTCTGGATGGAGCAGATCATTTAATGTCAAAAGAAGAAGATGCAAAGTATGCGGGTTCTATTATCTCTGGCTGGGCATCCAGATATATTGAAGTGTCAGCTAAGGAAGAGTCTCCCGAAGGCGAGGTTTTGACAAGGGTTGGTGAAAAAGGATATACGACTGAAATAATTTCTGGGAGACATCAATTGATTGCAGATGAGCCACCGAGTGTTGGGGGAGACGATTATGGCCCGACTCCTTATGGATATCTTCTTTCAGGACTAGGGGCTTGTACCGCTATGACTTTACGTATGTACGCCGATCATAAAGGGATAGACTTGAAGGAGGTTGAAGTAAAGCTCACACATGATAAAGTACATAAACAAGATGGCGAGAACAGCGAAAGTTCGAAGGGTAAAATCGATCAGATTAAGCGGAAAATAAAGCTAACCGGGGATTTAACTGATGAGCAAAGAAAGCGTTTAATTGAGATTGCGGATAGGTGCCCTGTTCACAAAACGCTAGAGGGAAAACCTGAGATCTTGACAGAGGAAGTGAAATAAAAATTATTGCAGCCATTCCAACTTTTGAAGTAATTCTTCTTTATGGGAGCGGCTAATGGGTATTTCTGTTTCTCCAATTAAGATCATATTATCCTGAACATTAATGCTTTTAATGGATTTCAGGTTAACTGTGTACTTGCGATGAATTCGCATAAAATATCGTTCAGGGAGCTTCTGCTGGACATCTCCTAAGCTCATGCGGAGAACATATTTTTTACCAAAGGATGTATATACAGTACTGTATCTGTCTTCAACTTCCAGATAGATAATGTCTTCAATATCAATTTTCTCGAGATGTTGGCGATTCTTAATGAAAAGTGATTTTTCGAAAATTTTATCTTCTTGCCATTCTGATCCCTGATCCAAATTGCCGACAACCAACTCGATTGTTCGTTGTAAATTCTTCGAATCGAATGGCTTGGTTATGTAGGCATGTGGTTTGGTTTCTTTTGCCCTGTTGAAGGTAGCTTCGTCCTCAAAAGAGGTTATGAAAATTACATTGGCATTAAATGACAATGAAGCTGCCAGATCGATTCCTGACATGGATCCGTTTACTTTCACATCCATCAATATTAAATCCGGTTGCATCTCTTCGAGCTCCTTTTTTGCTGCATCACTGTTGTCAGTAATACCCATCAACTCATAGCCCAGCTCGTCAACCATCATTTCCAGTTGATTGGCATAGAGCGATTCATCTTCAACGATATATATTCCCAGTTTTGCCATTATGCTGCTTTTGGAAGGTTGAAGGCAAATGTGGAACCTTCACCAAGCGTACTTTCTACGCTGATATTGCCACGATTAAGTTCAACCAATTCCTTGCATAAAATCAATCCTAGCCCAGTTCCTTTTTCTCCTTGTGTACCATGCTTACTCTCATTCTCCAACGCGAAGATTTCAGGTAGCTGCTCTGCAGATATTCCCGTGCCGGAATCGTTGATTAAGATGCGAGCTTGATTCTCGTTTTCCTCTAGATCTACCACAACTGCTCCGCCGGACTCTGTAAATTTCAGTGCGTTGGAAATTAAATTCCTTAATATGGTGTGGACAGCTTTTTCATCCGCATAAACATAGGATTCTGATTGTATTTGGTTTTGAAGTTCGACTCCCTTCAGTTCAGCCAATGGTTTCATTAAGTCAAAAGTAATTTCCACAGCTTGTTTAATGTCCACTTTTTGAGGGTCATACGGGATCATACCATTCTGAAGAAGCGCCCAGCTTAAAAGGTTGTCAAGTAGTTCGTTCAGTTTTTTGGTGGTGTCACTGATGCTTTTTGAGACTTGTTCCAGACGATCTGTATCTCCTTTTCTCAAAAAATAATCGACCTGATCACCCACTCCCTGTAATCCAATCAATGGACTTCTTAGGTCATGAGCAATGATGCCAAAAAATTTGTCTTTTGTTTGATTTAGCTGGGTGAGTTGAAGGTTTTGCAATTGTGTTTTTGCTTTGACTTTACGTAGACTGATGTATAGGTAAAGCATAAAAAGAAGCACGACTATAAGTACCGCTCCAACAATCAAAAAGACGTTATTTCTATCTTCCAAAAGTTGAGCATTTTGTTCAGCCAGCTCCTTATCTTGTTGATAGTTGTAGATCCCCTGACGAACTTGCTCCTCTTTGAGCTTCGCTTGTGCAGTGGAAGTAAAAAGACTGTCATAAAGAGTGAAGAACTTTAAGTGGTTGTCATAAGCTTGAGAGTAGTCTCGAGAGGCTTCTCCAATTCTGCTAAGGAGCCTATAGCTATCCATTGAAAGGTCGCGATCTTTTAGTTCCTGTGCCATATTCATCGCTTGTGTGGCATATATTTTGGCCGAATCATAGTTTTTTCTGAGTAAAAAATTGTCACCAATGTCATACGTAACCCGAGCCTTAAAAAGCTGATTTGATGCTGTGCTAATAGCAAGTGCCTGTCTAAAATATGTGTTTGCTTTTTCAAGGTCCCCCTTTCTTTTTGAATACATTCCTTGCATTCTGGCATAAAGCGATTCTATTTTAGGATCTGAAATTACTTCAACCAACGGGGTAGCTGCATCCAAATAGTTTTTTGCCTTGTTGAGGTGTATAAAATCTTCTAACATTAAAAATATTCCACTGGCATGCACATAAGATGATGCTAAAAATACCGTATCGCTGGTTTCAATATAAAAGTCAATATTATCATTTGTAAGTTCTTCAGCCAGCTGATACTCGCTCATGCGAACCAACGTCGGAATCATACTTCCATTGACACGGTGGATGTCCTTCTGAAAGTTCAATTCTTCAAAGAGTATCCGTGCTTTTTGAAAGTTTGATACAGCAAGATTCAAACTACCTATTTCAGCATATAGCTTTCCAATTTGAAAGTACATCCAGGCCATCATATCCTTGTTTTGAATCTTTTCCATTAAGGCCAATCCCTCAACTTTATATTCCAATGCCTCCAATATCTTTCCTTGCATTACGTACAAATCACCCATGTAATTGAGTGTGTTTGTAATATGCATTTCAGAGGCAACATCCAATGAACTACGCCTACCAATTTTTGAATGTAGAGGAGGATTATTGTTCAATTCATTAAAGTATTCTAAAGCAATACTTAAATGCTTCATACCTTCATCGTATTTACCGATTTGGCCATAGACATGACCAATGGTTTTGTGTGTGTTCCCCTTTGTTTTTAGGGTTACTCGATCGTCTACTTCCTCCAAAGAAAGTAATATGATATCTATGGCTTTTTGAGGTTCCCCCTTTTCGAAATAATAGTTTTCAGCCAGCTGGTATCTGGCGTAAGCAAGCGCTTCACTATGATCCAAATCCTTAGCAATTTCGATCGCTTCCTCACACATCCTGATTGCTTTGTCGTCATCGCTTTCTATGATATATGCGCGAAGATTTTCCATGATCCGACCATAAGCCGCTGCTATGGGAATATTCTCCTCTCTACCGATTTCATAAATACGTTCAAGCTGTTCATCAGCTTTTTCCACGTTTCCACCAAAAAGGTAAAGTCTATATAATCCAAGGCATAAATCCAGTTCGTCCCAACCAGGTTCGGCTAACGGACGGTAGCTTTCCAGGCTATCAATTAATGGTTGCTGATTGTTCTGAGCCCCGCTGAATAATGCACAAAAACACAAGAAAAGTATGGTGAGTTTTCTAAGAGTCATTCGAAAATAATCGAATCCGAAAGATAGATTAATTCATTCACTTCATCAATATATCCATTCACAGCATCAGCGATTCCATTCGCAACAAGTTTCAATTTTACAGAAACATCTGGCGATACATTAGTAGCACCTAAGCGAATGGGGCCTTATAATCCTCTAATCATTTAGGTTAAACATTTTTCAATTGGCAGCAAGGATTCACTCTTTGCTGCTTTTTTGTTTTATACTATCGTAAAAGATGTGAGCACTAAGTTGTTCACTACACAATTTAAGCCATTCACACCCCTGTCGTATTTGTTCACATCCATTTTCAAAATGCGAATGAATAACGCTCATACATTAGCGGAAAATCAAGAAAAACTATTGCTAACATTATGAAAACACAAGTAATTAAAACGATGATGATCCTGCTGTGCTTGGGAGTATTCTCATGCACAGAGGAGTTAGTTGGTCCGGAAGGTCCGGAAGGACAGCAAGGGACTCAAGGAACAGAAGGCCCTAAAGGTGACAAGGGAGATAAAGGAGACAAGGGAAATAAAGGCGACAAAGGCGATACTGGCGACAAGGGTGATACAGGTGACAAAGGCGATAAAGGTGATCCAGGAACGGGTTCAGGTTTTTTATTCGCAGATTTTCAGGATAATGTCCCAAGCTGGATTATTCAAGCTGATGATGACCATGCAAATTGGCTATGGTATGAAATGGATTTTACACCTGGAGTAAACGAGAGTAAACCCAATCTTGCTCTTGGGAGTCCGGATAGCGGTCAGCCTACGGCGTTAAATCATAACGAATACACCGAAATCTATATTGATGTAGTTAGTGAAACGGAAGTATACGTGTCTTTTGATGCAATTATTTCCAGTGAGGCTAATTACGATTGGTTAAGATGGACTCTTAATGGAGAAATTATAAATGGGATTTCGGGAGAAGGTGGTCCATTCAAATTTATGTTTGAAGTGCCAGCTGGAACCAATCAAATTGGCTTTATCTATTCTAAAGACAACATTATTTCAGGAGGAATCGATCATGGTGTTATAGATAATCTTTTGATTGATCATATATCAAGTGGCCGAATTGAGATGGTAGATCCTGAGCTTACTGAAGGAGTGGTTCTTTATACAGAAAGAGATCCTGAGAAGAAAAAGTAACCTGATTTAAATGATAAATTGTTAGCCGTTGGTGATGCAGGCTACAACTCCTGTGTTGCCTTCTGCTATTAATAATCACTTCTGCAAAATGATACTCCGACATGAAAATACTAATCAAAATTCTAACCATTGTGATTTTGCTTGCAGTACTCGCAGCATAGAAAAATATCATTCATCTGACATAAACTATTACTTATGAAAAAGCTTACGATCCTATTTTTGCTAATGCCACTTTTCGGTCTCAGTCAGTATACAGTCAAATCTCAAATTATAAGCGGAAGCAGGAGTGTTGTTATCACCAACTATATTGAAGGTCATATAATTGAGGCATCCGGTCAAAGAATGGATGGAAAAATTGCTTTAAAAGTAATTAACGAGGATACGGTTGAAGTGCGCTATAAAAGCCCCTCAGGAAGCAAAATCAAGTTTAACAGGTCTAGTCTTCAGGGATTTGATATTGTCAGGTCCTTAGTTTCTGAAGTAAAGAATGATTATAAAAATCCAATCAAAAACTTCCACCCCGGATACATCATTTTTTCTTCGGGAAAACGGAAGGAGGGACTTGTTGCTTCTGTAAATCAAACACTTGGAACTTCTGATGGTAGTAAAGCCAATGGCCCGGTCAATGTGAAGTACGCAGGACAGAACAATGAGATTTATGAATATCCTGCAAGCAGTTACAAGGTGACTTATTACATGCAAAATATTAATGGTGAAGAACATCACTTTAAGAATGTGAAGGGCACCTACATAGAAATTGAAAATCCAAATAAGGTTATAGAGCCAAAAATATCAATAGAGGAAGTTCTAGCAGCACAAAAATCAACGGAGGGTACTTACTACTCGATTAAGTTGACTAAAAGGTCTACCTCAAGAACAGAAGTCATAACACACTATCATAAAGGGTATGTTGTGGATCAGTCAGGAAACCAAAGATCGGGAGAAATAGCTCTGAGTGTCTACAATGGAGTACTTTCTGAAATACGCTTTCGCGATCCTGAAGGAAACAAAACAAATTATGATCAATCCCAAGTGACAGACTATGGATTGGTTAATTATTATTTGTCTGAAATCAAAAACGACTACAAGGATCCCATCCAAAACTTCTATCCGGGATATGTAATCCTGGAAAACGGGGAAAAAATAGAAGCCTTGGTTTCCTCTAAAAAACATGGACTTGGAGAAGGAAAAGGCATCATTGGACCAATTGGAGTACGCTTTGCGAATGAGAACGAGGTAGTATTTGAATATTTAGCTAAACAGCATAAAGTTGTTTATTACATGCAAAACATTGATGGAGAAGAGCAACACTTTGTGAATGCTCAAGATATGTATATCCGCGTAGAAAATCCGAATGAACGATTTAGCTATTTTCAAAATCCTTATCCTACACATGAAAGAAAAGGAGCTTCATTTGTACTTAAAGATGTAATCAGACAAACAACAGAAGAAGTTGCAGAAAATGCAGCTGAAAAAGCAGCACAAAAAAGTGTAGAAAAGTCTATTGAAAATAGAGAGGGACTAGTAACTACTGCGAACAACGCAAGAATTGCAGCTGCAGGAACGTATCAGGGGATTATATCTGGTGTTAACTATGATCATGCGAAAATCTACTTTAAAGAGTATTTTTTAGTAGACAACAAGACAGGCAACAGTGTAATTGTTTACAAAAGAAACATAGAGGATGAAGTAATTAAGATACTTGAAGGCTGTGATGTAAGCACTACTTCTATTTCCAGCGTGGAGAATATTGAATTAATGATGAGTGAAGCGATAGCATTTTTAGAAGCAAACATCTGCGAATAGACAGCTATGGATCAAAAAAGGCAGCCTGTGGCTGCCTTTTTAATTAGTAGTCATCGTCTTCATCATATTTATCCTCAAACTCTTCCCTCACATTATCCCTGAGGTTTCCATCATCATCGTAATCATCATCTTCAGCGATGAGTATACGGGCTTCTTCTGAGGTCATTTTTACGAGGTAATATTTTTCTTCGGTCTCAAAAGGAAGGCCGCTTTGATATTCTCCATCTTTATTCGCAAACTTGATAAGATAGTCCTTGAAACCTTCAGGGTAAGCTAATTTGATCTGCTCCTGAATTTCAGTATCTAATGCTTCAAAAGCTTTGAGGATACGAGGCTTATTGTTCATGAGACTAATGTAAAAATTTTTTTAAAAAAACAAAGGATGAAATAACTATGGCAATCAAGAGATGATTGCAAAACCCTTATTTAGAGATCAGTTGATCCGATCAAAAATTCGCTTGACCTGTAAATCCCCAAAGCCATAAATGGAAGCTCTTTTGTTAAATTCCTTAAATACTGTGGCAAAATCTTTGGTGGATTTTTCTTCCATAATATCACGAATCAATTGTTCTGGCTTTCCAGGCTTTCCATCTTTTGGAATTCGATCAAAGTGCGCCTCAATAGCTTTCATGACGAAGGGAAAATCTGAATGAAGCTGAACGGCTAATTTTAACAGACGTTCTATGTCATCATTCCGATAAGCAAACCAAAGGATGGCAAACTGATTGACGTTGATTTGAGATAAACTTTTCCTTTGCTGATAGGCAGCTACTAATTCATCTTTAGAGAAACCACCAAATCCGTATTGCAGCGAATTTTCAGGACACACGAGAGATACATCTATCTCATTCATGTACAGCTGGCTACAGACGAACCAAAGGTTGATTTGACAAAACAGATCTTCCTCAAACCAGAGGACCACCTTGCTATCTTTAATTTGAGATATTTTGCTAAGCTCAGGAATCACCTCCTGTTCATAGTTGTGATCTCCATAAGCCTCAGCTATGAATTCAGCTCTTTTTTGGAAAAACTCTTCTTTATTTTTTGCCTTTACAGGTCCTTCTACAAAGCATTCCCTGGTCACAATCAACTCTCCCGAAATTTGACCTTCCGGAAACTGGTGCTTTAAAGCATCACCATTGAGAATGTGATAGGTTTTCAAAATTTATGAATGCTGTGTCTCGAATTCGTTGGTATTAACTTCTTCTTCCTTCTTAAAATACCTTTTCTGAAAAATAATAATAAAACAGATTGCAACGAAAATAGCTGCGTCTGCAATATTGAATACCGGCCATAAAGCCATGTAATCACCGCCTAGACCCGGAATCCAATCCGGAAGGTAGCCCTCCCAGATATCAATGTAAAACATGTCAATAACCTGACCATGAAACCAGGCAGAAGGAGCATCATAAGGAGCATTGTCAAACCAGATTCCATAGAAAATAGAGTCAACCAGATTTCCAATTGCTCCTCCCAGAATCAACGCTATGCAGACAAGAAATCCTGAATTTGCTCTGCTTTTAATCAGCGTATATAGGTAGTATCCAATCGCTATCATGGCACCAATTCTGAAAACGGTTAAAATAAGTTTACCATATTCAAAATTTAACTTCATCCCGAATGCCATACCCGGATTGGTGAGGTAATGCAGCTTAAACCAATCACCGAAAATTAAAATCTGGCCCTTCGTGCCCATGTCCATATTATAATAAACAAGCAGCTTTACCGCTTGGTCGATGAGTATGATCAGGACACTGATCAGAAAATATTTTACAATCTGGTTTTTCATTTTTTTGCTACCTCAATTTGAACGTCGACTACAATGCCATCTATATCAAATTTTTCACCACTGGATATAGAAGATGCATCGAGAGATAACGCCTGAGTTTCTGTTTTTATGTAATCAGCAAAATCTGATATAGCCGCATTCATCATTGAATCGCCTGTTGAGTAAGTAACGGCAATTTTGTCCTGAACCTCCAGACCCTTATCCTTTCTTAAGTTTTGGATTCTATTAACCATATCTCTGCTCAACCCTTCCTTCCTTAACTCATCAGAAATGGTAATATCAAGCGCCACAGTCATACCCCCCTCTGAGGCAACCAGCCATCCCGGAATATCCTGAGAAGTAATCTCAACATCTTCAAGCGTCAGCTTAATGCTTTCACCCTCCACTTCGATTTCATAAACTCCATCTCGTTCTATTGCAGCAATGTCATCTTTCGTAAATCCATTGATTATTCCGGAGATGGATTTCATTTTCGGACCATAAGCTTGACCAAGCTTTCGAAAATTTGGCTTAATGTTCTTTACCAAAATTCCGGATGCATCATCTACATACTCAATCTCTTTGACATTGATTTCTGTCTTGATTAATTCTTCGACTGCTTCAATTCGCTCTTTTACTTCTTCTCTAAGAATTGGAATCAATATCTTTTGAAGAGGTTGGCGAACTTTAATCTTTTCTTTCTTTCTCAATGAATGAACAAGTGATGAAATACTTTGAGCATAATGCATGCTTTCAGTCAACGCTTCATCTATTTTATTATCATCTGATGTAGTAAGATGACTCAGGTGGACGGACTCAAATTTATACATTGAGTCATTTTTCACGCTTGCATCCCTAATTCCATCCGTTAGGTTTTTATACAACCATTCAGAATAAAATGGTGCAATAGGACTCATTAGCTGAGCAGTTACCATTAGACACTCGTGCAGTGTTTCATAGGCTGCTTTCTTGTCATCATTCAGTTCACTTCTCCAAAATCGTTTCCGTGACAACCGAACATACCAATTTGATAACTGGTCGTTTACAAATTCTTGAATTGCACGAGCTGCCTTAGTTGGCTCATAATCTTCATAGAATGAGGTCACATCTTTGATTAGGATCTGAAGTTCTGAAAGTATCCATTTATCAAATCTTGGACGATCGGTTACCAGAGTAAGGTCTGATTCATTCATTTGGAAACCATCCAGATTTGCATATAGCGCAAAGAATGAATAAGTATTTGTGAGTGTACCAAAGAATTTTCTTTGGACCTCCGCAACACCGTCTAAATCGAACTTGAGATTGTCCCACGGGTTGGCATTGGCAATCATATACCAGCGAGTAGGGTCCGCTCCATACTGATCGAGTGTCTCAAAAGGGTTAATGGCGTTACCCAATCTTTTAGACATTTTGTTGCCGTTCTTATCAAGCACCAGTCCGTTAGCAATTACGTTTTTGTAAGCAACACTATCATTTAGTAATACCGCGATTGCGTGTAGGGTAAAAAACCAACCCCTCGTTTGATCTACACCCTCGGCGATAAAATCTGCCGGGTAATTCGCTTTATAAGTTTCTTCGTTTTCGAAAGGATAGTGCCATTGTGCATAGGGCATAGCACCAGAATCAAACCAAACGTCAATGAGATCTGATTCACGTGTCATTTTTTGACCTGAATCACTTACCAAAAAGACATCATCTACAAATGGTCTGTGTAAATCAAAATCTTTAGGGAGATCAGCACTCATGAATCCGGCTTCAGCAGCTTTATGCACTTCCTTCTCCAGCTCCGCAATACTTCCTATACACTTCATTTCGGTACGATCTTCCGTCACCCAAATAGGAAGCGGGGTTCCCCAGAAACGTGAACGACTCAGGTTCCAGTCTACCAAATTCTCCAGCCAGTTTCCAAAACGTCCGGTACCTGTGGAAGCCGGTTTCCAGTTGATCGTCTTATTCAAGTCAACCAGACGATCTTTCAATGCAGTGGTTTTGATAAACCATGAGTCCAACGGATAGTAGAGCACCGGCTTATCTGTTCTCCAACAATGTGGATAGGAGTGCTCGTATTTTTCTACTTTGAATGCTTTATTGTCTTCTTTAAGCTTTATTGCGATAAGTACATCGGTTGGCTTAAAATCTGGATTAGCCCGCTCCTCATCACTGTAATACTCCTCCTTGACAAACTTTCCGGCAAAGTCGGTTACCTCACTAACAAAACGTCCTTGCTTATCTACCAACGGAACATCCTGCCCCATTTCATCTTTCACCATGATAGAAGGTACGCCCGCTTGCTGTGTGACTCTAAAGTCATCTGCGCCAAACACGGAAGCAGTATGCACCACACCTGTTCCGTCCTCAGTGGAAACGAAATCACCCGGGATAATTCGAAATGCCTTTTCCTCTAATTCCTCGTTGGTAACATAGGGCATTAGTTGCTCATATTTTACCTCAAGGATATCAGACCCCTTAAACTCTTGTGTGATTTCAAAAGGAATGAGCTTATCCCCTGGATTATAATCTGATAGTGAAACATCTTTTGCTTTTTCAGAGAAAAATTTGTTCACTAAATCCTTTGCCAGCACCACCGATACAGGCTCATGCGAATACTGATTATAGGTCTTTACTTTTACGTAAGTGATCTTTTCACCGACTGCTAGTGCACAGTTAGAAGGAAGTGTCCAAGGAGTGGTCGTCCATGCCAGCACCCTTACATCTTCGGTATCTTCATCAAATAGAAAAGAAGATTTATCTGCTTTTTTGACTCTAAACTGAGCAACAATAGAGGTGTCCTTTACATCCCTGTAGGTACCAGGTTGATTTAATTCGTGTGAACTAAGCCCTGTACCAGCTGCAGGTGAATAGGGTTGAACAGTGTACCCTTTATACAAAAGATCTTTATCAAAAAGTCTTTTTAAGAGGTTCCATACTGACTCTATGTATTCCTTTTCGAATGTGACATATGGATTATCTAAATCCACCCAATATCCCATTTGGCGAGTGAGATCATCCCATTCGCCTTTGAACTTCATTACGGCTTCCCTGCATTTAGCGTTATATTCTTCGACAGAAATCTTCTTGCCAATGTCATCTTTGGTAATCCCAAGCTGCTTTTCAACCTGCAATTCAACGGGTAGCCCATGTGTGTCCCAGCCGCCTTTTCTTTTTACCTGATAGCCTTGGAGGGTTTTGTATCTGCAGAAGATGTCTTTTACTGTTCGCGCCATCACATGGTGAATACCCGGTGTTCCATTTGCAGATGGAGGCCCCTCATAAAAGGTAAAGGTGTCCTTCCCTTCTCTGGTGCTTACTGACTTATCAAAAATCTTCTCTTCTTCCCAAAAATTCAGGATGTCGGTTGCGATTTTTGAATAGCTGACTTTCTTAAATTCAGGATATTTCACAGTCCAATAGTTCTTATTACTTCTTCTTTTTTTTCTTTTTTGACTTGTCGTCTTCATTGATTCCCTCAGCTAGCTCAGGAATGTTTTCAATGAGCGGATGTTTGGAGCTATCTCTTTTACCACTATCAAATTGTAGAATGAGTGCAGGTAAGACCAACACGTTTGTAATCATTGCAAAAAACAGCGTGATGGAAGTTAGTTTCCCCAAAGCAATAGTCCCTCCGAATTCAGAAAGGACAAAAATGATAAACCCAAAAAAGAGAATAATGGAGGTGTAGATCATACTAGATCCGGTCTCTCGAATACTTTTACTTATGGCTTTCGACACATTGAATTTGCTGGCGTAAAGCTCTTGCCGATACTTAGCTAAAAAGTGAATGGAATCATCCACAGATATTCCGAAAACGATGCTAAAAATCAATGCAGTGCTTGGCTTTAATGGAATTCCAAAATATCCCATAATTCCTGCTGTTATTAGTAGCGGTATAATATTCGGTATAATTGAAATGATGATCATTTTCACATTTCGGAAAAGTAGTGCCATGATCAGAGCGATTATGAAAAACGCAATAATCATAGAAGTGAGAAGATTCTCAATGAGAAACTTGTTGCCCTTGATAAACATGAGGGTGGTCCCGGTAAGGTTTACATCCATTTTCGAATCAAGGAATATTGAATCGATTTTTGGAGCAATCACACCATTAACAAGAGAATCTAATCTGTGGGAACCAATATCAGCAATTTTTAAAGAGACACGAACATACCTTCCAGTAGAATCAATAAATGATTGCGACAAATCTTCTGTCTCCCCCTCGCTTAAATATCGCATGATAAATGCCATGTCACGATTGGTTGGTAAAGAGTAGAATGATGGACTTTGGTTGTAAAAGGCCTGTCTGGCTGCCTTAGCAAAACTCACCACAGAAACAGGTTGAGAAATCCCGTCAATGGAAGAAATGAATCTCTCAAATTCATCAATCTTTCTAAGGTTTCTCAGATTCTGAACTCCCTTCTTCGCTCCGGTATCAACGATTATCTCCATAGGCATGATGCCACTGAAGTTATTCTCAAAAAAGTGAAGATCTTTTTTAAGTGGACTATTCTCAGGTATATCATCCACCATGTAAGAAACAGCCTGAATTTTTACCAATCCAAAAGCCGATACAGTGGCTACCGCTATTGTAACTAGAAAAATGGCTGGTCGGTATTTATGTACAATCTCATCCAACCACTTAATAACTGAATCAAGCATCTTGAATTTAAGATGTTTAAGGTGCTTTTGTGATGGCGGCTTGTAGAGAGAAAATACCCCGGGTATCAGGATGATACTAACAATGAAGGTCGCCATGATATTGATACCGGCAACAATGCCGAACTCAACCAAAACATTGATTTGGGTCGTTGCTAAAACGAAAAATCCTACCGCAGTGGTCAGGTTTGTAATAAACGTGACCACACCAATCTTACGAATGATTCTGCTCAAGGCCTTCATCTGGTCCCCATGCTCATTGTACTCATGGTGATACCTGTTTAGCATATATACGCTATTGGGTATACCTATTACAACAATTATTGGAGGGATGAGTCCAGTAAGGAGCGTTATTTTATATTCCAATAGCGCGAGCGTTCCCATCACCCAGATTACCACAACACCTATGATAATTAGCGGAAAGAATACTGCCTTAAAGGATCTGAAGAAAAGGAAGAGTATGATGCCTGTTACGATCAGTGATAGCACCAGGAACATATTCAACTCTGCTTTTACTTTACCAGTGGTTATTGATCTTGAGTATGGCAGTCCGGCAAAGTGAACATCTACTCCTGTATCGATTTCAAATCGCTCACCAGCGGCTATAATTCCATTTACTAGTTGATCCCGATTCTTGGAATTGAGTACTTCTTTTCTGATTGTGATAAGAATTAGAGTAGCTCCATTCTCCGAATTGATTAGTTGGCCACTATAAAACTGTAAGCTAGCAGCTCCTTGAAGAAGGCTGTCAAGTTCTTCTTGTGTATCTGGAATTCCTTCAAAAACAGGCTTTAATTCGAATGCTCTTTTTTGATTATTCTTTTCAAGTTTTTGAAGGTTTGGGAGACCAAGTACATTTCGAATTCCTTCCTGAGCTTCTAATTCGAGGGTTAGATCTCTAAACTTTTTGAAAGTTGCTAATTCATAAATGGCACTGTCCTGCACACCAATGGCCATGATATTTCCGTCTTCTCCAAACGTTCTTCTAAACTGTTTAAAATAGACCATATCAGGATCCTTCTCAGGAACAATATTAGCCAGGTCATATGACCACTTAATGTTTTGAGACTGGTATCCCATAAATACCGTTACCAGGCCAAGAATGACCATTAATGTAACGCGAAACCGAAGGATTGTATGAGCTAGTTTAGACCACATAATAAAATAGTGCGCAAAGGTAATTAGATAAGGCTTAGGGGCAAGATTTTCAGGGGTTTATGATTATGGCATCAGGTATTTTGGAATTGATATTAGAAAAGAATTCAAAAAGCAGAAAAATCAACTATTTTCTTAGACCCTTGGCAAATGTCCTTTCATGGATGGAATTCATCTATTTTTGAAACATGCGCCAATGGGTATTTTTATTGTTTTTGATGGGGGGATCATTCGCATTTAGCCAAAACGATTATCATTTTTTTCTTGGCTCAGATGAACTCTCCGGAATTGATATCTATGGAATCAACCAAACCCCTGACCATGTATTTTGGATCACCACAAATAAGGGGTTATTTAGTTTTGATGGCTACAAATTTCAAAACTATTCTCATCCAGAGCAGAAAAGTAGTTCCCTGTTTAATCCTACCATTAATTACAAGGGTGAGATTTTTTTCAATAATTTTAGTGGACAAATTTTCACAATAGGTGATGGGCAACTAAAGCTGGTCCACACTGTACCAGACTCTCTTTTAGGTGCTTATGTAAATTTTGATTTTTTACCGGATAATCAACTCATAATTTCTTCCAGGAAGTGCTACAGGTTATTTGAAAATCAAATTAGCGTAATAGAAAATGTAAGATCGTATTCCGGGGCAATAGTTCAACTGGGGAGACTTTCGAGTGGTAATTTGATTATTAATTATAGTGGAGACTCTGTAGCAATTGTTGATGAGCAAGGGTATGAAATTAGGAATAGGCAGATAGAGCTGGAAGGGGTCTTGCACTATTTCATGGCAGGAAATAAAATGTATGCTAGTGAGCCGGGGGAAGCAAAAATTTTTGAAATTGACTCAATCGAAGATGATGTTCAGATTAAAATCATTCTGGATGCAGACGAACCGGGCAGGATTTATGCAAGTGAAGGAAATTTATGGCTGGCAAGCAATCGTTTTGGAATAAAAAATTATGACCTCAGAAATGTTGCCGACTCAGAGCGGATAATGTTTCCTAACTACTTTATTTCTTACCTCTTCCAAGATGATGAAGACAATATTCTCTTAGGCACTTTTGGTAATGGCATCATCGTGATACCTGGTTCGCACATGCAGCTGATAAAATGGCCTGAAGATGTCAGGTTTTCTAGAATAGCGACTAATGGTGCTGGCGGACTGTATTTGGGCAGTACTAATGGTCACGTATTCGAATGGAGAGATGGAGATTATACCATTTTATCGGGGAGCTCTAAAAAGTTAATCGAGATTTTGGAATTTTTTCCAGAAAATAATCACCTGGTCACAGATCTCAATTCTTTTGATATTTTAGATGTCAAAGCAGGCAAACATATAAACGCCTCTTTAGGGTCTGTAAAGGATGTTGTTTCCCTCGGTCCAAGCAACTATGCGATAGGGACTCACTCACATGTGGCTCGCATATCTGTAGATCCAATAAAAGTAAGAAAAATATTCTCTGTTGGTCGTACTTCGTCGCTTGAGTATAACTCAGAGGCCAAGGAGCTGATTGTAGCTACGATTCAAGGATTGGTTCGAATAGATTCACTGGATCGTGAGTTTACTATAGGTTTCAGAGATAACAATTTTCTGGTAAATGATCTGGTACATCACAAAGGAAAAATGCTGGTGGCTACCCAAAAATTTGGTGTATTAGCAGTCGAGAATGACTCTCTTGTGCGATTTTTAGACAAAAAAAATGGGCTAATATCAGATAATGTCTGGCAGGTTCAATCCTTGAATGATACCCTTTATATTTCCTCAGAACAGGGGTTTCAAATATTTGACCCAGATTTAACAAATCTCACGTTACTTGGTGAATCAGATGGGCTGATCAGCAAAAAAGTTCGAGACTTTCAAGTAGATACTGATTATATATGGTTTTTAAACCAGACCGGTTTACAAAGGCTTTCAAAAAAGTTCTTAAAAGATCAGAAAGATTGGAATCCAAAGATTCAGGAGGTGTTAGTCACCATCAATGATCGCAGGGTTTCTGAGGTATCATTTATTGTTCCATTTGAAGAAAACGAAATTAAATTTGAAATAATGGCCCCTTCTTTAGCTCGAATGGCGGATCTATCATATGTCTATCGACTGAATGAAGGATCTTGGAACGAAAATCCATATGAGCTTAACTCTGTGGTGTATCGTGCATTGACTTTTGGGGATCACACGTTTCAAACACAATTGAAATATAAGGGTCAGATTATTGACGAGAAGTCGATCGAGTTCAGGGTGGAGGCTCCATTCTACTTTACCTGGTGGTTTATAGGCGGTGCGATCCTCGTGTTTGTCGTTGGAAGTTATGCTATTTATCAGGTAAGGCTTAGGGCTCAATCCATCCGTAGTAATCAATTGGCAGAGTTGAATGCCTCAAAATTGACTGCTTTGCAGTCTCAGATGAATCCACATTTTATTTTCAATGCGCTTAATTCCATCCAAGAGTATATCATGCTAAATGAGCGAAAGTTGGCAGGAAAATACCTTGGAAAATTTGCGGACTTGATGAGGATTTACCTTCAGTTTAGTCAGGCGAAGTTTATCACCATCGATGACGAAATTACCGCACTAAAATTATTTCTTGAGTTGGAAAAATTGCGTTTTGAAGACACCCTGAAATATCAGTTAATAGTGGATGAGAAGATTTCTTTAGAAAAAAAAATACCCGCTATGTTGATTCAGCCATATGTTGAAAATGCACTCCTGCATGGACTTTTACATAAAGAGTTTAACAAAATTTTAAAAATAAGCTTCGAAACAAATGATGCTGAAGGGAATTTGATTTGCCTCATTGAGGATAATGGTATAGGTAGGAAAAGATCATTGGAAATAAATAGAAGCAGAGATCCCAATCACCAGTCTTTTGCAACGAGTGCAACAAAGCAACGTCTCAGCTTAATTAATAAAGACCTTAAAAGAGAAATTGGTGAGGAAACGGTTGACTTGTACAATGAAGACGGTAGTGCTATTGGGACGAAGGTAAAACTGACGATCCCAACTTCATAAAGAGGCATCAGTTTTGGAAACTAAGAAGGTACTTTGGGAAGGCGGCTAAATTGGAACAGTGTAGATTGAATAAATTTGAGAAATGAAGGTTTTAATCATTGATGATGAAGAAAAATCAAGAAAGCTTCTAAAGCTCCTGCTGGAAGAAAATTGTCCGCGGATATCAGAAATTTCTTCTGCGGGTAACCTACAGGAAGGAGTACGTCTAATCAATGAAATTGAACCAGAAATAGTTTTCCTAGATATAGAAATGCCAGGGTATTCAGGGATACAGCTATTCGAGTTCTTCGCTCCTGAGCAGATTAAATTCCAGGTTATTTTCACCACCGCCTACAGTGAATACGCGGTAAAAGCTTTCAAATTAAATGCGGTGGATTACTTACTAAAACCACTGAGAGATGAGCAGGTGGCGGCTGCAGTAGATAAAGCAATAGACGAGCTTGGGAAGTCACAAATCAATGAACGACTAACAGAATTAAGAAACACCCTGCAAGCTTCTAAAGTAAAAAAAATAGGACTTCCGGTTTCAAATGGTGTCCTTTTCGTAAAATTTGAAGACTTAATTTTGCTTGAAGCAGATCGCATGTATACCAAGGTATATACCTCAAGTAATGGAGAGATTCTCGTAAGCAAGCCACTAAAGTTTTTTGTGGATATGCTATCAGATGCAACCGAGTTTTATAAGCCACACCGATCATATCTGATCAACCTAAAATTCCTAAAACAATATGTGTCCTCGGATGGAGGCTACATTGTAATGGAAAATGATAAAGCAGTAAGTATCTCAAAAGATAAAAAGGATGAATTTCTGCAGCTTATGCAGGGGGTTTAAATTCGTCGACTAAAAAATAGATTTTATCGGACCCAATTCTGATGACCTTATTTTTCGGAAAGCCATACACTCAGTTCGGAAGTTCATCCTCAAATTCATAATGATAAGTTTTCAATTTCGATGTGCCTTAAACAATAACAACGCACATCATGAAAAAATTAATTCTATTCCTAATTCCATTATTATGCCTATCAGCTTTTGGTCAGATACCATCAACAGGATTAACATCAGAATACAAATTCATAGGTGGCAATTTGGTTAACACAAGTGGAGATGACTCTCTGGATCAAATTGGATCTGCGCTTACAGTAGTATCAGATAGAGCTGGCGGAGCGGACAGAGCATTGAGTCTGAATGGAGATTACTTACAAAAGACAGTTAATTCTGAAGGAAATTTCGATCTCTCGGTTAGCTTTTGGATTAAGACAACAACCAACGATGCAACCAAAAGAGTAATCATTGATCAAACTGAAAGAAATGCCGAAGCAGAAACAAGCTCACAAACAGGATGGTATGTCTTTTTGCAAAATGGTATTATTGGAGTTGCTGGAAATTTTCAGTGGGCGAAACAGGTTGTAAATATTGTTTCAGGAACAGTTTATGAAGCCACCGGATTTACTGGATATTTAAGTACAAATTCCATATCAAACATTTCTGATGGGAATTGGCATCATATCACTATAGCTATTTTTACAAATGGAGGTCTTAGACAAGGAACAGCAATTAGAGCCACATACAATGTATATGTTGACGGGGTATTTGAGGCCACACAGAATCAAACGTATACAGCTCCAGATCATCCATGGTCTGTTGTTAAACGTTTTGTCAATCTATCTCATCCTATAACTATCGGCAATATTAAAGATGGGAATTCAACAAATCACTTTCAAGAGACAATAGATGATGTCCGATTCTATTCTAGAACATTAGATGCTACAGATGTTACTAATTTGTTTAATGAAACAGGTTGTGCTAGTAGTAATGGAGTTACAGCAATAGTTCAGGATATTACTATTGAACTAGATGCTCAAGGAAACGCATCCATTTCAGCAGAAGATATAGATAATGGGTCTAATGCAGATTGCAATGATCCATTTACCTTGTCTATTGATAAAACAGAATTTACATGCACAGATTTAGGATCTAATGCTGTAACTCTGACAGCAACAGAAACCTATGGTGCTCAGACAGTATCAACTGCGATGGCTACAGTCAATGTAACATATGCTCCAGAGGTTATTTCACAAGATATTACCGTCCAATTAGACGCTTCAGGCCAAGCTACCATCACTGCTGAAGAGATTGACAATGCAACACCCACAACAGGCATTTGTGGTGCGCCACTTACACTTAGTTTAGACAAAACAAATTTTTCTTGTGCAGACATTGGAGCCAACACAGTAACCCTTACAGCTGATGATGGCAGTGGAAATACAGGAAGTGCTACGGCTACAGTTACAGTGGAAGATATGGTAGCACCTGTTATTGAAGTTCAAAATATATCAGTCAATGTAGATCCTGCAACTGGCTTTGTGACTATCGACCCTACCATGATTAATAATGGAAGCACAGACAATTGTAGCTCAGCTTTAACCATGTCGTTATCACAAACAAGATTTACCTGTGAGGATACGGGAGATAACACAGTAACACTCACCGTGGAGGATGAAAATGGAAATAGTGCTACAGCAGATGCTATTGTCACAGTGACTTCAGAGGTAAATAACGAAGCACTTACCGTGCTAAATGCGACGATCTGTCCGGACGGTACTTCTGGTACTACTATCTCCACTGCAAGCTCAGTTATTGGATTCAATTATTTTCTAAGGGATAGTGAGGACAATTCCATTGTGGATGGTCCAATTGCCGGCACAGGAAATGCGCTTGATTTTGTAACTGGTAATTTGAGTAACACTACTACTTTCAATGTGTTCGCAGAAAAGGATAGGGTTCAGACCCAAACGACATTAGATTTTGACGGGGTAAACGATTATGTAAATGCAGGGTCGGATAACCGTGGGATATCTACTCAGCTTACAGCTGCTGTTTGGGTAAAAACAACTGCCAATTCTTCGATGTTTTTGGCAAGTAAATATGACGGTATCAATGGATTTCTATTATTAATAAATGCTGATGGTAAAGCGACAATAGATGGAAGAGATGGAAGTGGAAGTTATAAGTCCTCCGGTGTATCTACTACTACAGTAAATGATGGGGAGTGGCATTTCATAGCAGGAACGATAGACCTCACCACTCAAGAGTGGAAAATCTATGTAGATGGCATACTTGAAAACGAAGCAACACACACGACTGGAACAACTTTGGCTTCACCAGCAAATTTCAACATTGGAGCTCAATCGGCAATATATGCACCAGGGTCACTGTACCAAGTTACGCTTTGGGATGTGGCGTTAGACGCTTCCACTATTCTTGCAAATGTCTCTTTATGCCCAACTGGAACTGAAACGGATATTGTTGCACATTTCACATTTGAAGATGGGTCTGGCACGGTGTTGACAGATCATTCGGCTTCAAGCATCAACGGGACGCTAGTAAGTATGGATCCTGCTACTGACTGGACAATGGACACAAGTCCATCATGTGGGGACAAAGCTTGTGACTTACAAATGGCCAATGAAATCACTGTTGGAGATACCGAGTTACCCACCATTTTAGTACAAGATATCGTGGCACAAATAGACATAAACACAGGTGATGTAACCATTACGCCAGATTTGATTGACAATGGATCATCAGATAACTGTACTAGTGCAGGTAATCTGACTTATAGTTTAGACAAGACAAATTTCACATGCGAAGATGTTGGGGAAAACGTTGTAATCCTGACCATTACAGATGAATCAGGAAATGAAGCTACGGCAGAAGCCACAGTCACGATTAGTTCAGCTATCAATGATGAAACCATCACGGCGACAAATAATGCTTCTTTTTGCCCTGATGGATCAAGCAGCACAATATCAACCGGAAGCTCTGTGGTGGGCATCAACTACTTCCTTCGAGATAGCCGTGACAATAGTATCGTAGATGGACCAATTGCTGGAACAGGGAGTGGTTTAGACTTTAACACTGGAGCCGTACATGCAACAACTACATACAATGTTTTAGGGACGTTGAATAAAACTGGAGGTGCATTAGAGTTCGATGGTGTGGATGATTATGTTTCATTGGGAAATATCAATCGTGGAGTATCGACTCAAGTGACCATCGGTGTTTGGATCAAAACCAGTGCCTCTGGTTCCTCTAATTTTATTGCGGGTAAGTTTGATTTTACAAATGGTTGGGCGCTTTATATCGACAGTAATGGAAAGTTGAGTTTAGACGGAAGAGATGGTACAGGCACCTATAAGCAATCAGGACTTTCGACCACTTCCGTCAATGATAATCAGTGGCATTATGTCGCAGGATCCATCAATGTATCTACAGGTACATGGAGCATCTATGTAGATGGAGTACTGGAGAATTCAGCCAATAATGGAACAGGCACAACTTTGGCTAATTCTTCTTTATTGACCTTCGGATCTTTCAATACCAGCTATTTCACAGGCCAGATCGATCAGTTTGCGATGTGGCAAACTGAATTAGATGCGTCTTCTATTGCATCATTTAATACGAATTGCATTTCAGCGGAAGATGAAAATTCCCTAGTCGCATTTTTTGATTTAAATGAGGAAGCGGGGACTGGAACTACAGTCATTGATGATTCACAATACCTGTCTAATGGTATCATGGTTGACATGAATCATGTTGAAGATAGAATAACTGGAAATTTGGCGTGCGTGGAAATCTGCAGTTTACAAATGTCTACAGAGATTACAATTGGTGATGATGAAATGCCAACTGCTGTGGCTCAAGATGTTACTATTCAATTAGATGCAAATGGAAATGCCACACTTCAAGCATCTGCAGTTGATAACGGTTCTACTGATAATTGTAGTACATCGCTTACTTTGAGCTTAGATCAATCGGATTTTACCTGTGCGGATTTGGGTGCAAACACTGTCACCTTAACGGTAGCGGATGAAGCAGGGAATGAGGCAACTACTACCGCGACGGTCACGGTAGAAGAAACAATTCCGCCAACAGTAATTACACGAGATATAACCATACAATTAGACGCTACTGGTAATGTTTCAATTGTAACTGCTGATATAGAAAATGGCTCTACCGACAACTGTACAACCACTGAAAACCTTGTTTTGAGTTTAGATAAAACAGATTTCTCATGCTCCGATGTAGGTGAAAATACAATCACCTTGACAGTCACTGATGAAAGTGGGAATGGAGGTTCTGCAACTGCATTAGTTACGGTAGAAGATGTAACAGCTCCTACTGCAGTTGCCCAAGACATAGTTGTTCAATTAGATGCAAATGGAAGTGCAACCGCTGTAGCTTCTGATCTTGATAATGGGTCTTCGGATTTGTGTACCTCTACGCTTTCTTTCAGTCTGGACAATAGTACATTTACTTGTAGCGACTTAGGAGCTAATGCTGTCACGTTAACGGTAACTGATGAAAGTGGAAATCAATCTACTGTAGATGCTACCATAACAGTAGAAGATAACATCGCACCGGTCATTGCTTCTCAAGCAGTAACTGTACAACTGGATGCAACTGGAAACGTGTCCGTTGATCCTTCCACATTGAACAATACATCGTCCGACAATTGTAGCACCAATCTGACCTTTGGATTAAGTCAAACAGATTTTGATTGCACGCATATTGGTGATAATACCGTTTCTTTTTCGGTCACCGATGAAAATGGGAACACCTCAAATGCTGATGTGACAATAACCGTAGAAGATGCGACAGCACCTACAGTGATCACTCAGGATATTACCATCCAACTAGATGCCAATGGAGATGCATCAATAACAGCATCAGAGATCAACAATGGTTCGAATGATGTTTGTGCCGCCACTGGGAATCTGATTTTGAGCTTAGATAAAACGGTCTTTTCTTGTGCTGACTTGGGGTCTAATACAGTGACTTTAACAGTTGAAGATGAAAATGGAAATACTGCAACAGAAACAGCAATTGTTACTGTGGAAGATCCAATTGTGCCAACGGCCTTAGCTCAAGATATTACTGTTAGATTGGATGCCAACAACATGGCAAGCATTGAAGCATCAGATATAGATGGAGGATCATTAGATAATTGCGGGACACCAACACTAAGTATTGACATTAGCGCATTTGAAGCTACGGATTTAGGAGAAAACACTGTGATTCTTACAGCAACAGATGCTTCTGGAAACGCATCTACTGCTTCTTCAATAGTGACTGTTCTGGAATTCAAACAAGCACAAACCGTAGATTTTACAACAATCGGGGATCTTACTTATGGAGCAGGTGATCAAACCCTTTCAGCAACTGCGAGCTCTACACTTGATGTTACTTTCAATGTAATTTCTGGTCCTGCAGTGGTTTCTGGAAACACCTTATCCATTACAGGAGTAGGGGATGTTGTTGTAGAGGCACTACAAGCAGGTAATGATGATTTTCTTGCGGCATCAGCTCAGCAAACTTTTCAGGTAAGCAAAGCAAGCCTAACAGTAGCAGCGGATAACCAAACCATCACTTATGGAGATGCTATTCCAACATTGACTTTTGCTTATGATGGGTTTGTAAACGGAGAAGATGCAACTGCACTTACATCAGAACCTACCATTTCTACTACCGCAATAGAATCAAGCGATGCAGGCACTTACACTATCACATTGGCTGGTGGAGAAGCGACAAACTATTCCATCACATTGGTAGATGCTTCTTTGATCATTAATAAAGCAAATCAAGTGATTACCATTACGCCTATTGAAGATAAACTACCAACAGAGGATCCATTTCATGTTTCTGCCAGTGTGGATTCCGGTCTACCACTTACCTACACAGTGACTGGCCCGGCAACAATATCCGGTGAGACGATAACGTTAGATGGGACTGAGGGGACGGTGGTTGTATCAGTAGAACAGGTCGGTGATGTAAATCACAATGCTGCTTCACTTACCCTATCATTTGAAGTTACGATTCCACTCTCAGCTGACAATATGGAAAGTGAAATAAGCATCTACCCTAATCCAACTTCAGACTTTCTTCATTTCAATATATCAAACATTTCGGAGCTAAAAATATACTCGCTTAATGGCCGTGTAGAGAAATCAGAAAAGAATGTAAGTGATAAAATTGACATATCTGACCTTGCAGCAGGTAGCTATGTAATTGAGCTAATTGTTGAAGATAAGAAGATTAACAAAAGAATAATTAAGGCAAACTAAGGTAGCATAAGCTAAGGCTCATGCGAGGCGATCCCCGAGGGGGATCGCCTTTTTTTGTTTTTTACTACGTATTTTTATTCAGCAAACTTTTTAACCATGCCGACAATTCGAATAAAATCAGTTCAATGTACCACGCCAGATGAGATAGATAAAGATGAGATGTATCTAAAAAAAGACGGTCATAAAATCTGGCCTGAGGGAGAAAAATATCATCGGGTCGATACGGGTGATGTAGAAGAGATTGGAATGACTTTGGAAGTGGATGAGGGATGGAACGAAATCGAGGTTTGGGACTATGATTTTGTGAGTTTAAATGACAAACTTGGTGTATTCAAATTCAAAGTAGATAATGAACCTGGGAAATATTCCACATCTATGACATTGCTGGAACGAGATAGTACGGCTAGCTACATGCTCTTCTGGGAAATCTTAGATTCAGATGGAAAATCAGTAGATGATTAAAAGGGTCACAGAAAATCAAGGCAGCTCTCATTTGAGAGCTGCCTTTTAAATCTGTTTTTTTCTAAAAACACAAAGGTTCTATTTCAGGCTCATCTCCAATTCCACCGATTTCACCTCCACACCCAAAACAATCCTCTGTAATATCAACTTGCAGTCCAAAAGCATGAGAAATGCATACGAAAACAATGGTAGTACATTCTTCATATCCATCTCTACCTTCATCGTCGACACAGGGTCTTCTGCGGTTACTAATTAATAAACTACAATCCATATCTCCAGCGGCATATAGATCTATTTCAGATTCAGTAGCGGGACGAAAAGCAATGCCTTGGGTAATAAAGATCTTCGCTCCATTACCGTCCTCTACAAATCCTTGATACTCATGTAGGTTGGAAACTTCAACCTTTGAAAACATGGCTTCAGGGAAATCATTGGAGCAAACAAAATTTCCTTCATGCAAAGCAAATTTATTTCCTCTGATATCCTCAAAGTAGGTAAAGCCTTGGGCATTTGTCAATTCTTCGACTGTAATAACTCCAGTTGGTAACCCACCCCATCCTCCGGATTCTGGAGAGGTGATCTCAGGCAACATTTCAAGACTTTCCTGGCATGCAGTGAATAAGATAAATAGCATGGCTAGAAGGCCTAAGTTGTTCATTTTGAATATTCGTTTCATAGGATTTTTATTTGATGAGCCCCTCAATTTGCAAGTACTTTATACTTCTCAAAAGTGATTTTTAGTAAAAGGACAGTCCGTTAAAGTGGATGGGACTAATTTTTTAGTGAAATTGATGAAACGCCATTTTCTTAGGCCGTCTTTCACTAATACCAGATGTCCCCTTACTAAAAGGTTAAAGACACTGGCTAAAAAGACTTTTCTTTTGTCCAAAAAATTGAAAAACTTCAATTCAAGCTGCTCACTATATCTGAAATAGGAAGGCTTATTATTTATCTCCTCTTATCGAATTGATTAATTTAACATGAACAGAACCTGACCTCTACCATGGGAAAAACGCTTTCCTTTTTTCTTACCTGTATGTTAATCACCACTTGTGTTCATTCGCAAGTAGATTCACTATACGCAGCATTGAAAATAGCCACTAATGATAGCTTGAAGGGAGAAGCTTATAAACAACTCTTTGATTTTTATTATGAGACTGAAAATGACTCCTCAGGGACAATTGCAGAGCTGCATTATGAGTTTGCTACGAAGACCGGTGATCCCCGACTTACAGTTGAAGCGTTGATCAATCTTGGTCTCTATTACGACGTATTTGTAGGTAACCTAGATCAGTGTCTTCAATACTATCGAGCCGCCTACCAAATAGCCGAAACAAATGGTCTTCGGCATCTTAAAGATATCGCCCATTATATGGGAGTCGCTTTTCACGTAACAGATGATTATGAAAGAGCAAAAAAATATTACTTGGAAGCATATCTTCTGGCACAGGAACTAAATGACGAATATCGATTTATTGCGTCCGGAATTAATCTAGCATCCATATTTAGTAGTCAGCAGTCTTTTGATACTGCAGAAATACTCTTCAAAAAGATTTTGATAAAATCTGCTGCTACAGGGACCTATCATGAACTTGCTAATATGGCGCGAGTGAATTTGGCCAACCTTTATGTAAGAAAAAAACAGTACAAAAGCGCCTACCCGCTACTTAAGGAAGGGTATAAATATCAGATTGAAAATCGCTTATTCCGGAATGCTCTTCAAACATTGGATTACCTCGTTGAAACAAAGATCGGAGATAACAATTTAAATGGGATGGATACATTGATTTCGCTAAACAAGGCTTTGATTGATAGTACTCAAAATGCCAGAATAATATCATTGGGTTACGAAAATCTGGCTGAGGCTTATTATGCCATCGGAGATTACAAAAATGCCTACAACAGCAAAAAGAATCATTTTGATGCATATCAAAAACTCAAAGAAGATCAAAGGGCAGAGTCACTTTATGCATTGGAAACAAAGTATCAGAATGAAAAGCAACAGAATGAAATCAATGAGCTAAAAGTTGAAGCACAACAAGCTGTAATTGCTTCTCAGAATCGTGCAAATCAACGAAATATCTTCATTTCGTTAAGTACTTTTTTTCTCCTTCTAGTATTATTTTTTGTAGTCAGATACAAACAAAAAAACAAAAGTAATGGGTTATTGGCTGAGAAAAACAAGGTAATTGCGTCGGCCCTTCAGGAAAAAGAAATTCTACTGAAAGAAATACACCATCGGGTGAAAAATAATCTGCAAGTCATTTCCAGTCTGCTCAACTTACAAGCAGAGAGTCTTTCTAATGAGTCTGCACTAGAGGCAATTACAGATGGTCAAAACAGGGTAAAATCCATGTCACTGATTCATCAAAGGTTATATCTGGAAAATGACCTTCGAGGGGTAGATGTAAATGACTACCTAAAAACTTTAATACCACAGCTTATCCATTCATTTACAATGAATAAAAAAGAAATTGATTACAAGATTGATGTGGGAGGCATTAAGCTGGATGTTGATACCCTTGTTCCCCTGGGACTTATCGTCAATGAACTAATCACCAATAGCCTCAAGCATGCCTTTGAAGAAGTTAACAGTGGAATCATAGAATTAAGTATGCGAGAGGAGAATGACCAGCTGCGAGTCAGCATTAAAGACAATGGCAAGGGGCTGGATGAAGCATCCCTCAAAAATACCAACTCCTTTGGATGGAAGATGATTGGTTCTCTCTCCAGAAAATTGAAAGCAGAGCTAAATATTATTAATGATGAAGGTACAGTGGTTGATATATTCATCAGCAGATATAAAATGGTTATCTAAATCCATAGATCATAATTTAATTTCCCTTCCGTCCAGATTTAACATTTCTCGATTTAAATTGGTGTAATGAACAAGTCATCAATTTTGATAGTCGAGGATGAACCTCTCATTGCAGATGACATAGCGGGGATACTGGAAAGGAACGGATATATAGTGACAGCTGTAGTAGACGAAGCAACCACTGCATTGGAAGCTGTTGCAGAATTCAAACCCGATGTGGTTTTGCTCGACATCAATATTGAAGGTGAAACAGATGGAATAGATTTGGCTCCCAAACTGAAAGTACCATTTATTTTTCTCACCTCCTATTATGATCAGGCCACTTTGGAGCGAGCAAGAAAAGTGAAACCTTCGGGATATATTGTAAAACCATTTGGAGAAAGTGATCTTATTGCCAACATTGAAATAGCCACCCTAAGATCAAGTGGAAAGGTCATCACCAAGTCCGAGCCCGTGAAACTTTTTGTTCGAAAGGATCAAGAGATTTTATCTCTAAATTCAGACGAGATCATCCTTGCAGAAGCTTTTGATAATTATTCCATTGTTCATACGGTTAAGGACAAATACATTATTAGTCATACGCTTAAGAGTGTTGAAGAAAAACTTATCCCGCTTGGTTTTATCCGCATCCACAGATCCTATTTGATCAATTTCCAGGCGATAGACTCTATTTCAGAAGGGATGGTGTTTCTAAAAGGGCATCAAGTACACATAGGGAAATCCTACAGAAAAGATTTTTTCGATCAATTGGCATTGCTCTAATTAAAATTCGGTTTTTATTAAACAGGCAATCGATATCCTTTAATTGTTTTATACAGTCTAACTGCATGCGAATCCGTGAGGCCACTTATGAAATCAATTACGATCTGAAGCGCCTCATAAACGGAATCAACATTTTGTAATTGAACTTCATATTCTTCAGGGAGTAATCTTAAGACAGACTTGTGTTTAGGCAGAGGTTTTTCAAAGTACTTTGCATAAACGGCCGTAGCAAAAACTTCAATAAGATTATCAATGACCTCATAACCTCCGGCTTCTTTTTCTAAAACCAGCTTAGAACGATAAATTTTATCGATAGATAAATGAATGATTTTTTTTAATGCTCCAGAGGAAGGAATTAGACTTGTTAAATCTGTATCGAAAGCACCCTTCAGCATTTGCTCTTCATGCTTTATAAAAGCATCTGAACACTCTTGTATCAGCTGTCCTATTGCCATGGCTCTTAGGGTGCCTAGACGTTCATGCTGTGAGGCAATTTTTTGAACTTTTTCCTCTGAATAGTTTTCTCCAATTATTTCGGCTAGTAATTCCTTTACTGTTTCAAATGACACAAGCCCTAGTCTGCAGCCATCCTCCAAATCAATGATATGGTAGCAAATATCATCTGCTGCTTCTACCAAAAATGCGAGAGGGTGTCTGGACCATTTAGATTCGCCAAGTGGCACAAGTCCCATCTCGGATGCCATTTCACCGAATAGATCAGCATTACATTGGTAGTACCCGAATTTTTTTTGACTTTTCCGTTCTGTATCTTTTTCGCACGAAGAGGACAAAGGGTATTTAGTAAATGCTCCTAAAGTGGCATAGGTTAATTTTAGACCCCCGTTACCTTTTCCGTTGAGGATTCTTAAACCCTGAGCATTCCCTTCAAAAGTGGTGAGGTCTTTCCATTCACTATCAGTGACTTTATCCTTAAAAAACAGCCCTTTTTCATTTGTGATGAAAAAGGAAGAGATACTGTCTTCGCCTGAATGACCAAATGGCGGATTTCCTAAATCATGAGCTAAACATGCCGCACCAACAATACCTCCTAAATCATTAACCGTGTATCCTGAATCTTTGAGATCAGGATATTTATTTAGCAAATGAGCACCTGCGTTTTTTGCCAGAGATCGTCCAACAACAGATACCTCGAGGCTGTGGGTCAGCCGCGTGTGGACGAAATCATCTTCTGGGAGTGGGAAGACCTGAGTTTTATCCTGTAATTTCCGAAACGGATGCGAAAATATAATACGGTCAAAATCCTGTTCGAATCTGCTACGCGTT
The DNA here is from genome assembly GCF_965227465.1 of Ekhidna sp. Classification (GTDB taxonomy): domain Bacteria; phylum Bacteroidota; class Bacteroidia; order Cytophagales; family Cyclobacteriaceae; genus Ekhidna. Next base: position 4,101,367 of record NZ_OZ245746.1, read on the forward strand.
TGATCATGCGAGACACTTTTAGTTTCTCCGGGCCTTTTATGAGATAGTAGCTGTAGCCAATTCATTAACAAAAAATTAGGTCTTTTCGAGCAATACTGGATCTTGTCTCAGTAATCTACAAAGTGTTTGATAGGTCAGCGGATGAACCTTTTTAAATTCAACAGGTCTTTCAAAGAAGTTTTCTACAGCTACAGCAAAAAACTCTTCATTGTTAACACTGCCATATTCTCTAAAAAACTTCTCGGTTCCATTTTTAATCTCCTGCATGGTATGCTTTGCATGCAGCTCCCATTCCTCCAAAATTTCATGGTCAAGAAAATTATATTCCTCGTTCATTATTCTGTTTTCTAATCTCAGTGCATGTGCCATTTCATGCAGTCCCAGGTTTCTCCCATCTGACTCCAAATAACCTTCTACAAAGTACTTCCAGGAAAGCACAATGGTTTTAGCACGTGGGTTTACTTCGCCTTTGTGATGCTGTTGATTTGCTTTGCTAAAAAATGTATCCGGGAAAACCAATATGTACCTAAACCAACTAAGGTTGACCTTAGGGAAGCCAAAAGTAAGTTGAATTGCAGCGGCTGAGATTAAAACCTTCATTTCCCAGGTTACTAGATCCATTTGTCTGGGAATAAATTTCTTTGAGCCAATAAATAGCGCCACTCTGCGCTCAAATACTTGCTTTGATTTAGCTGGAAGTTTTTGATAAAATTCAAAATTTTTTGCTAAAAAAGCCTTGTGTTTAGCACTCAAAAAGAAAGCAGGGAATAATCTGCCGGTTTGCTGAAACCGGATGACCCATCTGGCGATAAAAGGAATTAATAGAAGGAGTAGTAATTCCAAATCTTAAATCATTTTGAGCAGATGTTTTAGATCTACTTTATCGTGAAGTTTTTGAATTAACCCTTCTCTAGAGACGCGTTCCTGACTCATACTATCCCTTTCACGAATGGTCACTGTATTATCTTCCAATGTTTGATGATCAATTGTTACGCAATAGGGCGTTCCAATTGCATCTTGTCTTCTATATCGTCTACCTATTGCATCTTTAGCATCATATTGAAACGAGAAGTCAAATCGAATTTCATTCAAAATTTCTTCCGCTTTCTCCGGGAGCCCATCTTTATTGACCAGTGGCAGTATAGCGACTTTATTTGGAGCCAATGCCGGAGGTATTCTGAGCACAGTTCTTTCGCTTCCGTCTTCTAATTTTTCTTCCGTATACGCTGCAGACATTATGGCTAAAAACATTCGATCAAGTCCGATAGAGGTTTCCACAACATATGGCACATAGCTCTCATTTGTGTTCTGATCAAAAAATTGAAGTTTTTTACCCGAATGCTCTTCATGCGATTTTAAGTCAAAGTCTGTTCTGGAGTGAATCCCCTCCAATTCTTTAAAACCCATTGGGAAATTAAATTCAATATCAGATGCCGCATTCGCATAGTGCGCCAGATTTAAATGGTCATGAAACCGATAATTTTCAACACCAAGACCAAGTGCTTTGTGCCAGTTGATCCGCTTTTCTTTCCAATGTTCATACCACTTCATTTCTTCGCCAGGTTTAACAAAGAATTGCATCTCCATTTGCTCAAACTCGCGCATTCGGAAAATAAACTGGCGTGCTATGATCTCATTTCTAAAAGCTTTTCCAATTTGGGCAATGCCAAAAGGAGGCTTCATGCGTGCAGTCTTTTGCACGTTTAGGTAATTCACAAAAATTCCCTGAGCTGTTTCAGGCCGTAGGTAAATCTTGTCTGCACCATCTGCTATTGACCCCATTTCTGTTGAGAACATTAAATTGAATTGGCGTACATCTGTCCAGTTTTTAGATCCGGACACGGGATCAGCGATCTCCAACTCCTCAATCAGCGCCTTTACATCAGCAAGATTGCCAGACCCTAATGCGTTACCTAGCCGCTCTTCAATGGATTGTATTTTTTCTTTGTACCCAACAACCCTCGGATTGGTCGATTTGAATTGATCTTCATCAAAAGCATCACCAAATCGCTTAGCCGCTTTCGTTACTTCCTTTGTAATCTTGCCTTCAATTTTGGCTATATATTCTTCTACAAGTACGTCTGCCCGATATCTTTTTTTAGAATCTTTATTATCAATCAAAGGGTCATTGAAAGCGTCGACATGTCCAGAGGCTTTCCAGGTAGTTGGGTGCATAAAAATTGCGGCATCTATACCAACAATATTTTCATGCATTCTCACCATCGCCTGCCACCAGTAGGCTTTGATATTATTCTTTAGCTCCGATCCATTTGGACCATAATCATAAGTAGCTCCAAGTCCGTCGTAGATATCGCTCGAGGGATAGATAAATCCATACTCTTTGCAGTGGGATACAATGTTTTTAAGAGTTCCTCCTTCAGGTGTATTGCTCATAGCGCGCAAAGATATGATAGCAATCTCCTTTTGCCTTTAATGACATAAGATTTTGTTACTTATCTAATTTGAATTGGAGTCATACCGACTTTTAAGGAACCTGTATTTGTAATGGTATTAAGAAATCTCAGGCGTTTTATTCTTTTGGTTTCTTAACAGTTCTTCCCAATAGTTACGAATATTCTCTACTTTATGTGAATCGGTTATTATTTTACAAACCGTTCGATTAATGAGTAAATGGAAACTGTACCTAAAAAAGGCTTTCAGGGATTAATTGAAAATTGGCAGAGTGATTTAATCGCCGCTGTGAGTGTTGCACTTATTGCTTTGCCCCTTTCATTGGGTATTGCATTGGCCGCAGGAGCACCGGCCATGGCAGGAATCATTTCAGCGGTTGTTGGCGGTTTGGTAACAACCTTTTACCGTGGCGGTCATGTTTCAGTAAACGGACCGGCAAAGGGTGTTATTGGTGTCATTCTATTGGGTATAGCATTGATGGACGATGGTACAGGCCAGGCCTTTAATTATATACTGGCAGCAGTGGTTGTTTCAGGTGCCATTCAAGCCATATTGGGATTATTGAAATTGGGTCGTTTAGCCGAGATCTTCCATTCCTCTGTCATTCACGGTATTTTGGCAGCAATTGGGATTATCATATTCGCAAAACAGATCCATGTTGCTATGGGCACACAATCTGATAGTCCGAGCATTATACAAAACCTAACCGATGCTGTTCTACTCTTACCTGAAGCCAACCCATTCGTGGTGTTTATTTCGCTGGCGGGTTTACTTATACTATTGTTTCATTCCAAAATCAGTAATCGATTTTTCCATTTTTTGCCAGCTCCAATGTGGGTCATAGCCCTTTCTATTCCTTTTGTCTATGCTTTTAATTTCTTCGAGCAACACACGCTTTTATTCTTTGGAAAAGCTTATGAAGTAGGACCCCAGCTGTTGTTAGACATTCCGGATTCTTTCATGGAGTCAATCATGCATCCAAATTTCAGCAAAATTGACACGCTTGAATTCTGGACAACCGTCTTTTCCATTTTGATTATAACAAGTATTGAATCTTTGGCTATTGCGAAAGCAGTTGACAAAATTGACCCTTATAAGCGAAAGACGGATTTAAATAAAGATTTAACAGGAATTGGATTGAGTACGATAGCAGCTGGTTTGATTGGAGGCTTGCCAATCATCGCTGTGATTATTCGAAGTACCGTTAATATCCATAATGGTGCGAAGACAAAGTGGTCTAATTTGTATCAAGGACTTTTGTTGCTAATCTTTATCGTAGCATTGAGCCCAATAATGACTCAAGTACCATTATGTGCTTTTGCTATTTTACTCGTTTATACCGGATTTAAACTGGCATCACCTGCAGTCTTCAAACAAGCTTATGCTCAGGGAACTGAGCAACTAATCTTCTTTATTGGGACGATGATTTTGACACTTTATACAAATTTATTAATTGGGTTGCTTGGTGGATTATTATTGGCATTGATTTCCCACATGTTATTGGCGAGAATGTCCATTCCAGAATTTTTTAATATGATTTATCGTTCACGCACAAAACTGATAAAGCGACCAGATGGAGGTTTCGATTTAAAAATCCGAGGGATTGCGAATTTCTTAGGCATCTTAAAGATCGACAAATTGGTTGCTCAAATTCCTTCCGGGGCAGACGTCAATATTGATTTATCAGAAACCAGATTAGTAGGCATGACTTATATGGACTATCTGGTGGAATTCTTAAAGATGCAAAGGGATACTGGAGGTAAAGTCTTCATTACAGGATTGGATTCTCATGTTTCATCATCTTCATATAATAGGGCTTTGAAAATTAGCTTGACCAGTTCTGCAAAATTATCGCATAGACAAAAGCGATTACGAAACTTAGCAACCAAGAATGATTACCAATACAATAGTCAAGTAGATTGGAATACGACTTATTTAAAGGAATTCCACTTTTTTGAAATTAGACCGATTGAAAGAAAATCCAATTCTCTCAAAGGAGTATATAAAGACCAGAATGCGTCTTGGGAAATTTCAGATGTAACTTTCAATGAGGGCCAGGCTTTTACTGCTGAGACATTCAACGCAACGCTTATGGTCTTAAAATTAAATAAGCAAATTCCCATTTTTACCTTAGAAAAAGAAGGGGTATTTGAAAGAATATTTGATCGTGTAATGGCTTTTACTGGCTATAAAGACATTGATTTTGAGATATATCCTGATTTTTCTAAGAAATTCCTACTTATGGGGAATAATGAATCTGAGATTCGATCATTTTTTAAAGATGAAATCATTCGCTTCTTCGAAAATCACCATATTTATCATTTAGAAAGCAATGGTGAGGCACTACTTATTTTTAATAAAATTAAGCTTGCACGAACAGATGAGACGCTTGCCTTTATAGAGTATGGCAAAGAGTTGGCGGCACTCTTAGATGCAAAAACATCTTCATAATTCATTGTGGCATGCAGTTGTCATATCCGAGCCTTGTGTTTTGCACAAGCTAACAAGCCTTTAGAAGGCTATAAAGTTTAATTCAAAACAACGAATCCAAATGTTTGTCTTTTGGCGTACATCTTGTATTGGTTGTCTTGCAATATTTAATCTAGCTGAATCAATCAAGTCATTCGTACGTTTTAGTAAGTGTTAATTTGAAATATGAAAATTATGAATAAGTTCACCGTTTTTTTTATCACAATTTTGATGTCATTTGGGCTTTTTAGTCAGTCGGGTGTTTCTCACAATGCTTTTGACCAGCTACTCCAAAAATATGTGGACGATGAAGGAATGGTAAATTATAAAGGGTTAAAGGCAGAAAGATCTGAGCTCAAATCTTATTTGTCTACCCTGGAAAATAATGCGCCTCGAAAAACCTGGACCAGGGATCAAAAGTTGGCTTACTGGATAAATGCTTACAACGCATATACACTTGAATTGATATTGGAACATTATCCGGTTGAGAGCATCAAGGATATAGGTTCAACTATCAAAATCCCTTTTGTAAGTACTGCGTGGGATATTAAGTTTATTAATATCGGAGGCGAGGAATATGATCTAAATAATATTGAGCATGGTATTATCCGAAAGGATTTTGATGAACCTAGAATTCACTTTGCTCTGGTGTGTGCGGCTGTTTCATGTCCCAAACTTCAAAATAGAGCTTATCTTCCAGAAAAGCTTGACGCGCAATTAACTAAAGCGGCAAAAGAATTTTTGTCGAATTCGGCTAAGAATAGATTCAAGAATGAAAATCAAGCAACCTTATCTAAGCTATTCAACTGGTATGGCGGAGATTTTAAAAATGATGGAACGTTGATCGAGTACATTAATAAATATGCACCCACTAAGCTTAGCAAGAATGCTGATATTGATTGGATGGATTATAACTGGAAGTTAAACGAGCAGAAATAAAAAAAGCTTGGTTAACTATCTAACCAAGCTCTAAAAAATGTTTTTCTAAGAATTATTTGACAATTCTTCTTCCAACACTATGATATTCAAATCCTAATTCTTCCATTTGATGAAGATCATAAAGATTTCGACCATCAAATATTACTTTGTTCTTAAGTCGAGACGCGATTCCATCAAACTCAGGAGTTCTAAAAATTGGCCATTCTGTCATAATCATTAGGGCATCTGCATCTTCCAGGGCATCATATTGATCATTAGCAAAATGAATTTTATCTCCAAAAACATCTTTAACGTTCTCCATCGCTTCAGGATCATAAGACTTCACTTTTGCTCCTAAGTCAAGTAAAGTTTGAATATTCTCTAAAGCTGGTGCTTCCCTGATATCATCAGTATATGGCTTAAATGCAAGCCCCCAAACGGCGATGGTTTTACCATTAAGATCATTATTGAAGTATTTCTTCAAAGGAGCAATCAATTTTTGTTTTTGGTTTTGATTTACACCCATCACCGAGTTTAGAATCTTAAAGTCATAATCTACTTCAGATGAAGATTTGGCTAATGCCTGAACATCTTTAGGAAAACAGCTGCCTCCGTAACCTATCCCCGCAAAAAGAAACCTATTCCCAATTCGCGAATCTGTGCCAATTCCCTTTCTTACTTTATCAACATCTGCTCCCATAAGTTCACAGAGATTGGCGATTTCATTCATGAAAGTAATCTTCGTAGCGAGGAAAGAGTTTGCTGCATATTTTGTGAGTTCGGCAGATCGAACATCCATGAAGATAATAGGATTACCCTGGCGGACAAATGGTCCGTAAAGCTGCTCCATGAGTTTTACTGATCTTGGTTCCTCTGCTCCAATCACCACACGATCTGGTTTCATAAAATCTTCAACTGCAACACCCTCTCTCAAAAATTCAGGATTTGAGACTACTTCGAAATCAACTTTAGCATCTTCTTTAACCTTAGCTGTGACCTTCTCAGCGGTCCCAACTGGTACCGTACTTTTGTCAACAATTACGGTGAAATCTTCGAGCATTGGACCTAGATCTTCTGCAACTCTCAACACATATTGAAGGTCTGCTGACCCATCCTCACCTGGAGGGGTTGGAAGAGCCAGAAAGATAATTTGAGCACCTTTAATACCTTCCTCAAGGCTGGTGGTGAATTCGAGCCTCCCTTGACGAATGTTACGTTCAAAGAGCGCCTCAAGCCCGGGCTCATAAATGGTGATTTGCTTATTGTTAAGTTTTTCAACTTTTTTCTTGTCGATATCGATGCACGTAACATGATTTCCAGTTTCGGCAAAACATGTCCCAGTTACCAAACCAACATACCCAGTTCCAACAACTGCTATTTTCATTAGTTATACTTTTATCTTCTTAATGGGCCGCAAAAATAGTGTTTGTTTATTTCTGTCTATGGATAAACACTATTTTTAGACGAACAAGATTAGTAATTTTGCGTTCCCAAATAAAACAACATCCCAAGTATGTCAACTGCAACATTAAACTCACCCAACGAAATCGAAGAAAATAAAAATATGATCGCTCAGATGGTGCGAGATTTCTGTGAAAAGGAAATTGAGCCACATAAAATGGAGTGGGATGAATCACAGGAATTTCCAAAGCATGTTTTTCATAAAATGGGAGAACTAGGCCTTATGGGTGTATTAGTGCCTCAGGAGTACGGTGGAGCTGGTTTTGGATATCATGAATATGCAACTGCAATTATTGAACTTTCCAAAGTTGATGGCTCAATTGGTTTGTCAATGGCCGCTCATAATTCATTGTGTACGGGACATATTCTTCAGCATGGTAGCGAAGATCAAAAAAAGAAGTACTTACCAAAACTCGCTACAGGAGAGTGGATCGGAGCGTGGGGGTTGACTGAGCCTAATACCGGGTCTGATGCTGGCAATATGAAAACAGTGGCTGAGTTAGAAGGTGATGAGTGGGTCCTGAATGGAGCGAAAAATTTTATTACGCATGGCAATTCAGGAAATGTTGCAGTAGTTATTGCACGAACAGGAGAGTCTGGAAAGTCAAGAAATGCGAGTGCGTTCATAGTGGAGAGAACAAATCCAGGGTTCAAACAGGGGAGAAAGGAAAATAAATTGGGAATGAGATGTTCGGAGACCTCTGAAATGATCTTTGAAGATTGTCGGATTCCCAAAGAAAATCTAATTGGCGAAGTGGGTGAAGGATTTGTTCAGGCGCTGAAGGTGCTTGATGGTGGCCGCATATCAATAGCAGCGTTAAGTTGTGGTATTGCGGAGGGAGCCCTGAATGCAGCGACCAATTACTCAAAAGAGCGTGAGCAATTTGGTAAATCAATATCTTCTTTTCAGGGAATATCCTTCAAATTGGCAGATATGGCATTGAAAGTAGAAGCTGCAAAGCTATTGACTTACCAAGCTGCGGAACTGAAAAACCAGGGAAAAAGTGTCAATAGAGAGTCAGCTATGGCCAAACTTTATGCATCAGAGATAGCCGTTGAAGTGGCTAATGAAGGAGTTCAAATTTTCGGAGGATATGGTTACATCAAGGACTACCCTGCAGAAAAATATTATAGAGATGCCAAACTATGTACCATAGGTGAAGGAACATCAGAAATTCAAAAGGTAGTTATAGCCAGAACCTTATTGAATCAATAATTGCAATGAAATAAAATAGCTGCTATATTTGCGGCCCATTAAAAATTCTGAAATGTTAATAATCAACGTCAAAGAGAACGAATCTATAGACAGAGCGCTTAAAAGATTCAAGAAGAAGTTCGAAAAAACGGGCGTACTTAGGGAATTAAGATCACGAACTCATTTCAAAAAGCCATCAGTTGCTAGAAGAGAAGAGATCATTAAAGCCAGGTACATCCAGCAGATTAGAGACGAGGAAAATAAATAACCTCAACTCCTTCTACTTCACCTAAGATTTTAATAAGTTAGTATTCACCTCATTTTCAGAGGTGTTACTGCTTATGGTGGAGACTTTCCTAAAATACCTTTCTTTCGAAAAGCGATACAGTAAACACACTGTCGCTGCTTATCAGAAAGATCTTCAGCAATTTTCCGAGTTTTTAGCATCAGATTTTGAAATAGTAAATCTGCAAGAAGTACTACATCCGTACATTCGAAGTTGGGTTGTACATTTAATGGATCAAGGCTTATCACCTAAGACTGTAAATCGGAAAATCGCCACTCTTAAATCCTTCTATAAGTTTTTGCTTGCTCGGGAGTATATAAGTGTGAATCCCACCACTCAGATCAAGCCATTAAAAACCGAGAAAGACTTACCCGCTTTTATAAAAGAAGAAGAAATTACCAATCTGCTTGATAGGGTTGAATTTGCTAATGATTTTGCAGGGAAACGTGATCATTTAATTCTGGAACTATTATACGGAACAGGTATTCGTTTGGCTGAGCTGCAAGGATTGAAAGAGTCAGATATTAACTCCTACGAAAAAACTATTCGGGTACTCGGAAAAAGAAGTAAAGAACGCATCATACCCATCAGTAATTCGTTAATACACTTGATCACAGATTATAAAAAAAGTAAAAGCCAAATGGGAATGATGGGAGATAGATTATTGCTTACCGATAAGGGTGATTTTTTATATCCAATGTTCATTTACCGTAAGGTGAAAAAGTACCTTAATGCCGTCACTACTTTAAGCAAAAAGAGTCCTCATGTAATGAGGCACACATTTGCAACACACTTATTAAACAAAGGGGCAGACTTAAACGCTGTTAAAGATTTGTTGGGTCACACCAGCCTGGCAGCCACACAAGTATATACCCATAATTCAATAGAGAAGCTAAAGGCAGCCTTTGATCAGGCTCATCCTAAAGCTTAATGTATAACCTTAAACTAGATAGACATGAAGTTACAGATGCATTCCATTCACTTCGACGCAGACGACAAGCTGCTAGATTTCATCCAAAAGAAAGTAGATAAATTAGAGACTTTCTATGACAGAATCATCGATGGAGAGGTCTTTCTAAGAGTAGAGAAAGACGAGTCTAAGGAAAATAAAATTGTAGAAATAAAATTGAATGGACCTAAAAACCAGTTTTTCTCTAAAGAAAAATCCAGATCTTTCGAGGCTGGTGCAGATGCAGCTGTGGAAGCGTTAAGAAGACAGTTAAAGAAACATAAAGAGAAAGTAACAGCCCATTAATATTGGCATAAAAAGTAAAGCCCTGTCTTAATATTAAGGCAGGGCTTTTTTGTTGTTATCTCAGATTAACTTTTCCATTTAATGGTACAACCAATGGCTCTCTTTTCAGTTATCGCTGGACTGCTACCTGCTGATATAGCATTTATTGCATCCTCAACGTATCTTTCGGAGACATCAGAAGGATCATTCGGACTGTCATCAATTGCGCCTATGAATTCGACTTTATATTTTCCGGCAGCTTCCTTATTCAAAACATACACGTGTGGAGTCTTCGTAGCTCCAAAAGCTTTGGTGACTTGCTGACTATCGTCTCTAAGGTAAGGGAATGTGTAACCCTTGTTTTTTGCACGCTTTTTCATTTCATCCATTGTATCCCCTGGCTGCTGGGAGACATCATTTGGATTAATTGCGATAACGGGGAATCCTTTACCTGCATATTTCTTGTCCAGATCAATGATTCTGGACTCGTAGGCATTCGCATAGGGACATGTATTGCAGGTAAATACAATGATAAAGCCTTTAGCATCATTATAATCTGACATAGTTACAGTTTTACCATCCGTATTGGGCAGCTTAAAATCTTTTGCATAATCTCCTACTCCATAACCTGCTAAAGGCTCAGATGCATTCATGAATAGCACGGCAACAACAGCCGTGACTAAGAAGAGTAAAATAAATGTTCGTTTCATAGTCTTCGACATTATTAATTCAAGTATTTCTTTATTGTTTTTTCCAATTCCTCTTTTGTAAACGCTTTTTCATGGAAATACGTTTTGCCAAGATCAGTTACAAATAACGTTGCTGGTATAGCTCCTGACCATTCTTGACTAACCTTTCCCATATAACTATCTGGATCTTTTTCATTTAAAAAAAGTACATCGGACTTGAGAGATTTTTTTACAACAAATTTTTTCACCCGATCTAACTCGCTTTGAAAATCAATACTTACCAAATACACTTTTACCTGATCGCTCTCAGTTTCTATTGCATCGAAATGAGGAAGCTCTTTGATACAGGGCCCGCACCATGTGGCCCAAAAGTTAAAAACGGTTAGAGGTGCTTCTGTGTATAATATCTTTTTCTGGAGATCTGCAAACCGAATAACCTCAACTTCTTGTGCGGAAATATGCAGTGAACACAGTACCAGGAGTATTAAAAGGAATTTTTTCATCATTGAAATTACGAAATTAAAAAGATCATGTTTTTGAGTTCTAATAACTAGTTTTTTTTCGACCAAATATTTCAATGTTTATTTATCAACATTTTGGCTAAGTTATCCACAATAGGGTTTGCGCTAACTGTAAGTGACTGATTTTCAAAAATTTATCAATAAAGTTCATATTTTCAAATTTGTGGATAACTCTAATTAGGCATATCTAATCTCCTGATGTTCAGGGGATTATCAATTGATAATCATTCAGCCGTTTGCCTTATCAGTTTTTTTCTATAGGCATTGAAAATGCGAGACTTTGAAATAAACCCAATGTATTTTCCATTGTCAATTACTGGCAGATTCCAAGCCTGAGTCACTTCAAATTTGTTCATGACCGATTGCATTTTTTCTTTAGGCGACACGCTGGCTGGAGGCTTCTGCATGATCGTTTTTATGATAACGTTTTTTCTTGAATCTTCATCAAACATCTGCTCCCTTATATCATCCAGTGTCACAATTCCCTGAAGTGCCTTCTCGTCATCTACTACAGGGAAAATATTTCTATTGCTCTTCATTACTAATTTGACCAAATCTTCAAGAGTAGCATCAGGCTTTATCGTGAGAAGGTCTTTCTCTACTATTTTCTTTAGGTCAATGAGACTTAATACAATCTGATCCTTGTCATATTGAATCAGATCACCCGTTTCAATAAGTCTTTTGGTATAAATGCTGTGTTTTTCAAAATAAGAGATCGTACTGAATGAAATGGCAGATACCAGCATTAGCGGGACAAACAACATGTATCCACTTGTTATTTCAGCAATTAAAAATATGGCAGTTAATGGAGCATGTAGCACTCCACTCATGACCCCACACATGCCTACAAGAGTGAAATTGCTTGTACTTAGTGAAGTATTTAAAATTGAATTGGAAGTTGAGCTAAAAACAAAACCTGAGAGTCCTCCCATGAAAAGTGATGGTGCAAAGATTCCACCGCTACCTCCTGCTCCAATAGTAAGTGCGGTCGCCATTGGCTTTACCAATAAGATGAGGAATAGAAATACAATAAGTGCCGCCTGATGATCAGAAAGCTGGTAAAAAAAACTATGATGAAATACATCTGCAGAGTTTCCCTGCAACAGGTTTTTGATCGTATCATAACCCTCCCCATATATGGGAGGAAAAGTTAAAATGATCAACGCCAGGGATAACCCTCCAACTGTGGCTCTTCCAAAATCATTCTTCAACTTTTGGATACCCCCTTCAAATACATACATAATGCGAGTGAAGTATAAGGAGATAATGCCGCAGACAGCCCCAAAAAGTAAGTAATAACCTGTTTCTCTTGCAATGAAGCTATCCGTCAATTGGAATGAGAACAAAATATCTTCACCGAGTAAAACTAAAGCGACTAGCTGACCACAAACAGAGGCAATTAAAAGAGGGATAAACCTACTTATTTTAACTTCGGTAAGGATTACCTCCATAGCGAATATGACACCCGTTACAGGTGAGTTAAATATCGCAGAAATGGCTCCCGCAGCACCGCATCCAAGTAATACGGTCCTTTTTTTATATCCTAAATGGAAAAGTCGTGCCAGGTTGGATCCAATAGCTGAGCCAGTTACTACAATAGGAGCCTCCAATCCTACTGAACCACCAAAACCTACTGTGATTGCACTTGTAACCATCCTGGAATACATACGCGTTTTTCGAATCAGACTGGAATTCTTGGAAATGGAATAGAGGATCTGTGTGATCCCGTGTCCCAAGGGCTCTTTGAATAGATACTTTGAAACAAGCACAGTTAAAACAATACCTATTAGCGGATAGCCCAGATATAAATAGTTAAAACCAAAAAGATTCAGGTTAAGCTCCAGGTAATGAATGATTGTATGTACGGTACTTTTAAGAACAACTGCAGCTAATCCGGAAAATATACCAATCAATCCAGCTGTTATAAGCAGAAAATTGTTATCACCAATGTGACGTATGCGCCACACCAGAAATTTCATCATAACTGTGCTAAATGTGCTTTTTCCCTGGGTTGCCATTTTTTATAGGCAGGCATCTAAGCCTTAAATAATCACTGCGTTTTTCTTTTCAAGTGCTTCTTCTACGTACTTGAATGTTGATAGAACCTCCGGTTTTCCATTGACCACTGCCACATCATGCTCGAAATGGGCGGATGGCTTTTTATCGGCAGTTATTATGGTCCAACCATCATTCAATTGAATAACCCTTCGTGTTCCCATGTTGATCATTGGTTCAATGGCCACTACGAGCCCCTCTTGGATTTTGCTTCCTCTACCTCGTTTTCCAAAATTTGGCACTTCCGGTGACTCATGCATTTTTTTGCCCAAACCATGACCAACCAGTTCTCTCACGACTCCATACCCATGATCCTCTGCGTGCTTCTGAATTGCAAAACTCAGATCACCTATTCTGTTTCCAGCAACTAATTGTTCTATGCCTCTATCGAGACACTCTTTAGTAACCCGAAGTAACTTTTTAACCTCTTCATCAATTTCTCCGACAGCAAAGGTGTATGCGTGATCGCCGTAGTATTCGTTTTTCAAAACACCAATATCTACACCGACGATATCCCCTTCCTGGAGTGGCCTATCGGTTGGAATACCGTGAACTACCTGTTCATTTACTGAAGTTATTATTGACTTAGGATAGTCATAAAGTCCGAGGAATGCAGGCACACCTCCATGATCTCGGATAAACTCATCCGCTATTTTATCAAGATCTAGCGGGGTTACCCCTGGTTCAATCTTCTCGGCCATCAGCCCCAAAGTTTTTGAAACAATCAGTGCACTCTCCCTAATGATTTCAATCTCTTCTAATGTTTTGTACTTTATCATTCGACTGCAAAAATACAAACAAAAAACCCTGGTTCCTTTCTTGCAAAGAACCAGGGCTTATTGTAATGATAGTCTTTATTATGACTTCTTTGTCACACCTTCTAAAACGTCCTTAATAGGGACTCGAACTCCATCTTTATAAGAAACAACCCATGCACCTTTCACTCCCATAGCCCGAAGGTGTTTCTTAAAATTATCTGCTTCCCAATAATCACGGAAAACACCAATTGTAAACTTTTGTAGTCCATCAGCGTTTTCAGCACCAAAATTTGGCGAATTGGCATATTTAGATAAATCTTCTTTCTTACCGTAGGCTCCAAGCTGCACTTTGAATACAATTCCTTTATTTTCATCGATGCTGCCACCGGTATTGGTGCTAGCAACATTTTCTGCTGGTTGCTTGCTCTGAAGTCTCGACAGCTCTTCCCTTAGGTCGCCAATCTGAGATTGATAAGTGAGAATTTGCTCATCCTTTTCAGCAAGTCTGTCATCTACGTTACCAAGTTCAGTTTTTAAACTGGTTACCTGTCCTTTTAAAGATTTATTTTCATCGAGCAACTGCTTGTATTGTTCAGGCTCTAACTTCTTAATCCTTTTCTTCCACTCTTTTTTCTCTTTTTTGTCCATCTGAGCATTGGCTTCAAATGCAAAAACACAACAGAGTGCCAGTGCGATAAGTGATATTGTTTTTTTCATCTTCCTATGAAATTGTTTTTTCTGCAATCATTAATGTTACTAAAGTACAAAAATCTCTTGATAATGGATAATGAATCAGCTTTTTAGCGATCCAATCATATCTTCAGGTTTAACCCATTCCGTAAACTGTTCATCCGTAACAAGTCCAAGCTCAATCGCAGCTTTTCTTAATGTTGTACTCTCCTTGTGTGCTTTTTTAGCGATTTTAGCTGCATTCTCATAACCAATGTGGGTGTTTAAGGCAGTGACAAGCATTAATGAGTTATCCAGTTTTTCTTTGATTACATCATGATTTGGTTCAATTCCTACTGCACAATTATCATTAAACGATTCGCATGCATCTCCGATTAATCGGGCAGAATTAAGCAAATTGAAAACCATCATAGGTTTAAAAACATTCAATTCAAAGTGACCAGTTGCACCACCTGTAGATACCGCTACATCATTTCCCATAACCTGAGCGCATACCATTGTTAAAGCTTCACACTGCGTCGGGTTCACTTTGCCTGGCATGATTGATGAGCCCGGCTCATTCTCAGGAATTATAATTTCTCCAATTCCACTCCTTGGGCCTGAGCAAAGCATTCGAATATCGTTAGCTATTTTCATTAGTGAAACTGCAACCTGCTTTAGTGCTCCATGCGTCTCAACGATGGCATCATGCGCGGCTAAGGCTTCAAATTTATTTTCTGCGGTCCTCATTGGCATACCTGAATGTTTGGCAATCTTTTTTGCCACCAGTTCCGCATAACCTTCAGGGGTGTTTAGCCCGGTTCCTACGGCTGTTCCTCCCAATGCAAGCTCTGAAAGGTGATTAAGCGTATTATTTAGTGCCTTTAGTCCATGATCCAGTTGAGAGACATATCCAGAGAATTCTTGCCCAAGACTTAGAGGCGTAGCATCCATAAAATGCGTACGCCCTATTTTAACCACATCTATGAAAGCTTCTGATTTTTTGTGAAGTGTATCTCGCAGCTTCTTCACTTTAGGGATAGTGTTCTCCACCACCATCTTATAGCTGGCAATGTGCATGGCCGTTGGGAAGGTATCATTTGAGCTTTGACTTTTATTCACATCATCATTCGGATGAATAACTTTTTTGTCATCAGACAATGCGCCACCATTGATCACATGAGCTCGGTTTGCAATTACTTCATTGCTATTCATATTTGATTGAGTACCAGAGCCCGTCTGCCAAACAACAAGCGGAAATTGATCGTCTAATTTTCCGTCTAAAATCTCATCGCATACTTTGCTAATAAGCTCCGCTTTCTCTTCGTCAAGGACACCCAAATCCATATTAGTTTCAGCAGCGGATTTCTTCAGTATGGCAAATGCATGTATGATTTCCATCGGCATCTGATTCTTCTCACCTCCGATTTTGAAATTGTCTCTAGATCGTTGAGTTTGTGCACCCCAATATTTATCGGCGGGTACTTTAACCTCGCCCATCGTATCATGTTCTATTCGGTAATCCATGTTTCAAAAATTAGTTACTACAAATCTAACAATGCATTGGTCTTTTGGATTTCATATTCAAATGATTTTGTTGAATCAGTTTTCCCTAACTACCTTTGTTTAGAATCATTCTAAATAATAAATCAAATTGGCTACCTCAGTCCTCTTAGCGGATTTTCAGTACCTAACCAGGCAAGGGATAGCCTCTTTGATCAAGGCAATGCCGGGATTTGATTTAATTAAATCAATCGATTCACCTCACTCACTAGTTGATTTTGTAACGACCATTAATCCAGATTTAGTGGTTATCGATATTTCTGATAAGGATAAAGAACTGGTCCCTCAGCTCAAATTCTTAAAGGAAACGACAAGCTGTAATTTTTTAGTGATATCTAATAGCCAAACACGAAATTCGATACAGGAACTCTTAACCATGGGTATTAAAGGTGTTTTGACGAAAAACTGTAGCGAAGAAGAGATCATTAGCGCTTTACGAGCAGTTTCATTAGGGAATCGATTCTTCTGCAATAACATTCTGGATTTGGTTGTTGACAACCCAAAGGAGGTTGACGATTGTGAACCAACCTCTCTAACACCAAGAGAATTTGAAGTACTAGATTTGATCACAAAGGGTTTGACAACTGCGCAAATTGCAAATCAACTAAACCTTAGTGTTCACACTATCAACTCGCATAGGAAGAACATTCTAAAGAAACTCAGGCTTAATTCTCCTACAGAACTAGTCGTATATGCTTTAGAAACCGGATTAGTGAAGAAATCTCGATAGTTCAAAGTCTTCATTTTGTATCTTTCAGTTTTAAACCAATTTAAATTTTACAGTTATGAAAAGAGCACTATCGATTGTTGCCACCGTATTTTTATTAGGAATATCTACCACATCTTGTGAGACAACTTCGAACCTCGAAGAGGTAGTAGTTGAAGATTCCATGACAGATTCATCTGATGACAAGGATGACGTAAAGGCTAAACCGGGTTCAAACTAGCGTTAATTGACAATTTTTGATTAGGCGAGTGTTTTTTACTCGCCTTTTTTTTAAGTTTGGTTGTGTTTCGAATGCTAACCTTACTTTTTAATTTATTCTCACTCTTCTATGGATATGATGAGAGTGCTGTAGATCAGCTTCATCAGCAATCCTATGATTTATTGGAATCGAATTTAGATTCGGCACTTTTGATCACTGATCGAGCATTGAATCAAGCGAATAATATCGATTATGGATGGGGGATAGCCAACTCATATTACATAAAAGCCTATATCTACGACGAAAAGAACGAGCTGGATAAAGCCTTCCTATTCTATCTAAAGGCAGAGGATCAATTAAAGAATAAAGACGAAGAAAGATTCCTCAAAACCCGCATTGATGTTATTCTTAATATTGGCAGTATTTTACGCAGAAATAGTAAGTATGATGAAGCGATTCAATTCTATGAGAGAGGATTGGATTTAATATCAAAAGATGATTTTGATAAACGAAGGGCCAACCTTTGTTTCAATATAGCATCAGTCCACCAGGATGTAGGTGATTTAAATTCAGCACTTAATTACCTCACTGAAGCTGCTACTATTTCTGAAAAACTTGATTATAACTGGCTTTTGCTAAAAGTATGGAATCTCCAGGGGCTTGTTTTTAAGGACCTTGAGGATTACCAAAGATCCAGAACTTTTTATAAAAAAATAATCACCCTGTCTACTTCTAAAGATATTGTCAGTAAAGCCTACCATAACATGGCTATTACGTATAAAGAAGAGCAAGATTTCATTGAAGCGGATAATTGTCTAAAGAAAGCACTAACAATTAAAAAAGAATTAGGAAGGGAAGAATCGCTTTTCAGAACCTTAAAGGAACTGGCAGCTCTTAAAATGGTCGAAAAGGACTGGGAAGAGGCAAAATTTTATGCACTTGAAGCTGAAAAACTTTATGAAAATGTCTCGGTTAGACCCGAAACATTTGAAATCTACCATTTGCTGGAAGTGATTTTCTTCGCGAACAGTTCCTATCAGAAATCACATTTTTATTCGAATTCTTTTGCAGAAGAGTCAACCCGATTTTATAATCAACAAACTGAACTCATAGCATTAAAGGATGCATTCAAGTCAGACTTGATATTGGCAGCTTTTCAACAAGAACAATTATCTAGGCAGCAAAAGGTTTTTCTCTTTAAATGGATTTATGCAATCCTATTCTTAAGTATGGTGATTATTACAACGCTGTATATACGAAAGAGTCTGATGAAGAAAACGATTAAAGAGGCCGTTACAGTTTTGGAGCGAGGAACCAGATATTGATCATTTTTCCTATCTGGGAATTCGGCATAGACTCCTGTTTTTGTCTGTAGAAACAAATGAAAATTCACCTTCGATAGCTTGTTCTCTCTTTCCCGCGTACATCTCATCAATGAAAATTTGAACGGATACTTTTAGACTGGTATTTCCTATATCAGTCACCCTACCTATTAATTTCACAATAGTACCAACAGCTTTTAAGAATAATGATTAAGCTCACTATGTTTGGCTACTCGTATCACTAGTTCTAGTGATAGAAAATTCCCCACCCATAGCGATTGCAGGTTTTTCATTACAAATTCAATTTTGCATTGTTTAGAATCATTCTAAACAACTAGTTCAAACTTATTTTTGCAAAACTTAAATACCCGATGAAAAACAAGTTATTCGCACTTACTATTTTATGTATCGCAGCTAGCACAACTAGCTGTGGAAATAGCGACGATCCGAGAGTCCTAATAGATGAGCCATCGACATATATCTTCACAAGAAACGGAGAATCAACAGTTTCTTTTAGCGGTCAGACTACCAGAACATTAATGGCAGAAGAAATCATCAGTGCATTAAAAAATACGGATTTTACTGAGGCACAAATTGATGCAATGTTTGCACATGTAGAAGGAAATAATGACTTTTCGAGTACTGATCTAAATACATCTGACAAAAGTGTAAGAAGTAAAACCGCTGCTTCATCAGATTTCTTTTCAGCAAACACCACTTTAGCCTCTTCAATTAAAGCAGATTTTGATGGATGGATCGCCGATCAAGTTGCTGATGTTTATCCTAACTGGGCTGTTGAAGCTAGCGCTGGTGTTGCCGGTCAAATTCAGGAAGCTGGGGGTGGATCAGTGAGATATGTGAATGAAAAAGGGCTTGAACTGGATCAAGCTTTCAGTAAAGGATTGATTGGTGCGCTATTCGTGGATCAGATTCTGAATAATTATGTAAGCACCTCGGTGCTCGACGCGGGTAGCAATGTCGAAGACAATGAAGAAGAAGTCCTCGTTGATGGTAAGTCCTATACAAATATGGAACATAAGTGGGATGAGGCATACGGCTATGCATACGCTAAAGCTACAACTGAGTCAGACCCTAATGCGTCGCTTGGTGAAAATGATAGCTTCCTTTTCAAATACATTGGTAGAGTGGAAGGAGATGCTGATTTTGCGGGTATTGCTTCGGATATCTATAAAGCATTTAAGTTGGGAAGGGCTGCCATTGTTGCTGGAGATTATGAAACAAGAGATGCGCAGGCCGCAATCATCCGAGAGAAAATTTCTACTGTTCTTGCTGTTCGAGCAGTATACTATCTACAACAAGCTAAAGCTGGCATGGAAGCTGGAACGGTAGACTATGGATCCATATTTCATGATTTGTCTGAAGGATTTGGGTTTATTTATAGTCTTCAATTTACAAGGCAACCAGATACAAACGCTCCCTATTTCACTAATGAGGAAGTTAAAGCGATGATTAATGAGCTTTTGACAGGAAATGGATTCTGGGATGTCACTTCAACAACATTGGATGAAGTCTCGGCAGATATAGCAGCTAAATTTTCCTTTACTGTTGAGGAAGCTGGGAGCTAAATGGAATAAGAATTATGCGGGTATATAAGTGTTTTAGAAAATTGAGAAGAATGAAACAGACGTTTTTGAGTTTTGGCCTCCTGGCACTTTTGGTAGTTCTGATTACTGGATGTTCAAAAGATGATCTCGGCAAGTCCGGTGATGGATTTGATAGGCAAGAGATGCTGAAAATCTGGGCAGACAATATCATTGTTCCAGGTTATGAATCCTATGTTTCTTCACTCGAATCTCTAGATGCAGCTGTTTCAACATTTACATCCAACCCTAATCTAGAACATCTAACAGATGTAAGAGCGAAATGGCTGGAGGCGTATATAAACTGGCAAGCTGTAGCCATGTTTGAAATAGGAAAAGCAGAATCAATCACACTTATCAATTACACTAATATCTATCCCACAAATACAGAGGATATGATCAAAACCATCGAATCCGGAGATTACGATTTGAGCTCTGTAAATAAACAGGATGAACAAGGGTTTCCAGCCATTGAATATCTGATATATGGAGTTCGTGATACTGATCAGGCAATTATCGATTTGTACTCTCAGGAAATGGCAAATCACCCATATAAAATCTTCCTAAAGGACCTTACGCAGCGACTAGAAACGCTTGCTAAATCAGTGCATGATGATTGGAAAAATGGCTATCGGGAAACGTTTGTAAACAATGACGGTTCTGAGGCAACTGCCTCTGTTAATAAGCTGGTTAACGACTACATTTTCTATTATGAGAAGCATCTCAGAGCCGGAAAAATCGGAATACCGGCTGGAGTTTTCACCGGTTCAGAATCTTCAGAAAAAGTAGAGGGCCTTTACAGTGGTAAATCGAAAGTACTTTTTATGGCAGGACTTGATGCAACGCAAGATTTTTTCAATGGAAAGTCATCTGACACCAATCTTCCTGTTGAAGGGGAAGGACTAAAATCATACCTGGATTTTGTACAGGAAATTAGCGATGGTGAGGATCTTGGCTCGTTGATAAACGCACAATTTGAATTGGCCAGGGATCAGGCGGAGTTATTATCTGATGATTTCTCGGCCCAGGTCGAAAACGATAATTCGCTGATGCTTCAAACCTATGATGAGCTTCAAAGGAATGTGGTGAATATGAAAGTGGATATGCTTCAGGCACTCAACATTCGGGTGGATTATGTAGATGCTGATGGAGATTAATAATACTTTTTTAATCAATGGTGTCATTTCGACGATAGGAGAAATCTTTAAAAATTGAAAGACTCAATCAATCGATATATCAACCAAACAACAAAGGCTGCCCCACTGGCAGTCTTTCGTATTTTCTTTGGATTGATGATGTTCATAAGCATCATTCGGTTCTGGGCGAATGGCTGGATCGAAAAGCTATATATTGAGCCATCTTTTTTCTTTTCGTATTACGGGTTTGAATGGGTCAAACCTCTTGGCAATTACACGTATCTGCTTTTTGCAGTTTGTGGCCTTTCAGCATTGGCTGTAGCTATTGGATTCCGATATAAGTTGGCCATTACTACCTTCTTCCTCAGCTTTACATACATCGAACTGATGGATAAAACCACTTACCTAAACCACTATTATTTCATAAGCATACTTAGCTTCTTAATGATCTTTCTACCTGCGGAAAAGTTTTTTTCATGGGATGCCAAAAGAACAGGGCCAATTGGCATAGTACCTAAGTGGTCGATTGATAGTATCAAATTAATACTTGGAATTGTTTACTTCTATGCCGGCTTGACTAAACTCAACTCAGACTGGCTTTTTCGGGCCATGCCTTTAAAAATCTGGCTCCCCGGTCGTTATGATATTCCTGTTCTGGGTGATTTTCTACATCAGGAATGGGTGATTTATGCTTTTAGCTGGGGTGGCGTGATTTACGACTTGAGTATTCCTTTTTTACTGCTTTGGAAAAGAACACGAGTCTTTGCGTTTATCATGGTGGTCATTTTTCATGTCCTCACTCGAGTACTTTTCCCAATCGGGATGTTTCCATACATCATGATTGTGAGTGCGCTGATCTTCTTTGATGCGCGGGTGCATGATAGGATTATTAGTGGGATAAGCAAAATTCTGATTGTCATTTCGAGTGCAACGAGAAATCTATTCTCAAAAGAAGGCAGCACTAGTAAAGGGGATAGATCTCTCACTATGCTCAAGATGACAAAGGAGGAGAATAGAAGAACCCCAAAATGGAAACTGATCCTTCTTACCATCTTCTTCGGCATCCAACTGTTACTCCCATGGCGCTACCTCCTATACCCTGGAGAGCTTTTCTGGACGGAAGAGGGTTTTCGTTTTTCTTGGAGAGTGATGCTGATGGAGAAAGCTGGCTATGCAAACTTCAAGATTGTGGATCGGACAAACGATGAAGTTTTTTACATCGATAACAGCGACTTCCTCACAAGCTTTCAGGAAAAACAAATGTCGTTTCAGCCCGATTTCATCCTGGAATATGCCCATTATCTTCGCGATCATTTTGCAACCCAGGGACAAGAGGTTGAGGTATATGTGGAGAGTTTCGTGGCGCTAAATGGACGAAGGAGCCAACCATATATCGACCCGTCGGTTGACTTGGTTAAACAGAAAGAATCATTCAAACACAAAAACTGGTTACTGCCATTCAAGGATGAGATTCAAGGGATTTAGCGTTCAGTGGTCAGACGACTCAAAGAACCCAATGGATGGGGATAGTGAAATGACAACCTTACAGAAAAGTAAAGTCGTCAGACCACTATTACTAAAGATTTGGCTTGTTTGTCTGGGCATAATAATCGCAGGGCCATTAATGGCTCAGTTAACCTTGTCTGGTACCATCGTTGATGCCGAAAGCGGAAAGCCAATCACTCAGGCTGAGATCTATGATCGAAACTCAAGCCAGCTGATCAGTACGAGTAGGACAGGCTATTTTGAGCTTAATAACCTGGAACCGGGAACCCATCAAATTGTAGTGATGTCATTGGAATATCAGACGCTGGAAAAAGCAATCGAGCTGAAGGATAATCAGACAATTACGATTCCAATGGAAGACTTCCAGCAGGAACTTTCAGAAGTAGTAATCAGCCGAAAACGAGAAGAGATTTTTGCGCTGAACCGACTTCAGCCTGTGGAGGGAACAGCGATTTATGCAGGTAAAAAATCAGAAGTAGTGTTGCTTGATCAAATGGTAGGGAATGCTGCTACCAACAATGCCCGCCAGATTTATTCGCAGGTGGTAGGGCTGAATATTTATGAAAGCATAGATGCAGGACTTCAATTGAATATAGGTGGACGAGGCTTAGACCCAAACCGAACCTCGAATTTCAATACGAGGCAGAATGGGTATGACATCAGCGCAGATGTCCTTGGCTATCCTGAGAGCTATTACACACCACCAGCAGAGGCTTTGAGAGAAATACAAGTAGTTAGAGGAGCTGCTTCTCTCCAATACGGAACCCAGTTTGGAGGCTTGATTAATTTCAAGATGAAGCAACCGGCAAATAAGCCGATAGAGTTGGTGACCAGACAATCAGTGGGCTCTTTCGGACTGTTTAATACCTTCAATTCACTAAGTGGGACAGTTGGTAATTTCTCATACTACACCTATTTCAACTACAAGACAGGTGATGGCTTTCGGCCAAATTCAGGATTTGAATCCAAAAATTATTTTGGAAGTTTTGGATACGAATTTTCAGAGCACACAACTGCAACTTTTGAATTCACTTCACTGAATTACCTGGCCCAACAGCCCGGAGGCTTGACTGATCCATGGTTCCAGTCAGATTCGGCATATACAGTAAGCAATCGATCTCGAAACTGGTTTGAGGTAAACTGGAAACTTTATGCCATGAAGCTAAAGCATAAGGTTTCAACCCGGACAGATCTCAGTTTAACTGTTTTTGGTTTGGATGCTTCAAGAAACGCCGTTGGGTTTAGGGGAGATCCCAGGGAATTGAACGCAAACCCAATTCTGCAGGAGGACGAACAGGAAAGTGATGGCAGTTTCGTGTACTCCAGGGATTTGATTAAGGGACAATTTCGAAATTGGGGAGCAGAAGCTCGTTTCCTGACTCGGTATGCTCTGGGCAAAAAAGATGCTGTTCTACTTCTGGGCTCTAAGTATTACCATGCGAATAACACAAGCAGACAAGGCCCAGGAAGCAGAGGTACAGGTGCTGATTTTGATTTTGCCACAGAAGAAAATCCGGATTATGTCAATCAGTCTGATTTTGAATTTCCTAACAGGAACCTCGCTTTTTTCGGAGAAAACATCCTCTTCATTAATCATCGGCTGTCGATTACACCCGGCTTCAGATATGAATTTATTCGAACAGCCAGTCGCGGTTCGTACAATGTAGAGGATATAGATCTTGCAAGAAATGTCACTTCGCTAGGAGACAGCACAGATAATCGTACATTCCAGCGTTCATTTGTTTTACTTGGGTTAGGTCTTAGCTATTTACCTTCAGACGAACTGGAGCTCTACGCTAATATTTCTGAGAATTACCGATCAGTGACCTTCTCTGATATCCGAATCACTAACCCCACCTTTTCCATTGATCCGAACATTCGGGATGAAGAGGGCTACACCTTTGATGTAGGAATACGTGGAAAATGGCATGATTTAGTGTCCTATGATATTGGACTATTTAGTTTACTATACAGAGATCGAATAGGTGTCATTTTCGATGACCGGGCCAAAAGAGTACGAGGAAATATTGGAGACGCACTGATTGTTGGTTTGGAGTTTTTCATCGATTTTAATCTGGCCAAATCTTTCAAACTTCCTGCCAACGCTTATAAGCTGAACTGGTTTATCAATGCAGCAGTGACGGAATCAGAGTATTTGAAATCAGATGATAACAATGTGAGGGGTAAGAAGGTGGAGTTCATACCTACTATAAATATGAAAACGGGTCTTAGGTTTGGTTATAAAAATCTGCTGGGCAGTTTTCAATATACCTATTTGTCAGAGCAGTACACCGACGTAGAAAACTCACCAATTCCGGATGTTAGCAATAACAGAAATGGAATAATCGGAAAAATACCTGCCTACGGTATCATGGACTTATCGCTTTCTTATGTTATCGATCGATTTAAGATTGAAACAGGAGTAAACAACCTGTTAGATGAAAAGTATTTTACAAGAAGAGCAACAGGATATCCGGGTCCGGGGATCATTCCTTCTGAGCCTAGAAATTATTATTTAACCTTTCAATTCAAGATTTAATGAGGTATTGTTTTTTAGCCTTAATACTTATTGTTTCATGTAAACCACAGCAAGCAGAAAAGGAAGTTGAAAATTATCCGGTGCTTGAGACCATGGGTTATTACCAGCGCTTTTCACAGAAACTTTGGCTGGCAGGTCAAAATCAGAACTGGGAATTAGCTGATTTTTATACACATGAATTAGAGGAGGTAACAGAACGGTTGGTTGAAGGTAATGTGATTCATGATGATTACAATATCAGTAACCTTTCAGAAGCGATGTTGCTACCCAAAATTGAAAAGGTTGAGGAAGCAATTAGAAAGAAAGATCAGGTGCTTTTTCTGGAAAACTATGAGCTCATGATCAGCTCATGTAACCTATGCCATAATGCGACAAAGCATAATTTCATCAAGATTTTAGTGCCAAATGACTCCAAGATCTGGAATCAGGATTTTACCAGTAAGTGATCCATTCATTTAGTGTTAATGACCTGACAAAAATCATTTAGAATTATTCTAAATAAGCTTGTTCAAATGAGCTTTCGGCACTAGGTTTGCAGTCTATTTAGAATCTATCTAAATAAGGAGAATTGATGAGTAGAGTCACTGTGCAACTTCCGGTTTCTAAGCTTTATGAGGAGCACCTTCAAAAAAAGAAAAAGAAGGGTAAGAAATTAAAAGATGAATGCTGCTTTAAGTACATGAAGAAAAAGGGGAAATACTGCAAGTCATGTCCAACATTACACGCAATGTGCCAAAATGCAGGAAGAGATTTATAGAACGAAAAGTGCTTCAATCGCACAATGTGAGCTTTCAGATAGCTTTCTTTTGACGTTTGATCAGGAGGAGATACAGTTTAAGCTGTGCGACTTATTTACTTTTCGAAAGAAAATCATGGCATTCGATATCATGGAGCTTTTGGAAAGCTCGGCTCCTGATGTGGAGCTTGTACACTTGCCTCATTGCGATCGTTTCTTGCTCCTCAGCTTAAAGGAGATACTGGAATTTAGAGAGCTTCTAAACGGAACGTTCGATACCTTAGCACTTAACAGTGCCATTCAGAAGATTTTACGAAAGAACGTTTTCAACTTTTGACTGGTTGATTTTACAAGCCAATTAAGAACAGAACTAGATATGAAAGATATTTTAAGAAGACATCACGTACTTAAGGATGAGATTGTTGATGTCATTAACCGTCAAATAAAAATGGAAGCCCATTCTTCCGCATCTTACCTTGCTATGGCGGCATGGTGTGACGTGCGAGGGTACGACAATAGTGCTGAATTTTTCTTCCAACAATCTGATGAAGAACGAAAACATCAATTGAAGCTTTTTCACTACTTGTGTGACATGGAGTGTGATGCAGTATCTCCTACCGTAGGTGAGAGCCAGCACGACTTTGGATCATTAAGAGAAGTTTTTGAAAAAGCACTGGAACATGAAATTGCCGTCTCAGATTCCATTCATGAGATTGTAGGAGAGTGCAGAAAGTACAATGACATTGCGACAGAAGAATTCATGCGTTGGTTTGTTCAGGAGCAAATCGAAGAAGAATACATTGCGAGGAGAGCGCTGGAGCTATTTGATGTATTGGGCGAAGATAAAATCGCACTTGGAATGTTCGAAGAGCGAATTCTTGGAATCGAATACGAAGCAGGATAATTCGCCTAATATGTCATTCCGAACAGAATGATGAATCTTTAGCCTTATGGGGTAGGAAAAAAATAAAGATTTCTCCCGTTGGCGAAATGACAAAAAAACCAAAGCTTCCTATTGAGGAAGCTTTTTTTGTTTACTCACAAAATCCCATAATACTACCCCTATACTTACCGAGATATTCAGCGAGTGTTTGGTGCCGTATTGAGGGATTTCCAATACCGTATCAGCAGTCTCCACTACTTTATCATTCACACCGAAAACTTCATTTCCAAACACAAAGGCATACTTAGCTTCTGCCTGAATCTGAAAGTCCAACAAGGAGGTGCTTTCATCTGCTTGCTCCACCGCGACAATCTCATAGTTATCTTTTTTTAGCTCATCAATGCACTCGTAAATTGTTTCTTTATGCACCCACTCAACAGAGTCTTGCGCACCCAGAGCTGTTTTATTGATTTCTCTATGTGGAGGTTGAGCAGTGATGCCACACAGATAAATCTTCTCTAAACAAAACGCATCAGAGGTACGGAAAGCTGAACCCACATTCATGGCACTTCTCACATCATCCAGCACCAAAACAACCGGTATTTTCTCAGCATTTTTAAATTCTTCCGGTGAAAGCCTGTTCAGCTCTTCATTCTTAATTTTCCGCATTCTAAATTATTAGTATTGTCATTCTGAACGCAGTGAAGAATCTTTTTTAATTGTTAGTGAGATCCTTCGTACCTCAGGATGACATATTGATAAATGGACTCATTTTCAAAGTCAACATTAGTCGTTCTTAACCATTAATATTGCAAACTAAACCCCAAAATTAAACCGATTCATCTGCATGGCAGGCACCAAGACCAAAGCAAAAGAAACTCCACTCATGAAGCAGTACAATGCGATCAAAAGCAAGTACCCGGGTGCATTGCTTTTGTTTAGGGTGGGAGACTTTTATGAGACCTTTGGTGAAGATGCGGTAAAGGCCAGTAAGACACTGGATATTGTCCTGACAAAACGTGCCAACGGCTCCCAGAAAGAGATGGAATTGGCAGGGTTTCCACACCATGCGATGGATACGTATTTGCCAAAGCTGGTTCGGGCAGGCTATCGGGTGGCCATCTGCGATCAGCTGGAAGATCCCAAGTCAGTAAAAGGAATCGTAAAGCGTGGAGTCACCGAACTGGTGACCCCCGGACTTTCACTCAATGATAATGTCCTGGAGCAGCGGAAGAATAACTTCCTCGCCTCAGTATATCCTCACAAAGAAAAGTGTGGGGTTGCTTTCCTTGATTTGTCTACGGGTGAGTTTATGGTGTCAGCTGGCACAGAAGACTATGTGGATAAATTGATTCGAGGTTTTCAACCTTCCGAGATTATATATCCAAAACCAAACCGAGATTGGTATGGAACAAAATACGGCGAACATTTCTCTTCTTTTGCACTCGAGGATTGGATCTTCAGTAAGGATTATGGGTATGAAAAGCTGACCACTCATTTCAACGTGCCCAATCTCAAGGGGTACGGAATTGAGGAACTGACAGAGGGCATCTTAGCTGCAGGAGCTATTCTTTATTACCTGGATGAAACAGAGCATAAAGAAACCAACCACATTAAATCAATTGCTCGTATTGACGAGAATAGGTACGTTTGGCTGGATCGTTTCACCATCCGTAATTTGGAATTGATCCAATCCGCACAGCCGGATGGAATATCGCTCATTGATACAATCAACCAAACACTTACCCCGATGGGAGGGCGATTGCTTCGAAAATGGATGGTTCTTCCACTCAAAAGCAAGCCGGAAATAGACCAGCGACTAGATGTTGTTGAAACCCTAACCAATGAAGATGAACTGCAATCCACACTTCGCGAGCATCTGGAGAAAATTGGAGATCTGGAGCGATTGGTTGGGAAGGTGGCTACCAGTCGGGTGAATCCGCGTGAGCTGCTTCAGCTAAAAAAGAGCCTTTCCCAGGTTCAGCCGGTACAGGAAATGCTGAAAGACCAAAAGTCATTCAATGCTTTCCATGATTTATTAAATCCATGTGATAAACTAATTGAAAAACTCTCACAGGAACTAAAAGAAGACGCACCCCTACAGCTTCACCAAGGAGGTGTTATTGAAACGGGTGTCAATGCTGACCTGGATGAACTAAGAGCAATTTCTACATCAGGGAAAGATTTTCTTTCCGGCATTAGAGATAGAGAAATCGAACGGACCGGGATCAGTTCATTGAAGATTGCTTATAACAAAGTATTTGGCTATTACCTGGAGGTTTCAAATGCCCATAAAGACAAAGTGCCTGAGGAGTGGATACGAAAGCAGACACTGGTAAATGCCGAACGATACATTACCGAAGAGCTCAAACAATACGAAGAAAAGATCCTCAATGCTGAATCTCAAATTTCTGTTTTAGAGCAAAAGCTATACGGGGAGGTTGTGGCATTTGCACACACGTATATAGATGCCATTCAGCAAAATGCAAAGGTGATCGCACAGCTGGATTGTTTGTCTTGCTTTGCTGAACAGGCTCAGTCTTACAATTACTGTAGACCAAATATCTCTGAAGAAAAAATCATCGACATTAAGGCAGGTCGTCATCCGGTTATCGAAAGAAATCTTACCCAGGGAGAAGAATATATTTCCAATGATCTCTATCTGGACAATGAGTCACAGCAAGTGATGATCATCACCGGGCCAAACATGGCAGGGAAGTCCGCATTGTTGAGGCAGACTGCTTTAATTACCTTGATGGCACAGATGGGTTCATTTGTCCCGGCGGGCTATGCAAAGATCGGGTTGGTGGACAAAGTCTTTACCCGTGTGGGAGCATCTGACAACCTATCACGAGGCGAGTCTACCTTCATGGTGGAGATGACGGAGACAGCCAGTATTTTGAATAACCTAAGTGATCGGTCGCTGGTATTGATGGACGAGATTGGTAGAGGAACGAGTACGTATGATGGAATATCCATTGCCTGGTCCATTGTAGAACATCTTCACAATCATCCCAAAGCGAAAGCGAAGACCTTGTTTGCTACACACTATCATGAGCTCAATGAGCTTGCAAAAGATTTAGTGAGAGTGAAGAACTTCAACGTTTCGGTAAAGGAGTTGGAGAATAAGGTAATTTTTATGCGAAAGCTGGTAGAAGGAGGAAGCGAGCACAGCTTTGGGATCCATGTGGCTCAGATGGCCGGCATGCCTAATGAGATTGTCATTCGGGCAAATGAGATTTTAAAGCACCTCGAAAAGGAAAAGTTAACGGATTCGGACCGTCAGAAATTAGAAGAACTGCCTCCAGATAGTTATCGGGACAGACAGTTCCAAATGAATTTATTTGAGGCTGATCCCCGCATGGAGCGCATGCTGGATATCCTCAGAAGTATAGATGTAAATACGACCTCCCCGGTGGAGGCGCTCTTGAAGTTGAACGAGCTTAAAGATGTCCTAAAGGGCAATTAAGCTACAGCTGCAAGCATTTGCATGGAGTCAGCTTCCATGATCAGGCTGTTTACATACCTAAGCTGAGCTTCAAGTTTAGAGTCGGTTCTGTTTTCAAGAATTCGTACCAAATGTTTTCGCATTTTCACAGCGCATTCAAGGGTCATTTCTACTTCTTCTCTAAACATGATCTTTCTTTTTTGTGGGGTTGACATTTTTCTTTCCTTATGAACAATACAAAGATGAGGAATTGAAAGACGCCTACTTCCTGTGTAAATATCAATATTCAACTACGTAAAATCACTAGCTGATTTTCGCATGATTTAGCTTTCCGAAGAAATGGTGTGATTCATCGATTTGGATGCTCTGATTGATCGAAATGATTTGGATTTGGGTAATAATTGAATGTATAATCTAGATAGTTATTGAGGGTAAGAATCCTCAAAAGAGATAATCATCCTGTCAGGAAAATAAAAAGCCTGACAATCACAGATCATCAGGCTTTTAAAGTACCTCGGGCGGGACTTGAACCCGCACGGGCGCAATGCCCACAGGATTTTAAGTCCTGCGTGTCTACCAATTCCACCACCGAGGCGTGGTGTCCACAAAAAAAGATGCCGCATCGAGTGCGGCATGACATTTTGTGTCCTTGAGCGGGAGACGGGATTCGAACCCGCGACCCCAACCTTGGCAAGGTTGTGCTCTACCAGCTGAGCTACTCTCGCTTATCCTTCTTCCTTTGAAAAGGACTGCAAATTTATATGAACCATTTAAAATTACAATAAGAAAGTTGATGTCTTTTAAATAAGCTGAAATTATTGATTTCTAATAGCATATTGCTATCTATGTGATTAAAGTATCTCGATTTTAATTACACGCTTTAAGTCAGTCCCTCTTGCATTCGAATTCAATAATTAGGCAACATTCTCACTCCAAGTGCCTATTCATTTTATCTCTCATTCTCTCCCTTCCATACATGCGATTAGCCAGAATAAAGAATAGCAAACCAATAAAAAGCCAACCTCCCACAATAGACCATTCGATTGCATTCAGTGCCGAAGCATTGCCGGGTAGATATAAATAAATAAGAACTATACTGGATAGAATGGCGAACGCTCCAACCCACTTTCCAAGAATTACCTTAAAGGGCCGAGTCATATTTGGTTCATTCTTTCTAAGTTGATAAAAAGAAAGAGCTACCAGACTCCAGGAGATAACAATCCCCAAACCGCCGGCATTCACTAACCATCCCATGGTTTCTTTCCCAAAAAGGGTGGCAATTATGGAAGTACATGTAACGAATACGATCGCAGTTACAGGAGATTTGAATTTTGGATGCAAGCTAGCAAATGCTTTTGGGAGCATTCCAGAGTGCCCCATCGCATATATGGCACGTGTGGCGCCTACAAAGAAGCTGTTCCAACTGGTAATTATACCTGCCAAACCTGCCAGAATTAATAATTTTTTGGCCCATTCGCCAGCATAGATTTTTTGCATGGCCACAGCAGGAGCTAGTGTGTTTCCCGCTAATTCGCCTGAAGTCAGTGTCGTCCCCACACTGTAGATAATAGCAGAGTACCAGGCAACAGCGAGTAGAACAGAAAGTATAAGGATCTTGCCTATTTGCTTAAATGGTAAATTGATTTCTTCTGCGGCCTGTGGGATGACATCAAAACCAACAAACATAAAAGGTGTCATGACGAGTACGGTCAATAAACCGGTTGATATTTTATCCAGATTCCATACTTCACTGGATGTAGCAGGCACGTTTGGTGAAAACAAACTGCCGAAGATCAACATAAGACCCGCTATAAGGATAAAAAATGTGAAAACCGTTTGAATAAATGCTGCTGACTTTACCCCATAAAAATTGATCACCCCAATGAGCACAGAACCCACAACACCAATAACTATCCAGTTTGGATAAATAGGTTTGTTCTGGATAGACCAAAGCGGATCGCCTTGGGAAAGGTCTGTTATGTTGCCCAGCACTACAGGTAGAGCTACAGCCTCAAATGCGCATACAGATACGTAACCAAGAATGATAAACCATGTACAAAAAAAAGAGGCATTGAGACCAAGCCCACGAAAACTAAAAACATGTTCACCACCTACCTTAGGCATTGCAGAGGTGAGCTCCGAATAGGTGAGACCTACGAGAGCAACTAGCAGCCCACCTATGAAGAAGGCAGATATGGCTCCTACTACTCCCGCAGTGAGAATCCATTCGCTGGTAAGAACAACCCAGCCCCAACCGATCATCGCACCAAAGGAAAGGGTGAAAATGTCCCATTTACCTAAGACCCGATTGAAATTGGAGTTCATTTTACATAAATCGTTTTCCGATTCATAAACTCCATCATGCCGTCTTTGGCTAGTTCCCGACCATAGCCGGATCGCTTAGTACCACCAAACGGAAGACGTGGATCTGATTTTACCAGCTCATTGATGAAGTAAGCTCCATCACTTACCTGGTCTGACATGGCCAAAGCTTTTTCAATATTGGTTGTACAGACAGTTACGCCCAGACCATATTTTGATTGTTCCGAAAGGGCAAAAGCTTCTTCTATGTCCTTCGCCTTGATCATAGCCGCTAATGGGCCGAAAGTTTCTTCATCAAAGGCAGGCATTCCTGGTGTTACGTTTCCCAAGATAGTGGGCTCATGAAAGCATTCCTTCTTGTTTCCCCCAAATAGTAACTCAGCTCCTGCTTCAATAGATTTTTTCACCTGCACCTGAAGTTGATCTGCCAGATCTTTCCTGGCCAGGGTACCAATTTTCGTTTCCTCGTTCATGGTGTCGCCTGCATTCAACTTTTTCACCTCTTCGGTAAATTTCGAAACGAATTTATCATACACATTACCTACCAAAATGAAGCGTTTTGCTGCGATACAGCTTTGACCACAATTCATCATTCGTGCGGTGATGGCTGTTTTTACTGCCTTGTCAATATCAGCATCTTCCCACACAATGAAGGCATTGTTTCCACCCAACTCCATTAAGGATTTCTTGAGGTATTTTCCGGCAAGCGCTGCAACGGAAGAGCCAGCTCGTTCGCTACCGGTGAGCGTCACCGCTTTAATTGCATTATGAGCTATGATGCTTTCTGTTTGGTCGTGATGAACAATCAGATTTTGAAAAACACCTTCAGGAAAACCAGCCTTTTGAAAAACGCCTGCTATCTGCTCGGCACATCCAAACACATTTGGGGCATGCTTCAACATACCAGTATTCCCAGCCATTAATGTCGGAGCGGCAAAACGAAAAACCTGCCAAAATGGAAAGTTCCATGGCATGATAGCCAGCACACATCCAATCGGTTCGTGTTTCACAAAACTCTTCTGAGCGTCAGTTTTGATGATCTCATCCGCAAGAAAGTCAGCTGTATTTTCAGCATAGTAATCACATACCCACGCACACTTGTTCACTTCGGCTCTGGATTCAGAGATAGGCTTTCCCATTTCCAGTGTGATCATTTTAGCATATTCTTCCACATTGTCACGAAGAACCTGACCTGCTTTGGACATGAGCCTGGCTCGTTCTGCTATGGGTACATGCCTCCAGCTTTCAAAAGCTTTTTGAACCTTTTCCAGCATAGTTTGCGTCTGTTCTTTCGTGTGCGAGGTGTATTTTCCTACTTGCTCCCCATTGTAGGGATTGATGCTCGTAAATTCCATTTTGTTAATTTAATTGTCCGTCAGAAAATGCGGTAGATTCATAATTTTTAATCCCTTTCAATTCATCTACCCAATTCCATGAAGTATAAACAGTGATCTTATTGGACCGATCTTCCGGATTGAACCCTTCTTCTTGCATTTTCCAGATAATATGCGCTGATTCTTCAAACTTATTGGATGCGATTAGTCCATGCATCTGGCAGTTCATGCATCTCCTTCATTTCGTGGAGCTCAACTTGATATTTGTAATTCATGTTAGGCCGATATAATAATTATTTAGTCAAACTTCCGATTAAGGCAGGTTGCTCTCTTTTATCCTCAATCAATTGAGAAGCGTATTGAGAACGAATAGCCGTGATCCAGTTTTTCGCCCGAGCGGTCAACTTAAAGTCTTTGGTCATCATTCTTCCTCTGGATACCAGAATGCCCAGGTCAGCACCATCATACAGGTAGTCTCCTTTTTGCGTGATACGCAGGAAGAAAGCTTCATTTTCACTTTCCACTGCTCTTCTGTGAGTGTCCATTCTGTCAAACTGAATATGGCCATTATCAAACATGCGCCAGATTCCTGAACCGGGAGCTGCAGTCACATACTCAATAGTGTCTTCCGTATGCTTAACAATCAGTTGGCTCCAGGTATCGATATTTTCCTGTTTTGCCCAGCGAGCATTTATTTCTTTTACATCAAGCTCATAGTCCACATCCATGTATTCCAAAATATGAAATAGATAAAGTGGTGCATCTGCCAATGCAAACACAGCATGATTGGTAATGGAGCTTGCTCCGGTTACTCGTGGATTAAGTTCCCCAAGATACATTTCTCCATTATCCTGATCAATCAAAAAGTCCAATTCGAAGTATCCTTTGTACCCCTCTTTCCTTAGTTGATCTCCAAACTGTTGGGTAAATTTTAACGCCTTTTGCCTGATTTCAGGGTTAAATGCGTCTGGGAAAATCTCATTTCCACACCATCCTCCTTTATAGGGAGTGAGTTCTTTGAATCCAACCAATTCGGTCATTAGTGGCGCCACAATGGTGCCATGCCTGGTTACACATGCTTCTATTGCTGAACCTCGACAATTGATGCGTTTCATCACTTTCACTTCATCTTCCTGCTCAATCTCTTCTGCGTATTTCTTATACTCTTCTTCATTAGAAATGAAAAAAGTAGTGTGACCGGAATCTCCAAATGGTGTCTGTATTACCAGGTCTTTCCCTAATTTTTTTGAAACTTCACACAGATGTTTGTAGCTTTTTACCCTTGTCAATACATTCGGCACACACGGAACACTAGCCTTTTCTGCAATGCGATTTGTATTCACTTTATTGTCCATGAATGTTCGCATCTTGGCTGACGGGAAAATAACCTCCAGGCCAAGTTTTTTAGCAAGCTTTTCCGTTTTCTCATTGAACATTAAAAAAAGCACTTTGCCAGCTTTACCACCTTTTTTTCTGGATTGGATATACGACTGAACTTCAGGGTGCTGAAGCAGGTAGTTATTAATGTCTTCAATACTCTCAAATTCATCATGAGGCATTTCATTTTTCGGTGAGAACACATTGGGATGCAGGCCACCAAAACACTCAATGTTACAAATGAATTTAAATCCCTTGATCCACTCATCAGCACCCAATAGGTTGAAATTGGTTGCACTCATGAAATAAATAGGAGTCTCATTCTTGTAGAAAAATCGTCGGATGTCAGGCACGCCATTAAGGATTGGTTTTGCTGTTGCAGCCTTCTTGGAAGTTACTTTTACTGCACCTGCTTTTT
Organism: Ekhidna sp.; assembly: GCF_965227465.1. Taxonomy (GTDB): domain Bacteria; phylum Bacteroidota; class Bacteroidia; order Cytophagales; family Cyclobacteriaceae; genus Ekhidna. The sequence goes on from NZ_OZ245746.1 coordinate 4,137,145, forward strand.
TAGCGGCCACTGCTTTTTTGGCTGCTGGCTTTTTCTTGGCAGGAGCTTTTTTAGCAGGTTTTGTTTTTTTGGTATTATCACTCATTTTTTTATTGTTAGGGTTCTTATTCTATTTTTTCTTTTTTGACATAGCCATTCCGCCCATCGCGGTGGCCGTTTTTTGACGGTTCAATACGCTTTCTCTGAATATCCGAAGACCCAGATCAGCTCGATATCCATGAATTTCTTTCACATCCAGTGCTAGCATGAATCTGATAATTTCCTCACTCACAACCTGTCCCGGTACCAGTACCGGAAAGCCGGGTGGATAAGGTATCACGAAAGATGAGGCGACCAGCTCTCTTCCATTTTGAATGGCTTCCATGCAAGATCGAATAGGGATGTATTCACAGTTTTCTTCATTGTAAGAAAGAAAGTATGCTGCTCTCAGATTACCGCCAGGTACTCCCGGAACAGCCAAAAAGGATGCATTGAATCGGCTGAAATCAGGCAGGGGTGGTAAATCTTCCGTCATCGATTTGATTCGCAATCTGGCAATCTCACTTTCACGTTTGTTTAGCGAATTGTATTCATCGTCAAGTTGCTTCGAAATTTTTAGAAGCACTTTTGTCAAGTATGCCACACTACCTCTGGTGGTGCCAATATTAGTCATGAAGAGCACCGTGTTTCGGGAGGTCTTATTGATCTGAATGTTGTATTGATCCATCAGATACTTGTTTTTGAACGTATCTCCATCAACTCCTGTACGTCCAATAAATAGCGTGATTTTAGTAGGGTCCAACATAAATTCATCTTGCTCCCAGGCTTCTTCCATTCGGTTCCATCCGGTGGCTGAATCATAGTATTCAGCCAGCCCGCTTTCACGATATTGATCAGGAATGAAGTCCTTCAACGTCAACACATCAAAATATTTACTGAGTTGGGGATTGTCGATCACTTTGGCTCTCAAAACCATCGCCAGCTCCACACTCTTCTCCACCATTTCATATCCTTCAAACTGAGCTTGTCTTCTACCTACATCCAAAGAAGCTAACATTTGATAGTTCGGAGAGGTAGACGTGTGCGTCATGTAGGCTTCCAGGAAGGTACTTTCAGATTTTTTACGAAAATCCTGATCCCATATGTGGATCATCGATCCTTGGCGAAAACTACTCAGTGTTTTATGAGTGCTTTGGGTCGCATAAACTCTTATCCGCACCTTGTCAGGGTTCGGAAGTTTTGGTTCTTCACCTTGTTTAAGTGCTTTGATATGCTCTTGATATTGCCTTCGGTAGGCAGGGCCTTGGTATTTTCTACACAGTTTCTCTGCAGAGAACATACCTGTTCGTTGCTTGTATGTGTAGGTGAAGCTTGCAAATGCAAACCAGGCTTCATCCCAAAGAAATACCATGTCAGGCTTAATGGCCAAAACCCGTTCCATCACTCGCTGAACATTGTAGACCAGTCCATCAAAGGTGCAGTTGGTAAGCAACAACATTTTCACTTTGTCCAGCCTACCTGCCGCCTTTAATTGTAGCAGTTTACTCAGGATTTGTTCCAAAGGAACTGCTCCGTACATCGAGTATTTTTCAATGGGATACGAATCCAGATACACCGGATATGCGCCGGATAGCACCAGTCCATAATGGTGAGATTTATGACAATCTCGATCAATCATGACCAGATCTCCTGGCTCTACCAGAGCCTGAACCACTATCTTATTTGCAGTAGATGTTCCGTTAGTTACAAAATATGTTTTTTGAGCCCGGTAGGCTTTAGCAGCCATTTCCTGAGCTTTTTTCAAAGGCCCTGTCGGCTGGAGCAACGAATCCATTCCTCCGGTTGTGGAAGAAGTCTCAGCCAGGAACATATTTCGGCCATAAAAGTCTCCGAAATCTTTTATCCAACGAGACTTAAATACGGAGTTACCACGTGAGATGGGCATGGCATGAAAGATTCCGGTGGGTTTTTGGCTGTATTCTTTAAGGGCGCTAAAAAAGGGCGTCTGATGCCGCTCCCTAATGCCTCGGATGATAGCCAGATGCAGTTCCTGTAAATCTTCTTTACGGTAGTAAATCCGACGGAATAGTTGAAGGGTTGTATCCTTCAGATCAGTCAATGCCGTGTCGGTGACATAATAGGTGTCTAGCTCAGGTCTGAATTGCTTAATCAGCTCTCCCAACCTCGGACCTAAATCTGATTCCGGAATGGAATTCAAATCGATCTTCAATACATTTTGAATGTAAGGCTTAATTAACGGAGAAATATTTGAAGAACGATAAGGTGGAGCGTATCGGATAACTACAGCCTGAATGTTGTGATTAAAAAAAAGTGCAATTAATGCGTCCTGAAAAGAGTGTTGAACATTTACACTGTAGTTAAACTCTTCATGTGGGTCATGTAGACTTTTTACTTTGAGGTGCAAGGCCGCCTCATCCGAAGTGCTCAAGTCCTCCAGAAAAAGAACCTCGAAGTAATTCTTTCTTTTACTAACAATTTGCTCACCACTTTCTTCCGTAATCGCTTCTTCACTATCGTCATCGATCGGTGCGAATATGTTTTCACTGTACTCATCACTCACTAGTTGTCGGGTAAGTCGTGCCACTGAGTTGGCTAAAGCTTCGTGCTCCCTTCTTGCAAGGGATTTGGCCAATTTATCAACCACTAATTTGCCGGGTACAGCAAAGTATTGCTCTACTGTTTTCAAGTTCTTGAGTAGAGCCTGTACTTTTTCTTTGTGACTGGTTTCATTCGCAGAGCCCCTCCGGCAATGAGACAGCTCTACACACTCATTTTTTAAGGCATTCCAATGGTTGAGTCTTAACTGACCAATGCTGTAATACGGTGCACTTATTTGTTTTTTACGAGTTGACATTCACCTTAGCTTTTAGAGTGTAATGCCAGACGATTTCCTTCAGAATCGATAAATAGGGCAAAGTATCCAGAGTCTTCGTCTATTAATGTTTTGGGCATCACGATACGCCCTCCCGCTTCTTCCACCCTGTTGAGTACCGGACTCAAATCCTTACCTCCGTTGAGATAAACAAGGGGACCCACTTCACTTGGCACGCATCCTTCTCCCATCACCACAGCACCCCCAATTCCATTGTCAGCAGGAAAAAAGGCCATTGCATAAGCAGGTGACTCGGTTGTTTCCATTTCAATGTCATAAATGTGGTTGTAAAATGAGACCGCTCGTCGAAGGTTCAATGCCGGTATTTCGAACCAATTAACATAGTGCCTTAATTTTTTATCTGATTTTTTAGATGAAGTCGATCCCATTTATCTGTGTTTATGTGTTAAAACTTGTATTAAACCCTTTGTATCCGATCGCCGGCTCACTTTGGTTTAAGTCACTTTCTTTCTTTTTTAGCTCTGCGAGCTTGCTCAACTTAGTAGGCTTAATAAGCGGTCCTAGTGATTCTAAATATGGATGTTTCGCTCCCGGTTGATAGATGGTAAAATCGCCGATATGATCTCTGAAACTTTTCAGCGGCTGACCCAATCTCAACACTCCCAGTTCTCTGCTTCGTTTTACTCGCTCAATATCTAGTTCAATTGGGATGATCTCTTCTGTGCTTCCTGCCTGATAGAGTACTCTTCCGTCTGGTCCGCACACAATCGAGCAACCGCTACCGCCGGTATCCAGGCCATTCACATCAAAGAAAAAGCACTGATTTACGGTTGCCATGGCTCTGGCAATCGAAAGTTCAATGTCTCGGTCGATGGTCCCTGTCATGGTTGGGTGAAGAATAACCTCTGCGCCCATTACTGCCAGTGTTCTCACCGTCTCCGGGAACCACATATCGTAGCAGATAGAAATGCCAAAACGACCAACATCCGGCACATCAAAGACACAAAACTGATCACCGGGAGTCACACCCACTTCGTATGGGTAGAAAGGAAACATTTTGCTGTATCGGGTAACTACTTCTCCCTGTGGGTTGATTACCGAAGCAGTGTTATAAATCTTATTTGCACGCTTTTCAAAAATGGAGCCCGGCACCAACCAGATGCCATACTTTTTTGCCATTTTTTGCATTTCCTGCTCAAACAATCCAGGTACTTCCTGAGCGGTATGAGTGAGTGGACCGAATGCACACAGCTCACTGAAAACCACCATGTCTATCCATGGATAAAGATTCATGGTAATATCCAGTTTCAGCTTCATCATTTCCACGTTGGAATAGGTGGCTGACACCTTCATTTGTATACCTGCAATAGAGAATGGTTTCATTTATTTGTTTTTGAATTGTTTAATATTTCTTGTTCTAAAATGTCGAGCCCCGCATTTAGTTGCTCATTGGTAATAACCAGTGGAGAAAGGATTCGAATGACGTTTTTGTAGGTACCGGCACTAAGTATGATTAACCCTCTGGCAGCACAGGCCTTGACGATTGCACCGCACAGCTCCCCATTTGGCTGTCTTGGATCACTGTTTTTCACAAACTCAATGGCGATCATCGCGCCCTGACCCCTAACATCTCCAATGTCTGTGCATTTTTTCTTTAAAGCATCAAGCCTATCCGTGATGATTTTGCCGATTTCTGTTCCACGTTTATTAAGGTTGATGTCCTTCATGTATTGAATGGTAGCTGAGGCTGCCACACAACTTATTGGGCTACCAATATAAGTACCTCCAATGGTGCCGGGTGCTGCTGCATCCATCACTTCCGCTCTACCTAGTACCGCAGCAATCGGGAGTCCCGATCCCATAGATTTGGCATACGTGCTAATGTCTGGTGTCACGCCATAGTTTTGCCAGCTGGCCCAGTTGCCCGTTCGGGCAAAACCACTTTGTATTTCATCAATGATGAGCATGATGCCGTGCTCATCGCAGAAAGCTCTAAGGCCCTCCATGTATTTTTGAGGTACGGAGTTAAATCCACCTTCGCCCTGGATAGGCTCAATAATGACAGCAGCCAGGCTTTTTGGATCTACCAGATTCTTTTCGCTAGCCTTCAGACTTTTAAGCTTCCACTCCACAAACTCATCCATGGACTTGCCTTCACTATATCGATAGAAATTAGGAAAAGGAATACGGTAGACCTCCGGTGAAAATGGACCACAATCGATTTTGTAGTCAATCTTACTGGTAAGTGTCATAGCCATCATGGTACGACCATGGTAGGCATCTGTGAAACACAGTATGCCCTGACGTTTGGTCGCCTGACGCGCAATTTTGATCGCATTTTCCACAGCTTCTGCTCCAGTGCTTACCAACATCGCCTTAGTCTTCTTGCCATGCGGCAAAATCTCAGCAAGCTCTTCACACAATTTGATGTAGGGCTCATAGGTTACCACATTGAAGCTGGTGTGGAGGTACTTGCCTGCCTGCTCGCGTATGGCGGCTACCACTGGTTCCGGACAGTGTCCGGCATTCACCACACCAATACCACCGGCAAAATCAATCAACTCATTGCCATCCACATCAATCACGGTGGCTCCATGCGCCTCACTAACGGTGGCGGTGTTGAACACTCCAACTCCATTTGCTACGACATTCTTTCTTCTTTCAAGCAGCGCCTGAGACTTTGTAAGGTTTATAGACATCAATTTTTGTTTAATTCTAATTAGACTGAGTAATCGTATAAAGTCACATTGAGTTGGAGAGTAAGGCGAATATGATAACTCAGATAACTGATAGTAAGGATATCCTTCTTGCGTATTCAACAACAAAGAGTAAAACTCAGACTGGGATTGATATCCTTATAATATAGTCAAAAAAAACCAAAAAGGGGGTATTTGTGGGTTTTGGAGGGGTTTGATAGGTTATCTCAAGAGTTCTTAGGAGTGACTTTGAAGGGGGAGTAAGATCTGGGTATTATGTAAAGAGATACCAAACAAGAGTAACTAAACCTAAAATGATTGTACCGAAGAGCAGGATATCTTTCCTTCTTCTGAGCTTCTGTTTTTGAATAAATTCAGCCTTGAATTGGGCAAGTTCTTCTGGTGATGATTTCCGATAATTTAGCTGCGTGTTTGGAGTTTTGGCTTTGTAAGTCTGTTTGAAATTCGGTTTGTTCTTGAGATTGTTTCTGTTCCTTTTGGCATTGTTTAACGCATCTCTTACAAATCCTAATCCTGCTCCCATATAAATAATTACACGCTAATACATTGATTTTGGTTGTCCTTCATATATTCACTAGTGGACTTTATTTGATAATGGTCCTAAATTCTACTATCCTGTTATTGATTATCCCACCATTTAATGACTTCCTTAGTAAATTCATCAACCATTTCTTGGTTGATTGAAAGTCCATAATAAGTAATTAAATCAGAGTGAATGATTTTGTTGATTTTTTCTTTATCAACCTTTTTACGAAGGAAACCTAAGAGCTTGTGATTTAACGAATCAAATTCATCAGAAGGACTACCCGGTATTAGTTCCCATGAGTTAATAATTGTTCTCAGTTCTCTTTCCTGATGTTTAAATTTTGATTTTAAGTCTTTCCTCGACATAATCTATCATTCTGTTTTCTACTAACTGAGGTTTTAGGAATATGCTTAAAAGGTTACTCTAATAATTCACATGCCGATCAATCACCTCCGGGTGAATGTCAGCAATCGTAACCAAAATAGCCGTCTCTTCCACATCCCCAAAATCCGGATTTTGAGCCGTACCAAACGTCATCATGGTGTCAGACAGACTCATGTAGATATTGATCAAAGGAGGCACAAATTCGCCTCGCTCTTTCAACAGTTTATGGAGCAGTTTGAACCCATCCTGATAGCTCATTTCAGTAGCAAAATGTTCTTTAAACAACGAGTCATCAAAGCCGGCTTTTAGTTCCGGTTTTGGTTCGCACAAACGCATTCGGTTAGGAAAGTAATGTGCCATAAATGAAAGCAGAAGGTCCCGTGCTTCTTTATTATAACTGGTGTACATGGTCACCTTTCCAAAAAAGTACTTTATGTCCGGGTATTGTGTGGTTAGGCAGCCCAACCCATCCCAAATGTTCATCAATGCAAATAACCCCTTGCGAGGGTTGATCGAAGGTTGATAATTGGGTTGTACCCACGACCTCCCCAGCTCGATGGAGTAAGGAAGAAAGTCTTTTTTCATCTGCTCGGAAAAGTCAAAGTAATGAGCGGTAGAAAGCTCAAAATCACCAGAGTCCGGATTTTCAGCTCGTTCCCCTGTAATAAACCGATAACCTCCGACAATCTCGCGATCTTCCGGACTGTACACGACTAACTGCTCGTAGCAACGTTCACGCGTATCGGCCTCATCCATATCTATTTCACCTCCGGTACCTCCTCCGGCATAGCGAAAGGAGACCTCTCGTAAACGCCCAATTTCCCGCATGGTATTGGGAGAATTATGATGATTGATGATGTAGATTTTATTTCCTCCTTTGTTAGTGTCTCGCACAAACCTATCTTCATTCAGCTCTTTTTCTAACAGGTCACGATCTACTGGCGGTATGATGTCTTCTTTTTGCATTTCTCTTTTTTGCTATCCAATTATCCCCTTGAGGCGGTCCGACGAATCGGGACTATAGGGGTGTTTTGAAATCGATTAAACACCTTCCTAACCTCAAAAACGTTTGTCCGACCTCAAGGGAGGAATTGTTAATTTAAAAGTTGACGGTTATCATCAACTATTCTTTAATTTATACACTTCGCCCTTCATCCATTGCGCCCACTCCAAATCTGTCTTATCCCGAGTAAAGGTGTTGGGTAAAACAGGCGCTCCAATGACAATGTTTACTTCCTTATTTTGCTGCTTAAAGAGCTCATCTACCAGGAAGAACATTTCAATATTCAATTTAATGCCTAAAAATTTACGAATCTTAGCGAGTCGGTAAAATCGGTTGGTCAGCCTACCATCAATATGTACGGGAACGACTGGCTTCCCATATTTTTTTGCTTTAGTCACAAAGGTTTTCTTCCACTCCAGATCCATGATTTCACCATCAATCTTTCGGCTAACTAATCCTGCCGGAAAAAGGAATGTGGCAGAATCGGAGGCAAACTGCTCTTCTACTTTTTGCAATGATTCGGCGGCACTGCGTCCGACCTTATTTACACCCACAAATTTTTCCTTCAGGTTTTTGACAGCCATGAGCAGGTCATTGACAATGAAGGTGATATCCGGGCGAACGTCTTTTAATAAATGGATGATAGTAATCGCATCCATGCCTCCAAAGGGATGATTTGATACGAAAATGCAGCTCTGAGGAGGTTGAGGTATATTTTCCAGTCCATTGATGCTTAGTTTTTGTTTAAGCAGTTTGACGGTAGCTTCGGAGAATTCAAAAGCATCGGCATCCCTATTGGCAGCCATGAAGGCATTTACCTGATCTTGGTGTATGACCTTTTCAATCCACCGGATGACAAAACCAGGTAGCCACTTGAGCAAAGTAGGATTCTTATCGGCAATTAATTTTCTTACTTCTACAAATTTCTCCATTAGGTAAAGGCAATGATAAAATGCTTTGAGGGCATGGGCAAAAGAAGTTAATCAGTGAGATATCTCAAATTCACTCGATATGACAAGCATTGGGAATCATTGGATCAATTTAATTATCATTCATGATGATCGTTGGCTCATCCAGTTCAAACCTTAAAATGATCGTTTTGTCAGAAATACTCTCCAGTATGGGCCGCAATACGGAATGTGCATTTTCCCGAGTCTGTTCCAGGATGCCGGATTCAAGTGAAGAATTTTTGATCTGCTTTTCAGCTACTTTATAAAGCTCTTGTACAAAGTCTCGACGATCCTCCTGTCTCATATATTCGATCTGTAGGTCGTAAAGTCTGGACTTCTCCAGATCGATTTTGAAGTAGCAAATCTCCGGAGTAGGAAGAGAGATAAAAATGGTATCGTTTCTGCCTAGAACATCTTTCAGTTGAATCTTAGAAAGGTCGATACAGCCGGCTGCACTCCCTTGACTAATCAAAACGCCTTTGGAATCAGGGAGCGGTTTGTATTTGAAAAATTTGAAATCTATGGAGTTGGCAATTTTTCTGATCTCTGTTACCTCCTGGAAATTATACTTCACCAACTCCATTTTGCCTAATTGCTCCACCTTAGTCAAAATTGTATTCGTTTCGATCTCAGTGATACGCTCTTTTGAAAAATTCATTTTCTCTTGTATGAGCATCCAGCTAAGGAGTCCTACCACCAGGAGCCAAGGAAGAATTTTTAAAAGCAATTTCAAGAGATTGATCATGGGATTAAGATACAACTTTTGATTCTTATCTATTCATTGTAATATTGCGATGAATTAAAAACAATATGAAGAAATTAAGCTTTCTGGACAGGCACCTTACCCTGTGGATTTTCAGCGCCATGATTGTAGGGGTTGGAATTGGGTATTTTTTTCCTGCGGTGGCAGATTCAGTTAACTCCATGAGTACCGGTAGCACCAATGTACCAATCGCGATAGGATTAATCCTGATGATGTATCCACCGCTAGCAAAGGTGAACTACACACTTCTTCCAAAAGTATTCAGGAATGTCAAGATCCTTTCGTTATCACTTTTACTCAATTGGATAATAGGACCCTTACTCATGTTTGTGCTGGCCATCACATTTCTACAGGACTATCCCGAGTATATGATTGGTTTAATCTTGATTGGTTTAGCACGATGCATTGCCATGGTACTGGTGTGGAACGATCTGGCTGAAGGAAGTAGTGAATATGGTGCGGGGCTTGTAGCTCTTAATAGTATTTTTCAGGTCTTTGGCTATAGCTTTTATGCATGGTTGTTCATTACGGTACTTCCACCATACTTCGGGTTTGATGGAGCGATAGTGGATATCTCCATTGTGACCATTGCTGAGAGTGTAGCGATTTACCTTGGGATCCCTTTCCTTGCAGGAATGCTTAGTCGTTGGATTTTGGTGAAAATAAAAGGAGTGGATTGGTATAACAACACCTTCATCCCCACTATTTCGCCCGTTACCCTGATAGCTTTACTGTTCACGATTGTGGTCATGTTCTCATTGAAAGGTCAGCTTATCGTAGAAATTCCAATGGATGTGCTGAGAATTGCAGTGCCATTGTTGATCTACTTCGTACTTATGTTCCTGATAGGATTTTTTGTGAGTAAAGCTGTAGGGGCCGAATATGACAAGAATGCCTCGGTGGCTTTTACAGCTGCTGGAAATAATTTTGAATTGGCTATTGCTGTAGCTATTGCTGTATTTGGGTTGAATTCTGGACAAGCTTTTGCAGGAGTAATAGGACCATTGGTTGAAGTTCCCGCATTAATTTTATTAGTTCGGGTAGCTTTCTGGCTTAGAAAAAAATATTATAGTGCAACCAAATAATTTATTCATCGTAATATTGCGATATGGGAATTAGTAAAACGGACTTATTTACTGAAGAGCAAAATGAGTTGGCTCTTGTGGCTAAAGCATTTGCTCACCCGGCTCGTGTTGCAATCATCGAGCACCTGATCCAAGCCAATCAATGCATCAACAGTGATTTGGTTGAAGAATTAGGCTTAGCACAGGCGACTATTTCACAGCACCTGAAAGAATTGAAAAGTGTGGGATTGATTGCCGGAACAGTGGAAGGGACTTCCATGTGCTATTGCATCAATGCAGAAGTGTGGAATAAAGTAAAAAGCAGACTTCATGGCTTGATGGATAGCTATGATCCGGCTAAATGCTGTTAAAAAAATTTGAATTATTTAATCGTAATAATACGATATATAGATGAAGATAATTAAGATCCAAAGTAGTAACCTGAATAATAGCCTGGTTTTTTATAGGGCTTTGTTAAATCGAATGCCTCTTGAGATTACGCCTTCATGCATTCAATTCGAGACTGAGCATTTTATTCTGGAAGTAGCCGAGTCAATTGGTGCACATAAAATGCAGACGAATGTATTTGAAATACAAGATGCGCATGAGTTGGCTAAAATTAATCAGCGTATGAGCAGGTTTAATGCTATTGAGAAAATTATAAAGGATTGTGAGGTGGTTGATCGGGCGATTGGACTTACGGATCCAAATGGAAATAGATGGGTAATAGGCGACCCAGAAGTGAAAGTCGACTTTAAAAAATGCTACATCGAATTAATAACTATTTAAACAACTATAATTATGGAACAGAAAAATGTATTTCCCCGCACACATATCTCACTTTTTGTGAGTGATATTAGTGAGACGGTGCAGTTTTATGATAAATTTTTCAATGAAGGAGCGGCCAAGGTGAAGGAGGATTACGCCAAATATGAATTGGATGCCCCGGCCCTCACGATTTCATTCATCCAAAATCCGAAAAAAGTGAATGCTGAGATAGGTCACTTTGGTATTCAGGTAAAAACCAAAGAAGAATTGAATGATAAGCTTAACCTGGCAAGAGGTCAGAAATTGGTGCAACTGGAAGAGGCTGAGACGGCCTGTTGCTACGCTATTCAGGACAAGTTTTGGGTAAATGATCCGGATGGCTATGAGTGGGAGGTTTATCACTTTTTAGGTGACCTGGAAGAGAAAGAAGAGAAGCAAGCTGCAGCTTGTTGCTAAAATTTAAAATTCCCTAAATTCCCCCTTATTAAAGGGGGTTAGGGGGTTGTTAATTTTTTGAAAATACGCATATGACCTATCCCAAAATAAAATCGTTTCTCGATAAATCTTTATCAGTTAAAATTACTGATGAACGTAAATTGATGCTCAATCAAATTGTAGACTATATAAAGTCTACTGATGATCCCAAACTCAACTTCATTTGTACGCACAATTCCAGAAGAAGCCACCTAAGCCAGATCTGGGCACAGGTTCTGGCACATCAGTATGGAATCAACGTCTCAACTTTTTCAGGGGGTACAGAGGCCACCGCTTTTCACCCAAACGCGGTAGCAACATTGAAAAGAGCAGGTTTAGAGATCACCAGGGGCGAAGGAAGTAATCCCAGGTATTCGGTTTCGTTCTCTGAAAAAGCGGACTCAATGATATGTTACTCAAAAACATTTGATGATCCGGTTAACCCGCAAGCAAATTTTGCTGCAATCATGACCTGCTCTGAGGCAGATGCTGATTGCCCATTTGTCCCGGGTGCAAGTGCCAGGATCAAGCTTTTCTTTGATGATCCCAAGGTATCGGATGGAACCTCAGAAGAGGCAAAGATTTATGGTGAAAGATGCGCTCAAATTGCAGCAGAAATGAATTACGTTTTTTCCTCAATTAAATAGGACAAAAAAGAATTTTTTTGGGCATTGGGTGTTTATTAGAAAAACAATGTCATCATGCCAATACCCGCTTATCTTTCCTTAGCTATACCTGATGTTGATCTGCCAAGAATTGTGATTGTAGGTGGAGGTTTCGCAGGACTAAATCTGGCAAAAGCATTAAGAAAAACCAAGGCTCAGGTTGTACTCCTGGATAAAAACAATTTCCATACATTTCAGCCCTTGCTCTATCAGGTCGCAACTGCGGGCCTGGAGCCGGATTCGATTGCCGGTCCGCTCAGAAAGTCTTTTGAAGGCAACCCTAACTATTTCTTTCGAATGGTGAAGGTGACAGGAGTCAATCCGAAAAACAATGAAGTAGAAACAAGTATTGGCAATTTATCCTATGACTATCTCGTATTGGCAAACGGCTCAGTAACCAATTATTTCAATAAGAAAGACTTCCGACCAAAAGTCCTTCCTTTAAAACGAATTGTACATGCGCTGGATGTAAGAAGTCACATCTTACAAAACTTCGAGCAGGCGGTGATGACTCAGGATCAGGCGGAGTTTGAGAAGATGATGAATATCGTTGTTGTTGGTGGAGGACCTACAGGTGTTGAGGTAAGCGGGGCGCTGGCAGAATTAAGAAAGCACATTTTACCCAAGGACTATCCGGATCTGGATTTTACGCAAATGAAGATTCACTTAATTGAAGGATCAGAACGTTTACTCAATGGAATGAGTGATTTTGCAGGAAAGGAAGCCCTCAATTATGTCAAAAAAATGGGCGTTGAGGTGCAATTAAATACGTTTGTAGAAGACTATGATGGCGATACCGTAACACTGAATAATGGCACAATTGAAACTGCCACGGTCGTTTGGTCAGCTGGGGTTAGAGGCAATGTGGTAGAGGGATTGGATGCATCTTCGGTAGAAAGAAGTAGAATATTAGTTGATGAATTCAATAAGGTTAAAGGGACAGAAAATGTTTTCGCCATCGGAGATGTCGCGATGATGCAGAACAAAAATTACCCCAATGGCCACCCAATGGTGGCACCTGTGGCCATGCAACAGGGAAGACATCTGGCTAAGAATCTGAAAAAGGAAATTCAGAGTGATAAAATGGAAGCGTTTAAATACTTTGACAAAGGCTCAATGGCAACCATTGGTAAGAATAAAGCTGTGGTGGATATGCCCAATGGGATGCATTTCAAAGGTTTTTTTGCCTGGCTGATCTGGATGTTTGTTCATATTATGTACTTGATCGGATTCAGAAATAAGCTTATTACCATAAATAACTGGATATGGAGCTACTTTACATACGATAAGGGAACTAGGTTGATTATTCGAACATTCAACCGAAAGTTTTTGAGAAGGCCAAAGGCTGTTAACAAGATTTAACACCGAAAATCCTTCGTTTTTTCCTTACCTCAAATGGTTCTTTAATATTTGAACTCAAATTATATTTTTGCAAGCCAAAACTCAATTAAAATAAACATGGAAGAGCAAGTACTGGATAAAGATCTTCAAAAGGAGCATCAGGACAAGATCAAGAAAGTAATTTCTGAGGTAGGGAAAGTAGTAATTGGTCAGGAGTATATGGTAAACAGACTTTTGGTCGGACTCTTCACACAAGGACATATTCTATTGGAAGGTGTGCCGGGATTGGCAAAGACACTTACAGTAAATGCCCTGGCCGATGTTCTCAAATTAGATTTTCAACGAATTCAGTTTACCCCGGATTTATTACCAGCTGATTTAGTAGGGACCATGATTTACAATCAGCAAAAGGCTGAGTTTGAAGTAAAGAAAGGACCCATTTTCGCTAATTTGATATTAGCCGATGAGGTAAATAGATCTCCTGCAAAAGTTCAATCGGCTCTTCTTGAAGCAATGCAGGAAAAAACGGTTTCCATTGGTGAGACTACCTACAAGCTGGATCGTCCCTTCCTTGTTTTGGCAACACAGAACCCGATTGATCAGGAAGGAACCTATCCTTTACCGGAAGCTCAGGTAGATAGATTCATGCTGAAAGTGCACGTCGATTACTTGAGTAAAGATGATGAGCTGGAAGTGATGAGACGAATCTCTAATATGAGTTTCAATCCACAGCTGGAGACCATCCTTACCAAGGAAGATATTTTCTCCATACGAAACGAGATCAATCAGGTGACTATCTCTGAGTCAATTGAGAAATACATCATTGAGTTGGTTTTTGCCACACGAAATCCACTTGATTATAAACTGAATGATGAAGCACAGTACATTCAGTTTGGAGCTTCACCTCGTGCTTCAATCAATCTAAATCTTGCAGCGAAAGCGATGGCATTTTTCAATCAGCGGGATTACGTATTGCCTGAGGATATCAAAGAGATAGCCGATGACGTATTGAATCACAGAATTTTGCTAAACTATGAAGCTGAAGCTGATGAAGTAACGACTCATGACATCATAAAATCCATACTATCTAAGGTTACTATCAGTAAATAGACCTTCTCACAAAAGATTATTTCAGCGTTGCTCTTTACAATTCCTTAACATTTGTAATACTGAGCTAACAAAATATCGGTTTCTTTAATGATATCGTAACTGCCTTTCCTAAGGCAGTTAACATTCGGACTTCAATTTTGCGGTACAAATTGATCTAACTAACTATTTAAATCGCAAAATTGAAATGAAAAAATTAGTTGCAATCGCAATTCTTCTAACAGGAACTTTAATGATGGTTTCTTGTGGAAGTGATGATGGAACAACCATTGATCCATCCGGGATATTAGAAGGAGGCCTAGGAGTATTGGTAGATGCTAATATTACCTCAAACACAACATGGTCCAATGATTCCATTTATGTGCTGGCCTCAAGAGTTACTGTTGAGTCTGGCGCAACTTTGACAATAGAGCCAGGATGTATTGTAAAAGGGAGAGCTGGTACAGGTGCTAATGCTACTGCTCTTTTAATTGCCAGAGGAGCGAAGTTGATGGCAGAAGGAACTGCTGCCAACCCAATCATATTTACAGCGGAAGCTGATCAAATCACATTAGGTCAAATTCAGAGTCCTAATCTTACTGCTGACTTGAATGGTCTTTGGGGAGGTTTGCTAGTTCTGGGAAATGCTAGAATCTCTGCTGATAACAACGCTGAGCAAATCGAAGGAATCCCTGCGACCGACATTAACGGTCTTTATGGAGGTACTGATGATGCCGATAATTCCGGAGTAATCAGATATGTATCAGTCCGACATGGTGGAGCAAACATTGGAGAAGGAAACGAAATTAATGGAATCACTTTAGGAGGAGTTGGTTCTGGAACGACCATCGAATATGTAGAAGTAATTGGTAACCAGGATGACGGAATCGAATGGTTCGGAGGTTCGGTTAATGTATCTAACGCAATAGTGGTTGGTGCAGGTGATGATGCGATCGATACAGATCAGGCATGGTCAGGTACATTAAACAACTTTATAGTAATTAATCCTGGAGACGAGGCATTCGAATTAGATGGTCCGGAAGGAACTTTCGTTGGATCTGGTCATACGATTACGAATGGATCAGTAAAAGCTGACGGAGCTGCTGGCCTCATCGATTTTGATGCGACAACAGACGCTACTTTATCTAATATCTTCTTCTTCGATTTGACCATCGGTCAGGATGTTGAAGAGTATACAGCATTTGCAGCTCAGGCTGGATTTGGTGCTACTTCAATTGAGGCAGTACTTCCAACGGTCGATGCAGATGGTAATGCCGCAACCTACACAGTAGCTGATTTTTTCACAGACATGGGAACAAACGCTACAGCTGTGACAACAGCTACTGTAGGAGCAGATGCTTCAGTATTTGCAGACTGGACATTTGCAAGCCTAACAGGAGAATTAAGTGACTTTTAAGTCATAGGACAATACAAAACACCCACTGGTGATGAGCCAGTGGGTTTACTTATTTAACATCTATTGAATTTTTAAAATGAAACGATTAAACTTTATCATCTTACTCTGGCTAATGACAATTAGCATCACAGCAGTAGGACAAAATGGTACCATTCGAGGTACAGTCATAGAGGAGGCTACAGGTGAGCCCCTATATGGAGTAACTGTGGTAATTAAAGGGACTACAAATGGATCAATAACTGATTTTGACGGGAAATTCCAAATCCCTGCAACACCAGGATCTTATGACATTCAAGCCTCATTCGTCTCTTTCCAGACGGTAACCATTAGTGGTCTGGAGGTCAAGCCAAATGAAGTAACATTGATTGATCAAATTCCATTGAAAGAAGATGTGGAATTATTAGAAGAAGTAGTTGTAACCGCAGAGGTTATTCGAACAACAGAAGCAGCCTTATTAACTGTAAAAAGAAAATCCCCAAACCTGCTAGACGGTATTTCCTCAGCAAGTTTTCGAAAAATAGGAGATTCAGATGCCGCTGCTGCAGCAAAAAGAATTACCGGAGTATCCATAGAAGGAGGTAAGTATGTATTTGTTCGTGGATTAGGTGATCGATATACAAAGACACTCCTAAATGGCATGGACGTTCCTGGTTTGGACCCAGATAGAAACACATTGCAGATGGACATCTTCCCTACTAATGTGTTAAACAATATTATGGTGGCTAAGACATTCACCCCAGATCTACCCGCCGATTTTACAGGCGGTTTGGTAAATATTGAAACCAAAGATCTTCCGGATGAAAAGACAATGAACATGTCACTTGGATTGGGTTTCAATCCGAGCATGCACTTCAATAGTAATAATCTGACGTATAATGGAGGTTCTACAGATTTTCTTGGATTTGATGATGGCACTAGATCATTGCATATAAATGATGATGATGTTATCCTTAATGGTCAGATTTATGCGCCAACAAGCCCATTAGGGCAACAGTATGCCGCACAGCTAAGAGGATTTAACCGAACGCTAGGTGCGGAAAGAAAAACCAACTTCATGGATTACAATTTCGGATACTCATTCGGAAATCAAAAAGAGACATCACTTGGTAGTTTGGGGTACAATTTCGCACTTACTTATAGAAAAACTTCTGAGTTTTACGAGGGTGCAGTATTTTCCAGATACGGAATCAACGACTCTGATCCATCAGACCTACAATTGGAAAGAAGAGAATTTCAGTCAGGAGATTATGGAGTAAATAATGTATTGCTTGGTGGAATGGCTGGATTGGCATTAAATAGAGACCAGGCTAAATACCGCTTGAATATTTTACGCCTTCAAAATGGTGAGAACAAAGCAGGTATTTTCGACTATGTGGGTAGTGATGAAGGTTCTGACTTTGTTGGAATCCAGCACAACCTGGAGTACAGCCAAAGAGCATTGACCAATTTATTATTTGCAGGTGATCATTACCTAAAGAATGATTCATGGCAGCTTAACTGGAAAGTATCCCCAACCCTATCTTCCATTAAAGATCCGGATATCAGATTTACAAGGTACCAGGTAGAAAGAGGAGAGTTTCAAATTGGTAGTGGAGAAGCTGGATTTCCAAGAAGAATTTGGAGAGACTTGAATGAATATAATATTGCTTCAACTGTAGGAGTAACTAAAGAGCATCAGCTTTTTGGAAGAGATGCCAAATTAAAATTTGGAGGAGGGTCCACGTTTAAATCAAGAGATTTTTCAATCAGAACCTTTTCAATAATTATTGGAGATGATGATGGACTTACAGGAAATCCTGATGAACTTTTTTACGATGAAAATCTATACCCGGAAGATGGTGGAAATTTCTACAGTGCAGACTTTGTACCTAGAAACATCAATTTCTTCGAGTCATCGATTTTAAATAATGCGTTCTACGTTTCATCCGAATTTTCTGCTACTGAAAATTTGAAGGCGATTGTTGGAGTTAGGGCGGAAGATTATAGTCAGCTATATACTGGCCAAAACTCACAGGGACTGGAATTGAAAAACGAAAAGGTTGTTGACGAGCTTAATTTTTTCCCTTCTGTGAATTTGATCTACTCTTTAACTGATAGGCAGAATTTAAGAGCTTCATACTCTAGAACGACTGCAAGATTTTCGTTCAAAGAAGCATCGTTTGCTGAGATCTTTGATCCACTAACAGGTAGAACATTTCTAGGAGCACTAAGCCCGGCCAGAAATGGAAGAAATGAAGTGATTTGGGATGGAAACATCAAAAGCACCCTGATTGACAATTTTGATTTGCGTTGGGAAATTTTCCAAAATGGAGGGCAGACCATCTCAGTGAGTGGATTCTACAAGAAATTTAATGATGCAATTGAAACGGTTCAAAGTGCTACTGCTGATAATAATTTTCAGCCGAGAAATCTGGGAGATGCAACGGTTATTGGTACAGAATTAGAAATTCGACAGAGTTTAGGAAAATTGACCAGTGCTCTTGAAAACTTTACGGTAAGTGGAAACTTCACGTATCTGAAGTCTGAAATTACCATGGGTAAAGAAGAATATGAGTCAAGATTAAGAAATGTAAGAAATGGTGAAACACTGGATAGAACAAGAGAGCTACAAGGGCAAGCACCTTACCTGATCAATGTAGGATTCGCTTATAATAAACCTGAATCAGGCTTAGAAGCAGGTCTATACTATAATGTTCAAGGTGCAACTTTGACTTATACAGGGATTGCAGATCGCCCGGATGTATACTCCGTCCCTTTTAATAGTGTTAACCTTTCTGTTAATAAAACTTTCGGACAGAATGATAAGTACCAACTTAATATGAGAGTAAGAAACTTGCTTGGTGACAAGAGAGAATTGGTGTATAAGAACTTTGGTTCTTCAGATCAACCATTCCAAACGCTTGATCCGGGCACAAGAGTAAGTGTAACCTTCAGGTATTCACTTTTTTAGTCGTTAAATCGATAGATGTTAGAAAGAGCGCTCGATGGGGTGCTCTTTTTTTATGTTAACTCTTCTCTATTTCTCTTATTCGTTCTTTGATTTGCTCCATGGAGCTTTCCAGTTCATTCAGTTTTTCTAAGAATTCTTTTTTCTCAGATTCAGTCTCCGCTTCTATATATTGATTACTTAGTTTATCTGCCTTTGCGAGGGTACTATTAAGCAAATCAACCATGTATTGAATGTAAAATTTCTTTTTAAAATCCAGTAACATAACTAGCGCCTGCTCTTGGTACTTCTTGTTTTGAAGACCAAGGAAAAACTCCGATCCCTTTTTTAGTTCGGTGGTTTGTGTGAATATTTCCAAATTCACATTTCCATCGGTAGTTTGTGAGGGAATAGTCACCTTATAGTAGGTTTTCATATTCAAGGGAGTGCCAAAATCTCGGGCATATTTCCACCAACCTTTTCTCACTTCTTCCCACCCAAAATCAAAACTTGTTTTATAGCCGCTTAATGATTTACCTTCCAGAGTCAATACACTGGACGATGCTTTTGCTTCGTATTCTTTTTGTCCAAAAGTCACGATTGTAAAAAACAAAAGGAGGCTGGCAAGAGTATGGTTATAAACGGATTTTCTCATGTCTTCAACAAAACTAAACGACTCAACTAAAACGGTACTTATCACCGGTGGAACCGGCTTGGTCGGTGGCAATCTAAGTAAGCTACTTACAAATGCAGGTTACAAAGTCACACACTTATCAAGGAACCCAACGCAAAAACATTACCAGACATTCTATTGGGACATAAAAAAAGGTGAAATTGAAGAAGAGGCCATTACCTCTGCGGATGCGATCATAAATCTTGCAGGAGCAGGAGTTTCAGACAAAAGGTGGACGGATGAATGGAAGAAAGAGATCTATAACAGCAGAATCGATTCAACGAAACTCTTGCGAGAACAAGTTGCAAAACACAATCCAAACTTAAAACACTTCATCTCTGCATCTGCAGTAGGATACTATGGATGGGATTCCGGAGATAAATTGGTTGATGAGGATTCGAAGAAGGGGACCGGATTTTTAGCAGATGTTGTTGAAGATTGGGAAAAAGAAGCAAAGGCGTTTGATGAAATAGGTGTTAAATCTTCCATGGTACGCATAGGAATAGTGCTAAGTGAGAAAGGCGGTGCTTTAGTAGAAATGGCTAAGCCAATCAAATTTGGTGTTGGGGCTCCACTTGGCTCTGGAAAACAATACATGAGCTGGATTCACCTGGATGATCTGTGTGGCATCTTCGCTTACGTTTTGGAAAATGGATTACCTGGTGCGTTTAATGGAGTGGGGCCATCACCGAAAACCAACATGGAATTCACAAAATCTGTGGCAAGTCAATTAAAAAAGCCACTTTGGCTACCAAATGTTCCTAAATTTGCGCTCCGTTTGATCGTAGGTGAAATGGCGGACATATTAATTGGAGGAAATCGTGTGTCAAATAAAAAAATTGAAGATGCGGGATTTAATTTTCGATTTGAGTCGTTAGACGATGCGCTGCAAGATTTACTAGAATAACTATGGAAGAAAAGAAGATAATATCTAAAGAGGAGGAAGCTCGCATTCTGGAAGCTTTCAAAGAAAAAAATTGGAATGAGATCAAGAGTGCAGACTCCTGGGTGATTTTCAAAGTGATGGGCGAGTTCGTTCAGGGTTTCGAGAAGATGGCAAAAATTGGCCCTTGTGTTTCCATATTCGGATCTGCAAGGACCAAACCAGATAATAAATACTACCAGATTGCAGAAGAGATTGCAGCGAAAGTGGTCAGACACGGATACGGTGTAATTACCGGCGGAGGTCCCGGTATCATGGAGGCTGGTAACAAAGGAGCCAACGCTCAAGGAGGTAAATCGGTAGGTCTAAACATTGATCTTCCATTTGAGCAGAGCAATAATATTTACATTGACATAGACAAGAGCATCGATTTTGATTATTTCTTTGTTCGTAAGGTGATGTTCGTGAAGTACTCTCAAGGCTTTATTGTGCTGCCCGGAGGCTTTGGTACAATGGATGAGCTCTTTGAAGCACTAACATTAATCCAAACCAAAAAAATAGGTCGATTCCCAATCGTTCTGGTTGGTAAGGAGTATTGGATTGGCTTAGTAGATTGGCTCAAACAGGCAATGCTGGAAATGGAAAGTAACATAAGCCCGACAGATCTTGAACTTTTCAACGTGGTAGATACAGCCACAGAAGCTGTTGAAGTGATAGACGAGTTCTACAGCAAGTACAACTTAAGTCCAAACTTCTAATATTCTCAATAGTTGGTGAAGAAGCGAGAAGAAGTAATAGAAATTATCGGTGCGAGGGAGCATAACCTTAAGAATATCGATGTAACCCTTCCGCGAAATAAGCTGATCGTGATTACTGGAATAAGTGGGAGTGGTAAATCCTCCCTGGCTTTTGATACCATTTACGCTGAGGGTCAGCGCCGCTATATGGAGAGCTTTAGTGCATATGCACGTTCTTTTATTGGTGATATGGAGCGTCCGGATGTCGACAAGATTGAAGGCTTAAGCCCGGTAATATCCATTGAGCAAAAAACCACCTCACGTAATCCCAGGTCTACGGTCGGCACAGTAACTGAAATTTACGACTTCTTTAGACTGCTGTATGCACGAGCTGGGGAAGCCTATTCTTACCTTTCTGGAAATAAAATGACCCGTCAATCAGAGGATCAAATCATTGACATGATCCTAAAGAATCATGATGGGCAAAAGCTGATTTTACTAGCTCCGGTTGTGAAGGGAAGAAAAGGACATTACCGTGAATTGTTTGTTCAGGTTAGAAAACTAGGATTCACAAAAGTCAGGGTCAATGGGGAGATTCAGGACCTGGTTCCGAAAATGCAGGTCGACAGGTACAAGACCCATGACATTGAGATTGTCACCGACCGTATCAAAGTTTCTGAAAAAGACAGAAAGCGCATCAGAGATTCAGTGAACAATTCATTGAGACACGGAGATGGTGTCATGATGATTCAGAAAGAAGATAGTTCCATTGCCCATTTTTCCAAAAACCTGATGGATCCGGAAACTGGACTGGCCTATGATGAACCGGCTCCTAACACATTTTCATTCAACTCTCCTTATGGAGCCTGTTCAGAATGCAATGGCCTGGGTATTATCGAAGAAATCTCAAAAGAATCTGTTATTCCAGATCCATCTTTGAGCATCAGTCGTGGTGGCATTGCCCCTTTGGGTGAGTACCGCGATATATGGATATTCAAAAAAATTGAGGCGATACTAAAACGGAATAAAGTCAACCTTTCTACACCGATTAAAAAAATCCCAACGGAAATAATTGATGTGCTGCTCTATGGAGACAGTGTTCCCGTGGCAGTTAGCTCTGTAAAATATCCGGGAACAGACTGGCATACCAAGTTTGAGGGGATCATCAACTTTCTAGAGAAACAGAAAGACGGAGGATCGGAAAAAATTCAAACATGGGTTAAAGAATTTACAGACACTAAAGTTTGTCCAACCTGCAAAGGATACCGGCTAAAAAAAGAAGCGCTTCATTACAAGATTGCAGATAAGCATATTGGGGAGTTGGCAGAAATGGACGTCCATAGCCTTGGCCAATGGATGGACGGAGTTGAAAAGCAATTGAATGATCGCCAATTGATTATTGCCACAGAGATACTAAAAGAACTGCGTAAGCGTATTGGTTTTTTGCTGGATGTTGGGCTGGATTATTTGAGCTTAAATCGCCCATTAAGGACACTTTCAGGAGGAGAAGCTCAGCGGATCAGGCTGGCTACACAGATTGGCACTCAACTGGTAAACGTGCTATACATTCTGGATGAGCCGAGTATCGGTCTGCATCAAAGAGATAACGTTAAACTTATTCAGGCGCTCAAGGACCTTAGAGACTTGGGGAATACCGTCATTGTTGTAGAGCATGACAAGGACATGATGATGGAATCAGATGAGGTGGTGGACATTGGACCTGGTGCAGGAAGGCACGGGGGACAAATTGTAGCCAAAGGCAATCCGAATGAGTTTTTAAAGCTAGGTAGTTCCACAGCGGATTACCTGAATGGAAAAAGAAAAATTGAAATTCCTCAAGAAAGGAGAAGTACAAACGGTAAATGGCTGGAATTGTACGGCGCTTCCGGACACAACTTGAAAAATGTTGACCTGAAAATACCATTGGGTAATCTGATTTTGGTCACGGGCGTTTCAGGAAGTGGTAAATCAACCCTTATTCACGAGACACTCTATCCGATTCTCAGAAAACACCTTTACAAAAGCAGACAAGAACCACTCCCATATAAGAAAATAAAAGGTATTGATCATTTCGATAAAATAATTGAAGTAGATCAGTCTCCAATCGGAAGAACGCCGCGTTCAAATCCGGCAACTTATACCGGAGTTTTCTCTGAAATCAGGAGCCTCTTTGCTCAGTTACCGGAAGCGAAGATTCGTGGATATAAACCGGGCCGATTTTCGTTCAATGTCAAGGGTGGTAGGTGTGAAACATGCGGAGGAGGAGGTATGCGATTAATCGAAATGGATTTCCTCCCGGATGTACATGTACCATGCGAAACATGTAAGGGTAAGCGATACAATCGAGAGACACTCGAAGTACGATTTAAAGGAAAATCCATTTCCGATGTGTTGGATATGACCGTGTCACAGTCGGTGGAGTTTTTTGAAAATCAGCCACGCATAGTTCGAAAGCTAAGAACTCTCGATGAAGTAGGATTGGGATATATTTCTCTGGGGCAGCATGCGACCACACTCTCCGGTGGTGAAGCTCAGCGGGTAAAACTTGCCACGGAACTTTCGAAAAAAGATACTGGTAAAACCTTCTATATTTTAGATGAGCCAACCACCGGACTGCATTTTCAGGATATAGAACATCTTTTAGATGTGCTCCAGAAATTGGTTGATAAAGGCAATACGGTCCTCATTATAGAACATAATATGGATGTGATCAAAGTGGCAGATCATATCATTGACCTTGGTCCTGAAGGGGGCTTTGGAGGTGGGCAAATAATTGCCCAAGGCACTCCGGAGGAGATTGTCAAGGAAAAGAAAAGCTACACCGCCAGCTTTCTAAAAGAAGAATTGAAATAAAAAATGCCGGAAAAACCCGGCATTAGTCAATTTACGATCCTGGGTATATTTTTCGAATCTCCGAAATAATAATAGTTGCCCTGATAGTCGAAAGCGAAATCGCTCTCCTCTAAAATCATGTGATCAACCACATCGATAGTATTGTTAGCCACATCATTCAAAGGAATCTCTCTAATAAGGGATCCACTATAGTCATATATCATGACCATTTTTTCGAAAACCAGATCGGATTCTAATTGCATACTCAATCCTTGATTGGTTTGCATAGGCGCTTCAGCTGTAACTGCAAATGCAGAGAAGCTAAGAAGCGCGACAAAGAGTAGTGATTTCATTTAATTATTCTTTTTAATTTGAGTTTAGTCCTGCTTTTAGTACGACGAATAACGCGACAGGTTTGTTAATTCTCCTTAATTACATAGGCGGAATAGTTAATGATTTGTTAAATGAACCACTTATCAATTGATCCGCTCACCCATGCATTTTCTAACAAAATATATTTCCCACTTCACTTAGCTTTATTGCTTCATGACCAAAAGAAAAATATATTGGCTCTGTCAAATCTTGGGGTGGGGACTTTATGGGTTTATCCAAATCTTCCTCTATACGGTTAATAAGAGATTTGAAGTGGACCAGGCCTTCGGTGTACTCCTCCAGGTGGTATATTTTGTTATTACTACGCACATGCTTCGTGCGGTTATTCTAAAACGTGGATGGCTGAACTTCAGACTTAGTTTTCTGATTCCAAGACTTCTCATTGCAACGTTTGTTTTAAGCTGGCTCAATTACGGATACTTATTGAGTATGGAATATTTCACAGGGAGTATTTCCAAACAGGACCTTATGGTACTTACAGTGTTTATCAATGTGCTGGGATACTGGTTGATCTATTTTATCTGGACCATCTTTTATTTCACTTTTCATTATGTAGAACGCTATAATAAGTCCTTAAAGGCTGAGACAGCTGCCAGAGAAGTAGAGCTCATCAACCTCAAAGCCCAGCTGAACCCGCACTTTATTTTTAATGCCCTTAATAGTATCAGAGCGCTAGTAGATGAAAACCCTCGAAAATCAAAAGAATCAATCACTCAACTCTCACATATTCTAAGGAATTCCCTTATAAGTGATCGAAAGAAACTGATTCCATTCATGGAAGAGCTAAAAACAGTAATGGATTATTTAGCATTGGAATCCATTCGTTACGAAGAAAGATTGATCACTAAATTTGATATTGATAGAAACTCAGGGAAGTATATGATTCCACCCTTGATGTTACAAACACTAGTGGAGAATGGCATTAAGCATGGCATTTCGAACTTAAAGCATGGAGGCGAGATTAGTATAACTACAGCTATTAAGAGAAAACAACTTCAGCTGCAAATTCGTAATACCGGTCAGTTGTCCAGTGACATTAGTATCGAAAGTGGATTTGGCTTGGCTAATACCAGAAAAAGGTTGGAGCTAATCTTTGGGGATGAAGCCAAATTTGAAATAAAGAACGAGAATAAAAAAACTGTCTTAACTTCGATAACCATCCCTCCTATCAAAGAGTTGATGAGAGAATTGGATTAAGTAAGAGTAACCTAATTAGATGAAATGAGTGAAAGTGATTTCACTGAAGCATTCAAATAAGAATAATATGAAAGCGATTATAGTTGATGATGAGCGATTGGCGAGAAAAGAACTAATGTCACTATTAGCTAGTCATCCGGAAATAGAAGTAATAGACGAGGCTGCAAATGCGGATGAGGCGGTTGAGAAAATTGAAAAACATGACCCGGATGTTGTGTTTCTGGATATCCAAATGCCTGGCAAGACCGGATTTGAAATGCTCGAAGAAATGGAGCGCGTCCCTCAGGTTATTTTCACTACTGCATACGATGAGTTTGCGCTTAAGGCCTTTGAGTACAATGCCCTTGATTATCTGCTAAAACCGATTCAACCGGAAAGGCTGACAGAGAGCTTGAATAAAGTTTCCATCAAGGCCGCTAAAAACGCCGCAAAAGATCAAAAGCTAAGCAGCAAAGACCAGGTTTTTGTGAAGGACGGAGATAAGTGTTGGTTTGTAAAACTGGAAGATGTCAGGCTTTTCGAATCAGACGGAAATTACATTAAAGTCTATTTTGATAAGTTCAAACCCATGATTCACAAATCCTTGAACGCACTTGATGAGCGGCTGGATGATCGTCATTTTTTTAGAGCAAGTAGAAAACACATCATTAACCTGGGTTGGGTAGAGTCTATCGACACCTGGTTTAATGGTGGATTATTAGTACAACTTAAAGGAGGCGAAAAAATTGAGGTGAGCAGACGCCAGTCGGCGAGGTTCAGGGAAATGATGAGTTTGTAAATTCAATAATCAACCCTTCACTGCTTCTAAAAACTGCTTCTCTACATGAAAATCTTTGGATAGGGTTAGAATAGCAGTGGTTTCCATTTCGGTGACATATCCCTTTTTGTGTGTTTCTTCCCAGACCTCCATTAGGTGCTTAATCCTGTCGGACTCATCCATCTTGCTAAAGATCTTTGATAGGAATTCTCTGGAACGTTCAAACGCCGAAAGGTAATCCTCAGAAATGAATTTATTGGCCCAGTCCATCTCCTCTTTGGCGTTCATCTTTTGAGCGGTTTCTTCCAACATTTCGCGCTCCTCATCGTCCAGTCCGTGGTAGTGAAAGATGAGCGATTTTAAGAGTAAAAGAGCCTTTTTAGTAGTTGCGTCCATTCAGGCTCAAAAGTAGACTTTATCATGGATTATCCCTAACCCATTGAAGTAGCTAATTATACTCTTAAACATTTTTTGAATATCACTCCGGCAGAAATAACCGCAAGGCAATTTCATCAGCCACTAAAAATCCGAGAGGCTTTAATCGCAGGAAGTCATTGCTGATTTCAACTAAGTTTTGATGAGCAGTTTCTTCAAGAAAATGTTGATGGACTTTTGCTAGAGCGTGACCGCTTGACTGTTCAAATACTTTGAGGTTAAGTCCTTTTTTGGTGCGTAGTTGAGTCAAGATCATCTCATTCAAACGTTGTTTGGTAGATAATACTTCGTTTTCTGAAAATGGAATACCATCTCCTTGTAGTGCCTTCAGGTATTTAGCATTGTTGCTGACATTAAATCGACGAGTGTGTTCTCCGTCAAAAGAATGCGCACCAGGCCCTACGCCGAGATACGGTACGCCTGACCAATAGGCATTATTATGTTTCGAATAGAACCCCTGCTTACCAAAGTTGGATACTTCATATTGCAGGTAGTCATTCTCTGTTAAAAAATCAATTGCCAATAGATATTGAGCAGCAGCTTCATCTTCTGGCACCTGAATAAGCTTGTTCTCATGTTCCCATTTCCCAAAAACGGTCTTATCCTCGATTGTTAGCCCATACAAAGACACATGCTCGGGGTTCAATTTGATGATCTGTTCAAGGTCGGATTGCCATTTTTCCCGACTATGGTCTGGTATGGCATAGATCAGATCCAGTGAGATATTTTGAAACCCAGCGTTTCGTGCATTTTTTATTGCTGTAAATGATTCATTAGTATCATGGATTCGATTCATCCATTTCAATTTTGCTTCATCAAAAGTTTGAATACCAATACTTAATCGGTTGATACCAGCTTTAAAAAACTGACTAGTCTTTTCTTTTGAAAGGTCTTCGGGATTAGCTTCTACTGTGATTTCCGCTTCAGATGAAATGGAATGCGACCCGTCGATAATGTCTAAAATGAACATGATCTGATCGAATGTGAGTAAGGAAGGCGTACCACCGCCAAAATAAATGGTTTCAATTGGTTCCTTTAAATATTCTTTCCTGTCAACTATTTCTTTCCCAATCGCCTGTACCATTTCCTCCATCCGGGTAAGATTGGTACTGAAGTGAAAATCACAGTAATGACAGGCTTGCCTGCAAAATGGAATATGAATGTAGATACCAGCCATGATTTGGGCTAAATTGCAAAGACCGATGCAAAGAATGATCATTCTATTGGTTTTTGTCTATGCTGGCTGTGTTCAAGCACAAGTGAAATCACAGCTTTTTGTGGATTCGAAACCCTATGAATATTATCCTTTTCAGGATTCTCTGGCACTTTCCGCACATATCAGGAGTCTGCAAATTAAGTGGTTAAATGACGGCTACTACTTTACCAGTAGAGATTCCATCACGAATATATTAGACACAATAAATGTCTATCTGCACAAGGGAGACAAACTAGACGTGCAGATTGATGGCCTTTCGGGAAAACGAGTGATTTCAAAATTGTCAAAATCACTTTCTGAATATGTAAATAATGGTTATCCATTTGCTTCCATGAAGATCGATTCAGTACGTGTCAATGATAAAACGCTGACAGGTAAACTAGTAATACAGCCGGGTCCGGAGGTGATTTATGATTCTGCACAATTCTTAAGCCCGATCAAAACCAACCATAAGTATGTTTACCAATTGCTGGATATTGTTCCCGATGATGAGTTTAGCGAAAAGGGATACAAAAAAATTAATGAAAAAATAAAGCGATCTTCGTTTCTTGAGTTGCAAAGCCCAACCGACTTGTCATTCAAGAATAAGAAAGCAAAAATTTTTCTTGATATCAAAGAGCAAGCATCTAACACATTTCAGGGTGTTGTAGGATTACAACAGGTTCCCTCAGGGGAGACATCAGTAGTAGGAAATATTGATCTGGACATTCAAAACTTATTCCGGTCAGGTAAACAATTTCAGTTTGCCTGGGAACGATTTTCGGAGCAGTCTCAGCGGTTAAATATCTTTTATAAACACCCATTTTTATTTGATTCTAAAATAACACCCACCTTCTCCTTTGATTTATTGAAGCAGGACACCACTTTCATAACAAGAAATACTGGACTAGGCATTCAAGCGTACCTTTCTCCCAAAATTGGAATTTCATTAGTGTATGAGCGAGCAGTAGGAACGCTACTATCTACAGATATTGAAAATGTGAGCAGGTCTGGGTTGGCAGACTTCAATCGCACGCTATATAAAGTAGAGCTATTTGAAGGAAATAAATCCTATTTCAGAAATTATGCCAGTTCAATTGCATGGAATATTTCCATTTCAGGAGGAAGAAAAACAATTGATAGAAACCTCAGTCTTCCGGACACCTACTATGATTCAATTCAACTTAGTACTGACTATTTTCGAATGGAAGTAGGCCTTGACTATCAGCTGTTAGTCTTAAAAAGACAATCGTTTTTTCATTCATTAAGTGCGGGTTCCTTAATAAACGATGAATTGCTTAGAAACGAATTATTTAGAATTGGCGGGTTAAACTCGCTGAGGGGCTTCAATGAAAAATCAATTTTTGCTCAATCCTATATGTTAAGTCGAGCTGAGTTTAGATCTTACTTTGAAAATGAAAGCTATGCCTACCTATTTTATGATCAGCTGATCCTTGCCGCCAATGAAAAAAAAGATGCTCCATTCGGGATTGGTTTGGGCTTTGCCCTTGCAACCTCTTCAGGACAATTTAGTTTTGCACTGGCAGTTGGAGATTCTGAGACTCAACCAATTTCTTTCTCAGCGATGAAGGCACACTTTGGATATATTTCAAAATTTTAATGGAAAGACTCTTAGTATTCGTATTTATCATTTTTTCTACAAATGCTTTTGGTCAAAGCGATACCATAGTTGTCACAGATTTCACCAATGTATTTGTTGAGTCAGGCCCAGGTGGTCAATTACAACCGGTTACTTCTTTAGAGGATGCTTATCAGGTCGGTTTTTTCCTGAGCGAATTTGAAACTGGAATGTTAAGGGTTTGCAACGAGGAGGCTACATCGCTCTGGGTCAATGGGAAGCTTTTAAAATTGATTGAAGGATGCGATCTTATCTCCCAAAAGGAATTATTAAAGGTTTCATCTTCAGATACCTTATTTATAGCCATTAGCTCAAAATCTTCACTTGCAGATCTGAAATGCGATTGGGTAACTTTTGAAGAACTAAGAATTATTAAAGAAGACGCCCCAATCCCCAGGGATGTGCGAAATGCTTTTAGAGAATATGTGATTACCTCCGTGATTATATTATTGATAATGACAGGAATCATTACATCGAGTTATCCAAGTCGTATTTCTTATTTGTTGGAAAAAGCGTTCACATTTAAAATCAGTGCTTACGAATTTGTTAACACCAGTTTTTTTAGTGCTGCTAGTATGAATTTACTTATTTGCTACTCCATGTCAATTGCATTTATTGGAGTATATCTAAATACGCTTTTAGACTATGGCATTATTGAAAGCGGTGATACCGTATTTAATTTGTTGATTGCATGGTTAAAATCAAGCTTAATTGTTTTCTTTTTGATAATTGCTAAATGGGTCCTCATATCCATTGTGGCTCATCTCTTTAATTTTAAAGGATTGAGAAACTATCAATTATTCGATTTCATCAATTTTCAAATTTTACTACTTATACCTATACTATTTTTTGTGATACTCGACTTCATTCTTAATACTGCTGAGCAGAGTTGGATTGGAAATGACTTCATCATTGTGTTTCCAATTTTGGTTTCAATATTTATAATCTGGTTCACTTTAAAATTTGTTAGTAATTCCCCGCGTAAAAAACTTATGATTATTTCCTACCTTTGTGCCACGGAAATCATCCCTGCTGTCATTTTGTTGGGATTATTCTTTAAATAATTAAACTTAAGCAGATACTACATGAGTGCCACTGATGATCTTTTGGTAATGGATAAAGCGCGTTTGAAGGAAGTAAAGAGTATTTTAGTATCACAACCTGAGCCATCCGATCCAAATTCACCCTACCATAAATTAGCGGAAAAGTACAATTTGAAAATTGACTTCCGACAATTCATTGAAATAGATCCTGTAGACGTCAAAGAGTTCAGAAAACAAAAAGTCAACATTTTGGATCATACTGCAGTGATTTTTACCAGTCGCAATGCGGTTGATCATTTTTTCAGACTGGCAACTGAAAATAAAATTGAGATACCGACAGACATGAAGTATTTCTGTATTTCTGAAACAACTGCCAATTATCTTCAGAAATATATTGTCATTCGAAAAAGGAAAATTTTCACTGGAGAGCGCACCGCTGCAGATCTTTTAGAAGTGATCAAAAAGCACAAGGGAGAAAAATTTATATTTCCATGTTCAAATATCCGCACGGATCACATTCCGGATTTCTTAAATGAGAACGGATATGAGTGGTCTGAGGCTACTATTTACCGTACGGTAGCTTCTGATTTATCAGATTTGGATGATGTCACCTA
The DNA here is from genome assembly GCF_965227465.1 of Ekhidna sp. Lineage (GTDB taxonomy): Bacteria > Bacteroidota > Bacteroidia > Cytophagales > Cyclobacteriaceae > Ekhidna. The sequence goes on from NZ_OZ245746.1 coordinate 4,168,460, forward strand.
TGATGTAATTGCTTTTTTTAGCCCATCCGGTATTGAATCTTTGATGCATAACTTCCCAAAGTTTAAGCAGAACAATACCAGAATAGCGGCGTTTGGCCCTACAACCTCAAAAGCAGTGAAGGAAGCTGGGCTAATCTTAGATATTCAGGCACCTTTACCAAACGCCCCGTCAATGACAGGAGCACTAGAGGTTTATATCAAGGAAGCAAATAACATTTAGGGGACTGTAAGGGTATATTAGTTGTAAGCGTTATACTTACAATATGAATCGTTACCTAAGGGTCACATTAGTTTTCAGTTTATTCTTGTGCAGTCTAATAGGATGGGGTCAAAATGATTATTTCTTTAATCATTACATGTTCAACCCATCTTATTACAATCCTGCCTGGGTTGGAACCGAAACCAAGGCATTTGCAGCTATGCATCACAGAACACAATGGGCTGGCTATGATGCATCATTTGATCCTGAAGGAGCTCCCTCCACTCAACTTTTATCAATTGTAGTTCCAATTGAAGGAAGGTTTTCCGGGATTGGTCTGTCTGTTTCTAATGACAGGACGGGCCCATTGAATACCGTTCAGGCTCGAGCTTCAGTCTCAATTAGAAAGGAGTTGGCCATTGGTAGTGTATCACTTGGTGTGATGCCAGCATTGAATGTAGCCTCGATAAATGCGAACTATCGCTTTGTTGATCAAGGGGATTCTTTTATTCCAGAAGGGAGCGAATCTCAGATTCAACCCAATTTGCACGCTGGTATATATTTTCAATCAAAAAGAGAATATTTTATTGGAGCTTCAATAGAAAATATTTTAAAGCCAGGCTTTGATTTTGGCACTGATGCCAAAAACGAGATACCAAATAATTATACTTTAATGGGAGGAACTGCCATAGGCCTGGCAAGAGACTTGATTCTGAAACCAAGCATCATGATTAGGTCAGATTTAAAAGCTTACACATACGATATTAGCACAATCGCCGTTTATCAAGAGCGAATGTGGGGCGGAGTTGCGTTCAGGAGAGCAGAATCCATTAGTTTACTGCTGGGTTATTCTTTTCTTGAAAACAATAAGTTGAAGGCTGGCTATTCATTTGATTATATAATAAAAGATCAGGATGCAAAGCAACCTACTTCTCACGAGGTGTTTTTAAGGTATGATTTGCCCGGTTTAATTTTTGGTGGAAGAAAGGCCGTAAAAACTCCTCGATTCACATTTTAGTCAGAATAAGAAAAGCCTTCATCCAAAATTGGAGGCAAAACTTGTTCTAAATCGATTTATGATTATATATTTAGGCAGAATATCGTGCAATAATTCTTGCTAAAGTTTGTTTATTTTACATACTTGCATGTTCAATAAAGGTGTTATGAATAAAATGCGTGTTTTAACAATATCAAATTGTGTTGTCATTTGCTGCGCCATAATTCTTTCAGGTTGTGGACTTTTTGGCGGAGACCAAGGTGACAAGGGAGAACTTATAGGTGCTCCCGATAGATTAGGCTGGGAAATGACCAGGCCTTATGGAATGGTTTCCGTTCCGTCGGGCACATTTCACATGGGCCAAGCTGATGAGGATGTGGCAGCAACTCAGATAAATTTCAATAAACAGGTGACCATTGGGGCATTCTTCATGGATGATACTGAGATCACTAATAATGAATATCGACAGTTCACACAGAATCTTCAGGAAAGTTCTGAAATTGATTTACCTACCGGTTATTCGATTGCAGATCTTTTACCCGACACAACAGTCTGGACTAGAGATTACACTCACCACATGGGAGACCCGTTAGTAACTTACTATTGGTCACACCCAGCATTTGACGATTACCCTGTAGTAGGGGTTGATTGGAATGCTGCAAAATACTTCAGTGAGTGGAGGACCAACTATCTAAATGATTACCGAACAAGCGTAGGTTTGCCGGTAATGCCAAATTTCCGATTGCCTTCAGAAGCTGAGTGGGAATATGCCTCCAGAGGAGGAAGAGATATGGCAAAATATCCATGGGGTAATCCGTACATTAGAAATGCTAAAGGATGTCTCCTGGCTAACTTCAAGCCGGGTAGAGGAAATTATTTTGATGATGGATATGCGTATACATCTCCAATAGGAACTTATTTTGCCAATGAATACGGCTTGTATGATATGGCCGGCAATGTGGCAGAATGGTGTGAAGATGCATATAACCCATCTGCAATGCCACTTACCTGGGATTTGAACCCAACTTATTTCGATGAAAATGTTCCTTTCAAAGTAATTCGAGGTGGATCTTGGAAAGATATTGCTTACTACCTTGAAACAGGAACAAGATCATTCGAGCATCAAGACACTACCAGGGCCTCTATCGGATTTAGATGTGCTATGACGTATCTTGGAAGATCATCAGGATACGAATTTTAATAAAATCAATAAAGAATAAATTACTAACCTAAATATTATTACAATGAGCAAAAAAGGCGGATTTCAGGAGCTACTCTATTCCACAATAATGCCTAAGATTTATGGAATAGGAGCTGCGGTTGTAATCGTGGGAGCGATGTTTAAAATTCTTCACATGCCAGGAGCAGCCCTTATGTTAGGGGTAGGTCTGACCACTGAAGCAGTTATTTTCTTTTTAAGTGCATTTGAGCCAAAGCATGCTGAGCCGGATTGGGCAAAAGTTTATCCGGAATTAGCAGATGATTATGATGGCCCAGCCTCTGCTCCAAGAAAAGCAGTTCCTCAAGCAACTGGTGCTTCTGCTCAAATGGATAAAATGCTCGCTGATGCTAAAGTTGGTCCTGAGTTAATAAGGAGCTTAGGCGATGGCATGAGAAATATGGCAGAATCTGCAAAGAAAATGTCTAATCTTAGTGATGCTGCAGTAGCAACTAACGACTATGCCAATAATGTTAAAAAAGCATCAGGATCACTGCAAGAAATGAATAAGTCTTACGCATCAGCAATGCAAGCAATGTCTGGAATGGCTGAAGCGACGAAAGACACGAAGGAATATCACAGTCAGGTTCAAAACGTAACAAAGAGCCTTGGTGCTCTGAATGCCGTTTATGAAATGGAGTTAAAAGATGCGCAGAGTCACACGAAGGCACTGAACAAATTTTACTCAAATATTAGTGGTGCTTTAGAAAGTATGGCTGATGCAGGTAAGGAAACTTCTGCATTTCAAGCTGAGCTTAATAAATTAACATCGAACATTTCTGCTCTTAATAAAGTATACGGTAATATGCTTACCGCAATGCGAGGTAGTCAACAATAACCCTTAAAAACGATTGAATTATGGCAGGAGGAAAAGAAACCCCACGGCAGAAAATGATCGGTATGATGTACTTGGTGCTAACAGCATTGTTAGCATTAAACGTTAGCTCGACAGTCTTAGACAAATTCGCCTTTATCAATGAAAGTTTGGAACGGGCAAATGCCGAAACGTCCGAACGAAATGCCCGGACCATTACTGGGATGAAATCTGCCGCAAAAGATAAGGGTAACCGAGCTGATGATATGAAAGTAGTTTCAGATGCAGAAGCATTAAGAGCCGAAACAACGAAGATTCTTGCTGACATGGAAGAGTACAAAGAAAAATTCGTTGAAATTACTGGTGGCTATTTGGAAGGTCACAAAGGAGATAGACGATTCATCACTGGCAAAACAGATTATGATAAGGTTGGTAATTACATGATGCCTGTTGAAGAAGGTGGTGAAGGAAATGGTACTGAAATGAAGCAAAAATTGAATGGGTTTGCTGACTACATTCAGGAGCTTCTTAAAAAGAATGGAGCAGATGATGCTAAGCTGAAGCAATATCATAAGATCGCGCTAGATGCAGAAGAGGATCCTATTTACAGTAAAGATGAAAATCAAAAAGGTAAAAAATGGTCACAGCTTGCATTTGAGAATTCTCCAACACATGCCGGTTTAGCTACTGTTAGTGAGTTTCAAGCAAATGTTTTAGCATTTGAAACTTCTGCTTTGGATTTCTTGGTGAAAAGAGTAGGTCTTAAAGACATTACCTTTGATCAAATAAAGCCAGTTATTATGCCAGAGTCTAAATATGTAGCAGCTGGTACTAAATATAAAGCTGACATGTTTATTGCTGCTTCTGCTTCCGGGTTAAATGATAAATTAGTCATGACCTATAATGGTGAAGAAGCTCCAGTAGTTGGAGGAGTGGGTAAAGTAGAATTTACAGCTACTCCGGGTAGCTACGATAAGAGTGGGAACGCCAGAAAAGAAATCATCGCTTCAATAACCGTTCCTCAGGGAGGTGGTACGGATACCACATTTACTGATACTATTGAGTATTATGTTGTACGTCCTGTTATTCAGATTCAATCTCAATCTGTTAACGCACTTTATTACAATTGTGGTAATGCGCTGGATGTACAGGTTCCTGCGTTAGGCACTTCTTACAATCCAAGTTTTTCTGCCAAAGGAGGCGATGCAATAAAAGGATCGCAAACAGGCCAGGTAACCGTCGTTCCTAGAGCACAAAAAGTAACTTTGACCGTATCATCAGGTGGAAATGTTATTGGCTCGAGGGAATTTAGTGTTAGAGGCATCCCGGCACCTGATATTAAAGTTTTCACTAGTGCAGGAGAAGTAAATATGAAAGAAGGTATTCCTTCAAGAACTCCTGAATTAATACTTAGAGCGATACCAGATGAAAGTTTTGCGCAATTTCTCCCAAATGATGCGAAGTTTAGAGTAGCCGAAGCTGAGGTAACGCTTGTGAGTGGAGGGCTCGGAAGGGGTTCTGTTAGAGCAGGTGAAAGAATTAATCTTCGAAGTATGGGAGGCAGAAAAGGCGATCAATTAGTGATCGAAATTAAAAAAGTACAAAGACAAAATTTTAGAAAGCAGATTGAGGACTTCCAGAAGTTCCAACGCTTTATCAACATATCGTTGAAATAAACTTGTCAGATAAAAAAGTGTTATGAAAAAAATAGGTTATTTAATCGTTTTTGGTCTTGCTCTTTCTTTTTCTTATGCACAAGAAGAACTAGCGCCTTTGGTAAAACCGGAGGTTGATGAAACACAAGTTATGTTTCGAAAGACCGTGTGGCGGAGGATGAATATGAAAGAGAAGCAGAATGTACCTTTCTTCTCGCTAAATGGTGAGATTTCCAGGCTGATAGTTGAAGCAGTGGATGAAGGTTTATTGACGCCTTACAGGTCTGATTCATGTATCAATTTCATGCCCGACATCATTTTTGTCTCTAATATTTCAGTAGAGAGAGAAGAGAATCCATTTGTTGGAGGAGGCTTTAATTCTGGAGGATTTGATTCATTTGGTGATGACTCTGGTGCAGATGAGGCAACTGATGCTCAGGGAGAAGAGGCTAGACAGGAAGCTATTCCACCAGATTTATTCTCTGTTCTATATCTGCGAGAAGATGTAATTTTTGATCGTAATAGATCACGAATGTATAATTACATTCGATCATTGAGTCTTGCACTTCCTAGAGAAGCTGGATCATTATACAATCCTGCTGGCTTTGAAAAACAAGTAGCCCATTTTAGATATGATGATGTGGTTGCATTGTTTAGAGGGCCTTATGCGGATAAAGCAATCTACTATAATAACCAAAACCCTGGGCAGCACATGAACATGAGTGATGCATTTGAATTGCGAATGTTTAGAGCTCCAATTGTAAAAGTATCGAACGCTCAAGATTTGGATATACGTCAGATTTATGCTGATCAAATGGCAAGTGATCCAATGAGCGTGATTGTTATTCAACAGAAGTATGAGTACGACCTTATGGAGTACGAGTCTGAGCTGTGGGAATACTAATATGAATTGAACCTAACCCTAATCCACCGGAAAATGAACATTAGAAATTTACTCTCCTCGCTGTTAATAATAGGCGGTTTAAGCGCAAGTTCGCAGGAATTTGGAGAATTAACTGATCCAAGAGATGGAAAAGTTTATAAAATTGTTACCATCGATATTTTACTTGAAGGAGGAGTTTCAGTAAAGAGAACATGGATGGCTCAGAATCTATCTTATGAAGTACCTGAATCATTTTGCTATAAAAATGAACCAGCGTATTGCGAGGCATTTGGACGATTATACACATTTAAAGCAGCAAAAGAAGCTTGTCCAGATGGATGGCATGTCCCGACTATAGGTGAATGGAATCTATTATTTCAAACATATGGAGGTATTCATGATGCCGGTATCGCCCTACAAAAAGGTGGTGAAAGTGGCATAGATTTGGCTCTAGGCGGATTTGGTGATCCAGGCCGTGTATTTAAGAACATAGGGATAAGTGGTAATTATTGGGACGCTGAAAAGAAGTCTGATAACACTTCTGGTTTAATCTCTGTTCAAAAGGGATCAAAAGAAATATTTCACAGCGTAATAGGTGACTGGCATAGAAATAGTTGCCGATGCGTGAAGGATTACGAGTAGTAACAAATACTCAATAAATTGAAAAAGGAGATCATAGATCTCCTTTTTTTATGGCTTCAAAAATCTGGAAAGCTCTGGTTTTACCTATCAGGTTAACCAAGTCATTTTCAGAAGATTGCTTTAGCCTTTCAATGCTTCCAAACTCCCGCATTAATTCATCTCTTGTTTTTGGACCAATCCCTGTGATTCCATCAAGTGCGGAAGTAATTGATTGTTTGCTTCTCTTTTGTCTGTGAAAGGTTATTGCAAACCTGTGGGCTTCATCACGTAGCTGCTGGATTAGCTTAAGTGAGGTTGATTTTTTACTAATGTAAATAGGGATTGAGTCTTCAGGAAAGTAGATTTCCTCTAGTTTTTTTGCGATTCCAATGATTGGGATTTGCCCATAGATTTTTAATTCTTTCAACGCTTCACAGGCTGCACTTAATTGACCTTTCCCACCATCTATAACAATTAGGTTGGGATACGCGATATTTTCTCTTTTTAAATGTCCATAACGCCTGCCTACAATTTCTTTCATGGATGCAAAATCGTCAGGTCCCACTACTGTTTTAATATTATATTTTCTATAATCAGACTTTGAGGGCTTACCATTTTTAAAGCAAACCATGGATGCTACCGGATTAGTGCCTTGGATATTTGAGTTATCAAAGCATTCTATATGTACTGGGAGACTTTGCAATCTCATGTCTTCTTTAAGGTTTTTTAGAATTTCCTGATTTGGCTTAATATTGGTTCTGGTCAGCTTTTCTTTTTGATAGTAAAGTGCGTTTTTATATGACAAGTCAATAAGCTTTTTTTTGTCTCCAATTTGAGGAACGGTGATTTCTATGTTTTCCCAACCTTCAACCTTCTCATTTGTAAGGATAAATGGGTTTTCGCTCTTGTATTTTTTACGCAAATCAAACATTGAAAATCTTAGAACCTCACTATTTGATTCATCCAGCTTTTTCTTGGCTTCAATGGTTTCTGAATTGACTATCGAGCCATTTTCTATACGCATGTAATTAATAAATAATGACTTATCATTAGCAGAATGAGTCATTGTAAACACATCCGTATTGGTAATTTTTTGGTTTACAATGAGTGTTTTGATCTGAAATTTTTCTAGGAGGTCTAATTTTTCTTTAAAATTTTGGGCCAATTCGAATTTTAAATTTGAAGAAGCTTTTTGCATTTTTTCTTTGTATGACTTACCTACTACACCAATCTTTCCTTTTAAGATCTTCTTTGCCTCATCAATATCTTTCTGATAATCTTCTTCCTTTTGTAGGCCCTCACATGGTCCAAGGCAGTTTCCAATGTGGTATTCCAAACAAACTTTAAATTTCTTCTTCCTTACATTTTCTTCAGATAGGTTGTACTTACACGTTCTTATTTTATGAAGCTTGCGTATGAGATCTATCACTCCATTCATCGCCTTAACACTCGTATATGGACCAAAATACTCTCCTTTTTTATGGTCAATTTTACGCGTAGAATATATTCGAGGGAAGCGTTCATTTGTTATGCAAATGCTTGGAAAGCTTTTGTCATCCTTCAGCAGGATGTTATATCTGGGTTGATTCTCTTTTATAAGATTGTTCTCCAATAAAAGAGCATCAAACTCTGATGAGACAAGTACAAATTCGATTTGCTTAATTTCTGAGACTAAACGTTGAGTCTTTCGATTATCTAAGTTTTTCTTAGTAAAATAACTGGCTACTCGCTTTCTTAGATCTTTTGCTTTACCAACGTATATAATGGTTTCTGTTTGATCCAGAAATTTGTATATCCCTGGCTTGTGAGGCAGTTTTAAGTACTCTTCATTAGAATAACGTTGGAATTGCATTTACATAAAATCGTCTTCGTCAACAACGTCATAATCTACGGTATCAGATGAATTTAAGTTCTCTTCATACAATTCACAATCGATCACCGTTCGAAGAGGTATTGTCGGTTTTTCGAAATAGCCTTTTTCATATCCGAGTGTTTCATCTGCATATACCTTCATCATATATTTTTCCCATATAGGGAGAGCGGTTCGTCCACCTTGACCCATCGTCCAATATCTAAATCTAATGCTCCGATCGTCTCCACCTACCCAAGCTCCTGATACTAGGTCCTTCGTCACTCCGATGAACCAGCCGTCAGATGCGTTTTGAGTAGTACCTGTCTTGGCACCTAATTCATTGTCTATTTTCAACTCAGGATCTAAGATTCTCCCTGTTCCGATTTCTACGGTTCCTTTGAGCATGTGTAGCATGAGGTATGCAGTCTCTTCATTAATTGCTTCCTGCTCATCCGGGACAAATTGTTGAATCACATTTCCATTCTTGTCCTCTATTCTTGAAATGAAGAAAGGTTTGATAAAAGTCCCTTTATTTACAAACGTCGAGTATGCTCCCACCATTTCATAGATAGATACATCACCTCCAGCACCCAAACATAAAGAAGGAACAGCATCTAGTCTGCTTTCAATGCCAAGCCTTTTCGCATAATCAACTACAGTTGAAGGTCCTATTCTGTTCATCATAAAGGCTGTGATACTGTTTACTGACTGAGCCATAGCTTGTCTTATGGTCATTACCTCACCCGTAAATTTTCCATTGGAGTTTTGAGGGACCCATGTCGGAGGATCCTGACCAGGTAGGCTGAAAGAAACGGGTGCATCTACCACAGGGAAACATGGTGAGTAGCCGTTATCAATAGCCGCAGTGTAGACGATAGGTTTAAATGTTGATCCGGGCTGTCTTCTCCCTTGCTGCACATGATCAAACTTGAAGTATTGATGATTAATGCCACCTACCCAGGCTTTTATATAACCAGTTCTAGGATCCATTGACATAAATCCTGCCTGGAGGAATCTTTTGTAATAATTCAAGGAATCATAAGTACTAAAAGTCGTATCAATTTCACCCTCCCATGAGAAGACGGTCATTTTCTTTTTCTTATTTAGATAGAAGTCGATTGAATCAGATTTTTTTCCAAACCTGGTCTCTAGGTTTTTGTATGCATCAGTTCTCTTGATGGCATTGTCTAAAAACTCGGGGATTTCTTTATTATCATTATCTATCCAAGGGTTTTCACCTTGCCAATGGTCATTAAAAATTTGCTGAAGTGTATCCATATGCTCAGCTAAAGCCTCTTCTGCATATTGTTGCATTCGACTATCAATGGTTGTATAAATTTTTAGGCCATCATCGAAAAGGTCGTACCCATTTTCACTTGCCCATCTTACAAGGTAATTTTTTGCCTGTGTTCTAAAATAGGTGGCAAGTCCTTCATTTTGATTTTCAACTTTATAATTAAGTTGAATAGAATCTCTATTCAGTGTATCAAATCTAATTCGATCAATAAGACCATATTTATGAAGATTCCACAAGACTTCTGTACGTTTCCTATGAGCATTATCTGGATTTAAAACTGGACTCCATCTGGTAGGTGCATTGATCGCTCCTACCAACACCGCAGATTCCTCATATGTTAGTTGAGACGGTAGTTTATTAAAGAATGTCTTTGCTGCCACCTTAATTCCGTAGGAATTACTCCCAAATTCAACTGTGTTTAAATACATCGCTAGAATTTCTTCTTTCGTGTAGGATTTTTCCAATTGCACTGCGATAATCCATTCTTTCAGCTTGGTACTCACCTGACCAAGTGTTCTTGATTTATATAAACTACCTTGTTCTGCGGTATTCGTTTTAAAGAGGTTTTCAGCAAGCTGCATAGTCAAAGTACTACCACCACCTTTAAACGAGAAAGTAATTTTGCCAACTACCGCGCGTATAACCCCTTTTAAGTCAATCCCAGAGTGGTTCTTAAACCTCACGTCCTCGGTTACTAATAGTGTGTTTACCAACTCTGGAGATAGCTCTTCGTAAGTAACCGGGGTTCTGTTTTTTCTAAAATATTTACCAAGGGAAACACCATCTGCGCTTATCAATTCAGATGATAGATCTGGATCTGGACGTTCCAAAGCACTTAGACTGGGTAAACCTCCAAACCAACCAAACGCATCATTTTTTACCATGTAAAAAGTAGACGGTATTCCGATAACTGCTAGAATGAATGATATCCAGAGAATCCGGAGCGAGTATTTTAGAAATTTCTGACTCATTAATAATTCTTTTCAAAAAATGTTAGGTAAGCAGACACATCCTTTGTTCTATAGAAAATATCAAAGTTATCCTCCGTAATCACAAATACATCAATTTTTTGTCCTTTAAATGTCTCTTTTAGGTTCAACTCGTCATTTAGAGTGGACATAAAGTTGATTGCTGTTCCTTTCCCTGGAAATATATTTATCAAGAGCATTGACTTTTCTTCGTTGAGAATGAGGTTACCAGTCCTTAAATTATTTAAGTTTTTTTCTTGCAAGTAAGCGTTTATGGTAGCAGGTAACTGATCTGTGAGATCCGATTCAATGTCATACACAAGAACCATCAAGTGTTTTTGGTTAAAATCTTTAATGAATCGTGCTTTGGCACTATTATAACGTTTTTGTTGAAATGTCTCAGATGCTTTAAGGAGCGTCTGAGCATAAGCGTTGAGTTCACTTTCAGGATATTTTTTTATGAATTCGCCAAGCTCAAACTGGTACCTATGATCCTCTTCTGTTTGACCTACTGTAAGTACTTTTAGTAGTGCGATATTGTCAATAAATTCGCTCTCTTCATAAATATTTAGTACGCTATCAGTTGAAAAAAGGACTTCATCGTATTGACCATTTTTGTAGTTCCCATACAGTTTTTTATAAAGTTTTTTAAGCTGCTCGCTAATTGCAAAGCTTTCTTCGCGATAATTAGGATTATCTACTAGTTTGGCATAAACTGTTTCGGGATACTTCTTTTTAAGCACCTCTCCTTTTTCACTTGATAGCTGGGGATTGATGTTTTTATACAATAAATAAAGCTGATAAAGTACTTCGGCTTCATATTCCGTGTCAGGAAATCTATCGAGGAGCTTTTCAAAAGATTCAGCTGCGTTTGCATCCTCCTCTAACCGAAGATTGTAGATGTTGCCAAGGTTATATAGAGCTACTTCAATTTCCGCAAGCAGTGGAATTTTTTCCTCCTCAGTACTAGGAATTTTAGCCATTAATTGCAGAGCTTCTTCTTCAACTGAAATTTCTGTCTCATCTTCCCCTGTTGACTCAGAAACTTCTTGATAAATCACCTCCTCTTCTGGGCCATCTACAGGAGCTTTGTTTTTTCTTCGCCAATTATCTTCTAGAGCTCGATCCCCCCATTTTTTTAAAAAATCACCTCTTCCTCTACTCAAAGCATTGGAGTTATTGAAGTACCAAACTGCCCCTGTATTAGCTGTTGCAATTAAATTTTCACCGGAGCTTTGAGAAATGTTTCTAGCCCGATTAACTGCAGCTTCTTTCTCCCTTTTACGTTTTGCTTTGGCAGTCTCTCTCTGAGCCTGTATTTGCTCGGTAAATATCGATAGAACAGAATCTTCAGGAAGGGAGGCCAAATGCAATAAGCTATCATTCTTTTGGATTGTGACAATCTGCTCAACAAAATCCACAAGAATTTCTTGACGTTCTTTAATTTCTTGATAACCTTCTTCATCCTTTGGCATGGTGTTTACCGTACTGTCATAGTAACTTTTCGCCAAAACAAAATTCTTCATTGAATCGTAGTAAATCCTTCCGAGATTTAAATAAGAGTAGCCTTTTTGCCTGTTATTATTAGTGCTATTCCTAACGGATAATTCATAGTTGATGATGGCTTCTTCTAAATTGCCGTTTTTTAATTCAAAACCAGCAAGCTCATAATAAATCTTATCTCTGTATTCCTTGTTTTTGGGATCTTTCAATAAAGACTTAAAGTATTTCTGTATTTTTTTTAGGTCCCCCTCTTTTGCCAACTCGGTAACTTGTGCCATGTACAGTTTAGAATAAAATTCGAGCTCATAGTTTGGATTATTTTTTAGTACATTTTTATAGTAGCGGAAGGCTTCACTTTCAAATCCAAGTTCATGATAAGTTTGACCGATGATAAAATTAATTCTTGCTTTATCACTTGAGCTGAGTAGTGCTTCCGCCTTTACAAGACTACCCACCATTTTACTCTGATCTCCTTTCTTTTGGTATAAATAGGCAGAGTTAAGGTGTAGTCTTTTTTGATTTTCTTTATTTAGTTTCTCCTTGGCCAAATAATCGGTAACAGCAACTGCATTTTTATATTCCTGAAATTCCGTAAAACTTCTAATTAACTCTGCTAATGCATGGTGTCTTGCATTATCGTCTTCACTGTGAGTATTTACGTATTTAAATGTTTCTATGGCATCAGGGAATTCCATTGCGTAATAGCGTGCCTTTCCTACCAGAATATAGCTGTCATCTTCCCATTTGCTATTGGGGTGTCTTTGAATAGCGATTGAAGCTTTTTGGATGCAGTCTTCTATTTCAGTCTTTAGGGAAGCCGATTTTACAGAATCAAATTGAGCATAAATTGGTAGTACTTTGTTGTAATTCCACCGCTGGCTTTCGAATATGGATTTTTCAATTTCATTGATATTCTCCTTTGCAATGAAATATGCATTATAATGCGCAGTTAAATCGTGAAATGAACTACTAAGGGGGTTGTTTTTATACGGAGAACAACCTGCTAGAAATACGATTAAACATATAGAAACGACTTTCTTCAAAATAGTCTTAAAGGTTCAATGGATAACGAACTAAAATTCAATTTGGTGTAAAGATAAAACAAGGTCCATTTGCATACCTTTGTCGCCTTAATTTGCAATTATGGCTGCAAGAAAGACATTTAGCAACTGGTTAACGAACAAATACTTATTGATTATTCGCAATGAAGAAAATTTTGCGGAGAAAACAACCTTTAGCTTCAATTATGCAAGGTTATTTCTATTGTTAGCAGGGGTGGGATTGCTGGTATTATCGCTTGCCATTTACTTTGTAACAGTTGCATTGGAACAGTGGCTGGACCCGAGACACGCACAAATGGAGGCCAACCGTCAAGTACTTGAGTTATCCATGACCATTGATTCACTTGAACAAGAGGTCGGTAATAAGAATATTTACATAGAGAATATAAGAAAGATTATTGCCGGAGAAGATATTGATCAAAATGTTGAAATAAGCCCGGAATCAGACCTTCAGCCCGCTGAGCTTTCAGGATCAATCCAACCTTTGGACTCTCAATTTCGCGCAGAATTTGAAGGTTCAGAACTTGCTGATATCACGGCCCTTCCAATTGCCGTCAACTCTAACATCTATGAATTGAGAGATATTTACCTTTTCAGCCCACTAGACGGGATAGTTACAGATGGATTTAATCCTAAAGAGGATCACTATGGAATAGACATTGTCGCTCAGGAGAACGAACCCGTTCGTTCTGTGGCTGATGGGGTAGTTATTATGTCCTCATGGACACTGGATGGAGGCTACATTTTAGCAATTCAGCACCCGGGCAATTTAATTTCTGTTTACAAGCACAATTCGGAATTATTTAAAAACGTTGGTAATTTTGTGGCTGCTGGGGAAGTGGTTGCTACTATAGGGAATACAGGCGAACTTACTTCAGGGCCTCATTTGCATTTAGAATTGTGGCATAATGGCAACCCTGTGAACCCGCAAGAGTATATTGCATTATAAAATCACGCTAATGTTGAATAAGAATCAAAAGGAAGTAGAAGAGTTGAGTAACTCAAGTAACATAATTGGAAAGGGTACGATTGTTAACGGGAGCATTGAAACTTTCGGAAATATTCGAGTAGAAGGCAAAGTGGTTGGAGATATTAAAACCAAATCAAAAGCTGCGTTTGGGCATTCTTCCCAAGTGGATGGAAGTGTATTGGCGCAAAATGCGGAAGTTGCAGGACACATAACAGGCACAATTGAGGTTACTGAGCAGTTGGTGCTGAAAGCTACGGCTACAATCGATGGGGATATAATTACCAATAAACTACTGGTTGAGTCTGGCGCAACCTTCAATGGGAAATGCAAAATGGGCGTTAAAAGCAAAGAAATTAAAATTGGAAAGCCCGACGAAACAGAGCAACCACAAGCACTTAAAGCCTAAAAAAGAGTCTGGAGAAGAGAATAGGTCTTACATGAGGCATTACGCCTTGGTTTTTGAATTGACCATCTTGAATTTAGGCTTAATAATGGGGGGATATTATCTTGATGATTACCTCTCATCAAGTCCGGTAATAATTTTAATAGCCACTTTTTTGGCAATGACCGGCACCATTTGGTTGCTACTAAAGTCTTTGAAATGAAATCGAAATGGGTTGCCTTAATTGGCATTATGGTCGCTCTGCTCTCTGTTGAATACTTGTTGGCCAAGTCAATTGATTTTCATCCCGCTTTTAAGCTGATGGTTTTCTTTTTCACTGCGCAAGGCTTTGTGTTATTCAGAATTGATCACTGGGCTCCCAAAGAATGGAAGGTGCAAATGTCGATGGTAAAAATCGTCATCAGGCTTTTATCATCGATGGTATTCATTCTGGTCCTGATTTACTCGCAAAATGATCAGTTCAATTTAGTCGTTCAGTTTATTATCCTCTATTTGATATATATGATCTTTGAAATAGTTGAGGCATTGACTAACTTGCGCCGAAATTGAGGAATGAACAAATATCTGATGAAAATAGGCGCTATCTTAAGGCAATCTAACTTTCTGAAAATCAACAGGTTTTTAGCTTTAATGCTACTTGTTATGCCAGGTATGGTATGGGCCGGTGGTGGTTCAAAAAAGGATGGAGAGGAGCAATTTGATCCAAGTGAGATGATTAACCATCACATCTCTGATTCTCATGTGTGGGAAATTTATCACGGGTTAACAGTTTACCTCCCAGTTATCGTCTACTCTGAAGAAAAAGGTCTGGATATTTTCTCGTCCGCAAACTTTTATGATCACGAGGAAGTAGTGCCGTATAATGGCTACATCATGGACCATGATCATATCACCTTAGAAAATGGAGGAAATGTATTTGATATCTCTATTACCAAAAATGTTTTATTCCTTTTTATTGATGCGATCATTTTAATACTGGTCTTTTCTGCGGTTGCGAGAGGATATAAGAAGAATGCCGGAAAAGCACCAAAAGGGATTCAGTCATTTTTTGAGCCGATCATCGTTTTTATCAGAGATGATATTGCTAAGGATAACATCGGGAAGAAATACGAGAAGTTTATGCCGTATCTTCTTACGGTATTCTTTTTTATCTGGTTCGGAAACTTACTGGGACTATTGCCAGGAGCGGCTAACTTGACGGGGAACATTTCAGTGACATTAGTGCTGGCATTATTGACGCTGTTTTTTACACTTTTTTCAGGAAGAAAAACATATTGGCTACACATTGTAGATCCTTTGGGAAAATCCATGCCTTGGCTTGGTAAGATTTTCATGTATTTGATATTGTGGCCGGTTGAGATCATCGGGATTTTCACCAAGCCATTTTCATTGATGATTCGATTGTTCGCAAACATCACGGCAGGTCATATTTTGATTTTAAGTATCATAAGTCTGGCATTTGTATTCCAAAGCTTATCAGTGGGAGTCGTAGGTGCGCTTTTCGCAACAGTGATGAATATGCTGGAGCTTTTTGTGGCCGTGTTGCAGGCATATGTGTTTACACTTCTTTCCGCATTGTACTTCGGTCAAGCGGTAGAGGAGCATCATTAATTTTTTGAAACCAATTTTTAAACTATAAATAATTTATCATGGGAGCAATTGGAGCAGGTTTAGCAGTATTAGGAGCAGGTCTTGGAATCGGTTTGATCGGTAAAGGAGCTACTGAAAGTATTGCTAGACAACCAGAAGCAGCTGGTAAAATCCAAACAGCAATGATTATTGCAGCAGCCCTTATTGAGGGTGCAGCTTTATTCGGTGTTGTAGTTGGACTTTTGGCTGTAAACCAGGGAGCATAAAAATTCCTAAAAGACTTGGCTATGACCACATTAGGTGGCATGGCCAGGTTTTAATTGAAAGACATTTACTATTAAAATATATATACCGTGGCACTAGTAACACCAGACATTGGTTTGATCATATGGCAATTGATCGTTTTCCTAATCGTACTGTTTATCTTACGAGCATTCGTATGGAGGCCTATTCTTAGCGCTCTTAAAACGCGTGAGTTTCAAATCGAAGATTCGCTTCGTGCGGCAGAGCATGCGAAGGAGGAAATGAAGCAAATCCAGGCGGACAATGAATACCTTCTTCAAGAAGCCCGAATCGAGAGAGATGCCATTTTAAAGGAAGCGAGAGAAGAGTCAGGTCGCATTGTAGATCATGCAAAAGCTGAAACATCTGATATCACATCCAAAATGATTCAGGACGCCAGGGAGGCAATTGATGTCGAGAAAAAGGCAGCTCTGACGGAAGTAAAAGAATTAGTGGCCTCTTTATCTCTAGAAATTGCCGAAAAAGTACTTCGAGAGAATCTTTCTGATGATAAGTCGCAAAAAGCATTAGTCGCTAAATTTATTAAGGACGTAAAAGTTAATTAAGATGTCAACAGGAAGAATAGCGGTTCGGTATGCTACCCCAATTCTCGAGTTGGCAGTGGAGAAGAATGTGCTTGATAATGTAAAAGCTGATATGGAATCCTTTATATCAGTTTGCGAGGAAAACAAAGATTTTTCTTTAATGCTTAAAAGCCCGATTATTCCTCATCTTAAGAAAGCAGAGATTCTTAAAAAGATTTTTTCAGGAAAAGTGAATGATCTTACGCTCCAGACTTTTGAGTTATTAACGCGAAAGAGCAGAGAGAATCTTCTTGAAGCCATTGCTGAAGAATTTCTTCACCTATATAACATAAAGAAAGGATTGGCTGAGGTATCGGTAACTACTAGCATTGAGCTGGACACTGATATGAGGAAAGCATTTGAGAAGTTAGCAAAAGAAATTTCTGGTAAGGAGCCACTTTTGACAGAGAAAGTAGATCCTGAAATTGTAGGAGGATACATTCTTAGACTTGGCGATCGTCAGCTTGATGATAGTGTAAGTGGTCAATTGAAAGAATTAAAACTGAAATTTTCAAAAAAATAAATAACATAAAATTTCGCACGTTGCGGGATAAACAAATAAAATTATGGCACAAGTAAGACCTGATGAGGTTTCAGCAATTTTAAGAGAGCAGCTTTCTGGTCATAAGACGCAGGCTGAGCTTGAAGAAGTAGGTACCGTACTACAGGTAGGTGATGGTGTAGCCAGAATCTACGGATTGTCCAACGCTCAAGCTGGAGAGCTTTTAGAATTTGAAAATGGGTTAAATGCACTTGTATTGAACCTTGAGGAAGATAATGTAGGAGCTGTGCTTCTTGGAAAATCAAGTGGTATAAATGAAGGGGATACCGTTAAAAGAACGGGTAAGATCGCCTCTATTAAGGTAGGCGATGGTATGTGCGGTAGAGTGGTGGATACTCTTGGTATGCCTATCGATGGCAAAGGAGCAATTTCCGGCGAAACTTTCGAAATGCCCCTTGAAAGAAAAGCTCCCGGAGTAATTTTTCGTGAGCCGGTGAGCGAGCCACTTCAAACAGGTATTGTGTCAATTGATTCAATGATCCCAGTTGGAAGAGGTCAACGTGAGTTAGTAATTGGAGACAGACAGACAGGTAAGACTGCTGTTGTGATCGATACGATCATTAACCAAAAAGAATTTTACGATAAAGGAGAGCCTGTATTCTGTATTTACGTTGCTATCGGACAGAAAGCATCTACAGTGGCGGGAATCGTGGCTCAGCTTGAAAAGGCAGGAGCAATGGATTACACAGTTGTGGTAAGTGCCTCTGCTTCTGATCCAGCTCCTATGCAATTTTATGCTCCAATGACTGGAGCAGCTATTGGAGAGTACTTCAGAGATACCGGACGTCCTGCTTTGGTTGTTTACGATGACCTTTCAAAGCAAGCGGTTTCATATAGAGAAGTATCTCTACTATTGAGAAGACCTCCGGGACGTGAAGCATACCCCGGTGATGTATTCTACCTTCACTCAAGACTTTTGGAGCGTGCAGCCAAGGTGATCAATGATGACTCTATTGCGAGTCAAATGAATGACCTTCCTCCTTCCTTGAAAGGAAAAGTTAAAGGTGGCGGATCACTGACTGCTCTTCCGATCATTGAAACACAAGCGGGTGACGTATCTGCTTACATTCCTACGAACGTAATCTCGATTACCGATGGTCAGATCTTCCTGGAGACTAACTTATTTAACTCAGGAATCCGACCTGCAATTAACGTAGGTATCTCCGTATCTCGAGTTGGGGGTAATGCGCAGATCAAATCAATGAAAAAGGTTTCTGGTACATTGAAACTGGATCAGGCTCAGTTCCGTGAACTTGAAGCTTTCGCGAAGTTTGGTTCTGACTTGGATGCCGCTACTCAACGTACAATTGATAGAGGTAGAAAAAATCAGGAGATACTTAAGCAACCTCAATTCTCACCGATTCCGGTTGAAGAACAAGTTGCTATCATCTTTGCATCTACGAAAGGATTCCTGGATCCGGTTCCTGTGAATAAAGCGAAGGAATTTCAAACTGAATTTATTAATGCAATGAGATCAACTGGTAAGGATGCTTTAGCAGACTTTAAAGCTGGTAAACTGAGCGAAAATGCTGTTGCAAAAACAGAAGAAATCGCTAAGGACATTGCTTCTAGATATAAAAAATAATTAGATAGATGGCCAATCTGAAGGAAGTAAAAGGTAGGATTCAGTCAGTTGTTTCAACTCAGCAGATTACCAAAGCTATGAAAATGGTGGCGGCAGCTAAGTTGAGAAGAGCTCAGGATCGTATCATTCAAATGAGGCCATATTCTCAGAAGCTTTCTGAAATTATTCAGAACGTTTCAGCAGGTGAGACTGACTCAAGTGATAACCCTTATGCGGAAGAAAAGTCGATCGAACGAGTTTTGATCGTTGCTATCTCTTCAGACAGAGGACTTTGCGGGGCTTTTAATAGCAGCGTATTTAAAGGTGCTAAATCACTTATTGCTGAAAAGTACAGTCATGTTGAAGCAGCTGGGAATTTGGAAATTCTACCTATTGGTAAAAAGTCATTCGAGTATTTTAAGAAAAGAAAGTATAAGGTAATCGATACCTACTCGCACCTTATGGCTCAGCTAAATTTTGCTGAAGCAAAAGAGGCTGCCGAAATGGTAATGGAAGGTTTCTTAAACGGGAAATACGATCGTGTTGATATCGTATATAATGAGTTTAAGAATGTCGCCACCCAGATTGTCCGTAAAGAGCAATTTCTTCCCATCCAAGAATTGGAAACCGAGAGCGTTGAAGAAGACTTCTCATCGGTTGACTATATCTATGAGCCTTCACGGGATTTTATCTTTGATGAGCTTGTACCTAAGTCTTTGAAAATCCAGTTTTATAAAACGTTGCTTGAATCTAACGCCTCAGAGCATGGCGCAAGAATGACAGCCATGGATAAAGCTACGGAGAATGCCGATGATCTGTTAAAAGAGCTTCGATTGACCTACAACCGAACTCGACAAGCCGCGATCACGAAGGAAATCCTTGAGATCGTAGGCGGTGCTGAGGCATTGGCTCAAGGCTAATAATGTTCTTTCGAGTATATAGATTAGCCCAAATCTTATCTTTAGACATTGTAATCGGAGTAGTGATTCTACTCCGATTTTTTTGTGTCCAATTTCGAGTAAATCCGGGCTGGGAGGTATTTGTATTGCTAGGCGCTGCAGTATGGCTTATTTATACATTTGATCATCTGAGAGATGCTGAAAATTCACCAAATTCTGCTCGCGAACGATATGTATTTCATAGAAAGTATAAAAAGATGCTAATTGTAGCATCAGCTGTTGTGCTATTAATAAGTGCACCACTTATTTTCTTTGTTCCAATAACTGTTCTTGTTGGCGGCATATTACTCTCGACCTTTTCAATACTTTATCTGCTTATACAACGTAAATTATCTCGACTGTTATTTAAGGAGTTGTATGTTGCTCTTGTTTACTCAGCCGGCGTTTTGTTGGTCCCAATTGTGTTGAGTGGGACATTTGACTTGATTTTATTCCTTCTCCTATTTCAATTAACATTTCTCAATTTGATCATTTTTAGCTGGTTTGAGAAAGAGGAAGATTTAAGAGAAGGTTTCCGGTCTATTGCAACTCAAATGGAGGCCGACAAGCTGGAGAAACTGATGTTTACTTTAGTATCTCTCGGATTAGCGCTATCACTTCTATCATTTGAGATTACTCATATTTATTTTATTGTCGGATTCACTATTTATGCGTCATTGATTCACCTCTCGAAAAGATTCAGAAGGAATTATCTATATAGAGCAATTGGGGATGGTGTATTTTTATTGCCAATAGTTTTTGAGTGGATATAAAAAAAAGTGCCCAGAACGGGCACTCTTTTAAGCGGCGGTGGCCATGGAAGAGTTCTTAATAAGTGAAGACAAAGTTTGTAACCGAACCATAGTAGCTTGAAGATTGTGTAGTTCCCCATGGTAAGAAAGCAAAGACATCTCCTTGATTTACAATTATGCTTTCAGTTCCAGAGGCATTCCCTGCTGTAGAAAGATCCGTTCTAACTCCGTTGATCATATAAGAGAATCGATCTCCATATTGACCAGCGGTGCGAATGATAATTTCCCAATCAAACTCCATCGTTCCATCTGCAGGAATGGTGATTTCTGACACAAATCCACCACCACCACTAGGACAATCGAATGAAAGAGCGGAAGGAGTGAAGTTGTATGATGTTGCAGATCCGTTATTTGTAGAAGTCCAATTTGTACCATCAAAATCTCCGGTGAAACCAACGATTTCGGTTGGATTAAGTCCAAAGTCTTTATCCTCTATTATAATTGGATCTACAGTGAATGTGAATAAGCTACTTCCAGCAAGAGGTACCACAGATAGGTTGTAGCCTTTGGCCGATATATCGGATACTACTCTGGCCGTTCCAATACTCGCTCCTGATGTTTTATTGATTACAGAGAACACATACTCCTGTTGAGAACCTAATGTTGGTAAATAAAGCTCAGGGTAAGGATTAGCGTCATCAACAGTGACTACCAGCCCATTAGGATCCGTTACTTCGATCTTATGAGTAATATAGAAATTCTCAAGGAGGGTGAATGTAAAATATACCTCTTGAAAAGTAACAGTGACATCAACATTGGTTAGTTGCTGAGGTTCAACTACAAAATCCTGGCTTCCAATATAATGACCAATCGTGATGTCATTACTCATCTCATTATCTAAAACTGCAGTATACTCACCGTCCATCAATTCGATTTCCGTTGTAGGGATTGCTCCCACTGCATATTGACGGATGATGTTAGAGGTTCCTTTTTGATAGATAATCATCCCGAAATCACTCAGGTCAAAAACCGGAGCAAAATTTTCTGTTCTACTGTTAATTTCTTCAACAGATAGATCGACCAATGATACTCTTACAAAACCAGGCTCACCTTCAGGTTGAGGCGTTTCTTCTGGTGTACAACTGTAAAAGATACTTGCTGCTAATGCCCAGAAAAGCAGCGTACTAATTTTGAATAATTTGTTTGTCATAATGGTAATTGTTAGTAACTAATTATGACGTAAAATTCCGTGGTTAAAACCTCGAATTGGTCACTGGGAAAGGGTATAAAAAGAAATACCCCAATCGGGGTATCAGCGCCTCTAAAGAGGTAGATCACATGCTTTCAGAAACTAAATAAGATCTCGATCTACCGCCAGTTTGATTAGCTCGGCAGAAGTTTTTACATGCAGTTTCTGCATGATATTTCTTCTATGAGTTTTTACAGTATGTTCACTGATAAACAAAGTACTGGCTATGGCTTTCGTATTCTTACCTTCTGCAAGGCATGAAATAATTTCAATCTCACGTTCTGAAAGCTCTTGAGTCTCCTGGCTTTTGGTGGTTTTTCCACGGAAGTAATCGAATACCTGATCGGTAATTTTCGCATGGAAATAATTTTTGCGCAGGCTGGTATCCTTAATGGCTTGAACGAGTTCTTCTTTGGATGCATCCTTTAAAATGTATCCTTGCGCTCCTTTTTCTAAAGCAGCTTTGACCTGTCTCATGGTTTGAAACATTGTGAGCATTAAGATCGGAACATCGTATCCTTTTGATTTCACCAAAGACATGGTTTCAATCCCGTCCAGAATCGGCATACTAATATCCATTAAGATCACGTCTACCATTTCCTCTGCTAATAATGATGGAACCTGATTGCCATTCTTCGTATAGCTAACTATCTCTATTCCGTCCTGCGGTTTGAACATGGATTGCATGCCTTCAGCAAACAGATCATGATCATCTACTATCATTACCTTAATCATGGTTCTTCTATGCTTAATTCTGTTTTAATCACTGGCAAATCAATGCTTACGGTGGTTCCTGAGCGCATGTCGCTATCGATGCTCATTTCTCCATCCATTTTCTCTACCATTTCCTCAAGGCTATCCAACCCAATGCCTTTAGAATCCTTAATAAGTGCCTTAGAATTGAAACCTTTTCCATTATCCTGAACCAGGATATTGACTATTCCTTCATCTTCAAATCCTGTCAGTGAAATTGAAAGCTTGGTTGCGTTCGCATGTTTGAGCACGTTGCTAACCAATTCTTGTACAATGCGATAAACTAAAATCTCATTCTGAGACTCGATGTGGACCTTATTTATTGAGGTTGTCAGTTCAATCTTTAATTCATTTGATTGCTTTAGGTGATCAACCAATTCTTTCAGCGCCGGGACTAGTCCGAAGTTTTCGGAAACTCCCATGTTCAGTTCGTGAGAAATGTTTCTAACATCCTGACAAGCTCTGTCTACCAGATTGACGATTTTTTGTTGCTTGATAGGATCCTGTATTTCCATTCCATTGAGGTTCACTTTTACAGTTGCAAGCAGGCTGCCCAGATGATTGTGTATTTCTTTAGCCAGGTGTTTCCGTTCGTCTTCCTTTCCTTGCACCATAGCCTGTAGCGCTTTCGTTTCCTGGGACTTTAGCAAGTCTTTTACCCTCACATCATGCTTCGTTCTATCTGCTGCTGCTAGGAGTTTGGTATTCTTGAACCGTTGACGAAAGTATAAAAGGATTATTAAGGCAAGGAGCAATAATGTGATGGCTATAATGATATAAGTTTGCTGCAGTTGCTTTTCTTTTTCAAGTGAATCAATTTCTTTTTCGCGGAGATTTACCTCAAAGTCTGTGCGTAGATCTGCCATTTTTTTGGTCTGCTCGGAATTTTCAATACTGTCTTTGTATGCTACATATTGCTGATGATTTTGAAGAGCTTTTTCATACTCATCATTAGATGAATAAAGTCTGGAAAGCAGCAAAGATGCGTCCCTAATTTGCTCCTTAAGGTCCATTTCTTTAGCCATCCTAAGCCCCCTGTTGAGATGATCAATTGCCTGAGGAATTCTCCCCTGTTCCAGGTAAAGGTTACCCAGTTGATTGTGATAGTCCGCCATTCCAAATTGGTCACCTAGGGGTTTCAACATATCGATGGCAGTGAGTAAATCTTTTTCAGCCTTTTCTATCTTACCGGTCTTCCATAACACGAGCGCCCTGTTACCTATCGAATAGGCCTTACCAATGGTAAGGCCAACAGTGTCAAACAATGGTGCTGCTTCATTGTAATAGAGGAGAGCTGTGTCATATAACTGCATTGAGTAGTATGCATAACCCGTATTAAGTAGATTAATGGCCAGCTCCTGTTTCTTGTTTAGTTTTCTGAAAATGTCAATTGCTTTGTTTTGATAAACGAGGGCATTCGTAAAGTCTGAATTTTGTCTATACGTTATTCCAATTTCTAGGTATGCTTCTGCTGCGAGATCATCGAGATCATTTTCATTGGCCAGTTCAGCACTTTTAAATAGATTTAGGAGAGCTGTTTTAAGCTCTCCTTGCATGCGGTATGCTACACCTTTTGCTGTATAAGCATCTATAATTCTCGAGTTTCTTAAGTCTCTAAAATATAATAACGAGTCGGAATATTTAATTACCTCATTAGGATCTGAAGATAATTGAATAATTGAATGTAAGGCATCAATTCGTATTTCATCATCAATATCGGTCTCCTTGATTATGCTTTTTAGACTATCAACCCTACTTTGATTTTGGGCACATAGAAAGTTAAGGGAGGCAAATAAAATTGTCACTAAACTTACTCTTATCATCCCCCTCCCTGTTGAACTTTAAGTTCTGGATCAATCTTGAAGTAGACATTACTTCCATTTGAGTTGAAACTAAACACTGCATAAAATGACTCCTCTCCAACAGTGCTTGCATCAATTGTAAATATGGAGCCCTTTTTGGACGCTTTACTGACTCCAATGTGATCACCACTTTCCCACTCAAGTCTTACGGCAATAATTTCTGTACTTCCGCTTGAATCTTCACAGTTAATTTTTACTTGGTCGTTTTGATCAGCTTGTATCGTGCCGATTGGTATGTAATAATTCATTCCAGGAGGCACCAACGTTGGTGATTGATCGGTACCTGGGGTTAAATTTTGCACTATACTTTTTACATTAATAGATAATGGTGATGTTAAGGTTTGTTCTGACATTACTTTTAGGTTTTAAATTTTTTCAAAGGGATGAAGATAATGCCAGTTTTGAATACCCCAAAAGAGGTATTAAATAAAATAATCCTTCTATGACATTTTCTTCGCCAAAGGCTCAAACCAATAACTTCAACTTAATTGCTCCATTGTATGACATGTTGGGTAGAATTGTCTTTGAAAAAGCCCTTTTAAGCTCTCAGGAGAAATTTGTAGACACTATCAAAAAAGAGGATACAGTTTTAATTATAGGAGGAGGAACTGGAAAAATTCTTGAAAAAATACCTCATTGTAAGAATGTTGTTTTTTTAGACTTAGCCTCTTCCATGATTCGAAGAGCTAAAAAACGTAGCTGCTATTCTCCTGTTTCTTTCATTCACGCTGACTTTCTCGTTTACGCACTACAGGATAAATATGATGCGATCATTTGTCCATTTTTTCTGGACTGTTTTGAAATCCAGGGGTTGATGAAAGTTATTACAAAGATTCATGGACGACTTAAACCAGATGGAAAGCTGATTATTACAGATT
Organism: Ekhidna sp.; assembly: GCF_965227465.1. GTDB lineage: Bacteria > Bacteroidota > Bacteroidia > Cytophagales > Cyclobacteriaceae > Ekhidna. Next base: position 4,193,916 of record NZ_OZ245746.1, read on the forward strand.
TTGAGAGAAATATCATTAACCCATTCTTACTTAAAGCAATGCTGATATTCTTTAAGCTATTTTCTAAGCTTGAGACGAATAAACTGCTTGATATTAGAACCCTTTTAAAGGAAAATGGCTTTAAGGAAAGCCAAATCTCTTTTTATAAGAAAGGTATTTTCAGTGCACTTTACTACCAGGTAGGCAAAAGGAAACAGTAGTTCCCTGTTTGGCACTAATTTCCAATTTACCCCGGTTTTTTTCAATAAAGTCCTTGCACATCAGAAGACCGATTCCTGAACCTTTTTCCTGCTCTGTACCTGTTCGGGTAAACCCTTCCTCCTTATCCAAAATCTTCTGGATCATTTCATTGGTCATCCCGATTCCGGTATCAATGATCGATACTCTTGTGAGATCAATACCATGTTCTGCCACAATCTTGATCTTCCCATTTTTAGGAGTGAATTTGATCGAATTGTGAATAAGGTTTCTAACCACAAACTCTAGCATGTCCTTATCTGCATTCAATATGGTTTCATCCACTCCGGCTTCAATTTCAATTTTAATTTTCTTCTGTTCAAGGAGAGGTGTAAACAACTTCAATGACTTATCAAGCGCCTTTCTAAGGTCTACATTGGTAGGATTGAAAGTCAAACTATCCTGCTGGAGCTGCGACCAAAGGAGTAAGTTATCCATCAACAATATCAGGTTTTGAAGTGAAAAGCGGGTCTTATCGCTGAGTTCAGAAATTTCATCAGGCGACAGCTTATTATAATGATTGATGAAAAGGTTGAGATATGAATCGACAGTAGTAAGTGGACTCTTCAGCTCATGGGAAATAATGGAGAAGAGCTTCGATTTGATCTGATTCAGCTCTCGTAAATCACTCTCAGAAAGTTTGAGCTGGTTGAGCGTTTCTTCCAATTCCTTCGTTCGTTCTTTTACTTGTCGTTCAAGCTCATCTTTTTGTTTTTCAGCCAGTTGCTTTTTCTCCATTTCCTTTTCACGAGCGATTTTTTCTTTCTCAATCGTTTCCAGTGCCAACATCTTTCTTGTTCGGTTAAGTCTATCAGAAAGACCTAGTGAAAACAAAACCACCTGTGCAACCGCTCCAATCTGGATGATATAGCGGGTTAAAAAATTGTCCGGTAAATAGTGAAGCTCCCGGAAAATGAACAGGATACCTCCAATATTGAATAGCGCAAAAGCAACCAAAAACCAAAGAGCTGGCTTATAACCCCTCAAGTAGACGATCACACTAGCGATGGTAATGGCTGACATGGTGACTGCTCCAAGAAATCCAATTACATGATTGGTTTCCACGAGCCAGTCTTTTATTTCCAGCCAGCTTATTAGCCACATCACTATGGGTGTTAAATAGAGTAGAAGCAGAATGGTAAAGAAAGTATTCCATCGGGGAACATATTGATCAGTATGAAGATAAGTCTTGGTAAACAATATTCTGCTGATGTTCGTGAGCGGTATGATCAAGGCAAAGACATAAGCATTCCAGTGGGGTCTTGACGGCCAAAAGTGCTCGAATGTAAATCCGTAATAAAAGGCCATATACAAAGCAAAACCTACAATGGAAAGCACGTACCACAGATAGCTTTGATCCTTTACAGCCATGTAGATCATAAGGTTGTAAAGGGCCATTACGATCAGGATACCAAAAAACAATCCATGCGCAATAAATCTTTGGCGTTCTTGAAACCTCCATTGGTCAGGTGTGAATTGATTGACAGAAGCCACCTCCAATTCAAAAAGCGGATGATCTCCTTTGAGTTTTACCAATAAGGAATCACTTGTTGTATGGATGATATTCTTGAAAGAGAAATAGCTTTTATTAATACCTGGAATCATTGTACCTGTGCTGTGAATACCATCATCTCCATAAGCTACCACATGGCTCCAGTTTGGTAATTCCACGTATCGATTCTCAGGATTTAGATCAATTTTTGTCCAATACCATTCTTTATTTAAAAACTCATTAGAGTCTGCTGGTTGTTGCAATAGACTATCGAGAAAAAGGGCTTGGGCCTGGAGTATAAAAACCGCAGTAAATAGAAAAATATACGTACAAGCTCGCCCCATCAGAATGAAATAATTGACCTGCAATATAATCGTGACTGATTTAGTTACGAATTTGCGTTTACTTTTGAAGAATGTCAGAGGGGAAAACTAAAGTACTCATAGCCGAAGATGATTTTGTTGTCGCAAAGAACTTGAGAATTACACTTGAGGAGCGCGGCTATGAGATATTAGGTATCAGAGAATCCGGTGAAGAATTGCTCCAGTCGCTGAGCAAACAACCCACTGATATTGTCATCATGGACATCAATCTGGCAGGATTGATGGATGGGATAGAAGTTACTTCACTGATTAAAAGTAAAACGAATACTCCGGTATTATACCTTACTTCTGACAGAGACCATGCAACGCTTGAACGAGCAAAACTGACCAATCCGGATGGGTACTTGATCAAACCTTTTGATGATGATGAGTTGGTTTCAGCCATTGAAATCGCCCTGCACCGACATCATTTGGCTGCCGGAAACCAAAAAGAGGACACAGTAGTCAGTGAGTCTCATCTTTTTGTGAAAGTGAAAAACCGATTGGAAAAGTTAAAGTTTGAGGATACCAGATACATTGAGGCCAATGATATTTACTCCATCCTGATGACCAGTCAAAATAGCTACATCCTGAGCTATTCTTTAAAAACCCTTGAGGAAAAACTCCCGGCATCCAGATTTATGCGTGTGCACCGCTCCTACATTGTGAATGTAGAGCACATACAGGCGATAGAGGATAATTACATACAAATTGCTGATAAGAGCATTCCTATTGGAAAAACCTACCGTGAGGACCTCATGAAGCGCCTTTCGATAATATGAAATTTTAAATTTCAACACTTTGTCAGAAGTGTATATTGACTTTTATTTAAAAATCCGGCGATTTATTGCGGATTTTTCCTTCACCACGACAAAGGTTCTGTTCACCTTAAAAAAACCTTCTTTCACCTGAGTTCAGTTGCCAAAGCGCCTGAATAAGTAAAAATTGGTAGCTGGATTAAGTGAAAATATGGCTTCAGCAAGTTTTACTGAATATGTTTGGATAGCAGTAATCGCCTACATGGCGCTGATTCTGTTCTTTGTTATTAGAGGAGCCATTCAGACTAAAAACATCTCAGATTACGCACTAGGTAATATTGCTTTTTCCCCGATAGCAGTTGGGCTGGCACTTGCGGCTTCTATGACCAGTGCAGCAACATTCATCATCAATCCAGGATTTATTGCCTACTACGGAATCAGCGGATTTCTTTCATTCGGATTAGTGCTGTCCATTTCATCACTGGTATCATTGATAGTGATTACCAAAGGGTTTCGGAAGGTAGGAACTTCAGTAAAAGCGCTAACCATGGCTCAGTGGATTGGTAGCAGATATGAAAATAAAACCTACGCACTCTTTTTTGGTTTCGTATCCTTGTTACTCATCACATTTATCGTGCTGATATGTGTTGGCCTGAGCAAACTCTTATCAAAAGCATTGAATATAGAAGAAATCTATATTTTGATTTCGGTGGTGGTATTTGTGTTTGGATACATGATGTTTGGTGGAGCAAACTCCATGGTATACACCAACATGATTCAGGCCTCTCTGATGATCGTGGTTGCTATCATTTTGCTTACTTCCGGTTACGAACATTTCTCCGATGGTATCTCAGGATTTTTAGCAAAACTTAAAGCAATTGACCCTGCCCTTGCAGATGGGACAAATCCGCAAAGTCCATTATTCAGGGACTATTTTGAAATAATTTTTTGTCAGGTTGTGGTTGGGATAGCGATTGTATGTCAGCCACATATCATCACTAAATCGCTTCTGTTAAAAAATGATAATCAGGTAAATACTTACCTGATCGCAGGTGTAATTGTTGAATTCCTCTTCTTCCTCGTGGTTTTTGCAGGTCTCTATGCCCGACTGGAGTTTCCGAATCTCACAGATGATGGCAGCCTGCTCAGCCTCGATGGGGTACTTTCAGCTTATGTTGTGAAAAAATTTACCGCCGGTATTGGAATCATTGTGGTCATGGGACTGATATCAGCGGGTCTTTCTACTTTAGAAGGCTTGATCCAAAGCCTAAGCACAACAATCACACAAGATGTTATTCGTCCCATATTTGGTGAGCCGAGAATTCAGCCGGTCATCCTGAATCGACTCACAATCATATTCTTAGCAGTTGTTTCTTTTGGATTCAGCTGGCAACAACTGGTTTCTCCTGATTTGAGTGTCGGAATTTTTGCGCAAAATGGTGTCTATGCCTATTTCTCTGCTGCTTTTGTGCCCGTTCTTTTTGGAACTTTTCTAAAGCAAGTGCCGGTGCATGTGCCATTTTTGAGTTCAGTATCTGCCATAATTATTCATTTTTCAGTTTATTACGGCAGGCTTACGCCGTACATGCAGGAAGAAGTAAGAAACCCGGCCATCGCTTCCACACTTGCCATTTTAGGTTCGCTCGCCATAGCTCTGATATTACATACTTATGCGAAATCAAGACGAGAAAAAGTTTCAATCGCATGAAGAACCTGATCACGATATCGACCCTGGTTTTTGCACAATTCACTTTCGCTCAAAATGATGAATTCATGCCTACCTATAAATATGACATAAAGAAGGTCACCATTTTCGATGACATTGAGATCGCCTACCTGGATGAAGGAGCAAAGGATGCACCTGTAATTGTGATGGTGCATGGGCTGGGTGGTTATATAAAAAATTGGTACCCAACAATTGAAGGATTAAGCGATGAATATCGATGTATAGCGCTGGATTTACCAGGATACGGTCAGTCTACTTTGAGGCCTTTTGATGAAGAAGATTACATGGACTTTTTCGCTCGCTCACTTGATGCTTTTGTGAAATCATTGGAGCTAGATAATGTAATTCTGATGGGCCATTCCATGGGTGGGCAGGTCAGTATAGTAACGGCGCTAGAGAATCCGCAATGGCTGGGTCGATTGATACTAGCTGCTCCGGCAGGTTTTGAAACATTTACGGAAGAAGAGGCTGCAACGCTAGCGCAATTTTCAAGTGCTGCAGTTTTGATGAGCCACACAGAAGACCAAATACGAGCTGCCTACAAGATCAACTTTGTGAATATGCCGCCTTTAGCTGAGGAAATGATTCAGGATCGGATCAAAGCCAAAGAAGCTCCATGGTTTAAGGATTATGCCAAAGTAAGAGAGATGGGAGTCAAAGGGATGCTATCTCATCCCGTTTTTGTGGAGCTGGACCAGATCAAGGTTCCAACCTATGTACTCTTTGGCGAGAAAGATTTTTTGATACCTAATAGATACCTGCATGCAGGAATGGCCACCCAGCAAGTGGCTGAAGTGGGAAATAAAATACCTAATGTTAAAATTAAAATGATTGAAGCTGCCGGACACATGTTACAAATGGATAATCCGGCGGGCTTCAATCGAGCTGTTAAACAAATGCTAACAAACTAAAGTTATGAAAAACCTGTACTTAACCCTCGTTTTAACGCTGCTTTCTGCGAGCATATTTGCTCAGGGAGGAAGCATTACCGGTACTGTCACGGACAGTGAGACTGGCGAAGCACTCATTGGAGCCAATGTAGTGATAAAAGGAACTACAAATGGCGATGTTACTGACCCAAGCGGAAAGTTTGAGATCAAAGGATTGGCAAATGGCACGTATGTGGTGGTTGCCAGCTATGTAGGATTTCAGGCCATTGAACAGTCTGTATCAGTCAGTGGATCAGCTGTCACTGTAGATTTTCAACTGGAAGAAGGAACTGTATTTGGTGAAGAGGTTGTAATTTCAGGAAGTCGTCAGCCGGAAAAAATTACTGAGACACCTGCTACTATCGAGATTATTTCAAGCAAAGACCTGGAAAACTGGGGTTCATTTAATACTGGCGAATTGCTATCCAGATTGAAGGGAGTTGATTATATCCGTTCAGGTGTGGTTGGAACCGGGATTAATGTTCGAGGCTTCAATAGCAACTTCAATGCTAAAAATGCTCAGGTGACCGATGGTCGATTTTCTAGTCTGGTTGCTACTGGTCTGCCTTTTGGACCATTAAGTCCTCAAATTAAAGAAGATATTGATAGAGTGGAGGTAATCCTGGGGCCAAACTCAGCGCTGTATGGACCTAATGCTCACAATGGTTTAGTGAATATTATCACTAAAGATCCTCGAGCCTCTGAGGGAACTACCGTAGCACTTGGTGCAGGGAACCAAAATGTATTCACAAGTAGATTGCGACACGCGCAAATCCTGAACGACAAATTTGCTTTCAAACTGAATTTTGAATATACCCGAGGTGAGGAGTTTCAGTTTGCTGACTCTGTGTATATAGACAGAACTGATAATAGTGGAAATGGAGGTCCTGATGGCATCAAAGAAGGTTATGAGGAATATGATTTAGATAATGAATTCGAATTTATCAAAGGGGGTTTAGGCCTTTATTATACCTTGAATGATGATTCTGACCTGATCTTTTCATACGATGCAAGTAACAGCACATACCTTTCTCCAACCAATGTAGGGCGAAATGAAATTATCGACTGGAAAATTCAGACATTTCATCTACGGTATGTTTCACCGAGAATTTTTGCACAAGCATATTTAAGCTTGAGTGATACCAGAGATACTCATTCCCTGGATGACAGAACCAAGGCATACTGGGCATCACGAGATGGAGGAGCCTCAGAGGCAGAAGCAGCAGATGCATCACTACAATCAGGAGCTCGTTTTATAGACGATTCCAAAAGATGGAATGGTGAAGTACAGTATAACAATAACTGGGGAGCCTTCAACTTTGTGACTGGCGTTCAGTTTCAGCGGGACATGGCTAATTCACACGGAACCTATCTACTTGATGAAAATGAGGATGATTTCATAACTGTTGATCAAATCGGATGGTATGGTCAGGGTCAATACGCGTTTGGAAGTGGATTCAAAGGGACAGTTGCTTTGAGGGCAGATAATCATGACGTGTATGGTTTCAACTTCGTACCTAAGGTGGGGTTGACCAAAACAGTAGAAAGCGGGACATTCCGTATTACATATGGTCAGGGAGTTGCCGCACCAACAATTCTAAACATGTATGGAGACCTGTTTGGAGGCTTGATCCTTGGAAATGCAGAAGGATTCACCTTGACAGATGGATCCAAAGTTGAAAAGCAGAGCATTGAAAAACTTCAGACGTATGAAGTTGGCTATAAAGGGAGCATTGGCTCAAAGAAGCTTTATGCTGACGTGAATGCTTATTACAATATTTCTGAGAACTTCTTGAGTCCAGTAACAGTAGTTGGCGTAACAACACATAGAGGAGATACACCAATTGAAGACGTTCAGTCTGCATATGGTGTTTATGGTGGTTTGGTTGCTACCTATGTAAACTTTGGTAAGTTCAACACCTATGGTTTCGACATTGGCTTAAACTATTTGGTTAATCAGCGCATTACACTAGATTTCAATTACTCCTACTTCGATTATCCAATAGATGAAGATAAGCTTGAGAATGACTTCAATGGAGATGGAACAGTAAATAAACTCGATCTACTTGTGAATGCTCCAAAGAACAAGGCCAGCTTTGGAATCAACTACAACAAGGATAAAATCTTTGGAAATGTATTTGTAAGATGGGTAGAGGAATACGACTATTTCTCCAGTTTCCAAATTGCTGCAGCAACACAAGATTTAACCTACAGAGGTACACCTATTGTAGAAGACGCAAGAAGTACAGATTCGTATAACTACGGTCCTTTAGCTGGTTTTGTAAACGTTGATTTAGGATTCGGATATAGAATTACGGATACATTCACTAGTTCGATTGCTGTTACAAATCTTTTTGATAGTGAATACCGAGAGTTCACTGCGTCTCCATTCATTGGAAGACTATACAGCATAGAATTAAAACTTGACCTTCCGGGAAAATAAGTAGTAGAGTTGTGCAAAATAGAGGCCGGTAGCATCTAGTTATCGGCCTTTTAATACTGATTAAATGAAAAGACTAGAAAATAGAGTGGCCATCGTTACAGGCGGATCAAATGGTATAGGAAAAGCGACCTGTCAAAAGTTTGCTGCTGAAGGAGCCAAAGTGATTATTTGGGATCTGAATGAAGAGGCGGGCAATCAGTTGGCCAGCGAGATTGACGGAGCGTTTCAGAAAGTGAATACTGCAGATTATGAAGCAGTTGGAAAAGCTACAGAAGCGGTCATTGAAAAACATGGTAAAATTGACATTCTCATTAATAATGCCGGAATTACAAGAGATGCTACATTGAAAAAAATGACACCTGACCAATGGCAACAGGTCATTGATGTGAATCTCACGGGTGTTTTCAATTGTGGAAAACACATTCAGTCACACATGACAGAAGCGGGCTATGGGCGAATTGTAAATACGTCATCCGTAGTGGGTATCTATGGAAATTTTGGTCAATCCAACTATGTAGCCACAAAGGCCGGAGTTATTGGATTAACGAAGGTGTGGGCTCGAGAGCTTGGCAGAAAAGGAGTTACAGCCAATGCTGTAGCGCCGGGGTTTATTGCCACAGATATGGTGATGGACATGCCGGACAATGTCATTGACATGATGAAATCAAAAGTGCCCACCGGAACTTTAGGTAAGCCGGAAGATATAGCCAATGCGTATTGCTTTTTAGCATCAGAAGAGGCTGGCTATATCAATGGAGCAACAATTAGTGTGGATGGAGGAATGACAGTATAATATGAGAAACGCCAGAATCATTTCAACCGGGATGTATGTTCCAAAAAACATTATCCCCAACACCTATTTTGATGAAATTTTAGGGGAAAATGTTTCGGAATGGCTGGAAGCCAACGTGCATATTAGAAACCGCCGATGGTGTGATGAGGATGAGTCCACAGCCGACCTCTGCATTGAGGCTGCTAAGGTCAATTTAGACCGTGCAGGATTAAAACCTGAAGATATCGACTTGCTGATTGTTTGCACAGACACACCTGAATACATCTCTCCCTCTACCGCATCCAAGGTTCAGCACAAAATGGGTATGAAAAATGCCGGAACTTTTGATCTCAATTCGGCTTGTGCTGGATTTGTCATCGGCCTGGATACGGCTGTGAAGTACATCAAAGCAGACGAAAACTACAACAAGGTGATGGTCATCGGGGCTTACGCAATGAGTAAGTATCTGAATAAACTTGACAAGAAAACCTGCAATCTGTTTGCTGACGGAGCAGGGGCAGTGATACTATCAGCTACTGAAGAAACTGGAACTGGCTACCAGGCCAGCGAGCTACGAACCAAGGGAGAATATTGTGACTGGATGGGCATCTATGCTGGAGGTACGTTTCAACTAATAACTAAGGAGGTGGTCGAAAATAAAGATCACCTCTTAAAATTCGTCAAGCGCTTTCCAAGTGAATTGAACCCTGATGTTTGGTCAGACATGGCCAATGAGCTCGCAAAAAGATCTGGAACAAACGTGGAAGATGTAGATCAGTTCATGTTTACCCAGATCAATATCAATAGCATTTGGGCGACACTTGACAAGTTGGGACTGGATAGAGATAAGGCGCATACGGTGATGCATGAATATGGCTACACCGGATCAGCATGTATTCCAATGGCGTTGGATGAGGCTGTCCAACTCGGGAAAGTAAAAAAAGGAGATTTGATTTACTTTATCGGTTCTGGTGGTGGACTAGCATTTGCCAGTGCTGCATTTAGATTTTAATATCTATGAGCTTTCGAAAAGATTGGATAGAGCGGTGGGCTGAATATGCTCCCATAAAAGTGGCCGTTTCGGATGCTGAAACCGGCGATAGCCTTACGTATCGTCAGCTCAACAATCTTTCTAATTACCTGGCGAAACGATTACAGACGGAAGGTGTTCAGCCAGGTGATCGGGTAGCGGTATTGTCTGAGTTTAGATTGGAATACATTGTTCTTTTGGGTGCGGCCATGAAGTTGGGGTTTATCATAGTTCCGTTAAACTATCGATTGTCGTCAAGGGAGGTTTGCTACATGGTCAACAATTGTGAGCCAAAAATGGTGATCTCGGAAGAAAAGTTTAGCTCATTGATCCATCCTGATGAGTTGGAACATCAGCCATCCATTAGCTGGGACATGCAGAATCTTTTCTCTGAGCTCTCTAAAGTTTTAGGCGATGAAGAGTTTAATGCTAATGACATTAAGGATGATGATCCACTTTTCATTATTTATACTTCGGGTACCACGGGCTTTCCAAAAGGAGCGATCTATTCCTATAAAATGGCTTTTTGGAATGCGATAAATACGCAAATAAGACTGGATATAACCTCTCGGGATCATACAGTCATCTGTATGCCACCTTTTCACACTGGAGGGTGGAACGTTTTGCTAATGCCTTTTCTACTTCAGGGAGGATCATTCACCCTGCTACGAAAATTTGATGCGGCTACCGTGCTGAATTTATTAGAAGACGAGGAGGCCACACTATTTATGGGTGTTCCTACTATGCTCAAGATGATGGCTGATGATGAGTCGCTTAATGAAGTGAGTCTGGAGTCTGTTCGCTATTTCATCGTGGGTGGAGAGGCAATGCCTTTACCACTGATTGAGTTGTGGGAGTCGAAGGGCGTCCCTATCCGTCAGGGTTTTGGACTAACGGAAGTCGGTCCGAATATTTATTCCCTTCATCATGATGATGCCATGAGAAAAATTGGATCTATTGGTACACCTAATTTTTTCGTGGATGTGAAACTAATGAAGCAAGATGGCACGGAAGCGAAAGGTGAAGAAGAAGGTGAGCTCTGGCTCAACGGCCCGGTGGTGACTCCCGGGTATTGGAACAATGAGGAGGCGAGCAAAGAGGCCTTTACAGATGGATGGTTCCGAACTGGAGATATTCTCGTTCGGGATGTGGAAGGATATTTTTATGTAAAAGATCGAATAAAAAACATGTTTATCTCTGGTGGAGAAAATGTGTATCCGGCTGAAGTGGAAAAATTACTTCAGACACATCCTTCTATTCATGAAGTGGCCGTAATTGGGGTTCCCGATGACCGATGGGGTGAGGTAGGCAAGGCGATAGTTGTGGGAAGTTCAGCTTCGTTGACTCAAGACGATATACTTGATTTTTGTGCCGGGAAATTGGCTAAATTCAAAATCCCCAAACACCTGGAACTTGTAGATGAGATTCCCAAGACTGAAAGTGGCAAGATTGACAGAAAAAAATTGAAATCATTTGTAAATACATAGCTTATGTCAACATCTTCCTTAAAGTATGATAAAAGCCACTGCAAAATCTATCTTGAGCAGGACCTAAATTGTATTCGTCTGGTTTGGAATGGCTTTTCTAAACCAGAGGATTTTCAGGACGCCTGCAATTTCGCTTTGGACTTATTGGTTGAGAATAATGCGAGCATGGTGATTGCTGATAATCGAAATGCATCTGTGGTCAGTAAAGAAAACCAGGCCTGGCTCGCCCAGGAGTGGTATCCGATGGCTTACGCAAAGGGCTTCCGCACATCTGCTGTCATTGTTGGGGATAATGCGCTGAACAAAATTTCCATCAAAAAAATTGAAAACTCCCGAACAGGTGGTGAATTCACCACTCAACACTTTGAAACTCTGGAAGATGCTAAAGAGTGGCTCAGGACCATATAGGCCTTACAAGCCAAATCAACCTTGCTCATAGATAAAGCGTATATCACCTAAGTTTGTAGGAAAACCAACATATTTTTTCTGCCATTGAGAAACCTTTATAAAAAGGTATTGTCTTTAAATAGATCGTGAGCACCACACACACCATCCATAAGCACCTGATTATTCAGAGTCAGCAGGGAGACCAGGCGGCCATGTCGTCGCTATACGGACTCTATGCTAAGGCGATGTATAATATTTGCCGACGGATGATGGGTGATGAAGAGGAAGCGAAAGATCTGCTTCAGGAGTCGTTTATTGATGCATTCCAGAAGTTACCTTCTCTAAGGGAAGTGAACACCTTTAGCTCATGGATTAAGCGAATTGTGATTAATAATTGTATTAATGCCATTCGGAAAAAGAAATTGGATACTGCCCAGCTGGAAGAAAATGCTGATTTTGTAGAGGAAGAGGAAGATGATTTTGAATATACAGAGTTTCAGGCATCACAAATCATGTCAGTGATTGATTTGTTGCCAGAAGGATGTAAGACGGTTCTGAATTTGTACCTGTTTGAGGGGTATGACCATAAGGAAATTGGCCAGATTTTAGGAGTGACAGAGTCAGCATCTAAAGCACAATATTGTAAAGCTAAGGCACGAATTAGAAAATTATTAATAGAAGAAAGGAGTCAAAATGCGGGATAATCTTAAAGATTATGTAGAGGGTTCGAAAGACGATTTCGAACTTTATCCATTTGATTCAGATGGAGAATGGAAAAGTATTTCCAATAAAATTGGACCCAGTAAAGGTAAAAATGACCCGTGGAAAATTTCCGGTATTGCTGCGTGCTTTGCTGCGATCATTGGGTGCACCATCTTTTTTATGAATCCTGAAACACCTGTAAATGGCGAAATTGCTGAATTAGAGAGGTTCTATGATAGTGAGATAAACTATAAGATCACGCTGATAAAAGGTAAGCTAAATGATGATCGTATTCTAAATGACGTTGCTGAAATGGATGCTGCCTTCGCAGAATTGAAAGCAGATTTGAATGATAATGTTGACAATGAAGAGGTGATAACAGCAATGATGGAAAATTATCAGCTTAAACTTCAAATATTGGAGGAAATTCTAAGTGAATTGGAAAAGGAAACTAGTGAAGAAATACTTTAACATATTGATGCTTCTGCTTCTGGCCTTACCGCTGTTGTCTCAAGTGCGACAAGAACGAGATTTTAATCGTTCGTTTGCAGTATCAGAGAACGCAAAGGTTGAGATTGTTAGCAAATATGGAGAAGTCATAATTCGGACATGGGATCTGGACTCTGTTCGCTTTGAGGTAGTAGTGCGGGCAGAAGGAAAGAACTCTTCCGTAGTAGCGAAATCCATGTCACGTGTAGACATAAGATTCCGAAAAATCGGAAGTGTTATTTCGGCTGTGACCGAAGTAAGTAGTGGTGGTGGTTTTTTTGGAAGTGTAATGAACGAGGTTGGCGGAGTAATGGGAAGTAATAAACTTAAAGTTGATTACGAAGTATGGCTGCCAAAGGATGTTATGCTTAGTGTTGAAAATAAATATGGAGATGTTTACTTGACTAATCTGGAAGGAAAGGTTGATCTAAATGTCTCTCATGGAGATATAAAAGCAAATGATTTTTCAAAATCATTGAATTTGAAACACAGTTTTGGCAAATCCTCATTTGGAAAAATTACAGATGGGATATTTACATTGAGAGGATCCGAAATAAGTATTGACGAAGCAAAAGATTTGAATATTGAAAGCGGTAGTTCGGAGATAAGAGTTGATAAGATGGGACGAATCCAACTAAACTCCAGAAACGATAAAATTTATTTGGAGGAAGTTAACGAGGTAATGTGTGAAGGGTCGTTTACAAACCTGTCAGCTGACTTACTAAAAGGCTCTGCACGCCTTGATTTTAGTTACGGAGATATTTACCTGAGTCGAATTGTCAAAGATTTCAACAGCATTGATATTACTGGCAAGTCCACTGACATCAATTTGATTCTTAATCAGGCATCTTATATAAAAACATACATTAAAGCGCCGGAAGATAGAATGATCCTCCCTAATAGCATGCTAACTATGCAAAAGGAACAATTTCCGGATGAAGAAAAGATTTCTCTTTCCGGTTTTGTTGGAAATACCAACACTCGACATAGTCAGCTTATTATTGAAGCCGATGGTGGAGAATTGATAGTTGCCATAAAAGAAACTCCTATTTTCGTAGATAAAGATTAGATGCACCGTCACCACCGGAATCCCATGAAAAATGTAATTCTAGTTTTATTCCTGCTGACTTCCTTTAGTTTGTCAGCTCAGCAGCTATATGAAAAATCTGGCGGAATTCGATTAGGCCATACATCTGGCCTCACGTTTAAGAAATTTATTAATGAAGATGAGGCGGTAGAAATGATACTGAGCGGAAGAAATGAGGGGATGCAGTATACTGCTCAGTACCTTTTTCATCAGCCGATGGAGTTTTCATTCAATGATCGATTTTATCTTCATTATGGAATAGGTGGGCATATCGGGTATGAGAAGTTTGATGATTTATCTAAGACATTGTCCAATGCAGAAGGGGATGCATTTATCTACGAAGCAAAAAGTTATATTACGATGGGTGTAGATGCCAGCCTTGGTATCGAATACAGGTGGTTGGAGGTTCCGGCTACATTTGGTTTTGATGTGAAACCATATTTCAATTTTATAGGTATGCGACATACCAAAGCAAAATTTTGGGATGCAGCAATCTCATTTAAATATGTTTTTTAAGTAATGAGAAAGCTTATTCATATAACGCTGATTATGTGCCTTTCTTCCTCCGTGTTAGGTCAACGATATATGGATACAAATAATCCACAAGATGAAGAGGTAAAGTCGCTATTGAGTAAACAGAATGATCTCAATGCCTTTGGTGCGCTGGATTTAAAAATTAGTGATTTAAAAGATGAGCGGGCACTTTTAGTTGGTGCTTATGGCGGATTTATTATTAATCGCCGCTATCTTTTTGGGGTAGCTGGCTATGGGATTGTCACCAATGTGGAATTCGAAGGTCTGGTTCCCGGCGATGTTAACCCAAAGAAGCTTCATTTACATGGAGGTTACGGAGGGATTATTATAGGAGGGACGATTGCACCAAAAGAGCTTGTTCACATAAGCTTCCCAATTATTTTAGGTGCCGGGTCATTAGAGGTAGTTGATAAAGATTTCTTTATGAATAATCCTGCTGACTCTGAATTTACCGTTGAAAATTCTGTCTTTTTTGTCGCAGAACCCGGTATAGAAGTTGAATTCAATATAACGAAATACTTCCGACTAGGTGCTGGAGCGACTTATCGCTATGTTTCCGGTTTAGAATTAGATAATGTGGAAGATGATGATATTTCTGGCACTACTGCAATTCTGAGTTTCCGCTTCGGAAGGTTTTGAGTTGCCTATCTTTGGCAAGAATTAAAAACCTATTATCTTCTCTTAGTGAAACTCACCAATCACATCTTATGGATAATGCTCCTGTTTGGAGTACTGATCTCAAATGCTCAGTCAGCTAGCGTTGAAGAGAAAATCTCTGAACTCATAGCAAACTGCGATTCACTATTGTACGATAAACCACAACAGAGCCTGGAATTTGCTCTGGAAGCCAATAAATTAGCTAATGACGCTAAAAGTGATTCCTTAATTGCACTGACACTCAATCGAATTGGAAGTGCTCACTGGTCCTTAGGAAATCAAATGATTGCACTCGAAAAAATCCAAGCTTCTCTGCAAATGTCAGAGCAAAACGGGTTTGAATCAATAATGGCTAAGAACCTGGGGAACATTGGCAATGTATATGCTTCGTCCGGATTAGGTCTTGATGCCATAGGATATTATAAGTCTGAATTAGAAATTCAAAAAAAGTTAAAGGACAATTTCAGACTATTTGCGATCAATAATAATATTGGAAAAGCTTTTTTAGATCTAAGTTATTACGACTCATCCAGGCATTATTTAATTGCTGCGTCTAAGTATTTAAATCCGCAATTCGTGCATTTGCATTCCATCTTCTTTTTTAATCAAGCCGAGTTAAGTTTTAAAGAAGGCAACCTGGAGAAAGCAGACTCTCTTCTTCAGCTCACATTTGCAAATGCAACTAAGTTTGAAAGTAAAAGAGGGATTATTCGGGCCAATCAACTACAAGCAGAATTGGATAGAAAATTGGGCAGAAAGGAAAAGGCGCTTGAGCACGCTCAAAAAGCTTTTACTATGTCCAAAGAAAGCAATGTGAAGGAGCTTATTTTTATTGCGAGTAGAACATTATCTCGGTGCTACGGTGATTTAAATCAATTCAAGGAAGCCTACGAAAAGGAATTGCTTCATGAACGATATATGGATAGCGTTCAGAATATTGCGATGATTAATGAATTAGAGCTTCTATCTTACTATCAAAGATTATTTCAAATGCGTGTTTTGGAATCTAAAAACACCATCAATAAGCAGCTGGCTGAACAACGTCAACTAATCATTCAGGGGCTTGTCGTTGCACTTGTTATAGCCGCTGTTCTAATTGCGATAATTGTGCTGGTAGTTAGAGAGTTGGGTTCAAGAAAACGAAAACTTGAAAAACTAAATGCTTTTAAAGCTAAGATATTTGCAATTGTATCTCATGATCTCAAATCTCCAATTCAGTCTGTATCATCAGTCATTGAAATGTTTAATGAAAAGCTTATCAGTAAGGAGGAGATAGAACCACTGCTACCAGAAGTGAAAGAGAAGACTTCAAATCTGATGAATCTTCTTAATAACGTGTTTCTATGGGCAGAAGGTCAAATGGAAGGGGAGAACTTTATTAAAGAACAATTTTCACTACATAAGATTTTAGAACGACTAGAAGAGGAGCTCAGGGATCGCCTTGATGAAAAACAAATTAAGTTGGATTTTGAGTGTGCAAAAGATTTTTATCTAAACTCTGATCCGGGAATTGTAAGAATTCTTCTTAGGAATTTAATAGTAAATGCAATAAAGTTTTCACACAAAAACTCAAGTGTACTAGTGAATTGTGCGAAAGGTAAAAAAACGAAGGTTGTAGAAATTATAGACGAGGGTGTTGGTATGAGGGATACAGTTCTGGAGAGCTTATTTACAGGAGGATTAACCACAACTGATGGCACAGCTGGAGAAAAAGGAAATGGATTAGGCTTGGCCTTATGTTACGATTTCGTTAAAGGTTTGGGTGGTGAAATTGAAGCGGAAAGTGAGCTCGGGAAAGGTTCAGTCTTTCGAGTGATTTTTAAGGATGAATCAATTTAGCAATTACCATTTTCGCTTTGTTATTTAAGTCTTTAAATGCGACTAAGAAATAGTCTCCTCCGTCTCGTAATTTTAATTTTTTCTTTAATTCTGTAGTGCTAAGCGGGTAATTTCTTGTTATCACATTTATTTTTCCATTTGTAGCAAATTCCTTAATTGAGGTTTCATTAGCGTTTGAAATGACTTCAAAGGTCTTACCTGGAAATGAATCAACAAGACGATTTTCACTATATAGATGTGTGTTTTCTCCCAGCTTTATCAGATCATAATCTGCGCAAATTTTATTAAAAGCTCCTGCCTTCATTACTGAGGCATTAGGCTCAAAAATGTAGCTCGATATTTCACCAACTCTTGCTTGGCTGAGCGCCTCTTCCTCAAATGAAAACGAGTATATATGTTGCTCGCTTTTTAAGTTTACGCAAGTTATTTGCGAGATGCCGGTGAAATTAAAATCAATCAAAAGAAGCAACTCTTTACAATCATTTTTTACAGAAACAATGTGAACTTCTTTCACATTTGGGATTGTATTTAAGATGCCTTTTATGTCCAGGAAAGGAGAATATTTCACTAAAACGTGGTTAGCTTTTTCTCTAAGGGCAGGTAAAAGCTCCGTAAGGTTTGGCGAACAATCCTCAATCCTGAATACCCTTTTTTGATCACTATCCCTGCGAGCAGGATCCAGGTAAAATGTGGTTTTATTCGGATTACAAATCGCCGAATTTATATAATCTAACGCCTCCATATTTTTGATTTCCACCGCGTAATCTAAGACAAGGGAGTTATATCTAAATATTTCACATAATGCTGGATCTTGCTCGACATAGATGGTCCTATTAAAGGAGGATGATAAAGCAAGACAATCAATACCCATGCCCCCGGTTAGATCCACCAGATAATCCCCTGATATCAGATTTTGTTTGTAAGTACAGGTGGTTTGAGAAGATGCCTGCTCAATAGAAAGTGGAGCTGGCATAACCAACTCAAAATTTGTTGCCCAATCATCCAGCTTACCTTTGGCTTTTTTTCTGGCAATAATCTGATTTACAATTTCCTTGATGTGATTCTTAAAATTCTTGGGTGGGTTTAGGAGCAATCCAGATGGATCTGTCTCAACATTTTCTTTTATAAAACGCTTAACCTCATCGCTTTGAAGTAAATCAATGTTATTCATTAATAAACCAGACTATGCTCCAGCATATATTCAGCTATCTGAATGGTATTTGTGGCTGCACCCTTTCTTAAATTATCCGAAACGATCCACATGTTTAAGGTTTTAGGTTGAGTTTCATCGCGTCTTATCCTACCTACAAAAACATCATCTTTATCATGGGCGTTCAATGGCATGGGGTATTGATTATTTGTAGGATCATCAACTACTGTAACTCCTGAAGCTTTCGATAAAATAGTGTATACCTGCTCTAGAGAATATTCATTTTCAAATTCAACATTTACCGCCTCCGAATGACCACCTACGGTCGGAATTCGGACACAGGTAGAAGTTACCTTGATAGAATCATCACCCATTATTTTAATGGTTTCCTTAATCATCTTCATTTCTTCTTTGGTATAGCCGTTTTCCTGAAATACATCTATGTGTGGTAGAGCGTTCATATCTATTTTGTGAGGATACACTTTTTTAACGTCTCTGCCAGCTCGCTCACCTTCAAGTTGGTCAACAGCCCCTTTACCTGAGCCGGTAACTGACTGATAGGTAGAAACTACTATTCGTTTTATCTTAAAAGCATCATGTAAGGGTTTCAATGCCACTACCATTTGTATGGTGGAACAATTAGGGTTAGCAATGATGCGATCATCTATTCTCAATACATTACCATTAACTTCTGGTACAATCAACTTCTTACTTACATCCATCCTCCAGGCCGAGGAGTTATCGATCACTACTGTGCCTGTTTCAGCAAACTTAGGTGCATATTCAAGGGATACAGATCCACCGGCAGAGAAAAGCGCAATGTCTGGTTTTGCCGCAATGGCATCTTCCATCGAAATGATCTTATATTCTTTGCCGTTATAGGAGATGGTTTTACCGACTGACCTTTCTGATGCTACGGGTAATAGCTCATTCAAGGGGAAAGACCTTTCCGACATTATCTGAAGCATTTTTTGTCCGACAAGACCACTTGCTCCAACCACTGCAACCTTCATATTGTACTTAAGTAAGATTCTAATTTTTCTACAGCAAAACTACTAATTTTATATATCGACAATGGTAAAGACAAGGGGATTCAATACCTAAAATCTCCCACTCTGTATGCAAACATTACCCAGGCAGAAGAGTCCCAAAAGGGTGAAATTTTTCTGCTGGATAGCTAACATAGGAACTACTAAAATTTAATCGCAATACATTATGAAGATTATTTTTAATCAGCTATTCAAGGCCCTTATATTCTTTGCAACTTCATTCATAAGTATGCTCAGTATAGCGCAAACAGGTGATTTTATTTTATCTCACCATTCTCCGAAACATTCAGAGATTGACAACATTAATTTTGAGATAAAGGCGGATAAAAACGGGATCATTTGCATCGCAAATAGATTTGGCGTTCTTAAGTATGATGGGGTAGAGTGGGATTTTTACAGAACTAACTCTTCTGCACTCTCTTTGGCTGTTTCAGAGGACAACACCGTCTATGTCGGATGTCTCGGCGGGTTTGGAAAATTGGATTATTTAAATAATTCTTATAAGTATATCCCTATTTTATCTAGTGATTCCTTATCGGATCATTTTTTACAAACCTTTGCGACAAAGGATTATATCTATTTCCTGAGTGATAATAATCTTTTTGAATACGCCCTATCAAAGGGTGAATACAGAAAACTTATAAGTGGCGATTTTCTAAATGGTTATGTGTATGAGGACACATTATTTATTAATACATACGATGAATTAGTAATTAGCGCTAAAGGTGGAGTGGTTGACACACTTTCGAATGAGTCAAAGCAATGGGGGTTAATCAGTGCCTCGCCAAATGGGGAAAATGAATTTGCGGTTGATTTAGATGGAGGTCTGTATCAAAAGAAGAACAGGCAAATTAAACCGCATCATCATTACGATCGACTGCAGGAAGCGGATGTTGTTATTACAGATTTAGAATGGATAAACGATTCTTTAGTTGCATGTTCTACCCTTGAATCCGGTGTATTCTTCCTACATGTTGAAGATTCATCATATTTTGAAGTAACTGATTATCATTCAGGGCTACCTGATAATGAAATCCATGACCTATATGCAGATAATAATCAGGGCGTTTGGGTTGCTCATGAATTTGGTCTAACTCGAATTGCTCCGATGTTTCCCGCTTATAGCTACACTAATTTTCCCGGTTTGGAAGGAAACCTTATCGAGGTTCAGCGTATTCATGACGATTTGTGGATAAACACTAGTTTGGGTGTTTACTATTTTTCTCAAGACACATCTTACAGAAGCAGGGTTTACATCGAAAAAGTAAACACTAAAAATTCAAAACCAGTATCGGCTAAAATGAAACCCAACTCACAGCCTCAGGAAAAAGAGCTAGAGAAAGGTCAAAATGAAGAATCTGATGAGGAAGAAACAAGTAAGAAGAAAAAAAGAAAAAAGAAAGGCTTTTTAAGTGGACTCTTTAAGAAAAAGGATAGGGCAAATGATTCTGGAAAAAATGATGGAGCTAAAAAGAAAAAATTCATAGCTAAGCAAGATTCGGGTCCTACCACACCAACAAAAACATCTCCAAAAGCACAATATATAAGGAGGGTTGAAAAAGTAGTAACAGGAGTAAGCTATCAATTTCATCACGTCCCGGGAACAGACGGTAAGTTCAAGCAATTACTTGAAACAAAGGATAGAATCTTAGCTACTAGTCATACGGGGATTTATGAAATCACTCGTAATTCTGCTCAACTGGTTATCAACGAAGCAATCAAGTACGCATACTTAATTCCGGAAAGTAATCAACTGATAATAAGTACAGAAAGAGGTGATTTAAAATACTTTGAGCTTATTAATGATATATGGACAGAGATTTCGAGCCAGGGGTTTGAGGATATTATTCTGAATGTCTATATGGATCATAAGAACCATATTTGGCTAGCTGGAACCTCACACATATATCAAGGCTTAATAACCAATGAAGGTTTTGAGATTGAGCACAGCTATGAAATCAATAATAAGTTCTATGATGAATTAAGTATATGGGAACATGCAGACGCATTATATTTCATTAATTCTCAAGGCTTTTTCAAGCTGGACAGGGAAAAGGATAGAATTTTAAAGGACAGGGAGCTTGAGGAAGAATTAGGAAGCCCTCATCATCATTTACACAATGAAAAAAGTAGAGTTTGGTTATATAATGGAAAAATATGGCACCTTCTCTTACCAGATGGAAGCATTAATGAGTTTCAATATTTGGGGGTTTTTCCAAATCTCAAATACATCAACTACGACGAGAAACTAGACAGGTATTGGTTAATAACAGATGACAATCAACTGCTGGCATATGCCGCTGGTCAGATTCCTGAATTGCATAAATCATATTCAATTTTTGTAAAAAGGTTAGTTACGACTAGTGGAGAGATGAAGGTGAATCAAAAAATTCAGCTTTCACATGATCAAAATACGCTTACTGTTGAGCTATTAAAACCTGATTACGTGGGACTATTAAATCCGGAATATCAATACAAATTGGAAGGTCTGAATACAGAGTGGTCCAATTGGACGCACGCGAATTTGATAGACTATAGCTTTTTGCCACCGGGAGATTATGAACTTAAGGTAAGAGTTCGAGATGCATTAGATCAAATTGACGAAGCAACTTTAATAGAATTTACTGTTGCAACTCCGTATTGGCAACAGCCATGGTTCTATGCAATTCAAGCGCTTATTCTTGCCATGATGATCGGTATTTCTTCAAGATTAAATGAGTCCAAAGCAACCAACCGATTTATTAAACATGGACTAAGTATCTTGACATTGGTAATCATCATTCAGTTTTTGCAAGCGGTGATAAATACATTTATTTCCTTTGAAAGTACACCAGTGATGGAGTTCTTATTTGATGTGGGAATTGCTGTAATGGTGTTTCCATTAGAATGGTTTTTAAGAAAAATGATTTTGGACGGGGGCCTCAAAATATCCGGGACTACTGCTACAACTAAACTTTAAGACCTTCACTTTCAATCTGCTACATTTACATTTGATAAGATCCGAAATTATGAAAGGATTCATTTTTCTTTTTTTACTCGGCATAGGTGGTGCGTTGGTTGGTCAGGTTACAGATGATTTTACTGATGGGGACTTCACATCAAACCCCACTTGGAGCGGTGACGACTCTGAGTTTACCATAGATGGGTCGAATCAATTAAGGCTTAATAATTCTTCTCCAGCATCCAACAATGAGTCTTATCTAAGCCTACCCTCAATAGCTATTAGTGATGCGACCTGGGAGTTTAAAGTAGGTTTTGTTGGACTAACAAGCACCGGATTATCCAGCTCCAATCAAATGTTCATTTTTCTGGTCTCAGATATTGCTGATCTTGAAGGTTCTGTAAGCGGATATTATTTAAGAGTTGGAGGTACCGATGATGACATCAGTTTATTCTCAACTAACTCTGGAACTCCTTTAATTGATGGAACAGATGACGTCACACAGGTAAGTAATTCAGTTATTTCGGTAAGGGTAACGCGAGATAATAGTGGCAATTGGGAATTGTTGATAGACAATACTGGTGGGAGCACATATACTTCAGAGGGAACCACGACCGACATTACCTATACTACTTCTGAATACTTTGGAGTAATGTGTGACTATACGTCTACTCGGGCGACAAATTTTTTCTTCGATGATTTTAATGTTACGGGGACAGGGCCAAATGATACAACGCCACCAACAATTCAATCAGTAGTTGCAATATCGGAGACAGAGGTAGATGTGCAGTTTGACGAAAACGTTGATGTAACAATAGCAGAAAATGCAGTCAATTATACCATTGACGGTTCAGTTTCTGTGGCAAGTGCCTCCTTGGACGGGGGTGATAATTCGCTAGTCCATCTATCTACATCTGCATTAGAAAATGGAACAACCTACACAATTACGATAAACAATGTTGAGGATGAAAATGGTAATGCGATTGATACTGATAGCCAGGAAATGTTTGATTACCTGGTACTTGAGGAGGCTATAGAATTCGATGTGGTAATTAATGAGTTTCTCGCTTCACCAAGCGCTTCAAGTACAATCCCAAACGCCGAATTTGTTGAGCTTTTTAATAGATCTTCAAAATTTATAAGCCTGGAAGATTGGACATTAAGTGATCAAGCTGGATCATCGTCAACCTTTAGTGCCGATACCTTAGAACCTGGAGAATTTATCATTCTAACTAAATCAGGTGATGGATCATTATTTGAAACATTTGGAGACGTATTAGAGGTAGGGAGCTTCCCATCGCTAAACAACGCCGGAGACAGCATCATTATATCAAATGCATCAACAACTGTCATCCATGAGACGGCTTACACGAGTTCCTCGAGTGGCATCTCAAGCGAGTTGATCAACCCGAATGGACCAGATTACTCGGAGAACAACTATGGATTGAGCACGGACGCTAACGGAGGCACACCTGGGGAGCAAAACTCCATTTTTGATGACACGCCTGATACAACTCCACCAGCCATTAGTTCGATCAGTGTGATCTCTTCGACGGAACTGGATGTAAGCTTCGATGAGTTGCTGGAAGAGACGAGTGCAGAGACGACAGCTAATTACAGCATAGATGGCGGGATCACTGTAAGCACAGCTACACGAGATGCCAGTGATAATCAATTGGTACACCTGACGGTGAGTGCGCTACCCTCAGGGGAGACTCGCACGCTGACGGTGAATGGAGTGGAAGACCTCTCGGGCAATGGGGTAGTTGATGGGACGATCGAGTTTGAATACATAGAGACGGAGGTGGCTGTAGCAGGAGATGTAGTGATCAATGAGTTTTTGGCCTCACCGAGTGCGACCAGCACGATACCGAATGCGGAGTACGTAGAGTTGTACAACCGCTCTACGAAGTTTATAGACCTGAGTGGCTGGACCGTAAGTGATGCTGCGGGCAGCTCATCACCATTTGGCAGTTACATCCTGCGGCCTGATTCCTTTTTGATCCTGACAGAAACGGATAATGGGGCACTGTTTAGCAGCTATGGAGATGTGTTAGAGATCAACAACTTCCCATCGCTAAACAACGCCGGAGACAGCATCATTATATCAAATGGTTCAACAACGATCATCCATGAGACGGCCTATACGAGTTCCTCGAGTGGCATCTCAAGCGAGTTGATCAACCCGAATGGACCAGATTACTCGGAGAACAACTATGGATTGAGCACGGACGCTAACGGAGGCACACCTGGGGAGCAAAACTCCATTTTTGATGACACGCCTGATACAACTCCACCAGCCATTAGTTCGATCAGTGTGATCTCTTCGACGGAACTGGATGTAAGCTTCGATGAGTTGCTGGAAGAGACGAGTGCAGAGACGACAGCTAATTACAGCATAGATGGCGGGATCACTGTAAGCACAGCTACACGAGATGCCAGTGATAATCAATTGGTACACCTGACGGTGAGTGCGCTACCCTCAGGGGAGACTCGCACGCTGACGGTGAATGGAGTGGAAGACCTCTCGGGCAATGGGGTAGTTGATGGGACGATCGAGTTTGAATACATAGAGACGGAGGTGGCTGTAGCAGGAGATGTAGTGATCAATGAGTTTTTGGCCTCACCGAGTGCGACCAGCACGATACCGAATGCGGAGTACGTAGAGTTGTACAACCGCTCTACGAAGTTTATAGACCTGAGTGGCTGGACCGTAAGTGATGCTGCGGGCAGCTCATCACCATTTGGCAGTTACATCCTGCGGCCTGATTCCTTTTTGATCCTGACAGAAACGGATAATGGGGCACTGTTTAGCAGCTATGGAGATGTGTTAGAGATCAACAACTTCCCATCGCTAAACAACGCCGGAGACAGCATCATTATATCAAATGCATCAACAACTGTCATCCATGAGACGGCCTATACGAGTTCCTCGAGTGGCATCTCAAGCGAGTTGATCAACCCGAATGGACCAGATTACTCGGAGAACAACTATGGATTGAGCACGGACGCTAACGGAGGCACACCTGGGGAGCAAAACTCCATTTTTGATGACACGCCTGATACAACTCCACCAGCCATTAGTTCGATCAGTGTGATCTCTTCGACGGAACTGGATGTAAGCTTCGATGAGTTGCTGGAAGAGACGAGTGCAGAGACGACAGCTAATTACAGCATAGATGGCGGGATCACTGTAAGCACAGCTACACGAGATGCCAGTGATAATCAATTGGTACACCTGACGGTGAGTGCGCTACCCTCAGGGGAGACTCGCACGCTGACGGTGAATGGAGTGGAAGACCTCTCGGGCAATGGGGTAGTTGATGGGACGATCGAGTTTGAATACATAGAGACGGAGGTGGCTGTAGCAGGAGATGTAGTGATCAATGAGTTTTTGGCCTCACCGAGTGCGACCAGCACGATACCGAATGCGGAGTACGTAGAGTTGTACAACCGCTCTACGAAGTTTATAGACCTGAGTGGCTGGACCGTAAGTGATGCTGCGGGCAGCTCATCACCATTTGGCAGTTACATCCTGCGGCCTGATTCCTTTTTGATCCTGACAGAAACGGATAATGGGGCACTGTTTAGCAGCTATGGAGATGTGTTAGAGATCAACAACTTCCCATCGCTAAACAACGCCGGAGACAGCATCATTATATCAAATGCATCAACAACTGTCATCCATGAGACGGCCTATACGAGTTCCTCGAGTGGCATCTCAAGCGAGTTGATCAACCCGAATGGACCAGATTACTCGGAGAACAACTATGGATTGAGCACGGACGCTAACGGAGGCACACCTGGGGAGCAAAACTCCATTTTTGATGACACGCCTGATACAACTCCACCAGCCATTAGTTCGATCAGTGTGATCTCTTCGACGGAACTGGATGTAAGCTTCGATGAGTTGCTGGAAGAGACGAGTGCAGAGACGACAGCTAATTACAGCATAGATGGCGGGATCACTGTAAGCACAGCTACACGAGATGCCAGTGATAATCAATTGGTACACCTGACGGTGAGTGCGCTACCCTCAGGGGAGACTCGCACGCTGACGGTGAATGGAGTGGAAGACCTCTCGGGTAATGGGGTAGTTGATGGGACGATCGAGTTTGAATACATAGAGACGGAGGTGGCTGTAGCAGGAGATGTAGTGATCAATGAGTTTTTGGCTGATCCTATTCCATCAATAGGTCTGCCAGAAGCGGAATTTGTAGAGCTTTATAATAGGTCAGATAAAAATATAAGTCTATTGAACTGGACTTTGGATGGATCGCCATTAATGAATTATGTGTTGCCTCCAAGCCAGTATGTCCTGGTTGTTGATGATTCTGAACTTGAGCAATTTGGTGGATTTGACAATGTGATTGGTACATCAAGTTTAAGTCTGTCGAATGATGAAGATAGAATTATGCTTTCCGATAGTACTGGACAAGAAATCCATTCAATTTTTTATGAAGGAAGTATTTCTGGAGTATCTAAGGAATTAATTAACCCAAATGATCCATGTCTATCAGTAGACAGTTACGTAGCGTCTGTAGATTCATCTGGGGGTACTCCAGACTCTCAAAATTCAGTTTTTGATGATTCACCAGATGTGGTAGCTCCACAAATTCAGGCATATAGTTTTAACACAAATCTATCTATCACCTTTTCCGAAGTTATGGATTCGCTGAGTTTGGTTAATGGAACCTATAATGTCGATAATGGGCTTTCAATAGGCGAAATCATGCCGAGTGGGGAGTTTCCTAAATCAGTATCGATTTCATTTAGCAATGGACCGGCAGCAGGTGTTATTTATGAATTGACAATTTCAGGCATTTCGGATTGTGCTGGAAATGTTATTGAAGAGACTACTATTCTTTTCGGGTCTGGGCGATCACCAGCTTTTAATGAAGTAATAATTACTGAGATCATGTTCGATCCTGAACCCCAGCAATCACTACCAGCCAGGGAATTCATTGAGATTTATAACGCAACGGGAGCCATACTTACCACGGAAAATGTATTCTTGTCAGATGCTTCAGAGAGTGTAGAATTACCATTCACAATGCTAAACCCTGGCGAATTTTATGTTTTGACATCTACTGCTGCGGCCTCAGAATTTGAAGGAAACGTTATAGGAATTTCCGGCTTTCCTTCATTGAATAATTCAGGGGAGCAATTGTTATTAACGAATTCTGGTAATTTAATTTTCTCACTGAAATACGATCCGGACTGGCATGATTTAGATAAGGTTGAGGGTGGGTATACCCTGGAAATGAAAGATCTGAACAATCCATGTTTAGAGGAGAACAATTGGAGCAGTTCACAAAATAGTAATGGCGGCACCCCAGGTATGCCGAATTCCATCTCAGAAAGCTTCCCTGATAATTTTAGTCCGGAAATCATTGAAGTGATTGCCTTTGACTCAGATTCTGTAAGAATTATATTCAATGAGAAAATACATCCGATATCTGAAGATATCGGAGTTTTTGAGATTTCTTCAATTGGAGTAGCTGATACATACTTTGATCCATTCTTTCCAAATAGACTAACGCTCGCATTAGAAGAATTATTAATTGAAAATACCATTTATACATTAGTTGTCTCTGGGATTCAGGATTGTTCAGGTAATTCTTCACCGGAAACCGCCGTTGAATTCACCCTACCAATTAGAGCTGAGGCTGAAGAAATAAAACTTAGTGAAATCCTTTTTAATCCTCGATCCAATGGAAATGATTTTGTTGAAATATTTAATGATTCGGACAACTACATCAGTTTGAAAGACTGGCAACTAGCAACATTAGATGAGGGTGAGGTCTCAAATCCCAAGCTCATTACAGATGAAGAGTTGATTATCAATCCCGGGCAATACCTTGCTTTTACAACTAATTCAGATCAGTTGTTGGCCAATTATCCAAAGGGAGAATCTGAGAATTTTATTGAAGTTATATCTATGCCATCGTATCCTAATAGCGAAGGAGCTGTGTTATTACTCAATGAAAATGCAGAGGTAGTAGAATCTTTTAATTACAATGAAGATTTTCACTATGGATTATTAGAGAGCGCGGACGGAGTTTCTCTGGAGCGTGTTTCATTTGAAATTCCGAATACAGCAGATAATTGGAGATCAGCATCCAGTATAGAAGGATTTGCAACACCTGGGTATGCAAATTCTCAATCGTTAGCTAGCAAAGCTCCCAAAGGGAAAGTAAAAGCAAACCCTGAGGTCTTTATTCCCGGAAATGCAGGTTCTGGCAGAGATTTTACTACCATAAATTATGAATTAGAAAATCCAGGTCAATTTGCCAATGTCAATATCTATGATCAGAACGGAAGGTTAATCAAGAATCTGGCACAAGGAGTACTTTTGTCAACGTCAGGATTTTTGCGATGGGATGGAGATACAGATGATGGGCAGATTGCACGAATGGGTTACTATTTAATCATATTTGAAATATATGATAATAGTGGAAACTCGGAAATAGTTAAAGAAAGCGTCGTGGTTGGACGTGATTTTTAGACTAAAAAAAGAATATTTTGGATTAATCCCATTATTTTTTGTGCTATAAGCTGAGTATTTTCGCATGATTTTACGTTATAAGATTAATAAACTCACCTACTATGAGCGAAAAAACAAGATATTCTGACGAAGAACTTAAAGAATTCGAGGAGCTCATTCTTCAAAAATTAGCTAAGGCGAAGGAGGAATTAAATACGCTAAAAGGTTCACTAACTCGTGAATCTGATGATAGCGGCGATAGCTTTTCATCTGTAAAAACCTTGGAGGATGGTGCAGATACAGCAGAGAAAGAACAGCTGAGTCAACTTGCGGGTCGTCAGCAAAAATTCATCAATAATCTGGAAAATGCATTAGTTCGAATCAAGAACGGAACTTATGGTATTTGTGTGGATACGGGCAAATTGATCTCAAAAGAGAGACTGATGGCAGTGCCGCATACGACACAAAGCATTGATGCTAAGCTGAATAGGCAGTCTTAAATGGATTACCTGGCTAATCACATACAAGCTTTGGTGTTCTGTTCACCAAAACCTATCGCTGAAGATGAAATTCAAGACTGTCTGAAGGAGATGTTCGACGCTGATGTTCCCGTTGCAGATATTCAGTCGGGGTTAGTAACGATCGAAACTAAATTTCAGTCGGATGATTTTGCGATGGAACTGGTTAAATCCGGAGGTGGGTATCAATTTTTGACTAAGCCGGCCTATCAGGCAAGCATTGGTATTTTACTAAAACAACAATCAAAAAAACGTTTATCCAATTCAGCGTTGGAAACACTCTCTATCATCGCTTATAAGCAGCCTATTACCAAAAGTGAGGCTGAACAGATCAGAGGGGTGAGCTGTGATTATTCTATTCAAAAGTTGCTAGAGAAAGAACTAGTTGAAATAAAAGGCAAATCCGAAGGAGTTGGTAGGCCTTTGCTCTATGGTACAAGCCAAAAGTTCATGGATTATTTTGGAATAAATGATTTGAAAGAACTCCCCACACCGAAAGACTTTACCACGGAAGAAAATTCCATTGGAGAAGAGAAAGAATAAAGTCAGTTAAAACTGACTAAATGATGAAAAGACCCAACAAAAAGGAGATCCAAAAACCTGCGGAGATACGGTTAAACAGGTTCGTTGCAAATGCAGGAGTTTGTTCTCGAAGAGAAGCTGATAATTTAATCGCAGCAGGAAGAATAAAGGTGAACGGTAAGGTGATCACCGAGATGGGCTACAAGGTAAAGAAGACGGATAGCGTTGAATACAAAGGGCAGAAGTTAAAGTCTGAAACACATCAATATGTGTTGCTAAATAAACCCAGAGGATTTGTCACAACTACCAAAGATCCTCACGCAAAGCGCACCGTCATGGAATTGGTTGACAAGGCATGTGATGAACGAATTTATCCCGTTGGTCGATTAGACAAGGAAACCACAGGCTTATTGCTTTTCACCAATGACGGAGAGACGGCAAAAAAACTCACTCATCCATCACATAAAGTCAAAAAGATTTATCAGGTGGAGTTGGAGAAACCTATTGAAAGTGAGCATTTTGAAGCCATACTCAAAGGTGTTAAACTGGATGATGGTCCAGCCACTGTTAATGAGATGGCTATTTTAGGTGAGGATAATAAAACCCTTGGAGTAGAAATTCACATTGGGCGCAATAGGATTGTCAGAAGAATCTTTGAACACCTTGGTTATACTGTTAAAAAGCTTGACAGAGTCATGTTCGCATCGCTAACTAAGAAAAATTTACCGAGAGGAAAATATCGCCACCTTAGCCCAAAGGAGGTTATGGGATTGAAGGGTATTAAATGACCTGATTCATCATTGTAAATTTTACAATAACACTCTTCTTTAATTCGCTATTTTGTAAAATCACCTGAATTTAATTCTCAATATTAGATGATATGTAAATTATTATCGATTTACCTATAAAAAACATGCGCATATATTTATAAAAATTGCAAATGATTAAATTTATGGTTGGATTTTAAACCATAATTATCATGAAACATGCAAATGGAAGAAAAATTGCCTCAATTTTTACCTTAATAGCTATTCCCATCCTCTCTTTTGCTCAAGAAGATGCTTCTATAGATACTGGAAATACGGCCTGGATGTTAATGTCAACGGCCCTTGTAATGTTGATGACTCCCGCAGGACTTGCATTGTTTTATGGAGGGCTAACCCAAAGTAAAAGTGTATTGAATACAGTTGGAATGAGCTACGTTGCATTCATAATAGGTACGATTGTGTGGGTAGTTATTGGGTACTCTTTATCATTTGCTTCTGGAAATGATTTTATTGGTGGATTAGATTATTTATTTCTTTCAGGAATTAATGTCAATGATTTGGTGGCAGGTGCCAATATTCCAAGACTACTAGATGTTGCATTTCAAGGGACATTTGCTTCAATTGCTTTAGCAATAGTGAGTGGTTCAGTAATCGAACGCATCCGCTTTTCTAGTTGGATGTGGTTTTCCATTTTGTGGATTGTGGTTGTTTATGCACCTGTTTGTCATTGGGTGTGGGGTTCCGAGGGGTTTCTTCATGGTGACTTAGACTTTGCAGGAGGCACAGTTATTCATATCAATGCTGGGGTTTCCGGTTTAATCTTAGCACTTCTAGTGGGTAGGCGCATGAATCTCCACGAAGAGCGCAAGCCATCATCCATTAAATTCATGATTTTGGGGTCAGCACTTTTATGGTTTGGCTGGTTTGGGTTTAACGGCGGGAGTGCGTATGGGGCCAACGCGTCAGCCGCTAATGCTGTCCTTGTAACAAACATTGCCGCTTGCGTCGGTGGACTTACCTGGCTTCTAATAGAGCTGTTGATCATTAAGAAACCGACTCTTATCGGAGTAGCATCAGGTGTAATTTCCGGCTTGGTATGCATAACCCCTGCAGCTGGATTTGTCGGGGTTCCTGGCGCATTGATTATCGGAGCAGTTGGTAGTGTAGTAGGATATATAGGTGTTGTGAAGTTGAAGGAATATTTTGGTCATGATGATACACTGGATGCTTTCGGAATGCATGGAATGGTCGGAATTGCCGGTGCATTACTAACCGGACTATTGGCAAACCCTGCAATTGATCCATCTTCTTCCGGGGTGTTTTATGGAAATCCTGATCAGTTTTGGATTCAGCTAAAGTCAGTAGCTGCCACCATAGTGTATTCAGCTTTAGGCACGTTCTTGGTATTTAAAATAGTGGCTTTATTTACAAAGGGTGGTCGAATTACCAAGGATCTTGAACTAGAAGGAATGGATATTGGCTATCATGGCGAACAACATATGGCTATTGAAAAAGAAATTGTAACTGACCTAGCCTCCTGACCTGCGGAACTGTTGGTGTTTAGCCTTTGAGGTAAGCATCAACAGCCTCTGCTGCTTTTCTACCCTCTGCAATCGCCCAAACCACCAAAGACTGCCCTCTACGCATATCACCAGCTGCAAATACCTTTTTTGAAGAGGTCTTAAAGTTTGTTGTGTTCACATTTCCTCGATCGTCCTGCTCAATCTTTAACTGTTCGAGTAATCCTTCTTTTTGCGGATGTAAAAACCCAGCAGCGATCAGAGCCAGCTCACATGGAAGAACATGCTCAGAGCCTTCTCTTTCAACCATTTTACCCTCCTTGAAAGCTACTTCAACCACTTTCAAGCCCGTGAGTTTACCCTTAGATCCAATGAATTCTTTGGTCATCAAGGCCCATTCACGTTCACATCCTTCTTCATGTGAAGTAGATGTTCGTAAGATCATTGGCCATTCCGGCCATGGGTTAGACTTTGCTCGTTCTAGGGGAGGCTTGACCATGATCTCAATCTGAGTGATCGACTTGGCTCCTTGACGATTGCTGGTACCTACACAGTCGGAACCTGTATCTCCTCCCCCGATTACGATGACATTTTTATCAGTTGCAAAAATTCGTTGCTTATCTATTTGTGAAAGATTAGATACTTCCCGGTTTTGTTGTGATAGAAAGTCCATGGCAAAATGAATTCCATCCAGCTTTCTTCCTTTTATTTTAAGATCCCTTGGGATTGTGCTTCCGCCGCATAGGACAATCGCATCAAATTGCTTGTCTAACTCATTGGCCTTAATATCTACTCCAATCTCTGTATCTGTTTTAAACAGAATACCTTCTTCCGTTAGCAAGTCAACTCTTCGTTCTACTACCCACTTTTCTAACTTAAAATCAGGTATTCCGAACCTTAGTAACCCACCTGGCTTTGAGTCACGCTCAAAAACAGTGACCAGATGACCTGCCTGGTTTAGTAGGTCAGCGGCCGCCAGACCGGCAGGGCCTGATCCAATCACAGCAATTTTATGTTCAGTTCTTACGCCTGGAATTCTGGGTTTCTCCAGACCCAGTTCAAATCCTTTTTCGGCAATGCTTTTTTCAATATGTTCAATCGCCACTGGTGGGTGATTGATTCCAAGTACACATGATCCTTCGCAGGGCGCAGGGCAAATTCTACCGGTAAATTCAGGAAAATTATTCGTTGACTTCAAGATGGTGTAAGCTTCTTCCCAATCCTGATGATACACTGCATCGTTGAAGTCCGGGATTTTGTTTCCTAATGGGCAGCCTGAATGACAGAACGGAACCCCACAATCCATACACCTTGCAGCCTGTTCATTGGTTTTTTCTTCAGCGAAAGGAAGGTACAACTCTTTGTATTCTTGCACCCGCTCAGCTACATCCATTTTTTCAGGAAGCTCCCTATTGTATTCTAAAAATCCTGTTGCTTTTCCCATATTCTCCTTGTTAATAGATTGGAGTCATTGGCATCTCTGCCTTTGCCTCATCAAGAATGCTTTTGTATTTCATAGGGATCACCTTAACCAAATGATTGATGTAGCGATTCCAGTCTAGTAGAATTTCCTGTGCAACGCTGCTAGAGGTATGTCGCAAATGATTAATAATTAATGCTCGCACACGATTAACATCTTCACTATCGATTGCATCGAAAATGACCATTTCCATATTGGTGTTTTCTTTTAGGGTGCCACCAGAGTCTAAAACATAGGCAATTCCTCCGCTCATGCCAGCTGCAAAGTTTTTACCTGTCTTGCCTAATACAAGCACGGTTCCTCCTGTCATGTATTCACAACCATGATCTCCAAGTCCTTCGACTACTGCTACTGCACCGGAATTCCTTACGGCAAAACGTTCACCTGCTATTCCATTGATGTAAGCTTCACCGCTACTTGCCCCGTACAGTGCCACATTTCCAATGATGGTATTATGCCTGGCTCTGAACTTTACGTTTCGTTTAGGATGAATAATGATTCGACCTCCTGAAAGACCCTTGCCCACATAATCATTGGCGTCTCCTTCCAAGGTAAACTTTATACCCTTTGCAAGGAAAGCTCCAAAACTCTGGCCAGCTGATCCGTTGAACTTTAGCTTGATCTGATCCTCGGGCAGACCAGCTTTTCCATGTGATTTTGAAATAATGCTTGAAATGATAGCACCAGTTGAACGGTCAGTGTTTTTGATTTCGTAATCATAAGAAGCAACCTCTCCATTTTCTACTTCCTCTTTCACATCTCTCCATATACGATGATCAATTACATCATCCGTGATAGGCTGTTGTTTTCTAGAATTATACCGTGTATCATTTACTTCTTCATAATGTAATATTGGTGAAATATCGATTCCTCGTGCATCAAGGTTTTTGTTTTGTTCCAACATATGTGCTTGTCCAACCATCTCATGAATGGTTTTGAATCCGAGATCAGCCATAATTTCACGAAGTTCCTGAGCCATGAATCGGAACAGTGTGACTACATCTTCAGGATCTCCAGTAAATAGCTTTCTTAAACGCTCATCTTGCGTCGCAATCCCAACCGGGCATGTATTTAAGTGACATTTTCGCATCATGATGCATCCCTCAGCTATTAAAGCTGCGGTAGAGACGCCCCATTCTTCGGCCCCCAGCAAAGTCGCGATGGCTATGTCCCTTCCGGTCATCATTTTTCCATCAGCTTGTAGCACCACCCGACTTCTCAATCGATTTTTGACCAGTGTTTGCTGTGCCTCTGATAGGCCCATCTCCCAAGGTAGGCCAGCGTGCTTAATGGAACTTAGCGGGGAAGCCCCTGTGCCTCCATCTGCCCCAGAAATTAGGATTGCATCTGCAAAGCCTTTAGCTACTCCCGCGGCAATAGTTCCCACTCCGGTTTCAGAAACCAGTTTTACATTAATTCTTGCATCAGGATTAGCATTTTTTAAGTCAAAAATAAGTTGAGCTAGATCTTCAATGGAGTATATGTCATGATGTGGAGGAGGGGAGATCAAGTCTACCCCTGGTGTTGACATTCGAACTTTAGCAATCCATTTATCAACCTTATGTCCGGGTAATTGACCGCCTTCACCTGGTTTCGCACCTTGTGCAATTTTTATCTGAATTTCATCTGCATTGTTTAGATAGTGAGACGTTACACCAAACCGACCTGAAGCAACTTGCTTAATTCGAGATCGTTCAGAATCTCCGTTTTCTTTCGATTTGTAACGGCTTTCGTCCTCACCCCCTTCACCACTATTACTTTTCCCGCCCATACGATTCATTGCGATAGCGAGCGTGGTGTGTGCCTCATGAGAGATGGAGCCAAAAGACATGGCGCCAGTCGCAAATCTTTTTAAAATTTGATCGACGGACTCTACTTCTTCAAGGGCTATTGGATTTCCTCTTTTAAAGTTTAAGAGATGTCGAAGGTTTACCAATTTCTCTTTGGGATTGTTTAGCCTTTCAGAATACTTCTTGAAGAGATCATAATTCTTCAATTTGGTAGACTTTTGAAGTAAATGGATTGTTTCGGGATCAATTAGATGATTTTCCTGACTCCTTCTCCAACTGTATACTCCTCCGTGTTTTAGCTTAGATTCTTCTATGCAACCGCGTCGATGGTTGTCTCGAATGTCCTCTTCAAAATGATCAAAATTGTTTCCTTCAATGCGAGAAGTGGTCCCTTTTAAACATTTGTTTATGACTTCAGAGGATAATCCTACTGCCTCAAAGATTTGTGCAGATTGATAGGACTGAAGAGTTGAGATGCCCATCTTGGACATGATCTTCAACAGCCCTTTACCAACAGCCTGAACGTAATTATCGGAAACGACCTCTGAAGCAATTTTCTTTTCTTCAGCTATTTTTTCTAACTCTGAGAAAGCAAGGTAAGGCATTACTGCACTTGCTCCATATCCAATGAGCGTTGCAAAATGATGTACTTCAATAGCATCTGCGGCATGCACAACTATGCTTGTTTTCGCACGCAATCGTTTTTCAATTAGCTGATGATGGATAGCACCTGTCGCCAAAAGCGTGGGTATCGGTAGCTTCTCTTTACTTGATCCGGCATCTGATATGATGAGAATTTTTGCTCCTGCCATTACAGCAAGTTCAGCTTCTTTACAGATTCTCTCGATACCCTGTAGTAAAGTCTCATTTTGATCAAATAACGCATTAATAACCTGATTGTTGAAACCAAGATTAGAAAGCTCGAGTATCTTTTGAAAGGTATTTGGTCGTATCACAGGACGTGTGATATGTACTTGGCGGCAGTCTTCAGCTTCTTCAATCAGAATGTTATGACCTTCTCCAATTCTCGTAAATAAGGACATGACTAACCGTTCTCGAATGGGGTCAATTGGAGGATTACTTACCTGTGCAAAAATTTGTTTTAGATAATTAGCAGGATGCTGGGGAAATGCGCTGAGCCCGGCCAGCGGCACTTCTAAGCCCATACTTCCGATAGGCTCTTTGCCATCAAGTCCCATGGGGATCAAAACTTTCTCGATTAATTCCGTCGTATACCCATGAGCAACCTGCAACCTTTTTAATTGACTTTTTTCAATTGTTTCCGGGTCATTAATTGGGCCTGGTAAGAATCGAAGTTTGATTCGGTGTTTTTTGATCCATTCTCCATATGGTTTTTGGTTTGCCACTTCATCTTTTATTTCTTCATCGAACTTGATCAGTCCGGTTTGGAAATCTGCTACAATCATTTGTCCGGGTTGAAGCCGACCTTTAGACTTGATCAACTTTTGATTTAGAGGTAGTGCTCCGGTTTCACTGGCAATAATAAGTCGATCGTCAAAAGTGACCGTATACCTGCAAGGACGTAATCCATTTCTATCCAACGCAGCTCCAATTAAATTTCCATCTGTAAAACATAGCGCAGCTGGTCCATCCCATGGTTCCATGATTGAGGCACTGTATTTATAAAATGCCTTTGTCTTTTCATCTAGTTGCTTGTTGTATTGCCATGCTTCAGGTACCAACATCATTAATGCATGTGGCAGGCTTCTGCCTGACATGATCAGTAGTTCCACTAGTTCGTCCAGATTTGCCGAATCGGATAGGGTATGGTCGCAAATGGGAAGTAGCTTTTGTAATTCATCTTGAGAGAAGTAGGGAGATGCGAGCAACACCTCTTTACTTTTCATTTTATTGACATTGCCCCGAATAGTATTTATTTCTCCATTATGAGCAACATATCTAAAAGGTTGAGCCAAGCTCCATTTAGGAAACGTATTGGTGGAAAAACGTGAATGTATAATGGCAAAAGCAGTAGTAAAGGCTGGATTTTGTAGATCGAGATAGTATTTTTTTAATTGGTCTGTACGCAGCTGTCCTTTGTAAATGATTTGCGTTGTTGATAAGGAGGAAATATAAAATTCCGGATAAGTAATTGCCAGTTGACGAGATGCATACTTTTTGAGAACATAAAGCTTACGTTCCAGGTCCTTGCCCGAAAGGCTAGTGTGAGTTAAGAAAATCTGGAGAATGTGAGGTTCGTTTTCTCTTGCTGTTGGACCAACATACCGATTGTCAACCGGGACTTCCCTTACATGTATTAACTCAAAATTCATGGAGGAGGCAAGCCTGAGAAATTTACTCAGGCATTCTTCCCATGTTGGCTTGGGGAGAAATACCATCCCCAAACCAAATTGATCTTTTTCAAGATGAAGGTTTTTATCTTTTAGTTCTTGGTTTAATAGCGATAATGGGATTTCAGTCATGATGCCAGCGCCATCACCTGTCTCCGGCTCGGCACCACACCCTCCTCGGTGCTCCATATTTTCGAGCATGAGTATTCCGTCACAGAGTATTTGATGAGATGCTTCTCGTTTGATATTTGCAATCAGCCCAATCCCACAAGCATCGTGCTCAAACTCGGGTAAATACATTCCCTTGGTCATCGAATTATCCACTTTCATAACATTGTAAAATACGCTGAAATGAAAGAAATCTATTCGTAAACTGATCAGATTTTAATCGATTTTCTTAAATTTTGAAAAAATTGTAATTAAAGCAATATTTTTTTGAAAATCATTCAGTCTTAATTAATCATTACTCTGTTAAGTATATAATTAATAATGGTTGGATTGGCGATTATTTTATAATGTCCCAGCCCCTTTACATGAACAAAGGAAGCATGAGGCCATGATTCTTCAAGTTCCTCACCTTTCTCAAAAGGAACTATTTGGTCGTCTTCGCAATAGAAAAGATGTGTATCAATGTGTTTTAAATCATTCATTTTGAGTCGGAGATCAAAGTAGTCAATGGGTTGATGAAATCTTTCTTTAACCAATCCGCACATTGACTGATAGACTGCATCATTACACCCCACATCTCTCACGAGATCTTTGAAAAAATACCTGATGTAAGGAGGTGCTGATATTACAAAAAAATGTTTGGGCTGAAATGTAGGGCCAAGCTCACTCAATGCAATTCCGGAAGCAAGTGCACCAATAGAGTGACCAATTACTGTTTGATAAGGTCCATTTTTAGCTATGTGATTTTTTATAATGTCTCTAAACTCAGGCATTGCAGTATGTTTTCCTTGCGAGTTACCGTGAGCTCTCATATCGATCGCGTCAACCTGATAGCCTTTGGTTACGAAAGCGTTGATCATTCTTCTGAAATCTGCCGCTTTAGACCTCCAGCCGTGACAAAGTAGCACTTTAGGTCCAGTGGTTCCCCATCGATAATGTTTAATCAGGTCGCCTTGATAACTGACTTGTGAGATTTCAGCTTTTTTAATCATTTCTCGCTGAGCATCCGTATAAGCTACCCTACCAGGCATAGTAAAGTAATGCCAGATGATACCAGCGGATTTTTTTGGTGAAGCATGCTGCAATACACCTAATCCTTTTTTTATTAACTCAATCTTCCAGTTAGTCTTTGGAGGACGCTCAGCTGGCCGGCTAATATCTTCCCCTTTTATTTCTATGTGAGTAATCATAACTTAATATACCAATCGGTATTTTATTAGATAAATTTTTTTACAAACTAATTTCTTGAATCTGTTTTTTGATGAAACGTTTAACAAATTCAAATGATCGGCCATCCCCTTCAATTCGCGAAACCGAAATAGCCCCCTCGACAATTGCATAAAGGAAGTTTGCGAACTCTTCTGCATCAACATCTTTCTTCACCTGTCCCTCAATTATTCCTCTATTCACAATTTTCATCAACGAATCCTTTAATAGGGCTATAGATCTGATCACTTTGGATCTTAGAAAGGGTAAACTATCATCAGCTTCAATGGAAGAATTTAAAACTGGGCAGCCACCTGGTATGGGCGGTTCTTTCAAATATTCTTCGTAAAAATCAACTATAGCATTTAGTTTTTTAGGGGCAGTATTTTGAGTTCTAATCCTTTTTGATATTTCACCAGCTACTATTTCCACTCCTCTCTCAAATGCGGCAGTTGCTACTTCGTCCTTATTTTTAAAGTTTCCATAAATAGCCCCCTTTGTGATTCCTGTTGCATTGGTGATGTCAGAAATTGATGCAGCGTTATAGCCTTTTGTATTAAAAATGGGTAATGCTTTATCAATTATCAATTGTCTCGTTTGCTCAGGATTTCTTGCCATACCACAAATATACCGATTGGTATATTATAAATCAAACTAATTTAAAAACATTCTAAAAAGGTATGCATGCATACTAAATTCAGTATTTGAATTATCTTCGAGAATTAGAAAAAGGCCAAATGATGATAGACACCAAGCCACCTTGTTTAATTTTCAAAAAAGGCTATATCAATTCAGCTATAGGGTTATCTTTAATTAGTGGTGCTGAGTGGATTCCACCGGACTGGCGTCCATCGGAGTTGCGTTCAACCCACCGACTCAGGGAGTTGGTGTTAATGAATAGGCATAAAAAAAGCCATCCTGAAAAGAATGGCTTACAAAACTGTGGTGCTGAGTGGATTCGATCGGACTGGCGTTCCAGCCACCGACTCAGGGAGTTGGTGTTAATGAATAGGCATAAAAAAAGCCATCCTAAAAAGAATGGCTTACAAAACTGTGGTGCTGAGTGGATTCGAACCACCGACTCACGGATTTTCAGTCCGATGCTCTACCAACTGAGCTACAGCACCAAATTTTGGGTTGGCAAAAGTAGGTATTTCTTTGAAAAGGCAAAATTTAATTTGAAGTTCGTAGCAGGAAATTTTTAAAACATTATGGAATATATCCCTCAAATCATTTTCATCCTCATATTGGGACTCTTTGGTTTTCTCATTTATAGGCGAATTAGGCAGATTTCCAGCAATATCAAGCTTGGGAAGGATGTAGATTTATCAGATAATAAAGGCCAACGATTGAAGAACATGATTTTAGTCGCTTTTGGTCAGAAAAAGATGTTCAAGCGCCCAATCCCGGCATTTTTGCATCTACTTATTTAC
Source organism: Ekhidna sp. (assembly GCF_965227465.1). Classification (GTDB taxonomy): domain Bacteria; phylum Bacteroidota; class Bacteroidia; order Cytophagales; family Cyclobacteriaceae; genus Ekhidna. The sequence goes on from NZ_OZ245746.1 coordinate 4,234,190, forward strand.
ATCGGCTTTGTCTTAATAAATATCGAAATTTTAGAAATAATCATAGATGGAATTTATGGGAGTCACCGAGTAGCAGCTCCAATTCTTGGTGATTTTTATGTTGGTTTGATCAATTTCTTCGAATTCTTGGCCGTTGGAGTCCTTTTTTCATGTGTTGTATTTCTCATCAGAAGAAATGTTTTAAGAATTAATCGATTTAAAAAAATCGAAATGGTTGGATGGCCATCGCTTGATGCCAACCTTATATTAATCATTGAAATTCTGCTAATGGTAGCAATATTGGGAATGAATGGTGCAGATGGAATCTTGCAACAAAGGGGGACTGATCATTATGTTCAAACCGGATCGTTTTTCTTTAGCGCTTCGCTTTTTGGTTGGCTCTCTTCTTTTGAAACCGCCACACTTGTTTTAATTGAGCGTGCTGCCTGGTGGTTTCATATTGTGGGAATATTTGCTTTCGCACTTTATGTGACCTACTCCAAGCATCTGCATATTTTCCTTGCTTTCCCAAATACCTATTATGGAAAATTGGATCCAAAAGGTAAGATGAACAACATGAATGAGATCACAAATGAAGTAAAAATGATGCTCGGAATGCCTGTTGAGGGAGATAATACCCCACCACCTGAAGGGATGCGATTTGGGGCAAAAGACGTAAATGATCTTACCTGGAAAAATTTAATGGATGCTTACTCTTGTACGGAGTGTGGAAGGTGTACCTCTGAATGTCCTGCCAACTTAACAGGGAAGAAATTATCACCCAGGAAAATCATGATGGATACCAGGGATCGATTGGAGGATGTAGGAAAGAATGGATTGGACGATGGGAAATCGCTATTGGGAGATTATATCACCAAGGAGGAAATAAATGCTTGCACGAATTGCAATGCATGTGTAGAAGCTTGTCCTGTAAATATTAATCCATTAGATATTATCCTTCAAACGAGAAGGTATGTCGCTATGGAGGAATCCGGTTCGCCGGATTCATGGAATGCAATGTTCCAAAATGTAGAAACAAACTTTGCCCCATGGAAATTTGGTGTGCAGGATAGATTTAATTGGTCAAACGAGTTAAAAGAAGGAAAATGAGCGAAATACAAATACCAACCGTAGCAGATTTAGTAGCCAAAGGAGAGAAAGCTGAAGTGCTTTTTTGGGTAGGCTGTGCAGGTTCCTACGACGACCGCTACAAGAGCGTGACAAAGGCTTTTGTCAAAATATTAAATAAGGTAGGAGTGAAATTTGCCGTGTTGGGCCCTGAAGAAACATGCACCGGAGACCCTGCCAGAAGAGCCGGAAATGAATTTCTTTTCCAGATGCAGGCGATGGCAAACATTCAGGTATTGAATGGTTATGAGATCCAAAAGATTGTGACTGCATGTCCACATTGCTTTAATACTTTAAAAAATGAGTATCCTGAATTAGGTGGTAATTATGATGTTATTCACCATTCAACCTTTTTGCAAGAATTGATCAATGATGGAAAAGTAGAGCTAAAAGGTGGAGGAGAGTTTAAAGGACGGAAGATTACGTATCATGACTCTTGTTTCCTAGGCCGAGCCAACAATGTTTATTCTGCACCTAGAGCTGTTCTTGAAGCACTGGATGCTGAACTGGTTGAAATGAAGCGTTGTAAAACCAAGGGGCTGTGTTGTGGTGCAGGAGGAGGTCAAATGTTTAAGGATGCTGAGCCGGGCAATAAGGAAATAAATATTGAAAGAACCGAGGAAGCTCTAGAAACGAAGGCTGATACAATCGCTGTGGCTTGTCCTTTTTGTATGACAATGATGTCTGATGGGGTTAAGAACAAGGAAAAAGAAGATTCAGTCAAAGTGAAAGATTTAGCGGAACTGATTGCAGAATCTGAAGGTTTGGAATGATATGCTAATCCCTTTTGAACAAATGCCGGAAAACGCCCGCTTGTGGGTGTATCAAGCGGAGAGAAAGCTAACTCCCCAGGAAGTTGAGTTAATTTCAGCGAACACAAATGCATTTTTAAGTCAGTGGCAAGCTCATGGGCAAGACTTAAAAGGCTCTTATTGTTTAGAATATGATCAATTTCTGATCATTTCAGTAGATGAGTCATTTAGTCAGGCTAGTGGCTGTAGTATAGATGCCTCTGTTCATTTGATAAAAGCATTAGAGAATGAATTAAAAGTGTCATTTATGACCACTAGTCAGGTTGCTTTTTTAAAAGGAGAGGAAATTAACCTTTACCCTTTTAACCAATTAAAGAAGCAAGTTGAGGAAAGTGCAATTACCCCGAATACGCTAGTCTTTGACAATACCGTACAAAATGTCGCCGAATTTAGATCGAGGTGGTTGACTGAGAGCAAAGAAACCTGGGTAAAAAGATATTTTCATTAGGGAATTTGATTCACTTCTTGTTTCAGGTTTAGCTAATTTCGGATAATCATCTGAACCAGTTTTTCGTTATTGTTATAGTATGCGAATATTTCAATACCTATTTTTCATAATTATCCTTTTTGGTTGTTCTGTTGAAAAGAGCATGAAAAATGCGGAGTTTGATGCCGTCATTTCTAAACTCGGAAATTCTCCCGAAAAAAACTCAACGGAAGAAAACATGATGGTCGGGGATGCTTTTAGAAAGTCCAACCGACTTGTTGAAGCTATCCCATTTTATCAGCAAGCCATCAAGCAAGGAGCTCCAGAAGAAGCAAATCTCTATTTAGCGCAAGGACTTAAGGTAGAGCAGAAATACGATGAAGCACAAAAAGTGCTGGATTCATACCTACTGAAAGCTCGAGATGAAAAGACACAAAAATTAGCTGAAAAGGAACTACATAATCTTCGAAAGATTGATGAATTAAAGGAAAAAGACAGTTATTACCGAGTTAAAAACCTGGACGATATAAATACTGAGAGAGCAGAATATTCACCAGTTTTTAGCAGAAATTACCTCTACTTCACTTCCAATAGAGATGGAAGCAAAATTTATCGAACTACCGGGACACCATTCACGGATATATATCGGGTGGCCACTAAAGGGGCTAATGTAAATCTCGCAACCTTGGATCCATTAGATCCCATCATCAATCACATTGATACCAATGAAGGCTCTGTCGCCATTTCTCCAGATGGTAATTCCATGATTTTTGCTAAGGGAAATGACGGAAAAGCGAAGGGCTATAGTGAGGTCAACCTTTTCTTTACTCGTTACAGAAATGGAAAATGGTCTGAACCAGTACCATTATCTATTAATGTAGCAGATGCTTGGGACTCTACTCCCGCTTTCAGCCCAGATGGGAGCACGCTTTACTTTTCTTCCACCAGGCCGGGTGGATCCGGGGGTGCCGATTTATATCAGGCCAAAGTAAACCGAAGAGGCAGATGGGTAGATGTAAGAAATTTAGGTCCCGAGATTAATTCCCCAGGAGATGATGTCTTCCCATACATAAGTGAAGATGGGAGTTTATATTTTGCTTCTGATGGTCACCCGGGTTTTGGAAAATTGGATATGTTTAGAGCAGTTAGAGAGGGTGGACATGTAAAAATTGAGAATCTGGGTAAACCAATGAATTCCTCTGCAGATGATTTCGGATTTTATCAGTTTAACCTGACAAAAGGATTCTTTACTTCGAACAGAAGAGGTGGGAAAGGCGATGATGACATCTATACATTTATCAACGATGACCCTGATTTGAAAGTGGTCAATTATTTTCTGGTCGGAACTACGGTAACGAAAGACGATGCTGGGAAAGAGATCATCTTACCTAATACTAAGGTGTCACTAACTGCAGATAATGGAGATGTACTTGACGAATCATTTACCAATGCTGATGGTAAGTTTAACTTTCGGGTTTACCCTGAAGAACATTATGATTTAATTGGTGAAAAGTCGGATTATTTCACGGTAAGAAAAGATTTTACAACTATTGGTAAAACGGTTGATAGGACTAAACTAACTGAGTTTATTACCAATGTAACGTTCGAAACAAAGATCATGATGGATCCAATTGTTCTTGAGAAAGCAATTGTTCTCGATAATATCTATTACGATTTGGACAAGTACAACATCCGACCGGACGCAGCTTTGGTTTTAGATTCACTTGTTCAGATCATGAGTGATAATCCTGAGATTTACATTGAGCTGGGGTCCCATACGGATGACAGGGCGGCTGATAATTATAACTTAAGACTCTCTCTTCAAAGAGCCCAATCTGCTGTTAGCTATATAATTGATAAAGGGATAGAATCGAAACGAATTACAGCTAAGGGATATGGTGAGACTCAATTAATTATTAAAAATGCACAGACAGAAGAGGAACATCAAAGAAACAGAAGAACAGAGTTTAAAGTACTGAGATACAACCCACGCGATCGAAATGATGACCTACCACCGGATGAACAGGTCGATGAATATGATCGATTCTTTAAAGATTCTGGTAATGGAAACAGATAAACGCTTTTCTTTGTAAATAAAAAAGAAAGCATGACTGATAGGTATGCACTTCGAGGTGTTTCTGCTGATAAAGAGGATGTCCACTCCGCAATTAAAAACATAGATAAAGGTCTGTTCCCTAAAGCCTTTTGTAAGATCGTAAATGATATTTCAGCAGATCCGGAGTATTGCACCATTATGCATGCCGATGGTGCAGGCACTAAATCTTCACTTGCTTATTTATACTGGAAAGAGACCGGTGACTTGAGTGTCTGGAATGGGATTGCTCAAGATGCTGTAATTATGAATGTAGATGATCTTCTATGTGTTGGTTGTACAGATAACATTCTACTCTCATCTACCATTGGGAGAAATAAAAACTTAATACCGGGGGAAGTCATTTCTCAAATCATAAACGGCACGGAGGAGGTTCTTCAAATGCTTCGTGATAATGGAATTAATATCAATTCAACAGGAGGTGAAACTGCTGATGTTGGTGATTTAGTAAAAACCATTATTGTTGATAGTACCGTTACTGCTCGAATGAAACGTGCAGAAGTAATTGACAATGCGAATATCCGTCCAGGTGATTTAATCGTCGGAATGGCCTCATATGGTCAGGCAGTTTATGAAAAAGAATATAATGGAGGGATGGGGAGCAATGGGCTTACTTCGGCTAGGCATGATGTCTTTGATAAGGGTTATGCAGAAAAATACCCTGAATCCTTCGATCAGGGTGTGCCAAGAGACTTGGTTTACAGTGGTTCTAAAAAACTGACAGATGAGATCAATGGAACACCTCTCGATGCTGGAAAATTGGTGTTATCCCCAACCCGAACCTATGGCCCCATCATTCAGTCAATATTAAAGGAGCTTCGTTCAGAAATTCACGGGATGGTCCACTGTAGTGGAGGTGCACAGACGAAAATTTTGCATTTTGTTGATCATTTGAGGATTGTAAAAGATAATATGCTTCCAATACCGCCTCTTTTTCAGATGATCCAGCAAGAGAGCGGAACGGAGTGGAAAGAAATGTATAAGGTCTTTAACATGGGCCACAGAATGGAAGTGTATGTGGCAGAAGAATCAGCAGATGAGATCGTAGAGATCGCGCGTTCCTTTAATATAGAAGCTCAGGTCATAGGTAGAGTTGAGGAATCTGACAAAAAAGAATTGATTATTCAATCTGAGCATGGGGTCTTCGAGTATTAACGACACATTCTACATACCACTGAGTGACGATAAAATTGTCTTGTCGCCTCTAACTGAATCGCATATTCAGCAGATGAGAAGGCTAAGCGGGGATTCAGATATTTGGACTTGGTACACTGAAGATCTAACAAACCCTGATGACTTAACCAACTGGATGACTAAGTGCCTGATCGAATCAGAGAAAGGAGAAAAGATGTCTTATGCTGTTGTCTTAAAAGAAACCTATGAAGTAATAGGTGCGACAAGCTATGGACACATAGATTGGGAGGAAAAAGGAATAGAGATCGGATGGACATGGTTGGGAGCTGATTATATCGGTCAAGGAGTTAATAAGCACATGAAATTTCTGATGCTTACTCATGCTTTTGAGGTGATGGAAATCGAAAGGCTCGAACTTAGAACAGACGAAAGGAATCTGAGATCCAGGAAAGCCATGGAAAAAATAGGCGCCAAACATGATGGTACACTAAGAAGTCATCGGTCTACACAAAGCAGTAGAAGAAGAGACACAGTAGTTTACAGTATCCTGAAATCAGAATGGTCGAATATTCGGAAAACTATTTTTAGTGATTTTTGATGGAGGCACTCCTGATTATACTTTCTATTTTGCTGATCGCCGGAGGAGTTATTTTCTCCATACTTCCCCCTATTCCGGGTCCTTTACTAACGTACGGAGCTTTAATATGTACACATTTTGTGTCTAATGAAACGGAATTTAGTACCTCATCCTTTGTTATATGGGGGATCATTGGGATCATAATTCTTATAGCAGATTTTGCTCTTCCAATAGCTGCGACAAAGCGTTTCGGAGGCACAAAGGCCGGAGTTATTGGAGGGATGATTGGGATGGTAGCCGGAGTTTTACTTCCAATACCATTTGGAATCGTATTAGGACCTTTACTGGGAGCAATAATCGGCGACTTATACGGTGGTAACCGAATTAGATCGGCTTTTAAATCCGGCTTTGGATCTTTTTTAGGCTTTCTTGTAGCAACAAGTCTTAAACTTTTTTACTCTGCTATTCTCGGAGGGATTATCGCATGGAAAGTTGGAGGCTTTACCTTCAATGCAATTATTGATCTTTTTTAAACCAAAAGCATACTAAAAAGGCCGGCAACAATGATCACATCAATGTAGATCTTAATTCGCTTGAAATCGGAGATTTTATCTGCCCTTGAAAGTTTGAAAGCTATCCAGAAAATAAGTATCAGAACGCTAAAGAAGAAATAGCGAACATTCCAGTTAGGTATCGACCACAGGTAAAAAGTGAGCATTCCAACACCTGCAATCCCTGCTAGATAAATAACCACCTTCGCCCCTCTAATTCCCCAAACAATTGGAATGGATTGTATTCCGAATTGGATCTCCCCTTTGGCACTTATGATATCCTTTAAGCTTTCTCTTATAAAAATAGTAACGCATCCAAACATGGCGTAGGCGACTACCAGTAGGCTGAATTCTCTCCAGTAAACCAATACCAGTAAAAGTGTGAGGCTGGTAAGAAAAGCAATGGTAAGTGTGCCTAACAAAATCCATCTCTTCAGCACGGTGCTATACGTCCACAAAGCTCCGGCTGAAAAAATATGTATGGCTCCTATAAAAGGGTCGATTAAAAAACCAATTCCAATACCTGTTAGCGTAAGGACTACATGAGAAAAAAGCGCTAATCTTCTTCGTAGTGTAGTTCCAACGACCACTGAACCGGGACGATTCACCATATCAATTTTCTGATCGAAATAGTCATTGATAATGTATCCGGCAGCTCCGATCATCCCCGTGCTTAAAAAAAATAGTATGAAATCTGGATTCAGAAGCTCATCTACTGTATGATTTAAAAGTGAATAAGCAGTAATAAATTGCGTCAGAGCTATAATAAGCAGGTTAGGCACTCTGCTGGCTTTGATAAAGCCAAGTGTATCATTAGCCAGAATATTCACTGATTTTCCTGAATACTTTCAGTAATAATTCGATACATATGCTTCATTTTTTCATCCTTGAGCATCTCCAGGTGTGTATTTATAGTCGCTTCATCTTCTCGAGCCGCTGGTCCTGTTTGTGATTTAGAAGGATTTAGCTCAACTGCTTTTTTAAAAGTCTCTTCAACAAGTGGTATGATATCCTGAAATTTCATGTCGAGATCACCTAAGAGTTTTTCAGACATATGAAACATGTGATTACTGAAATTACAAGCGAATACTGCAGCAAGATGCAGCTTAGATCGATTACTCGATGTTAGTAATCGCACGTCATTGCTAAATGTTCGAACAAAAGTAAATATGTCTTTCTCTGCCTCATCCGATCCCTCAAGAAAAATGGGGAATGACGTAAAATCGATCTCCTTTGTTCGACTAAAAGTTTGCAAAGGATACATCACCCCATGTTTCACATGCTTTTCAAGATCTGATACCCGATTAGCTCCGGAGGTATGTAAGATTACAGCTTCAGAAGTCTCTAGAGAATCTGATACCTCCTTTATTTTGTCATCTGGGACAGTAAGTATGATAAAATCAAAAGAATCAGGAATTAGCTGATCCATGGATAGAATATAGCCTTCTGGCGTACTTCTGGAAAATATGGTTACTTCATGCCTCTTGGATGAGATCCTCTTGGCTAAATGATAGCCAACATTTCCATACCCAATGATTGCTACCTTGCTCATAAGGTAAAAATAGCCGATTAATTGGCAAAAATGGAAGTTAAGCTTCTACTCCTTTGTCTCTCATTTTCACAAACTCCAGATACCTTCTTCTTATTGCAACGATAAAACCTATTACCAGCATAAAAGTCCCAATCCATAAAAGATTAATCCAGGGTTTCTTTACAGCCTCCATAATAATCCAGTCTTTTTGAGTGGTCTGGTAAGCTAAGATGACCGCATTTTCCTGAGGCAGGATATTTTGGATAGATATTCTAAACGCTAAATCCTGAACCTGGTCATCGATCCGTCCAATAAACTCTCTATTTCGAATTACAAAAATCGGTTCAGAAATATAGTCTTGATATTCACCTTGAACATTAATAATTGCTTTTACAGCCACATCTCCATTTGAAAGAGGAGTTCCGTCAATTTCTGAAATTGGTTCCATACCCTCAAGAGTAGCTACATAATCGTTGAGGAAAAACTGATCTCCAATTTTCACTTTGATCTCCTGAGGATCACTCCAGTCTGGTTCTTGTTCCGGGTCTGGAAATGTACGCACGTGTGTATACATGTCCGCACTCATTTTGCGCTTGATATCAGGTGAGTAAACGATCATGTCCATAGCTTCATTGACCTGAACCCGAGGATAGAGTGTAAACTGTTTGCCTTCTTCAGTATGATATTCTACTTCAAAGTAGCTGTTCTCAGGATTGATTAAGGTTAGCGTATCCTTACTTTCTTTTTTAACCACTTTCAGCGGATTTACAGTTAGGATTAAATTGTTTTTATCAATATAGCCTTCTTCTCGGGTCTCTTTTCTTATGCCTCTATAGATCATCGAGTACTCATTCATTTGACGAGGCTCATTTATAAACAGGAGCAGATTGTCGCGATTCACCTCTTCAGGGAATTCGGTGCTCCAAACCATGGAAGTATAATTTGTTGAGAGGATAGTCGAATATCCACTGGAAAATAAAATCCCAACAAGCATGAGTGCGATACCAATATGGGCGATAGATCCACCTGATAGTTTGACGTTTGACTTTGCTATACCAATAAATATTTTAGCGTTGGCCGTTATTGAATAGACGCTGGCAATTAGCAAAATCAAGTAGTATGGATCTGTAATTTTCGCGATGACGATAATAGCACCAGAAATAACCAATGAGATTAAGAACGGAGTTCTTAATTCCGCTTTGAGCTTCTTACCATCCATCTTCTTCCACCAAAAGAACTGGCCCGTCCCTGACAGTATTGCCAGAAAAATGGATAAGATCATTTGTGGCCAGGAATATGCGTCGTAGATATCAGTTGGTGGAGCAAGGTTTAGGTCAAAGCCAAAAAATCCTGCAACCTGATTGTAGACCGGCATGGATGTATAAAGCAGTACCTGAAATGCCATTAGTCCAAGTACTCCTGACCCCATGAAAATCCAGAATTCACGCGAATAAGTCGAGATTTCTTCATTTGAAGTGGGTATCTCTTTCCATCTTTTTACAATGAAGTAAACAGATAGAACAACAAATGCGAGTAGGTATATTAATAACTGACCGGAAAGCCCCAGGTCAGTAAATGAATGAACAGATGAGTTTCCGAGTATACCACTGCGAGTTAGAAAGGTGGCATAAAGTACAAGAATAAATGAAGTCACTACCAGTATCATCGAAAGTTGAAGCGCTGTACCACTTTTCTTGTAAGCAATCATTACATGAATAGCAGCGACTAATACCAGCCATGGTACGTAAATGGCATTTTCCACCGGATCCCAATTCCAATACCCACCGAAGTTGAGTGTTTCGTATGCCCAGTATGCGCCCATAAGAATACCCACACCCAGAATCATGGCAGAAAATTGTGCCCATGGTAATGCCGGACGTATCCACTCCTTATTCTTTCCAATAATTAATCCTCCTATACAGTATGCAAATGGAATTACTGTTGTGGCAAAGCCTAAGAATAGGGTAGGCGGATGTATTACCATCCAATAATTTTGAAGTAGTGGATTTAGCCCATTACCGTCTTCAGGAATAAAGTTTGGATTGGTTTTAAAGATAGGCGCATCAATAACTTCCCTTAAGAGCATGAATGGCGAACTACCGAGCTTTATGTCAAAAACTACCACACCTAAAATCATAGAAACTAAGAATACTTGCGTCAAAGCCATGATGAACATGACGGGAGCCTTCCAAAACTTATTCGTGTTGATCAACACGATACCTAGTACTGCATTCCAAAAAATCCAAAGTAAGAAAGAGCCCTCTTGCCCTTCCCAAAAGCAAGAGATCTGATAGTAAATCGGTAGGATTTTAGAACTGTGACTGAATACGTAGTGGTATTCGAAATAGTGATTGGTAATGAGGTAAAAAAGCGTTCCGATTATGCCTAAAACTGCAATCGCATGAGTATAGAAAATCTTGGTTCCAAATGACGTCCAATCTGGATCATTATTCCTTCCCCGAAAATATGCATATGCCGAAAGTAAACTCGTAACAAATGCGATGATGACAAATGCATGTCCTAGCTGTCCCTCAAAATAATGTATCATATGATGGCTTTGATTTAGCCGAAGGTTTTAACTGGTAAATTCTGGGTCCTCCTGATATTTAGAAGGACATTTAAGCAATATTTTTTCAGCAACAAATTTTTCACCCTGATAAGCTCCGATAATAACAACTTGTTCAGATCTTGTAAAATCAGTAGGAACAGGCTCAGCAAAAAGTACTTCCTGTTTCAATCCATTCTCGTCGATCATTTCAAATTTGAAGGAAAGTTTGTCTGGGCTTTCTTGTATTCCAACAACTTCACCTGATACAGTTTTTGGTAGCTCACCCACTACATGAATACTTTTCTTAAAGCCTTTCTCAGACAACTCACGGGCCTCCTGAAATGAAACATAGGTACTTGCATCGCCTGTCATAGATATAATCATGGTAATGGCTACAGCAATAATCACAATCGCGGCTATGTATTTCTTTTTCATTTCTCCTTTATTTCTTTTTCTAAACGCTTAGCTCTTTTATCAAGTTTGAACATGAGAAAGAAAAATCCGACTAAAATCACGAGGATAATCGCAATTACCACATAGATTTTTCCTTCACCCCTGAAGTCATCTGCCATTTCAACCTGCGCTTTAGCAAATTGAGTTCCAATAAGCATCACAATTCCTAAAATATATTTAAGCATCTTCAATTTTTTGTTTTACTAAAGAAAGTCTGATCGCAATAGTCGCCATCCAATATCCAAGCAGGGTCCATCCAATTACAGCCGCGTAAAATACCTTCCGCAGGTTACTGTCTAAATCATACGCGTTAAACCCTGGGTTTCCGCCATTGCCAGGGTGGAGGCTGTCCGACATTCTGGGAAGTATGAATAAGAGGGGGACCATTAGGAAAAATGCGAATATGTTGAAAACCGCCGAAATGCGATTTCGTTGCTGCTCATCCTGCATGGAACTTCTTAATACGAAATAGGCCAGGTAGATTAATAATGAAATTGCCGAAGCATTTTGCTTTGGATCATTACTCCAGGGCTCGCCCCAGGTGTAGTTCGCCCAAATCATTCCAGTAACTATTCCTAAGACACCAAAAGCAATGCCCATATTAGCCAGCTGTACACTGTAAGTATCAAATTTATTGTTCCCCGACCTTAAGTACTTGACTGCATGAACGACAGATCCCAGAAAAAGTAAAATCATCCCAAACCACATTGGAACGTGGAAGTGAAGTACACGAATGGTTTCATTGAGAATAGGAAGCTCCGGAACAGGTAGTAATAATCCGGCTATTGCTGTGTACACCAAGAGCGCTATACATAACCATTTCCACCAATCAGTTTTTAGTAAATAACCCATCACGATTTCCAGGTAAAAGGGAACAATACGAATGTGAGCGCAATGATAATCACATCGACTGAGAAGAGTGCTGTTAGGTTACCTTGAATCTGCATAAATACGTAACTGTCAAGGATTTTTGAGCTGTTGCTAATCGATAAAATCAAAACAGGAATAATTACAGGGAAGCCTAAAACCGCCATCATAATGGATCTGTTGCTGGACCTAAAAGCGATGGAGGAGACCATAGTAAAAGCAGCGCTTAGTCCTATACAACCTAAAGTCAGGTTTAACATAAACAGGCCATAATTCACAATGGGATTGCCAAGTAGGACAGAATAGATAATCAACGAAACAATGGCGATGCAAAAAAGATAGGCAAATGAATAAATGAGCTTTGCCAGGATAATTTCAAACGGTTTGCTTAGAAAAAAATAATAATGTGATCTTCTTTCTTCCTGAATAAAGCTTTTAGAAATGGCATTGATGGATGTGAATAAGAGGATAATCCAAAAAAGTGCATTCCATACCTCGACCGATACGAATCCCTCAAACGCCATGTAAGATGCAAAGATGGTGGAAGCAAGATAAAGCAGAATACCACTAATGGGGTTTTGCTGTCTCCAGTCAACGATCAGATCTTTTTTTATTAGTTGGAGGACTCTATTCACAAGACGCAAAGCTAAATTCAAATGAACTTATACCTTGCATATACTTCACATTCCCTTTAGCATTGCATAAAATTTCCAAATTGTGAGTGTGGTAAGCATCAAATAAATACTAGTCTGCCCAAATTCATATCTGCATGAAAAAAATTCTTGTTACAGGAGGTGCTGGATTCATTGGCTCTAATTTGATTGAATCGCTCTTAGAAAGAGATAATCAGGTTATTTGTTTAGATAACTTGACTACCGGTTTTAAAAAGAATATTGATCAATATATAGATAGTAAGAACTTTGAGTTCGTTGAGGGCGATATTTTGGATTATCCACTTTTGTTGGAATTAACACAAGGCGTGCACGCAGTTTCACATCAGGCTGCTTTAGGATCTGTTCCAAGATCTATAAAGGACCCACTGACTACTAATAAGGTCAATATTGAGGGGACCCTAAATGTATTCAAAGCATGTGTTGATAATAAAGTCCAGCGGGTGGTTTATGCTGCATCCTCTTCTACATACGGAGATTCGCTTAAGTTACCCAAAAAAGAGGATGAGATTGGAAAGCCTCTTTCTCCTTATGCGGTCACCAAATATGTAAATGAATTATATGCAGATGTGTTTCATAGAGTATATGACCTCAATACAATAGGCTTGAGATATTTCAACGTTTTTGGACCAAGACAAGACCCAAATGGATCCTATGCCGCGGTAATTCCCCTATTTATTAAATCGATCCTTTCGGGAGACCCTCCAGTAATAAATGGTGATGGAAATCACAGTAGAGATTTTACCTTTGTGGCTAATGCGGTTCAGGCCAATTTAAAAGCCTTAGAGACTGCACCTGAGAATTGTAATGCAATTTATAATGTGGCCTGTGGTCAAAGAACTACTCTTAATGAGTTAGTTGGCTACATTAATGATATTGTAGGGACCCATATTAAAGCAATACATAAGGTAGAGCGGGAAGGTGATATTGCCCACAGCCTGGCTGATATCTCGAGAGCAAAAAATGAGTTGGATTATCAACCAGTTTATGATGTTAAGGAAGGGTTGGGTTTAGCAATTGATTGGTATAAAAATAATCATTAGATACAAAAAGTAAGGTGGTTCAAGATTCAGTCATATTAATAACAGGTGGAGCAGGTTTCATTGGCTCTCATGTAGTTAGAAAGTTCGTTCAAAGTGGGAATTACCAAGTCATTAACCTTGACAAACTTACCTATGCTGGTAATCTTGAGAATCTACGTGATATTGAGAATCATGCAAATTATAAATTCATTAAAGGAGACATCTGCGACTTTGATTTCATAAGAAAGCTTTTCAACAATTATGATTTTTCAGGAGTTATTCACCTTGCTGCTGAGTCTCATGTTGATCGCTCTATCTCTAATCCCATGGAATTTATCCAAACGAACGTTGTGGGGACAGTAAGTTTATTGAATGCAGCTAAAGAATCTTGGTCAGGCAAGAATGGTCGTAGATTTTATCATGTTTCTACAGATGAAGTTTATGGATCTTTAGGAGATGAGGGTTTTTTCACTGAGACTACCTCATATGATCCAAAATCTCCCTATTCTGCATCTAAAGCATCATCAGATCATTTTGTAAGAGCATATGGAAATACCTATGGTTTACCATTCGTTATTTCTAATTGTTCAAACAATTACGGTCCAAATCATTTTCCGGAGAAGCTCATACCATTGATGATTCATAACATTCAAAATGGAAAGCCTTTGCCAGTATATGGAAAAGGAGAGAATATCCGAGACTGGTTATATGTAGAGGATCACGCACGAGCAATTGAATTAATATTTGAAAAAGGAAGAAATGGAGACACATATAACATTGGAGGCTTCAATGAATGGAAGAATATCGATCTGGTAAATCTCTTGTGTGATATAATGGATAGAAAATTGGGGAATACACAGGGAATTTCTCGGGAACTTATCACTTTTGTGAAAGATAGAGCTGGACATGATTTACGCTATGCCATTGATGCAACTAAGTTAAAAGGGGAATTGGGATGGGAACCATCTTTGCAATTCAAAGAAGGGCTTGAAAAAACGGTTGATTGGTATTTTGAGAATGAACAGTGGCTCAAGGATGTCACTTCGGGAGATTATCTCAGGTATTACGATGAACATTATTCGAATCGATAGCTTATGAAAGGAATAATACTTGCAGGAGGCTCGGGCACAAGATTGCATCCACTTACATATTCAGTGAGTAAGCAAATTTTGCCTGTATTTGATAAACCGATGATTTATTACCCTTTATCTACATTGATGTTATCAGGGATAAATGAAATACTAATCATTAGCACCCCTCGAGATTTGCCAATATTTAAGGATTTACTTGGTGACGGTTCCTCCTTAGGCTGTTCATTCTCCTATGCTGTTCAAAAGGAGCCTAAAGGATTGGCAGAGGCATTTATAATAGGAGCAGATTTCATTGGAAGTGATAGTGTCGCTTTAATATTAGGGGATAATATTTTTTACGCCTCTGGACTATCCAAGAAACTCCAATCATGTATTGAGCCAGATGGTGGAATTGTATTTGCATATCACGTAAATGATCCAGAAAGATATGGAGTGGTAGAATTTGATGCGCATAGGAAGGCAATATCGATAGAAGAAAAACCGCAAAATCCCAAATCGAATTATGCTGTTCCGGGACTATACTATTATGACAATGACGTGGTTGAAATTGCAAGAAATGTTAAGCCGAGTCCAAGAGGTGAGTTGGAGATTACGGATATAAACAATGAATACCTGAGAAAAGAAAAATTAAATGTTCAGGTCTTTGACAGAGGGACTGCTTGGTTGGATACTGGTACATTTGCATCTTTAATGCAGGCAGGAAACTTCGTTCAAGTGATAGAGGAAAGACAAGGATTAAAAGTAGGTTGCATCGAAGAGGTAGCTTATAAAATGAATTTTATATCCAAAGATCAATTGGAAAAAATAGCAAGTCCATTAAAGAAAAGTGGCTATGGGGTATACCTCCTTAATATTTTAAATAGATGAAGGCAGAAGAGACGAATATTAAGGACGCCTGGGTTTTAGAGCCGGATGTTTTTGAAGATGAGCGTGGTTATTTCTATGAGGGCTTCAACGCTAGGAAGTTTAAGGAAGCAACAGGATTTAATTTTACTGTAAAGCAGATCAATCAATCAAGATCCTCCCAAGGGGTATTGAGAGGGCTTCATTTTCAGACTGGTGAAAAAGCTCAGGCCAAGTTAGTTTCGTGTATCGAAGGAGAGGTGCTGGATGTTGCGGTTGATCTTAGAGAAAACTCCTCAACTTTTGGTCAATATGCTTTAGTGAGGCTTTCTGCTCACAATAAAAGACATTTCTACATTCCAAAGGGAATGGCTCATGGGTTTTTGGTACTAACTGATTACGCTAAACTGATGTATCAAGTAGATGAATTGTATAGCAAAGAAAATGATGCTGGGATCATCTTTAACGATCCGGATTTAAATATAAGCTGGGGGGTTGCTGAGGATAAAATGATCCTTTCAGAGAAAGATCAAAATTTACCACTATTAAAAAACGTCAAACTGGATTTTTAATGTCAAAAAAGAAAGTATTAATAACCGGAGGGGCCGGATTTCTCGGCTCGCACTTATGTGATAGATTTATCGCTGAAGGATATCATGTAATTGCCATGGATAATCTTCTTACCGGCGATATTGAGAACATTAGTCACCTATTGGGGAATAAAGATTTCGAATTCAAACACCATGACGTTTCAAATTATGTTCACGTGTCAGGTGATTTAGAATATATCCTACATTTTGCATCGCCAGCGAGCCCAATTGACTATTTAAAAATGCCGATACAAACAATGAAAGTAGGGTCTCTTGGTACTTTAAATTGTCTTGGGTTGGCAAAAGATAAAGGTGCTAGAATGTTAATCGCGTCTACTTCCGAGGTGTATGGAGACCCTTTGGTGCACCCTCAGACGGAAGACTACTGGGGGAATGTGAATCCAGTTGGACCAAGGGGCGTTTATGATGAAGCTAAACGGTTCCAAGAAGCATTAACGATGGCTTATCATACTTTTCATGGGCTTGAAACCAGGATTGTTAGAATTTTTAACACCTTCGGGCCAAGGATGAGACTTGATGATGGTAGAGTTCTACCTACTTTCATATCGCAGGCTTTAAAAGGAAAAGACTTAACAGCTTTTGGAGATGGCTCCCAAACCCGGTCTTTTACTTACGTGGATGATTTAGTTGAGGGAATATTCAGGCTTTTAAAGAGCGATTATGCTCAGCCAGTCAATATTGGAAATACCGAAGAAATCACCATCAAAGAATTTGGTGAGGAGATCATAAGGCTTACGGGAAGTAAATCTAAGATCATTTACAAAGATTTACCCAAAGATGATCCTAAACAACGGAAACCTGATATTGCACTTGCAAAGAAAATTTTAGGGTGGGAGCCTAAATTTTCTCGAGCAGATGGTCTAAGGCCAACATTGGAGTATTTTCAAAAGAAAGTATTGACGTAGTCAGGGTGTTTAAATGCGACTTTGGCGATTGTCTTTCAAGCCCTAATTAATCTAATTGAAATATTCCCCTCCTTGGAGCGGTAGGGGTGGGTCTATTATTCTATTTTTGCGACTTATTAAGGGATTAGGGTGGGATATAAACATCCTGCTTTGAAATAAATCCATATGAATTATAAAGTAGGTATTATCGGTCTTGGTTATGTAGGGCTCCCTCTTGCAGTTGAAAGCGGTAAATTGTACCCAACGATCGGGTTTGATATAAACGCTAAAAGGATTGATGAACTCAAATCGGGTGTCGATCGAACATTAGAAGTTACATCTGATGAATTAGATTCAGCAACAAAGTTAAAGTTCACTTCAACTTCCGCGGACTTAAAGGAGTGTAATTTTTATATTGTAACGGTCCCTACTCCGATTGATATAAATAATAATCCAGAGCTTACCCCACTGAAAGAGGCTTCACGAATGATAGCTTCATTATTGAGTGAAGGAGATATAGTTGTTTATGAGTCTACTGTATTTCCAGGTTGTACAGAGGAGGTCTGTGTGCCTTTTTTGGAAGAAGGTAGTGGGTTGAGATATAATCAAGAATTTTACTGTGGATACTCACCAGAGCGAATTAATCCGGGTGATAAAAAGCATCGAATTGCTAATATTTTGAAGGTGACTAGTGGGAGTAATCCAGAGATAGCCAATAAGGTTGATTTATTTTACAAATCTTTTATTAAGGCAGGAACATACCAAGCATCCTCCATAAAAGTAGCTGAGGCTGCTAAAGTCATAGAAAACTCTCAAAGAGATATCAATATCGCTTTTGTGAATGAACTAGCACTTATATTCGATAGGTTAGATATCGATACAAAAGAAGTGTTAGAAGCTGCCGGCACAAAGTGGAATTTTTTACCATTTAGTCCTGGATTGGTAGGTGGTCATTGTATTGGTGTAGATCCATATTATTTAACTCAAAAGGCAGAGTCTGTAGGATATCACCCTCAGGTAATATTAGCGGGAAGGAAAATAAATGACCAGATGGGTCAATATGTGGCTCAAAAAGTTGTCAAATTGTTAGGACATAGGAATGCATTAAATAGCAATTCAAAAGTCTTAATTATGGGGTTTACATTCAAGGAGAATTGTCCGGATATACGAAACACTCGAGTCATTGACATTTATAATGAATTGGTTTCCTTTGGTATAAATGTAGATATTTTTGAGCCCCATGCAGACCCTACGCAAATATCTAAAGAATTTGGCATTGAAGTGATCAAGGAGATTGACAACCAATACGATGCAATAATTCTTGCTGTGGCCCATTCTGAATTTTTAGAATTGAATTGGCATAAACTTCGGTTATCTTCGCGGATCATTTACGACGTTAAAGGGGTTTTGCCAAAAAAATACACCGATAAACGCTTGTAATTTAATTTGAATTATTATGAAAGGGAGTCAAAAGAGACACATAGCTAAAACTATAACATGGAGAGTCATTGCTTCGGCAACAACATTTGTTTTAGCATTAGTGTTTTTTCAAGATCATCCAAACGCTATGGAAAATGCTACTGGAATTGCCATAGCTGAATCGATCCTGAAAATGCTGTTTTATTACCTTCATGAAAGAGCTTGGTACAAAAGTAAGTTTGGAATATCAGCTGAAAAATGAGTTTAAAGGAAGATATTATTCCTCACTCTCACCTTGTTAGGAGAGAGGATAGAGAAGAGAAATATGGGCATAAGGCCAAAGTGATTTGGTTTGTTGGATTGTCTGGTTCTGGAAAATCAACACTTGCAAGTTCCCTGGAGTCTTATTTTTATGAGAAAGGCTGTAAGACTTATATACTTGATGGGGATAATGTTAGAAGTGGATTAAATAAGGACTTGGATTTTTCTGATGAAAGCAGAAAGGAAAATATAAGAAGAATTTCTGAAGTTTCAAATTTGTTTAAGGATTCAGGTACTATAGTTTTAACTGCTTTCATTTCACCTTTTAAAGTTGATCGAGAATTAGCCAGAGCGATTGTTGGAGCGGAAGATTTCATTGAGGTTAATGTTGATTGTCCACTCGAAGTTTGTGAAGAAAGGGATGTAAAAGGATTATATAAGAAGGCTAGAGAAGGAAAAATTAAGCACTTCACCGGAATCGACTCACCTTTTGAAATACCTGAGAATCCTGATATAGTAGTAGATACAGCAAACAATTCTTTAGAGTATTGTTTAAGTCAATTAATTGAAAATATAGAACCGAAATTAAGATTATGAATAAATATAATCTCACACATTTAAAAGAACTAGAAGCTGAGGCTATATATATACTCAGAGAGGTCGCAGCACAGTTTCAAAAACCAGCAATCCTTTTTTCAGGAGGTAAAGATTCTATTTGCGTTACACATTTGGCCAGAAAGGCATTTCATCCTGCTAAAATTCCATTTCCACTGGTACACATTGATACCGGACACAATTTCCCAGAAACAATGGAGTTCAGAGATAATCTTGTCAGGGAGATCGATGCAAGGCTAATTGTAGGGTCAGTTCAGAAGTCTATTGATCAGGGAAGAGCTGCGGAAGAAAAAGGGAAAAATGCCAGCAGGAATGCAATACAAACAGTTACTCTATTGGATACAATAGAAGAGCACGGGTTTGATGCGTGTATTGGTGGAGCCAGAAGAGATGAAGAAAAAGCACGAGCCAAAGAGAGGTTCTTTTCACACCGAGACGAATTTGGTCAGTGGGATCCAAAAAATCAACGACCTGAACTTTGGAATATATTTAATGGTAAACAAAGTTTTGGTGAGCATTTTCGGGTGTTTCCTCTGAGCAATTGGACCGAGATGGACGTTTGGCAATACATAATGGCTGAAAACATTCCTATTCCATCTTTATATTTTGCACATCAAAGAGATGTGATATGGAGAAATAATACATGGCTTCCGGTCTCTGACTTTATAAATATTGAAGAATCAGAACAAGTAGTAAATAAGACTTTGCGATTCAGAACACTTGGAGATATTACCATAACAGGAGGTGTGGAGTCAAATGCCGATACATACGAAAAAATCATAGAGGAAGTGGCAGCTGCAAGGCATACAGAGAGAGGAAATAGAGCGGATGATAAACGTTCTGAAACTGCAATGGAAGACAGAAAAAAAGAAGGTTATTTTTAAACGATACCAATCAAAAAAATGGAAGGATATTTAGATATGGAATTGTTGCGTTTTACCACTGCTGGTAGCGTAGACGATGGAAAAAGTACATTAATTGGTCGATTATTATTTGATTCAAAATCAATATTTGAAGACCAACTTGATCAGGTGAGGCAGACAAGTGAAAAAAGAGGTGCAACTGAAGTAGATCTCGCGCTACTGACAGATGGTCTCAAAGACGAGAGAGAGCAGGGTATTACAATTGACGTTGCTTACAGATATTTCGCAACTCCCAAAAGAAAATTCATAATAGCAGATACACCTGGACATATACAGTATACTCGAAACATGGTTACAGGAGCGTCTACTGCAAACGCAGCGCTTATTTTAATTGATGCGAGAAATGGGGTGATAGAACAAACGTGCAGACACTCAATTATAGCTTCATTATTACAAATACCTCATGTAATTGTTTGCATCAACAAGATGGATTTAGTTGATTATGACGAGGAAGTCTATAACAAAATCAAAGAGGAATTTGAAGACTTTGCTTCTAAGCTTGACGTTAAAGATGTAAGATTTATCCCGATTAGTGCACTGAAGGGTGACAATGTGGTAAATCGAAGTGAAAATATGTCTTGGTTTGAAGGGTCCACTTTACTTCATACTTTAGAAAATATTCATATTGGAAGTGATCATAATCACATCGATTGCAGATTTCCAGTTCAAACCGTAATACGCCCTCAAACGAACGAACATCATGACTATAGAGGTTATGCAGGAAGAATTGCAGGTGGTGTGTTTAAGCCTGGCGATGAAATAATTGTATTACCATCCGGCTTCACCTCCAAGATCAAAACCATTGATACATATGATGGGTCGGTTGATGAGGCTTTTGCGCCAATGTCTGTGACAATCACATTGGAAGATGATATTGACATTAGCAGAGGAGACATGATTGTTAGAACAAACAACCAACCTGAACCCAAACAGGACATTGATGTGATGTTATGTTGGTTAAATCCGAAAGGACCTCAGGCACGGACAAAATACACCATTAGACACACTACTGCAGATGCCAAAGCAATGATCAAGAATATTCGGTATAAACTTGATATAAATACACTTCATAGAAATGAAGAAAATAAGGATATAACCGCGAATGATATTTGCAGAGTACAGATAAGGACAACCCGTCCACTTCTGGTGGATTCATACAGAAAGAATAGAAATACCGGCAGCATTATTTTGGTTGATGAAGGAACAAATGAAACTGTAGCTGCAGGAATGATTATATGATGCAATTAATTGAACTATTAGAGGTTGCAAAGAAAGCAAGTCTGGCAGCCGGAAGAGAGATATTAAAAATTTATGAGTCAGGAGATTTCTCGGTGGAGGCTAAGTCTGATAATTCACCATTGACCATTGCCGATAAAGCAGCTCATGATAAGATTGTTTCTTTTCTCGAGGACACTAATATTCCAATACTAAGTGAAGAAGGGAGGACTATACCTTATGAGGAAAGATCGAAATGGGAATACTTTTGGATGGTGGATCCTTTAGATGGGACAAAAGAATTTATAAAAAAAAATGGAGAATTCACTGTCAATATAGCATTGATTAAGGATGGAGTTCCAATATTAGGAGTAGTTCATCCACCGGTTATTGGGGATCTTTATTGGGGGTTAAAAGAGGAAGGGGCTTTTAGGGAAATCAATGGTGATGTTGAGGAGCTTAAAGCTTCAACACGTTCATTAACAGACACTGGACTTAAAGTTGTCGCGTCAAGATCACATATGAGTGACAAAACACAAGAATTTGTAAACTCTTTGAAAGAACCTGAAGTTGTTTCAAAAGGAAGTTCGCTAAAATTTCTATTGGTTGCATCAGGGGAAGCTGATGTCTATCCACGCTTTGGACCAACAATGGAGTGGGATACGGCTGCAGCACATGCAATTGTATCAGAAGCTGGCGGTAGTGTTGTGAAAGAAGATGAAACCACGCCATTATCTTACAATAAAGACAACTTATTAAATCCATCCTTTATAGTTTTGCCGTTTCAATAGAAAAACCACTATGCAAACCTTTACCAAAAGGATATTTTTTATACTAGCGCTAATCGTTACTTTGATAAGTAATGCACAGGACATCAATGACTTAAGGTCAGTAGATGTTGATAAGCTTTCAGACAAACAAGTTCAAGCATTTATTGATCGAGCCGAGAGTTCGGGCTTGACCATGCAACAACTTGAATTGCTTGCCCAACAACGAGGAATGTCTTCTACACAGATTTCCAAACTAAGAAGTCGAATCGCAAAACTTCAATCAGCAGGAAACAATGATTTAGGACTTACAGGAAGTGACTCGCGTCTGCGAGAATATTATGCAAATCAGGAGGAAATTAATTTTTTCGATGGCCTAATCGACGCAGATTCACTTAATAAGAAAGGACTGCAAATTTTTGGATCTGAGATTTTCGAATCTTCATTCACTTTTGAACCATCACCTAATGCTGCGACACCTGTCAATTATGTTCTCGGTCCTGGAGACGAAGTGATTATTGATGTTTATGGCGCTTCTGAAATCACCTATCAGCAAATAATTTCACCGGATGGAACTATTCTTATAAGTGGCGTAGGACCTATCAGTTTATCTGGCTTATCTGTAGAAGAGGCGAAAACAAGAATTTTTAATAGGTTTTCCACCATTTATTCAGGTCTCAAAGGAAGCAACCCAAACACATACTTACAATTTTCTGTTGGCAATATCCGGACCATCAAGGTCAATGTTGTTGGAAATGTGAAAAGGCCGGGAACCTATGCTCTTTCATCTTTTTCATCAGCCTTCAATGCCCTTTATGCTGCCGGTGGTCCGAATAAGAATGGTTCTATGCGCATGATTGATATTATCAGGGATAATGAAAAAATCGCCACGCTGGATATTTATAAATATTTCTACTTTGGACAGTCAGATGGAAACCCACAACTAAGAGATGAAGACATAGTAGTGGTGAGGTCATACCAAAATAGGGTGAAATTTGCAGGAAGTGTAAAACAACCAGCCATTTATGAGTTTCTTGATAGTGAATCCATTGCTGAGCTACTAAATGTATCAGGAGGGTTTAGACCCGAAGGTCAGAAGGATCGTATTAATATATTTAGACTTGAAAATGGTCGAAAGTGGGTTAAAACCATAAGCCATGGGAACTTCGAGACCGCATTATTGAATGCAGGAGACTCAATTTATGTTTCAACGATTCCTTCCTATTATTCTGATAGGGTGAAAGTAGAAGGAGCTGTGCATTATCCTGGCTATTATGAGTTAACCGATAGTTTAACTCTTAAGAGTTTATTAATGAATACCGTTGTTGGTCGGGATGCCTTTAGGGAGCGAGGCAACATTATACGTATTAATGATGATTTAACATTTTCAAATATTACGTTTAATCTTAATGAAGTATTGAATAGTGAAGTGGATTATAAGCTTCAAGAGGAAGATGTTATCAGAATCCCTTCAATTTTTGATATTGAAGAGCGGAAAAAAGTAACTATTCTTGGAGAGGTAAAAAATACGGGAAGTTATCCCTATATAAACGGGATGACTGTTGAGGATTTGATTACTATATCCGGTGGTCTCAGATCTTCAGCAAACACCACCTCCGTTGAGGTAGCAAGAAGGGTTTCTAAAGATTCAAAAGAATTTCGAACTGCTTTTCTCTTTGATTTTTCAATATCAGAGAATCTGAAAACCGATACTTCTGCTTCAACATTTGAACTACAACCATTTGACGTAGTTACCATTAAAGCAACTGCTTTATTTCGTACCCAGAAAACAATCAAAATTGAGGGCGAAGTTGTGAGACCTGGTGTCTACGCTCTAGAAACCGAGGAAGATAAAATTACGGATTTGATTGAAAGGGCAGGCGGTCTTACAACATATGCATATCCTAAAGGAGCCTCTTTAATTCGGGATTTATCGGTAGACAAGGACATCACCACAGAAACCAGTGAAGGTACCCTTTACAGAAGACAGCAGTTGGAAGGTTTAATTGAGAGGGATTCACTTGATGAAATAGGTGAAGAATATGTTAATAGAGAAGGAGTAGGTATAGAATTAGATAAAGCACTGAATGATGCAAATTCAAAACATAATATCATTTTACAAGATGGAGATGTAATAAGCGTACCTAAACAGTTGCAGACTGTGCGTGTAAGAGGAGAAGTACTCTATCCGACTAGGGTGAAATACGATAAGACCGTTAGATTTAAAGATTATATTTCTTTATCCGGTGGATTTAGCGATAGAGCGAAAAAATCTAAGTCTTACGTTGTTTATCCAAATGGACGGGCTAAAAGAACAAATACATTCTTATGGATCAAACTTTACCCGGCAATTGAGCCAGGATCGGATATTTTTGTCCCTCAAAAAGCAGTAAAACAAATGCTTTCTGTTCAGGAAGTACTTGGAATAACATCTTCCTTGGCTACTATTGCTTTGATTATTGATAGACTATCTCGATAATCGCTTAAATTAAGCTTATCTAATGATGGTTACATCCGATCTTTACTAGAAGTAATACATGAAAGCAGAAAACCCAAAGGAAGAGAGTAAAAAAAGCCAAAAAATTAAAGGACAGATTTTATATGACGGTAAGATTGACTTAATTGAGTTTACTAAAGTAATATGGTCTGGACGGTTTTTTATTATAAAAGGGACATCCTTATTTATTATTTTTGGATTGATAATTGCATTCACCACTGCAGTTGAGTACGAGGCATCTACTAAGCTCTTACCGGAATCAACTCATGAAGATTTATCCAGTAATTTAGGTGGTTTGGGAGGATTAGCTGGTCTTGCAGGGATAGATTTAGGCGCAATTTCCTCAGGTAGTGGTTCATTGTCTCCTCACCTGTATCCTGAAATTGTAAACAGTCTTCCATTCGTTTTGGATGTCATGAGTGATACTATTTTTTTTGAGAAAAATAATATTCACACCACTTCACTTTATTACTTCGAAAATATTGACAGACCCTCTTTGCTTGGATATACTTTAAAATACACAATTGGATTGCCTACTTTAATAAATGAGGTGCTCAAAGGGTCAGACGAACCTGCAAATGAGATGCATGAATTTTATCGATTTAATAAGCAGCAATGGAAACGAATCCAGGAATTTAGAGATCGGATTGAGGTAAATATAGATAGTGAAACCAATCTTATTTCTATAAAAGTATTGATGCCAGATGCTTACGCAGCTGCAGTTGTTGCCAAAAAAGTGACAGAAATGATTACTAATGAGGTAGTGAAATATCAAACAGAAAAGGCGGAAGAAAACTTACGATTTGTGCTAAAGGCTTTCAATGATGCCAAAATAGAATTTGAGATTGCCCAAAACTTATTAGCCGAAGCAATGGATCGAAATCAAAACATTATATCAGCAAGAGGCGAAATAGAACTTCGCAGATTAGAGAATAAATACAACTTAGCTTTTGAAGTATATAAGGGTCTTGCTTCACAGGTTGAA